>CAWHHO010000010.1:0-82686 GCA_963829135.1 uncultured Alphaproteobacteria bacterium | reverse complement strand
AGCGAGGAACTGGATTGGATTGCTTTGTCTGATGGCTTGGGATGCCAATCGCATCCGACTTTCATAGAATTTCTTGGCGCAAGAGCCCGAGCGGCACTAAGAGGGTTGTATGAGTTCAATTACACTCGGCTTCGTTGCGTTTGGCTGCCTTTTCGCAGCGGCTCTCATTGGCGTATTCGCACAATACCGGCTGCCGGATGATCATTTGGCTTCGGAGTCCAAGGATGCCATCAAACTTGCAACGGCTGTGATCGGAACGCTGTCAGCGCTTGCGCTGGGCTTGCTGATCTCGTCAGCAAAATCCGCGCACGAGACAGCGGAGGGCGAAGTCAGGACGGCAGCGGCGCACCTTGTGTTGATTGATCGAGTGCTTGCTCGCTATGGAGCCGAAACGGCCGGCGCTCGCCAGATTGTCCGCGAACTTGTGACGCAACGCCTCGAACAGAACTGGGGCGACACGGGAGGCGTCGCACCTCCGAAAGTTGGGTTTGGTGAGGGTGGAATCGAGCAAATGCAGGAGATTCTGCGCAACCTCACACCCGCTACGGAAAGCCAAAAACTGTTAAGAGCCCAATCACTGGAGCTCAGTAACAAAATCGCGGAAGATAACTGGGCAATGATGGAGGCTGAGGATGAAGGTCTCCCGGCGCCGTTTCTCGTAATCTTGATATTCTGGTTAAGCCTCCTATTCGCAACGTTCGGGCTGCTAGCGCCGCGAAACGTGACGGTCGTCGGAGTCCTAGGTTTATCCTCTTTGTCCGTGGCAGCGGCGATCTATTTGATCTCGGATATGTCCCATCCCTACCTTGGGCTCATTACGATCTCAGACGCGCCGTTGAAAACGGCATTGGGCGTTATGGGCAAGTAGGCGGAGTCGGATGGGCGGCAGCGACACCCCGCCGAAAACGGGCTTCCCAAGGAGGCCCACCTGCGGGATGCGCGCGAAGTTCAAACCACTTCGTCGGTAATCACTTCAAACCGGGCGAGTTGCGCGGGGCCGAAGCTGGTGGACAGGGCAACATCGGTTGCGTCTCTGCCGGTCGCCATCAGGATGCGGCCGATGCGAGGCGTGTTGTGCCTCGCGTCGAATGTGAACCACGTTCCGCTTAAATAGACTTGGAACCAGGCGCTAAAGTCCATCGGATAGTCGACCGGCGGGATCCCGATATCTCCGAGATAGCCCGTGCAATAGCGTGCTGGAATATTCATGCACCTGCAAAGCGTTATTGCGAGATGCGCAAAGTCCCGGCAAACCCCCACCTTGTCGTTGTAGCCACCGAACGCAGTCCTCAGCGCATCGGCTCTCTGGTAGTCGAAGGCGATGTGAGAGTTCACGAAGTCGCAGATCGCCTGAACGCGCTGCCATCCAGGCTGAGTGTTCGCGAAGGTAGCCCATGCGAAGTCGCCAAGCCGGTCGGTGTCGCAATAGCGGCTGCCCAACAGGTAGATCAACACTTCATCAGGGAGATCTTTCACGTCGTGCTGGCGAGCATCCGGCATGACGACATCGGGTTTGCCGCTGTCGTAAATTTCGAAAAGCGTCGAAATCACCGTTTCGCCCGGCGGGCGCTTCAATACGGGTACATAAATTGCCGAAGCTGTCGATATAAGGGCGAGCGTCGAGATCGGGCTCGAAGCGGATCACTTGTTCCGTCAGGAGATCGGCTCGGCGAGAAGGGTGGAGTTCCAGCGAAAGCAGCATCGGTGTAGGAGCAAAGCAAGTGTAGCCTATTGTAAAGCCAGCCTTGATCCTCATCATCACGTCTCCGGTTCATGTTCTCGCCAGAACTTTTTCCTGGTCGGCATTGTTCCAGTCCTCGGTCGTAACATTGACCTGAACCGTCATTCCAAGTGCGTCCGAAGCCTTGCCGAAGAAACTTCCGTGGAGTGGCACCGCTTGACCAGGCTCGCGCGCAGCCGCGACGCGGATCAGGTCCCGGTTTCCGACGATACCGTTCGTGGGATCGAACTCGATCCAACCTGCGCCTGGAATGTAGACCTGGCACCAGGCGTGAGTTGCCCCTCCACCAAGATGCGAATCGCCATCCCGGCTGGGTACATAGAGGTAACCGGTCACGAAACGTGCGGCGAAACCCAGGCTGCGCGTCGCTTCCATCATAAATAACGCGTAGTCACGACACGTGCCGCGACGCTGATGGAGCGTTGCGAGAGGCGGTTGCGTCCCGTGCTCAGCGCGACGCTGATAGTTGAAGCTCTCCTTGATTGCGTAACACAGCGTCATAAGCAGCTTCGCCGTGCTCGCCTGAGGACCTCTGTCGATAAAGCGCCTGGCCCATGCTCCCACCTCGTCATTCGGGTCGGAAAAGTGGCGTTCGATCAGGGGCGCGAGGTCTCTTCGCTCGTCCGAACTATAGCTGAATGGATAATGCAATGCCGACGGGTCGGTCTTGAAGTCTACATCGCCTACAGCGGTATGTTTCAAGCGGATTTTGGTATCGAAACTCAGTTCCCGGGCAGCCTTGTCGAAGGTTGCGATGGCCACGCAGTTTCCAAACACATCATGTAGCCATCGCAGTTCACGTGGCTCCGGCTTGATGCGGATCTCGGCCGTCAACAATCGTTGGTCGTAACTGTCCCGCGGCCGGAACATGATGCGATGTTCGCCAAATTCCACTTGGCGAGCATAGCGGTAGACGGTGAGGTGCCGCACCGAGAAAACTGTCATGGGAGATACTGTTCGCTAGAATGTCAGCAGGAACAAGTCACGAGTTGTGCAATTGCGCAATTTACTTGTGCAACGCAACAACATTCTAGACCGGCCTGCTGCGACTATGCACCTGCAACTGCTTCGCGCGCGTTCGGGCATCGACTAACCCTGTGCCGGATCGACTGAGAGCGAATCCGAGAAAGCTGACTATGGGACAGGCCAGTCGCCTACCCATGGTGGCTTGGTAGCGACCGTGCGGGATCCTCCGCGACGTTTGCTACGGCTTCGGGTCGGCTTTCAGATAAGCGATGACATTGGCAACGTCTTCGTCTTTCTTCAGGCCCGGAAACGACATCTTGCCCTTGGGAATCACCGCCTTGGGATCGTGCAGATACGCTGTAAGATTGGCGTCGTCCCACACTAGTCCGGCCGCACCGGCTTCCTTCATATTGTTGGAGTATTTGGACAAGTAGCTTTCGTGGGTGCCGGCGGTGCGGCCGAAAACTCCGACCAGTGTCGGACCGACCTTGTCCTTGCCGGCTGTGGCGTCATGACAGGCCGCGCATTTCGCGAACACTTTTTTTCCGGCAGCGGCGTCGCCTTCAGCCTGTGCTGGAAGAATGCCCGAGGAGCCAAAAGCCAAAAGTGCTAGGCCGAACATATGTATGAACTTCATAGCTGTTTCCTCCGTAAGAAAGGCAGCGGTGCGCGACCCTCATCTTTGCGTACTGAATCGACAATCGGAAACTTGCTTGCCCAAGATTCTACGGGGGTCGGGATCCCGCCGCAACCGTGCCTACTCCTCGCAATTCCTCCTCGAGTGTGGCCTTCCCCTCGCAAGAGCTAACGGTCTTTTGTAGCAAATCGCGCGAATGAGAGTATGTTGATGAGGCAAATAGCCGCGGTGGTTGGCGTCGGACACGTCGGTATTACTTAGCGCCGCGGCCTATTTGGACCTGGTAGAAGGAGGGGTCAATGGCAAGCTTTCACGTGATTGCAGGCGGCAACGAGTCTCAGGAGCACATCCGCGTTCGAAAGATAGGCGTCTCCGACCTAACCGATGCCTTGCGGCGTGGCATCGACGATTTCATGGTGAAACCGTCTCACATCGTCTTCCTATGCCTCATTTACCCTATCGTCGGCGTTTTCCTCGCGGCGTGGACGTCGGGCAACAACGCGCTTCCGCTGCTGTTTCCGCTGGTGTCGGGATTTGCGCTTATCGGCCCATTTGCCGCAATCGGTCTCTACGAGATCAGTCGCAGGCGGGAACTCGGCCTGGACGCGTCATGGCGACACGCGTTCGACATCCGGCATTCGCCGGCGCTGCCGTCCATAGCGGCAGTCGGAGGTATGCTCTTCGTCATCTTCATAGCATGGCTGCTGACGGCGCAGGCCTTCTACCAGAACCTGTTCGGTCGCATACCGCCCGAGTCCGTAGGCGCCTTTATCAGGGAAATCTACTCCACGGATCGCGGCTTGACGCTTATCGTTGTCGGTCATGCCATCGGCTTCATCTTTGCCGTGGTGGTGCTATGTACGACCGTCATTGCATTTCCGCTGTTGCTCGATCGTGATGTCGGCGCCTACGAAGCTATCCACACTTCGGTGCGGGCGGTTCTGGTGAACCCGGTTACGATGGCGATATGGGGACTCATGGTCACGGTAGGCCTGATGATAGGCTCGCTGCCGCTGTTTGCCGGATTGGCAATCGTGCTTCCTGTTCTTGGCCATGCCACCTGGCACTTGTACAGGAAAGTCGTCGAACCGGCGCCGTCAGCCGGATAGGCCGGGAAAGCAATCCAATCCGGAACCGGCAATCCGCAAGTGCCGGTTCGGACGCTTGTTTGGACTGATGACGGGAATAGGCCCGTTGACGCCCTCGTAAGATTGCGAAGTCGCGACCGACCCATGCATAGTCGTCTTGCGGTCGGCTCTTTGAAAGTATTGCCGAATCACGAAGCCTTCATCGCAAGCAACGGCTGCGTTGTAAGCGGCCTCCGACGTGCGGGTTCCGGTCACTTCCAAATCATCCGCGATGAAAGCCGGTCAGTCGCCTGGCGGGATAGTCGCCTCGCCAAGAGGTTCAGGGGCTCAAGCCGAAAAAGGTCAGCCTCGTCAAAAGCGTGTATTCGGATTCAATCACCATGATCCAGACGAACACCAGCACCGCGACCGGCGGGACGAGGATGGCATAAGCCAGAGCAAGCCGCTCCCAGGCCATATGCATGAAGACGGCAACGATCAGGCCGGCCTTGAGCACCATGAAGATCAGGATCAGAGACCATCTCAAATAGCCGTGCACGCCCAGGTAGTCGACCATGTAGGAACAAGCGCTGAGGATGAAGAGCCACGCCCAGACCACCAGATAGAGCTTGATCGGGTGCTCCTGATGCGTGTCCGTGTGAGCCACCGACGACGGCGGCGCATCATGCCCATGTATGGAAGTGATCCCGTGTGCAGTTGCTTCGGCCATGTCTATCCTCACCACAGATAGAAGAATGCGAAAATGAAAACCCAGACGAGATCAACGAAATGCCAGTACAGGCCCATGATCTCGACGCTTTCGTAGTTGCCCCTCCGGCTCGTGAAAAAGCCCCGTTTCCCTGTGTCGTAATCGCCGCGCCAGACTTTTCGCGACACGATGATGAGAAAGATCACGCCGATCGTAACATGGGTTCCGTGGAAGCCGGTGATCATGAAGAATGATGAGCCGAACTGCGCCGCGCCCCACGGATTGCCCCAGGGCCGCACGCCCTCGGTGATCAGCTTCGTCCATTCGAACGCCTGCATGCCGACGAAGGTCGCGCCAAGTGCCGCCGTGAGCAGCATCAGCACGACCGTCTTCCTGCGATCACGGCGATAACCAAAGTTGACCGCCATCGCCATAGTGCCGCTCGACGAGATCAGCACAAAAGTCATGATGGCGATCAGGATCAAGGGCACAGGCTGGCCGCCGATATTGAGGGCGAACACCTCGCTCGGATTGGGCCACGGCACCCGCGTCGACATGCGCGCCGTCATGTAGGACAGCAGGAAGCAACCGAAGATGAAGGTGTCGCTTAGGAGGAAGATCCACATCATGGCCTTTCCCCAGGAGACGTTCTTGAAGGCTCGCTGGTCGGAGGACCAGTCTGCGGCGATGCCGCGCAAGCCGTCTGGTCTCGGGGGACCGGTCTGGATGATCGTCTCGGCCATTCGCTCCTCCTTCAGGTCAGCAATTGGCGGCAAATATTGACAAAGTTGGCCGCCCAGCCTGTCAGCAGGACGAAAATGGCAAGCCATATGAGCAGCAGGAAATGCCAGTACATGGCGCACAACTCGATGCTCAGACGGAGCTGGTCGTGCCGGGCGCCAGTCCATGCCTTCAGCGTCGTGCGGCCCAGTGCGACAAGACCGCCGATGATGTGCAGTCCGTGCAGGGCGGTGAGCAGGTAGAAGAAACTATTCGCCGGATTGGTGGCCAGCAGGTAGCCGCTTGCGGAGAGTTCCCGCCAGGCGGTCAACTGCCCTGCCAGGAAGACCAAGGCGGTCAGACCGCCCGTAGCGAGCGCAAGCCTTGCAGTCCCTATCTGGTCTTTGCGAACCGCAACGACGGCCAAATGCAGTGCGATCGAACTCAGAATCAGAACGCCGGTGTTGAACCACAATAACCTCGGAACAGGCATCGGCTGCCAGTCGGACAGTTCCATCCGCATGAAGTACGCACTCACGAAAAGTGCGAACAGACAACCGACAACCGCGAGAAATACCCCGAGACCGATCTTGGCCGTCGGCATCATGCCGGATTCCGTTCCGGGATATGCGGCGGCGGATCCCGTCTCCAGCCACGGCTTGGACATCAGCCGCTGCTGGCTAAGCCACCATCCGGCGATGCCGGCGATCACCAGCAGAAAGACCAGGATGACGCTCATGCCAGCCCCGTTGCAGCGTTGGCGGGCCCGGGATCATTCTGCGGAATGAAATCTTCCGGCGCACCCGGGACGCTGTAGTCGTAGGCCCAGCGATAGACGACGGGCACGTCCTTGCCCCAATTGCCGTGAGGCGGCGGCGTGGTCGGAGTCTGCCACTCAAGCGTCGTTGCGCGCCACGGATTTCCGCCGGCATCCTTGCCGTAGCGCAGGCTCCAGAACAGGTTGAACAGGAACACCATCTGCGCGAAGCCGACGGTGAGGGCCGCGACCGTAATGAAGGCGTTGAGAGTGTGCACGGAGTCGGGAATGAATGCCGTTTCGCCGAGTTCCGGATAACGCCGGGGCACGCCGACCAGCCCGACATAGTGCATGGGAAAGAAAATAGCGTAGGCGCCGACGAAGGTGACCCAGAAATGAAACTGGCCCATCGCCTCGTTGAGCATCCGCCCGGTGATTTTCGGGTACCAATGGTAGATCGCACCGAATACCACCATGATCGGCGCCACACCCATGACCATGTGGAAATGCGCCACCACGAACATCGTGTCGGACAGCGGCACATCGACGACCACGTTGCCGAGAAACAGGCCAGTCAGCCCACCGTTGACGAAGGTGACGATGAAGGCGAGTGCGAACAGCATCGGGATGGTCAAGTGGATGTCGCCGCGCCACAGCGTCAACACCCAATTGTAGACTTTGATAGCGGTCGGGATGGCGATGATCAGCGTCGTCGTGGCGAAGAAGAAACCGAAATACGGATGCATGCCGCTGACATACATATGGTGCGCCCACACGATGAACGAGAGCGCGCCGATGCCGACGATCGCCCACACCATCATGCGGTAGCCGAAGATGTTCTTCCGCGCATGGGTGCTGATGAGATCGGACACGATGCCGAAAGCCGGGAGCGCGACGATGTATACCTCAGGGTGCCCGAAGAACCAGAACAGGTGCTGGAACAGGATCGGGCTGCCGCCGCCATAGCTGAGCTGCTCGCCCATCTCGACAAGCGCCGGCATGAAGAAGCTGGTTCCCAGCACACGGTCGAACAGCATCATCACCGAGGCCACGAACAGCGCCGGGAAAGCGAGCAGAGCCATGACCGTGGCGGTGAAAATTCCCCAGATGGTAAGCGGCATGCGCATCAGCGTCATGCCACGGGTTCGGCCCTGCAACACGGTCACGACATAATTCAAGCCGCCCATGGTGAAGCCAATGATGAAGAGGATCAGCGAGACGAGCATCATGATGATGCCTGCCTGCTGGCCGCCCGGCGTGCCGCCAAGGATCGCCTGCGGCGGGTAGAGCGTCCAGCCGGCGCCTGTCGGTCCGCCGGGCGCAAAGAAGCTTGCCACCAGCACCAACACGGCAAGCAAATAAATCCAGTAGCTCAGCATGTTCACATAGGGGAACACCATGTCCCTGGCCCCCACCATGAGCGGGATCAGGTAGTTGCCGAAACCGCCGAGGAACAGTGCCGTGAGCAGGAAAATCACCATGATCATGCCGTGCATGGTGACGAACTGGTAATACGCCTCCGGCGTTATGAAATCGAACGTTCCGGGGAAGCCGAGTTGAAGTCGCATCAGCCAGGACAGGACGAGCGCCACGAGGCCGATCGCAATGGCGGTGCCAGAGTATTGGATGGCGATAACCTTCGCGTCCTGCGAGAAAACATAGGTCGTCCACCAACTGTGTGGATGGTACAGCTCGACATCCGGTACTTCCGCGGGCGGTATCGCATCGACCGCGCGAGGCGTGATATCAACCATCACATGACCTCCTGCTTACTGCGGGGCCAGAGGCGGCCCGGACCCCGTCATGCCAAATGTCCTGTTATGCCGCCTCCTTCATCGCTGAATTTCTTCGGCCGAACCCACCTGCGCGGGGGCCGACAGTTGTGCAAAGGTAGACTGCTCCTGCAGCCAGACCTGGTAGTTTTCGGCTGTGTCAACCATGACGATGCCACGCATGAACCCATGGCCGGTGCCGCATAGCTCCGCACACAGCACCTCGAAGGTTCCCGCCCTTGTCGGCGTGAACCAGAAATAGGTGACTGATCCCGGGATCATATCCATCTTGGCGCGGAATTCCGGGACGTAGAAATCGTGCAGCACGTCGATCGAGCGAAGCAGCATCTTGACCGGCTTGCCTACCGGAAGATGCAGATCCGCAGCTTCAACGATGACGTCGTCCTGGCCGTTCGGGTCATCGGGGTTGACGCCCAACGGGTTTTCGGCGCTGATCAGCCGGCTGTCGGATGTGCCCAGCTTGCCGTCCGTCCCGGGCAGCCGGAAGCTCCATTGCCACTGCTGGGCGATCACCTCGACATCCGTGGCGTCGTCGGGAACAGAAACGAATTGAGCCCAAACATAGAGGCCGGGAGCCAGCATGGCAGCCACGCCGACGGCCGTAATGGCGGTCAGCCAAGTCTCGAGCCGCTTGCTTTCGGGCTCGTAGTGGGCCTTGACCCCTTCCTTGTGCCGGAAGCGGAAGACGCAATACGCCATGAACAGGACGACAGCCGAGAAGACGACGCCCGTAATCCAGAAGGTGATGACGAGCGTATGGTCGATGTAGTCCCAGTTGGATGCAATAGGCGTCCACCACCATGGGCTGAGGACGTGAAAGAGCACGGAGCCCACGACGACAAGAACGAGTAATAGCACAATTGCCATACCCCTGTTCCTCCCCACTCAGAGCGCTGATTCCCTCTCGCTCGGAGTGTCGGACTCATAATGCGCGTTTTAAGCTGGAAATTCTAGTGTTAGAAATGTGATGCACTTGGACAGAGCTGTACGCTGACTTCGGATATCTCGAGAGGGCCCTATCGGCGGCTGGAATTTGCGCCGTCAGTTGCCGGACTGCAGGCAATCCCAGAATGGACTTCAAAGTCCGACATGGTTAGCGAACCCTTGCTCAACAAATCGAACTCGACAAGCGCAACCGCCGTCCGGGCGTTTAAGCACAGTTGAGGCGCTTGTGAGGGTTTACAGAATTGTGGTGCCACGTTGCGATGATAATTTTCGCGTGGCGGCGGGTTCGCGGGAAGAGGGGACGCGGCGCTACGAAGTCTGAGTTTCCCATCGTCGGAGAGGGGCGATCGCCATGGCTGCTTGGGAGCACCGGTACGGCTGGAACGCCGACGTATACTACCGCTACCGCAAATACGTCATGTCCAAAGCCAAAAGCTACGAAGGAAGCAATCGCGACTGTGCCGACTTGTCTATATCGCTTCTCATCGACTTTGCTGCGGATCTCAAACTGTGCCTCACATTCACCGACGACAAGGGCGGGCGCTATATCTCCAAAGCCAGGGGGCTTATCCGACCGACGACCAAAGGGGGCTGGGAGTTGGACGACGACATTACCTGGAGCTCGAAGGAGGGGTTCGTCAAAATCGTCCTGGGGAGGACCAGCGCCTGGGACCTGGCCATGCACAACTCCAGGGTCAACCAATACGGGCCGGTGCCCGGGGATCTGATGCTCAGGGCGAAAAAGGGGTGGTTTGGCCCTATCAGCTATCCCGCTAGTCACGCCGCTCTGGTCTTTGGGACCTATGCACCGGGCCAGCGTGCGGACCCTGAATACCGGGACGTGATGGGCTATCCGAATTTTCCCGGCGGCGACGCTGCCATGAAGGCTGTCAACCAGACCCGATATTTCCGCGGGGACGTCGACACCAACGGCGCGACGATCGACCGGGAGCCGAAGCCGCCCTTCGACAAGGACGTGCATTTCAATTTCCTGAACTCCCGTGGCGACGCCAAGCGCAACGCCGAGTTGATCTACTTCGCCAACGAACGTCAGATCCGTGACGAGGGGTTCAAGTTCTACGAGTACTCGCTCCTGGTCACCGACAACTGGCCGGACTTCAAAGGCGACGGGGTGCCGCCGTTCCGCACGCACAAGTATCGCGATCAGCGCTAGTCCAGCGGGAACCGGACCAGGCCCATAGTAGACTGGCTCGGCGATGACGCGAAGGTGCCTTTCGTTCGATGGACATCGAGCCCCCAGCATCCCGGAAATTTCGCGATGGTCGCGGTCGTTCCCTTCCTCGGAGCATTGGCAGCTATGCAGCCTACAGGCCTGTCGTTACGACCATCCGGAACCGGGCCGCTCCGCTCATCATCTTCTCATAGGCCTCGGCCGCCTTTTCGAGCGGCATCGTCTCGACCATGGGTCGAATGTCGGCCAGCACGCTGAAGTTCAAAGTATCCTCTGAATCGATCGATGTGCCGGACGGCCATCCCTGTATCGACCGGTGGCCCATGATGAGCAGTATGGGCGAAACCTCGATCGGATCAGATGACGCCCCGACCGCCATCATCTTTCCGCCGATAGACAGTCCCCCAAGCACCGAACTCATGGCTTGCGCATTGGTAACGGTGGACAAAATTACGCGGGCTCCACCGAGGCTTGTCAATTCGGAGACAACATCCTGCGTGGTGCTGTCGAAATAGTGGTGCGCACCCAGTTCGCGGGCCAATGGCTCCTTGTCGGCACCACGCGCAATGGCGACGGTCCTGCAGCCCATCTTGGCCGCAAACTGCACGGCCAAATGGCCCAGTCCACCGATACCGAGGATGGCGACAGTATCGCCAGCCCTTACGCCGCTGTTGCGGAGCGCGTTGTAGGTCGTGATGCCTGCGCAAAGCAGCGGGGCTGCCTCGGTTGCCTCCAGTTCATCGGGGATAGCCACCAGCGCTTCAAACGGCGCGACCATGTAGTCGGCATAGCCACCGTCGTAGCTGATTCCGGGGATCTGGCCGTTCGCGCAGGTGATGAAATCGCCTCGACGGCAGGACTGGCAATGGCCGCAGTGACCGCCATGCCACCCCACGCCAACACGTCGACCGACTTGCCAATTGGGCACTCGCTCGCCGACCTTCTCAATCACGCCGACCACTTCGTGACCAGGTACGCGAGGATATGCAATTCCCGGGAATGCCCCGACCTTTGTAAACGAGTCGCTGTGGCATATCCCGCATGCCTGGACCCGTATGAGTACCTGGCCTGCAGCCGGAACTGGAATGTCGCGTTCGACCAGTTCGAATGGTCCGTCCGCATTCTTGACCTGAACACAGCGCATGCCTGGCATCGTATTCCCCTTCCATGATCGCGACTGCTCTATCCGGGCCGTCGCGACGTCAACGATTTCGTTTGAACAGTCCGGCCCCAAATTCGCTTTTGCGATCGTGATATCATCAGATCAATAAGTCCAGCCAAGCGCACCGGTCTTGAGCTGATTTGGGATTAAGATCCGGCCATTGGCGATCAGATTGATTGGCCTGTGGTCATTGCCCAGGCGACGCGTGGACTTTCCACACCCCGTATCACATGGGTCGCCGGTCGATGTGCTGGACGCGTTCCAGACGGCGAGGTTAAGGTCTGTGGCCGCTCTGGCGCAACGAAACCCGCTCCAGTCGACCTACAAATCAGCGTTGAATCCGATTTGAAATCCGAACACGTCAGATCGTCACTACAGCCTTAGAACGCGTTGGCCATGAATATCTGGTCCAACTGCACGCCGATGGCTGCCGCCGCGCCGAAGATCACGCTCGGTGATACGAAACCGGCGATCAGTGAACACTCGATTGCCGTCGCAACCCCAATGCACAATAAATCGAATGAGCATTGCCATGGTCATTGATCCCAGCCGTTTCCAATACCCGAGCGGCAGGGTGTCAAGAAAGTTAAGGCCGCAAGATTAGCTACCCACGAAATCGACGGGTCGATTGAGGCGTTCGATGGAACGACCTGACTTACCGGTTACCGAAATTAGCAATCTCCGCTGTATCTCCCATTCGGGCGAATGATGCAGACGGAATTCCGGTTGGGCTGGAGCACGCTCTTGCGAATGGTGTAGCGGCCCTTCGAACCGATCGACGAAGTCGAGCCAAAATCCAGCCCGTTCGAGGCGCTCTCGGTCTGCACGACAGCGCCGGAAAAATTCTTGTCGAGAAGGTGCGAAGCGATCATCGCAAGCGCGATGCTGACAGAACCGAACAGAAGGGCGATGCGAAGGATGCTGCCGCCGGCATACTCCAGCCGTTCGCGGCTGGTAGGTTCGTCCTCTGGATATTCCGATGCCATCTTCTGCCCCTCCCGGCAAATCGACTCCGCCGAGTTGCAAATATGCCTCGAAGCTTGCTCACGGTTCGATTAAAGTTTTCTTTAAACGCGCTTTTGGCGGTCAAAGCAGGTCGATCAGAAACGGGATAAGAGGCTCATCAGCCGGCGGCATAGGGTAGTCGCGCATTTTTTTTGGCCGCACCCATTTCAGCACCTGGCCCTCGCGCGGCTTCGGTATGCCGGAAAACCGCCGGCAGACAAAGAGCGGCATCAGAAGGTGGAACGCATCGTAGGAATAGCTGGCGAAGGTCAGTGGAGCCAGGCACGCCGTCTGCGTCTCGATGCCGATCTCCTCGCGAAGTTCGCGGATAAGCGTCTGCTCCGGCGTTTCACCGGGTTCGACCTTGCCGCCCGGAAACTCCCAAAGGCCCGCAAGAGACTTGCCTTCGGGCCGCTGCGACAACAGCACGCGACCATCCGCATCCACCAGCGCGCAGGCGGAAACAAGCAGGATGGGCTTAGCTGTGCTCATCTGCAACTTCCGGCAACTGGCGGTAGTGGTACCGGAACAACTCCTGAAAACCGATGCTTTCATAAAGGTTGAGCGCCGGGGCGTTGTCAGCTTCGACCTGAAGCCAGGCTGTATGCGCACCGCGCAGGCGCGCCCATTTCAGCGCGGAAAGGACGATCCGCCGGCCATAGCCCTTGCCGCGTTCGCTGCGCGAGGTCGCGACCTCGAACAGGCCGGCAAGGTCGCCGTCGTGGATGCAGATCGCCGTCGCCAGGATCTCGCCACCCTCTTCGAGCACGAACAGTCCCGCCTCCGGCTCGATCGCTCCGATGACGCCTTCGAGCCCAGCCTGCAGCGCTGGACTGTACTCCCGCACATCGATCACCGCCGAAGCGAAGCGGCTGATGTCCTTGAGCGGAATTTGGTCCATGGCCTCATCAACCGCAGTGTCCGCCAGCGACAACCGCATCACAGCCGAGTCGCCAAACCGTGACCATCCCCTGGCGTCCAGATGGTCGCAGACGGCCTTTGCCGTGAGCGGCGTTATTCGCATGGTCAGCGGCCGTCCAGCCTCTGCGAAGCGCTCCGCCGCTCGCTCGAGACGCGGTTCGATGCTTGAAATGTCGCCAGGATCGAGCGGACAGATGGAATTGAGACGCCTGCCCGGATGCCCTGCCGTCAGCCGGATCGACCAGGCGCCGTCATAGTAAACCGAACCTGCCGGCCAGGCACGGAATCCGGCAGCAACGAAGCGGCGTACCGTCGTCAGTTCGGGGAGGGAGATGATACTGCTCGCCACGTCTTCAGCTTCGATAGTCGCCGTTGATCGCGACATATTCCTTGGTGAGGTCGCAGGTCCATACCGTCGCCTTGCCGCGGCCAAGGCCGATATCCGCCCGGATCGTGATCTCATCCCGCTTCATGTAGGCCGAAACAGCCGCCTCGGAGTAGGCGCCGTCGCGTTCGCCTTCGAAGGCGAGCCGGTTGTCGCCAAACCATATCGCGAGGCGGTCGCGGTCCGCAGGCTCCCCCGATTTTCCGACCGCCATCACCACGCGCCCCCAATTGGCGTCTTCGCCGGCGATTGCGGTTTTCACCAGCGGCGAATTGGCGATCGACAATGCGATGCGTTTGGCTGACCGCGCCGATTTGGCCCCGGTCACTGTGACCTCGACCTGCTTGCGCGCGCCTTCGCCATCGCGAACGACCTGCAGCGCGAGTGACTTGAGGACACGGTTCAAAGCGCGCTTGAACTGGCCGAGCCGCGCGTCCCTCGGATCGGCAATCCGCGGTGCGCCGCGTTTTGCCGCCGCACCTGTGGCAAACAGCATCAGCGTATCACTTGTGGACGTATCGCTATCCACGGTCACCGCGTTGAACGTCGCACCAACGGCCTTCGACAACATCACCTGCAACACAGCGGCATCGATCGGCGCATCGGTGGCGACGAAGGACAGCATCGTGGCCATGTCCGGCGCTATCATGCCGGCGCCTTTGGCGATGCCATTAATGACGACATCCGCATCGCCGAGCGTGACCGTTGCGGTCGCCACTTTCGGATAAGTGTCCGTGGTCATGATCGCCTTGGCGGCTTCCGTCCAGCGATCGGATTGCGCCTCCTTGGTCATACCGGAGAGGAGATGCGAAAAACGGCTGGCGTCGAGCGGCTCGCCGATCACGCCGGTCGACGCAAGAAACACCTCGCCTGTCGCGCAACCCGCTGCCTTTGCCGCCGCCTCGCCGGTAATGCGGGTGGTCTCGCGACCCTTTTTGCCGGTGAAGGCATTGGCGTTGCCCGAATTGACGACCAGCATCCGCGCCTTGCCGCCCCCGAGGTTCTGCCGGCAGAAATCAACCGGCGCCGATGGGCATCTGGACCGGGTGAAGACACCCGCCACGGTCGTTCCGGCGTCAAACACCATTGCCAGGAGGTCGGTACGACCCTTGTATTTTATGCCCGCCTCGGCGGTGGCGATGCGCACACCCTCGATGGAGGGCATCTTCGGATATTTCTTGGGGGCTAGCGGAGAGACGGAAGTCGACATCAGGGCCTCAGACGGCGAATTTTGCGCGCTTCGTTTGCCTGACTGAGGCTGCGGGCGCAAGGTGTATCGGACACGGCATCGGCAATACACACATTCGCGACCTCGCAAATGTTGTATCCAGGTCAAGTTTCGCCTTTGAGATCAGGCCTCTACGAGCTGTCCGCCCGCTCCCGCGCCCAAAGGGCCAGGCCGTGCACTTCGTTCAAAACCTCGTCGACCGCATGGCTGGGCTTGCGGCGCCAACCGGGCGGGTGGCCGGGCCGCATCGGCGAGATGCGTTGAAAGCTATGACTTCGGGCACTTACCCCCACCCCTACCCCTCCCCACAAGGGGGAGGGGGACTTGGCGTGCGTTGTAGCGCCTCCAGAAATTGGCTGCCGGCGCCAGGCAGCGCAGCTGCGAAATCCCACTCCCCCCTGTGGGGAGGGGTTAGGGGTGGGGGTAAAACCGATTGCTCCAGTCTCGCGTCTCGGCGGGCCTGCCAGAGCGCAAGTCTCTTCGCCTGCCGCGGCAGGTCGTCAAGCACGCGTCCAATCGCGTCGAGGCGACGATGCAGGCGGCCGGCATCGAGCAGGTCGTCAGGCGACGGCGGCAGCGGCTCCGGCGCGCGCGGTTGCCTGAACAAGGGTATACGCGGGTCGTCGAAGGACCTGATGCGCGGCACGTCGCGCTGTTTCACATATCGGCGGACGCCGAACCGCTTGAGCGGGTCGAGCAACGGCAAGCGAGACGGTGGACGAGCGCTTCGGGGCCAGCGCACGGGCCCATTCCGGCAGCGGACCGGGCCGGATCACCACACCGGTGCCGAAACCGTTGCTTCGGTTGAGGACCGGCTTCGGCTTGGCGTTGCGCATGCGCGGCGGGAAAGCTCGACCACCAGCCCGCGCGCGGCGATGATGATCAGCCGCCGCGTGGCGGCTTCGGCCGGTCGCAACAGTCTCAGCACGAAGCGGTGCAGATGGCGCGGCAGGGTCGGGGACAGTTCTTTTCCGCTTGAGCCTGCCCGGAAGCGTCGCTGCCTTTGTGCGGAAAGGAAGTAAACTGTCCCCCTGCGCTCCCGCCGTTCGCCGAGGCAACCATGGCGACGAGCATGGCCAGGATGCGCTTCAGCGCCTCCCGGTTTTTCTCGATTGCCAGACCCCAGTCCATTGCCGCTCCCTGCACAGCAACGGAACATAAAGGGAACACATCAGTGCTGTCAACACGCAGCCGGCAAAGGCTGAGCGTCGTGTGCAAAGACGGAACGGCAGAGCATGATGCCGATGCGAAGAGATGGCATCATGCTCCGGCAGCTCACTGCGACTTTTCGATCGCCTCGACGCTCTTCTTCAGGTCGGGATCGGTAACGTCCACCTTGCCGGCGGCGCGCAGCGACTTGACGAGCGCGAAATACTTGTCGCGCAGCACCATCGAACGGAACTGCTCCTTCACCTGGTCGAACGCCGGCGGCTGCTTGGCGCGCTTGTCTTCGATCCTGATGATGTGGAATCCGAACTGCGACTGCACAGGTGTCTTGGTGTAGGCTCCCGGCTCCGTCGCGAAAGCTGCCTTTTCGAATTCAGGCACCATCTGCCCCGGGCCGAACCAACCTAGGTCGCCGCCCTGTGCGCCTGAACCCGGATCGCTCGACTTTTCCTTGGCGATATCCTCGAACTTGGCACCGCCGTCGAGCTGCTTGATGATGGCGTCGGCCTCTTCCTTGGTCTTCACCAGAATGTGACGTGCGTGAACTTCGTTGACGGGCGGAGTATTGGCAATCTGGGTGTCGTAGAGCTTGCGGATCTCCTCGTCGGTTATGGTGGCGACAACCTCCTGCTCGATGACCTCGCTGTGAAGCGCCCTCTCTTCAAGAAACTGCATCTTGCTCTTGAAGTCTTCGGATTTGTCGAAGCCCTTGGTGCGAGCCTCCGCCGCAAGCAGCTTGATCTCGATCACCGCCGACAGGGCGGCAGCACGCCGCTGTTCCGGCGGCATCTGCGCAAACTGCTGGCCGAGATCGGCAAGCGCTTCCTGGATATCGGCTTCGGTGATCTTCTCGGCGCCGACCGTGGCGACGACCGCTGCGGGATCGACCGGCTTCGCGGCCTCAGCCGGCTTCGCTGCATCTGCAGGGGCCGCGGTTTCCTGCGCCTGTACACTCTCCAATGCGGAGATCGAGAGAACAGCAGCCAACGATAGGCTGACCAGCGAAACGCGGCGGGAACGGAACATCATTCTATAGTCTCCGGTGAGAAGGGTACGGCGCGAACTGGGAATTGCGGAAAAGCGGCAGGATTTGCCGCTGCTTCTGGCGTTACCGCGACGTTGACATCGAATGGGGCCCCTCTTATCTGTCCTTCGTCTTTGCGTCCAGAACGATTTCCGGGCGCTTACCCCTATTGCGATCCGCTGGCCGATTGGACTGCGGGTCCGGCCGGTGAAGCGCTGGCAGATTTGAAAGAGCCCTTGAATGGTCAGTCTCGGCGGTCTTGCCCGTAAGATATTCGGTTCCTCCAACGATCGGCGGGTGAAGGCCACCAGGCCGCGGGTTGAATCGGTAAACGGCCTTGAAAACGAGATGCGCGCCTTGTCCGACGAAGCGCTGCGCGCCCGCACGGAACAGTTCAGGCAGGATCTCGCCAACGGTGCCGAGATTGACGACCTCCTGGTGCCGGCTTTCGCGACTGTTCGCGAGGCGGCGCGCCGGGTGCTGGGAATGCGGCCCTTCGACGTCCAGCTCGTCGGCGGCATGGTTCTTCACAATGGCGGCATCGCCGAGATGCGCACCGGCGAGGGCAAGACGCTGGTCGCGACCCTGCCTGTCTACCTCAACGCCTTGGCCGGCAAGGGCGTCCACGTCGTTACCGTCAACGACTACCTCGCCAAGCGCGACTCCGAATGGATGGGCCGCATCTATGGCTTCCTCGGCCTCTCGACCGGCGTGATCGTCCACGGCCTTTCCGATGAAGAGCGCCGCGCGGCGTATGCTTGCGACGTTACCTACGCGACCAACAACGAACTCGGCTTCGACTATCTGCGCGACAACATGAAGTATGAGCGCGTCCAGATGGTCCAGCGTGGCCATTACTATGCGATCGTCGACGAGGTCGATTCGATCCTGATCGACGAGGCCCGCACGCCGCTTATCATCTCCGGTCCGCTCGAGGACCGCTCGGAGATGTATAACACGATCGACGCTTTCATCCTGCAGCTGCTGCCGCCCGACTACGAGATCGACGAGAAGCAGCGGACCGCGATTTTCACCGAGGACGGCACTGAGAAGCTGGAGAACCTGCTGCGCGCTGCCGGCCATTTGAAGGGCGAATCGCTGTACGACGTCGAGAACGTCGCCATCGTCCACCATGTGAACAACGCCCTGAAGGCCCATCGCCTGTTCCAGCGCGACAAGGACTACATCGTCCGCAATGGCGAGATCGTGATTATCGACGAATTCACCGGCCGCATGATGCCGGGCCGCCGCTATTCGGAAGGCCTGCATCAGGCGCTGGAGGCCAAGGAACACGTCCAGATCCAGCCGGAAAACCAGACGCTGGCATCCGTCACCTTCCAGAACTACTTCCGCATGTACAAGAAACTGGCCGGAATGACAGGTACGGCCGCCACCGAGGCGGAGGAGTTCGGCAACATATACGGGCTCGAAGTCACCGAGGTACCGACGAACATGCCGGTGCTGCGAATTGACGAGGACGACGAGGTCTACCGTTCTGTCGAAGAGAAATACAAGGCGATTATCCGCGACATCCGCGAGGCTTCCGAGAAGGGGCAACCGATCCTCGTCGGCACCACATCGATCGAGAAGTCCGAGCATCTCGCCGAGCGCCTCCGTCAGGAGGGTTTCAAGGATTTCCAGGTACTGAATGCCCGCTATCACGAGCAGGAAGCCGCCATCATCGCCCAGGCTGGACGACCGGGCGCAATCACCATCGCCACCAACATGGCAGGCCGCGGCACCGACATCCAGCTCGGCGGCAACGCCGATATGCGCGTCGCCGACGAACTTGCCGGCGTGGAGCCCGGCCCCGAGCGCGACCAACGCGAAAAGGCGATCCGCGAAGACGTTGAACGCCTGAAAGGAAAGGCGATCGCCGCCGGCGGTCTCTATGTCCTGGCCACCGAACGCCACGAATCGCGCCGCATCGACAACCAGCTTCGTGGCCGCTCCGGCCGCCAGGGCGATCCGGGCCGTTCGAAGTTCTACCTGTCCATACAGGACGATCTGATGCGCATCTTCGGCTCCGACCGCATGGACGGCATGCTGCAGAAGCTCGGCCTCAAGGAAGACGAGGCGATCATCCATCCGTGGATCAACAAGGCGCTGGAAAAGGCCCAGAAGAAGGTCGAGGCGCGCAATTTCGATATCCGCAAGAACCTGCTCAAATACGACGACGTACAGAACGACCAGCGCAAGGTCGTGTTCGAGCAGCGCATCGCGCTGATGGACGGAGAAAACCTTTCCGAAACCGTCGCCGAGATGCGCCAGGACGTCATCGACGACATGGTTGCGAAGCACATTCCCGAAACGGCCTATGCCGAGCAGTGGGATGCGGTCGGCCTGAAGGAAGGTGTGCGCCAATTCCTCAACCTTGACCTGCCGATCGAGGAATGGGCGAAGGAAGAAGGCATCGACGAGGAGGCGATCCGCGAACGCCTGACCAAGATCTCCGACGAGGTCGCGAAGGAACGCGCCGACCGCTTCGGCCCGGATGTCATGACCTATGTTGAGCGCTCGGTGCTGCTGCAGACGCTGGATCATCTGTGGCGCGAGCATCTGGTGAACCTCGACCACCTGCGCTCCGTCGTCGGTTTCCGCGGCTATGCCCAGCGCGATCCGCTGAACGAATACAAGTCGGAGAGCTTCGAGCTTTTCCAGGCACTGCTCGGCAATCTGCGGCAGGTCGTAACCTCACAGTTGATGCGGGTCGAAGTCGTGAGCGAAGCCGCCAGCGCCCCTCCACCGGAGGCGCCGGCGACCTTTGGCCTGCATATCGATGCGACCACCGGCGAGAACGATTTCAACGAAAGCGACTTCGGCGATGGCGAGGTCATGACGCGCGTCGCCGCAGAGCGCATCGTTGCGCCGGCCGATCGCGACCCGTTGCAGCCCTCCACATGGGGCAAGGTGGGCCGCAACGAGGCCTGCCCGTGCGGCTCGGGCAAGAAGTTCAAGCACTGCCATGGCGCGTTTGCGTAGGGCGTGAGCAGGGCGGCGGAAGCCAACTTCCTCCGCGCCATCACTGTCAGGCTGAACACCTTCAGCTGACACATCTCTGTTATGGAAGCGCCATAAGAAAAAGTCCGGCTGTCCGTTCAGCCCTCGCCATTGGCAGATTTTTTCGAAAGGCAAACCCATGAACAAGCTGACATTCGCGCTTCTCGCCGGCGGATCGATAGTGGCCGCATCGCATGCGCTCGCACAGGAAGCCCTGCCGCAGGTCAACGATAGCTACTTCAAACAGGCGCAGGCCGAACTCGACAAGATCGCCGCGCGCCAGCCGAACACCGGCAAGGCCAAGAACGTCATCCTGTTCATCGGTGATGGCATGTCGGTCACGACGATTACCGCCTCGCGCATTTTCGATGGCCAGCAGAAGGGCGTCGATGGCGAGAGCAACAAGCTGTCCTTCGAAGAACTGCCCTATCTCGCTCTGTCGAAGACCTACACGCACGACTCCCAGGTTGCCGATTCGGCACCGACTGCAACCGCGATGGTTTCCGGCGTCAAGTCCGTCAATGGCACACTCGGCGTGACGCAGAACGTCAAATACAAGGATTGTTCGACGGTCAAGGGCAACGAGGTCACGACGATCTTCGAACAGGCGGAGAAGGTGGGGCTTTCGACGGGTATCATTTCGACCGCACGCATCACGCACGCCACACCGGCTTCAACCTACGCGAAGTCCGCGAACCGCGACATCGAGAACGATTCCCAGATCAAGAGCGATGCCGACAAGGGCTGCAAGGACGTTGCCGCGCAGCTGATCGACTGGCCGGCGGGTAACGGCTTCGAGGTGATCCTCGGCGGCGGCCGCTCGAACTTCATGCTGGAAAGCCAGGCCGATCCGGAAGCCGCCGACAAGATGGGCGCGCGCAAGGACGGTCGCGACCTCATCAAGGAATGGCAGGCTAAGTACAACGATGCCGGCTACGTCTGGAACAAGGCGGAGTTTGACGCCATCGACCCGGCAAAGACCGGGCATCTCTTCGGCCTGTTCGAGCGCAGCCACATGCAGTACGAGACCGATCGCGAGAAGGACAAGGGTGGCGAGCCGTCGCTGGCCGATATGACCGCCAAGGCGATCGACATGCTGTCGCAGAACAAGGATGGCTATGTCCTGATGGTGGAAGCGGGCCGCATCGATCACGCTCACCACGCCGGCAATGCATACCGCGCGCTGACGGATACTGTCGCTCTTTCGGATGCGGTCAAGGCGGCGCTGGCGAAGGTCAACCAGGAGGAGACGCTGGTGATCGTCACTGCCGATCACAGCCACGTCTTCACGATGGCCGGTTATCCGAAGCGCAACAACCCGATCCTCGGCATCGCTGGCGAAGGCGATGACAAGAAGCCCTATACAACGCTGGGCTACCTGAACGGCCCGGGCGCCAAGGTTGACGAGCCACGCGCCGACCTGACCGATGTCGACACGCAGGATCCGGACTTTCTGCAGCAGGCACTGGTACCGCTCGGCGAGAGCGAGACCCATGCCGGCGACGACGTGGCAATTTTGGCGCAAGGCCCATGGGCGCACCTGTTCCAGGGTATCGTCGAACAGAACATGATCTACCACGTCATGGCCAAGGCGACCGAGATCGCCACCAAACCGCAGAAGCAGGCCGCAAATTAGCGCGGGCGGGTCTTAAGGGGGGCGTCGGCTAACCGACGCCCCATTGTCTGCGCAGACGCGGCATTGTTGGGGAGAGGGATGCTGGCGAAGTTCTACGCCGTCATGGGGGGCAAAGGGGCGAAAACCTGAAGCGCGACACGTTCTTTAGAGCCCTGCCTCACGTTTGGCTCTATCGCGGAAAATGCGGCGGATGACCTTGCCGGTCGTGGTCAGCGGCATGGAATTCGACGAATTCCACCTCACGCGGATATTCGTGCGCTGACAGACGTTCACGCACCCAGGCCTTGATTTCCTCCGCCAGTTCGGGAGTAGCGACGGCGCCATCCTTCAGCACGACGTAGGCCTTGACGATCTCGGTGCGCAGCCGGTCGGGCTTGCCGACGGCAGCCGCCAGGGCGATTTCCGGATGTCCGGTCAGGCAATCCTCGATCTCGCCCGGCCCGATCCGGAAGCCGGCTGAGGTTATGACATCGTCGTCACGCCCGAAGAAATAGACATAGCCATCCTCGTCGGCGATGCCCTGGTCGCCGGTGGTCATCCAGTCGCCAATGAACTTTTCGCGTGTCGCGTTCTCATTCTCCCAATAGCCGAGGAACATGACCGGGTCTGGCCGCCGAACCGCAATCTGGCCGATCTCGCCCGCTTTCATCGGGCGTCCTTCCGCATCGATGACGGCAACCTCATGGCCCGGCACCGGCTTGCCGATCGCGCCGCTGCGGCTGACGCCTAAAGCGGCGCAGGATGACAGCACGATGTTGCATTCGGTCTGGCCGTAAAACTCGTTGACGGTCATGCCAAGTTCGCCGCGCGCCCAGTCATAGGTTTCGCGTCCGAGCGCTTCGCCGGCCGATCCGATCGTGCGCAGGTCGAGGCGAAACCGCTTGCGAATGCCGGTGACCGTCTTGAGTATGCGCAGCGCCGTCGGCGGTACGAAGGCATTGCGCACGCCCATCTTCTCGACCAGCCCGAGCGCGGCTTCCGGATCGAACTTTTCGAACCGGCCTGACACCACCGGCACGCCGAAATAGAGGCTTGGCAAAAGCAGGTTGAGAAGGCCGCCCGCCCATGCCCAATCCGCCGGCGTCCACGCCAGATCGCCAGGCTGTGGAAAGAACTCGTGGTGGAATTGCACGCCGGGAAGATGGCCGAGCAGCACGCGGTGGCCATGCAATGCGCCCTTCGGCGGGCCCGTCGTACCAGAGGTGAAGATCATCATCGCCGGATCATCCGCGCGCGTATCCTCGGCCTGGAACACTGGCTCGTGGTCCCGGATGAGTTGTGGAAGGCCGGCGGTGCTGCCGTCCGCACAATCGACGGAAACAACCAGCTCCAGCCAGAGGAGGCGGTTGCGGATCGCCTTCAGTTTGGTGCTGCCCGACTGATTGGTGATGACTGCCTTTACGCCTGCCGTTTGCAGCCGGTACTCCAGAGCCTCGACACCGAACAGCAACGCCAGCGGCACGGCGATTGCACCGAGCTTATAGATCGCGACATGAGCGATAACGGTCTCGAAGCATTGGGGCAGCAGCAGCGCCACGCGGTCGCCGCGCGAAATGCCCCTTTTTTTCAAAGCATTGGCCAGTGCATTGGACTGGCGCGCAAGCTCGCCATAGCTGAGCCCTTGTGCCTCGCCATTCTGCCGGTACTCGAGCAGGGCGATGCGGTCGGGATCTTGTACCGCCCAACGGTCGGCCACGGCTACGCCGATGTTGAACCGCTCCGGGATTTTCCAGCGGAAGTCCCGGTACAGCGCCTCGTAGCTGTCCGCGCACTCAAGCATTTTTGCTGCACTGCAAAATCGACATGGCCTGATCTACAGACGCTCGGCGTGCGTGGCAAGGTAGCGCCGCTTTGGTCAAGCCATGTAAGGACGGCAAGGAAGCGAAACGGGACGTCAATGCCCGCCTCCGTGGCAACTCAGTGCCCGCCGCCGCCGGCAGCCTTCGGGGGCTTGCGCATCATGATCGCGAACACCGCGAGCGTCGCAAACAGCATTGTCAGAATGTAGAACACGTCAACAAAAGACATCGTCCATGCCTGCTGGCTGACCATCCCGCTCATCTTGGAAAGGGCCGCCGTCTGGCCGTCGATGCCGTGCGACTGGAAGTTGCCCGCCATATTGTTCAGGCGTTGAAGGGCCTCCGGATTGCTCCAGCTGACATGCTCGGCAAGCCGCTCGTAGTGAAAAGCGTTGCGGTGGGTGAGCACGGTATTGATCACCGCGAGGCCTACCGCACCGCCGAGATTGCGCGTCAGGTTGAACAGGCCGGACGCATTTTTCAACCGGCTCGGATGCAAGGTGCCGAGGGCCAGATTGTTGATCGGCACCATGCACAGCATGAGCGAAACGCCACGAAAGATTTGCGGCACCAATAGCTCATAGAAATCCCAGTCGGCGGTCAGATTGGTCATCTGCCACGTTCCTGCGGCAAAGCCGAGGAAGCCGATCATCATCATGATGCGCGGGTCGATCTTGTTCGACAGGAAACCGGCGACCGGCGCTGTCATGAACATCGCGAGGCCGCTGACGAACAGCGCCTCTCCTATCATCAGCGAATTGTAGCCCCGGATGCGTCCGAGATAGAGCGGATAGATATAGGTCAGGCCATAGAGGCCGATGCCGAGCACAAAGGAAAACACGGAACCGAAGGCGAAATTGACGTTGGTGAAGGCGCGCAGGTCGACGATCGGCTCCTCGCGCGTGAATGCGCGCCAGAAGAACAGCACGGCGCCGACCGCCAAGATGATCGTGAAGATGAAGACGCTCTCGTCCTGAAGCCAGTCGTTGTTGGGGCCTTCCTCCAGCACATATTCGAGCGAGCCGAGGAACGCTGCCATGCCGGCCAGTCCCCACCAGTCGAACTTCTTGAGGAGGCCGGGCTCGGGCTTGTCGAAGTCGATCAGCGACCACGCCGCCGTCGCGACCAGAATGCCGGGAATGACGTTGATCAGGAAAAGCCAATGCCATGACATGGCATGGCTGATATAGCCGCCGACCGTCGGGCCAATCGTCGGCGCCAGCGTGGCGACAAGACCGATCATCGGCGAGACGATCGCCCGCTTGGACGGCGGGAAGATCGAGAACGCCGCTGCAAACACGCTTGGGATCATGCCGCCGCCGATGAAGCCCTGGATCGCCCGGTAGACGATCATCTGATCGATATTCGTGGCGGTGGCGCAGAGCGCGCTGGCCGCAGTGAAGCCCGCCGCCGAAATGGTGAACAGCACGCGCGTCGAAACCAGCCGCGCCAGGAATCCAGACAGCGGGATCATGATGACTTCGGCGATCAGATAGGACGTTTGCACCCAGGAGATCTCGTCCGAGCTCGCGCTGAGGCCCGCCTGGATTTCCGATAGCGACGCCGACACGATCTGGATGTCGAGGATGGCCATGAACATCCCGAACACCATCACCAGGAAGGCGAAGATGCGGCGCACCGGCATGGTATCGCCCGCCGCCGGAGCGGCCATCATAGTTGTAGCAGTAGCCATTGTCGCGGCGCCTCCGGGCGCGCTCGGTCAGGTCGTAACTCGGCCTAGTTTGCGGTTGCCTGCGGAGCGGTGCGGCTGTCAACATCGACGATGACCGACATGCCGGCGCGCAGCCTGCCCGACTTTATCGCCTCTTCCGACACGTCGATGCGCACCGGGACGCGCTGCACCACCTTGGTGAAGTTGCCGGTGGCGTTTTCGGGCGGCAGCAGCGAGAACAACGCGCCGGACGCAGGCGCCACGGATGACACCGTGCCGTCGAATTCGCCCCCATCGATGGCATCGACCGAGAACTTCACCTTCTCGCCGGGAACCAGCTTGCCCAGCTGCGTCTCCTTGTAGTTGGCGACCAGATAGACCTTGTCGAGCGGAACGATTACCGCGAGCTTCTGGCCGGGCGATACGAGGTCGCCCAACTCGATCGCGCGATTGCCGACCACGCCGTCAAACGGCGCCCGAAGCACGGTGAAGGACAGGTCACGCGCCGCCTTGTCGCGGGCGAGTTCAAGGTTGCGCATCGAAGCCTGCGCTTCCTGATACTGCGCTTCCAGGACGCCGATATTGGCATTGGCGCTGGCGATCTGGGCATCTGCGCCCACCAGGGCGGCATTGGCCTGATCGAGCGCGGTATCGGCATCGTCAACCTGCGCCTGCGTCGCCACTTTGGTCTGCAGCAGCTGAGTGGCACGGTCGGCGGCGCGCTTGGCATTTTTCGCGGCGGCGACATCCGCTGTCTTCTCCGCTTGCGCCTGGCCGAGAACGGCGCGGGCTGCATCCGTCTGCGCCTTGATGCGCTCCAGCGTCTTGGTCTGCACATCGATCTGCGCTTCCGCCTGCTGCAGCGCGATGCGATAGTCTCCATCGTCGATGGTCACCACGGGATCGCCGGCCCTGACATGCTGGTTCTCTTCGACGTCGAGGCGCGCCACATAACCTGTGATCTTCGGCGTTACGAAGGACATGTCGGCCTGCACATAGGCGTCGTCGGTCGAGATCATGAACCGCCCTTCGGTCCAGTATCGATATCCATACCAACCGCCGCCGGCGAGCAGTGCGAGCCCGATGATCGGCAGCAAGAACGATTTTACGGAGCGCTTCTTCGGCTCGGGCGCAACGGTCACGGACGGCTCGGCAGGCGCGGGTTCCGTCGGCTGGCGCTCAATCCCCGGCGATTGCGGCTCGGAGTCAGGAACCACCTTGAGGTTTTCGGGCATCGCCTTCATGCTGGGGAAGGCCCGCACTTCGGAGGTGACAGATGCATCGGTTGCGGGCTTTGCGCTGCGGGTGGCCATAACTACATATCCGTGAGATTGAACTGAACCGTTCGGTTCGATCTTGACTTAGCGCATGAATGAGCGCATATCAAGAGCAATCGAACCGATCGGTTCGAATAATTTTCGAGGAAATGCATGACTGCCGAGACGACGGTCCTGGAGGAAGCACCGGTCGAAGCCGACGACGGCGCCCGCCGCGGACGGCTGGCGGCCGGTCAGGATCCGGCCAAGCGCAAGCAGATCATAGACGGCGCCCGCCGGGTATTCATCGACATGGGTTTCGATGCCGCATCCATGAACGACATCACCCGTGAGGCGGGGGTTTCCAAGGGCACGATCTACGTCTACTTCGCCAACAAGGAAGAGCTGTTCGAAGCGCTGATCGAGTGCGAGCGGCAGACCATTTTTGCCAATCTGTACGACGCTCTGGAGTCCAAAGGCGATACTCGCGACGTCCTGCTCCGCTATGGGATGGCGCTGGCCTGGAAGATTACGCTGCCGACCGTGCTGAAGGCCCAGCGTACCGTTATCAGCATGTGCGAACGCATGCCCGAACTCGGCGTACGCTTCTACGAACGCGGACCCAAGCGCGGGCACGATAAACTGGCTGAATATCTAGGCCGCGCCGTCGAAGCGGGCGAGTTGGCCATCCCCGACATCGACCTGGCTGCGTATCAGTTCGCGGACCTCTGCATGGCCGGCTTTTTCCGTCAGTGCATTTTCGGTTACCGCACCACGCCGCCCAGCGAAGACGAAATCAGGCACGTTGTCACGTCCGGTGTGGATGTATTCCTGAGAGCCTATGGTTCCCCTCCCGCTTAAGCTTAAGGGGAGAACAACCGCAGCGCCTACTGCGTCACCGCCAGCGAAATCGCAGCGCGCAATTCGTCCATGCCTTCGCCTTGCTCGGACGACGTGGCGATGACTTCGGGAAACGCCGCGGGACGGCGCTTAATCTTTATCAAGGTCTCGTCGACCAGGCGCGCTACTCCGGCCACCTTGATCTTGTCGATCTTGGTCAGCACCACCTGGTAGGAAACCGCAGCCTTGTCGAGCAGTCCCATGACCTCATCGTCATTGGCCTTCACGCCATGGCGCGAATCGATCAGCAGGTATACGCGCTTCAGCGTCACGCGCCCGCGCAGATAGTCCATAACCAGCTTGGTCCAACGGTCAACTTCGGTCTTCGGCGCCTTGGCGTAGCCGTACCCCGGCATGTCGACGAGGGCCACCGGCGGCAAATCCGTGCCCTCCCCCGAATAACCGTCCGGTACGAAGTAATTGAGTTCCTGCGTACGCCCAGGCGTGTTCGATGTCCGCGCAAGCCCCTTCTTGCCGACCAGCGCATTGATCAGCGACGATTTTCCGACATTCGAACGGCCGGCAAATGCGATCTCTGCCGGCCCCTGCGGAGGAAGAAGATTCATCGATGGGACGCTGCGGATAAACACCCAGGGTCTTGCGAAGACATCCTCTTCCCTGGTCGAGGGCGCACTCATACGGCTGCCTCCAGGGCGCGAATGTCGGCGCCGCGTATGGCATTCACGTTGCGGGTGATCTTATCCACCGGCCAGTCCCACCAGGCGATGCTGAGGAGCCGCTTGATGGTCCACTCATCAAAGCGAGCCTTGACCGGCTTGGCTGCGTTTCCGGCAACGACGGCATAGGGCGAAACGTCGTGGGTAACGACGGCCTTGGCCGCGACGATCGCGCCATCGCCGATCGTAACACCCGGCATGATCACCGCTTCCATGCCAATCCAAACGTCGTTGCCGACGACCGTGTCGCCACGAATCTCCCGTTCCAGACTCTTCGGGTCAAACCCCCGCTCCCAGCCATGGCCGAAAATGTTGAATGGATACGTCGAAAAGCCGCCGAGCGCATGGTTGGCGCCATTCATGATGAATCGCGCCCCTTCGGCAATGGCGCAGAATTTTCCGATGATCAGTTTGTCGCCAATGAACGGATAGTGGTGCAGAACGCATTTTTCAGCGAACCTGTCTGGCCCCTCCGGATCGTCATAGTAGGTGAAGTCCCCGATCTCGATATTCGGTGCGGTCACCAGCGCCTTGAGAAAACCGACGCGCGGATGCATCGGGATCGGATGTTTGATATTGGGGTTCAGGTCGTACAACATCCGAATTTCCGAAGGATTTGCGGGCTACAAGCATGGCGCTTGAAGCGCCGCGGCGCAATCGCCTGTTGAATGCAGCCAATCGCATGGCGGTTTCCTTCATTCAAGGAAAAACGCCCCCTATCGCGGCACTACGCCCCGGCCATCCCTCAGCGCAATGCCAGGATGAACGCCGCGCAGGCCGTTACTCCGGACAGCGCCCGGATATGGTTCCATCTCGTCCAGTTGGCGAGGTAGTTGGCCCAGACTGCCGCACCTTCGCCGCTGGATGGATCGACAGCGGCGAGCGCGTCGTTCATCGGAACGTTGAACACCATGGTCACGCCGATAATGCCGATCAGATAGAGCGCAGCGCCCGCATAGATAGCAATCGGGCTGCCGACGGGCCAACCGAGCAAAGCCGCGCCAGCCAACACGACGCTCAGCAGCGCCGGCCCAAGGAAGGCCACCAGGAAAAGAGGGTTGAGGATCACGATGTTGACAGCCTGCATGGCGGCGATGCCGCCGGCCGGGGCGATCCGGGCGAGCGCCGCCATCACAGCCGTGGAAAAGGCGAACATCAGCCCGCCCATGACGCCAGACCCGACGGCTGCTAAAACCGTGAGGACGTAGATCGCACGCTCAGTCATCTCACTCTCCTAATATGAGTAATCTTCACATTTGCAAATGTGATAAATCCTCATATTATGAATGTCAAGAGGCGAGCTCGGAGACGGAAGCATGGATGGAGGCACGGGGTCAGGTATTGGGTTTGACGTCAAACCGCCTATCGCACGCAAGTCCCCGGTGCAGAAACGCAGCCGTGAGCGTGTCGAGAAGATGTTGGCGGCGGCGACGGAACTGATCGCCGAACATGGCAGCGATTCCTTGCGCATGAGCGATGTCGCCTCTCGCGCCGGCGTCTCGATCGGTTCGCTCTACCAGTTCTTTCCCGATAAGACGGCGATTATCGGCGCGCTGGTCGAACGATCGAACGAACAGGGCCGGCAATGCATCGCGGACGGTTTGGCGCAGGTGCACGACGCCGCGTCGATGCGGCAGGCCTTTTCGGATCTGATCGATATTTACTACCGGATCTTTCTCGCCGAGCCGGTGATGCGCGATATCTGGTTCGGCGCACAGGCCGACAAGAGCCTGCGCCAGGCTCAGCTTGCAGACAGTCGCAAGAACGGCGCCATCGTCGCTGCAGCCGTAAAGCGCCTGCGCCCGGATGCCGATCCAGCCGCGCTCGAAACCTCCGCGCTTGCGGTCATGCATATCGGCGAGGAAGCGATCCGCCTGGCCATCTCGGTCGACCGCAAGGAAGGCGATGCGCTGATCGAAGCCTACAAGCGTATGGCTCTGTCGGAACTGCTGCGGGAATAACAAAGCCTTCGAGATGATTTCGGTCAGAACGGAAAGGCCCGCATGAAGCGGGCCATGATACCGATAAGTTATTCCGCCGGCGTGGGCTTTCGTTTGAACAAACCCGCCAGATTGTCCCACAGCTCGATCTTGGCACCCTGACGCTTCATGATGATGCCCTGCTGCACAATCGACAGCGTGTTGTTCCAGGCCCAGTAGATGATCAAGCCCGCCGGGAAGGTCGCCATCATGAAAGTGAAGACGACCGGCATCCAGTTGAACACCATCGCCTGGGTGGGGTCTGGCGGCGCGGGGTTCATGCGCATCTGCAGGAACATCGTCACACCCATGATCAGCGGCCATATACCGATGTGGAGCATGGCAGGCGCGGTGAACGGCAACAGCCCGAACAGATTGAGAAGCGACGTCGGATCGGGCGCGGCAAGGTCGTGAATCCAGCCATAGAAGGGCGCGTGCCGCATCTCGATGGTGATGTACAAAACTTTGTAAAGCGCGAAGAACACCGGCACCTGGACCAGCACCGGCCAACAGCCTGCAAGCGGATTGATTTTCTCCGTCTTGTAGAGCTCCATCATCGCCTGCTGCTGCTTCATCTTGTCGTCCGCGTACTTCTCGCGGATCTCCAGCATTTTCGGCTGCACCTTTTTCATGTTCGCCATCGATTTGTACGACTTGTTGGCGAGCGGGAAGAAGAACGCCTTGACCACGATGGTCGTTGCCAGAATGGCCAGACCGAAATTGCCCAGCAGCTTGTAGAGATTGTCGATCAGCCAGAACATCGGCTTGGTCAGGAATGGATACCAGCCCCAGTCGATCAGCTTGTCGAAAAGGAAAATGTTCCGATCCTCGGCATAGGCATTGATCTTGGCGACCTCCTTGGCCCCGGCAAAGACCATGGTCTCCACGGTTTCGGATTGGCCCGGCGCCACCGAAATAGCCTCGGTCAGGAAGTCCGCCTGGTAGCGTGGCCTATCATTGCCGAAAAACGAGTAGCGCGGCGTGAAGGGCTGCTTTCCGGAAGGGATGACAGTCGCGGCCCAATATTTGTCGGTTATGCCGAGCCAGCCCTGGCTCGACTTCTCGAAGTTCGTGCCCTTTTCCTTCTCGATATTCGCATAGGTGTATTCGTGCAGCTTTTCGCCAAATGCGCCGACGAGACCTTCATGCAGCACATAGGTGGATGCATGAAGGGGCTTGTCGAAGCGCTTGACCAGCCCGTAGCCGTTGACGCTGACTGGGGTATTGCCGGCATTGGAGACAGTGTCCGAAATGGTGAACATATAGTTCGCATCGACACTGATGATGCGCTTGAACGTCAGGCTCTTTTCGTTGTTCCAGGTGAGCGTAACAGGCGTCGAGGGCGTCAGTTGCGCCCCGCTGTCCGTGGTCCACACGGTTTCCGGCCCCGGCAGCGTACCTGCCGTACCGTCGCTGGAGAATCCGACCTCGACCAGGAAGCCGTTGGGCAACGCTTCCGGATTGAGAAGTTCGATGGTTGGCGAACTCGGGTCCACAGTCTCGCGATAGTGTTTCAGCTGGAGATCATCCAGCCGCGCGCCCTTGAGATTGATCGAGCCGCCAAGGCTCGGCGTATCGATCTTGATGCGCTGGCTGGTGGTGAGGGCCTGCTCGCGATTGGCGGCGGTGGCCGCTGCCGTGTCCGGAATGGCAGGGGCAACCCCAGGTGCCGGCGCTTGCGCCGTGCCGGCAGGCGGCGCACCGGTTTCAGCGGCCTTTTTCTTTTCGGATTCCACCCGCTCCTGCTCGATGCGCTGCGCTTCGCGCTGCTGGGCAACGCGCGGGTTCATGTAGAACACCTGCCAAAGCACAACGATCAGCACCGACAGTGCGATGGTGATCAAGAAATTCCGGTTGTTTTCCATCTCGTCCTAAGGCCTTGGGCGAATGCGGCGTTTCAATTCGTCGGCGATCTGTTCGAACGGGGCTGTCAGTACATCGTCCCGTCCGACGATGACATAGTCATGTCCGGGCAGCATGTGAATGGCTGCATGGACGCGGACCGCTTCTTTCAGGCGGCGGCGTACGCGATTGCGGACAACCGCGTTCCCAACCTTCTTGGTGACTGTGAAGCCGACGCGCGCCGCTTCATCGTCGCCACGCTTCAGCACTTCCAGCAGAAAAAGCCGCCCGCGGCGCTTCTCACCACGCCGGACGGCCAGAAATTCCTCCCGCTTGCGCAAGCGCTGGGGAGAAGGGGGTCGGGATGCGCCGGAGACCGGCAACGGCCCGAACTGCCGCTTATGCGGACAGACGCTTGCGGCCGCGGTTGCGGCGCGCGGCGACGACGCCACGTCCACCCTTGGTGGCCATGCGCGCGCGGAAGCCATGCCGGCGCTTGCGGACGAGTTTGGACGGCTGATAGGTACGCTTCATTTTGTTTTAATACCGCGGGGTGCGGCCCTTCTTGAGTTCTGTCACCAGGTAACAGGAGCTAGCCAGGCGGTGCGGGGCGCACGGAAACCATGCGCCGGACGCGGGGGCCGAGCGTGGCGGGCTTATAGGGGGACGGCTTAGCCGAGTCAATTGCCGGTGCGACACGCCTGCAGGACTGTATCAGCCGCCAGTATGGCGCCGGACAAAGCCGCCCGCATCCGTCAGCGCATCGCGTCCCGCAGCAAGACGCGCATTCCAGACAGGCCACGCATGGATCATCTTCGGCCAGACATCCAGCGTAACCCGGACCTGCGCCGCACCGGCGGCCTCCGCAAAACGGACAGCATCGTCCAGCAGGCACTCTTCCGACCCAACCTGAACCAGTGTGGGCGGAAATCCGCGTAAGTCCGAAAACAGAGGTGAGACGCGCGGGTCGCGACGGTCCATGGCGGACGGCAGATAGGCGTTCGCAAGCTCCTGAAGGTAAGGCTTGTGGATGATCGGATCGACGGCGTCCTTCAATTCGAGTGAGGCCCCGGACATCGTCAGGTCGGTCCACGGGGAGACCAGCCAGGCGCACGCAGGCAGATCCTGCCCAAGGCCCCGCAGATGATTGATCAATACAGCCGTGAGACCGCCGCCGGCACTGTCGCCGCCCACCGCGATACGTCCAGCCGGTATGCTTTCGGCAAGCACGAAGCGCCACGCCGTCAAAGCATCTTCGAGGGCAGCGGGAAACGGATGCTCCGGCGCAAGACGGTATTCCACGGCGAGAGTGCGGGCGCGGGCCGCCCGCCCCGCCTCGGTCACCATCCGCCGATGGCTTCTGATCGAACCCGAGCAATATCCGCCGCCATGAAAGAAAATCAACACGCGTTCCGGATCGCTGCCTGGAGCGAGGGACCACTCTGCGGGAACACCGCCGAGATCAACCGACGTCAATTCGATATCGTTCGCCGCCGGCCAGACGCTGCCGACCTCATCAAGCCGCACGCGCCGCTCCGCCCAGCCCTGTGGCCGATGCTTCGAGCCCAGCAACTCGCGAACAACGTCAATCTCGCTCAATCGCACCGCCTCTTGAAGCATGCATGACAAACGCCGATATCGAACTGGAAGCCACAAAGGCCAACCACCCTAGCCGAACGTGTGGTTGGATTGAAGTCGGCCAGGCTATCCGCCAACGCGTGCAGCGGTAAATCCACCTTGCGCGCAACCGCGTAGAGTGATCAACCGTTTGCAGAGAAACAAACAGCCAAGTCCTATCGTATTGGAAACGCTGGGGCAGGACGCAGGCATATGGAGAGCGGCGGCCGCATGAGCGACCGGCAAAATGAACAGCTGGGCAATGCCGAAACGGATACCGCGAGAACCGTGTCCCTGGCGCGTGGCCTGTCGACAAAGCTGCTGCTTCTTACAGCGCTGTTCGTGCTCATCGCGGAAGTTCTCATCTTCGTCCCCTCCATCGCCAATTTCCGCCTGAACTGGCTCGCCGAGCGCCTCGGAACCGCTGCGGCGGTGTCGATCGTTCTGGTCGAGGACGACGCAAGCACACTGTCACGGCAGATCCAGGACGAAGTCCTGCGTTCAATCGGCGCGAGGGCGATCGCAGTGCGCGACAACGAAGGCGTCTCGCGCCTGCTCGTCGTTGCCGAGATGCCTCCTTCGGTCGACGAGCATATCGACCTCGGTCACACAGGATATCTCTCGGCCATGTCCGGGGCGCTCGACACGCTGGCCTTCGGGGGCGACCGGATGCTGCGGGTCTTCGGAAAGGTCGGCGACAGCACGAAGGAATTCGAACTCATCATCGCCGACAGCCGTCTTCGCGACGCGATGCTGGTCTATTCGGGCAACGTGGCCCTGCTTTCGCTGCTGATCTCGCTGATCACCGCAACACTGGTCTACTATACGATCGACCGGATCATGATCCGGCCGATCCGCAGGATGACGCGCTCGATGCTGGACTTTTCGCGCAAGCCGGACGACCCCAGCCGCATCATCGATCCTGAAGAACGCGGCGACGAGATCGGCGTGGCCGAGCGCGAACTGGCGGACATGCAGATCCGGATGCAGAAAACGCTTGGAGAGCAAAAGCATCTTGCCGATCTCGGCCTGGCCGTCTCCAAGATCAATCACGACATGCGCAACATTCTCGCCTCGGCGCAGCTGATGTCGGATCGCCTGGGCATGGTGAAGGACCCGACGGTTCAGGCTCTGGCGCCGCGACTCCTGAAAGCGCTCGACCGCGCCGTATCGTATTCAAGCGGTGTCCTCGCCTATGGCCGCACGCAGGAACCGCCGCCGTCGCGGCGCCGGCTTCGTCTCTGGCAGGTGGTCGAAGACGTCCATAACCTCGGTGTCGAACTCGACAGCAAGGTTGAGTTCATCAACGCCGTCGATCCCGGTTTTGAGATCGATGCCGATCCGGAACAACTCTTCCGCGTGCTTACCAATCTGTGCCGCAACGCAATCCAGGCGATGACCGCCGGCTCGGACGCCGCCGCCGTCAATCGACTGACGATTTCGGCGGAGAGACAGGGCACCGTCTGCCGTATCCTGGTCACCGACACGGGCCCTGGCCTGCCCCAGAAGGCGCGGGAAAACCTGTTCACCGCTTTTCGCGGTTCGGCACGCAGCGGCGGAACCGGTCTGGGGCTTGCGATCGCCCATGAACTGGTGCGCGCCCATGGCGGTGCGTTGGAGTTGGTGGAGAGCATCGGCGGACGCACGATCTTTTCGGTCACCATACCGGACCAGCCTGTCCGCCTCGACGATGCGCGCGGCAGTGTCCGTAAGCGCGCGTGATTGGGGAGCGCCCGATCCTATCTCCGTTACGGCCTGCCGGTGGGACCGCATTGCAAAACTTTTACGAGCCGCTTGCATTTCGCGGATTGAGCCTTTAGGGAACGTCTCGCTCGCGGCTGGCCGATCGGTTGGCTGCGGTTGGTCGCTGCAAGCGGCCTTATGCGCACCCGTAGCTCAGCTGGATAGAGCACCAGACTACGAATCTGGGGGTCGGGCGTTCGAATTCGCTCCGGGTGCGCCAATAATTTCAGAGAGTTAGCGTGGTTTACAGGGTGGATCGGGGATGATCGCTCTAGAAATGTCGACCTTGTATTGACCATTTCCCTCCAGAACCAGAAGCAGACTGAAAGCTATCCCTTGGTCTCCACTGGGCTAGACAGATGGCATATCAACCTCGCCAGACTTCAGCCGCACAAGGAGACGAAGCGGGAGTTTACCTAAGCCGATGCAAGCCTGTTATCGACGATTCCGAAAAGGCGTCGCCTCAAATCGGCTGTTGCGGCGCCTACGGCGGCGGGCGCCAATCATAGCCCCATCTTCAGAGATTTTTCAAAAGCGGCCGCGAGTGCCTGTGCAACAGCCTGATCAAATCCCGCGGCTCGCATTGTTTCGATAGCTGCTGCAGTCGTTCCGCGGTAGCTGAGGAACGTGTTCACCACGTCTTCTGGTACTGTGTCTCGAACCTCCAGCAACCGGCCGGCGCCAACCAGCACGGTGTTGACCGCCTGGAGCGCTATGTGCTTCGGCAGTCCGTGGTCGATGGCGCTCTTCATCATCGCTGACGCCAGAAGGGCAGGGAATGCGGGACCCGACCCGGTAAGGCCAGTCAGGAAGTCGATGTCGCGTTCGCTGCGAACCTCATCCTGCGCCCCGCATGCACTGAAGATTGCGCGAATGATCGCTTTGTCGTTCTCGCCGACAGCGCTCGTTGCAACCCATGGCGTGTAGGATTTTCCCACCTCGGCAGCTGCGTTAGGCAGCGAGCGAACCACCCTTTGAGTGTTGTGATGTTCGCTGAGGGAGGAAAGGCGTATGCCTGCCATGACCGAGATCAGCAGGCGGCCCTCGGCGTTTACTGCCATGGAGCGCCAGTCCTCCGGACGGACCGAAAGAACGATCACGTCTGAGCGGTCCGCAAGAAACTGATTGTCGGTTGTCCAGAAGGCTCCAGGAAATTTCGCAGGCAGCGCCCGCCTATGGGACAGGCAAAGGTTTTGTGGCGTAACGAGGCCGGTCCGCAGGATGGACTCCGCGAGAGCGCCTCCAAGCCATCCGCTTCCTCCAATGATGCCCAATCGCATGTCGTTGCTCATATCAGCTCTGGAGTTACAGGAGCATCGCCACCTTACGCCCATCGTGGATGGCGAATGCAGCCTGCCTGGAAGCGGTGCAATCGCCGATCGACGCATGCGCAATCCCCCGCTTGTCCAATTCGGAGGAAAGACTGTCATCGGCATTATTTGTTGCAGCAAACACCAGTGCATCTGCCTCGATCTCCCGAGTTGTTCCGTCGAGGAGCGAGGCAACCTTCGCGTTGGTTCCGTCCCAACTGGCGACCGCGCTCTCGGTTAAGAAGCGCACGCCCAGACGGGACAAGACGCGGCGCAGAGGAGCGTCCACAGCCATTCGCTGGAGCTCTTTGCCGACCAGCGCATCAGGTGTTATCAGCGTCACCTCATGGCCCTCTTCGGCAAGCTTCCAAGCCGTTCCGCACCCTTTCCAGTTGCCTCCGTCATCGAGAAAAAGCACTCGCTTTCCCGGTCTCGCTTCGCGCGCCATGACCACCTCGGCGGAAAGCACGGCGCCGCCGCCAGGGATAGTGTCAAACTGAGGGAGCGCGCGCTGAAACGCGCCATCGGGAGGCAGCGAACCGGTCGCGATGATGACATGGTCGGCGTCCTCGCGCTCTACGTCTTCCGCCTCGACATACTGCCCGTACCGCACCTCCACCTGCAAAAGGCCAAGCTGACGCTCGTACCAGGCGATCAAGTCGAGAATCTGGGCGCGCCGCGGCTGAAGGCCCGCCAGCCGGAACTGACCGCCGAGGCGGTCTGAGGCTTCGGCCAGAGTGACCCTATGCCCGCGCTCGGCCGCGACCCGCGCTGCCTCGAGGCCAGCCGGACCGCCACCCACGACGAACACGCGTCTCGGCCGCGCGACCGGTTTGAAACGATCGCCGCCCCATTCCCATTCGCGGCCCGCCGAGGGATTGATCACACAGCTGATCCAATAGTCGCGGGAGCGGCGTCCCCAGCACATCTGGTTGCAGGAGAGGCATCCCCGGATGTCCTCGGGTCGTCCAGCTGCCGCTTTGTTGGCGAGATGCGGATCGGCGATCTGTCCTCGCACGATGGAGACGAGATCAGCACCGCCTTCACTCAGAACGCTCTCGGCGTTTTCCGGTGTCCGTATGTGGCTTTCGGCGGTGACGAGCGCGTGACGCACCGTTGACTTGATCACCGATGCAAGATCGGCGCCGAGCTTCTCGGGATACATGAATGTCGGCATGATCTTGTAGAAGTCGAAATAACTGCCGGAGCCGCAGGTGACATAGTCCATCAGGGAATCACGATCATGGAGGTCGATGATCTCGGCCAGTGCCTCGCGCTGCAACGCGATCTCGACTTCGGGCTCATCGTTGATTGCGAGACCAACGATGAAGTCCTCGCCGCAAGCGCGCCGGATGCGAGTCATCACCTCGCGACTCATTCTCGTGCGGTTCTCCAGGCTGCCACCCCAACGGTCATCGCGACGGTTGGACCACGGAGTCCAGAATTGGTCGAGCATGGAATGGTAAGCGGCCCACACCTCGACACCATCGAAGCCGGCCGCGAGACACCGGCGCGCTGCCTGCACGAAGCCGTCGATCGTCTCCTCGATGTCAGTTTCCGTCATGCGGTGCGAGCCGTCCGAATCATGGTAGCTCGGCAGTCCGGAGGGCGACCAGCCGGCGTGAAACGAGTTGTCGGCGTCGGCGTGCTGCCCGACATGATAAAGCTGCTGTATGGCGACCGCACCGTTGCTCTTGATCGCGTCGGTTACATTGCGAAAGCTTGGAATGACCCTGTCGTCGGACGGCCGGAAATTGCCTCGTGTGAGGATTGCGGCCTGATGGACCGGCATGGGCTCGACAACGACCATCCCGGCACCACCGATAGCGCGCTCGGCGTAGTAGGCCACGTGCCGTTCGGTAGGCACGCCTTCAACCGCCATGTTGGCCGTATGCGCGCCGAAGACGATGCGGTTGCGCAGCGTCTTGCCGCGCAATGTGGCCGGAGTGAACAATCGCTTGAAATGCCGTTCAGACAACTGCCTTCTCCCTTAAAGGCGCCCTGGCGCGATTTGATATCGACAGGCGCTTCTGGTACCTCGCGACGATCCTCACCCGCCAAATGTGACGATCGGTTCGCCGAAGACACCCCGATCAGGGACGATGCCGAGTCCGGGACGCTTCGGGACGGATATATGACCGTTTTGGATCACGACGGGGTTTTCGCTGTCATAGTTTCCCGAGATGTATTCCTGGGCGATCCACGCACCTTCGAAGCGACGCGGCTCCACCGTCGAGGCGAGATGAACACAGGCAGCCGCGATGATGTCGCCACCCCAAGCGTCATCGCAGCTGTGCGGCAGAGAGCGTATCGCGCACAGGTCGCGAGCGGTGGTCATCTTGCTCAACCCGCCCAGGCGTGTGACTTTGAAACCGAAGCCATCGGCTATTCCCAGGGATACGGCACGCAACACCGCATTGAGGTCTTCCGTGTTCTCATCCAGGTAAACCGGATGTGACATCCGGCCCTTCAACGAAGCGATCTCGTCCATCGTGTTACAGGGCTGCTCGAATACAAACGGAATCGATGCGCACATCCGGTCCACGGTAATTGCGTTGGCAATCGTCAGTCCGCGATTCCCGTCGACCACGATCCTTGCGGAAAACCCCACGGCCTCCCACACTTTGTGAATTGTCTCAATATCCTGCTCGATGGCGCGTCCACCGACCTTTATCTGCAGGCGCGGATACCCTTCTCTGGCTTTCTCCAGGGCAATTCTGGCCGTTTCCGCGGGATTGCCAACGATGGTCGAATAATAGGAAGGCACTTGGTCGGTTACGGCGCCACCAAGGAGGGTGGACACCGGCACGCCCAGTTCCTTGCCAAGAAGATCGTGTATTGCGATGTCGATTGCCGCCTTCGCGTAGCCGTGGCCCGTCAGCGCTGCGTCCATCGTTCGATAGATTTCCCGCACGGATCCGAGTTCGAGGCCAATGAGCACAGGCGCCAATTCCTGCAGGGCGGCTCTTGCGCCGAGGGTGTGATGAGGCTGGTAGACAGGTCCGATCGGACACGTTTCGCCCCAACCGGATAGGCCATTGTCGGCTACGATCTCCACGATCGTGGAGTCGAGATAGTCGACACTGGCGCTCGCCATACGATAGGCGCCGCCCTTGACGGGCAGATGTTTGCTGTAAACTCGAATCTCGTTGATGCGCATGCTAAACCTGCGTTCAAGCGCGGAATGTGGCGCTTGAGTCCTTGTTGGTTCCAACGGACAACCGGCACGCCAGAGGCGCACCGGTCCATGCCATGTTCGGTCGGCTAGGCCTGATCGATCCAGACATTCTGCAGGTCGATTTGGAAGGTCTGGTGGACGCCGTAGTTCTTCACCTTTGGGTTGGCGTGGCTGAAAAGCTTCTGCCAAAACGGTTGGATGATCACACCGGAATCCTGGAGGATCGTTTCGAGGTCCTTCATAACTTCCTTGCGCTTGGCGGGATCGTTGATCGAAAGCGCTTCCTGCAGCTTGGCATCGAATGCCGGATCGGAATAGGCGCTTTCATTCCACGCTTCTCCGGTTCGGTAGCCCAGTGCGAGAATCTGCACGCCAAGCGGGCGCATATACCAGATGGTCATCGAGTAGGGGTACTTCGTCCAGTCGTTCCAAAAGGTGGAGCCCGGCAGCACGGTTCGCTTCACCTTTATGCCCGCCTCGCGCAGCTGCGCGGCGATAGCGTCGCCAGTGTTCTTCTGCCAGTCATCCTCGACCGTGATTAGCTCATGCTCAAAGTCGGCCTGGCCGGCTTCTTCCATCAGCTTCTTGGCGCCCGCCATATCGCGCGTCTTCTTGGGAAGCGGATAGTATTCGGGATGGATCGGGGAAACGTGATGGTTTTCGCCGACCTCGCCGCGGCCACTGTAGCCAAGGTCGAGAACGACTTTGTTGTCGACTGCCATCTGCAACGCGTTGCGGACGCGTTTGTCGTCGTAGGGCTTTTGCGTGACGTTCGTGCGCGCAACAAGAGTGGTCGCGGTCGCCACCTCCGATTTCGCCAGATCCAGCTTGTCGAGAATGTCAATGAAATCCGCCGGTGTCTCGAAGTTGATATCGATCTCGCCGGATTCGAACGCGTTGACCGTAGCCGAGAAATCCGTGCCGTAGTCGATGAATTCTGCTCCGTCGAGCAGCGCTTCGCCACCCCACCACTTGCCGTTCTCGCGGCGCTTCACGACGGCCTTGCTGCCGGTGTCGTAGGATACGAGCTCGAAAGCGCCGGTGCCGATCGGCTTACTGACCGGGTCCTCGCCGGTATAGGAGCGATGCACGACGAGCGCGGGGTAATCGGTAAAGTTCGGGATTAGCGAGATGTCAGGCGCGCCAAGCTTGAGCTTCACTGTGTGCTCATCAACCTTGGTGATCGCACCCTCTTTGGCTTTGCCCGTCGCCTCGTCGATCAATCCACCGACGCGCGCGGCCATCGAGTTGCCAGAAGCACCTTTGTCTGCCCACCGTGTTAAATTGAAGATCACGTCATCGGCTGTCAGAGCGTCGCCATTGTTCCAAGTCACATTCTTTCGGACGTGAAGCACATATTCGGTAGCGTCATCGTTAACTTCCCAGCTCTCGAGAAGGACCGGTTCAAAGGTGAACTCACGCGTGTAGCGCACCAACGGCTCGAGCCAGGTGCGCGCGATGTTCCCCAACTCCACCCAATCGTAGGTGCGCGGGTCTTTCTGGCCTTTGACCGCCATTGCCACTTTCAGCGTGCCACCCTTCTGGCCCTCTTGCGCCAATGCCTGGGTAGGCATTGCCAGGCCCGCCATGCTGTAGGCAAGCGCGGTCGAAGCGCCGAGCGCGCTTGCTAGCGCTAGAAACTCCCGTCGATCCATGCGCCCGGCCTGCACCTCGGCGCCCATTTTTTCGATCGCAGCAGGTACGCTATCGCCATTGCTCTTGAAGAACCGCATTTCAAGTCACTCCCATTGTTGGATCAAAGCTTCACCGCGTAACGTAGTCCGTCGTAAATGGCGGCGTGGATATTACGCCCGGCAACTGCATCGCCGATTCGAAACATGACAAACCTGCCGGCAGGATTCCGCTCGGGGAACGGATCTCCTCCACTGATCAGCACCTCATAGTCGACGGCGCCCAAATTCTTCGAATGAGGTTTCAACGCCAGATATAGTTCATCGAGAGGCGCCGTCCCGTGTTCGACCACCACCTGGTCGACACGGCGTTCGTCGTGCCAGCCCTTGGCGAAATCGGAAGACAAAGTCGCCACAAGGCTGTTCCCGTCACGGCGAACCGCGCTGACCCGCGTATTGATGGTGATCCGTGTTCCTGTCTCGTGAAAGGTCCTCATATACGGCACGTGGTTGAGGCCACCCATTTCCGGCGCAAAGAAGCGCTCGGGCGATACGAGTTCAAGCTGCGCGCCAGACTTGGCGATCAGCTCGGCAGCGCCCATGCCCTGGTGTCCGCCATTGTCATCGTAGAACAGCACGTGCTCGCTCGGCTTGACCGCGCCGGACAGGATATCCCAGCTCGACGTGACCAGATCATCGCCCGCATCGAGCGGCGGATTTTGTGGCATGCCACCCGTAGCAACAATAACGACATCCGGCTCGAGGGCGGCGACGTCGCTTTCCTCAGCCCATATGTCGTAGCGTATGTCCACCCGTAGGCGATCAAGTTCCGAAACCCGCCAATCGACAATTCCGATCAATTCCTTGCGGCGAGGGTTGCGGACAGCGAGTTGGACCTGTCCGCCGGCCTGGCCCGTCGCCTCCAGCACGATAACAGAATGTCCGCGCTCGGCGGCAACGCGTGCGGCTTCCAAGCCGGCCGGCCCCGCTCCGACCACAACGACCCTCTTCGCCGGACCGCTGGTCCGCGCAATGACGTGCGGCATCGCACCCTCGCGGCCGGTGGCCGCGTTGTGGATGCAGAGCGCTTCCCCGCCCTCGTAGATGCGGTCGAGGCAATAGGTTGCGCCGACGCATGGCCGGATGAGATGCTCCTCGCCCCGCATGACTTTTGCGACGATATACGGATCAGCGATGTGAGGGCGCGTCATGCCGACCATGTCGAGCTTGCCCGTTGCTATCGCGTGGCGGGCGGTCGCCACATCGGCGATACGCGCGGCATGGAAGATCGGAAACTTCGTCGCCTCACGAACCTCACCGGCAAAGTCGAGATGCGGCGCAGAAGGCATGCCGGTGATCGGGATGACGCCGGTAAGCGCCGCATCGGTATCAATCATCCCGCGGATGATATTGAGGAAGTCGAACTTACCGGATGCAGCCAGTCTGCGAGCGATTTCGATACCTTCGTCGCGCGACAGGCCCTTGTCGACATCCTCGTCGGCCACCATGCGGATGCCGACGATAAAATCCGGCCCCACCGCCGCGCGCACCGCGTCGATAACTCGGAAGGTGAAGCGCAATCGATTGTCGAGCGAGCCATTGAACTCGTCTTCGCGGCGATTTGTGAGCGGCGACCAGAAACCGTCCATGAGATGGCCGTAGGACTCAAACTCGATGCCGTCGAGACCGGCTGCTTGGCAACGCTGCGCCGCCGACGCGTAGTCGGCGACGATGCGGTCGATGTCCCAATCCTCCATCGTCTTCGGGAAAGCGCGATGGGCCGGTTCGCGCACCGGGGACGGAGCCAGCACCGGCAGCCAGTCGGCCTTGTTCCAACCTGTCCGTCTCCCGAGATGGGTGATCTGGATCATCACCTTGCAATCGTGCTCATGGCAAGAATCTGCGAGTTCACGCAGCCACGGTACGATCTCGTCGCGATAGACATGGAGGTTGCCGAACGCCGCCGGGCTGTCGCGCGACACGATCGCCGAGCCGGCGGTCATGGTGAGCGCCATGCCGCCCTTCGCTTTTTCGGCGTGGTAGAGCCGGTAACGCTCCTTCGGCATGCCGTCTTCGGAATAGGCGGGCTCATGGCTCGTCGACATGATCCGGTTCTTCAGCGTCAGGTGCTTGAGATGGTAAGGACGCAGCAGCGGATCATTGGCAAGCAGCGCGTTCATACGTGCGTCCCGCAAAAGCAGTGCCGATGTTCAATCCGTGCGCTGGTAACTAGCGTGCGTATAGTCGTCACCATGTCAATCGCTGTTCAGTTCACAGTGTCGGATAGGTTTGCTTCCCTGTGCGCAATGAAGTCGCGCAACCCCTCGGCGAGACCTTCGTCAAGCTTAGGTTCCTCGTAATCCATCAACATGTTGCGCGCCTTTTCGCGGCCCCGTGTGTCGTGGTCCTTCGCTCCCTCGGCATTCCACTGCTCAAAAGAGTTGAAGTCCATGATGCTCGGCATGAAGAAGGCGGATTCGAAATGCTTGAGCGTATGTTCGGTGCCGAGGAAGTGGCCCTGAGGTCCAACCTCACGCACAGCCGCCATTGCGTCCTTGAAATCATCGAACGAAAGCCCGCCCGCATATTTATACCAGCCGATCAGCTGCTCGCAATCAGTCGCGAATTTCGAATAGCCGCAGGTGAGGCCGGCCTCGAGCCAGCCGGCCGAATGCCAGATATAATTCGCGCCGGCGAGTATCGCGGCATGCATCAGCATGTTGGATTCGTAACCGGCCTGGGCATCGTTCACTTTCGAGCCGACATGAAAGCCGGAGGTTCGCCAAGGCAGCCGGTATTTTCGGGCCAGCGCTCCCATCACATACATCATCTGCGCTGCTTCCGGCGTACCGCCCATGGGCGCGCCGGTCTTCATATCGACCGTGACCATGAACTGGCCGTAGATCTGAGGCGAACCGGGACGTAACAATTGAGTGAATGCCACGCCTGCCAAGGCCTCGGCGTTGACCTGCGCAATCGCGCCAACCGCAGATGCCGACGTTGACGCGCCGCAAAGGGCGAACGGCGCCAGGATCACGGGTTGGTTGTTGCGCGCATAGACCTTCATCGCGTCGAGCATGGTGGCGTCCCAGACCAACGGCGAGTTGCAGTTGGTAATGGAGACGAGGACCGGATTGTCCTTCACATACTCTTCCCCAAACACGATGCCGGCCATGGCCATCGTGTCTTCCGCCCTCTCCTTTGAGGTGACGATGCCCATAAACGGCTTGTCGGAATGCTTCAGGGCCGAGTGGATGATGTGCAGGTGACGCTTCGGAACCGCGATGTCCATCGGCTCACAGATGATGGAGCTGGAGGAATGCAGTGCGGGCGCCATGTAGGCAAGCTTGTGAAAGTTGTTGAGGTCCTCGAGCGTGCCATAGCGGCGGTTGTTTTCGAGATCGCGCACATATGGGGCGCCGTACATCGGTATGAAGATAGAATTCTTGCCGCCAATTTGCACCGACCTATCGGGATTGCGGGCATTCAGCGTGAACTCGGCGGGTACTTTGGAAACCAGGCCCATGAGTAGGTCGCGATCGAAGCGAACGCGGGTGCCCGAGACGTCGGCCCCGGCCGCCTTCCACATGTCTATCGCTTCATCGTCGCGAAACTCGCAGCCGACCTCTTCCAGTATCTTGAGCGATTCGTCGTGGATCAGTTCAACTGCCTCGTCCGGTACGATCTCGTAGACAGGGATATTGCGAACCAGCGTCGGAAATGACGCGACCGGCGCACTGCGCAGCGCCTTGCGGCCGATCCGTCCGCCTCCACGGCGGTTGGCGGGGGGCGATTCTGCGTGAAGGGTCTCTGTAACGCTCATGCTGCGGTCTCCCTTATTCCAAAGAGAACCTCTCGCACGCGGATTTTCAAGCGAATAAGCGACAGTCAACGATTGAGCTCAACTCAATCGTTGAGGGCCAACAGCCAGTTCTTGAGCGTGTTCGCCTGTTGGCTTAACGGCCGCCGGGCGCTCCATGTCACGAAGTAGGATTGCGGCGCAGCGATTTCGGCATCCGTAAGCTGCACCAGGTCGCCGGCCTTGATAAGAGGCGAGACGAGACTTGCCCACCCTAAAACCGCCCCCTGGCCGCTGCGCGCGGCCTGCAAGGCGATCACGTGGCTATTGAAACGCCGCACGTTGAGACGTCGAGCAGGGCTGCCGACTTGGTGGAAGAAATCGGCCCATGTGGTCCAGTCCCAGTCGATACCTTCTACAGACAGCAACTGCAGTGCGGACAGATCTTCTGTTGTCTTGACCGGGTGCTCGCGTGCAAATCCTGGGCTTGCCACGGGAAAGATTCGATCGTCGTAAAGCTTCGCAGACATTTCGTCCGGCCAGTCACCACTGCCATAGCGCAGCCGCAGGTCGATGTCGGGCCGGTCGAGACCTCGCGGATGATCAGAAATGACATGATCGACGACAATGTCCTGGTGATTGCTCCAGAAGGCGCTCATGCGCGGCATCAGCCAGAGGTGTGCCATCGCCATGGTGCATCCGATCGTAACGTTTGACTGGCCACCAGCCGACTTTACCTGCATGAAAGTCGAGGCTATGCGCTCGAAACCCTCCCGCAGCGCCGTCGCAATCGTCTCGCCTGCTCGAGTCAATTCAAGTGCGCGGTGTCGGCGAATGAAAAGCGGACTACCGAGCTGTTCCTCCAACATCCGAACTTGCTTGGAGATTGCGCCGGGCGTGACGTTCAACTCCTCCGCCGCCTTGGTCAGGCTCAAATGCCGTGCCGCGGCCTCGAAGGCCGCAAGCGCTACAAGTGAAGGAAGGCTGTAATATCGACGCACCATATCTCTTCGCACCAATCTCGCTTCGCACCGCCCACGCAACACTTTGGCACGATCCAGCGTAGCAGTATCGGCTCGACTGGTATGGTTGAACGTCCGCTTCCGGTTTTCTCTCCCCCAAAAAGCGGTCCGTCCGATCCGTAAACCGCGTCTTCGGCGTCGCAGTCATCACCTCGAGTGGCTTGCCTTTTGAATTGCTGTGGGGGTTGGAAAGCCCCTTCGGGCGAAACCGCCGCTAAGCAACGGGTATCACACGGCAACGAGATGGCCATCGCCCATATCGTGAAGAACCACCGGGGCAGGAGGGTTTCCGAGAGGTCTCACTGCGCTTGGAATCTCACTTTCCAACCGGGCAAATTGGCTCCGCCGCAGCTTGGGATCCGGCCTCGGTACCGCTTCAATCAGCCGTCGCGTATAGGGATGACGAGGGTCCGAGAAAACCTGGTCGCGCGTACCAGTCTCGACGATCTGACCCAGATACATTACCGCAACTCGGTCCGAGATATTCTCAACCACAGCCATGTCGTGCGAAATAAACAGGAATGCGACATCAAATTCGCGCTGCAGGTCCTTCATCAGTTTTAGCACACGCGCCTGTACCGAGACATCGAGCGCGGAGACGCTTTCGTCGGCGATGATCAGCTTCGGCTTCAACGCAAGTGCGCGCGCAATGCAGATGCGTTGCCTCTGGCCACCGGAGAATTCATGCGGATAGAGGTTCATCTGATCGGCCGAAAGCCCGACATGTTCGAATAGGAAGGCCACTCGTTCGCGGCGCTCTGTTTTGGAACCTATCCTGTGAATTAACAGCGGCTCAGCTACGAGGTCGCCAACACGCATTCGCGGATCGAGAGATGCGTAGGGATCCTGGAAAATCATCTGTACATCGCGCCGGACGGAATTGCGCTCGGTGGCCGAGAGACCGCTTAAGCTGCGTCCATTGATCGCTATTGTGCCGGTGTAAGGTACCAAACCGGCGATCGCCTTTGCGGTTGTCGACTTGCCGCAGCCGGATTCCCCGACCAGCGACAGCGTCTCGTTCGGGCCAATCGAGAAACTCACGCCCTCTACCGCGTGCAAGCGCCGGTCGACGCGCCCGAAAAAGCCACTGCGCAGGTCGAAACGAACGCGCAAGTCGCGAATGGAGGCTACGGCGGGAGCGTCGATACGATTGCCTTCCGGCCGCGCCTCGGCCGGTCCAGTCACGCCGGGCTTGATCCGCATCCGCGGCACCGCCGCCAGCAGTTCGCGTGTGTAGTCGGTGCGTGGCGTGGCGAAGATGTCATGGACACCGCCTTGCTCGACCATGCGGCCATTGCGCATGATGACCACGCGATCGGCCATTTCGGCGACGACACCCATGTCGTGGGTGATCAGTATGAGGCCCGTGCCGGTCTCGCGCTGAAGGTCGCGCAACAGCTCCAGCACTTCGCCCTGGACTGTGACGTCGAGCGCCGTGGTCGGCTCGTCTGCAATCAGGATATCGGGCTTCAGCGCGATCACCATGGCGATCATGACGCGCTGGCGCATGCCGCCCGAAAGCTCGTGCGGATACTGGCCCAGCCTGCGCTCGGCATCAGGTATCCTGACCGACTTCAGGGCCTCAAGTGCAAGCTCACGGGCCTCCTTTCGTGACAGGCGCATGTGCACCTCGATCGCCTCTATGATCTGGCGTCCAATCGACAGGACCGGATTCAGCGAGGTCATCGGTTCTTGAAAGATCATCGCGATGCGGTCGCCGCGAATGTGGCGCATCCGGCTCTCGGGCAGGCCCGCGAGGTCGAGGCCATCCAGGCGGATTGAACCCGACGTGAGCCTGGCCGCGGGCCGCGGCAGCAGGCCCATCACCGCAAGCGAGGTCATGGACTTGCCGGATCCCGACTCGCCGGCAATGCACAGTGTTTCGCCGCGCGCCACGGTGAAGGAAAGACCGCAGACGACTTCCCTTTCCCCATCCTCTCCGCGCACCGCAACGGTCAGGTCCGAGACGTCGAGGACCGGCGCCGACTTCTCGGCAGCCATCCCGAAAGCGGTCCCGGACTTATCGACTGCGATCATTCGAAGACGCAGCGCGGGAAGTAGAACGACACCACCCAGTTCGGCATGTCGACGATCTCGCTAATGCGGAGATCGCCGCAGACCGAACACAGCATGTAGGCCTCTACCGGGGCGAGGCCATGGCGACCGGACAACAGATCGACCATCTGCGCGACCGCAGCCCGCGCGCCCTGCATCAGATCCGGTCCGACCCCCGTCGTCACCTCGTAGCCCTTGACGTCGAGATGCCGGCTGACCGGCCCGGGCGTCGTAAAGCGAGGCATCTTCAGCCGCATGTCCTTGACCAGGTCGATCGTCAGCACCGCATTCATCTGACTCTCGATCGCGGTGCCGCAGACTTCGCCGTCCCCCTGCGCCGCGTGCGTATCGCCAACCGAGAACAGGGCGCCAGCCACTTCTACCGGCAGGTAGAGGACCGTGCCCGCCGCAAGATCGCGTATGTCCAGGTTGCCACCCATGCGACGCGGCGGCACCACCGAGTGCAGCCCAGGCTCGGCCGGGGCATTGCCGATCGTGCCGGCAAACGGCTTCAGCGGTACGCGCGCGTTCTTGCCGTAAAGCGCGGGCTCGAGACCGATCGCATCGTATTTCCAGAGGTTGAGCGCCGGCTCCTTGAAGTCGTCGGCGAGCAGGCCGAAGCCGGGTATGTTCGCTGTCCAGCCAAAGCCGGACGGCTTGAACAATTCGATGGTGATCTTGAGCGCGTCTCCTGCCTCGGCCCCATCCACGTAGATGGGGCCTGACACGGGATTGACCTTGCCGAAGTCGAGCCTCGAAACATCGGCAACCGTGCTGTCGGTCGCTAGCTGACCGCCAGATGAATCGAGACACTCGAACTCGATCGTGGAACCGGGCTTCACCCGTTCGACCGGGGCAAAACTATTGTCCCAGCCGAAGTGATGGTGACGTCCATGGATGGTGTAGTCGCACTTACTGCACATCGTTCACGTACACATAGTCGTAGTTGATCGGGATGTGGACCGGATCGACGTAGAGGTTGTCGGCACCCGCCATGCGCGGCGAACGCATCGTGAAGCGCTGCTCGTTGAAGACGGGTGCCCATGGCGCGTCCTCCATGATCCTCTGATAAACAGCGCCCCACTTCTTGTAGCGTTCATCGGCCTTCGCCGGATCGGTGATCGAGTCGGCCACCGCCGCCAATTTGTCGAGATCCGCGTTGCAATACCAGGACCAGTTCCAGCCTCCGGGTACCGCACCGCCGCAGCCTAGAATCGGGCCGTAGAAATTCGAGGGATCAGGGAAGTCCGCGATCCATCCCATGCCGCCCGACCAGATCATCGGCGCGCCGGCCTTGTCGCCGCCTGCGGCGATGACGTTGGCTTGTGCGAGCGACTGGATGTTGGCCTTGATGCCGATTGCCGCCAGATCCTGCTGGATTGCCTGAGCGATACGCGGATTGGGGTCGGTATTCATCGCGAAGAGTTCGGTCTCGAAGCCGTCGGGATGCCCGGCCTCTGTCAGCAGCGCCTTGGCTTTGTCGACGTCATAAGCGTAGCCCTTGTAATCCTTCAAATATCCCGGCATCGACGGTGGGAGCGGTTGGTTCGCCGGCACCGCCCGATTGTTGATCAGCTGAACGACGCGCTCCTTGTTGATCGCCATGTTCACGGCCTGACGCACCTTGACATTGTCGAACGGCGCCATCGTCGTGTTCATCGTGATATAGCCGGTATGGAGTTGGCCGCCCTCGACGACGCGCTCCTTCTGCGCAGCGTCCGCCATCACCTCCTGGAATTTGGCCGGTGGAATACCGTCGCCAGGCACGTCGACCTCACCCTTTTGCAGGCGCAGCAGAGCGACTATGGGTTCCTGACCGACCTCGAAGGTGATCTTGTCGAGATAGGGGAGGCCCTTGTTCCAATAGTCGGCGTTCTTCTCGAAGATCAGGCGCTGGCCGAGCGACCATTCTGCCAGCTTGTAGGCGCCGGTGCCTACAGGGTTCTTGCCGAAGTCGGCCCCGTATTTGTCGACTTCCTCCTTGGGCACGACATGCGAGAAGTTGAGCGCCATAACATGAAGGAAGGTCGCATCCGGACGGGATAGCTCGATCTTGACTGTCGTCGGGTCGACCACGGTCACCCCCGCCAGGCTTTCAGCCTTGCCTCCGGCGACGTCCTCATAGCCTTTGATCGACGCAAAGAATCCCGACCCGGGGCTCTGTGTCTTGGGGTTGGTCACGCGGTCGAGCGTGTACTTGACGTCCTCGGCGGTCATCTCGCGGCCATTGTGAAATTTGACCCCGCTCCGAAGCTTGAAAGTGAAGGTGGCGCCGTCGGAGGAGATTTCGTAGCTCTCGGCGAGTTCCGGGCGCAGGATTGTGGTGCCCGGTTCGTAATCCATGAGGCCGTCGAACAGGCTCTTGATCATCGACCAGTTTTGCCAGTCGTAGCCAATCGCCGGATCGAGCGTGGACACATCGTCTTTGTATGTGATGACGATTTCGCCCCCGGGCTTCGCGTTCGGATCGCGCTTTTCCTGCGCGACGGAGGGTGTCACGCAGAGCATCAGCGCAAGCGCCGACGCGACTGCGGTTGTCGAGAGATAACTCTTCATGTCGGTATTCCCTTCTTCTTTGTTACGCATGCGGAATTCCTTGTTCAGCGCAGCCTGATGCGTGGATCAATGAACGGCGCGACGATGTCGGCGAGCAGGTTTCCGAGCACGATGGCGCAGGCCGAAACCAGAGTGACGCCCATGATGATTGGAATATCGACGCGCTGGATCGCCTGCCACGCAAGCTGTCCGATGCCGGGCCAGCCGAAAACGCTCTCCACCACCACGATGCCGCCCATAAAGATGCCTATGTCGATTCCGACCATGGCGACGACAGGGAGGATTGCGTTTGGAAGCGCATGCCGAAGCAGGATCGTGCCGCGCGTAAGACCCTTCGACCGCGCAGTTCGTATATAATCCTGTCGCAGCACATCGATCATCGACGAGCGCATCATGCGCGCATACCAGCCGGCGCCGAGGATCCCGAGTGTGAGCGAGGGCAGCACCAGATGTTTCCAGGACCCGTACCCGCCGATTGGAAACCAGCCGAGCCGCACAGCGAAGATGTAGAGCAGCATAAGACCCACCACGAACTGTGGTGCCGACACTCCGACAAACGACGTGAGCATCAGCGCCTGGTCGGTGGGACTGCCGCGCTTGACGGCCGCGACAAGTCCCATGGTCAACCCGATGACCACTTCACAAAAGATGGCTCCGACCATGAGAAGTAGGCTGGCCGGCAGTCGCGCCGCGATCAGTTCGCTGACCTCGGAGCGCTGGATGTAGGAGCGCCCGAGGTCGCCGGCGAGCAGCTTCGTAAGATAGCGCCAGTACTGCACGACGAAAGGCTGGTCGAGGCCGAGCTGCTGGCGAATGTTTTCGACCGTCTGCGGAGTTGCACTGCGGCCGGCAATCTGGCGTACGGGATCGGCGGGCAGCAAGTACAGCAGCGCGAAGGTGATGATCGAGACACCGAGCAAGATCAGCGCGGATTGGATCAGCCTGCGGCCAACATAGGCAATCATGCCTGGCCCCGCTGCGTCGGGTCGAGGACATCGCGCAACGCGTCGCCGACGAGGTTGAAGGCCAGCGCCAGCGCCAGGATCGCGGCGCCAGGAAAGAAGACCAACCATGGGGCGGCCTGGAAATAGGTCTGGTTCTCGAAAATGATGTTGCCCCAGGAGGCTGTCGGTGGCTGCACGCCGATGCCGAGATAGGACAGAGTCGCCTCCAGCAGCACGGTGGTCGAGATTCCCAGCGTGCCCCACACGATCAGCGTTGGCAGCAGGTGCGGGAGAATATGGCGGAAAAGGATGCGCGGCGTGCTCGCACCGATCGTGCGCTCGGCATCAATGAACTCCCGCCCGGCCAGCGAACTCGTTTCGGTGTAGATGACTCGGGCGGTCTGTACCCAGTTCACCAGCGCGATGACAAGCGCGACGATCCAGAGGCTCGGCTGCAGAATTGCGGCCAGGCAGATGGCGAGCAGCAGCGCGGGGAATGCCATCATCAGGTCGGTAAAGCGCATCAGCACACTGCCGATCCAGCCGCGGAAATATCCCGCCGTAATGCCGACCAGCGCGCCGATCAGCAGGGCGGCGCCATTGGCTACGATACCGATCACAAGAGAGGTTCTGGCTCCGTAGAGAATGCGGGTGGCGAGGTCGCGCCCGAGCAGGTCGGTGCCGAGCCAGAATTGCTGGCTGGGCGGTAAGGGCGCGCCCTCGAGAGTCAGGCCATCGAACATCTGCTCGTTCGGATCGTACACCGTCAGCCAAGGCGCGAAGACTGCACCGGAAACGGCGACGGCGATCAATGTGAGGCCGAGCACAGCCAGGCGACGCTGCAAAAGGCTGCGCCAGATGCCTTTACGCGGCCTGATGGGCAGCAGTTGGGCTGGCATATCAGGCGAGATTGGAGTGGTCATCGCCGCCCCCGGTCATCGCCACGATGCGTCGCGCTGCCTGCTCGACGCTTACTCTCCAGTTCATCGCCAGCGAGCGAAGCTGCGTATAGGCGCGTCCATCCTCCAAACCCTTCGCAGACAGTAGTGCGACCGCGCGCACGATCGTGTGACGATCCGCGACCCGGGTCTCAAGCGCTGCGATCTCGTCGGCGAGGCGGCGGCGGGCGAGAAAGCCCTGCCTGGCGATCAACAGGGCGCTGTAGACGCCTGCTGCGCCGACCGGCTTCAACAGCTGGGCGTCTGCCTTGTGCGAAAGCGCCCACTCTATTCGGCCAGGCGCCTCGGAGCCAATGAGCGCTACGAGCGGCATGGGCGCCTCGCCCGGCTGCCAGGGAAACTGCTCGTCAAAACCAAGGTCGACGTCGAAGAAAACGAAGTCGGCAGCAAGCGCGTCCGGTGGCAGTTCCGGCCAATACTCCCGAACATCCAGCCCGATCGCAATCAATTGACGCGTAAGCGCGGTTACCGTGGCATGCGAGCGGTGCAGGATGAAGGCGTTCGCTCCACCGAGATTGGGGATACGCGCGGGCCGGCTCACGACACGACCTTCAGTCGCGGGCGGCCGAAGGTCTCGGCGCGGTTGTAGCGGGACAGATAGGGATCCGGCGCGACACCCTCGTTGCGGCTCACGCACTCGAAGCCATCGTCCGTGATCCGACCAATGACGACCGGGAGCGTCGCATGTTGGGTTTGCGGGTCGATGACCGTGTCGCCAAAAGGCGTCTTGAACGTCGCCTTCGAGAAGACGAAGGGGAGGTCTGCGAAAGTGGCATCTGCGTTGCCGGCCAGCACCTTAGCGAGTACGCGCACGCAAGCGTAGGCCGCAGCTTCGAATGAGGATGCTGGCCGCAGAGCATCCCCCGCATTCGCCCCCTGCACGCCGGCCGGTGCGCGGAAATATGGCCCAGCGGCGAGATGGCCCTTGGCAGTGTTGCCGAGGGCCGGGAGTTCGCATTCGGTCAGGTTGCAGGACAGAAGCGGACAGCTCTCCGGTCGAAAGTGCGGATCGCGCCGGCCGAGCTCTGCATAGGACGCGATGAAGGCATAGGACGACGTGCCAATCAGGTTGTTGAGCACAAAGTCTGGTCGGGTAGCCTTGACCTCGGCGATCAGCCGCGACACGTCGGTCTCGCCGATCGGCAGATATCGCTCGGCCAGAACCGTACCGCCTGCGTCGGCGATGAGGTCTCTTGCCACCCTGTTTGTCTCCCATCCCCAAATGTAGTTGGAGCCGAGCAGAAGGCCGTTGGCACCGACGCGCGGCACGATGTAGGCCAACAGCGGCACCAGATGCTGGTTCGGACAGGCGTGCATGTAGACGACATGCTCATTCGCCTCGAAGCCCTCATAGGGACAAGCGTACCACAGCGTCGCAGCCGACTTCTCGAGGACCGGGATGACTTCTTTGCGGCTCCACGATGTAACACAGCCGATGATGTGCTTGACGCCGTGCTCACGGATCATTTCCTCGCAAAGCGGCGCATATCGATCCACGTTGCCCTGTGGGTCGCGTTCGACGCAAACGATTTCCACAGAGCGCAGTGCGTCGGCGTTCAGGTCGGCAATGGCGCGATGGACGCCCTGGCGACAGGACTCCGAGATCAGGCTGTAGGTGCCCGATCGCGAATAAAGCATCCCGATCTGGATCGATCGCTTCAAATCAAAGCCCAAAAATACAATGCCCCGCTGCCCGCACCGTTAGTGGCGAGGCATGCGAGGCACATTTGCCGCCCGGCAACCGTGGCCGGTATGTGATGTCAGCCTAACGGGCGATTTGGCCGAGTTCAAGCCAATGTTGCGTCCTGTGTTCCGTAAGTGGCAGCGTCGTTCAGTCGGCTTTCGGGAACTGACACGCCGACTTTCCACGGCGATCCAGGACGAGCCGGCGAACTGAAGTTGGCCAGCTCGTACTCGAGCGCGTTTTCATGATGAGGTCGTATCGTCGCGTTGCAAGTATTCGGCCAGCGAAATCTTTGCGGACCCCGGCCTGAGTGGCTTTTGCTGCGTCGGCGACGGCGCCCAGCCGGACATCCACGCGATCGCGAAGGTCGCCCGAATGCGCCCGTCCGGGTCTGCGAAACGGTCTCCATAGATTTGCGCGGCGCGCATAAACAAGGCGCGGGTTGCCGGACGGCGGGTGCGCGCCGCGAGCGCGTTGGTCACGCCCATTGCGCGCAGGTCGCGCATCAGTTTGAACATGTCGTCATAGCGAACCGTGATAGTTTCGACATCGGCGACGGGCAGCGCAAATCCTGCCCGCTGCAGCAATGCGCCCGCATCGCGGATGTCCGCGAACGGAATGACGCGAGGGCTGGCGCCGCCGTAAATCTCGCTTTCGGCCGCAAGCAGGCTCTCGCGCAACTCAGCAAGCGTGCCGCTACCCGCCATCGCGCCGATGAAAAGCCCATCGGGCCTGAGGGCACGGCGAATTTGAATGAGCATCCCCGGAATGTCGTTTGCTTCCTGCAAAGACAGCAGGGAAACAACAAGATCGAGGCTTTCGGGCGGGAAAGGCACGGTTTCGGGCGTGGCCACGAGCCCGTTGACCCCTTTCAGGAATGCGCTGTCCGCCTCTACACGCGTTGCCGCTGCCGCAGTCCCGCTGCGGACGATAGCGGCTTGTGCGTCATCGGTGACGGAAAAGAGCGTCACCGCGTGTTCGAATGTCCGCTTCAAGGTGGACAGCCGATCCGCGAGATCTTCAGCCACGCGGCGAACCAGGAACTCTGCGTCGGGCACTGCGTGTGCAAGGGCCCGCCGCTTGCGGCTCAAGGCGAGTTGCGTGTCGATGATTTCCGGCAATCTTGATTTGCTTTCTGCAGTGGAAGCTTGCTGCCACCGGACTGGTCGCCTACGGAGTGGCCTTCATGGCTGATTGGAAGGTATACATCAAGGAGACCGCAGCGTCCGCGCTCATCGCGTCCGCGCGTCTGCTGTTTCCTCCGGTCTGCGCCGGATGCGGCTGCCATGTCGCGGAGCCGGGCTCCGTCTGCGGCGCCTGCTGGCCGAAACTGCGGTTTTTTGATCAACCCTGGTGCCCAATCATGGGAACCCCGTTCGCCGCCGACATGGGAGAGGGCATCCTTTCCGTGGAAGCGATCGCCAACCCGCCAACGTTCGACCGGGCGCGGGCCGCGGTTGCCTATGCCGGCGTCGCGCGGCAGATGGTGCAGCGGTTGAAGTATAATGACCGCACCGATCTTGCTCCTTGGATGGCACGGTGGATGGTGCGCGCCGGATTCGAATTGTTCCAGGAGGCCGAGTTGATCGTGCCGGTCCCTTTGCATCGGCGGCGCCTCTTCCAGAGGCGGTTCAACCAGGCAGCCGAGCTTGCCCGGTTTGTCGCGCGCTCCACGAAAATACCGTTCGATCCCGATGCCGTCCATCGCATCAAGCCGACCCGCCAGCAGGTTGGCCTCGGCCAGCGGGAACGCGAGGAAAATGTGCGGGCCGCCTTTGCCGTGCCGAAACAAATGGCGGCGAAGCTGCGGGGCAAGCGTGTGCTCCTGGTTGACGACGTCTACACGACGGGCGCCACGGTGTCGGCGGTGGCGCGGACACTGAAGAAGAATGGCGCGAGCGCGGTCGATGTACTGACCTTCGCCCGTGTCCTGCCGGGGGACTTCCTGCCAGAAGAGTGAGCCACTATATAGGGTTGACGACAGGGCGACGACGGGATGGCCGAGGTAACGATCTATACGCGCATGATGTGCGGCTATTGCACAGCGGCCAAGCGGCTTCTGGATCGCAAGGGCGTGGCATACGTCGAGCACGATGCGAGCTTTTCGCCGGAATTGCGGTCGCGGATGATCGCCCGCGCCAATGGGCGCTCGACCTTTCCGCAAATATTTATCGGCGACGTGCATGTCGGCGGTTCGGACGACCTTCACGCGCTGGACGCGCAGGGCCGGCTGGACGCGCTGCTTGCGACCGGCACTTTGCAATAGGAGTTTTTAATGGCCGTTTTCAAAGCCGCCGCGATCCAGATGCGGTCGGGTACCGATGCGAAGCGCAATGTTTCCGCCATGGAAGCACTGATCCGCGAGGCGGCCGGCAGCGGCGCAGTCTATGTGCAGACGCCTGAGATGACCGGCGCGCTGATCCGGGATGAGCAGGCCCGGGCCACCTCGTTCACGACTGAAGAAAAGGACCCCGTGGTCGCCGCGGCGTCGCGGCTCGCCGGCGAACTCGGCATCCACCTGCACATCGGGTCCACCGCGATCCTGCGCGCCGACGGAAAGTTGGCCAACCGCGCTGTCCTGTTTGGCCCCGACGGATCGATGATTGCGTCCTATGACAAGATCCATATGTTCGACGTCGATCTCGACAATGGCGAAAGCTGGCGGGAATCCTCCGCCTATGAAGCGGGCGCCGCTGCCACCGTCGCCGACATAGGGATTGCCCGGCTCGGCTTCGCGATCTGCTACGATCTGCGGTTTCCGCAGCTTTTCCGTGCCGAGGCGTTGGCTGAAGCCGATGTCCTCACCGTTCCGGCCGCGTTCACCCAGCAGACCGGCGAGGCGCATTGGCATGTGCTGCTGCGTGCGCGGGCCATCGAAAACGGGGCGTTTGTCATTGCGGCCGCGCAAGGCGGCAAGCACGAAGACGGTCGCGTCACTTATGGTCATTCGATGATCGTCGATCCGTGGGGGCGTATCCTGGCCGAGGCGGAACATGCGGAGCCCGGTGTCGTCATTGCAGAAATCGACACCGCCTTGTCCGTACAAGCGCGCCGCAAAATCCCCAACCTGAAGAATGCGCGCGAGTTTTCGGTGCGTCAGGCTGCACCGGAAACCGTGCTGCGGGGAGCCGCATCTTGATCCGTTTTTCGCTTAACTGCGACCACGAGCACACGTTTGAAGCCTGGTTTCGCAGCAATGAAGACTTCGATACCCAGAAGAAGCGCGGCTTGGTCGAATGTCCGGAGTGCGGATCGAAGAAGGTCGCCAAGGCGCTGATGGCGCCTGCCGTCTCGACGTCGCGCAAGCAGGAGAAGATGGCGCTGGCGATGGGCGATGCGCAGAAGCAGGCCATGGCGCAGTTGAAGGCGCTGTCGGAAAAGATGCGCGAGAACGCCGACTATGTCGGCGACAAATTTGCCGACGAGGCGCGTAAGATTTATTTCGGCGAGACAGAAGCGCGGGGCATTTATGGCGAAGCGACGCCGGATGAGGCGAAAAGCCTCGCTGAGGATGGCGTCGAGTTCCTGCCGATCCCGGTGTTTCCCGACGACCGGAACTAGAGCATTTCATGGCTAGCCACGAAATGCTCTAGGAGCGGAGCGCCTTTTTCGCACTCGCTGGCGCGACGTTGCGCCAGGCCATAAGGCAGGCGCTGTGCAACGTGGTACCGTCGCAGGCTGAAAGATCAACCTGCGTCCATCCCTGCCGGCCCCAGCCTCCCTTGATGGGGCTGAAGATGCCCGGCTCTGCCGCGCTCAGCAGGGCCTGCTCATCCGGCGTGAATTTCAGTACCGCTCGGCTTTCGTCTGGCAGCGAGCCAAAAATCCTGTTGCGGACGCGGAAATCTGCCTTGCCGAAGTGCGACTTCTCCTCCGCCTCGGGCAGCGCGAGCGCGACGCTCCTGAAATCACTGGCGTTCATGGCTTCCTCATACGGACGATGGGTCAACCACGGGATCATGCCGCGATCCGGCGTAATCCTCTTGAAGATTTGTCACATGTTACGGGGGGCGGTCCCGGAAATCAGGCGCGCCCCCTCCTGAAGAAGCTGTCCCGGGCCTAAACGACGGGCCGTTTCTCGGCCAGCACCATGTAGTTCACATCCATGTCCTTGGATCGCTGCCACCGGTCGGCGAGCGGATTGTAGATAACACCGGTTCGGTCGGTTATCGCCATGCCGGCGTCTGACAGTGCTTTTTCAAGCTCGTCCGGCCGCACTAGCCGGCCATATTCATGGGTGCCACGCGGTAGCCAGCGCAGCACGTATTCCGCTCCGATGATGGCGAGGCCGAGCGCCTTGAGGGTACGGTTGATCGTGGCGACGAACATGATGCCCTCCGGCTTCACCATCTCGGCGCAGCGCGAAATATACAGGCTCACGTCGGAAACATGCTCGACGACTTCCATGTTGAGGATGACATCGAACTTCTCGCCTGCGTCGGCGAGGTCCTCCGCTGTCGTCGCGCGATAGTCGATCGTCACGCCCGCTTCGGCGGCATGGAGCCTCGCGACCTCGATGTTGGTGGCGGAGGCGTCTGCGCCGACGACTTCCGCGCCGAGACGTGACATCGGCTCGCAGAGCAGACCACCGCCGCACCCGATGTCCAGGATGCGAAGCCCTTCGAAAGGACGGGCGGCGTGCGCGTCTCGACCAAACCGCGCGGCGATCTGGTCTCGGATATAAGACAACCGGACGGGATTGAACTTGTGCAGGGGACGGAATTTGCCGTTCGGGTTCCACCACTCGGCGGAAAGGGCGGAGAAGCGTTCCACTTCACCGGCGTCGATCGTGGACCGTCGGGCTTCTGGCATCGAGTTCTTCTCCCTTGCAGCGAACTAGAGTTTGCATGAAACCCAATCCCGCCCCGCTAGAGGAAGTCGGGCGAAGTGGCGTCAATGTCAAGGCATGGTATCGCTACCTTGCGACATCTTCATGCATTGAGGCATTTGACGGACGCAGCCGGCTATGACGAAATGCGATTTGGGACCAAGGGACTGGAATGGATCATCAGGTTACGCTGATCGCCACGGTAGCGGTGTGCTTCGTGTTCGCGTCGGTGTTCGGCTATATCGCCGACCGCCTGCGCCTGCCGCCGCTCGTCGGGTTTCTGGTTGCGGGCATCATGATCGGCCCGCTCACACCGGGCTTCGTAGCCGATAGCGAGCTGGCCGGCCAGCTTGCGGAAATGGGCGTGATCCTGCTGATGTTCGGCGTGGGTCTGCATTTTTCCGTCTCAGACCTGCTCGCCGTTCGCGGTGTGGCCATACCAGGCGCGGTCGGCCAGATAGTGTTGGCGACGCCACTCGGCATAGCTCTCGCCTGGCTCTGGGGATGGGGTCTGGGTGCGGGCATTGTCCTGGGCTTGAGCCTTGCGGTAGCCAGCACTGTCGTACAGCTGAAGGCGCTGGAGGAGCGCAATCAGCTGAACACCCCCGCGGGCCGCGCTGCTATCGGTTGGCTGATCGTGGAAGACCTGGTGACGGTTCTGGCGCTGGTTTTGCTGCCGATGCTGGCGGAGGCGCTTAGCGGGGGTGCGGGAGGCGCCGCGCACGGTGCCGAGGCGGGCAGCCAATCATTGCCGCTCACGATTTTCATCACGCTGGCAAAGGTCGCGGTATTTACTGTGCTGGCGATGATGTTCGGCCCGAGGATCGTGCCATGGGTCCTGACAAAGGTGGCGCGGACCGGTTCTCGCGAACTGTTCACGCTGACGGTACTGGCACTGGCTGTCGGCATCGCCTACGGCTCTGCCGAAATTTTCGGAGTGTCGTTCGCACTCGGGGCTTTCTTCGCCGGGCTGGTGCTTGGCGAATCCAATCTCAGCCACAAGGCCGCCGCGGAATCACTGCCGCTTCAGGATGCGTTTTCGGTGCTGTTCTTCGTATCGGTCGGGATGCTGTTCAACCCACTTGTCCTCATCGAGAAGCCTTTCGATGTGTTCTGCGTGGTAGCGGCGATCCTGGTCGGCAAGACGTTGATCGCCTTCGCGGTTATCTTGCTGCTTCGCTATCCAGTGAGCATGGCGCTGACGATCGCTGGGGGGCGGGCGCAGATCGGCGAATTCACATTCATCCTGGCCGGATTAGGGGTTTCGCTCGGTCTCTTGCCTGAGGAAGGGCGAGACCTGATCCTTGCGGGCGCAATCCTGTCGATCACTCTCAATCCGCTGACGATCATGGCGACAACCGAGCTGCAAAAGTTCATCCGCGCCAGATGGCCCATTTTCACGGCGTCCTATGGGCGCCGTCGCTATGACATACTCGTCGCCGACCTCGAACGGAACCGTGCGGCTCAGGAGGAGCGCGAGAAGGCGCGGCACGTCAGGATCCAGGCACTGCTGGAGACGTTTCCGCTGCTCAAGCTGATTGGACCCGACGAGCAGGAAGAACTTCTCCTGCTGTTCCGGCCAAGATCGGCGTCTCCCGGCGAGCGCGTCATGCGCACGGGAGATCGCGCCGACGGCATGTATTTCATTGCTGCGGGGGCCGTGGAAGTAAGGGTCGGGGGACGCAGCATCAAGCTCGAGGCCGGGTCCTTTTTCGGCGAAATGGCTCTGCTTAGCGGGTCGCGGCGTACCGCCGACATTATCGCGGTCGATTTCTGCGAATTCCTGATGCTGGAACGCCGCGATTTCAACCTGTTCATGTCTCGGCATTCCAATCTGCGGGAAGCAGTCGACCAGATGGCCCGTGAGCGCATAGAGGCAAACCGCGCGCATGCTCGCAAGCTGGCGGAGCGTCAGTCGGACGGGGCCAGCGAGGAAGCCTGATGCCAAAGCTCCGCCGACACGGATCGGAGGGGTCATGATCCATGCCGGCGGTCCCGCGACGATGAGATCGTAGGCTCGCCAAGTGCCCAGGCCCCAAGGCGAGCCCAGTCAACCTACATCTTCGGCAGAAGAACCTTGTCGATGACGTGAATCACCCCGTTCGACTGTTCCACATTCGCGATGGTCACATTGGCGACGTTGCCGTTTTCGTCTTCTACGGTGATCTTGTCGCCCTCATATTTGGCGGTCCAGGTGCAACCGCCGACTGTCTTAACCGGATGCGCACCCTTGTCGTCGTCGACCATCTTCATGATGTCGGCCGACATCGCCTTCGCCGCCACGACATGGCATGTGAGGATCTTGGCCAGCTTGTCTTTGTTCTCAGGCTTGAGCAGCATTTCGACAGTGCCGGCCGGCAATGCGGCGAAAGCTTCATTGGTCGGCGCGAACACGGTGAACGGGCCGGCACCCTGCAGTGTATCGACCAGGCCGGCTGCCTTGACGGCGGCGACAAGCGTCGTATGGTCCTTGGAGTTGACGGCATTCTCGACAATGTTCTTGTCGGCAAACATGGCTGCGCCGCCGACCATCGGATTGCCGGCATAGGCAAAGCTGACGGCGGATAGCGCGAACGCGCCGACGAACAGCGAAGCGGTCAATTTACGCATCGGAATCTCCTTGGTTTGTTTCCCGTTGATCGGGTACGCGAGGAGCTACGGAACGGTGCAGAAAAGAGTTTCAGGCAATTTTCACATTGTTTTTCAGGCAAGATGGTGCGCACGTAGTTGCGCCCGGCGAGCCGGAGCTGCAGATGATGAGAGACCGTCCCGGAGGCGTGATTGTGTGGAGCCCACACACCGGTAGCTGGCGGAGGCGCGCAATTAGATCGCGCGCAGGTCACCCGCAGCCACGACAGGGCCGGTCGGCTGGCCGGTCGGCGATCCGCCTGTCGGCTCCAGACTGACAGCGAGCACCGCCCCCTGCGCCAGCTTCTGCCGCGACGCGGCCTCGACTTCCAGGTGGACCAATGAGCCGACCGGGATGACGCCCATCGAAACCGGCGGCTTTTCAGGCTCGATCATCCAGAGCTCGAAATCCTTCCCGGACGCGCGCGCTCCCGAGACGTGGCTAAGCCCGACGTTCCCGGTTGCCGGATTGTAGACTGCCAGATAGCGAACGTCGCTGCCATCTGCCGCGAGCGAGGCGACCAGCTGCGCCTGCGGGAGCTCCACCGGCACGTTGAGATAGGGCAGCGCAACAAACGCAATCAGAGCGACAAATGCTGCAGCGGCCAGCCCTCTCCAGAATGCCAGGCTGGACCACAGCCCGGCCTTCGGCAGATTGGGGTTGCGGGAACAGCCGGCGGTCTAGCGCCGCCTTGACGGACAGTGGTGGTTCCACTGGAGCATAGGCCGCGGCCAAAGGCGCGAAATGACTTTCCCAGCGCTCGACCAGTCGCGCGAAGGCAGGCTCCGCCTCGATCCGCCGCGAGGCGCTTTCGCGGTCCTCGGCTGAAAGCACCCCCAGCACGAGTTCGGCGGCGAGCGCGTCGTCGCCCCCGTCATCCGGCACATGGTCGTCGCCCATGCTCATCGTTCGAGGCATTCCCTGAGTTTCAACAGGCTGCGGCGCAGCCACGTGCGAATGGTGTTCAACGGCACCGCGTAGCGCTGCGCAAGCTCGGCGTAGCTGTCGCCTCGCAGATAGGCTCCACGGACGGCCTCCGCCCGATCCTTGTCCAATTCCTCAAGGCACTTGTCGATCTGCTGCCGGTCGCCCGATGCAAGCGTCAGCGCTTCGGGATCGGGGGCGATATCGGCGACGTGCCGCGCTTCATCGAGGTCCAGGGATGCCACGCGCCGCTGGCGGATGCGATCGATGGACTGGTTCCTGGCGATGGCGATCAGCCACGACATCGGGCTCAGCTCCGACACGGCGAAGCGGTCGGCCTTATTCCAGATCTTGATGTATACATCCTGCAAGGCTTCCTCGGCATCTGCGCGATTATTCAAGATACGCAGGCATACACCGAAGAGTTTCGCGCTGGTGTAGCGGTACAAGAGGTCGAACGCCGGACGATCTTTCAGAGATGTCCGTACAATCAGTTCGGTAATGGCCTCTGAATTCATGGCGCCGTGTTATGCATCGAATTGGGATCGTGGAACGCTCGGAATGCGGCTCGATTTTGCCGAGCCCTATGCCGTTATCGTCGCTTTACGGTGACGGCCATGCATTGGATCATTCGCTTAGAGCGTGTCGATCCTTCCGATTCGCTCCGTACGCCCCAAGTCTTGCTTTCCAGCATGTCTTCTGCCCGAAACCGGTGGCAGAGTTTTGGAGACATGCTCGGGATGCAGAGTTTTGGAGACATGCTCGGGATACTGACCGTAGACTATGATGCAACCAACGGCATGGCCTTGGAGTTGTAATGCGAAGTGAGAGGTTGATTGCATCGTCCCCGAGCGCCCGGCAATTGCTGCCAACCCGAGTGGATAACACCGCTTGTGCGGTGCGCGTTGTGATTGTCCATGTTTACAATAGACCGATGGGTCGCCAGAATTTTAGACAGGCGGCAATCGGCCAGTGCGGGGCTTCGTAATGAACATGGCGCGTCCCGTGGAAAAACTGCCGGTAACGAAGCGCGTTTTCGAGGACGCCATACCAAAGCAGCCGCAAGCGCCGACGCTGCTTGTCACAGTCGCTACGGTTGCCGCACTTTATTTGGGCCAGGACGTCTTCCTTCCGCTTGCCGTCGCGGTGCTTCTCACCTTCGCACTTGCCCCACTTGTTTCCTTTCTTCGGCGGATACGTGTGCCGCGGCCCGTTGCGGTGATTGCTGTCGTGGTCGGAGCGTTTGCTGCGATCGGCTTGTTCGGCATGGTCGTGGCCTCGCAACTCAGCTCTCTGGCGATCAGTCTGCCGACCTATCAGCGCAACCTCGAAGCGAAGGTCGAGGCCATCAAGAGTGCGAGCGTCGGCGAGGGGGTTGTCAGCCGCGTCTCCAAGCTTCTCGAGCGGCTGGGCCGGGAAATTCAGGCCGACGACAACAATCAGCAGGCGGTTCCGAGCGTCGTTCCGCAGCGGGAGGAAGGCGCGAAGCCGATCCCCGTCGAAGTGGTCGAACCAGCATTGAGGCCATTGCAGGTTCTACAGGCCGTTATCGGCCCGCTCCTGCAGCCGCTTGCGACCGGCGGCATTATCATCGTCGTCGTGATCTTCATGCTGATGAGCCGCGAGGATTTGCGCGACCGCTTCATCCGGCTCGTGGGGTCGGACGATCTTCACCGAACCACCGCGGCCCTTCAGGATGCGGGTCGGCGTGTCGGCCAGTATCTCCTCATGCAGCTGGTCGTGAATGTCGTCTATGCCATCCCGGTCGGAATCGGGCTCTGGCTGATCGGCGTACCGAATGCCCCGCTGTGGGGACTGCTGGCGTTGGTGTTGCGGTTCGTACCGTATATCGGCCCGATCATCGCTTCGGTGTTCCCCTTGGCGCTGGCGCTCGCGGCCGACCCCGGCTGGTCGATGCTGGCGTGGACCGTGGCGCTGTTCGTGGTGATCGAGCTGATCAGCAACAATGTCATCGAACCGTGGCTCTATGGCTCCAGGACCGGACTGTCGCCGCTTGCCATCATCGTGTCCGCGGTCTTCTGGACGTGGCTCTGGGGGCCGCTTGGACTGCTTCTATCGACCCCGCTGACGGTCTGCCTCGTGGTGCTTGGCCGCCACGTCCCGCAGTTCGAATTCCTTGATGTGCTGTTCGGCAACGAACCGGTGCTGGAGCCGCACCAGCAGCTCTACCAGCGGCTGCTGTCGGGTGATCCGGTGGAGGCGACGGATCGGGCGGAAGAATACCTCGAAGAGCATCAGCTGGTAGAATTTTACGAGAAGGTGGCGATCCCTGCGCTGCTTCTGGGCGAGGCTGACCGCTCGCGCGGGGTGCTGGTGCAAGAGCGTCGCAAGCGCCTCGCCGACAGTGCTACGGCGGTGGTCGAGAATCTCGCCGACATGGCCGAGGAGGAGCGCGCCGAGGAGGATGACGAGGACGGTGACGATCAGGAAGAGTCCGACAACGATGTCGGTGTCGAGCTGCCGGATGGCACAGGCAAGACCGTCCTCTGCATAGGAGGCCGGGGCGACCTTGACGATGTCGCCGCCAGGATGCTTGCTCAGGTTCTCGAAGTGCAGGGTACTGTCATCTACAGCCTTGAACATGGTTCCCTTGAGCCGGCCAACCTCCGGAAGCTGGAGCTAGCCGGCGTCGATACCGTTATTATCGGCTTCCTCAACGCATCTTCGGAAACCTACGCCCGCTATATGGTCCGGAGGATCAAGCGGCTGAGGGCCACAATCAGGGTGGGCATCGTGTATTGGGGCAGGCCCGAAAGCGAGCTTGAAGATGTCAAGGTCGCCGCTTCGCTGGGTTGCGATTTCTTCGCGCGCTCCATGGTCGCCGCCGTAAACGGGGCACTATCGGAAGACCTCGTGAAGGCAGCGCCCGCTCCAGTCAGGATCCGCAAAGTCAAGCCACGCAGACGCCGTCCCGTTGCCGCGCGCGAGCTGGCAAAGGTGTAGCCGCTGCGGCCTCTCGAACCCGCAGGAATTGGACTCAGTCGCGAAATATGTCGCCTCAGCATGGGGGTCGCCGTCTTTTGAGGCGATGACTTCACCATCGATCCGCTTGACGCCGCGATCCTGCCGGCCCAAGCTTCCAGTACGGTGCCAGGGAGAAGCGCCGGGAGGAAGCATATGACCTCGATGAGGCTCTTCCGGGGCGAATTCGGTCATGTCTCGGTGCTGAATGTCGCCAGTGACCTGGTGACGCACGCGCATCCGGAGCTGCACATCATTATCTGGCTCGACGGTTCGGCGGGCGAGATGCATGTCGGCGAGCATTCTGTTATTCTGGGTCCGAGGATGGCGGTCGGGGTCAACTCTCTGGCGCCCCACAGCCACAGTTTTGATAGCGGCAGCCGGCCCGGCCTGTTCCTGGCATTCTACATCGATTCGAACTGGGCTCGCTTCCGCCGCGGCTTGCGGGCGTGCGCACCGCTGTTCCGGCACCCGGCCATCCCCATCGATGGCTGGCTCCACCGGGCGACGGTCGACCTGTTCAACAGTATGGCCATCGGTCCTGGTGGGGATGATTTCGTGCAATACGAAACGGAGCGGCTGATTGACAGTTTGATGGACGCTGCCGATGCGGCGAAAACGCCTGATGCAGCGCCGATCCGAGCATACCCGCGGCCCGATTATCGCGTCCGCAAGGCGATCGAGCTGATGAAGGCGAATGTTTCCGAGCGCATGAGCCTCGATGAGGTCGCCCGCAGCGTCGGACTGTCGCGTCCGCATTTCTTTTCACTCTTCAAGGAGCAGACGAGCCTCACGCCGAATGTCTATTGGAACACGCTCCGCATGGAGGAGGCGCTGCGCCAGCTCGAATCCACCGAGGACCCCCTGACGGCAGTCGCCTGCAGCCTCGGCTTTACAAGCCAGGGCAATTTTACACGCTTCTTCCGCGATCACGCAGGCGTCCCTCCTACGCTGTATCGCGAAGCGGCTCGCGCCGCCGGCTGAGCGATTTTCAGACTCATCGATAAGCAGCACAGACGCTTTGATAAGCACAGCGCGCCGAAGGCCCGTAGTCTTGACGGATACCAACCCGTTGAAGGCAGGCAAATATGGCAAGCGTCACCATTTCCAGCGTCATCGACGCGCCGGTCGAGAAGGTCTGGGCGCGAATCCGCGATTTCAATGGCTTGCCCAGCTGGCATCCGCGCATGGTCGAGAGCCATATCGAGGATGGTCTCGACGCGACGCAGATCGGCTGCGTACGCAATTTCAAAGTCGTATCCGGTGCGACGATCCGCGAGAAGCTCCTCGACTTTTCCGACGACACGTTTTTGGTCTCCTACTCCATCCTCGAGACGCCGCAACCGATATCGAACCACAAAGCAACATTGCAGTTGCGGCGGGTCACCGACGGGGACCGCACCTATTGCGAATGGAACGCCAGCTTCGACACGCCGGCTGATCCCACGGATGCCGTTGCCAAAGGCATGGGCGAAAACGTCTTTCAAGGCGGTTTCAACGCGCTGAAGAGCCATTTCGCCGCAAAGAGCTGAAGGAAGAAATGCTATGTCATTGGCACTTCAGACCTTTGCAACGGTTCCCGAAGCAAATGCCGCGCTGCAATCCGCAGGAGCCCGCTACCTCGGCGGCGGAACGCTGATTGTGCGGGCCGCCGGCGAAGGCGATCTGTCGATCGGCAGCTTCGTTCGCACGCACCGATGCGAACCTCCGAAGCATTGAGGTGAATGACGGTCAAGTCACGCTGGGCGCCTCGGTGACAATGGCGCAGATCGTCCGCCACAACGAACTCGACTGGCTTGCCAGGGCGGCGCGCAGCGTCGGCGGTCCCGCCATCCGAAACATGGCGACGGTCGGTGGCAATTTGTTTGCCGCGGCGCCCTATGGCGATTTCGGGGTCGCACTGCTAGCGCTCGACTCGACCGTGAGCGTCGGTGATCAAACGACGTCGATTGAGGATTTCTTCGCCGAGCGCCCGCGGCAGGGCGGGATCGTAACCGGCGTGCAGTTCAAACTGCCGCCCGAGAAGGCGTTTCGCTACTTGAAGGTCTCGCGCATCAAGCCGAAAGGCGTCTCGGTGCTGAGCATTGCTGCTGTTCTGGAGACCGCCCCTGACGGTGTGATCACCGATGCCCGAATAGGCCTCGGATGCATGGCCGATCGGCCGATACGGGCGGTTGCTGCGGAAAACGCGCTTATTGGAAGCAGGCTGAGCGAGGACGGCGTGGCGGCGGCGGTCGCCGTCGTCGGCGAAGGGACGGCGCCAATCACCGATCCGATCGCCAGCGCTTGGTATCGCAGCGAGGTCCTGCCGGTGCATTTCCGGCGATTGCTGCTTGCGTGACTGAACCTGACCCAGCAAAGCGCCAGGGAGGAAATCTGATGCCGAAAAGAGTTCCCGTCCAACTCACCATCAACGGTTACGAACGAGCCGAATTTGTCGAAACCGGGACGACGCTTCTGAAAGCGCTTCGCGAGAAATTCGACGATATGTCGCCGAAGGCCGGCTGCAATCAGGGAACCTGCGGTGCCTGCTCGGTCATCGTGAATGGCGAACTGAGACTGTCCTGCCTGACGCTTGTCGAGACTTGTGAAGACGCCGAGATCGCGACCACCGCGGGTCTAGAGAAGGACGGCGTCATGCACCCGTTGCAGCGTGCCTTCCTTGAAGGCTTCGCGGCACAGTGCGGGTTTTGCACGCCCGGCATGATCATGGCGGCCAAGGCGCTGCTCGACCACACGCCCAACCCGACGCGGGACGAGGTGGTCGAGGCGATATCAGGCAATATCTGCCGCTGCACCGGCTATGAGCCGATCATCAAGGCGGTGCTTTCCGCTGCACGCGCCAACTCGCACAACGCGGCTTGAGGAGATTGTCATGAGGCTCGCGAAAAACTACTTCGCCGACGAGCGCAAGGACAATCTGAACGAGCTCGGCCAGGGTCTTCAGCGCTCCGATGTACCGGGCCACGTCACCGGCAGAACAGGCTATTTTGCCGACCGGAATTTTCCCGGAATGCTGCATTTGAAGATGGTGCGCAGTCCGCATCATCATGCACGCATCCGCTCCATCGATACGTCCGAAGCGGAGAGGCACCCCGGCGTGGCAAGGGTGATTACCCACAAGGACGTTCCCCACAATGTCTACACCATCCTCATCCTCATCCAGGTAGGACCGGAGGATGAGCAGGTTCTGGCCGCCGATAAAGTGCGCTGGAAGGGCGAGGCCGTGGTTGCCGTGCTCGCGGATACTGAGCGGGCTGCGCAGGAGGCGGCGGCCAAGGTGAAGATCGACTACGAGGTGTTGCCGGCGGTATTCGACATGGAGGCTGCGCTGGCGCCCGGTGCGCCGCTCGTCAACGAGTATCACGGGCAGAACTACTATCGCTACGACAGCGGCGAATGCCGCAAGGTGCGCTTCGGCGATGTGGAGAAGGGGTTTGCCGAGTCCGATCACATCCTCGAGCAAACCTATTTTTCCTCGCCGATCGAACAGGCGCCCACCGAGACGACGGGATGTATCGCCGTGCCCGAAGGCAACGACCGTTTCACCTGTTACACCAACACCCAGGCGATGTTCTTCACGCTGGATAACACCTCGATCATCCTGCAGATGCCGGGCCACAAGCTGCATTTCGTCGGAGGTACCGTCGGTGGCGGTTTCGGCGGCAAGGTCGATGTCACTGTTGAGCCGATCGCCATCCTCGCCTCAAAGCTGACCGGCAAGCCGGTGAGCTTCATCTACAGCCGCGAGGAGGAAATGCAGATTTCCTCGCCGCGCGCCGCGGAAAAGATCATCATCAAGGACGGCGTTGGCAATGACGGTCGCATCCTGGCGCGCAAGGTCACCGGCTACACGGATGCCGGCGCCTATTCGCGCCATTCACCCTACGGTGCGCAGAAGGGTGCGGCGCACTATCCGGGACCCTATACGATCCCAAATGTCTGGGCCGACACTTATTGCGTCTACACCAACCGCACGCCGTCAAGCGCCATGCGCGGCTTCGGCGTCACCATCGCCGACTTCGCGCTGGAGGTGCAGATGGACAAGCTGGCGCGGCTTATCGGCATGGATCCGCTCGAATTCCGCTTCATCAATGCCTACCGCGATGGGGACATGAAGGCGCACCGGCAGAAGACCGAGGGCGCGGCGCTGATCGAATGCATGCAGGAGGCATCGCGCGCCGCCAACTGGCCGGTCGCAGAGCGCTTTCTGAAGATGTCGTCGCTGACGAGGGAGATGTGAGATGACGATAAGGCGCGGACGCGGGGTGGCCGCGATCAACTATCCGACCGGCATGAATCTTGGCGGCGACCCGAGCCAAGCGCTGGTGCATTCGACCCCGACCGGCAATTTCATGGTGACACTGTCCAGCGTCGATCTCGGGCAGGGGTTGAAGCAGGTGATGGCGCAGATATGCGCCGAGACCATCGGCGTGCCGACCGAACTCGTCACCATCGATACCGCCGATACCGACACGGGTCCGCATTGCATGGGCACCTTCGCTTCGCGCGGCACGCATCGTATCGGCAACGCGGTGATCCAGGCGGCAACCGAGGCGCGACAGGTGATGCTGGAGGTTGCGGCGGAGGAGCTGGAGGTTAACGCCTCCGACCTCGAAACCGACGGCAAGGGCAGCATCCACGTCAAAGGTGCGCCGCAGCGGTCGATCTCCATCTTCGACACGGCGCTGTCGGCACATTTCAAGCGCGGCCGTTCCATTTCCGGCCGCGGCATGTTCCTGGTGCCTCGGTCCTTCCCCGATATGGAGACAGGCGCGATGAAACCCGCGACCTGCTACGCCCACGCCTGCACGGTCGCAGAGGTCGACGTCGACGATGAGACCGGCGAGGTGACGGTCGTCAACGTCAAGAATGTCTTCGAGATCGGCCGAGCGCTCAACCCGAAAATGGTCGAGCAGCAACTCGTCGGCGGATCATGGATGGGCATCAGCCATGCGCTGTATGAAACAACCGAGCCCTATTATCCGAACCGAGACCACGGCGGCACCGATTTCAACCAGTATTTGATGCCCGGCCCCGGCGATCTCGCTGAGACTGAGATCATCGTACTTGAACGTCCCGCCGCCGATGGGCCCTATGGCGCCAAGGGGCCGGGCGAGATGTGCGCAAATCCGCAGATTCCTGCGGTTGCAAACGCGGTTTTCGACGCAGTGGGCGTGCGGATCGACATGCTGCCGATCACGCCGGAACGAATATTGCGTGCGCTGAAAGAGCAGCGGGCCACGCAGGGTTAGGCGATGAGATATGCCCCCTCTCCGGTTTGCTGCGCAAACCACCTCTCCCCCGCTTCGCAGGGGAGAGGAAGCGCTATCTCCAGGCGTGGCGCCTTTCCTCGCCCCTGCGAAGCGGGGGAGAGGTGTCGGGGCGAAGCCGAGACGGAGAGGGGGCGCTTTCCTCCTTCGACACACGCGATGTGGCGAACATGACCCCTTTCGACCACCTCGCGGCCTCCCCCGAAGCGCTCGCCGCACAACTGGCGCAAGCGCGCTACCTCGCGGATGATGGCCTGGCGACGGCCGTGTTCCTGGCGATCCGGCTCGGCAAGCCCTTGCTGCTTGAAGGGGCGCCCGGTGTCGGCAAGACCGAAGCGGCGAAGGTGATCGCGGAGATTGCCGGCTGCGATCTCGTGCGCCTTCAATGCTACGAGGGCATCGATTCCGCGCATGCGCTCTATGAATGGAACTATCATCGCCAGCTTCTCGCCATACGCCAGGCCGGAGAGAACGAGGTCGACATCTACGACGACCGCTTCCTGATCGCGCGGCCGTTGCTGCAGGTGTTGCAGGCGCCTGGCGAGCGGGTCCTCCTGGTCGATGAGATCGACCGTTCGGACCACGAGTTCGAAGCACTGCTGCTCGAATTCCTTTCGGACTATCAGATAACCATCCCAGAGCGCGGTACGATCAGCGCCAAGACGCGGCCGATCGTGGTGCTGACCTCCAACCGCACGCGCGAATTGGCGGAAGCGCTGCGCCGCCGCTGTGTCTATCACTGGATCGACTATCCCGATGCCGAGCGCGAGGCTGCCATCATCATGCTGCGCGCAGGCGATGTTGCCGAGGCGACCGCGCGCGCCGTCGCCGCTGCCGTGCAGGATATACGTGCGCGCCCCCTCGCCAAGCCACCCGGCATCGCCGAAGCGGTGGAGTGGGCCAATGCGGCGACGGTTTTGGAGAAGGGGGGAAGTCCGTGGCCGGAGGCGTTCCGCCGAGCAATCGGGGTGCTGATCAAGGATCATGAGGATCTCGGCTTCATCGCTCCGGAGTTCGAGCGCATCGTCGAGAAGGCGCTCGGATGAGCGTGCCGCGGGCCGCTGATGTGTTTCTTGGCTTCGCCCGGTTGTTGCGCAGCACAGGCTTTGCAATAGCGACGGAACAGACCATCGGTTTCATGCAGGCGGTCACCCTGCTGGGACCGCGCTCGATGGAGGATATCCGCCAAGCCGCGCTTGCACTCTTTGCGCCGTCGCCAGATCGCCGCGCCGAGTTCGAGGCGCTGTTTACCGGCTATTTCTGGGGCGACATCAAGGTGACTGGAGAAGGCGAGAGCGACGAGGAAACCCGGGTCAAGGATGAGGGCGTGATGGGCGATGAACCGCCGGGCGAACAGCGCCAGGAAAAGGGCGGTGCGCTGTCGTCTTCCATCGAGCAGCTCGCCATCCGCGATTTTCGAAGCGACGATGACCATCTCGCGAGGTTTCGCCGCTCGCTGTCCACGGAGTTGCCAACGCGCCGCTCGTTCCGCCACATCCGCTCGCAGCGCGGAAAACCCGATCTTCGCCACTCGCTGCGGGCAATCGTCCGCAACGATGGCGACGTGCCGCACCCTCCCTTGCGGCGACGCCAGACGGTGCAGCGCAAAATCCTGCTGCTGATCGACGTATCCGGCTCGATGAAACTCCAGACCACCGACTATTTGAAAGTGGCGCACGCCCTGGTGCAGGGGTCGGACCGTGCGGAGGTCTTCACCTTCGGCACGCGGCTGACGCGCATCACAGCGTCGCTGCGCTTGCGCGACCGCGACCATGCGCTCATTCGCGTTGCCGCCCAGGTCGACGATTGGGACGGCGGCACCCGTATCGGGCCGACGCTGCTGGCGTTTCTTGCATTGCCGCGCTTCGCCGCTTTCGCGCGGGGTGCCTCCGTAGTGATCTTGTCCGACGGACTAGAGCGCGGCGGTCACGGGGAGATGGAAACCGCGTTCAGGCGGATTTCCGCTCGAGCATTCCGGCTGTCGCTGTGCACGCCGCTTGCCGCCGATGCCCGCTTCCGCCCCGAGACCGCGGCGATGCAGGCGGTGCTGCCGCTGCTTGACGATCTGGTGGACGGCTCGTCTGTCGCCGTCCTCACGCGTTTCATCCTCTCCCTTGCCCGGCCGGCGCCGGCCGCGAACGCGATATGGCGAAAGGTGTCATGATGCAGAAAGTCGTCGATTCCCACTTCCATATCTGGCGTCAACAGGATCAACCCTGGCTGATGGGACCGATGGTGCCCCGCATCTTCGGCCCCTACGAGGCCATCCGCCGCGACTATCCGATCGAGGAGTTTCTTGCCGATCAGGCAGGATCGGGCGTTGAGAAGGCTGTTTACGTGCAAACCAACTGGGCGAAAGAGGATTTTGAAAAGGAGGTCGCCTTTGTGCAGGCGACGGCGGACCGCACCGGCTGGCCGCATGCCATTGTCGGCTACACCGATATGACGGTCGATGACGCGCGTCCGCAACTCGACCGCCTGAAGAAGTATCCACTGCTGCGTGGCGTTCGCATGCAGCTGCACTGGCACGAGACGCCGGCGTTTCGGTTTGCGGCAGATGCCCGGCAGGTCCTGGACTCAAAGGTTCGCGCGAATGTAGCGCGGCTTAAGGATTACGATCTCAGTTTCGACCTGCAGCTTTTCCCCGCGCAGATGCGGGACGGCGCGAAACTGGTGGGGGAGAATCCGCAGACCAACTTCATTCTCACGCATGCCGGGATGTTGACCGGTCTTGACCCTGAGACCAGGGAAGCCTGGAAGCAGGGCCTGCGAACAATGGCGCCGTTCCGGAATTTCTTTGCGAAGCTCTCTGGGCTTGGCACTTTCGTGCACCGCAACGATCCAGAGACGATCGCCTACATTATGGACCACGCGATCGATATCCTTGGCAGCGACAGGCTGATGTTCGGCTCCAACTTTCCTGTCGAAAAACTCTGGACAAGCCACGCCGATCTGATCGCGGCGCACCGAATGGCGGCTGCAAAGCAGAGCGATGCGGATCAGGCGAATATTTTCTGGAATACTGCAGCGAGGGTTTACCGGCCGGTATGAAGGTCTTGCCGTTTGCCAGCAGAGGCGTGGCGTCCCATACCCAGTCACAATTCATGCAAAAAGGGCGATTTGGCCAGATCACGCGGGACGCTCTCCTCCGGTCGCGGAGAACGTGATCGCTGATTTGAGACTGGCACAACGCCGATTGTTCTCATACCCTAGGGCGTTCGTTACGGGAGAATGCCTATGGCGAAGGAAGACACTCAAGCGTTGCTGAAGGCTGTGATTTTACGGCTTCTGCCGAACGGATTGACGCCTAAGAAGATGCTCTCCACAGTGAAGGCAGAGTTTCCAAAAGCTTCGAAATCCGAGATCACCCGGGCTGCCTTTGCGGCGATGATCGAAATGGCTGACACCGACCTTACCAAGTCGCGCGCTCTGCATGGAGCCGCCATGGATCTGCGGAAGAGTGGCGCGGGTGGCGAAGGCGAAGTCTTCGAAAAAACTGAAGAAACGCAAGTCCACAGCAAAGGTGACGTGATATTCAAAAAGGCTCCGCCAAGTGGATTGTGCAATGCGATGGGTCGTCATCTCCCTGTCGCAGACCCCTCTTACCGTTTCCTCCCAGTCAGGGTGGTCCCTTCGGCTTTCTACAAATCCGCCGGCTTCGCGAGGTTAAGATGCCAACAAAGCCCTTTCGCCTTCTCGTTGCATGGGCAATGCTCGCGGGGCTGTCCAGCTGCCAATCGGTCTCATTCTCGGATGGCTATAAGGCAAACAATTGCGGAATGACCGGCGCGTCCTGTTCGCATCAAGGCCGGGGCGGGACCATCGCAATGAACGGCCGCTAGGGCTACTTGCAGGCAACTACGCCCTGAAAAGCATCCGCCGACCGTCGGGGTGGGCGATGCGCGCTGACGTAGCTGGTTGCGTGTCGAGGGTCGCAGTCTGCGACGCCCCGCCCGTCCTACCGGTCCTCCATGCTGCCAAGCTCTTCCAGCGCGTCGGCAGGCAGCTCAAGATCGACCGCGGCGAGGTTTTCGCGCAGGTGCGCGACCGACGAGGTACCCGGAATCAGCAATATGTTAGGCGACCGGCGAAGCAGCCAGGCGAGGGCCACCTGCATGGGTGTGGCGTGCAATCGCTCAGCCACGGCCGACAGGGTCGATGATTGCAGTGGCGAAAAGCCGCCGAGCGGGAAGAATGGCACGTAGGCGGTGCCGCTTTCGGCCAATTCATCGATCAACTCATCGTCCTCGCGATGTGCGAGGTTGTATTGATTCTGAATACAAACGATTTCGGCGATAGAGCGACCCTGAACGATTTGCTTGCGCGTCACGTTGCTTAGGCCGATATGGCGCACGAGCCCCTTGCGCTGAAGATCGGCCAGCGCGGCTAGCGGCTCCTCAATTGAACCTTCGCCCGGACCGTGGCCGTCGCCTACGATGCGTAGATTGACGACATCCATCGCCTCAAGTCCAAGGTTTCGAAGGTTGTCATGAACCGCCGACGCCAGTTCCGCCGGTTTCAGTGCCGGATTCCAGGACGCGTCATCACCGCGCACGGCGCCGATTTTGGTGACAATGATCAGATCTTGGGGATAGGGGTGCAGAGCCTCGCGGATAATCTCGTTGGTGACATACGGGCCGTAATAATCGCTTGTGTCGATATGGTTCACGCCGCTCGCTACGGCCTCGCGCAGGACGGCTACTGCGGCGCTCCGGTCCTTCGGTGGCCCAAAAACACCCGGTCCGGCGAGTTGCATAGCGCCATAGCCCATGCGCTTCACGATGCTGTCGCCGAGCTTGAAGGTCCCAGCCTTGCCGATGTCGGTCATTCTATGTCTCCTGCCAAAACGATTTTCATATGGAGCGCGCGGTTTCGGAAACCAGACGGCACAGCTGGTTCAAACGCAAATGCTGGAGTGGTGCAATTACAGAGCCAAAGCCCCGCTGCTCTCCAAGCGAGCGCATTGCGCTTCCGGTACAAGCGCGCAGCGGCCAGCGGGAGGGATTGAGGCGCTTTCAGGCAGCGGGTCGACGGCGTAACATGACAGTCGATTACCATACCGTTGAAGGAGCATTCATGCCCGTTCGCCTGATTTATGTCGTTTCCGCCGTCGGCTTTGCGACGATCATGTTTTATCTCAATCATAAGCTCGCGGCTTTCCTGTGGCTCGGCGGGCACGCGCTTTCCTATCAGATCCACTTGCTTTCGTCGAAACTGGACCGACTGCTGGATGCGCAGCGGCCGCCCCGTTCGGACTAGTTGAGGGGGGACTGCGTTAAGCCAAGACTGATAGTCATCGGCTTCTCCCTCCGAGGCGTGTACCTCTCGCCACCGTAGCTATTTCGCATCAATGAACTCCAAAGCCGACCTTGTATATTCGTCCGGTGCCTGCAGCATGGCGAAATGACTGGCGTTGGGCAGGATGATCAGCTTCGCGCCCGGAATCACCGACGCCATGTATTTTGTATGCGCGCGTTTGATCGCCTCGTCATGGTCGCCGGCGACGATTGCCGTCGGCGTGGTGATCTTGGCCAACTGCTCCTTCGACCAGTTCGGCTGGGTCTCCCACATATGGCTGATCTGCTTTACGAAAGCGTCGTACTGGTCCGGCGTCTTCGACATTTTCTTATAGTCCTCGCCCATGCGCTTGATGTAGTCGCCGAATGTTTGGTTGGTCGCCACGCCTGGATCAATGCCATCGACGGTGACATTGGCCGCTTGCGCGTAGAGCCTTGTCAACCGCTCAGGATGGGTCATCGCGATGCCGATACCGATGATGCCGCCGTCGCTCCATCCGACCAGGGCAGTCTTGTCGACCTTCAAAAAGTCGAGCAGCGCGACATAGTCGGATGCCAAAAGGTCGTAGCCGTAGGGCTCTTCCGTGCGCGACGAGCGACCATGGCCCCGGCTGTCGGCTACGATCACCCTGTGCGTCTTCGACATCTCCGCAACCTGACTTGCCCAGATATCGGCGTGGCCCAGGCCACCGTGGATGAGGAGGATCGGATCGCCCGAGCCGAACACTGCGTAATACATTTGGATACCGTTCACTGGCGCGTAGCCGCTTTCCGCCGGTACCGGAAGAACTCCCGCCTCTGGTAGGGTCTGCCATCGCTCCTCCGCCGTAGCGAAAGCGGCTGGCAGGAAAAAGAGCATCAACAAGGCAATCGTCTTGAACAAGCGAACCATAGAAGCCTCCACAGATTCAGCCGCGTTCAATGGATTCCGGCGCTCGCCGTGCGTCAACGATTTCATTCATCGGCCGGGCCGACGTGTGGCGGCGCGGCCTGAGTTGAGAATCCGCAGATGACAGGTCAGGATTGGAATGCCGGCAAAGATACGCAAGCCGGCTCCCGCGAAGGCTTAGCGCTCCAGAAGTGGCTCAGGACGTGCGAACTGCAGATTGGCAATTTCGGAATGTTTACTTGGCACAAAGGCCCCCGTCCTCCAATCTTCAGCGTAAGTCGGGTGCCGCCGCGGCAATTGGCTACCAGTGCAGAAGAGGGATCCATGAAGAAAGACGAGATAATCGCCCGCCTCACAAGAGAACGCGACGCGGCCCTCGCCCGTGTCAAGGCTTTGGAGCGCATGCTCTCTCCAGAGAACAGTGGTGCAATCATCGGGCACCGATACGGCCCGCGGCCTTGGCCAGCGCCGAAGAGCAAGGGTACGGAGGATGATATAGTCCCCACCTCGGACGATGCCTCGCTTAAGCAGCCCGACTAGAATTGACGATATGTCCCGCACCGACACAGGCGGACACAGCCGGGCGTGGCATAACTGTGCGGCTTCTGCAGGCCATCGCTGCAACCAGGAAAAACGAGTTGGCAGCCATCTTGCGGTCCTGCAACCGAGATCGATGCTGATATTCCCGGCATATCCCTTGCCAAGGATGCATCGAAGCGACTGCTAATGTGAAGGCATCTGCCGCACGTCATCCCAAACACGTGACCGCTACTGTACGGGCGAAGTTCGGACGGCTCGCGGAAGCGTGCCGTCGGCAGTTTCATAAAACTGGCACGCGTACCTTGCCGGCTTCGCCGATGGGGGGACTCCGGCATTCAGAGTTGAGCGCTGCGCAGTTCATTCGGCAGTCGAAATTACGCTTGCCACGACTCCGCTGTTCGAGGTCATGCATAGCCAAGGCGCCCGTGCCGGACCGACGCCGATCTTCACTTGTGAATTCTGTTCGGAATAGGCTTTCTCAAGCACGACAAGCTGGGTGCTTTTGGTGGTTCGACCCACCTCTTTCAGGCAGGCATCCTCGGCAACTTTCGGCACGTTAGCGTCCATGGCCGCTGGCTCCAATGGGCTGGATGCCATGGCCGTTCCGGTGTCTTCGTCGGTCTGGCAGCCGGCGAGTGCGAGCAATACGGCGCCGACTGCAAAGCGGTGAATGTTGGTCACGGTTGGCCCTCACGAAGATATAGAGTTCATAGGAAAGCAGGATGACTTATTGCTACAATGCACCAGTCGGCGTCACTATACAGGCGCAGGTATCGAGAGCGTATGTCTGATAGTGAAATCGCGTGCACAGTCTTCCAGATGCCTGGTGCAACACGCTCTCGCATAGTCCTCTGCAGAATTGAAGCGATTTGTCATCATAACTGCCGACGCTGCTGATCGAAACGAATGATTGTAACCGCCTAGGACGGTAACACGCGCGGTCAAACTCCATTCCGCTTGAGTTAGTCGGTCTCTTCCTGACATTTTAGGAAGCCGTTCAGGTGATATCGTGTTCTCCTTCCAATCAAGCGAAGGAGTGCATGAATGGCCACGCTTGTAGACCTAAATGAGCACGACAACGAAATCGATCAGGCTATGGCGAATATCGCAAAGCTTACGCGGACGCGAGGCATGATAAAGGGCGTTTTCCCTCCAGAGCAGGACGCTCAGTTTACCCAGTTGTTTGACGCGGTCGCACACTTGCTTCTAGCGACCCGATATCTCGTTAGCAGCAACCGCTAGCTGCGCGCGTACGCTTGGTGACTTTGAAAGAACCGGTCGAGCCCGCGCGTCGCTAGAAGGGGCGGGGCGTTCGCCAGACGGCGAACAAACCCCAACGCAACGCAGCCCGCTTCACTCCCTCTTAGTGGAACAAGTTGAACAAATGCCAGGCTGGATTAGCTAAGTGCTTGATTTTTCTGGTACGCCCAAGGGGAATCGAACCCCTGTTTGCGCCGTGAGAGGGCGCCGTCCTAACCGCTAGACGATGGGCGCTTAGCCAGAAGGTCCGTATCTATGCTGTGGTTTCAGAAAAAGCAACGGGGTTTGGTCGTGGGATTTTGGGCGAGCGCCTTCACTGCTTCGGCTGGATCAAATCCCACAGATTGCCGTAGAGATCCGCGAAGACCGCGACCGATCCGTAGGCTTCGTGACGCGGCGGTTCGCGAAAATCGACGCCCGCCGCCAGCATGGCGGCATGGTCGCGGTTAAAATCATCCGTTTCCAGGAACAGGAACACCCGCCCCCCGGTCTGGTCGCCGACTCGGGACCGTTGCACCTCGTCGGAGGCTTGCGCCAGCAGCAAGCGAACACCGCCGCCTGCCGGGCCGACTGTCACCCAGCGCTTGCCATCGCCGAAGTCGATGTTGTCGAGCAAGCTGAAACCGAGCTTTTGCGTATACCAGGCGATCGCGTCGTCATAGTCGGCGACGACCAGCGCAACGGTGGCTATCTTTCGCGCCGGGGCGGAGTGAGCCAGGCCGGTCATTTCGCGGTCACGGCGAAGCGGCCGATGATGCGGCGTTCGGCAATGTCGTAGACGAGGAGGCTGCGCGCGCCGCCCGGGAGTTCGATGTCCATCGCAATCCGATTGCCGGAAAGCGATTGCGACATGATTTTTGCGCCGGCCGGAAGCGGGATATCCGCTTCCAGCACGCTGCCTGCGGGAACCGGGATGTCGCTTGCCTGAGCAGCCGCCGCAGGTGCGGCGGCGTTGCGGGCCTTGTAGACAATCGCGCCCACCACGGCCATAAGGGCGAAAAGCAACAGCCCGAGATTGATGGCGACGAAGCGGACGAGTTTCTTCCGTACCTTCTCGACTTCTGGATCGAGCGGCTTGTCTTTCTCGTCGTCGAATGCGGGCCGTATCATGAACACTTCCGGGCTGGGCGAAAGCGATCCTGATACCGAAGCGGGCGCCATATGGAAAGGCCTGACCGTCGGCGCCGATGCTGCCGGCCAGCGGCTCGACCAATGGCTGGCCGCCAGCCTCGGCGGTGATTTTTCGCGAAGCCGCCTGCAAGGCCTGATCAAGCAGGGCGCGGTGAGCGTCGGCGGCAAACCTGTCAGCGAGCCGAAACGCAAGGTTGTCGCCGGCGAGGCGGTGACGATCGCTTTACCTGCGCCAATGCCGGCGGAGCCGAAGGGAGAAAATATCCCGCTCGATATCCTCTATGAGGACGACGCGCTGATCGTGATCGACAAGCCGGTGGGGCTTGTCGTCCATCCCGGTACCGGCAACTGGAGCGGCACGCTGGTCAATGCGCTGATCCATCATTGCGGCGATACGCTTTCCGGCATTGGCGGGGTCAAGCGGCCCGGCATCGTGCACCGGCTCGACAAGGATACAAGCGGCGTGATGGTGGCGGCAAAGACCGACGCGCGCCCACAAGGCGTTGTCGGAAGCCTTCGCCGACCATGGCCGCACCGGCGACCTGGAGCGTGCCTATTACGCGCTGGTCTGGAACATTCCAGCGCGGGCTGCAGGCACGGTGGATGCGCCGCTTGGCCGGGCCGCCGACCGCGTACGCCGTGCCGTCGTGCCGGAAGGCCGCGAGGATGCCCGGCATGCGGTCACGCATTACGAGGTTCTCGAGCGGTTCGGCGAAGGGCAGGGCGGCCCCGGGGCGGCGCTGCTCGAATGCCGCCTTGAGACGGGCCGCACTCATCAGATCCGCGTGCATATGGCGCATATTGGCCATCCGCTGATTGGTGATCGCGACTACGGGCAGGCGTTTCCGCACAAAGGCCAACCGCCTGCCCGAGCCGGTGAGGGGCCTGGTGGAGACGTTTCCGAGACAGGCGCTGCATGCGTGGCTGCTCGCATTCCGCCATCCGGTCACAGGTGAGCTCATGCGTTTCGAAGCGCCGATGCCTGCGGATTTGGCTGGACTCGTCGACGCGTTTCGCGGTATCTAATGGTTACCGACTAACCGATGTTCACTTTGATGTGAGGCAGTGGCTTGTCGTGAACAAATGTTGGATTTTCCCTGTTTGTTCCTATATAAATGTGTTTTGGTGCAGTGCGGCGAAAATGCGTGCAGCGCCATATGCCCGCCTTGATCAGGGGGCACTTTCGAGAGAGGAGGGTGCTTAGATGGCCCAGTCACTACCCAGTATCGTTTCCGGCGAAGGCGGCCTTGCCCGTTATATGGAAGAAATACGCCGCTTCCCGATGCTCGAGCCGCAGCAGGAGTACATGCTTGCCAAGCGGTATCAGGAGCATGAAGACACCGGCGCGGCCCACAAGCTTGTCACCAGCCATCTGCGCCTCGTGGCGAAGATCGCGATGGGATATCGCGGCTACGGCCTGCCGATCGGCGAAGTCATTTCCGAAGGCAATGTCGGCCTCATGCAGGCGGTCAAGAAATTCGAGCCGGAGCGAGGATTCCGGCTGGCGACCTACGCCATGTGGTGGATCAAGGCGTCGATCCAGGAGTATATATTGCGCTCGTGGAGCTTGGTGAAGATGGGAACAACCGCCAATCAGAAGCGGCTGTTCTTCAATCTACGCAAGGTGAAGGGCAAGATCCAGGCGCTGGATGACGGCGACCTCAAGCCTGACCAGGTGACCGAGATCGCCACGCGCCTCAACGTCTCCGAGGAAGAGGTGGTTTCTATGAACCGCCGGCTCTCGGGTGACGCTTCGCTCAACGCGCCGATCCGCGCGACCGAGGGTGAGTCCGGTGAGTGGCAGGACTGGCTTGTGGACGACCATGAGAGCCAGGAAGATGTGTTGATCGAGCAGGACGAGTTGGAAAACCGGCGCGGCATGCTGACCAACGCAATGGCGGTGCTCAACGAGCGCGAACGCCGCATCTTCGAGGCACGCCGTCTTGCCGACGATCCGCTGACGCTGGAAGATCTCTCGGCGGAATTCGGCATCAGCCGCGAGCGCGTTCGCCAGATCGAGGTGCGCGCCTTCGAGAAGGTGCAGGACGCGGTGAAGGCCGCCGCCAAGCGTCAGGCGCAGTCGCTTCGCACCATCGATGCTCAGCCGGCGATGTAAAGGCACTCCTCCCCTTCTCCCTTTGTGGGAGAAGGTGGCCGAACCGTAGCGAAGCGAAGGTGAGGTCGGATGAGGGTGTTGGCCGGATATGGTGTTCTCAAGCTGGAACACCCCTCATCCGTCTCGGCTTCGCCTCGAC
>CAWHHO010000009.1:0-85197 GCA_963829135.1 uncultured Alphaproteobacteria bacterium | reverse complement strand
GCTTCAGATGGTGGGCGTGACAGGGATTGAACCTGTGACCCCTACGATGTCAACGTAGTGCTCTCCCGCTGAGCTACACGCCCATCTGAATGCGGCGCATACACCATTTTTGATCCGGCGCGTCAATAGAGCAAAGGCGGCTCCAACGTAATGCTGAAACAGTTGCACCGATCAGCTGGATGCAGGTGCCGCAGCGCGGGAGTGAGAGCATGCCTGCCATGCCTGCACCTTAGTTCGCAGAACATCGGGCGAGCCAATAGACAGCTCAGAAATCGCGTAGCGACAAACATCAAATGAAATGTGCAAGGGAACGACGACGTGACCCGTTCGTCCCGAGAGTGGTGGAGCGGGACTCGTGTCAGGCGGCCTGCAGCATCTTCTCGACCTCATTGACGAGGTCGCGCAGGTGGAATGGCTTCGATAGAATCTTTGCGTCCTTAGGAGCTTTCGAATCGGGGTTAAGGGCGACCGCGGCGAAGCCGGTTATAAACATCACCTTGAGGTCCGGGTCGATTTCCGTAGCGCGGCGGGCAAGCTCGATGCCGTCCATTTCCGGCATGACGATATCGGTGAGGAGCAATGAGAACGGTTCTTCGCGTAGGCGCTCATACGCGCTTGCGCCATTGTCGAAGTCGCTGACGTCGTAGCCGGCGCGCTCCAGGGCTTTAACCAGAAAGCGGCGCATATCGTTGTCATCTTCCGCGAGAAGAATGCGTACCATATTGTCCAGTCCTAATTCGATCACGGGGCGCTGCTCGGCTCCCGTTAACCATCTATGGTATATGAAGGGTGGTCGGTAAATATCAAGTGAATGCCGCACTTGCTATTGCCATTCCGATACTGGACACGGCATGCGCCAAATGCCACTTTCGTGCCTATGAAGCTTTCGAGTCCAGCATTTGGAACACCATAAATGAGCGCAGCCGCAGATTTCTCGGCAATCGCGCCCTTCGTGATACGCTCGGCAGCCGAGCAACGCGTTCCCTTCGTTTTCAGTTCGCCCCATAGCGGCTGTTTCTACCCGCCGCGCTTCCTGTCGATGACCAAGCTCGACGCGACCGCTATCCGCCGATCAGAGGATAGTTATGTGGATGAACTGTTTGCCGGCGCGGTTGCACTGGGCGCACCACTCATCGCTGCCAACTTCCCGCGCGCCTACATCGACGTAAATCGCGAGCCGTGGGAACTAGACCCACGGATGTTCATCGAACCTGTGCCATCTTTCGCGAATATTCGTTCGGCGCGCGTCGCTGGTGGGCTTGGCACCATCCCAAAACTCGTTGGTGAGGGACTTGAGATTTATGCGGGACGGTTGCCGCTCGCCGAGGCGCTGGCGCGGATCGACGCCGTCTACAAGCCGTTCCACGATGCTCTCAAGCGGATGATGCTGCGCACGCATACGCAATTCGGCTTTGCGGTTCTGGTCGATTGCCACTCCATGCCGGCGAACATCCGTGTCGGCGAGAATGGGCTGCGGCCGGATTTTATCATCGGCGACCGCTTCGGTGCATCGATGTCGGGTTCAGCAGTCGAGCATGCTATCTCCCTTCTTTCCGCAATGGGCTATACCGTGGCGCACAACAAGCCTTATGCCGGAGGCTTCATTACCGAGCACTATGGACGCCCTGTGCGCGGCATGCATGCGCTGCAGATCGAGATCAACCGGGGCCTCTATATGAACGAACGAACGTTCCAGAAATCCGCCGGTTTCGATGCGCTTGCCGATGATCTGGCGCGCTTTTGCGCGGACCTGATCTCCTTGCCTGACAACGCTTTCACGGATCTGCCTCTCGCAGCGGAATAGCGACAACGCGAATGTCAAAAAAAACCGCGCTGTTTGCACAACGCGGTCAAGTCTAGGGAGGAAACGCCCAAGGAGGGCATGAACAGGAAACCCTGTTCACATATGAGGATATTGTGCATCGCACAAAAGTCAAGCGACGGCGGCTCAATTCTTAATTCATTATGATAATTGTATCGCCCTTTGCGCCGCGCGTGATATTTCAGCAACATTGCTCGATTCCCAAAGGTGCCATTTGATTGTTTCTGCGGATTTCTTTCGCCGCCTCGCGGCTGCGGCGGCAGCGGAAACTCTGCCGCGCTTCCGCAGCGCCGGGGCGATTGCCAACAAGCTCGCCACCGGATTCGACCCGGTTACGGAAGCCGACAAGGAAGCCGAACGGGCAATTCGGGCACTGATTTCCACCGAGTATCCGGATCACGGCATACTGGGAGAGGAGCATGGCGCGGAGAACGCGGACAGCAATCATCAGTGGATTATCGATCCAATTGACGGAACGCGGGCGTTCATCTCCGGCATTCCGGTTTGGGGCACCCTGGTCGGGCTGACGGTGGATGACGACGCACTGGCCGGGTTCATGTCCCAGCCTTTTACGGGGGAATTATTCTACGCGACTGGTTCCGAGGCGATTTATGAGGGACCGGGCGGGACACGCCCGCTTGAGACTCGCAAGATCACCTCACTGTCCGATGCCATTCTGTTCACGACGACCCCGGCGCTGTTCAAGGGCGACTCGCGGGCACGCTTCGACAGATTGGAAGAGAAAGTGCGGCTTTCGCGGTATGGGACAGATTGCTACGCCTTTGCCATGATCGCGGCGGGGCAGGTGGATATCGTCGCCGATCCCGGCCTGCAGCCCTACGACATTGCGGCGCTCATCCCCCTTATTGAGCAGGCCGGCGGCGTGGTCACGACGTTCAATGGTGGCCCTGCCGAGAAAGGCGGCGATATTCTGGCAGCTGCAACGCCGGAACTGCACGAGGCTGCGCGGGCGCTACTGGCAAGATAACACCCGCCAACGATCAGGCTTCAGTCGATCCCATCAGATCCGTTCCCGAGCCGGGCACGAAGGCGTCGAACGCCGCGAATACCTGCTCTCTATAGAAATCGCTTTCCTGGAGAAGCTCGTGCCTGGCGCCATCGATCATGATTAGTGAACCCACCTTGAGTCGCCTCGCATAGGTTTCGATCGCCGGATTTGAGACGATTGCTTCCTCACCGGCCGCGATCACCAATGTCGGCACGCGGTAAGTGGCGACGAAGTGCGGCTCCTGAACTCGATCGGCGGCGATGCAGGCGGCGCGCAGCCAAGAGACTGTCGGCCCCCCAAGCGCCAGCTGCGGATGGGTTTCGTGCAGCAGAACGTTGCGGCGATAACGCCTCGAATCGTGCGTGAGCTTGTTCCCTTCGAACGGCAGGAGAGTGGACGGCCGCTTGCTACCGCCGGCGTAGCGCCGGCCGAGGCCAGTCCAGTACAGCGTATTCGCGATCCGCCTGACCGTCTTCATCGAAAATGGAACTCCGTAGACGCCAAGAAACGGCGCCAGCAGCACCATACGCCTCACCTTGCTGGCAAGCGTTCGGGCGGCAAGCAATGCGATGAGCGCACCGGTTGAATGGGCGAGGATGAAATAGGGTCCGCGGCAATCCGGAAGCACGATCTCCCGGAAAAACTGCTCCAAGTCCGCAGCGTAATCGTCGAAGCTGGCCACGTGACCGCGCATCGGGTCGCGCATCAATCGATCGGAGGCCCCTTGCCCCCGCCAGTCGAGCATTGCCACGGCCAGTCCGCGGTCGCCGAGATTGCGTATGGTCTCGAAATATTTCTCGATGCTCTCATTGCGTCCGGCAAGGACGATGACTGTACCCTTGAGAGGACGAATGTCTGGCGTGAAGCACGCGTAGCGCAAGCGCAAACCGTCGCGCGTCGTAAGGAAGCCGCCGGTGGCGTGTTCGGGGCGCGGATTGCCGGGAATGTCGAAAAACAGCTCACTCATGCAAGTCGGTTCGTCCAATCCTTGCGCGCTCTGAAGACGCTCGTCGAAGTTAGGAAGATAAAGGGCATTTGCAAAGAATTCGCCCGTAACTTGCGCGAAGAGAATTCTGGAATGGAGCAGGCCGGAAGCCGCATGTAGCGGGCTTCCGGCCTTTTCGACCCGGGAGGAAGGGGACGTTGCACCCGGTTCGGCCCCGTCGTGGTGAGTGGAGACCCACCACTTTCTCTAGATTTGGTTGGATTTAGCGCGGCTTCCCTGAATGCAGGCCGAAGACCCCGTTCATATGGGGTTCATACTCGGCTGAAATTTTTTTGGCCCGCGGTTCCTTGAAATGAAAAAACTGGGTACCCACATCTCTCATGCGGTCGCCGATCAGGGACTGCTGATCCATGCGAAAGGCCGAATACGGGTTTCGCAAAAGGGTCAAACGCCAAAATTGTTGCTCAATCAGGAGAACAGACAATGCGTCACGTTGATTTTTCCCCGCTTTATCGCTCGACCGTCGGCTTCGACCGGCTTTTCAACATGTTGGATTCGATCGGCCAGCCTGAGAGCGCGCAGACATATCCGCCGTATAACATTGAGCGGACGGGCGAAGATGCCTATCGCGTCTCCATGGCGGTTGCCGGCTTCTCGGATAGCGAGATCGAAATCGAATCGCATCGAAACGTGCTGAGCGTGAAGGGTGAACGCAAGGAAGAGCCTACCGGCGAAGGCAGCGAGGTTATCTATCGCGGAATTGCCGGACGCTCTTTCGAGCGCCGGTTCCAGCTCGCAGACCACGTCGAGGTCGTCGGCGCCAACCTTAAGAATGGTCTCTTGCATATAGACCTGAAGCGAAATGTTCCCGAGGAGCTGAAGCCGCGCAAGATCGCGATTTCGAGCGCACAGGACAAGGCCAAGCAGATCGAAGCCAAGGCAGCTTAAGCGGCTGTCGGCATTTTGATCCGGAACGGCGCCCTCGGGCGCCGTTCTGTTGTGGGAGATTAATTAGCTTCGCTGCAGGGCAAGGTGCGTGCCGAGGCCGATCAACAGGACGCCGCCGGCGCGTTGCATCAAGCGCTGCCAGCCGCTCGACTGGCGAAGTCTCGCTATCAAGGCGCCGGCCAGGAACACGCAGACAATGTCGGCTGACGAAAAAATCATATTGACGATCGTTCCGAGAATGACGAACTGCATCCAGATCGGGAACGCTGCAGACGCGTCGATGAACTGCGGCAGGAACGCGACGAAGAAGATAGCGGTCTTCGGGTTAAGTACCTCGACAGTAATGCTTTCAAAGAATGCGCGCCGCGCCGACCTAGGCTGCATGCTGGAAAAAGCGACACTACCTCCGGGCCTGGCGCGAAACATCGAGATACCCAGCCAGATCAGGTAGGACGCGCCGGCCAGCTTCACGGCAAGGTAGAGAACAGGCACGACATGGAACAGGACGGACAGTCCTGCTGCAGCGGCGAAGACGTGCACGTAGCAACCGAGGTGAATGCCGAGAGCAGCCATCACGCCCGACCAACGGCCCCGCGCCAGCGTCTGGGCGGCGGCGTAGAGCATCGCTGGGCCCGGGATATAGGCGAACACGACGGTCGTGATGGCGAAGGCGACTAGAATTTCGGTCGACGGCATTCGTTAAGTTTCCCTGGGCAGAAGGCAAGCCCTTCACGTTAGTCCACCCAGTGGGGTCGTCAGTCAAGGTCGGCGCGAGAAATCTTGCCGAGGACCGGCGTGACGATATTCGGCTGGCTCAGCGCAGCAATTCCGCGAATGTTTCCACCTGCTCGTCGGTCGTCGCGAAGCTGGTGACAAACCTGCAGACACTTTCATCTTGCTGGAGTTCTGGTTGTATTTCGCTCGGTGCCGCCTCGGTGTAGAAAACGGCGCCCTTGTCCCTGAGGCGTTTTTGCTCTGCCGACGAAACGATCGCGAACACTTCATTGGCCTGCGGCTCCCACGCGAGACGCATCGTATTCGACCTACATGCGCGGATATGCCCAGCAAGCCTTGCGGCGACGGCATTGGAATGGCGCGCGGTTTTCAGCCACAGGTCATCCTCCAGATAGGCGTCGAACTGTGCGGCGATAAAACGCGACTTGGAGAAAAGCTGCGCAGCGCGCTTTTGGATGAATTTCATCTCGGTCGACTTGGTCTTGTCGAAAAGAATGATCGCCTCGGCGCACCAGCATCCATTTTTGGTCCCCCCAAAAGACAAGAGATCGACGCCGCTCTTCCAGGTCATCTCCGCCGGCGTCGCACCGAGCGCATCGAGCGCGTTGGCGAAACGCGCACCGTCCATATGCAGCGGGAGGCCTGCCTTTTGGCAGACAGCAGATATCGCCTTGATATTTTCCAGGCTATAGACCGTGCCCAGCTCGGTCAGTTGAGTGATCGATACGGCGACCGGTCGCCCGGAATGGACAAACTCAGCGGGGTAACGGGCGATGGCCTCCTCGAGCAGCTTCGGGTCGATCCTGCCCAGCGTGCCGCCAACCGGACAAAGCCGCGTCCCCCCGCTGAAATACTCGGGCGCGCCGCACTCGTCCGCAATTGCATGCGCGCCTTGATGATAGAAGCCGACCCCGCCCGGACGACTGAATAGGGTTAGAGCGAGTGAGTTCGCGGCGGTGCCGGTTCCAACGAAGAAGACTGCGCATTCCCGCTCGAAAATATCGTTGAATTTCTCGCCGACCTTCCTATCCAAAGTTCCGTTGCCGTAGGCGGCATCAAAACCGCCGGCATGGCGAGCGAGGCTTTCAACGATCCTGGGATGGGCGCCGGCCCAGTTGTCTGAGGCGAATATCATAGAAACCGTCCGTTGGGCTGTTTTGGCGGGAGCCGGACAGAACGGGATTTTGCTTGAGCTTTCAAGTCCCAGATTTAAGAGCTCATCCGCGAACGTTGCGAACGAAAATTGCGCATTGTGGTCGCTTAGCGACATATTCGGTCGCGGTTTCCGTCAATTGTTTTCGAATCCGTCTTGTGCGACGAGACAGTTTCTGTCATAAGAAATTTAGGACAGTACTGCTGTCTTATTTATTGCGTAGCAGAAGCAGCCGGATCGAGCGCCAGGACGCGCCGCTCCGGCTCGTTCTGTGACCAGTCTCCGCTCGCCGGATTGACGGAAGTCCGGCTGACGGATGCTATCCAGTGACGGCTATCAGCGATAAGTTTCGAGTCGAGTGTTCCTTCTTTCTACGGCTGTCGCGGCATCGTGAAGGATGGACATAACGGAGGACGAGGCCATGACGGAAATGCCAGTTTCGACGCGCGCGCAAGCAATTGCTGCGGCGGCGAATGCCGCCGCGTCAAACGCTCCGACGCACAGGGCCTCTATCATCCACGCAACGAGCACGATGCATGCGGCGTCGGCTTCATCGCGCAAATGAAGGGCCTAAAGTCGCATCAGATCGTCAAGGACGGTCTGTTCATGCTGGAAAACCTAACACATCGCGGCGCGGTTGGCGCCGATCCGTTGATGGGCGACGGCGCCGGCGTCCTGGTGCAGATTCCGGATCGTTTCTTCCGCGAAGAACTTGCAAAGCAGGGCATCACGCTGCCCCCAATAGGGGAGTATGGCGTCGGGCACTGGTTCATGCCGCGGGACGCCGACCATCGCGCCCATGTCGAGCAGATCATTGCCGAGGCGCTGCAATCCGAGGGCCTGCCGCTCATTGGATTCCGCGATGTTCCTGTCGACAACGCATCGCTGTCGAAGGCTCCGGAGATTGCTGCCGCCGAACCCTATCATCGCCAGGTCTTTGTCGGCCGCGCGCCCGAAATCGAAAATGACGAGGAATACGAGGCGCGGCTCTATCTGCTGCGCAAGGTTATTTCAGGCCGCATCTACGCGGAGAACAGCAATCGCGACATCGGCGCCTATTGCGTGTCGTTGTCGTCGCGCACCATCGTCTACAAGGGCATGTTCCTCGCGTACCAGGTCGGCGCTTACTATAAGGACTTGAGCGATCCCCGGTTCGAGTCGGCGCTGATCCTTGTCCATCAGCGCTTTTCGACAAACACCTTCCCGTCGTGGAAGCTGGCGCATCCCTATCGCATGGTCGCCCACAACGGCGAAATCAATACCGTTCGCGGCAACAACAACTGGATGGCGGCGCGCCAGGCATCGGTCGATTCCGAACTGTTCGGCAACGACATTTCGAAGCTGTGGCCGATTTCGTATGAAGGGCAGTCGGACACGGCCTGCTTCGATAATGCGCTCGAGTTCCTTTTTCAGGGTGGTTACAGCCTGGCACATGCCATGATGATGCTGATCCCGGAAGCCTGGGCGGGCAACAAGTCGATGGACGCCGACCGCAAGGCTTTCTACGAATATCACGCGGCACTGATGGAGCCTTGGGACGGACCGGCGGCGGTGGTGTTTACCGATGGTCGCCAGATCGGCGCCACGCTCGATCGCAACGGACTCCGTCCGGCGCGCTATATCGTCACCGATGACGACCGCGTGATCCTCGCATCAGAAGCCGGCGTGCTGCCGATCGCGGAGAAGCACATCATCAAGAAGTGGCGGCTCCAGCCTGGAAAAATGCTGCTGATCGATCTGGTGAAAGGCCGCATCATTTCCGATGAGGAGATCAAGTCCGAGATCGCGACGCTGCATCCTTACAAGACATGGCTCGGAAATACCCAGCTGATTCTAGAGGAATTGAAGCCGGTCGAGCCGCGCGCGCTGCGCAAGGATGTGACCCTGCTCGATCGCCAGCAGGCGTTTGGTTACACGCAGGAAGACACCAAGCTGCTCATGTCTCCGATGGCGACGACTGGCCAGGAGGCTGTCGGCTCGATGGGCACCGACACGCCGATTTCGGCGATGTCGGATAAGTCGAAGCTGCTCTATACCTATTTCAAGCAGAACTTCGCGCAGGTCACCAACCCGCCAATCGATCCGATCCGCGAAGAACTGGTGATGAGCCTGGTCTCCTTTATCGGCCCCCGACCGAATATTTTCGATCTGGTCGGCTCGTCGCGCAAGAAGCGGCTGGAGGTGCGCCAGCCTATCCTGACCAACGGCGATCTCGAGAAGATCCGGTCGATCGGTCACACCGAAGAGCGCTTCGATACCAAGACCCTCGACGTCACCTACAACGCGGCTGAAGGCGCTGCGGGCATGAAGGGCGCGCTCGAGCGCCTCTGCGACCGCGCCGAGGCGGCCGTGGCCGGCGGCTATAACATCATCGTCCTGTCCGACCGGCAGGTCGGGGCCGACCGCATCGCCATTCCATCGCTGCTGGCGACGGCCGCCGTCCACCACCACCTGATCCGCAAAGGGCTGCGCACATCCGTCGGCCTGGTCGTGGAATCCGGCGAACCGCGCGAAGTCCACCATTTCTGCTGCCTCGCGGGATATGGCGCGGAGGCAATCAATCCATATCTCGCCTTCGACACGCTGCTTGACATGCATCATCGTGGCGACATGCCGAAAGAGGTCGATGCTTCTGAGGTCGTCTCGCGCTATATCAAGTCAATCGGGAAGGGCATTCTCAAGGTGATGTCCAAGATGGGCATCTCCACCTACCAGTCCTATTGCGGTGCGCAGATTTTCGATGCGGTTGGACTGAAGAGCGACTTCGTCGAGCAGTACTTTACTGGCACCGCCTCGATGATCGAGGGCGTTGGGCTGGAGGAGGTCGCCACCGAAACGGTCAGCCGCCACACGGACGCCTTCAGCGACGATCCGGTGCTTCGCAACTCGCTCGAGGTCGGAGGCGAATATCTTTTCCGCATGCGCGGCGAGGCCCATATGTGGTCGCCGGACGCGGTAGCCTCGTTGCAGCATGCGGTTCGTCACGGCTCCTGGTCCACCTTCAAGGAGTTCTCGCAGCAGATGGACAGCAGCACCGCGGCGGCAAAGTCCATCCGCGGCCTATTCAGGATCAGGACCGCCGAAGATACCGGCCGGGCCAAGGTGCCGCTCGACGAAGTTATGCCGGCAGCCGAGATCGTCAAGCTGTTCTCGACCGGCGCGATGTCGTTCGGTTCGATCAGCCGCGAGGCGCACACGACGCTGGCGCGTGCCATGAACAAGATCGGCGGCAAGTCGAACACCGGCGAAGGCGGAGAGGAGCCGGACCGCTACCTGCCGCTGCCGGGTGGCGGGGCGAACCCCGAGCGCTCGGCGATCAAGCAAGTGGCGTCCGGACGTTTCGGCGTGACAGCGGAATATCTCGTCAATTCCGACATGATGCAGATCAAGGTGGCGCAAGGCGCGAAGCCGGGTGAGGGCGGTCAACTGCCCGGCCACAAGGTTGACGCCACGATCGCCAAGACCCGGCATTCGACGCCTGGCGTCGGCCTGATCTCTCCGCCGCCGCACCATGACATCTATTCAATCGAGGATCTTGCACAGTTGATCTTCGACCTGAAGAACGTCAACCCGGCGGCGGATGTTTCGGTCAAGCTGGTCTCCGAGGTTGGTGTCGGCACGGTTGCCGCCGGCGTTGCCAAGGCGCGCGCCGATCACATCACCATCTCCGGTTATGACGGCGGAACCGGCGCGTCGCCGTTGACTTCGCTCAAGCACGCCGGCTCGCCGTGGGAGATGGGTCTCGCGGAAACGCATCAGACGCTTGTGCTCAATGGGCTGCGCAGCCGCGTGGCGTTGCAGGTCGATGGCGGCCTGCGCACCGGTCGAGACGTCATCGTCGGGGCATTGCTTGGGGCTGACGAGTTCGGCTTCTCGACCGCGCCGCTCATCGCCGCGGGCTGCATAATGATGCGCAAGTGTCATCTGAACACCTGTCCGGTCGGCGTTGCTACCCAGGATCCGGTACTGCGCAAGCGCTTCAAGGGTACGCCGGAGCATGTGATCAACTATTTCTTCTACGTTGCGGAGGAGGTGCGCGAATTCTTGTCTGAGATGGGCTTCACCCGTATGGACCAGATCGTCGGCGCATCCGATCTTCTTGAGAAACGGGAGATGGTCGACCACTGGAAGGCCAAGGGGCTCGATTTCAGCCGCATCTTCTACAAGCCGGATGCACCTGCAGACGCCATTCATTGGACCGAGCGCCAAAAGCATCCGATCGATGACGTGCTTGACCGCAAGCTGATTGAACTGGCGCGCCCGGCACTGGAAGCCAGGATTCCCGTGAAGATCGAACTGCCTATCCGCAACGTCGATCGTTCGGCCGGCGCGATGCTGGCCGGCGAAGTGGCCAAGCGCTTCCGGCACAAGGGGCTTAAGGAAGACACGATCTCGATCAGGCTCATCGGTACGGCGGGCCAGTCCTTCGGCGCCTTCCTGACGCGTGGCATTTCGGTCGAGTTGGTCGGTGACGGCAACGACTATGTCGGCAAGAGCCTGTCTGGTGGCCGCATCGTCATCCGCCCGCCGGATGATGCGCGCATCGTTGCCGAGGATTCGATCATCATCGGCAATACCGTTCTTTATGGTGCAATCGAGGGTGAGTGCTACTTCCGCGGCGTTGCCGGCGAACGTTTTGCCGTGCGCAATTCGGGGGCAGCCGCCGTCGTCGAAGGCGTCGGCGATCATGGTTGCGAGTACATGACCGGAGGGATCGTCGTCGTCATCGGCAAGACGGGCCGCAACTTCGCTGCGGGCATGTCGGGTGGTGTCGCCTATGTACTTGACGAGGAAGGCGACTTTGCCGAGCGCTGCAACATGGCGATGGTCGAGCTGGAGCCCGTGCCCGAGGAAGACGACATGCTGGAGAAGCTCCACCATCATGGCGGCGACCTGGCGCACAAAGGCCGCGTCGACGTATCGGGCGACATGACGCGGCACGATGAGGAGCGGCTGGTGCAACTGATTTCCAATCACGCGCACTACACCGGTTCGACCCGCGCCAAGGACATTCTGGAAAACTGGGCGGCCTTCCGGCCGAAATTCCGGAAGGTGATGCCGGTCGAATACCGCCGCGCCCTGCAGGAGATGGAGCGGCTGCGGATGAGCGTTGCGGCGGAGTAGAGCTGGATTGTAATCCAACTGTAGTTGGCATATGCTTTGGCATATGCCAACCGAGAGGTGTCGGGTGTTTCACGATTTGCCGAAAGAACGGAAGGTTCGAGTGTTCAAGAACGGGCGAAGTCGCGCGGTGCGTATTCCGTCTGAGTTCGATTTGGCTGGTGATGAGGTCATTATCCGGCAGGAAAGAGATGGGTTGATCACCATCCATCCGGTCAGACAAAGGCGTTCGCCGCGTGAACTCATTGAGTGGCTAAGGTCTCAGCCGCCCTTGGAAGAGGATTTCCCAGAGATCAAAGATTATCCGCCGGAGCCTGTTGATCTGGACGATCGGGAATGAGGTATTTGCTCGACACCAACATCATCTCGAACATCATGAAATTTCCGGAAGGATCCGCCGCGTCGCGTGTGGCTGCGCTGGAGCAGGAAGATGTTAATACCAGCATCATTGTCGCCGCTGAGCTAAGATTTGGCTACACGCGCGTTGCGTCGAAGCGTCTTGAAGCACTCGCCGAGGAAATGCTTGCCGACATCGAAGTGCTTGCGTGGGATTCTCCCGCCGACCGCGACTATGCTGCTTTGCGAACGCAACTCGAGGCGGAAGGGAAGCCGATCGGTCAGAACGATATGCTTATCGCGGCGCACGCGCTCTCTATCGATGCAGTGCTGGTAACCGACAATGATAGGGAATTCTCCCGTATATCCGGGTTGAAGGTTGAAAACTGGCTGAGATGACGGCCATGATTGGCGGGAAAGCAGACTTAGCGACCTGAATCGCTTGGTCAATCTGAATCGCTTGGTCAATCGAGTTTGGGTTGAATGGACATGGGCAAGGTAACAGGTTTTCTCGAGATCGACCGGCAGGTGCACAAGTACCAGCCTGCATCCGATCGCATACGGCATTTCCGCGAGTTCACGCTGCCGATGTCGGACAAGGAAGTCGAGAAGCAGGCCGCGCGGTGCATGGATTGCGGCGTACCGTTTTGTCATGGTCCGACTGGCTGCCCAATCCATAACCAGATCCCGGACTGGAACGACCTCGTCTATTCCGGCGATTGGGAATCCGCGATCCGCAACCTGCACTCCACCAACAATTTCCCGGAGTTCACGGGCCGCATTTGCCCGGCGCCGTGCGAGGAGGCCTGCACGCTGAATCTCGAAGACATTCCTGTCGCCATCAAAACGGTCGAGCAGGCGCTGGCAGACAAGGCTTACGAGCTTGGCATGGTGCGCCCGCAGCCGCCGGAAAAGAAAACCGGAAAAAAGGTAGCGGTGATTGGGTCTGGTCCCGCCGGCATGGCAGCGGCTCAACAACTGGCCCGCGTCGGCCACGACGTCCACGTCTACGAACGCGAGTTGAAGCCCGGTGGCCTGATGCGCTTCGGCATTCCGGACTTCAAGATGGAGAAGCACTTCATCGACCGCCGCGTCGAGCAGATGAAGGGCGAGGGCGTTACCTTCCATTGCGGCGTGAATGTTGGCGTCGACGTGGCGATTGACGATCTGCTCTCCAGTCATGACGCCGCGCTTTATTGCGGAGGCTCGGAGACGCCGCGCGCTGCCGGAATTCCGGGTGCTGACTTCGAGGGCGTGCATGATGCAATGCCTTATCTGGTGCAGCAGAACAAGCGCGTCGGCGGCGAGGACATACAGTCGACAGCCTGGAAATCGGAGCCAATCGTGGCAGGGGGCCAGCATGTAGTGGTCGTCGGCGGCGGCGATACCGCATCCGACTGCGTTGGCACAGCGTTCCGGCAGGGTGCGGTACGGGTAACGCAGCTCGACATTCGCCCGCAGCCGCCCGAGAGGGAAAACAAGCTGGCTGTCTGGCCGTACTGGGCGACCAAGATGCGCACGTCGTCCTCCCAGGCGGAGGGCGCGGAGCGCGAGTTCCAGGTGGCGACGCTGGAATTCATCGGTGAGGACGGCCAGCTCACCGGGGTGAAGTGCTGCGAGGTCGATGAGAAACGCCAGCCGGTCGCGGGGACGGAATTCGTCATCCGTGCCGACCTCGCGTTCATCGCCATCGGCTTTGCCGGCCCATTTGAACACGGTGTCCTAAAGGATCTCGGATCGCGGCTGATGGTGAGCAAGGACAGCCGGCGCTCGACGAATGTCGCGGCCAATGACAAGGACTACCGCACCAGCGTTGACGGGCTTTACGCCGCCGGCGACGTGCGCCGCGGCCAATCGCTGGTCGTTTGGGCGATCCGCGAGGGCCGTCAGGCCGCGCGTGCGATCGATGAGACCCTGATGGGCACCAGCGTTTTGCCTCGGTAGGAAAGGTTCATGCGCTCCGCCGCGTGCGGACACTGCTACCCGATCCGATCACCTGGCTGGCGCGACGCTACCCCCCGTCGAACCGGTTGGAGTTGCGTCGGGCACTTCGGGTGCGGCCCTCGCGCTGTTGCTCTTGCGCGGCCAGGAGAAATCGTCAGCACGCCCTGACACTGGTTGCTGCGCGATTTCTTTTGCCACCGGCGCCGCCACTGCCGGCCCCTCACCGGTCGGCGGAGAGGCAGCAGCTGCGCCAAGCAGTTCAATGCCACCGTCGAGCGCCGGATCGTTTAGCGCCATGGGCGGTGTTCGATCGGTGGGGATTCCGGGGACCATCGGAAGACCTGTCAGAGCCGGGGCAGGGGCGCCAAGCACCCCCTCCAGCACGCGCTTGAGCGATTTCTCGGTATAGAAGGCGAGCTTGCGTTTGCCGGCTGTCGTGAAGTTGATGCCATCACTCGAGCGCAGCTTGACGGGCTGGCCATTCACATCCGGACCGCTGATCACGAAGGTGCCGTTTTCGTCGACAAAGCCTTCCCACACATCGACGAATTCAGCACCAACGTCGACCGACACCTTGCGGTAGATTTCATTGAGAGCGAGCATATCGGCAGACATCTTGGGCGAGCGGAACGGCGTCGCTCCGACCCAGAGCAATGGCGTGCCGGAGCCGGAGGCGGCGCTCGCAAAGCTCGCTGCCCGCGCCGAATATTCGCGCAACCATGGCTCCGACCGTAGAGGTTCGCGCCCATCTCCGATGCGCATCGCCTGCCGGTCGTTCGCGCCCATCATGACCACTACGGCGGCGGGCTTCTCGGTGGCTACAAGCTCGCCGACTTGACCGGGCCAGTCGAAATGGTCTTCGCGGACGAAGCCTGAGGAGTTGCTTGTGCGGTCGACGATGCGGACCCTGGGATTGTCCGCAAACACGGCGTTCAACCCCTCGGCAAGACTTCGGCCGATGAAATCGCCGACAACCAGCACCACTTTGGCGTCGGCGTCCTTCGGCGCCACGACGATTTGCGGCTCCGCCTTCTGCCTGGCCGCAGACTTGCGGGGGGCTTTGGCGCGTGGCCTTGCGGGTCTCGATCGGGCGGCAGGCGGATCCTCGCGCCTTGCCCGCCGGGGCAAGAACAGGTCGCGCAGAGACCAGGGCCGGACTCTTTCCTGCGCGTATGCAGCAGGCGCGGATACTTCCCAAACGCCAGCGATCGCTGAAATCGCGATCGCCAGCGCGATCGGCAGGCAGAACCAGGCGAAGCTTCGGCGCGGTCGAGCCTGCAATCAAATTCCTCCTAGGCCGTGAACTCATAAATCTGGTCGAAATGGTGTGAGGCCATATGGACCACATCCTTCGGACGCCGAAACGGCTGCGACCTGCTGCGTCGAACCGCTCGGCCGGGCCGACTAGACCCCGACCTTCGCGCTTCTCCTTGCATCTCTTTGCCGTTTCAGGCGCCATTTCGATCATATCTATGAGTTCCACGGCCTAGTTCTGACGTAAGGTCTTCAGAACTTCCATGCTTGGATGGCCATCTGAGGTCAGTCCTGCCCGTTGCTGGAACGCTTTGATTGCCGAGCGCGATCCCTCGCCGATCTTGCCGTCCGCTTTGCCGTCATAGTAGCCATGCTCCGAAAGCCGCTGCTGCAATTCCTGCTTCTCCGCAAAAGAAAGCTTGGTGAAGGGCCGTTTCCAGTCATTGGCAAGTTCACCGCTGCCCGCGATCTGGTCCGCCAGAAGTCCAACCGCCAGGGCATATTTGTCGGCATTGTTATAGCGCTTGATGACGAAGAAGTTCTTGGTCATCAGGAATGCCGGGCCGCCGCGCCCGTCCGGCAGCTTCAACTCGGCCTTGTCGCCGCCATTGCGGAAGGGCTTGCCGCTGGGTCGTTTTACGCCGAGGCCTGCCCATTTCGACAACGACATCGACCCGTTCGGGAACTTGCCGCCGCCGGCAGGCAGCGCGACCTCATAACCCCAGGTTTTGCCCGTCTGCCAGCCATTTTTCCTCAAAAGGTTAGCGGCGGTTGCGAGCGCATCCGGCACCGAGTTCCAGATGTCACGGTGGCCGTTGCCGTCGATGTCCACGGCGTAAGCCAGATACGAAGTCGGAATGAACTGGGTGTGACCCATCGCACCCGCCCATGAGCCCATGAGGTGGCTTTCGTCGATATCGCCCGACTGCAGGATCTTCAACGCAGCGATAAGCTGCGTGCGTGCGAACTTCGCGCGCTTCTTGTCGGCGTAGGCCAATGTTGCCAATGAGCGCACGACGCTGCGCATCACCTTGTCATTCTTGAGGATTTCTCCATAGTTCGATTCCATCGACCATATGGCGAGCACGATGTTGCGGTCGACGCCGTAGCGGGCTTCGATCTTGTCTAGCCAGGGCTTGTACTTCCTGGCCATGGCGCGGCCGACCGAGACCGATTGCTCATGAACGCGATTGTCGAAATAGTCCCAGACCGGTGCAGTGAATTCGGGCTGGTAGCGTGCCTTCTCGATAACCTCTGCATCGGGCTCGGTGACACCGCGAAAGGCGCGGTCATAGGTAGATTTGGAAACGCCGCTTTGTGAGGCGGTCGCGCGGAAGCTTGCGATCCAACGCTCGAAGCCGGCATCGGCGTAAGCCGGTCCAGCCGAAATAAGGATCGACAGCGACAAGCCGGCCGCGGCAATCGCCCCGGCGATGTGTTTTGCGGTCTTGCGAACGAGCATGGTACCCTCCAGTCTAATAAATAGAATACTCATTCAACACCGAGGGAGTTAGCAATCCGTTTACCATAGGGCCGGCAGGAACCAAATTGTACGTCAGCCATTGCCGTCAGTGTAATTGTGTTGCTTTCCTACGAACTAAACTTAAATTCCGGCATGAAAATGATCGTGTGGCGGGGCGCCATCGAGAGGAAGAGAGCTGAATGAAGCGAGTGAGAAAAGCCGTTTTCCCGGTCGCGGGTCTGGGAACGCGCTTCCTGCCAGCAACCAAGTCGATCCCGAAGGAGATGCTGACCGTCGTTGATCGTCCCGTCATCCAATATGTGGTCGACGAGGCGCGGGAAGCGGGGATCGAACACTTCATCTTTGTGACCGGCCGCAACAAGGCGGTGATCGAGGATCATTTCGATATCCAGTTCGAACTCAATGACACGCTGCACCAGCGCGGAAAGGTCGAGCAACTTGCCCGCTTGCGCGAGTTTCAGCCTGCGGCCGGACAGACGAGCTTCACTCGTCAGCAGGCGCCGCTCGGTCTTGGCCACGCTGTCTGGTGTGCGCGCGAACTCGTCGGCGACGAGCCTTTCGCACTGCTCCTGCCCGACATGATAACGCTGCCCGGCCGCGGTTGCATGAAGGCCATGGTAGAGCTCTACAATGAGACCGGTGGCAGCATCGTCGCCGTCGAGGAGTGCGACCCGTCGGAAACCCATAAGTACGGCATCGTCGGCAAGGGCGAGGATATTCACCACGGCTTCCGCATCACCGGCATGGTCGAAAAGCCCAAGGCCGGCACCGCGCCCTCCAATCTCTACATCAACGGCCGCTACATCCTGCAGCCGGAGATTTTCGACATTCTGCAGACGCAGGAGCGGGGCGCCGGCAACGAAATCCAGCTTACCGATGCGATGCTGAAGCTGGAGCAGCAACAGCCGTTCTACGGCTACCACTATCGGGGCAACACATTCGACTGCGGATCGCCTGAAGGCTTTGTCGAGGCGAATATCGCCTTTGCGCTGGCGCATCCGAGCATGCGCAAGGGCGTGTTGTCGATGCTGGAACGACATATCGCTACGCTTGAGCCGGAAACTACGACCGAAGCGGCAGCGTGACCACCGAAGCGTTGTCGACGCCCTGGCTTGTCCGGGCGTCAGCGCTGCACCTGATGCCAAGGAATGCTGTGTTGGGCCTGACGGTTGTTGTTGGGACTCCCGTTCCGCAATAGCAGTCCTCCGAGGGTCGTGCCCCATCCACGTCAAAGCGCTGTAACGACGAGTTCAAGGTCGTCTACCGAGACGACCTTGACCTGGGTGCCGGCAGGCAGGTCTGGCCCGGAAACGCGCCACAACGTATCGCCCAGCCGGATGCGCCCGTGGCCGTTGGTGATCGGTTCGGCGAGCGTTGCGGTGCGGCCGATCATCTGCTCGCTCCGCCGGTTCAGCAGCGGCTGGTCACTTTCGGAATTCCTGCCGCCCATCATCTTGTGGCCGAGATAGGCGCTGGCCAGCGACAGGATGAGGAAGACGACGACCTGGATTTCCCAGGTCCAGAAAGCCGCGTTCCACAACGCCAGCGAGGCGGCGCCGACGATGAGCGCCGCAATGCCGATCCACAGCAGGAAGAAACCTGGCGCGAGGATTTCGATGGCCAGCAGCGCGATCCCCAGAACCATCCAGTTCCAGGGTCCGAGTTCGTCGACAAGCCATGCGGTCATTGCCCGTTCCTCAGCTTTGGCCCGGGATGCGCGTTGCCGGCGGGCGGGACGGAGACCTAGGGCTGTTGCTGCCGCCGTCGCCGAACACCTCCTTGGCGATCGCGCCGATTCCTCCGAGCGAGCCAATCAGCGACGACGCCTCGAGCGGCATCATGATAATCTTACTGTTGTTGGCGGAAGCCATCTTGGCCAGCGCATCGGTGTATTTCTGGGCGACGAAGTAGTTGAGCGCGTGGACGTCGCCCTTGGAGATAGCCTCGGAGACGACCTGCGTCGCCCGGGCCTCGGCCTCGGCCGAACGTTCGCGCGCCTCGGCGTCGCGAAAGGCGGCTTCCTTGCGGCCTTCCGCTTCGAGCACCTGGGCCTGCTTCAAGCCCTCCGCCTGCAGCACCTGGGCTTGCTTCAAGCCTTCCGCCTCGAGAATCTGAGCGCGCTTGTTGCGCTCCGCCATCATCTGGCGGGCCATCGAGTCGACGAGGTTGGCCGGCGGATTGATGTCCTTGATCTCGACGCGGGTAACCTTGATGCCCCAAACGTGGGCCGCCTCGTCGACGATGCGAAGCAGACGTTCGTTGATGTCGTCGCGATTGGATAGAAGCTGGTCGAGATCCATTGAGCCCATGACCGAGCGGATGTTGGTCATAGTCAGCGTCAGGATGGCGTTCTGCAGGTTGGAAACCTGGTAGGCCGCCTGCGCGGCATTCAAAATCTGGTAGAAGGCGATGCCGTCCACTGCGACGGTCGCATTGTCGCGGGTGATTACCTCCTGGGTCGGCACGTTGAGCACCTGCTCCATCATGTTCATCTTGGCGCCGATGCGGTCGATGAACGGGACAATCAGGTTCAAACCAGGGGTGAGCGTCCTCGTGTAGCGGCCAAAGCGCTCTACGGTGTAGTTGTATCCCTGGCTCACCGTCTTGATGCCCATGAGCAGGACAAGGAAGACAAGGACGACAAGTCCGGGAATGACCAGATCGAAAGCAGAGAAATCCATCACACCCCCTACGGCTATCCGCGCTCATCCCTGCCTCGTGCAAAGTCGGTCGGACGCGAATCACTTAGGTTCGCCCTGTCGACTATACAATCGTACGCGAGGGATAGTCGCTTCGCGTGGCGCCAGAGCGTTCCATGGTTAGATTGAAGCATTCTGCCGGTGATGGTTCGGAGCACGGTCGAGGTCTTTGTCGCGGTCGGGCCGGTGGCCCGGCCAAGACAAAGACCGAAGGGTTTGGTCCAAACCTGCCCGGCCCTTCGGGTTTCCGGTTGGCGGGCGCCCGCGGCGTCGGATGGACTTGGCCGATGCACCACATCGGCCCGCGCCATCCTTCTGGCGGTTCGCCTCACCAACCGAGAAACAGAATGATTCAATCTAGCCATGAAAACGCTCTACCCCTTAAGCGCGAATAGATCGGCGTCTGTATCGACCTCGCCGGCAAGCGCCGTGGTGATGATCTCGGATGCGATCTGCGAAAAAGTGATGCCATTTCCGCCGTAACCCATCAGGGCGAAAATTCTGGAATAGCCCGGCACCTTGCCGATTAGAGGAAGGCCGGTAGAGGTCGTTCCGAATGCACCTGCCCACGAGAATTCGGGGTCAGTATCCAGCTGTGGGAAAAGCGCAGACAGCTTTGCGGCGATTCGCTGGCACTTTTCCGGGATCAAGGCGTCCCGCCGATCCTCGTCCTGGAAGGACTCATCCTCGCCACCGCAGATCACGCGGCCATCGGCGGTCGCTCGCATGTAGAGATACGGGTCGGACGCCTCCCAGATCAGGGCTTCCCCCGGCCAGATGGAACGTTTCTGCGGTCGAGTAGCAATGGCATATGTCGAAACGACGGAATGGCCCGTCGCGGGAACCAGGTCCATCAGCTCGTAGCCTGTGGCGAGCACCACATAATCTGCGGTTATCAGCGGACCATCTTTCGTCGCCACAGTGACCGAATTTCCGCCCGCTTCAATCCCGCTTGCTTCAACCGGCGCGTAGAGTCGCGCCTTCCGGTCAAGTGCCTTGCGCAGAAGCCCGGATGTCAGCTTGCGCGGATCAAGCGCCAGATTGCCATAGCCGAGAAGCGCTGTGCGACCGGAGATGCCAAAACGCTGCCTGACCATGGAGGGAGGGAGGTGCACGCAATGCAATCCGGCGCGATTGCGGGCCACCTGCTCTTCCTTCAGTTGGGAGGGCGAGAGCACGTTGCCGTCCAAATACAATGACTGGCGTGGGGAGACATCGCATCTGATGGCGAGTTCGGAAATGCGGGCCGTCAGATTGGCCACGCCCAGCATCGAGCGCCGCCACGCACGCTCTGCCTTTGCCCGGCCGATGCGAGGGATCAGCAAGGTCAGCGGGCGATCGATCTCATACTGGACGAGGGCTGTCGTTGCAGCGGTGGAGCCGTCGATCGGGCCGCGCCGGTCGATACAGACCACCTCGTGGGATGCCAGCGTGAGGGCTTCGGCGATCATGGCGCCGCTGATGCCCATGCCGATCACGAGAACCTCGGTACGGATATCGCGGCGCATTGTGGAGCAGGGCACCGCCGGCGCGCGGTAAGCCGACCAGACCGGGCGGCCCGTGCGTAGATCGAGCTGGCGTTTCATCTACGCTCCGAGGGATTGCGGTGGCTCAACGGGCGGCGGGGCGGGTTCCTGCCCGTCGTCTTCATAGCCAGCCGCCCAATTCCCGGCGCACCATTGTCTCGATGACCGCCATGCCCTCCGCACTGTCGTTCAGGCACGGGATATGGGCGAAATTCGTGCCGCCGGCATGGTGGAAAATTTCAGCGGCCTCGCCGGCGATTTCCTCCAGCGTTTCGATGCAATCCGCCGAGAAGCCGGGGTTGACCACGGCGATCGATCGCACGCCCTCGCGAGCGAGCTTCTCCACCGTCTTGTCGGTGTAGGGCTGGAGCCATTCCTGCGCGCCGAAACGCGACTGAAAGGTGATGATCAGTTTCTGTTCGCTCCAGCCGAGTTTGTCGCGGAGCAGACGCGTCGTTTCGAGGCAGTGGGCGCGATACGGGTCGCCCTTGTCCGAATACGGTTTCGGAATTCCGTGATAGGAGGTGATGACGACTTCCGGCTCGAAGGAAAGCGTCGCCAGATGCTTCTCGATGGAGACGGCAAGCGCGTCGATATACACCGGCTCATCATAGTAGGGCGGCACGCTGCGCACCGCCGGCGCGTCGCGCATCGTCATAAGCGCTGCGAACAGCTTGTCATTGGCGGTCGCGGTGGTTGTCGCCGAATATTGCGGATAAAGCGGGAAGGTCAGGATGCGGTCGCAGCCTTGCGCCTTGAGCCTGTCGACCGCGCCCTTGATCGACGGCGTTCCGTAGCGCATCGCCCAATCGACAACGATATTCGGCTCCCCGGCGAGCATGGCCGACAGCTTTTCGCCCTGGGCCCGGGTGATGGTGCGCAAAGGCGATTCATCCTTCTCGCGGTTCCAGATTTTTGCATAATTGGCGCCGGATTTCTGCGGGCGCGTCGTCAGCACAGCACCGTAGAGGATCGGGTACCAGACCGCGCGCGGAAGTTCCACGACGCGCGGGTCAGACAGGAATTCGCGCAGATAGCGCCACATCGGGCGATAGGACGTGCCGTCCGGCGTGCCGAGGTTGACCAGCAATACGCCGATCCTGGCGCGCCTTCGCGTTTCGCTCGCTTTGTCGCTGGCTGGGGGCATTCGGCGGATCTCCAAGACAGCCGATAGGTAGCCGGAACGGTACCGATTTCAATGACGCGTCTGGCCGCATGACGAGCGGCCCGGCCCAGATTAGGGCCGCGCCGCTCTTGAGAACATCGGCTGGTCAGTTCGCCGCTGGGATCGTCAGCGTCACGCCGACCGGAAGGTGACGCGGCCTGTAATGGTTGGCTTCCTCAAGCAGCTTCCACTTCTCGCCGTCGCTGTAGAATTTTTCGGCGATGTCCCAATAATTATCGCCCGCGACCACGACATGCTGCGTCGGGCCATTGGCAGGCGCGGCAGCTGTGGCGGGCGCAGCGTCAGCCGGCTTCGCGGCATCCGCCGGCGCAGCGTCGACGGTTGGCGGCGTGGCGGTAATGTCGGCCGAGCCAGCCGGCAGCTCCGGTGTCGCGGGCGCGGCCGCATCCGCAGGCTTGGTGGCATCAGCCGCCGGAGCGGCAGCTTCCGCAGGTTTGGCCGCATCCGTGGCCGCCGGCTTGGTGGCATCAGCCGCCGGAGCGGCAGCCGTCGCTGCAGGCTTTGCAGTAGCGGCATCGGCCGCAGCGGCCTTCACCGGCGCATTGATCTCGGTGATGCGGCCATCGAGCTTGGGCGTGTAGGGGCGGTTCTTGGTCAGGTAGTCGGCGACCACCTGCTCCAGGCTCGGTCCGTAATCGTAGGCCTTGGCGGCGTTCGATGCGAACAGCTTGTAGCCGTCGCCGCCCTGGCGCACGTAATTGTTGGTTGCCACCATGTAGGTTTTCGTCTCGTCGATCGGCTTCCACGCGCCGCCATCCATCACTTCGACCGACTTGATGCGGCCTTCGTTCGGCTTCACCAGACCGTCAAACGAATATTTCAGGCCTGCAACCTGTGGGAACTTGCCCTTTTCCTCCTCGATCTCGCTGACGCCACCCTCCAGCGAGGCCACGATGTCCTTGCCGGTCAGTTCGAATGTCGCCAGCGTGTTTTGGAATGGCAGGACGGTCAGGACGTCGCCCATGGTGATCTCGCCCTGATCGATCGAGGCACGCAATCCGCCGCCATTCTGCACGACGATCTCGACCCCCTGGCCCTTGACGCGGTCGAGGATGGCGTCAGCGACCAGATCGCCCATCTCGCATTCGCGGGCGCGGCAGTTGCCACGGCTTCCATCGATCGGCTTGGTCGTCTCCGAGACTTCCTTGTTCTTCAGTTCCTCGATGGGCGCGCCGAGTTCCTTTATGCGGGCGAGCACGGCCTCATCCGGCTTGATCGCCTTGTCCAGATGGATCGGGTCGCCCTTCGCCGATTTCACGATCCCGATGTCGTTGAAGACGACCTGCAGCTCGCCGAGATATTTCGAGTAGGACGCGGCCTGGACCACCGGGACTTTGTAGCCCAGTGGATTATCGACCATTGTGGGGTAAGGACCTTCCGCCTTGTCGTCGGTGTTGGACAGCAGCGAGTGTGAATGGCCGCCGACAACCACGTCGACTCCGGGAATCTTCGCGATCATCTCGATATCGCGCGGATAGCCGACATGGGTGAGCGCGATGATCTTGTCGACTCCCTGCGACGACAGCTTCTTGACCTCGGCCGTGATGTCGGCGACGTCGTCTTCGATCTGGATGTTCGGGCCCGGCGACGAGACTTCCGGCGTGTCGGTGGTCACCGCACCGACGATGCCGATCTTCTGGTCGCCAACCTCGAGCACGATCGACGGCTTGATCTTGTCGCCGACCTTCGACTGGGCGTTCGGCTTGACGTTGACCGAGAGAACGGGGAACTTGATGACGTCGAGGAACGGCACCAACGCGTCTTCGCCATCATCGAACTCGTGATTGCCGACGGTCATCGCATCGAACTTCATCTGATTCAGAAATTCGGCTTCCGCCTTGCCCTTATAGGTCGTGTAGAACAACGAACCCTGGAAATTGTCGCCGCCATTGAGCAGGATCACGTTCTGGTCCTTGAGCTTGTCGCGTTCCTGGTTGATCGCCGTCACGAGGCGCGCGGCGCCGCCGATGCATTCACCCTTGCCTTCCTCCTCAGCCGAACAGGTCGATTCAAACTTGTTGTTCGATTCGATACGGCTGTGCCAGTCGTTGATATGGAGGATGTTCAGCGTGTAGTCGGCAAACGATGCCCCTGCCGACATTGCGAGCGTCGATGCCGACAATGCGGCGAGGGCGGCGAGTTTTTTCATAGCGGGTCTCCCGGAAAATGCATTTCCGCGCCATAGCGCGACGGATCGAGCGTCGTACGACGATCGCCCCGAATATGTTCCATTGGGCCAGGGCGGATGCAAGGGGAATTCGGGCGTCGCGTGGAGAAACGCGGTGTGAGCCGGTACAGTCTTACAGCTGGATTAACTGCAGGTTCGGCGATGATGTCTTGTAAGCTGCTCATCCATTTCACTTCACCGAACCAACAAAGTGGGCAAGTCTCAGCTTTGTTCATTACATTCCCATCGGCACCTTCGGCGCGCCATTCCCGTCGAGGGTAAAGCTGCGTACAACCAACCCCTCGGCGCGTTGCCGCGCCGTTGGCCCGTTCGAAAAAATCTCAGCGAGAGATTAGGGCACGCGCCCTCATGACGTGTCGGGACGCGCCATCGCCCAGACAGCCAGGCCGTGAAGTTCGTTCAAAATCTCGTCCACTGCATGGGCGGGGTGTCTGCGCCAGCCAGGCGGGCGACCGGGGCGCATCGGCGAGAAGCGCTGAAAGCTGTGCTTGTTGGCGCGGCTGGCAGTTGCATCGCGCCGAACTCCTTCGCACCCCCCTCTGTCCTGCCGGACATCTCCCCCGCAAGGGGGGAGATTAGCAGCTTGACCCGCTGTGCCGTTTGCCTCCCAATCCATCGCCGCATCACGCCGGGCCTGCCAGCGAGCAAGACGCTTCGCCTGACGGGGCAGGTCGTCCAGTGCCGAGGTAATCGCTTCGAGGCGGCGATGCAGACGGCCCGCATCGAGCGGATCGTCGGGGGATGGCGGCAGCGGGTCCGGCGCGCGGGGTGGTTGGAACAGCGGGTTGAATGGGCGGTCGCCGAGCAAGCTGATGCGCGGCATGGCGCTTGGCTTCACTGACTTGCGGCGGACGCCGAACCGTTTGAGCGGGTCGAACAGCGGAAGCGAGAGGGTGGACGAGCGCTTCGGGGCCAGCGCACGGGCCCATTCCGGCAGCGGACCGGGCCGGATCACCACACCGGTGCCGAAGCCGTTGCTTCGGTTGAGGACCGGCTTCGGCTTGGCGGCACGCAGGCGCGGCGGCGCAAGCTCGACCACCAGCCCGCGCGCGGCGATGATGATCAGCCGCCGCGTTGCAGCTTCGGCCGGACGCAGCAGCCTGAGCACGAAGCGGTGGAGATGGCGCGGCAGGGTTGGTGCCGGGGTAGGTGCCGGGGACAGTTTACTTTTTTCCGCCAGCGCCGGGTTCTGAGAAGGCGCGTCTACCTGCGGAAAGAAAGTAAACTGTCCCCCTGCGCTTAACTGTCCCCCTCCGCTCCCGCCATTCGCTGCCCGCAACCATGGCGACGAGCATCGCCAGAACGCGCCTCAGCGCCTCGCGGTTTTTCTCGATTGCCAGTGTCCAGTCCATCGACAACACTTACCCGTTCCTGCGGCAAGCATCTAGAACATAAAGAGAACATATCCGCAAGATGCCGAATGCAACTTCACCAGGTCGCATGCAATGGGCCTCCTCACGGGGAGGGGAAGGGAGTTTCATTCTGGACCGCGTCTGGGCGGCGCCCTCGCATGTGGAAAATGCGGAGGGTGGAGACTTGCGCAAGATATCTGCGCAAGTCCCCCCACATTTTCACCTGCGATTCCCCTCCATTTTGAGCGAATTCGGACTGGTCTGGAGGTGGCGGAGCCTTCATCGGGTGCGCCGCCGCGCTCCGTGCCACAGTCTTATACCGATCAGGCTGCGACCTTCAGGCCTTCCCCGCGCATGGCACGCTGAACGGCCGGGCGCGCCGCAATTCTTGCCATATACGCGCCGAGCTTGGGGAACGGCGTCAAGTCGATCTTCACAAAGGCCGTCCAGCCGACGATCGTGAACATATAGGCGTCGGCAATGCTGAAGCGCTCGCCGAGGAGATACTGCCTGCCGTCAGCAAGCTGTTGCTCAACATAGGCCAGGCGGGTGACGATCTTCTGCCGCGCGATCTCCTGAACTTCCTCAGGGTAGTGCGGATGGAACAGCCAGGGACTGAACGCCTTGTGCAGTTCGGTAGCCACGAAGGCCAGCCACGACAACAGCTTGTAGTGCTCGGTCGTCCCGGCTTTGGGCGCCAGCCCGCGCTCCGGTGTCAGGTCGGCGAGATATTGGACGATAGCCGCGCCTTCCGTCAGGACCGTACCGTCGTCAAGCTCGAGCGCGGGGACATAAAGGTTCGGATTGATTGTGGCGTAGTCCGTGCCGTCGGCGCGCAGGCGCGGTGTGCGTGAAATGTCGATCTTCTCAAGCTTGAGGTCGATGCCCGCTTCTTCGGCGACGATATGCGGCGACAGCGAACATGTTCCGGGGGCGTAAAACAGTTTCATTGGGATCACTCCTTGTTAGATACATGCACATGCATCTATCTACAGGCCCTTGCCAATGCTGTCAAGATAGATGTATTTGCATCTATGCCTGACAGGACCTCCGCGCCGCAGAAACCTCGTCCGATCTCGCATGAGGTCGAACTTGCCTGGGTTGCGTTGATGCGAGGGCAGAGGCAGGTCTTTGACGCCATCGAGCGCGACCTCAAGCTGGCCGGCTTTCCGCCGCTTGCGTGGTACGACGTCATGCTCGAATTAGACCGGGCCGAAGGCGGCAGGTTGCGTCCCTTCGAGATTGAAAAGCGAACTCTGTTCGCGCAGGCAAACCTGTCGCGCCTCATCGACAGGTTGGAGCGGGACGGTCTGGTCGTGCGCAGGAAATTCGACGAGGATCGCCGAGGACAGTGGATCACCATCACCGAGGCGGGACGGGCCAAGCGAGCCGCGATGTGGAGCGTCTATGGAGGCGCGATCCAGAAGCATCTCGGCCGCAAACTCGGCGACGAGTCCGCGGCAAAGTTGGCCAACCTTCTGAAGCCGCTATTGGAGTAGGACGCTATGCGGGTCTTGGAGCCTTGTCGCGAGCGGCAACGGCCAGCATGACCGCCAGCGATGGCTTCGCGAATGAATTATTCGTGAAGCGGCAGATCAGACCGGGGTAGCCACGCGCCGCCTGAGCACAAAGGTGCTTCCGGTGGAGCTGGTGCAGTTTAGCTGGTTCTGATCGACCTGACTGCAATTGACGTTTGTGGTCGTGTTGCGGATCAGCGAAATCACGGTGATCTCGATCATGCTGCCGTTGATGCGGTAGCTTCCGTCGGCAAGCTTGTTGCCGGTATCCTTGGCCTTGGTGGTGAAGATGCCGCCGGCAAAGCTGGAGACGGCGACGCCGTCGCCGCTGTCCCAATCGCCCTCGATGCCGGGTCTGGCATTGGCGCTGGAACCACCACCGCCGCTGCTCATGCAGCCAGATATCGAAGCCGCCAGAATTGCGATGCCACCCGCTATGAGCAGCTTGCGTGTGTCGATCGTCATCTTTCAGGTCCTCTCCTCGGTCCGCACACAAAGCAATCGCCCGATTTACAGGCGATTGCAAGGCTTTACGGACAATGCGTCATGGCAGTCGCGTCTATCGCACCAGAATATTGCGGAACTGCCACGGATCCTTGGTGTCGATGTCTTCCGGGAACAGTCCGGGGCGGTCGGCAAGCGGCGTCCAGTCGGTGTAATAGCCCTTTACGGGACCGAGATAGGGCTTCTGCACCTCGAGGCATCGGCGATAATCCATCTCGTCCGCCTCGACGATGCCGGCCTTCGGGTTCTCAATGGCCCATACCATACCGGCAAGCACGGCAGACGTGACCTGCATGCCGGTGGCATTCTGGTACGGCGCCAGTTCGCGCGCCTCGTCCAGCGTGAGCTGCGAGCCGAACCAGTAAGCGTTCTTCTTGTGACCATAAAGCAGCACGCCGAGCTCATCGGAGCCGTCGACCAATTCGTCTTCGCTGAGCACATGCTGAACCGGCTGCGCCCTGCCGGCGGCGCCGAACATCTCGTCGAGCGAAAGCATCGCATCGTTGCAAGGATGGTAGGCGTAATGGCAGGTCGGCCGGAACGTCACCTCGCCGTGCTTATCGCGCACGGTGAAATAGTCGGCGATTGAAATCGCCTCGTTGTGCGTCACCAGGAGCCCGTATTGCGCGCCGGGCGTGGGGCACCAGCTGCGGACGCGGGTGTTGGCGCCAGGCTGCTCCAGATAAGATCGCCGCCTTGGGGCCCTTCTTGTGCTTCTTGGCATTCTTCGGCATCCATTTCTCATGCGTGCCCCAGCCGAGTTCTGCAGGCTGCAGCCCTTCCGAAATGAAACCCTCTACCGACCACGTGTTCCAGAACACATTCATCGGCTTCGGATTCCTGGCGCGCTGCGTGTCGCGCTCGGCGATATGGACACCTTTGACGCCCGCTTTTTTCATCAGCTTCGCCCATCCCTCGCGATCGTTAAAGGACGGCTCTTCGAACTTCAGGCCAAGATCGCGGGATAGGTTCACCACCGCCTGCTTGACGAACCACGACACCATGCCGGGATTGGCGCCACAGCACGAGACGGCGGTCGTGCCGCCCGGATGCTTGCGGATCTCGGCGCGTAAGGTCTCACGCAGGGCATAGTTGGTCCGGTCGGCATTGTCGGCCTTATCATTGAAATAGAAGCCGAGCCATGGCTCGATCACCGTGTCGACATAAAGCACGCCGAGTTCGCGGCAGAGCTTCATCAGCTCCAGCGACGAGGTGTCGACTGACAGGTTGACACAAAAGCCCTGGCCGTCTCCCTCGGTCAGCAGCGGCGTCAAGCAGCTTCTTGTAGTTCTTCCTGGTGACGGCATCCTGGATAAATCTGATCTCGCGCTCGTCGAGCAGCTTCCTATCCGTATCGCGCGGATCGATGACGACCATCCGCGACTTGTCGAATTTGAAATGGCGTTCGATGAGAGGAAGTGTTCCGCGACCGATCGAACCAAAGCCGATCATCACCACCGGACCTGTGATCTCACCGTAAACGGGCCATTTGTCTTTCGCCATTTTATGCCAGTCCCTCCGTTGATATGGATGCCGCCTCAATGCGGCGGGCCATCAATGCCATAGAAAAGCACAAACAGCGAATCGCCTGACGTCGATCGCGCGAGGCGGCAGACGCTGTGGATAAGGAGCGTTTTTCAGGATTACGGGCGGTGGATTCGGTCCGATGACACCGCGCTAGCGGCATTGTTCGCGATGCGGAAAAGCGCCTCGATCAGCCGATCGCGGTCGGCGGTAAAACCTTTGTAGTCCAGTTGCGCCGCGTCGAGTTCCGTCAGCTGACTGGCGAATGATCGGCAGAGAGCCGTTCGGTCTGGATGGCGCGCGAGCAGGGCCAGTGGATCGAGATGGATGCGGATGGTGAAAAGGATGTCGCGCGACACCGGCAGCCTCCGCAGTGTCTGGCGTTCGACGCGGATGAAGGCGCGTGCCGCCGCTTCGATGTCCGGGAACTTTGACGGCCGATTGGTCGAGCGGTCGATGCGCGCGGCGTTCGACAGCGGATGGTAAAGCGCGTTATCCGCCTGGATAGACCAGTTGAAGCGCTCCACCGGCTGCGACAGACGATCGAACATGCGGTTGATCAACTCGGCCGGGCGCGTGCCCGGCCCGAAGCCCGGAACGGGATGGTGGATGTCCTGCAGTGCGCTGGCCGAATTTCTCTGTCAGCGACCAAGAGGAGGGGAAGCACAGCGACCCGGCGACAAGGCGCCAGCCGGTTTCGTCCTGTCGCATCAGGATCAAATCCTCCTGGACGAGCAGCGACGCGGCACGCAGCGGAGCGTCGGACGCGGCAATCGCGTCGGCATCGGCCAAATTGGCGCGGTAGGCCCCTCGTTGCTCCGGCCTAGCGAACAGCCGATCCGTATTGGCGGCGAGATGATCCCGGATCAAGCCGAGCACCTCGCGCTGCGCATCGCGCGTGCCTGTCTTCCTCGACGAACACGAGCTCGGGGATCGTGTCGTAAAGCCGCCGCTTCTCGGCGATATGCGCGGCGTAATGGCGGTCGACCTCGATCCAGTCGGCCAGGTCGAGCGGCTTCAGGCCGATGGTGAACAGTTTCGACGAGCCGTCATACGGCGTGTGGGTGGGGGGAGGTTCTACCATTCTGTCGGGCGTTCGCGGCTGGTGTGCCAGATGCGGAGAATATGCAGCGTTCCGGACTGCACCTTGTAGGGAATGACATAGGCAAGGCCTGGAACTGACCATTCCCTTATGCCCGGCCGAAGCGTGGGCCGGCCAATTTCGGTATTCGCGCGGATCAGCAGGAACGCCTTGACCAGGCGTCCGACGACTATTTCCGCGGCTGAAGGATCATCGGCGGCAATGTAAGCGCGCAACTCATCGAGATCGCGTTCGGCGGCATGCGAAAGCTCGGACTTTCACTTATGCGGCTTTGGGCTTGCGCGTGCTGGGGCGGGGTAATTCGTTCGGCTTTCCCCACGACTGCATCCACTCGATGACTTCCTCAAGCGGAATGGTCCGGCCTGCTTCAACGTCGCGCTCCCCCTCCTCGATCGCAGCCAGATATGCCCGCCGTTCGGCTAGATGCGCCTCGACGGCCTCCTTAACGATGAAGGCGCTGGAGCGTTGTATGTCGCGGGCATACTCTTCCAGCTCCCGCTTCGTCTCGGGAGAAAGACGTATCGAAAATGTCTCGCTGGCGCTCATCGTTTTCATCCTCGAACACAGTGACTCGAACACAGTGTATTCGGCGCGAACCGTATGTCAATAATCGGCAAGCCGGGCCGGAATCAGGCCCCTCAACGAATTGCCGACGAAGATCGCGTTCGCGCGGGTCAAGTCGGCCGGCGCAAGCACTGCCTCGCGAGCCCTTCCCTGGTCGATCAGTTCGGCGCGCAGGACACCGGCAAGCAAGCCGCAGGAAAGCAATGGCGTAAGCAGAGGGCGCCCCTCGCCAGGATCGACGAACAGGCTGGTGATCGTGCCTTCGCATACCTCGCCCCGCTCGTTGAGCAGGATCACCTCATCGGCGTCCGACACGGGAAACTCCGAGCGCGCATTCTGGTAGGCATCGCGGCGTGTCGTCTTGTGGCGCAGCAGCGGGTCACCAGAGGAGAGGCGGGTTTGCGCGATGCGCAAGGTCCAAATCTCTACTCGCCGACAAGGCCTCGAAAGCCTGCGTCGTGACGGTTGCCTTGCCATCCTCGGCGAGTTGCAGGCGTACGCGCCGAGCACTGCTCCCGCCAACGGCTCCAAGTTCCTTACAGACGGTTTCGGGGTCGCAGGAAAAGCCCAGGTCTTTCGCTGACCCATAGAGCCGGGCCAGATGCCGTTCCAGCCGGACGAAGCCGATGCCGGGGTCCCAGCGCAGCGTCTCGATCAGCTCGAAGCGGGGGCCGTTCCCGTCGCGAATCGGGCCTTGAGAAGACATTCCTGATACTCTCCTTGCGCCGTGGAATCGAAGACCACGCCGCCGCCGACATTGTAGATCGCTTTGCCATCGGGGAAGAGCGAGATGGTGCGGATCGCTACCGAAAAGCGCATCGGTCCGCCGGGTGCGATCCAGCCGATCGCTCCGCAATACGCATCGCGCGGCGTGGCTTCAAGCTCGTGCAGGATTTCCATGGCGCGGATTTTCGGCGCGCCGGTAATCGAACCGCAGGGAAACAGCGCGGCAAAGACATCGCGGATAGAAAGATCCGGCAGAAGTTTCGCGCGGACCCGGCTGACCATCTGGTGCAAGGTCGGATAGGTTTCGATGCGGAAAAGCTCCGGCACGTCGAGCGTGCCAACCTCGCTGATCAGTGAAATGTCGTTGCGCAGCAGGTCGACGATCATACGGTTTTCCGCCTGATTCTTGGGATCGTTGCGCAGAGCGTTCTTTAGCCGCTGATCCTCGACGGGGTCCGTTCCGCGCGGCGCCGTGCCTTTCATCGGGTGCGTTTCGATCCAGCCGCTTCGATCGATCTCGAAAAATAACTCGGGCGAACGCGACAGGATGACCGGATCGCCAAGGTCAACAAGCGCTCCGTATTTTACCGGCTGTCGCGCTGTCAGGGCGTCGAAGGCGGCCCGTGGCCGACCCGTCCAATGCGCATGAACAGGAAAGGTCAGATTGCCCTGGTAGCAATCGCCTGCGCGCAGATGATTGTGGAGGCGCTTAAAGCGATGCTCATAGTCCGTGAACGACCATGCGGCGCGCGCGTCAAAAATCGGCCCATTGGTCGGTTGTGCAACTTTAGGCTCAGGAGAACGATCCGAGGGACCGTCGAACACACCGAGACAGACAAGCGGCGTGCGGCGAGCCTTGGGCAGGAGAGGGCGCAGCTTCGGTTCAAACAGATAGCCGGCTTCGTAGGAGAAATAGCCGGCAAGCCATTTGCCCTCACGTCGCGCGTCCTCCGCCTGCACCAATGCGCGGTCGAAGGCTTCGCTCGTATCGGCGGAGATGATCTCCCGCGGCTCGATGAACAGCGTTTCATTACCGGTGAGATCGTCGCGGAAGAGGACGAAGGGGGCGGTCGTCATTGTGGCGGGCGCAGCAGCATTCTCAAGGGTGGAAGGTGTACGAACCGACCGATTTCGCTCAATCCAACGCTTCCAGCTCGTCGATAAGGCCGGAGACGACCGACAGCCCCTTGCCCCAGAAGGCCGGATCCGAGGCGTCCAGTCCGAACGGCTTCAGCAGTTCCGAATGATGCTTGGTCCCGCCGGCCCGCAGCATGTCGAAATACTTCTCCTGGAAGCCCGTTTCGGCATTCTGGTAGACGGCGAAAAGCGAGTTCACCAGGCAATCCCCGAAGGCATAGGCGTAGACGTAGAAAGGCGAATGGATGAAGTGCGGGATATAGGTCCAGAAGGTCTCGTAGCCGTCGCGCAGGATGATTGCGTCGCCCAGGCTCTCCTTCTGCACTTCCAGCCAGAACTGGCCGAGTTTGTCCGATGTCAGTTCGCCGTTGCGGCGTTCGGTGTGCACCTTGCGCTCGAACTCGTAGAAGGCGATCTGACGCACGACAGTGTTGATCATGTCCTCGACCTTCTGCGCCAGCATGGCCTTGCGCTCGCGCTTGTCGGTGGTGCCATCGAGCATGGAGCGGAAGGTCAGCATTTCGCCGAACACCGACGCGGTCTCGGCAAGCGTCAGGGGCGTCGACGCCATCAACGCGCCCTGGCCACCGGCCAACACCTGATGCACCCCGTGGCCCAGTTCGTGTGCCAGCGTCATCACGTCGCGCGGCTTGCCCATATAATTCAGCAGCACATAAGGATGGGCCGACGGCACCGTCGGATGCGCGAAAGCGCCCGGCGCCTTTCCTGCGCGCACTGGCGCGTCGATCCATTTTCGGTCGAAGAAGGTACGCGCTATGTCGGCCATGTCCGGCGAAAACCGGTGATAGGCCGAGAGGACCGTGTTCTTCGCTTCGTCCCATCCGATCGCCGCATTCGAGGTTTCCGGCAAGGGCGCGTTGCGGTCCCAGTGGTTCATCTTTTCCATGCCGAGCCAGCGCGCCTTCATCGCATAGTAGCGATGCGACAGTCGCGGATAGGCGTCGCGAACGGCAGAGGCCAGCGCATCCACGACCTCGCGTTCGACGCGGTTGGCGAGATGGCGCGAGTCTGCAATGTCCTGGAAGCCGCGCCAGCGATCGGAAATGTCCTTGTCCTTCGCAAGTGTGTTGGTGATCAGGGTAAAGACGCGCAGATTCTCCTTAAACGTCTTCGCCAAAGCCTCGCTCGCCTTCTGGCGCACTTTCGGGCTCGGATCCTGCAGCTTGTTGAGCGCCGGTTCGAGCGTCAATTCCTGACCATCGATCTGGAAGCGAAGCGCAGTCATGGTTTCGTCGAACAGCCGGTTCCAGGCGCCACGCCCGGTGACCGACTTTTCGTGGAAGAGCTGCTCGATGCGGTCCTCGAGCTGATAGGGCTTGTCCTTGCGCAGGTCGAGTACCCAGGGCCGATAGTGGCCAAAGGCGGGGTCGGCATCGAGCGCGCCGGCGATAAGCGCATCGTCGATCAGATTGAGCTCCAGCCCGAAAAACAGCAGATGCGCGCTGGCATCGGTCATTTTCTCCTGCACGTCGCCATACAGCTTGGCGCGCTGCGGATCGGCGGTGTTGCCGGCATAAATCAGCCCGGCATAGGAGGCGATGCGGCCCATCAGTTCTTCGAGCGCTTCGTATTCCTTCAGCGCTTGCCCCAGGCGGCCACTGGAGCCCGACGCAGCTTCTGCCGATAGCGTGCCCTTCCAGCGTTGTTCGAAAGCCACGGCCTGCTCGGCTGCGCGCGCAAGATCGCTCGTCAGCTGCGGTGAGGTCATCGACGGATAGAGATCGGCGAGATCCCACTCGGGCAAGTCGCCGAGTGGCGCGGCACCAACCGCATTGACCGCCGCATGCGCCGTACGTTCCGAAATCGTCCGCATTTCTATTCCCTTCCGTTCCCAGGCCAATCCATCGATCCAGGACCGATTTTGCGAAGGAGTCTTAAACGCTTATTTAGAAGCCCCGGCTTGGATGATCCAGACGGCATTCATGGCCTGAAACGTTTTCCATCTGTCGAAGTGTCGATGCGGCACGCATTCTCCTCGTTGACGACGATCCGGTGCAGCGACGATTGCTGGACGCGGCGGTTACGTGATTCGCCTACTGCACTGTTTCCGCATCCGATCGCCAGGAAGCGATCGATATGCCCGAAGGGCCCGAGGGCAAATCGATTTCGGCGGTAGTTCTCGATCCTGCCATGCCGACGCTCGACAACTGAGCGAAGTTGCCCGGCGTCTCGGAATTGGCCGGTCGACGCTCAACCGCAAGCTGAAGCAATATGCGATAGACCCCGAAACCGGCCGCTCGGACCAGCCTGCCTGCGAGGGTGGGATCAGCGGCTTCGGCCTTTCGGCCCGTCCGGCATTCTCGGCATCGCTGGAAGCGCACCCCGTGTAAGCGGGTATTAACCATGGCGCTGCTAGGTCGGTTTTCGACGGATTGTTGCCACGGTGTTGGCACATTTCAGCTTCAATAAGTTGTGATTAACCATTAGGATTGATAGTCGAGCGTATGAATCTTTCACGCTTGGGTTTCAAATCCGGGGACAACGGCACTCAGTAGGGCCTTTCGATTTGAATAATATCGAACGACACCATTACCGGCGAGCCATCCATCCCCGCTGGAAAAGCTGGCTCGCTGGGCTGTTGGTCGCATGGTTTGCGATCGCTTCGGGCGCAACGGTCGCTGCTGCCGAAACCAGGACGCTGAAAATTTATTTCGTTCATACCGGCGAGAAGGCGGAGGTCGTTTACAAGCGCAATGGCCGGTATGATCAGGCGGGCCTGCGCAAGCTCAGCATGCTGATTCGGGATTTCCGCCGCAATGAGCCGACCAAAATGGATCCCCGCCTGTTCGACCTCGTCTGGTCGGTGTACAAGGGGGTGGGCGCGCGCGACTACATCCATGTCGTCTCCGGCTATCGGTCGCCCACCACCAATTCGATGCTGCGCAGCCGCAGCAAGGGTGTAGCCAAGCGCAGCCAGCACATGCTCGGCAAGGCGATGGACTTCTATATTCCGGGCGTCAGCCTGAAGAAGCTGCGCGAGACAGGCATGAAGATGCAGGTCGGCGGCGTGGGTTATTATCCGCGATCCGGTTCGCCTTTCGTCCACATGGATGTCGGCAATGTGCGCCACTGGCCGCGTATGAGCCGCCGCGAGCTCGTCGCATTGTTCCCGAATGGCAAAACGCTGCACGTTCCAAGTGACGGCAAACCACTACCCGGGTTCGAACAGGCACTCGCCTCGTACGAAGCGCGCAAGAAGAGCGGCGCGTCGGCGGTGGCATTCGCCTCGCCGGAAGGCAGCAAGAAGTCCAAGGGCCTGTTCGCCGCCCTGTTTGGTGGCGGCGAGGATGAGGATGAGGAAGCTGGAGTGGTCGAAGAGGCAGCGCCGGTGGTGAAGCCCGCCAGGCAGCCGAAGCAGCCCGAGCCCGTTGCCGTGGCCACGGCCGTGCCACAGAGTGCCGCGCCGGCAAAGCCGGTTCCGTCCATTCAGATTGTATCTCCCGAGGACGCCCAGCGCGTCGATCTTCCGGTGGCCCAGGAACCTGCTGTCGAACCTCCGGCTGCGGTGGAAGAGACGCCGGAAACGATCCTCGCGGCCCTTCCGGCTCGGGCGGTGCCCGTGCCTGCGGTCGCGCCGCGTCCAGCCGCGGAAGTCGGCGTAGAAGTCGCCACCGTTTCGACGGGCTATCCTGCGGAGGCAATATCCGACACTCCGGCCGACATTCCGTTCGGCATCGCCCAGGACGATCCGGTTGCCGACGCCGTCGCGGCGGAAACAACCGAGGTTGCCGCTGCAGTTCCTTTACCAACGCCACGGCCAAACATTGCTGTCGCATCGGATGACAGGTCCGAATCGGATGCTGACGATGCCGCGCTGATGGCGCTCGTTTCAGCGGATAGCGGGGCGCTCGCAACGTCCGTCGTGCCCATGCCGATTGCGCGCCCGGCCGACGAGCAGAATGAAGACGCGCAGAAACTGGCCGATCGGGCAGCCGTTGCCGCAGCGATCAAGGCGAATGCGGAGCGTGTGGAAAAGCTGGAAACGGTCGAAGCGTCTTCGAGGCGTGTCGCAACGAAGGGACTCGATCCCGAAACAGTTGCCTCGCTTAGCGTCAAGACCACTCCGAAGGCGGCACGGGCCAAGCGCACGGATGCCGGACCTGATCCCAAGGCGCGTGTGAGAGCCGCTGAGCCCGATGCCGCGCGCTGGGTGCTTGACGAGAATTACACAGCAAGCACCACCCGGCCGAGCGCTACGGCAGTCGCCTACAAATCAGTCGTGACCGCACCGCACGAAGTCTACACGCAAGGCTTCACGAAGAATGACGACGGTGTCGCGAACGCCAACCGTTTCACGGGCAAGGCGGTAACGTTCATGTCGGTGGCGCGCTTCGAGTGAGCGCTACTGAGTTCTTGTTTGGAAAAGAAAATGGCGCCGGTTGCGGCGCCTTTTTGTTTGAGAAAATTGGCCGCGTTGGCAGGACCGGGACGTGTGAGTTAAAACAACTGCGCTTCGGTTCTCACCCTTTCTGCAGCAAGCCATCAACTCTTGCGTAAGGTCGACGCCTCACGCGCTAGCGTCTCGATGCCTGCCCAATCCTTGGCCTTCAGGAGATCGTCCGGGGCTACCCAGGAGCCGCCGACACAGATCACGTTCGACAGCGACAGGTAGTCGCCGACGTTCTTTTGCGAGACACCGCCAGTGGGGCAAAAGCGTATGCCGGCGAACGGGGAGGCGAGCGATTTGAGGAAGGGCGCCCCGCCTGCCTGCTCGGCGGGGAAGAATTTCAGGAAATCCAGACCGGCTTCTTGCGCCGTCATGATCTCGCCGGGCGTGATCGCGCCGGGGAGCAGCGGCACTTCGCTGTCCGCGGCCGCCGACAGCAGGTTCAGCGTCACGCCCGGGCTGACGATGAATTTCGAGCCCGCCTTCGCTGCCTCGTCGAATTGTTGTGCATTGAGGATCGTGCCCGCGCCCACGACAGCTTCCGGAACTTCGGCGGCGGCCCGGCGGATGCTCTCAAGCGCGCTTGGGGTGCGCAGTGTGATCTCGATGACCTTCAGCCCGCCGCGCGCGAGCGCCCGTGCCAGCGGCACGGCGTCGTCGGCATCGTCGATTTTCAGCACGGGAATAACAGGCTGTCCATTGAGAAGCGACAGGAGTTTTTCGGTTTTGGCTGCCATGGTGCGATCCGGGGCTAAAGAGGCATGTCTGAGCATCACGAATGATTCAACCGATTTAGCAGAGCCAAGATTGCAAGTCTATGAAACGCGCATTGCTTGCCCCTGGAATGCCGAGCACACGCGGTCGACAGGGGGCGCTGTGTTTCATCGAGGGCTGTATGAACAGGCGATGTTCAATTCGGTTGATCCACTATCAATCGTGGCGCCCGAAGCCGAGGGACGAAGTAAATAAGAGCGCGCCCGCAATCGGCGAGTGGAGTCGAAATTGCGAAAGCGTCGGGCTGTCAGCTTCGCCTTGAAAAGATATCGGGGAACGGATACGGGCATCTGCAATGAGCCTTTCCCCACCCCAGCCAGAGTTTTGCGTCGCGGCGCTTTACCGCTTCTGCAGGCTTGACGACTACGAGAGTCTGCGCGCGCCGTTGGCCGCCTTCTGCTGTGGGCGGGGCATCAAGGGAACATTGCTGCTCGCCAATGAGGGCATCAACGGCACTGTCGCCGGCACATCTGAAGCGATTGCCGCCCTCATCGACACACTGACGTCGCTGCCGGCGTTGACTGGCCTCGAGGTGAAGTACAGTTCGGCAAGCGAAATGCCGTTTTACCGCATGAAGGTGCGCCTGAAGCGGGAGATCGTAACCATGGGCGTCGACGGCATCGACCCGACGGCCAGCGCCGGGACCTATGTCGAGGCATCTGACTGGAATGCGCTGATCAGCCATCCTGACACGATGGTGATCGACACCCGCAACGACTATGAGGTCAAGCTCGGCACTTTCGAGGGCGCGGTCGATCCGCAAACGCACAGCTTTCGCGATTTTCCCGCCTGGGCCGAGCAACATCGCGACCAATTCGCCGGCAAAAAGCTCGCGATGTTTTGCACTGGCGGCATTCGCTGCGAGAAGGCGACGGCCTATGTGAAGTCTCTCGGCTTCGATGAGGTGTTCCACCTGAAGGGCGGCATCCTCAACTATCTCGAACAGGTCCCGGCTGACCAAAGCCGGTGGAGGGGCGAATGCTTCGTATTCGATGAGCGCGTGGGTGTCACGCACGGGCTTGTAGAGGGCGAAGCAGAGCTTTGCCGCGCGTGTCGCAGACCGATGACGCTTGAAGAGCGAAGGTCACCGAAATACCGCGAAGGGATCTCATGCGAGCGCTGCTACGACGAACGCAGCGATGAAGATCGTGCCCGCTATGCCGAGCGGCAACGGCAGGTCGAGCTTGCTGCCGCGCAAGGCCGCCCGCTGCCGATCGGCAACTAGGGCCAGGACCTGTAAATATGGCTTACCATTTCGACATATTTAGAAGCTCTTGACCCTAGGCGATATTCGCCGCCGTCATTGCAATGTCGCCGATGGCTGCCTAATTCATTCGGGCACGGTTCCCGAGAAGGCGGAACGCAATCTGGAGGCGTTTATGTTCGATCCCAAGAAGCTGCTCAATGACCTGCTCGGTTCGCAAGTTCCCGGCACCGGCGATACGGTTCGCAATGGCGCGGGCAAGGCAGTGCAGATGGCGAAGGACAATCCGCTCGCCGCCGGCGCGCTTGTCGCCGTCCTGCTCGGGACAAAGTCCGGAAGGTCGATGACAGGCTCGGCCGTCAAGATCGGCGGCCTCGCGGCAATCGGTGGACTGGCGTATCAAGCCTACAAGAATTACCAGGCGGGCAAGCAGCCGTCCGAGACGGCAAGTTCGGAACCGGAGTTGCTGCCGCCCCCAGCCGACACCGGCTTTCATCCCGACAATGCGCCTCAGGGCGACGGAGAGTTCGCTATGATCCTGATCCGCGCGATGGTCGCAGCGGCTAAGGTTGACGGTCATATCGATGATGAGGAAAAACGGAAGATTGTCGACAAGCTTGGCTTGGCCGGCATTGGTGACGACGCTGGGGCGTTCCTCAAGCAGGAGTTAGACGGACCGCTCGACCTTGGCGCCATAGCCGAGGCTGCTCAGACCGAAGAACAGAAGGTCGAACTCTATACCGCTTCGCGGTTGACCATCGATCCGGATTCCCGCGCCGAGCGCGGCTACCTCGATTTGCTCGCGGGGCGGCTTGGTCTGCCGGATGCCTTGCTCGACCACATCGAGGCGACGGTTTCGGCCGCGAAGGGCTCGCAGCCGGCGCCTGTCAATCCGGCGCCCGCAGGGTCGCGCGTCAATCCACGATGGTAGCTCGACACGCCCTGCCGTGGTCTGGGATTGACCGATCAGGCCGAGCTGGTTTCCGGCACGACGCGTTCAATCACACTGAGGATCGTCCCCTCGAGATCTGCGTCGAAATCCTGTTGTGCGAAAGCAAGGCGGTCGGCGATCATCAGCTTGGCGAAGCCGTGGACAAGCGACCATGCCGTGAGAACGTCAGCGCGGCCGGATGCACTCTGCAGCGGGCTCGCCCCGCGCAGTTGAGCGATGCCCGAAACAAGGATTCCGAAGGAGTCGCCCGCCTGCCGCATGAATTCCGCCGACTTGAAATCCGGGCGCCTGGAACCGAACATCAGGTCGAACAGCGTCGGGTTGGCAAGCGCGAAAGCGATATAGCCTTGGCCCGATGCGATGAATTGCGACCTCGGATCCTTTGGCGCAGTGTCCTGCCGAGCCTTCATCGTCTCGTAGAAGCGTTTCGCGGCAACAGTCGCCAGCGCAGTCAACAAGTCGCTGGTGTCGCGGAAGTGATGCGCAGGTGCCGCATGTGAGACGCCGGCGCGCTTGGCGACACCGCGCAGCGTAAACCCCTCGATGCCGCGCTCCGCCAATTCCTGTTCGGCGGCAACGAGCAACGCCTCGCGCAGATCGCCATGATGATACGGCGTCTTCGCGCGCCGCGCCGAGGTTTCCGCCATTCTGAGTCCCGCTGTTTCAACCTATGCAGCACTAGAGCGTTTCATGGCTAGATTGAATCATTCTAGCCTGAACGCTCTAGCACTCTCGCTGTCGTGCCTCAATCTTGACGTCGTAAGAATCCATTTGACAGTGTAAAGTTTGTTTGTCATCTCTATCCTTCTAATGTCAAGATGGAGGCGTGTATGTCGCCCGATGCGCTTTTCCAGCTCGCAAATTTGACTGCTCTGCTTGGATGGGCGGTCCTGCTGGCAAGCCCATGGTTTCCAGTGGCAGCCGACCGGGCTTCGGGATTTGCCATCCCAACGGTCTTGTCGGTTGTCTATGCCGGTCTCATCCTCGCCTTCTGGGCGAGGGCTGAGGGCGGCTTCGACAGCCTCGACAGTGTCGCGAGACTGTTCCAAACTCGCGAACTGCTGCTCGCCGGCTGGATCCACTATCTCGCCTTCGACCTCTTCATCGGCGCCTGGATGGTTCGCGATGCAAGGCGTGTTGCGATGCCTTTCCTGATCGTTGTTCCGTGCCTGGCCCTGACGTTCCTATTCGGCCCGGCCGGCCTGCTGTGTTTCCTTGCCATCCGCGTTGCACGTAGTCGCACCCTATCCGCTGCCTGATCGGGGTTTAAGCCGATGTCCGCGATTGCTCTTAGCCCACAGCCACCCTCGACAGGCTCGCTGCGGCACATGTTCAGGCTTATCAATAATGCCGAGCCGGGCTTCTTTGCGCTGGCCGCTACCATGCTGTTCGCGATGGCGCCGACAGGGTTTGCTGCGATCGTCGATGCACGCAGTTTTCTCGGCGTGGATATCTGGCTGAAGCCGCTGAAATTCGAAGCTGCGCTGTTCGTTTATCTCCTGACGCTGACCGTCTTCGCTCGCTGGCTGCCTGCGGGGACAACGGGGAAGAATTGGTATCGCATCTATAGCGCGGCGGTGATCCTGGCGATTGTCGCCGAGATGGCGTGGATCGGCGGCGCTGCGGCTCTGGGCACGGCATCGCATTTCAACACAGAGTCTCGCGGGTCAGATCATCTATCCGGCAATGGGCGTGGCGGCTGTGCTCTTGACCACGCCAACCGCCGTCTATGCCTGGCAGATCGCGCGGAATCCGGCGACAGGCATGCCGCCTGTACTCAAGGAGGCGATCGTTCTGGGTCTGGGCCTGGTATTGCCGCTGACTCTGATCACCGCCGGCACGATGAGCAATATGGGTAGCCACGCCATCGGTGGAGGCGTGCTGCATGGGCTGCCGTTCATGGGCTGGTCGCGCGATGGGGGAGACCTGCGCGTCGCCCACTTCTTCTCCACGCACGCCATGCATTTCATCCCGGCATTCGGATTGATTTCCCTGGCAGTCTTCGGTGCGACCAAGCGTTGGCCGTTAAGACTGTTTGTCGTTGCTTTTGTTTGTCTGGTTGGAGGCACGTTTTTTCAGGCACTGACAGGCCAGCCTTTCCTTCCCTGGCTTGGCTAATACTTTGGCGCGGAGCAGCGTTAACACCTTGTTAACCGATCAAGCGCATCATTTTAACCAGTCGGATCCGCTTTCTTCCTCCCAAGCGCGGTTCAGATCGGGGCGGTCGCCAATGACCGCCCTTTATGTTGCACGGCTTGCCTCGCCGTCCGCGATTTGCGATGCCTCAAATACGCTGAATTCACACTCACCGGCTCAGCGGCGGCGCGTCCCGTGGAGGAAAACGCATGAACAGGACGGCAGTGATCACTGGGGCGGGCACAGGCATCGGCAAGGCGGTGGCGACCGCGCTTCTGAGGAATGGATGGAACACCGTGTTCGTGGGCCGCCGGCAGGCGCTGCTCGACCAGGCGGTAGCTGACGCCGCGCCATTCGAGGCGAGAGCGCTGGCCGCCGCTTGCGACATTACCCAGGAAGCCGAGGTCGACGCGCTGTTCACGAAAGTCGTCGATACGTTCGGCCGTGTCGATCTTTTGTTCAACAATGCCGGGTCTGGCTTCAAGTCGACGCTGATTGACGAAATGCCGGTGCAGGTGTGGAACGACATCGTCGCCGTCAACCTGACCGGCTCTTTTCTTTGCGCCCGGGCCGCCTTTGGCGCGATGCGCCGGCAGTCGCCGCAAGGTGGACGCATCATCAACAATGGCTCCGTTTCAGCCTATGCGCCGCGCCCCGGCAGCGCGCCCTACACCGCGACCAAGCACGCGATCACCGGCCTGACGAAGACTCTGGCGCTCGACGGGCGTCCATTCGACATCGCCTGCGGGCAGATCGACATTGGCAACGCGCTAACGGATATGGCGCAGGCCATGACTGTCGGCGTGCCGCAGGCCAACGGCACCACGGCGGCCGAGGCCGTCATGGACGTTGCGCAGGTGGCGAACGCGGTGCTTCACATGGCCAGCCTGCCCCTCGACGCCAATGTGCTTTTCATGACGGTAATGGCCACCAAGATGCCGTTCGTCGGGCGAGGGTAGCACGCCTTTTTTGATCCCAGTCCAACTCCACTGCCGCTGGAGCGCGCTTCGATTTTATGGCACGTCTGACAAAGCGCAGAAATGTCAGACGAGAACGGCAATGCCAAGAGAGACTTCAACCGAAGCCAACGCCCTGCCGAAGCTGCGTTTTCAAGCGATTATGCGCGCTGCACGAAATTCAGGACTTCTGGGTGACAAGAGTGCAAGGATCGGTGGGCGGATCAGTCCAACCGCTCATTGAGCGCGCCAAGCAGCGAACTGGTATCAACACCGATACTGATCTGATCGAGTTCGCGTTGGCAAATCTCGCACTCGACGATGAATTCTCAGAAACGTTCAAGAAGGTTCGTGGAACCGTTGATCCAAATCTGAAGCTCGGCTTCTAAGCTTGAGTTCGTTTGATTTTGACCACGCTCTTCGCTGGGCGCGGTTCGCCTCTGTCAAAACGCTTGCGTTGCGAGAGGACGGCAGCTTACCGTTCCTGGGCGAAGTTGCTGAAGCGGGAATGCCGCTTTTGCTCGACACATGCGTCTACATTGATGGACTGCAAGGGCGAACACCCAGCGTGGTCTCGGACGCTCTCGATCTACGCGGCGTGCATCACTCCACGATCGCCGTTCAAGAGTTGACGCATACGGTTGGCGTTCTCGATCCCGCGCACGCTGGTACCGGCTCCGCTATCGCGCAGGTCGGAACGCTCACAAAGGCCATGCCGCCATACCGTGTTTTCGCGCCAGATCCTGATGTTCTCGGACGTGCCGCCTTGCTTTCAGGCCTGCTTTGCCGTCTGCAAGGATACAAGGCAGACGGAAAGCTGCGGGCGCTGCGCGATTGCGTTTTGTTTTTGCAGGCACAGAAGCTGGGTCTCACCGTGCTCACCGCGAATGTCAACGATTTTGATATTTTGCTACAGCTGCTGCCCGCCGGCAGGGTTCTGTTCTACAGGCCGATCTGATCTGATTGTCGATTCACTCGACCGTCTTTCCCGGAAACGCTCCGGGAAGATAGAGCGCGATCGGGCGGATCTCGTAGACGGCCGTTGGATTCACGCGGCGGAAATTCGCGGCGATCTCGAGGGCTGCGTCGCGCGTCGGAGTGTCGACCACATACAATCCCAGCAGCGCCTCCTTGGTCTCGGCAAACGGGCCGTCAATCGCGGTACCGGGGTCTACACCGCGCAAGGTGCAGGCCGACTCGGTCGGTGCAAGCCGGGCGGAGGGCCCAAGGCTGCCGTCGCGGTAGAGCCCGTCGTGAAGCGCCAGCAGATCTGACATCAGCGCCTCATCCTCCTCTGGAGTCATCGAGGTGATCGCACCTTCCTTGTGATAGGCCAATATCGCGTAAAGCATATGCATTCCCCTTTCGTCGTCGCGCGGTTGAAGCGTAGTTCGCAAGGATGAACACGCAAGGCCAATTCCGATCGTTCATACAAATGTAATGTACGCGGTGTCAAACCCTTGACTTGATTGTGCTTTCTCACATGGGACAAGCGACGATCCCATCACCAGTCATTGTGCAGAAATCATCGCGTGACGTGTTCCGCGCGACCGGAACGCGATGCTCAAGGATCGTTCGAACGTGTTTTTCCCACAACAATTGGACGCTAGATCAAAAGCTTGGATTAAATCCCTCCAAGCTCCGAAGACAGGCGATCATGACTGGTAGCGGGTAGCTATCGCTTGCCTTTCCGCGTCGAGTTCGAGCGGGCACTTTCCTTGGGTACGGCATTTGATGCCGATTGCGACGAGCGCCGCTCGCGAAGCCAACTATAAAAAACTCGGCACGCGTTGATGAATGCCATTGAGACTAGGATCAAGAGCAGCGCCCCTCGATCCGTGGTTGGCCCTACAAGCGTGACCACGGCCAACCCGCAAAGGAAGGCAAAACCTTGCTCTAGCGCTACCTTAAACAATCCGTCCATGACTATTCAGAGCCGGCGGCCGTGGTGAGGATGCTTTCACCCCAGCGGTCGGCCCAGTCTCTGATTGCCATCCGAACTCCGTCGATCGACCAACCATTGCGCCACAGTTCAGGCGACTGCTCGATATCCTCTCGCCACTTGCGGAAATACTCGCTGAACTGATCAAACGTTGTGGCCGACGAAAGATCAGCTATCAAAACAACCGCACCGACTTCCCCCTTTTTCGACGCAGGCGACCATGCGAGCAGGTATGGCCCGCGGCCTGGAAAAGCGCCGGCGCGCGGGTTGGCCTGCTTAAGGGCGATCAGGGCTGTTGGGAGGTGGTAGTGGCGTACGGCGTCCTCGCAAAGCCCTACGTCGCGTTGCGCGGCAAGCTTGGCCGCCAAGGATTGATCATCGATAGGCCAGACAGTCACCATCTGCATTCTGAGCGGGGCGTTTAGCTCTGAAACCTCTGGAAGCGTAGCCCAATATGCCCGACACACCATCAGGCCGCGCTTTTCTGTGTCCTTCGGTATCCGAGCCGGAAACGCTACAATCCCATAAGCTCCGAGTCCTTTAGGGGGCAGTGGATCTGGGCCTATGAAGGTTCGAGATGCTGTTGGCAGCATTGCAACTGGCGGAAGCTCCGCCACAACTGGCGGAAGATCTTCCCACGCTCCTGGTGCCGGTCTTGCTTTCGACGCTTCAGGCTTCTTTTTAACAACAGCTCCGCGTGGGATGATCTTGTAATCCGCCTCGCTCACCACGATTTGCGCCGCAGAGCAAAGGTTAACCTTCCGCAGTCTTTTGTTTTGACCGCTCTTGAAAACTATCTTCAGATTGTTAGCACAATTTTTCGTGCTAGTTCGCAGCACCACCGTTTGGCCAACAGGAATACTTCTAGCAAGAAGATCGCTACCGAAATCAGTTTTATTTACCGGGTATATATACACTTCAGAAATGGGACTGGCGCCACCATTCTTAATCGAAATCGAACGATCCGCGGCAGTCACCTCGCCAGCAGAGAAACCTGTGCTGGCTAAAAGTGTCACGCCGAAAATGGCTCGTAACTTGGAGCGCATTGCACATGCCCTCAGGAGATAGCCACAGCATATCATGCGGGCCCAATTTCCCATAGGTTAAACCCATAGTGCTGCTCGGAGTATCGTGCTCTGAGTTCCGTTGCGTTGGGGAAATTATCTGACTAAAGTCAGATAATGGACATAGAACAGGTCAAGCGGGTTCGGAGTTTCAATCGGATCGTCACCCGGCGCGTCGGCGCGCTCGAGGACAACTATCTGTCCCGCGGCAGGCCGCTTGGCGAAGCGCGGCTGATCTTCGAAGTCGGGGCATGCGATGGCTCCGACGTGCGGATACTGCGGAAAAAACTCGGCCTCGACGCCGGCTATATGAGCCGGCTGCTGCGCTCACTGGAGAAGCAGGACGCGATCAAACTCACCCGGAAAGCGGAAGACGGACGCGTGCGTAAGGTACAGCTAACTGATAAGGGCCGCACCGAGTTTGATGCCTACGATGCGCTCTCCGACGATCTGGCGCAGTCGATCCTTGCTGCTCTTTCTGCGCCGCAGCGCGAGCGGCTGGTCGCGTCGATGGGCGAGGTCGAGCGGCTGCTGAGGGCGGCGTCTGTCGAAATAAGCGTGGCCTCCAGCGATAGCGAAGATGCGCGCTGTTGTCTCGCCCAGTATTTCGCCGAACTCAACCAGCGTTTCGACAATGGCTTCGATCCTGCGACCGGTGCATCGGCGGGCGCCGAGGCTTCAGGCCAGTTCGTCGTGGCGCGTATCGACGGCGATGCAATTGGTTGCGGGGCGCTGCGCCAACTGGAGGCAGGCGTCGGCGAGGTCAAGCGCGTCTGGGTATCGGCATCGGCGCGAGGACAGGGCGTTGCCGGCAGGATCATGCAGAAGCTTGAGGCGATCGCGCGAGAATCCGGCTTTCATACGCTGCGGCTCGACACCAACAAGGCCCTGACCGAGGCGCACGCGCTTTACCGCAAACTCGGCTATCACGAAATAGCGCGGTATAACGACAATCCTTACGCCCATCACTGGTTCGAGAAGGTGTTGGACGTGGAAGATCCAGACTAGATCTTCCGCTTGGCACCGTTGATGCGATCGCCCTGCCAGTCCGAGGCTATTTCTTGCACTCTCCATCCGCCAGCTTCGACACCCCGGCAGCACGCCGTTCGCAATCATTGCCATAGGTCTTGCCGTCGCAGCCGCAAACCGGCGTGTACTCCCTGGTACAGAACGCCGGCTTGTCGCTGCAGAGCCCGGTTTGGTCAGCTGCGCCGCAGGTGCCGTTCGGATGGTCGCAGAACTTGCCGGACGAGCAGGTAAGCCCCTGAATGCCGCCACAGATTTCGGCAGCCTCATCGGCTCTGGCGATGGTAATCGATGCCGACAGCGCCGCTGCCACCAGGCCGCTGGCAAGAAGCTTCTTCAACACGCTAACCTCCCTTTGTTGGGCTTCCATATCCTGAATGGTGCGCTGCCCATTATCCGGTCGCCGGCATTTCCTGCCATAGACCGGGGCTATTCCGCCGTCTTGGCGAGAAAGGCTCCGACGCGTTCCAGCGCCCGCGAAATGTTCTCCTCGGAATTGGCGTAAGAAAGACGGATGTAGCCCTCGCCGAGGATGCCGAAATCCGGGCCGCCAATCAGCGCGACGCCGCTCTCTTCCAGCAGTGCCGAAGCGAGCTGCTTTGCTTTCCATCCGGTGCCGGAAATGTTGGGGAACGCGTAGAACGCGCCCTTCGGCGTGATGCAGGAAACACCAGGCAGGTTGTTTAGCCCCTCGACGACCAGCTTTCGGCGGCGGTCGAAGGCTTTCATCATCGTGTCAACGGCATCTTGCGGGCCATCGATGGCCGCAATGCCGGCGAATTGCGACGGAGCGTTGACGCAGGACCAGCAATTGACCGCCAATTTGCGCACCTTGTCGTAGAGGTTGCTGCTCGCCGGTCCATTCGGCCAGATCGACCAGCCCATGCGCCAGCCGGTCATCGCCCAGGTTTTCGACCAGCCGTTCAGGATTATCAGCCGGTCGCGAATTTCGGGAAACTGGAGCAGCGAGCAATGTTGCTCGCCATCATAGGTCATGACGTCGTAGATCTCGTCCGACATGATCGCGACATGCGGGTGCTTTTCCATCCCCTTCACCAGTTTCTCGATCTCCACCCGCGGCGTGACGCCCCCGGTGGGATTGGCTGGCGAATTGAGGATAAGCAGCCGTGTCTGCGGCGTGATCAAGGCGAGCGTTTCGTCGGCCGAAAAGGCAAAGCCATTCTGTTCGCGCATCGGCACGGGTATCGGCGTCGCTCCGGTGAACTCGATCATCGAGCGATAGATCGGAAAGCCTGGATCGGGATAGAGGATCTCGGCGCCGGGCTCGCCGAACATGACGATCGCTGCATACATGGTCGGCTTGCCGCCCGGCAGGATCATGATGCTTTCTGGCGAAATATCGACGCCTGTCGTTGTTTTGGTGCGGCGGGCGACTGCCTCGCGGGTAGCAAGCAGGCCGGTCGCCGGCGTGTAGCCATGGTGGCCGTCGCGAAGCGCCTTGATCGCCGCTTCGACGATGTGCTCCGGCGTACGGAAGTCCGGCTGGCCGATGCCGAGATTGATGATGTCCTTGCCTTGCGCGGCAAGCGCCGTTGCCCGGGCGAGCACGGCGAAGGCATTCTCCTCGCCGATACGGTCAAAAGCGGCAATCGTGTGAAGGGTCATGGTTCGAGCGCCGGTTGGATATCTGTGTGCGTGAAGTCGCGGCCAACATAGAGGAGCGGCAGGCCCCGTTGCTTTGCGACAGCGTATGAGAAGCAATCGCCGAAATTGAGCTGCGCCCTGTGGCCCGATCCTTTGCCGTAACGCAGCGCTGCATCCGCTGCGAGGGCGGCATGTTCTACTTCCAACGGTGCCAGCCTAAGAGGCCCGATTCGCAACAAGTCGTCCAACCAGCCGCGTGCCGTCGGTCCGAGCTTCTTGCGAAGTGTAAACTCCAAGTATGCGGGAACAGGGAACCACGCGATGTTGCTTCCTCCCAAACATTTGGCGACATCTCGCCATTCACTCTCTCGCGTGAACAACGTTACGACGGCGGACGTGTCCACCACTATCATTGTTCGTGCTCAGATTTGACACCGTCTTCGTCGAGGTATCGATACATGTCGTCGATCTCAGCATCGATCTCGGCCTTGGTTGCGCGCGGTTCAGGCGGCGGATACTTCTTTGCCAGTTCGTCAAAGACCGCCATGCGACGCTTAAGCTCCTCCTCGGACACCCGCCCCTGCAGCTGCTGACGATTTTCATTCTCGGCCAGCCGGCGGATCACCGCGCTCGGCCCTTCGCCCGTGCGCCGGCCGATTTTCGGATCAGTTCTTCCGTCGCCTTGTTCCGAATGGTGATTGCCACTGGTCCAATCCTTTGGTTCAGATATCGCCCATAAAAGAAGCCAAAATGAACGTTGGAAGCATATGCTGCTATGCTTCCATGGTCAAGTTGGAGTGGATGAGATGGACGACCTTTCGAACTGGGCGCCGCGCCCGCGCCCGGATCGCCATGTGCTGGACGGCCGCTATGTCCGGCTGGAGCCTTTGTCGGCCGACAGGCATGGCGACGGCCTCTACGAAGCGGCGACGATCGGCAATTCCGATGAGCGGTTCCGCTGGCTGGGCGAGACGACACCGGAAAGCCGCGCCGCCTTTCAGCCATGGCTGGAAAAGGCCGAGGCGAGCGACGACCCACTCTATTTCGTCTGTATCGACAAGGCGACCGGCAAGGTCGCCGGGCGACAGACGTTCCTGCGCATCGATCCCGCAAACGGCGTGATCGAGATCGGCCACATCCATTGGGGGCCGCTGATGCAGCGCAAGCCCGCGGCGACCGAGGCGCATTTCCTGTTTATGCGCTACATCTTCGACGATCTCGGCTATCGCCGCTGGGAATGGAAGTGCAACAACCGCAACGAGCCGTCGAAGCGCGCCGCTGTCCGCTTCGGCTTCCAGCCGGAGGGTGTGTTCCGGCAGGCCATGGTGATCAAGGGTGAAAACCGCGACACGGCATGGTATTCGATCATCGACAAGGAATGGCCGGCGCTGAAGCGCGCCTATGAAGCTTGGCTCGATCCAGCCAATTTCAACGCCGAAGGGCAACAGAAGAAGCGGCTGGAAGAGTTCCGGGCCGAGGGAGTTTGAAAAGTATGGCTCAGGCCCATTCCGATCATAGCCATGGCGACCATGACCATTCGCATGAAGGTCATGACCATCGCGCCCACGTGGGCTGGACATGACCACGGTCCCGGCCATACGCATGACTACGGCAATACCGACAAGAAGCGCGTGCTGATCGTGGCAGTGCTCACCGGCGGCTTCATGCTGGCAGAGGGCGCTGCGGGGTTCTTCACCGGTTCGCTGGCGCTGCTTGCCGATGCCGGCCACATGCTGACCGATTCGATCGCGCTGTGGCTCGCATGGTATGCGTTCCATCTGTCGGACAGGCCGGCAACCAAGCGCCACACCTATGGCCTCGGAAGGGTGAAGACGCTCGTCGCGTACACCAACGGCATCACGATCTTTGCAGTCGCGCTGTGGATCTGCTACGAAGCCGCCCTTCGGTTCATGCGCCCGGAGCCGGTGCTCGGCGGCCCGATGCTGGTGGTCGCCAGCGCTTGGTCTGGCTGGTAAACATCGGCAGTTTCTTCATCCTGCATGGCGGCGATCGCGAGAGTCTCAACATGCGGGGTGCGATCCTGCATGTGCTCGGCGACATGCTTGGATCGGTCGCAGCGATCGTTGCCGCCATCGTCATCCTCGCGACCGGATGGACGCCGATCGATCCGATCCTGTCGGTGGTCGTCGCGCTGCTGATTCTTTCCACCGCCTGGTCGCTTTGATGCGCGATGCCGCGCATCTTTTGCTCGAGGGTACCCCGAAGCGCATCGACCGCGATGCGATCGCGGCTGATCTGCAGAAGTCGATCAGGGGGCTGCGCGAGGTGCATCACATGCATGTCTGGTCGCTCGATGGCCAGAAGAACATGGCGACGCTGCATGCCTGCCTGAAGGAAGGCACCGACCCGTATGCGGCGGTGACGCAGATCAAGATGCGGCTTGCCGCAACCCACGGCATCGAGCATGCGACCGTAGAACCGGAATTCGGCGACATGCGCCGACGCGCGGCCCGAGCATCTGCACTAGGAGAAAAACATGGCTGGCAGATTGAAGGGCAAGGTCGCGGTCGTAACGGCGGCGGCGCAGGGGATAGGCCGGGCGATCGCCGAGGCATTCGTCGCCGAGGGCGCCACCGTTTACGCATCCGACATTTCGCGCGACGGGCTGGACGGGCTGGCGCGGGCCAAGAAGGCGAAGCTCGACGTGCTGTCGACCAAGGCGGTGGAGGCTTATGCGGCGAAGGTCGGGCAGGTCGACATCCTCGTCAACGTCGCCGGATTTGTGCATCACGGAACGGTGCTGACCACCAGCGAGAAAGATTGGGATTTCTCGTTCGATCTCAACGTGAAGTCCATGCACCGCACTATCAAGGCGTTCCTGCCGGGCATGCTCGAGCGGGCAAAGGAAACGCGGCAAGACCAGCTCGATCGTCAACATCGCGTCGGGCGCGTCATCGGTGCGCGGCATCCCGAACCGCTATGCCTATGGCGCCAGCAAGGCGGCGGTGATCGGCCTGACCAAGGCGGTCGCCGCGGACTTCATCCGCGACGGCATACGCTGCAACGCGATCGCGCCGGGAACGTTCAAGTCGCCATCCTGGGAAGAGCGCGTCGACGTCCTCGGCAAGGAATGGGGCAGCAAGGAGAAGGCGCTGGAAATGTTCATCCAGCGCCAGCCGATGGGCCGCGTCGCTGATGCCGCCGAAATCGCACCGATTGTCGTCTACCTGGCTTCGGACGAAGCGGCATTCACCACGGGCACGGTGATGAATGTCGATGGCGGATTTGCGCTCTGATGACCCCTGACAACAAAAGCGCAGCGATCGCGGCGTTGATCATCATGCTGGTCTTCGGCTTCGGCCTCTACTTCATGCCGACAATCATGCTGGCGATCGGCAACTATTCGACGACAGTCGCCGGCATTGTCGCAGTGCTGTTCGTCGCGGCGTTTTTCGGCGTGTTCTGGCTGCGCGGCACGAAGTCAACGCGGAAAGTGAGGCGCAAGCTTACCCTTTCCGCGGCGCAAGGGGAGTGAAAGCGCTACGCGTTCAAGCTTGCGCCGAGCAAAGCAAGGCCCAGCAAAAACACCAGCGCGGCGCCGCCGATCTCTATCGCGGCGTGGATCCGGTTGCCGGCGTGACCGTCGCCGGCCATCGTGACTGCCCAGTTCTTGGCGGTGACGGCGAGCGTCGCCAATATGGAAACGGTGATCGCGGTGCCGATCGCCATGGCGAACGACCGACAACACGCCGCCAGCGAACAGGCCGTTGAGAAAGGCGAAAGAAAGCACGATCAGCGCGCCGGAGCAAGGACGCAGGCCGACCGCGGCGACCGCCGACCAGGCGGTGCGCCAGTCGAAACGGTCGCCGGAGAGCATGGCAGGGTCCGGCGCGTGGCTGTGACCGCAGGTCTCGCACACTTCGCCGGCAGCATGGCTATGGCCGCGGTGACCATGGCCGTGCGCCGCGTAGGAATGCGCGTTCTCGCTGTGAGCCGCTGCGTGTGAATTAGCATGTGCGTGGTTGTGGTGGGCGTGATCATCATGGTGATCGTGCTCATGGTGGGCATGCGCCGCTGCGTGCGCGTGACCGGCATGGGCATGCGCATGACTATGCAAGCGCGTGCGCGGCGGAAAGGCTGATGGCGGGATTGAGGCCGAAAAGCCCGGCAAGGCGCGACGCCGCCTTCTTCCATAGCAGCCAGGCACCGAACAGCGTGATCAGCGCGTAGCTGGCGACTTCGAGAAACCAAGTGGCGTCGGTCATCGATACAGCCGTTCCGCGCAGCACGAGGAATACAAGCGTCATGACGGCAATCGCGGTCAGCGCCTGCAAGAAGGCCGAGACGAAGGACAGCATGATGCCGCGCTTCAACGCGACCTCGTTGGCGAGCATGTAAGAGGAAATCACTGCCTTGCCATGGCCGGGGCCGGCGGCGTGGAAGATGCCGTAGGCGAAGGATAGGCCGATCAAGATCCACAACTGGCTGCCGTCCTGGCGCATCGCCTTCAGCGCGGTCGTCAGCGACCGGTAAAAGCCTTGCTGCTGGATATTCACCCAACCCATAAAAGCGCCGAGCAGGCCGGTCGACGGTACCATCGCCTCGTTCGTGCCGATGCCGAGCGAACTCTGGGCATGCGCTTGATGGAGGAAATGGCTCGCGACATAGGCGAGGGTGAGGAGGGCGAAAATTACCCGCACGGTCCAGGTCTTCATGTCAATTCCCTCGAGCCTGTCCCAAAAGTCGCCATGCCCGGCTGCAACCGGCGATTTCTGCGATCCGGTGCTCATGAACCCAAAGATACGCTGCGCTGCGGTTCTCGAAATCACCAGTTTCGCCCCGGCCCGCCCCTCTTTTAATCAGGCTCTTAGCTGCCATTACAATGATCCAGCTTCACGTTTCATCCACTCGCCTGGCAGGTAAGCTCCAGGCGGGTGGCGAAAATCTTGCTCATGTCGGTGCCGGCGGGATCGTTGAAGAACGCGTCGGTCAGCGTTGATTGGTTTTGGCTGAGAACCTCGTCCGGATCGGGCCGGATGACGGTGCTCTTGCAGTCGGCGGGCATTGCGTCCACCGTCAGGTTGCTGTCCTCGGCGAAATCGATGGCGGTATAGAAACGTAGGATCATAGACGCCGAAATCCACCTTGCCTGCCAGCTTGAGCGGCTGCTTCGGCGCCGACTCGAACAGGATGATCAGCTGTTCATTCTCGAAATTGGCCATCAGCGACGGCGGTGGCTGCATTTCGACGTCCTTGCCGTCGGCGGTGACCACCTGGAAATATTTGTACTCGGCAAGCGACTGGTAGACCGTGTTCGCCACGTCATGCAGTTCGGCGTCGTCAAGCTTCAGGTCGGAGTTCTTGTCGAATTCCATCAGGACGGTCGAAGAGAAAAGATCGTCGAAGCGCCACAGATGCCTCAGCGACTTCACCGTCTGGTCCGGATTGACCATCACCTCAAGCCGGGCCTCGGCGAACACATGCGGGTGCGCAAGAGAAGGCGCCGCGGAAGCTGCGACCAGCGTGGACGCTGCGGCAGCCGTCAGCGAGTCTTTGTGGGAGTTGCATTCTGCGATGTGTCCGGAGCGATTTGCGTCGCAAGATTACCTGAATCGGGGCGAAAATGGGACTGAAGCGTTCACCAAATCGTCACACGCCGCCATTCTTGCGGAACCACTGGACGAGATAATCGACAAACACCCGTACCTTGGCCGGCAAGTAGCGGCGATGCGGATAGACAGCGAAGATGCCTCCGCCACGCGGCAAGTGATCGTCCAGCACCGCGATAAGCCGACCTGCGTCGATATCCGGCTGAGCGATGAAGTCGGGGATGATCGCCCAGCCCAGTCCTGACACAGCGGCGGCACGCGCCGCCATTGGGCTATTCACCTCGATGCGGCCGTTGACGGACACCGTGCTCACATCGCCGTTGTCGTTGACGAACGGCCAGTTTGAGAGCCAGCGGCCATTGGTGTCGATTATGCACGGCTTCTGCGCCAGATCCTGCGGACGCTCGACCTTGCCGTATTTCTCGATGGCCTCCGGAGAGGCACAAAGCCTGATCGTGAAGGGCGACAGCCGGCGGGCAATCAACGACGAGCTTTCCATGCGCGTGATGCGGATCGCCAGGTCGAAACCTTCCTCGACCAGATCGACAAAGCGGTCGTCGAGCTGGATATCCAGCACGATCTCGGGATGGTCCTTGGCGAAGTCGATGATCGACTGGCCGATTGGCGCATCGGCAAAGGTGCGCGGCGCGGACAGCTTGATGCGGCCGCGCACGTCGCCGGAGGATTCGCGCACCGCGTCGGCGAGGTTGTCGACCTCGCGGATGATTTCAGTCGCGCGGCGGTAATAGGTGTGGCCGGCCTCGGTCAGTGAGAACTGGCGCGTTGTGCGGTTGAGCAGGAGGGCGCCAAGCTCATCCTCCAACTCTCGCACATATTTCGACAATAGCGCCTTGGAACGGCCGATCTTGCGCCCCGCCGCAGAAAATCCCTCAGCTTCGACAACGTCGATGAAGGCGCGCATGCGGGTCAGCGTGTCCATGGATAGGCGCCTTCTGATAATTGTTTCGGCAAGATCGGCAGAACCCATGGGGGTGAAAAGCGCGTCATCGGTTTTCCAGGATTCTCCGTGCCAGACCGATCAACACCATGTCGCTGCCCGCAGGCCCGACAAGCGACAGGCCGAAGGGCGCGCCCTCCACTGTACCAACGGGTACGCTTATCTGCGGGAAGTCCGGACAGGCCGGAAAGGCACAGCAGATGCAAAGCGCGCTCACGGTAAGCCTGCAGACCCTCGGGCGTCTCGGATTTCAGAGGCGCAGCGCTCGGCACCGTCGGCAAGACCAACATCGCGCCATCGGTCAGGAAGCTGGTGAATTCCTCGCGGAAAGCGGTGCGGCGTGCGCGCTCGGCTTCGACCGTTGCGAGGGTTACGTTCCTTCCGAACTCGAAGCGCTGGCGCGTCCCCTCCGCGAGAGATGCTGCGTTGGCTGTTATCCATGCTCCATGCGCCTGCCATGCTTCATACGCCTGAATGTTGCGGAAGCAGGAATAGAGTTCGTCGGGCGTCGAGGAGAACGGCCAGCCCTTGAAGGCCGTGATGGAATGGCCGAGCCCTCCGCGCATGCGGTCATATTCGGCGATGGCCTCGGGAAGAAGGAAGTTATCGAGCGTGTCGATGGCGTGAAAGGAGGACTTACCCTCCCCCTTAGGGGGAGGGTCGCCCGAAGGGTCGGGTGGGGGTGAAGAGACATCATTGTTTACCCCCACCCCGGCGCTGCGCGCCGACCCTCCCCGCATGGGGGAGGGTAAGAGCGCCCGTCCCACCCTCTCATAAACATCGATATCCTTGGCGAACCAGCCGACCGTGTCGAGCGAAGGCGCGAGCGGCATGACTCCGTCCGCGGAAATAAGGCCGTGCGTCGTGCGCAATCCGATGAGACCGCAGAAGCTCGCCGGTGCGCGGATCGAGCCGCCGGTGTCGGAGCCGAGCGCGATATCCACCAGCCCGCCGGCGACGGCGGCGGCGGAACCGCAGGACGAGCCGCCGGTGTATCGGTCGGGCGCGTTTGGATTGATCGGCAGCGGAAAATGGATGTTCTGGCCGAACAGTGAAAACGCCAGTTCATCCGTGACCGTCTTGCCGGCGAAGCGGGCACCCGAATCAAGCAGGGTCTGCACGCTGGGAGCATTGCGAGCCGCAGGCAGGGCCTCGGCGAGCTTGCTCGGATTGCCGCAGCCGGTGCAGTAGCTCTGGACATCGAAGATGTCCTTCACGGCCAGCGACAGGCCAGACAACGCCCCGGATTCGCTATTCGAAACAGCGTCTTGCGGATAGTCGAGGAACGCATGGTATGGATCGCTGGTGCGGCTCATCGTTCACTCCAGGAATACGATGCGCGCAGGATTGTTCGCGAACCAAAAAAATTCAACCCGGACTCCGATTTTAATTGATTGTGAACCGCGCGTTCCCTATATGCGCCGTTGCCCAAAGTCGCACGTGCCTGTGGGTGTCCGCCGGTTCCTCGAATGGCGAGGAAATCGGTAAGGTAACTGGAGCCAACCCCTCCAGTCGATTTAGCGGCCAACCGCAAAATCGAGGACACCTTGAAGCAACGACGGTGCGGGCCTTTCTGGTTCTCTTCCGGTTGTCCAAAGACCGGGGTTACTGAAGAGGCACACCATCATTGCCTGCAGTGCGGACGGGTCTCCCATCCAATCCAAGGCAGACAAAGCGAACCGAAGCCGGGCTGGCCTAGGTTCATCGCCGCGAGACGGCGTTTCATGGTTCCGGGGTCTCCACCGGCTGGTTCCATGAGGCTTCCGTCCCGCCTTTGTCCACCTCCGCAATCGCGAGGCCGCGTGCCTCCGTGCGGATGCCTGACTGCGCGCTTTTGCGAGCGTGAATGGAGACCCAGATGGCCACTCAGCGTATCCTTGATTTCCTTGCCACCCGTCGCCCGTCCGGCCCCTGCCTGGTGGTCGATCTCGACGTGGTAAGCGACAATTTCCGCGCCTTCGAGAAGGCGCTTCCGGACTCCAAGATATACTACGCGGTGAAGGCAAACCCGGCGCCCGAAATTCTGCGCCTGCTTGCCTCGATGGGGTCGTCCTTCGACACCGCGTCGGTTGCCGAAGTCGAGATGGCGATGGACGCGGGTGCGCCTGCGGACCGCATTTCCTTCGGCAACACCATCAAGAAGGAGCGCGACATCGCGCGTGCCTTCGACCTAGGTATCCGCCTGTTCGCGGTGGATTGTGTCGAGGAAGTCGAGAAGGTGGCGCGCGCCGCTCCCGGCAGCCGCGTCTTCTGCCGCGTGCTGACCGATGGCGAAGGCGCCGAGTGGCCGCTGTCGCGCAAATTCGGCTGCGTGCCGGCGATGGCGGTCGACGTGCTTCGCCATGCCAAGTCGCTTGGCCTCGACGCCTATGGCGTATCGTTTCATGTTGGTTCGCAGCAGTGCGACGTGACCGCGTGGGACCGTGCGCTGGGCGATGCGAAGCGCGTCTTCGCGACGCTGGCCGAGGAAGGCATCGTGCTCAAGATGGTCAATATGGGCGGCGGTTTCCCGACTCGTTACCTGAAGGACGTTCCGGTGGCGCGTGCCTATGGCGAAGCGATCTTTTCCGCTCTTCGCAAGCACTTCGGCAACGAGATTCCCGAGACCATCATCGAGCCTGGTCGTGGCATGGTCGGCAACGCCGGCGTGATCAAGTCGGAAGTCGTCCTGATCTCCAGGAAAGCCGAGAACGACAATGTGCGCTGGGTATTTCTTGACATCGGGAAGTTCGGCGGTCTTGCGGAGACGATGGACGAGGCGATCCGCTATCCGATCGTGACCGAGCGCGACGAGGATGAGAAGGCGCCTTGCGTGCTCGCCGGCCCGACCTGCGATTCGGCGGATGTCATGTACGAGAAGACGCCGTACCCGCTGCCGCTGTCTCTGACCATCGGGGACGAAGTGCTGATCGAGGGCACCGGCGCCTACACGACCACCTATGCGTCGGTCGCCTTCAACGGCTTCGAGCCGTTGCGGTCCTACGTCATCTGAGGGCTTACAAGCCGCTCAGATCGCCGCCGCCGGGCGCTTCCCGGCGTCGGCATCGCTTGTGGAACCGACCTCTGCGGGTGAAGGATTGCAGAAATTGGACGTCATACTGATCGAATCCCCCTCATCTGACGCTTCGCGCCACTTTCTCCCCGCTGGGGAGAAGAGCCAGGCTGCGACGCTTGCGCCCTCCTCTCCCCAGCGGGGAGAAGGTGGCACGTGCAGCGAGCCGGGTCGGTCGGCTATCGCCTTCATAACTGCTGAACGGCCTGGCGACATCGCCGCACGCGAAGCGCTGCTCGACCGCGCGATGGGGCCGGGCCGTCGGCGCAAGTCGTCCGAAAAGCTGCGTCGCGGCCGCAAGCCGTCGGAAGGCCTTGCCTTCGCGGCGCGCGATGCTTCGGGTGCGGTCGTCGGCACGCTGCGGTTGTGGGATGTGATTGCCGGGGACGCTGGCGCACTGCTGCTTGGCCCGCTGGCCGTCGACCCTGCGCTAAAGAATGCGGGGATCGGTTCGGCGCTGATACGGGAAGCGATTGCCGAAGCCGCGCGCTTGGGCCATCGCGCGATCCTGCTGGTGGGCGATGAACCATACTATGCGCGCTTTGGCTTCTCGGCGGAGAAGACCGGGTCGCTGGCGATGCCCGGTCCCTATGAACGGCATCGCTTCCTCGCGCTGGAACTCGTCGAAGGTGCATTGGATGGCGCACAAGGCGTCCTGCGCCCATCGGGCCGCAAGGCCCATGATGGCCAGCGCCTGACGCGGGCCGCCTGACAACACAAGCCCGCCGTCGAATGGCAGCGGGCTTGTTGGACAGGGAGCGAGCTAAATCAGCTGGCTCAGCGCCATGGCGATCGACATGTCGCCGGTGACTTTGATCTTGCCGGTCATAAACGCCATGGTGGGGCTGAGATCGCCCGCCATCAGCGCTTCGAGATCGTCTAGCGACAGCGAGATGGTACAATCCGCCGGACCGTCCTCGGTCGTGATGGTCTTGCCATTGACCAGGATGACGCCGTCAGCGCCTGTGTCGAACTTCACCGATTTGTCGAAATCCTGCGTCTCGACGCGTGGCCGCAGCTTCTCTGCAATGTCCTGGACAGTCATGCCCGTTATCTCCTTTGTGTGCGTTTCCGACGCGCCGTTCCCGGCAGATGCGCTCGCGAACAAGTTAAAGGGAAAACGCATATGCTGGCGCCCGGCTGAAAAATTATGCGACGGTTATGTCAGCCAAGGGCCGAGGGTCAACTGGCGCTTGGTCAAATTTCGGCATGATTACGCTCATGGCTATGCGGCAAAGCGCCTGTGACCTTGCGGAAGCTCGGGTTCCCGGGCATGAGAGCGTACGGGAGGAAGCCATGAAGCGGTCACGCGTCAATGAAATAATTCGCGAAGGCGACGCCTTCATCCGCTCCTTTGGGTACATCATGCCGCCCTTCGCCTACTGGACGCCGGATGAACTGCGGACACGCAAGCCCTCGGGTATTGTCGGCGCTCGTCTCGGCTGGGACATTACCGACTTCGGCCAGGGGAAGTTTAACGAGATTGGCCTTTTCCTGTTCACCGCGCGTAACGGCAGGGCAGAGGACCTGAGCCGCGGCGGTGGCATGGTTTATGCCGAAAAGATCATGATCACCCGCAAGGATCAGTTCTGCCCTTTGCATCGGCATGTGGTGAAAGGCGAGGACATCATCAATCGAGGCGGCGGCAGGCTGGTGCTCGAACTGTTCATGTCCGGCCCGGATGGTGGCGTCGATCGCAGCGCGGAAGTGCACGTGCCCACCGATGGGGTAATGCGCAAGCTGCCTGCAGGGGGCAAGCTTTCGCTTGAGCCAGGCGAGAGCGTGACGCTGATGCCCGGCGTCTGGCACGCGTTCTGGGGCGAGCGCGCCGACGTGCTTGTGGGCGAGGTTTCGACGGTAAATGACGATGTCACCGACAATATTTTCGCCGATCCGGTGGGCCGCTTCGCCGAGATCGAAGAAGACGAAGCGCCGGTGCATCTGTTGGTATCGGACTATGATTTGTATTTAAGGTAGGTCTCGTGGTGGATCGATAGGGGCCGGCAAACTCAGCTCAATTTCCCCCGTGCGGCCACCGGCAGCGTCTGCACGACGATGCCATCGTCGACAAGGTTGACGCTGTCGAACAGATTTGAGACCACGCAGACGTGGTTCGGGATCACGCGCACCCTGTCGCCGATGGAAGGCCGCAGCGAACATTTCGACAGGTCGACGATCGCATGCTCCTCGTTGAGCGCGGTAATCACCGCGCGGGGATATTCGACGATATGGCCGTAGCCGGGTTCCGGGCAAGTATCCGCGGCAAGCGCCTTTGAACCGGTGTCAAGGATCGCGCGGTCTTCCGTGGGTCTGCTGACCACGGTTGCCAGCACCGTCAGCGCGCAATCCTCGAGCCTGCCGTGACCGAATGCGACCTGCATGCGGTCGGAGTAGATGTAGGTTCCGGGCCGATGTTCCGTCGCGGAGGCAATCACGCCGCCGTCGTAGAAATCCGGCGATCCGCCGGTCGAGACGCGCTCTACATGGATGCCGGCACGCTTCAACACCGCCAGCGCCTTCTGGAACCACTCTTCCACTTCGGCAGTCATGCGGCGGGCCGGATATGTCATCAGGCCGCCGAAACGCAAGCCCGGAGCGCCCCCGATCAACTTCGCCAGTGCCAGGGCCTCGCCGGGCGATTGTACGCCGCAACGGCCTCCGCCCGTGTCGCATTCGATCAGCACCGTCAGCGGATGCGCTGGATCTCCAAAAGTTCGGACATAACCGGCAACTGCCTCGCCGCTGTCTGCGGTGACGGAAAGTGTGACGCGGTCATGCAACGCCTTCAAGCGCACCAGCTTTCGGTCGCCGATGATGTTGTAGGGAATAAAGATGTCGGCGATGCCGGCATCAGCCATGACTTCCGCCTCGCCGATCTTCTGGCAGGTGATGCCGGCCGCGCCCAACTCAATCTGACGTCGCGCCAACAGGGGCAGCTTGTGGGTCTTGATGTGCGGCCGAAGTTTAACGCCCTGCTTGTCGGCGTGCTCTTGCGCCCGCCTCAGATTTGCTTCTACCAGCCGGCGCTCGATCAGAACCGCGGGTGTATCCACATCCTCAACACGCATAGCAAAGTCCTTCCGCGCGAACGCATCCGCCCAACACATCTGGCGACAAGCATACAGGGAAAGCCAAGCGACACGCCAACCGCAATCGCAAAGTGGGGGCACAGGGTTCGACTGGCAAGCCGGTTGAACCGGCGCGCCACCTGCGTCAAACTCGCTCTCCGAAGCCAAATCGCGGGAAACGGACATGCGTTCAACAAGATCGATGCGGCCGTGGGCGGATACAAGACGGCTGCAGCAGGGACAGATTTGCGAGTTGGTGGTGATCGATCGCGATGGCGCTTCGCCGCAGGTCATCTATGACACGGCCGAACTCATCGAAGCGCCGAACTGGACGCCGGACGGGAAATGGCTGATCTACAATGCCGACGGCCGGCTGTTTCGCATTTCGCCGGACGGCGATCTGGGACCTCATCGAATCAACAGCGCGCCTGTCGAGAACCTCAACAACGACCATGTGGTCGCGCCTGACGGCCGCCGGATTTTCGTCACCTCCAATGACGGGCATCTCTACGTCCTCCCGATCGAGGGGGGTGAACCACGGCGGGTCTCCAATGAAGCGATGGCTCGGAGCGGCTTCCGCCATTATCTCCACGGTATTTCGCCGGATGGCGGGCTGCTCGCCTATGTCGCGCTGAAGCGAGACGCAGATGGAAACGCCGTCACATATATCTGCACGTTGTCCGCCGGCGGCGGTGACGATGTTTTCCTGACCGACGGCAAATGTCCTGTCGATGGGCCGGAATTTTCGCCGGACGGAAAATGGATCTACTTCAACTCTGAAGCGGCAGCTGCCTATCCCGGTCATGCGCAAATCTTCCGCATCCGACCGGATGGCAGCGGCTTGCAGCAGCTGACTTCCGACCAGCGCGTCAACTGGTTCCCGCATCCGTCGCCGGATGGTTCGCTGATTGCGTATATCAGCTTTCCGGAAGGCACGACCGGCCACCCCGCCGACCGCGCCGTCATTCTGCGAACAATGATCGCCCGACGGGCAAGGCCAGCGAGAACTCGACGCGTTCAATGGTGGGCAGGGAACGATCAACGTCAATTCATGGTCGCCGGATTCACAACGCTTCGCGTATGTGCGGTACCCGATGCGGGGCGCGTAACATACGCCGTCACCCATCCGAGGTCATGCCGGCGACCCTAGACGAGCTCGTCGCCGCATCCGCGTGTGGTTCAATTCGTATGGATCGGGGCTGTTTGTGAAGGAAAGCCATTTACATCCCAGACGCCGAGAACTTCAGGCGATCCTGATATGATGCCCCGCACCGGCACTATGAAGGCTCGGGTGAAGAATGCCTGTGGGCGTGTGCAGACGATGACCGTATCGCCGGAGCGGACGTCGGTTCCTGCCGGATAATCGAGCTTCCCGTAAAAGTCGATGACGCCATTGGGTGGTGTGGTCAAGGCGGTTCTCTCGAAGCGGGGCCCATTCGCCCCGCTTCGTCCGACGAGTGCCTCCTGAGTGTGTTCGACTGCGCCAATGCATTGATAGAGGCCGCCGCCGAAGAAAAAGCTGCCTCCGGCTGCAGCATGCGACACCTCGCTGAGATAAATCATTGCCTGGCGTTCGGGAGCGTCCGTGAAAATCTGGTACGGGCTTGTGCCGGTAAAGGCATGGCCGGGCTCTATCTGCGTTGCTCCGCCCTCTGCAGCAAGAGCGATCGTTCGCGTGGAAAGCTCGCTGGCCATATTGATCTGGATGTCGGCGATGCCGCGCGAGCGGAGCATTTCGGCCGCCTTGTTCATCGAACCGACATTGGGTGTCGCCACTACCGTACGAGTGAGGCGGTCGAAACTTGCCGATGGATAGGTTGTAACGCCGGCCAGCACGATACCGGGGAGTCGAGCAATGTGATCGATATCGGAGTCAAGGGTCTCGAGAGCAAAGCCGCCGGCATGGGTCGGCACCACCATGTCGTCACGGCCATAAACCCGAAGCAGGACCTTTTGCGTTTTGCCATCCGGCATTGCACGGCTGATGGAATCGGCCTGCTCCCGGCTGAACACGGTCCAATAGTCCGGTGCGAGGGACAGCGCCTCCGTAATCTCATGGCGTGGTATCTGCACGAGATGGCCGAGATGGCCGACTGCATATCCGCCGTGTTTTATTGCGCGGGCGCATGCCATGTCGACCGCGACGAAGCGATCGACGCCCGCATCGGAAATCACCTTGAGCGCTTCCGGATTGCGCCCGAATTGCTTGGTCATCGGAAAAACTGAAAGTCCATGGCGGTGCGCTTCCGACACGATGTGCGTGGCATTTTCGGCAATTGTGTCGATATCCAGCACATAGCTGTTGGCCGGAATGTGTCCTGACTGATGCAATTCTATCGCCGCATCGATGAAGGCAGGATTTGTGCGCAAAAGGCTGTGGAGGAACATCAATCACCACCTCGCAACTTTTTATTCGTCAACCAATCGAACTAATATCTCATCAGCGGATTTGAGTTGTCAAGATCGAGGCTAGCAATGGTCTGGGAGGGAGCTGCCTGCCTGGTGGTGTCAGCTTCATCACCCGATTCGTTCGGAAATCGTGGGTGAAGAAGGGCGGCCTTCGTCGAGTGCACGGAAGCGCGAGCGAGAGCTCGATCGACCGATGATATTGACATGGCGAGCCATCTGCAGGATAGTTCGGTATACGAACGAACTATGATGCGGAGTGGCAATTTTGAATATGTCCCAGCAGATTGTATCGCCTCGTGTAGCGCGGCAGCTGTCGCAGCGAAGCGTTTTCGAAGCTCTACTACTGCAGGGCCCGATCTCGCGCGCAGACCTTTCAAAGGTAACAGGTCTTTCCAAGCAGACAACATCGGAGGTCATCGACTCTTTTGAACAGCAAGGCCTTGTCCGATCGGTTGGACGCACAAGTGGCAATGTCGGGCGCACAGCAGTGTTGTATGAACTCAGCCCCGCCGGCGGCTACTGTCTCGGCGTGGACCTTGGCGGTACCAAGCTCACGGCAGCCATAGCCGACATTTCCAGCAAGGTCTTGTCCGAGGCGACCGAAACAACGGATCCAAGGGGTGGCATCGCTGTCCTCGAGCAGATCGTCCGCCTGACTGGGCGGCTCGCACGAGAGGTCGGTGTGCATCCAACCCGCATTCGTTCCGTCGTCGTCGGAACACCCGGTGTGGTGAACCCGAAGAGTGGTGCGATCGACCTCGCACCCAATATCGCGCATCTCGGCGAGGTTGATGTGGTGGGCGTGCTATCGGACAAGCTCGGAGTGAAAGTCACCGTTGAGAATGATGTCAATCTCGGGCTGCTGGGCGAGATTTGGCATGGCTGCGCGCAGAGTGTCGCCAATGTAGCTTTCATCGCGCTGGGCACCGGTATTGGTCTCGGCCTGTGCGTGAACGGCCAGCTGGTGCGTGGCGAAAATGGCGCCGCCGGCGAGATCGGCTATTTCCCCATAGGCGGTGATCCGTGGCGCCAGGAGGTGCGGGAACAGGGTTGCCTTGAATACGAGGCGGGAGCCGTGGGCATCGCGCGCCGCTACAAGCTCGCCGGCGGGAGCGATGTGGAAGGCGTTCTGCAGATCTTCGAGCGAATGACCAAGGGGGAGGCGGCTGCGGTCAAGGTGATCGCCGATACGGCGCGGCTGATTGCGCAGGCAATATCGATCGTGGCGGCGACCGCCGATCCCAAGCTCGTCGTGCTCGGCGGTTCGATCGGCGCGCGTCCGGAATTTGCATCTCAGGTTTCCCATGAATTGGCGCGGCTTACGCCGCGATCCGTGGAGATACGGCCGAGCGCGCTCGCAAACCGGGCAAGCGTCGTCGGCGCAGTGGCCGTCGCGCTGAACCGCCTTCACGAGGATCTGTTCGGCATCACCGAACTCTCAGGTGCCTTGCCGCTGCCCGCACCGAAGTCCGATCCGGAAAGGATTCCGGCGTGAACACGATCGAGCCTTCGATAATCGACAGGATCAAAGCCGCGTTCGATCAAGATGAGGCGATAGCCTTACTGCGCCGCGCGATCCGATGTCCAAGTGTCACGCCGAATGAGGCTGCCTTCGCCGCTCTGCTTTCCGAAGAACTCAATGCTCTCAACGCTACTGGCGTAACGGTTCGAGATTTTGAACCTGGTCGGCCAAATGTCTGGGGGGTAAGGCGTGGCCGTAGCGACGCCCCGCACTTGCTGGTCATGGGCCACACAGATACGGTGCATGTCAGGGATTGGGCCGCCCGATGGGCCGGTACGGAGCGGGAGGACCCGTTTAGCGCGGTTCTCGCTGACGGCGCGATATGGGGCAGGGGAGCGAGCGATCTCAAGGCTGGGATATGCGCTGCGCTCTCGGCGGTACGTACGCTCGACCGGGCAGGCATATCCCTGGACCCGACAGTGACGTTCGCCTTTGTCGGCGATGAAGAGAGCGGCGAGCCGGGCAGTGGTATCAGCGCGGGCGTACGGGCCTTCACCGAGCTACTCCGGACCGGCGAAATCGAGAGGCCGGACTTCGCCATATATGTCGAGCCCACCATGCTCGACATATACCCTGCGCATATGGGTTTTTTCATCGGCGACGTAAAAGTGACCGGCCGGTCCGCCTATTTTGGTGTGCCTGAGCGCGGTGTCGATGCGCTCCAGGCGACGCACAGGATATTGAAGGCCATTTGGGGATACTCCGAACAATTCAAGGCCAAGCCATCTCACGCTCTTGTCGGGCATGGATTTGTGCTGGTGACTTCTATCACCGGTGGCGGCTCGATCGCCGTGCCGGGGGAATGCAGCTTCAGCTACATCTGCAAGGTGCCGCCAGGCCAAGATCTGGCCGCGATCCAGTCCGAAATAGAGGCGGCCGTCTTGGGTGCTGTTGGCCATCCGGAAATTGCCGTCGAATTCACCTATCCAAGCAGACGCGATCACGCGATTGGCGGAACGCCGTTTGAATCCGACGCCGGCATCGAACCCGTACAGCGCCTCATCTCAGCAGTTAAAGCTGTAAGACCCGACCAAGGCCGGATCGAAGCTGCGCCATACTGGTCAGAATTACCGTTTCTTTCCGCCCTTGGTATTCCTGGCGTCTACTTCGCACCGGGAGATATAAGCATCTGCCATACGCCGCGAGAGAACGTGAACCTCCAGGACTACCTGGATGGAATCCTCTCCTTGGCAATCTTTTTAGCAGCTGACGGCCGCGCCGTCCGAACGCTGCCCCCGAAGGGACGATAGTCCGGTGATGCACGTTCCACCGCAACCAGGAACCAATCGTCATGCCAGTTCAGCGTTCACACAAGCGTAGCACGGGTTGCCCTCGCCCCGGCATCACACTGGACAATACTAGGGGCGCGCGGAGCGCGAGCTTGCGCAGTGACCCGCTTCAAATTGTTCCCGACGCACTCACTTAAAAGCAAGCTTGACAAGAGAAAAGACTTCAGTATATTAATTCGTCAACAACACGAACTAATGGTTCCGACGTGAAAGCCGATCATTTACCGCTGTTGACAAAACTAACGCGCCGAATGGTTTTCGACGCTCTGCAGGACGCGGAACTGACAGTTTCCGAGTTGGGTTCGCTGACCGGCCTTCCCGATCAGAGCGTTGCTGCCGCGGTCGCCGAACTGGGAAACGAACGATGGGTCGTCTCGCAGCAAATAGGAGGCGAAGCCTCGGGTTGCCTCCTACGGCTGGCTCTAGATGCGAAGTACGGATTCGGAGCGGATATCGGCGGCACGAAAGTCGCCTGCGCACTTGCCGATGCCGGTGGAACAATCGTTTCGGAGAGAACCGAGCCGACCGATCCCCGCGGGGGCAGGCATGTGTTCGATCAACTCGAGCGGCTTGCAGGTAAATTGGCGAGCGAGGTCGGAGCGACACCGGCAAAGATTGCGAGCGTCGTGGCAGGGTTTCCCGGCGCAGTGGATCCCGTGACAAACAAGTTGTCGCTCGTGCCGAACATAACCGGGCTCGATGGCCTCGATGCGAAGCAACAGCTTGCCGATCGGTTTAGCGCTACGGTGGCGCTTGAAAACGATGTCAACCTCGCGGTACTCGGTGAGGCCGCCAGCGGCTGCGCGCAGGACGTTGCCAACGTCGCCCTGCTTTCGCTTGGCACTGGGACCGGTCTCGGCCTTATCCTGGGTGGGCGACTGGTCCGTGGCGCGACGGGCGGCGCGGGTGAGATCGCCTACCTGCCGGTCGGCGGGAATGTCACATCGCCCGAGGCACTCTCGGTCGGCGCCTTCGAAAGCGATGTCGGTTCGATCGCCATGCTCCGGCGCTATCACCTGAACGGAGGTCCGGAAGTCACATCCGTGCGCGCCATGTTCGACCGCCTGAATGCGGGCGATGAGGTTGCGGAGGCGGTGCTGGACCATACGGCGCGGTCGGTAGCGCTGGCAATCACCGCGCTTCAGGCGTTGCTTGATCTCGACCTTATCGTACTCGGTGGCAGCATAGGAACGCGGCCTGAACTGGTTGAGCGCGTTAAGCGCGACACCGCAGCGGTTTTCGCGCGCCCCGTGCGTATCTTGGCAAGCGCGCTAGGCAGCCGCGCCGGCGTCGTCGGGGCAGTTCACGCCGCCGCGAACACCCTTCGCGATCATGCCTTCGGACCCCCGATGCCGCATGCAGACAGTTCGTGGTCGCACGCTCTTTCAGCCGTGGCCACGGCCGCCGCAAACGAAACCAGATCTATGCGCTGAAAACCTCGAAAGGGAGAACTGGCAATGTCGATGAGATCCAGGATCGCAGCACTAGCCATATTCGGAGCAGCTCTTCTCGGAACGGCCGCCGTCGCAGGTGAGACGGTTGGGCCGGGCGGCGAGAAGGCGACGCCATCGAGCGCATTGACGCTCGATGATGCCGAAATAGCCAAGCTGAAGGAAGGCAAATTTACCGCCGCTTTGCTTTGGCACACCTCGTCTGATTTCGTGAATGCGGTGACGGCCGGAGCGACGGACGAGTTTACCCGTTTGGGGATTGAGGTGGTTGCCGAGACCGATGCCGGTTTCGACGCCGCCAAGCAGAAGAGCGACGTGGAGACCATCCTCGCCAAGAAGCCCAGCGCCATATTGGCGTTGCCGCTCGACCCTGTCACGGCAGCTGAGGCGTTCAAACCGGCTGTCGAATCCGGCGTGAAAATCGTACTCCTGTCAAACAAACCCAAGGATTTCGTACAGGGAAAAGACTACGTCGCGATCGTCACTGACGATCTGTTCCAGATGGGAAAGCACGCCGCGGACGCTCTTGCCGATGCGATCGGCAAGAAGGGCAAGGTCGCGTGGATTTACCACGACGCACAGTACTACGTGACCAACCAGCGCGACAACGCATTCAAGGCGACGATTGAGTCCGACTATCCGGATATCGAAATCGTCGCTTCGCAGGGCATTTCCGATCCGGCGCGGGCGGAGGATCTGGTCAACGCGATCCTCCTCAAGAACCCTGAGCTCGACGGTATCTATGTCACTTGGGCTGAGCCTGCCGAGGGTGTTCTCGCTGCGTTGCGCGCCGCCGGCAACACAAGGGCCAAAGTCGTGACTCTTGACCTCTCGGAGCCTGTCGGCCTCGACATGGTCAAGGACGGCAGCATCGTCGCGGTCGCAGCGGATAAAGCCTATGACCTCGGGCGCGCCATGGCGACAGCGGCCGGATATGGCCTGCTGGGCAAGGATGCGCCTGCTTTCGTGGTTGCGCCCGTGCTGACTGTGACCAAGTCCAACATCGCCGAGGGCTGGCAGGAGTCTCTTCACCGCGACGCCCCGCAGTCGATCCTCGACGGCCTGAAATGACCAATCGCTGGCTGGCAAGCGCCGTCCAGCCAAACCACGTTTTCAGGCGCAACACCAAAAAAAGGGGAATACGTACCATGGCCATCTCATCAAGGCGCTCAATCGGTCTGACGGGGTTTTGTATCGGAGCGGGCCTCGCCTTCTCCACGCCTCTGCATGCCGAACTGAAGCCCACCAAAGGTCCAAACGGCGAGGACGCAACGCCCGCCAATTCGGTTGTGCTGACTGCTGAGCAGGAAGCCAAAATCAAGGAAGGCAAGTACACCGCCGCCCTCGTCTGGCATGAATCGTCCGACTACTCGAAGGCTGCCAGCCAGGGCGCAATCGATGAGTTCACCAAGCTGGGCATCGAGGTGGTCGCACAGACCGACGCGACCTTCGACGCGGCCAAGCAGAAGAGTGACATCGAAACCGTGATGGCCAAGAAGCCGAGCATTATCTTTTCACAGGCAGTCGATCCGGCAACCGCTCCGGAAGCCTACAAGATCGCCCACGATAGCGGGGTCAAACTGGTCTTCGTCGACCAGCCGCCAAAGGGCTATGTGCACGGAGTGGACTATGTAGCGGTCGTTTCGGACGACCTTAGCAAAATGGGAAAGCGCGCCGGCGACGCCATGTGCAGCGCCATCGGCGGTAAGGGCAAAATCGCTTATGTTTATCACGACGCCGACTTCTTCGTGACCAACCAGCGCGACGGCGGCTTCAAGCAGACGATTATTGATGACTGCAAGGGCGCCGAAATCGTCGCTGAACAAGGCCTAGCCGATCCCACGCGCGCCGAAGACATCGCCAACGCCATCGTGGCGAAGAACCCCGACGTCGACGGTATCTATGTAACATGGGCCTCGCCGGCCGAAAGCGTGCTGGCAGCACTGCGCAACGCCGGAAACGCGACAACCAAGATCGTAACCATGGATCTTTCCGAGCCGCTGGCCCTCGACATGAAGAGCGGCGGTAACGTCGCGGCAATCGTCGCCGACGAGGCCTACAGTATCGGAGCGACTGCAGCCAGGGCTGGGGCCTTAGGCCTGCTCGGGGAGAAGGTCCCGGCGTTCCTGGCCGTGGACAATATCACTGTCACAAAAGACAACATCCCTGACGGTTACCGCCAGTCGCTGCACCGCGAGCCGCCGGCGTCGATCCTCGCCGAGTAATCCGGCGCGACGAAGGCTTGTCGGGACCGGCGGACCACTCCCGCCGCCGTCCCGGCACGTCGGATCGCAGGCGGCAACGGCCCCACACACCGCCTGCGATTCCAATCACAGACAAATGCAACCCATCTGAGGCCACCATGCTAGCCAGCTTAAAAGACATCCCTCCGAGCCGCTACGTCATCTATGTAGGCTTCCTGGTCATCTTCGTGACCTTTGCGGTGCTACTCAGGAATGACGGCTTCGCAACTCCGTCGAACCTCTTCAACATCGTCCAGCAGACCGCGCCGGTAACCGTCATGGCAATCGGTATGGTCTATGTGCTGACCGCCGGAGAGATCGACCTGTCCATCGGCTCAATCGTTGCGGTGTCGGCGCTGCTAGCGGCTGTTGTGCTGCGCGAATGGCCGTGGCCATTGGCCGTCATCTCCGGCCTCGGCGTCGGCGCAGCGATCGGTGCGCTGAACGGCGCGCTCGTAGCCTATGGGCGGCTGCCTTCCTTCCTGGTGACGCTTGCGACCATGGGCGTCTTCGCCGGGGTCGCACGGCGCATGACCGACCTGCAATCGGTGCCGATTCAGAACGACTTCTTCAATGCGTTCTTCGGTTCCGGCTCCCTTTTCGGATTGCCGTCGCTGATCCTGTGGACCCTGGTCGCCGTGGCGGTTGGCTATTTCGTCTATCGCGAAACCCGCTATGGCGCCCATATTCATGCGGTCGGCGATAGCGCCCGCGCGGCGCGTGCGACAGGCATAAAAGTGCTGCGAGTGCGCTTTAGCGTTATGGTGCTGAGCGGCATGCTTGCCGCGCTGGCCGGGCTGCTCTACGCCGGACGCCTTCACGGCGCTCGCTATACGCTCGGAGAGGCGGACCTGCTGACCGTCATCGCAGCGGTCATCGTTGGCGGCACGCGTCTCAATGGCGGTTCCGGTACGATTATCGGTGCATTGATCGGCTCCTTGCTGATGGGCATCCTTAATAACGGCCTGATCCTTATGGGGTATCAGCCGTCCGACCAGATGATTGCCCGCGGGCTGATCATCTTGATTGCCGTCGCTCTTACGCTTCGCGAACCCAACCGTTGACCCGGAGGAGACACAATGTTCCTCGACCTTATCCGTCGCCGCAATCCCGCGCTTGTTGAACAGGCGATCGCATTCCACCAGGCTGGCACGCTACCTGCAAACACTTATGTCGTCGACCTCGACGCGGTGGAAGCCAATGCCCGCCACATCGCAGGGGTCGCTGCAAAGCTCGGCCTCAAACCCTATGCGATGACCAAGCAAATCGGCCGCAATGGGGATTATTGCAGAGCCATCATACGCGGGGGAATCGCCAAATCTGTCGCTGTCGATATGGAATGCGCGAGGGCCACGAGTTGCGCCGGCATGGGGCTGGGCCATGTTGGTCATCTCGTGCAGGTGCCCCGCTTCGAAGCGGATGCGGCCGCTTCCCTGCGGCCCGAAAATTGGACAGTTTTCAACCTCGATAAGGCCACCGAGGCGGGCGCCGCCGCGGCAAGGCTGGGACACACGCAAACCCTACTCGCCCGCATTGTTGGCGATGGCGACAAATTCTATCGCGGCCATGAAGGTGGGTTTGCGGCTGAAGACATAGTCAAGGTTGCGGACGATCTTGATCGCGTCCCTGGCGCACGTTTCGGCGGGATCGTCACGTTCCCGTCCCAACTGTTCGACCGCGATAGCGGCAAGGTCAAGCCGACGCCGAACCTCGGCACGCTGCGGCGTGCTGCCGACACCCTCGCAAAGGCCGGACGCACGGGCATCGAGATCAACACGCCGGGCACCACTTCGGCTGAAATCCTGCCAATGCTCGCGGAGGCCGGAGCGACGCAGGTTGAACCGGGTCACGGCCTGACCGGGACGACTCCGCTGCATGTTCTTGAAGATCTGCCGGAGATTCCAGCGGTCGTCTATCTCAGCGAGGTTTCCCACCTGATCGGCGGTGAGGCATTCTGTTTTGGTGGCGGTCTCTATATCGATCCTGTGTTCCCCGACTATCAGGTTCGCGCCATCGTCTCGCGCGAACCGACCGTATCGGATGCAGCGCTGGCGCCAGTGGACATTCCTGTTCCGGCCTCGATCGATTATTACGGCATGATCGACGCCACCGGTCCTGTGAAGCCGCGCGCCGGTGACAGCGTCGTCTTTGGCTTCCGCCCACAGGTCTTTGTCACCCGTGCCTATGTGGCTGGAATTTCGGGCCTTTCGAAGGGCAAGCCTGTCGTCGAAACTATCCATGATGCGTTCGGCCGCCCGGCCGACTGGCCAATGTGAGGAGCGCTGCCATGCCCGCAATTTCTACCGCTGCCGTCGCGTTGGAAGACGCAGTACCGGTCCTGTCGCTCCAAGGCATCCATAAGGCGTTCGGCGCCATCGTTGCCATCGAACGCTTCGACCTTGATATTTATGCGGGAGAGGTCGTAGCGCTTGTCGGCGACAATGGAGCCGGCAAGTCTACGCTGATCAAGATTATCGCCGGTGTTCACCCGCCGTCCGAAGGCCGGGTGATGATCGACGGTGAGCAGGTGGCGATGACCGATCCGAGCGATTCGCAGGCGCTCGGCATCCAGGTTGTGTACCAGGATCTGGCGCTGGCGGACAACCAGCCCGTCTATATGAACATGTTCCTTGGCAAGGAGTTGGTGACAGGCCCGCTGCGGCGTCTGGACCGCAAGAGCATGATCGCCGAGACCGAAGCTTTGGTGAAGCAGCTTGACGTGCGGATTCCCTCCGCCAAAGCGACGATCCGTGATCTCTCCGGGGGTCAGCGCCAGGGCGTCGCCATCGCCCGCGCCACACATTGGGCCACCAAGCTGGTGTTGATGGACGAGCCTACCGCTGCACTCGGCGTCGCCGAAACAGCGAAAGTCGAAAAAATAATCGAGACATTGAAGGCACGCAATTTGCCGATCCTCATCATCAGCCACAGCCTTGACCAGGTGTTTCGCCTTTCCGACCGGATCTGCGTTCTGCGGCGTGGCAAACAGATCGGCATTCGCGAGACGGCCAAGACTGACAAGAATGAGATCGTTTCGATGATCACGGGGCTCAGCACGTGAACCTCGCTCGACAGACATGCATGGCGCTCGAGTTGGGCGAGGCGCCGCTGGTCGTGGAGAGAACGCTTAATGAGAACGCGGGCGCATTGGCCGAGCTGGCAAAACTCTTTCGTACCCGCCGGCCATCGCATCTGATTACTTGCGCGCGCGGCTCGTCCGATCATGCCGCGTCCTACTTCAAATACCTCTCGGAGATCGAACTGGGCATTCCCTGCTGCTCGATCGGCGCGTCGGTGATCTCGATCTACGCTTCGCAGCTCAAAATCCGGGATACGATCCTAATCACGATTTCGCAGTCGGGACGCAGCCCGGACATCCTCGCATTTCAGGCGGAGGCAAGACGGGCCGGTGTGACAACGGTCGCCATAACCAACGACGTTGCCTCTCCATTGGCGGAAGATGCAGACATTTGCCTGCCGCTTCACGCGGGGCCGGAACTCAGCGTCGCGGCAACGAAAACCTTCATCGCATCAGCTGCCCTGGCTGCCGCGATCGTTGCGGCGTTTGGCAACGATGCCCGACTGAGCAGCGCGTTGCGACGCCTCCCGGACGATTTGGTGCGGGCGAAGGAATTGCAGTGGGCGGAGGTGGAAGATGTGATAGCCAAAGCGAGCTCACTTTACATTCTCGGTCGTGGCCCGTCCTTGGCGATCGCTCAGGAAGCAGCGTTGAAGCTGAAAGAGACGTGCGGGCTTCACGCCGAGGCCTTCTCAGCCGCCGAGGTGATGCACGGGCCGATGGAATTGGTACGTCAGGGCTTTCCGATATTGGCTTTTGCACCGCACGACGCCGCGCTGGTTTCTACGTCAACGAACCTCGATACGCTCGCGCAAGCAGGTGCGAGAATTCTTCGCCCCATGTTTGCTGAGACGTCGCACAGGGCACTCGATCCAATCAGCCTGGTTCAATCGTTCTACGCCAGCGCTGAACGGATTTCACGGGCCCTGGGCCGCAATCCCGATAAACCTCGCATGCTGAAGAAAGTAACGGAGACGGTTTAGGGGCGGTGCTTGCTTAAGTGCCTTGCCGTGCTCTGACGAGTGACGGGATTATGCAACGTGGAATGGCGGCGCCGTTCGCGCTAAGTTCTGCAGCATGACGAAGGTTTACGATGAGCAGACTGTTGACGATTGGCTGAGCAACCTCGGTCTCGACAAATACGTGGCGGCGTTCGTCGAGAATGACGTCGACCTTCGGGCGCTTCCCCATGTCACCGAGGCAGATCTTCAAGAATTGGGCGTCTCACTGGGACACCGGAAGATCATCCTGGCTGCGATTAAAGAACTTAACCAACTTAGATCCGACGATCTCCTGCCCAAGTCACTCGACGCCGAGATGGCTGAGGCAGAAGCGCCAACCGAACCGGCAGCCGACCGGCGGCTGCTAAGCGTACTTTTTTGCGACCTGGTTGGCTCTACCGCGCTTTCGGCACGGCTCGATCCTGAAGACATGCACGAGTTGACCCGGCGGTATCAGAATAGCGTCGCCGGTGCGGTTACACGCTTTGGTGGGTATGTAGCCAAATATCTTGGAGATGGCGTGCTTGCATATTTCGGGTGGCCCGTCGCTTACGAGGATCATGCAGAGCGTTCCATTCGGTCAGGCCTTGAGGCACTCGCTGCAGTTGAGGGCCTCAGTTCGCCTGACGACCAGCCCTTGAAGGCGCGCATCGGCATCGCGTCCGGCCACGTCGTCGTTGGCGACATTGATGGCAGCGGCGCAAACGAACGCGCGTCCATCGCAGGAGACACCCCCAATCTCGCCGCACGACTGCAAGCCGCTGCCGTGCCCGGCCAGATCGTAATATCCGACAGCACGCGACGGCTCGCCGGGCAGTCTTTTGAAATCGAAAGTCTTGGCGTTCAGGACCTGAAAGGCTTCGATTCGCCGATCGCCCTGTTTGAAGTTCGCAGCGAACGTGAGGTTGAGAGCCGCTTTGAGGCTGCGCGCGCCAGTTCGCTGTCGAAGTTTGTCGGTCGAAGCAGCGAAATTGGAATGCTGCTCGAGCGCTGGGAACTCGTAAAAGGTGGTCAGGGCCAGGCGGTCTTCGTGGCGGGCGAGGCAGGGATTGGCAAATCACGGCTCGTCGACGCGCTCGAGGAGCAGCTGCAGGAAACTGAGTATGAGTTGATCCGGCTACAGTGTTCGCCGTATCACGTCGCCTCGGCGTTTTACCCGATCATTCAGCGACTGAGCAGGTTCGCGGGCTTTTCGGCCGACGATGACCCGATCATGCGTGCTGACAAACTTCGCAACGTCATCCACCGCTACGGCCAGCATCCTGCTGAAGTTGGACCCACATATGCCGAACTCCTTTCGTTCGACCTTGGCCACGAATTCAAGCCGCTCGACCTTTCTGCCCAAGAACGCAAGGAACTCATCGTGCGTACGTTGGCGGACCGAGTGCTGCTCGCAGCGAAGAGAGCGCCCGTCCTGTTTGTCGTTGAGGATGCCCACTGGATCGATCCGTCGACCAGCGAGGTGCTTAAAGAAGTTGTCAACAGCATCCATGGGGCGTCGGTCCTTGTTATCGTGACGCATCGGCCGGAATGGAGCGCGGACTGGGCAACCGGGCTGGCGCAGGTCACAATGCTCGCCATTGGGCGCCTGACGAAGCAGCAGATGCGCGAGCTGATCGCGTCGATGCTCGCCGATGTACCGGAGCAACTCGCCGAGAAGATCGCCGATCGAACCGACGGCGTGCCGCTGTTCGTGGAGGAACTGGCCCGCTCAATCCAGGAGAGCGGAAAGGCGGCGTCGCTCAACGTCGAGATTCCGGATAGTCTCCAGGGTTCCCTTATGGCCCGTCTCGATCGTTTGACGGCAGCGGCCAAGGAAATCGCGCAAATTGCCTCGGTGATAGGCCGAGAATTCGATCGCGGCCTTCTTTCCAAGGTTGCCGGCCTCGACGAACGGACGATTGAGGATGCCCTCCACCAGCTCATGTCGATGCAAATCGTCGTCGTTGGCGGCGTACTGCGGGACGCTTTGGTGTTCCGCCACGCGCTCATTCAGGATACGGCATACCAATCGCTGCTAAGCCGACGGCGCCGGTACTATCACGAAGCCATCGCCAAAGTTCTGATCGACGAAAATCCCGACCTCGTGGCCACCCAGCCCGAACTCATTGCCCAGCACTATGTCCAGGCGCAGAAAGACGCGCTGGCCTTGCCATACTGGATGAAGGCTGGCGAGCGGGCGCTTCGGCGATCAGCCAACTATGAGGCTGTTGATCACTTCGAGAATGCCCTTGCCATCGCAGAGAAGCTCCCCGAGGGGCCTGACCGCCGAAAACAGGTTCTTGAAGCGACCCTCATGCTCAGTGAAGCGCTCAATGCCGCGGGCCGGCTATCGGACGCCGTGGTAAAATTCAGGGTAACCGCCGATTTGGCGCGCGAAGCCGGCGACAAAAAGACCTTCGTACGCGCGACGCTCGGTTTCGATGTCGCGCAGTTTCTCTCGGCGAAGCCGATTGGTGAATCGCTTGCACTGCTCAAGGAAGCGATGGCAAACATCGATACGGGCGACCAGAGGTTACGGTGTCAGCTTCTTAGCCGCCTTACACGAGCGTATACTTACGTTGGCGATGCCGAAAACAGCGTGAAGTGCCATAGGGAAGGCGTTGCACTTGCGGAGCTGATTGCCGACAAAGCTTCGCTTTTCGATCTCACAGTCCTGCCTTTTCTCAGCCCGACGACCGTCCCATCGGTGAGAGCGGCAAATGACCGAATTGCACAAATAGATGACCTCAAACGGCTCGCAGATGAGATAAACGACGACGATTCGCGGAGTAGAGCCCTTTCAATCGACGTCTACGTATCGACCGAACTGGGCAGTCGCGCTCGAGCCGGGCGTGCGATCGATGGGTTGGAGGAACTGGGGACGCAGCGCCAGCGCCTCAACCTGATGTGGTTGGCTCGCCATGCGCGGGCCATGATGGCGATTCTCGACGGAAACCTTGAGCTTGCGGAGACACTTGCCGAAGAAGCTCGCAGCCTCGGGACCCGAACACATGGCACAGAAGTCGACGGGGTCTACGGCATGCAGATGTTCACAATCCGACGCGAACAGAACCGCCTTGCCGAGGTGGCGCCGGTGATGAAGCATTTTATAGACGAGAATCCGGAAGCAACCACCTGGTTGCCGGGATTTGCCCTGCTTGCGGTTGATTTGGGCTATCGAGACGCTGCGCAGCGCAGGTTGAACCAGTTGGCGCGCACAGGTTTTGCGATGCCGCTTGACGGGAAGCGAAGCGCGTCATTGTCATTCATAGCGGAAGTCGCCGTCGATCTTGGCGATGCGGACGCGGCTCAGACGATCTACAGCCTTTTGCTTCCTTATAAATACATGACCATCACAGCCGGTGTGGCTACTGTCTGCTTCGGGGCTGCCAGCCGCTATCTGGGGATGCTGTCCGCGACCCTCGGCGACTTTCAGAAGGCTGCGGAGCACTTTGAACATGCACTGGAAATGAATTCGTCCAATGGTTCAAGACCATGGCTGGCGTATTCACAGGCCGAGTATGCGAAACTGCTTCTGAAAATCGGAAATAGGACGGCGGTTGAAAGAGCTGTATCCTTGATGGAGTTAGCCTCGGCAAGCGCGGTAGAGCTCAACATGCTGCGCCTGCAGAAGAAGGTGAAACCAACTCTGCACTAGGCTTGGCCGCCTGCTTCGAGCATCAATACCGTCGATAGGGAGCGCCTTATGCCACGCTACGTCATCGAAAGAAATTTTGCCGAACAGCTCGACCTTACAAAGGAAGGGGTCGAGAGCGTCAATCTGATAAATGACCAGGAAGGCGTGAAGTGGATATTTTCATTCCTGAGCGCAGACAAGAAGAAAACGTATTGCCTTTACGAAGCACCAAATCCTGAGGCTATTCGCGCCGCGGCACGTAGAAACCACATTCCCACTGATGCCATCATTGAAATTGGGGAAGAGATCGGGCCGAATATGTTCGCTTAGGCAGGCGCTAGGCTGCATTGCCCCCGCCGGTGCTGAATGTCCGGCGCAAGCTCCAGCGATTGGTCGCGGTGCGCTTTTTATGCAGTGTGCTTGGTCAGGTTGCGAACGGAGCGCGATTGCGTGAATGACGACGCGACGACACCGGCGGCCCCCGCGGCGTCAAAAAAACTGCCCCCGCCTATATTGGAATCCGGACTGGTCCCTACCTCAGCGTTGTTAGGATGAACGGGCCTACATTCGATGCTCGTCGGAACCTTCAGCAGCTACTGAAAGCAACCAGAGGCCGATCGGGTGGGGCTCACTCAGACGACGCTCGCGATCACGCTCAGGAAATAACTACGCCACTGTATGGAACACATGGAAGTCACCTTAGTTGGTTGATGGCGTCGGTCGCAATGCCGTCGCCACGAATAACGGATCCGATAAATCGAACGACGCTTTCGGCAACAGGAATTGACGCGATGCAAATCGTTGAAACACAAGTTGCCAGCGCAACCCTTGAAGGCGGACAAACGGGCCTGCAGTCATTTCTGCGGAGAGGGCGGCGAGCGCGTCACCGTCGAAATGGCCACTGCGGATGAGGTGACGGATCCCGTCGCTCGGGCCAAGTCGATCCTTATCCAAACCGCCGCACTTGGACCAGTCTCCAACGAGTATGACAGGCAAAGCAATGGCGATTTCGACGAAGGTTCCGTCGACATGGCCACCGATGAAGCCGATACCGTCTATTTGTTTGAGTATCGGGATGGCGGGGCAATCCAACGACTTCCCGATGCAACGTTGCCCAGCGCGGAGGTAGCCCGAGACGAAGCCCTTCGGTGTGCGCTGGAGCTTTTGGTCGACCTGAAGCCTGGCGAAGATGACCTGGTAGGTTGGCTGGTTCGCGTGTCCGATCAGAACGGACGATTGCTATTCACTGTCGACGTCTCGGATGCAGAAGCCGCCAGAAAGGCGAGCGAGTTCGGATAGTGCTCGACTACCGGGCAAATGACAGTTGCAATCCCCCCGCATCCAGCGTGCTACCAGACGTGCGACCGACCGCGATGCTCCAGTGCGGACGAGCAGCCATATGGAGACGACTATGAAGGTTTTGCTTCGCGATAATGGACTTACAATTGCGCTGACGGCGCTGTTTTTATTTTCGGCATTCGGCATGATCTGGTCGGGCTACGCAGTCTACAACGATGAACTGAGGGAACACGGAGGGACAGGCGACTTGACGTATCGACATATCTGACGAGCGGAAACTTTCTATCGGCGCTGTTCGAGAATTGGGAAAGTGAGTTCCTGCAGATGTCGGCTTACGTCATATTGACGGCAATTCTGTTTCAGCGTGGCTCCGCCAAGTCGCGGGACCCGGATGATCCGGATCGTCCCGGGGACGAACTGTCTGTCCGGACAGGCAGCTCCGATGCTGGATTGGTTCTACTCCTATTCACTCGGCATTGCGTTGGCGCTGCTGTTCATTGCTTCCTTTGGCCTGCATTGGTGGGCAAGCCTCGTGGCAACCAATGACGAGGCGATGCTTCATGGCGGCCAGCCTCAGTCGCTGCTCAGCTATGCCTTCAACGCGAAGTTGTGGTTCGAATCGTTTCAGAACTGGCAGTCGGAGTTTTTGTCGACGGCGCTGCTCGTCGTCCTCTCAGTCTTCCTGCGTCATAGGGGGTCGCCTAGATCAAAGCCGGCCGGGGCGTCAAATGCGCAGACTGGCGCGTAGGCGGCCGGGCCAAACGCGCTCTCATCACGGCCGCGACCGAAAGATTTCGGCCTTTCGGGCTGCTTAGGAACGTATGCGCGAGGGGCGCATTGTTCCTTCGTAAATCAAGGCTTTTTCGAGGATTTGGCTATTGTCACACCTGCAGGTGTCGGCGACGATCTTGTCGCCCTGCTTCCCGCTCTTAGGGCATTCGCACGAACATTCTGCAGGGACAAGACAAATGCCGACGACCTGGTCCAGGAGACGCTGGCGAAAGCGTTGTCGAACATGGACCAGTTCGAGCCTGGGACGCGGATGAAATCGTGGCTGTTCACGATCATGCGCAACACCTTCTACACCAGCATCAAAGTGTACAAGCGCGAACTGCCCGGCCTGATCGACTGTATCGCTGCCTCACCGGCGACCGAAGCAAGTCAGGAATGGTGCGTGCGGAGCCGCGAAGTCCAGGACGCAATCGCCCGGCTTCCGCCCATCACCGGGAAGTGCTGGTTCTCGTTGGGGTTCTGGTACAAGCTACGAGGAGACGGCCGAGATCTGCGGCTGCGCCATCGGGACCGTCAAGAGCCGGCTGAACCGCGCCCGGCTCAGCGTGCTGGACGATCTGGGCGAGGATTCTTCCGACACGTTGGTGGAATCCTCCGCGCGTCACCTCACACAGCGCTTCGAAGCGGACAGCCCGCGTCGCCGCCTGGCTTAAGGCGGGAACTCATAATCAGCTCGAATCCTGGAGGCCATCTGTCCGGATACGCGGGAGCGAAGGCGCAGGAAGCCTTTCGGTTTTCAAGCCCTTCGCGACCACTCCGCGCGCCTTCCTCGGAAGCAGCGGTTCCGATCGCCAACCTCCCGAAAGATCGAAACGTGCAACCGCCTGCAGTCTGCAGAAGCGATGACGACACCCCAACCCTTGCAATCCCCTTCCTGCGTCTGTGACCAAGAGCGTTTCATGGTTGGAGTGAATCATTCTATTTCGCGGACGGTGAGGCGAGCCGCCGGGAGGATGGCGAAGCCGAGCTGCGGCCGGCCAAGTCCATCCGACACCGCGGGCGGCCAACACCCGGAAACCCCGAAGGGCCGGGCAGAATGCTTGAATCTAACCAACGCAATGTCTAGTTCGGAGAGCGCTGCTGTCGCCGAGCGGTAAGCGCGCTTTGCAGATCGATGGCCAACTTCAGCAGCCGGTCGGGCACGATCTCCTGTTCGATTTCAACCAAAATCGATGACAGGCGAGTGTCCAACTCATTCTGTTCCAGCGGCACGCCAACGTGTGCAGACTTTTGAAGAACCGACTTAGCCACAGCTCGCCTAACGTACGTCATGCATCAAATTATGTGTGAATAATAGTTGCGAAAGCAAGAGCAAAAAGGGGGCTTCCAGCACTTCACCAACGTTTAACTACAACCCCCAGGCTATGCACCATGTCGTGGACGTTGCGCTAGATGCGGCATTCCGCCGCTACATTGGGCATGGAACACCACTCGCCTTCCAAAGTTTGGCGCGGTCAACAGAAAGGGCAGCCGCTTTGAGCCATTCAGCGTCATCATCAAATATTGCGAGACTGCCGCGCCAAAGCTTCGCCCCTGATCTGCTTTTCGCACTTGCGCTGGGATTTCGTGCTGCAGCGGCCGCAGCATCTGATGCAGCGCTTCGCCAGCGACCGCCGCGTGTTCTTCTTCGAAGAGCATATCCCGACCGACCATCATCTTGCCCTATCTGGAATTCCATGCCTTCGACGACACCGAGGTCATGGCGGTCCGGCCGCGCGTGCCCCACGGCTGGCAAGGCGAGCGGCTGCAAGCCGGCGCTGTCGGGCCTGCTCGACCAGCTGATCGCGCTTCACGCGGGCGAGCGAGCCGGTCCTCTGGTTCTACACGCCGATGATGTTTCCGCTCGCCGCGCATGTCGATGCGGCGGCGGTCGTCTACGACTGCATGGACGAGCTGTCCGCCTTCCGCTTCGCGCCGCCGGAACTGCGTCGCAGCGCGAGAGCGCGCTGCTAGCGCGGCCGACGTCGTCTTCACCGGCGGCCACAGCATCTATCGAGGCGAAGCGCGCATCGCACGACAACATCCATCCCTTTCCGTCCAGCGTCGATGTCGGCGCATTTCGCGCAGCGCGAGGCACGCTGCGGCTGCAGCCGCCGGATCAGGCCGCAATCGCCGGACCCGTCTTCGGCTATTACGGCGTCATCGACGAGCGGATCGATCTGCGACCTGATCGCCGACAGTGGCGGCGGCGCGGCCGGACTGGTCGTTCGTGATGGTCGGCCCGGTGGCAAGATCGATCCCGCGACGCTGCCGCGCGCGCCGAACATCCACTATCTCGGCCGCAAGGACTATGCCGATCTGCCGGCCTATCTGGCGGGCTGGGATGTGGCGCTGATGCCCTTCGCCCTCAATGAGGCGACCCGCTTCATCAGCCCGACCAAGACGCCGGAATATCTCGCCGCCGGCCGCCCGGTCGTCTCGACGCCGGTCGTCGATGTCGTGCGCCACTATGGCGACGTCGACGGGCGTGCTGATCGCCGACGACGCGGCCGTCTTTCGTCGAGGCCTGCGAGCGATGCGCTTGCACTGTCTCGCGCAAGCGAGCGGACTGGCTGCCGGCGGTCGACGCAGATCTCGCCGGCATCGTCCTGGGACGACGACCTTTCGCCAGAATGTCGGCGCTTGTCGATGAGGCCGTGCGAGCAAGCATGCCGCGCAGGCGCTCCGGCCACAGGCCTTCCGCGTCGCAGCCCGGCGCGCGATCGGCACCCTACGACTATCTGATCGTCGGCGCCGGCTTCGCCGGCTCGGTGCTGGCCGAACGGCTGGCGTCGGATCGGGCAAGCGGGTGCTTCTTTGCGACCGCCGGCCCCATATCGCCGGCAACGCCTTTGATTGCCACGACGCGGCCGGCATCCTGGTCCACCAATACGGCCCGCACATCTTCCACACCAACAGCGAGGAGATCGTTCGCCTATCTGTCGCGCTTCACGCACTGGCGGCCCTATGAGCATCGCGTGCTCGCCAGCGTCGGCGACAAGCTGCTGCCGATGCCGATCAACCGCACGACGCTGAACGGGCTCTTCGGCCTCGACCTGCAGGACGACGAGGCGGCGGCCGCCGTTCCTGGCCGGCCGCGCCGAGCCGGTGGCCGAGATCCGCACCGTCGCGCGACGTCGTCGTCTCGCAGGTCGGCACGGATCTCTACCGGACCTTCTTCGAAGGCTATACGCGCAAGCAGTGGGGGCTCGATCCCTCGGAGCTCGACAAGTCGGTCACGGCGCGCGTCCCGACCCGCACGTCGACCGACGACCGCTATTTCCTCGACACCTTCCAGGCGATGCCGGCCGACGGCTTCACGCGGATGTTCGAGAACATGCTCGATCACGAGAACATCCGCGTCGAGACCGGCGTCGATTATCGCGATCTGTGGCGAGGATGAGCTTGCGCCCCACACGATCTTCACCGGGCCGATCGACGACTATTTCGACCACCGCTTCGGGCCGCTGCCCTATCGCAGCCTCGACTTCCGCCATGAGACGCTCGACGTCAGGAGCAGTTCCAGCCGGTCGCGCGTGGTCAACTATCCATCCGAGGACGTGCCCTTACACGCGCATCACCGAATACAAGCATCTGACCGGCCAGAGCCACCCGAAGACCAGCATCTCGCTACGAATTTGCCCGTGCCGACGGCGATCCCTATTATCCGATTCCGCGGCCGGAAAACCAGGCGCTCTACAAGCAATACGAGGCGCTTGCGCGCAGCGCGCGACAACGTGACTTCGTCGGGCGGCTCGGCACCTACAAGTATTACAACATGGATCAGGTCGTCGGGCAGGCGCTGGCGACCTTCCGCCGCCTCGAGAAACGGGATGAGGCCGGCAAGGGTCTGCCGGCGCCGAATGAGCGAGGTCGCACTGATCGTCCTGGCGACCGACAGTGCTGAGCCTTCCGGCGTGGGCGAACACATGCTTGACGCTCGGCGCGCGCGCTCTGAGCCAACGGTGGGATATCACAATAGCCCTGTTGACCGAGGACAGGCACCGGTTTGTTGCCGCCGTAGCTGCGCGCTACGGATATTGAGCATCAAGCTGAGCGAAGATGCGTGGCGTATTCTCAGGAGTGGTTGGCCGCGATCCAGTATTGATCAATTCTGCACGTTCATGCGGGAATCGGATGGGAGGGACACGGCCAGCTCGCCGCGGCAGGAAGGCATCTGCCATCCCGATCATCCGCACCGACCATCTGCCATATCTGCTCACCGATCCTGATCAGATCGAGCTCACCGGCGCGAGACCGGAGGCTGTCGCATCACATCGTTCCTGTCTCCGAAGCCTCGCGCCGAAAGCTTTTGCGAGCCCAAGGGTTTTCGAGTATCGTCACAATACGCAATGGCATCGACGCCCCGGAAGCCCGACGGGCTCGCAGCGAAACTCCGCGCCTCGCTCGATATTGGTGAGGATGTCCCGGTGGTCCTGACGGTCGCCCGCTTCACCCCTCAGAAAGGGCACGGGGTCTTGGTGCAGGCAATGGCGCAGGTTGCACAGCGCGTGCCCCGAGCCTTGTTTATCTTGGTTGGCGATGGACCTGACAAAGCAGCTATCGAGGCTGTCGCAAAAACGTCTGCACTACAGAACGTGCTGTTCTGGGCAGGCGCCCCGACGTACCGGACCTGCTCGCCGCCGCAGACCTTTTCGTATTGCCATCGTTGTTCGAGGGGCTGCCTTTGGTCGTCCTGGAAGCAATGGCGCTGGAACTGCCGGTGGTCGCCACGCGCGTCGGGGGGACCATCGAAGCATTGGGTAGCGATCATCCATTTCTGGTGACGGCTGCCAGCCCCTCGCTTCTCGCCGCAACAATAGTGACTGCCCTTGGCGACGACGATCTCCGACTGGGCCGTCGGCCGGAAACAAAGGCTGCGGTTTGAGGAGCGTTTTACCGCATCGCGTATGGGTCTGGAGACGGCAGAACTTTACGACGAGCTCGCAAGAAGGACTGCATCGCTATGAGTGGTACCTTGGAACGCCTCAGTATCGGTTTTATCGGAGCAGGAGGCATCGCA
>CAWHHO010000008.1:0-1001043 GCA_963829135.1 uncultured Alphaproteobacteria bacterium | reverse complement strand
ACATAGCTTGTAGCAGCTCTATAGACATGCGACGGTTGAGCAACTTCGGGATGCGACTGTCGTTGGCTTTCTACTCCGGATTGCATTTAGTCGGATTGATATTGAAAGCAGCTTCTAAGTGATCGACTATCTAGACGAGTTCCCGATTCCTGAAGCGAAGCTGCCTGAAAGGCTTCGTGCCTTGCTGGAGCCGGCTGGTGCCAATCCTCAGCTGCGTGTTGAGGTAACGGCTCGTTGGGACAACGATCTTCACGGGCCGCACCGCGAATTTGTCCAGATGATCATGGCTGCAGTGCCGGAAAGCGCGCTCGCCGCGCTGGGTATCGCCTGGGTAACACTAACCAGCGGATATTCTATGACGATCTGTCCCTGCCCGAATTCGGCGTTGCCGAGGGGGAGATTTTTACCCAACACTACTTCTCGGCTCAGCGACACGTACAATGGACGATGTCCAACGAATATCTGCGAGGGTACCTATGGATGAGGGGAGCGTACGGGGTGAGGGCCTTCTTTTACGAAGCCCCTCATGCCAGATATTCAGGCGCTGCGGGCTCTCATGGCCGGAGAGCCCCATATTGACCTTGCTCCTCAAGATGGATGGTATGAGCTTGATATCAGGGAGTTTAAGGGCGGCCTGCTCGTCCAGGTGTGGGCGTCAGTAGCAGCGGTCACACCCAACCTGTGCCCCAAACAAACTGCTGATGCATTGACATGGCCCGGGATGACTGACCCGATGACCCACTCCAAGGCGGATGCTTTGACAAGCATCGAGCCCGTCTACTTGGACGACCATTCCTTATTCGGTATGAACAGAGCAGTTTCTTCGACACAACGCCGGCTAACTTCCATGGGCAATGGATTGCTGTCCGTCGTACCTTGGACAATGGAGCTTTACTGACTGCGTTAGGGTGGGTCGCAATCTGATCAAGGTAGGGATGAGGGAATTGTATAAGCCAAAACCCGATCGCGAGATCATTCACGCACGCAATTTCGCGTTGGACTCCACGCAAGTCGCCGCATTTAATCATGCCGAAGAGCACATCGCTGCCAAGACACATAGGTTCGTAGCTCAGTTGCTGGAACTGGGCGAGGGTTTGACCGCTCTTGGAGACGTTTTAGGAGTTCAAACGACAACGGATGACATATTTGGGCTAAACGGCGCCGAGCTAAGACAGAACGGCTGTATCCACTATCCCGAACTGTAGACCGAAACATAGGCTGAAAGCGTCCGCTCCGTGATGTTCGCCAGCTTGTTGAACATGATGCGGGTGGACGGGTCTTTGGCTTCTCGGGCGTAGAATGCGTACTGCGTCTTGGGCTCCTCGCCCTGGACGGCATAACGGTAAATTTCGCCCAGCGTGACCTTGCTCTTTTCGTAGGCGTACATGCCGCACGCCACAAAGATATCCGTCGCGCCTGGAAGGAACTCCTCAGCCCCCTGCCCTTTCGCCTGAAGGAAGAGCGAGGCGATTTTCTGGAGCTCCATCATGCGTTGGGCCGGGTTCTCCATCCGCATGACACGCGCCAGCGGGTTGTAGCGGTGGGAGCCCTTTGACCAATCGGTGGGAGCGAAGCGATAGACCTTGTCGCCTTGCTTCTGACGGTGGCGGCTTGTCTTGTCGAAATTCTCGCCCTTCACGTCCAGGGCCACGGCGCTGCCCTTGAAGGTGAGAAGGTTCGGAATGACAAAGCCGACGCCCTTGCCGCGCCCGGTGGGCGCGACAACAAGGCAATGCGGGTGATCGGCCGACACGATGAACGGCTTGCCCGACGCCGGAGTGCCCATCTTGCCGAGAACGAAGCCAAGCCCAGGGTTTGCAAAGAACCGGCGCTGCTTCATTTCGCGCGGTGTCTGCCAGTGGGTGTTGGCAAACCTGGTCAGCCCTTCCGATACGATCTTGCCGCCCAGGGCGAGCCCGCTGAGTGCAGAGATGGCAAGGATGAGGTTGATGGAAAGATAGGCTCGGTAATCCGTGACCTTTATCGCTCCGTAGTTCTTGGCGACATAGAGAAGGTCAAGCTTGTGCAGGCCGAAGCGGAATTGAGCATACCCGCAGGCCAGGACGTAGCCGATCAACAGCGTGAACAACGCGATTAAGAGGATGCCGCCTAGTTGGCGTAGTCGGCCTTCGGGAATGGTCATGCTATTCTCAAATCCTGCCGATGCATCAATCAAAGTCGTGGCCGCGTAGCTCCTGCCCGCGTGCCTCGCGCTGACGGCGCTGTTCCTGCTCCAGCTGTGCGGCTGCAGCGTTGTGCTGCGAGAGCGCATCGCTGTGGTTGCGGCCCCACTGCTCGTCGGCCTTGAGGTAAGCAACGGCAAAGTCACGCGACTTTGCTTCGTCCAGGCCGGGGATCTGGACCCCCTCCCCTCGCTGCATCGCAGTGACGGCTTCCGGTCCAAGCGCCTTTTCAACATTCTCGCGCAATCGGCGTGCCTCGTCGCTGGATAGCGACCCCTGGGCCACGAGCGCTTTGGCGTCGTCCAGCGCTTTGGTCCGATCGTCCGTCTGTGAAAGCTCGACATTCCGCCGTGCAAACTCGTATCGCAGCGCCTGGTCGGACATAGCCATTTCACGAGCTGCCCCGTTGCCCTCAGTTACGAGCGAAACGATCCGGTCGGTAGCTTGCTCAAGCCTCCGTTCCGCTCTCGTCAGCGCCTGGTTGTCGCGGTCTATCTCCGCTTGGGAACGCGATACATAGCCATAGCCGCCTTCCGGCAATTCTTGCGGTTCAGCCCGCCCGAGCAGAGCAAGCTCTAAATTCTTGTCCGCGGCTTCATACTCCTCGAATGCCGATTCTGCTTTTTCGACGTTGGCAATGCCGTGGCGCGAAATCAGATCGTTGCGATCCAGCTCTTGCCCGGAACCCTGAACAAGCTCCTGGCGTAGGCCAAGGGTATGCTCAATCCGGTCGTAGATCTCCCCCGTCTTTTCCTGGGTGCGTGCCAGGCCTGCCTCTGTGGACATATCGAAGCCATGCGCGTGAGCGACTGCCCGCATGTCGCGCTCCACCCACTGCATTTCGAGGGCCGCATTCTTCGCCGTAAGGTCGATGCGCGCAGCGATCTCGTTGGCGTCAAGGCCTGTGTCCTTGAGCGCATTCGCCAGCCTCTCGGCCGGACCGTCCTTGATGGACTGCGCCAATTCGCTCGCTGTGCGGGGCGAATAGATGCTGTCCGCCGCCGGCTCGCTGAGCGATTGGGTTTCTTCGCCCAGTGGCCGCAATTCCTGCGCATCCTTAAGGATGACATTGAACCGCTGGTCGAGTTCCGGCCGCAGCTCGGGCGGAGCTTGCCGGATACGGTGGTCAAGTTCCTCCAGCGACTTCTGCATGGCGGCAAGTCGCTCTTCAAATTGGGTTTGATCGACCCGGATTTGGGCATCGTTAGGCACTGCGTCGTTTCCTTTCGTCTCAAGGGGTTCAAGGCGTTCTAGGGATTGAGCGGCTGCAGCCATGGCGTGAGCCAGGGCCGAATATCCGAAGCGGTCGGCCATTTCGCTGACCGCTCGGTATTCGTTGACGTAGGCGGCGATCTGCTGCGCGGTCCTGCTGAGACTTTCACCGGCCGGAGCACGCTCAAGCGGGTGACCGGGGTCTATCGCCCGCACCTCCCATTGTGTTCGGGTGAAGGCGACCGTCTGCCCCTTGCGGGTGTAGTCGCCGACTTGTTTGCCGGCATTGGTGACTGCAATCCCCTGCCCTACTTGCACGCCGGCGTCGCGAATGGCATCCTTCAGACCGGCTCCCCACACGGTCTTCTCGCCGCTTTCGGTCGCGATTCGAGCAAAATAGCTGGGCCGTTTGGGCGGGTCATTGTTCAGCGGCGCTTTGCCGTGCTCGAGCAATACGCCCCGCGTCGTGTTGCGAAGGTCGATATCGGAATAGGGCTGGTCAACCAGGCCGCGCGAAAGGCGGCTGGTGTTCACCATCTCGATTCCAACTTCCTTGCCATAGGCAACCATAGCGTCCTTGAACCGATCGTAGGTGAACTCGCCGTGCCTTCGAGAAATAGAACAGCTCGTTGGCGTCGTTCCGGCGATCGACGATTATATGGGCGTGGGGATGGTCGCGGTCGGTGTGAATCCCGACGATGTAGTTCCAGCGCCCGGTCCCCTGCCCTAGCAGATCCTCGGTGACGGCGCGCACGACAGCGGACACTTTGTCGAGGTCCGAGCCTTTCGGAAACGACATGACCATGTGCACGGAATTGCCGTTTTCGATTTTGCCGCGCCACCCCTCGGACCATTCCCTTGCCAGCCGCGAAACCTGTCGGGACGTGAGCTCGCTGCTGCCATCGTGCCGAAAACGCGGGTCAATGATGTGATCGGCCTTGCCGGGACAAGCGGCGGTTTGACGGGTGTCGACGCGGCGAAGTATTCATTTAGTATTTCCTGCCTACTTCGTCTGCCTACTTCGTCTGCCTACTTCGTCTGCCTACTTCGTCTGATTTCCTCGGCGGCACACACTACGGCGCTTTTGGGAGCGCGTACGGCTCGCGGGCGGCGGCTGCTGACGCCGCACAGGCGCGAGGGTGATGATTTGATCCGATTTACTTGTGCGTAGCGCGAATGGATCTCTTCTGAGATCATGCGCGGCACCAACGCTCAAAGCTTGGCCTGCGTGTTTGCCTATCTACCTTCGCAACGCCGGTGTCTTGGTGGTCGATCCATCACACAAATGAATCGCTCTGCAGTTATTAATTCAAACCTATCATTAGACGTCATACCCTCGTTTGCGTGATCCTGCCGATATGATCACGCAGCGCTATAGCCTCTGTATCGAACGTAGCGACATGCCTCAGAACATGGCGCGCTTCTATGCCATGTCGATCGAAGAGACGCTCTTCGGTCACCCGTGCCTTATTCGTCGTTGGGGAAGGATAGGAAGCATCGGCAGGACGGTACAGCATTCGTTTTACGAAGAGCGGGAAGCCGTCGAGCTGTTTCTCGCACTGCTGCGCGTGAAGAGAAGGCGCGGCTATGTCCCCAGGAAAGCTGCAGGAGTCGCCGAGCCGCCTCGCTTAAGGCCATTCGGAAACAGCAACCGTCGAGTAGTGTCCTACCACGAGCCCCACTAAGGGCAGGTGCTAAGCGCTGCGCGGGTGCGGCATTACTCCAACGGAGAGCATGCAATAAGGCTTTTACGCGGGCGCAGGCCGCATCTCGCATCTGCCGATTTGACAAACTTGTCGGCAAACGGGAGAGATCACCCTAAGGTGGCTCGGATTGTGGTAACAGCTGCGAGAACACAGTCCGAGTCCGACGGTCACTATGAGCCCAGCGAGATTGAACTAGTAGGCATGCCAACTAGCGCCACTGTTGTGCGTTCAAGCAGTGTGCTGCTTGCCGCCGGATTTCTTGTGTTGATAGGCATCGTTGCAGCCGCGTACTTGCTCGCGGAGCGCGCACGTACCAGCTTCGACGAAGTGCTTGCCGCGCGTGATGCGCGAAGCATTGCTGTCGATGTTCGAAATTCATTACTCGCCGCGGAATCCAGCCAACGCGGCTTCATCTATAACGGCAATGAGATCTACCTTGCGCCTTATGACACGGCGAAATCGCTCGCGCTGCGCCGGTTTGAAAGGCTTCAGCGGCTGCTCGCCGGCGATCCTGCCGCAGCTGCCTCTCTCGACTGGCTTAAATTAATCATAGAAGAGAAATTTCTTGAGATCGACAATACCATCGCACTAAAGCGTCAGCGAAAGGACGATGAGGTCTCTGCTATTGTCGGTTCCAATCGCGGCAAGACGCTGATGGACGAGGCCAACGTCTTCTTTAATGGCATCATCCTCGCCGCTGACGATCGGCTGACGGAACGTGTCGCGGAGCAGCGGGCTTATTTCGCTTGGTTGCGAGGGATCACAATTACTGGCGGCATAGCGATCGTCATCATTGTGAGTTTCGCGTGGGCGTCTGTAGTACGGCATACGCGGGAACTCAATGCGGTGCACCGGGATCTTGCAGCGCTGAATAGCGGACTGGAGGATCGGGTCCTGCACCGCACAGCTGACCTCTTGCGAGCCAATGAGGAGATCCAGCGTTTCGCATATATCGTCACTCATGATCTGCGCGCGCCTTTGGTCAATATCATGGGCTTTACCAGCGAACTCGAAACGGGCGCCGCTAGCCTGCAGGCTTTAATCGAAAAATCAGGTATCGGCTCCGACCTGTCTGATCCACTAGTCGTCAGTGCCAGGACGGCTGCCGCGGAGGACTTGCCGGAAGCTATCGCCTTTATTCGTTCGTCGACTCGCAAGATGGACAGTCTTATCAACGCGATCCTTCAGCTTGCGCGCGAGGGCCGCAGGCCGTTGCGGCTTGAAGCCCTCGATCTCGCTGACATCATCGAAAACGCCGCGTCCACCTTCCGACATAGGGTCAAGGAAGCGGGTGGAGAGATCCATGTCGATCTCGGCATCGCCAACATCGAGTTGGACCGCCTTTCGCTTGAGCAAGTCTTCGCCAATCTTCTTGATAATGCCGTGAAATACCGGTCCTGCGAAAGATTGCTGCGGATCAATATAAGCTCCAAAGTAATGCTTACTGGCCGAGTCGTTATCGATATCGAGGATAATGGCCGCGGCATCGCCGAACAAGACGCAGAGCGCATCTTCGAGCTCTTTCGGCGATCAGGAGCACAAGACCAGCCTGGTGAAGGCATTGGCCTCGCGCACGTACGAGCAGTCGTGCGAAGGATTGGCGGCAACATCAGCGTCAAATCAGCGCTCGACGTTGGTACAACTTTCACGATAGACCTGCCGCTCAGCCTAACAATCACCGAAAGTACCTTGGGATGAGCCACGCTGGTAAACCGGTCACAATCGTCATGATAGAAGACGATGAAGGGCATGCCCGACTCATCGAGAAGAATATCCGCCGCGCGGGGGTAAATAACGACATTGAAGCTTTCGCCAATGGTACGACGGCGCTGTCCTATCTGCTCGGTCCAGACGGTTCTGGAGAGGTAAGCATCGGTCGGCATCTCCTCGTGCTGCTCGACCTTAACCTCCCCGACATGACGGGTATCGATATCCTGCAGCGCATCAAGGCAAACACGCATTTGAAGCGTATCCCAGTTGTGGTGCTGACCACCACGGACGACAGCCGCGAAATTCAGCGCTGCTACGATCTTGGCGCAAACGTGTACATCACCAAGCCGGTAGGGTACGAGGGCTTTGCTAACGCCATACGCCAGCTTGGCCTCCTGTTCACCGTCATTCAGATACCGGAAACAGCCTGATCTAAATGCAGTCGATAGCATCCACCAGCGTCCTTTACATTGACGACGACGACGCGTTAGCGCGTCTCGTCCAGAAGAGGCTGGGACGGCTGGGGTTCGTCGTCGTGCATGCGTCCGGGCCGGGCGACGCATTGAGTCGTCTCGAAGAAGGCGGGTTCGATGTCCTGGCCCTCGACCACTATTTTGCCGCGGACACCGGCCTCGAATTTCTAGGAAGGCTTGCTTCTCGCACAGGCGTACCCCCCGTTGTGTATGTCACGGGATCTTCGGAGATGAGTGTTGCTGTTGCCGCGCTTAAGGCTGGCGCCAGCGATTTTGTACCGAAGACGATCGGAGACGATTTCATAACGCTCCTGGCATCCGCTCTCGAACAGGCGGTGGCCAAAGCCCGACTAGTCGCTGAGAAGGAAGCGGCCGAGGCGGAGGTTCGTGCCGCGCGCGATCGCGCCGAGCTGTTGCTTGCGGAGGTCAACCACCGCGTCGCAAACAGTCTTGCAATGGTAAGCTCGCTGGTGAGCTTGCAGGCCAATGCCCTGACAGATCAGGGCGCGAAAGATGCACTTGCCGAAACCCAGGCGAGGATCTTCGCCATATCCTCGGTGCACAAGCGCCTCTATACGTCACGCTCTGTTGGGATCGTCGACCTCGATGAATATCTCGGCGGCTTGCTCGAAAACCTGAGCGGTTCGATGCATGGGCAGGGGCATGGCGCTATCCTCATCAGCGATCTCGCCCCGCTGACCTTGGGCACCGACGCCACAATCAATCTCGGCGTCATTGTTACCGAATTGGTTACCAACGCATTCAAATACGCCTATCCGCGCACGTCCGGCGAGGTGCGCGTGCGCCTGGCCGAAGACGGTGGTGGTCGTGCATTGCTAACCGTTGAAGATGACGGTGTCGGGACCAACGACAATACGGTGAAGGGAACTGGGTTGGGCACCCGCATCGTCAAGGCTATGGCAAAAGGGATCAACGCCGAGGTTGCTTATGAATCTCGCTCTACCGGAACGGCTGTGACGCTGAGCTTCTCGCTGCCAACATGAACTCTTGGTCCGCAGGTACAAGCGCCGCCTTACGCCTTGAATTTGGTCCCAAGAGTGCAAGTATGTGCCGCGAGCGCGGTCGCGGAGAGACTGTAATGGATCGGCAAATGCATCGAGTTAGGTCGTGGGTGATGATATCCACTGTCTTGCTCATCCCAACTTACGCAGCGGCAGTGGACGGGTCGCCGGGCATTACCACCCCGACAGTGCTCAAGCCCTACGATAAATCTGCGCCGAATTGCTCTAAGCCTACCAACTTAAACCCCATTTTGGCCTTCGCGAAAGACAATGACCGCGAGTTTATCGAGGGTGTGGATCGCGGATTGGCACAGGCGGCGAAGGACAGAGGGCTCAAGTATCGGGTCGCGCTCGCGGCCAACGACAGTGCCAAGATGATCTCTGATGTGGAGGCGATGCGCGCAGATCATATCGGGGGCATCGTCGTATCTCCCGTCGATCCGGCCGCGCTTGCCATAAGTCTGCAACGGGCGATCTGGTCGGGAGCTTATGTCAGCACAGTTGTTGCTCCACCAGCAACTTCGCTGCTTAACGCCCCGCAGTATCTGACCGGTAAGAAGTTGGGTGACGCGGCGATCTCCTATATTCAAGCTAAACTCGGGGGTCGCGCAGATGTAGTCCTATTGACTCAAGACAGCCTTCAGTTTCTTACACCGCGTTTTGTAGCAATCCGCGATGCGCTCGACACGTTGCCGGGGGTACGCATCGTGGCAGATATTTCTCCCAACCCAGTAAGCAAGGAAGGTGGGCTGGCAACTATGCGCACCGTGCTGTTGGCACATCCGCACGTCGACGTTGTTCTTGGCGCCGACGGTGTTGTGCTCGGCGCTTTGCAAGCGTTGCGCGAAGCGGGTAAAGACAGTCCGGACCAATTTATAGGTGGTATTGATGGCGAACCGGAAGCGATCGCAGAAATTAAGAATGGCGGCCCTTACAAAACGACCATCAGCTTGAATTCACCTGTGTTTGGGTATGCCATGGGCCAACATGCAGCTGACTGGCTCGAGGGAAGGCAAATACCTCAAGCGATGGATATCCTGCCACACGTGATTACCGCGGACAACCTCGGCGATTACGAGAGAGACCTCGCTGATCCTGGCGCGGTGTACTCCGATCCAGTTCGTAGAGATGCCTACCTGCGTATGTATGGGAATATATGCAACGATACGCGCGACCAATATGTTAATTTTCCATGGTCATCCGAGGCGAAGTGAGCGTTTGGCAGCTGTGCGTAATGTTCTAAAACCGCAGACCTCGTGCTGCGAGCCTGTTACACAAATTAGGGAAAGATGTTCGCGCTCGTAGGGCACGGCGGAACAACGGCCCGACAAAAATGGAAACGATAGCTTACTACGGGCGCATCGAACCGCGCAGCCTGCGGGACATAACACTGGCAGCTCGGATGAAAGCTTCAAGCCGGCCCGTAAACGCCGCCGGACCCTCCTGCCGCCATTTTGCGATGCAAAAACGACGTCACGCAAGCGGTCAGCTGCAGGGGGCACATGGTCGAAAGAATTGCAACTTGCTAGAGAACAGTGGTGGTGGTGCTAAGCGGCGACAGCGAACTTGTGCCCACTCGTTAGATGGCGGGTCTCTCGCGCTGGCAGCATAATCTTGATTTTTGCGCGTTGCCGAACTCCTCGCGCTTGCGGTCACAGGTGAAGTCTGGTCGCTCAAGAGTAATGTCACGTCGCTCCGATTTCTCAAAGACCCGGAACGCGCGGCTCAATCCCGCGCTCATGCACCAGCCAGGCCATCATCACAGCCGAACCGTAGCGGCATCGGCGATCAGCGCATCCGGGCAAATGAAAGCGACTAAGAAGACACCAGTTGTTTTTTGATGATCACTCTCTTGACGAACCTCGCCAGGCGCGTTCGAACGGTAGGCGCCAAGCGTGCGGCGCGATGAGCTGGTGGATCGACTTAGGGCCCCAGCCGCCCTGATCGTAGAGCCGCACCGGCGGCGGATTGTCGAGGAGGGGTTGGGAGATATCCCAGAGCCGCTCGATACCCTCCGCGGTGTTGAAGAGGGTGTGGTCGCCGCGCATAGCATCGAGGATCAGGCGTTCATAAGCCTCCAAGACATCGCCGATTAGTCCTGTCTCGCTCATGGCGAATTGCAGGGAGAGCTTGTCGAGCCGGAAGCCCGGGCCGGGCCGCTTGCCATAGAAGGAAAGCGAGACTTTCGAGGCATCTGCGAGGTCGAAGGTCAAATGGTCAGGACCCTGCGCTCCGACACCGGAACCTGCCGGAAACATGGACTTCGGCGGTTCCCGGAAGGCGATCGAAATGATGCGCTGCCCTTCGGCGAGCCGTTTCCCTGTGCGCAGGAAGAAGGGCACACCCGCCCAGCGCCAGTTGTCGATGGCGCACTTAAGGGCGATGAATGTATCGGTGTCGCTTTCCGGGTCGACGCCCGGCTCCTTTCGATAGCCGACATACTGGCCGCGCACAACATCCCGCGGTTCGATGGGCAGCATCGACCGGAAGACCTTATTCTTCTCTTCGGAGATCGGCGCCGGCTCAAGGGCGGTCGGCGGTTCCATCGCCATGAAAGCGAGAATCTGAAACAGATGGGTGACGACCATGTCGCGATAGGCACCTGTCGCCTCGTAGAAGGCGGCGCGAGTAGAAAGTCCGAGCGTCTCCGGTACGTCGATCTGCACATGATCGATGAAGTTGCGGTTCCAGATAGGCTCAAAGAGGCCGTTGCCGAAGCGGAACGCAAGTATGTTCTGCGCCGGCTCCTTCCCGAGGAAATGGTCGATACGGAAGATTTGCTTCTCCTCGAATACCTCGTGGAGCTTCAAGTTCAGCTCTACGGCGCTGGCGAGGTCCGTACCGAAGGGCTTTTCCATAATGATGCGGCAGCGCTCCACCAGCCCCGCTTCGGCGAGAAGCTGGACGGCTGGAAGTGCTGCCTTCGGCGGCACGGAGAGGTAATGCACGCGCCGCGTCTCCGGCCCCAGTGCCGCTTCAGCCTTCTCGACCACTTCCTTCAGTACTCCGGCACCAGCTGAAAGTGAGACATAGTCGAGTGAGTCGGAAAACGCCGCCCATTCATCCTGGGTGAAGTTGCGCGTCAGGAACTTGTCCAGCGATTCACGGGCAATGGCGCGGAAACTGTCGACGTCGATCTCGTCAAGGGATACGCCGACAATACGGCAACCTGGGATAAAGCCGGCGTTGATAAGGTGGAAAAGCCCGGGAAGAAGCTTTCGGCGGGATAGGTCACCCGTCGCACCGACAAGCACAACGACCTGCGGATAACCGGGGCCGACCCGATCGGAATTCTTTCGCAACGTGCTCGTCCCCGCTCTTCCGTTCCACCCTGCGCACTCGACCGACCGCACAAGTCCTTAGCCGTTGTGAACAACCGGCTTCGTGCTTGCCCCACGTCAAATCCTCAGCCTGTCTAAGGTATAGTAGAGAAATGAATTGTTCTGAATGCAAATTTCTCGGTGACTGAAGCGCAGCAGGCGCACCTGTGTGAAAAGGTATCACATGGCTTTGGCCAGGCGGCCGGGGACTATTTACCGAACAACTGCTCTCCAGGGAAACGTCGGCGGGACGGCGGGAAAGCTAACGCCGACTTCCATCAGCGGCGCCGATTTCCCGCGCCACTGTCCAATGTGAAACCCGAAGATCGTCGACTACCAAAACCTGCTGCAGGGTGAATTGATCGCGATCTCCTGTCTCCGAACGCGCGAATGGCGGTGCCGAGTCGATCCTCAGCGGAGCCGGGCTGAGTGTAATTTCACCACGGTCGTTGCTATTTCGAGTTGCACCTATATTTTTGCCTAGGGCGGTCAACGAGGACTTCACATGTCGTTCGCCGAACTTGTGGGCCTGGTCTATGAAGCCGGGATTGAGCCGGAGCGGTGGCCCTTCGTTATCAGGGAAATGGCGTCGCACTTCAACGCGCGCACCATGATACTTTTTTCTACGCCGGTCGCGCCTGAGCGCTTCATTTTCATGGCCGAACACGGGACCGATCCCGAATGGGAGGCACTCTACAATCAGCATTATACTACCCCGGACGTAAATCCGACTGGTGTAGCCTACCGACGCCTTCCGGTTGGGCAGCCAAGTGCCGATTGGATGATTGTTCCTCGCGAACAACTTCACCGCTCGCCGTTCTACAATGACTGGGCGCTCCCACAGAATTATCATCACTTCGGAGGGATGATTACAGAGAAGGCGCCGGGAAGAATTGGCGGCTTCATGTTTTCACGCACGCAGAGGCAGGGCGCGGTCCAGACCAGCGAAATCGCCGCGCTCTCGGCATTGGCGCCACATCTTTGTCGCGCTGTCGCCATGAGCCGACGCATCGGCGCCATGGAAGGACGGTTGCGGCTTTACGAGGCGCTGTTCGACGACGCGAGGGAGGCAATCGTTGTCATCGAAGCTGACGGCTTGGTAGTGAAGGCCAACCAGCGCGCTCGCGCACTGATGCATGCCGCGGATGGGATCATCATGCGATTCGGGCGCCTGGCAGCGCTTCGGCAGGAACATACTGAGGCACTGATGACACGCGTTGCAGCACTTCTTCGAGGTGAAAGCGCTGCGGTCGAGGAATTCGCGCTGCAACGTCCCTCAACTCTTCAGCCGTTGGTTTTGTCGCTTGCCCGGCTTCCGAACGATGTTGCCGGCAATTGGGAACGTCGCCCGGCTGTTGCAGTCTTCATAGCAGACCTCTCAGAAGCTCCGCCTGACATGGTTGCCATACTCAGCCGCGTCTATGGGTTGACGCATGCGGAGGCGGTCCTTGTTGATCTCATCGCGCGCGATGGCCCCTCGCTCTCCGAGGCTGCCGAGCATCTAGGGGTGACAAAAGAGACCATTCGCACCCACCTGAAGCGTGCATACGACAAGACCGGCGCACGCAGGCAGAGTGACCTCACTCGACTTGCACTACAGACCGTCGCGGCGAGCCGTCAATCGAACGGCCACCGTTCTTAATACTCCTGTAGTTCTCCGAATAAATCGGCGGAAAGTCAGCGGCTTCGGAACAGGTTTCCTTCTGCGCGTCCCCTTTTTGGGTGATGAGACTAATTTTCCTTCCCGGCATTTTCTAACGTCGCTTACCCACAAAAAGCGATGGACAGCCCATGCCAGCGACGCAGTTCCAGCCAACACAAAACGGCTTTCGCTTCAGCAACAATGAACTGAAATTGCCACAGCATGGTGGCACCGTCCTATGCGGCGGTATGACATACGCGGCCATCGACTATTTCACGCATGGCATGGCCATTCCGGTCGACGGAGTTGCTCCCCTCAATGGGACACCGCTGAACGACTACATCTTCAGTCGCCAAGTAACCGCACACGTCAACACCGCGAACAAATTTGCCGCGATCTTCGCGCCAATACCGGTGCTTTCGCCGCTGCTGAGCGGATTCTCGGTAAATCTAGACGGAGAACTCGCAAAGCTGGTCGACAAGCTCAACACTGGCAAGCCCTGTCCGATCTGCCTAGCCAATCCGGGATTTTCCGGCCATCACCTTGTTGCCATGGGATGCAACGCCACTACGCCCATAACAATCACTGCCTACGACCCGAACGCGCCACGGCTGACCGCGATTATCCAGGAATTCAATATGCCAGGCCAAGGCCGACGTCTCATCAATTCGATGAACAAGAAAAAGCTCTGGGAGAACTTCTTCGTCGATACCTCCTACACGCCGGCAGTTCCGACGGTAATCGCCGGTCAGGAAAGATGGCGACTTTGCAATTCCTGCATGGGTCTCTACTTCGACGGCCACGCATCCAAGGGCAGATGCCCCAAGGGCGGCACCCACAGTTCGAGATTCAGCGCGAACTACTGGCTGAGCTTTAGTCCGCCTGGACAATCGAATTGGCGTTGGTGCCGTTCCTGTGAAGGCCTGTTTTTTGCCGGGAACAACACATCAGGTTCTTGTTCAAACAATCTTAAGGGCGGTGGTCACGACGGTTCGCAGAGCGGCGAGTACTTTCTGACTCACCAGTCCGGCCCCGGCCAGCAGGATAACTGGCGATGGTGCCGCGCTTGCCAAGGGCTTTTCTTCGCCGGTGGAAGCACACTTGGTCACTGCCCGAAGAATCCGAACGGTCACGATGGTTCGCAGAGTGGCAACTACATTCTCTCTGTCACAACAGAGTAACCGTTGCGCCACCCTTCACCGGAGACATGTAATGAGAACGAAGATTTTCCAAGGTGTTGGCGCTGCTCTCGTTTTTCTTCTCGTGATGGCATCCGCGGCAGCTCTCGCGGAAGCAACGGCACCGATCGCCGACATCGACGGCGCGGTCGATAGCCCGCTGCTCAAGCGTTACGAGGGCTCTTTCATCGTTTCCTACGAAAATTTCGCCTACACCGACTTTGTGGTTCCGCTGTCATCGCTGAAGCCGTCAGCCGACGAGGACGAACGCGACCAGATGAACAATCGCGTGGTAAGGCCCGACAAAAAGCTGGAACTCGAGGGTGCGCTGACCCGGATCGTCTATGTCCTTCCTGAACAGCGCTCGCCGCTCGAGGTGCTGCGAAACTATGAAGACGTTGTGAAACAGGCCGACGGTGAGGTCGTTTTCGAATGCAAACGGGAGGAGTGCGGCGGCGATCCTAAAGAGGGTAGTTCAGGCGGCGGTGGTGAGATGAGCCTTATGAAGTTCTTCGTTTATGAGTTTGAACTGAAGGATGTTGCCTACAGCAACGGGCAATGTGCGCTGACGCAGGAGATTGACGACCAGCGATATTTCACCGGGAAGCTGCCTCATCCAGACGGTGACGCGTACGTCACCGTGCAGACGTTCTCTCTGATCGACGATCTTTACTGCAAGGCGCTGAACGGCCGCACGATCGCGCTTGTACATATTATTGAGCCGAAGGCCCGCGAAAAAAAGATGGTGATCGTTGGCGCCGCCGAAATGGCGAAATCGCTGACTACGCTGGGCAGCATTTCGCTCTATGGCATCCTGTTTGACTTCGACAAGGCTGACATTAAGCCCGAGTCTCGACCAGCGATCGACGAGATCGCCAACCTCATGAAATCAGACCCAGGACTCAACCTCATCGTCGTCGGACACACGGACGGCAAAGGCTCATTCGAATACAACATAGACTTGTCTTCCCGTCGGGCACAGTCGGTCAAGAACGAACTTGTTGGTGGGTATGACATCGATGCCGGACGTTTGACCTCGGCCGGCGCCGGTATGATGGCTCCGGTCGCTAGCAACGACACGGACGAGGGGCGGGCCAAAAACCGCCGCGTTGAACTGGTGAAGCGGAACTAGCAGTCAAACGTCAAACAAAAGAACGGCGGTGACCTCCGGCATGAGCATGTCACGACACGCGGTCGGCGTTGCTTTGGCGGCTCCTGCGGTACAAAATCCGCGCAAGCGAGGTTAGGATAAACGTTGACCGTCTCGGCAGTGAAGAAGGCCGATCTTGTAGGCATTATGCATGGTGGTTGCACGCCCGCGCTTTCAGAAGACTCGCGAATTCCTCCGCGGTGCGTTCGTGCCCCCCTTGAACGGAACCATTATGCAAGTCGGTAGGTAATCCAAAGCCTTCTGCAGCGCTCGCCCTCATGGCTTCTATTTTACCGCGCAACGCAGAGGTGCATTGGCAAGGCGTATGGGGTTAGCTTTCTTAACCCTGCCCCCCCTCTCGACCAACCGACCAAAGTTCATCCGCCTTTATTGACTGTCACCCTTCCGCACCGTTAGGCCAAATTGAGTCAAAGCACCCCGCGGAGGAAGCCTCTCGGCCAGCTTGACGAAAGCACACCTCTCAACGGAAAGTGACGTATGAACATTAGCTCGAGTGGCACCATCTCGAGATGGCGAAAGGTGGCGGCCCGTATACTGTCCCTCTTCGCTCAGCCCGTGCGCGAGGCGCCGTCCAGAGGCGGCATCGCCATTCAAGCCAACCGCGGCTACGGGTCTCGAGAACAGATATTTTGCATAGGTCGTGTCTTCCAGCAGTCTCGAACGTTTGGGCGTAGTGCCCATCCCCACAGCCTATTCGACCAGCTCCGCGATGTCCGGCGACGCATATTTCGGCACGCCCTTCCGAATGTGGTCGTAACGGCTCAGTTCTACGGCGCTGAGGAGCAGTTCACTACGGATGAGGATGGTTACTTCCGCATCAATCTGCGGCCTCGCCTCGTACCGCCGGCCGATGTGCTGTGGCACACGGTCGACATAAGCATTCAACAGCCGCAGGCGGTCAACGCGAAAGCTGATGTATTCATTCCGTCTGAACAATGCCGCTACGTGGTCATCAGCGATATCGATGATACGATCATGAAGACCGGTGTTGCGAACAAGCTGAAAATGCTATGGCGCCTGTTCGTCGAAACCGCTGCAAGCCGCGAAGCCTTCCCAGGAGTGGGAGCGCTGTACCGAGCGCTTTTTCACGGTTGTTCGGGCAGCGAGAGCAATCCCATGCTTTACGTGTCGCGCGCGCCATGGGGCATCTACGAAGTGATTGAGGAATTCTTTGTCCGCAACAATATCCCAGTCGGTCCGGTTTTGTTTCTTCGAGAATGGGGCATCTCTTGGACAAGCCCGCTGCCGCGAAAAGCTGAAGATCATAAGCGGGAACTGATCCGCAACATGCTTGCGCTCTATCACGATCTGCCCTTTGTCCTCATTGGCGACAGCGGACAGCACGATCCCGAGGTGTATCATAGGATCGTCAGGGAGAACCCAAATCGCGTTCTGGCAGTATACATACGCAACGTTTCGCGCACCCCGAAGCGAGTCAATCAGATTGAGAAGCTGGCGGCTGCCGTCGCAGACGCCGGCAGCGGCATGGTTCTCGCAGCGGACAGCTTAGCGATGGCCGAACACGCGGTCGGGCTCGGCCTTATTGCTTCCACAGCGCTTGTTGACATCAAAGGCGAGATTGCCGCTGCCGACTTGGAAAGGGACCGCCCCCGAACCGATAGTATTGACCGCACTACGGTTGAAGCTACAGCGGGAGCAGTCTCTCAAGGTGGTTTGAAGGAGGTATTGCAGGAGGGTAGTAAGACACCAAACGTGGTGATAGGCCAGGAGGAGAAGCCTTGAAGGAACAGCAATACGACTATGACTAGGCGGACCAAGACGGGGAACAACTGAGCTTGATTAACTTTTTGATCAATTGGATCGATGCGAACGTCGCTCATCCAGCAGAACCTCTCGTCGACGACCTCGACGCTTTATGCCGGCGGTTTTTGACCGATGCTGTTGCCGCTGGACACACCCTTGATGAAGTCAATGAGCACTGGACAGACGTGAAGGCAGAGATTGCGCGAGCACTCCGCGGTCTAGCCGGTGGCCCTTAGACCCCATCGCGATCGGCACTGGGTTGGTTGAAAAGCCTTTCGAAACCCATCGGTCAGCGTCTGCTCTGTATCAAAGTAATGTTCCAAGCATCAGGACTTGTGCATGCTAGGCGGTGCCAAACACATCGAACATGTTGGCTCTGTCGAAGCCGGGAAGCACATCCCGACTTGCAGTACAGCGCACGTAGCTCCCCACCCCGTTCCGGTCCATCAAGAACCGATCGCTGTCGCTCCTGGTCTGGCATCCAAGGCGGGTACACAGGAATGTCTGAATTGCTCAGGGACGGGCGCCTAGATGCAGTTTTTTGCGGTAATGACTACATGGCCGCTGATGCTATCGGGCGGCTTCTGGAAGCCGGCATGCGGGTGCCAGGTGACTGTGTCGGTCATCGGCTATAATGACGACAACGACATCGGTGCGGGGACCTTCCCGCAGCTGACCAGCGTCAATAAACGCTTCTTCGATCTCGGCGATGCCTAGCAGCGCGCCTTCTGCACCGTGCGCTTTGGACATTCTTTTGTTGCACGTAGCAAAAAGAATGTTGACTTTTGATTTTTATCGACTTAAGTAGTGAATTAGAGTGCAGAATGCGTTTAGCCGCCACGGGAGGAGACCAATGGCTGCCTGGAAGCTCGCGTATCACGCGAATTGTTGGGGTCCGCTCGGCGGCGATGCTGTTGGGGTCACGTCGATCACACGTCTTGCCTACCGAACCTTTGGCAACATGGCCGTCGCTGCACGGGATATCGCGGCTGCCGGCTACAGTGGCATAGAATTCTTCGACGGCAACGTTCTCGATGGCGAGGTCGACGGTTTCGCCGAAATCAGCTCGATTCTGTCGACCGCCGGCCTAACCCTCGTGTCAGTGTACAGCGGCGGCAACTTCATCTTTGCCGATATTCTCGACGAGGAATTGGCGCGTATCGGCAAGGCAGCGGATGCTGCCCAAGCGCTGGGCGCCGAGCACCTCGTCGTCGGCGGGGGTGCGCGGCGCTTTAACGGCACCCGCGACAGCGATTACGACGCACTAGCCTCCGCCTTGGACAAGGTAGCCGCGCTTGCGAAGGCGCGTGGTTTGAAGGCGCACTATCATCCGCACCTGTCCACGATCGTCGAGACGCCCGACGAAGTGCGCAAGATTTTCTCTAAAACCGAAATCGGGTTCTGTCCCGATACAGCGCACCTGGCGGCGGCCGGCGGGGATGTCGCCGACATGGTGCGGGAGCACTCTGAACGCATTTCCTACGTTCACCTCAAAGGCTGGCAGAAAGAACCATTCGCCTTTGTGCCAGTCGGACGCGGCGACTGCGACAACGCCGCAGTGATCAGCGCGCTGAAGGACATCGGCTACGAAGGCTGGGTTTGCAACGAATTGGACGCTTGGCCCGACCCGGCCGCAGGCGCGCACGAAAGCTTCGCCTTTGTCAACCGCGAGATGACCAAAGCGTGACCAATTGCATGGCCGCGACGGATACTTCGGCGGCATTTGATGGAATGAGAACCACACATAACTAGGGAGAAGATACAATGCGCATGAAAACCTTGCTTCAGTCGACGGCCCTTTGCATGGCACTCGGCCTCGGCTTCTCGACTCACAGCGCCTTTGCCCAGGACCCGGCACAAGCCTTGGCCGATATCGGCAAGACGGTGCTTAGCCTCGGCCCGAACGGCGAGAAGCCGGAAGCTGCCTCGACCGTCTCGCTTACCGACGAGGAACTCGCCAAGATCAAGGCTATGAAAGCCAAAGCGGCCATCGTCATGCACTACGCCGGCAACGACTGGAGCCAGGCGCAGATCGAGGGCTTGAAGGCGCAGTTCGAGAAGATGGGGATCGAGGTCGTTGCCACAACCGATGCGGGCTTCAAGCCCGACAAGCAAGTCTCGGACCTTGAGACCGTAATGGCGCAGAAGCCGAACGTCATCGTCTCGATTCCGACCGACCCGGTCGCAACCGCGGCCGCCTACAAGGCTGCATCTGCTGCCGGAGCCAAGCTGGTGTTTATGGATAACGTTCCGTCGGGCTTCAAGGCCGGCACGGACTATATTAGTGCGGTTTCCGCTGACAACTACGGCAACGGTGTCGCGACCGCGCATCTCCTGGCGCAGGCGCTCGGCGGCAAGGGCGATGTCGGCTTGGTGTTCCATGCCGCCGATTTCTTCGTGACCAAACAGCGCTATGACGCAGTCAAGAAGACGCTCGCGGAGAACTATCCGGATATCAAGATCGTCGCCGAGCAAGGTATCGGCGGACCAGACTTCGCGGGGGACGCTGAAAAGGCGGCGGGCGCGTTGCTGGTCTCCAATCCTAGCATCAAGGGTATCTGGGCGGTATGGGATGTACCTGCCGAAGGCGTCATCTCGGCCGCGCTTACGAACGGACGCGAGGATCTTGTTATCGTCAACTGCGATCTCGGCGAGAACGTTGCGATCAACATGGCCAGCGACGGCCCGGTCAAGGGCTTGTCGGCGCAGCGCCCTTATGACCAAGGCGTGACCGAGGCGATGCTTGCGGGTTACGGCCTGCTCGGCAAAGCGGCGCCGGCCTATGTCGCACTGCCGGCGCTGCCGGTGACCAAGGCGAACCTGGCCGACGCCTGGCAGCAGGTCTACCACAAGCCGGTGACCGATAAGATTACGCAGAGCATGCAGTAAGATGCCCGAGAGCCGGATGGTGGCGTGGGCCGCCATCTGGCTCTCGCGGAAGCAGTCCCTCAACCGTTTTCGGGATGCCTTGCGATGAACACGATCAATGCCGCTGAGGCCGTGCGCATGCGCAACGTCCACATGCGCTTCGGCGGTGTCCGTGCCTTGGATGACGTGCATCTTGACGTCCTTCCGGGCGAGGTCCACGCACTGCTCGGCGAGAACGGCGCGGGTAAATCGACCATCCTCAAGATCCTGCGTGGCGTGCAGCCACCGACCTCCGGCAGCATCGAGATCGGAGGCACCCCGCTCACGACCTTTACTGCTGACGCCTCGCGCAAGGCCGGCGTCGCTATGGCGTTCCAGGAGATGAGCCTGGTGCCGACGCTGACAGTAGCCCAGAACGTGTTCCTCAACCGCGAGATAAAAGATGGAGCCGGCCTGATCGATGACGCAACGGCGGTCGCCGAGGCCCGCAAACTGTTCTCCCGGATGGGCGTTGACATCGACCCGACAGCGAAGGTCGCCGACATTCCCGCGGGTCACCGGCAACTGACCGAAATCGTCAAAGCGACATCGCAACCCTGCAAGGTACTCGTGCTCGACGAGCCAACCACGGCGCTTTCCCAGAACGAGGTCGAACGCCTCTTCGATTATGTCCGTCAGTTGAGGAGCCAGGGCGTCGCGGTCGTTTACGTATCGCATCGCATGGACGAGATTTTCCGAATCGCGGATCGCGCCACCATCCTGCGCGACGGGAAACATATCATCACTGCGCAGATGTCGGAGTTCACGCTGGAATCGATGATCGCGCATATCATTGGCCGGCGCTCGCGCGGTTTCTCGGACGTGGTGCGCGAAGCGGCGTCGGTCGGCGAGGCGCTCCTTGAAGCGCGCGGCGTTTCAGGCGCGATCAAGCCCGTCGGTATTGATCTCGAACTGCGTAGCGGCGAGGTGGTGGGAGTCGCCGGCCTGCTTGGGAGCGGCCGCTCGTCGCTGGCGCGCGTGCTCGCGGGCGTCCAGCCGATGACCGCGGGCGAGATCCGCGTCAAGGGCAAGCCGGTCTCAATCGGCAAAGCGCAGGACGCAATCCGCGCAGGTATTGCGCTGGTGCCCGAGGATCGGGCGCGTCAGGGTTTCGTCGCATTCCATTCCGTCCAGACCAACATCGATTTGCCGAATCTCGACCGCCTCTCGCGCAGTGGTTGGATCGATTTCGGCAAGTCGGCGTCACTTGCCGACAGCTCGATCCAGAGGCTGCGCATCAAGGCCGACGGGCGCAGAGCACTAATGCGCTCGCTGTCAGGCGGCAACGCACAGAAGGTAGTCATAGCCAAATGGCTCGCAACCGAACCCGACGTGCTGATTCTCGACGAACCGACAGCCGGCATCGACATCGGGTCGAAGTCGGAGATTGTCACACTGATCCGCAATCTCGCCAAGGCGGGCAAGGCGATCCTTGTGCTGTCATCCGAGCTGCAGGAATTGCTCGCTGCCTGCGACCGCATCCTGGTGATGTCGGAAGGCCGCATCGTCCGCGACATCCCGCGTCACGACCTCGACGATGCGCAGGCCGCCGACAGCGTCGACAGTCTTCAACACGCCGAGCAGCGGCTCAACAAATTCATGCAGGAAGCCCGGGGAGCTAACCAATGACCGATGCCGCAGCCACGTCCAGGAAACCTGTCAGCGCTCGCAAACTGGCGCGACTACATCATTTACATCGGCTTCGTGGTCATATTTCTCGTGTTTGCCGCGACGCTTGGGGAAAAGGGCTTTCTGGATCCCAACAACCTGCTCAACATCATCCGCCAGACCGCGATCATCGCCGTGATGTCGGTAACGATGACGTTCGTGCTCTCGACCGGTGAAATCGACCTCTCGGTCGGCGCCGTCGCCGGTCTAGCCTCGGTGGCGACCGCGATGGGAATTGACCAGTTCGGCTTGCCCGGCGGTATCCTATGCGGGCTCGGCACGGGCGTCATCGTCGGCGCCGTCAATGGCTGGCTGACCACGGGAGTCGGCATTCCGTCCTTTCTGACGACGCTCGCCATGATGGGAATCGCGAAGGGCGTCGCCATGTGGATCTCGGCGACGGCAGCCATCCCGATCATCAACAAGACCTATTCGTCTGTGTTTGGAGCCGGTAATCTCGGGCCGGTGCCGAGTCTGCTGATCTGGGTGGCGATCATCGGAATCGCCGGGCACATCGTCCTGCGCCGAACCACATTCGGCCGACGCGTGCTCGCCACTGGCGGCAACGAGACTTCGGCTCGCTACTCCGGCATCGACACGGCGTCGATCAAGTTCCGCGTCCTGATGCTGTCTTCGGTTGCGGCGGCTCTAGCCGGGATGCTCTACGCCGGCCGCCTGCATTCGGGCCGCTTCCAGTTCGGCGAAGGCGACGAATTGTCGGTGATTGCTGCGGCGGTGCTCGGCGGCACCAGTCTGTTCGGCGGCGCGGGCACCGTCGTCGGGTCGATTATGGGCGCGCTGATGATCGGCTTGATCAACAACGGCCTCGTGCTGATGGGGCTCGAATTCTCGCAGCAGCTCATCGCGCGCGGCGCCATCATTATCATTGCCGTGGCAATCAGCCAGACGCGCAAGCGGTAATTTCAAAGCGGACTGCTCAGGTCAAACGCAATTCGAGGCACCCTCATGCCGAATACATTCTTCGACGCCCATCAGCGGGCCACTATCGAAGCCGCGATGGCCCGCATCATCCCGACCGACGACACGCCCGGCGCGCGGGAAGCTGGCTGCATCGACTTCCTCGACCGCTATCTGTCTGGTATCGATTTTATCTTCGCCAAGCCGGACGGCTCCGGCTTCGAGACGCTCGAAGGCCGCCCGGCGGAAGCCTGGATGCGCCGCATCGAGATCATGCAGGCCCGCTACCTCGAAGGCATAGCGGACCTTGATGAGCGGTCGCGCGCCGGTTTCGATGTCGAGTTCATCGGTCTTCTCCCCGCGCAGCAGGACGAGATCCTCAAGGCGATCGAGAAAGCGGGCTCTGGCGCAGCGCCCGCGCGGGCTCCCGGCGAAACATTGGGCGAATCCGAGCCAGGCGGACCGGCCCTACAGCAGACGTCGACGGAGGTCGACCTGGATTTCTTCCCGCTGCTGATAACCCACACACGGCAGGGCTTTTATGCCGATCCGATCTACGGCGGAAACCGGGACAGGGCTGGCTGGGATGTCATCGGTTTTCCAGGGCCGACATCGCTGAGCGAGGTCCACAGCGGCCGCTACACCACTCTGCAGTATTTCGCTCCGGGCGAAGCCGAGAAGGTTAAGGAGTATCATGATGGCCTCTAGCAAGCCTGGCAAGACCGATGTGGTAATTATCGGCGCTGGCGCTTCTGGCGCCGCTGCTGCCAAGGTGCTGTGTGAAGCTGGCGTCAAGGTTGTGGCGCTGGAGAAGGGACCGTGGCGCAAGAAGGAGAGTTTCGGCGGCGACGAACTCGCCAACATCAACCGCTACAACCTCTGGCCCGATCCATTGCTCAACCCGCGCACGTGGCGCGAGAGCGAAGGCGGTGCGGTGCGGCTGGAAAATTTTTGTCCCGGTACCGCAGATGGTGGGCGGCGGCACGGTCCACTGGCAAGGCTGGTTGCCGCGCTTCACACCGAACGACTTCCGCCTACGCACCATCGCCGGAGATCTGCCCGGCACGACGCTGGCCGACTGGCCGATCACTTATGACGAACTGGAACCTTACTACCTCAAGGTGGAGTGGGCGTTCGGCGTCTCAGGCGATCCCGGTGCCAATAAATTCGAGGGTCCACGTTCAGGCGGCTATCCGTGCCCGCCTATGCCGATGTCGCGCTACGCTCAGAAGTTCCATCAAGGCTGCAGTGCTTTAGGTTGGAATTCATTCCCGACCCCGCAGGCAGCGCTCTCGCGCCCCTTCAACGGTCGCAGGGCCACGGTCGTCAGCGCATTCGCTCAGCAGCACGGCGATCCGACCGGCACACGGTCTTCCGCCCTCAACGTCTTCGTTCCGGACGCCGTGGCGACTGGCAATTTCGAGCTTCGTCCCGATTGTTATGTTCGCGAGTTGATACTGGATGGACAGGGGCGGATCAAGGCCGCGGTCTACCAGGATGCCGACGGCGCCACAGTGAGCCAGGAAGCCGACCTGTTCATTCTCGCGTGCGGCGCCATGGAGACCGCCCGGCTGCTGCTTCTCTCGAGATCCGGAAAATTCCAGAACGGATTAGCGAACGGCAGCGACCTCGTGGGCCGCAATGTGACCTTCCACGAATATTCCGCCGCGGTCGGAACCTATGAAGACCCCATCTACGCTTGGGCCGGCGGTGGCTACGTCAGCGCTTCGACGTTCCAGCACTATGAGCACGATGCCTCGCGGCGCTTCGTCTCGGGCGGTCACATCGCTGTGGCCGGTGTGGGCATTCCGTTGCCGATCAACTGGCATCTGCCGGGGGCGCCGTCATGGGGCGCCGAAGCCAAAAAGATCGATCGCGAGCAGTTCAGCCATTCATTGGCGGTCGCCATGGTGCTGCACGACATGCCGCAGCACGACAACCGCGTGGACCTGGACGACAACGTTAGCGACGCCTGGGGCCTGCCTGTGGCCAGGGTGACGCTAAAGGCGCACGAGAACGACATCGCCCAAGGCCATTATCTGATCGACCGGGGTGCCGAGATTCTCGAAGCCAGCGGCGCGAAGACCATTGGCAAGGTGTACGCAACGCGTGTCACCGGAAACTGCTCGCATCAGCACGGCACGGCGCGCATGGGCGACGATCCGGCCTCCTCAGTGTTGAACCGCTGGTGCCAGGCGCACGAGGTCAACAACCTGTATGTCGTGGATGGGTCGCCCTTCCCGACAGGCACGGGGGCAAACCCAACGCTCACTATCATGGCCAACGCATGGCGCGTTGCCGACAAGATCATTGCAGAACGCGGCCGCCCTGCATGAGCAAACGCTGCACCGATCGGCAGGGTCGTATCAGGCTCGGCATGGTTGGCGGGGGCGAAGGAGTCGGCAATCATTGCGGCGTGCCCGCCGGTCATCCCCAGGGCTACCTTGAGGCTTGCGGCAACCTTTACGCCGACGCCGCGGAGGACGTCATCGCAGAGCGCGCCAGTCGAAGTGTAGGTGGATCTCCAATGGCGATCATCAATGATGGCGTGGCTGGCCTCGCTTTCATCGAAGCGGCGATCCGGTCATACTTTCTTCCTGGCGCGCCTGGAAAAGGTTGTGAAACCAATGTATCCGCGCTGTCATTTATCGACTCTCGTAATGTCCGAAAGAGACCCTTGTTTCGTCGTTTGCTATTTCTGGACGTGATGGTATTTCGGCGACTTTCAGTGTCGATGTCCGACGGGTTCGCGTTCGCAGCCGTGTTGCCGGCCGATTGCTGCCTCGCCCGTACCATGCAACCCTAGGTCCGAAGGAATTCTGATAGGTGCCAACAAGCGCGAAAACCGATAGAACGGTGGCCGCCGCGCAGCCGCAAATGTCCGGAACGGATCGCGTCCGCGCCCAGGAATCTGAGCGGCAGAGCCTCGTTTCGATCGTCAACATATTGCGTGCCCAGGGTCCGCTCACGCGACTCGATCTGGAGCGCGAAACCAATCTTGGCCGCGCCGTCGTTCTGGACCGTTTGTCGACGCTTTCGTCATTTGGACTGATTGATGAAGCCGGCATCGGTCGCTCAATCGGCGGCCGAGCGCCGCGACTCGTCCGCTTCAGATCCGAAGCGGCCTGCCTGCTCGTGGCCAATATCGACGGCGTCACGGTTGGCGTCGGACTTTCCGACCTGAAGGGCCAACTGCTCCTTGAGCACTACGAAGACCTAGACCCCAATGCCTCGGCCGAGGCGAACTTTGCGCGGCTGGAGGAGCTGTTCGACTGGTTCCTTACGCAAAATGGCGGCGCGCTTTGGGCGATAGGTCTCGGCGTACCGGGTGCCGTTGAAGCCGCGGCGGGCCTCACCGCAGCGCAGCGCCTCGGCATGCCGAAGGTCGGCACAATGGTGCCCTGGAACGACGTGTTGCCGTTTCGCAAGCTTATGCATCGCTTTAAGGTCCCGATGTGGGTGCGCAGCGCCATCCAGATGGAAGCCATGGGGGAGGTGACAACGCTCGATGGCGATAGCAGGCGGGAAATGCTCTTCGTCGATCTTGGCAACGAGATAGGCGTGGGCCTGGTGCTGGACGGCCGGATACAATTGGGCGTTCACGGCACAGCTGGACAACTCGGCCACATCTACCTCGGCGAGGGCCACGACAAGATCTGCGGCTGCGGCAATGTAGGCTGCCTCCAGACCGTAGCCGGTTGCAACGCCGTTGCATTTGAAGGGCTGCGGGCGGCGCGCGATGGCCGCAGTCGACCGCTGAGTGAGGTCTTTGAGCGCACGGGGACGGTGACAGTTTCTGATATCGGCAATGTCTCCCGGTTGGGGGACCCATTCGCCTCCGATCTCCTTGCACAGTGTGGGAGGTTGATCGGCGTTGTGCTGGCCTCTGCCGTCAATCTGCTGAACCCCTCCATGGTGGTGATTGGCGGAGAACTCGCGCAGACCGGAGATATCTGCCTGGCAGCGATCCGCGAAGGTATCTACCGCCACGCACAACCGCTGGTCACGCGGGAGATATCCATCGTCCGTTCCCGCATGGGGCGCTCCGCCGGACTGGTTGGAGCGGCGACAATTGCCGTCGATGAGATTTTCGCGCCGAATTTCATGGAGAAATGGATCACTTTCGGCTCACCACTCGCCCATCCGCAGCTGGGTGCATTGTACGCAGAAGCGGAGCCAGTCGTCGGCGTTTGAACCACACGAGAATCGCACCCTGGGCCGCCCGGCGCTTTGGCATTTTGTTCCAGTTCAATGCAGTGTACTCTGAGATTCAGGACGCGTGTCGCGCGATAAGACGATGCGAACCGGGAGGAAGTCGACAGGCATGAATGTCACGACCAGAGAATGACCAGCATCGTCTGGCGTCCTTAGAGCTAGCCGACGGCCCGCGAATCGTCATAGGGCTCGGCCCGCACGGCGAGCGTCCGGCCAGCGTAGACACTATCAGCTTGAGCGCCAAAACGCTTGCCACCGCGCGCGAGTCCGGCTTCAAGGTAAGCATCATCCTTCATACTACCCAGTCCGATTGGTCGAAGCGTCAGATTGATGGGATCAAGTCGGCGCTATCGGAAGCCCGTGCCGAAATATTGGAGATCATCGACTGCAGTTATGACCCACAAGCGCAGGTCGAAGCGCTAAACAGGATGGCGAAATCGAAGGCGGATGCGGTAATCGGCATTCCAATCGGCAGCCGGGTGGTTGCTGACGCTTTCCGCCAGATTTCTGCGGCCAACATCGCCCTCGTCCTTCTCGATAACTCGCCGTCAGGTCTTCTCCCTGAAACTGACTACGTGAGCGTGGTGTCCTGCGACAATTTCGGCCTTGGTCAGATCGCGGCGCAACTGCTCGCCCAATCGATCCCGCACTGCGGCAAAATCTGCGTCCTGACCTATGACCTGGACTTCTTCGTCACGGCGCAGCGCGACCTCGCTTTCTGCACCTGGATGCGCAAAGAACGCCCCGATATTCACTTAAGTCATCTTAAATTCCGCTCGCCAGATCTCGTGACCGGAGTTTTGGAGGACTATTTCGCGTCGCATCCCGACCTCAGCGGCATGTTCATCGTGTGGGACGAGCCGGCTATCGCCGCCATGCCGGTCATCGAGGCGCGACTTCCCGGACTTGCTGTGACGACAGTAGATCTAAGTCAAGCCGTCGCCGATCGACTTGTCAAAGGTGGTGTGCTGAAGGGGGTCGCCGCGCAGCGCCCTTACGAGCAGGGACGCACAGCCGCCTTGGTTGCATTGCTTGCTTTAACAGGGAATTCCGTCCCGCCGTGGATAGTTTTGCCGGGGATCGCGGTGACGGCAGATAACGTGGCAGAAGCGTACCAGCATGTCGGGGGCGCTCCGGCTTCCCCGGAACTTTTGGTGGAAAAGTCGAGCGACTGAGGTCCGCCTGTGATCAGGGAAGAACGATAGCGGACCGCAATCTCAGACGCCGATGTGACTTACCCTAAACATTCATCGGTCGCGATGCTGTGGAATTCGGTTCGGGCGCCTCTTCCAACATACCACGACTTAGGGCCTAGATGAGATAGCGTTCATCATCGTGACGGAATACGGTACCAACGCTCGTTGGCGCGCCTAGGCTCAAACAAGGCCGCTGGCAGGAGGACACCACCTAGGTAGCGTGGCACGATGTATCACAACGTGGTGCTGCTCATGGGTCGTAGATGCCTGTACAGTTGCTGATCCAGGCGGTGCCCGGAGGGGGAATGCATGATCGCGAACCTTACGTCGTCTGAACGGCAGATCGCCTTGGTCATCGCGGCAGCCGTAGCGCTCGCAGGACTGGCCATGGCGGCCCTCGGACGCTCGGACGTTCTTGGTGTCCACGGCGTGATCGTGATGATCTTCGCGGCCGTCGTGCTCTACCTGATCATGTCTTCTTTCTATGACCCCGAGCCGGTCGAAGACCGTTCGCTGTCTTACTACGATGATCCCATCAAGGTCGCCATCGTGCTGTCGATGGCCTGGGCTGTGTTCGGCATGTTCATGGGCGTCTGGGTAGCGGCGCAACTCGCTTGGCCCGACCTTGCCTTCGATGCCGCGTGGTCAAGCTTCGGGCGGTTGAGGCCGACCCACACGTCGGGCGTGATCTTCGGGTTCGGGGGGAATGCCTTGATTGCGACCTCGTTCCACGTCGTTCAGCGCACATCCCGCGCGCGACTGACCGGGCAGATCAGCCCGTGGTTCGTGCTTCTCGGTTTTAACCTGTTCTGCGTTCTGGCTATCTCCGGTTATCTGCTCGGCGTCACCCAATCGAAGGAGTATGCTGAGGCCGAATGGTATGCTGATTTGTGGCTGGTGATCGTCTGGGTGACCTACTTCATCCTCTACATCGCCACGGTCGCGCGCCGAAAAGAGCCGCACATCTATGTCGCAAACTGGTACTTCATGGCCTTCATCCTGGTCGTTGCGATCCTTCATATCGTCAACAACCTGGCGCTTCCCGTCTCCTGGGGCCATGCCAAGAGCTACACGATCTGGCCGGGCGTCCAGGACGCCATGGTGCAGTGGTGGTATGGCCACAACGCCGTCGCCTTCTTCCTAACGGCGGGCTTCCTCGGCATGCTCTACTACTATCTGCCGGTCAGGGCGCAGCGGCCGATCTTTTCCTACCGTCTGTCAATCCTCAGCTTCTGGGGCATTACCTTCTTCTACATGTGGGCGGGTTCGCACCATCTGCATTACACCGCGCTTCCGCACTGGGTGCAGACCCTGGGAATGACGTTCTCGGTAATGCTTCTCGTTCCGTCCTGGGCGTCGGCGGGCAACGCTCTGCTGACGCTGAACGGCGCCTGGCACCGGGTGCGCGACGATGCGACCCTGCAATTCATGATGGCCGCGACGGTCTTCTACGGACTCTCGACCTTCGAGGGCTCCTTCATGGCGATCCGGCCCGTCAACTCGCTGAGCCATTACACCGATTGGACGGTCGGCCATGTCCATGCGGGAGCGTTAGGATGGGTTGCGCTCATCACCTTCGGCTCGTTCTACACGCTCGTCCCGACGCTCTGGAAGCGCGAGCGGATGTACTCGGCGACACTTATCGAAGTCCACTTCTGGCTCGCGATCGCGGGTACGCTGATCTATGTCTTCGCGATGTGGAACTCCGGCATCATCCAGGGGCTGATGTGGCGGACCTACACCGAGGACGGCGCCCTCGCCTATTCCTTTGTCGATTCCCTGGTAGCAATGTACCCCTACTACATCGCCCGCGCCTTTGGCGGCCTGCTGTTCCTGCTGGGTGCACTGGTTTGTTGCTACAACATGTGGATGACGGTCCGCTCGGTGCCGCTGGCCGTAGAGCGGAAGATCGACGCACCCGTCGTCCCTGCCCCGGTGCCGGGAGAATAACGGATGCCTGAACTGTTTCACCGCAAGCTCGAGCGTTCGGCCATCGGCTTCGTCCTTGCAATCATCGCAGCAGCCAGCGTCGGCGGCATTGTCGAGATTGCGCCCCTGTTCACCATCAGCGAAACCGTCGAACGGGCGCCCGACATGCGCGTCTACACGCCTCTCGAACTGGCGGGCCGCAACATCTACGTCCGCGAAGGCTGCTATGCCTGCCACAGCCAGATGATCCGGACCCTGCGGGACGAAGTCGAACGTTACGGTCCCTTCTCGCTTGCAGTGGAATCCCAATACGACCGACCGATGCTTTGGGGTTCCAAGCGGACTGGGCCCGATCTTGCCCGCATCGGCGGGAAATACTCAGATTTCTGGCACGTCGCGCACTTGAGCAATCCGCGCGACGTCGTGCCCGAATCCAACATGCCTGCCTACCGCTGGCTGGCGCGCACGCCCCTGCGAACGGACGACCTGCCACTCCATCTCGCCGCCCAGCGCGCACTCGGTGTGCCATATACGGAAGAGATGGTGGAAAACGCAGCCCGCGACGCCTACGGTCAGGCGACGCCGGACACCGATTTCGCGAGCGGTGTAACAGAACGCTACGGCGACGAAACCCAGGTCAGTGCGTTCGACGGGGTGACAACGCAGGTCACCGAGATGGACGCGTTGGTTGCCTATCTACAGGTACTGGGGAGACTGACCGGAGCGGCATACGAGAATACGGCCGCGCCCGAAGTGAAACCGGATCCGGAAGACTGAGCCATCATGGATTTCGACCACCACACGCTCGTTGCCTTCTCCAAGAGCTGGGGCCTACTCTACATCATGGGCTTCTTCCTATGTGTCGTTGTCTACGTTTTCTGGCCTTCCAACCGGAAAGGTTTCGACAGGGCAAAGACCAGCATTCTCGACCGGGACGACAAGCCATGGAAGTAGCCGAGCGCGACACAGCGACAGGCCGCGAGACAACGGGCCATGAATGGAACGGCATCAAGGAACTGGACACGCCGGTCCCACGCGGCGTGCTGATGTTCCTTATCGTCACACATATTTGGGCGATCGCATGGTGGTTCCTCGTGCCGGCCTGGCCTTTGGGAACCATCTACACCAGAGGTCTTCTCGGCGTTGACCAGCGGACGACCGTCGAGGAGCGTCTGGCTGAAGGGCAGAGCGAGCGCTCCTCCTGGATGGCCCGGCTCGAAACCGAACCTTACGACGCGATCATGGCCGACGAAGCGCTGATGCAGACGGTTCGCAGCAGCGGCCGGCAGCTCTTCGGCGACAATTGCGCCGCCTGCCATGGACGTGACGGCAAGGGCGGCTCGAACTACCCCGACCTGACGGACAACGATTGGTTATGGGGTGGCGATCCTGAATTGATCGAACAGACGATGCGCGTCGGTGTCAACACAACCCATCCCGACAGCAGGATCGGACAGATGCCGGCCTTCGGCCGCGACGAGATGCTTGACCGGAACCAAGTGCGCAACGTCGCGGCTTATGTATATTCGCTGACAAATCCAGACTATTCCACGCCGCAGAACGTCGAACGCATCAGCGCCGGTAAGGAAGTCTTCGTTGCGACGTGCGTGGCCTGCCACGGCGAAAACGCGCAAGGCAATCGCGAACTCGGAGCGCCGAATCTAACCGATGCTTATTGGATCTACGGAGGAAACATGGACACGATCATCGCGTCCGTCCACGGAGGCCGGCAGGGCCACATGCCGACATGGGACGAGCGCCTGACGACAGGCGAAATTCGCACGTTGGCGCTTTTCGTCCACGACCTCGGAACCCGACAGCCATGAACGGACGCACCCGCCTGCGCCTTCCCGGAGGATGGCTTCCCTGGCTGCTCGTGCCGGCGGGATTGCTGTTATTCGCGGGCGCCAACGTGCATCTCGTCTACGTGGCGTTCAAATCGCAGCCGGAATGCGTCGCGCATGTGAAGGACACCGGCGACAGCGGCGGTTATCGCGCCGCCAATTCTGCGTGCTGAAGGAGAGGGTGATGGGTGAGGCTGACAAATCCTACTGGCTGCTGAGCGAAACGTCCGGCGTCGGCGAAACCTATGACCCAAAGCTCCAGCGCCACTTTCCGCTTCTCGAGGGTCTGCGCTGGCTGTCCGCAGGCTGGCGCGACTTCTGGATTCGCCCGGCCTCCAGCATCGCCTACGGTGTCGGCGTGTTCGTGCTGTCGGTGGCGTTTGTCTGGACGCTCGTCGAATTCGGGCGCGATTATATCCTCTTCCCCTCCTTGGCCGGGTTCCTGATCGTCGCGCCATTCTTGGCGATCGGGCTTTACGAGAAGAGCCGCGCCATCGGCGAAGGCCGCGAAATCGGGCTTGCCGCGATGCATCGAGTACGCCCGAAGGCGGGCGCGCAGATCTTTTTTACCGGGCTGCTGCTGAGCCTCCTCATGCTGCTCTGGACACGAGCCGCGGTTCTTCTATGGGCGCTGTTCTTCGGCGTCACGGCGTTCCCCGGCCTGGACCACGTCGTCGGAATACTCTTCGGCACCCCATACGGGTGGGCGATGCTGATTGTCGGGACGGCCATCGGCGGTCTGTTCGCCTCATTTGCTTTCGCGATCAGCGTATTTTCGGTGCCAATGCTCCTCGACCGTCGCGTCGACGCTTTGACAGCGATGGGCACGAGCATGAAGCTGGTGTGGAACAATTTGCGACCGATGATTGCCTGGGGCGCCATGGTGCTCATCCTCTTCGGCGTGTGCGTCGCCACCGGGCTTATCGGCATGATCGTTATCTTTCCGCTGCTGGGACACGCCACATGGCACGCTTATAAAGCCGTTGCCCGTCCGGAGGGCTGAGCGGTGAGTTGCTGCGCCCCGGGAATGGAAGCCGCCCTGATGATCGGGCCTGGGCGTGAGATTGGCCCGCAGGAGATTATTCTTGCAAGCAGGGATCTCGGCGACGGCACTCTGCAGACGGACCTGTCTGTTCCTCAGGCGCACTGCGCCGGATGTATCGGCGCAATCGAAGGGACGCTCGAGCGCCTCGGCGGCGTCGTCTCGGCGCGGGTGAACCTGACCGCCAGGCGCGTTGCCGTGAAGTGGCGGAGGGGTGGTGCGGTACCGCCGATGATCGACGCTCTGCGCCGTGCCGGCTACGAAGCGACCCTCACCGAGTTCAACCCGGGAGGTGGCGATCCTGAAATGGATCGCCTGCTACGCGCGACCGCTGTCGCCGGCTTCGCTGCGATGAATATCATGCTGCTTTCCGTCTCGGTCTGGTCGGGAGCGGACGCCGGCACGAAGCATGCATTCCACCTGATCTCCGCAGCTCTCGCGCTCCCCACAATCGCGTATTCTGGCCGCGTCTTCTTTTCTTCCGCTTGGCGCGCCTTGCGCGCCGGCCGAACGAATATGGACGTACCGATCAGCGTCGGCGTGTTTCTGGCATTTGCCATGAGCATGTACGACACCTTGACGGGCGGGCCACATGCCTACTTCGACGCGGTCACGTCACTGCTGTTCTTCCTGCTCGCCGGCCGCGCGGCGGACCAGGCGATGCGCGGGCGGGCCCGCGAGGCCGTCAGGTCCCTCGCGCGGATGATGCCGCGGGGCGCCACCGTGCTGACCTCCGACGGCGGACGCGAATACCGCGACGCGTCCGCCATCCTAAGCGGCGAGATCGTCCTTATCCTCGCCGGCGAACGCGTGCCTATCGACGGCACAGTGATCGCTGGAAGCGCCTCATTGGACCTGTCGGTGGTCACCGGTGAGTCCGCACCGGAGTGGGTGGGACCGGGAACCAGCGTGCTGTCCGGATCGCTTAACCTCGATGGGCCCCTCACTGTGCGCGTGGACCGCCCTCAGAAAAACTCCTTTCTGGCAGACATGATGAGGCTGATGCAGGCTGCGGAGGGCAGCCGCGCCGGTTATCGGCGCATCGCCGACCGCGCCGCTACGCTGTATTCGCCCGTGGTCCATCTGCTTGCTTTCGCGACCTTTGCGGGCTGGATGGCGGCCACCGGGGATCTGCACCATTCGGTAACGGTGGCGATCGCCATCCTTATCATCACCTGCCCCTGCGCCCTGGGTCTTGCTGTCCCGATGGTTCAGGCGGTTGCGGCACGGAGGCTCTTTGCGCTCGGCGTGACGCTCAAGGACGGCGCGGCATTGGAAAGACTTGCCGAAGTCGATCATGTGGCGCTGGACAAGACGGGTACTTTGACCTCCGGGCTGACCAGGATCGTTTCTTTCACGGTGCCGGACGACGAGATCGCAGCGGCCTCGGCGCTTGCGCAGTTCTCTCGGCATCCAGCCTCGCGAGCCATCGCCGCATTGCGTCCAGAGGGAAATGTTACCGTGGAGCGTCTTCAGGAGGAGGCGGGAAACGGCATCGAAGGCAAAATCAGCGGCCGCCTCTACAGACTGGGCCGCAAGTCTTGGGTTGATGCCCGCTGCGATTCCGGTTCCGCGTCGACCGAAGCATGGCTGTCCGTCGACGGGCGCGTATTAGGGACCTTTCGGATTTCCGACAGCCTCCGTCCCGGAGCCGCAGCCGCTACCGCGCGTCTCGGCGGACTCGGCCTGGGGATCGAGATCCTTTCCGGGGATACGGAAGCGGCGGTAAAGAAAGTGGGCGCAACCGTCGGTGTTGAATCCGCCACTGGCGGAATGCTTCCTCACGACAAGGTCGTGCGGCTGGAAGTCCTCCGCGCCGAAGGGCGGAAGGTACTGATGGTCGGGGACGGACTTAACGACGCCCCCGCACTTGGGACTGCTTACGTGTCGATGGCTCCCTCTTCGGCCGCGGATGTCGGACGCAACGCAGCCGACCTCGTGTTCCTGGGCTCCAGCCTGGAAAGCGTTCCGGAAGCGATCGCCATTGCACGCAAGGCCAGGCAACTCGTCACCCAGAATATTGCGCTCTCCATCCTTTATAACGCGCTTGCTCTTCCACTCGCTGTTGCAGGCCACGTTACACCGCTGATCGCAGCGGTAGCCATGTCCACATCGTCCATCCTCGTCGTCGCCAACGCGTTGCGCCTTTCGGGTACGAACAACGCTTCGGAGAGATCAAGAGGCAACGTAACGACCTATCTCGCGGAGGCTGCATGAGCCTGCTCGCCTGGCTGGTCCCGGTAGCGCTCGGTATGGGTCTAGTTGGGCTTATCGCTTTTCTCTGGTCGATGAAAAGCGGTCAACTGGAGGACCTGGACGGAGCAGCCGAGCGCGTGCTTCTCAACGAGGCGGCCGACGCTCCGTTGCCGGATTTGACCACTCGCCATCCTAGGTCTTGAAATCGGGAGGGAATTTTTGATGCGCCAGACATCGGATAGAAGATTTGATTGGGTCGCCGGTCTGTCGCTCGCTTCCGGAGTGGGGGTTTTGGTGCCGAGCCTATGTGCCCTTGCCATCGCTTTGGTAGCCGTGGCCACACTATTCTTGTAATCGGTTCCGCCATTCCGCCTATCTTCGCGTTGGTGCGAGGCAACCAACCGCGGCACGTGAACGCTCAGGGCACGACGCTGACCCGATGTCCGCTTTAAGTGAATGGGTGGGACCGTTGAAATGGCTGCCATGAGGCGCAAAGAAGACGCGCCGTGACCGCGAACGTCCTCAAGAGACGCTGACCTGGCGCGTCGTCACGGCGAGGACGGACGCCGCCGACACGACGCCATACGGCCCGAGTTATAGTAACAAAAACATTAGCTTAGCTCCATATTCTATGGAGCGCGACTTGACAGACACATACCGCTCTCATTGGGGCACCCACGCTGAATGTCAGCTTCGAGGTTTGCATCGTCAAAAGCGACCTAGGCTCCTTAGGACCATCGACCTGATCTGGCCAATAGTAAACGTTGGCATTCATTCGGATGCGAATCAACGTCGTGCCGCTTTCAGGGAACATTGTCCTCTTCGCAGCAGCTCCGTTCAATGAGGCTACAGCGTATCGGTACCCCATCGGCTGACATCATTTTCGTGCTACTCCTTCACCGCGCCGGTCATCGACGAGACGTAGTGCTCGACGAAAAACGAGTAGAGGATCACGACCGGCAGCGAGCCGATCAGTGCGCCGGCCATTAGCGCGCCCCACTCATACACATCGGAGCGGACGAGTTCGGTAAGCACGCCAACCGGAACGGTTTTGTTCTCGGAGGACTGAATGAAAGTCAGTGCGTAGATGAATTCGTTCCAGGAAAGCGTGAAGGCAAAGATACCTGCAGAGATCAGGCCGGGCACTGACAGCGGCAGGATGATTTTGGTCAGGATCTGCCAGCGGCTGGCGCCGTCTATCAGCGCGCATTCCTCAAGCTCGAAGGGTATGGAGCGGAAATACCCCATTAGCAACCATGTACAGAAGGGCACGAGGAAGGTCGGATAGGTGAGGATTAACGCAAAGGGCGTGTCGTAGAGGCCGAGACTAAACACCATCACCGAAAGCGGGATGAAGAGGATCGAGGGCGGCACGAGATAGGCGAGGAAGATCGCCAGGCCAACTTGGCGCGAACCGGAGAAACGCAGCCGCTCGATGGCGTAGGCGGCAAAGACGGCGGCGAAGAGCGACAGCGCGGTTGACGCCGTCGAGATGAGAACCGTGTTCCAAAGCCAGCCCGGATACGAGGTTTCGAAGAGCAGATAGCGGAAATGCTCAAGCGTCGGGCCGATCACCCAGAACGGGCTGAAATCATTGAAATTGGTCATCTGCTCGTTCGGCTTCACAGAAGTAATGGCCATCCAGTAGAACGGGAAAAGCAGCACGATGACGAAAACCAGTAGCGGCAGGTAGATGGTAACAACGCGCCGCGGCAGGCTCTGCAGGTAGCCCATGCCCCCATCGTCGCCGGAGACTTGTGTCGTGGAGTCGGTGACAGCCATGTCAGTCGCCTCCGCCCTGCTGCCATTTGCGTCGCTGCAGGCCGAAATAGCTGAACAGGATCGCCGCAAGCAGGAAGGGGATCATGGCGACCGCGATCGCTGCGCCCTCGCCGAGCTGGCCACCGGAAATGCCGCGCTGGAAGGAGAGCGTTGCCATCAGATGGGTGGCGTTGACCGGACCGCCCCGTGTCAGCACGTAGATGAGCTGGAAATCGGTAAAGGTGAAGAGCACCGAAAACGTCATGGTGATGGCGATGATCGGAGTGAGCAGCGGCAGAGTGACATAGCGGAAAAGCTGCCAGCGGCTGGCGCCGTCGAGCGTGGCGGCCTCATACAGCGACTGAGGGATTGTCTGCAGGCCGGCGAGCAGCGTGATCGCCACAAACGGAATGCCGCGCCAGACATTGGCGGCGATAACCGAAGCACGGGCGTTCTCGGGATCCCCGAGGAAATTGATGCGATGGTCGATGACGCCTATCTCGATGAGCGCCCACGAAACGATCGAAAACTGGGAGTCGTAGATCCACCAGAAGGCGATGGCCGACAAAACGGTCGGCACCACCCAAGGCAGCAGGATCACGGCGCGGAAGAAGGACTTGAACGGCAGGTTCTCGTTCAACAGCAATGCCAGCCAGAGGCCGAGCACAAATTTCAGGATCGAGGCGCTGACCGTGTAGAGCAGCGTGTTGAAGACCGAGAGCCAGAAGATGGAATCATCCCAGAGATATTCGTAATTCTCCAGACCGATGAAGATGCCGGGACGGCCGATGCGGGCGTCGGTGAAGCCGAGCCAGACGCCTAGGCCGAGTGGATAGGTAAGGAAAACGAGGAGCAGCGCTGCCGCAGGCAGCATGAAGCCGAAGGACAGGAAACCACGGCTTTCCGCGAGCCGCTTCGACAGCGGCGGGCGGGGTGGTGTGGCGACTGATATTGAGGCCATGGGCTCCTCATAATGATGTTTCTTCTCCCCGTTCACGGGGAAAAGATGCAGCCCTTCGGCGGGCTCAGGAGGCAGACGAGGCGCGGGCGCGCTGTCCTTGCGGAAATAGGGGCCCGTCCTCGTCTGTCACTCGCGACACCTTCTCTCGCTGAGGGGAGAAGGAAAATAGGCTAGGGCCTATACTCGATAATACCGGTTGGCTCGCTTCTCGGCTTCCTCCATCGCCTCCTGCGGCGTTGCCTGGCCGGTGACAGCCTTGGCGTACATGTCGACCAGCACGTAGTCGGCCATGGTGGCGGCCGATGCGTAACCAAGCGGGCCGGCATAACCGTTCGGGCGTAGCGTCTCCGAGGCCTTGGAATAGGCGACGGCGTTGGGATCTTCCGACCAGATAGGATTGTTGGCGAAACCTTTCAGCGTCTGGCAGCAGTAACCGAGCGAGCCCTTGATCCAGTCCTTCATCTGGGCCTCCTCGAACATGAACTGAAGGTAGGCCTTCGCCGCGTTCGGGTATGGTGTGTAGTTGAAAATAACGCCGACCGTAGTCTGGTGCAATTCGACGGATTGGCCGACAGGGCCGATCGGCAGGTTGGTGGTCCGGATGTCCTTGGCGATCTCGGCGAGCTTCGGATCATTGTCCTTGTTGATCTGGGCGGTCCTGTAAGCCGAGATGCCGTTGGCGATCACGCCGAGTTCGCCGGCGAGGAACGCGCGGTTGTTGTTGACGTCGAGCCAGCTTTCCGTACCCGGGATAAAGGTCTTGTAGAGCTCCATCGCGTATTCGATCGACTTCATCGTCTCGGGGCTGTTGATGACGACCTTGCCACTCTCGTCGACCATCTTGCCGCCGTGGCTCCACAGCAACCAGTGGGCGTAGTTGTTACCGTCGCCGACGCCGTGGCCATGGGTGAAGCCCGCCGGGTGGCCTGTCTTCTGCAGGGCCTTGCAGAGCTCCAGGAAGCCTGCGGTGTCTTTCGGGAATTCGGAGAAGCCTGCTTCTTTGACCCAACTGTCTCGGTAGACGATGGCGTTGCCGATGGCTGCCACCGGCAGGCCGATGAACTTGCCGTCGCGAGTGGCATAGCCCTTCGGACCGTCATACCAGCCGCCATACTTTTTGCCGAGATATTCGCCGAGGTCTGTGACATCAAGCAATTTGTCTGGATACTGATGGGCGTCGTCGAACCAGACAAGCATCAGGTCGGGGCCGGAGCCGACATTGGCGGCGACGGCGGCCTTGGGCCGGATGTCCTCCCAGCTTTCCTTGTCGACACGCACCTGCACGCCGGTGGCGTCGGTGAAGCGCTTGGTGTTGGCAAGCCACGCATCCTCGTCGCCCTGCACGAAAGGCGACCAGCGCAGCAGCCTCAGAGTCGCGCCGGGTTCCGGCGTGAATGTCAGCGCGTCCTGGGCGAAGGCAGGCGAACTCAGAAAGCGGCTGCCCACTGCGCCTGCGGCGGCTGCCGCAGTCGTGCGTATCACATCGCGTCTGGTAAATTTCATCGTCATTTCCTCCTTGGGTTCCTCGTTCGGTGGCGCAGTCCGTCCGTTCTTCAGCTTTTTATCCGCTGTCCGGTTTCTCCATTGAAAAGATGGATCAGGCCGGGTTCAGCGGCGAGCCGCACCGTCGCGCCCGGTTCGAATTCGTGCCGTTCTCGGAAATTCGCGACGATATCCTCGCCGCCCGGCGTGCGGCCAATGATTTGGATTTCCGCACCGGTCGGCTCGACGACGACAATCTCGACCGGAAAGCCCTGGTCGGAGAGCGTGAGATGTTCGGGCCGGATTCCGAGAACGACCGGCGAGCCCCTGGCGGCGCCGGCCGCTCCGCGCAACGGTACGGAGATGCCGCCTCCGCCCTGGAAGGACGGCGCGCCGTCGCCGCCGATCTCGCCGCGCAGAAAGTTCATCGCGGGCGAGCCGATGAAGCTCGCGACGAAAAGGTTGTCCGGGCGGTCGTAAAGGTCGAGCGGGCGGCCGATCTGTTCGACTTTTCCGTCATGCATGACGACGATCCTGTCGGCCATGGTCATCGCCTCGATCTGGTCGTGCGTGACATAGACAGTGGTGGTCTTCAGGCGCTGATGCAGTTCCTTTATCTCGGCGCGCATGGCGACGCGAAGTTTGGCGTCGAGATTGGACAGCGGCTCGTCGAAGAGGAAGACTTGGGGATCGCGCACAATTGCCCGCCCCATGGCTACACGCTGGCGCTGGCCACCGGACAACTGGCGAGGATAGCGCGACAGCAGCGGGATGAGGCCGAGGATCTCGGCGGCGCGCTGGACCCGCGCGTCGCTTTCGGCTTTCGACGCGTTCTTCAGCATCAGCGAGAAGGCCATGTTTTCGGCGACGGTCATGTGCGGGTAAAGCGCGTAGTTCTGGAATACCATGGCGATGTCACGCTCTTTCGGCGCGACATGATTGACGACGCGATCACCGATCGCGATCTCGCCGCGTGTGATGCCTTCGAGGCCGGCGATCATCCTGAGCAATGTAGACTTGCCGCAGCCGGACGGACCGACGAGCGTGACGAACTCCCCATCGACAATGTCGATGCTCACGCCGTGAAGAATCTCGACTGAACCGAAGGATTTGTGGACGTCACGAATTTCGACCGACGCCATCGACTTCTCCGTCTCTCCAAGCAATAGAATTGGTAGTAAGCTGTCCTTGAAGCGGCGAAAAGCGGTACCTTATAGATCGGGCGCCCAAATACGATAATACTAAAGTCGCGGCGCGCTCGCTACCAATGAACGACCGCGACGAGGCGCATCGCTGCCCTGCCCGTTGGCCTCGGAACGGCTGCTTTTCACCTCCTTCGACTGCGACACGGGACCTTAGACCGGCGCTGTGGCCGCCACCGACAGTGATGTCCGGTTTTTGGGGAATGGATGGGACTGTGGGAATGACGAGATGAAGCGCAATCCGGAAGTTCGCTTTCACGGATCGAATGTTGTTTTACGGCGAGAAGCTACCGCTTTCGCGGAAATTGCACGTCGGCACTTTTAAAGCGAGATCAGAGGTCGGCGCTGCCTGTCCCCGAGTATAAACTTCTCCTTCGAGATATGTTATTGAGCTCCCGACAAGGTAACTTCCGTAGCACCTTTTCCCCCGAATCTGCTTGATGCAAATCTGAATATGCCGTCTCGTAGTCAATTTCCGGAACGTTCGGCCAGTGCTGCAAGCAGCGTCTCACAACTGCCATCCCTGCAGCGCGAGGCGCTGGAAATTTGTGCCGGCGTGATAGCGGGGCCGCCACCAAGGGTCGCGGAGATCCCCGAAAGCGAGACTTTGATCACGACACGGTGGCTGCATCCCGAATTGCACGATGCTATTCCGGCGCTCCCCGTCCACATTATTGCGACATACTATGGCCCCCCGTCGCCTCGCGTATGGCGCACCGGAGCTATCCGACTTGCAGGAACCGGGCGCCCTGGCGGTGTCGGTATCGTGCCCGCCAAGTGGGACGGCCATTGGGACATCGACAATGAAGCGTCTCTCTCCTACGTATTGCTGAGCGATGCTCGTTTGCAATCGTTCGCCGGCCAGGCGTTCGACCGCGCAGGCAAAATAGAGCTCATGCCTTCCGTGGCCAAGGAAGACCCGGTTGGATCCCACGTTCTCCGTTGGTTGAGCCGCTGTTCGGAGCATGCAGAGCCCTCCCCACAACTCTTCGTCGAGCAAGCGCTCGACCTGCTCTGCACCCACCTCCTGCGCGTTCACTCCTCGCTCGCCCCATCCATAGCGGCCACTCAACCAAAAAAGGGCACGCTTGCGCCATGGCAAGAACGGCGCAGCAAGGAAATGCTGCTCGCCCATATCGACGGCAGGATCGGTCTCGACGAGCTTGCACAGGTCTGCAGCCTTTCCCGCAGTCATTTTGCGCGCGCTTTCAAGATCACGACAGGCACGACGCCAATGCAGTGGCTGCTCGGCCAGCGCATTGATCGCGCGAAGGATCTGCTGCTGAAGTCCAGGCTGCCGATCGACGAGGTCGCACACAGTTGCGGCTTTGCAGATCAGAGTCATTTCACAAGGGCCTTTCTTAAGGCAATCGGAAACACGCCTGGCGCATGGCGACGCGCTCGTCTGTTCTAGCAATTCGCCTCGGCAGAGGCCCGCACCACCACATTTCGATCGATCAGCCCCGCCGCGAACTCGATGGCTCGCGAAAACGTGAGCAGGCGCCGCATGAGCGCGCTGTTCAAGACAGCACTCGGATCCAAAACACAGCACTGAGCGCGCTGGCCGAATGTACATCAAGGGTTAGCTTCCCCGGCGTTGTGGCCGATCGCGGCACGACGCGCGCCCAGGAGCACATCCCATGCAACTTACTTCTCGCCAAGCGCAGGCAGTTCTGGAAGGCGCACAAGCCCGGTCCCGCGAAATCGGCGTTCCCGTCAACATCGCGGTGCTCGACGCAGGCGCCCATCTCAAGGCTTTCAGCCGCATGGATGGCGCCGTGCTTGGCTCGATAGACGTGTCGATCAGCAAGGCGCGAACGGCTGTGCTGTTTCAGACCACAAGCGAAGCCGTCTGGGAATACTGCAAGCCCGGTGCTCCGGCCCCGGGCCTGGAAAACAGCAATGGTGGGCTGACGACCTTCGCCGGCGGCATTCCGCTGGCGGGGCCTGACGGAGCGACGATAGGCGCCGTCGGCGTCTCAGGCGGAGCCGTCTCGCAGGATCTCGACATCGCCCAGGCCGCCGTGGCCGCACTCGCTCGCTGACGAGTTCACCAGAACATTCTCCGGCTAGACGAAAGGAACAGCCCATGTCCAAGACCATTCTCATCACCGGCGCAGGCTCCGGCTTCGGCGAAGCCGCGGCCATCGGCCTGGCCGGGAACGGCCACAAGGTCATCGCCACCGTACAGGTTTCGCCACAGGTCATGCCGCTGCGCAAGAAGGCCAAGGATCTCGGCCTTGATACTCTGCGGGTCGAGCGGCTCGACCTCACCGACCCCTACGACATCGCCCAGGCGCAGTCGTGGGATTTTGACGTGCTCTGGAACAATGCCGGCCAGGGCGAAGCCGGCCCAGTCTGGGAGATTCCAGTCGATCTCGTGCGCCGCAATTTCGAGATCAACGTCTTCCTGCCGCTGACCCTGACACAGGGCGTCGTGAAAAAGTGGATCGTCGAGAAGAAGAAGGGCAAGGTCGTCTTCACCTCCTCCATGGGCGGCCTGTTTACGCCGGCAAACTGGGGCACCTACGTCTCGACCAAGCATGCGCTGGAGTCGATCGCCGAAGCGCTGCAGCAAGAGCTGGCTGCCTACGGCATCAAGATCCAGACCATCAATCCGGGCGCCTACTACACCGGATACAACGAGACGATGGCCGACAATCCCTTCCGCTGGCTGGACGACAAGAAGAACTTCACCAAGCGAGCCGACCTGCGCAAAGGCTTCGATGACTTCTTCGCCACGCCTGAGGGCAAGATGGACCCGAAGGAGATGATCGACCGAATGATCGAGATCGTTCCCTCAGACGCAGGCAAGTTCCGCAACGTTGTTCCGAAGGCGATCGAGGACATGTTGAAAACGCACCAGCTCGCTGCCTGGGAAAACCAGATCTGAGCAAAGGAAGGAGATGAGAATGACGTCTCTCGGCACATTGATCGCCATCGCGGCCGCGGGCCTTGCAACGGCAGTGGTCATTCCGGCGACTGCGCAAAACTCCGGTGGTGAGGCGGAAAACAAGGCCATAGTCCAGCGCGCCTTCGACGCTTGGGCCGCCGGAACGGGCAGCCCATACGACCTGCTTGCCGACAACGCCACCTGGACCATCACGGGCAACTCCGCGGCGGCCAAGACTTACACCGGCCGTGAGGCGTTCTTGAGCGAGGTCATTCAACCGTTTGTGGCTCGCATGAGTATCGGCCTGAAACCGGTTATCCGCGAAATGCATGCGGATGGCAGTAGTGTGATCATCCTGTTCGACGCGGCCGGAACGGCGAAGGACGGCAAGCCCTACGTCAACACATATGCTTGGTTCCTCGATATGACTGCCGGCAAGATCGTCAAGGCATCCGCATTCTTCGATAGCATCGCGTTCAACGATCTGTGGACCCGAGTTCAACCAGAATGATTTTAACATGTTCGGATCGGCTGCTGGCGTTGGGAAGAGGCTGCGAAATGGCGCGCGATCTCAGGGCGCGCGTTCACCGCTGATTTCGGGGCGAAGTGTCGGAGGCTTTGCTTGTGGTGCGCAAAGCTGCCTGCGTCCGCGACATGGTTGTGTCCGGCATCTAAATGGACGGGGTGGTGAGAACGACTGACATGAAGCCCGAAGCGGACCTCTTAGAGTGTGCAGCATGAGCGCCCGGTATGCGCCGCATGTCTACCGTAGAGCACAACTTTTCCATTTCCTCAAAGCAGGCATTGCCGGCGACCACACAAGGTCGCGGCTGCGCCAACTCTAACCTGTTTTTGCAATCACCTAGGAAAGGCTTCCTGGACCTCGCTCTTATGGGCTGAGAAGCCTCTACGGTCGGCGGTCACTCCGGCAAGCCTGCGATCCGCAAGTGTTTGATCAAGCGTTCGACGGCTTCGGGGGCGATGGCACTCTCCTCCCATTGCTCGCGCACTTTGCTGATGGAGTCGCCCGGCGAGTCTTTGAGGAAAACCGCAAGCGCTTCCTTTGCCTTCCGCTCGTCGCCCAGGCAAGCGTAGATCGACGCAAGCGTCCGGTGGGCGCTCTCCTGGATCCTGGACATCTTTCGCATCCACGCTAGCGCAGCCTCGCAATCGTTCTTGTGGTAGAGCACCCAGCCCATCTGCCAGTTGAACCATTCAGGGTAGAAAGGATCGATGCCCATAGCCTGCTTGATCCGATCGATCGCTTCGTCCGTACGGCCGATATCGACCAGCGGTTCCGCACTGGCGACGAGAATTTCCGAATTGCTGGGATTCAGGGCGATCGCCTGATCATACCTGCGCAAGGGCCTGCTCGACCTCGCCAGCTTCACTATGCACTCGGGCGCGGGCCCAATGCGACTCGGCATCGTCCGGAGCGAGCCGGATGGCTCTGTCGGCGTATTCGGCGCCAAGCTTCAACGCCTCCTCACGGCTATTGTCCTGCTGGTGCCACCCGAAAGCCGCGTCCCTCTGATAGCTGTGGGCCAGCCCTATATATCCGAATTGCGAGTTCGGATCCGCTTCGACCGCATCGAGGCTGAACTGCCGTTGCAACTCGGTCCCCTTTGCGGAGAAATCCTTTTGGATCTCGGCATACCCCATCAGGTAATAGTGAAGCGCGCTGACCCGGGCGGCTTCGTTCAGTGGCCAGGGTCGAGTGATCCTTTGCCCGACCCGATCCGCAAGCGTCCGGATGATTTCCTCCTGGACAACAAAGAAATCGCCAACCTCCCGGTTGTACGTGTTGGACCAAACATGCGATCCTTCACCCGCATCGAGCAACTGAGCAGTCACTTTCAGCCGGTTTCCGATCTTCTGCTGGCTGCCCTCGAGAACGTAGTCGACGCCGAGCTCTTCTCCGATCCGCCTGACGTCGATAGGCTGGCCGCGGTACCTGAAGCTCGAGTTCCGGGCGATGACCGCATAGGTCTTGCTTCGCGCAAGCTCGGTAATGATCCCTTCTGCGACGGCGTCGCTGAGATATCCCTTGTCCGCCCCTATGCTGAAATCCTCGAAGGGAAGGACCGCAATCCTCGGTATGTCGCTCGAACGAACAGGAGCGGTTCGCCACAGTCCTGCGCCGAGATACGCGCCGATAGCAGCCGTCACGAGAACGATTGCAGCAAGAACGGAGCCGCGTAACGGGAATCGTGGCTCGCCTGATGCCGGCATCGGCGTCAGCGTCCGGTTGGTCGACATTCAGCCGATAGCCTCGCTTGGGGAAGGTCTGGACGATCACGTGCCCGTTGTCGCCCAACGCGCGGCGGATATCGGCAATGCATTGAGTAACGCTGTCCTCGGTCACGAACGTATCGGGCCAGACGGCCTGCATCAGCGCATCCTTGGAAACGATCTCGCCCGGCCGCGCCGCGAGCGCGGAGAGTACCTCGGCGGCCTGACTGCGAAGATCGACCGCTTTGCCGTCAGCGGTCCGGAGCTGTCCGCTTTTTAACCGAAAGACAAAACCGCTGAACGCGATCGTTTCAGCGACATTTCAGGTCGATTTCAGGAGCCTTTCGGGACATTTCACCCTCCCGGCGCGCTCCCTAGCGTAATCCAACCGGCCGTCGCTTCCAAGCGATCAATCGACGCCGGAGTGGAAGGAGGAAGAGATGAAACGCACCGGTTATCAATGCGCGGTGAATTACCTCTTCGTGCCAGTCACTTGGTGCGGCAAGCGCACTTCCTCCTTACTTTCGCAGACCTAGGCCCGACAGCGAGCGACTGACTGCAAAGGGTCTCTTGCATCATGGTTTATGCCATCGTTCAAAAATTCCGATACGCGGTTGCAAGACAGGTGCTCGGCTTCGCACGGGTCGGCTTAATGATCCTTTTCACCGCGATCGACGTCTCAAGCCGCGTCGCTGTTCCGGTCAGCAGACTACCGTCCAGAAGTCGACATGGAATTGATCCTGGCCGTCGATGCTTCGCCCTCAATGAGCCGAGCCGAACAGAAAGTGCAGCGCGACGGCTATGTCAGTGCCTTCCGCCATGCAGACCTAGCGAGCGCGATCGAGTTGGGCGAAGCGGGCAGGATCGTTGTGCTCTACCTTGAGTGGGCCGGGCCAAGTCAGCAAACCGTTGTTATTCCGTGGACGATCCTTGACACCCTGAAAGATACTCAGGCATTGGCAGGCGAACTAGCTAAGCAGTCGCTATCGGCAGACACGGCGGTTGAGCGGTCGCTGACAGAAGGACCTAGCACATCGATCTCCGGCGCCTTGTGGGCCGCGAAGGATTTGTTCGCGGAAAGCGGCGTCCACAGCCCGCGTAAGGTGATCGACGTCTCTGGCGACGGGCCCAACAATGTAGGACCTCCCCTTGATCCCGTGCGAGATTCCCTGTTGGCGCAAGGTGTTACAATCAACGGACTTCCAATCACGCTGCCGAGCAATGGCACGACGGACAAGTCCCTCATTTCCTATTTCGAGCATTGTGTCATTGGCGGACCAGACGCTTTCGCGATCGGTGTCACCGACCTCCAACTGTTCGCCACCGCCATCCGTCGAAAACTGGTCCGCGAGATCTCGACGAGGCCTAGTCAGGTAATCCCAGCATCCTATGGCAGGCACTCGGAAGGTACTTTCGATTGCCAAGTGTTCAGCGAGGGGCCGGGTCGCTGATGGGACACCGATGAACATCTAAGTGCGGCAGCTAACGTCCGCTTTTGCCGCGCGGGACTGCCGATCACTGGATTGACGTCTGACGTCCGGGTTTATCTCACGTCAATGCCTGCAGAGCTCAATTTCTGTTTCCTGCAATCCGAGTCGCGGAAGCCGACGGTCGCCGGGCGGCCGCTTTCAGGGGAAGTTTGCCCATCGGTTTCACGCGTCCGGACCGGACTTTTCAGTCACTCCGGTGAGTCCTCGAAACCGACATTCCAAGGGTACGTGACGAACTGACCACTTTGATGGGGCGCTGGACTCATGTGGCGCTCGATTGAGTCATTCCATCGCGCAATCAGATGACGTAAAGGATACTCCAGAGCTCTAGCATGCGGCGCCGGCAGTTGGCGAACAGACCAGTGACGTGCTGCCAAGTGAGCTGCCGCATCGACATCCCCTCCTCCTTGCAACGAGTGCGGGATATTGCCATATCCAGCGCAGCGGACCGGGCCCCTCTGGCGAACTTTTGAGGCGTCGCGATGTCGGACCGCTTAGATATCGGCCCGCTTTGCAATGTTCTTGAGCGGGCAAGTGGAGGAACGCTTGCCATGATGAACTTTGGACGCTTTCGATTTATTCCTCTTCTATCGGCAGCCTTCGTCGCCATGATGCTTGTTTCGGTGGACTTTGCCGAGGCACGTCGCGGCGGCAGCTTCGGCAGCCGTGGCTTACGCACGCAGCAGGCCGCACCGCCCACGCGAACCGCTCCGAACCAGACCGGACCCGTCGAGCGCAGCATGACCCCGGCTCCGAACGCGGCGACGCGTCAGCAGACGGTGGGCCAGCAGCAGCCCGGCCTGTTCAACGGGCTGGGCGGGGGGCTGATGCGCGGCATCTTGATCGGAGGCCTATTCGGCATGCTGCTCGGCTACGGCTTCGGCGGCATGGCGGGCGCCCTCGGCTTTCTGGTCCAGCTGCTCCTGATCGGCGCGCTCGTCTGGCTGGCGATGGCCTTCTTCCGCTCGCGCAGCCAGCCGGTCGTTGCGGGCGCCGCTCCGGCCCGCGGTCCAGGCCCCGGGCGGCCCTCGCAGCGCGATGCGGCACCTCAGTCTGTGCCTACCCGATCGTCCGCCGGCTTCACGCTGCCGCGCATCGGAGGCGGCGCGGTAGCCGCGACCCCGCAGATGACCGATATCACGCTCGATCCGGCCGATCTCGACATATTCGAGCGCCGGCTGGGCGAGGTGCAGCGTGCCTTCGCGGATGAGGATCACGCCGCTCTCCGCCGCCTCTCGACGCCCGAGATGGTCTCCTATTTCTCGGAGGAACTAGCCGAAAACGCCAAACGCGGCGTGCGCAACGAGGTATCCGGCGTGCAGCTGATGCAGGCGGATATTGCTGAAGCGTGGAACGAGGGCGAGGACGACTATGCCACTGCCGCCTTCCGCTATGAGGCCATCGACGTCCTGCGCGACCGCGCCACCGGTGCTTTGGCCGGCGGCATGGAGGAGCCCACAGAGGCGGTAGAGCTTTGGACCTTCGTTCGCAAAAACGGCGGCGGGTGGAAGCTGTCGGCGATCCAGGAGGCAGACGCCCAAGGCGCGTGATCCCCTGGTCTGCCAGCGATCTCACGCGATCAGGCGGTGCCGATGAGCCTGTTCTTATCGGCCCAGTTAGTCACGGCTAAAAAGCGCGCAGACTGCGCTAATGCTCCGATCGTTAGGCTTGCGCCAGGAGAGTTGGCGAAGCCCGCCCCCCAGATCGCCGAGCGCCTCATCGTTGAGCGCGTAGCCAAATCCCTCCAGCACCGCGCCGAGGGTTTTTCTCGTCAGCAGGTCTTCCGATCGCCGGGTCGCCAACCGCCACCAAGCCAGTAGCATCGATCCGGCGGGGCCGACCGACACAGAATCGCCCGGCCGAGTGAGCAGCACGGCATCGCGCAGCGCATTTTAATCCTCGACACGGCCCGCCTGCCGCGCCGTCACCGCGGTTGCCGAAAGCGCCAGCCGCTGCCGCCAGGCGCCGGCCCATCGCTCCTGCCGGCGGACAATCGCATCGAGCGCGCCGACGAAGCAATGCCCCAAAACGTCGAGCAAACGACCAAAAATCGCCCCAAGCCAGCCACCGGACCGTCCCACGGCAGGAGGGCGGTAGATGATGCTTTGGCCACCCAGCCGTCGGACGCACCTAACGCGCCCGTCGCCGACAACCGTCTCGACGAGGAACTGCCCGACATTCTTGACATCGTCATGGACATGGGGCGGGTACCGGAGGAATTCCGGGACTGACATCGTCCCCTCCCCTCCCGCTATTAGAGCAAACGCCGCGCGTTCCGGCGCATCTGCAAAAACTCGCCGGTCGCGCCCGGGACTATGTCGAGGCGGCGAGCTCGGTCAACACCCGCCGTGCCTATGCATCGGACTGGAAGCATTTCGCCAGCTGGGTCCGCCGGCACGGCATGGAGCTGTTTCCACCCGATCCGCGGATCGTCGGACTCTACATCACCGCCTGCGCATCGGGGGCCGTAAGCGGCGACAGGAGACCGAATTCTGTTTCCACGATCGAGCGGCGGCTGTCGTTCCCTGTCCTGGAATTTTGCGCAGCGCGGCCAGCCGCTCGACCGCAAGGACCCTCATACCGCAACGCTAATGGCCGGCATCCGCAACACCCACGCTGTCCCGCCGCGGCAGAAGGAGGCGGTGTTGCCCGAGGACCTGATTGCCATGCTGGAAACGCTCGACCGGGGCACGCTGCGCGGGCTGCGCGATCGCGCCATGCTGCTGGCGGAGCCAACACGTGGGCCGCGGTGGGCAGAACGTCGACACATGTCCGTGGACTGGGTTCAACAAACAAACAGTCGCAATTGGGGTTAACTTTTTGTTAACCTTAAAGCTCTTGTTGGATATGAGAATCAGGCATAATGACGGTAAATCGCTAGTTTGACATTAAATGCCGTCATTTGGGGTCCCAACAGAATGAATGTTCCCGTCTTTGCTGCTGCCAAGCAGCGATTTGACGACACTATTTCTGGCCAAGGCCGCGACATCAGCCGCAAGCTAAACCTCCTTCGGCTGGAGACGTTTCCGCCTAACGCTACGAAGACGCTTCGCGACCTTTCGCTCGCTGAAGCCGCATATTTCCTTGGAGTATCGACCAGCGATCTGAAGAAACTGCACCTGGAAGGCAAGGCTGTCCAACCTACGGTCCATGCGAGGCCTATGGCGCTGTATCGTGCTCGATGGTGGGGGACGCCCGGCGGCGATCATCGAGACGCTCACCGTGAGGGTCCGCCGCTTTGACGAGGTCGACGAGATCTTTGCCACTGCCGAGGGCGGAGGCCTGCGGACGCTGACGGATTGGCGAGACGGCCACAAGCGCTATTTCGAGCGAAATGGCGGTTTCTCGCCCGCCATGGAATTACTCTGCGAACGGGTCGAGGTCCACGACCGTAACCAGTCCGCCGGAACCCTTGACAACGGATCGAAGCCGGAATGAGCGATGCCCCTCAACACACTGGCGGCTGCCGCTGTGGCGCGGTGCGCTTTGAGGCAGACGCCGATCCGCAATTCGTCGGCTATTGCCACTGCATCGACTGCCGCAGGGCGTCCGGGGCGCCGGTCTCGGTGTTTGTCGGTTTTGCGGCCGATGAAGTGATCATGCGTGGCGACACGCTAAGCCGCTTCGAGAACGGACCGGTGACGCGCAGTTTCTGCAGCGTCTGCGGCTCGCCGATCGCCTATGCCGACAGCCGCATCGGCGACCGCATCTATTTCACACTGGGCTCCATGGACCAGCCCGCCATCTACCGGCCGACGCATCACGCGCATGTCCGCTGGCAGCTGCCCTTCGTTCATATGCCGGACGGACTGCCGCGCCATGTCGGCAACAGCGTCCCAAGACCAATTGGAACGACAGAATGAAACTCACCCTCTCCTGGTTGAAAGATCACCTCGAAACCGAGGCAACGCTTCATGAGATCGTCGAGCGTCTGACCTCGATCGGCCTCGAGGTCGAGCATGTCGACGACAAGTCCAGCCTGAAGCCGTTCGTCATCGCCAAGGTTCTGACCGCCGAAAAGCACCCGGACGCCGACAAGCTGCGCGTTCTGATGGTCGATACCGGCGCAGGCGCGCCCGTGCAGGTGGTGTGCGGCGCCCCTAACGCGCGCGCCGGGCTCATCGGCGCTTTCGCAGCACCGGGAGCCTATGTTCCGGGCATCGATGTCACACTCGCTGTCGGCAGGATCCGGGGCGTCGAGAGCCGGGGCATGATGTGCTCCGAGCGCGAGCTGCAATTGTCTGACGAGCATGAAGGTATCATCGACCTTCCCGCAGACGCGCCGGTCGGTACCAGCTACGCGGCTTACGCGCACCTCGACGATCCGGTCATAGACATCAACCTGACACCCAACCGCCCGGACGCCACAAGCATCCACGGCATCGCGCGTGACCTTGCGGCGAGCGGCCTCGGCCGGCTGAAGACGATGCCAATCGAGCCGGTCCCTGCTTTCAGTGACTGCCCGGTCAAGGTGAAGATCGATGCGCCGGAGCTTTGCCCCGGCTTCGCACTGCGTCTCGTGCGCGGCGTCAACAACGGACCGTCGCCGAAATGGCTGCAACAGCGGCTGCTGGCGATCGGACTGCGGCCCATCAACGCGCTGGTCGACATTACCAACTACATCACCTTCGACCGTGGCCGGCCGTTGCACGTGTTCGACGCGAAAAAGGTCGCGGGCAATCTCACCATCCGCCGTGCGGTAGGCGGCGAGACGGTGCTGGCGCTCGACCAGCGCCAATATACGCTGACCGCGGAGATGTGTGTGATTGCCGACGAGAGCGGTGTGGAGTCGATTGCCGGCGTCATGGGCGGCGAGCATTCCGGCTGCGATGAAAACACGACCGACGTGCTGATCGAATCGGCACTGTGGGAGCCGCTGAACATTGCCCGCACCGGTCGTGCGCTTGGTATCATCACCGATGCGCGCTACCGTTTCGAGCGCGGCGTCGACCCGGAATTCATGGTGCCGGGGCTGGAGCTTGCGACGAGGCTGGTCGTGGACCTCTGCGGCGGCACGCCGACGCGAAGCGAAGTGGTCGGCTACGCCGGGCATGTGCCGAAAATCGTGTCCTTCCCGTTCTCCGAAGTCGAGCGCCTGACAGGCATCGAGGTGCACAAGGCGGAAAGCCTCGACATCCTGAACCGCCTCGGCTTCGTGTCGAACGGTACGGGCGAGATGGTGGAAGTGGCGGTGCCGTCCTGGCGTCCGGATGTGGATGGCAAGGCCGACCTCGTCGAAGAAATCATGCGCATGCATGGCGTCGACAAAATCGTGCCGCAGCCCCTGGCCAGCCACGACGCCGTCAATGGGCGCATCCTGACGACGCTGCAGATCCGCACCCGCGCGGCGCGGCGCGCGCTGGCCGTGCGCGGCATGATGGAGGCGGTGACCTGGTCGTTCATCCCGGCAAAACACGCCGAAGCCTTTGGCGGAGGCAGTGCCGAACTCAGACTTGCCAATCCGATCGCGGCCGATATGTCGGATATGCGGCCTTCGCTGCTGCCCGGGCTGGTCGCCGCCGCCCAGCGCAATGCCGACCGTGGCTTCGGCGATGTCGCGCTGTTCGAAGTGTCCGGCACTTATGAGGGCGACACGCCGTCGGCGCAGCGCCGCGTCGCGGCCGGCGTACGCCGCGGTACGGCGAAACTCGAAGGGTCGGGCCGCCATTGGGCCGGCAATGCCTTGGCCGTCGGCGTGTTCGACGCCAAGGCGGATGCGCTGGCAGCCCTGGAAGCCTGCGGCGCGCCGGTGGACAGGCTGCAGGTCGAGGCCGGCGCGCCCGGCTGGTATCATCCGGGGCGCTCCGGCGTCATCAAGCTCGGCCCCAAGGTCGTGCTCGGCCATTTCGGCGAGTTCCATCCCAAGACGCTGGAGACGCTGGACGCTTCCGGCCCGCTCTGCGGCTTCGAAGTGTTCGTCGACGCGATTCCCGAGCCCAAGGCAAAGCCAACGCGGACCAAGCCGAAGCTGGATCTGTCCGCATTCCAGGCTGTGAAACGCGACTTTGCGTTTGTGGTCGACCGCGCGGTCGAGGCAGGCGTGATCCTGCGCGCTGCCGCCGGCGCCGACAAGAAGCTGATCACCGGCGTGTCGGTTTTCGACGTGTTCGAGGGTGCGGCGCTGGGTGAGGGCAAGAAGTCGGTGGCGATCGAAGTCGCCATCCAGCCGGCGGAGCGCACGCTGACCGACGAGGATTTCGAGGCGCTCGCCGGGAAGATCGTCGAGAATGTGAAGAAGCAGACGGGCGGGGTGCTGCGGGGGTAGACGATTGCCAAGGTATTGCGAATCGCAATCAGAACAGGCGATGGACCACCTGCGCTTTTCCGGACAGCCCTTCGAAATCCAGCGTCAAGCCTTGATCGAAATCGTTCGGGCCGAACCTTTTGTCCATGGAGCGCCGAGCCGCGCACAGGCCCTCGATATGCCGGACTGGCTGCTGGTATCCGGCGCGCTCTACAATACCGTCTGGAACCACCTTACAGGCAGGCCACCCGGCCACGGCATCAAGGAAATCGACCTGTTCTATTTCGATGGATTGGACCTTTCCTACGAGGCCGAAGACGCGGTCATCCGGCGCGCATCCCTGCAGTTTGCAGGGTTGTCCAGGCCAGTCGAAGTGCGCAATCAGGCGCGCGTGCATCTCTGGTATGACGCGCATTTCGGCGGCACCTATCCGAAACTGGGCTCGGCAGCCGAGGCGCTTGCGTACTTGCTTCGAAGACCCATGCAGTCGGCATTCGCCTCAACGCCGACGAAAGCTTTGAAGTTGTAGTCCCCTTCGGTCTCGACGACGTGTTCTCGTTTCGGGTGACGCCCAATCGCGCGCTGGACAGCAGCCGGACGCATATCGAAAAAAGGTGAGCGGGCGCGGACGAACTGGCTAGAGCTTGTCGTCGTTCCGTGGTGACGCTTTCCGCGCAAATCCAGTTGACCTAAATAGGCCCCTGTTGATCAAGGAGCTTCTCATGTCCTCATCCGTGAAGACCACCCGCTTGCCCGCCGGCACCGAGGTCCCCGTGCTGGGCCTCGGAACCTGGAACATGGGCGAGGACCGGCGCAAGCATGTGGATGAGGTTGCAGCGCTCAAGCATGGTCTCGATCTCGGCATGACGCTGATCGACACGGCGGAAATGTATGGCTCCGGCGGCGCCGAGGAGGTCGTGCGCGACGCGATCGACGGCCGCCGCGACGAGGTGTTCCTGGTCAGCAAGGTGCTGCCGTCCAATGCGTCGCGCAGCGGCGTCGTGCGTGCCTGCGAGGCCACCCTGAAGCGGCTTGGTACCGACCGCCTCGACCTTTACCTGCTGCACTGGCGCGGCGGTGTGCCGCTGGCGGAGACGGTGCAGGCGCTGGAAGGGCTGATGGAAGTCGGCAAAATCCTGCATTGGGGTGTCAGCAACTTCGACGTTGCCGACATGGCCGAGCTTGATCGCGCCGGTGGTGGCGCGGTACAAACCAATCAGGTGCTCTACAATCTGTCGAGCCGGGGCATCGAGTTCGATCTTCTCCCGCAAGCCCAGCAACGTGGCCTGCCGGTCATGGCGTATTCACCGATCGGACAGGGCGACCTTGCCGCTGACCGCCGACTTGCCGAGATCGGCCGCAGGCACGATGCGACGGCTGCGCAGGTCGCACTTGCATGGGTAATGCGCCAGCCCGGCGTAATCGCGATTCCGAAGGCAACTCGGATCGAGCACGTGAGCGAAAATCGCGCCGCGCTGCGTATTGAATTGACGCATGCCGACCTCGCGGACATCGATGCTGCCTTTCCGCCACCGCGCGGCAAGCAAAGGCTGGAGATGATTTGAGAGTCGGTCGTAGTTCGTTGGTCGTCGGTCGAATCGAGCCAAATTTTCGACTAACGACCGCAGAACCCCGACTTGCGACTGACAAATCCCCAGATTCCCGTGTTTTGCGGCGCTAAGAGCGCTTGCACCCCGAAAACGCGTTTCTTATATACGCCGCAGCCCGCCATGGGGGCCGGAAGATCCGACCAACATAGCGAATTTCCAAAGAACGGGGGTTTTCGTTGGAACGCCTGATTGGGTCCTGAAAACCTGCTAAACGGAGAAAAATAGAATGGCAAAAGTCATTGGTATCGACCTCGGAACAACCAATTCCTGCGTCGCCGTTATGGACGGCAAGGACGCTAAGGTCATCGAAAATGCTGAAGGTGCGCGCACGACCCCGTCGATCGTAGCCTTCACCAGCGACGGCGAGCGCCTGGTTGGACAGCCGGCGAAGCGTCAGGCCGTCACCAATCCTGAGAACACCATCTTCGCAGTGAAGCGCCTTATCGGTCGCCGCTACGACGATCCGGTTACGGAGAAGGACAAGAAGCTCGTCCCCTACAAGATCGTCAAGGGCGACAATGGCGACGCCTGGGTCGAGGCCAGCGGCAAGAAGCAGTCGCCCAGCCAGGTTTCGGCGATGATCCTGCAGAAGATGAAGGAAACCGCCGAAAGCTATCTCGGCGAAACCGTCACGCAGGCGGTCATCACTGTTCCGGCGTATTTCAACGACGCACAGCGCCAGGCCACCAAGGATGCCGGCAAGATCGCTGGCCTTGAAGTCCTGCGCATCATCAACGAGCCGACAGCCGCCGCGCTTGCCTACGGCCTCGACAAGAAGGATGGCAAGACCATCGCCGTATATGACCTTGGCGGTGGCACGTTCGATATTTCCGTTCTAGAGATCGGCGACGGCGTATTCGAGGTGAAGTCGACCAATGGCGATACCTTCCTTGGTGGCGAAGACTTCGACATGCGTCTGGTCGAGTATCTGGCGGCTGAGTTCAAGAAGGAACAGGGCATCGACCTGAAGAACGACAAGCTCGCTCTCCAGCGCCTGAAGGAAGCTGCCGAGAAAGCCAAGATCGAGCTTTCGTCTTCGGCGCAGACCGAGATCAACCTGCCATTCATCACAGCGGACCAGACGGGTCCCAAGCACCTGACACTCAAGCTGACCCGAGCCAAGTTCGAGAGCCTCGTGGACGACCTCGTGCAGCGCACCGTCGAGCCGTGCAAGGCAGCGCTCAAGGATGCCGGCCTAAAGGCGGGCGAGATCGATGAGGTTGTTCTGGTCGGCGGCATGACACGCATGCCGAAGGTGCAGGAAATCGTAAAGCAGTTCTTTGGCAAGGAGCCGCACAAGGGCGTCAATCCGGATGAAGTCGTTGCGCTGGGCGCCGCGATCCAGGCCGGCGTTCTGCAGGGGGACGTCAAGGATGTGCTGCTGCTGGATGTCACCCCGCTGTCTCTGGGCATCGAGACGCTGGGCGGCGTGTTCACACGGCTGATCGAGCGCAACACCACGATCCCGACCAAGAAGAGCCAGACCTTCTCGACCGCCGAGGACAATCAAGGCGCCGTGACGATCCGCGTTTTCCAGGGCGAGCGTGAAATGGCGGCCGACAACAAGGCGCTCGGCCAGTTCGACCTTGTCGGCATTCCGCCCGCACCGCGCGGTGTGCCTCAGATCGAAGTGTCGTTCGATATCGACGCCAACGGCATCGTCAATGTGACGGCGAAAGATAAGGGCACGGGCAAGGAGCATCAGATCCGCATCCAGGCTTCCGGTGGTCTTTCCGATGCCGACATCGAGAAGATGGTGAAGGACGCCGAGGCGAATGCCGATTCCGACAAGAAGCGGCGCGCTGTGGTCGAGGCGAAGAACCAGGCCGAGGCCCTCGTGCATTCGTCCGAGAAGTCGCTGAAGGAATATGGCGAGAAGGTCTCCGAGGCTGACCGCACGGCAATTGCCGACGCGATCGCAGCGCTCAAGACCGCTGCCGAAGGCGACGATGCCGACGACATATCCGCGAAGACGCAAACGCTGATGGAAGTCTCCATGAAGCTCGGTCAGGCGATGTATGAGGCCAACCAGAAGGATGCGGCGGAAGCCGACGCCAAAGCCGACATGGCCAAGGAGTCCGACGTGGTCGATGCCGATTTCGAGGAACTCAACGACGAGGACGACAAGAAGAAGTCTGCGTAGATTTGAAATTAGGACGTCAAAAAGGCCCGGCGGATGCGTCGGGCCTTTTCGCAAACGGCGATATGGCCGGACGATGGATCAATCGGCGCGAACGGTGCCGGACTGGCACCTGCTGAAAAGTAGCGCTGCAGCAGGCAGGACGACGATGCTCAGACATCGACATTCCAACCGCGGGGCAAGATGAAAGCTGATTTCTACGAAACGCTCGGCGTCGGCAAATCGGCGGACGACAAGGAATTGAAGGGCGCTTTCCGCAAGCTCGCCATGCAGTTCCACCCGGATCGCAATCCTGGCGATGCGGCCTGCGAACAGAAGTTCAAGGAAATCAACGAAGCCTACGAGACGCTCAAGGATCCGCAAAAGCGCGCAGCCTATGACCGGTTCGGGCATGCCGCCTTCGAGCACAGCGGCGGCGGCGGTTTCGCCAATGGCTTCAGCGGCGGAGGTTTCTCCGACATTTTCGACGATATTTTCGGTGAGATGATGGGTGGCGGACGCCGCCGGTCTTCCAGCGGACGCGAGCGCGGCGCCGATTTGCGCTACAATATGGAAATACTGCTGGAGGAGGCCTTCAACGGCAAGACGGCGCAAATCCGAGTACCGACCTCGATTTCCTGTACCGATTGCTCAGGCACCGGCGCCAAGCCGGGGACGCAGCCCGTCACCTGCACGCTCTGTTCCGGCTCGGGCCGGGTACGCGCCGCGCAGGGTTTCTTCTCGATCGAACGCACCTGCCCGCAATGCCAGGGACGGGGCCAGACGATCAAGGATCCGTGCGGCAAGTGCGCCGGGCAGGGTCGCATTACAGAAGAACGCGCGCTGTCGGTGAACATCCCGTCGGGGATCGAGGACGGCACACGCATTCGCCTCGCCAATGAGGGGGAAGCCGGCCTTCGCGGAGGTCCGGCGGGTGATCTCTACATCTTCCTGTCTGTGAAGCCCCACGAATTCTTCCAGCGCGACGGAGCCGACCTTTATTGTAAGGTGCCGATCTCGATGACGACGGCGGCTCTCGGCGGCCAATTCGAGGTCACGACGCTTGACGGCTCGCAGACCCGCGTCAAGGTTCCGGAAGGAACGCAGAACGGTCGGCAGTTCCGCCTCAAGGGCAAGGGGATGCCGATCCTGCGGCAGCCGACCATCGGTGACCTCTATATCCAGACAACAGTGGAAACGCCGCAAAACCTCACCAAGCGGCAGCGAGAGTTGCTTGAGGAATTCGAGAAGCTTTCGTCCCAGGAGAACTCGCCGCAGTCTAGCGGCTTCTTCTCACGGATGAAGGATTTCTTTGAGTTGTTCGGCGAGAACTGATGTCTCTTCTGACCCTGAAGTGCTGGGGCCAAGTTTACCCGAGGCTTACTTCCAGCCTTGCTTTGATGGCCGAGGCTGGTATTGATCGGTCCGATCAAGCAGCAGGAGAACGGCCGATGCGACGCGGATCACAACTGCGCAAGGCGCTGGCCGAAAAATTCGACGACGAGTTGAAGTTCTTCAAAGGGTGGATCGACAAGCCCAAAGCGGTCGGCTCGATCATTCCGACCAGCACAATCGCTGCGCGGCGAATGGCTTCCGTGGTAAACCCGAACTCAGGTTTGCCGGTGCTTGAAGTCGGACCCGGCACGGGCGTTATTACCCGCCAGATTCTCGCACTCGGTGTTCCCGCCGAAATGCTCTACCTGGTTGAATATTCCGGGTCTTTCGTTCGCCATTTGCGCCGCAATTTTCCACGCGTGAATGTCATCGAGGGTGACGCTTTCAACATTCGCCACGCGCTCGGCCCCAACGCGCCGAAATTGTTCGACAGCGTTATCTCCGGTGTGCCGCTGCTGAACTTTCCGGTGCCGCAGCGCATCGCCTTTGTTGAAAGCCTGCTCGACCGCATCCCGGCCGGACGACCGATCATGCAACTCACCTATGGTCCGAAGTCGCCCGTGCCGCCAGGCCTCGGCAACTACACGGTCGAGCGATACGACTTCGTCATCCGCAACATTCCACCGACGCTGCTATGGGTCTACCGCCGTAGCGAGCACTTTGATGGGACATTGCTCCCAAGATGAGCATAGCAACGCCTAAAATCCTGGTCTTCGCGGGCTCGATCCGCAGCGGCGCCTTTAGCGGCAAGAATGCCGACGCCGCCATGAAGGAGCTTGCCTTGCAAGGCGCGGAGGTTACCCGCATATCGCTCGCCGACTATCCGCTGCCGATCATGGACCAGGATCTGGAGGCGGAAAAAGGCGTTCCGGACAACGCCCTCAAGCTGGCGAGGTTGTTCGTCGAGCATGACGGCGTTTTGATTGCCACGCCTGAATATAATGGATCGATTCCGCCGCTTCTAAAAAACACGATCGATTGGATAAGCCGGGTCAAGGGAGACAGGCGCGAGCCGCTGAAACCGTTTACGGGCAAGGTCGTTGCGGTCTGTTCGTCGTCGGACGGCCATTTCGCCGGCATCCGCAGCGCCAATCACCTGCGCGCGGTGCTTTCGCACATCCAGATGGAGGTGATCTCCCCGCAGGTTTCGGTGCCGAACGGCGGACGAGGCCTTCCAGGAGGACGGCAATTACAAAGATGAGCGGCTTCGCAAGGGCATGCAGCGCCTCTGCCGAACGCTGATCGAGCGCGCCTCGATGCTGTCGAAACGCAACGAGCCATAAAGGCGGAGCTTTGGATGTCGCATGAAAACTCCGCTGAGCGGTTGATTGTCGGGCTCGACGTGCCGAGCGTCAGGGAAGCACAGGCGGTTGTCCGCGATCTGGATGGCATCGTTTCTTTCTACAAGATCGGCTACCAGCTGGCGTTTGCGGGGGGCCTGGACTTCGCCCGGGAACTGGCGTCCGGCGGCACAAAAATCTTTCTCGACATGAAGCTGCTCGACATCGACAATACCGTCGCCAGGGGCGTCGAGAATATCTGCAGGATGGGCGTGACCATGCTGACGCTGCACGCCTACCCCAAGACGATGAAGGCGGGTGTCAAGGCGGCGGCCGGCACGCCGCTATGCCTGCTGGCAGTCACGGTGCTGACGTCGATGGACGAGCATGACCTGCTGAACGCCGGTTATGAATACGATCCGCACACGCTTGTGCTCCGCCGCGCCGAACAGGCGTTGCAGGCCGGCATGGGCGGCATCGTCTGTTCGGCCGGCGAGGCGGCGGCCGTCCGCAAGATCGTCGGACCGAAACTGGCGGTGGTTACCCCAGGCATTCGCCCGGCTGGCGCAGACCATGGCGATCAGAAGCGTGTGGTGACGCCGGCCGATGCCATCCGCGCCGGCTCCAGTCATCTCGTCGTCGCGCGGCCGATCATCGCCGCGCCGGACCGGCGAGCGGCGGCGAGCGCCATCCTCGCGGAAATGGCTGACGCGTAAAGATCAGGCGGTCATGGCAGGGAGGATACTATGCCAAAAGGATACTGGATTGCCCGGGTCGATGTGCGGGACCCCGCAGGATACCAGGACTATGTCGCGGCCGCGAGGCTCGCTTTCGACAAGTTCGACCTGAAGTTCCTGGCGCGCGGCGGTGCATATGAGTTTGCCGAGGGCCAAGGCCGGACGCGCAATGTGGTGATCGAGTTCGCCTCGCTGAAAGATGCGCAGGACTGTTACCACTCGCCTGAATACCAGGCTGCCAAGGCGATCCGCCAGAAATATGCGGAGGGCGAGATCGTGCTGGTCGAGGGCGCCGCGTAGTTGATGCCGGCCGGCTATTCACTACGCCGCCAGCGTCAGTCGGATGACGCCGATCTCGTCCGGGTCGAGAACCGGGCCGTCGAGCTGTTTCGGGATTTCGGTTATGGCAGCGTGGCCGATCACCCGATTCCCGATGTCGAGTGGCTGGGCCGTCTGATTGGCGGGCGCGATGCGTGGGTCGCCGCCGACCCCAACGATGTGCCGGTCGGCTTCGCCGTCGCGGGAAACCTCGGCGACTATTTTCATCTGTACGAATTGTCGGTCGATCCGGCGCATGGCCGCCGCGGACTCGGAACTGCGTTGGTCGCCGAAGTCGTCGAACGTGGACGGCAACTCGGCAAGAGGGCCGTCAGTCTGACGACGTTTCGCGACGTTCCGTTCAACGCACCCTTTTATGCCCGACTGGGCTTTGTTCCGTTTACGGACCGGACGCCGACCTATCTGATCGATCTTGCGCTTCGGGAAACGCCCGAAGGTGTATCACCGGCGACGCGCGTGCTGATGGTGAAATGGCTGTAGAGGAACCGTCGCCGTCGGATTGTGTGAAAATCCGCGACTACGCGCACTTCCAGAATCCGGTTGTTACGCCATGTTAGACAAATTGATAAACATTATTCACGCGGCATGATCTATTGCGCTGCAACAAAACTTCGTTAACTTGGTTGTCTAACGATATAGGCGGAAAGCGCCGGTTTCCCCGACCGCGGCAAGGTACCCATGTTTTATCAAATGTATGAATTCAACCACGCCGCAATGCAGCCCTACCGGGCTTATGTGGACGCGGTGCGGCTTTTCTATTCCAACCCGATAAACCCATTGTCGCACACCGCTTTCGGGCGATCTGTCGCGGCCGCTGCCGAACTGTTCGAGCGCACAACGCGCCGTTACGGCAAGCCAGCCTTCGGCATCGAAAAAACCGTTGTGAATTGGATTCCGGTTCCGGTAACCGAGAAAGTCGTCTGGTCGCGGCCGTTCTGCAATCTCATTCATTTCATCAAGGACATGCCGGCCGCTCGCAAGGACCAGCCCAAGCTGTTGATCGTAGCCCCGATGTCCGGCCACTACGCGACGCTATTGCGCGGCACCGTCGAGGCCATGTTGCCGCATGCCGAGGTGTACATCACGGACTGGACCGACGCTCGTATGGTGCCGATGACGGCGGGACGCTTCGACCTGGACGACTATATCGACTACGTCGTCGATATGCTGCATCTGCTTGGCCCGAACACCCATGTCATCGGAGTTTGCCAGCCTTCCGTCCCGGTTTTGGCCGCAGTAGCGCTGATGGAAGCGCGCGGCGACCGCTTCGCGCCAGCCACAATGACGCTGATGGGAGGCCCGATCGATACGCGCCGCAATCCAACTGCGGTCAACCTGCTTGCCAAGGAAAAGGGGATCGACTGGTTCCGCGAGAACGTCATCATGCAGGTGCCGTGGCCGGCGCCGGGCGTGATGCGGGAAGTCTACCCGGGTTTCCTGCAGCTGTCCGGCTTCATGAGTATGAACCTTGACCGCCATATATCGGCGCACAAGGAGTTCTTCATGCACCTGGTCAAGCATGACGGTGACAGCGCCGAGAAGCACCGTGACTTCTATGACGAGTATCTGGCGGTCATGGATCTCACTGCCGAATTCTACCTGCAGACGGTAGAGACCGTATTTATCCGCCATGCTCTGCCCAAGGGCGAGATGACGCATCGCGGCAAGCCGGTCGACACGGCGGCGATCCGCAATGTCGCGCTGCTCACCGTAGAGGGCGAGAACGACGACATTTCCGGCCTCGGCCAGACGCAGGCCGCACATGACATCTGTCCTAACATTCCGGACGACATGCGCGTGCACTATATGCAGCCGGCCGTTGGTCATTATGGTGTCTTCAATGGATCGCGCTTCCGGTCCGAGATTGTCCCTCGCATCGTCGACTTCATAACCAGCTACGGCAGGGATAGCCGCGCTGCTGCAAAACCGCGGCTTGTCCGGACCACCGCCAAGGCTTGAGCCGGATTCCATTCCGTTGAACCTGACCGCTGCCGCTGCCATCGGCACCTTGTTTTCCAAGGCGCCTAGCAGCACAAGCCCCGCGGCTGTTGCAGAATCGTCGCGCCGCTCCACCGCCGGTAACCATCTCACTAAACTGTTTGCCGCGCTGAATTGACTCACGCCTCACTTCGACCTTAACTTTTCATTAACGAAAAGGGGCGAGTGGGCTGATGCAATCCTCTCTGCAGGCGCGTAGCGCCGCGAGACGTTTCGGAGCGATAATGGTTTCGGCCATCGGCGTTCTGGCTGCCGGCCAAGCCCAGGCTTCCGGTCCCATGCTTACAGGGGCGCTGACCTCGCAGCCGATAGGCCACTACCAATTCTGCAAATCGACTCCCTCGGAATGCTCTATCCGCGTTCGCGTGACGACGCCGGAGGCGATGACCGGTGCCCTCTGGAGCCTCATCGTCGGCGTCAACAACGAAGTGAACGACTCAGTCAAGCCGATGAACGATCTCGACATATATGGCCGTGACGAGGTTTGGGCGTATCCTGTCAATGGCGTCGGCGACTGCGAGGACTATGTTCTGCAGAAACGCAAGGAGCTCCATAAACGTGGCCTCTCGCTGGCCAACCTGCTCGTTACCGTCGTTCGCAAACCGGATGGCGAGGGTCATGCAGTGCTCACGGTCCGAACCGACAAGGGCGACTTCATACTCGACAACCTGACCAGTTCGGTGCTCGACTGGAGCCAGACCGGCTACCGCTTCCTCAAGCGCCAGGCAGCGAACAATACCGGCCGCTGGGTAACGATCCGCGAAGGCTCGGCGCCGCTCGTCAGCGCGGTTCAGTAGAACCATCAATCATTCACCCGTGAACCGAACGTGTGCCATCGCGAAGGTTGCATGCGTTGATGGCATTTGGTCACCGCCCTCCTTGGACTAAAGCCGCTGAAACACCCTTGTTGACGCTGGGTTGCTTTCACCCCTATCGTCTGCACGCGTGAAGCAACCATTCAGGAAGTGGACTGCACTTCCGGACTGGCTGCAGATGCGAGGGCAGGAAACAGCCGGCTGAAAACAGCTGGCCATTGGGAGGTTGCATATGCTTGATGATCTCATCGAGGAATCCAGGACGCGCCGCGACGTCTTCAAGGCAATCGGGGCAACCGCGCTCGCGGGCGCGCTTATCGGCTCGGCCGGCTTCGACCCGGCAATCGCACAGGAACTGAAGCCATCCGGCAAGCCGCTCAAGGCCGCGATGGGCAATGCAGGTCTGCAGGCCACATGGTGCGCCCAGGGAAAACAGGCCGCCGAAGCCTGGGGCAAGCTGATGAATGTCGAGATCACCTGGTTCGATGGTGAGCTCTCCGCCACCAAGCAGCGCTCCGCCGTCGACAACCTCGCCACCCAGAAATGGGATTTCGTGGCGCTGCAGACATTCGGCATCGGCACGCTGAACGATCCGATCAAGAAGGTAATCGATTCCGGGACGCCGGTGATCGCCATGGACACGATGATGGCCCCGGAGGGCCAGCTTGCGCTCCACACTTTCATCGCGCCCGACAACATCTTCATGGGTTCGGTGGTTACCAACGAGATCATGAAGAAGATCGGCGGCAAGGGTAACGTCGTCATGACTCAGGGCGCGCTCGGGCATACCGGCGCACAGGGCCGCGCCAAGGGCTTTCAGCAGGTGGTCGCCAACTTCCCCGACGTGAAAGTCGTGGACGAACAGCCTGCCGACTGGGATGTCACCAAGGTCGCACGCATCTGGGAGTCGTTGTTGACCAAGTATCCGGATATTGCCGGGGCGTTCTTCCACAATGACGATATGGCGCTTGCCGCGCACAACGTCATGAAGGCCAAGGGACGCACCGGCATCGTCATCGGCGGCGTCGACGCCATGCCTCCAGCGGTGAACGCTGTGCTTGACGGCACCATGGTCGCCACCGTGCGCAATCCATCCTCCCGTATCCATGGCTGGGCGGTTGCCGCGGGTGTGGCTGCAGCGGTCGGCGGCGAGAAGACCGGCGCCGGCGGCATCCCGAACTACATCTGGGCGGACGGTCCGGTCATCACTGCCGAGACCGCACCGGGCAATCTGTGGCTGCAGAAGAACTTCCTGATGTGATCGGCCTCGCGGCACAACGCCGCGAAGCATTTTACAAATGCCGCCTGCCCTGCCGCACCTTCAATTCGGTAAGAGGGAACCGGACGCGACAGGGCAGGCGGCATAAATTCACGTGACAGTCGAGTTCGATGCCTCACCCGGCCTCCGCTCCGCTCGGCGACCCTCTCCCGGCTGGGGAGAGGAGGTCGTCGCCCCTGCCGCCGGCCGAAGAGTAGGCGCGTATGCTAGATAAAGTGCTAACATCGACGGATGACCGTCCCCCGCTTCTCGAAATGATCGGCGTTTCGAAGACGTTCGGCGGCGTGCATGCGCTGCGCGATGTCGACTTTTCGCTGATGGAAGGGGAAATCCACGGGCTTGTCGGCGAGAATGGCGCCGGCAAATCGACGATGATGAAGATCATCGCGGGCGTCTATCATGGCTTCGAGGGCGAGATGCACGTGGCCGGTCATCCGGTCCATCTGCGCTCACCGCGCGACGCACTCGCGGCCGGCATCGGCATGGTGCACCAGGAGCTTTCCATCGTTCCCGACCTGACGGTTGCGGAAAACGTATTTCTCGGCGTGCAGCCGCTGGTCGCAGGGGGTGTGGTGGACTGGGCACGCATGCGGCGGGAGGCAAAGAAGCAACTTGCGACGCTCGGCCTCGATATCGATCCCAAGACGCGCATGGGCAGTCTGCCTGTCGGGATCCAGCAGTTGATCGAACTGTCCCGCGTCCTTTTCTCCGGCGCCAAGATCATCATCCTCGACGAGCCGACGTCCGCGCTGTCTCCACCCGAAGTGGCGCGCCTGTTCGATGCGCTGCGCCGGCTGAAAAGCCAGGGTCGCACCATCATCTTCATCTCGCACTTCCTCGACGACGTGCTGACGATTTCCGACCGGATCACAGTTTTCCGCAATGGCCGCAAGGTGATCACCGAGCGTACCGACGCGCTGACAAAGGACAGCGTCATCGGCCACATGATCGGCCGCGGTTCGGCCGATATGCATATGGGCGAAAGCGCCGAATTGACCGGCGACGATGCGCGGCATGTCGTGCTCACGGCGAACGGTCTCAGCGACGGCGCGATGATCCGCGACATATCGCTGACGCTTCGAAAAGGCGAGATTACCGGCGTCTACGGTTTCATGGGCTGCGGCCAGGTCGAACTGGCGCGCGCGCTGTTCGGCAAGGGCAGCCTTTCTGGCGGGCAGCTGTCGCTCGACGGCAAGCCGGTGCATTTCCGTTCAACAGCCGCGGCACGCAGGGCCGGCATCGCGTTCCTGCCGGAGAGCCGGGGCATGATGCTGTTCCGCACCGAGCAGGTGTTCAAGAACATCTCCATCGCGATTCTCGGACGCATCAATCGTGTCTTCCTGCGTCCGCGCCGCGAACGTGAAATCGCCATGACGCACATCAAGGACTTGCAGATCCGCCCGCCGAGGCCAGAGATCGCGCTCGGGAAACTGTCGGGCGGCAACCAGCAAAAGGTGGCATTGGCCAAGTGGCTGACGGAGCTGCCGAAAGTGCTGATCCTGTCGGAGCCGACGCGCGGCATGGACGTCGGCGCCAAGGAGGATGTCATCCGCATCGTCAAGTCGCTGCGCGACCGCGGCGTCGCCGTGCTGGTGCTATCGACCGAGCCGGAGACGATACTGACACTCGCCGATCGCGTGACCGTGCTGAAGCGCGGCGTGGTTGCCAGGGAATTCTCCCATGGACGCATCGAGAAGGCGGATCTGCTCGATGCGGCTTAGTCGGGCCATTCGTCAGTGGTCGGTCGTCGGTCGAATTCGATCAGCGACCGACGATCGACGACCAACGAAAACCTCCATCCTGCGGGGAATTCTATGACTTTGGAAGAGTCTGCACGCCCCTTCGAACTAAAGCGGTTTCTCGCCGAGCAGATGCGCAACATCGCGCCGGTATTCACGCTCATCGTTCTGGTGATCTTTTTCGCGACGCAGGCGCCGAGCTTCCGCACCTTCGATAATTTCATGAACATCCTCAGTCAGGCGTCGATTACCGGCATCATCGCAGTCGGTCTCACCTTCGTCATCCTGACCGCCGAAATCGACCTATCGGTCGCCGCTATCGCCAACGCCATCGGCATCCTGGTCGCCTTTTTCACCATCCAGCCCGACTACGTGAACATCGCCAACCTGCCGATGCAGGGTTGGATCGCCATCATCCTGACGCTGGCGGCCTGCTTCACGCTGGGCTTGGTGACGGCCTTCGGGGTGACGACCATCGGCATCCCGTCCTTCATCATGACGCTCGCCATGATGCAGATCGCTAATGGCATCTCGGCGATGCTGGTGCGCGGCCAGATCGCCTACAACTATCCCGACCTCATTACCACGATCGGCTCCGGCACGATCTTCGGCGTTAAATGGTCGATCATCGTCTGCCTGCTGTTCATGCTGGTCGCGCATATCGTGCTGACCTACACGCGCTTTGGCCGCTACGTCTACATGGTAGGCGGCAACCGCGAGGCGGCCGAATATTCGGGCGTCAACGTCAAGCTCATCATCGCGTCGGTGATGATCATCTGCGCCATGTGCTCCGGCATCGCCGGCATGATCGGCGTCGCCTATTTCGGCTCGGCCCAGCAAAACCAGTTTGACACCTTCCTGCTCGACGCGATCGCGGCCGTGGTAGTGGGCGGCACCAGCCTGTTCGGCGGGCGCGGCGGCATCGGCAACACCATCATCGGCCTGATGGTGCTCGGCGTGCTCAACAACGGCCTCGACCACGTTCAGATCGACAGCTTTCTCAAGATCCTGATCCGGGGATTGATCCTGCTGGCCGCGCTGGTGATCAACGTCTACGCCCAGAAGCTGCGGGAGAGCGCGCGGGAATGATGGAAGCTCCCCCCGCTCCCACAAGAAGGGGAGAAGGTAGCAAAGTTACCCTACCTTCATCTCGCGCCGCGCCTTGTCGGCTTCCATGGCGATATCCAGCACCTTCTGCAGCTCCGCTGCATGGCGGAACCCCGGCTCGACGCTGGCGCCTTTGGCGACCGCCTCGGCAAACCGCTGGTAGTTGGTCTTCACCTTGCCGGGCTTGATGTCCTTCCACACGCCCTTTTCGATGTCCTTGCCAAGACAGCCCTTCAGCGTCGTCCAATCGAGCGTGTGGATCACCTCCAGCGCACCCTTGTCGCCATGGATGCGCAGGCGCAGATCGTTGAGATGCCCGGTCGCCCAGCGGCTCGTATGGATGACGCCCATCGCGCCGTTGGCAAAATCCACCGTCATCGTCGCGCTGTCATTGGCGTCGAGATCGTATTCGCCGATGCGGTTTCCCGGCGCCTTGTCAAAGGCCTTCAGCCGCGCGAACACGGTCTTGACGTCGCTGCCGATGCCGTAGCTGGCGAAATCGAGAATATGGATGCCGACATCGCCGAGCACGCCGTTGGAACCGTGCTTGGTGGACAGCCGCCACAGCCACTTGCTCTCCGTCTTCCAATCGCCCCAGGCCTTCGACACCAGCCAGCTCTGCAGATAGGAGGCCTCGACGTGCCGGACCGTGCCGATCCTGCCGGCCAGCACCAGCTCGCGCGCCTTCTGCAAGGCAGCGACATTGCGGTAGGTGAGGTTGACCATATTGACCAGGCCGGAGGCTTCTCGGCGGCACGCGCCATCTCGTCGGCCTTGGCGAAATTTTCAGCCAGCGGCTTCTCGCACAGCACATGCTTGCCGGCGGCCAGCAGTTTCAGGGTGGTCGGATAGTGGATGTTGTCCGGCGTCACATTGGTCGCCGCGTCGAATTCGCCCCAGGCGATCGCCTCGTCCAGTGACGTGAACCGCTTGGCGATCTTGTGGGTGTCGGCGAAGGCGTTGACCCGCCCTGCATCGACGTCGACGGCACCGACCAGCTTGACGCCCCTGATGGCAGCAAATGCACTGGCGTGGCTGCCAGCCATGCCGCCGGTGCCGAGAACGAGAAGGCGCATGCTCACCGGTAGCCCTCCTCGCCGGGGGCGTGCAGCTTCGGCCCGCGTTCCACCATCGGCTCCAGCGCCTTGTCGACCGCGACATTCGGCGCATCGTGGATTTTCGCGTAGGTGCCCTGTGGGTTGTAAGCCCACTTCACCCCGTTGCGCAGCACCTGTTTGAACGGTGTCGTCGTGATAGGTCGGATAGGTCTCGTGGCCGGGACGGAAGTAGAAAATATTGCCGGCGCCGCGCCGCCAGGTCATGCCCGAGCGGAATACTTCGCCGCCCTGGAACCAGGAGATGAACACGGTTTCGAGCGGCTCAGGCACGGTAAACTGCTCGCCATACATCTCCTCGTATCTCCAGCTCGAACTTTTCGCCGAGCCCGGCGGCGATCGGATGGCGGGGGTTGATCACCCACAGTCGCTCGCGCTCGCCCGCCTCGCGCCATTTCAGCCCGCACGGCGTGCCCATCAGCCGCTTGAAGATCTTCGAATAATGGCCGGAATGCAGAACGAGCAGTCCCATGCCTTCCCAGACCCGTTTGGCAACGCGCTCGACGATCTCGTCAGCAACGGCGCCATGGTCCTTGTGGCCCCACCAGACCAGCACATCCGCCTCGGCCAGCCGCTCCACGGGCAGCCCGTGCTCCGGCTCCTGCAATGTCGCTGTCGTGGCCTTGATCGCCGGATCGACATTCAACGCATCGGCGATCGTGTTGTGCATGCCATTGGGATAGATACCGCGCACGACCTCGTTGGTCTGCTCGTGAATGTTCTCGCCCCACACGATTGTGTTGATTGCCAATGCGGTTCTCCTCGGGTGTTAGCGCCGACTCCACGGCGGGTCGGCAGGTGTTTTTCAGGCGCAGGACGCCAGCGCAAATCAAATTTGTTGAAAGGCAGATTGCGACTGGCATCCCGCCACGATCCGACCGCGCGGCTCGACGATAAACTTGGGGCGCCACATTTCACTCTCCGGCGCTTGCCGCATCGTCCCGGAAACTTATTGCGTGACCATAGTCAGCCACGCGGAAATCGCCGTTGCCTTCAGCGCAAACTCAGGAATGCGCCAGATCCTCAGCGTAACAGAGCAACGCATCGCCCTACGCCCGACCGTCTCAAAACGATTGGCCGCGGACCAACGTTGTTCACAGTTGTTTTGGACCAGCCTTCACGCCCAGCCGACCGGTTTGCCTGCCTCGCATTGATGCACGCGCAACTGGACCAGTCGGAAATCGGTGCTGAGCTAAGCCCCCACCAGCTTGAGTTTGCTGTCCAGCACAAGCAACACACGCGCCAATTCATGACCCCGTTTCAGCACGGCTCCAGAGGCGGCAACGACCGAAAACATACCCTGCTTGCGTGCCAGATGAGGGTCCTTGATGATCTGAAACAAAGGTAAATCGTTTGCGCGCCGGTAGACCGAAAAGACTGCGCGGTCGCTGAGATGGTCTATGGCATAGTCACGCCATTCATTGGCGGCAACCATTCGACCGTAAAGCTTGAGGAGTTGGTCCAGTTCTCGACGCTCGAAACGGATGGGAAGTTCGTTCTTTTTACGTCTTACTTCGTATAGCGGTATTAATATTGCGGTTTCGTCCCCACCCTCCATTCCGCCTCGATCCATCATAGGCAAGCGCCTTTCGCAGATTCAACCGAGCGAAAAGGTCGCGCGTTAGCCGTCAAAATGCAAGGTCGCAATTTCTCGAATCGTGGCCAACCGCGCAAAATCACGATAAGTAACGAAATGTTTCACGTGGTAAAGATTGGTGAAGTTTCGCCACATTCCTGCCGTTTTTTATCCCCGGTGACGCCCCATTGTGCCTCGATTTTACCCGTGTTGCCTGAGACGGTTCGGTCCGGCACCGGCTCGTAACCCCAAGCCCCCCGCCCACGGGCCCGCGTCGGATCGAACCAACCTCGGCCTCTGAGAGATCTTAAACCGGTATCGTTTGGTGCCGGTTTTTTTGTGACCTTTCTTCAACTGAGTATCAGCAACTGAGGCCTTGCAGCGGCTTTGTGCGCGCAATTAAGCTTGGAGCAGAGCGGCGATCATTCCGGGAAATCTCTTTGAATCGATGGGCCGCTCGGGCTGTTGATCGGCCGCATATCGGATCTGAAAAGCTTACCTTTGCTGGAAACGCTCCAGCCTGTGCGTTGACCCTCCGTACTGCCACCCTATGTCAGTGTCCAGGTGCCCTCCTCGGCGCCTCTAAGGAGTTGGCATGAAAGTGCTTCTGACGACGGTTTTCTTTCTCGGCGCCGCGACATCGGCCTATGCCATTTCCCGTCATGATATTGGGAGCTGGAGTTGCCAGCGTGTCCAGGCGACGCTGGCTCGGGAAGGCGCCGCCATTTTGCGCTATCGCTCGGCACGAAATCCGAGCCTCACCCTTTATGACAGATACGTTCAGGATGGGCGTTACTGCGACTTCGGCCAGGTGCCCAAGCTGACCAGCGTACCGACGACCGACTCCAGATCGTGCCCGGTGCGCAAATGTATCGAGTACGAGCCGCCAGACGGCAGATGAGGTCAGTTTTCGGGTCGCCCCACCAGCTCGAAGATTGCCAACCCCGCGCTCCTGCCCTTCGCCTGTGCGACACCCAGGCTCTTGAATACGAACGGCGCGCATGCCTGGTCGCGCACGGCGCCGCTGGCGAGGATGGTCGTCCCGAACTGCTTGTTCATCCCCTCTAGCCGCGAGGCCACATTCACCGTGTCGCCCATCGCGGTGTATTGCTGCCGTGTCCGCGCACCCACGCTGCCCACGACTGCCACGCCTGTGTGAATGCCATACCGCGTCACCAGCTCCGGCTGGCCTTCGCTTCGTCGCTTTTGGTTGAACTCATCAATCGTCGCCTTAATGTCCAGGGCGCAACGGCAGGCATCGTCGACATGGGTTGGATCGGGCGTCGGTGCATTCCACATCGCGTAGATCGAATCGCCGAGGTACTGGATGATCACTCCGTTGTGGCGAACGACGATCTCGTTCATCAGTTGAAAATAATCGGACAGCATCCCGACGACGTCTTCGGGCGAGTGCTGCTCCGAGATGGTGGTAAAATCCCGGATGTCGGTGAACAGCACCGTGACCTCCTGCCGCACGGCGGCGCCCGCGGTAGCCTGTCCCGCGGTTACGATCTTGCGCACGAGTTCGCGCGGTACATAGAGCGCGAAGGTCTTGATCGCTTCGCGTGCCGAGGTCAGCGCGCTTGTCAGTGTGTTTATCTCCGATATCCACGACGTACCCGACGTCCGGCCCGCGAATTCGAGATTGCCGATGTGACGCGCATCTTCGCTGAGCGCCAGCAGGGCGCGGCTGATCAACCGGGCAACCAGAAGGGCTGCTAGAATGCCACCGGTCAGAAACAGTCCGGCGATGGCCAGATTCTTGAACAGCAGGCGCAGACTTGGCCCGAGGAAATCCTCAACCGGTGCAGCGAGCACGATGGTGTTCGGCGCGACCAGGTCCGAGAATCCGACCGTGGAGATGCGCGCCACATAGGGCTCACCGTCGACGAGAAATGCCACTGTGCGCCCGCTCTCGTCATATTCTTCGTTGAGCACTTGCCGCGCTGCCTCGACGACCGGGTCGGAAGCGCTCGGCCCACTTCCATCGCGCACGGCTGCGCCGTAGTTCTCCAATATTCTTCCCATGATCGCGCTGTCCGAGTGAACGATCAGCTTCTCGTGGCTATCGAAGACGAACCCGCGGGCGTGTTCGGATACGAGGTCGTGGGCAAGCGATCGGCTGATCGTTTCCAGCAGCACGTCGACCCCGGCGATCGCCGACTTGTTCTTGGCCATAGGCACGGCCATGGTGAGCGTAAGCGACTGCGTCGCCGCCGTGACATAGGGGCCAACAGAGACAGGACCGCCTGCCTTGAGGGCTTCCTTGTACCAGGGGCGTTTTCTGGGATCGAAATTGACATCATGGCTGGAACGCTGAGCCAGCACCTTTCCGCTCCGATCAAGGAAGCGCCAGATCGACAGCGGCGGCTCTGACAGCCTTTCAATGGTGCGAACGACGAACACCGTCTCGGGCGGCGCATCGGACACCTTGATCCATGCCTGGTTTCGCTCGGCGTTGGCGGCTTGCAGGTAGCCGCCGTCGGGATAGCCGACATAGATGTTGTTGACGTAGGGCGACCCTTCGAGAGCCTTGATCAGAAAAGCGATCTTGATATCCAGGTCGACATTGGGTTGCGACAGCAGGCGCTCGATCACCGAGGCGATCGTAACCACCGAATAGCCATCGCCAAGTATCGCTCGGTAGCGGTCGATGGTGTGCTGGCTTTGCATCCCCATCTGATCTTCGGCCTTGGCGATCGCCGCGCGCTTTCCTTGTTCGTAGGAAAGCCACATGATCGGGATGGACACCCCGATCAGCAGAAGCACGATCACCACACTGAGATGAACGCGCAACGGCCGCACGAGGCGAGAAATTTGAGTCCGCATCGGTGAGTCCGACGCATCGCCAGCACCCTGCGCGACCTGCAAAGGAGAGGCCTCCGCTGAAGAATGCTGATCAGAAGTCGCCAGCGTCATTCTGAGGGTCTCTTCAGGCGGTGATCTCCCGTGATTGCAAATTCGAGAAGCGGGCTAGCCAATGCAAAACCAAAACCCCGTTCCGCCAATAGGAAGGATGGGACTGGTGTCAAACCTGTTGTCCTATCCCCAAGGCAATGAACGACTCCATCTCAAGGCGGCAGTCTGTCCTTCGCTGGATCAAATCTCGCATCGTTTGCCGGAAAAAACCAGAGCAGGTGCTCAGCCGGTAGCGTCTGCCACCGACAGGGCCGCCGTCTCCCTGCGCACAAGCGGCGCCACCTTGGTGCCGAACAGTTCTATGGCCTTCATCAGCTTGTTGTGCGGCATCAAGCCGATAGCCATCTGCAGCAGGAAGCGGTCGTTGCGGAAGATCTTGTGCATGGCGACGATCTTTTCGGCAACCAACTCCGGACTGCCGACGAACAGCGCGCCGTCGCGCCCTCGCGACTGGTCGAAATGCGCGCGATCGGTAGGGCCCCAGCCGCGCTCGCGACCGATTCGGTTCATGACCTCTGCCTGCGGCCCGTAGAAGTCGTCAGCCGCCTGCGCCGTCGTTTCGCCGACGAAACCATGCACGTTGAGGCTGGTTGCCAGCTTCTTCGGATCATGCCCGCCCTGCGCTGCGGCGCGGCGGTAGAGGTCGAACAGTGGCGCGAAGCGTACGGGCTCGCCACCGATGATGGCGAGCGCAAGCGGCAAGCCCAGCATGCCCGCGCGGGCAACAGAGTTTGGCGTTCCGCCGACCGCGATCCACACGGGCAGCTTCTCCTGCATGGGACGCGGATAGACGCCCCGCTCGCTGATCGGCGCGCGCAGGCGGCCGGACCAGCTGATCGTTTCGCTTTCGCGCAGCTTCAGCAGCAGATCGAGCTTTTCGGCGAAGAGTTCGTCATAGTCGCCGAGATCGTAGCCGAACAGCGGGAAGGACTCGATGAAAGAGCCGCGCCCGGCCATGATTTCGGCGCGACCGCCAGAAATCAGATCGAGTGTCGCGAACTGCTGAAAGACCCGCACCGGATCGTCCGAGGACAGGACAGTCACCGCGCTGGTGAGTTTGATCCGCTTGGTTCGCTCGGCCGCTGCCGCAAGCGCTACCGCTGGTGCCGACGCGATGTAGTCCGGCCTGTGGTGTTCCCCCAGACCGAAAACGTCCAGCCCGACCTGATCCGCGAGCTCGATTTCCTCGATCAGATTGCGCATGCGCTGATGTGGCGAAATCGTGCGGGTCGACGGATTTGGATCAAGATCGGCAAATGTGTATAGGCCGATTTCCATGTGCCTGGACCTCGCTGCAGGATTGTGCTCCACAGTTAGTCATTCGAGTACGGGAGGACCAGTCCGCTGGATGTGAACAGGCTGTTCGACGGCCCTGGCTCGTCTCGTTGTTGCAACACACAGCAATTTCATGGCTGGCATATGGAATTGGCGCTTGATCTCGCCGGAATCCTGCGTATGTAACCGCTTCGATACCGACTAATTCTCAAAGGCGACAATTGGCACTCTATAGAGAAAAAGACATCTTCGAACGCCGCACGGCGGCGAACGATGCGAAGAAGGCGTTGCTCGAGCGTTTCAAGGCAAAGCCATCCGAAGACGATCCTCAGGTTCAGGCGCGCAAGGCTGAGCGCCAGGCTATTCTTGAGGCGCGCGAAAAGCGGGCAATCGAGAAAGAAAAGCAGCGCAAGGAGCGCGAAGCAGCGGAAGCCGCGGAGTTGGCTCTACGCGAAGCGAGCGAGGCCGAGCGGCTGCGGCTTGAGGCGGAGCAGCTCGCTGCGGAAGCGAAAGTTCGCGAACAGCAGGACCTGGAGCGGATCGCGGCTGAGCTCGCCGAGGAAGCCGAGCGCAAGGCCAAGCGCGACGCGCGCTACGCCGCACGCAAGTCGCGCAAGCGCGGCGGCCGTACCTGAATCGCTTCGATCCAAGAATACACGATTGCGAGCCGGGACGCGCAAGTGCCCCGGCTCTTGCCGTGAGGCTAATGAATCAGGCCACGACCTTCAGTCCGACGATGCCGGCAACGATGAGGGCGATGCATGCAAGCCGCATTGCCGTCGCCGGCTCGCCGAGTAGCCAGATGCCCAGCAGCGCCGTACCGACGGTGCCGATACCTGTCCATACCGCATAGGCGGTGCCGACCGGCAGTGTCTTGAGCGCAAGTCCGAGCAGGCCGAGGCTGACGACCATGCTGGCGACGGTCAGAAGCGATGGCGTGAGCCGTGTGAAACCTTCTGTGTATTTCAGGCCGATCGCCCAGCCCACTTCGAACAAGCCGGCGAAGAACAGCATAATCCAAGCCATTGGAAAACTCCTTTTGGCGGGCCGTCCCCGTCCGTTCTAAAAGCGCGAAGCCGCCTGCGCCCGTGCTCTATGGTACGTGTGCATCCCTGTTGGTAGAAGAGCCGTTGGTGGGAGTGGACGCTGCGACTAAAGTAGTCCCAGCTTCTCCGCCTCGACCCGCAAGTTCTGGCGCGGACGCGGGCCGATCTGCTGGATAACCAGCCCGGCGGCAAGAGAGCCGAGGTCGCCGCATTGCTGCAGGCTGTAGCCATTGGTATAGCCGTAGAGGAAGCCGGCCGCGTAGAGGTCGCCCGCGCCAGTCGTATCGACGATCTCACGCACCGGGATAGCCTCGACCGTTACGGTCTCGTCGCCACGCACGATCACCGAGCCTTTTTCCGAACGGGTCACGGCGCCGATCGTGCAGTCCTTGCGCAGCGCCTCCAGCGCGGCCTCGAACGAGCTGGTCTGGTAGAGTGACTTGATCTCGTGACTGTTGGCGAAAACGATGTCGACGGTGCCCGACCGCATCAGGTCCAGGAACTCCTCTCGGTACCGGTCGACGCAGAACGAGTCGGACAGGGTCATCGAAACCTGGCGGCCGGCCTCATGGGCAAGGCGCGCAGTCAAACGTATCGCATCCTTGGCGCGCGGGGGATCCCACAGATAGCCCTCGAAATAGGTAACCAGCGCGCCCTTAGCCTTTTCCGGCTCGACGTCTTCGGGGCCGAGTTCGACGCAAGCGCCGAGGTAAGTGTTCATGGAGCGCTCGCCGTCCGGGGTCACGAAGATCATTGAACGAGCGGTGGGCGGTGGACCGTTCAAGGGCTTGGTGTCGAAGGCGACACCCTGGGCACGGATGTCGTGATAGTAGATCTCGCCAAGGGTATCCTCGGCCACCTTGCCGAAAAAGGCGGCACGGCCGCCGAAGCCGGCAATTCCAGCCGCTGTGTTGCCGGCGCTGCCGCCGGACGCTTCGATCGCCGGCCCCATCCGCTCGTAGAGCAAGTTTGCGCGATCCGTGTCGATCAGGTTCATGGCGGCCTTGATGATGCCGTTCTCGACAAGGAACGCTTCGTCAGCTTGCGCAATGATATCGACGATAGCGTTGCCTATGCACAGCACATCGTATTGGCTCATGAAGAAGCTCCAGCGGAAAAATCCTTGGCGTTCTTGCACATGCGCGGCGCGCAGGTCCAGACTCGCAGGACCGCGACACCAAAGTTTCTTGCCACAAGGCGTATCAATGCCGATATCGGTCGTGTGGGCGCATACGGTCGCTGGAGCTATGAACAACATGATCATCGAAGCAGCTCGGGCAGCCGCAGGTCATCTGTTCAGCGCGCCATTTCGCGGAGTTTTCTTCAAGACGCTCGGCCTGACCCTCCTGGCGCTCGTTGCGGCTTGGTTCGCGTTGAGAGGTGTTTTCGACTGGCTAGCCCTTCCCTGGCTGGATGCCTTGCTGCCAGGTCTGCCGAGTTGGGCAGGATGGCTCAGCGTTCTCGCTGCGATTGTTGCGGGGCTCGGACTGGCTTTGGCTTTGGCGCTGCTGATCGCGCCGGTCACCGCTATCGTTGCCGGCTTCTTCCTCGACGATGTGGCCGAGTTGGTCGAGCGAACCGACTTTCCGGCGGACGCACCAGGCCGCCCGGTTCCCGTCATGCGAAGCATAGTCCTGTCGCTGAAATTCTTCTGCATCGTCCTGCTGGGCAATCTTTTCGCGCTGATGCTGCTCTTGGTGCCCGGCGTCAATATCGGCGCATTCTTCATCGTCAACGGCTACCTGCTCGGCCGGGAGTTCTTCGAGTTTGCCGCCATGCGCTTTCTGCCCGAGGGGGAGGCGAAGGCCCGGCGCCGGAGCAATAGCGGCACCGTTTTCTTTGCCGGTCTGGTGATAGCTGCCTTCATGGCAGTACCGTTTCTCAACCTGCTCTCGCCGCTGTTTGCCTGCGCCATGATGGTGCACTTGCACAAGTCGGTTGAGAGAGCGGAGAAAACGGCGCAGCGCGCAGCGCCGTATGGTTCGACAGGCTCACCATGAGGGTCGTCGGGCTTACCGTGACGGTGGTCGCGACGCCCTGTCCCGGCAGCTGAGTGGAGAGCCTGTGTTGAGCAGGGCATTCCGTCTTGAAATCCGTACCGCGACCCCGATAGGTTGCGCCGCGCGAAAGTGGGGATCGAGTATGACGATAGCGGGCTGGATTGGAACTGAAGGTCCGCGCTTTGTGCAGCGGACTGCGCATCGGCGGTGGCTTCTGGACCAAGCTGAGTCCCTGATCGATACCTTCCAGCAGAGCGCGTTCAATCCGTCAGGTGGTTTTTTCACGCTCGACGATGCGGGTAAACCGCTGGCGCCCAGGCATGGACAGGCGGGCGTAGAGCGCCAAGTTCATGACACCACCCGCATGGTCCACTGTTTCGCCATTGCCCACATGCTCGGCATCCCCGGCGCGGACCGCTTTGTCGACCATGGTATGGCCTTTCTGTGGGAGCGTTTACGGGATGCGCGCCATGGCGGCTATTTCTGGGGCGTGGATGACGCCAGACCGACCAACCCGACGAAGCAGGCCTATGGCCACGCCTTCGTGCTGCTGGCGGCATCTTCCGCCAAGGTTGTCGGACATCCCGATGCGGACCGCCTGCTTGCGGATGTCACGGACATCCTGGACACCCGCTTCTGGGACAAAGCGGCCGGCGCGACGACGGAGGAATACGCCGAGGACTGGCAGTCGCTCGGCAATTATCGTGGCCAGAATTCCAACATGCACCTGACCGAATCGACCATGGCTGCCTTCGAAGCGACGGGCGACAGCTCCTACCTTGCCATGGCCGAGAGCATCGCTTCACTGATCATCGACCGCCATGCCCGCGAGCAAGGGTGGCGTGTCGCAGAACATTTCGACGGCGAATGGAATGTCGATCGCGACTATGCCGGCGATCCGATGTTCCGACCGAAAGGCACGACACCGGGCCACGCGCTGGAATGGAGTCGCTTGCTGGTCCAGCTATGGGAACTTGGCGGACGCACGAAAAGCTGGATGATCGATGCGGCGAAGTCGCTTTTCCTTACCACGACCGCCATCGGCTGGGACAAGGCGACCGGCGGCTTTTACTACACGCTCGACTGGGACAACCGGCCAGATCAGTCCGACCGCTTCTGGTGGCCATGCGCCGAAGGCATCGGCGCGGCGGCAGTGCTCGGTTCCGTTGACAGCGATCCCCGCTTCGAGGAGTGGTATCGGCGCATCTGGGGGACTGTTACCAGCCACTTCATCGATCATAAACGTGGCGGCTGGTTTCCCGAGCTTGGAGCCGACATGCTGCCCCTCAGCCGCGTCTTCGTCGGCAAGCCCGATCTTTACCACGCTCTCCAGGCCTGCCTGATCCCGCTGCTGCCCGCAAATGGCAGTATTACACGCGGGCTGTCGGGCGACGGAGCAACCGATTTGCTCAATGGAATCTGAGTGAAGCTCGGTGCATTGAGGCAACCGGCCGAGTCCGCATGAACTATTGTAGGATTCGCGCGGAGCGGATGGTGGATTGATTGTCAGCACAATGTGGATGAAACCTGCGCGACATTCACTCCGACGCGAAGTTTTCCCAACCCATGCTGCTTTCCGCCCATCCCCTTCGCGGCCCGTTGTTCATGATCGTGGCAACCGGCTCCTACGTCGTCAACGATTCGCTGATGAAGCTGGTGACCGAAACGCTGCCGCCTTACGAGGTGCTGATCCTTCGGGGTTTCGCCGCGCTGTTCTGGGGTCTGCCGCTTCTACTGGCTCTCGGCTACGGGAACCGCTTGGCGAATGTGCTCGATCCCCGCGTGTTGATCCGGAATCTTTGCGAGACTGGAGCGATCCTCTGCTTTGTCGTAGCGCTTGCCAATATGCCGATTGCTGACGCCACCGCGCTCGGGCAGATCACACCACTGATCGTGTTGATTGGCGCCTCGCTTGTGTTCGGCGAAAAGGTCGGTGGCTTAAGCCTTGCGCTGATCGGCTGCGGCTTTATCGGCGCGCTGATGGTGGCGCAGCCGACCGGTTCGGGGATTTCGATCTATGCGGTGCTGGCGCTCGCCAACGCCGTTCTGTGCGCTGTCCGGGATCTCACGGGACGTCGTATCGCCGGCGACATACCCGGCCTGATCGTCGCCATTTCTGCGGTTCTGGTGGTGCTGGTCGGAGCGAGCATCGCGCATCTCGTCACCGAGACATGGGTTATGCCGGATGGAAAGCACCTTCTCCTGCTTTGCGGATCAGGGCTCTTCCTGATGTTCGGCCATTTCTTCATCTTCATGGCCTATCGCGTCGGCCCGACACGCGCCGTGGCGCCGTTCTACTACTGCTTTACGGTCTGGGCGGTGATTTCCGGGCTTGTCGTGTTCGGCCACCTCCCGGACTTGATGGCCGCACTCGGCATCGTGTTGGTGATTGTCAGCGGGTTGACCATCGTATTGCTCGACCAACGCAGACGCCGGCCCGCTCCAGTCACCTGAAGACAAGCACCTCACTGCATCTGCGGCTTTCTGAGAAAGCTGTTGCGATCGGCGGATTTCACCCTGAGCCAGGTTTCGCGTCCGTCGCGCAGGATGCGCATAGGAAGAGCCGTTCCCACCGGGCCGCTGCTCCAGACTTTGCGGTAGAAGTCGGCGAGGCCGTCGATCTCTTCGTCGCGGATGTCGGAAATGATATCGCCTCGGCGCAGGCCGGCATCGGCAGCCGGTCCGCCTTCAGACACGCTCATCACCACGACCTGGCCATCGCTTTCCGCGGAGAAGGCCCCCAGCCAGGGCCGCGGCGGCTTGTTGACCCGCCCCCGCGTGAGAAGGTCGTCGAGGATCGGGGGCAGCAGATCGATTGGAACGATCATGTTGATGTCCGCGGTTTCCGCATTGTAACTCATTTGTAAGCGCAGGGAGCCAATTCCCAAGAGTTTGCCATCATCGCCGATTAGGGCCGCACCTCCCCATGAGGGATGCGCCGGCGCGATGAAGATTGCTTCGTCCAGCAGGTATTCCCAATAGCCAGCGAATTCCTGCTTCGCGACGATCCTGGCTTCCACGGTCTGGCCCATACCGTCAGCGAGGATTGCGGCATCGCCGACCTTAGCGTTCGCGGCGTCACCCAAGTCGACGGCGGGCAGTCCGAGCGGCCCCAATGCCTGTACAAGTCCAAATCCGGTTTCCTGATCGTAGGCAAGTGCGTGCGCCGGTATCACTCTCCCGTCTTGGGTCGTCATCCACACCTCCTCGGCCTCGGTAATCAGATAGCCGATGGTGAGAACGAGCCCATTGTCGCGAATGACGACGCCGCTGCCCTCCCTCTGCGTTCCGAGTGCCTCTGCCGTATACGCGTCCTCCGGAATCGAACTGCGCACCGCGACAACTGATCGTAGGATTGGATCGATATTCATCGTGTCACCCTGATAAAGGCAGGTTCTTCTCCCCCTATATACGTATGAAGCGTCGAGCCTGAGGCAAGACCTCGGCAGACTTGAAGATTGCCCAACATTTTCGGGCAGAGTGCAACACGGCGGCTTGGCTCCACGTACGGCTCATCACTCTGCTAACACCCCGTACCACTTCACGTTTCCCGCTGCTTTCGGCATCGGTTGGTACGGTTCGAGCGTATCTTACCTGACCTATCGGACATCCATTCGGGCAAAAAACAACGCTGCGCGTCCGTATCTCCTGACTATTCACGCTGATTTCACGGACGATCGGGAAATTTCCCACATCAAGCGAGAAAACAGGTTGAATGTCATGCTGAATGCATCGAACGAGACCACGCTTTACCCGGGACCGCAGGTCTGCTCGGCGGTCGTCGAAACCTACGGATACGCGGGGCACCTAGCCGATCCGGTTACCAGGGAGCGCCAACGCATCGCCCGAGACCTCCACGACAATGCCGGACAATACCTCGTAGGGATCGCCCTGCGGTTGAAAGCACTGGAACTGAACGCGGATGACTATGCATTCCGCAGTTCCATTATCGATATCAGAGGGATGCTGACTCGTTTCGGAGACGAGCTAAGGGCGACATGCAGTGGAAACAGAGGCGGCATACCAAAGTCGTCAGGCCTGATTTCCGCAGTGGAATCACTTGCTTCGGAATGGCAGCGCGACACGGGCATCTCCGTCTTCTTTGAGCATGACGTCAAGGAAGGCGCCGAATTCCACGATGATGAGGCGGAGGCTGTGTTCAGGATCGTCCAGGAATCGCTTACCAATGTCGCAAAACACGCGGCCAAGGCCTCGCGTGTCGATATCCAGCTTCGCGTTACCCCCAGCCGCATAAGGCTCGAGGTTTCCGACAATTCCAGAAAAAAAGAAGCTTTATCAGATTCTTGCTGCTGCATGCAGAGCGGCGGAAATGGCATTTCCGGCATGCGGGAGCGCGTTTCGGAACTCGGCGGCCGCCTTTGGGTCCGCCATACACCGGGCAAAGGCACCCAGCTTGTTGCCATCATTTGACGAGAAACGAAAATCCAGAAGAGAGGCTATTTAGTGATGAAAACGCCAATCCGTGCTGTAATCGTTGACGATCACCCAATTGTTGTTGCGGGCGCCCGCGCGCTTATTGAAGCATCTGACGATATTGTCTGTGTCGGGGTGGCCAATACCGGCGCCGAGGCGCTGTCGCTTATCGGGGAAGCGGCGCCCGACATTATCGTTCTCGACGTTTCCCTGCCCGACGTCAGCGGCCTGACGCTCGCAAAAAAGATCATCGATGAGGGTCATCAGGCTCACATTGTGATGATGACGCTCTTCGACGAGCGCAAATATATCGACGAAGCGTTGCGTATTGGCGCCCGCGGCTTCGTGCAGAAACGCTCCGCCGAGCAGAATTTGCTGATGGCGATCCGCACCGCAATGCTAGGTGGGCTCTTTCTCGATCCGCCGACCGCCATTGGCATGAACGCGCCGGCAAACACTGAGATGCGACCGCCGGTTGACAAGGATCTATCGGTATTGACAAAGCGGGAGCTGGAGGTCCTGAAAATGGTCTCCCTTGGATATTCCAACAAGGAGATCGCCTGGCGCGTTCAGGTTAGCGTCAAGTCGATCGAGACCTACAAAGCTCGCGCGACCGAAAAGCTGAAGCTCTACTCACGCGCGCAGATCGTCAGCTTCGCCATCAGACACGGATGGATGGAAGAGGCGAACGCCGCATGATCCCGCAGTTCGGCGCCGGCTAGCCATTCGAAGCCGGCGTCAACGATGCAAACGCTTGCACATCGGCCGGTGGAGTCACGGAAGCGCGTGTCGATCAGCGGCTGCACGTTCCGGAAGCCTTGGCCTGACCAGAGCCGCACTTATTGCTGCCCGGGCTGCCGCCGGGGACGACCATCGGAATGTCTGCTCCAAGCGAGCCCAGATGTTCGCCGTAATTTTCGCGGCTGTCAGGATCAATGACAGCGACAGGCGCGGAAATAACCAGACCGGCCGCAGTGCCGGCCGTCGCAGCTACGCCGGCCGTGGCGGCCACGATCGTGTCACTGAAGCCTTTTCGTTCGTCGGTCAGGGTCTGGCCGCTCGACAGGCGGCGACCTATCAACTGCACGATCTCCGGCGATTCGGCGAATTTGCTATGCCGCAGATCGTCACCCGCCTTGACTGCGGTCAGATCGACGACAGCAATATGATTCTCTTCCAGTTCGAGTTTATAAGGCTCCTGTTGCGGATCAATCGCGCCGAGACGCGCGACACTGCCCCAGACGCGCCGCGAGACAGCGAGCGCACGGTCGTCTCGTGACACGAACAGCGTGAATTGCGGTGGATTCGGACCCATGTCGGCGATTTGCGAGCGGAACACATCGACATCGACATCGGGCGCAGCCAGCATGACATTCTTGAACTTGTCCGGCAGCCGGCCATTGCGGATCGCCATCTGGCGCAGCGACTCAAGTGCCAGCCAGTTGCCCATGGAATGAGCGAGGACGTTGACCTCGCCGACTTCTGGATCGCGCGCCAGATACTGGAAGAGGTCCTCGAGAGCGTTTCGCGTATAGTTCGTGCTCTCGCGATCGTAACCATATGCGAGCACGCTGCCGCGAGACGGCCACGTAACCAGTACGGGTACGCTATGCGTTCCTGAATCGTGAACGATTTGCGCGAAGCGGAAAACGGCGCTCTCAAACCGATTGTTGAAGCCGTGGATGAAGACCAGGACACTGCGATCGGGACTTTTGTGCACCGACCGAGACAGCCAACGCTCCGCCGCACCACGATCGATAATATCTGCCTTTATAGCCGCAAAATCGGTCGCGGGGTTCGGGGGAAGCTCTTTCGGCCAAGCCACTTCACCGGTCTTTCGCACCGATTCAGGCGGTATGGAAACCGTTATCTCAGCAAATGCCGGCTTCAGCGCCCGCTCGCCGCTGAACATCTCCCCGGGCTTGGTAGCGAAGCCGCGGGTCGTTGCGACGACCATATTGACGGTGCTGGCGGTGGGCGCGGTTTCAGCGACGGGCATGAGCACGCCCTTTGGTTTGCCGGCACATCCCACCAGTATGGCCAACAGCGCCGCTGCCAACAAAATACTACCGCCATGTCGGCGATAACGGCCGAGCCGTTGCAATCCGTATGAACCGGCGGCGCTCATAGGGTCGCTGCAGACGTAGCCAGCTGCAGACCGTTCGGCGTTCTGGCATGCATCTGGATGACCTCTCAAGAAACGCGGACAATCAATCGACACGTATGCAACAACTGCCCGCAATTTGTCGGATCGCGATAAAATCAAAGTGAGGCATTGTGCTTCCATGCCTCGACAACGATGGCACGTTGTCACATCGCATGGCGTCCGGCAATTGCACGCGTGCCACAGTCCATCGGCATACGTCGCGGCACTCCAATCGTCGGAAGACAACAAAAAGCCCAGCGCAAGGCCGGGCTTCAAAAATCCTTTGGAAGAAGAAAGGTCAGGCGACCGCGCCGCTGATCCAGTGAGAAAGCGCGGTCTTCGGCAGTGCGCCGACCTTCATGTCGGCCACTTCGCCACCCTTGAAAATCATCAGCGTCGGGATCGAGCGAACCCCAAACTGTGCCGCGAGCTCCGGGTTCTCGTCGATGTTGAGCTTGACAATTTTAACCTTCCCCGCGAGTTCGGTCGAGATTTCCTCGAGCGACGGGCCAATCATCTTGCAGGGACCGCACCATTCCGCCCAGAAATCCACGACCACCGGCGCGCTTGCATCCAGGACGTCAGCCTTGAAGTTGCTCTTGTCGACCTTGACGGTGGCCATCTGAAATTCCTCTCGGGTTCAACTTGCGCTAGATGTGGTAGTACGGGCTACCAGAGTCAAGCAGCGCTTGTTTCACGCCTTGGTGAGTCGGACAAGCGCCTCGTCCATCACATCGACCGGAAGCGCAATCAGGCGCGGCGCCTCGGTGAACAGCAGTGCGGCCGAGATACTCCGGTCCGGATAGATCGGTTGAAGCAGTGCGCGGTAGAGCGCCAGCTGCGCGATGTAGGCCGGGGGTACGGTCGAAAGCGTCAGCGGGGCGGGGCGGCTGGTCTTGTAATCGACGATAAGCACCTCGGTCTCGGTCACCGCCAACCGGTCGATCTTGCCGGAGACCGCGCGCCGCTCGCCGTGCAGGTCGATATGTCCCACGATCGCCACTTCAGCCTTCGAAACGGACGAAAACAGCGGTCGGAAGGCCTCGCTGCCCAGAATGTTGAATACGGAATCAAGCACCTTGGCGCGTTCGTGTTCCGGCCATCCGCCGGCGACATGGTCGAGATAGCGGCGCGCCGCAGCGTCCCGCTCGGTTTCGGCAATTTCGGGCAGCATCTGCAAAAGCTTGTGAAGCGCCGTGCCCCGCTGGATTGCGAGATTTGGTTCTTCGTCCGGATCGAGCACCGGCGAGCGGCCCGAGACGACCGCTTCCCCCGTCTCGATGATCAGCGCCGAAGCGCCCGACGGCGCCAGCGGGCGCGGCAGCGCCTTCGCCGGCGGCAGGGGTATCAGCAGGTTCTCCGGCAAGGGCGGCGCAGGCGAGATGTGCTCGGCTTGCAGTTGCGTCGGCTGCACGTTGCCGGCATGAGGGGTGACGCGGAAACGATGAACCGGACCGGCAACGGGATGCGCGATTTCCCTGCTTTCGGGCGCGCCGGTCAAGGCGGCGGTGACCAGCGAGTGCCAGGTCGTCGGCTTCGGCGCGAGCTTGCCATGAAAGCCGCATACGATCAGCCGGTCCTCGGTACGTGTCATGCCGACATAGAGCAGCCGGCGGTATTCATCGTCGGCGCGCCCGGCGATATCGCTTTCGAGTTGACGGAGGAAGCCATTCGGCTTTTCTCCGGGTGCGCGCCAGAGATAGGCCTTTGTCCCGCGCAACGCGCCTTTCGGCATGAACGGAACCAGCCGCGGCAGGTGCTGGTTGGCGAAAGGCTGTGATCCGCCATCGACCAGGAACACCACCGCGGCCTCGAGACCCTTGGCCGCGTGCACGGTCATGATCCGCACTTCATTGCGCCCCTGGTCCATCTCGCGTTTGATCTCGGGGGCCGAGGACTGCAGCGTGGCGAGAAAAGTCTCCAGTCCGGGAAGGCCGGTCTTTTCCTGCGCGAGAGCGAAGTTGAGGAATTCGTCGAGAATGTCGCCCGCTTCCTGGCCGAGCCGCCCGATCATTCTTGCGCGCACGCCGTCGCGGCCAAGAACGCTGGAATAGAACTCGAAGGGCCGGCGGAACGCCGCCTCGTTGGACCATCGCTCAACCTGCTCGGCAATGGCCGTGCAGGCAGGATCGGCGCGCAGCGATGCGGCAAGCGAGACGCGTTCGGCGCGGCCCGATGCCAGCGCAAACAGGGCCTCCTCGCTCAACCCGAAGATCGGACTGCGCAGCAGCGCGGCAAGGGACAGGTCGTCATCCGGCTGCAGCAGGAAGCGGCCGAGCGCGATCATGTCCTGGACAGCTATGTGCGCCGACAGGCTGAGACGGTCGGCACCGGCAATAGGGATATGCCGCTCCTTGAGGCTCTTCGACAATGCATTGACGAAACTGCCGCGCTTGCGCACCAACACCAGCACGTCGCCGGGCGTCAGGCGACGTCCGGCGCCCTCGATCACCTCGCCCGATTTCAGCCAGTGCTCAATGGTGCCGGCGATGGTCTCTGCAAGCCGGACCGCGGGCGCCGTGGCATGGTCGATCGCCTCGGTCCAATCGTCCGGTTCTTCCACCGCGTCTGCGCCTACCGACGGCCAGACCTCGACATAGCCCGGCGCGCCGGCGCGGATCGCATTGTGCTGGATAGGGTCGGCGGCCATGGTCAGGCCGCGCCGGGCGGTGTCCGTGGCAAAAACCCGGTCAACGGCCTGCAGAACATCGTCGGTCGAGCGAAACGACAGCGTCAGTCTCACCTGCTCGAAGGCCTCTTCCGCTGCCCGCACCTTCTGCGAGAAGGCGTGGCCGCTCTCGGCGAAGGCCTCGGGCGCGGCGCCCTGGAACGAATAGATCGACTGCTTTTCGTCGCCGACGGCAAACACCGTGCGCCGGACGGTATCGCGCGCGCCGGCGCCGGCGAAGAACTCTTCGGCCAGGCGGCGCACCACGCCCCATTGATCCGGACTTGTGTCCTGCGCCTCGTCGATCAGAATGTGGTCGATGCCCTTGTCGAGCCTGTAGAGCACCCACGGACCGGCATCCTGTCGCGCCAGCAGGCGTACGGTTCGCGTGATCAGGTCGTTGAAATCGAGGAACCCGCGGCCGGTCTTCAACTGCTCGTAGCGGGCGATCAGCCAGTCTGCGATGATCAGCGCTGCCCGGGTATTTTCCAGCGTGCGCAACATCGCCAGGCGGTCTCCGGCCCTGTGGATAGCCTCGCAGGCCTGCGCATAGTGCTCGTCGACATCAGGCAGACGGCCGCGCATGGCCTTGTTGGCGACGCTGGAGGAACCATACGGCTCGCCATCCGCCTTGAAGAACGCCTTCGTCAGCAGGGCCAGGCGGCGCTCCGGGTCATTTTCGGCGAAGGCGAGGCGCGCGTTGGGAACGATCCTGTTCAGTGGGTTGGTTGCATTGGTTGCCTTAGCTGCGGCGACATAGCTTGGGAAAAAGACCGGCGTGAAACCGGGTAGCGGCCATACTGCATCTGCGACCTCTGCGGCGGTAACATCAGGCTCGAACCCGAATTCCGCATAGAGCTCCGCGAAGGGCGGGTCCTCTCCGGCAATGGCATCGAGCAGCCCCCGCAGGCCATCACGATTGCGAAGGATTTCTGCGAGCAATTCGGTGAGACCATGCTCGCCGCCGCGCTCAAGCACCGCCGCAAACGCTTCCGCCAGATGCGGTGCGCCGGCGCCTATCGCACCCGTCAGCAACTCGCGCCTGGCCTCGCCGAACAGTGCTTCTTCCATCAACGGGTCGAGCATCTGGAAATGCGCTGCGATGTTGGCCTCCAGCGGAAACTGATGAAGCACCGACTCGCAGAAGGCATGGATGGTCTGGATCTTCAGCCCGCCCGGCGTCTCCAAAGCGCGGGCAAAAAGTTGGCGTGCGCGCTGCAGTGTGGAGCGGCTGGGGGAGCTGCCTTCCATCTCGGCGATGCGTTGCGCCAGGTCTTCGTCGGGCAGCATCGTCCACGCCGATAGTGTCGAAAACACCCGGTTAGACATGTTCGCGGCCGCAGCCTTCGTGTAGGTCAGGCAGAGGATGCGCGACGGATCGGTGTCCTCGAGCAACAGCCGGATGACCCGCTGGGACAGAACATGGGTCTTTCCTGAACCGGCGTTGGCCGACACCCAGACGGAGTTTCTCGGATCGGAGGCCGTTGCCTGGCGCTGCGCGGTCTCGGTGGGGACGGGGTAGATTTTCTTCATCGCGACCGTGTCCGCGACAAAAGAGCAACGATTGCGGATTTATGTGAAAGGCTTTTTTTCGCCCCCTCACCCGGCCTCCGCTGCCGCAGCGGAGGCCGGGTGAGGGGGAGAGAAACAGCGATAAAGCCCATCACTCCACCTCCGCGTCGTCGCCGCCGGCGGACCATTCGAGGACACGGGCGAGGTGGTCGTAGTCGCCATCGGTGTCGCCCTCGCGGAAGGGCATGGCGCGCGACCGGTAGCCGCTCGACGGCAGCGCGTAGTGTTGCAGCAGGCGTTCCAGCCGCGCCCAGGCATCCTCTGCAAGCTCTGTCGCTGAGCGCACGCTGCGCTGAGTGTCCAAAATGGATTCGTGGAAGACGGTGCCATTCGCCTTGAGGCGGATGTAAGCGAGGTCCGCGGGGTCGCGGCGTCCCATTTCGGCGAATGCTCCGCGCCGCAGCAGCGCCGCTTCCAGCGCCAGTTGCGGTGCAATCAGTCGATGCGCCTGCACTTTGGAGGGCGATGTGCCGGTCTTGTAGTCAATGATGTCGGCGAGATTTGCCGGCAAGGTATCAATGCGGTCGGCATAGCCCGACAGTGTGACGCCGGTGCGGCCGACCTGCGTCTTGCCGGCCCGCGCTTCGGGAAAGCGCTGGACAATCGCGTTGGGGCGGCTGTTCTCCCATCCCAAAATTGCTGGCGCCAGCCTGGCAAAGCGCGGCCACCATACGGCGGCGACATCCTCAGGTAGCGCGAACTCGGCAAAGCACTCGCGTCCCGCCGCCAGCAGGGCATCATGCGCTTGTGGCGAGGCGGGGTCGATGCCGCTTGCGGAAAAGCGATGCAGGATCTCATGAAACAACGTGCCGCGCTCGGCCGCCCCCGGGTCGCGCACCAACGGGTCGAGCGGGCGCAGATCGAGAATGCGCCGTGCATAGATCGCATAGGGATCGCGGCGCAGGGTCTCGATCTCGGTGACCGAGAAATGCCGGGGGCGTACACTCACGGGCGGCTTGGGGTTAGGCCGCGCCGCATGGGGAGTTTCCTCGCGAACATCGAGCGCCTGCGCCCAGGACAGATAGGATGAGCCCCTGCCGCGCATGCGCTCCGCCTCCTGCGGGCCGACAAAGGTGAGGATGCGTTGCATCCAGCGAGAGGCGACTGCCGGTGCGTCGCCGGAGCGGGCGGCGCGCGTCAGCACCACCTTTTCGACGCCCAGCGCCATCTCGAAATCGTGCGCCGACTGGCCGATGCGCCGTTCCGGCGGCTCCAGGTCGATGCCGGCCTTCATTATGCGCGACATGAACCGGTCGGAAACCGCCTTGCGCGGCCACACGCCTTCGTTCAGGCCGCCGACCACCAGCGTGTCGGGTGACAAAAGCCGGGCTTCAAGTGCGCCCCAGATCGAGACGCGCGCATCCGACCCTTGCGACGGCTTCACCACTTCTGGCGCAACCAGCGCTTCGAACACCTCGGGCCATTCGCGCGCGGCAAATGTGAAACCATCTTCGACGGCGACAAGTCCGCGCAGGAACTCCGCGAGCTTTTCTCCGGCGTCTCCGGAGTAGAGCGCATCCAGACCGCCACTACTGCCGCGCGCCAAGGTTTCCAGCGCGACGACCGTGGCTCGCGCGATTTCGCGCAGCTCGGCGTCATCGCGCCCGGCGAAGGCAGCCAGTGGCGCCAGCGCCGCGCCGAGGGCGTCGAGCACGCGCTGTGCATCTTCAATCTCCTTGGCGGAGATACGCTTCAGCCAAAAGGGCGGGCGATCGCGCCTGAATGCCACCAACCGCTCATCGAAGAGCGCGCGCAAATCGGCGACGTCCGGCCGGCCATAACCGCCGCGGAGCGCAACGAGTTCTATGATCTCCACGGCACGGCGCACCGTGCCGCGCGTCTGTTCCAGCGACAGCAGCGGATGCTTCAGCAGCGCCAGCACCGGAACGGGGTCGCCCGGTTGGAAAACGGCGCGCAGCATCAGTGCGAGCAACGCGGCGGGCGGCGAGCCGGCAAGTGGCGTCCCTCCGGAATCGTCGGCGCGTATGCCGAAGCGCAGCAGTTCCGTCGAGACGCGGCGCGCGAGGTCGCGGTCGCCAGTGACCAGCGCAGCATGGTGGCCGGGCGCCTCGACCGCACGGCGCAGCACAATGGCGATCGCCGCCGCCTCGTCCCGTTCATTGGCGGCCTCGATGAGTGTGACGCCGGCAAAGGCTGCCTCGACCTCGGCATTCGAATAGTCCTGCCGGCGCCTTGCCCAGGTGTCGGTCGTGCTTGCCGGACGAAAGGCCTCTCCGGCTATCCTCTGCCGCAGTGTCAGGGGTTCAGTAGCGACCACAAGCGGCTGGACGTCGGCACGAACTATGCCGATACGCCGCAGAAGCTTTGCCAGGCCGAATTGCGGATGGCCAAGCACGGAGGGCTCCGGCGCCAGATCGTCCAGCACGGTCCACGAGCTTTCATCGGTCGTGGCATCGAGGCCGGGCAGCACCACCGCGCCGCGCGGCAAGCGGGCGATCACCGACAACAGCTCGGCTGTAGCCGGGATCGAGCCGGTGGAACCCGCCGCAATCACCGGGCCGGCCGGCGCATTCGCCTTGAGCCGCGCCGCTTCGGCCAGGATCAACGCGTTGCGATAGGCCGCCGGATTGGAACGTTGGCGCGCGCTGAGAATCTGCGGCCAGTATTCTGTGACGATGGCAAGAAAATCGAGCGTCACCTGCCACCAGCCGGCAAGCTCGCCGGCAACCAGCCCGGCGAGCTTCGTCCAGTCCGAGCCCTCGGTTTCGACCTCATCGATCAGCGCGGCGAGGTCTCTGGCAAGCCAGATCGAATCGGCGGAGGAGGCCGGCACGACGAAATCTTCCGAAAATCTTGCCGCGACATGCGCCGGCAGGTTCTGCTTCCATCGCCGAACCAGCGGCGCCAGCAGGAGCAGGCGATCTATCGCCGCGATCGGTGGCGCCAGGTCGAGCGTCGCGCCGGCCGGGGCGAAGAAGGCAGCGCCGTCCTCGTCGAATTCGCCGAGCGGGCGGATCAATGGCAGGATTGCCGATCCACTGCCGGCACGCTCGACGAATATCGAGCGCAACTCGCGCGCGGCACGGCGCGTCGGCACGTAAATGGTGACGGTGGCCAATGCCAGCGGGTCGCCGGCGGGACGGAAGTCCGCAACCAGACGCCCGTCGATCAGCGCTTCGGCCAGCGCCGGCAGGAAGGCAACGCCGGGCGGGATGGTGAGAACGCGCGGCGCGGCGCGACTGGTCATCTATTCTAGCCGCGCGCGCGGGCGACGGCAGCTTCCGCAGGCGCGATCGCATCCGGGGTGCCCACCGTGATCCAGCTGCCGGAAAGCGGCATTCCGTAGAGCCTGCCTTCGGCGATCGCTGCGTCGAAATAGCGGTTGAGCGAATGCGCTCCTGCGGGGGTGGCTTTAAACAGACGCGGATGCGTTATCGCCGCGCCGGCGTAGATCAGGCCGGACGGGTCCCCCATGGCGCGTGAAAGCCGGCCGTCGGGGCCGCGAAGAAAATCGGTGCTGCCGCTGTGGCCGGTTGCTGAGTCGAGATCGGAAAGCATCAGCAGAATATCCATCCGCGACGCATCCCATTCAAGGGCGAGCCGCTTCAAGCTCGATGCACCCTTGTCGATCCAGAATGTATCGGCATTGAGGATGAAGAACGGCGCGTCGCCGAATTCGGGAAGAGCCTTCACGATGCCGCCGGCCGAATCGAGCAATTCGCCGCGCTCGTCGGAAATGACGATCCGCGGCGATTTCCGCAAGGCGACATGCTCGATAATCTGGTCGGGGAGGTAATGGACGTTGACCACCGCCTTTTCAACACCTGCCTCGGCGAGACTGTCGAGACCCCAGTCAAGCAATGTTCTGCCGGCCACCTTCACAAGCGGCTTGGGGAGCGTGTCGGTGATCGGCCGCATCCGCTTGCCGAGGCCGGCGGCCAGAACCATGGCGGTCTTAGGGGCGGTCATCTATGCGTATCCCGAATTATACTGGGATAGCGAGGCGCGGGCGATCTTACCCTCCCCCTTGTGAGGAGGGTCGGTGAGCAGCCCGAACGAAGTGGGAAGCTGCGAAACGGGGTGGGGGTAATGCAAGGCTCTACCCCCACCCCGACGCTTCGCGTCGACCTCCCCGCAAGGGGGAGGGTAAGACCGCGCGGGTTGTTTGCCTCGATCATGCATCCTCCGCGAGCAGGCCATGCGCGTCGTAGAGCGCGGCAACAGGCGCCAGCGCAGGATGGCGTAGAGCACGCCGCAGATATTGGCGGATGCGCGGAAGATGCGCGAGATAGGCCGGCTTGCCGTCGCGCTCGTTCAGCCGAACGAAAATGCCGAGGATCTTGGTGTTGCGCTGCGCGGCAGCGATGGCATACGCCTCGTGGAAGCTGGCCTCATCAAACGCGCCGGATTTGCGTCGCGCGGCGATATATGCATCAACGGTCAGCTTTTCGACCGCGTCCGGAATGGTAACGCGCGCGTCCATGGCCAGCGAGGCAACATCGTACGCTGCGGCACCGATCATCGCGTCCTGGAAATCGAGGAGCCCAATCCTTTCGATGCCGGAACGATCCTCACGCCAGATCAGATTTGGCGAGTGGATATCGCGCAGCACGATGCTTTTTTCAGCCAGGCCCAGGCGATCGAAGACCTCATTCCAGGCATCCGCGAACTGACCCCTCAAGCTGGAATCCGCTGTCGCGCCAGTTTTCCATGGCACGTACCAGTCGAGCAGCAGGTCGACCTCTATCATCAGTGCATCCCTGTCGAAAGGCGGCACCTCGTGGAAGACGCCGGGTACGACCTCAAGCCGCGCCGGCCAGTCTCGCTGATGTATTTCCGCCAGAACTTCGCTGGCAGCTGCGTAGCGCTCGCCGAGCGGGCGGCCTTGCGGGTCGAGAAAATGCCCGCTGCCGAGATGCTCGAGCAGCACGAAACCGCGGTCGAGATCGGCGGCATGGATCTGTGGCGCGGCAAAACCACGGTCGCGGAGCGCGCGGCTGATGGCGACGAAGGCGGCAACCGTCTGCGCGGTGTGGGCGAGCACCGCATAAGGCTTCCCGTCCTTGACGGGCGGTCCGAGAACCAGTGGCGGCGCGTTCATCAGAATTTTTGGCTGTACGCCGGGCATTTCGATGGTCTCGTAGGCCCGGGCAGAAGCGTCCCCCGGAAACGGTATCCGTTCCGCCTCCGCCGAACCGGCGCCCGCCAGGAAATCGCGGATCGCCAACGACCGGTCGATGCGGTCCATGGCTGAACCTCTGCCGGCCAGGATGGCGTGGCGTCCGTCACCTTCCTGCATAAGCGACACGGTGATCGCGGCGGCCGGCAGACGGTCGCCGGCCTTTTCCGGCCATTCGATGACCGCGGCGCCCTCGCCAAGCGACTCTTCGAAGCCGAGTTCATCGAGCTCCGACGGCGAGCCGAGCCGGTACAGGTCGAAATGGCTGACCGGCACGCGGCCGGCATAGGATTGTACGAGCGTAAAGGTCGGGCTCGGCACCTCAAGCGCCGGGTCGCCCGCATTCGCGCGGATGAGCGCGCGTGCCAGCGTCGATTTACCGGCCCCAAGGTCGCCCGAGAGCGCCAGAACGTCGCCTGGGCGAAGCGCGACCGCCAGATCCTGTCCGAGCAGCATCGTTGCGGCTTCATCCGGCAAATGCCGTTTGAGGTTTACGCCGTTCACGAAGCCTATTCCGCCGCGTTGCGCAAGCCCGTCGGGCCGGTGGAGGGGAAAAGGCATATCACCGTTGTTCCGATGCCCTTGCCGGTCTCGATGCGGACTTTGCCGCCATGCAGTTCGACAAAGCTTTTCACCACAGAAAGGCCGAGGCCCGCCCCGCGGTGGCGTCCGCCATTGACCCGCGGCTCAAAGCGGCGGAACAGGGCGTCGAGGACGTCTGGGGGATACCCGGGCCGTCATCATGGACCGCGAACTCCACACCTGCCTCTGCAATTCGGCAGACTAATTTGATGGTGCTGCACTCCGGCGCATAGTTCGCCGCGTTGCTCAGCAGATTGTAGAGGACCTGACGCACGCGGGTCTCGTCGCCCTGGAAGCTGAACGGAGCCAGCCTCGTATCGACATCGAGCTTGATGGAATGTTCCTGCAGGCGCTCGGCGATCAGTTCGGCGGCAGCGGCGACTGTCTGGGCGATGCTGACCTCCGAGATTTCGAGCTGCATGATTCCCGCATCGACGGTGGCAAGGTCGAGAATGTCATTGACGATTGTGAGAAGAACGGCCGAGGACGAGCCGATATGGCCGACATATTCGCGCTGGCGCGGTTCCAATGGGCCGGTCGACGGCAGCGAGAGGAGTTCGGTGAACCCGATGATGTTGGTGAGCGGTGAGCGCAACTCGTAAGACACGTGCTGGACGAAATCATTCTTGAGCTGGTCGGCACGCTGCAGCGCTTCATTCTTCTCCACCAGCGCGCGCTCGACTTTTACGCTGTCGGTGACATCGACAAACGTCATCATGACCTGACCGTTGGGCAGGTGGATGACCGCGTAGCGGAGCACGATACCGCTTTTCAGCTCGGCCTGGCCATGACGATCGCGGCGCTCGTCGTCGAAACCGGTTACTGCTGAAACGAACTCGCGCCATGGGCTGGTGATCGAGAGTCCGTCGCACCAGGCCTTGATCGCGCTTATGTGCATATTCTGCGCGACGACATCCTGCGGAAGTTTCCACAAATTGGCGAAGGCGGGATTGGCGAGCCTGATGCGGCCATCCGGACCGAATACCGCGACACCCTCCGCAAGGTTGTCGAGTGTTTCGCCCTGAACACGCACGATGCTGTTGTAGCGGCTCTCGAGGTTCATGCGCTCGGTGACGTTCTCGAACACCCAGGTGACGCCTCCATTGGCCTGTGGGTTGGCGACGACGCGGACGGTGCGGCCGTCGGGCAGGTGCCACCAATGTTCCTGCGACTCGACCGCACGATAGGCCTCAAGCAGGGTCTCCTTCCAGCGGCGCCACTCGGGCTGTTCAGCAATCTTGCCATCGCTGCGCAAGCGGTCGAGCAGCAGCGCGTTATCCGGTGCGCTTTCGAGGAAGCTGATATCCAGATCCCAAAGCTTCTGGAACGCCTGGTTGAAAAAGCGGAGCTTTTCCTTGGAGTCGAAAATCGCGACCGCAGTTGTCAGCCGGTCGAGCGTCTCGGCATGGCTGCGCGCGGCGTTCTCATATTCTTCCTGGACGGCCTGCATGTTGCTGATGTCGGAGGCAATGCCGGCGGAGCCCTCGCCGCTGGCCACGTCGGTTACGCTGAACACCCTGCGGTCGCCCGACACGACGGTCGATACCGTCTGGTCGAAGACGCGATTGCTCTGGTGGTGTGCCGAAATTGTCTCGCGGACCATGGTGCCGAGGAATTCGCGGGAGTTGCGCACCACATCGTCGACGCTCGCCATGTCCACCGCATCCGCGAAGGCGCGATTCACCCATTTCAGCCTGCCATCGGCGGAGCGCAGCCAGAACGGCATTTTCAGCGCATCGATCAGGCCGAGCATGATTTCATGATCCGTGACGAGGCGCTGGTTCTCCAGTTTCAGTCGCGCCTGGGCGCGCAGGTTTTCCGACAGGCTCGTGAAGCGCACGATGACATGCGAGGACGTCTTGCGGCCCTGGACCTCCAGCGGCAGGCCGGTGGTCGTTTCAACCGTGATGTCGAACGGGATTGCCCGCTCGCGCAGCGCAATCACGGCGTGATCGAGGGCCGCGGCCGAGCGTGGCAGCAGCCAGCGGCCGAAGGCGAGAAACGATGAACGCTCGTCGGGTGCGCCGGTTTCACTCGGCAGCGCCCCGATCAAATCCACCTTCTGGCGGTCGCTTGCCCAGACGATCAGCCGCTGGTCGCGAAGGTTGAGCAGCGCCTCGGAACGCTGGAGCGTGGCGTTGAGGTCGGCGATACGGCTGCGCAGCTCGACATTCTCGGCCGAGACGCGGGCTCGCTCCCGGATGGTGGCGACCGCCGATATGAGGGCTGCGCCCATGACGCCGATGAAGACTGCAAGCTGGATGACGTCACCCGTCGTCAATGCCGGGGAGATCAGGGATGAAGCGGCCCATACCGGCTCGATCGATGACACAGAGAGCGCCACGCCTGCGAGAATGATGGGGAGCAAATGGAACCGGGCAGCGCGCGACAGTAGCAGCCGCCGGGCATCGGCGCTGGAATCGCGTCGCGGGCCTGAACTGGCCTTTCCCGCGCAATGCGGGCGTTCCCCCGGCATGTCCTGTTCCTCTCGCCGACCGACTTCAAACCGCCCCGAACCGCCCCCGGTTCGCCGACCAAGACGGCCGCGCGTCGCGAATCACAATGACCATACAGGCTTGGCGAATCGCCGTGAAGCAGCTTGCGCGCGCAAAAATAAAGCCGGGCGAATTGTCAATCGCCCGGCTCAACATATTGTGTCGTGGTTAACGCGAATTAGTACCGGTAGTGTTCCGGCTTGAACGGGCCCTTCGGCGTGACGCCGATATAGGCCGCCTGCTCTCCGGACAGTTCGGTCAGCGTGGCGCCCAGCTTGTCGAGATGCAGGCGGGCGACCTTCTCGTCGAGGTGCTTCGGCAGCACGTAGACCTCGTTCTTGTAGGCGCCCGGCTTGGTGTAAAGCTCGATCTGCGCAAGCACCTGGTTGGTGAACGATGCCGACATGACGAAGCTTGGATGCCCAGTGGCATTGCCCAGGTTGAGCAGGCGGCCTTCCGACAGAAGGATCATGCGCTTGCCGTCCGGGAACGAAATCATGTCCACCTGCGGCTTGACGTTGGTCCATTTCAGGTTGCGCAGCGCGGCAACCTGAATCTCGTTGTCGAAGTGGCCGATATTGCCGACGATCGCCATGTCCTTCAGCGAGCGCATATGGTCGAGCGTAACCACATCCTTGTTGCCGGTGGTGGTGATGACGATATCGGCCGTCGGAGCGGCGTCTTCGAGCGTGACGACTTCAAACCCGTCCATGGCAGCCTGCAGCGCGCAGATCGGATCGACTTCGGTGACCTTGACGCGCGCTCCGGCGCCCTTCAGCGAAGCAGCCGAGCCCTTGCCGACATCGCCATAGCCGCAGACGACCGCAACCTTGCCGGCCATCATCACGTCGGTGCCGCGGCGGATGCCGTCAACCAGCGATTCCTTGCAACCATACTTGTTGTCGAACTTTGACTTGGTGACGCTGTCGTTGACGTTGATCGCCGGAAACGGCAGCAGGCCCTTCTTCTGCAGCTGATAGAGGCGGTTGACGCCTGTCGTCGTCTCTTCCGTGACACCGCGGATTGCTTCGCGCTGCTTGGTGAAGAACCCCGGGGAGGCCTTCAGGCGCTTCGCGACCTGTGCGACGAAGTATTCCTCCTCCTCGCTCTGCGGATTGGAGAGCACGTCCTCGCCGGCTTCGGCGCGGGCGCCGATCAGGATGTACATGGTGGCGTCGCCGCCATCGTCGAGGATCATGTTGGTGAAGCCGCCGTCGGCCCACTGGAAGATCTTGTCGGTGTAGTCCCAGTACTCTTCAAGATTCTCGCCCTTCACGGCGAAAACCGGCGTGCCGGACGCCGCGATCGCAGCGGCGGCGTGATCCTGTGTCGAGAAGATGTTGCAGGACGCCCAGCGGATGTCTGCGCCGAGTGCCTTCAGAGTCTCGATCAGCACCGCTGTCTGGATCGTCATGTGCAGCGAGCCGGTGATGCGCGCGCCTTTCAGCGGCCTCTTGTCGCCGAACTCTTCGCGGCAGGCCATCAGGCCCGGCATCTCGGTCTCGGCGATGTCGATTTCCTTGCGGCCCCAGTCCGCGAGGGAGAGGTCAGCGACCTTGTAGTCATGCTTGTCAGCCATATCAGCGCTCCGAAAAACCAAACGGCCCACGCAAATGTCGCAAAAGCAGCGGGCCTATCGGGCGCCTGAGTAGCAGAAAGGCGCGGTAGCGGCAATGGGATATAAAGAAATCTTTATCTCTGTATATCCTTACGGCGTCGAATTTCGGTGCATGTTCCCGGTTGACTGAGCGAAGCGAAGGCAGACACAGGACTCAGCGACCTGTCTTCTATCCTGTCGCGCAAATGCGCGATCAAGGCGCCTTCGGCGATCGTTACGCTGGGTCCCGGCTCGGCGGTCGCTGTGCTCCCCTGCCCTGCATGACGACGTTGGAGCGCTCGCCGTCAATCGCACGCATCCTCCATCGACTTCTTCCACGCCTTGCGAAAAAAAATGCTCATGCGCAGGCGCACGCTCCGCCACTGGTTGGCCGCTCGCAATGTTTCCGGTCCTTCGAGGGAAGCGCTTTATGAGGTGTCTGGCCTCTCCCGCGCCCAGACGGCGAGGCCATGGAGTTCGTTCAAAACCTCTTCCACCGCATGGGTTGGCCGACGGCGCCATCCGGGCGGGTGGCCGGGCCGCATCGGTGAAATGCGCTGGAAGCGGGGTTTCTTACCCTCCCCTCGATGGGGAGGGTCGCTGCGAAGCAGCGGGGTGGGGTGTTGACGGTAACCATCGCCGCTCCCCGCATGCGCCATCGCCGCATCTCGCCGCGCCTGCCAGCGCGCAAGGCGCTTCGCCTGACGGGCCAGGTCGTCAAGTGCCGAGGCCATCGCTTCTAGCCGCCGATGCAGACGCCCGCATCGAGCGGATCGTCGGGGGATGGCGGCAGGCGGATCCGGCGCGCGGGGTGCTGGAACAGCGGATTGAACGGCGCGGCTCGTCGAGCAAGCTGATGCGCGGCATGGCGCTCGGCTTCACGTACCGGCGACCACCGAACCGTTTGAGCGGATCGAACAGCGGAAACGCCAGCCTGGACGACCGTTTCGGGGCCAGCGCACGGGCCCATTCCGGCAGCGGACCGGGCCGGATAACCACACCCGTGCCGAAACCGTTGCTCCGGTTGAGGGCCGGCTTCGGCTTGGCGGCATGCAGGCGCGGCGGCGCAAGCTCGACCACCAGTCCGCGCGCGGCGACGATGATCAGCCGCCGCGTTGCGGCTTCGGCAGGGCGCAACAGCCGGAGCACGAAGCGGTGGAGATGGCGCGGCAGGGTGGGTGCCGGTGTAGATGCCGGGGACAGTTTACTTTTTTCCGCCAGCGCCGGGTTCTGAGAAGGCGCGTCTACCTGCGGAAAGAAAGTAAACTGTCCCCCTGCGCTTCCGCCGTTCGCCGAGCCAACCATGGCGACGAGCATGGCCAGCACGCGCCTCAGCGCCTCCCGGTTTTTCTCGATCGCCAGTGTCCAGTCCATTTCCGCTCATCAACGGTAACATGGTGTTAAGAAGGAACATACAAAGAACGTACGAGTAACGCAAGACCTTTTATCGTCGCCACGTGATACTTGCCAAGCCGTTGCTTTACGGAGGCCACGATTGTCTTATCCACATCTACCGGTCATCAACTCCGTTCTTTGGCTATTGGCGCCCAACATCCCCACGTCGTCATCCCGGGCGACTGAGCGAAGCGAAGGAAGACCCGGGACCCAGCGTAATGATCTCCGAAGGCGCATTTTTTCGTGCATAGGCGCATAAGGCAAAAGTCTGATCGCTGGGTCCCGGCTCTGCCCTCGCTCCGCCCGGTTGCCGGGGTGACACGGCGGAGATGCTGTTCGCCGACCTAACGCGATCCAGCTGTGAGCCTCAACAGGTGTCCCGACCGAAGCTGGCGCTTTTTGCGGTTGACAGGATTAAAGGTTTGCGCCCCTTCGCACCCCCCTCTGTCCTGCCGGACATCTCCCCCGCAAGGGGGGAGATCAGCAGCTTCGCGGTGGCCGCTATTCCTGCGATCTTGGCGATCAGCAAAGGCGGTGCGGATAGCTTGATCTCCCCCCTTGCGGGCAGGGGTATCGCATTTGCCGACGGTCGTGAACTTGAGCTATCGTCCCGATCGTCATTCTCGGGCTTGGCCCGAAATTCTGCTGCGCTTGCGTTAGAAAGCACCGCATTGCCGCGCTGATGCATCGGCAGATCCTCGGGACAAGCCCGGGGATAACGATGAGGCGCGGGGAGATCGGCAACTCGCCGATCAGGCCTCTTCGCCGAACTTCGCCGCAATCAATTCCGACAGCGCCGAAATCGCCTTCTGGGCCTCGGGGCCGCTGGCTGTGACCAGGATCGTGCAGCCTGGGCTCGCGGCAAGCATCATCAGCCCCATGATGGACGTGCCGCCCACGGTCGTGCCGTCTTTCTCGACGGTTATGTCGGCCTGGAAACCGGCCGCCAGTTGGACGAATTTCGCTGACGCACGGGCGTGCAGGCCGCGTTGGTTGGTGATCAGCATTTCCTGGCGGATCGCGCCGGCCGCGACAAGGGTGGCGCTCATTTGCCGCTCAGCATCTGACTGGCGACATTAATGTATTTGCGGCCCGCCATCTGTCCCAGCTCGAGCGCCTTGGCCATATCGTCCGCCTTGCGGGCGCTGGTCAGCTTGATCAGCATCGGCAGGTTGACGCCGGCGATCACCTCGATGCGGCCGGGTTCCATCACCGAGATCGCCAGATTGGACGGTGTACCACCAAACATATCGGTCAGGACGATCACGCCGTTGCCGCTGTCGGAGCGCGCGATGGCGTCGACAATATCCCTACGGCGCTGCTCCATATCGTCGTCGGCACCGATCGATACCGTTTCGAAGCTCGACTGGGCTCCAACGACATGCTCGACAGCGTTGCGGAACTCTTCCGCCAACCGACCGTGCGTCACCAGCACGAGTCCGATCATTCTTTGCTGGCTCCCGTCATCGCCCGTTCACACGCAATCCATACCATGCCCGTCCGGGAGAAAGCTTCCGGGAGGCGGGAGCGCCATCTTGTCCAGCCGTCCGGCTTTGACAAGCCCAAATTTGCCGTAGGCGTGGCCAATTTTGCCGCATGTTAGGGCTTTCCCCAGGTTAAGCAGGCAAAAGGCGCCAGGTTGAGGGTAGCGGCAAGGGCCGGCAAGGCACCGTGGACGTTGCGCGCCGCAAGCGCCAGCACCGGCAGCCGGCAGCCCCCGACAACCTCCCATTGCGGTTCGCGAATAGCGCGGCGCATCGCCCGCCTCGACGAGATCGACGAGAAGGTCGATGACGGCCGATGGTTCATAGGGGATGGCTTGCGGCGTCGCGCCACGGACTTCGACCAGGCCGGCGATTGCCGGCGGCGTCCGGCAGACCAGCCGGCCGCGGCAGGGCATAAGCAGCACCTGATCGTCGGATACGAGACAGGCGTTTCGCCCCGCCGCTTGCGCCGCTGCAATCAGCGCGACTGCCAGCGTCGTCTTGCCCGAACCCGAGGCGCCCCTGATCAGCAGGCCGCGATCGCCGATGGCAAGGGCTGTTGCGTGCAGGTTGTTGAGGTCGTTGGTTTGCGGCATTGCCTTAGACGCGTTTGCCTCACGCATATCAGGCTGAACGCTGGAAGGGAATTTGGCTTGTGCCAGCGTTACTCCATGCTATCGAGAAAAGCGGCCCATGAAAGCCCCCTCACCGTCTCGCCCTTCGGGCTCGCCACCTCTCCCCCGCTTCGCAGGGGCGAGGAACCCAAGCTGGAGAGCCGCCCCTCCTCAAATTATACTCGCTGTGTTGAGCTGGCGAGGCGCCTCAGAACCTGGGTTCCTCGCCCCTGCGAAGCGGGGGAGAGGTGCCGAGCGCAGCGAGGCGGTGAGGGGGTCTTGCCTACGCTCGTGGAGAAACGAAGTGGAACAGCACCGTTTGTCAACACCTACAGCGTCGCACCCAGATGCCACGGCACGAACTCGTTGTCACCGTAGCCGAAATCCTCGCTTTTGGTCTTGCGGCCCGACGCCGTCTCGACGATCAGCTCGAAGATCTCGCGGCCCATCTGCGGGATCGATTTCTCGCCCGAAGCGATGACGCCGCAATTGACATCCATGTCGTCCTCCATGGATGCATAGAGCGTCGAGTTGGTGGCGACCTTTATCGATGGCGTCGGGCGGCACCCGAAGCAGGAGCCGCGCCCGGTGGTGAACACAATGACGTTGGCGCCGCCCGCCACCTGGCCGGTCGCCGAAACCGGGTCGTAGCCGGGCGTGTCCATGAAGACGAGCCCGTGTCCGCTGACCTTCTCGGCATAGCCGAAGACGCCGTTGAGCGGCGTGCTGCCGCCCTTGGCGACGGCGCCCAGCGACTTTTCGAGAATGGTCGTCAACCCGCCTCGCTTGTTGCCGGGGGAAGGGTTGTTGTCGATCGATGCGCCATGCTTGGCGACGTGCTGCTCCCACCATTTCACCTGGCTGTCGAGTTTCTGCGCAATTTCCGGCGTGGCGGCGCGGTAGGCGAGCAGATGCTCGGCGCCGTAGATCTCGGTGGTCTCCGACAGGATGCCGATGCCCCCGGCCGCGGCCAGTATGTCGACGGCGGCGCCCAGGGCAGGATTGGCGGTGATGCCCGACATGCCGTCGGAGCCGCCGCACTGCAGGCCGACGACGATTTCGCTGACCGGAATGGGTTCGCGTTCAAGGTGGCCGACTTCCTCGCAGATTTCCTGGAGGACCCCCATCGCCCGCTCAACCGATTTGCGGGAACCGCCGGACTCCTGAATGTTGAAATGCCGCTTGCCGGCGGCGACGCCCTTCTGGCCGTAGAGCGTCAGCTGGTTCACCTCGCAGCCCAGGCCCACCATGAGAATGCCGCCGAAATTCGGGTGCCGTGCATAGCCGGCGAGCGTACGATGCAACACCATCATTCCATCCCCGGTGGCACTCATCCCGCAACCCTGGCCGTGGACGATCGGCACGAAACCATCGATGCCCGGATATTTCGGCAACAGCGTCTGGTTCGCGTGGTCGGCGATCGTCTTGCACACGGTCGACGAGCAATTCACGCTGGCGATGATGCCGACGAAGTTGCGTGTGCCGGCGCGGCCGTCAGCGCGGCGATAGCCCATGAAGGTGCGGTGACGCTCGGCCTCGGTGGCTTCAACCGGCGCGGAAGGCGGCACCACCGGCATGCGGCCGGATACGAACTCGAGATTGTGAGAATGCACATGCGCGCCGGCGGCGATGTCCTGCGTGGCGCGGCCGATCGCCTGCGCATATTTCACGACCGCCTCGCCCGCCGCAATCGGGCGCAGCGCCACCTTGTGGCCGCCGTCGATCGGTTCGATCGTTGTCGCCCCGCCGGGCAGCATCTCGCCGACCTCGATACGCCCGTTGGCCACCGCAACATTGTCGGCTTCCGCGAGAAGAATGCTTTTCGAAGGTGTCACGTCGGTATCCCTGGCTTTTGGCTGAGGAGGGCTCCGCTGCGGACGTGTAATCGCGATTGACACCGACCCGAGCAGCTGTATTGTCTTTTATCGTAAAAAAACAATTTGGCGTCAATCGCTTTCTACACTCCAGCAAGAGGTGGCGAGTAAGCCGGTTCATGTCCAAGTCCAGCATCGTCTTCAAGCAGGCCTGCAATCGCTGCCTCGATCTGCTGACAGTCAATGACAGCCTCCCGTCGGAGCCGGACCTGTGTCAGTCACTGGGGGTCAGCCGCACCACGGTTCGCGCCGTACTGACGCATCTGCGGGCAGCCGGGCTGGTGGCCTGGGACAAGCGCAGCAAGACCCGGCTGCGCGAACCGCACGCCGATGACTATTTTTCAGCTGGCGAGACCGATGCCCCGGCGGAAATCATCGAGCGCAGCTTCATGCGCCGGCTGCTGGCGGAACAGGTGGAGCCTGGCGCGCTGATCACGGAGGCGGAACTTGCACGCGAAGCCGGCGTCGGTATCACCAGCGTCCGCGAATTCCTGATCCGCTTCGGTCGCTTCGGCCTCATCGAGAAACGCCCGAACAGCCGGTGGCGCTTCAAGGGTTTCACTCGCGATTTCGCGTTGGAACTGATCGAGATCCGCGAAATGTTCGAAATCCGCTCGGCCTTCGCCTTTATGGCATTGGCCGGCGACCACCCCGCTTGGTCCGCGCTCGAGGTCATCGAGGGGGAGCACCGCGCCTATCGGCACCGGATCGCCACGCAGCCGGCGACATTCTCGGAACTCGACGAGCGGTTCCATCGCCTGATCCACAATGCTTCGCGCAATCGGTTCATCATCGATTTCTACGACATCATCGCCATGATTTTTCACTATCATTATCAATGGAATAAGGTCGGCGAGGATGATCGAAACATCGTCGCGGTCGCTGAGCATCTCGCCTATATCGACGCGTTGAAATCGCGCGAGCGCGCGCGTCTCAAGCAGGCCTGCGAGGCGCACCTCGCCTCGGCGAGAACGACGTTGCTGCAGTCGCTGCGGGAATAGTGCTTCGTTCGCGCGCACTGACACAGTAACGCCCAAAAGAAGGGAGATAATTCGCTTTGCCTGAGGAACCTGCAAGCGCGAGATGCGTTTACGGGCGGTTACCAAAAAATCCGTGGAGAAACGTAATGGATGCGGCCTTGTTTCGTGTACCCGTGCGGTTGCACGTTGAAGGGGCGACCTTTGAAGTCGGATCGCTCAGTGATGCGCTGACTTTCCTGAGAGAATGGCCGGTTTCCCGCCGTGGACCGGTATACCAATGTGCCCTGAAAGGCTGCGAAGCGGCCCTCAACGGCGCGATGGCCCTTGAAGACGCACGCAAAGCACTTGAGAGTTTTGCCCGGATCACCGGAATTCTGGCAGGACGGCAGTTCGCAGACACTGCTATCGTTGCGCCGCGGCTTGCGATCGTTCCGGCGTCACACCCGCACTAACGCGCACTCAACTCGGCGCGCTGCCGACAGAGGCGCGAACGACCAGATCAACAGGCCAGACTTCACGGACCGGCCCCTCTTCGAGGCCTGAAATTCGTGCGGCCAGGCGCTCGGCGATGCGTGCTCCCGCAGCGCGGATCGAGGAACGTGTCGTCGACAGCGGTACGGGGAAGTTTTCAGGCTTCAGCCATGAAAACACGTCGTCATGCGCGACCAGCGAAATATCCTTGGGAATTGAAAGTCCGAGCTCGCGTAGAGCCCGCACGACACCCAACGACATGATGAGGCTCGAGCATAGGATGGCTGTCGGCGCGTCGGCCTGCTCGAGCAGGCTGCGCGTTGCGCGATAGCCGTTATCCTCCGTCATATCGACCGAGCGGATCATGGCGGGTGTAAGCCCGATGCCAGCGGCCGCCAGGGCCTGGCGCATGCCGCGCTCTCGAAAAATCGCGAATGTTTGCCGGTCGTCGCCGTTGATCAGCCCGATGCGCTGATGGCCCAACTCGATGAGCAGCCGGGCCGCTTCCCGGAATGCCCCTTCATTGTCGATGTCGAGATGCGGATAGTCGAAGTCGAGACCTTCCGAGCGGCCATGCACCACGAAGGGCAGACCGAGTTGGTGCAGCAGCGCGATGCGCCGGTCTTTCGGTCGTGGAGCAGAGACATAGACGGCGTCGACCTGCTTGTTGGCGGCGATGCGCCGATAGGTCGTCTCCTCGTCATTGGCTTCCGCAGGGCTCAGCACCAGGTCCAGCTCGTGCGAGCGGGCATATTCGCCCAGCCCCGAGAGGAATTCGACGAAGTGCGGATCGATGTCGACGCTCGCTCCCGTCGGCAGAACATAGCCGATCATTCCGGCCTTGCCGGTGGCGAGCCGGCGCGCGCTCGGGTTCGGCCGATAGCCGTGTCGCTTGGCCGCGTCGAGCACGCGGCGCCGGGTTTCCTCATTGACTTCGGGATAGCCGTTTAGCGCACGGCTCACCGTCGTCTGAGAAAGATCGAGCATGCTCGACAGCTGCTTCAGGTTCATGGTGGAACGAAATCTCAAACCGCTTTGAAGTCAGGGATAGGTTCATGTGCCGGCGCTGATGCTATGCGCCTATAAGGCTAGTGCCGCTGAGCGAAAATTTGAAGGAAAAACGCAACCTCACGGCCATTAATCGATGCTGCAGTGCGAAAATCGGCTCTAAATCGATTGATTGATGAAGTCTCTTGACTCGGAAAAGCGTTTGATGTGTAAATATCCGTCAAGCCAAAGCGCTTTGAAAATCGCCTGTGGTCGGTCCGTATTCAGTAATGCGTGTGGACACGATCATGGTATAGGTTCAGGGTGGCGATGGCGGGACGGGGATGGAGGTCCCATCCCCGGGAAAAAATCTCTGCAGGGAGGAATTTCACAAATGAAGAAGAGTCTGTTTATTGGCGTTGCGCTGTCCGCGCTGGCCCTCACATGGCCGGCCGCCGCCGAGCTCAAATACGAGCCGGGCAAAGACAGCAAGTTCACCTGGGCCAACTATGACGACCTCAAGAAGGTCGACCTGAAGGGCGAAACGCTGGCGATTTTCGGCCCGTGGCGCGGTGAAGACGAAGCCCTGGTGCGCAGCGTTCTCGATTATTTCTCGACGGCTACCGGCGTTGATATCAAATATTCGTCTTCGGAAAACTACGAGCAGCAGATTGTCATCGACACGCAGGCGGGCAGCCCGCCAAACATCGCGATTCTGCCGCAGCCTGGTCTGATCCAGGATCTGGCATCCAAAGGTCTCCTGGTTCCGCTTGGCGACGATGTCGCCACATGGGTCAAGGACAATTATGGCGCGGGCCAGTCGTGGGTTGATCTCGGCACCTTCAAGGACAAGGACGGCAAGCCGGGCTATTTCGCTTTCCCGTACAAGGCCGACGTGAAGTCGCTGGTCTGGTATTCGCCGGACAATTTCGAGGAAGCCGGATACGAAGTTCCGAAGACGCAGGAAGAGTTGGCAGCGCTCGAGCAGAAGATCATCGCTGACGGCGGCAAGCCGTGGTGCATCGGTCTCGGCTCCGGCGGCGCGACGGGCTGGCCGGCGACCGACTGGGTCGAGGATATCATGCTTCGCACGCAGTCGCCGGACGTCTATGACAAGTGGGTCAAGAACGAGATTCCGTTCAACGATCCGGCTGTCGTCAACGCCATCGACATATTCGCCAAGATCGCAACCGACGATAAGATGGTTGACGGCGGCGCCAAGGCAGTTGCCGCGACGGACTTCCGCGACAGCCCGAAGGGGCTCTTCTCCGTACCGCCGAAGTGCTATTTGCATCACCAGGCGTCGTTTATCCCGAGCTTCTTCCCGGAAGGTACCAAGCTCGGCGTCGATGCGGACTTCTTCTACTATCCGGCCTACGCCTCCAAGCCCGATCTGGGCACCCCGGTTCTCGGTGCAGGCACGCTCGCCATGATCACCAAGGACTCCAAGGCCTCGCGCGAGTTCATCAAGTTCCTGCAGATGCCGCTGGCTCACGAGCTTTGGATGGCGCAGAGCGGTTTCGTTACGCCGTTCAAGTCCGCCAACAAGGACGCGTATGGCAGCGACGCCGCTGAAAAAGCAGGGTGAGATCCTCGCCAATGCCACCACTTTCCGCTTCGACGGTTCGGATTTGATGCCGGGCAAGATCGGAGCGGGTGCGTTCTGGACCGGCATGATCGACGTCGTCGGCGGCAAGCCGGCCACCGATGTGACCGCGGACATCCAGAAGAGCTGGGACGCCATCAAGTAATAGCGTCGCATACTGGCTTAGCAGTGCCGTATTGCAGTCGATCCGGGCCGTCCTCGGCCCGGATCACAGGCAAGCTCAACCCCAGGGGACACGTTCCCTGATGGCGTTGGGATCGAAGCGGCCCGCACGAGGGGAGGAACCTATGGCGGCTCAGATATTATCAGCCATTCTCGTTATTATTGTCGGTGTCGGCGGCTGCGTCGCTTACTTCTGGGGCGCCAACAAGATCGTTGACATTATTTTCCCGTCCCGTGGCGTCAGCGGCGGTGCCGCGATTGACAATCTGCGGCGCCAGGGCGTCATCCGCCCCTGGCTCTTCATTGGTCCGGCGCTGATCCTGCTGACGGTTTATTTGATCTATCCGGTGATCTCGACGCTGATCCTGTCGTTCCACGACAAGGCAGGCGAGAACTTCGTCGGCTTCAATAATTACGCCTGGGCGTTCTCCGATCGCGAGTTCCAGAATTCGATCATCAACAATCTCTGGTGGCTGATCGTCGTTCCGGCTGCATGCACCTTCCTCGGTTTGATCATCGCGGTGCTCACGGACAAGATCTGGTGGGGTACCATAGCAAAGAGCCTGATTTTCCTGCCGCTCGCCATCTCGTTCGTCGGCGCCAGCGTGATCTGGAAGTTCGTCTACGAGTATCGTGGCGAGGGCCAGACGCAGATCGGCATCCTCAACGCGCTCGTCACCTGGTTGGGCGGCGATCCGCAGGTCTGGATATCCATGCCTTTCTGGAACAATTTCTTCCTGATGGTCATCCTGATCTGGATCCAGACCGGCTTTGCCATGGTCATCCTTTCGTCCGCGCTGCGCGGCATTCCCGAGGAGACCATCGAGGCGGCCGTCATCGACGGCGCCAATCCGTTCCAGATTTTCTGGAAGATCATGATCCCGCAGATCTGGGGGACCATCATGGTCGTCTGGACGACAATCACCATCCTCGTGCTGAAGGTCTTCGACATCGTGCTGACGATGACAAACGGCCAGTGGAACAGCCAGGTTCTCGCCAACCTGATGTTCGACTGGATGTTTCGCGGCGGCGGCGACTTCGGTCGCGGCGCGACCATCGCCATCATCATCATGATCGCGGTGCTTCCGATCATGATCTGGAACATCCGCCAGGCGAACAAAGAGACGGGAGGACACTGAGATGGCACAGGCAAGCGGCAAATCCGCCGGCAAGTCGTTTTTCAGCCGTTTCGGCGTCCATATAGCGGTGCTGTTTTTCGTCATCCTTTGGACCATCCCAACCCTCGGCATTCTGGTGTCGTCCCTGCGCGACAAAGACCAGATCATCGCCTCCGGCTGGTGGAATTCCTTCACCAGTTCGAGCCAGACCGAGGCCGGCCGGCTGCCGGCGGCGTCGGCTCAGGTCGAAAAGGATGGCAAGTTCGTCATCGAGGGCAATATCTTCGGCGAGGCTCCGCCCCGCAATATCAGCGCCTACGGCCTGAAGGCCGCCAACCCGAATGAGTTCGCGCCGGGTGCCACCGCCGACCTTGGGGATGGCGTCACGCTGATCCTCAATGCCGACGGCTCGTTCGTCATGTCTTCGCCAAAGGCGTTCGAGGGCGAACGCGGCCAGCGCGTCTACTATACCTCGTCGGCACCGCCGCGCTTCACCACCGAGAATTACGAAACGGTGCTCTTCTCCGAAGGAATCGGCCGGTCGTTCCTGAATTCGCTGACGGTGACAATCCCCGCTACGGTCATTCCCATCCTCATCGCGGCCTTCGCGGCCTATGCGCTTGCCTGGATGCGGTTTCCCGGACGCGCTCTGATCATCGCCATCATCATCGGCCTGCTTGTCGTGCCGCTGCAGATGTCGCTCATTCCGCTCTTGCGCCTGTACAACGGCGTCGGCGCGTTCTTCGGCGTTCCGGCCAAGACCTATCTCGGCATATGGCTGGCGCATACCGGCTTCGGGCTGCCCTTCGCCATCTACCTTCTCCGTAGCTACATGGCAGGGCTGCCGCGCGAATTAATGGAGTCGGCCCGCATCGATGGCGCCAGCGACTTCGAAATCTTCATCAAGATCGTGCTGCCGTTGTCCTTTCCGGTGCTCGCCTCTTTCGCCATCTTCCAGTTCCTGTGGGTCTGGAACGACCTTCTCGTGGCCATGGTGTTCCTCGGTTCCGGCGCAGACCAGCTGGTGCTCACGGGCAAGCTCAATGCCCTGCTCGGCTCGCGCGGCGGCGATTGGGAAATCCTCACGACGTCGGCCTTCGTTACCATCATCGTGCCGCTGATCGTGTTCTTCTCACTGCAACGCTACTTCGTCCGCGGCCTGCTCGCGGGTTCGGTGAAGGGAGGCTGATCGATGCCATCGGCAGTTCGTCGGATCGAACATCCGGAAACGGCGCCCGATCGCGACTGGTGGCGCGGCGCGGTGATCTACCAGATCTATCCGCGCAGCTATCAGGATTCGAATGGCGACGGGATCGGCGATTTGCCGGGCATTATCCGCCGCCTGCCCTACATCGCCTCGTTGGGTGCCGACGCCATCTGGATTTCGCCTTTCTGCAAGTCGCCTATGAAGGACTTCGGCTACGACGTCACCGACTATTGTGACGTCGACCCGATGTTCGGCACGCTGGCCGACTTTGACGACCTTGTCGCCGAGGCGCACCGCCTCGGCCTCAAGGTGATGATGGACGAGGTAATCTCCCACACCTCCGATCAGCACCCCTGGTTCAAGGAAAGCCGGTCGAGCCGGACGAACGCCAAGGCCGATTGGTTCGTCTGGGCCGACCCGAAGCCGGATGGCACGCCGCCCAACAACTGGCTGTCGATCTTCGGCGGCTCTGCATGGCAGTGGGATACCCGCCGCATGCAGTATTATCTGCACAACTTTCTGTCGGAACAGCCGGACCTCAACTTCCACAATGCGGAGGTGCAGAACGCGCTGCTCGATGTCACCCGGTTCTGGCTCGAGCGCGGCGTTGACGGGTTCCGCCTGGACACAATCAATTTCTACTTTCATTCGGCCGGTCTCGAGGACAATCCGGCACTGCCGGAAGGCGATCGAAATGCTTCGATTGCGCCGTCGGTCAATCCATACAATTTCCAGGACCACCTCTACGACAAGAGCCGTCCGGAGAACCTGAAATTCCTGGAGCGCTTCCGCGCGCTGCTCGACGAATATCCGGCGGCAGCGGCGGTCGGCGAGGTGGGCGATGCGCAGCGTGGGCTGGAAGTGGTCGCAGCCTACACATCGGGCGGCAACCGCGTGCAGATGTGCTACGCCTTCGACTTCCTCGGCCCGGAAAAAATGGACGCGAACAGAGTGCGCGAGGTCTTGGATACCTTCGGCCGGGTCGCAACCGACGGCTGGTCCTGCTGGGCGCTTTCAAATCACGACGTGGTGCGGCATGCCACCCGTTGGGGGAAAGGCGAGGCCGATCGCAGCGCCTACCTCAAGGTCATTTCGGCGCTAATGATGTCGCTGCGCGGCTCTGTCTGCATCTATCAGGGCGAGGAGCTTGGCTTGACAGAGGCGGAACTCAGTTTCGAAGACCTGCAGGATCCGTACGGGATCCGCTTCTGGCCCGAGTTCAAGGGCCGCGACGGCTGCCGCACGCCTATGGTGTGGGAGGGTTCTGCCCGCAATGGCGGCTTCTCGCCGGCGAAGCCGTGGCTGCCGGTGCCGGCTGAGCACACGGTGCTCGCGGTCGACCGACAGCAAGGCGACGCCGCATCGATGCTCGAACACTATCGTCGTTTCCTCGCATTCCGGCGGGCTCATCCGGCCTTTGCCAAGGGCGAGATCGCGTTCGTTGCGGCGGACGGCAATGCGCTCGCCTTTACCCGGCGCTTCGGCAACGAAGAGATCGTCTGTGCCTTCAATCTTGGGTCGGGCGAGGCGTCGGTCAATCTTGGCGACCTCAAGTCCGTGCAAGATCTCGACGGACACGGGTTTTCGGGAACGCGCGACGGCGGCACGGTTCGCCTCGGCAGCTATGGAGCATGGTTCGGCCGTCTTGTCTGAACCGTAGGCATGATGCCAAAATGTTGCAGACTTTTTGGATAAACATCATGCTGAAACAGAGAGTTAGAGCGCATTTACCGGTTCGGTAGGATCGGTGTTGCGCCAGGATAAAAGGGAGGAAAACAATGGCCGATCTCACCCTAAGGGACATCAAGAAGGCGTACGGAAACCTGTACACGCTTCATGGTATCGACCTCGACATCAAGTCCGGCGAATTCATTGTGTTCGTCGGTCCATCAGGCTGCGGCAAGTCCACGCTGCTGCGCACGATCGCCGGTCTCGAGGAGATCACGTCCGGCACGCTGCAGATCGCCGGCGAGACCGTCAACGACGTGCCGCCGTCGAAGCGTGGCATCGCCATGGTGTTCCAGTCCTATGCGCTCTATCCGCATATGACCGTATACGACAACATGGCATTCTCCATGCGTATTGCCGGTGAGAGCAAGCAGGACATCGACAAGCGCGTGCGCAGCGCTGCCGAAATCCTTCAGCTGACCAAGATGCTGGAGCGCCTGCCGAAGGCAATGTCGGGCGGCCAGCGCCAGCGCGTCGCGATCGGCCGCGCCATCGTTCGCAATCCGAAGGTGTTCCTCTTCGACGAACCGCTGTCGAACCTTGACGCGGCGCTGCGTGTCGCCACGCGCATCGAGATCGCCAAGCTCAAGGAATCGATGCCGAACACCACGATGATCTACGTCACGCACGACCAGGTCGAAGCGATGACGCTGGCCGACCGCATCGTCGTGCTGAAGGACGGCCGCATCGAGCAGGTCGGCTCGCCGATGGAGCTCTACAAGCATCCTGGCAACCTGTTCGTGGCGCAGTTCATCGGCTCGCCGGCCATGAACATCCTGCCTGGCACCATTGCGCAAGCGGGCTCCTCGACCGTCGCCGAAATTCTTGGGCGCAAGATCAACGTGCCGGTGACGACGCCGGCCGACGCCAGGGGCAAGGCGATCAGCTTCGGAGTGCGCCCCGAGGATCTCTTGGTCGCTACGGGCGAGAATTACCTGTTTGAGGGCAAGGTGGACTACGTCGAGCAGCTCGGCGAAGTCCAGCTTGTCTATATCGATATCGGTCGTCCAACCGAACCGGTCACCGTCAAGTTGCCTGGCAACGCCGAGGTCAAGCGCGGCGGGACCATGAGGCTGGCCGCCGACCCGGGCGACCTCCACATCTTCGATGAGAAGGGTCTTTCGTATGCGAGACCACGTATCGAGGCAAAGGCGGCCTAGCAGACTCCTCCCATCAGGCGCCTTGCATCGGGCTCCCCGACGGGGGAGCCCGATTCATTTTCAGGCTGCCCCGGCTTCACGCTTGGCGGAATTGATGGCATCGTAATGATTGACGAGAAAAACTTCGATCGCTTCACCCCTGCCGCGCAGGCTGTGACGACCGGCGGGCGTGGTTTCGAAACGACCGTCGAGGCGCGACGCGGTCTCGGACGAAATGGCAATGGCCGCTGTAGCCCCGGGCGCCAGCACTTTGCCGAGTTCCTGCAGCCTCTGGCTTACATTCACGGTGTCGCCGACGATCGTGTAATTCACGCGATCCGCGGCACCGATATTGCCGACGATGACCGGTCCCGTGTGAATGCCGATCCGCACCCGCAAGGCAGGACGGCCCTCGAGTTCCGCAATTCGATTGTCAGCCTCGAGTTTCTCGCGGATGGCAACCGCAGCACGAACGGCAGCCGCTGCGTGCCCTTTTAGACGGTCCGGCGCGCCGAAGAACGCCATCATCCCGTCGCCCAGGAATTTGTCGACCGTGCCGCCCTGCATATCGACCGCGTGGCAAAGGGCGGCAAAATGATGATTCAGCAATTTCGCGCTCGTGGCGGCATTCATATGCTCGGACAGGGTGGTGAAGCCGGCAATATCCGTGAACATCACCGTGACGATTGCCTCACGGGGCTCGCCGATGCCGATCTCGCCGGTTCGCACGAGCTTTGCCACGAGCGAGCGGGGAATGTAGGTCGAGAAAGCGCGCAGGCCGATCAGCATGGCATTGAAGGCTGCCGCCTGGTTGTCCAACTCCAGCACTCGGCTGCGCGGCAGCGGCTCCATCCCGTCGAGGTCGAAGTCGGCGACGCGCTGGGCGTGGCCGGCGATCGCCTGGACCGGGCGCGACAGGCGCTTGCCCAGTAGTATGGCCGCGATAATGGCGCAGGCCATTGCGCCAATTCCGACGACGGCCGAGCGCCAGGCGCGCAGAAGTTCGTCGCCGATCTCGCTCCGCTCATAATACGCCCCCAGGGTCCATGGCCGGCTGCCATACCCGGTGATGGTGCGGCTGATCACGACATGCGCCCTGTTGCTGCTCCATAGCGGGAAGAAGCTGTCCTTCGGCGCCTCCGGCAGGATTTCTGCCACTTCCACGTCGCGGGTTCTGGCGGAGCCGAATTCGGACAGGACATTGCGGGAGGAGAAGCGCGCCAGGACATCATCGCCAAACTTGGAGAGCCGCATCAGCGGTACAATTCCATGCTGCTTCGCTGCCGGATCGGCCAATCGCTCGTCCGCCAGCACATGGCCATCGCCATCGATAATGAAGGCGTGGGTGCCGAAGCGCACAGAAAGATCGCGGGTGATCCCCGACAGTGTCTGCAACTCGACCGGCGCGACAATCCAGCCCTGTAGGGTGCCGTTGCGCATGAGCGGTACAGAGACATATGCAAACAGCCCGAATTCGTTCGCCAGGAATGCGCCCCACCGGCGGCCGTCGACTTTTTTTCGCGCCTCCAATGCCGCGCGGACTTGCGGGGACGGCTCCGGCTGGATCGCCAGCGGCTCGATAACCGGCTCCGATCCATCCTTGCCCGCGTGGCGAACCACGCCCCGCTCGTTCAAGTCCGGGGTATAAATCAGCATGGCGTCTGCTTCAGGGACTGCGGCAAGCGCTCCCGACAGCGCCGACGTCATCTTGCCGTTGTCATCGATCTCGAAGCCGCCATCCGCGTATAGCTGCGCGATGCCGTCGACTGCACTTTCCGCGCGGCCCATATGCGAACGCAGCGAATCCTCCATCGCGTCGATAAGCAGGCTCGACTGTGTTCCAAGAAGATCGAAGGTGTTGCGATAGTTGGCCGACACCGATAGCGCCAGCACACCGCCCACCGACAAAAAAACCAGCGTACCGAAACTGAGCGCCAGGATGACGGCAACCGGAATGCGTCGCCGTTTGTCGACGGGGCGAATGAAACGGACCGGGTCTGTCGACGAATCCATGCCGTCCAATGTGATCACAAGTGGGCGAATTTCAAGTCGGCACCGCTCGCCCTGCGGCGACGCTAAGAACTTCGCTCGGTCCCGCCGAAACCGACGCGCTAACCGATGAACGTATCGTAGAGCAGCTTGAGGTTGAGCGTCACGATGATCGCGGCGGTGATCCAGGCAAGCGCCTTTACCCAGCCGGGTATGACAAAGGCGCCCATCTTGCGGCGGTCCGCGACGAAATACACCAACGGGATGACGGCGAAAGGCAGTTGCATGGAAAGGACGACCTGGCTCAGCACGAGGAGCTCTGCCGTGCCGCTCTCGCCGTAGAGCGCCGTGACCACCACGACCGGAATGATGGCGATGCCGCGCGTCAGCAGCCGGCGCGCGATCTGTGGCAGTCGAAGCCGCAGGAACCCTTCCATGACGATCTGGCCGGCAAGCGTTGCCGTTACCGTTGAGTTCAGTCCTGACGCGAGCAACGCAATGGCAAACAACGTCGATGCGATACCGAGGCCGAGCAGCGGCGAAAGCAGCTCATGCGCCTGGCCGATTTCGGCGACATCGGTGTTGCCGCTCGAGTGAAATGCGGCGGCCGCGACGATGAGGATCGAAGCATTGATGAACAGCGCGAGCATCAGCGCAATTGTGCTGTCGGTCGTCGCCCATTTGATCGCATCGCGCTTGCCGGCATCGTTGCGCGGATAGGCGCGGGTCTGAACGATCGAGGAGTGCAGGTAGAGATTATGAGGCATCACCGTCGCGCCGAGGATGCCGATGGCGATGTAGAGCATTTCCGGATTGGTCACGACCTGCGTCGAAGGCAGGAAACCCTGGAGAACGGCGGCGATCGGCGGTGCGGCCGCAACGATTTGTACGACGAAACAGAACGCGATAATGATCAGCAGCGATATGACGAAGGCTTCGAGATAGCGAAAGCCCTTGTTCATCAAAAGCAGCAGCAGGAACGCATCGAGAGCGGTGATGAGAGCGCCGGTTATCAAGGGGATGCCGAACAGAAGCTGCAAAGCGATCGCCGTACCGATGACTTCGGCAAGATCGCAAGCGATGATCGCCAGTTCGCAGGCGACCCATAGCATGAAGTTGACCGGACGGGGAAAACTGTCGCGGCAGGCCTGCGCCAGGTCGCGACCGGTGACGATGCCCAACCGCGCGGCTAGTGCCTGCAGCAGGATCGCCATCAGGTTCGACAGCAGGATGACGCAGAGAAGCGTGTAGCCGAACCTCGAACCGCCGGCGAGGTCGGTGGCCCAGTTGCCGGGGTCCATGTAGCCGACCGAGACCATGTAACCCGGCCCCGTGAAGGCCAGCATGCGCCGGAACCACGTCCCCCCCGTGGGAACGAAGATCGAAGAGTTCACTTCCGGCAGGCTCACCCGCTGCTCGCGGTCGGCATATCGCCAGGCGGTATCCGGCTCCAGCACGGTTTTTGCGGCAATATCGGTCATGCGGACGCTTTCGGAACTTCCAGTTGGCCGCAATCTGCGCCAAGTCTCAACATTATGCAATAGGCTATATTAGTTTTATTGGGCTCTATTGTCTGGATTGCCCCCGATGTTATCGCCAGGGGTATGCGGCGTTCAGGCTAATCAGATGCGACGGGGTGGCGCCGGTCGAAATTCGAGCTATGGAAGAAAGTCCATGCTATGATTCATGTGTCACATTCCTGGGAACCCCGACCTTGCCAGTAAAACGCCGTCCGGCGCCGCAACCGAAGCCGCTACCGGCGGCAGAAGCCCATTTGGAAGGATTCCGGCAGTCGCGCGAGGCGCGAAAGACCTCGTTGGTCGAGGACTATGTCGAATTGATCGCCGATCTGATCGAGGATGGCAACGAGGCGCGGCAGGTGGATATCGCGGCGCGACTCGGCGTGGCGCAGCCGACGGTCGCCAAAATGCTGGCACGGCTTTGTACGGAGGGCTATGTCACGCGCAAACCCTATCGCGGGGTGTTCCTCACGGAGGCGGGGGTCAAGTTGGCGAATGACAGCCGCACCCGCCACGAGATCGTCGAAGCCTTCTTGCGCTCGCTCGGCGTGAGTGCCGGGACGGCTCGCATCGATGCGGAAGGCATCGAACACCATGTCAGCGCCGAGACGCTCGAGGCCTTTCGCAAGGCGTTGGCGGGTCGTAGTTCGTAGGTCGTCATACGTCGGTCGTCCTTGGCATTTGTGAGGGCGGCCGATAGGGCAAACCACTATACGCTCTTGAACCTGTCGACCCACGACCGACGAACGACGGCTTACCAATTCATCGCAGGTTGACGAAGCGCCTGCTGGGCGTCAAACATCGCGCGACCGTCTGTTCAGGGCGGATCGAAAAGAAAATTCTAGGGACGGAACGCGATATGCAAAAAGCCGAAATCGGCCTGATCGGCCTTGGCGTTATGGGATCGAACCTGGCGCTGAATATCGCCGAAAAAGGCCATCGTATCGCCGTTTACAACCGCACCACTTCCCGTACCCACGATTTCGCTGCCAATGCCGGTCCGCTTAGGGATATGGTCATTCCATGCGAAAGCATGGCTGAGCTGGCCGCAGCCATTCAGCCGCCGCGCCCGGTCATCATCATGACGCAGGCCGGCAAGCCGGTGGATGAGCAAATCGCGCTGCTGCGCGGCGTGCTCTCGGCCGATGACATAATCATCGATGCTGGCAACGCCAATTTTCGCGACACCATGCGGCGCTTCGCCGAACTCGACGGCAGCGGCCTGACCTTCATTGGCATGGGCGTGTCGGGTGGCGAGGAAGGCGCGCGCCACGGCCCGTCGATCATGGCGGGCGGCACCGAGCAGTCGTTCAAGCGCGTCGAGCAGGTGCTGCTCGACATATCCGCAAAATACAAGGGCGAGCCCTGCGCCGCATGGCTCGGGCCGAACGGCGCCGGCCATTTCGTCAAGACCATCCACAACGGCATCGAATATGCCGACATGCAGATGATCGCCGAGATTTATGGCGTGCTGCGCGACGGTTTGGGCCTCTCGGCTTCCGAATGCCACGAGATATTCAACACCTGGAACAAGGGCCGGCTCGAATCCTATCTCATCGAGATTTCCGGCATCGTGCTCGGCGCGACCGATCCTATCAGCGGCAAGCCGATGGTCGACATGATTGTCGATAAGGCCGGCCAGAAGGGCACGGGCAAATGGTCGGTGATCGAAGCGCAGAATATGGGTGTTCCGGCCACCGGCATCGAAGCGGCGGTTGCCGCCCGCAGCCTGTCCTCCTTCAAGGCACAGCGTGAAAGCGCCGAGAAGATACTTGGCTTGCCGAACTCTAGCCAGATCAAGTCGCTGGACCGCAAGCAGCTCATCGCGGACCTCGAACTGGCACTGCTTGCCGGCAAGATCGGCGCCTATGCGCAGGGCTTCGCGGTTATGGCGGAGGCGTCCAAGGCATTCGGCTGGAACCTGCCGATGCCGACCATCGCGCAGATCTGGCGTGCCGGCTGTATCATCCGTTCCCAGTTCCTCGACGACATCACTTCGGCATTCCGCTCAGCCCCTGATGCCGACAATCTGGTGGTTACGCCTGCATTCGCAGCGATGCTGAAGGAAACCGATGGCGCTCTCCGTCGCGCCGTGTCGGTTGCGGCGCTCAATGGCCTCGCCGTGCCGGCACTTGCCTCGGCACTTGGCTATTTCGATAGCTATCGCCGTGGCCGAGGCACCGCGAACCTGATCCAGGCACAGCGCGACTTCTTCGGTGCGCACGGTTTTGACAGGGTGGATGGCGTCGACAAGCATCACGGCCCTTGGGGCAGCGGGCTCGCCGATTTCGCCTGATCGCCCCTTCATTTGGAGAATGCGGAGGGTGGAAACCAGCCCCGGACTTTTCTCCTTGTCGTCATCTCCGATACACTCCCTTCGCTTCGCTCGCTCCCGAGGTCGAGGATGACAACAGGGAAGGACGCGTCTCGCTAGTGTTCACCCACTAAGTCTGCCATGTGCGATTGCCCTGCCGTAAACGGAGAAAGGGATGTTATCGCGGCTCCACCAGGGTCGGTACGGTCAGGCTCTGCAACGACCTCGGATCCTTGCCGTCGATTGCGCCCAACACGGACCGTGCCAGGGAATGGCCGGCAAGCCGCACGCTTTCATTCACAACGTAAAGCGTCGGCTTCAGCAGGTGAAGGAGCCTCGACGACTGCTTCGACACGATATCGATGTCCTTGCCGATTACCAGCCCGGCATCCTCTGCGGCGGCCACCAGGGAGAAGGTCGCCTGGCCGCTGCCGGACACAATGCCGTCCGGCCGGTTCGGCCGCTGCATCAACTCGAATGCGCGGGCGCGGATGTCATCGATCGTATTGTCGATCGTAGCGCCGAGGAAGGGTATCTCCGCGAGACGGCAATCTGCCAACGCTTCCAGAAACCCCTCGCGCATATGGTAATGGAAGGCGAGGTTGGGCGGCGGCGCCAGCAGGGCGATTTGCTTTCTGCCGAGTTCCGCCAGTTTGTGGACCGCCGCTGCCGCATAGGCGCGATTGTCGAAATCGTGGAACGGATGCTCTATTCCCATGTGGGTTCGACCGTGGGTCGCGAATGGAAAGCCACGCTCGGTCATATAGCGCACCCGTGAGTCCTTCGGCTCTGTACGCGAAATGATGATGCCGTCGGCCGAACCGGTTTCGACAATGTAGCGCACCGGTTCCAACGGGTCATTGCTGCGCGAGTAGGGCGTCACGATCAGGTGGTAGGGCGTCTGCGCCAGTTCCTCGGAAATGCCGTAGATGAGATCGGAAACGAAGCCGCCAACCTGCTCTTCCGTATTCAGCACCAGACTGATGACGTTGGTTTTGCCCGTCCGCAACCGTACGCCGGCGCGATTCGGTCGATAGCCGACCTGCCGCGCCACCAACTGGACGCGCCGGCGGGTCTCTTCTCCGATTTCAGGCGCATCCTTCAGCGCGCGCGACACGGTCGTAATGCCCAGACCGGTCATGAACGCGATGGTTTTCAGCGTCGGCCGCGCCGCCTCCGCCGCTTGTGTGCCGCCTTGTCCCTCATTGTCTCCGGACTCCATGCCGCCCCGCCTCTCAGCAACCTGCCCCGACCACAATCGCCGTGCGCCGATGTCACTCCGGGTTGGTCATGATCCGTGAATATCTGAAACGTTACAGATTTTTTTCCGGATAGCAATCGGGGCGGATTTCGGGAGGGTTTCAAGATGCTTTCGTTTTCGTTGCGATCCCACTGGTAGGACATCAATGCTGACTTTTCCGCTAAGGCTGCAAAGATTGGTGCATTGCAGCGCCAAAATGATGCAGCGCAGCGCATAATTTGCACGAATTTTATTCGAGCCGCGAAAAAATTGGCACTGATGTGATTTGATGGGCTTGCGCTCGTTTGTCAAATCCCCTATGCAATTATCTGTAACGTTTCAGTTCAGGGAGGAATGCGGATGCGTTATCGTTATTTGCAGGCTGCGCTTGCCGCCAGCGCTGCACTTTATCTATCAGTCCCGGCTTCTGCGACCGATCTCGAAGTCACCCATTGGTGGACGTCGGGCGGTGAGGCAGCCGCGGTCGCCGAACTCGCAAAAGCATTCGATGCTACCGGCAACAAGTGGGTGGACGGCGCCATCGCCGGCTCCGGCGGTACTGCTCGTCCGATCATGATCAGCCGTATCACCGGCGGCGACCCGATGGGCGCCACGCAGTTCAACCATGGCCGCCAGGCGGAAGAATTGGTCGAAGCCGGCTTGATGCGCGATCTCACCGACGTCGCGACCAAGGAAAAGTGGACGGAGATCGTCCGCCCGAAGAGCCTGCTCGACAGTTGCACCATCGACGGCAAGATTTATTGCGCACCGGTCAATATCCATTCCTGGCAGTGGCTTTGGCTTTCCAACAAGGCCTTCGCCGATGCGGGCGTTGCCGTGCCGAAGAACTGGGATGAGTTCGTTGCCGCCGCCCCGGCGCTCGAAGCCAAGGGCATCATCCCTCTCGCCGTTGGCGGGCAACCCTGGCAGTCCGCTGGTGCGTTCGACGTGCTGATGGTCGCCATCGCCGGCAAGGACGTCTTCAACAAGGTCTTCGGCGAAAAGGACGAGGCCGTGGCCGCCGGCCCCGAGATCGCCAAGGTGTTCAAGGCAGCCGACGACGCCCGAAAAATGGCCAAGGGTAGCAATGTTCAGGACTGGAACCAGGCAACCAATCTGGTGATCACCGGCAAGGCCGGCGGCCAGATCATGGGTGACTGGGCGCAGGGCGAGTTCCAGGTCGCCGGTCAGGTCGCCGGCAAGGACTACACCTGCCTGCCGGGCCTCGGCGTCAACGAGATCATCTCCACGGGTGGTGACGCCTTCTATTTTCCGTTGCTGAAGGATGAGGAAAAGTCCAAGGCGCAGCTGGTGCTCGCCTCGACGCTGCTGAACCCGACCACCCAGGTTGCCTTCAACCTGAAGAAGGGTTCGCTGCCGGTGCGCGGCGACGTTGATCTGAATGCGGCCAATGACTGCATGAAGAAGGGTCTCGACATCCTCGCCAAGGGCAACGTGATCCAGGGCACCGACCAGTTGATGTCTCAGGACTCGCAAAAGCAGAAGGAGGATCTGTTCTCCGAATTCTTCGCCAATGCGAGCCTGACGCCGGAAGACGCGCAGAAGCGCTTCGTCGAGATCATCGCCTCGGCCGAATAGCGGCTTGAAACCCGTCTCTGCCGGTTCCCGATACTCGGGGACCGGCGCAGTTCCCTTCATGATTGGGACGGAGGTCGCTTCAGCGGCCTGCCGCCGGGCCTACGAATGACCGAGCCTGTAACAGCGCGCCCGAGCCAGTTGTTCCGCAACCTGAGCGCCAAGATTGCATCAATACCGATGGTGCTTACCGCCGTCTTCGTGTTCGTCGGCGGCACTGCCTGGACGGTGCTCTACTCGTTCACCAATTCGAAGCTGCTGCCGCGGTTGAATTTTGTCGGTCTCGACCAGTATGAGCGCCTCTGGGTGACGCCGCGCTGGTGGGTCGCGATTGAGAATCTCGCAATCTACGGGGTCCTGTCCCTGATCTTCTCGCTGGTGATCGGCTTCCTGCTGGCAGCGATGCTCGACCAGAAGATCCGGTTCGAGGATGCCTTCCGTACCATTTTCCTGTACCCCTTCGCGCTGTCCTTCATCGTCACCGGGCTGGTCTGGCAATGGCTGCTCAATCCCGAGTTCGGTATACAGGGCGTCGTCCGGGGTCTCGGCTGGACAAGCTTTTCCTTCGACCCGCTCTATAATTCCGAAATCGTGATCTACGGCATCCTGATCGCCGCCCTTTGGCAAGGCACCGGGCTGATCATGTGCCTGATGTTGGCGGGGCTGCGCGGCATCGACGAGGATATCTGGAAGGCTTCGCGCGTCGACGGTATTCCGACATGGAAAACCTATCTTTTTATTGTCATTCCCGATGATGCGGCCGGTGTTCATCACGACGCTGGTGATCATCGCCGCCGGCATCGTCAAGGTCTACGATCTCGTTGTTGCTCAAACCTCCGGCGGGCCGGGCATCGCGTCGGAAGTGCCGGCGAAATATGTCTATGACTACATGTTCTTCGCCCAGAATCTTGGCCAGGGCTTCGCCGCTTCCACGATGATGCTGCTCAGCGTCATGATCGTCGTCGTGCCTTGGGCCTATCTCGAATTCGGAGGGCGCAGGCGTGGCTGATCCCGCTTCAATCGCTGCCGTCGTTGCCGGCACCAGCGCCGTGCCCACAGACTTCTCCGGCCCGAGCGGGCCACGCCCGCGCAGCGTCTTCTCGCGCCGCAACATCATTCTCTACGGCACGCTGTTCGTGGTCGCGGCTTACTATCTGCTGCCGCTTTACGTGATGGTTGTGACCTCGCTGAAAGGCATGCCGGAAATCCGGCTTGGCAACATTTTCTCACCACCTATCGAGATAACGTTCGAGCCCTGGGTGAAGGCCTGGGCGACAGCCTGTACGGGCTTGAATTGCGATGGCCTGTCGCGCGGCTTCTGGAATTCGGTGCGCATCACAGTGCCCTCCGTAGTCCTTTCGATCGCGATCGCCTCGGTCAATGGTTATGCGCTGGCCAACTGGCGCTTCAAGGGTGCAGACACCTTCTTCATCATCCTCATCGTCGGTGCTTTCATTCCCTATCAGGTGATGATCTATCCGATCGTCATCATGCTGCGTGAGATCGGCCTCTACGGCAGCCTGTGGGGCCTCGTCATCGTGCACTCCATCTTCGGCATGCCGATCCTGACCCTGCTGTTCCGCAATTATTTCACCTCCGTGCCGGAGGAGCTGTTCAAGGCGGCGCGCGTCGATGGCGCCGGCTTCTGGGGCATCTATTTCAAGATCATGCTGCCGATGTCGCTGCCGATCTTCGTCGTCGCCATAATCCTGCAGGTCACCGGCATCTGGAACGACTTCCTTTTCGGCGTCGTCTACACCCGGCCGGACACTTATCCGATGACGGTCCAGCTCAACAACATCGTCAATTCCGTGCAGGGCGTGAAGGAGTACAACGTCAATATGGCGGCCACCATTCTCACCGGTCTCGTTCCGCTCATCGTCTATTTCATATCCGGGAAACTGTTCGTGCGCGGTATCGCCGCCGGCGCGGTCAAGGGTTGAGGCGAGGGGAAGACGATGACAAGCGTTATGGTCAAGGATGTCACGCTCAACTTCGGTGCCGTCGAGGTCCTGAAGCGGCTCAATCTCGACGTGGCGGAAGGGGAGTTCATCGTCCTGCTCGGGCCGTCGGGCTGCGGCAAGTCGACCCTGCTCAATTGTATTGCCGGCCTCCTGGACGTGTCTTCCGGTCAGATTTTCATCAACGGCAAGAACGTGACGTGGGAAGAGCCGAAGGATCGCGGCATCGGAATGGTGTTCCAGTCCTACGCGCTTTATCCGCAGATGACCGTTGAAGGGAATCTCTCATTCGGCTTGAAGAACGCCGGCCTCGGCAAGGAGGAGATCGCCAAACGCATCGACCGCGCTTCGGCGATCCTGCAGATCGAGCAGTTTCTCAAGCGCAAGCCGGCTGCCCTCTCCGGCGGGCAGCGTCAGCGTGTGGCGATCGGCCGGGCGCTGGTGCGCGACGTCGACGTTTTCCTGTTTGACGAACCATTGTCCAACCTGGACGCTAAATTGCGCTCAGAACTGCGCGTCGAGATCAAGCGGCTGCATCAGCGGCTGGGCAACACGATGATCTATGTGACGCACGATCAGATCGAGGCGATGACGCTTGCCGACCGCATCGCGGTCATGCGCGGCGGGCTGATCCAGCAACTCGATTCCCCGCAAGCCATCTACACCAAGCCGGTCAACCGCTTCGTTGCAGGCTTCATCGGTTCGCCGGCCATGAATTTCATTGCGGGCCGCGTCGAACTGGGAACCAGCCCGGCTTTCCAGGCTGAAGGCCACCGCATTCCGCTTGATCGCTATTTCTTCGAGCAAAAAGGACCGGTGGCAGGTTCTGCCGCGTTCGGTGTCAGGCCGGAGCATATCGTTCTCGGCTCGGAGGCGAGGGCGATGCCTTTCTCCGCCGAGGTCGAGGTTGACGTTATTGAGCCGATGGGTTCGGACGTGCTGATCTGGTCGAAATTCGGCGGCGCCATCGTGTCGCTGCGTGTCGATCCGGAAAAGTCGGTCAAGACCGGCGAGCGGGTGCTGATCGGCTTCGATCCGGCGCGCGCCTCAATCTTCGACGACGCCAGCGGCAACCGTATCTGAACGATGAACACAACGAATATTCGCTCCGGCCTCGACTTGCGGGGCACCTGGCGGCTTGAGAGCGCGGATGGCAGCATCAAGGCGTCCGTTGCGCTGCCGGGCGACGTTCACTCGGCGCTGCTTGCCGCGGGTATCATCGCTGACCCCTATATCGGCAAGAACGAACTCGATGCCCGCTGGGTCGCCGACATCGACTGGCGGTTCACGCGGGAATTCGATCACCCAGCCACCGGCGAGGTTGCCTGGTATCTCGATATCGAAGGCATCGACACCGTCGCCGAAGTCCTGCTCAACGATGTTGTTGTGCTTTCCGCGCAAAACGCGTTCCGCCGCTATCGCCCGGACGTGACTTCCGCGCTCAAACCGGGAAGCAATACACTGTCGATAATCATTCGCTCCGCGACGAAAGCCGCGAATGATTTGCAGGCGCGCCAGCCTTTCTACATTCCCTATGCGGCGCAGAACTGTCCTATCCCGAATGGCAACATGCTGCGCAAGCCGGCCTGCCATTTCGGCTGGGACTGGAACCTCGCCATTGCGCCGCTGGGGGTCTATGGCGACATCGCGCTTAGACCGCTCAAGGCGGCGCGCATCGAGCATGTCCAGGCTGCCCAGGAGCATCACGCCGACGGCTCGGTGACAGTTGCGGTGACTGTCACGCTGCAGGGCCGCGAGCGTCGCATCGCACCGTTGGTGATCAAGTTTGCCGGCGAAGAACGTCGCGCCGAAGTCGCTGTGGATGCCGGCGAAACGCGCCACACAGAAAGTTTCACACTGCGCGATCCGCGCCTCTGGTGGCCTGCCGGTGCCGGCGAGCAGCATCTCTATGTGCTCGACATCACCTGCGACGGCGATGTCCTGCGGCGGCGCGTGGGCATTCGCAGCATCGAGTTGCTGACCGACAATGACGAGGCCGGCTCGCGCTTCGCGTTCAAGGTGAATGACCGGGAAATGTTCTGCCGGGGCGCCAACTGGATTCCCGCCGACGCGCTGCCGTCCAAGGCAACGCCGGAATTGACACGCAAGCTGCTCCAGGCTGCGGTTGACGCCAATATGAACATGGTCCGCGTCTGGGGCGGCGGCTTCTACGAACAGGACTTCTTCTACGATATCTGCGACGAGCTGGGCCTGCTGGTCTGGCAGGATTTCATGTTCGCCTGCAATCTCTATCCCTCCACACCCGACTTTCTTGCCGAAGTGCGCGCCGAGGTCGACTACCAGGTTCGGCGGCTCGGCGCGCATGCCTCGATCGCGCTTTGGTGCGGCGACAATGAACTGATCGGCGCGCTGAACTGGTTCGAGGAATCGCGCACCAACCGTGACCGCTATCTGGTCAACTACGATCGTCTGAACCGCACCATCGAAGAAGCGATGCGGGCCGCGGACGCGAACGCGATCTGGTGGCCGTCCAGCCCTTCGCCGGGCAAGCTGTCATTCGGTGATGCCTGGCACGACGACTCCTCCGGCGACATGCATTTCTGGAGTGTCTGGCACGAGGGCCGCGACTTCGAGCACTACCGCGATGTCCGCCCGCGTTTCTGCTCGGAATTCGGGTTCCAGTCGTTTCCGTCATTGGCGATCGCAAAGACCTTCACCGACGATCCCGATGATCTCAATGTCGTCTCGCCGGTAATGGAGTGGCACCAGAAGAATGCCGGCGGCAATGCGCGCATCGCCGAAACGATGATGCGCTATTTCCGCTACCCGGAAGGGTTCGGCAACTTCATCTATCTCAGCCAGATCCAACAGGGCCTCGCCATCAAGACGGCCGTCGAATACTGGCGCTCGCTCAAGCCGCATTGTATGGGCGCGCTCTACTGGCAGCTCAATGACACCTGGCCGGTGGCGTCATGGTCGAGCCTCGATCACGGTGGCGGCTGGAAGGCACTGCACTATATGGCGCGCCGCTTCTTCTCGCCGGTCGCGGCGTTTCTCGTGCCCGACAAGGAGACGGCAAAGATCGCCGTGGTGGCGGTCAACGACACGGGCGTCGATGTCACGGTGTCGGCGGACCTTTACTGCGTCGATGCCAGCGGAAAGATGACGCCGGTATCCACGCTGTCGAGCCCGGTGGAAACCGACGCTGCGCATACGCTTGGCCATGTCGCGCAGGACGCTATCCCTGCGGGAAGCTTCCTGTTCGTCGATTGGAAGAGTGGCGACGGATCGAGCGGACGCAGCCATTTTTCGCCCCTCCCGTACAAGGCCCACAAGCTTGAGCCGACTGGACTATCGCTGAACGCAGAGAAGGTGGGCGATACCGTTCAATTGAAGCTGACCACGCAAAAGCCGGCTTTCCATGTGTCGGTGGAGGCACCGACCGGCGGCCGCTTCAGCGACAATGCTTTCGATATTCTGCCCGGCGAGACAGTCGCCATCACTTTCACGCCCGACGATCAAAGGGCGCTCTCCGGTGTCGTGGGAGACTTCATCCTGCGCGACCTTCATTCCTCGTATTCAAGGAGCATATGAGCATGGCATGGTCTTTCCAGCTGTATAGCGCCCGCGACTTCCAACCCTGGGACGGCGTCCTGAAAACCTTGGCGGCCGCCGGCTACGAGAATGTCGAAGGCTTCGGCGGCCTCTATGAAGACTCGCTTGGTCTGCGCAAGAAGCTGGACGACAATGGCTTGTCGATGCCGAGCGGCCATTTCTCGATCGACCAACTCGAGCATTCTTCCTTTTCGCTTGGCGTCGCAAAAAATCTCGGCATGGAGATCGTCGCCTGCCCCCATATCGCCGCGGAAAACCGCCCGCATGATGCCGAGGGCTGGCGCTCGTTCGCGCGCAGGCTGGCGTCGGCAGCCATCCCGTTCGAGCGGGAAGGATACCGTTTCGGCTGGCACAATCATGATTTCGAGTTCGTGGCGCTGCCCGATGGGTCGCTGCCCATGACGCATATCTTGGAGGCTGCGCCGGAACTGGGCTGGGAGTTCGACATTGCCTGGTGCATTCGCGGCGGCGCGGATCCGAGCGAATGGATCGAAAAATACGGGCCGCGCATTATTGCCGTTCACGTCAAGGACATCGCGCCAAAGGGCGAGAACGCCGATGAGGACGGCTGGGCCGATGTCGGCCATGGCACCGTCGACTGGAAGAGCCTGATCGCTACGCTGAAGGCGAAAAGCGCCGCAAAATACTTCGTCATGGAACATGACAAGCCAAGCGATTTCAAACGCTTCGCGACGCGGTCGATCGAATCGGCGAAAACCTACTGAGGGTTATGGATATGGCAAAGAAACTGGGAGTAGGGGTGATCGGCTGCGGAAACATTTCCGCCGCCTATTTCTCGCTGGCGCCGCTGTTCAAAGGCATCAGGATGAAGGCGTGCGCCGACATCAACATGGACGCGGCACGCGCCCGCGCCAAGGAGTTCGGCATTCGTGCCGAGACTGTCGAGGACCTGCTCAAGGCCGACGACATCGATATCGTCGTCAATCTGACGATCCCTGCGGTCCACCATTCGGTGTCGCAGCAGATTCTCGACGCCGGCAAGCACGTCTATTCGGAAAAGCCGTTCGTACTTTCGGTGAAGGAAGGTCTCGATCTCAAGAAGCGCGCCGAAAAGCAGGGCCTGCGCATCGGCTCGGCGCCGGATACCTTCCTGGGCGGCGCTCATCAGCTCGCCCGCAACCTCATCGACACCGGTAAGCTCGGCAAGATCACGAGCGGCACCGCCTTTGTGATGAATCATGGCATGGAGCACTGGCATCCGAATCCGGATTTCTTCTTCAAGCCCGGTGCCGGCCCGGTGCTTGATCTCGGCCCATACTACATCACCAACCTGATCCAGCTCATCGGGCCGGTGAAGCGGCTCGTCGCCATTGCGACGACGCCAGCCAAGGAACGCACCATCTCGTCGAAGCCGCGCGCCGGCGAGAAGGTGGCCGTCGAGACGCCGACCACCGCCCACGCCCTGCTGGAGTTCGCCAATGGCGCGGTCGTGACCGTGAATTCCAGCTGGGACGTCTGGAACCACAGCCACAAGCCGATGGAGCTCTACGGAGAGGAGGGTACGCTTTACGTGCCGGATCCGAACTTCTTCGGTGGTGAGATCACGCTGACGAAGGGCGCTTCGCCTGCCAAGAAGCTGCCGAAATGGCACCATCCGTTGGGCGTGCCGAACCAGAAGCACTCGCAGGGCATGATGGCCAACTACCGCACGGCGGGGCTTGCCGATATGGCGATCGCCATCATGGAAGACAGGCCGCACCGCTGCTCGATGGAACTCGCGCTTCATGCGGTCGAGGTCATGACCTCGATCCTCAAGTCTGGCGAGACCGGCAAATTCGTCGAGATGGCCACCACTTGTGAACGGCCTGCCGCGCTGGGGCCGAAGGAAGCCCAGGCACTGCTGGCGAAGAAGAAGTAGTGCCGTCTTTCCCTCCCCCTTGAGGGAAGGGTGGCGGCGAAGCCGCCGAGTGGGGTACCCTCCACTCGCGCGACGTCGATCCTCAAGATGAGGTGGCCTGAAGGCCGGTCGAGATTGCTCCAACCGAACGATCTCTCCTTTGCTATAAGTCGAGTATTGCCGATACGACCCCACCCCGGCGCTTCGCGCCGACCCTCCCCTCAAGGGGGAGGGAGACCTTGGAGCTAGCCCCATGCCCTACACACCAGCTGCAGACCGCTACAAATCCATGCGCTACAACCGCTGCGGCAAGTCCGGCCTGAAGCTGCCGGCGATCTCGCTCGGCCTGTGGCACAATTTCGGCGAGGATACGCCGCACAAGACCAAGCGCGCGATCTGCCAGAAGGCATTCGACCTTGGCATCACGCATTTCGATCTCGCCAACAATTATGGCCCGCCGCCCGGATCGGCCGAAACCGCCTTCGGCGAAATCCTGCGCACCGACTTTGCCGGCCTGCGCGACGAACTGATAATCTCCACCAAGGCCGGATACGACATGTGGCCCGGACCGTATGGCGAATGGGGCAGCCGCAAATATGTGCTTGCCAGCCTCGACCAGAGCCTGAAGCGCATGGGGCTGGAGTATGTCGACATCTTCTACTCGCACCGCTTCGATCCCGAAACGCCGCTGGAAGAAACCATGATGGCGCTCGACTATGCCGTGCGCTCCGGCAAGGCGCTCTATGCCGGCATCTCGTCATACAATTCCCAGCGCACGCGCGAGGCGGCGAGCATCCTGCGCGAACTCGGCACGCCCTTTGCTGATCCATCAGCCGAGCTATTCGATGATCAACCGCTGGGTCGAGGACGATGGGCTGCTCGATACGCTGGAAGGTCTCGGCGTCGGCTCGATCGTGTTCTCGCCGCTGGCGCAGGGCATGCTGACGACGAAGTATCTGAAGGGCATTCCCGCAGGACAGCCGCGCCGCGCAGGGCAAGTCGCTGCGTACCGACTTCATCAACGAGCAGACGGTGAAGAACATCCAGGCGCTGAATGGCATAGCCGAGCGCCGCGGACAGACCCTTGCGCAGATGGCGCTGGCCTGGGTACTGCGCGGTGGCCGTGTCACCACGGCGCTGATCGGCGCAAGCCGTCCCGAGCAGGTGGAGGATTGCGTCGGTGCCATACACAACGCCGATTTCAGCGAAGCCGAACTCGCCGAGATCGATTCCTACGCCCGCGACGCCGATATCAATCTTTGGGCGGCGTCGGCGGAGCGCAAAGGACCGGCGAGGAAGAAGTAACAAGCAACCGGAGAGAATCGGAGAGAGACGTTTCTCATGATCCGCAATCCCATCCTGCCCGGGTTCAACCCCGACCCGTCGATCTGCCGCGTCGGGCAGGACTACTACATCGCCACCTCGACCTTCGAATGGTATCCCGGCGTTCAGATCCATCACTCCACCGATCTGGTGAACTGGCGGCTGGTAAAGCGCCCGCTCGAGCGGGCGGCGCAACTCGACATGCGCGGCAATCCGGATTCCGGCGGCGTCTGGGCGCCCTGCCTGTCATATGCCGACGGCCTGTTCTGGCTGGTCTACACCGACGTCAAGCGCATCGACGGCAACTTCAAAGACAGCCACAATTACATCGTCACGGCGCCCTCAGCGGAGGGCCCGTGGTCCGATCCGGTCTACGTCAATTCGAGCGGCTTCGACGCCTCGCTGTTCCATGATGACGATGGCCGGAAATGGTTCCTCAACATGGTCTGGAACCACATTTCGCACGGCGTCGGCGGCAATCCGAAACATCCGTCCTTCGCCGGGATCCTGATGCAGGAATATGACGCCGGGGCCGGCAAGCTGGTCGGCCCGGTGATGAACATCTTCGCCGGAAGCCCGCATGGCCTGGTCGAAGGCCCGCATCTATTCAAGCGCAACGGCTGGTATTATCTGACGACCGCGGAAGGCGGCACCGGCTACGACCACGCCGTCACCATGGCCCGCTCGCGCTCGCTCGATGGCCCGTATGAGCTACATCCGGATACCCACCTGATCACCTCGAAAGATGCCTCGCAGGCCAGCTTGCAACGCGCCGGTCATGGCCAGATGGTCGAGACGCCGGACGGCGAAGTGTATCACACGCACCTGGCGTCGCGGCCGCTGACCGGGCTGCGGCGGTCTCCGCTCGGTCGCGAGACTGCGATCCAGAAATGCGTTTGGGGCGAGGACGGCTGGCTGCGCCTGGCGCATGGCTCGCAGGTGCCGGAGGTCGACGTTCCGGCGCCGCACGGTGTCCGCGCCGAGCCGAAGCCACCGCAGCGCGTACGCCATGATTTCAACCAGGCCGACCTTCCGCTCGACTTCCAGTGGCTGCGCACGCCGTATGCGGATCGCATTTTCTCGCTTCAGGAGCGGTCGGGCCATCTAAGGCTGTTCGCCCGCGAATCGATCGGCAGCTTCTTCGAGCAGGCGCTCGTAGCGCGCCGGCAGGAGCAGTTTGTGTTCCGGGCAGAGACCTCGGTGGAGTTCGCGCCCGTGACCTACCAGCAGGCGGCGGGGCTGGTGCTGTACTACAACCGTCACAAGTTTCATTTCCTGGCGATCGGCCACGATCCGCGGGAGGCCGTGTTCTGACGGTGCTGAGTTGTCTAGGCGATTGGCCGGATGCAGCGCTGACATTCCCGCTTGCCGAGCCTCTTTCGCTGCCGCAAACCGGTGCGGTCAAGCTGGCCGCAAGCGTCGATCATGCCCGACTGACATTCTCCTACGATGACGGGCGACGGCTGGAAAGCGATTGTCCCGGACCTTGATGCCAGTATCGTTTCCGACGAAGCGGGACGTGGCGAGCATGGCTCCTTCACCGGCGCGTTCGTCGGCATGATGGCCTTCGATACCAGTGGTGCAGGCATCCCTGCCGACTTCGACTATTTCGACTACGCGCCCGGCTGATGGTCGGAGCGGAACGCTTCGCGGATCGCCGCCGCCATTCCATCGATCGCCGCGCCCGTCGCGATTGGGTTGCGTCGGAGCACGACGCGCGCCGCATCGATCGCACCAAATCCATCGCCGGCCGAGAGTTCGCGGCAACCGGCAGGAATATTGCTGCGCGCAATCGGGGCAACGGCCAGTCCAGAGGTCGCCGCAAGCCGCATCCCGCCGCTGGTGTCGCTCAGATAGGCCACGCGGTAGTCGATGCCGCGCCGGTCAAGCGACTTCAGCGCATAGTCCCGGCACCAATCCGAATTTTGGTAAAGCGCAATCGGCAGCGGCCTTTCTTCGTGGCGATGGCTGGAAGCCGACGTGACCCAGACGGAGGGGTCGGACATCAGAAGCTCGCCGTCGGTGAAATTCTCCCACTCGAACACCACCGCGAGGTCGAGGTCGCCGGAGTTCAGCGCCGCCACCTGGCTTTGAGATGTCGCGAACCGCACGGTGATTTCGACGCGTGGATGCTGCTTCGAGAACGCCGCGAGCGCGGTGGACAGAACCGGCGTGCCGTATTCTTCCGGAACACCGATTCTGCACTGGCCCGTCGAGCGGTGCGGTGCGCAGCGACGCTACCGTCTCGTCGAGCAGCGAAACGATGCGCCGCGCGTTGCCGATGAGGTCCTCACCTTTGCGCGTCAGCCAGACGCCGCGCGACCCGCGCCGGAATACGGGGTCACCGATCATATCTTCAAGCTTCTTGATCTGCATCGACACGGCGGATTGGGTACGGCCCATGCGATCGGCGGCCTTGGTCACGTTCCCCGTCTCCGCAACCGCGACGAAAGCCCGCAACAGGTCGCTGTCAAGATTCACGAAAAGCCCCGCGCCATCAGAAATAGTGATGGCAGGTATCATTCCTATTCGTTTGGACTATGTCAACGGCGGGCCTAGGATCAAAGGTGCAAACTCACCCAGCAGTTTCACCTGCTGACGTGATCCTCACTCAGCCCGCGATTGCCCCCGGTCGCGGGCCTTTTCTTGTGTGATTGCGCGGGGACCCTTAACATCGTCCATCATCGTGACTAATTGCGGCGGGAACGTTCATACAACGTAGGAGCCACCCGTGGCTAAAAAACCATTGCGGCAACGGGCGCTGCTCATCGTCAATTCGCGCGCCAGACACGGTAGCGGCTCGATCGCATCCGCCGTCAGTCAGCTGGAAGCTGCTGGCATCGACGTGCACGAGGTGAAGGTCGGCGAGCAGGATAAGATCGACGATGTCATCCGCCAGGAAGCCGCAACCATCGATCTGGTGATCATCGGTGGCGGCGACGGCACGCTGAATGCGGCAGCGCCCGCTCTGCTTGAGACCGGGCTGCCGATGGGCGTCTTGCCTTTGGGTACCGCCAACGACTTTGCTCGCACCGTTTCGATCCCGCCCGATCTGCAAAAGGCTGCCGAGATCATCGCCGCCGGTCACCTCCGCGATATCGACCTGGGTGACGTCAACGGCCATCTCTTCTTCAACGTTGCCAGCATCGGCTTCAGCGCTGAGCTTGCAGCCGAACTTACCGAGCATGCCAAGAAACGCTGGGGCGTTCTCGGCTACGCCATAGTGGCGGCGCGCATCCTGCTTCGCTCGCGGCTGTTCACCGCCTATGTCGATCACGATGGCACCAGGGAGCGCATCCGCACGATGCAAATCTCGGTCGGCAATGGCCGGCACTATGGCGGTGGCATGACGGTCGAGGAGACGGCAACGGCGGAGGACGGCAAGCTCGACCTCTACAGTCTTGAAGTCGATCACTGGTGGCGGCTGCTGGCGCTGCTGCCCAGCCTGCGAAACGGCACGCAGGGCAAGTGGGACGATGTGCGCGCCTTCCAGACCACCGAGGTCACGATCCGCACCAGCAGGCGGCGGCCGGTCAATACCGACGGCGAATTGTCGACGCATACGCCTGCGCATTTCCGCATCCGCCCGAAGGCGCTCCGCGTATTCGCGCCGCCCGCCGAGGCTGCCCCGGCTTCAACTGCTGCTCAGACGTCGCCGGTGACCACGCCGACGAATGGCAGTTCGCGGAATGCGTGGGCGACGTCCATGCCATATCCGACGACGAAATAGTCCGGGCAGTCGAAACCGACATAATCGGCGTCGATCTGTGTCTGGCGGCGCATGCGCTTATCGAGCAGCACCGCGATGGAGCAGCTTTTGGCGCCGCGCGACATCATCAATTCGCGCGTATAGCGCAACGTTTTGCCGGACTCGAGGATGTCGTCGATCAGCAGCACGTCGCGGCCCTTTACTTCGTTGTCGATGTCGCGCAGCACGCGAACCTCGCCGCTCGTCGTGCCGGTGCCATAGCTGGAGATGAAGATGAATTCGACTTCGGGCGAAAGCCCGACATCGTGCATCGCGCGGATGAGATCGGCGGCGAAGACGAACGAGCCTTTCAGGATCGAGATGACGAGCAGGTCCTGATAATCATGCTCGGCGATCTCCTTGGCGAGTTCGAGATTGCGTCTGGCGATCGTCGAAGCGCTGAACAGCACCTCGATCTGCTTGTTGCGCACGGCCGGCATTGGCGAGGCTTTCTATTCGGCAAAAGTGACGGAAACGGATTTCACCCCGTTCTTAGGCACCTCGAGCCGGCTGGAAAAGGCAAATCGCTCGCCAGGGCCGATCGTCGGCGACGATGTCCCCAGTTTCTAGCGTGTCACGCTTCCATCCATGATCCCACGCGAATTTCGAGAGGCGGCACAGCCCCATCAGGGCAAGAGCGGAGTGAAGGGTCTGTGGCTTTTCGATCCCCGCCACCAGGCTATGCCCGCCAAACATCCAGAAAGCGATCGGCCGCGATGACCTGGAATTCCGCCTCGATGTCCACCCGGACGCGTGGTGCCGGGCGGCTCCGGTCGCGCGGCAAAGTGGTAGCCATGATTTCGCCGGGAACCGAGCGCGCATTGTGAGGGTGAGACATCGGCACGGGCGGTCGCTGGTGTTTCCAGGTTTGTGGCAAATGTGTTGGATCGAGAACCTGTATGCGCCACCATTCTTAACCGCCGGTTAACCATGCAGGCACAAGGTCGATTCGCCTAACTGCCCTGTGTTCCTGGCCAATAAAATAGGGTCCAGCGTTGATCCGTTTCGAAAATGTCGGCCTGCGGTACGGAATGGGTCCCGAGATACTCCGGGACATTTCGTTTCAGATTCCGCAGAGCTCCTTCCAGTTTCTGAGCGGCCCATCCGGCGCCGGCAAGACCACTTTGCTGCGCCTGCTGTTCATGTCGCTGAAGCCGACGCGTGGGCTGATCAACGTCTTCGGCAAGGATCGCTCCCGCATCACGCCGCAGGAATTGCCGCTGATGCGCCGCCGTATCGGCGTTGTCTTCCAGGATTTCCGCCTGCTCGATCATATGACCACTTACGAAAATGTGGCGCTGCCGCTGCGTGTACGCGGGCGCGAGGAGGCGAGTTATCGCGCGGACGTCTCGGAGTTGCTGAAATGGGTCGGGTTGGGTGAGCGCATGCATGTGCTCCCGCCGGTGCTCTCCGGCGGCGAGAAGCAGCGTGCGGCGATCGCCCGGGCCCTCATCGAGCAGCCGGAAATCCTGCTTGCCGACGAGCCGACCGGCAATGTCGATCCGCCGCTGGCGCGCCGCCTTCTGCGTCTGTTCATCGAGCTCAATCGCCTCGGCACCGCGGTGGTCATCGCCACGCACGATCTCGGCCTGATGGAGCAGGTCGACGCGCGCCGCATGATCCTCTCGAACGGGGGGCTCGACATTTATGACTGAGATGGCCGCCGAGTCCACCGCAAATGCGCCCGCAAAGAGGGCGACTCAGCGCGAGAAAACCGCCCGCCCGCCCGCTGCTATCGTGCCGGCGCATGGCGTGGCCGGCAATGCGCTGGTGTTGGTGATCGCGATCATGACCTTCCTGTCCTGCCTGACGCTTGGCGCAGTGACGCTCGTCCGCGATACGTCCACAGTCTGGCAGAATCAGATATCCCGTGAGGCAACGATCCAAATCAAGCCTGCCGATGGCGTGGATATGGAGGCGGCACTCGGGGAAGCCGCCGACCTCGCCGCCGGCTTTCCCGGGGTAGCCGGCACCCGCATAATCGATCGTGAAGCCACGGCGCGATTGCTGGAGCCCTGGCTCGGGTCGGGCCTGAATATCGATGAACTGCCGGTGCCGCGCTTGGTCGTCGTGACGATCGACCGTCAGAACCCGCCGGATTTTGCGGCATTGCGCGTTCTGCTTGCCGCAAAGGTTCCCGGCCTGTCTCTCGATGATCATCGCACCTGGGTGGATCGGTTGGTGACGATGGCCAGCACCACTGTGACGCTTGGCCTCGCCGTTCTGCTGCTGATGCTATCGGCGACGGTTTTGACCGTGGTGTTCGCCACGCGCGGTGCCATGGCGGGCAATGTCCATATCATCGAGGTGCTGAACTTCGTCGGCGCCGAGGCGCGCTTTATTGCCACTGAGTTCCGGCGGCATTTCCTGATGACCGGCATGAAAGGCGCGGCGGCCGGCGGTCTTGCGGCAATCGTCGTCTTCATTGCCTTCTCCTTCTGGTCGTCGCGAAACCTGGCGACCCCAGAGGCCGACCAGGCGACAGCGCTGTTCGGCAATTTTGCCATCGGCGTGACCGGTTATGCCGGCGTCGCTCTCATAGTGCTCGCGATCGGCGCGCTGACAGCCGCGACATCGCATGTCACCGTCGTCATGCACCTGAAGAATCTGGAGTTCCGGCAACCCGATGGCTGAATGTAGCGTTGGTCTGACATCGCTACCCAAGCGTGCGATTTGGAGTTAACAATTGGTCATGCTGATTTCGACCTCGGCAGATTCGGTAGGCATAGCGCGCAGAGGGCGCGGGTCTTGGGCGTATCTGCGCCTTGCCGTGCTTTCTGTGGCGAGTGGCGCGGCGGTGTTCGGCGCCGGCTTCGGCCTGTTTGCAAACTACGTCAGCGAACTCTCCGCCCCTAAGGATGTTCGTCCAGCCGATGCCATCATCGTTCTGACCGGGGGCCAGGCGCGTCTGGACGCCGCGCTCGGCCTGCTGAAGTCCGGCAAGGGCAAGCGGCTGTTGATCAGCGGCGTCAATCCTGCTGCAAGCCGCGAATCCTTGCGCCGGGCGATGGGCGAGGACCGCAATCTCTTCACCTGCTGCATCGACCTCGACCACGCCGCTCTCGACACCATCGGCAATGCCGAGGAAAGCGCCAAATGGGTGCAGGATCATGACTATGACCGCGTCATCCTGGTCACCAACAATTACCACATGCCCCGCAGCCTGCTGGAAATGAGCCGGCTGGTCGATGACACCGAGTTGCAGCCCTATCCAGTCGTCAACAGCCGATTGAGTGGCGGCGGCTGGGTAACGAAACCCGAGGCAGTGCGCGTGATCTTCACCGAATACGCGAAGTATGTGGCCGCCCTTGCCCGCAGCTTCGTACCGATGCGCGGCCTGCCGCATGATGTTTCGATGGAGCAGACTGCCACAATTCACCAGCCGAGCCGTCAGCAATAGGCGAGGGACAGCCTCCTTTTACCATTGGCCTGATCGGCCCTACCGCCCTACCCTCCCCTTGCGCGCATGGGGCAGGACCGGCCAGCAGATGGAGTGAGGTGGATCAGCGAGCCCGGGTGGTGTAGCCAAATCAATCTGGACCCCCCCCACTCAGAGTTCTCATCGACCTCCCGCAAGGGGGTCGGCCAACTGGCGTGGCCGTTGTGCGCCGCGCATGCCTGATATACCAACAACCTCCCACCGCAGGAAACTTTGCGAATAAGATGCTTGCTATCAGGTCGCTGCTGTTCAACGCCGTGTTCTACCTGAACCTGATCGTTCAGATGATCTTGTGGTCGCCGCTGTTTTTCCTGATGCCGCGCAAGAAGGCGTGGTTCGTGCCAAAATTCTGGGCGCGCAGCAGCCTATGGCTTCAAGATAAGCTCGCCGGCACGAAGAGCGAGATCATCGGCCTTGAAAACCTACCCGAAGGATCGTTCATCCTGGCTCCCAAGCATCAGTCCTTCTGGGACACGATCGCCTTTTTCCCCTATCTTCGCGACCCGCTCTATATCCTGAAACGCGAGCTCACCTGGATACCGTTCTTCGGCTGGTACCTCCTCAAGATGCGGTTGATCCCCGTCAATCGCGGAAACCGCTCAAGGGCGCTGAAGCAGGTCGTCGTGGACACCAGGCGCGAGATGGAGCATGACCGCCAGCTCATCATTTATCCAGAGGGGACACGGCGGGCACCGGGCGAAGTGCCACTCTACAAGTATGGCATCGTCGAACTGTATTCGCAGCTTGGAATGCCTGTTGTGCCGGTCGCGCATGTCGCCGGCCTGTTCTGGCCACGCCGAAAGTTCATGCGTTATCCCGGGACTATCAAGGCAAAGTTCCTGCCGCCGATTCCCGCCGGTCTCGATCGCGAGGAGTTCATGCGCCGCCTGATCTCCGAAACAGAGGCCGGCTGCGACGCCCTGCTGGTAGAGGCCGCACAGTCTCCTGGCCATCCGCCGCTGCCGCCGACAGCGGTGAAGCGCCTTGCGGAGCTTGGCGGCGCGGTTTAGCAAGGCAGCTCCTACGCAATCCTTTCTCCGCCGGCGACTGCTAAGCGAAACAAATCGCACCAGCTTTCGGTTGACGAGCACCCTTCGAACCGTATAGTCCGCAGCCGTTCACGCCTTTCGCGGCGCTGGGCCCCTATGGCGGAACTGGTAGACGCGTCCGACTCAAAATCGGATTCCGCAAGGAGTGCTGGTTCGATTCCGGCTAGGGGCACCATTTCGATTTTCGACCCCACGGCTTGCGCACGCCCTCGTTTCGCGGTTTCTTCGCACCTTCCGGGAATGTATTTAGAACGATCGTCACCTGACTCACGCGCTGGTTTCACGGGGGAGAAAATGTTTCGTTGGGGTGTTCTGTCTACGGCCAAGATCGGCCGCGATCATGTCTTGCCGGCCATCCAGGATGCCGAAAACGGTGTGCTGACGGCCGTGGCCAGCCGCGATGCGGCACGCGCCCGCAAGCTCGCCGACCGTTTCGGCGCGCCGCATGCGTTCGGCTCCTACGAGGAGATGCTGGCGTCGGATGCCATCGACGGCGTCTACATCCCACTGCCGACATCGCAGCATGTCGAATGGGCGGTGAAGGCGGCGGATGCCGGCAAGCACGTGCTGGTCGAAAAGCCGCTGGCGCTGAAGGCGGAGGATATCGCGCCGGTGATCGCCGCGCGCGACCGCAACAAGGTGCTGGTCTGCGAAGCCTTCATGGTGGTCTACCACCCGCAATGGATCAAGGTGCGCGACCTTGTTCAAAGCGGCGCGATCGGTCGGCTCAGGCACGTGCAGGGGGCGTTTTCCTACTACAATGTCGATCCGTCGAACATGCGCAACCAGCTCGACCTGGGCGGCGGCGGATTGCCGGATATCGGCGTATATCCGACCGTTTCGACGCGTTTCGTCACCGGCAAGGAGCCGTTGCGGGTGCAGGCGACGATCGAGCGCGACAAGCAGTTCGGCACCGACATTTATTCGGTCGCCAAAGCCGATTTCGGCGACTTCGACCTCACTTTCTATTGTTCGACGCAGATGGCAGCGCGCCAAATGATGGTCTTCCACGGTGAGAAAGGCTTCATCGAGGTCCACGCGCCGTTCAATGCCGGCGACTATGACCATCACCGCATCGAACTGCACAATCAGAACCACACGGAAGCGACCGTCTACCGCTTTCCGGCGACCCGTCAGTACAGACTGGAGACCGAAACCTTCGCCCGAGCCGCGCTCGGGGGAAAGGACGCGGTTTTCACGCTGGAGGATTCGGTCAGGAACCAGAAGGTGATCGACGCCATCTTCCGTGCCAGCGAGAAGGATGGCTGGGAGCAGGTCTAGGACTGTCCGGCCGCGCTGCTCTACCGATGCCGCGTTATGCACTATCGCAACGCGTATTCGAATCGCCTATCTCTGGCGAATGCCTTTCGGTTTCCTGAAAAAGCTGAATGCCCGCTCCATCAATCGGATCGAGGAGCGTGAGCATGCCGTTGCCGGGCGCACGCTGCCGCTGCGCATTGTCCAGAACCACCGGGCGCGCCGTCTTACCTTGCGCATCGATGCCGGCGGGCGTGGCTTGCGCGTAACCGTGCCGCCGGGCATCGCCGGCAGCGAGGTCGAGCGCTTTCTCAGCCGCCAGCAGGGCTGGCTGGAGCAGCGGCTGGCGCGGGTGCCTGACCGCCCCCAGGTTAGGCCCGGCATCAAGCTGCCGCTGCGCGGCGTGCCGCATCTGATTGTCCACGAGCCTGGAAAAAGGGGCACTGTCGAGGTGCGGCCGGAGGGCGAGGCTGGTCCGGAACTGGTGGTGTTCGGAGACCGCCGGCACCTGCCGCGCCGGCTCGTCGATTTCCTTAAGCGCGAGGCGAGGAAGGACATCGAGGCGTTGGTGGAGCGTCACACCGCTGCGGTTGGGCGCAAGGCCAAGGCGGTCCGCTTCAAGGATACCGCCAGCCGCTGGGGCTCATGTACCACCGACGGCAATCTGTCGTTTTCGTGGCGCATCATGATGGCGCCGAAACCGGTGATCAACTACCTCGTTGCGCATGAAGTGGCGCATCTGAAGGAGATGAATCACGGCGTGAACTTCTGGCGGCTGTGCGACGAGCTTTGTCCGGACACGGAGCGCTGCAAGGCATGGCTCAAGAAGAATGGCAGCGCCCTGCATTCGATCGGATTTGAGTAGTCTAACAGAAACTAACTGCGGCACTGAGTGCCGGGCGGAGCCATCGACCTCATCTGCTTCCGACACTAGTGATTCGATCCGCGTTGCTGTTGATCTGCCATTGAACTGTCATGCGGCAGGCGGAAGTGTGGGCAGCCAAGCCGATGATCGAACGCTCTCACGACGATGTCGTCTCTGGCCCGAGCCGATGCTGGCTGCGGTTCCGCCGAGATGCTGGCCTGGCAGGTGCATGAGCGCGGGATCCGGGACCGATCGTTGAACTGCACATCTCCAACATCCATCGCCGCGAGGAGATCTATCATCGCCCCTGGTTTCGAAGGTAGCCACCGGCGTGATTGCCGGACTTGGAGCCAGGGGATATCCGCTGGCCATCAAGTGGCTTCTCGACGAGATACAAGATTAGCGATCTGACAATGCCTGAGCCCTGCATTATTACGGTGGCGATTACGGGTTCCCTTCCGCGCAAGCGGGACAATCCGGCGGTACCCATCAGCGTAGCCGAGCAGATCGAATCGACACACGAGTTGTTCGAAGCAGGCGCATCGATCGTGCACATTCATGTCCGCAACGACGACGAGAGTTCGTCCTCGGATGCGCTTCGTTTCGCCGCCGTCCAGGAAGGGGTTCGCAAGCATTGCCCCGGAATGATCGTGCAATTCTCGACCGGAGGGCGCGGCCGCGACCCTGCCGCGAGGGGAGCAGCACTTTACCTCCGGCCCGACATGGCGTCGCTATCGACCGGATCGGTGAACTTCCCGTCAATCATTTATGAGAACCATCCAAGCCTAGTCGATGACCTGGCAGCCAAAATGAAGACGTTCGGGATCATCCCCGAGATCGAGATCTTCGATCTTTCCCACCTGCATGCGGCGAGGCGTCTCGCCGACCTCGGCCTTATCGGCGAGCACCCGCATATTCAGTTCGTTATGGGTGTACAGAACGCAATGCCTCCGCACGAACGCCTGCTCGACATTCTGCTCGGCGAAGCCTCGACTCTTTTCCCGTCCTGTACGTGGACCGCCGCCGGTATTGGCCGCAGCCAGATCATCGTCATGGACTGGGCGTTGGCTCGTGGAGCGGATGCCGTACGAACCGGGCTGGAGGACAACATACGGATAAGCAAAGAGCGGATGGCAAGCAGCAACGCCGAACTGGTCGAGTTGGCCGCAAGCGCCGTGACGAAACACGGCCGGCGGGTTGCGACCGCTGCCGAAGCACGTCACCGTCTAGGTCTGGCGCAGCGCTGACCATATGTCAGCAATGTCGTTGAGCAAGGACGATTCGGCCCGGCGGTGTCCGCGGCGGGCTGACACGGCAGGCATAGCGTGCCGGGCCAATCTGAAGCATCGCTTTTCGTTGACTTGCGCGTATCAAAGCCGCACTGACTCCCATCCATCCGATCTCAACGAACCGATCCGCATGACGCTCCCGACCGATCCCGCCGAGAACCTCGCCCAGTTGATCCGCTGCCCCTCGGTCACCCCGGCCGAAGGCGGAGCGCTTTCGGCGCTCTCGGCCATGCTGAAGCCGATGGGTTTCGCCATCGACCGCCCGACCTTTTCCGAGGACGGGACGCCCGACATCGAGAACCTTTACGCGCGGCTATCGGGTAACGGCCCACATCTCATGTTCGCCGGCCACACCGACGTCGTGCCAGCCGGCGACGAAGCGGCATGGACACATCCGCCGTTTGCCGCCGAAATTGCCAGGGGCGAGATGTACGGGCGCGGCGCTGTGGATATGAAGGGCGGGATCGCCTGCTTCGTCGCGGCGCTGGCGCGGATGATCGCCCAGGGCGGCAAGCCTCGGGGTTCCGTGTCGCTGCTGATTACAGGCGACGAAGAAGGCCCGGCAATCAACGGCACCACCAAGCTGCTGGACTGGGCCGCAAATCGCGGCGAAACCTGGGATGCAGCGCTGGTGGGCGAGCCGACCAATCCGGACCAGCTTGGCGACATGATCAAGATCGGACGTCGCGGGTCGCTTTCCGGCACCCTTACAGTCAACGGGCGACAGGGCCACGTAGCCTACCCGCATCTCGCCGACAATCCCGTGCGCGGATTGATGCAGATGCTCGATGCCCTCATGGCGCCGGCTTTCGACACGGGCACCGCCAACTTTCAGCCGACAAACCTGGAAATCACTTCGGTCGATGTCGGAAATCCGGCGATGAACGTGATCCCCGCACGCGCCACGGCAACGTTCAACATTCGCTTTAACGACACCTGGGATGCCGAAACGGTTCAAGCCGAGATTCACAACCGCCTCGACGCGGCGGCGGCCCGACGCAAATACCGCAAGGATCGAAAGGAGCGGGTAGACTTCGATATCGTGTGGAAGGATCGGCCCAGCCACGTTTTCATTACCCGCGATGACAGGCTGGTCGACACACTTACCCATTCGATCCACGCTGTAACGGGACGCAAGCCGGTGCTTTCCACCTCGGGCGGCACGTCGGATGCGCGCTTCATCAAGAATTTCTGCCCGGTGGTGGAGTTCGGGCTGGTGGGCAAGACCATGCATATGGTGGACGAACGGGTCGCGCTTGCCGATCTCGAAACGCTTACCCAAATCTATCAGCGGTTCCTGAGCGATTGGTTCGAATAGACGATGCTTTCCGGCGAAGAAATTCAAAACGGCCTGACCGGTTCCTGGCGGCTGATGTTCGGCAAGACCGAGGGCATGCAGCTTCTCGATCTTTCCGCCGACGGCTTCTGGAATTCGTTTTTCGCGATGATCGTGGCGGCGCCAGCCTTGTTTCTGGGCTGGCTAGCCTATGCCAACGATATCTCGCCTGGCCCCGAGCTCGCCGCCTCGCGCTACGCGATGATTCCGAAACTTGCGATCATCGATGGTGCGTTGTGGCTTGTGCCGCTCATCCTGTTCGCCCTGTCGGTAAGGTCGATCGGCATCGCTGACCGCTTCGCCGCCTATGTCGTGGCGACCAATTGGGGTTCGGCGGTGGTCTGCTGGCTCAGCGTGCCGCTGCCGGTCCTGCGGCTTGTACTGTCGGCTTCAAGCCAATCCTTCGTTCTGTTCGAGCTGATCGTTCACGTCGCAACGATCGTCCTGGGCTGGAGACTTACCAACGCATCGATTGGACGCGGCGCCGCACTTTCCACCGCTGTTTTCGTCGGAATGTATCTTGCATCCCTGGGCTTGCTGTTCTCACTTCAGACGCTGCTCGGCGTACCGTCGCCGCCGCCATCGTAGCTGACGCCGACCAGATACAGCCCGTCCGGTGGTGCGACCTGGCCGCACGCGGCGCGATCGCGGGCGGCGAGGGCTGCGGCCAGGTCATCCGCGGACCAGCCGCCCTCTCCCACCCGCTTCAGCGAACCGACCATGGAGCGCACCTGATTGTGCAGGAAAGCGCGGGCGGCAACGCGAATCTCGATGATTTCGCCGTTGCGGGTGACGTCGAGCCGGTCGAGGGTGCGCACCGGGTTGTCCGCCTGGCATTGGACCGAGCGGAAGGTGGTGAAATCGTGCCGCCCCACCAAACGTTGTGCGGCGGCATGCATGGCGTCGACATCGAGCGGTTTTGGCACCCACCAGACACGGCCCTTATCGATCGCCGCGGCGGCACGCCGATTGAGAATGCGGTAGAGGTAGCGGCGTCCTGTCGCCGAGAAACGAGCATCGAACTCGTCACTGACGCGCGTCGCGCTGAGGATCACGACCGCCTCGCCAGCCACGTGCAGATGGGCGTTCAGCGCATCGCGAACCGTTTCTGCAGGCCAATCCCTCGTCAAATCGGCATGGGCGACCTGTGCGGTGGCGTGCACGCCTGCATCGGTGCGGCCCGCCGCGCGAATGCTGACAGTCTCGCCGCAAAAGCTGTTGATCGCCCGCTCGATTGCCGCCTGGACGGAGCGCGGCCCGTCCTGCCGCTGCCAGCCGGCATAAGGCGCGCCGTCATATTCGATGTCGAGGCGATAGCGCGGCATGGTGTATTATTGCCTTTTCGCATGATGTTTCTCCAAAAAGTCAGCGACTTTTGGCATCATGCTTCCTGTTGCTTTCCGCATGATGTTTGTCCAAAAAGTCTGCAACTTTTTTGGCATCATCCGCTACAGATTGGAGAAGGCGCGGGGGTAGACAAGGCGGCCCTGCGCGGGCGCGTCATCGGCCCAGGCGAGCGCCTGCAGGGCGTCTCCCTGGTAATCGCTGTTGAACTGCTCCGCCAGGCGGCGTTGATAGCCGAAGCGTCCGTAGTAGGCCGGCTCGCCAAGAACGATCGAAAGCCGCTCCCCGGCGTCGCGCAGCCGATTGTGCGCCTCCATTATCAAAGCGGTGCCAATCCCCTGCCGCTGCGATATTGGGTGGACGCCGACCGGCGCCAGCGCCACCGCGGGAAAAGGATCACCGTCCCGCTCGATCGTCAGCCGTGAAAATAGCAGATGGCCGACGATCTCGCCCTGCCGCTCCGCAACAAGTTCCAGGACGGCATCGCCATCGGCAACCAGGAAATCGACGAGTATAGCCTCGAGCGGTTGTCCGAACGCCCGCTCGACAAGGGCGTAGATGACCTGCCTATCTTCCGGCAGCGCAGCTCTGATCGTCACGTCGCTCATGTTAGCCGCCCTCCTGATCGACAGTTTTGCGCCGCGCAGGAACTCTGCGACCTCAACCGCGCGTCCGCCTGCCCGCTGTACCTCGATGAGCCGCACCGCGCCATCGCCGCAAGCAATGGTCAGGCTGCCGTCGAGGATCGTACCGGGTTCACTTCTGCCGTCGCCAAGCGTGGAACGCAGCAGCTTCAGCCGCTCCGGACGGCCATTCACTTCAAACTCGCACCACGCACCTGGAAACGGCGAAAGGCCGCGGATGCGATTATGAACCTCGCGCGCCGGCAATGACCAGTTGATCCGGGTTTCGGCCTTGTCGATCTTCCTGGCGTAGGTGACGCCTGTCTCGCTCTGCGGCGTCATTACCAGCCATCCGCGCTGCAGTTCTGCCATGGCCTGGACCATCAGCGTGGCGCCGACATCGCTAAGGCGGTCATGAAGTTCGCCGGTGGTCATATCCGCACCGATCGGCATCCTGGAGGTCATCGCCACGGGGCCGGTGTCGAGCCCCTCATCCATCTTCATCACCATCATGCCGGTTTCCTCATCGCCGGCCATGATCGCGCGGTGTATTGGCGCCGCCCCCCGCCAGCGTGGAAGCAGGGAGGCATGGCCGTTGAAACAGCCGAGGCGCGGCGCAGCCAATACAGCGCCCGGCAGCAGCAGGCCGTAGGCCACCACCACCGCGGCATCGGCGCCAAGTGCTGCAAACGCCTCCTGTTCGGATCTTTCTCTGAGCGACAAAGGGTGACGAACCGGGATCCTCAGTCGCTCTGCCTCGCGGTGCACCGGCGACGGCGTCAGGTCGAGGCCCCGCCGCCCGCCCGGACGCGGAGGCTGGGTGTAGACGCAGGCAATCTCGTGGCCCGCCCCCGCCAATGCCCTCAGCGTCGGCACCGAAAATCCGGGCGTTCCCATGAAGATGAGGCGAAGCGGCATTCTTGTGGTTGTGTCCCGTTCGGTCTGAAGTATGGCAGGAGGCAAGCCGCGCTGGCGGCGGCGTCAGTCCACCGCTTCAAACGGATTTATCAGCTTGAGGTCAAGCCCGTCGAAGTCGCGGGTATTGCGTGTCGCGAGCGTCGCACCATGCACGAGACATGTCGCGGCAATCATGGCGTCCTGCACATCAATCGGCCGACCCATCTTTTCCCGCGCCGCCCTAATACGGCCGGTGCGAGTTGCCTCAGTGCTCTCGAACGGGAGAATTCGCCCGGCAAAGCGCTTCGAGACCAAACTGTCGAAGACCGCGAGAAGCCTGTCCGAGCCTGTGCGCAGGTGCACCAATTCCGCGCCGTAGGATTGCTCCATCACGATTGGGGCACACAGATATAGCGATAAGAAATCCTGCCGTCGAAACCATTTTACGACGATCTCTTGCGGCATGCGTTTCGTAAATTCGGAAACGACGTTCGTGTCGAGAACGATCACTCTGCAATTTCCGAGGGTCTACCGAAGTAACGCTTTCGCTCTTCCTCAACTTCTTCGAGCACCTGTGCGAACTGGTCGTCTACCGCACCGTGGATCTCGAAGTCCGCGCGGATTATGTCCCACGCGGAATTTTCCGGCAAAGAACCTGCCTGCTTTTCGGATACGATCCCCTTGCGCAGCAGATTGATCGCCTCGTCGGATAGGCTTTGGCCGTGCTGGCGCGCGGCTGCCTCTATCTCGCTCTTCAGTGCTTCCGGAATACCCCGGATAAGCATGTCGCCCATAGCCGCCTCCATTTGATATCGCTGATATCAAATGGAGCGCCAGATCGCAATGAATGGCTTACGCCACCGCGCGGGCCAGCGCGCATTGCGACCAGAGGTCGGACAGCGAGCCAACCAGGTGATCGATGTCGGCATCCGTGTGCAGCGGCGACGGCGTGATGCGCAGGCGCTCGGTCTTGCGCGGCACCGTAGGATAGTTGATCGGCTGGACATAGACGCTGTAGCGGTCGAGCAGGATGTCGCTGATCCATTTGCACTTGGATGCATCGCCCACCATCACCGGCACGATGTGGCTGGTGTTCTGGATATAGGGGATGCCGATGCGGTCGAGTCCCGCGCGCACCTTGCGCACTCGGTCCTGGTGCTTGGCGCGCTCGAACGGGCTGGCCTTGAGATGGCGGATCGAAGTCAGCGCGCCAGCCGCGACATGCGGCGGGAGCGCGGTGGTGAAGATGAAGCCGCTGGCAAAGGAGCGAATGAAATCGACAAGCTTGGTCGAGCCGGTGATGTAACCGCCGACGACGCCGAACGCCTTACCCAGCGTGCCCTCGATGATGGTGATGCGGTCCATCAGCCCATCGCGCTCGGCGACACCGCCGCCGCGCGGACCGTACATGCCGACCGCATGGACTTCGTCGAGATAGGTCATGGCGCCGTGCTTTTCCGCCACGGCAACGATTTCGGCGATAGGCGCAATATCGCCGTCCATCGAATAGACCGATTCGAAGGCGACGATCTTCGGCACATCCGCCCCATATTCGGAGAGCACGCGGTCGAGATCCTTCGGATCATTGTGCTTCCAGATCCGCTTCTCGGCCTTCGAATGGCGGATGCCCTCGATCATCGAGGCGTGGTTGCCGTCGTCGGAGAAGATTACGCAGCCGGGGATGGTGGAGCCGAGCGTCGACAGCGTCGTCCAGTTGGAGACATAGCCCGAGGTGAACAGCAGGGCGCTTTCCTTGCCGTGAAGGTCTGCAAGCTCACGCTCCAGCAGCACGTGATAGTGGTTGGTGCCGGAGATGTTGCGCGTTCCGCCGGCGCCGGCGCCGCACTTGTCCAGCGCGTCATGCATGGCGGCGATAACGGCCTTATTCTCGCCCATGCCGAGATAGTCGTTCGAGCACCAGACAGTCACTTCGCGGGCGGCATCGCCGGAATAGCGCAGGGCTCGCGGGAACAGGCCGGCGCGGCGCTCCAGATCGGCGAATACACGGTACCGGCCTTCCTTGTGGAGGCCATCGAGCTTTTCTGCGAAGAATGTCTCGAAGTCCATCAACCATGCTCCCTGGGGCTCGATCCCTCGGTACTTGCAGCGGTCTTTTCCGGCTGACGCCCCACCGATGCAGTCAATTTCCTATTGCGCGCTGGCGCAACGATTACAACCATGTGTCAAACGCGGCGGCGTTATGCCGCAAAAACGTCCGCGATCTGCCAGCCGCTCGTGGCGCCGGCCTTGATCCAGGTCAATCCGAGGAGAATACCAGATCACAGCCGGCATACACAGTCGGAAAAACCTGAAACCATTTCAACAACGAGCATACAGGCTGTCGCCTTGCGCCTTGACCATGACGGCGCGGCCGAAAGGCCCACTATGCTGCCTGCTTCCATTTGATCGAACAGCCTATCGATGCAACCTGATCGCGCGGGCCCTCGCCCGTGTCGGCGATCTGCACCATGGCTTCAAAAAGATCACGGCGCATGCCGGGTGTAGCGGGATTTCTGCCGGCAGCGTCGAGACGGCCGCGATATTGAAGCCGGAGATCGCCATTGAACCCAAAGAAATCCGGCGTGCATGCGGCGCCATAGGCGCGCGCCAACGACTGGTCCTCGTCATATAAATAAGGAAATCCGAAGCTTTGGGCGGCAGCAAAGCGAGCCATATTGGCGAAGGAATCTTCAGGATAGGCCTCGGCGTCATTCGAACTGACGGCGGCGAAGCCGATCCCATGTTTCGCAAGTTCGGCCGCTTCACGCACGATGCGGTCAATCACCGCCTTCACATACGGGCAGTGATTGCAGATGAAGACGACGACCAGGCCGTTAGGGCCGGCGAGCTTGGACAGCCGGTAGCGCCTGCCGTCGGTGGCGGGCAACTCCGCATCGACGGCTTGCCAGCCAAAATTGCAGACAGGCGGGTTCGTTCCCATGGCGAAAGCCTCCGTGGACTCTATGTCGGTTCTAATGCCTACCGTGCTGCAAGTGAACCCGGTTGCTCGAATCTCGCGTCCGCCTAGCGTAAAACCGCGCAAGATAAGCCGCGCAAAATTCAGCCGATGCGCAGGATATGGTTATCCCAGACATGCTGCGGATCGGATACCGCCGGCAAAGCGGGGCCAATCCAATCGCCCTTGCCGGTACTCGCCAGGAACCCCGCGCCGTCCGAGGCGATGCCGCACACCTCAGTGAGCGCACGCGCCGACACCAGAGAGCCGTCGCTCGCATTCACCACCACCAGCGAATTGCCTTGCGGCGAGGTGAATGCGACCGTTCCGGAATGAGCGTTTGCCGCGACCGAACCGATATAGTTGCGCAGGCCGGAGAGCACATTTTCAGGCAACTCGACCAGGCCGAACGCCTCGCCGGGTCGCGCCCGGCCGATCAGCGCAGGACGGTCGCTATCCGGCCCCTTGTGCTGACACCCGAACCACAGTGTACCGGCGCCGTCGAAGTCCATATGGCGGATGGAAAGCTGGTGGAGTGCAGGGTCGAGCTCGTGCTTTTCCTTGAGCGCTCCGCTGAGGCGATCGACGAAAACCAGGGACGGCTGCATGGTCGCGATGTTGAGTTCGGCGCGTCCATAATCCGGATGCGTCTCTATGCCGCCATTGGCGATTGCCAGCGTCCGGCCGTCCGGGCAGAGCAGCAATTCGTGCGGGCCGACGCCGCCGGTTGCGAACTCGCCGATGCGGCGGAAGCCGTCGGTCCCGTCGTAGACGCCGATCATGCCGGCGGCGTTGTCGAAGTCGTTTTCGGTGGCGTAAAGCAGCGCGCCGTCTCGCGAGAACACGCCATGGCCATAGAAATGCCTTCCCTCGACGCTCGCGATCGTCACTGGCGCTGCCGCGCCCGAATGATCGAACACGACAGCAAAGGTGCCCGGCTGACGGGCAAAGACCACGGAGCGGCGCGAGATCGGGTCGAAGGTGATGTCGTGGCCGCGCTCGGGCAGGTCCAGCGTATGGACCAGCTTGCCGGCTTCGGTAACGACCGCGACGCCATAGCGCCCATCGCGCGCCTGATAGGCGGTAGCAAACATGGCATCGGCGCGAAGCGTATCGGCCTGGGCGCGGGGCGACAGCGATGTCAGGAAAGCCGCACCGGCTGATTTGAGAAAATGACGGCGGTCGAAGAGCTTTACCCTCCCCCTTGTGGGGAGGATCGACCCGCGCAGTGGGTCGGGGTGAGGGTCAAAAATTCGCATCTCTGCTATTCCTCAGATGTCCGATACTTAGCCGGCGGAATCCACCTCCTCGCCCGACAAGGCACAAGGGGGAGGGTAAGGGCGGCGTCCTCAATCCCCGTCCAGCGACGAAAACCCTGCTGTCAGGCCGAGCGTCGCGGCAAGGTTGATGCCGAACAGCTCGGACAGATGCGAGGTGATGAGCAGCACGGCGGGCAGCGTGTTGCGTCGGTCATCCTTGAGCACTTCAACGATCGGGCCGGCGGCCTTGTCGAACATAAGATTCGCTGTGTTGAATTCGAAATTGATCGACTCTGCGATCCAGGCCGAATCCTGCGGCAGCTTCCCACCCAGCCCACTCGCCTCGAACATCTTGCGCATGCCATGCAGATTGGCGCTTAGCGAGACGATCGTCGCACCCGAGCGCCAATAGATCGCCGACTTCGGCTTGTCGTCGGCGGGCTCCGCGCCGAGAAACCCCTTCAACCGCACGTCGCGGGTCATTTCCAGCCCGTGAACGAAGACGTTGAACAGTTCCGTCATCGCTTCGTCGTCATTGTGGTACACCGGATTGTCCGGCCCGGCATTGGACCATTGCACCGCCATGCCGTCCGGTACGCGCCATGCATCGAACACCGCCTTTGTTATGCCGTCGATGTTGTTTGCGACCGCAAGGCCATACTGGCAGCGATAGGCGTCTCCGGGCGCATGGAGGCTCTCGGACCCCGTGCCGAAAAGAACATACTCCAGCGCGCCCAGGCCCTGCATGGCGACACTCTTCTTGGCCAATTGCGGGGCGTCGGTGGCGGAGGGATCCCTGTCCGCCAAGGCCCCCTGCACCTGCTTCAGGCCGATGCTCTTGCGATCCGGCCAGAACAGAATGCGCTCCAGCCGGTTGTCGATGGTGATTGGCCCGAAGCGGATGATCTCGGCTTCCGACCAGGCGTTCACCAGGCTGATGAAATTGGATTGCGCCTCGGTGAGCCCGTCGGGAGACTGGGCCGCGCACAGCGACTCCATGCTCTTTTCCATCGCGTCGGCGGCAAGCGCGAGTTGCTCGTAGGCGGGGATGACGAAATTCGTCGTCGCCTTGGAGATTGTCTCGCCGTCGGCCATGGCGGGAGAGGCAAGTGCAGAGCGGGTATGCATGTGCAGAAGCAGTGCAAGTGCGCACAGATACCCCCTCACCCGGCCTCCGCTTCGCCTCGCCTCGGCCACCCTCTCCCCGCTGGGGAGAGGAGGTTCGTCGGCCGCCGTGCCTGCGTTTCTGACAATGCAAAGCAAAGCGGGAGCGTTGAAAATCTCCTCTCCCCCGCGAGGAGAGGGTGGCCGAGCGCAGCGGAGGCCGGGTGAAGGGGTCAGATGCCGCGATTTTGTCGACCCTTGCGATTGCCCAATTCTACAGTCAATCGAGGTCAACATCACAAACTCTCCAAAAACCTGATCAGCGCATCCCTGTCCGCCGCGGCAAGTGCTGCAAAGGCTTCGCGCGACTTCTGCGCCTCGCCGCCGTGCCACAGGATCGCCTCGGTGAGGTTGCGCGCCCTGCCGTCATGCAGGAAAAAAGTATGGCCGCTGACGCGCTGGGTCATACCGACACCCCACAGCGGAGGCGTGCGCCATTCATTTCCGGTTGCATCGCCCACCTGTTGGCCGTCGGCCAGACCGTCGCCCATGTCGTGCAGCAGAAAATCGGAATACGGCCAGATCAGCTGGAAGGCGAATGCCTTGTCGGGCGCATCTCGGCGCGTCACATATTTGGGCGTGTGGCAGGAGGCGCAGCCGAGATTGTAGAACACTTGCTTGCCGGCCAGCACCTCCGGATTCTTGATGTCGCGCCGCGCCGGCACGGCGAGGTTCTGCGCATAGAAGGTAACAAGGTCCATGACCGGTAATGGTGCCTCGACTTCGCCGAGGCGCGGTTGCACGCCGTTCGGCATGGACAGGCAGGCGGGTTCCGACTCGGTGCAGTCACCCCAGTGCTTGGGCACTTCGGGCGTGGAGATGCCGATATCGCCCGCAAAGGCATCGGCCGATTGCTCGCGGATCGAAGGTGTCTGCCCCTTCCAGCCGAAGCGGCCAAGCGTCAGCTCGCCAGTCTTGCCCTCGCGCACGATGTTGGGCCTTCCCGAAATACCGTCGCCATTGGTGTCGTCGGCATCCGCCTTGGCGAGGATGTCGGCAGGATGGATCTGCTCCACCAGGCCAAGGCCGATCATCTGCGGCGTTACGCGCGGCGACAGCGTGGTTCGCGGATCGAGCGGCCCGAAGGCGGGATTTGAGACGCTGTAGCTCGGCTTGCGCAACGAGGCGGTGGTGCCGTCGCCAAGCGCGACCGGTATTTCCTCATAGGCGATTGCCATCCTGCCTTCTCCGGCAAGGCCCGGCACAGCAAGATCCTGCAACTGTCCGCCGTAGACCGGATCGGGAAAATTAAGCACCTTGTGGTCGGCAATCGCCCGCTTTTCCGCCTCTGTTTCAGCAGCACGCGCCAACCGGAAAAACATCGACGTTGCGTCGGCATTGCCCTCCGGCGGATGGCCGCGGCCATCCTTCAGATGACAACTCTGGCAGGCGCGCGCATTGAACAGCGGTCCGAGCCCGTCCGACGCCTGCGTTGACGATGGCGACGACACCCAGACTTTGCGGAACAGCCCGTTGCCAAGTTTGAACGTGCCTTCCTGCTCGAAGGTGATGTTGGCGGACGATTGCGAGAAGGCGTCCTGGTTTGGCCGCTTCTTCGTCGTCGCCGCACCGCCCGGCAGGAGCTCGAACGATTCCGGCTTCGAGAAATCGGTCGCAGGCCTGGTGATGGCCTCAACGCGCGCCAGATCGTTGGCGGTCAGGTCGCCGCGCGTCGTGGCAAGGCCTGGCGGCGTATCGTCGGCGAGTGCGACAACGCCTGAAAGAGCCAACAGAAACGCAGCAATTGCTGCCAGCCGAGACACCCCCTCACCCCGCCTCCGCTTCGCTCGGCCACCCTCTCCCCGCCGGGGAGAGGAGGGTCGCCAATGGTCGCGCCAACCCTTGCAACCCTGAAGGGCGACGCGGAGACGCGTACGATCTCCTCTCCCCAGCGGGGAGAGGGTGGCCGAGCGAAGCGGAGGCGGGGTGAGGGGGCGGGACCTTGCAAGGTCTACAAGCCCGCTACGGCGCGCAAGAGGAAACCCTAGGCGCCGCATCGTCGCATCGTCAGTGGGCGTCGTTCGCCGGTTCGGCGTTGAGCTGGCCATATTTTTCCTCGCCGATCGAGGCGAGCAGGTCGAGCTGGGTTTCGAGGAAATCGATATGGCCTTCCTCGTCCTTCAGCAGGTCCTCGAACAGTTCCATCGTCACATAATCGCCGAGATCGTGGCAGATTTCGCGGGATCTCTTGTAGGACGTGCGGGCGTCGTATTCGCCGGCGAGGTCGGATTCGAGCACTTCCTTGACGTTCTGGCCGATACGCAACGGCGCGACCGACTGAAGGTTGGGGTGCCCTTCAAGGAAGATGATGCGCGTGATGATTTTGTCGGCGTGGTGCATTTCCTCGATCGATTCCGCGCGTTCCTTCTTGGCGAGCTTCTGATAGCCCCAGTCGTCAAGAAGGCGGTAGTGAAGCCAGTACTGGTTGACGGCTCCGAGTTCCAGAAACAGAGCTTCGTTAAGCCGCTCTATGACCTGTTTTTCGCCCTTCATGACTCCTGCTCCCATATTCGGCCCGCAATCCTCTGACGCGGTCCAGGTGTGAAACAACATCCATCCCGATCGCCTCCGACTGGAGATGGTAGGCTTCGGTTACCCGAATGATCGTTTCCACCACATTTGGGAAGCAGCCGCAACAGCGCCCTCGCTTGCTCAGGCTGTGATAAACCTTCGCAGGTACGATCAGCGTCCACGGATCACGTTCCAGCAGGTCCAGAATTGTTTGTTCGATCTCCTGTTCGGTGATGAGATTGCAATGACAGATCAGCATCTTCTACTCGGAACTGGCTAGCGGCGCGACGAGAAGCCGCGCCGCCTGGCTATTTGGGAGCGGCAGGCGCTTACTGAAAGACCTTGTCGGGCGCATCGAGGCTGTCCGAGCCTTCAAAAGCGATCGCGTCGAGCTTCAACGCCGCGACGGCACGCTCGATCGACTTGGTCTGATCGATCAGCGCGTCGATGGCGGCCTGCACGGTGGCATTGCCTTCGGTGTTGCCTTCGCCGATCTGCTGGTCATAGGCCTCGCCGCCCTCGGCGCGCGCCTTGATCGCTTCCATCTTCTCGACGGTGGTGTTCAGCTTGCCGGTGAGCTCCGCATCGACCGCAGGATCGAGTTCCCTGACCATAGCCGAGACCGACGGGCCTTCGACCTTGCTGCCGTCCACGCGCGTGTAGCTGCCAGTGTAGACGTTGCGGACCCCGATAGCGTCGTAGAGGTGGGAAATGTAGGTGTTGTCCGAGAAGCAGTCGTGCTCTTCCTCCGGATCGTGCAGCATCAGGCCGAGCTTCATGCGCTCGCCCGCCAGTTCGCCATAGGACAGGGAGCCCATGCCGGTGAGGATGGTCGAGATCGCCGTGTTCGGGTCGCTTTCCGTAAGCGCCTTGCGCGCGGCGCCATCGGCTTTCCAGTTGGCAACCATTTCCTGCAGATCGGTGACCAGCAGGTCGCTGGCGGCGGCCAGATAGGCGGCGCGGCGGTCGCAATGGCCGCCCGTGCAGTTCGCCTGGTCAAAATCGGTGTAAGGGCGCTCGCCCGCACCGGCCTTGGTGCCGTTCAGATCCTGCCCCCACAGCAGGAACTCGATGGCGTGGTAGCCGGTCGCGACATTGGCTTCGATGTCGCCGGCTTCCTGCAAGGTGCCGGAGAGAAGTTCCGGCGTGATCGTGGTCACGTCGACCTTCTTGCCATTGATCTCGATCTCGGTGTTGGCGACGACGTTGGCCGTGTAGAGCGTGTTCTCGTCGCGACTCCGTGCCGTATCCCTTGTCGACATAGTCGATAAGGCCTTCATCCAAGGGCCAGGCATTCACGCGGCCTTCCCAGTCGTCGACGATCGCATTGCCGAAGCGATAGGCTTCGGACTGCTGGTAGGGCACGCGCGCCGCCTTCCATGCGGCCTTTGCAGCGTCGAGCGTCGCCGCCGACGGCTTGGCGATGAGCGCGTCTACCGCAACGTCGAGAGCCTGCGCCGTGGTCAGCGCATCCTCGTAAGTGGCGTGTGCGATGTCGGCGTAAGTGGTAATCACCGTCTTCGGATCGGTATCGGCCTTGGCCGGCAGCACGAAAGCAGCAGCTGTCAGCGCAACGGTTGCCGCCAAGGCGGCGATCCGGGCAGACTGCCGGATCGGCAGATAGGTCATGGTTGTCTCCTCACTTCACGATTTGCGATTTGATTGTTCGGGATTTCGGCGCCTGGCTTATCCGCACAGTCCGCCGCACGGGATCCGCGTCGCGCGTTCGCGACAACGCTTGCCGTCAACACAATCGTTCCGGATGCCTGGCTTTCGCGCACGGCTCGGGCTGAAAACACAATCTCCTCCAATCGCATGGGGTCAAGGCCCAAACATCAAAGGCTTCGCTCAGGGAGAGCTCCATAGCCGTTTACGGCCACGGTGCTTGCCAAGTCAACGCAAATCTTGAAAAAGCATCTTCAAATCAATACGTTAGAACTATTCTAAACTAGTCACGTTTTCGTAGCTCCGTCAGATGCTTGACGCCAAGACAGGTCCGATTGCGTGTAAGGCTTGACAGGCCGATGGCCAAAGTGCGACGCCCCGCCGCACGCCGGTGTCGGCGCCGGACAATCCGGCCAGACCGCTTAGGTCCTAGTTTCGTTGCTGGCTTCAGGTTTGCGCTATGTTTCTTCGCACGGCTATATGGTGCGCGTCATGAACAACGGGGTCGTCATCGTCGGGGCGGGGCATGCCGGCGTGCAAGCCGCCGCGAGCCTGCGCGAGGAGGGCTTTTCCGCCCCGGTGACGCTGGTTGGCGATGAGAATGAACTCCCGTATCACAAGCCGCCGCTTTCAAAGGCATTCCTGAAGGACGCGGATATGAAGCCTCAGATGCTGCGCGCCGAGGCTTTCTACACAGGCCACGATATCGGTCTGCGCTTCGGCGGAAGGGTGGCGTCGATCGACAAGGCGGCCAGGAGGCTCACCTTCGAGGACGGCGCGCAACTCGGCTTCGACCGGCTGATCCTCGCCCCTGGATCGCGCCCGCGCGTCCTGCCGCTGGCCGGTGCCAGCCTAGGCGGCGTCTTCTCGTTGCGCAGCGTGGCGGATGCCCGCGCCATCCGCGACCATGCGGCGAATGCCGGCAATGTCGTCGTGCTCGGCGGCGGGTTTATCGGACTGGAGATCGCGGCGACGCTGGCGGCCGGCGGGCGCGCCGTTACGGTTGTCGAAGCGCAGGAGCGCATGCTTGGCCGGGCGGTGGCGCCGGCGATTTCGGCCCATGTGGCGACACGGCTGGCAGCAGGCGGCATCCGCCTGCTTATGCAGACGACGGTCGATCGGGTGGAGGGCGTCGATGGCCGCGTCGCCGCGGTGGTGACATCGACGGGCGAGCGCCTACAAGCCGACATGGTGCTCGTCGGCATCGGCGCGGTGGCCAGCATCGAGCTCGCCGAAGCCGCCGGCCTGGAAACCGGCAACGGCATTCGCGTCGACCCGCAGATGCGGACGTCTACGCCTCAAATCCTCGCAATCGGCGATGCGGTGAACTACCGCCACTGGCATTCCGCCACGGATGTCCGGCTCGAATCCGTGCAAAACGCCACCGACCAGGCGAAACTCGCGGCTCGCACCATCTCCGGGCACGAGGAACCCTATCGGAGCGTACCGTGGTTCTGGTCCGACATAGCCGATATGAAGCTGCAGATGGTCGGCCTGCCGATAGCGGCCGACCGCACCGTAGTTGCCGGCGATCCCGCCGAAAACCGCTTCTCGCTCTTCCATTTCAACGGTCCAGTGCTGACGGCGATCGAGTCGGTCAATCGTCCCGCCGACCATATGCTCGGCCGCAAGATGATCGCCGAGGGGTTCTCGCCGAGACCGGATGAAATTGCCGGCGATCTCAAGGGGCTTTTCGCCGCATGGCAGCAGGCGAAACCGCAAGGTGCGGCGGCCGAATAAATTTTCGGCGCCGCTGTCGGCGGGACGCGGCGCGGGGCGTCATTTCAGGGCGCTGACAAGCAAAGCGCAAAGACACCGACGCGTCACGGTCCGTGGCGCCAATCCGCCTGGAGACACTCATGAACCCGACCGCCAAGACCTCCCGCCCATCCGACAAGGAACTGCTGCTCACCCGCGTCATCGACGCGCCGCGCGAGAAGCTTTATCGCGCCTGGACGGAGCCGGAGATACTCAAGACCTTCTTCACGCCGAAGCCCTGGAAAACCACACGCGCGGAGATGGATGTTCGCCCGGGCGGCGGCAGCCTGATCGTTATGGCCGACCCGGACGGTAAGGAATATCCCAACGAGGGCGTTTATCTGGACGTGGTCGAGAACAGCCGGCTGGTGTTCACCGACGCCTTCACCGCCGGCTGGGTGCCGTCCGGCAAGCCGTTCATGACCGCTTTCATCACTTTCGAGGACGAGGGCGGCAAGACGCGCTACACCGCTCGCGTGCTGCATTGGTCGAAGGAAGATTGCGACCAGCATGAGAAGATGGGCTTTCACGAAGGCTGGAGTCAGGCTACCGACCAGCTTGAGGAAGCGGTCGCGAAGCTTTAGGCATCGTTGTCGATCCAGGATCGCGAGAGAGGGCGCCCGCCGAGCTCTAGGGTCAGGACCTATGCAGCGAACTGAAGCGAGGACGGTGCCGGCATGAAAGTCGTTGGTCTCTACCGCTATCCCGTCAAGAGCCTGCGGGGCCATGCAGTGGGCGAAGCATTTATCGATCTCATCGGTATGACGGGTGACCGCCGCTGGATGGTTGTAGACCGCCGCGGCAGGTTCAAGACGATAAGGCAGATTCCGGCGATGGCGCGGGTGGATGCGCAACCGACCGAACGTGGCATCGTGCTCAGCGAAGCGTTGCACGGGTCCATCGAGGTGGCGACCCCTGGGCCCGGGAGCGACGTCCGCGATGTCACGATCTGGGACGGACTTTGTTCCGGCGCGTATCGCCGACCCCACCGCTGGGGCCTTCCTGACGAAGGTGCTCGGCGAAGAGGTCGATCTCGTCTATTTCGGCGAGCCGCTGAGCCGGCCCGTCGATCAAGCCTTTGGCGCACCGGACGACCATGTCGCCTTCGCGGACGGTTTCCCAATCTTGGTGACCACTACCGGCTCGCTCGCTCATCTGAACGGCCTCCTTCCCACGCCGGTCGGCATGGATCGCTTCCGGCCCAACATCGTGGTCGACACTCCGGAGACATGGTTGGAAGATCATTGGAGGGTGATCCGCGTCGGTGCCATCACCTTGCGCATCGTCAAGCCGTGCGCGCGCTGCGTCATCACCACGCGCGACCAGCTGACCGGCGAGCAGCCGGACCCTCGCGAACCTTTGCTCACCCTCGGCAAGCATCATCGTGCCAGCAATGGCGGCATTATCTTCGGGCAGAACGCCATTCCGATTGCGCCCGGCATGGTTTCTGTCGGCGATCCGGTTGAGATCATCGAGAGCGGCCCGTCCAATCTGCAATAACCCTACGTCGCGTTGATTGCGGTCCGGTGTCCGGTGGAAACGCCCTGTGACGACAACGGATATCTGCACCGCGCGCCGGCAGGTCCGGCAATGTTGTCCATGAGCCGACAGGAACGGGGCCCTCATCCTCCGGCCGGCGAGTACGCGCGCTCAAACGAGTGGATCTGTATCCGCGATCCCGTGGCTTACCAGCCAGCCCAGTTCAGGCCTGCACATCTGCACGATATGGCGCTATAGGCAGCGCCATGCTTCGCCGTTTCTTTGACTATTACCGGCCATGGAAGGGCCTCTTCTTCCTCGACTTCTCCTGCGCCGTCCTGTCCGGCCTGTTGGAGTTGGGCTTTCCCATTGCGGTCAAATGGTTCGTCGACGTGCTTCTCCCCAGCCAGCAGTGGGCGACGATCGTCCTCGCCGCGCTTGTTCTGCTGGCCATCTACATCGCCAATACCGGGCTGATGGCTGTGGTCGTCTATTGGGGCCATATGCTCGGCATCAACATCGAAACCGAGATGCGCCGCAAGAGCTTCGACCACCTGCAGAAGCTCTCCTTCAGCTTCTACGACAATAACAAGACCGGCCATCTGCTGACGCGCGTCACCAAGGATCTCGAGGAGATCGGTGAGGTGGCCCACCACGGGCCTGAGGACCTGTTCATCGCAGTCATGACCTTCTTCGGCGCATTTGCGCTGATGTTCATGATCAACACCCAGCTCGCCCTGATAACCGTGGCTGTGGTGCCGGCGGTAGCGTGGGTGGCCGGCCGCTATGGCGGGCGCATGACCCGCAACTGGCAGGCGCTCTACCGGCGCGTCGGTGATTTCAATGTGCGGCTGGAGGAGAACCTTGGCGGCATGCGCGTCGTGCAGGCCTTCGGCAATGAGGATCACGAACGCGGCCTTTTCGCGGTGGACAATGCAGGCTACCGGCAAACGAAGCTGTCCGCCTATCGCATCATGGCGATCAGCTCGTCGCTCAACTATCTCAGCACCCGCCTGATCCAGCTTATCGTCATGGTTGCCGGCAGCTACTACGTGCTCACCGGCGCGCTTTCGAATGGCGGCTTTGTCAGCTTCCTGCTGCTGGTCAACGTGTTCTTCCGGCCGATCGACAAGATCAATTCGGTAATCGAGACCTATCCGAAGGGCATCGCCGGATTTCAGCGCTACCTTGCCTTGCTCGATACCGAACCCGACATTGCCGACCGTCCGGCCGCAAAGGTCGTCGACGGTCTTGCCGGCGATATCAGCTATCGCGGCGTGACGTTCAGCTATGCGACGGGCCGGCCCGTGCTTGAAAACGTCGATCTCGACATTCGAGCCGGGGAGACGATCGCCTTCGTCGGGCCTTCCGGTGCCGGCAAGACGACAATCTGCTCGCTGTTGCCGCGCTTCTATGAGATCGAAGCCGGGTCGCTCACCATCGACGGCATCGACATCCGCGACATGACGCTGGCCTCGCTGCGGGGCCAGATCGGTATCGTTCAGCAGGACGTGTTCCTGTTTGGCGGCAGCATGCGCGACAACATCGGCTACGGCCGGCTTGACGCGTCCGAAGAAGCCATTCGTGAAGCCGCGCGGCGGGCGCGGCTCGACCAGTTGATCGACTCCCTTCCCGACGGGCTCGACACCATTGTCGGGGAGCGCGGCGTCAAGCTCTCCGGCGGCCAGAAGCAGCGCCTGGCGATCGCCCGCATGTTCCTCAAGAACCCGCCGATCCTTATCCTGGACGAAGCCACATCCGCGCTCGACACCGAGACCGAACGCGAGATCCAGCAATCGCTTGCCGAACTGTCCGAAGGCCGCACCACGCTGGTCATCGCTCACCGCCTCGCCACCATTCAACACGCCGACCGCATCGTCGTGGTTGACGCCAGCGGCGTCGCGGAACAAGGCTCGCATCAAAGCCTGATCGCCCAGGGCGGCATCTACAGCCGCCTGCACGCCGCGCAAACGGGCCTGCGCCAATGGTGAAGGAGAGGGCCACATGATCACCGGTGGCTGCCTATGTGGCGCCGTTCGCTACAGGACGGACGCTGAGCCGATCACGGCGCGCTATTGCTGGTGCCGCGTTTGCCAGTACCTAGCAACCGGAAATGCCGCGGTCAGCGTCTGCTTTCCGTCGGACGGTTTTTCCATCGACGGCGAACCCGCCGACTTCGTCAGTCTTGCAGACAGCGGCAACCGGATGCATCGGCGCTTCTGTCCGGCCTGCGGCACGCAACTGTTCAGCGAGGCGGAAGCCCGGCCGCACCTCATCTTCGTGCGCGCCGGAACGCTCGACGACTTGGAGGTCGCCAGGCCAACCGCAACGATCTGGGTTGCCAGGGCGCCGTCATGGGCCTGCATCGACGAGAGCCTGCCGCGCATTGAGGGCCAACCGCCGCCGGTCGCCTGATATCGTCTGGCGTTTCTCGAACCGGCCCGTGGTCCTTTTGCGCAAGCATCGTAAGTGCTTGGCTCGCGACCGTAACGGAGGGTAAGGCATGAGCGGCGAGGCCAAAGCGACAGTATTCATCGACAACGACCGCGTGATCGTGACGGAATACCGGTTCGCGCCCGGGGACGCGACCGGCTGGCATCGACATGCGCGCGACTATGTTATTGTGCCGCTGATGGACGGCAAACTGAAAATCGTCGCGGCGGGTGGCGAGACAATCGCAGAGATGAAAGCCGGCGCGCCCTACTTCCGCAATGCGGGCGTCGAGCATGACGTCATCAACGCGAATGATGGCGAATATGCCTTCATCGAGATCGAGCTGAAATAGGCTTCTCGTGAGTCTCTGCGCTGCAGGTGACTATATCGGCGGCGTCCCGTTCTCATCCAGGACAGCGCCCGCCAGATAGAGCGATCCGCCGATCAGGATGCGCGGAGCGGGCTCGCGCGTATCCCAGGTATCGCGCAGCAGCATCAGCGCGTTGGCGACGGAATTGACCGGCTCGGCTGACAGGCCAGCTTCGATGGCGCGGGCCGCCAGCTCGCCATTCGGCACGCCGGCATCGCTCGTCGAGACCGGCACGGTGAAAACATGGCGGGCGATGCCCTTGAATGCCCTGAAATAGCCGCTCTGGTCCTTGGTGTTGATCATGCCGGCGATGAGGAAAAGCGGTCGCGGAAAGCGCTCCTCCTGCTCGGCAAGCGCTTCTGCCACTACGATGCCGGCGCCGGGATTGTGGCCGCCGTCGAGCCATATCTCCGAGCCTTCCGGAGCCAGCGACGCAAGGTTGCCGTGCTGCAACCTCTGCATTCGGCCCGGCCACGATACGGAGATCATCGCCTTTTCCGCGGCCCGATGGCCGATCTCAAATCCCGCTGCCTTGATGGCCGCTATTGCCGCGGCGGCATTGGCATATTGATGCCGGCCCGGCAGGCGCGGCGGCGGCAGATCCATCAGGCCGTCATCGTCCTGATAGATCAATCGGCCATTTTCACCATAGGCCATGAAATCCTGGCCATAGACCTTCACCGGCGCGTCCATGCGCTCCGCCGTTGCGGCAATGACATCGAGCGCCGACTGGTTTTCCTGTTGACCGATCACGACCGGGACGTCCCCGCTTGATGATGCCCGCCTTTTCAGCGGCGATCAGTTCCACCCGATCGCCGAGATACGCCTCGTGGTCCAGCGATACCGGCATGATCAGGCACACCGCCGGATCCTTCACGACATTGGTGGCGTCGAAGCGACCGCCAAGGCCGACCTCGATAATCGCCACATCTGCCGGATGCTCGGAGAACAGCAGGAACGTCACCGCCGTCAGGATCTCGAACACCGTGATCGCCTCGCCGCGATTGGCGGTCGCCACCCGCGAGACTGCGTCGGCAAGCGTGTCGTCGCCAACGAGCTTTCCACCACCGGTCGCGCCGATTCGATAGCGCTCGTGCCAGTTCACCAGATGCGGCGACGTGTGCACATGCACCGAGCGGCCCTCCGCCTCCAGCAATGCGCGCGAAAATGCGGCAGCCGAGCCCTTGCCGTTGGTGCCGGCAATATGGATCACCGGCGGCAGCTTCAGCTGCGGATTGTCGAGGCGCTCCAGCAGGCCTGTGATGCGGTCCAGCGAAAGATCGAAGCCCTTGGGATGCAACGTCATCAGATGCGCGATCTCGCGCTCGGCGAGGCTGTGCGTTCGATTTTCAGTCATGGGGGCTGCGCGGTATCACGCGCCGGGCCGATTTTCGCCGCCGATGCGCGCGGGCGGCAGATACTCGCCATTGATTGCGCCACCGGCTTCGACCGGCGCCTTCAACAGGATCTTGAGCAGCCGCGCGATGGTCGACTTGAGTTCGAGACGCGATACGACCATGTCGACCATGCCGTGCTCCATCAGATATTCGGAGCGCTGGAAACCTTCCGGCAGCTTTTCGCGAATGGTCTGCTCGATGACACGCGGGCCGGCAAAGCCGATCAGCGCACCGGGCTCGGCGATGTGGACGTCGCCCAGCATCGCGTATGAGGCGGTGACGCCGCCGGTGGTCGGGTTGGTCAGCACGACGATGTAGGGCAGGCCGGCTTCCTTGAGGCGGTCGAGCGCAACCGTGGTGCGCGGCAACTGCATCAGCGACAGTATGCCCTCCTGCATGCGTGCACCGCCGGAGGCCGCGAACAGCACGAGCGGACGGCGCTTCTCGCGGGCGGTGTCGAACGCCTTGACGATTGCTTCGCCCGCCGCCATGCCCAGCGACCCGCCCATGAAGGAAAAATCCTGGACGGTCACCACGATCGGCAAGCCCTCGATGGTGCCCGTGGCGTTGAGAATGGTGTCGTCCAGACCGGTCTTGGCCCGGTCTTCCTTGAGCTTGTCGATATAGCGTTTCTCCGCCCTGAACTTCAGCGGATCGACCGGCACTTTCGGGTTGTCGATTGTTTCGTACTTGCCGCCATCGAAGAAAAATCTCAGCCGCTCTCTGGCCGAAATCTTCATGTGGTGCCCTGAGGCCGGTATGACGAACTGGTTGCTCTCAAGATCCTTGTGAAACACCATCTCGCCGCTCTCCGGATCCTTGATCCAGAGGTTTTCCGGCATATCGCGCCGGCCCAGCATCGAATTGATACGCGGGCGGACGAAATTGGTGATCCAGTTCATGAATACTGCTCCTTGGAGGCTTTATTCGGCGGCCATCAACCGCGCCGAGCGAACGCCCTGCGCCAGGCCGCTGACGAGCGTCGCGACGGCTTCGGCAGGGTCGGCTGTCGTTTCGCCCTTGGGTCCAATGACGCTGGCCACAGCGTTGACGATCGCCGTGCCGACGACGACGCCATCCGCCGAGCCGCCGATGGTACGCGCCTGTTCCGCGGTCTTGACGCCGAAGCCGACGCAAACCGGCAGGCGGGTGTGGCCCTTGATCCGCCGAACCGCCTCGCCGACCTTTGCAGTGTCGGCCAGGGCCGATCCGGTAATACCCGTCATCGAGACATAGTAGACGAAGCCGGACGTGTTTTCGAGAACCTTCGGCAAGCGGCGCTCGTCGGTTGTCGGGGTGGCTAGGCGGATGAAATTGATGCCCGCCTTGACCGCCGGGATACAGAGCTCTTCGTCCATCTCCGGCGGCAGGTCGACGACGATCAGACCATCGATGCCGGCTTGTTTCGCATCCGAAAGGAACCTTTCGACGCCGTAGATATAGATCGGATTGTAATATCCCATCAGCACGATGGGCGTGTCGTCATCTGCCTTGCGGAAGTCGGCCGCCATACCAAGCGTCTTGGTGAGCGTCTGCCCTGCCTTGAGCGCCCGCAGGCCGGCAGCCTGAATCGCCGGGCCGTCGGCCATCGGGTCGGAAAACGGCATGCCGAGTTCGATCACGTCGGCCCCCGCCCTGGGCAACGCCTTCATGATCCTCAACGATGTTTCATAATCCGGATCGCCGCCCATGAAATAGGTGACGAGCGCCGGGCGCCCCTCGGCCTTGAGCTTTTCGAACCGACGGTCAATGCGGGTGGTCATTCCTCAACGGTCCCTTCAATATGCCTCTCGCTCTGATCTTGGCGCTGATCCCATAGACGCAGTATCTCAATTTTGTCCGCAGACACACGATAAATCAGCGAAAACGGCGTTCGCGAGACTGAGAACTCACGATCGCCGTCCCATCGATGGGATGACCTATCCGTGGGTTGTCAGCAAGCGTGCGGAGTGCCTTATCCAGCTGAAAGCGCGCCTTTCGCATGCCCTCCGGAAAGACCCGCCTGTAATAATTGGAGAACCAGCGGACATCCGCATCGCTTGATCGTTGGAAAATTACTTTCATGCACTTAACGGCAGAATTCATGCCCGTGGGGGCAGGAAGACATCCGGCTCCGGCGGTGGCGCTGATGGGTCGGTCTCGAGGCGATCGAGCCAGGCCATCATCACTTCCGACGAAATAAAAACACCCTTGTCAGCCTCGGCAACCGCTTCCTCGATAGCTGCCCGCTTATAGGCTTGTCGATCCAGGTAAGCCTTTAGCGCCTGCGTTGCGACATCCGCCTCGCTCACCTCCTGCCAGCGCGCCTCTTGCTCCAGTTCGTGCATCGTCGCGTCATCCAGATGCAAGGCAAGATGATGATTTCCCATTGAGGTTCTTCCATTTTCCGTGCCGAATCCTAGCATCTGCGGTGCCGAGTTCCAACGGAAACTATCTGCCATATCCGCCAGCGGCACGGTCTAGAATTCCATACCGATCATGCTGGCGACCGTGTGGATGTCCTTGTCGCCACGGCCCGAGAGATTGACGAGGATAAGCTGGTCCTTGCCCATCTTGGGTGCGACCTTGACCACATGCGCAATGGCATGGGCCGATTCCAGCGCCGGGATGATGCCTTCGACGCGGGTGGTAAGTTGGAATGCCTCAAGCGCCTCATCATCGAGGATCGGCACATACTCAACCCGGCCGGTGTCGCGCAGCCAGGAATGCTCCGGACCCACGCCCGGATAGTCGAGGCCCGCCGAGATCGAATGGCCGTCCAGAATCTGGCCGTCGCCGTTCTGCAGCAGATAGGTGCGGTTGCCGTGCAAGACGCCCGGGCTGCCCGCACTCATAGAGGCGCAATGCTCGATGCCGTCCAGGCCGCGGCCTCCGGCCTCGATACCGACGATCTTGACGCCGCGGTCATCCAGGAACGGATGGAACAGGCCGATCGCGTTGGAACCGCCGCCGACCGCGGCGACGATCATGTCGGGCAGACGACCTTCGCGCTCGAGAATCTGGGCGCGCGCCTCGATGCCGATCACCGATTGGAAATCGCGCACCAGTTCCGGGTAAGGATGCGGGCCAGCCGCTGTGCCTATCAGGTAGTATGTGTCGTGGACGTTGGTCACCCAGTCGCGCAGCGCTTCGTTCATCGCATCCTTCAGCGTGCCGTGCCCGGCTGTGACGGGACGTACCTCGGCACCGAGCAATTTCATGCGGAACACGTTCGGGCTTTGGCGCGCAACGTCGGTAGCGCCCATGTAGACGACGCACGGAAACCCAAACCGCGCCGAGACAGTGGCGGAAGCCACGCCATGCTGGCCGGCGCCCGTCTCGGCGATGATCCGGGTCTTGCCCATGCGCCTGGCCAGCAGGATCTGGCCGAGGCAGTTGTTGATCTTATGCGAGCCGGTGTGGTTGAGATCCTCGCGCTTGAGATAGATCTTGGCGCCGCCAAGGTGCTTCGTCAGGCCTTCGGCATAGTAGAGTTTTGATGGACGGCCCGCATAGTGGGTCGACAGGTCGCTGAGTTCCGCCTTGAAGGCCGGATCGGTCTTGGCCTCGTCCCAGTGCCGTTGAAGATCGAGGATCAGCGGCATCAGCGTTTCGGCGACGAAGCGGCCGCCAAAAATGCCGAACATGCCCTGCTCGTCGGGTCCGGTCTTGAAGGAATTCGGTTCTGCCGGCTTGTTCATGGACGCTACCTGGTTGTTGCGAGCGGACGGTGTGCTTTCTTCTGCGGAAGCCTCGGCGGGGGAAACGTTGCGCTCACGGAAAGTGCACTGTCCCCAGCGCTTCCGCTTATGCCGTTCCAGCGCAGAAAGTAAACCGCTGGCTGCGACTTCCTATGCCGCTTGTCCGGCTCGCGCCGCCCGCACCGCGCGGAAAAACCCATCGATCAGACCGATATCCTTGACGCCCGGAGCGCTTTCCACGCCCGACGAGGTGTCTATGCCCGGCGGGTCGGCAAGTGCCAGCGCCTCGCCGATATTGTCGGCGTTCAGCCCACCCGACAGCAGATAGTCGATTGTCGGATCGAGGCTTGCCAGCAAGCGCCAGTCGAAGGAGACACCGTTGCCGCCCGGAAGCTGAGAGCCTTCAGGCGGCTTGGCATCGAGCAGGAAACGATCGGCGATTCCGATATAGGGCTCTATCCTTTGCAGATCAGCGGCGTCGCCGACCGACAGCGCCTTGATCACCGGAAGGCCGTAGCGCGCCTTCAAATCGGCGACGCGGTCAGGCGTCTCCCGGCCGTGAAGCTGAAGCAAATCGGGCTTCATTTCGGATACGATATGATCGAGCGCTGCATTATCGGCATCAACGACAACAGCAACCGCGCTAGCCTTGCCGCGCGCCGCCTCGCGCAACCTGCCCGCTAGGCTCGGGGAGATGTTGCGCGGGCTCTTGCCGAAGAAGATGAAGCCGACATGGTTCGCGCCGTTGCCAAGCGCGGCGGCAACCGTTTCGGGCGTCTTCAAGCCGCAAATTTTGATGTCGAGTGGCATTTGCGCGCAGTGACACGAAATGGCGGCGAAGTCGAGACACAAGCCCGGCAACAACCGCGTGCATACAGGTTGATATGTCGGAACGAAACGATCGCCTCCCTCAGTGACTTTCCGTCCTACTTGAGCAGTCCGACGCCAACTGCTTGTGGCTGGTATGCGACACGCCTCTATCGAAGAATTTGGTTGTTTAGCGACGAGCCTGTCGGTTTACGACGGTTCCGAACACCTGCGTTTTGTGAACCGCATCAAGCTCGCGAACGTAGAACGATAAATGGATGGTGGATCTGGAGGCTCAGTGTCTAACTTCAAAATTTTGGTGTTCGCCGCAATATTAGGCCTACTCGGGTGCCAATCGACGGCTGGCGGCTACATCCCCAACAGTTGCGCCAGTGTCGGTTCATCATGCGCAATCCACAAGTGACATGCTGCTGACTGCATTCCGGCGGCCGCACCGCTTGGTAAGCCAGAACGATCCGCTGATCTAGGGATTGGCTCCTCAAGCTGCGTCCGCGGTAACTGCAGTAGCATCGGGTCCAGCTATTGCGTCCCTCACGTTCTCTGGGCTCCTCCGCAAGTGGGGTAGGATTGAAACAAAAGGGGGAATAGCCGCTCCCGGGTAGCAAAAAGAAGATGGCGGCATGTTCGACGAGGTCGAGTTGTCCCCTCTTTTGGCCTGCGTGGGTGACCAATGGTCCCCCACAATTGGTGACCCGTCGCTCGCTGGCTGGGCGATCGTTGTGGCGTATGTTTTCTGTGCAGTACTGGGCTGTATTACCGCGTTGCGCGTGCAAGACGGCCGTGAACGGTTTTTCTGGGGAATGCTGACACTTACGATGCTGGTGCTTGGCATTAACAAGGAATTAGACCTGCAAACCCTATTCACGGCAACCGGACGCTGCTTCTCTCAACTTCAAGATTGGTATGACCAGCGTAGGGCGTTCCAGTGGAATTTCATCCTCGGACTTCTAGTTGCCTCTATCCTGTTTATCGGGTTGGTTCTCTGGCTGATGCGGGGGCGACTGCGGCGTAACGGTGTCGCCATCCTTGGCCTTGCATTCGTTACCGCGTTCGTGGCGGTTAGGGCCGTTGGATTTCACCACTTTGACGCGCTGATCGACACCCAAGTGCGCGACATTCGCTATAACGTTCTATTCGAGCTTTCCGGCCTGTTTGCGATCGCTGGAAATGCCCTTGCATTGCTGTGAAGCAAGGTCAAGCTTCTGCAGTGATTGTGCACCAACTGTCATCGATAGTGCCCAGCCGCATGTTGCGGTATCCCGCGGAACCAATCCGGCCGAGTCTTGATGTCGAGATGGAGCAGCTCATCGGGATGCCGGCTTTCATAGCGGCGCACCGGCTCGACCTGTTGAACGTGCTTTTACAATTACTGGAAGGCGAGCTTCATACCATAAGAGGCGCGTCATATAGACAGCAGGTTATTCCACATGCAGAGGACGTCCTCCCCATGACCAGCAGCCACCCGGTTCCGTGAGCGGAATTGCCCCAGCAGCGACCCTTGCGGGCAATTACGAAGCGACCGCAATGGCTGGAAGCGCGCAAAGCGGACTTTCGCGAACATAGGTGCTAGGGTTCGGCCGGTATGGGTTCACGATCGATCGCTTCACAGGCATTATGGAGGCCGAACGCCCGTCATTGGATCAACTAGGGAGAGAGACATGATCGCCAGACGTACCTTCGGGAAAGCAATTATCGGCGCAGTGACGACTGTGTTTATGGCAGGCGCAGCCCATGCTCAGGAAGTTCTGAAGTGGGCTCACGTCTATGAAACATCCGAACCGTTCCATACGGAATCGGTTTGGGCCGGCGAAGAAATTTCAAAGCGGACCAACGGCAAGTACAAGATCGAGGTTTATCCCGCCTCACAGCTCGGCAAGGAAGCCGATATTAACCAGGGTCTGACGCTTGGCACCGTTGATATCATCATCTCCGGATCCAGCTTCGCGGCGAAGGAATATCCGCCGATCGGCGTGACCTACTATCCCTTCATCTTTCGCGATGCGGACCATCTGCTGAAATATTCTCAGAGCGACACCTACAAGAAGCTGACCGCCGGCTACGAGCAGAAAGCCGGTCACCATATTGCAGCGACGACCTATTACGGGACGCGTCAGACGACTTCGAACCGGCCGATCGCAAAATGCGCCGACATGGCCGGGCCTCAAGATGCGCGTTCCGGACGTGCCGGCCTACCTGGCAATGCCGCGCGCTTGCGGCGCCAACACCGCACCCATTGCCTTTGCCGAAGTCTATCTTGCGCTGCAGAACGGGACCGTCGAGGCGCAGGAAAATCCATTGACGACGATCGAGGCCAAAAAATTCTTCGAGGTGCAGAAGAACATCATATTGACCGGCCACATCGTCGATCATCTCAACACCATAGTGTCGCAAACGCGCTGGGCCAGCTTATCTGATGATGACAAGAAGATATTCACAGAGGTTATGCAGGAAGCCGCCAAGCGAGCGAGCGAAAAGATCGTCGCGCGCGAAAAAGAGCTCGTGCAGGTGTTCAAGGACAAGGACCTGAGCGTGACCGACGTCGACAAGGCCGATTTCGAGAGAACTGTGCTCGAGAAGGTTACGTTCGAAGAATTCGGATACGACAAGGCCGATTGGGAATCCATCAAGGCGATCAAATAGTACAGTGGGCTTCGGCTGGCTCGCCGCTTGATCTAAGGCTTGCGTTTCGGGAGGGCCTGATCAAGACGGCGATGCGCCCCGTCCTCGACGGAGGGGCAAAACGCGTGACGAGAGTCGCCAATAGGGAGGAGACATGGCCGAGGAGGAACTTCATACACAGGTGAGCGCCGAAGAACTGGCGCACGCCTTCGAGGAAGAGGCCACGCCGGTCGACCTCTCCGACCACGGCTGGGAAGACTGGATCACACTCGCGCTCTTCTGGTTGATGGTCGTCTGCGTCTTTCTGCAGTTCTTTACCCGCTATGCGCTGAACAATAGCCTGGCATGGACAGAGGAGATCGCGGTCAACGCGCTGATCGTAGTCGTTTTCCTCGGCGCCGTCGATGTGCGTGCGGCTCTCGCGGCACATCCATGTCGACGTCCTTTATCACTACCTGCCTGAGGGAGCAGGAAAATACCTTTCGATGGCTGTTGATGTCATTCGAGTCGTCTTCTTCGCTTACGCGTCCTGGCTGATGTGGCGCTACGTTTCGATTGTCGGCCATGAGCGCATGACAACCGTCAGCCTGCCGCGCTCACCCTTCTTTTATCTGGTGTTCGCTGGCTTCGTGCTGATGTTCCTGCGCTCAGGTCAGGTACTCGTGCAGAACTGGAGGCGCGGCTACTCCGTTCTCCAGCATCCAGAAAAATTCGACGTTCCGGGGGCCTGACAATGCTGCTTCTTGTTGGAGGCTTTCTCCTTCTGATGATCGCCGGGGTGCCGGTTGCCGTTTCCATGGCGATGGCTTCGGTGGCCTATCTGCTCATCTACAATGTTGCGCCGGACCTGATCGCGGCGCAGCGCATGATCGCCGGGGTAGAAAGCTTTCCGCTGCTGGCGGTGCCCTTCTTCATCCTGGCGGGCAATTTGATGAACATCGCCGGCGTGACCGGCCGCATCTACAGCTTCGCGCTGGCTCTCGTGGGCTGGATGAAGGGCGGCCTCGCGCAGGTCAATATCATCGGCTCGGTGATTTTCTCGGGCATGTCCGGAACCGCGCTGGCCGACGCTGCCGGCATCGGCACAATCGAGATCAAGGCCATGAAGGATCATGGCTATCCGGTGGAAGCCGCGGTTGGTGTGACCGCTGCTTCGGCGACGCTCGGGCCAATCTTCCCACCATCCCTGCCCTTCGTCATCTACGGCATGATGGCCAATGTTTCGATCGGCGCGTTGTTCATGGCCGGCATCGTGCCAGGCGTCGTTATGACTGTACTGATGATGATCACCGTTGCGATCTTCGCTTACAGGCGCGGCTGGGGTTCCGACACGCCGTTCTCGCTCGCCAAGCTTGGCGAGGCCTCGCTCGAGATTCTTGTTGTCGCGCTGTTTCCGCTCGGCGTGTACCTGCTTGCGACCGCCGGCCTGAGCATCAACATCGCGGTATTGATAGCGCTGGCCGTGCTCGTTGCGGCCGACTGGTATTTCGACTTCTCCGCCGTGATGGCTCTGATGACGCCGGTCATCCTTATCGGCGGCATGACGATGGGCTGGTTTACGCCGACCGAAGCCGCAATGGCGGCGGTGCTCTGGTCACTGTTTCTAGGTCTCGTGCGCTACCGCACCATGAGCATCAAGGCGCTCGCCAAGGCGAGCTTCGACACGATCGAAACCACGGCGTCGGTGCTGTTTATCGTCACGGCGGCCTCGATCTTCGCCTGGTTGCTGACGGTCAGCCAGTTCGCTCACATTTTCTCCGACTTCATGACCTCGCTGACCGACAACAAGTGGGTGTTTCTCATCCTGGTCAACATCTTGATGCTGATCGTCGGCTGTTTCCTGGATACGATCGCAGCCATCACAATTCTGGTGCCGATCCTGTTACCGGTGGCGGCAAGGTACGGAGTGGACCCCGTGCATTTTGGTCTGATCATGACGCTGAACCTGATGATCGGCCTGCTGCATCCGCCACTGGGAATGGTGCTGTTCGTGTTGTCACGCGTGGCAAAGCTATCGGTAGAGCGCACGACGATGGCCATCCTGCCGTGGCTCGTGCCGCTGTTGTTCGCGCTGTTGCTGATCACTTTCGTACCAGCGATCACGCTGTGGCTGCCGCAGCAGATGGGATTGTTGAGGTAGGGCGATGACAAATCAACAAACTGCCCTCGCCGCCACGCTCTTCGGGCCGGAAGATCTTCGTATGGTCGAGCAGACGCTAGGGCCGCTCGGCCAAGGGATGGTGCGTATCAAGTTCGGTGCCGCAGGCATCTGCGGCTCCGACATGCATTATTTTCGCCATGCCCGTACTGGGGACTTCGTGGTGACTTCGCCTCTCGTTTTGGGCCACGAAATCGCCGGCGAGATCTCCGAGATCAATGCCGCAGATACAGGGCTGAAGGTCGGCGACCATGTGGCCGTCAATCCCTCGCGCTGGTGCGGACATTGCGCGCGCTGTCGCGAAGGGCGCGCCAATCTCTGTGAAAACATTTACTTCATGGGTTCAGCGTCGAAGACACCGCACATGCAGGGCGGATTCGCGACCTATTTCGACGCAGTACCTGCGCAGTGCGTCGTCGTACCGGAGGATTTGCCCTACGCGTCGGCGGCGCTTGCCGAGCCGCTGGCGGTCTGCCTCCATGCCGTCTCGCGCGCCGGCGATCTCAGAGGAAAACGCGTGGCCCTGTTCGGAGCTGGGCCGATCGGCCTGCTCGCCATGCTAGCCGCCAGGATCGCTGGTGCGGTGAACCTCACCATGGTCGACATTGCCGCCAAGCCGCTCGACTTCGCCAGGAAACTTGGCGCGGACGAGACGATCGATATCGCCAGCGGCAATGAAGACTTACTGGCGGCTGCCGCCGATAAACCGTTCGACGTCGCATTCGAGGTCACAGGCGCGCCGCCAGCGTTGGCTCTGTGCATCCGCACCGTGCGGCGGGGCGGAACGATCGTGCAGATCGGCAATCTTCCCGGGGGCGAGATCTCCGTGCCGGCCAATGCCATAATGGCCAAGGAAATCGATTTCCGCGGCGCCTTCCGCTTCGGCAAGGAATTCAAGCAGGCAGTAGATTACATCATCAGCGGCAAGGTCGACGTACAACAGTTGGTCACTGCACGCCTGCCTCTGGCCGCCGCTCCCGACGCAATCCGCCTAGCACTCGACCGCAGCCAGAGCGTGAAGGTCGTGCTCGAGGCTGGTTAGCACAGCGGCTGTCGTCAGTTGATGTAATGCAGAGAGCTTACATTTGAATATTTGTAGCAACTGTCGGTATCATCGTGCGCAAGGGGCTTACCTATTTCCAGCTCGGCTTCAAATGCTTACGCATGATGAGAGCATAGTGCCCGTGCACGCCGGGTGAGGCCGGTCGTCGCTCGACGACGACGAAGCCCTGCGTCCGTGGTACTGCTATCCTCATGGTATTGGTGGGCGACGCTGTCGTCTACTCTGCGTTACGATTGCGGGTCGTATTCGCGTTGCGGCGGATCGCGAAAGACGAAGCAGATGCTTGGTGCCGGTGGCCAGTTTGCTGGCGGCATCAAGACATATCGGCCTCACGCCGGTCCGATAAACCAGCGGCCTGTTCTGAAGCGGCATGCCAATCGGACGAGCGCAGGGACCGAGGAGAAGTGCTGCCGGTGGCCTGGCGCATGACCTCAAACACCCGCAACGCCCAGCGAAATGTCGCTCGCCCAATATTCGTAAGAATGGCGCCATCGTTGTCGGTTTTGATACACGCGGACGGCGCAAGAGCGACCGCTCATCTATCCTCGCTAAGGCGGCAATGACCTGATCCACCTCGTTCATGGGGCAAGGCTTCGCCCTCCGGTTCCCGTGCCCGTTCAGGCTGCATGATTCGTCTCGCTTTCGGTTTCGACTGCGAACCATGCCATCGTGCGGTTGACCGTTCAAGGGATATATTCCTATTCGGTTCCTAAGAGTGGGTCTCCACTTTTGATAGTGTGGGCCGCAGATGGTCAATTCGCGTTGTCGATGAGGATCGATAGCGCCTATAGAATCAAGCGTCGGGCAACGTACATCAAAGCCGCCTGTCGCTGGGCACCGGTGGACACTATGGACTCTCGTTTGGTCGGCTCGCTGGTGGGCCAAGGCAAGGTCGCCGAAGTTCGCGAATACGGTGATCGCGTGCTCAAGCTGTATAAGGTCGGCCTTTCGGCAAAGAGGTCCGCCTTTCGTGAGGCAGCCACGCTCGCGATCATCGAAAGCCTCGGAGTTCGTGCGCCACGCGTCGAAAGCGTTTGCCAGTACGAAGGTCGTTGGGGGCTCATCATGAGCCGCGCTGCTGGTAGCACGTTCGCAGAGGCGATCCGGTCGCAACCCGATCGCACCGCTGCGCATCTTGAAGCCATGGTGCGGTTGCATGGTGAAATTCATGACCGCGATGGCTATGGACTTCCCAGTTTGAAGGCGCGGCTGACCCAGAACATCGAAGCAGCCCCTTTTCTGACGAACAGCGTTCGGCTCGAGTTGCTTGAGACACTGCGAGGTATGCCGGGAGGGTGCAAACTGTGCCACGGCGACTTCCATCCGTGGAATGTGCTTGGCACCCCGGCGGATGCCACGATAGTTGATTGGTTGGACGCCACCTGCGGTGAACCTGCTGCCGATATTTGCCGCTCATACGTCCTGATGCACAATGTTGATCCCAAATTGGGCAGGGAATATCTTGCAACATGGCTGGAGATGAACGGGGAGGCAGTCGAACGCGTCTACTCTTGGTTAGGCATCGTCGCTGCCGCTCGCCTGGCCGAAGACGTACCGAGCGAGACCGATGCGCTGCTCAGAATGATCCGAGAAAGCAGCTCAGAACATAGGGCCGCAGCATCAACTGGGCACCGGCGACCTTGATGGACCTTGGTATGCCCTGCCATTTGAAGTTGCGCTGTGTGCCATTTGATTTGCGCGGACCGTGCGGTCGGTCACCTGAACCTCATTGCCAAGCGAAGGTAGTGCCAGAGCGCGTCAAGGCAGGCGAGTCGCAATTCCATCGTCACGCTACAGCGCAGAAGCCGTTGATAAACCGGATATCGCATCCCAATAGCTGTATGCCTCTCAGACACGATCCAGAAACTCGCGCACCCGCTTGGTGAGCAGCGCGGTTGCATCCGCGACAAATGACGGGAGCGAGCTGTCGGCAAAGTAGTGCTGATCGCCAGGATACAAGAAAAGCTCGGCGTCCTCGACTTTCTCCACGATTTCGCGGGCTGCGTCGATGTCGCCCTCGCCTACGAAGATCGGGTCGCTGTCCATAGCATGAACCTGGACCGCGACGCCGTCCGGCCAGGGGCCGAAAGCCCATTCGCCACTAATCGGCACGCAGGAGTAGAAGAGCAATGCTCCGCGGGCTCCATGACGGGTCTGCGCCAGCTTCTGCGCCGGAAGCACGCCAAACGAGAACCCGGCATAGACCAGTTCGGGTGGCAGATCGTCGGCGACACTGACGCCGCGTTCGCGCATTTCATCGAAACCGATCTCCCCAATATAGGCGAGCCCCTCCGCGATGCTCTGAAACGTGCGCCCGTTGAACAGGTCCGGCGTATGCACGATGTGTCGGGCAGCCCTTAGGTCGTCGGCGAATGCGCGGATGCCTGGTGTTAGCCCACATGCGTGGTGGAACAGCAAAACCTCGGCCATAATGGTTCGCCCTTCCTTTTCGAAAAAATGCAGCGCCGAGCCTGACACATCTGCGCCCGATAACGTGTTCGCCGAGCCCTCGTTTTCACTGTTCCAGGCCGGGCATGTCCCGACACCTTGAGGGCGACTCGTCTATGCGCGGCAACCTCGGCATTTCAATGTCGCTTCGCCTTCGCCATAAAGCGGACAGGGCGCGAACCCGCCTCTATGAGGTAATGTCGCCGGCCTCAGTCCAGTGCTATTCCCGCGCAGGCCGCAGTGTTGCGTATATGAGCGCGCATCGCTGCGCCGGCGCTTACGGCGTCCCGGTCGGTGAAGGCGGCGATTATGGCACGATGCTCGGCAATCGATTGCGACATGCGCGCAGGCGCAGTGTTCGGGATCGGCTGACGCTGCGTCTCTGTCAATTGCTCGCGCACCGAGAGGTAAAGGTCGACGAGCATGCGGTTGGGGCAGCGCTCGGCGATCAGGCGGTGGAAGTCCAGATCGGCATCGACGTTGGCCAAGAGGTCGCCGGCGGCATACGCGGATTCCATACGATCGGTGGCCGCCGAAAGGCCTGCGAGGTCGTCGGGCAGCACGATCGGCGCGCAGAGTTCGGCGATGCGCAATTCAATGGTCACCCTTGTCTGGAACACCTCTTCGAGTCGGTAGCTGTCAGCGTAGCGCCATTTGGACAAGCCGCCATTGGCGCTACGCGGCGAAACGAAGGTGCCGCGGCCGGGTTCAGTGCGAACTAGGCCCAGCGTCTCGAGCGTCAGCAATGCCTCGCGCAGCGATGCGCGGCTTATGCCCAGCTGCTCGGCGAACTCACGCTGACCCGGGATGCGGCGGCCGGTTGCAAGTTCGCCGCTGAGGATCATCCCCTGGATGCGGCGCGCTACCGAGGGCGCCAATAGTTCACGCGCGAACATGGGTGGTTTCCTGCGCCATCAAATCTTCCTTGCCCGGCGCCGCCTCGTTGCTCGCATCGTCACAAGCTGCTTGCAATCGCGCGGCCAAAATGCTTGCGTGGCCTGACCGGTCAGACCAGTTTAATCCAACCGCCGAGACTTATCACCCGTTCGGCAGACCGCAAACGAAAAAGGGGAATGGCATGCGTGGGATTTTTAGAAAGACGACATTCGCGTTCGGCGTTATCGCTGTGCTCGGCTCCTTGTCTGGCATCGCCGTAGCGGAAGAGATCAATGTCGGGGCCAATATCGGCAACGTGCCTTGGGAATTCCAGGACGCCACGGGCAAGACGGTCGGCTTCGAGGTCGATCTGATGACCGAGGTCGGCAAGCGACTCGGCATGGACGTTAAATTCACCAACATTCCGTTCGCCGGCCTATTTGCTGCCGTGCAGTCGGGCCAGATCGACGCGGCTGTGTCATCCATCACAATCACGAAGAAGCGGTTGGAGTCAGTCAGCTTCGCACAGCCCTACTATGACAGCGACCAGTCTCTAACTGTGAAGGCCGACAGCGGCATTACCGGGCTGGCTGGCATGGCCGGCAAGACGGTCGGGGTCGATACTGGCTCCACCGGCGACATCTGGGTCACCGAGCATATGGCAGAGACCAAGATCGGCACGGTCAACAAATATGAAGGACTGGCGCCGGCAATGCTCGATCTAGAGGCAGGGCGGATAGACGGCTACATCTCCGACATACCGGCCCTGCTTTACTACACAAAGGACAAGCCGCAATACAAAGTGGTCGAGCGGATCAAGACCGGCGAGCAATATTCAGTGATGTTCGCCAAGGACGCACCGCTGGCGGGCAAGGTCAATGACGTGATTGCCGAGATGAAAAAGGACGGCAGCTTGGCAGCGATCTACGAAACCTGGTTTGGAGCTAAGCCGGAACAAGGGTTGGCGACAACCACAGTCATGGACATACCCAAACTCTGATTCGTATAGGCTCAGCCATCGTCTGATAGGGTGAGGGAGCGTCCGCTCCCTCACCTCAGAGGTTTGCCATGTCGGTGTTCGATACGTTCCTCAACTATCGCGTGTTCGTCGAAACCTTGCCGTTGATCCTCAGCGGACTGATGACGACGCTGACGCTCGGCTTTGCCTGCATTGGCATCGGCTTCATCGTTGGTATCGGGCTGGCGATGCTGCGGCTCTACGGGCCCAAGCCGGTGTCGCTGCTGACAATCGCTTATATCGATGTATTCCGCTCGATACCGGTGCTTGTGCTATTGTTTATCGTCTACTACGCGCTGCCATTCGCCGGCATCCGCCTGTCTTCGTTTGCCTCTGCCACGGTAGCGATCTCGATGGTCTCGGCAGCCTATTCGGCTGAGATCATTCGCGCCGGAATCGAGGCGATCCCGCAGGGCCAGTTCGAGGCGGCGCGGGCGCTTGGCCTGCATTTCGTCTCGACAATGCATAAGGTGGTGCTGCCGCAGGCGATCCGGCTGGTTATTCCGCCGCTGACCTCCAACTCCATCAATGTGATGAAGGACACGGCGCTAGCCTCCGTCGTCGCGATGCCGGACCTGTTGAAGCAGGCAAACCAAGCGCAGGCGCTGGCGGCCAATCCGACGCCGCTGATCGTCGCCGCAGCGATCTACCTGATCATCCTGTTGCCGCTTGTCCGCCTTGTCGGACTGCTTGAAAAGCGCCTGTCGCGCGCCCGCTAACCCGCCAAGGAGCCCGACATGCTCGACGTCCAGTGTGTCCGTTCGCAATTTCCCGCCTTATCGGATGGGTGGGCCTATTTCGACAATGCAGGCGGGTCCCAGGTGCTCAAGAGCGTCGCTGAGCGTATTTCCGACTATCTGCTGACCACCAGCGTACAGACCGGAGCCAGCTACGAGCCGTCGCTACGCGCCAGCGCCAGACTGGCGGAAGCGCGGGCAAAAATGGCGATGTTCATCGGGGCAAGCCGGCCAGAGGAAGTCGTGTTCGGACATTCCACAACAGTGCTTGTTCGCTTTCTGGCGACTGCCATGGCCAGCCAACTGAGCGCAGGCGATGAGGTCGTCGTCACCGATTTCGACCATGAATCGAACATCGGTCCGTGGCTCATGCTGCAGGAGCGAGGGATTTCCATAAAGGTCTGGAACATCAATCCGGACGCCATGGAGCCGGAAATGGAGGACCTCGGAAATCTTATGACCGAGCGGACGCGGCTAGTGTGCGTGACCCACGCGTCGAACATTCTCGGCACAATCAATCCAATGCGTGACATTGCCGATTTCGTCCATGCGCGGGGTGCGAAGCTTTGCGTCGACGGCGTCGCCTATGCACCCCACCGGTCGCTCGACGTACAGGCGATCGATGCCGACTACTACGTGTTTTCGCTCTACAAGGTATACGGCCCACATCTGGCGGTCATGTATGGCAAATATGATCTGCTGGCTGAACTCGACGGGCTTTACCATTATTTCTACGGCAAGGACAAAATCCCGGGCAAGCTGGAGCCGGGAAATCCCAACTACGAGCTCGCCTGGGGGTCAACTGCGATCGTCGACTATTTCGAACAATTGGGTGGCGGTTCAGGGCGCGGGTCGATCGAAGCGGCCTTCGCCGATGTAGCGCGGCATGAGGCTGCGGTCGGAGAGCGGCTGCTGTCGTGGCTGCGGCAACGCAACGATGTCGACATTGTGGGACAAAGGAGTGCCGATCAGGCTGTCCGTGTGCCTACAATTTCCTTCCGCTTCCGAAACAAACCGAACGAGCACGTTATCGAGGCGACTGACCGAGCGTGCATTGGCATCCGTCATGGTGATTTTCATTCACGCAGGTTGAGCGAAACGCTCGGCCTCGCGCCGAACGGCGTCCTTCGCGTGTCATTGGTACATTACAATACCCTTGAAGAGGTCGATAAACTCGTCACCGAACTGGAAGCGATAACGCGACAGAAACTGTAGCCGGGAAAGCCTGCCACCGGTTATGTGCGCGAATGGACCAGTCTTCGGCGGAGCTGGACCGTAGACACTTCATTGCACGACCCATAATTCGCTCGCCTGTCGCTTCATACCCGCTGTCGGAGTCAAAATCTCAGCTGAAAGCGGTGGCACAACTCTGGCGGGGGCAAGGGCAAGGGCCTAATGCCGCAATCCGCGCGTCACTAAGGTAGCGGCCCATGCACATACGGGCGTGAGCAGCCTGTCGTTAAAGCCTTGCAAGCTCTGGTTTCGGTGTGCAGGCGCACTATCTTTCCAGGCCGGCGATCAACGCAGTGACCCGTGCCGGATCGACCGGGTTCCACCAGACGCCGCCATGCTTGAGGCTGCTCGCGATAATGACGCCATCGACGATGCCCAAAATGTCGTTGACATTCTCGGGTGTTACGCCGCTCCCGACGAGGGTCGGCAGTCCGGCCGCTTCCTTGATCATGCGGATGTAGCCGAGGTCTGCGGCGTGGCCGGTGCGCTGACCCGTCGCGATGATGGCGTCGGCGTCGAAGAAGACCAGATCCTTGACCAGTTCCTCGACCGGCCGGTCGCCGACGATCGCATGCGCCCCGTGCTTTACATGCGCGTCGGCGAATATTTTTATGCCATTGGCGCGCAGCCTCGCACGGTAGCGAGCGGCGCGGCCGGATTCGCCTTCGACAAAACCTTCATTGGCGACATAGGCATTCGCCCATTGGTTCACCCGGATGAAGCCGGCGCCCGCAGCACTCGCGATCGCCAGGGCGGGAATCGCGGCATTGGCAAGCACGTTGATGCCAATCGGCCGGCCGAGCTCGCGCCGAATGCGGTCAGAGATCACAGCCATGTAGGCCGACGTCTCCGGTCCGATGTCGTCCGGCTTGGCGAAGGGGATGTCGCCGTGGTTCTCGACGATCACCCCGTCGCAGCCGCCATGCAGATAGGCGCGTGCATCGTCGAGCCCGCGCTGATAGATCGCCTCGACCGCTTCGCCGTCATAACGCGGCGCGCCGGGCAGCGGCAGCAGATGAACGACGCCGATAACGACCTTGCTGCGGCCGAAGAGCTGAGTACGAGCGCGTCGCCGCCCGCCTGCCCGATCGGCTTGGATGTATCAGCCATGATGGTTCGCTTTCATTTCATCGAGAATTGCTGCCATCTCGGCCGCTGACGGACAAGATGAAAGCGTGCCGGGCCGTGTTACCGCCACGCGAGGCTGCGGTAAGCGCGAATTTCAGGCTGCTTGTCACAGCCATTCCCTTGCGCAAGAGCTCCGACAAAAGCGCCGCAGAACACATCGCCCGCGCCGCTTGTGTCGACGGCCACGACCTTTGATGCCGGAAGCCGGCGGATCGCCCGTCCTTTTGTGGAAAGCCATAGACACCCTTCGCTACCCAACGTGACGATGACCAGGGAAGGCCCTCTTTTCGCCAGACTTGCGGCAGCGAGTTCAACATCCGACTGGGCACCAAGCGTCCGCGCTTCGCTTCGATTGACGATCAGCATGTCGGCCAGGCTCAGATCCGGCACGATGGTATCGTTTATCGGGCTGGGATTCAGCATGGTCTTCGCGCCCTTTTCGCGCGCAAGGCGCAGGCAACTCTCAGTCGCTTCGGTCGTTAGATTGCCCTGAATGACTACGATATCGCCGCGTTTGAAGCGTTGGGTGGCTGCCGTCTGTCCGACGGGATCAAAGGCCTGCGCGCACGCCACGCTGCTGACGATAAGGTTTTCGCCGGCCGCATCGACCATGATCGTCGACCGGTCGCTCGGAAGATCGAATTCGCTCGCCTCCAGGTCGAGAGTTTCGGCCGCCAGCACATCCCTGATCCATGACGCCGGCGGCATCCCTGCCGAGCGCCGTCCACAGCGTGACCGGAGCGCCTGTCCGCGATGCCGCCACGGCCTGGTTCGCGCCTTTGCCGCCGAGTCCCTCGGTGACATAGTCGACGCGTTCAGCGTTTCGCCGGGCAAAGGAAACCGGCCAAGCCTGAATGTCGTATCGATGCAGGCATTGCCCACGACATGGACGCGCATGCTCAATCCTTGGTGGTCGCCCAGGCGAGCATGCTCTCGAAAAGCGTCTTGTAGCCGGGCCAGGCGATGAACTGCGGCGGCAGCCAATGTGGCCCGACGTCCGATGTCCAGGCGATGGTGCGGCCTTCGCCGTACTTGCCGGTAACGAGCAGGGGCAGCGAGCCGTAGTCCGACGAGACGGTCGCGAGCACTTCGGCCCCGGCCTTCACCTTCACCTCGTTGAAGCCGAGCAGGACCGGCCAGTCGGCGCCGAGTCCCTTCAGGATAGGGTGCGCCGATCCGTTCGGCACCGGTGCAAAACCTTCCGGCACCTCGACGCGATCGTCGTCGGGCAGGCAGGTCACCGGCAGCACGTCCTCGACCGCCGTCTTGTGATAGCGCGCGCCGCCGTTGATGCCCTGGAAGCTGTAGTAGCCGCCGAACATCAACAGTCCACCGCCGCCCTTCACATAATCGCGCAACAGGCGCAGGCGGTTCGGCGTGGTCTTCGAATGGATCCAGGTGTCGGGATGCAGCAGCAGCGTGTTGGAGCCGAGATCGGAGAGCACAACCGCGTCATAGGCCGACAGGGCCTCGATCGTCTGCGGAAACTCTCGCTGGGCTTCGTGCGCCGGCATGAAGGTGACGTCAAATTCGGTCTGCTTCAGCGCCTTGAGCAGCTCGTCCGCACCGGTGTGGTAGGTGACTGTCGGAAACTGGTCGAACCCCTTGATGTGGGTCGCCGTCGACACCCAGGACTCGCCGGCCAGCAGGATTTTTTTCTTTGACATTTTTGTTCCCGGATACTGTTTGTGCCTTATGCGGAGAAAACGGATTTAGGATTGTCGATCATCATCTGGTCGATGGCGGCTTGGTCTAGCCCATGCCTTTTCAGACGCGGCACGAAGTGCTTGAGGATATAGCCGTAGCCGAAACCGCCATAACGCGTCAGCATGATCTTCAGAAAGACATCCTGCGAAAGGAGCAGGCGGTCGGCGAAGCCCAGATCGACCAGCGAACGGATCGCGCGGGCATTCTCCTCGTCCGACGGCGACTGCGCGTCCTGGTCGGCATAATAATAGTCCATGCCGATCATGTCGTATTCCAGGAATGCGCCGCGCCTGGCAAGGCTGGTCTGGTAGTCGAGATCGTGATGGCTGGGATTCATGTGACAGAGCACGGTGTGGCGTAAATCTGCCCCTTCCTGCCTCGACAACATCCAGGACCTTGTGCGCAAGCCGCTCCCAGCCGGGCAGATGGATCGACAGCGGCACCCCGGTGTTGCGCGCAGCTCGTGCCGATCCTCTCAGCGACTTCATCTCTTCGTCGGTGAAATCCTTGCTGACGCCGACTTCGCCGATCAAGCCCGCGAGGATTTCCGGCTGGGTGTCGCCTCCGCCCACCTCCTTGACGATGAATTCGGTCACCGCCTCGACATCCATCGCCTTCAGCCATTCCGGGTGCGTGTGCTCAAGGTAGAAACCCGTCCCCATGACGATCTTGAGGCCGGACATGCGGGCGATGCGCGCAAGCTTCCCGGGGTCGCGGCCGATCCCGATATTCGTGGCGTCGATCACCGTGTGTCCGCCTAGCTCCCGGTAGCGCTTCAACTCCGACAGCGCCAGATCGCTGTCGTCCAGCGAAACGTTGTCACGGTTCATGTAGGGGTTCATCCGTAGCTCGCCGATGATCTCCATCGAGACGGACTGTTCGGCTATCGCCTTCTCATCGGGATGGCATGGACATTTCCATGTCCGCGCCCCGTCGAGCAGGATGTGCTCGTGCATCAGCGTCACGCCCATCTCGTCGACCGGAACCGGCCCAGTCACGGTCATCACCTCGCCGGTCGCAATGCCGATCGGATGACGTTTGGTGGGCTCGCTGGCGAAAAGTTCGTTCATATCTCAGCGGCTCCGCACTGCGCCCTTGAACAGGCGGAAGTTCAGCCAGATGGCGACGAGAATGATGACGCCGGTGACGATCGGGGTCAGGAATGGCGAAAGATGCGCGAGAATCAGACCGTTGGCGATGACCGCGACCGTCAGAGCGCCGAGGATCGTCCCGATGATCGTTCCGCGCCCGCCGAACAGGCTGGTTCCGCCGAGCACGACGGCTGCGATCACTTCGAGCTCGAAACCTTGGCCGGCATTGGACGACCCCGAGCCGAGCCGGGCAGCGAGGATGATGCCAGCGAGTGCCGAAACCGCGCCCGAGATTACATAGACGAAAAGCGATGTTGAGCCGTGTGTTGACGCCGGCGCGGCGCACGGCTTCCGCATTGGCGCCGATACCGGTCACGTAGCGACCGAACGGCGTCTGGTTGAAAACCACATAGGCCAGTGCCAGCATGACCACAGCGATCCAAGCCGGCGCCGGCACGCCGAAAATCCAGGCGCGACCGATGGCCACGAATGGACTGGTCGCCTCGACCGGGATCGAATAACCGCCGGTGATCAGCAGCGCGACGCCTCGGATGACAGAGAGGCCGGCCAGCGTGACGATGAAGGCCGGAATGCGCTCATAGGCGATGAAATAACCTTGCAGCGCGCCGATCGCCGCTCCCAGCGCCAGCATGATGAGGATCGTCAGCGGCCATGGTAATCCCATCTGAAGCAGGGTAGCCGACAGGGTCGCCACCAGCGCCAGGATGGAGCCGACCGAAAGGTCGATGCCGCCGGTCGTGATGACGAAGGTCATCGCGGCCGCGACGATCAATAGCGGCGCAGACTGGCGCAGGATGTTGAGCAGGTTCGGCGCGGACAGGAACGCATCGGTCGTTACCGAGAAGATCAGGCAAACGACGGCGAAGAACAATGCGATCGAAACGACGCTGCCGTTGGCGAGCATCGCGTCTCGCCAGTTGCTATCACGAACGCGCGGCAGAGCCGTTGGAGCACGCATCGGCGCATCGCTCATGACGGCGCACCTCTCTGATGCGTATGCTTAGCCGAGCGGGCGTTGAACTTCCGCCCGACGATCAGATTGACGATGTCCTCGATGTCGGTGTCGCCGATCAGTCGCTCGGCGACGTTGCGCCCTTCATACATGACCTGGATACGGTCGCAGACCAGGAACAGGTCCTGCAGGCGGTGGGTGATCAGGATGACGCTGACGCCACGCGCGCTCACTGTGCGGATGAGGTCCAGCACCGCCTCGACCTCCGCGACCGCAAGAGCGGCGGTCGGCTCGTCCATGATCAGCACCGACGGCTCGAACGAGGCGGCGCGGCCGATGGCGATCGACTGGCGCTGACCGCCGGAAAGGTTTTCGACCTTGAGCTTGGTGTCGGCGATGACGATGCCCAGCCGGTCGAGCATGGCGCGCGCCTGCATATGCATCTGCTGCTTGTCGAGGAAGGGCATGCCCGCGATTACGCGGCGCGGCTCGCGGCCGAGGAAGAGATTGCCCGCGACATCGATCGTGTCGCAGAGCGAGAGGTCCTGATAGACCATCTCGACGCGCGCCGCCCGTGCATCAGCAGGCGAGGCGAATGACACCGGCTTGCCGTCGATCTCGATCGTGCCGCTATCGGGAACGACGGCGCCCGACAGCACCTTGCTCAACGTCGACTTGCCCGCGCCATTGTCGCCGACCAGGCCCAGAACTTCGCCAGGCTTGAGCGTAAGCGACACATTGTCGAGTGTCTGGATCGCACTGTATCGCTTCGAGATGCCCGTCATCCGGACGCGATAGGTCTCGCCGTCGGCCATCGTGTCCTCATGAAAAAGGGCGACGCCGCGCGGGGCGGCGTCGCGGTTCGAGTGTCGCTTTGACGCCTTACTTGAACATCGCCTTGTAGGGCTCGACGTTCTCCTTGGTCACGATGGTGATCGGGATGTTGATGATCGGCTCGACCTTTTCACCCTTCTTGAGCTTCATCAGCGCTTCGACTGCGCCTGCGCCTTCACCTGCCGGATCCTGCTGCACGACAGCCGTCACCCAGCCGGCGTCGATGCCCTCGATCGCCTGTTTGGTGAGATCCCAGCCGAACACCTTCACGTCGCCGGTGCGGCCCTGGCTTGTGACCGCGGAGACTGCGCCGATCAGGGCGGGCTCGCCGGTCGCGTAAAGCGTCGTCATGTCCGGGTTGGCGGTCATCAGGTTTTCTGAGGCGCTTAGCGCCGTCTCCTGGACGTTCTGGCCGTCGACCGTGTCGAGGAAGGTCACTTCGACGCCACTGTCAGTGACCGCCTTCTTGAAGCCGTCGAGGCGCTGGTTCTGGATGAATGAATTGAGTGCGCCGACGACGCCGATCTTGGCCTTTCCGCCCATCTCTTTCTTGACGTAGTCGGCGTAGAATTTGCCGATATCGGCCCCGGCCTTTGTGTTGTCGACGCCGACGAAGGCGACGTTGTCGCCGTCGGGGATCTGTGCGTCGATGGCGATGACCGGGATGCCGGCGGCCTTGGCAGCAGTGATGGCGGGCTTTACGCCATTGACGTCGATCGCGACCAGAATGATGCCATCGACCTTCTGCGTGATGTAGGTTTCGATCGCGTCGTTTTGGGCGCTCGGCACGTTGTTGGCGTTGAAGATGACGAGCTTGGCGCCGGCGGCGTCCGCAGCCTTCTGGGCACCATCGTTGATCTGGTTGAAGAACAGGGCTTGCTGATTGATGTTGACCAGCGCGAAAGTGTCTTGGGCGTAGGCGGAACCCGCCGCCATGCTCAAGGCGATAGCTGTTGCGCAGCTTGCAAGAAGTCGGGTCAGGCTCATTGCGGTTTCCTCTTTGCATGCCTTGGCCGGATGATCCGACGGTGAAAGGCAGATCAATCTTCAAGAGACTTGAATGATTGTCAACGCTCTTGAAGCCGACTTCCGCATCAGAACGTCGCCGGCGTGTTGACCCAGAAGATGCTGGCCCTTTCGCCGCCGATGTTGCGGTAATGGTGCGGCAAATCCGACCTGAACACGAATGTGTCGCCAACGCCAAGGACGAAAGTTCTCGTGTCGACAATCAGTTCGATCTGTCCTGCGAGGACATAGCCGACCTCTTCCCCGGCATGCTGGATCGGGCCTGCGCTTTCGCCGTCCTTTTCGATATGATGGATGTTGCACTGGAGCAGATGACCCGCGGAATAGGGGATGACGCGTTCGAGCGAGATGCCTTCGCCTCGCCGCAAGGGGTCGAGCGCGATCAGGGGGCGCGTGCCGGCGCGAAACACGATGCCCTCGTCGCCATCGACATCCTCGAACATCCAGCCGATATTGGTACCGAGCGCCTGGACCAGGCGATGCAGCATCGGCAGCGAAGGCGAGGCCTTGCCGTTCTCAATCTTTGAAAGCAAGCTTTCCGAGCAACTTACGGCGGTCGCCAACGCTTTTAGCGTCATGCCGCGGATTTGGCGCGCGAGCTTGAGCCGAGATCCCAGCCGGCCAGACGCTGCGGAATCTTCGCCACTCGATCCAAGCTTTCCCGACTCGATTTTGTTCATGGTCGCTCAGACTACGGGTTCGATTGTTTGACCGCCAGAGGCCGCGGTTTCACCTAAAGAACCCACGCGCTTTGTTGGCGACAGAACGATTCCGGAAAGACGGCCTTTAAGATCGCTCCTCAATTGCTTTCCTGAGAATTCATTTAATGGCTCGCCAACAAAAGTATTTCAACAGTTAGAATCAACAGCTTGTATCTCCGTTTCACAGTTTGCTCCCACCTCGTCCGTTGGCGCCTCAACCGGTGCTTTCCGAGAGCGGCCACTAGGGCTCATCAGGATAGCAAATGTCTATGGCGAGGGAACGTGACAGGCGCCGGCCTTCGGTGCGGTTGCGCGGTGCCGTCGGCTACGAATATGTTCACCCTGAGTGACAATAATCTCGGTCATTTCAGGATGGAAAAATGGCAAAAGCAACTCCCGGCCTCGAGCCTCGGGTGGGTCCAGCAGTGGCCGAGCATACGCTGACGCCGAAGGCTGCGGCAAGCGACGAGAATACGATCCGCACACCTCTCATGCAGAACCCGCACGCTGTCCGCGACACAAGGGAAAAGGTGCTGGAAGTCGCGATAGGGCGCGAAGTTAGGTCGTTTCGAAAGAAGCTGGGAGTAACCGTCGCCGACCTTGCTGCCGCCACCAACATTTCGCTGGGAATGCTGTCAAAGATAGAGAACGGTATAGCTTCGCCGTCCCTGACAACTCTCCAGGCTCTTTCGCGCGCGCTGGGCGTTCCGGTCACAGCCTTCTTCCGCCGTTTTGAAGAAGAACGCGGTGCGGTTTTCGTCAAGGCGGGTGAAGGGCTCGATGTGGAGCGCCGTGGCACGCGGGCCGGCCATCAATACAATCTGCTCGGCCATATCGGTCCGAACACCAGCGGTGTCGTTGTCGAGCCCTATCTGATCACGTTGACCGAAGATTCCGATGTGTTTCCTACTTTTCAGCATGAGGGCATTGAGTTCCTATACATGCTCGAGGGTGAGGTCGTTTACCGGCACGGCGGGAACCTCTACCATATGAAGCCCGGCGACAGCCTGTTCTTCGACGCCGATGCGCCACATGGCCCGGAAGAACTCACCGTATTGCCGATGCGCTACCTTTCAATCATCTGCTACCCGCAAAACAGCGCTGGCTAAAACGTGCGACGGACAACGTACCCAGATCAACGGGAAGGATATCGTTCCAACATTCAGTGCTGACAGCCCATGTCGAACACTGAATTTTATCTAGATGCCAAGGTCCGACACCGGCCAGCAAATCCGTGATTAAACGTTAACGGTGCGTAAATCGCTTTGACAATGCCTGGGTTCGGACGGAATCTATGAAAAAAATTTCACTCTCTTGAAAGGGTGCGGCGGCATCGGCATGGAACCGAGCGGTCGATAAGATTGCACGGATTCGGACCGCGCTGTGGGCGCACAACAGTCGGCAAGGTGGCGATCGGGCAGCCGATGCAACCGAAAGCCATACGTAACCAGAGGAAAATTTTTTTCATACAGATTGAGTTGCGACGGTTCATCCGGTACATCTCGGGATGGATCGTCTGCGGAGGTCGACATGTGTGGGATCGTTGGACTGTTTTTGAAGGACAGGTCGCTGGAACCCCGTCTCGGGTCGATGCTTTCCGAAATGCTGATATCCCTCAGTGATCGCGGGCCTGACAGCGCGGGCATCGCCATTTATGGCGCACCGACGCACAACCGCATCAAGATCACTCTCCAGTCGGCCGCGCCTCAGCAGGATTTCCGAGGGCTCGCGGCCGAACTTGAGAAGGCTGTCGGCGCGTCGGTAAGCATCGCGGTGAAGTCAACGCATGCGGTCGTCACGACCACCGCCGAGGCCGATGTGGTACGCGAAGCTATCGAGGCTCTGCGCCCGGCGATCCGCATCATGGGGATCGGCGAGGTCGTCGAGATCTACAAGGAAGTCGGGCGGCCTGAAGCCGTCGTTGATCGCTTTGACCTGCGCAGTATGGCCGGTACACACGGCATCGGCCATACGCGCATGGCAACGGAATCGGCGGTGACGACGATGGGTGCGCACCCATTTTCGACCGGCGCCGACCAGTGCCTCGTGCATAACGGGTCGTTGTCCAACCACAACAATGTCCGCCGCGAGCTGATCCGCGAGGGCATGAAGTTCGAGACCGAGAACGATACCGAAGTGGCAGCCGCCTACCTCTCCTCGAAGATTGCGCACGGGAAAAATCTCGGCGACGCTCTGGAGGGCACGCTCAGCGACCTTGACGGCTTCTTCACCTTCGTTGTCGGCACCAAGAACGGCTTCGGCGTGGTTCGCGATCCGATCGCCTGCAAGCCGGCAGTGATGGCCGAGACGGACCAGTATGTGGCGTTCGGTTCGGAATACCGCGCGCTTACCAAGCTGCCCGGCATAGACCGCGCCAAGGTCTGGGAACCCGAACCGGCGACGGTCTACTTCTGGGAGCATTGAGACAATGCCGGCAACTAACGCCACCAGAGCGACAAGCCAAGCCTCGCGGGTTTGCGACCTGTCGCAGATGTCCTTGCGCGAGTTGAACCAGGCGCTGCATGATATCGCCCCGGGCTCCAACGAGACGGCTTGGGACATCCTCAACCCGAAAGGCCTGCATGCAGTCGCAGTTGGGGTTGCACAGCCTATTACGATCGATGTGCGCGGCAGCGTCGGCTATTACTGCGGCGGCATGAACTCCGGCGGCATCATCACCGTCCACGGTTCGGCCGGACCGGGTGTCGGCGAAAATATGATGTCGGGTTCGGTCATCGTCAAAGGCGACGCCAGCCAATACGCCGGCGCGACTGGCAGGGGCGGGCTGCTGGTCATCGAGGGCAATGCATCGTCGCGTTGCGGTATCTCGATGAAGGGCATTGACATCGTGGTGCATGGCAATATCGGCCACATGTCAGCGTTCATGGCCCAGTCCGGCAATCTGGTGGTGCTAGGCGATGCTGGTGATGCGCTCGGAGATTCAATTTATGAGGCGCGGCTGTTCGTACGCGGCGGCGTCGGCAATCTCGGCGCGGACTGCATCTCCAAGGAAATGCGGGTCGAGCATTTGGAACTGCTAGGGGGTCTGCTCGATCGCGCCGGGGTTATTGGCGTCAAGCCCGAAGAGTTCAAAAGGTACGGGTCAGCGCGCACACTTTACAACTTCAATATCGACAACGCCGACGCGTATTGAGGCAGTATGACTTACAGGAATCCGCCGACGACGCCACGCAAGTCCGCGACCTTCGACGACTATACGCTCTCCGAGATCCGACGCGCTGCGGCGACCGGCATCTATGACATCCGCGGTGCTGGCGCCAAGCGCAAGCTGCCGCATTTCGACGATCTGCTGTTTCTCGGCGCTTCTATCTCGCGCTATCCACTCGAAGGCTATCGCGAGAGATGCGACACCGGTGTCGTGCTCGGCTCGCGCCATGCAAAAAAGCCTATAGAGCTGAAGATTCCCATCACGATTGCTGGCATGAGCTTCGGCTCGCTGTCCGGTCCGGCCAAGGAAGCGCTCGGGCGTGGCGCCACATTGTCCGGTACGTCGACCACTACAGGCGACGGCGGCATGACCGAGGAGGAGCGTGGCCATTCAAAGGTGCTGGTCTACCAGTATCTGCCCTCGCGCTATGGCATGAATCTGCGCGACCTGCGACGAGCCGATGCCATCGAGGTCGTCGTCGGTCAGGGGGCGAAACCCGGTGGGGGTGGTATGCTGCTTGGCCAGAAGATTTCTGATCGTGTCGCGGAGATGCGTACCTTGCCGAAGGGCATCGACCAGCGCTCGGCCTCCCGCCATCCCGACTGGACCGGACCCGACGACCTTGAGATCAAAATCCTCGAGTTGCGTGAAATCACCGACTGGGAAAAGCCGGTCTACGTGAAGGTCGGCGGCGCGCGGCCTTATTACGACACCGCCCTCGCGGTTAAAGCTGGCGCAGACGTCGTGGTAGTTGACGGCATGCAGGGCGGCACGGCAGCCACCCAGGAAGTGTTCATCGAGAACGTCGGCCAGCCGACGCTCGCCTGCGTCAGGCCGGCAGTGCAGGCGCTGCAGGATCTGGGGATGCATCGCAAGGTGCAGCTGATCATCTCAGGGGGCATACGCAATGGGGCTGACGTCGCCAAGGCGCTGGCGCTCGGGGCTGATGCCGTCTCGATAGGCACCGCCGCGCTTGTCGCGCTTGGCGACAACGATCCGCGCTGGGAAGCCGAGTATAACGAACTCGGAACCACCGCGGGCGCCTATGACGACTGGCATGAAGGACGCGATCCCGCCGGGATCACCACGCAGGACCCCGAATTGATGAAGCGCGTGGACCCGATCGCTGCCGGCCGTCGCCTAGCGAATTATCTGAAGGTGATGACGCTCGAGGCTCAGACCATCGCGCGAGCATGCGGCAAGAATAGCCTGCACAACCTCGAGCCGGAAGATTTGGTTGCGTTGACCATCGAGGCCGCCGCCATGGCGGGCGTGCCGCTGGCCGGTACCAATTGGATTCCGGGAAAGAACGGCCTCTGAAAACATAAGATCGGGGAACTGGAATGGCGACAAATCTTGCCGAATACGCCAAGAAGAACGGCGTCAAATATTTCATGATCTCCTACACCGACCTTTTCGGCGGACAGCGTGCCAAGCTGGTTCCAGCACAGGCGATTGCCGATATGCAAAAGGACGGCGCCGGCTTCGCGGGCTTCGCCACTTGGCTCGACCTCACACCAGCGCATCCGGACATGCTGGCGGTTCCCGATGCGGATTCAGTGATCCAGCTGCCGTGGAAGCCGGAAGTCGCCTGGGTCGCATCGGACTGCGTCATGGACGACAAGACGGTTGCGCAGACCCCGCGCGCCACGCTGAAGCGGCTGATTGCCGAGGCGGCAGGCGACGGGATGCGCGTGAAGACAGGCGTAGAGGCCGAGTTCTTTCTGATCTCGCCTGACGGGAAAGCCATCTCGGACGAATACGACACGGCGTCTAAGCCCTGCTATGATCAGCAGGCGGTGATGCGCCGCTACGACGTCATCGCCGAGATCTGCGATCACATGCTGTCGCTGGGATGGGGCGCGTACCAGAACGACCACGAGGACGCGAACGGCCAGTTCGAGATGAACTGGGCCTTCGACGATGCACTGGCGACTGCCGACAAGCACTCCTTCTTTAAGTTCATGGTGAAGTCGATCGCCGAAAAGCACGGGCTGCGCGCCACCTTCATGCCGAAGCCGTTCGAGGGCCTGACGGGGAATGGCTGTCATGCCCACATCTCGGTCTGGGATAGGGCCGGCAAGACCAACGTCTTTGCCGACAACAAGATGGAACTCGGCCTGTCGGGCAAGGGCAGGAACTTTCTCGGCGGAATCATGAAGCATGCCGCCGCGATGGCCGCGATCACCAACCCAACCGTCAATTCCTACAAGCGCATCAACGCGCCGCGCACGGTCTCGGGAGCCAGCTGGGCGCCGAACACGGTGACCTGGACCGGTAACAACCGCACCCATATGGTGCGCGTGCCCGGCCCAGGCCGCTTCGAGCTTAGGTTGCCCGACGGCGCAGCCAACCCCTATCTGCTCCAGGCCGTCATTATCGCCGCCGGCCTCGACGGCATCCGCTCGAAGGCGGATCCGGGCAAGCGCTACGATATTGACATGTATAGCGAGGGTCACACCGTTAAGGGTGCACGGAAGCTACCACTGAACCTGCTGGACGCGCTGCGCGAATTCAACAAGGACAAGTCGCTGAAGGAGGCGATGGGCGAAGAATTCTCGGCCGCTTATCTCAAGTTGAAGCACATGGAATGGAATTCGTACGCCTCACATTTTAGCCAGTGGGAACGCGTGAATACGCTTGACATCTGATCATGACTTTCCAGCGGTAGTGGCGAATAGGCTCATATGATACTTATTTTCCGCCTGGCCGGCGCAGCCAGCCCGGAACGACGGACGCCGACGCGAACGCAGTGGCGTCTGTGAACGTAACTCGCAAAGTGTGGGCACTTCGTCGCCTGGAACAGCCAGCGTTGTTCTGTCGTGAACTTAGGAGTCGGGATCTGTTAATTTAGTATTGTCGAAATTGCGCTTGAAACGGCCAAGAGATGCAAGGAGAAGCGCCGTGAGAAGCTCAATCCGCCGTGTGAGATCGTAATGCCAATTTTCGGCGATGCGCTCCCAGTCGTGTGTGTCGGGGGACGTGTCCCTTGGCAGTTTAGAGAGCGCTTCGGCTATCTCGGCAAACGGGATGCCCGCGCTCTGTGCGATCCTTATTACCGTCACTCGCCCCAGGACCTCACGCCGATAGACTCGATGATTGGCCGAACTACGGATGCGATCAGTCCCCTGCGTTGATAGAAAAAGAGCGTGGAAACCGGCTACCCGCTGCGGGGCGAGAGTTCGCCGACGGAAAATTCCTTCTTCGCCATTCGCAATCTCTTTGACCTCAGCCATTGTTGAGGTGGTAGCAACATATCCGTCAAGAGGAGACGGGCATGGCGGACGCGGGCAGCGACGCAGAGAAGGACACGGAAACATTCGTTTCATGGAGGGAGTTTTTTGGAAGCCATTACGCGGCATCTCTCGCCTTGGTTTGCCTCGCCGTCTGGCTGCACGCGGCCGACAGCTTGATCGTCGCCACCATGCTCCCTTCCATCGTGGCCGAGATCGGCGGGGTCGCTTTGGTGGGCTGGTCCGTCTCGCTGTACGAAATCGGATCAATCGTCGCGGGAGCGGCAAGCGCGTTGCTGATAATGCGCTTCGGCCTGCGAACGCCGATGAGCATGGCCGCCATCCTGTTCGGGTTCGGCTGCATCCTTAGTGCCGTCAGCCCGACCATGCCGTTGCTTCTGACGGGACGCGCCCTGCAAGGACTCGGCGGCGGCGGTCTGGTGGCGATGGGCTTCGTCGCGGTCGGCCTGATGTTCCCGCGCCGCTATATCGCGCGCGCGATGGCGGCGGTTTCGACCCTTTGGGGCGTCTCGGCATTCGCCGGGCCGCTGGTCGGCGGCTTCTTCGTGCAATATGCGAGCTGGCGTTGGGGCTTCGCCTTCTTTGCCTGCCAGGCATTCGCACTCGCCCTCTGGATCGTCTTGCGAAGCGACGCGGGCGTGACACGATCCACGGCCGACGCTACTGAGTTCCCTGTCAAGCGTCTGTCCTTGTTGTGTCTCGCCGTCGTTCTGGTCGCCTTTGGTGGCGTCGAGGTCTCGATCCTGCGAACGGTCCCTTCCGTTGCCGCCGGTCTGGTCTGCCTGATCGCCTTTCTGTGGTTGGACGAGCGCGCGAGCGACACCCGGCTTCTTCCGCGTCGTCCGTTCGATCCGTGGCGGCCGGCTGGTGCCGCGCTTCTCATGATCCTGTCCATGTCATTGGCGACTATCGCCGTCACGGCGTTCGGGCCGCTCCTGGTAACGGCCATCCACGGCGTATCCGCGCTGACTGCCGGTTACATCGTTGCCTGTTCGTCCGTCAGCTGGACGGTCATGGCCGTTCTGGTCAGCGGATTGCCCGAGCGGTTCGATCGGCTGATGATCGCCCTCGGCATGACGGTCGTGACCCTCAGCATCCTCGGCTTTCTCCATGCGGTTCCCAACGGCCCTGTCTGGCTGATCGCCGTCTTCGCGGCTATGGAGGGCGGCGGTTTCGGGATGGCGTGGACATTCATTCTCAGGCGAACGATGGGGCTCGCCGGTGCCGAAGAGGTCCAGCGAATTTCCGGAGCGATCCCCACGATACAGAGGCTCGGCTACGCTCTCGGCGCGGCCTATGTCGGGATCGTGGCGAATGCCTCGGGTCTGCTGTCCATTGAGACGGCCGCAGACGCCGCGAATGTTGCCCGATGGGTCTTCGCGTCATGTTTGCCCTTCGCGGCAATCGGGCTGATCGCCACGAGCATGCTGGTGCGCGATCGGACGCGGAAATCGCAGCGGTAGCAGCCGGAACCCAAACGGAGAGCGTCATCGTTTCAGAAGGGCGGGCGACGACCCATGGAGAATGGGCCGGACGTGTTAGTGGACTGGCGATCAGCAAGTCGAAATTGCCAGGATACGCCCGCCGGATGGTCACAGCCTTGACTCTACCGCTTCCTTACGCCGCCTGTCGTCGCAGATCGCCGGGATGCCCCGGTCAACTCCCTGGGCTAACCTCCGCATCATGTTCACTGTGGACACCTCGACGAGACGCTCGAAAAGCTCCGCACCCGCGGCTCGTCGGCGAAGTCGTCCATCATAAGGACGTCTATCGGCTCCGCTACATCCGCAAGCCGGAACGGCTTCTTATCGGACTTGCCCAAGAACTCAATTGAGCGGGACACGAGGACGCGGCAATGGGCAGTGAGACAAACGACAGAGGCGGTCCGTCGAGCGATACAGCATAGTCTTGTCTGGACGGCGCCCGCTGATCAAGGGTTTGTTTTGGGCGATGGGATGGTCGCAGGTGCGGTCATGTCTCCGGCCTGCTGTTGCGGTACTGTGACCGCTGGCCTTGATGGTGTCCGCTGATCCTTTGGCCTGATCAAGAGAACGAGCTCGAAGCTCCGACTATGTTGCAGGCTTTCGGGCCCATGCATTCGAGTACACTTGCGCCACGAATGACATCGAGCATCGAACGACCAAGGCCAGACATCCGTGGACCAACGGCCAAGTCGAGAGGATGAACCGGACCATCAAGGACGCGACTGTCAAGCGCTTCTACTACGAGAGCCACGACCAACTCCGGCAATACCTCGCCGACTTCGTCGCCGCCTACAACTTCGCTCGCAGGCTCAAGACCCTCAAAGGTCTCACGCCCTACGAGTTCATCTGCAAGGCGTGGGCGTCACAACCGCAACGCATCAAACTCAACCCGCTCCAGCAAATGCCGGGACCAAACAGTTAGATCAAAGGGACGTAAGAAAAACGCGCCGGACGACGCAGGGCGGAGGCCAGCTCGCTACGCTGCCGGCCGAAGGCGCCGATGGAGGTAATTCTCATCGAAGCCCGCAATCTGCACCAGCTTGCTCGCGTCCTGGATGGTCAGACTGCCCCGCTGAAGGCTCATGGCGCCACTGAGCCGCAATTCCTTCAGGACCCGGTTCAGATGGACATGGGTCATGCCGAGCGAATCCGCCAGCAGCAGTTGTGACAAAGGCAAGGTGAGCGAATCAGAAGTCAGTCCGATATTGCGTGCCCTGAGATACAATTCACACATCAGGTGGGCTACCCGCTGGATGCTGGTGCGACGCCCCATGCTGGTGATCCAGGCGCGCATGGTGCCTTCGTTAATCATCTGAGCAATGTACATCGCTTTCGCAATACCCCTGTGATTGTCCAGGATCGAGTCCATTTCGGGACGTTCGATCCTTGCCACAACGGCTGGCGCGATGGTCTGAATGCTGTGATCCATCTCCGCAAGCAGGCCAATGTGAAGGTCGCAGGAGTCGCCCGGCATCAGGTAGGCCAGCACCTGTCGTGAGCCGCTCGGCAGAATCTTGTAGCGGCACGCCCAGCCTTCAAGCATCACAAAGACCGGACCAGGCCGGTCACCCTCCCGTATCAGGTCGCGCCCAGCCGCCATCCTGTGCGGGCTGGAGGTCGCCGCGCGAAGGAGATTGACCTCTTCCGGAGTCAATGGGCCGAAACCCGCCAGTTTCCTTATGAAGGAGCTTTCCACAAATTAATATCTCACGAGACAAAGTCTATTGATATACGCCAAATTTATTGTCGAACATTAACATAGATTAGTGTTTTACATCAGAAATTATCTCGCGCTGAAATCAGTCGTTATTTGCAAACAGAAAAACTATACATGAATATTATCGCGGGATTGGGATTTGTGCTGATAGCACTTAATTAAACGGGGCTCACTATGTCAAGATTTTTGCTTACGAACACCAGCCTGGTGCTCGTTCCCATCCTGTCATTTGCGGCAACCGTTCCTGCTGGCGCCGTAGCGCCTGTACGATCAATGATGACGGCGCAGCAATGCACCCCCCTTTCCGAGAGCAACTATGAACTGTGCTGCATCGCCTTGAACCGGGCGAATATTCTGACGAAACAAGATCTCGACCAATGCCCACCGATCACCACTTCCCTGATTCAAAATATTCTCAACAATACAGACTCAGACAGGCGCAGCCGTGCTGGCGGGGTAGCAAGGAGCGGCGAGACGGGTGGCAGCGGTGCAGGTTCAGGTAGAGGAACCGGTGGCAGCAGCGGTGGCGGCGGGGGCTCGGGCGGCAGCGGTGGAGGCTCAGGCGGTGGAACCGGGGAGCTGGCGGCGGTGAGGCTCGGGCGGCGGAGGGGTGGCAGCGGTGGCGGCTGGAGGATCGGGCGGCGGCAACAGCAGCGGCGGCGGCGGATCGGACGGTGGGGCGGCGGTGGAGGATCGGGCGGCGGCAACGTGGCAGCAGCGGCGGAGGCTCGGGCGGCGGCGGCGGCGAAGGCTCGGGTGGCGGCGGCGGCGGTGAAGGCTCGGGTGGTGGCGGCGGTGAAGGCTCGGGTGGTGGCGGCGGCGGTGAAGGCTCGGGCGGCGGCGGCGGTGAAGGCTCGGGCGGCGGCGGCGGTGAGGGATCGGGCGGCGGCAGCGCTGAAGGTTCGGGCGGGGGTAGAGGCGGCGCTGAAGGCTCGCGGGGCGGCAGAGGCGGCGCTGAAGGCTCGCGGCGGCGGCAGAGGCGGCGGCGAAGGCTCGCGCGGCGGCAGAGGCGGCGGTGACTAATACCGCCCGCGGCGGCGCTAAGTTTAAGTGCTCGCCTCTGACATGACCGAACGCCACGCTCCCGAATCGGGGCGTTCGCCGTATTGACTTCCTGCCGAACAATTCAAAATGCTTTCACTGAATTCAGATTGCGCATGGGGCCAGGAAGCCCAGCAGTTTCGGATCGTAGCGACAACTGGAGCCGCTTTAGGATTGCCATCCAGATACTAGAGATGTGCCTTGCTTCGACATCAGATCGCGGCCATCGCAGTATTGCTGGCTGCAGGCGGCACGACTTTCGACACCACTTGTCGCGGCCCTCTGGGTAGAATCTTGTACCGGCACGCCAACCCATCCGGGCATCACAAAGACTCGGACCAGGCCGGTCACCCTCCCGTACCAAGTCCTGCCCGGCTGCCAATTTGCGTAGGCTGGAGGTCGCCGCACGGATATGATCTTCTTCCGGGGCCAATGGCCGAAACCGTTTTCTTATGCAGAGATTTCCAAGAAGCATAATCGCCCGACACATAATTTTCATTAATAACCAAAGTTATTATCGAAAGTTAATCTGGATGAATATCCCGCAATCGAATTGCTATACACCAGATCGCCCGGCGCCTTCTAATCGGCTCCGACGGCTGGGAGACGAAGCGCTCTCGCCAAACCGGAGTTGAAGCTGTGACGGCCAGAGCATTTAGCGACAACAACGCTGATCGCGTTGAATACCGGGGTCCCGACTCACATGGACAGGACGCCATGCTGCTGGTAGAAAGCCTCATCCACGGCCTGATCGCGAAATCGGTGATTGACGTGCCGGAGGCCCTCGACATTGTGAATACCGCCGCAGAGGTAAAAGAAGATATTGCTGCATCACTGTCGCGCGGACAATCGGCGGCGACCCTGCAAAAGTCGCTTGCTCTGCTGGAGGCAATCTCCTCGAGCCTGAAGTGCGACCTGCCACAATAATTTAAACTTTAGCTCTGCTTCCGACTGGGACCACAGAGAGACGTTTATGCCGCCAAAACCTATTCTGGACGTTAAACGATTTCCTCTTCGATATTTTGTCGGCTGGTGGATGCCGTTGAACATTTGCCTGATGCTGGGTTTGACCGTCTACGTGCTGGTTTTAGTTTCCGTGCAAAGGTGAACGTGGCGGGATTTAGTTGAGGTCTGGTTTTGAACGGCTGGCTGGCACTCATGCCAATCGTGTGGATTGTGACCAGCGTCAAGATTGCCACCCGGCGGAGCTCTACCGGAGCGGACTGGCGATACGAGAATTTGAGGTTAGCAGCGCGGCGGGTTTAGCGTAGGGAACTAGGAAACCATGTGCACGGCGACATCCCTCCAGCCGAGATCGGTCCCGTTGTGTCGGCTGTGATATGCGCGCCAGATCCATGTTGTCCGCCAAGTCAGCATGTTTCACACGACGCGCTACTGGATCGATCGCCGCACGGCGAATGAAGTTGGCATAATCCTCCCCTGCTGGCAGCTTAGTGACGCGCGATCGGCGGCGATAAATTCTGCCGGGACTCCTCTTTCCCCTTGCCGATCGAGCGTCCATCCGGGCCATGCTCGATCATTTCATGAGCACACAGCCATCATCTCGGGTCGGGCTGCTTATGGGAAGCATCATGCGCAGCGGATGAAGGACGTAGGGTGCACCTGCTTTGTCGGCCTGCCCTGCATGGGCAGACCACGCGATTTCTATTGAAAGTGTGGTCATTCGACTGCGTCCAAAACTCGTGGCGGAAGTGCACTGTGATATTGACAGGTCCTGACCCTGGCTTAGCAGTCGCGCGATCGCCCGTGCCGCCGGCGACAACCCAATTGAACGGACAGAACTCAATAACCGATTGCGGCTCCGGCGGTTGCCCGGCTGTCGATGGCGCCATAGTAGTGCGCGCCGTCACCTGCCTCGATCTGTTTCAGGTTCTTACCGCCGACGAGGATGCCGGCCGCCTCTCCCCAAATCGTCCAGTCTGGATCGATGCCGACTTGATAACCCATACCGGCCAGAAGCCTGAGGGTATCAGGCGACAGCGCATAGGGTTCCATCAACACCCTGTCCGGCAGCCACTGGTGATGCACGCGTGGGGCATCGATTGCCTCCTGCAGATCCATGCCGTGGTCGACCACGTTCATGATCGCCTCGAGCGTGATGGTGATGATACGCGACCCACCTGGGCTACCGATCACCATGAACGGTTTGCCGTCCTTTGAGACAATCGTAGGGCTCATCGACGACAGCGGCGACTTGCGCGGCTCGATTGCATTGGCCTCCCCTTGCACCAACCCGTAGAGGTTCGGAACGCCGGGCTTCATGGTGAAGTCATCCATTTCGTTGTTGAGCAGGATCCCGGTGCCCTCTGCCACCTTTCCGGTACCGAAAGAGCCGTTAAGCGTGTAAGTCACGGCGACCGCATTTCCGTTCCGGTCGATGATTGAATAGTGTGTCGTCTCAGTTGACTCGCCGAAGCCGCTCGGCTTGAGCGCCTCGCTCACGCCGGCTCGGTATGGATCGATGCGCGCGCGGATCTCTTCGGCGTAGGCCTCGCTGGTGAGTTTCTCGACGGGGTTCTTAACGTAGTCTGGATCACCTAACGCCGTGTTCCGGTCAACAAAGGCGTGGCGCATGGCTTCTACCATAAGTCGTGTCGTCTCGGCCGAGCCGTAGCCGAGATAAGAGATCGGGTAGCCCTCCAGCACGTTTAGGATTTCGCAGATTATGAGTCCGCCGGACGACGGCGGCGGCGACGACGCGATCTCGAAGCCCCGGTAGCTGCATTTTACGGGTTCCAGCTCACGTACCTTATATTCTTCAAAGTCCTGCTTTGCCAGAATGCCACCGTTGGCGACGCTGGCGCTGACGATCAGATCGGCTATTTCGCCCTTGTAAAAGGCATCGGCGCCACGTTCGGCGATCGCGGTAAGTGACTTGGCAAGGTCGGGCTGCACCAGCGTCGCGCCAAGTTTCAGCGGTTTGCCATCGTCCAGGAAGATCTTCGACGCCGCCGGATCTTTGGCCAGCATGTCGTTGCCGTCGGCGAACGATACTACATCTCCCGGCTCCAGTACGAAGCCTTCCTTTGCCAGCTTGATCGCCGGTGCCAGCAGATCCTGACGTGTCTTGGATCCATATTTCTCGCGCGCCATCTCAAAGCCGGCGACGGAGCCCGGTACACCTACCGCCATGTATCCATCGGTGCTGGCGCCGGGGATCGGATTGCCGTCCTTGTCGAGATACATCGTCTTGGTGGAGGCAAGCGGCGCCCGCTCCCGAAAATCGAGGAAGGTCGTCTTTCCGTCTTTGAGCCGGATGGTCATAAACCCGCCACCACCCAGATTGCCGGCTGTCGGATAGACGACAGCCAAAGCATAGCCGACCGCGACTGCGGCATCGACGGCGTTGCCGCCATTCTTCAAAATGTCGATGCCAATCTGCGAGGCCAGATGCTGGGCCGTAACCACCATACCGTTCTCGCCTTCGGCCGGCGCTGGCGAAGCCGCAAAGGCGACAGGTAGCAGCGCCGTATTCAGCGTTAACGCAATCGCTGGGGAAAGCCTTCTCAAACTGAGCTGTTGCATATTATCCTCCAGTAGTCCCGCTCCAGGATCGGAAGGCGGTATCTGCCAGGATTGGCGCTATGGAGGGCTAATGCAAGCTTCGACGCGTCATTTTGCAGAGAAAGCCAATCCTAAGGGCGCGACTCGAAATACCTGATCATCGGCGCCGAAAGGGAGGTCGCCCGCGACCTCGCTGTAGCCAAGCACAATCGCATGTCCGCGCCGCGGCTTTCACACGACCGCCACCGCGTGTCCCGCTCATGGAGCGCGAGATCGCGTCACGCGCCTCCCGCGGCAGCCCCTGCAATGCCCATTGTAGTCGCAAGGTCCTGGCCAACCACCCCGGCGCCCCCGGCGCCGGGAATGGGCCGGCTGCACGGTCTACGTGCCGGAAAGCCGCTTTCACTCGACGCTGAACACCGGCGATGGTCCGATGCAACTGTTCGTCGTCTACTCGCCCGCCGGGCCGGAACTGGCATTGCGCGAACTGCCGGATTTCCGGCTTATCCCGCCGGCTGCGAAATAGCGCCGCGCGTTCAACCGCGCGGCGGCATCCTGTCGAATTTCGGCAAGGCCGGATCGACATGGTCCCAGGTCTGACCAGCGGCAGCCCAGGAGATCATCTGCGGCTTGTAGCGGCCGGGATCGTCCAGGCTGCCGGCGCGCACGACGAAGAAATCCGGCATGCTCGGGAAGGTCATGTAGACCGGTGATCCGCAGGTTGGGCAAAAGGCGCGCCTCTTGACCGTTCCGCCATCCCCTGTCGCTTCCCAATGGCTTGCCTTGCCCGACACTTTCACGGCGGCGCGCGGAAAGGTGAGGTGCGATGCGTGGCCGGTGCCGCTTTCCCGCTGGCATTGCCGGCATTGGCAATCGAGCATCACGACAGGCTCAGCCGCGATTTCGTAACGGATCGCGCCGCAGGCGCATCCGCCGGTGTAGTCCTCAGCCATTTTGCTTCTCCAGATGCCGGGCGGGTCAGATCAATGCTGCGTGTCCGCGACGGCCTTTAGCTTGGGCATGCACTTGGTCCAGCCGTCGCCGATCGTTTTGAGGGCGGAATCGTTTCGGGGCAGCACAAACCCGGAATGGACCAGACGAAGGCGCGTGCCGGCCTCTCTTGCAGCAAGTGTCCAGGTGACTACCGTGTCGAGCGGCGAGCCGTATCCGACATTGTCGTCATGACCGCCCTTCCAGCTGTAGACGAAGCGCTTGTTCTCCACCACTTCAAGCACCTGACAGTGAATGGCGCCATCCCAGGCGCCGGCCGGCGACGTTTGGAACATGAAGCGGTTTCCTTCCACAGGCTCGAAACCGATGGGCGTCATCATCCAGCGGGCCATCAGCTCGCCCGAGGTCAGCGCCTTCCAGACGGTTGCCGGCGCATGCGGGAAAACTTCGTCGAGCACGACGTCTTGCGTGTGGGATTTCAGCGCGGCGGTGCTCATGGATCGATCTCTTTCAGAAGGGTTCGGAGGTTGTCAAAGCGCTCGCGCCAGAAGGTGCCGTAGTGGCCTATCCAGTCGACGAGCGGCGCCAAGCCCATTGGCTCGGCGCGATAATAGACGTTGCGGCCCTCGGGACGCTCCGCGACCAGGCCAGCCTGCTTCAGGGACTTTAGATGTTGAGAGATGGCTCCCTGCGTCACGCCGCTGCCCCGCGTCAACTCGCCAACCGTGATCTCCTCCGACCCGACCACCCGTTCGAAGAGGGCGCGCCGGGTGGGATCGGCCAATGTGCGCATCACTGCATCTATGCGAGCGGGTTCGAGCATGAAATCTTATTAGTCACGACTAATCAATTAGTCAAGACTAATTTGTTGAGCCGAAGCTGCCTACACTTCCTGTCGAGATCGCGCCTACTGTGCGCCGCGATTCCAGCCGCGGCCACGCTCGCCGAACATTTCGTAGCCAGTCTCGGTGACCGTCAACGTGTCCTCGAGTTTGATGAAGCCACGCGCCGGATGCAGCATGGTCGTCTCCACTGAAAGAACCATGCCCTCCTCCAGCGGGTTCTCGGCATCGACGCCTTCATAGGCGACAGGGTGGTTGGTCATCAGGAACGGCGCTTCATGGCTGATCAGCCCCATTCCATGGGCGAAGAAATCGGTAAAGGCGGCACTCGGAGAGCCGCGGAGCGCAGCTTCGGCATGAGAGATGACATCGCCGCCCAGCGCGCCCGCGCGCACCTTCGAGAACGCTGCCTGCTGTACCGTCTCGATCTCGGACAGGAGATCCTCAAGCTCGGCGTCCGGCTCGCCCAGCACGCCCATGCGGCAAAGGTCGCCGATATAGCCGTGATAATTGCCGCCGGAATCGATGGACAGCACCTCGCCCTGCTTCCATGCCTGCGGCGAGGCCGCGCGATTGTGGCTGGAACCCAGCGTCAGCAGGCAATATTCGAAATGCAGTCCGCGCCTGGTCTCCTCCCTGCGCAATTTCTCGATGATCTCGGCCTTGGTCGAGCCTTCTCTGGCCCATTCAATGGTGGCCAGCATGGAGTCGGTGATCAGCTCGGAAGCGGCGCGCAGCTTGTCCAGTTCCTCGGGGGTCTTGATAGCGCGCAGCCGCTCGAACACCGACGTGGCATCGACGAGTGTCGCACTGTTGCCCAGCTGCTCGAACACGGCATGCGCATCGGATGGCAGGAAGGGCGGTTCGATGCCGATGCGGGCACCGGGCTTAGCAATCTTGCGGATATGGTCGGCGGCAAGGTTTGCGGCATCCACCGTGCCCCAGGCGGCTGTGTGGACGTTCGGCGTCCAGAACGGCCGGTTGGCGTGTTCGCCGCCTTCCATCCTGTTGCCGACATAGGCAGCATGGTCCGGACGGCCCTTCTCATAGACCACGACCGGCAAATAGCGGCTGTGGCCGATCGCGTCCATGGCGGCGAAGAAGATGAACTTATAGCCGCCAAGCAGATATTGGACGTTGTGCTTCGACGTTGCGACCAAAAGGTCGATGCCGGCGGCATCCATCAACCGATCAAGCTTCTCGTGGTCGAACGGCACCACAAGCTGCTGCGTATTGTCAGCCTTGATGTTCATGATCTCTCTCCCTTGCGACGAGTTTGCGGAGCGATGGCCCGGCGAGTCAATTGGCCAGAGGGACTAAGCGCGTTGAACGCGGCTGCACCACTCAAATAATGCCTTGCCCCATGAATCGCTTGCAGGCGCGGGGCGCTCACTTTAGCCTTCAAAAAAACTGCGGGGAAACGCCGATGATGCCTGGCCAGAAGGCCGGTTTTGAACTGGACGCGCGGCTGGAGGGCGATAGCGTGCCGCTGATGTGGCTCGGCTTGTGTGAATTGCGGCTGATGAACGATCAGCGCTGGCCGTGGCTTCTGCTCATTCCGCAACGTCCAGGGATTGCCGAACTGCACGACCTGACGCCGCTCGATCAGGCGATGCTGACCTTCGAAACCAACATGGTCGCGCAGGGCCTCAAGAGCGCAACGGGCTGCACCAAGATCAATTCCGGTGCGCTCGGCAACATCGTGCGGCAGCTGCACGTCCATATCATAGCGCGCTCTGAGGGCGACCCCGGCTGGCCCGGCCCCGTCTGGGGTTTTGGTCCACGGGAGCCTTACAAGGCGCACGCCATGCATGCCTTGATCGACAAGATCAAGGACGCGCTATAGGGTCGAGCCAGATCCCACCGACTGAAGTGACCCATGAGCTTTCGACTGTTTGACGCGCCGGTGCGCGAGCCCAGCCAGTTTGTCGGTTTCGCCGGCAACACCATCGACCGTCAGTCGGAAAAACGCCGCGACGATTCTGTGGAAACCGCGCTGGCCGACCCGACGGTGCGAGTGATGCTTACCCGCAACGGCCGTGCCTATCTCAAATCGAACGGCGAGGGTTTCGAACCCTTCTTCAGTCCTGCTGAGGCAGCCGGCCTCGGAATGACCGCCAGTGAGGCAATCCTGCTTGGTCAGGACGGCAAGGGGCCGGTGGTGGCAGCGATGGCCGGGATCGAGCCGGAAGAGTTGCCTGAAGCGATCAAGGCGATCGACCACCGGTCCGTAAATGTCCAGGGCCTGCTTGCAGCATCGGAGCTTGGGGCGCTGGCGCAGGCTGCCGCGCTGCTTGCCTGGCACGGCAGTCATCGATTCTGCGGCAAGTGCGGTCAGCCGAGCGAAATCCGCGCCGGCGGCTATAAGCGCATCTGCCCCGCCTGCGGCACCGAGCACTTTCCGCGAACGGATCCCGTAGCAATCATGCTGGCTGTGACCAAGGACAAATGCCTGATGGGACGCGGCGCGCATTTCGCGCCCGGCATGTACTCCTCGCTGGCGGGCTTCATCGAACCGGGTGAGACGATCGAGGCGGCGGTGCGGCGGGAAACGCTCGAGGAGGCCGGTATCCGGCTTGGCCGCGTCGTCTACCACGCCAGCCAACCTTGGCCGTTTCCTTATTCGTTGATGATCGGGTGTTTCGGCGAGGCGCTGAACGAGGACATTCATCGCGACGAGGCCGAACTCGAGGATTGCCGCTGGTTTTCACGGGAGGCCGTTCTGTCGATGCTGGAAAAACGCCATCCGGACGGAATCGGTGTTCCGCCTCCGGGCGCGATCGCGCATCATCTCATCCGCTATTGGGCGGAAAATCCGTAATACTTCAAAGGAGCCCGCATGATCCGTCATACCGTGGTGTTTACGCTGAAACACAAGGCCGGCTCGACCGAAGAGGCCGACTTTCTCGATGAGGCGAAAAAGCTCGCCGATATTCCGGGCGTGCAGAAATTCGAGCAATTGCGGCAGGTCAGCCCGAAGAACAACTATCGCTTCGGCTTCTCAATGGAATTCGCGGACAGGGCCGCCTATGGCGCTTATGACGACCACCCGTTTCACGTCGCCTTCGTTCGTGACCGGTGGATCCCGGAGGTCTCTGACTTCCTGGAGATCGATTACGAACCGCTGCCAAGCTGAAGCGCGCGGCTAGGCCGGAGCTTCAGAATGCAGCGCCGGACGGCTGCTCCGGCCGATCGGTCTGCGGAGCGCCGTATCCTATTTCTTTTCCTTGATCTTCATCGCCGGAACAGGCGCCGCCTTCAGCACAGGCACCGCCGGCGCTGCCTTCTTGGCGTCCTTCTTCGGCTTGCGAGCTTCCTTGTTGGATCGCATCTGACCTTTGGCCATGGTTTCTTCCTCCTGCTGATTTTCGCAGAATGAATCAGGAGAATTGGGCAAACGCAAGATACTTCCGAGATGCCTGTCGCCCGAGAGCGCGTTTCAGTCCTGATCCTCGACGACCCGAAGCCGCAATTGGCCTGTCGCGCTCTCGGCACCGCGCGGACGCGCTACCTCGGAAACAGCAGCGGCGGGCGCGACCGGAGCGTCGCCAAACTCCAGTGCCTCGATCTTCTGGCCGCGCTTGGTAACCTTTGAAGCGGACACAAGAATGTCGTCAATATCCTTGTTCGCCTGGATGAAGTGGGTCTGCAGCTTGCGTACACGGTCGTCGAGCCGATTGACGTCTTCCATGAGCCGGATGACTTCGCCCTGGATCAGATGCGCCTGTTCGCGCATCGAGGCGTCCTTGAGGATCGACTGGATCACCTGGATCGACAGCATCAGAAGTGACGGCGAGACGATGACGATGCGGGCGCGATGAGCCCGATGCACCACCGATTCGAAATTTTCGTGGATTTCGGCAAAGATCGACTCGGAGGGTACGAACATAAAGGCGGTGTCGTGAGTCTCGCCGTTGAGCAGGTATTTCTCCGAGATCGCGCGGATGTGGACGTCGAGATCGCGGCGGAACGCCTGCTGGGCGGCTTTCTGCGCCTCCCCGGTCGAATCCGCATCCGCGGCCGAGCGGATAGCGTTCCATGCTTCCAGCGGAAACTTGGCATCGATGACCAGCGGCGGCGCGCCGTTCGGCATCTTCACCGTGCAGTCCGGCCTGGTGCCGTTGGACAGCGTTTCCTGAAAGGCATAGCCACCCTGTGGCAGGCCGTCGGCGACGATCGCCTCCATGCGTGACTGACCGAATGCGCCGCGCGTCTGCTTGTTGGAGAGGATCGCCTGAAGTTGCACGACCTGGCCGGCCAGCGACTGTATATTGTTCTGCGCCGTGTCGATGACGGCGAGCCGTTCCTGCAGCTTGGCAAGGTTCTCATGCGTGGATCGGGTCTGCTCGGCCATCGTCTGACCGATGCGGCCGGTCATGGCGTCCAACCGCTGACCGATGGACTGGTTGAGCTCCGCCTGACGTGCACTGAGCACATCGCCGACGGCGCTCATGCGGCCTTGCATTTCCGCCTGAGCCTGCAGGATGTCGGCCATGCGGCTCTCGGTTTCGCGCGCATGCTCTGCAGCTTCCACCGCAGCCAAGGTCCGCGCCGAAGCGGAGCGCCACAATGACGCGATCAGGACGAGCAGAAGCAGGAGCAGCAGCCCGGCAAGGCCAAGCAACGCCTGCCCAAGCGTAATGGTGGTCGCGCCTAACTGGGCGATGGGTTGCGCGAAGATTTCGGTGAGGTCGGTCATCGGGCGAGAGGATAGCCGATTCGCCGCGACATTACAGATCAAAACGTGAACGACGCGCTCACGCACCCGTTGACGGCTTTTGCGCGAGCGATTACCTGAATCGAATGTCGATCAAGCCGCTGATAATTCTCCCCGATCCTGTTCTGCGACTGGTGTCTAAGCCGGTCGAACGCTTCGACGCGGCTTTGAAGAAGTTTTCCAGCGATATGCTCGATACCATGTATGACGCACCGGGCATCGGCCTTGCCGCGATCCAGGTCGGCGAACCGCTCCGGATGGTTGTGATCGATCTCGCCAAGGAAGACGAGCCGCAAGCGCCGCAGGTCTTCATCAATCCGGAGATCTTGGCAAAGTCCGAAGAGCGTTCCGTCTATGAGGAAGGGTGCCTCTCAATACCCGACTACTATGCGGAGGTCGAACGTCCGGCGACTGTAACGATCAGGTATTTCGACCTGGAGGGCAGGCGGCATGAGGTGAACGCCGATGGTTTGCTCGCAACCTGCTTGCAGCACGAGATCGACCATCTCGACGGCGTGCTTTTCATCGACCACATCTCCCGGCTGAAACGGGAGATCGTCATGCGCAAATTCCGAAAACTGGCCAAAGATCGTCCGCCAAGCAAGTTAGCGGTTTAGAAGTAAGATTGGCGTATGTCGGGAGTTGCCCGAATTGCCAGCTATTTGCGGAAGCTGTAGACGGTCGGGCAGGCCGGCGCGTGTAAGGGCTGACATTCCCTTCAAATGCAACCATATTAGCGGGATCGGCGCGTTGTGGTGTAACATGGGTCGGTACGCGCGCGAAGTCGGGACTGGCGGGTCCTGGATCCGGTCAGTCATACATCCGGTGCAGTCCGGCATGCGTAACGTGGCTGGCAAGAAACGTGCGGCTTCAGGCGGTTGGCCATAATTTCGTGGCTTTCCGCAAGTTGATCGCGGCTACCTATGCGTGAACCGGCGGCCATCCTCGGCGAAGCCAGGCAGGAACGATATGTTGGCAAGGCCGACAGACATGAAGGAAGACGTTCCGACCGTGGCGCTCGCCGCGACGGAACCGGCTTTTGCGCGCTCCGAGATGTTCCGCACGGCCGAGCTTCATTCACGCCGCGTTCGCGTGCTGAAGGTCGCCCTTCCATCGCTGGCCGTGCTTATGGCTGGCGCATTCCTGTTCCAGACCTATCGGTCAACGCCTTCCGATGTTGAGGTAACGGCCGACGAATCCGCTGTGACCGAAGGCAAACTGGTGATGTCCAATCCCAGGCTGGAAGGATTTACGACGGAAAGCAGGCCCTATTCCGTGAGCGCGCTGCGGGCGGTGCAAGACGTTTCCGACGAAGCCATCATCGAACTGCAAGAGATTGCCGCGTCGCTGCCGATCGATGCCGAGCGCTCGGCGTCGGTCAAGACTGCGCGCGGCCTATTCGACCAGACCAAGAACCTGCTCACCATCGATCATCCGATCGATATAACCACCTCGGACGGGGCGGTCGCGAGGCTCGCTTCAGCGCTCATCGACATGAGTTCGGGCCGCATGACAACGAACAAACCCGTCAGCATCCACTACAAAACCGCGTCGATCGCATCCGATGCAATGTCGGTTGAGCAGAACGGCAAGGTTGTGGTTTTTGAAAAACACGTTCAAGTGAATATTGTGCCGCCGAAAAGCGAGACGGCCAGTCAGTAAGAGGGCGGGGACGATGGGACTGAGTTCAAGATTTGTTGTTTGCGGCGCATTGGTGCTGACTGCTGCAGTGTCCGGACCGTTGTTAGCGCAGGATGCCGCAACCGGGCGTCTGCAGGGGCTCAACATTAACAATGGCGAGCCCATCCAGATCGAAAGCGACAGACTTGAGGTCCTTGACGCTGAACACAAGGCCAATTTCATCGGCAATGTGAACGTCAAGCAGGGCCCGACCCTCATGAAAGCCGCCAATATGACGGTGATATACGCGCAGGATGGATCGGGATCGGCGGCGACAGGATCCGGAAATATCGAGCGCATGGAAGTTTCGGGGGGTGTCTACATAAAGTCGAACGACCAGATCGCAACCGGCGACATGGGCACATTCGACATGAACACCGAACACCTCGTGCTATCCGGCAAGGAAGTGGTGCTGTCGCAAGGCAAGACCGCACTGAAGGGCTGCAAGCTGACGGTGGACATGAAGTCCGGCCGCGCAGAGGTCAATGCTTGCGCGGGCGAGCGGGTGATCATGCTCATCAACCCCAGCGACACCAAAAAGCCGGCTCAGCAGACCAGCCAATAATGACCTCCGAAACCTCGTTGCTGTCCCGGCTATCGGGACGCCTTGGCCTGTCGCCCTCCGTTGACGCGCACAGTAAAAGTGGAGCGGCGCTGAAAGGCACACTCATGGCCGCGGGGCTTTCCAAAAGCTACAAGGGCCGCCAGGTCGTGAACGGCGTTTCGCTCGGCGTGCGCGCTGGCGAAGCGGTAGGGCTGCTCGGGCCTAACGGGGCCGGCAAGACGACTTGCTTCTACATGGTCACAGGGCTTGTACCCGTCGATAAGGGCAAGATCGAAATCGACGGCTTCGACATCACCAACTTGCCAATGTATCGTCGGGCACGGCTGGGTATCGGCTATCTGCCCCAGGAGGCGTCGATCTTTCGCGGCTTAACGGTCGAGAACAACATCCGGGCGGTACTGGAGGTCGTGGAAAGCAGCCGCAAGGAGCGCGAGAAGTCCCTCGATTCCTTGCTGGAAGAGTTCCACATCTCGCATTTGCGGAAATCGCCGGCAATGTCACTATCCGGCGGCGAGCGGCGGCGGCTTGAAATTGCGCGCGCCTTGGCCAGCCGGCCGCACTACATGCTGCTGGACGAACCGTTCGCGGGAATCGATCCGATTGCCGTGGCGGACATCCAGCAACTGGTCCGGCACCTGACGACCCGCGGGATCGGCGTGCTGATCACCGATCACAATGTGCGCGAGACACTAAAGCTGATCGACCGCGCCTACATCATCCACAATGGCGAAATTCTCAAACATGGGACCGCCGCGGACATCATCGCCGACGCGAATGTGCGCAGGCTGTATCTCGGCGAGGATTTTGCTCTGTAGGCAGTCGGAAGTCGGAAGTCGAAGAACGGCGCTAAAATGCCGGAACTTGCAAGCGCGGTCGCGATCGAACCTTCCACTGCCCAATGCCCACTGCCTAGCACTAACGACTGTGGTAAGGGCTTTTTGATACCCATTTGCCTTGACAAGCAAAAGCCGGGCCAGTTTGATTAATGGTCGGGCCGCCGGAGCCATCCGGCGTGACGCATCAGCATTCGGGAGCGCAGACACAAGCATGGCATTGTCGGCTAAATTGCAGCTGCGGCAGTCCCAGTCGCTCGTGATGACTCCGCAGTTGATGCAGTCCATCAAGCTGCTGCAATTTACCCACGCCGAACTCGAGCGTTTCATTGATGAAGAGATCGAGCGCAATCCGCTGTTGGAGCGCGTCGAACCGCAGGACGACGCCGCTACGGACCAAATCCAGAAGGAGCGGGAACAAGACGAACCAAAAGACGACTGGTACGAGAGCAACGTCTCACCAACCTCCGCGTCGATGTCGGAGGATCTCGACGCGTCGCTTGAAAACGTCTTCCCCGACGACCCTGGGACGCAGGAACGGCTAGGCCCAAACCTGTCAGCGCAATGGCGGTCCGCCGGAAACTCGACCGGCAGCGCCGCCGAGGGCTTCGACCTGGAAGACGTCGCGGCGGCCAAGCCGACACTGCGCGACCACCTTGTCGAACAAATCGCCTTCGGGATCGCCAACCCTGCCGAACGGATGCTGGCGCAGGAACTTGCGGAGGGCCTCGACGAGGCCGGTTATTTTCGCGGCGACGTGGCGGAAATCGCCACCCGGCTGGGCGCGGTCGAAAAGCAGGTCGCATCCGTTCTCGCCAGCTGCCAGGCTTTTGACCCACCGGGACTGTTCGCCCGCGATCTCGCCGAATGCCTTGCCTTGCAATTGCGGCGTGCCGACCGGTTCGACCCGGCCATGCGGGCCATGATCGCCAATCTCGATCTGCTGGCGCGCCGCGATTTTCAGAGCCTTCGGAAAATCTGCGGCGTCGATGAGGAGGATCTTCTCGACATGCTCGCCGAGATTCGCGCGCTGGACCCGCGTCCGGGGATGGCTTTCTCAGGCGGCAACGTCGACACGATCGTCGCCGATGTCGAGGTGAGGCCCGCCTCCGATGGCAGCTGGACGGTTGAACTTAATGCCGAGACCCTTCCGCGCGTCCTGGTCGACCAGATCTATTTCAACCAGGTGTCGGGCCGGACGAAGGATAAGGGCGAACGGGAGTTCCTGGCTGAATGCCTGCAGAACGCCAACTGGCTGACGAGAAGCCTCGACCAGCGTGCAAAAACCATCCTGAAAGTCGCGTCTGAAATCGTGCGCCAGCAGGATGCCTTCCTCATGCAGGGAATTCGCCATCTGCGGCCCCTTAACCTGCGGAATGTCGCCGACGCGATCGGCATGCATGAATCGACGGTCAGCCGCGTTACCAGCAACAAATTTATGCTGACGCCGCGCGGCGTATTCGAACTGCGGTTTTTCTTCACGGCCTCGATCGCAGCCGCTGGTGGCGGCGACGCTCACTCCTCCGAGGCGGTGCGCGACCGCATCAAGCAGATGATCGAGGAGGAAAAGGCGGGCGGCGTGCTTTCCGACGATTCCATCGTCGACATCCTCAAAAAGGATGGAATAGAGATCGCCCGCCGCACTGTCGCGAAATATCGCGAAGGCATGAATATTGCGTCGTCTGTGCAGCGACGGCGCGAAAAGCGCGCGATGACGACCGCCGGGCGGTGAAATCGCTTCCCTGTTTGAACGAAGCGCGCACTGTTGCCGTAGAGGGCCGCTGGCGGTTCATTGACAACCCCTCATTAACTCACTAGAAGCCCGCGCCCATGGGTGGGCAATGCGAGATCGGCTGCCCACGATGGACGGCAACTGCGGAACAGAAGAAGTGAGAGAGCCGCTGCTGCCGAAGCACTGTAGTGCTTGTGCGCTGCTGTCACGGGTATAAACTCACCCCGTTTGGAATTGAGAATGGGAAGGTCGACGATCTCATGAGCCTGCGTATCTCGGGAAAACATATGGATATCGGCGATGCGTTTCGCAGCCGGATCGAGGAGCGTGTCGGCGATGCCATCGACAAATATTTCGACGGTGGATTTGCCGGGCACGTCACAGTTACGAAGGCTGGCTCGCGCTATAGTGCCGACTGCATGATCCACCTCGACAGCGGTGCCGCCTTGCAAGCCACGAGCGATGCCCAAGATCCGGTCGCAGCGTTCGATGGTGCCGCGGAACGTCTGGAAAAGCGCCTTCGCCGCTACAAACGCCGACTCAAGTCGCGCAGCTTCAATGGCGCCAATGGGACTGCGACCGACATCGCCTACACGGTGGTGGCCGCCATTGACGACGCCGACGATCACGAAGTGCCAGACGACTATTCGCCCGCGATCGTCGCTGAATCGACCATGGCGCTTAAAACCATGTCCGTTGCCTCAGCGGTGGTTGAGCTCGACACCAAGGAAAGCCCCGTTTTCGTATTCCGCAACGCCGGAAACGACCACGTCAACATCGTCTATCGTAGGCCGGACGGCAACATTGGCTGGATTGACCCATCGATCACCAAGGCCGCGCAAGGATAAGCGCTCAACACCCACCGGATGCTTCGGCCTCCGGATCGGGCAGAAGAGGATTTCGGCATGGATCTCAGCGATCTCGTTCAGGCGCCTGCAATATTGCCGGCGTTGAAAGCGAACTCGAAGAAGCAGCTTCTCCAACTCCTGGCCGAGAAAGCCGCGACTGTAACGGGCCTGCCCGAGCGAGAAATCTTCGATACCATTCTGCAGCGCGAACGTCTCGGCTCTACCGGTGTTGGCAACGGAATTGCCATTCCCCATGGCAAGCTGCCCGGCGTCAAGACGATAACGGGCGTGTTCGCAAGATTGGAACAGCCAGTGGATTTCGAAGCTTTGGACGACCAGCCGGTCGATCTGGTGTTCCTGCTCCTCGCCCCGGAAGGCGCCGGCGCAGATCACCTGAAGGCACTGTCGCGGATCGCCCGCGTGCTGCGCGACAGCGACACTGTTGCGAAGGTTCGCGGCAGCCGCGATGCTGCCGCGATACATACGCTTTTGGCCTCCGCCCCGACCTCGCACGCTGCCTGAGAAAGATACGCTCAGTTGCGATTAGATTGGTGCGGCGGATAGCGTGGCGCAGATGGCGCCGCAGATGGGTATGGGAGAAATAGCCGTGCTGGCAACAGAACGCCGCCAAGCGAAGAGTGGCTAAGCTGCCTAGTGCAACGCCACCGGGACGAGGTGGTTTTCGAATGCACCCGCTATAGCGCGGTCACGCTCGTCGGAGAGCAGGATCGGCTGGCCGTTCGCGCCAAAGAGGGCCCAGAGCCTCATACCGGGCTCCATATCCGGAAGCCCCGGAAATTTGCCCTTCAGTTCCTCCGTGTCCATTTCGCGCAAATAGGCAACAGTGCCTTCGCCAAGATGCGCAAGGTCCGCCTTCGTAACGAGTGTTTTTTCTTCAGTCGGCATCATATCAGCCTCCATTCGGCGGGCCGTCAGTGACCAACCCGCTTGAGAGCTTTCGGTTCCAGCGGATCGCGGAATCAGTCTTTCACCGAAATGTTTATTTTCCGTACCAGGCGTTCGGGTTGCGGCCGGTCGAGATCGACGGACAGAAGTCCGTTCTTCAACTCGGCCGAAACCACCCGCATTCCGTCCGCCAATACAAAGGTCCGCTGGAACTGACGCGCGGCGATGCCGCGATGAATGTAATCACGTTCCGAATCGTCCCTTTGCCGTCCGCGCACAACCAGCTGGCTTTCTTCCGTGGTTACCTCCAGATCGTCCTCGCAGAAACCGGCGACTGCCAGCGTTATGCGAAGCCTTTCCGAAGTTCCTTCGGCACAGCTGATTCGTTCGATGTTGTAGGGCGGATAGCTCTCGCCGGATTTGGCAAGACGTTCGATCGTCTTTTCCATCGCATCGAACCCAAGAAGCATCGGGCTCGAAAATGGCGGCATCCGGCTCATGTTACTTTGTCCTCATCGAGCGACATTGGTGGGAGAAATCCATGTGGCATTTTTCCCAGCAATCTGGATATGGTTCGCCCCGATAAGGACTTCAAGTCCACATTAGCGAGACCCAAGGAAGCGAAATGCCACCCAAGCGCAAGATCATCATCGACACCGACCCCGGCCAGGACGACGCGGTTGCCATTCTTTTGGCCCTGGCCAGTCCGGAAATCGATGTGCTTGGGCTGACAGTTGTGGCGGGCAATGTGCCACTGCACCTGACGCAGAAGAATGCGATGAAGATATGCGAATTGGCCGGCAGGCCGGAAACCAAGGTTTTCCCCGGCGCCGTGCATCCGCTGGTCCGCCGCCTCGTCACCGCCGAGCATGTGCATGGCCGGACCGGGCTGAATGGCCCGGATCTGCCTGAGCCGACGATGAAGCTCCAGGACAAACACGCTGTCGATTTCATTATCGACAGTATCATGCATGAGGAGCCGGCGACGGTGACGCTCTGCGCACTTGGGCCGTTGACCAACATCGCGCTTGCGATGCTGCGAGAACCGCGAATCGTACCTCGTATCCAGGAGATCGTGCTGATGGGCGGCGGCTTCTTCGAAGGCGGCAACGTCACGCCCGCCGCGGAATTCAACATCTACGTCGATCCGCACGCTGCCGAGATCGTGCTGAAATCGGGCGTGCCGATCGTCATGATGCCGCTCGACGTAACTCACAAGGCGCTGACCACCGCCGCGCGCTTACGAGGCCTCCGCGACCTCGGTACAAATGTCGGCACAGCAACGGCGGAGCTGCTGGACTTCTTCGAGCGCTTCGACGAGGAAAAGTACGGTACGGATGGCGGACCCCTGCATGATCCGTGCGTCGTCGCTTATCTTTTGAAGCCGGAGTTGTTCAAGGGCCGTCATATCAACGTATCGGTAGAGATCGCGTCTGAACTCACCATGGGCATGACTGTCGCCGACTGGTGGGGCGTCACGGACCGGGACAAGAATGTCACTTACATGCGCGACATCGACGCTGAAGGCTTCTTCGGGCTGCTCACCGAGCGCCTGGCCCGGTTGCCCTAGCGTTGATGGAGAGGCGCGACGTCCAAATCAGAAAAGGCGTCGCAGCAGGACTATTCAGCAGGAAGGGAAGCTTCGCTAGGGTCGCCGGAAGGCCGTCGGCCCGCCGTAGAGATAGCCAATACGGTCGATCGCTTCCAGAAGACGACTCGCGTGACACCAGCATGGTGTGGCCGTTGGCGTGGATCATCTGCTCCGCGTCAGTCATGATTGCGACGTGGCCCTTCCAGAACACAAGATCGCCGCGTTGAAGCATCCCATAGCCGACACCGGGGTCGATGGCGGTGCCGAAGCCGGCAGCCTGCATGTCGGAATCGCGCGGCGCCGCGCGGCCGGCCATTTGCATTGAAAGTTGCAGGAGGCCGGAGCAGTCGATGCCGAAGCCCGAGACCCCGCCCCACAGATAGGGCGTGTTGAGGAATGCCTCCGCCACCGCGACATAGTCGGCTGCATAAGCGTCGAGGGCGCAAAGATGCGCCTCGATTACCGCCTCGCCGGACGAAAGCAGCGCATAGCGGGTGCCGCGCGTCTCGGCATGGCCGACGATGGCGATTTCGCTACCCATAGACAGTGCACTTGTCGGCGGAAATCGCAAATCCGGGCCGGGATAGACAAAGCTGCGGGGCACGGCGACCCTGTGCGTAGGCTGAGGATCGACCGGACCGAGGACGGCGGCGGCGACATAGCCGACGTAGCCGTCCAGCGCCGCCTGGACCCAGCAAAAGCCGGCGGTCTCGTCAAATACGCTCACCAGCGCGCCGCGCAGCAGCTGGGTATCGATGCCGGAATCGTGCCGTGGCGATCGGCGCAAGTCGGCCACCGCGGCAGAAATGCGAGCGGACCGACCTTCGACGAAACGCTTCGCGGACACCTGGCCCGCTAGGCGCTGGTCGGCAAGGTCGTCCCGGTAGGCGTGAAGGCGGCGGTCTAGTACGGTCAAATCGGAAGTTCCTTGGCTGCGGCGATAATAGCATCACCAAACCGCTCGACATAGAGCGCGCCACCGACCGTGCGGCGCACGAGAACGTTGCGGCGATCCTGTTCGTCGCGCTGCCGGCCGACCAGCTTGAGCGCGCCCATCGTGTCGAGCGCGCGGGTAATGACCGGCTTGCTGACGCCAAGCCGCGCAGCAAGACCGCGCACCGTATGCGGAGGCGGATCGAGGTACACGGTCAGCAGAATTGCCGCCTGTCGCATCGACAGGTCCGTCTGGTCGACATGAACCTGCGAAAGGGCAACCTGCTGCCAAAGCCTTAGCGCTTGGCTGGCGCGCATGATGATCATGCGGTGATTGTGCCAGTCAATCGTTTCGGATGCGTTTCATTTTTTCGCTAGACGTCAATGGTGAAGCCGGCGACTGGATTTGCTGCTCCATCTGTCTCGGCAACTTCCCTGGATGCGTGTCGGACGTTAGGATTTGGCGAGGGGCCCAGCAGCCCTCGCTCTACGACCCATATCGCCCGGCGATCACCCGTTCCAGCGCACGGATGGCCTGCGCTTCGCCGCCGGTCGGACCGTGGGGCCGGTCGGACGGGTTCCAGGCGAATATATCGAAATGCGCCCAGCTTTTTGCCTTCTCGACGAAACGCTGCAGGAACAGCGCGGCTGTGATCGAGCCTGCAAAACCGTCGGTGGTAACGTTGTTGATGTCGGCGACCTTCGAGGCAAGCTTGGCGTCATAGGGCTTCCACAACGGCATACGCCACAACGGATCCTCGACTTCGACCGACGCCTTGGCGATATCGGCGGCAAGACGGTCGTCGTCGGTGTAGAAGGGCGGCAGGTCCGGCCCGAGCGCAACGCGCGCCGCGCCCGTCAGCGTCGCCATGTCGATCAGAAGCTCCGGTTCCTCCTCGTCGGCCAGTGCCAGCGCATCCGCAAGGATCAGCCGCCCTTCCGCGTCGGTATTGCCAATCTCGACCGAAATTCCCTTGCGGCTGGCAAGAATGTCGCCAGGGCGGAAAGCACTGGCGGAGATAGCGTTCTCGACCGCGGGTATGAGGACGCGCAGTCTTACATCGAGGCCGGCGCTCATGATCATCGAGGCAAGGCCGAGAACATTGGCCGCGCCGCCCATATCCTTCTTCATCAGAAGCATGCCGCTTGAAGGCTTGATGTCCAATCCGCCGGTATCGAAGCAAACGCCCTTGCCGATCAGCGTAACCTTGGGTGCGGACTCGCGACCCCAACCGATGTCAATCAGCCTCGGGGCATCCGCCGACGCGCGGCCGACCGCATGGATCATCGGAAAATTATTCGCCAGAAGATCATCGCCGTGGATAACCGTGATGGTTGCGCTGTAGTGTGCGGCTAGCTTGCGCGCGGCCTGCTCCAGGGCCGGCGGACCCATATCGTTGGTTGGTGTGTTGATGAGATCGCGCGCCAGAAACACGCCATCGGCGGTGCGGTCGATGTCTGCAGCGGCAACTCCGTCGGGCAGTGCCAGCCGAATCAGTTTGCCGGGCTTTTTGCCATAGCGCGTGAATGCGTAGCCACCGAGCTTCACAGCAAGCACCGTCAGTGCCGGATTGGCCAGCGACACGGCGAAGTGCCAATCGCCTTCCGGCAGGGCCTTCGCCAGGGCGCCCGCAGCCATGGCGCCCTCATTGCCATTGCCGACGCCGAAGAGCGCGCCGGCGACCGAACCGTCAGCCGCGGGAATCACCAGCAGGCGGCCGGCGTCTCCCTTGAAACCGTTGGCTTCAGCCCATGCGCGGTTCTGATGCGTGAGGTCGAGTTCCGCAAATGCCGAAAGCGTCACCAGATGAACCGGTCGGGATTGGGGGGAAACGTGCGCAAGCAACTCAACGGGCATCCGGCTTCCATTCCTCAAAGTTGACGGCTTAACGATCCATTAGGGTTAACAGAATATTTCTTGCCTTGCATTCGGGGGGAATGCCGGGGTTGGGCGGAGATGCCGACGGGGAGCAGATCGCCAATGGGGACGAACTGGAAACACGTTGCGGCAGCGCTGGTCGCGCCTGCGGTCGCAGGCAGTGGTTCCCGCAGCATGATGTCCCAACAGAACGCATGGAACCAGCTCAAGGCTGAATGGGAAAGCCTTCAACGCCCTCACGCCGGCTTGCGGGCGACCAGGAAGGCGTCGATCGGCGACACTCCCTCCGGCATCGCTTTGAACCGGCTCGCGATCCTGGCGAGGCAGTAGGCCATCACCAGACTGATGTGCCATGACCAGCGATGGGCGATGTAACGATCTCGGGGCGGCTTGTCGGTCCTCTTCCACAACATCCTGTGCAGCCAGAAAATGGTTCCCTGGTGTGGGGACGGCGGCAGTTCCCCGGCTTCGAGCACCTCCAGTCCAAGCGCATGCGCCAAGGCGCGGAATGCCGGGGGATTCCACCAGCTCACATGGTGCGGCGGCATATTGAGCGGAAAGTTCGGAATCTCCGTCAGCACCGATGGATGCAGCGGAGCGGCGAGGATCAGCAGGCCGCCGGGCCTCAACAACTTAACCATCAATTCGGCGTGGCGGCGAGGGTCCGCCACGTGTTCGATAACGTGAAAGGCGGATACGACGTCGTAGTGTCCCGCCCGCGTCTCGGCATGCGCTTCGAGCGTTTCACGCAGCACGACATCGTCCACGTCAGGTGCCGCAAACGGATCGAGACCCGTATAGTGCGCATGCGCAACGTGCGACCGAAAAACGCCGGGTCCGCAACCCACGTCGATTACTCTCGCACCATCTGGAACGTAGCGGGCGGCATGCTGGTAGTCAGATCGTTGGCGCGACTCGCGGGTCAGCCCCTCCAGCACATCATGGTTGCGGTAGTAGCTGTCGTAGAATCGCGCGTCCCCGACGATGCGCGGCTCGAAAAACACCAGGCCGGTCACCGATTCGAACAGGGTGACGCGGTCGATCCCCTTGAACAGGTGCGATACGTCGATTCCCTGCCCACGGCGCCAGATATCCTCGATCAGGCGCGCCGAGACACCATGGATCCGACGCAGCGCCGGCTTCCCGGTGATTGGGCACGGCGGCAGCGGTCTGCTCTTGGTTGTGGCGCGCGGATACAGTCGCCATTTGCATCACCCCTGAATGCGCTAAGCGCGCTTGGATACGCGGATCATGATTTCGCGATCGGGCCGCGTCGTGAGATTGCCGAGCGGCCGGGGCCGGCTGCGCCCTGCCCCCGACAGGCTGGCTCGCCCGATGAGCACATGGATGATCTCGGCCATCTCGACATTGGCGAACCGGGCGCCGGGGCAGATGCGCGCGCCCATGCCAAACGGCAGGTAGTTTGTGCGGGCCAGGGCCGGCATGTCCTGCAGCCATCGCGTTGGCGTGAACGCGTCGGCACTCGGCCAGATTTTTTCGTGGCGATGCAGGGTCCAGGGCGCAATCAGAAAGAAGCTGCCGCTCGGAAACGGCTCCTTGCGGACCGTCACATCCTGCGCGGCCTCGCGTAGAAAAAAGCCGATCGGCGGATAGAGCCGCAGCGCTTCTTTCGCCAGCGCTTCGACTGCGGCGCCAATCGATACACCCTGCCAATAGCCGTCCGCACTGGAGACACCGCCAGCCAATGCGGCCGTCGCTTCCTGGATATCGGAATGCCGCGTCAGCTCATAGGCCAGCCAACTCAAAGTCGATGCGGTGGTCTCGTGGCCCGCAAGAAGCATCACTGAAATCTCATCAAGCAGCGCCTCTTCGCCCTCCGGTGTTGCCGAGAACCGCCCCGTATCCGCCAGTGCCTTGGCGAACGGCGCTTCGTCAAGCGGTCGCTCTCCGCTCACCAGCGGCGTGACGAAGCGGGCGCGCATCAGGTCGCGCATTTGCCTGCCGATGCGATGGAGGCCCATTTCGCGGACGGCGCGCGCCCGCGCCACCGGATCGCGCTGTGCAAGCATGAGCAATAGCGGAGCCGCCTTCTTGTGGAAGGCAAAAAACAGTCGCGTGAAGCGAATCGATTCGTCGGCTGTAAAGCGTCCGCCAAGCGTGCATTCCGACACGACATCGACCGTCAGGCGCGAGAATTCCTCGGTGATGGCGACAGGCTTCTTCGTATTTGCCAGCCAGCGATCGAAATACTCGTTGGCGATCGCTCGCGTGACCGCACGAACGCGCTCGTCCGGAATCGTTGCAAGCGAGCGCGCATATATCCGCCGCGTTTCCTTGACCGCTGCACCACCCGCTTGGGCGAAGACGCCTTCCCCGATCAAGGGCTGCAGGAGTTCATAGACCACGCCGCTCTTGGGAAACTGTCCGCCGCGGTCGAGCATAATGGTTTCCACGGCCTTCTGATGATTGATGATCGCCAGTTTGCGATACGGCAATGTGAGGATCATCATCCACCGTTCGAGCGGCTTGCCGGCAACGTAGCGCATGGGGTCGACGAAGATCCACCGCACCACCCGCGTGGCCAGCGGCACCTGCCCAATCGACCATGAGATCGTCTTCAGGAAACGGAAAATGGCTGGCGCTCCCTGACCTTCACGGCATACGGCCCCTCAATTTCATAGGTTAAATGGCCCCATTTGACATACCGCGTCGAAATGGCGGCAATGAGCGCGCCTGCGTGGAACATATCGACCAGAGGCTGGAGGAGCCCCAACGCAAGCTGAACGGCTCTTACCGAAGGAGGGTCGGGCATGTCGAGACGCCTAGCCATTTCAGCGACAAGATATTGCTTTGCGACTGCCAAACCCGCGAGCGAAGCGACGGCCCATCCGAGGCCGCTCCCCGTCAGAAACAAGGAGATGGCGACAATCCATGCGACAAGCCGCAGATTGACGGCCAGAACGCCCATAAGCCAGAGCCATGGCCGATAGATATGACCGATCCGGTATTGCCGGACTGTGAAGCGCCAGGCACCCGCCAGATCGAGGGCGGTAGGCGAATCGACGAGCAATCCGCCCCGCGTCAGCAGTCGCAGACCGGCCGAGGCGGCGCGGTCCGCAATCGTCAGATCGTCGGACAGCGTGTTTTCCAGGCAGCCGGCAAGGTCCATCATAGCGGCAGAGGCGGGCGACATTGCAACGCTGCCGCCCCACACCGTTGCGCCGGAGGCCGAGCCCAGCCTCGGCAACAGCGTGACGCCCCTGTCTATGGCTGTGACCAGATGCGCGCCAAGCCTGTGCTCATCAATGCTCTGCCAGCGGTGCCCGGTGACAATATCGTAATGGCCGCCGACAAGTGGTGAGACCAGGTTGCTCAACCAATCCGGGTGCGGGCGGATATCGCTGTCCAGCAGAACAATCGCGTCGTCGCGTCCGTCTATCCTTGCAAGCGCCGCCTGCTGATTGCGGCACTTCTGCGCCTGATGGGTCGCCTGCCCGGCGACAACGACCTCGAGGGGAATGGCGGCGGAGGCAGCAATGTCCAGCGCCCGCCTGTGCGCGGGATCCTCGGACGACTCGACCGCAATCAGCAAGCGGCGAGGACGAAGCGATTGCGCCGCGAGATTGGCTACGAGCTGCTCGAGGCCGGGCGACACCCCGGTTATCGGCAGGATCAACGTGGCGCTAGCCTTGCGCCGGGCATTTGGCTGCTTCAACCGCATCAGCCGCTCAACGACGCTCAGCAAGGAGAGCGCGTTGATCGAGATGCCGGCGATGACGAGAAGGTAAAGCCAGAGGGAAGCCATTCCCTCCATTTACGCGAAGCGCAAAAAAAGAAAACTGCTCTGCAGCGGCTTGATAGCGAGAGCGGCCGGAAGCGGGTTGCAGGCAGCGCATCCGTTGCTAATGTGCGCAGCTTTGGTCGGCAAGGTTTCAGATGAAGCGGATTTCCGGACCGGACGATATTGTCGAGGGCCTCGATGCGCTCTGCGCAGCCGACCCGCGCCTCGTCGCGGTGCGCGCCTTAGCCGGCGAGGTGCCGCTGCGCCTGTCTTCGCCGGGCTTCGGCAGCCTTGCCTCGATAATCGTCTCACAGCAGGTCTCGCGGGCCAGCGCCGATGCGATTTTTGGCCGCTTCGTTGGACTGATCGACCCGTTGACACCCGAGGCCGTGCTGGCTGCGGGTGAAGCGATCTTTCGCGAGGCCGGCTTTTCGCGGCCGAAGCAACGCGCGATATCGGCCGCGGCGGCAGCGGTAGCGGACGGACTCGACCTCGTCCATCTGTGCGAACTCGATGCGGAGGAAGCGATCCGCCACCTCACCGCCGTTCCCGGCATCGGCCCGTGGACGGCGGAGGTGTATCTGCTGTTCTCAGCAGGTCATCCGGACATCTTCCCGGCGCGTGACGTCGCGCTGCAATCGGCGGTAGGGCATGCGCTCGGCCTCGAATCACGCCCTGGCGAAAAGGCACTGATTCGGATAGCCGAATCATGGTCGCCATGGCGGGGCATCGCTTCGCGGCTGTTTTGGGCGTATTATCGCGAGACGAGAGGCCGGGATGCAGCTCCAATCGCGCAAGCGCCCAAAAAAACATGAGAATCAAGGCTGTTTTGCGTCACAGTGTGGCCGCGAAGCCGCTTCACATCCCTGTCACATCAGGCTTAGAGTATCGATATCGGGCTTTCGTCTGCCACGGAGTTTGATGAAGTGACGGTCGCCGTATCTCTCGATGGGCTTCCCGCGCTGGTGCTGAATGCGGATTACCGGCCGCTCAGCTATTACCCTTTGTCGCTCTGGTCCTGGCAGGACGCGATCAAGGCGGTGTTCCTCGATCGCGTCAACATCGTTGCCGAATATGAGCACTCCGTCTCATCCGTATCGTTTTCGATGCGGGTGCCGAGCGTGGTCAGCCTCAAGAGCTACGTGAAGCCGTCGCGGCATCCCGCCTTCACCCGGTTCAACGTGTTCCTGCGCGACCGCTTCCAGTGCCAGTATTGCGGTACGCCTGAGGATCTGACCTTCGATCACGTGGTGCCGCGCCATTGTGGCGGGGCGACGACGTGGGAAAACGTTGTCGCAGCCTGCTCGCCTTGTAATCTCCGCAAAGGCGGCCACCTGCCCGCGCAGGCCAAGATGTGGCCGATGCAGAAGCCGTTCCAACCGACGGTGCATGACCTGCACAACAATGGCAGGCTGTTCCCGCCCAACTATCTGCATGAAAGCTGGATGGACTATCTCTATTGGGATGTCGAACTGGAGCCGTGAGCGGTTCAACATCGTCATCGCGAGCGACTGTGCGAAGCGACGGAAGACCCGGGACCCCGCGTAACATCCCTACGGCTTCATCGCGCATATGCGCAGGCAATCTTACGCGGGGTCCCGGCTCTGCCCTCGATTCGCTCGTTTGGCCGGGCAGGGATGACGGGGCGGCGCCGTTTTCCCGATAGCCCGCAATGTCGGTTAAGCGGTAGGACTCACGCCTTCGCTGCACCCCAGAAAGCAATCGCGCCCAGCACCAGGCTCGCAATCGCGTTCCAACCGGCAAGCGACAGGCCGAGAATGCGCAGCGCCGCCTTGTCGCAGGATGGCGGGATCTGGCCGAGCTTGTCCAGCACGCCGCCGCTGCCGCCGGCTGCCGGTGCGACGGCCATGGTGCAATCTGTAGGGCCTGGCCACCAGCCCCATTCAACGCCTGAGTGGTAGACGCCCAGATAGACGCCGTAGGCCATCAGCAAGCCCCCCAGCAGGAGCAGCATGCGCACGTATAGCGTCGGTAGCCGCGCCAGCGACGCCAGGAACGCAGTCGCCATCAGTGGCGCGCCGGCATAGTAAGGAATGCGTTGCTGGTAGCAGAGCTTGCACGGAATATACCCGCCAATGTATTGGAACCCGAGCGCCGACGCCACGACGATCGCCATGGCGAGAGCGAGGAAAAGCGCTAAGCCCCTATGAGTACGTGGCGCTTGAGCGGAAGCGAGACTGGTCATGCGGTATATCCGTGAACCGGCTGTTATTGCGTCGAGATGCGGTCAGATCACGTATCTGACGAAGACATAGAGCAGAATTAGGACGGCTGCCGCCGCGGCGGCCAGCAATCCGAGGCGCTCTTCTATGAAATGGCGGATCGACTCGCCGTAGCGCCGCAGTAGCCAGGCGAGCACGAAGAAGCGCGCGCCGCGCGCCACGATCGCCGAGACGATGAACCATCCGAGCGGGAAGTTGATGACGCCCGCCAAGATGGTGACGACCTTGATCGGCGGCAGGTGCGCCAATCCCGACGTTACGAGCATAAGCAGGATGAAGCCGTTGCCCGACGATGCCCGCAAAGCCTCAAAGTCATCATACTTGCCGTAGAACTCAAGCACCGGTTTGGCGACCGCCTCATAGGCGAAGTGGCCGAGGAACCAGCCGGCGATGCCGCCAAGCACCGAAGCAGCGGTCGCTATGAACGCGTAACGGTAGGCGCGATCCGGCCGTGACAGCGCCATCGGCAGGAAGAGGACGTCGGCCGGCACAAGAAACACCGAACTTTCGACGAAAGCGATGAAGGCCAGCCACCACTCAGCCGATTTTCGCGCGGCTAGCGACAAGGTCCAGTCGTAGAGTTTTCGGAGCATCTGGGGAGGATTCCGATCAGTGGGTTTCGGTTGACTATCTTGTAATCGTTTAGAGCATGTTGCGGCGGGGCCGAGAGTTCCGTGATGGCGGCCACGACCGATTTATGAGTTCACGACCTGATGCGGCGCGCCACTTCCTCCATCCAATGGTCGCGAATTCCCAGCGCCTCGAGATGCTGGACGGCGCTTAATACATAGTCCTCATTCGGTCCGGACTGACCGACTGCGCCACGCACGATCGATGCGGCCTCCGCTTCGTCCATACTTCCCGCATATTGAATATGATTTCGATCGACGACGTAACAGATCGCCGAGACGATATGACCGCTGACCAGGCGAACAGGCAGCGTGCGCTCGAGATAAACATTGGTCACCAGTTCGCGTTCGCGCAGGTACGTCATAACCTCGTCCTGCAGTTCAATCGGCACCCGGAACGCCAGACCGACACAGGACCCGCCGCGGTCCAGTCCGAGTACGAGGCCGGGCCGCTCGCGGTGTTCCGCGATGCACATGCGAGCGCACGCAAAGCGAACGCCGGTAGCCGAAGAGCTGCGCGCGCTCGGTCTCGGTATGCGCAAAACCCGGCCGCCAGATCAGGGACCCATAGCCGAAAACCCAAAAATCGCCCATATCGCCAAGCCATGTGCGTCATCGTTCACGCCAGTCGTAGACGAGACGGCTCAATCAGGTAAACCGGCAATAGGCCGGACATAAGAGCGCAAGGCGAGTCGGAAGAACGATGCAGGAAATTGCAGCCAGGAACGGTCGAAGCCGGCGGATGCTGTGGCTAGGTATTTTCGTCACGTTGCTTTTCGGCGCCTATACAGCCGGCTGGTACTGGCTCGCCGGCAAGATAGAGAGCGAGACGCCTGCACGCCTTGCCGATTTGCGCCAGCGCGGCGTCAATCTGGAATGTGCGAACCCCACCGTCGCCGGCTATCCGTTCCGGATCGGCTTGTATTGCGAGAGCATCTCGCTCGACCAGCCTGGGCGTGCGTTGAGTATCACCGCCGGCGCGTTCCGCTCTGCCGGCCAGATCTACGACCCGATGTGGGTCAGCGCCGAACTGGATGGCCCCGCGAAGGTATCGTCTCCCGTGGCTGACCCCATCTCCGTAGACTGGAAAAGCCTGCACGCAGGCGTGCGGATCTCCCAGCCGATGCCAAAAGCCGTTACCTTTGAAGGCGAAGCACTGCGGGCCGGGCCGGTCGGCGCTCCGCAGGTCGTTTCCGTGCGGTCGTTCGAAGGCGAGATGCGGCCAAATGGTGCCGACCTTGAAGTGGTCGCTCGCTTTGTCGAGCTTGTCGCTGACTTAAAGGTCTTCGAAGGCCGCAGCGTACCGCCACTCTCAGGCGAGGCGCAACTGTCGATGAAGGACGGTGTCGCCTTTCTCGCCGACAGAACACGCAGCTTTCGCGGAAAGACTGGTATCGTCAGCGGGCTCGTTCTGACGCTCGGCAACAAAGGCGGAATGACGCTGTCCGGCCCGTTTTCGATCGATCAGGACGGCCTGATCGATGCGCAGTTCAAGGTGATCGTCCGTGATCCGATGGAACTCTCGAAGTCTCTGGCCAAGATCTTCCCGGACGAAGCCGACAAGATCAGGCAGGGTATGGCAGGCCTTGCGTTTCTCGGCAGCAAGCCGACGCTGCCTTTGCGCATCACAAAGGGAGCGGCGGTGCTGAGCTTCATCCCGCTTGGGCGTATCCCGCCTTTGCCGGCGGGATAGATCCGCAACGCAGCCTTCCCGACAGAAGATACCACCCTGACCCCGGGCATTCGCGGTGACCCGCGAGGCGTCAATCGCCGCCACGCTGCAGAGAGTCCACCACGTACCGATTTCGCCGCGAATGGGGTCAGGAGTGGGCGTCGCTAGACGCAAATTATTCACTATTCCGTGACGCTCACGCCTTCTCGGGATGCTCGACCACTTGCCGTCCGAAATCCGGCGCGTCGACTTCCTGACCCGCCTCAATGATCGAGCGGCGCACCGCCCGCGTCCGCGTGAACATTTCGAAAAGCTTGTCGCCGTCGCCCCAGCGTATGGCGCGCTGCAGCGACGCCAGGTCTTCGGAAAATCGCGCCAGCATCTCCAGGATCGCGTCCTTGTTGTGCAGGCATACGTCGCGCCACATGGTCGGGTCGGAGGCAGCGAGGCGGGTGAAGTCGCGGAAGCCCGAGGCGGAATATTTGATCACCTCGGACTTGGTGACCGCCTGCAGATCGTCGGCGGTGCCGACGATATTGTAGGCGATGATGTGCGGCAGATGCGACACGATGGCGAGGACCATGTCGTGGTGCTCCGGGTCCATCGTATCGATGTTGGAGCCACAGCGCCGCCAGAACTCCGACAGCATTTCGAGCGCGTCGGTGTCGGTGCCGGGCAGCGGCGTGAAGATGCACCAGCGATTGTCGAAGAGATCGGCGAAGCCGGCATCCGGACCGGACTTTTCGGTACCGGCCAGCGGATGACCGGGAATGAAATGCACGCCGGCCGGAATATGCGGCTGCATCTGCGCGATCACCGACCGCTTGGTCGAGCCCACATCGGTTACAATGGCGCCCGGCTTCAGCGCCGGTGCAATTTCGGCGGCGACCGCACCGGATGCACCGACCGGCACCGAGACGATGACGAGGTCGGCGTCGCGAGCCGCGTCGGCGGCGCTGGCCGTGTAGCGGTCGCCGAGCTCCAGCTCTTCGGCGCGGCGCAAGGTGTCGGCGCTGCGCGTCGAAATGACGATCTCGCTTGCCAGCCGCTCGCGGCGAATGACGCGCGCCAGCGACGATCCGATGAGGCCGATGCCGACGAGGGCGATCTTTTCAAACAGCGGTTCGGACATGTCCTCAGCTTTTCAGGAATTCGGAAAGGGCGGCAACGACGCCGCGATTCGCCTCTTCGGTGCCAACCGTCATGCGCAGCGCATTGGGGAAGCCATAGCCTGCGACCCGGCGCAGAATATAACCGCGCGCCGACAGGTAATCGTCTGCCGCCGCTGCATTGTGCCGGGCGTCATCCGGGAAATGGATCAGCACGAAATTGCCGACGCTCGGGGTGACCCGCAGCCCCAGCTCGGTCAGTTCCGCCGCCAGCCACTCCAGCCAGCGGCTATTGTGCTCGACAGTGTGCTCCACATGGGCGCGGTCGCCCTATCGCGGCAATTCCGGCCTCGATCGACGTGGCACTGACGTTGAATGGTCCCCGGATGCGGTTCAGCGCATCGGCAATATGCGAGGGACAGTAGGCCCAGCCGATGCGGGCGCCGCCCAGCCCATGGATCTTCGAAAAAGTGCGGGTCATCACCACATTCTCGAAGGCCGACACCAGTTCGATGCCGGATTCGTAGTCGTTGCGGCGCACATATTCGGCGTAGGCGGCATCGAGCACCAGCAGGACGTGCTTCGGCAGGCCGGCATGCAGCCGCTTGACCTCGTCGAACGGAATGTAGGTGCCGGTCGGGTTGTTCGGGTTTGCCAGGAAGACGATTCTGGTGCGAGGCGTGACCTTGGCAAGGATCGCATCGACACTGGCGGTCTCGGCGGTTTCCTTGGCGACAACCGGCACGCCGCCCGCGGCCTGGATGTAAATCCTGTAGACCAGGAATCCGTGCTCCGTGAAAATGCCCTCGTCGCCGGGTGAGAGGTATGTCTGCGCCAGCAGGCCGATGACTTCGTCCGAGCCGTTCGAGCAGACGATGTTTGCCGGGTTCAGGCCATGCGCCGCGCCGATCGCTTCGCGCAGCCGCGTCGCCGACCCGTCGGGATAGAACTCCAGCTTGCCGGCCACCTGGCGTACCGCCTCGATCGCCGCGGGCGAAGCGCCGAGCGGGTTCTCGTTGGATGACAGTTTATGGACCTTTGCGACACCGGCCGGCGCCGCGCTCTTGCCAGGCACATAGGCCTCGATGTCCATCACGCCCGGCTTCGGCTGCGGGCGCGCAATTTCGGTGATTTTCGTCATTGTCGAGCCCGCTGATCGGTCCGGTTCAAACCGCAGGCGGGAATACAGGCGCGCAACGGGGATGTCGAGAGCCAGCACTCTCCCCTTGTCAGACTGGTACAGTTCCCTTCACCGCCCAGGCTATCGCCGCATATGAGCGAGGGCCGTCGGCTTCGCCATCGAGATAGGCCAGCCGCACAGCATCGCGAAGACGCGTGCGCTGGCCCTGATCGAGGGTGCCGACATAGTCGGCCCCAGGCCCGTCCTTGCCGATATACGGCGCCCAATAGTCATCGAAAGACGAAAACTCCATTCGAATGCCGAGTGTGGTTTCAGTCACGTCATGAAGACCCGCGGCCTGCCAGGCAGCTCCCAGTTCTCCCGGCCGGGTCATCGGGCGTGTGAAATTCCTTCCGCGCCGCGTGTTGGCATCGAGATCAAGAACCGCGGCGGTGTCGAAGAACAGCCTGTTCGCGACCAAGCCGCCACGCGCGTCCCAAACCGCGGCGGCGACAACCGCGCCCGCCTTGGCGACCCGGCGCATTTCGGCGATCGCCTGGTCTGCCCTTGGTACGAAATGCAGCACAAGCAGCGACAACACCTTGTCAAAACTGCGATCCGCAAATGACAGCGCGCATGCGTCGCCGACCTCGAACCTAAGTCTCGGATCGGTATTGCGCTGCTTTGCATGCTCGATATAGGCAAGAGAGAAATCGATGGCCTGCAGCGTGTCGATACCGCCGCGCTTTGCTGCGGCAAAGGCGAGACTGCCGGTTCCGCAACCAACATCAAGCACGGTCTCCCCGTCCATCGGCCCAACGAAATCCAGAAATGATGGCGCCAGACGCTTGCTCCAGCGTCCCATTACCAGTTCATAACCTTCGCCATCGCTGGCGTTGAAGGTTGAGGAGTGAGATCCGGTCACGCGCGTTACCTCCCGCCCATTTCGATAGCCTCATCCGAAGAACCGTGTCGCCAATATCCGACTTGTCGTTCACAAGCCGGCCGCCTCAGAACTCCCAGGCGAGTTCAAGGCCGCTGTATTTCGATTCGAAGGCGATAAGCTGGCCGAGACCCGAGAGTGTTGCATAGGCGGTTTTTCGATCCGGCCCGCCGAAGCAGACGTTGGTGGTCATCGGATCGCCGGTCATGATCTGCTCGACGATCTCGCCCGCTGGGGCTAACCACCGTGATGCAGCCTGTGCTGAGCGTCGCAACGTGGATGTTGCCTGCAGCGTCGACCGCCAGACTGTCCAGCCTCTGATGACCGGGAAGGCCGCAGACCAGCCGCCCTCCATGCGCCGCCAGAGCGTGGCGCTGCGCCACCACCCCGGGCGCAGCCAGGTCGAATGCCCAAAGCCTGCCGCTCTCGGTCTCGGCGACGTAGACGGCAGAGCCATCCGGCGACAGCCCGACCCCGTTCGGCATGATCAGAAGGTATGCCACTTCGACGATGCGTGACCCGTCGGCCAGCGCATAGTAGAGCCCGCCATTCATGCGATGGCGCGGGTAGAGCTTGCCGAAATCGGTGAAATAGAAGCCGCCGTGCCGGTCGAAGACGAGATCGTTCGGTCCGACCAGACGATGCTCGCCGCAATGCGTGTAGAGGATTTTCCGCTCGCCGCTTGTCAAATCGAGGCGCTCTATCCAGCCGCCGGCATAGCCCTCCGGCACGCCGGGCTTGACGCGGTTGAAGCCGCCGCTCTCCTGGAACAGGAAGCCGCCATTGTTGCAGATATAGAGGCAGCCATCCGGCCCGAAGGCAGCGCCGTTCGGGCCTCCATCGAGTTGCGCGACGATCGTGATCTCCCCGTCCGCCGATACCCGCGTGACAGTCTTGCGCTGGATTTCCACCAGGAGCACCGAACCGTCGGAGCAGGCCACCGGCCCCTCCGGAAACTGCAATCCCTCGGCCAGTATCCTGTGGTTCGTCATACGGCTTGAGCCTCGATGCAGGGAGATGAATGCTTCACCGAAAGACTGGCCGCGTACGACCCAGCACAGTTCCGTCATCCACTGTAGCGTCCCCCATCCCCGCTGCAATGGCCGTTTCCGGACTGTCGTGATCGCGGCACCATTCCGCCTACGCCATTGACGCCATCCCGCCGCCGCCGTATTACCGACAGAACGTCGTGGTGATTTGGCCGGTCGGCTTGCAGCCACGTTAAACAACTAGCTAAAGGGCCGTTGCGTGTTCGTAACCGGCCCTGCATTGGCAGCGCCGGTTTTTTTGCGCCCGCAGAAGCCGACCGGCAAGGATGGTGGGATGGCCGCTCTGCGTGCCCGAAAGTCGAACAAGGAGGCCGACCAACCGTCGAGCCCCGTGCTGTATTTCGGCGCCGACAAGCCGCTCAAGCTCGACGCAGGCGTGGTGCTTTCGCCGTTCCAGATCGCCTACCAGACCTACGGCCAGCTCAACGCCGATAAGTCGAATGCCATCCTGATCTGTCATGCGCTGACGGGCGACCAGCATGTCGCCAGCACCAATCCGGTGACCGGCAAGCCGGGCTGGTGGGAAGTGCTCATCGGTCCCGGAAAGATCGTCGACACAGAGCGTTTCTTCGTCATCTGCCCGAATGCCATAGGCAGTTGCATGGGCTCTACCGGTCCGGCGTCGACCAATCCCGCTACCGGCAAGCCGTACGGGCTGGAACTTCCCATCATCACCATCCGCGACATTGTGCGCGCCCAGGCGATGCTGATCGACCATTTCGGCATCGACCAGCTGTTCAGCGTGGTCGGCGGGTCGATGGGCGGCATGCAGGTTCTGGAATGGGCCGCGAGCTATCCCAAACGCGTTTTCTCTGCTCTGCCGATGGCCACGGGCACGCGACATTCGGCGCAGAACATTGCTTTCTACGAGGCTGGTCGCCAGGCGGTGATGGCCGATCCCGACTGGCGGGGCGGCAAGTATCTCGAGGCGGGCGTTAGCCCCGACAAGGGCCTCGCGGTGGCGCGTATGATCGCGCATATCACCTATCTCTCGGAAGCGGCGTTGCACCGCAAGTTCGGGCGCAATCTGCAGGACCGCAAGGGCCTGACCTTCTCCTTCGACGCGGATTTCCAGGTGGAGAGCTACCTGCGGCATCAGGGCGTGATGTTCGTCGACCGCTTCGACGCCAATTCCTACCTCTATCTCAGCCGGTCGATGGATTATTTCGACCTCGCCGCCGACCATGGCGGCAGCCTGGCTGATGCATTTCGCGGCACCAAGACCCGCTTCTGCGTCATATCGTTCACCAGCGACTGGCACTTTCCAACCGGGGAGAGCCGGGCACTCGTCCACGCCCTCAACGCCTCGGGCGCATCGGTGTCGTTCGTCGAGATCGATACGGATCGCGGCCATGACGCCTTCCTGCTTGACGAGCCGGAGCTGTTCGCGGCGATTAACGGGTTTCTGCGCTCTGCAGCGCGCGCGAAGGGGCTTGCGGTGAAATGAAGGTCAACGGCGAAAATCGCGTCGACCTGCAGGTGGTGGCCGGCTTCATCGCGCCCGGCGCGAAGGTGCTCGACGTCGGCAGCGGCGACGGCATCCTGCTCGAACTGCTGCAAAACGAGAAGCAGGTCGAGGGACGCGGTCTCGAACTGTCGCAGCGCGGCGTCAATGAATGCGTGGCGCGAGGGTTGTCGGTCGTGCAGGGCGACGCCGACAGCGACCTCACCTTCTATCCCGACAAAGGCTTCGACTATGTGATTCTGTCACAGACTTTGCAGGCCACCCGCAATCCGAAGCAGGTGCTGACCGAACTGCTGCGCATCGGCGAGCGGGCAATCGTCTCGTTTCCGAATTTCGGCCATTGGCGGGTGCGTTTCTGGCTGTTGTTCAGGGGCCGCATGCCGGTCACCCGCGAATTGCCGGATGCCTGGTACAACACGCCCAATATCCACTTCTGCACGATCCGCGATTTCGTCATGCTTTGCGACGAGATCGGCGCGAGGGTGGAAAGCGCCGCTGCATTGGACGCCAATGGCGAGAAGATCGGGTTTGCGCTGCCCTGGTGGTTCTGGAATTTTTTCGGGCAACAGGCCGTGTTCCTGCTGCGGCGGTAATGCGGCTTAACTTGGAAGGTCTTCGGTGGCTGCAAACCGCTGCGGTCTCTTTATCGGTTAGCACGCCAACCGCGCTCAGCGGCGCCATTGGCGCGTAAATCGCTTCCACCTCGCAAACAGGCGTAGCACCCACACAGGTGGTATCCTCCGGTGGTCCCCGACAGTTCCCCGCCGCGTGTACGGTGCATTGGGATCGATCAGGAAGGCGACAATGACGGCCGGTGCAGCCGCCGTCGTGAGCGACAGCGGACCGCCTCCCGGCAGCAGACCTTGTTCACCTTCCTCGAATACCAGTCCAGCCACCGATGCTGCGCCGCTGAAGACGTAGAAATAGAGGTCAAAACCCTCCATGGCGGGAAATTCGACGGTCGCATCCGGGTCCAGCTGAATGTCGAAGAAATGGACTTCACTGCGGACATAAAATGGCGCGCCGCTGCCCTCAGGCCCGAAGAGAAATCGCCAGCGATTTGCCTGGCCCTTCTCGATCCGACCATGCTGGATCAGGGGAACGAGATCAACTGCGCGCGGTCGCACGAGAATTTGCAACATGCGCAGCCGCGGATCGCCGGGCAAAGTCTCCTCCGAATGCCAGAAGCCGCTGCCCGCATTCATCACCATCAGATGCTGGCTGTCGATCAACAGCCGGCCCTGCGCTCTGTCGTCATGGCGCATGACCCCGGCCGGCACCCACGAGATGATCTCGTCGTCGCGATGTTCATGCATCGCGATCTGGCGTCCCGGATCGAGAATGGACTCGACCACCATCGCCAGCGGACCATGGCCATGGTCGCGAGACTTTGGGTCGAGCAGGCCGGGCATATTCAGATGGACGATGAAGCCGCCCGCGTCGCGTACGAAAGGCGTGCGCACACCTTTGAACACCATCCCGGTTCTCCCAGCAGTGCCCTATGCAGAATTAGCAATTGCCGGCTGCGTGTCGATCCACAGGCGAACATACTGATGCATTACTGGAACGGTCGAAATTCGTCATCACGCATCTTCCGCCGATGCCGAAAATGACCGAAACTTGCTGCCGATGTTTCTTGTTAAACGCGTGGCAGGTGTCATGAATTTCGTTTTCTTTTCTCCGCATTTTCCAACCAACGGAGCCGATTTCTGCGCTGGATTGAAAAAGGCCGGGGCGACCGTGCTTGGCATAGGCGATGCGCCATATGACAGGCTGAGTGGAAAGCTTCGCGGCTCGCTATCGGAATATTACCGCATTGCCGACATGGAGAACTACGACGAAACGTTGCGTGCGATGGGCCACTTCATCCACAAATGGGGGCGCATCGATCGTTTCGAATCGCTCAACGAGCATTGGCTGGAGCTGGAAGCCGGGATGCGCACCGACTTCAATATTTTTGGCACCAAGCTCGACTTTGTAAAAAATCTGAAACGCAAGTCGCGCATGCGCGCCTTCTTCCGCAAGAGCGGCGTGGAAACCATTCCGCAACGCAAATGCTCCGACCGAACCGGCGCGCTGACCTTCATTCGCCGCGTCGGCTATCCGGTCGTGGTCAAGCCGGACAGCGGTTCGGGTGCGAGCAACACCTACAAGATCGCCAATTCAAGCGAACTCGACGCCTTCTTCCGCGCCAAGCCCGAGGAGGTGACCTTCGTCATGGAGAAATTCGTCGACGGCATGGTCGTAACCTATGACGGTCTGGTCAACCGCGAGGGCGAAGTGGTGCTCGCCGCCAGCCACCGCTACGACCAGAGCGTCATGGATGTCGTCAACCGCGACCATCATATGAGCTATGTCTGCCGCCCGACGGTCGATCCTGCCGTGGAGGAGGCCGGCAAGAAGATCCTGAGGGCTTTCGATGTGCGCGAACGGTTTTTCCACATCGAATTGTTCGAAACCAACGACAAGCATGTCATTGCGCTGGAAGTGAACATGCGCCCGCCCGGCGCCTGGATGACGGATGCGATCAACTACACCTACGATGTCGATGTCTATGCCGAATGGGCCAACATGGTGGTAAACGGCACCACCAGCGGCCCCTACACCGGCAAATATTACGCCGCCTATGCCAGCAGGAAGCGGCACATTCGCTATCGCCATGATCACAAGGCCGTGCTAGCCGCCCATGGAAACATGATATTGCATCACAACGCCATCGAAGAGGTCTTCAGCCGCGCCATGGGGAACTACGCGTATCAACTCCGCGCCAAGAGCCTGCCAGAGGTTCGGGAGGCAATTCGCTTCATTCATGAAGAGGCGTGACGCGTGCAGATTTCCTACCACAAGTCCGAGAGCATAAATCTCGGCAAGCCGATGGAATACAAGCGCTACGGCCATGCCGGGAGGCCGATGGTGGTTTTCCCGACCTCGAATGGCCGTTTCTACCAGTATGAGGATTCCGGCGGCGTCGGTGCGCTCGCGCGAATTCATCGATTCCGGGCGCATCCAGATCTGGACCGTCGACGGCATAGACGGCGAAACGTTTTTCGGCAGGGATCCAGACCTGCAGACGCGCATCGAGCGGCACAACGCCTATTTCCGCTACATACGCGACGAGGTTTTCCCGATTGTCGTTGCCGAAGCCCGCGTGTCGAACAACGGCGCCGACCTGAAGCCCCTGCTGTCCGGCTGCTCGATGGGTGCGTTCCACGCTTCGAACTTCCTGTTCCAGAACCCGGACATGGTTTCCGGCATCATCGCCCTGTCGGGCGTCTACTCGACCCGGGACTTCTTCGGCTCGGCGCTTGAGGGCGGCATCTACTTCAACTCGCCGCTCGCCTATCTGCCCGGACTGACCGACGAACGCATTCTTTCCAGCCTCCGCGCCAAGCGCATGATCTTCTGTTGCGGCCAGGGATCGTGGGAAGAGCCCATGCTTGCCGATACGCGCGAGCTGGAGCGCGTGTTGCGCGAAAAGAATATTCCCGCATGGGTCGATTACTGGGGCGCCGATGTCAGCCACGACTGGCCATGGTGGCATCGCCAGCTGCAATATTTCGTCACCCACTGGCTGGATGATGACGCACGCGCATCCGCGTGACACCGGTCAGGATCGGGCGATTGCCCGGGCGATCTCGTTCGCCTTCAAAACAGCGTTGACGAAGCACCCGCGAAGGTCGGCGCGCATGCCGGTGAACCACAGTCCAGGGAGCTTCGGATCGCTGCCGCCGCCGTTGAACAGCGCTCTGCCCTTTTCATCGAGCACGCCAAGATGGCCGACCATCGACTCCAGTCCGGAGCGATAGCCGGTTGCGGCGATCACGACATCCGGAGTCAGCACCCGGCCGTCGTCGAGAACGACGTTTGCACCGTCAAAGGAGCGGATCACCGGAATGACCGCGATGCGGCCAGCTTTCATCGCGGCAACCGTACCGTCGTCGGTCGCGAGCGCGATGCTTTCGCTGGAGAGGCGGCTCGCGCCGCCGCCGGCCATTGGCGGCAGGGCGAGCTTGCTGAGATCCCCGAACGCAATTCTCTGAACGCCCGCAATAACCAAATCCGCGACTGCAACCGGGAGCTTTGCCGTGCTCGTCGAGTATTTATGGACTGCGAGGTTGAAGACGCGCTTCGGAAGGATCGCCGGAGCGTGCCTGGCGGAAAGCCAGAGCGGGCCAGTCTCGACCTTGATCAGGTGGTTCAGCACGTCGAAGCCCGAATTGCCGGCGCCTGCCACCAGCACACTGTTGCCGCGATAGCTTGAGGCCTCGCCGAAATCCGCCGCGTGGACCAGCCGGCCGGTATAGCCCGCGACCCCGGGCCAATCCGGCGTAAACGGAATCCGGTCGCGTCCGGTCGCAACGACGACGTGCCGCGAACGGTATGTCTTGCTGCCGGCGCCGGCATTCCACACGTCCCCGACGCGATCCAGCCGATCGATCACCGTATCGTAGTCGATCACCAGCCGGTGAAGGCGGGCGAACTCTTCGAATAGCGCTACCACGGCGGAACGGGAGGGAAAGGCGGTCGTGCCCTCCCGGATACCTTACCCCCGGTAGAACGGAAAGATCGCGGAAGCTATTCAGAGTCAGGTTCTTGTGCCGCCTCCGCCATGGGTCGCCGAGGTGTGGTGCCCTTTCGGCAAGCCGTACGCCGAACCCGGCCTGGGAGAGTGCCTGCGCCGCGGCAAGCCCGGCCGCCCCGCCCCCAATCACCAGTATGTCCGTTTCGACAACCGCCACCGCATTGCGCCCCGCCGGCGGTATGCCGGTGTCCAGCGTTTTGATTATTCGGAAGCGGTTGCCTGTCAACTGGAGGTATTCAACGAGCGGGTGCGGCATCGCGCCTCTACGGCGCGCCAGCTAGCGGCACGGCCAGTCGTCAGGGGCATCCAGCTCTTGCCCCGACCTCACCCACTGCTATGGTTACGCGAAACCACTCGAAACGCAGCACGGCGGAGATCAGAGGCCCTTGTTCATTCCGCTCCACGATGCAAATGGCCTCAGGCATATCAAGCTTCAATACGTCACGATCGCCCTGATCGCACTCAATGTCATCGTCTTCCTGCTGACCAGTTTCGGATCTCAGGATTTTGCCATTGCCACCGGCTATGGATTTGGCTTCGTGCCTTCCGTCGCTTTCGATAGAGTCGAACTGCCACCAGAACTGCATTTCATCCCGGATGATTTGAGCTTCGTGACCTACGCGTTCCTGCATGCCGACCTTTTCCATCTCGGCGGCAACATGGTGTTTCTGTGGGTCTTCGGCGACAACATCGAAGACGCGATGGGGCACCTCCGATTTCTGCTGTTCTACCTGCTTTGCGCGATCGGTGCCGCGTTCTTCCACGGGATGACCGATCCGGCGTCCGAAGTACCGTTGATCGGAGCGTCCGGGGCCATTGCCGGTATCGTCTCGGCCTACCTGATCCTGCATCCGCGCGTGAAAGTCTGGGTGCTGGCCTTCGCCCGCATTCCGCTTCGAATCCCGGCGTGGATTGCGCTTTCCCTGTGGATCGTGCTGCAGGTAGCGATGTTTCTGACCGGTGGCGAGGAGCGCATATCCTGGGCCTGCCACGTCGGCGGCATCGTGACCGGAGCGGTGCTTGTCCTGCTTTTGAAACGGCGCGACGTGCCATTGTTCGACCGCGAGGTGGTCACGCCGAATGCCGTCGAAATGCAGCAGCAAAGCGCCGTGCGGCCGATCGAGGCCAAGCCGGTGCCGCGCTGGGGGCGGCAATAGCCGATGACTATTCCTGCCTACAACCTCGTGCTATAGCGATTCCTCATGAGTACTGAGCCTGAAAGCCTTATCCTTCAAATGCTTCGCCAAATGCGCGCGGAGATCGGCGACGTTCGTTCTGGGTGTCCGCTCGTCGAAGACAAGATGGCCACTAAAACTGATCTCCGCAGCGAGATCGATTCGCTACGCGCCGATGTTGCTTCCGATATGATCGTCAATCGAAAAGAAATGACCGAACAGGTCGCCGGCCTGCGTCGGGCGGTCGTCGAATACCACACATCGGTTATCGGCCACGGCATCCTGATCAGTGAGTTGGAAGCGCGGGTCCGGCGCGTGGAGCAGCATCTCAACCTGCCCTCCATCGACCACTGACACTCACGCTCGATAACTCGGGGTGATGCCGGTCGCTGCTCGAGCCATGCCGGCGTGGAACCGCGTAGATTTCAACCGATTCTATGCCGGCCACTGCTATTGACGCGCCAACGCGCCGTCACTAGGGTCCGCCCGCTTTCGGAAGCCGCGACGCCACCGAAAGTGTTCCATTTTGTACCGTTTTTCCGCAGCCGATGTCGCCATTCGGCAAACAGGCGGGCTTTAGTCCTGCTAGGAGCGCCGCGGAATGGTTGAAGAAGGATAGGCGCATGAAAATCCTCGTCCCGGTGAAGCGGGTTGTCGACTACAACGTCAAGATCCGCGTGAAGTCGGATGGCTCGGGCGTCGAACTGGCGAACGTCAAGATGTCGATGAACCCGTTCGACGAGATCGCCGTGGAAGAAGCGCTGCGGCTCAAGGAAGCCGGCAAAGCCGATGAGATCGTCGTCGTTTCCATCGGTCCCGCCCAAGCACAGGAAACGCTGCGCACCGCGCTCGCCATGGGTGCCGACCGAGCCATCCTGGTGAAGGTCGACACGCTGGTCGAACCGCTCGGCGTCGCCAAGGTCCTGAAGGGCGTTGTCGACGCGGAACAGCCCGGCCTCGTTATCCTGGGCAAACAGGCGATCGACGACGACGCCAACCAGACGGGGCAGATGCTCGCCGCACTGCTTGGCTGGGCGCAAGCGACCTTCGCGTCCAAAGTGGAAATCGACGGCGACAATGCCAAGGTGACACGTGAAGTCGATGGCGGCCTTCAGACGATTGCGCTGAAGATGCCGGCGATCGTGACGACGGATCTTCGCCTTAACCAGCCGCGCTACGCCTCGCTGCCGAACATCATGAAAGCCAAGAAGAAGCCGATGGACGAGAAGTCGCCGGCCGATTTCGGCGCAGACGTCACGCCGCGCCTCAAGGTGCTGAAGACGGAAGAGCCAAGCGGTCGCAAGGCAGGCGTCAAGGTCAAGTCGGTGGCCGAACTGGTCGACAAGCTGCGCAACGAAGCCGGCGTCTTGTAGGAATTCCGATGAAGCCGGCCTGCAAACGGCCGGTTTCTACCTCCGGTGCTCACGTATTCCAGTACGCTCCGCTCCGGTTCTCGAAACCAGCCGCTTTGGCGCGGCCTGACCGGAATTCAGGCCCCGAAGCTGCAGTCAAAGGTGAAGTGAAATGGCAATTCTTCTCATCGCGGAACACGACAATGCGAGCCTCTCCGACCAGACAGCCAAGACGCTTTCGGCTGCGCTGAGCATCGGCTCGGAGGTCCATGTCCTCGTCGCCGGAAAGGGCGCCAAGGCCGCCGCTGTCGCCGCGTCCAACCTCAAGGGCGTTTCGAAGGTGCTGATCGCCGACGCCGACGAACTCGAACAGAGGCTGGCAGAGCCCCTTGCTGCGCTGATCGTTTCACTCGCAGAAGGATATGACACCATCATCGCGCCGGCCACCACGAGCGGAAAGAACGTCATGCCGCGCGTCGCCGCGCTGCTTGACGTTGCGCAGGTATCCGAGATCGTCGAGGTGGTTTCTCCGGACACGTTCAAGCGTCCGATCTATGCCGGCAACGCGATCCAGACGGTGCAGGCAACCGACGCCAAAAAGGTCATCACGGTGCGTACGGCGTCCTTCCAGAGCGCGCCCGAGGGTGGTGCCGCGCCGGTCGAGACCGTCGCTGCGGCAGCCAACCCCGGGCTGTCGAGCTTCGTGGAAAACCGCCTGTCGGGAAGCGATCGGCCGGAACTGACCTCGGCCAAGATCATCATTTCGGGTGGCCGCGCACTCGGTTCGTCGGAAAAGTTCCAGGAAGTCATTCTGCCGGTTGCCGACAAGCTGGGTGCTGCCGTCGGGGCTTCACGCGCGGCAGTGGACGCCGGCTATGCGCCGAACGACTGGCAGGTCGGCCAGACCGGCAAGGTGGTCGCGCCGGACCTCTATATCGCCGTCGGCATTTCCGGTGCCATCCAGCACCTCGCCGGCATGAAAGACTCCAAGGTCATCGTCGCCATCAACAAGGATGAGGAAGCGCCCGATCTTCCAGGTCGCGGATTACGGCCTCGTGGGCGATCTGTTCACGATCCTGCCGGAATTGGAAAAGGCTCTCTGATCAATCAATCTGCTCCTTGTGCGATCGCGGTGTCGGTTCCTACCGCCACGGCTTTTTGGGTCGCCTGCAAGCCTCGCCGTCAACGGATGGCTAGGCGGGTTCTTCTCTGAAAACATCGAATCGCAGGTGCGAAGTCGGTCCGGCTAATACCGGCACTCGGCGTCGCTGCCGCCACAGGACCGGCCTTCCATCCGTTCCGCGAGCCAGGACATAGCGGCGCTCGAGGCGCACGCCCTGGTAGGGCACGGCCGTCATTTCGATCTCATGGCCGGTGCCGCCTGGTGCAAGCGGCACGGCTGGATCAATGTCGGCGTCGGCGATGCCGCCGATCAGGTTCGACCGCGGCCCGCGACGCAGTCCCGGAGGCGTCACATTCAGGTCTGCGACACGTCCCTGCACGAAGATTCGCCGGCCATCGCGTATCTCGACGCGATAGGGATGCCAGTGCTCCGGCAGTGTCGTCGATGGGATCCAGGTGAACTCGCGGGTCCCGGTCCTGCGCCCATCGGCCAAGGCGGCTGACGATTGCGCATCGCCGGCGAGCCTTATGCCGTCGGCGACGAGCTCGACCGCCCAGATGACGTCGGCATCCTCGTCGACGCCCAGGATGACATCGTCAAGCAGCTGCCCCGTTAGAGGGCTCGCGGCGGTCGGCCACATCACCAGGGAGGAGCGGTCGAGTCCACTCGTGCGGAAGAGGGACCACGGTCCGACTGGCTCGTCGGGCGGCGGCGGCGGATCGCTTTCGCCGGCCGGAACAACGAGAACATCCTCTTCGTCGAAGCTGCTACGGACGGTCACCACCCCGAGCGTGACGACGACGCCTATGCCGGGAGGATTGGCTTCGTCCGGATTGTTCGGCACTGGGATCGGTACCATGAACCAGTCATTGGCGTGGTCGGCCACCAGTTGGATCAGCAGCACCGTGGCGAGATGCGAACGGTCGGGGGGATAGCCGCCAATGTCGACGGCGCGATCCTCGATCTGCCAGATGCGCGGCAGTGGCGCTCCGGGGTATTGCAGACGCATTGGAATGACCTCGCGCGCGCCCTCGCGGGGTGCGGCGGGCGCCGGCAGAGGCACATCTGCCTCGCAGGAATACCAGTCGACGTCGCCACCCGAGTGCGCCGGCAGATCGAGCGTGGTCCCGCCGGCGCTGAACACGGCCGCATGGTCCAGCGTATCGGAACGCCAGTTGTCAGCGATGTCAGGGTTGAACCCGTCCAGGGCAGGGTGGCCCGCAGCGACAAATCCCGCGCGCCAGGCCGCGCGTCCATCGACCTCGCCGCGAAAGGTCGATCCGTATGGAGACGGGAGCGGGTCGATGAACCGCGCCTCGAGTCGCTGCGCTTCGGTCAGCGTCTCGGCCACCGCCCTGCCGACACGGACGCGTCGGCCGGGTGTCCACCAATCCTCGGCTGCGCCCTCGACAATTGCCTCTGCTGGGACGACCGTCGGATCGAGCCCGTCGACCGGCTCGATCGGCGTGTGAGAAACCGGGATCGTGACGCCGACCGGCGTGCCGGCGTCCTCGCCGAGATGCTCGCCCAGCTGCCATTGCCTGGCCAGCATCCACAGCGGGTCCGCAACTTCCTGCGCGAAACCGCGCTGCAGGTCGCCGAACGGCGGCAGCGGCTCAAGACGGCGCATCCACTCGTACATCAGACTTCCCTCTTCAAGATCACGCCGGCCGGCGTGACGTCGTCGATCAGCATAGAGGTCGGCAAGACAAGCTGGAGCTCGTTCGCAAACGGCTGGCGGATCGAACGGATTCGAGTCTGCCGTCGTGCTTCGAGCATGGCGCCGCGGATGTCGGCAGGCGCATCCGGGTTGTCCACATCTGCCGGCACCGCGATAAGGATGGCCTGCTGCGGACGGGCGCGCGGCGCGTCATAACCGAACGCCGCCCATGTCGTGTGCGCAGCCGCAGGAACTGTCTCCGCCCAGCTGTCGATCTGGACGGGCGCGTCGCGCTCGGGATCCGCGCCTCCGGGCGCCGGCGGCCGGAAGGTCACCACAACGCTGCGATGCGCATCGGTGGCGAGGTCACCATGCGCCCACACGGACCGGGCGTCGTTGAGCCATGCGTCCCATGGCGCTGCGGCTGTCAGCTGAGCGAGCTCCAGCCGCGCCAGCGCCGGTCGAACAGTGGCAACGACCTCAAGCCAGTCACCGCCGGCCAGCGCACTGATCGGTTCTTCCGCAGTCTGCGGACAGGCGAGCGGCATTGCCAGCGCTGACGGCAACAAGGTGCGTATGCGCTCGGCGAGCGTGCCGGCATCTGCACTGATGTCGCCCGCGACATCGCCGATGACGCTGAGCCTTGCTTCGAGCGTCGCGCTCGCTGCAACCGGATCGCCATCCGCCAAGCCCCAGGCCCGAACCGAAATCGGGGGATCGGCAGGTGCGCCGAGCGCTGCGATCAGATCGGCGGCAAGTATCCGCAGCCGCGCGAGCCGGGCTTTCAGGACATCCGCTGAATTGGCACGCGGCGCGGAACCGCCGAGTGCGGAGCAGATATTAGTGCAGCGCGCATGGTTGTCGGGTCCGGATCCAGCGCTTGGGTTCTCGTTCAGCAGGTCGGCTGCAAACCGCGACAACTGTGGGGCATCGAACATCACGGTATCCGCGACGTCCAGCCCGAGATCGGCCAGCGAAACCGACAGGCCGCCTGCCAGCCACGTCCACTCCTCCGGCGGCGGCAGCTCCATTTCGAGCAGGCCCGCGAGTGCCGGATCGGCGACGCTGACCGGGGACCCGTTGGCTGCCGCCTCTGGGTCATCCCAGTCGCTCGACCAGGCGAGCGCCACGACGACCGAGGTCTTGACAGTGCTGCCGGCGCGTTGCGTGTGCAGCAGCCGCATCTCCGGTGGCGCGCCGAGGCCGGCTGATGCCTCAAGCGCCTCGGCAGCAGCCGTGGCTCTGCCTTCGACGACGTCGTGGAGGGCATCCGTCACGAGCAAGTCTGCGTAGGTGTCCAGCGCCACACGCAGATCGTCGAACGCCATGGCATCGATGCCGGCTGGCAGCGCGGCTGCGTCGAGGACCTGTTGTCCGTCGCACACCCGCCGGCCGCTCCATTCGGGGCGAGCCGGAAACGCAGTGCGCAACGCGAGAATCAGGCCGGGCTCGCCGACGCGGCGCTCGATCTCTCGGCCGAGCGCCTCCGCGATATGCACGCCGGCGCGCACCTGCTCGGCAAGCCCCGCTGCTACCCGCACCTTCGCCGAGTCCAGCGTTATGTCCCACTGTGGCGTGTCGCGATGGTGCACCGCCTGGTCGCGCAGCACAGCCGCCGTGAGTGCCTGTGCGTAGCCCGGTGCGTGGATCAGCCCCGCCGTGGTCGGCGGCGTCGGGTCCGGATTCGGCGCGAGGTCGTCGACCCATCCGTAGCAGCCGAGGCGGGGGCGGCCGCCATGCGCAACGAGCGAGGACAGCCGCCGTTCGGCAAGCCCCGTCCACCACGCGTCGACGCGGTGGCTGGTCAGATCGAGCACCGCCGGCAGCGCACGCTCGGTTATTTCGGGCTCGATAGCGCCGAGCTTTAGCACGGCCTCGCGCACGTCTTCGAACTGCCTGCAAACCACCGCGGCGCGCGGATCGTCGTCGAAAATCGCGACACGCTCTTTGGCCCACTCCGGAAGATCGAACACGTGTTCGCGTCCGCCCCGTTCGCCGCCGCTCGCCAGATTGAAGAACTGCTCGACCTCGTCGATCGGCAGCACGAAGGAAGGCGGAGCCAATGGGTCAAGCCGGGATACTTCGGCTTGCGTGGTCAGCAATGAATGGCGGATCAGGCGGGCAAGCGGCGATGGCGGAATGCCTTGGAGCTGCCAGGTCGGACTGAGGTCGTTGGCCTCGGCCAGCAGGTTCCAGCTGACGTCCAAGAACATGCGGCAAAGCTCGCGGTGATCGGGGTCGAACTTTTCCGGCAGCGGCTCCACGTCGAGGACCGGGCTGTAGCGGCGCTTTGGCCCGGGCGGCCATTTCGAGCGAAGATAGCTGAACTGGTCCTCCCATTCGCGCACCTTGTCGCCTGGATTGGAGCCCCCGAGCGCAGCCGAGAGCGCATCCAACAGGATCGTCGCTGGAACCTGGCGGGTGCCATAGGCACGCGACGTGGGAACATGTTCGAGTATCTCGAGCAGTCGTTCGGTGTCGGCGCCAGCCGCCGTGCCTTGCTCCAGTGATCGCTGCAGCAGCGGTTGCGAAAGGATCGGAAGTGCTGCCAGGGCGAGGAATTCCGGCCGAGGATCTCCGGCGCGAACCGTGTCCACCGGCGAGCGCCATGCCCACCGCGCATAGTCTGATATCGGCAAGACGCCATACGGAAGATCGCCGAAACGCAGGACCGGCAACGGACCGAATGTGTGGACATGGCGCGCCGCCCATTCGCCGAGCCGCCAGATCTCTTCGGAACCGTCCGCCGTGTCCTTCAGGCTGCGCTGCCAAAGCACGGGCCAAAGCGCCTGACCGATCGCTGTCGCGGCCTCACCGAGACGGATATCGGGGGCCGGCATCCCCCAAAGACTGGCACGGCCGGTGAGCGCCGTCACCAGTCCGAAGGCATCGCCGGCAGCCTTCAGGGTGGCCGCCAGGAAAGGATGCGGATCGGTTCCGAGGTCGGTGGTCGGTGCCCCGGCGACCGTGTTCGTCGGGGTAAGCGGCGCCATGGTCCCGACGCGACCTGCATCGATGTGCAGCGCGAGTATCTCGGCCGGATCGATCGATTCGTCGTCCGGCGCGTCATAGCCGACACAAAACAGGACAGGGAAGCTCGGTGGATCCAGCGTCAAAGGGATCTCACAGGCCAGCTGCACCTCCTGGGCTGCAATGAAGGAATTCCACCATCTGCGAGGGGTGCGGCCATCTTCGTCGGGTTTCGCGACCGATTCGATCGTCGCGGTCGCCGCAAGAGCGTTACGGTCGGGGTGCAGCGTGGCCAGCAGCAACGGCGCATCGTCCGGCCCGCCCCAGATCTCGATCCTGGAAGGGACGCCGATCAGGGGCTCGCTTACAGGATGCGGCCGCTCCGCGAAGTCGCCAAAGACATCGAAGCCGGCCTCGCTACGACTTACCGCCACCGAGCGGAGCAGGTAGGCAGCGCGCGCCGGTCCGGCCTGCCTGGCGAGTTTGTTGAAGGCAGTCTCGCCTGCCTCGCCGTCGAGGCTTCCTTCCGCTTCGGTCCAGCACACGCCGACCAGCCGCGCCTCGTCGCGCCTGATCGGTGCTGGGCGCGTTGCCATCGAGGGGGCGTCGGGTTCGACTCGCACCAGCAATCGCCAGATTTCCGGATCGGAACCCTCGTTTGGCCCTTGCTTGCCAGGCGCCAGAAAGCGGGTTTCGAGGCGAACCGGAAACAGCACGTTCCAGTCGACGGCCGCCTGCGCCCCGTTGCGTATGCTCCAGCCCGTCGCGTTCAGGTCGGCGAGATCGGCGTCATCGAGCGGCACGCTTTGACGGAACACTTCGCCGTCTCCGACCCGCCCGCCATTGCCTGCGATAAAGTTGAGCATGGCCTGCGCCTTGTCCCGCGACATCGTCGGCGATGGTGTCAGCAGACGCTCGGGGCTAGCGACCAGGCGGTCGAGCAGCGCGTCGACGCCGTCGGGTGGCAACGACTCCAGCCAGTGCGTGGATGCCACGAACGCAAAGATGCTTGAAGGCGGAAGCCCGAGGGTGTCTTCAATCCGATCGGCGAACGCCGCGCGCGCCGTGCGGGCGCGATCAAGGCGGGCGGCAAGATCGAGCGCGTGCTCCGCCAGCATCCGGTCGGCCGGATCGCCATGACGATCCGGTGGGCCAACCCGAAGCCAGCCTGGAACTGCGGCCAGCTGGCGTTCCAGGTCCGCTATCACCGACGCGGCCTTGGCGACTGCATCGCGCGCGCTACGGGTAGAATCGTTGACCACGCTCATAGCAGTTTCCCGAAGAAAGCGCGGACGGGGTGGTGCAACGTTTCCTTGGCGTAGTCGGCGGCGTTCGTGATCCCTTGCTGGGCGGCCGTCGGCATCTTGAAGCGGTATCCGGGAGGCGGCTCCTCAAGCACCAGCCAGTGGTCCGAAGCGCCCTCCGGCGGCAGCGGAAAGCCGAAATATACAAGCTCGGGGTTGAGGGCGCCGCTGAAGTTCGGCCAGACCGGAACGGTGGCAATCGCCTCGACGTCGTGTTGCCACGTCGCGGTGCCACCCGGATTGGGCAAGAGGTAGACCAGCGTCGTCGGATAGCGGCGGAACAGTTCGGTGTGCAGCAAGATGACGAGGCGCGGTCCGGCTCCATCGCGCTGGTGGCTCGCGGCGCCGAGCATGCTGTCGTCAGTCCAGATCGCAGCCCCCGGCGATGGTGGGGTGAGGATGTCGAGCACAGGTCGGATGTCGACGGCCGGGCCGATGCCTGTGTCGTCGATACGTTGCCAGAACCGCCGGAGTGGCGTCCAGCCGACCACGATCGGGAAGTTGCGCCAGCGCAGCTCGCCGAGCGCCCGATGGTTGGCGCCGATCAGCAGCGCATCCACGAAATCCGGATTTGTCTGAAGGGCGAGCACCCTGTCGTCCGGCACAGAACCGGCGCCGGGCAACAGCCAGTCTGGCGCCTCTTCCTTCAAAAAGGACCAAAGCGGGATGTTGAGCTCGAGCGCCAGGTCGGGAGCGGCAAGCTCGGGCTGCCGGACGCCGCTAAAACTGTCGAGCACACGGGCGACGACCAGCGGCCGATCGACCATGGGGCTAATGCCGTCGAGTATAGAGCCTGCGACGACGCCGAGGTCGGCGATCGGGAAGCATTCCTCGGGGCGTTCGGGACGCGCAAGCCGCGCTATCAGGGATTCACCTAGTCCTTCCAAGAGCCCGCCGAGCCCTCGCACGTCTTCCACGGTTCCCTCGTGCATCTGGCCCAGCGCGGCCTCAAGAAACGCCGAGCCCTCGCCGGCAAGCCGCTCCCGTGCCCGCCTGCGGTTTTCGGGATCACCCACCAGCTTCGGCAAATCCTTTTGGCCAGGAAGGGGTTCTGGTCGGGGCGCGCAACGTGTCGCGGCGGCTTCGAACAGCGCAGCAAGCGATGTTGCCCCCGGCGCGGCAACGCGCTGAAGCGCGGTGCGCGGGCGCAGCATGCGCCGTGCCGCACTGCTGAACAGCGCCGACACGAGGCGGCTGGTGCGGCCCACCAGAAAGTCGGCCACGGTCGCGCCGCCGCTGGGGATGCGCGCCAGCATCGGTGCCACGACGGTCAGCGCGGTGACCGGATCGAGCGGAAGCCGCCGAGTCCACTGGCTGCGGGTTCCGCGCAGGCCAAGCGAGAGGTGGCGAACGCGCTCTGCCAGCAGGGCAAGCGCACCGGCCTGACGCGACGCTCCGTCGCTGATCCTGTCCTGCCAGGCGATTGCTGCCCACGCCCCAAGCCCGGCCGAACCGCGCGCCCGCGGATCGACTCGCAGTTGCCGCCGCCAGCCCGCGCCCGGAACTGCCGCGCCGGGCGCGGTCCAGGGCTCGTCGTAGCGTGGCAGGCCAAGGACCCAGCGCCCGGCCATTTCGGTGAGTTCGGCCAAACCCTCCACCTGGTCGGCGACGGTATCCGGAAGCTCGTCGAGTGGCGGGTCCCCAGGCTGCGGCACGACGCCTAGGGCGCCGTGCAGCCGAAGCGGGGATGCGGCGCCTGCAACAGGCGTGATCTGGGCGAGGCCAAACCCGGCCTCGCCCAAGGCAATGGTTTCGTCCGTGGAAAGCGGACCGAGGCGGCCGGCGATGGTCTGAAAGTCGTCGTCCTCGTCGATGGTGTGGAAATGCCAGGCATCGAAGCAAGGCAGCGTCACCTCGGCAACCACAGCATCCCAGGCGGCGCGCGGGCCGGCAGCACCGTCACCCGGCAGGTAGGCCGGCACCAGCACTGCCGTCAGCGCCTTGCCCTGAGGCAGCGCACGCGGGCTTAGGATGCGGGCGATCGAGCGTCCAGGCAGGTCATGCACATGCGCCCACGCGGCCGAATGGTCGAGGGGATGTTCGCCCAACGCCGCCTTCAAGATGCGGGCGCGGCCATTCTCGATGAATATTTCCTCGCCGGCAATGCCGACGACCAGGACGATCCAGGGTCTGACGCCGGCCGGCGCATTGGGGACAGGACTATAGCGCCACGGCAGGCCGGGATCGCCGAGCTCGATGTGGGCCACCCTGGTCACCTCGGCGTCAAGCGTGCCCGGGGCTGGCTTGCGGCCAATAACGACGCCAGCCTGGAGACCACGCACATCGGCAGGGCCGGCAAACAGGAAATCCGCATTGCCTTCGAGAGCGCCGCCTTCGTCGGCAAGCGTGACTTTCAGACGTCCGACCAGCCGACCAGCGGCGAACGTGCCTGCGGTGGCGAGATCGGTGATTGCAGGTCTGCGCCAGGCGACGAATGTTTCAGTCATCTCTACAAACCTTGAATCGCGATCGGGCGAGCGGCGTCGGCCGCCGTCAGCGCGGCGCCGCCTGCAAGCATGGCGGCCCGGATTGCCTGGGTGGCCGAACTCGTGCGCCGCGCCGTCCGTGGTGGTCACCCACACGCTGTCTGTCGCCGTGACGCGCGCGTCGCTGTCGGCGACAAATGATCGTCGGTCGCGGTCTTGGAGCATGTCGAGCAGTCCCCCGGGGAATGCTGCCTGCAGGCCGACGGCCACCAACAGCTCGATCGGCAAGCCTTCGTCGCGAACCTTCCTCAACAACTGCGGCTTGTCGCTGCCGGGAGCAGTGGCGCCGTTGAGCAATGCTCCGGCGCCGACGGCGATACCTGAAGGAAGAAGGTCGTAGGTTGGCGACGCCAGGGCCTGCGCCTGCGTCAGCGTAATGTAGGAGCCGGGGCTGAAGCGATCCTTCTCGACGCCGCTCTGGCCGGGTGCGCTCGCGTGCAACGTCTGTGTCGCCTGGAGCGGCGTCCCGTCGACCCGATCGAGCGCCAGATCGAACGGAACCCGATGCTGGGACCAGCTCAGGCCGGAGAGCGGCGCGACGACCGCAAAGTCGTTCTGTCGGTCTGGCGTGCTCAGCATCACCGACGGATCGGCGCCACCGACCGCGCGCACATTGGCCGGCCTGAACTCCTCGTCGACAAGAATCTGCGCTGCACGCTGTGGCGGTATTCCCGGCGGGCTATCGGGTTCACCGAACACGAATGTGTCCTCCCACTCGAAGTCCTTGATGAAGGTCTCGACGGTGATCTTGCCATGCAGAGTGACCGGACCCGGACCGGACATGGCACCGTCGAAACGGATGCCGGCGAATGTTTCGCCAAGGAATTTGACGTCAAGTCCGCCAGTCGTATTCGCGTTAAAATGGAAGGGGCTGAACTGAATGATCGCATCGACGCCGAGAAAGCCGGAAACCGACGCGATGCCGGCGTCGATGCCGAGGTCGAGGCGGCCGCCCAGCTGCAGCGTGTTCGACGTCGCGGCAAGATAGCCCTCGGCGCGAAGCCGCAGCCCGGGCAACGGATTGTCGAGCGACATGCCGAGCCGACTGAGGGGCCTGATCTGCGCAGGTTCGGGCCTGAATCCGGGATAGAAGCCGCCGAGCGAGAGAACCGTGTAAGGCGAAGATCCCCAGCAGGCGGCGAATGCGAGATCGCCGTAGACGGTAAAGATCCCGAGCACGCCGCTGTCGTGCAGCGAGGCATCGACCGTCGCGCGTTCGGCGGGAAAGTCGAGGATTCCGGCGAGGTCTGCGCGCAGCCGCATCAGGCGCTGTCGCACCCGGGATCGAGGCATTGAAGATGCCGACGATCGCGATGCGCGGGCCGGGCAGTTGCACCAGCACCGCGACGTCGACGGAAGCGAAGCCGGCACCGGCCACCTCAAGCCATGCCAAGCGCACGGTCGGTCCCGCCACGGCGCTGCCCGCAGTCGGAGGGAACAGCCGATCGGCCGCCTGCAGGGCAGCCCTCGCCGCTGGTCCGGCGTCGAGCGGGAACATCACCGCAGCAGCAGTGCCGTTCTTCAGGCTGTTGGCGATCGCTGTCGGGTCGATCGACCGTTCGACACCGATGATGCCGCCGATGCGGTTGATTTGGAAGCCGAAGCCAAGCTGCAGCCCAGGGGTAAAGCCGGCTGAAAGAGCCGCGAGCAAGGACGGCCCGCCGCTGGGCGTGCGCGATAGGCTGGCGAGCGCCGCAACCTGGATCGTGCCGACCTTGGCGCTGAGCAGCCCCGCGACGTGATCGGCCTCGACAAGCAGCGAGCCGTCACCCCTGACCGGTCCTGCTTCGAGCGCTGCCTGGAAGGCGTTCGGAGGCATCGGGCCGATCGATACCAGCGACCCGCTTCTCGGATCCGCGAGCGTTGCGGAGGGAGATGTGAAGCCCACAAAAAGCGGACCGAGATGTGCCTCGGCGTGCAGTTGATAGCTGTCGAGCAGTCCGGATTGCCGGGCTGCGTCCTTAAGTTGAGAGATCGGCACGCTCGACAGTATCGCGTCAATGAACGCATCACGAATGGCAGCCAGCGCTTGCTTATAGCTTGCGACAGCGGCGTCGATTCCGCCAGGATTGGCCGCAATGGCGTTGTCGAGAACTGCGGCTGCTTGAGACAGCGCTTGCAGTTCCGGAGAAGGGGGCAGGAGCCCCGCGACGATCGCCGCAAACTCTTGTGCTCTCACAACACGCCTCCAACGCATTCGGGTCCAGGAGTTGGCCACGGCCTGACGCCCCTAGACGTTGTCTAGGTTGGAGGACTCATGTTGACGCTAGCAGCCCCAGCGGGGACACGTACGCGAAACGCCCGGTCACAGCGCAACCATCGTGGAAACAAATGTGTATCGGCTCCGTTCGAAACTCCTGCGCAGAACCCCGCCGCATAGACAGATTACGCATAACGCTGCCTAACGCAACGTCATTTGCGGTGGCGCAACGCGCAAGCGCAGCATCGCTGGATGGTTGCTCATCCCGGGCCACATCTTTCCGATCCAGTCTCGGGGGATATCCTGAGGCAGACATCAACACTCGTGCAATGCATCACCACCATCTCGTTGAGCACGTTGTCCTGGGTGAAGGTCTTACAGGGCTCGAATTCCGAGAGGCTATGCTGGCACCTTCATCGAGTTGAAGACCATAACGATGCTGGCAACACGGCAATATGCTTGGATCTTCTGGGTTATAATTGCTCGTAAGTGAAAAAGTAGCGTTCGTGCGTATAGGCTGCGAGCAGCGATTGCTCTTCGGGAATGGGATCAAATCCGTGAGATTGTCCGGTAGCGGAAGCGTTTCCGCCCGGGCCACGCCGACGGTGAACAAAGTCGGCGCTTCTCGTCTTGGTAGAATGTACCGAGAGTCAGCTATTCTAGGTTTTCGACGATCTCCATGAGCTTCTCTTGGACCTCGCCTTTATTGTCTAAAGTAAATGCGAAGTCATTGCCTTTCGACCCTTCGGCATTTTCCGTGGTGATAGCGTCATCGTTGACTATCATGCGATAGCCTTCCTTTTCCGATTTCACCACTGTAATCGTTACATCCTTCATCTGCATCCTCCTCTTCCTTGTCGGAGACCGGGCAGAGATATGGCTGCTGACCATTGGAATAAAGTCACTCTAGTCCACTGTCCAAAGCACTTCATAGACTCGTTCTCACCGATACCCAGTTATTGCAGTTCGATTGGATCGTCGCACCACCAGAAGTACTTATTCCTTTTGCCGTCTTTTACATAAAGCACAGCTATTCCAACTGCTGGTCCGCGGATGAATTTTCCCTGGTTGTGGAGTCGGACGTTCGCAGTCCATTCGTTCGCCGTACCAAAAGCGCCGCTGCTGGGCGTTCCGTAGAAGGTCTGGGCGCTGCCCGTGCTCGACTGCACGACCCAAGCATCGATCCACCTCGCCGTTTCTCCGGCAGCTAGATCCAACGGTCCCTTCGGAAACTCCACGCGTCCAGTAACGGGGTTGATATTCTGGACGGGGTGCCACTTGCCTCCTGCCATGATTTCGCTCCGTCGTTGTCAGCTTGACTATGTCTCATCTTGTCGAACTCGCCTAGGCTGTGGATTGATAAATACGATCGTAATGACGTCGAAACCGCAAGGAGATGCAAGGGAAAATCTTTGTCGAGACCAGATACGAAATCCTTGGCGGCACGCGAGCGTTGCCAAGCCTCCGCCAGCAACGACGTTTCGATCTGCTTAGATCATTGCACGCCGCTTGGATGATTTGCGGAGTTGAAAATGGACGAGTTGCTTGTGGCTGACTTCGCCGTCTGCAATTCATGGAGCTTTTGGTTCGCAGCACGCAGTCTTCCGCCAAAGACGCGGCAGATTTGCATTAGAATACCCGGTCGCTGCCGAGTGAGGTCTTCGAAATGCGAACGGTCCAAAGTGAGGCAGCTCACGTGCCCGACGGCGACTATGTCCGCCGAGCGCTCACCATCGCCGAACAATGCCATCTCCCCGAACATGGAGTTGGGCTTCAGCCTCGCGAAATCGATAAAGCCTGAAGGACCGAACTGTCCCACCTTGACTTCGCCTTGAAGCAGAACAAACAACTCCTCGCCATGCTCGCCTTGCCTGACGATAACCTCGTCGGACAAATAGTCGGCTCGTTTCATGACTTGCTGCATCGCATAAAGATCATCGAGAGAGCAGCTTTCGAAAATTGGCACATTCCGAAGGAAAAGCAGGCGTTCGAGCAAACCGTGTTCGGTATTCGGCATGTCGGGCTCCAATGACTGTGCGACAACAGCGGCCCGGCGAAGCCAAGGCAACGAAGAAGTGCCCATGGCCTCAAGCACGGATCTGAGCGGCGCGGGTTTGCCGCGCCGAACCATGTGCCCGTCAAGCAGCGGGATGAGCGGCGTCACCAACCGCCGCTGATCGACGGCCGTAATTGCTTCCGCCGCCCGGGCGCGCATACGCTCATCGCCCGCGCTCAGAAAGCGCCGAATATAGCTGACCGTCTGCTTATGCCCAAGTGCGGCAAGCGTTACCAGGACCTCATCGATCGCCGCCTGATTGGCTTCCGCCATTGCTATTCTTGCGATAGCAACCCATGCAACTTCTGTGTCGGGTACCGCCTGGCTCCATTGGCGGTACGTATAGAGCCGAGGGAAGGCATCCTTCTGCAGATAGCTGAACAAGGCTTCGGTAGCACCCACATGCCCAAGCACCTCAATGGCGGCGAGGCGGACAAAGGGATTCTCATCTCGCAACATGGGCAATACAGCTGCCATGCAATCCCCGCGGGCGATCAGTATCCCAATCGTGACTCGACGCACAAGTTCAGTCTGATCCGTCAGCCCGACAGCGATCCGCTCCGCCGACCACCCTCCACGCGCCGCCAACTGATAACCGATTACCCTTCGCCCGGCGTCGGTCGCGCTGACCGTCTCCTCGAGCAGATCCTGTGGCAGGATGCTACTACCAAGCCTGGAATAGGGCAGGGCCGCGATTGTCTTGATCAGCGCTTCGTCAAGAGAAGCATGATTCCGGATGATACTTACAAGTATTGGCATGAAGGCTTCGTCCCGTCGCGCGGCAGCGATAGGCAGCAGTGCTGCGGCCACCTCCAATTGAGACTCGGCCATCGTAGCCAGCGCTTCCACGGCATCCGCCGTGTCGAGGCGGGCCGCGAGATAGAGTGCGATCATTACAGGCGCCTGAATACGATCTTCGGGCGGGAATTGCCCGACCGCCACAAGGTACTGCGCGATACGGACGCGGAGCGCGGGTTCCGCGTTTGGCCAGAGTGTCAACAAGTCTGCCGCATGCCGGTCGCCCCCGCGCGCCAGGAGCGTGACAGTTTCGTCACCCCAGATTGCGAGTTTCTCGGTGATTGGCTCAAGGAACGGTTCTATTGAAGTATGGGCAACAATGCGGAGAGCAAGCTCGGTGGCAGTTTTGTCTTTTCCCCTCAGCAGGAGCGCGAGGTCCGCGCTGTTGCTCGCGGCCACAGCAGATGCTTCCCGTACCAGCAATTCATCGCGATCGAGGTCCATAGCCCCCTCGCGTAGTATCCCTACGAGGCCGCTGACATAGCGCCTGCCGATACCCCAGCCGCATGCAAGGAAGCAAAGGCTAAGCATGGCGCCGAGCACGCCGACCGCAAACAAGCCCCCGATTTGCGCCACCGCCCAGACCAGAAGCCCTGACACGGCCAACGCAATCGGATATATCAAGCTGTCATTGAAGGCGCGCAGTCGGCTTGCGAAGCGTCCCGGTATTGCGTTGTAGTTGATCGCTGTGACCGGCGCATCGATATTGTTGGAAAGACCATCATAGACAACATGCGCGAACATCGCGACCGGCAACACGGGGCTGGCAAGCATCGCAATGAAGCTCACACCGCATGCGGCCGGGAACACCAAATTCATGCGTGCTATGCCGAGGCGGCGTATGAGAGGGTCGGTCAGCCACAACCCGATCGCCATGCCAACAAAATTCAGGGCGCCGCTCATCAATCCGAAAAACTTGGCGAGCGACTGCTCGTCTGGAAAGCTGTCGGTATAGATGTTGAAAACCATGTACTCGGCAATGCATTGCGTAACGATGTTCAGGAAAAGCGCGGTTGAAAGGAGGACGGCCATCAAGAATCCTCGCATGATGCCGCCGATGCAGCGAAGATTTTCAATTATACCGGACTCCCCCTGAGTTTCTCTTTCGCCAGCCGGCTTCCAGCGGCCAGACAGCCACGCCAGATGCGCGAGGCAGAGGCACAGTATCAACGGCATGCCAAACAGCAGCCAGAAGGGGGATACAAAACCCGCAAGCAAGCCGGCCAGACTTCCACCCACCACACCACCTGCGGATAACGCGACAGCGACCCGAGTTGAGTAGCGCGTCATTTCACGAGCAGTGAGATAGTCGATTAACACCACTTGAAAGACGCTGTAGAGCAGCGACTCCATCACGCTGATTCCGGCATAGAGCGAGTAGTCCGCTACAGCGCCCCCAAGTCCGCTTGCGAGGATCAACAGTGCGGTCGCCCCGATAACGGCGCCCAAGAAGCGTTGAAGCAGGACAACACGGCTGCCACTGTCGATCAGACGGGCATATATAGCCCATGCCGGAATCGATACGAGAGCGAACACGACATAGTAAATCGCGATCCCCTCGCCGCCCTGGGTTGAAAGGAACCTGGCGGCCGCAAGGGACGAACCGAAGGTGTTCGCGACAGCGAGCAAGAAGGCACTCAGGGCGAGATGCCCAATGCGATCGTTTGGAATAGGTAGCCGGCGCAGCCAGCGATGCGGCGCCTCGATATTCGGGACGGCACTCATTGGTTGGCCAATCGAGAGAAGGTCCACCCTGCATTGAGCCGTCGCATTCGCGAAAAGCGAGGCTGCGGTGGCAACCGCTTGCACGGATATCTATCTGTCGTTTGCCCCACCGGTGTCGGCATGACACCGTCCTCCGTCACCGCTGACAAAAAAGGTACCAGACAATTTCATTTATCCAATAGAAGGCGCGTTGACGAGAAGCACCGTTAGAAGGGGCGACCCAAGAGAATTCGCGGCAAGCAGAGGTTCACCACTTGGTCGAAGCCATCGCCGGTGAGATCAGCGGGTCAGCCTCAACCACAACATCTTAATCATCTGAACGTCCACTTACTATGATTGCCGGAAGCTGCCAGTCCGCTTCCGGCCAAATTTTGCCATTGGGATAGGAGTTCTCGCATGACGACTTCGCGCCCTCATTGCGGCCGTTTAATCTGCCTTTGCCGCTGCCAAAAAATACGGATTTGTTAGCAAATCAATATTTGACACCTGTGCTGCCCTTGGCCCCGCCGCACTTACTTGCTCCAATCTCCGACCAAGTGGATCGACCTCGAGGAAAGCTAAGTTGCGTCTGTCCGATCGGCGCGCGCGAGGCCTTTGTCGGCCGCCGGCCCCCGGAACGAACTGCGCTCGATCGTTACCGGCTGGTACCGCATCGATCCGAAACCTTCCGACACACCGAACGAGTAGCGCACGTCATGAGCGGCTTCGCGATAAATCGGCGACGCTTTCTGACCGGCGCATCCGCCGGATCGGCGTCACTGGCGCTTGGCGGCTGTGATGCTTTCGACAGCTACCAGAATTCCGAAAGCAAAGTCCGGCAGACTTTGGAGCGCGCCAACGACCTTAGCTATCGCGTCCAACGGTTATTGCAGGGCCGGGGCGCGCTTGCGCAGGAATTCTCCGAAGCGGATATCCGCCGCCACAGCGACCAAACGGCATTTCAAGCCCCGACGATGAGGCACACAACGGGCTGTTGACGAAGGGCTTCGCGGATTGGGGACTTGAGGTCTCTGGCCTTGTTCAGAAGCCGTTGTGGCTCTCGCTTTCTCAGTTGCAATCCATGCCTTCAAAGACCCAGATCACGTGCCCGTCTTCTTAATCGCCGAACGTGGAAATGATGGCAGACTGACATCCGGACGGGTTGTCGTCGGCAATCACGGCGTGCCCCCTCCGATGTAAGCAGGCTGAGAAGCTTTGCGTCAGAGACAGATGTCGTAGGATTGACTCTGCCAATGCGGGCGGCCCAGGCCCAGTATGGACTCCCCTAATCCCCTCTACAGTTCCCGCTGAGAAGGTGAAGAATTTCGGAATGAATATGCCGGTAGAGCGGCCGGGCCAACCTGGTTACCGGGCGGCAAGCTGCGTCCTTTTTGCCGCGGAAGGTACCAGCCACACGATAGGAGCCCTATATGAGGCTACGGGCGGCCAGTGGCGGCATTTCTGACGCGTTCAACAATGGCGCACCGCCCTCACGCTTTCTGTGGTTGGGGTTGATACGGTGACATGCGGGAGTATAGAGGCGCTACCATCAACTCGGAGTTGCCATGCATGATGAAAGCCGCAATCCCGCTCGTCTTGGCCGGAGCTTTGCTCGCGGGTTGCACAGCAAGCGGCGACATCGCCGCTCCGCCCATACCACCGGTCGGAATAAATGAACCAGAACCAAAGGTCGGAACAAGCGAAGCCGTCCACAGAGCGGCACCAGTAGCGCGAGCGCCCGGGTCCAGTCCAATTCCTCCCGGCATGCAAGTTGCATTTTGCCAGGATCAAATTGCGTTCATGCAAAGTGTGCAGCTGCAATCTGCGACGACGGGCCAGCGCGTGGTTGCAGCGGATGGATCGACATCAGTCGACGTCACCGTCGACAAGGGAACCGAGGGGCTAAAGTCGTTCAAATGCCGCCTTGACGCTAGCGGGCGCTTTGTCGACGTGATCGCGGCCATGTAAGCGTTGAGGCCTCTTTCGAGACCCGTAGACGCGCCTTCACAAAATCCCTGATCGCCCTTCGTCGCCATCACCGTGACCCGCTATCCGTTGATGCAGCTCAATCGTGATGGTGCCATCTCCGGCCGTCGCGCAACTCGACCTCGTAACCATATCGAAACGTGCTGGCATTCTGTGCCCCGTGCGCGGATAACTGCAAGGCGTATCGTATGCTATCGTACCGCGGTGAAAATCCGGAGGTGCCAGATGTCCGCTTACCTCATCGTAGATATCAACATAACTGACGTCCCTTCGGTACCAGGAGTACAAAGACAAGGTACCCGATGTTCACACCCTGTTTGGCGGCAATTATCTTGTACGCGGTGGGGCAACGAAAGTGCTGGAAGGGGACTGGCATCCAAACCGGCTCGTTGTCCTGGAGTTCCCAGACATGGCTTCCCTGGCTAGTTGGTATGACTCGCCCGAGTACGCGGCGCTTAAGGAAGTTAGAAAGAATTCCGCGATCACGCGATTGATTGCGGTCGAAGGGGTACGCAGCGCAACGATAGGAGGTTGAACATGGGTAGTGCAAAGCGGTGTCTGTATGCCATGCTTTTCGCGGCTGTTGCGTGCCTGGTGATGGCGTGCCAGGCAAATGAAGCCGGAAAACCTGGATACCAACCAGAGAACTGCGGAATGGTCGGTTCTTCCTGTTCCAGGGACCGATAGGGCAGACCTCGGCCCCTGACACTGAAAGCCTCTGACGCGCAATAGCGGGAAGTTCTGCAGGCTCCGCACAAGGAGGTTCTTGCATAGCGACAGCCGGGCACTGCAGGCCGTGTTAGCAGCTTAGAAGAGGAGAGGACACTACGCCAGACAAAACCGGCCTGTCGATCAAGTTGGCTCGCCTGCGCGGAAGGGCGCCTCAGGGTGAACGCTGCCAGACCAGCGTATGGCCTCTGGAAGACCACGACCTTAGCCGGTGCGTCATCCCAGCCCAGCCTTAGCGCCAGTAAGCTGCTCAAAAAGCCACCGAGGAAACGCAATGACATTAGCGACGATGACAGCCACCCTCTTTGCCAGGTGCGTCGAACTCGCAAGCGGAGCATTTCGGTACGCTGAGTTGCCGGGCTGCGGTTTCGAGCTATGATGCCAATGCCGTGCCTGTGCCGATCGAGTTTTACAGGAGACGATCATGAGCCAGCAGCCGATACGCCCACCAGTCTCGAAACGTTCGCCCTCGCCGCTACCCCACCCGGGGGATGCGCTGTCCAACGGCGCCAAATCCATTCCGTCCGGGTGCTATTTGCTCCTGTACACGCCGCAGCAGGAGTTTGTCGGCCTTCAGGGCACGTGTCGCATCGACCGGTCTACCGGCCACACCATGGTCAGCGGCGACCTTTATCAGCGCCAGTTCGATGTCGATGCAATGATGCTGGCGCCGCCGCCGGATCCCAGCGAGGGCATACCGGTTTTCGGCATCGAGGATCACCGGTTCTACCTGCGCGTAACGCGGTATGCCGAGTCCGGCGAAGGCTTCACGATGACCTTCGATGCACATCGCTTCTCACCCGTGTCGGTGATGCTGATGGACGGTACCGAGACGCAGTGGCCCGCAGAAGGACCCTTCACCGCCGAGTTGCGGCCGGTGGAAGACAGGTCAGACGGGAAGGCCGGCGGCGCGCGCTTTGGTGGAGAGGTACGAAATGCCGCCGGCGCGATCATCGGGTCGCTGTCGATGGAACTGGTCTCGCCCTTCCTGCGCAAGGCCACAATCGAGATCGATACCGTTCCGGCCTCGCCCTTGCCTTTGAGCAACAGCGCCGGCCTTTCCTGGCGCGAGGTCTTTGAATCGGTGGGATGGGATCTGACCGTCGTCGAAGGTGATCGTGACGTGCCCGAGCCCTACGACCATACCTGGAACATGGCGGAAGGGCACGCGGCCTTGCTGAAGGCCCGGGAGAAGGTCGACCTCAACTCCGAGTGGCGATACCATATCATCGCCGTACAGCTGCTGGAGGGGGACGAGGGTCAGTTCGGTGTGATGTATGATCGCGGTGCGGTGAATGACAACAATGCCCCAAGGGAAGGGCTGCTGGTTGCCTCCCACTGGCGTTTCCCTGAAAACGAACCGAGATGGGGGCTGGTTCGCGGGCGGCTGACGAGCGAGACAGACACCTATTTCCGCACCACAATCCACGAGCTGGGCCATGCGATGGGCCTAGAGCATGTCAGCCGCAGTCGCACCTTCATGGAATCCACGGCAGATATCGCGGCGGCCAGCCTTTTGACGCCGGAGACGCCGTTTCCCGCCAACGTCGTTTGGGCATTTTCGGTGGAAGATCAGCACCGGCTGCGTCACTGGTCGGACCTGATCGTGCGTCCCGGGGGCGCCGGTTTTGCCACGGGCGACCAATCGCCGCTCAACGCGATGCCGTCGCCGCATTTCCGGCTGGAGATCGGCGCCGCGAACGCATCGGTGCCGTTGGGCGCACCCGTTCGCATTGAGGTCAGCGCTAACAATCTTGCGTCCGCGCCAGCCGTCGGTCCCGGCAGTCTCGCCCTAGAGTCCCCGGGCATTCGCGGCTGGGTGATCGATCCTTCCGGAAAGACCCGTATGTTCGCTCCGTTTGCAGTAAGCGAGGACGGCCTGCCAACTCACGAGTACGCAGAGGGCGAGCGTATCGAGGGTTCGATCACCCTTCTGGGTGGGGTGGACGGCAACCTGTTTCCTACCGCGGGAGACTACAAGGTGATCGTAGAAGTACAGTGGAACGCCCAGAGCATCACGCAATCGGCCCTCGCTGAAACGAGCGTTACGGTGACGCCCGCCCAGGACGAGGCCCATGCGCGGATCGCAAGCCGGTTGCTGGCCACGCCGAGCATGCCGGTGATGCTCGCAATCGGCGGCGATCACCTGCCCGATGCCTTGGAAGCGCTAAATGCTGCGCTGGGCGACCCGGTGCTGTATCCGCATTGGGCGTTCGTCGAGGCCAGGAGGCTGGCAACGCGCTTCCAGAGCCGCCGGCCAGACATGAAGGCCGCTGCGCGCTTCGCCGATGACACTGCCGTGATGAGCCGGGGGGAGCGCCGGATCCTGGATAGGCTGCAGGCCCGAAGCCAGAGCGAGATGCAGTCAAGCTGAATCGCTTCTCGCGGGGGAGGCGTACAGCCTGCTGTCGATCAACAAGGCAGAGGGTCGGCGGCTGCAGCAATTCAAGAGATAGACGGGATTTTGCGACGCTGTCGAAAGGTCACCCCCAAGAGACCCGCCTTGAGACAGCCCACACGACCGCCTCATCGTCCTCTGCCTGCCTTAAACCGGCCCGTTCAGGTTGCTGTGTTGACGCTGCACAAAGTGACCGAAGCGCTTCGCTAATATGTGGCATGGTTTGTCATAGTGGGTATTCTTTGTTCTGGGGCGACTCCCGATATTCGAGTGCCCCTGCTCACATTGTGCCAACCTCAATCCAATGGACCATGGCAACAGGGACGTTCTACCCATGCCAACTGACCTATTTTCGCTCGATGGAAAGAAAGCTCTGGTCACGGGCGCCAGCCGGGGCATCGGACGCGTCATCGCCGAGGGTCTGGCTCTTGCCGGAGCGGACGTTGCAGTTTCGGGCCGGAGCATAGAGGCCCTCAAGGATTGCGCTGATGCTATCGGCGATATGGGCCGGCAGGCCGCAACGATCTGCATGGATGTGACTGACGTCGGCAGTTGCCGTCGTGGCGTGGCGGAGGCGGCAGAAAGGCTCGGCGGCGTTGATATCCTGGTCAATAACGCCGGCGTGGAACAGGTCTGCGCATCGCTCGACGTTGAAGAAGCGCTGTGGGACCGAATTGTCGACACGAACTTGAAGGGTGCTTTCTTTACTGCCCAAGCCGCGGCGCGACTGATGAAAGGCGGCGTAATCCTTAACATCTGTTCGCTGACCTCAGAGCGCGGCATTCCGACCGCGGTTCCTTATGGCTCATCGAAAACCGGGCTTGCCGGCATGACGCGGGCATTGGCAGTGGAATGGGCTCCGCTGGGCATCAGGGTCAATGCGCTGGAGCCCGGGTATTTTCGTACAGCACTCACCGAGCCGTTCTACAAGAATGCCGACTGGCGACAGGCCATGCTCGCAAATATCCCGATGCAGCGCTTTGGCGAGTTGACCGATCTGGTCGGCGCGAGTGTCTTCCTCTGTTCCGGTGCCGCAGGTTACATTACCGGTGTTTGTCTTCCCGTCGATGGCGGTACGCTGGTTTCGCTCTGATTAGGATGTTTCATGGCCCCGAGGATCAAATTTCATGAATTGGCGACGCTCTCGCCCGCCGAGCGGACAAAGCTGCAGCAACGTACCGAAACTGATCTCGCCGCGTTCGAGGAGAAGGCCCGGCTGATCATCAATGCGGTTCGGACCGAAGGCGACGAGGCTCTGGCCCGCTTCGCGCACGACTTTGAGCGGGCTCCCGTTTCGGCCTCGGAGATTGCCGCCACCGAAGCGGATTTTGCCGAAGCTGAAGAAACGCTCGATCCAAAAGTGCGCGCCGCCATGGAATTTGCAGCGCATTCCATTCGAAAGTTTCACCAGGATCAAATGCCGGAAGAAATGTGGCTGCATGAGATCAGGCCCGGAGCCTTCGCGGGAGACCGGTCGCGGCCAATTCCCTCCGTCGCCTGCTACGTTCCTCGCGGCAAGGGGGCATTTCCGTCCGTGGCCTTGATGACGTCGATCCCTGCTAAGGTGGCAGGCGTGACGGACGTCATCATCATCACACCGCCGGGAGCCAACGGGAAAATCGACGATGCAACCCTTGTGGCGGCGCGCATGGCGGGCGTCGATAAGGTGTTTAAGGCCGGTGGCGCGCAAGCTATTGCCGCGGTCGCGTATGGCACGCAAACAATTCCGAAAGTGGCGAAGGTGATCGGCCCCGGGAGCCCGTGGGTGGCCGCCGCCAAACGCCTTGTGTCACATATCATCGATACCGGGTCGCCGGCAGGACCGAGCGAAGTCATCATTTTCGCCGATGACACGGTCAACGGTGCGCTGGCGGGGCTCGATCTTCTGATCGAAGCCGAACATGGGCCGGACAGCTCGGCCTATCTTATCACCTGGAGCAGGCGGGTCGCCGACGAGGCAATGGCCGCCATCCCGGGTTTCTGGAAACAGATGGGCGATCAGCGGGTGTCCTTTTCGTCGACCGTACTTGGCGGGCCGATAGGCGGTGTAATTTTGGCGCGCGATGAACATGATGCCATCGCCTTCTGTAACGAATACGCGCCCGAGCACCTGCAAGTTCTGGCAAAAGAGCCTTTTGCCTATCTCGGCCGCCTCAAAAACGCAGGCGAGATCCTGCTGGGCGAATATACGCCGACGACGCTCGGTAATTTCGTTGTCGGCCCAAGCCACGTCTTACCGACCAGCGGCTGGGCGCGCACCGCGTCGGCCGTGTCCGTGTTCGATTTCCTCAAGCGCACTTCAATCGCCTATGTCACCAGCAAAGGCTATCCCGAACTCGCCAAGCACGCCCACGTCCTGGCGAGCTATGAGGGCTTTGACGCGCACGCGAATGCAGTTTCTGAGACCAGGGATGAGATTCTGAAGCGTTGACCTGCTAAGGCTTTGGCATTCATATCGACTGTCCGCCTCTTCAGAGAAAGAACCGCAAATGATATCGACACCGAACCGCCGCGACATTCTCAAGACAGGCATTGCAGTCGCCGCATTCGCGGTAACTGCGCGCATGGCATTTGCGCAAGAGATTCCGTCCACTCCCGAAGCCGGTGACATCAAAATGGGCATCGAGCCCTGGCTCGGTTATGGCCAATGGCACATTGCCGCCAAGAAAGACCTGTTCAAGGCTGCGGGCCTCGGCAACGTTGAGATCGTCAACTTCAACACGGATGCCGACATCAATGCAGCGCTTGCCGCCGGGCAGCTGCAGTGCGGCAACATCGCTACCCACACCGCCATGAATTTCATCGCCGCGGGATTGCCGATCAAGATCGTCGCGTTGCTCGATGTGTCGAAGACGGCCGACGCCATGATTTCCGACGGCTCCGTCACCGACATCAAAGGCCTGAAGGGCAAGCAGGTGGCCTATGAAGAAGGGACCACCAGCGACATTCTCCTCAACTACGCCTTGGCCCAGAACGGAATGACGATTGCAGACATCGAGAAGGTGCCGATGCCCGCTTCCGACGCAGGCGCTGCGCTTATTGGCGGCAAGGTGCCGGTGGCTGTAACCTATGAGCCCTATTTGACGCTTGCCGGGCAGCAGAACAAAGCCGTCAAGATGATCTACAGCGCCGGTGAAAATCCGGGCCTCATCTCTGATGTGTTCGTAGTGCGCGAGGAATTCCTCGCAGAGAAGCCGGGCCAGGTCGTTGCACTTCTCAAGGCTTGGGATCTCGCGCTTGCTGACTATCGAAAGGATACGGCTGGCGGCCGCGCCATCATTTCGGAAGCAGTCGGTGCCAAGCCGGAAGAATTGGCCACCGCTTTTGATGGTGTCGTCTATTACTCGCTGGCCGAGAACAAGACTGAATTCGCGGGCAACTTCACCTCGAAGGTGATCCCCGAAGTGCACAAGGCAGCACGCACCGCTGGCATCCTGCAGAAGGATGTCGATCTCTCCACGGCGATCGATACTAGGTTCGTGGATGCCGCGACCAAGTAGCGCGAAACGCCCCGGCTTCACGCTGGGGCAGCGGATTTCCCCCAGGGAGTTTATCGGAATTGCAGCCCTGGTGTTCGCGGTTGTAGGGGTTGCATGGTTTGGCGTTACCGCAACCGGGTTGGTTGGCCAGCTGTTCTTGCCATCACCGGGTCAGGTCGTCTCGCGGCTCGGCGAACTGTGGGTGTCAGGCGACCTCGTCGCCGATATCAGCATCAGCATCTACCGGATTTCGCTCGGATTTTTGATATCGACCGTGATCGCGCTGCCGGTCGGTATTCTGATTGGCAGTTATCGACGCTGGGAAGCGGCCATCGAACCCTTTGTCGATTTCATCCGATACATGCCGGTGGTGGCCTTCGTACCCTTAACCATTCTCTGGGCAGGCACGGGCGACCTGCAGAAATTGCTGATCATCTTCATCGGCACCTTCTTCCAGCAGGTGCTGCTCCTGATGGACAATGTGAAATCGGTTCCCCGCGACTTCATCAATCTTGGACGCACGTTGCAAATGCCGGAATGGCGCATTTTGCAGCGCATCGTCATGCCTTCGGCTATGCCGGCGATCTGGGATTCACTGCGCATCAGTCTGGGCTGGGCGTGGACCTGGCTCGTAGTCGCTGAACTCGTGGCGGCTACGTCCGGCCTCGGCTACAGGATCACGACGGCGCAACGCTATTTCCAGACCGATCTCATTTTCGGCTATCTGCTTATTCTCGGCATCCTCGGCCTCATGACCGACCAGGTCATGAAGTATGCAGGGCGCAGGCTGTTCCGGTATCTCGATGCCCGCTGATAAACTTGTCGTCTCGGGGTTGGGCAAAACCTTCCGGAGCGAACGGGGGGTGACCGTCGCGCTTGAGGGTGTCGACCTGGCTGTCGGCGAGAATGAATTTGTCGCGCTTGTCGGCACCTCCGGCTGCGGCAAGTCTACCTTGCTGTCCATTGCTGCCGGACTGGACAGTCAGGACAAAGGCCGTATCACAATAGATGGCGTGCCCATCGTGGCCCCCGGTCTCGACCGTGGCGTGGTGTTCCAGAACTACACTTTGCTACCTTGGCTCACCGCCCTCCAGAACGTCGAGTTTGCTCTTCAGGCCGCGGGGAAGACGGCCCGCGAGGTCCGGGAAATTGCCCAGTCCCATCTGGAACTAGTAGGACTGCAGGGATTTGAGAAAGCCTTTCCGTCCGAACTTTCGGGTGGCATGAAGCAGCGCGTCGCCATTGCGCGCGCTCTCAGTTACCGGCCCGAGATGTTGCTGATGGACGAACCCTTCGGAGCCCTCGATGCTTTGACCCGGCATCATATGCAGGAATTGCTGACAGGCATCTGGGAAAAGCATCGCCTCACGGTCCTGTTCATCACGCATGATGTCGAAGAGGCCGTCTATCTGTCGGACCGGGTCGCGGTGATGACCAACCGACCGGGCCGCATCAAGAAGGTCGTGGACATCGACCTGCCTCGGCCCAGGCATTACGACATGGTCTCGTCGCCCGAGTTCCAGCGCCTGCACCGCACGGTGCTCGATTCGATACGCAGCGAGTCGCTCGCGGCCGCCTCTCTACGGACAGCGTTGACATGAGCCCGGAGGATTACGCCAATCATGACGCGACTGCGCTTGCCGCGCTGATCCGCTCCGGGGAAGTGACAAGGGCGGAGGTCTTGCAGGCAGCTGTTGCGCGGATCACCGAAAAGAACCCCGCAATCAACGCCGTTATCGATCTTTATGACGAACCGGTAGAGAATGCGGCGGCGCGAGGCCCTTTCGCCGGCGTGCCGTTCCTTTTGAAAGACATTGGCGCGGGCATTGCAGGCAAGCGCACGAGCTGCGCCAGCCGCGCCTTCTTTGCCGTGCCGCCGCAAGACTTTGACGACGAGCTGACGATACGTTTCAAGCAGTCGGGCCTGCGCATCCTTGGCAAGACCAATCTTCCCGAACTCGGCTTCAACGTGACCAGCGAACCCGTTCTTTTCGGTCCGACACGCAATCCCCTCGATCTCACACGCAGCGCGGGCGGCTCTTCGGGAGGGGCCGCGGCGGCAGTCGCCTCCGGCATGGTACCGATGGCCCACGCTACAGATGGTGCGGGCTCCATCCGCATTCCAGCGGCCTGCTGCGGGGTGGTCGGGCTGAAGCCGTCGCGTGGCCTCGTTCCACAAGGCCCGGCCCATACCGACATATATGGCGGACTTGTTTCGGAGGGTGTGATCACGCGGTCGGTGCGCGACATGGAAACGGCGCTTGCGATCATGAGCGGGCAGGACTCAGGTGCGCCCTACGCAGCCCCTGACGCGCCAGCCGTCAAGGCGAAATGCAGGATCGGGATTCTCTACGACGGCGCAGACGATTTCCTGTTCGATGAAGACTCCGGCCACGCGCTGTCCCTCGCCGCTGAACGCCTCCGAGACGCCGGCCACGAAGTCGAGCCGGTGGGCGAGTTTCTCGCGCCCGATGATTGGCGCATCCCGCGAGAGGTCTACCTCGCACAGGTGTGCGCCAATGCCGCGACTGACTTCTTCGGATGCGAAATCCCCGAGGAGTTGGAACCTCTGAACCAGGCGGCTATCGAGATGGGTCGCCGCATGCCGGCCGAAAGCTATCTAAAGGTTGTGCGCCGCGGTCATGATTTCGCACGACGCTTTGCCGCAATCTGGAATAGGTTCGATGTGCTGCTTACCCCTGCGCTGGCCGGTGCCCCGCCAAAGTTAGGCAGCTTCCCGACGGATCATGACGACGTGGTCCTGCATGTTGACCGGATGACCCAGCTCGCGCCCTTCGCTGGAACCTTCAACTTGACGGGTGGTCCCGCACTCGTGGTTTGTGTTTTGCGCACGGCTGAGGGACTGCCGTTGGCTGTCCAGCTTGCTGGAGATATCGGCGGTGACCGGCGGCTTCTGGCGCTTGGCGAAATCCTTGTCACGCCTTGAGCCCTGCAGCGTCATCGCCTGGTGGTTGAGCGGATGGGAGCTTCAAGGCTTGTGGGCATTGGAAGCTGGCAAACGGCGGAGACGAAGTCGCTCCCGGCGTTCGGCTGCGCCCGGCCACCCGCCCGGCCATTCCATGAGGGAAATGCGAGGCGGATGGCAGTTCGCCTGTCAGTGTCGATAACGTCTGCTATACTTGGCGCGGCCGCTAATTGCTGCCGACCCGCTGTCGGCCCAAAATTTGCAATTGCAGTAGAGGCTCTCGCACGGCAGCTTTGCGCCTCCACTCCGCCGCCAGCTCTGCAATCTCGTGCTGCGACACAATCTACAACCAACCGCCCGAAAACCCGGCTCGGCGCAATCCCCTTCTGATGGCCGGCACGCCTCGCATCAGTTCCCACAGGAACTCCGATCGGTAATTCTCAATCATCAGCGCAATGGGCCCCTGATTGATGCCGACATGGTGAGGCGATACCCATCCGCAGGCCCGGCCATTGGCCGCGATCGTCGGATTGAAGCTTGCTGTGAAGCCGTATGGATTACCCTCGTGCAAGTCGATTTCGTGAAAATGGCGCAGCGCCGGCAGAACGATCTCTGGCGCAAATGGCAGCGAGGTGATCGCCGCCCACGGCGAAAGCGTACCGTCGTCGGGACCGAAGGGGGCGCCGCGGGCAAGATACCCGAAAAAGCGGCGGCCACTGACCGTCATCTGACCTTTTGCTAGGCTTGGTCCGTCGCTGGCGGTGATCCCCCAGCAATTCTCACCATATCCACTGAAGTTCTTTGGGTTGCGGATAGCGTAGTCGCGCTGAAGATAGGTTGCCTGGCGGCTATTCTCGAAATAGTCGCTGCTGCGACTGCGCATGAACGCATCGCGAATGCCACGAAAATCGATCCAGATATGCGAGAACTGGTGAATGAAGAGCGGACCAGCATAGACCAGTTCCCGGCCATAGATCTTTTTCCATTTGTAGGTGGATAGCCAGGCCGCATAGCTCTCGGGCGCAATCGGGTAAGTCGGCGAGCCGAGGCCCAGGACATACAGGATCAGTGCCTCATCGTAGCCTTGCCAGCGATATCGCAGGAATCCTTTCTCGGGCTTCCAGCCATGGGTGAGGGTGGCTTCACCATTCCGCGCCCAGCACCAGTCGGCCCGGCGGTAGAGCGCATCGGCAAGCTGACGGATTTCAAGCTCGAGTTCATCGTCCTCGCCGAAATAGGCACCGGCGACGAGTACTCCAGCAAGGAGGAGTGCGGTATCGACCGTCGAGAGCTCGCATTTCCAGACGCGGCGTCCGGTCGTCATATCAAGAAAGTGGTAATAGAAGCCCTTGTAGCCGGTCGCGTCAGGTTCTGGCCCTTGTGGGGCGTTCCAGAAGAAGCGAAGCGTGGCGAGCGTCCGTGTCGCTGCGGCGGCTCGCGTCATAAAACCACGCGCGACACCAACGGGGTAGGACGACAGGGCGAGTCCTACCGCGGCTATACTGGCCGGCGACCCAAGGGCGTTACGGTCGGCAATCAGGCCGTTTGCCGGGTTGGTCTCTTTGAGAAAATATTCGAAGGACAAACGCTGGATATTTGACAGGAGCTCTTTATCCAGCGGGTTCTCGATCGATGTATTCATCACTGGCAAAGAAGGTTGAGGTTTTCTAGGAAACGGTAATGCTGACCTCTACGGCGAGCATGAGGCGCGGGGCGGTGGCGGGACAGCACTCTCGCCGGCGAAGACCTAGCACCCAATATCAGATTTCCTGAAAACCGGGTCTACTGACGTTTGTCATCGTGCGGATTCGGACGCCGGTTTCCGCGTCGAACAGAAAAACGGACGCAAGCGAGAAACCAATTCCGATAGATTCGTCCATATCGTAGTGGGCTGATTTGTCGGCCTTGACCGTCATGATGGCGTCTCCCACCTTGCAGGTAACCAGCGTATGGTCTCCCATGAGCTCCACCGCATAGACCTTCGCTTCGATTTTGCCCTCTGATGGTACTGTCACTTGGCAATCTTCGGCGCGCAGACCGACCGTGACACCTCTTTTGGTGTCTGAACTGCCCGTGTCGAAGTCGCCGGTCGCGTAAATGAACTTTCCATCTATCAACGCGCCCTCCAGAAAATTCATGGGGGGCGAACCGATGAAACCGGCGACGAACAAGTTGGCCGGATCGTCGTAAATTTGGCGCGGCGTGCCGATCTGCTGGACGACGCCGTGGTTCATGATCGCGACGCGATGTGCAAGCGTCATGGCCTCAATCTGGTCGTGCGTAACATAGATCGTGGTAACGCCGAGTTCCGCCTGCAGCCGCTTCAACTCGGAGCGCATGTGTCCGCGCAGCTTCGCGTCGAGATTGGACAGGGGCTCGTCCATTAGAAAAACACTCGGTCGGCGCACCATCGCCCGCGCCAGCGCGATCCGCTGCCTCTGGCCACCTGACAATTGCCGGGGATAGCGGTCGAGCAGTTCCTCCAGTCGAACTCTTACGGCAGCGCTGTGGACCGCAGCGTCGCGCTCGGCCAGCGGCACTTTCCGCAGTTTCAGCGGATAAGCGATATTTTCGGCAACTGTCATATGCGGGTAAAGCGCGTACGACTGGAAAACCATCGCCACGTCGCGATACTTCGGCAGCACGTGAGTGACGTCTCGATCGCCGATCAGGATACGGCCAGACGTCACCGATTCAAGTCCCGCGACCATGCGGAGCGCCGTTGTCTTGCCACAGCCCGACGGGCCGAGCAGCACCAGGAATTCGCCATCTTCGATCGTGAGGTCGAGACCCTTGACGACCTTTACCGAGCCGAAAGACTTGAAAATATCGGAGAGCGTGACAAGCATGAACTAACCCTTCACGGCACCGACGAGGAGTCCCCGCGCGATGTGTTTCTGAAGGAGACTGGAGATGACCACGACCGGTGCGATCATCACCACGATCAGCACCGACATGTTCCACCACTGAGGACCGCGTGTGGTGTTCTGGGCAGACACCAACACGGGCATCGTCTGGGCATTGGCGTTGGAGAGAAAAAGGGCAAGGAGATACTCGTTCCAAGCAAGGATCAGCACCAGGAGGAAAGTGGCGACGAGGCCGGACCGTACAAGCGGCAGCGCGATGGTGAAGAAGACCCGGAATTTGGACGCGCCATCGATCTCAGCACTCTCCTCCAGATCGATTGGAATACCGGCGAAGAAGTCGCGCGTAAGCCACACGACAATGGGCAGGTTGACCGCCGTGTACGTCGCGATCAGCGCGACCTGGGTGTCGAGGAGCTTGAGTTGCTGGAACATCACATAGATCGGCAGCACGGCCACGATGGGCGGCATGATGCGGTTGGAGATGATCCAGAACTCGATGTCATTGTTGCCAACCGCTAGACGGGTGCGGCCGACAAGCGTGAGCAGCGCGATAATGAACAACACGGCCGCCGAAGCGAGTGCGATCTCCCACTGGATCGAGAAGGTAGCGACCGCGACGATCACTCCCATGAGCAGGATCACGAAAATTGCGACCGCCGCCAGTTTGACCTGGAAGCGGATGCGTACCAGCGAATAGGCGGCCAGGGCACCGATCAGCACGGACAGGAAAGTACTCACCAGCGCAACGACGACGGAATTCCAATAGGGACCGAGCGTGTTGTTCTGCAGCAGCATGAAGTTCCATGCCTGCAGCGAGGGCGTGAAGTCCACGAACGGGATGTAGAATGGCCCGTTATCGACCTCACCCGGTCCCTTGAAGGATGTGATCAGCACCCAATAGAGCGGCACCAGCACCACCAGTGTCCACACGAAGAGAAGAAAATAAGTCACGAGTTTGGCTGCCGGCGCCTGGCTGTCGACGGTTGTCGGCTCGAATAACCGCTGTGCAAGGGTCCGCGGTTGCATGCTCATGCTTCGAACCGCCGTGCTGGCCGCACCACGAAATTGAAGAACGAGACGCAGGCGATCGTCGAGATGAAGAGCAGCATGTAGCCCACCGCAGCGGAACTGCCGAGATCCTGCGTACGCCAGGATATGAAAGAATGCAGCGTCATCGATTCGGTCGCCAGCCCCGGTCCTCCGCCAGTGAGAACGTTGGGAAGATCGATGATCTTGAACGCTTCAATGAGTCGAATGAGGACCACAGTAGCGGCAACCGGCGCGATCGCGGGCCAGGTTATATCGCGGAAGATCTGGAAGCCATTGGCGCCGTCGAGCCGGGCCGCTTCGACCTGCTCACGCGGTTGGTTCTCGACCGCCGCCAGGAGCACGATGAACATGAACGGGGTCCATTGCCAGGTGTCGCCGACGAGCACCATCAACCGCGCCGACCAGGCTTCCGTCGCCCACGACCACTCGCTCACGCCAAATGTGCGTAACAGCGGGGCGAAGGGGCCCTTCTGCATGTCGGCGATCATCCGGAACGTGTATGCGATACCAACCGGGGTCACCATCAACGGAATGAAGAACAGCACCCGGAAGAAGTTGCGGGCCCGGATCGGCTGGCCACAAAGCAGCGCCAGCCCAAGGCCGATCGCGAATTGCATGGCTACGCCGACGACCACGTAGAGCAGCGTGTTGACGACCGTCCCTGGAACGCCACCAGTCGAAAATGTGAAGACCGCGACAATAGCAAGAAAAAGTGTGAGTGCGCTGGCCAACAGCCTGCCGAGCAGGCCGATGAAGGTCCATTTGCGCAGCAGATAACGAACAAGCAGGAAAAGCAGTGCCGCAGCGACGCTCGCCATGACCAGCCACTGGATGATGCCCGGCGCGCCGAAGGTGCCGAGCAGATGATACTGCTGCGACCCTGTCAGCAACTTCTTGAAGTTGAGGAGGCCGATGAACTTCAGCGTGAAACCGCCCTGCGACAGCGAGAAACGAGACAGGGCGAGATAGGCGGAAATAATAAGTGGAAAGATCGCGAAGCAAAGCAGTACGATCACTGCGGGCAGGACCATGATGGGTCCCGACCGGCGGTCAAGCCATTCGCCCCGACCTTCAGGGTGGGCGGCTTGGGGGATCGTGTTGGCGATCGCGGTCATAGTGGGAGGTACGGCAGCGGTGGAAAGGTGAAACGACCAGCCCGGTGGCGACTCATTTGCGCACCGGGCCCAGTTGTTGTTAGACCTACTTGGCGCCGATCGTGGCCTTGTAGAGCTTGAGCTGCTCGTCCTTGCCGATTTCGTCGTTTAGTTCGTTCCAGCCGTCTTCGACCGCCTTGACCGTCGCTTCCTTGTCGATTTCGCCGGCGAGGAAGCGGGACACCGCTTCGTCGAGCACAACCTGCTGGTATTTCTGGTTCTGTGGGATGCGCAGATCGAGGATCATGTTCGGGCTGTTCATGCTGTCATTGATGGCGCCAAGATATACTTTGGCCTCATCCTCGCTCATGCCGGCCTGCTTCCAAAGATCGCTATAGCTCAGCTGCGATGTCCGGTACGGGTTGAATCCGGTGCCGCCGACGGTCACGTCCGAATTGGACTGCGCAGGCTGCGTCATGAAGGAGAAGTAGGCGTAGGCTGCATCCTTGACTTTCGAATCCGCCTTGGCATTGATGCCGCCACCCCAGCCGCCGAACGCCGCGAACGGCGCGTGGTTTACGCCGTCCACCGCATTCGGGCAGGACTCGGCAGAACAGGCCTCGAGCTTGCCGGAATCCCAGTTCAAAACTTCTTTCGAGCCCGGCATCACCGCGGCCCCCCACTTGCCCATCACCTTTGACTGTTTCGGGTCGATGGAGATCGTGCCCACATCACCCCAATCGAGGTTCAGTGCGCAGCGGCCCGAGGCGAATAGCGGACGGGTGTCGCTGACATCCAGGTTGAGTTCATCCGGCGGGCCGTACTTCGTCGATTCCGACAGGAAGTCGAGGGACTTCCGGAAGGCGTCGTTGTTGACCAAGGGCGTCATGTCATTGGTGTTGAAGAACGTGCCTTGGCTGGTGCCCTTGGACTGGGTCATGGAACCGACCACGTCGGTCACGAACCAGTAGCTCTGCGCATTGCGCTTCTTGGCAATGCATGACCCGAAGTCCGGCGTGCCGTCGCCATTCATGTCCTTGCCGTTGGTTGCTTTTGCGACCGCTAGATAGTCGTCCCAGGTTGTTGGAACCTTCAAGCCGGCGGCATCCAGGACATCCTTGCGGTAGTACAACATGTGGAAGTCGCCATCGAGTGTGATCATGTAGGTCTTGCCGTTGTACTTCTCGGAGAAGTCACGGAAGAAGGCGCCCACATCATCCTGCTTGATGTCCTTGTCGGCATCGATGCGAGGAGTGAGGTCCTCGAGATAGCCGCCGGCGATATAGTCGACCATCCACTGCGGCGCGAAGACCGCCGCATCGACCGAATTGGTGCCACTCGCCCAGTCGGTCAGGACCTTCTGATAGAGATCGGAAAAGGGAACCGCAATCACGTTGATCTTGGCGCCTGTCAATGCCTCGAATTCAGGCGCACGGCGCTGCAGCGGCTCCTGGATCGCGCCGGTCTGGGTAATGACGTTGACGGTGACACCGGCAAATGGTTTGTCCTGCGCGAACGCATGCACGTTAGCTAGCGCGCAGCAAACCGAAGCGCCGGCCAGCAAGGTCACAGCTTTCATTTTATTCCTCCCCAAAAGGCCCTAGCCTGGCCGGTTTTGGCCGAACTGGGCATGTGTAGAACAGTGTCTGTTGACCTCCGCCGTCCCCCCGATCTTATAAATGGGGAAAGGCCTTAGCAACTGAAATCTAACATGTCACATAGCGACAGGAGAATGCAATTGAGGTATGCCGGCACCTCCACTGGAGATGGTTATGACACGTGTGATGGACCGCATTCTGCTTTGGTGGTTACTCGGAAGCCGGCCTCATCAAGCGCGCATAATAATGGTTGGTGTTTTCGATATGAACGCGCAGTGCCTTCCCGAGCCCGGCGGCATCGTTGTTCTCCACCAACGCCCGGATGTCGCGATGCTCCTGAAACGACCGCGACGCATGCTCGGTCTCACGCGCCACTCGAAACCGCAAAGCCGCGAACCGCCAATGAACCGTCTGTCGGTAAGCTTCTAGGAGAAGTTCGCTGCCCGCGGCCTCAAGGATTGCCAGATGAAAATCCGAATCGAATTGCTGATATTTCGGATTGGTAACCGTTTCGGCGTATGGCTGCATTCGATCGATCAGCACGCCCAGGCGTTCGGCCAAGCCGGCACGATCACGTTGCAACGCGAGATGCGCGGCCTCGAGTTCTAGCGCTGTCCGCAATTCGCATAGCGCACGCACCTCATGCGGGGCAGGATCAAAGATAAACGCTCCTCGCTGAGGCAATATATGAATCAGCCCTTCGGCCTGCAGCTTGATAAGCGTAGATCTGACAGGTGCTCGGCTCACGCCGTAGTGTCGCGATATCTGCTCCTCGGAAAGCCTCTTGCCGGGTTCGAAGGCTCCCGAAACGATATCATCGCGTAACCGCGACAGAAGCAGGTCATTGAGTGCCGCCGGTCGATTGATGGGTTTTGCGTGGCGACGCCGCGACGCTGCAGCCAGACGCGTGGAACCGATCGTCGGATTCTTTTTCGCAGTCATTGCGCTGCTGCCGTTCTCAATTGCACGGGGGCGAGCAAGCCCGACTGTTTCTTCTCATTCCGGCCATCGGGCGAAAAGTTTACCTGTGAAACCTAGAGCAAAAGTGCATGTGTTACTTGCGGCGTACCTGACGCGAGCGTAGTGGCAGGCCCTGCAAATCGAATGTGTGAGTGATCTCTTCATTTGTCGCGGCTTCCGGGTCGTTAGGATAGCCTTTGTCAATCCAAGGGCGTGGGCTCAAGAGCGCCCGTTTGCAGATACATAATCATCCAAGAATATGAGGGAGAAAGGCGCATGGCAACTTCAATCTAACATGTCACATGTTGCATTGCGGTTTGAGCCTTGAGGGTTGGTGACGGCAGCCTTTTCGTTCTCGGAACCAGCGCGGAAAATGTCGGCAACGATCCACTAGGCAATGATCTATGCCGCATCGAGTGGCTGCCGATGGGCCGATCGGCCGGCCGGCAAAAATGAGGTCCGTGAACAATGACCAGTTCGATCAGGTAGAAGGTGGCAACGCCAAACCGCCTCCTATCTGGCGGCAGGTGGCAGCAGCTACACGCATGGCTTCTTCCAGGCATGTACGCCAGGCGCCGGCCGTGCGCGGCAGACCCTGGCGAAGAACGAAGGCGATAACTGTTGCAAGCGTCGCATCACCGGCGCCCATAGTGTCTTTGATCGGTCCGGCCGCGTCGGCGATCGGAACGCGTATCTCGAGCGCGTCGCTTGTATGTATCGCGGCACCTTTGCCGCCGTGGGTGAACAGTACCGCCCGCGCTCCCACCGAAAGTAACCGAGCGACGACGTAGGCTTCGTTCCCGCCATAAAGCAATTCGGCATCTTCGTCGCTTATCTTAGCGATGTCGGCGCAGGCGAACACCCTTTCGGCACCGTCCCTGAAAGCCATCCGGTCGGCGATGACACCTGACCGCGGGTTGGCGTCGACGATGGTTAGTCCCCTCGCCTGGCGCATCGCCGCGACAAGTGCTTCGACCTGTTCGGGATTGTCGAAGGGAAACGTGTTCGCGGCGACGGCGTCGGCCTTGCTCATCGCGCAGAGCGTCACATCCGTGAACGCGATCCGTCGCCTGAACATGACGGGTCCGAAGCTGTAGGTCGGTTCGCCGCCGGCGCGGCTTGAGGTTACGACGCCGGTTGAATCGACAGTCGGAGTTTCGAATAGGCGCACGCCCTCGTCCTTCAAGTGGCGCCGCAGTCGAAAACCGTCGGGGTCCGTGCCTACTCTTGCAACCAGACCGGAGCACAGTCCCAGCCGGGAAAGTCCTACCGCAAGGTTGAGTGCAGCGCCGCCGGGATGGCGCTCCGTTTGGCCAGGACCGATTTCGACTGCGTCGATAATGCAGTCTCCGATGGATATGGCGGTCGGCATTCGGGGTTACTGAAGATTGGTGTGTCGAAAAAGCATCGTGTCATGGGCTCCGGGCAATCGGTCGGCGAGCGCGAGCACAACGCTGTCGAGTATGATCAGGCAGGCTTGCTCGAACAGGCTGCCGCCGAACTGTCGAGTTGATTTGATCGACACGGGCATCACAACGTCGGCGATTTTCGCCAAACTGCCGGCCGGTTTGTAGGTGAGCGTCACAACATCGGCGCCTTCGGATTTTGCGAGGCGCGCAAAATTGACGCTGACCGGCGTTTCGCCGGAGCCGGAGATGATCAGCAGAGCATTGCCCTTGCGGATAGACGGCGCGGAGACTTCGCCAACGAAATGGACGTTGCGGCCCAGGTGCATGAAGCGCATGGCCGCCATCTGCGCCGCAAGGCCCGAGCGGCCCTGGCCGGAAAAGAACCATCGCTGTTCCGGATCTTCGAATGTAGCCACCAGGCGCGCAAAGGCGCTGCCGTCGACGCGATCCAGAACGCCTGCTATTTCCTGTCCCACGGCCAGCCAAGGCCGGGGTTCGGCAGTCTCTCGCGAATCCATGCGGCAACCTCCTGCGGATTGGGTGACTCGGTGATGGCGCTGCCTATCACGAGGATTTCAGGCCCTGCGGTGATCGCGGCCTCCAGAGTGGCCGGCCCGATTCCGCCTGCCAACGAGACCCGAAAGCCCTTCGACTGTATCTCGCCAACCGCCTCGATATGCGAAGTCGAAGTGTTGCCCGCCAGGCGCGCGTCAGTCGGGGAATGAATGGCGACATAGGCAAAAGAGGGCGGAAACTGCATTTGCTGCGCGAGCAGTTCCGGTTTGCCCGATTCGGTGATCGTGTCGACGACGACACTTGCTCCGAACGCCTCGGCGCGCCGGCCCACAACTTCATGGGTTGCTTTCGATGCGCAGGACAAGACCGTCATCATCGCGGCGCCCGCGCCAAACACCATGTCCGCTTCGAGTTGTCCACCATCGACGGTCTTGGTGTCGGCCAAGATCAGCGTTTCGGGGCAAAGTTCGCGCGCTGTCGCGATTGTGCCAACGCCGAACCGCTTTAACAAGGGAGTACCGATCTCGACTATGTCCGCTATGCCTTGCATTCGCGACAGCAATGATAGGTGCTCAGGCTTGTCGAACGCGATCTGCAACAACACGAGGGCGCTCCACTTCTACAATCGACCATCGGTGCTGGTTACTTTCAGGGTATCGACATTTCTGTCAATCACCACGCGCCGCGCCCAGAAGCAGCGCTGACTCCGGCAGTATGTTGGCGGCCTGTTCTGCTGCGCCAATATGCTGCAGCCTAATTAAAGCCGCGGGTTTCGTCACCCTTGCCTGTCGACGCTGCTCCGCAAAGGTTCTAGGGAATTTCCGCTTCGGTGAGTTACTCGCTGCGACGCTCGCTCGATAGCTAAGGATGCACACTATATCGATAGCGGATGAGATATTATGAGTGTTCAGTTCGACAGCTCTACATCAGAGACGGGTTGCGGGATGCCATTGAATGCCCTGATTGAGCCATCCAGTTGCGTCGTCGATGTCACGAGCGGCGGTATGAGCGGCGCCACTGGGCGATATGCGAAGAAGTTCGATGACCTCGCGGGGCTTTACGCCGATACCGCCGCCTTCGAAGCGATGCGCCGGGACTGGGCGGAGCGGATTGTCTACGACGTGTCGGATTTTCGTATGAGCACCGCACCTGGCGATCTGGCCTTTGGCGTCACCCGCATGTCACCTGGCAAGGTCGGAAACGAGTTCTTCCTGACGCGTGGCCATATCCACAAGCAAGCCGATCGGCCGGAAATCTATTACGGACAAAAGGGCAGGGGCGTCATGCTGATGGAATCGCCGGAAGGCGACATCCGGATCGTCGAAATCGAACCGCTGACGGTCTGCTACGTGCCGCCCTACTGGATTCATCGCTCGGTCAATGTCGGAACCGGGGATTTGGTTATGCTGTTCTGCTACCCATCGGATTCCGGCCAGGACTACGAAATCATCGCCCGGTCCGGCGGAATGCGGGCACGTATCGTCGACGACGGCGCCAACGGCTGGAAGCAGGTCGAGAATATCTCGTGGCGCCCCCGCGATGCGGCAACGATCGCTGCGCTTTGCCAACAGCACTCGGTCGGGGCGCGCCGATGATGCGTTACACGGCAGCCACGCGGCCGACCTTCTACTTTATCGGCGTGACGACCGGGAATAGCTCGATAATGCAGGTTTTCCCGGCATGGTCGGGTCACCTTGGACTCGGCCACGCCGTCATCAAGGGTATCGATTTTCCGCTCCATGCCGATCCGGCCGCTTACCGGGAGGCGGTCGCCTTCATCAAGGCCGATCCGCTGTCGCTCGGCGCACTGGTGACGACGCACAAAATCGACCTTTTCAATGCGGCGCGCGACCTGTTCGATATGGTCGATCCGCATGCATTGCTAATGAAGGAGACAAGTTGCCTGTCGAAACGAAATGGCAAGCTCATGTGCCATGCCAAGGACCCCATCTCCTCAGGGCTGGCGCTTGAGGGTTTCCTGCCCCCTGACCACTTTGCCCGGACGGGCGCTGAGGTTCTGTCGATGGGCGCGGGCGGCTCGACCATCGCGCTGACGTGGCACCTGATGCGCAGGGAACGTGGTAAGGACCTGCCGTCGCGGATCGTCGTGACAGACCGCTCGCAGCGGCGGCTGGACGAGATAGCCCATATTCACGCAAAGCTCAGATCATCGGTGCCGGTAGAATATCTGCTGGCGGAGCGGTCGGCATGCAACGACGAGGCGATGGCCGGGTTGAAGCCGAGTTCGCTCGTCATCAACGCTACAGGCCTCGGCAAGGACGCGCCAGGGTCGCCGATCACCGATGCGGGCGTTTTTCCGCAAAAGGGAATAGCCTGGGATCTCAATTATCGGGGCGATCTCGTTTTTCTTGATCAGGCCGAGCGTCAGAGATTAAGGCGCAACCTGCAGACGGAGAATGGCTGGACGTATTTTCTTCATGGCTGGACGCAGGTGATCGCTGAGGTGTTCGACATCGAAATTCCGCCGAACGGTCCTTCCTTCGACGAGATATCGCGGATCGCAGCGGAGGCGGTCAGAGGGTAGAGGCGTGCCGTACTTATTCGTCGCGCCGAGATCATCGTAAGCGACAGGACTGGCGAGATGTATGTAGAAGCCTGCGTGATTAACCAGATGGCTGTGAGCCGAAAATCAGGTCGACGGGTTTTTTCACTGCTCGGGGCCTTCTAATCATGACTGCAGATCTTTTTCTCGCGATCGATGTCGGCACCGGAAGTGTCCGGGCAGCGCTGGTAGAGCTCAACGGACGAATCCTGCACATCGCATCGCGCGAACACGACCAGATTGTGCCGGCGTTCGGCTGGTCCGAGCAACGGCCGGTCGACTGGTGGGAAGGCGTGAAGATCAGTGTCGCAGCCGTGCTAGCGGCAATCGACGGCGCGGCGTCGCGCACAGCGATGATCTGCGTGTGTGGACAGATGCACGGAACCGTGATGCTCGACGCGAATGGCCAACTGACGCGCGACACGGCCCCGCTCTGGAACGACAAGCGCACCATAGATTTGGTGCGCAAATTCGAAGACGAGAACGAACCCGACGACTATCTTTTCGAGAGCGGCAACACCCCGACGCCGGCATGGCCCGGTTTCAAACTGCAATGGGTTCGTGACAATGATCCTGCCGCCTACGCCCGGACGGCGGTCGTAATGATGCCGAAGGACTACATCAATTTTCGGCTCACCGGCGAGATCGCCATGGACAGAACAGATGCGTCTTGCAGTTTCCTGATGAACCCGCAAAAGGGCGTCTGGTCGCTTCGGATGATTAAACGGATGGGGCTCGATATCACGAAGCTTCCGCCGATACGCGATCCGCTCGACGTGCTTGGCGGAATTACGGCGGAAGCCGCGCGGGAGACGGGGCTTCGCCGTGGCACGCCAGTCATGGTCGGAGGCGGCGATTACCCCGTGTCGTTGCTCGGTTCGGGAGCATGCGAGCTGGGGCTCGGCTCCGACAGCACCGGTACGGGCGCGATCGTCACCATGATCGCCGAGAAGCCGCTATTGGATACGGAAATCTCAAATGTCGCCACGATCGAGGGAAACTGGGCGCAGTTCGTATTGCTCGAAACCGGCGGTGACGGCATGCGTTGGGCGCGCCGCGCGTTTCATGATAACACGCTTAGCTATGATGAGATCGTAGCGCGCGCCGAAACCGCGCCCGCGGGGTCCGACGCGCTGTTCTTTCTGCCTTTCCTGGCGGGTGAGCGGCTGGGCAAGCATAGGAATGCGAGGGCGCAGTTCTTTGGACTAGGCGCCGGTCACGGGATGGAACATCTTCATCGGTCGATACTCGAAGGCATTGCTTTTGCGGTCGCACGCCACATCCGTGTCATGGAATCAGCGTCTGGCCTGAAGCTTGAGCGGGTCATCGCATCGGGCGGCGGCTCCCGCACCGCGCTGTGGTTGAAGATCAAAGCGAGCATCTACAACATACCGATCCTTGTCCCGAAGGAAGCCGAATGCGGAATCGTCGGCTGCGCGGCGATGGCGGCGACCGCCTCCGGCCATTTCAGCCTCGTCGAAGCTGCCGCAAAAGAACTGGTGTCCTATGGCGACGAAATACTGCCGGATCCGCGCTGGACCGACACCTACGCCCGGATGCAGCCGGTATTCGACAGGATCTATCACCACAGCCAAGCGCTCTACGACGATATTGACGCCTTGGCGGCCGCGACTGTAGGGGCCTGACTGTTCGGGCAATGAATACCGTCCCCAGTGCTTTTTGATACGGACGCCCGGCTAATGAGCCCCAGCGCATCGGCATGTTTGCCGTCACTACCCGCGATCCAGTGTCATGCACCGGCATCCAATTCGTCGCGATTCCGGAGTGCAGTCAGATTAGCACCACCGTCGGGCAGCAGGTGTCTTCGACCCTTACAGGCCAGACCTCCGTGGGCGAAGCTCTTGCCCCGCGGGCCAGAGTGAGCGGAGCATGAGATGCCGCGCGGGGGTTATCTGACATTTGACGTTCTTACGACGATCGACCTCACCGCCCGGCGCAGTCCGGGCAGCTTCAAGTTTCAGGCGATACCCGGCGTGATTGGATCGAGTCCATTCTTCGGCCGAACGAAACATTCATTTCAAGTTTTCGCTTGGCCGGCTTATTGATAAGGGCAATTGACCCGGTAGACAGGCTACCGTTCATCGGGGCAGAAGTTCCGGTGTTAGAGGCCGACGCCGCTATCAGTTTCACTGGTGCAGCGTGGGAGGCTATCCGACAAGGCGGTGTGGATAGACATCTGACAAGTAAGAGAGAGGCTCCAATGAAGCATGGGATTTACTACTCCTATTGGGAGCATGAGTGGAGCGCCAAGTTCGGCCCGTATATCGAGAAGGTTGCGAGACTTGGTTTCGATATTATTGAAGTCGCGGCGCATCATATCAACGAGTACAGCGATAATGAACTTGCTTTGATCAAACAGAGCGCGAAGGATAATAATATCAGCCTTACGGCCGGGATTGGCCCTTCCAAGACCAAGAATTTTTCGTCACCAGACGCATCTGTGCGGGAAGCCGGAAAAGCGTTCTTCGAACAGACACTCAACAATGTGTCCAAGCTTGATATCAAAATAATTGGTGGCGCGCTGCATTCGTACTGGCCGGTGGACTACTCACAGCCGGTTGATAAGGAGGGCGATCGAGCGCGCGGTGTTGAAGGGATATATAGCATTGCAGACTTTGCCAACAATCTGGGAATTAATCTCTGCATAGAGGTATTGAATCGCTTCGAGAACCACGTTCTTAATACTGCTGCTGAGGGCGTGGCGTTCGTAAAAGATGTTGGGAAGCCGAACGTCAAGGTTATGCTTGATACTTTCCATATGAACATTGAAGAGGATAGCTTCGGTGCGGCAATCCGTACCGCCGGATCGCTGCTTGGCCACTTCCACACGGGTGAAAGCAATCGCCGCGTTCCTGGTAAAGGCAGAATCCCATGGCACGAAGTTGGTCTCGCACTTCGTGAAATCAATTATGGTGGCGCCGTCGTGATGGAGCCGTTCGTAAAGACTGGTGGAACCATTGGCTCTGATATCAGGGTTTGGCGCGATCTCAGCGATGGGGCTGACGAGGCCGAAATGGATGAGGATGCGAGAAATGCTCTCGCGTTCTCCAGGTTCGTCCTTGGAGGTTGATTTCACAAGCATGCCGAACGCGGCATGCACCACAGCTATTTTGTTTTCAGTTTGATCATCGCGGCTGAATTCCGCAAGGCTGGCCCTTTTCTGCAGCCTGGTCGGGAAATCAGATTACATGATCGGGCGTTTTTGAGTGCGGTTGTCTAGGACTCTAACATGATCTATACTATGTTATATACAGCAAGCGCACCGTCCACTCAATGAAGACTTAATATTAACTTAAGAATTCCTTAGACTTGACGGGGGCGATCGGGCGCACAATAGTATATGCACCATCGATTGCGCAAATGCGAGGATTTGCCTTTGCCGCACGGCGGGAGGAACCGGGCAGAAGCCCATCACGCATTCATCTTAGGTCATTGGATGGAGCACCCTGGAAGGCCTGAGGCGACTGCTCAGAGCAATTTGGGAGGAATATCAATGAAAAAGCTACTACTCGCGGTCTTTGCCGCGTCGCTCTCGCTTGGGATCTCGTTCGCTGCGCTAGCGCAAGACGCGGGCAAGGTGGGCGTGGTTGTAAAGGTAGGCGGAATTCCATGGTTCAATGCAATGGAAGCGGGCATCAAGGAACGCGGCGCCAAGTTGGGCGTAGACGCATTCATGGTGGGGCCCACAAGCGCCGATCCAGCACTGCAGGTCCGTGCTATTGAAGATCTGATTGCTCAAGGCGTCAAAGTGATAGGCGTTGTACCAAATGATGCGAAAGTCCTTGAGCCTGTTCTACAAAAGGCGCGGGACGCAGGAATCATCGTTATTACGCACGAGTCACCGGGTCAGAAGGGTGCGGACTGGGATTTTGAGCTCGCCTCCGCGACAGGCTTCGGCGAGGCCCATGGCAAGCTGCTTGCCGAGACGATGGGCGGTAAGGGCGAGTACGCGGTATTCGTCGGGTCACTGACTGTGCCGCTACACAATGCTTGGGCTGATGCGGCGATCGCATATATCAAGGCGAACTATCCAGATATGAAATTGGTCGGCGATCGCTATGGCGTTGCCGAAGATGTGGACAAGAGCCGCAGCACTGCTGTTGATCTGATAGCTGCTAATCCTGAGTTGAAGGGATTCCTCGCGTTTGGCAGCCAGGGACCAATCGGTGCCGGTCGCGCCGTAGAGGAAAAGCGCAAGGTTGGAGAGATCTTCGTCATCGGGCCGTTCTCGCCAGGCCAAGGTCAAAAGTTGATCATGAGCGATGCGATAACGGGTGGATTTATGTGGAACCCAAAGCTCGCGGGTGAAGTGTTCGTCAGTCTGGCTGACTATTTGATGAAGGGCGGGGAAATAAAGGACGGCGTGACTATCGAAGGTCTGGGTGAAATCAAACCTGACCTTGCTAACCATAATATCATTGTCGATCAGCTATTGGAGATCAACAAAGAGTCCGTTGCAGGATTGGTGGAAATGGGTTTGTAATGGACCTCCCAGAGCTAGGCGGTCGGGTCTGAGGGGCCCCGACCGCATTTTCCATCAAAGTGGGGGGAGCTTGGTATTTGACATCCGCGATACCTGGTCTGGAGAAACCTAAACCGCTGCTTTCCCTTAGCCATGTAACTGTGAAGTTTGGGGGGGTGGTAGCGCTCAAGGACGTCAGCTTCGACGTTTTACCGGGCGAGGTACACTGTCTGGCGGGTGAAAACGGCTGTGGCAAGAGTACGCTCATCAAGGTTATTACTGGCGTGTACAAGCCGCAGGACGGCGCCGTCATCGAATATGACGGTCAAACGTTTTCGCAGATGTCGCCGGTCGTTGCCCAGGCGAGCGGCATCCAAGTCATCTGGCAGGATCTCGCGCTCTTTCCTGAGATGACCGTCGCGGAGAACATCGCTTTCCAGACAGTGCTCGGTCGCACCCCTCGGTTAGTCAATTATGCGGAAATGAGGCGGATCGCGACGGACGCGCTGGGTAAGCTGGGGGTTACACTTGATGTCGACCTTGCGCTCCACCACTACCCTATTGCGCAAAGGCAAATCGTCGCGATAGCGCGCGCCCTTATCGGAGAAGCGAAGCTGGTCTTCATGGACGAGCCGACAGCTTCACTGACTCAGTCCGAAACCGACTACTTACTCGATATCGTTCGTAACCTTGCCGCCTCTGGCGTGGCAGTCGTTTTCGTCAGCCATCGACTGGCTGAGGTTCTCGAGATTTCTAGCCGCGTCACAGTGCTGCGCGATGGAGCGCTCGTCGGCGTATACCCAACCCAAGGTCTGACGCAATCACGCATCACCGAACTAATGACTGGAAAGACGTTCGATCAGTCGGTGCGCACGCGTGATGTGAGAACCAATCCAGTTGTCCTCAATGTAAGGGAGCTATCGCGTCCCGGCGAATTTGAGAATGTATCGTTCACAGTGCGAGAAGGGGAGACCCTTGGAATTACGGGTCTTTTGGGGGCGGGACGGACTGAGCTAGCCCTGACCCTGTTTGGCATGCGCAAGCCGAAAAGTGGCGAGGTCGAGTTGGGCGGCACGGCGGTTCGGTTTGGATCCAACCGAGATGCGATAGAGGCTGGCGTGGCTTATCTATCTGAAGACCGCCTGGCCCTGGGTCTGATCCAACCTCAATCGATAGCCGACAACACTATCATTGCCTCGCTCGACCGTGTCCTGTCGAGAGGACTGATTTCCAGCGACCTTAAAGGCCGTCTTGTTGAAGGATGGGTAAAAGACCTGGGCATTAAGATAGGCACCCAAACCGATGCTATTTCGACGCTGTCGGGAGGCAACCAACAGCGCATAGCGATTGCCAAGTGGCTGGCGACCAATCCCAAGCTTCTTATACTCGACTCTCCCACTGTCGGGGTGGATGTGGGCGCTCGAGCGGGAATATTCGATATAGTGTCGAAACTCGCAGATACCGGTTTGGCCATCATTCTTATCTCAGATGAAGTGCCTGAGGTCTACTTCAATGCGGACCGTGTATTACACATGGCGCATGGGAGGATTGCGGGCGAGTACATTCCCAACGCTACAACGCTCAGCACCATCGAGGACGCAGTCTATGCGTAGGTTTGCGCGCTCGCATGCGACCGAACTGGCGCTGCTAGGTGTTATAATCGTCATTTGCCTTTTTCTAACTGTCGCCAACGCGCGCTTTCTTACGCTGGGCAATGCGTTCGACCTTTTGAACACAAGCTCGGTCAACATAATATTCGCCGTCGGCCTGCTGGTCGTACTGATCGCGGGCGGTATCGATATTTCGTTCGCGGTAGCCGCATCGGTTGTGCAATATGTGACGGCTACAGTGTTGGGTTGGATTGGAGGCGGTAATTGGCTCATTGGACTGGTATTGGCGGGCACCTTCGGTGTGTGTCTAGGCTGTACTAATGCCCTGCTTATCCAGAAATTTAAAATAATCTCGATCGTCGCCACGATCTCCACTTTCAATATTTACTTCGGCCTGTTGATGTTCTTCACCGGGGGCGTGTCTATTTACAATCTGCCCGATTGGATGACGACGCGCGTGGTGCTTTTTGAACGCGAAATGGCAGATGGCTCTTGGGCAGAGATAACTCTTCCGGTGCTGATTATGGCTGTCTGCGTAATCGCCACGTGGATACTGATTACAAGAACGACGACTGGTCGACAGCTCTACTCGTTCGGCGACAATCCGGAAGGCGCCCGGCGTTTCGGAATCAATGTTGCAGCCATTCAATTCATAGCCTTCGGATGGCTCGGACTAATGGCTGGCATCGCCGGCTTAGCTCAAGCGCATTATGCACAAGAGGTGGTTCCGAACGCATTGTATGGCCGAGAACTCGACGTGTTGGCGGCAGTTGTCTTGGGTGGCGCGCGGCTCGGAGGCGGTAAAGGGAGCGTTCTTGGTTGCATTCTCGGGGTGCTGCTCGTGTCAATTACGCAAAATGGGCTCAACCTCATGGGTGTATCGTCATTCGCGTTCAAAATGATTGTCGGCGCGATCATTCTGGCCGCGATTACGCTGTCGAACACAAGTATCGAACGCCTCTTACCCTTTATTGGCCGGGGGCGGCCGTGAGCAGATATTTCGACCGGCTCCGAAATTCGCTTGGCGATGAGATGGCTGGTCCCGTGACGGCCTTTGTAATGGTCATGATCTTTTTTGGTCTCGCCGCGCCTAACTTTCTGTCGGCCGCGACATTCGGTTCAGCGGCATTCCAGCTACCTGAACTCGGCCTTCTCACGCTCGCCATGCTGCTGCCCATTCTCACCGGAGGCTTGAATCTTGCGATAACGTTCACCGCCAATATCGCAGGACTAACTCTTGCATGGGTGCTGAAGGATCAGGGAGGGGTGGACGCCGGCGTCGGCGCTTTCATAGTTGGCTCTATTCTGGCGATCGGTGTCGGCGGACTAAGCGGCCTGCTCATGGGGCTTGTGATTGCCTATACCAAGGCGCATCCGATCTTGGTCTCGTTGTCTATGATGATATTTCTACGTGGACTTGGTGAGTTTCTCACGCGGGGCGGAGACATATCTGGATTCCCAGCATTTATCGCGCCGATAGGGTATGGGTCGATATTTGGAATTCCTATCCCACTGCTCATCTTTATCGCGTGTGCAGTAATATGGCACGTGCTTTTAAATCGCATGAAGCTCGGTTTCAGCACATACATGATCGGCTCGAACATCGAAGCCACTCGTTACTCGGGCATCAACACGCGCAAAGTGTTGGTGTTGGTCTACACATTATCTGGGGCAATGTGTGCGGTTGCCGGTATCATTATGCTCGCCCGCTTCAACTCGGTTCGGGTAGGACATGGCGAGTCCTATCTTTTGATCACAGTGTTGGCCTGCTTTCTTGGTGGGGTAAATCCATTCGGAGGCTTCGGAAGAGTAATCCCTGTTTTCATCGCACTGATCGTGCTGCAGCTACTCTCTTCTGGTCTCAATTTGATGGGTGCTAACCAACACCTTGCCACGGCTGTCTGGGGCATTCTGATGCTCACGGTGATGATACTGCGTTGGCTCGCGACACGGATCAGTGTGTCAAAGGCAAAGAAAATCTCGAACTGACATGTGCCACAATGTGCCGGTCATGATCGCAGATCTCTCGCGAGTTGTCCCTGCAAGGGTAAGCAAAAAAGCGGCCCCGCCTGAGCAGGGCCGTGGGAGGTTGGATCGTTGGGCAAGTGTGGACTAAATCTAACTAGATCATTGTCTACGCCCAGCCTCGCGTCAAGTGAGAATAGCGCGCCGGCTTCGGGTAGGCCTCGTCATTGGTGACAAAAATGGCCTTGCGCTGGAGCAAGGCCCTAAAGGCGTGGGTTTGTTTGTATGCCTCGCGTATTTAACATGCTCTGACGAAACGTCGAGCGGTCAGGGTGGATCGTATCGTTGTCGGAAGGATCGCCATTATCGGGGCGGTGGCATCCCGAGTATCGCAGGCCGCTGGCATTCTGAGAAAATGGCGGTCCGAGGCCTTGATGGTAAAGGCTGGCGACGGTGAGTCTAGGCCTGTTCACGTCGATGCTGGAAGGGGTTTCGAATCTCAAGCGGGTGGTCGGGAACTCAACAACCTATTTAGATGTCGTGGCGCGCTACTTGGCAATGTGGGGACTTGAAAATACGAGTTCCTCCATCCATCTCGTTCGCCGAAATTCAGAAACGGAACCCGCACATGACTTCGAAAACCCATTCTCTGAAAACCAAAAGCTTTGAGGCAGACGTCTCCCGCCTCCTGCACCTGATGGTTCACTCTGTCTATTCGGACAGAGATGTGTTTCTCCGAGAACTGATCTCAAATGCGGCCGATGCGTGCGAAAAGCTGCGCTATGAGGCGATCGCACGTCCCGAATTTCTCGGCGACGATCCCAAAGCACGTATAACCCTTCATGCCGACAAGGATGCCCGGACGCTTGGGGTTGAAGATAACGGCATCGGCATGGGGCCTGACGAGATGGCGGAGGCGCTGGGTACCATAGCGCGATCCGGAACGCGGGCCTTTATGGAGCGCATCGAGGCATCAAACCATGGAGGACAGGCCGACTTTGTCGGTCAGTTCGGCGTCGGCTTCTATTCCGCCTTCATGGTGGCTGAGCGGGTTGACGTTTACACGCGAGCAGCCGGCAATGACGAAGCCTGGCGTTGGTCGTCAGATGGCAAGGGTGAATACGAAATCGGGCCTGTTGCGCTGAAGGATGCGCCCAAACGTGGCACGCGTGTCGTGCTGCACCTGATGGAAGATGCGACCTCATATACCGAGCGCTGGACGTTGGAGCGGCTCGTCAAGTCGCGGTCCGGTCACGTTCCAGTACCCATCTCGATCATCGAAAAGCCGGGCGCTGAGGCTGAGGATGTGGCCGACGGCACCGCGCTTTGGACCAAGCAGAAGAGCGAGGTGACGCCCGAAGAGTACACGGATTTCTACCGCAGCGTAGCCGGCCAGTATGACGAGCCAGCGATGACCATCCACTATCGCGCTGAAGGCCGTCACGAATATTCGACGCTTGCCTTCGTCCCGGGTTCGCGACCATTCGACCTGTTCGAACAGGACCGCAAGGGTCGCATGAAGCTTTATGTCCGGCGCGTTTTCATCGCCGACGATGCCGAGCTGGTGCCACGATACCTGCGCTTCGTGCATGGCATCGTCGATTCGGCGGACCTTCCGTTGAATGTGTCGCGCGAAATGATCCAGCAGAGCCCTCTGCTTGCCGCGGTACGCAGGGGGGTTGCCAATCGCATCCTTGGGGATCTTGGCAAGCTGGCCGAAAGCGACCCCGTCGCCTATGCCAAGATCTGGGAAAATTTCGGCGGGGTTTTGAAGGAAGGGCTCTATGAGGACTATGAGCGGCGTGATCAGCTTTTGAAACTGGCGCGGTTCCGGACCACCACCTCCACAGAAGGGCTGCGCAGCCTGGCTGACTATGTGGAGGCGATGAAGGATGGCCAGAAGGCGATCTATTTCATGACCGGCGACGATCGGGCGCGCCTCGAGGTCTCACCTCAACTCGAAGGGTTTAGGGCGCGCGGCGTCGAGGTGCTTCTGCTGACCGACCCCGTTGACAGTTTCTGGGTGATGCAAGCCACGGAGTTTGAAGGCAAGAAGTTCAAATCTGTTACTCAAGCCGGAACCGACCTGTCGGACATTGCACTGCTCGAGGCCGCGGCTGCACCACCTGAAAAAACCGAACCTGAGGTCGAACAGTTCCTCGCCTTCGTGAAAACGTCTTTGGGGGATGCGGTGACGGATGTAAGGGCATCTGAGCGGCTGACCGAAAGCGCCGTTTGTCTTGTCTCACCGGAGAATGGACCGGACCGGCAGTACGAAAGGCTGCTGAGCGCCGCCGGCCGCTTGGAAACGGCGTCAAAACCCATCCTGGAGGTTAACCCGCGCCACGAGCGCATCACCGCAATGGCAAGACTAAGTCGTGATGAGGGCGACCTCAAGGAGGACATTGCCCATCTACTCTACGACGAGGCACGCGTGCTCGACGGAGACAAACCGCTCGATGCCAAAGCATTTTCAGCTCGTCTTTCCAGACTGATCTCGCGGAGCATCGCTAAAGGCTAACTTCTCGAAGGACTGCTCCCAGTAGAGATTTCGGAAGAGCGGGCCGATGACGACACAGCGTAATTGTCCGCTCTATCGGGCGCTGATCGAGCGCCTGGAGACCAGCTTGACGAAGCCTGAATGAGGATCTGCGTGCGGCATTTTGCGCGATCCTAACAATCGGCGGCAATGTCGCACTTCGAACCGGAATTGGCTGTCCGATCAATGAGGGCCCGGAGCGGCCTCCGCTGCCGAGAAATTCTGCCCAGTAACCTGACCGTCACTCTTGCCTTCCGGACACCGTTAACTGTCCGTCTGCTCCGGTCAGATATGAGACATCGACGGATCGTTATGGAGATAGCGGCTCATGGGCCGATTTCGAATGTTCGCTTACATTCAACAGCGTCGTAAGCAGACGTGCCGTTGCAGGGTGCATGCAGGCTTGGTCAGATATGACGCGCGCAATGCAGACCATTTGCAGGGCAGGATCTACGCCCTCGATCCAGCTCGCCTCTGCCAACGGAGTTGCGTTTCTCATTCAAGGCTTTGGGAGCCAGCGTTTTTCTATTCGGCATACCATCGTGTAGGCGGGGTCGAATACATTTCCAACGTCGTAGCGAACCACCTGTCCCATCAGATGGCTTGCGGCGGTCGGGCTGAGGCCGTAGTCGCTCGTCAACCAGTTGAACATGTCTGTCGTTGCGTGTTGCAGCGCCTGGTCCAACGGCCGCGCATTGCCGACCGAAAAAATGACGGCGGCGTTCTCGCCGCGCGGCCAGACGAGACTACGATTCTTCTCGACGGTCAGCCGCACTTCTACTTCGAAGCAGGTTTCGATGCCGGTCCCGACGATCTCCCCATCTCCCTGCGTAGCGTGGCAGTCACCTAGGAAAAACAGCGCACCGGGCACAGCAACAGGAAACCAAACTGTGCAACCGGGACCGAAGCCGCGATAGTCCATGTTGCCTCCATTCTCGGCGCTGGTCGCGGTCGAGAAGGCCTGCCCCATGGCAGGTGCCACACCGAAGCACCCAATCATCGGCTCTAGCGGCAGTTCAAAATACTCTAGTCCCGGAACTGAGGGATCTAGAGTTGTCGTCATTTCCTGCCGATCGATCCGCCAGTTCACCTTATCCCGAGGTGGCAAACCACGAACGAACTCTGGGTCGACGACGTTGCCAGCCAGGGACGCGCGGGTCCAGCCACTGGCTCGGATTGGTGTCATGCGAACGATTTCGACCTTGAGCGCGTCCCCTGGCTCGGCGCTGCTGACGAAAATCGGGCCGTTCATCGGGTTCGGCTCAGAAGCCCGCAGCATTCCGTCCTTGTCGATGCCGTGCGCGTCAATCGTTTCGGTGATCACTGTATCGCCCGAAGCGACGATAAGGGCAGCAGGCAAGGTGCCTATCACATTGTGCCATTGGGCTGGAATGAACCGGTGTATCGTCATAGATGCAGGCGTAACCGAGAGCAGGCTCGACAGCAAGATTGGGGTCTAGTTGAAGTGTCAGATAGCGCGCAAATGTGCCTCGCGAGCGTCAGCCGGCTGTTTATTCCAACTAGGGCCATGGATGGGTGAAAACTTTGGGGACGGACTGCGGCATGCGGTCGTTAGCCCGAACTGGACTAACCAAATTGGCAATAAGAAAGCCGCCTGTTGCAACTTCGATCTGCAATATGACGTCTGCTTTCAAACAAGGCCAAAGGCCTTCTCAGTCACCAATATGAGGCTCCTCATGTCAGCCGATGAGGTGGGCCTTTGGCTGCTGAAGACCGGCTCCAGTACGCCGTGGCCGAATTCAGCCATGCACGACCCCCCGTAAGGCCTTTAGCGTTGCCGCCATATCCGTCTGTTCGAACACGTTTCGTCCAAACATAAGCCCTTTTGCGCCGGCGGCGATTGCTCCCCGTGCGTAACGCGCGACGTCCTCGGTGCCCGCTTTCGCCGGCCCGCCCGCGAGCGCGATGGGCGCCAGCGATTGCGCGGCAATGGCCGAAAAGCGCGCCGGATCGCACCAGTCGGTTTTTATGATGTCGGCGCCGAGTTCGCCTGCCATGCGACAGTTCAGTGCGATAACGTCAGGATCGTCATGGCGTGCGAAACCACCATGAGCCGCCATCGCCTCGATGACATGGACAACGCCCCATTCGCGACAGCGGGTCGCCACTTCACCGCAAATCTCAAAAGAGCGCGTCTCTTCTTCCGCCAGGTTGTTGCAGGTGAACAGATAGGTGATCACCGCCTCAGCGCCCATCGATACCGCTTCCTCAACCGTGGAAACGAGGCGCTGGTGGGTATCGGGATAGGCGGTTTTGGTGCCCGCACGCCACATGGTGGTCTGGTCAATGCGCAGGATGATCGCTGGACCTCCGGCGAGACGGTGTCCATGGCGAACCATCATGCCTGGATTGAGGATGACGGCATCGACGCCCGCTTCGGCCGCGGTGTCAAGCACGCGCGCCGGATCTTCGATCCCCGGAATGGTGCCGACCTGCATTCCGTGGTCGAATGCCAGGCACAGCATGCGGCCGGATGCGGCGTTGAACATGCGCGCCAGTCGCCGCGCTTTGCCAGTCTCTGACATTGTTGTCCCTTCGATAGCTTAAACAAGCTGCAGTTTAATGCCGCCGTCCTTGAGCCTATTGATGATGGCCGGTTCTACGGTTCCCGAAATCAGCACCACATCGAATATCGACAAGTCGGCGACGTGGTTGAGGGCGGAGAAATGGAATTTGCTTTCATCGACCAGAAGGATGCGCTTACGGGCGATCTCGATCATCGCCTGCTTGGCGCGCAGCACCTGCTCATCTTGTGTAAACATCGACAGACCCTGGATCGTCGTCGTCGACATCAGCGCGACATCCACCCGATAGGAGCGGATAGCGCGCTCGCATGCGAGGCCGAAGAAGCCGTTGTAAGCGCGGTGGTATTTCCCGCCGAGCGCGATCAGGTCGATCTCCGGAGTGTCCCGCAACCGCTCCAGGACCGGAAGCGCATTGGTGATAATGGTTATCGGGGCGATCTGGTCAATGAATTCAGTCACCTGGAAGGTCGTGGAGCTGTCATCCCATACAATGGCGTTGCCAGGCTCGATATGGGCGATAGCCGCACGAGCCAGCTTACGCTTTTCGCTGACATGCTGGCGCGCGCGATAGAGGTAGCTGCTTTCGAACAGCATCGATTTTTCCGCCGACACCGAACCGCGAATGCGCCGCACGAGTCCCTGGTTCTGCAAGTCGTTGAGGTCTCGATGAATGGTCATCAGGCTGACGTCCAGCCGCGACACAAGGTCTTTGATCTGCACGGATGAACTTTCCATCAAGAGGCGAATGATCTCGGCCCGCCGCTGATCGGTCTTCGACAGGCTGTGCGCCTCGCTGTCCCGTTCGCTCATTTCGCTAATAATTCCCGCTTTCGCATTTTCCCAAACTGCCAAAAATAGCGGCAAGACACCAAACATAAAATGTTAAGTTACCAAAAATGTCGTTGTGCACTGCGAATTCGCAGCTGCTCTCTCTTCCATGCCATCCTCTCTCAACCATTTAAAACAAAACTCTTTTCTCTATAATCTGGTCGACTGCGCGCCAATCTAACATAGCATGCACAATCCGCCTGACGACCATATTCCATACGAGAAGTAACAAAAAAAATGAGAAAATATAAGTTTCATATTGATATTTTTAACGTGGCTGCATAGCGTTGCGGTAGGGTAAGGAGACGGCGGAGGAGAACGGCTGCCACCTCGCTCGCCCACGAAACCGCTGGAGGAATGATCATGAACAAGGCAATGCGCACGCGCTTGCTTGCGTCCGCAGCTGTCGCCGCATCGGCGATTGCCGCGACCGCCGGCCTGGCCCGCGCCGACACCACGCTTACCTTCGTTTGGCATGCCGGCACCTGCGCCGACGCGCTTATGGATATTGCCAAGGACTATCCGGACAAGTCGGTGAAGATCGTGCCGGCGCTGGTGCCTTACGGTCCGCAGTGGCACGACAAGATCGCATCGGAATTCGCAATCCAGGGCGATGCATTCGACTTCGCCATGTGGGATAGCCAGTCTACCGCCGAATTCGCCGGCCACGCGGTCAAGCTCAACGACATCTTCGACAAATCGAGCTACCTCAAAGCCGAAATCTTCCCGCCGGCATCGCTCTCGCGTTACGGTGAATATCCCGACGGCTCAGGAGAGTATTACGGGCTCCCAGCCAACCAGGACGCTTACGGACTCACTTATCGCAAGGATCTGTTCGACGACCCGAAGGAGAAGGAGGCTTTCAAGGCCAAGTATGGCAAGGAGCTTGCGGTACCGCAGACATACCAGGACGCCAAGGAGATCGCCGAATTCTTCACGCGTCCGGATCAGGGTCTCTATGGCTGGGGCCAGATGGGCGGCCGTGACTATGACTTCGCTACGACAGCCTCGAACTCATTCCTGTGGTCGTTCGGCGGTGAGCTCTACAATCCTGCCACGATGGAAGTGAAGGGGTACCTCGACTCGCCGGCTTCGATCGACGGCGTCCAGGCTTATGTCGACATGTTCAAGTTCGGACCTCCCGGATCGGGCAATTGGGGCTTCGACGAAGTCAACGCAGCGTTCCAGCAGGGCCAGCTCGCGATGGCGATGCAATGGTTCTATTTCAACGGTTCAAACGCCGATCCGAAGGTAAACAAGTTCGCGGACAAGACCGCTTTCGCGGTACTTCCGGGTGCCGTCGGGCGTGATGGCAAATTCCGCCGCCAGTTCTCGGTCGGCGGTCAGGGCATGGGCATCAACAAATACTCCAAGAAGCTGCCTGAACTGACAAAGTTCATGGAGTGGTACTTCCAGCCCGATCAGCAGAAGCGCTACGCCGCGGTTTGCCAGACAGGCCTCAAAACCGTTCTCGAAAGCCCGGATTGGCAAGGCCTGAACTCCTACAACAGGCAGTTCTCCACCGCCCTCGCCTATCTCAACGACTATTGGCACCTGCCGGAATATCCGGCGCTGCTTGATGAGTTGCAGCAGGAAGTCTCTAACGCTGTCGCCGGCACGAAGACGGTGCAGCAAGCGCTGGCGGACGCCGCCGAGAAGAACGAGCGGACGCTGGAGCGCGCCGGCTACGAGATCAAGCGCGGCGAAAAGACCCCCGAGGTTCCCGACCAGGAGATCTCGCCGGCCGGCCAGGACAAGGTTGTCCCGGTAGAATAGTCGCGTCCTCCCCGCGGGCGAGGCGACCTCGGTCGTCTCGCCCCTACCGCAATCTGCATGCCGCTGGGCATCGCGGCGGCATACCGACAATCCGGGCGCAGAGTGCAGAGGTTATTGTCATGATATCCAGCAAAACATCAGCAATCGATCTCGCCGGCCGGTGGCTGCTGCTTCTCTTGCTGGTAGCCTATACCCTGTACAATCTCGGCCCAATCTTCTGGCTCGTCATTTCGTCACTCAAGAGCCGCGTCGACCTGTTCTCGATGCCGCCGAAACTCATCTTTACGCCCGATTTCAGCGGCTATCAGAGCGTCTTTGGCGTCGGTGCCGCGGCTGGTAGCGCCTCCGCTGTCGGCGTGTTCGATTCCCTGGTCAACAGCGTGCTTGTCTCGTCGGTCGGCACGTTTCTCGCAGTCTTCCTAGGCACGCTCGGAGGCTATGTCTGCTCGCGATTCAGTTTCGCCGGCAAGGGCGATTTCATGTTCTTCGTGCTGTCGACGCGCATGCTGCCACCGGTCGCCGTACTCGTTTTCTATCACTTGATGTTTGCCCGGCTAGGCCTCGCCGACACGCGCTTCGGACTGATTCTCATCGCGATCTTCGCCAATGTCGGCCTCGCCACCTGGATCATGAAAGGCTTCTTCGACGGCGTGCCCAAGGAGGTCGAGCAGATCGCCATCGTCAATGGCTATTCACGCATGTATGCCTTCACGCGGCTGGTTCTGCCGATGGTCAAGGGTGGCATCGCCGCGTCCGCCGGCTTCTGCTTCATTTTCGCCTGGAACGAGTTCGCCTTCGCGTCGATCCTCACCACCACCCAGGCCAAGACGCTGCCGGTCAAAATCTCATCGGCTGCCGGGGCCACCGGCATCGAATGGACGCAGATCTGCGCCGCCGGCGTTGTTCTTATCATCCCGGTGCTGATCTTTTTCTACCTGATCCGCAAGCATCTGCTGATGGGCATGACATTCGGCGTGCTGGGGCGGAGGTAGCCGATGTCCGCTCAAACCCACGACCTGCGTCAGACGGAGCTCCGCAAGCGCTCCTCGGGTCGGCTGATGATCTTCGGCTTTCTGTCGCCGACCCTTGCCATCCTGTTGTTCATGGTCGCCTATCCGATCTTTTCGCTGATCTACTACTCGTTCTACAATTTCTCGGCGCTGCGGCCGCTCGCCGGCATGAAACCCGTCGGTTTCAAGAACTACACCTTCCTTCTGTCGGATCCCGAGCTTTGGGACCGCTTCGTTTTTACCGGCAAATTCGTGTTCTTGTGCGTGGCGATGCAGATGCTGCTCGGCATTTTCGTCGGCTATCAGTTGCAGAAGAATTTTCGTGGACGCGATGTCGTTTTCACTTTGCTTATGATGCCGATGATGCTGTCGCCTGTGGTGGTCGGCTTCCTGTGGCGCTACATGCTCAATTCGGAATGGGGGGTCATCAACTTCCTGCTCACGGTCGTCGGCCTCGACAAGGTCGACTGGCTGGGTCAAACCACACCGGCTCTGTGGGCCGCGGCAATTGCCGACACCTGGATGTGGACACCTTTCATCATCCTGCTTGCCACGGCTGCCTTCAGGGGGATCCCCGAGACCATTTACGAAGCGGCGGAGGTCGACGGCGCCAGCCCCGCATACAGGTTCTTCCGCATCACGCTGCCAATGTCGGCGCCGGTGCTGTTTATCGCGCTTATTCTTAGGCTCATCGACTCTTTCAAGCAGTATGATCTGTTCGTCGCGCTGACCGGTGGCGGTCCTGGCTCCAGCACCGAGACTGTCTCCTTCGCGGTCGCCAAAACCGCTTTCAGCTATTTCTATACCGGCGAAGCGTCGGCCCTGGCCGTCATGCTGCTTTTCATCATCATCGGGCTGTCGATGATCCTGGTGCGCCATCTCGGCAAGATGGGCGAGAAGTTCTGATGGCCGAGATCAAACTCAACGACCTGACGATCGACTTCGCTGGCTTCAAGGCCGTCGACAATGTCAACCTCACCGTCAGGAACGGTGAGTTCGTCGTCTATCTCGGCCCGTCGGGCTGCGGCAAGACGACGACGCTGCGCTGCATCGCGGGGCTGGTGAAGGCCACAACGGGAGACGTCCTATTCGACGGCGTACGCGTCAACGAGTTATCGGCCAGCGAGCGCAACATCGCCATGGTGTTCCAGTTCGTATCGCTCTATCCGCATCTTAAAATCCGCGAAAACATCGTCTTCCCGCTGAAAGCGCGCGGGGTTGCGCGAGCAGAGATCGCCCGCAAGCTCGATTGGGTTGTCAGCGTCTTCGGCCTCGGTGCCGACCTGAACCGCTACCCCGCCTCGCTGCCGCCCGGCGCCCGCCAGAAAGTAGCGCTGGCGCGCGCGGTTATTCGTGAGCCGGCAGTGCTTTTGCTCGATGAGCCGCTGTCAGCGATCGACGAGCAGTTCCGCGAAGAGATGCGCTGGGAACTCGGCCATTTGCAGCGGGAGCTAGGCGTCACGACCATCTACGTCACCCACGATCAGCGCGAGGCGATGAGCCTTGCCGACCGCATCGTGCTGATGAGCGACGGCCGCATCGTCCAGGTCGCCGACCCGGACAACATCTTCCTGCAACCGGAAAATGTCTTTGCCGGCCAGTTCATCGGGTCGCCGTCCATGAACCTGATCGATCTCGTACCGGTCGACGGCGGACTGCGGCTTGGGGACAGCGGAGTCACGCTGACGCCCGCCGGCAACCGCATTCCGCAATGGGCGGTGGCAAGCCGCCGCAAGCTGAAGCTTGGCGTCCGGCCGCTCAATGTGCATCTTGTGGAGCCGGGCAGCGATCCAACCGCCTTCCCGGTCGTTGTTGACGACGTTTTCTCGGTCGGTCGAGAGCGGTTTTTCAACTTCTCGATCGCCGGCAACGTCTACCAGGGTGTCGACAAGCGCCGTGCGCGCTCGTCGCTGGCCCAATCCGTGCATTTCGCGCCAGAAGGACTGTTGTTCTTCGATGCCGAGACCGGTCGCCGCGTCACGGGAGACGCGCGCATGACCGTCCCGATGCTGCGTCTCGAGGACTTACGGAAATCCTACGGCGCCAAGCGGGCGTTGCGCGGCCTTGACCTTGAAGTGCCGGACAATGAGATCATGGCACTGCTTGGACCAACCGGCGCCGGCAAGAGCTCGACGCTGTTGGCGAGTGCGGGTCTCATCAGCCTTGAGGCTGGCCGCGTCTTCCTGGACGGACGCGAGGTCACTGACATCGATCCATCCGGCCGCGATGTTTCCATCGTCTTTGAAGGCTTCAATCTGCTGCCGGTGCTTGACGTCAAGGACAATATCGCTTTCGCGCTGCGGTCGCCGACATACCGCGAAAGCGAAGCAGGAAATCAAAACGCGCGTTGGCCGCACGGCTGAACTGCTGCGGATTTCGCACCTGCTCGACCGCGATGTCGATACGCTGTCGGGCGGCGAACGCCAGCGCGTGGCGATAGCCCGCGCGCTGGTGCGGCGGCCGCGGATGTTCCTGCTGGACGAACCGCTATCGGCGCTCGACCTCAAGCTGCGCGAGGGCTTGCGCGCCGAACTGCGGCAAATTCACCGGCAGCATCGATCGACGATGCTCTATGCGACACACGACTACCACGGCGCTATCGCCATCGCTGATCGACTGGCCATTATCGAAAGCGGCGTAATCCAGCAGACCGGGACCATCGACGAGATCATTGCCCTTCCGGCCAATATGCGCGTCGGCCGGCTCATCGGCAGCCCGTCCATGGCCTTTTTTCAAGCGGAGGTCGGCAATGCGGCGGTAGTCCTGCCGGGCGGCGCCCAGAAAATACCGTTGGCTGCATTCGGCGAGACACGGCTGACTCCCGGCCGCAGGATCGTGCTCGGAGTCTGGCCGGAGGACATCGAGGTGGAGACGAGCAATAGTGCCGCCGCCAATGCCGGTTCGGTCTACGCGGTGGACAATCGCGGTTTCGAGCGCGCCATCCAGGTCAATGCCGATGCCGGTTCCTTCCGGAAGGTCGTGCCATCGGACATGGCGTTCAAGCAGGGCGATGCCTGTGCCAATTTCGTATCGAGGCCGGCTTCCTGTTCGACGCCGAAAGCGGCGCGCGCCTATCGCACCATGGCGGGAGGGCAAAGTGAGCCGGTACCTGACGAAGAACTGGTTCTACCGCTGTGCCTCGGCCCTGATCCTTGTCGGCTTTGCCATGCTCTGCCAGCCATTCACGCATAGCCTTTTCACATTCGGCTTTCCGGTGCTGCTTGCGGGCGTGATCCTGTTCATGATCCTTGATCACGTTCCCGACGGGCGTCCGAAGGAAGAGGAGGACAACCTTGGCTAATCCGAAGAAAATCCTGAACGACCACAAGAAGGTCGTCGCGGAGATGCTCGAAGGGCTCGTGCTTGCCAATGACGGGCGGCTGCGCAAGCTCGACAAGCACGCCGCATTGGTGCGCACCGACATTCCCGACGGCAAGGTCGCGCTGCTGATCGGCGGTGGCAGCGGTCACGAGCCGCTGTTCCACGGCTTCGTCGGCAAGAACATGGGCGACGGCGCTGCCTGCGGCCAGGTCTTCGCCGCGCCGTCGCCCGACATCATCTACGAGGCCGCAAAGGCCGTGCATCGCGGCAACGGCATCCTGTTTCTCTATGGCAACTATGCCGGCGACAACATGAATTTCGACATGGCCGTCGAAATGCTGGAGGAGGACGGCATCGATGTTCGAACAGTGCGCGTCACCGACGATGTCGCCGCCGCGCCGCCGGAGCGCACGCACGATCGGCGCGGCATTGCCGGCGACATTTATATGATCAAGATCACCGGCGGCGGCTGCGTCCGAGCTGAAGACGCTCGACGAGGTCGAACGCGTAGCGCGCAAGGCGGTCGCCAATGTCCGGTCGATCGGTGTCGCCGTTGCCGCCGGATCGATCCCTGAAACCGGCAAGCTTACCTTTGAACTCGGTGAAGACGAGATCGAGATCGGCATGGGCGCGCATGGCGAGGCTGGCGTCGCCCGCCAGAAGATCGCACCGGCAGACGAGATCGCCGATCAACTGATGGCAAAGCTGCTCACCGACCTGCCTTTCCAGCGCGGCGACGAGGTCGCGCTGCTCATCAACAATCTCGGCGCCACCACGATGATGGAGATGCTGATCGTCAACCGGCGCATCCGCCAGATTCTCGAACGCGAGGGCATCGACGTTTACCGCACCGATGTCGGCACCTGGCTGACCGTGCAGGAAATGGCGGGCTTCTCGGTGACGCTGATGAAGCTCGACGACGAGTTGAAGCGCTATCTCGACATGCCGGCGGAGTCGCTCGGCTATTCGCGGATGTGAGGCGCACAATGGCCGACACACTCGACGCAAGCCGGCGTACGCGACATGCTAGTCGCGGTCTCGCAGTCGATGATCGACCAGACCGACGTGCTGACCGATGCCGACCTCGCCATCGGCGACGGCGACCACGGCATCGGCATGCGGCGCGGCTTCGAGGCAGCGCTCGAAGCGCTGGACGGATCCGCAGCCGGAAAGCGTCGATGCGGCATTCAAGGCGGTCGGCACGGCCATCCTGTCCAACACCGGCGGGGCGGCCGGCGCGGTTTTCGGCACGCTGTTTCGGTCCGGCGCCGAAGGCATTTGCCGGCGGCGACAGGGTCGACGGCCGCAACGTTTCGCTGGCTTCCTCGAAGAGGGCCTGGCTGCGGTGCTGAAGCGCGGCGGCGTGATCGAAGGCCAGAAGACGATGGTCGATGCGCTGGCGCCCGCCGCGCGCGCGGCGCGCGACGGCAGCAGGCGAAGGCCTGGCAGGCGGCTACGGCCGCGGCCGCCGACGGCGCGGTGCAGGGCGTCGAGGCCACGCAAGACGATGATCGCGACGACCGGCAAGGCGCGCTCGCTCGGCGAACGCAGCATCGGCCATCCCGATCCCGGCGCGATCTCGATCTCGCTCATTCTCAAGGCGATGCAGGATTTTTGCGCGAAGGCCTGACGGCACGCGGCAAGACGACGAAAGGCGACACGACGATGGCAGATCTCGACGACATCAAGGACGGCAAGGACTGGGGCCAGGACCGCCCGGCCGACACCAGCCGCTTCTACCTGAAGGGCGCGGCGCATCACGACTGGGGCATGAAGGCGCGGCTGTCGCGCATCTTCAATCCGGCCAGCGGCAAGACGGTCATGCTCGCCTTCGACCATGGCTATTTCCAGGGACCGACCACCGGCCTCGAGCGCATGGACCTGACCATCGCGCCGCTCGCCGAATACGCCGACGTGCTGATGTGCACGCGCGGCGCGCTTGCGCGCCACCATCCAGCCGGAGGTCAACAAGCCGGTGGTGCTGCGCTGCTCGGGCGGCAACTCGATCCTGACCGAACTGTCGAACGAGCTGGTGGCGGTCGATATCGACGACGCAATCCGGCTTGGCGCGGTCGCCATGGCGGCGCAGGTCTATGTCGGCGCAGAATATGAGCACAAGTCGATCGGAAATGTCGTCAAGCTGATCGATACCGGCACCCGCTATGGCATTCCCACCATGGCGGTAACCGGCGTGGGCAAGGACATGGTGCGCGACGCGCGCTATTTCGGATTGGCTACGCGCATCGCCGCCGAAATCGGCGCGCAGTTCGTGAAGTCCTACTATGTCGAGGAGGGCTTCGAGAAGATCGTCCTGGGCTGCCCAGTGCCGATCGTCATTGCCGGTGGCAAGAAGCTGCCGGAGCGCGACGCGCTGGAAATGGCCTATCGGGCGATCGACCAAGGCGCTGCAGGCGTCGATATGGGCCGCAATGTCTTCCAGTCCTCCGACCCCGCCGCCATGCTTCAGGCTCTGGGCGCTGTTGTGCATCGCGGAGAGACAGCCGAATGTGCCTACGCGCTGTTCCGCGACATTTCCGTCAAAAAGGCTGCATGACGATGCTTGTCGAGCAGGCTGTTCCGCATCTGGCGACGCGACCGCTCGAAGGGCGCCGAGTAGCTATCACTGGAGCGGCGAGCGGCATCGGCCGCGAAGTCGTGCGTGTCTTCTCGGCAGCCGGCGCCAGGGTTGCGGCACTCGACATCAACGACGGTGCATTGCGGCCGCTGGCAGTGGAAACCAGCTGCGAGGTCTTTCGCTGCGACGTTACCGATAGAGCTTCGGTCGAGGCTGCCTTTGACCGGATCTCTACCAGTCTTGGCGGGCTCGACATCCTTGTTTCAAATGCTGGCTCTGCGGATCAGGGACCCATCGGCGACCTTCCGATGGAAGCGCTGCGCAGAAGCTTCGAACTGAATTTCTTCGGCCACCAGCATGTCTGCCAGGCGGCGATCCGCGTCTTCCGCTTGCAGGGGCGCGGCGGCACGATCCTGTTCAACATATCGAACCAATCGGTCAATCCAGGCAAGGATTTCGGGCCGTACGGCATTCCGAAGGCGGCGACCATGGCGCTGATGAAGCAATATGCCGTCGATCATGGCGCCGAAGGTATCCGCGTCAGCGGTGTTAACGCTGGCCGAATTCGCACCGGGCTGATGACCGATCAGATGATCGGCGAGCGCGCCGAGCGCGCGCGGCATGACGCCGAAGGAATACATGTCCGGCAACCTGCTCGGCGTTGAGGTCACCGCCGCCGACGTCGCCGAGACTTTCCTGCACCTTGCCCAGATGGACAAGGTCAACGCCGCTGTAATCACGATCGATGGCGGCGTAATAGCCACGGCCTTGCGATAATCCGCAGTCGCCTTGTCAGCGTTGGTCGCGAAGCGGAGGGGCTTGCCGGCTGCGTGCGTTGCGAGTGCACCGTTCGGCAGCCGTAGAATGGCAGCCTTGCGCAGCCTTTCTTGCCATCGCGACTTTCCAAGCTGCACCACAAGCACCTACCGCTGAAAAGGTGTGGCGCTTGTGCGATTTAACGTTCGCAAGCCGGCGCACGGACATACGAACCCGCCAGTCATGTCAAACGTCGAGACTTACATCGATCGCGGCGCAATTGGCGGATACATGCTTTTCCCCAAATTCTGGAATCGGCACGGCTGCCGGCACCGGCAGTCAACCCTTCAGGCATTTGCGGCCCACTGCCATTGCCCTGAAGGTCCCTTTCAAATCGATGACAAACGCACCCTCGGTTTCCGGAAACACCGTCATCTCATACTGCTTTGCAACGGCACGCTTGAACTTCGGATCATCGGTCAAGATGTAGCCGCCGGAATAGCCCCCCTTGAGTTCGCCGGTGGTGGTCGTAGTAGCCACGCCCTTGTAAAGATCACCACCTATTGCGACGAATATGTCCGACGCCGTTTCGTTGTTAAGACCGATATCCAGCTTGGTGAAAACGCCGAGATACCCTACCTCCTGCTTGTCGGTGACACCCATCTGGACCGAACTTGGGCCATCCTGGCGCACTATCAAGCAATCACCCCGGGTTTTGTTTGCATAGACGGTCCAACCCTCAACGTCGTCCCCGTATCGGACAAGCACGTCGCTGGCCAGGGGGAGAGGATTTTGATCTTGTGCGAAAGCAGCAACTGCCGACGACAGCGCGACCGCTGTTGCCGCGATAATTCTGATGACGTTTTCCATTGATGTCCCCCTCTTGCGTGCAGCCTTATTCCTCTGCGCCACGTGGTATCATATTGAAGTGCTCTCGGGTTGTGTAGTGTCCTATTGGCGGTGTTCAAGGTGGGGCAGCTGCCCTAGCGGGCACACGGCCCGACTGTCCGCTTCGAGACGCATTGTGTTGAAGAAGTCGCTGATCGGAGCGAGCCCGCTCGGCGTGACCGATGGACGCCTTGCCCCTCAGGCGGGGGCCGGCAAAGGTGACATCGGGATCAGCTTGGCGATCTTTCGGAGGTTCTGGGCAGGGCAGCGAGAAGGAACTCGTCATTGGCACCATTTGAATCTCGAAGGCAGGCGATCGAGCTCGAGGATGCGTTAAGGTGCGCGAACAAAATCACGGCTTCTGAAGCCATGAAGCAGCGCTTCCTACTTTTTTGCTCACATTCTAGCTTGACATTATAAACAATGATCTAGTTAATCGATTTAGATCGTTTACCCCCACGATCTGCTCTTCTAAAGGCCTCGCTAACGCGGGGCCTTTTTTCGGAGAGCGCCTATCCCCGGAGTCCAATGTGTGGACGACCCTTCACCGCCTTCCGGTGCGCAATTGGGGCTCCGATACCGTCCGGATCGACCGGCTTCCCGTGATGTCGGATCATCTCAGAACCGCAGCCCGACTTCGTCCATTCGAACATGCAGGACTTATCGCAGTGTCACCTTTCACGGTTGATGTGAATTATACGACCATACCAAGATGGCCCACCGCAAAGATATGCCGTCACCGCAGCCGCCACCCCTCCGAGAGTCAGCAATGCCAGGGCGACGCAAAATGCGCTCCAGAGAAGCCTATTTTGCCGCTCCTCCCGCCTTAGCTTTTCGGCACTAGGCCGCTCTTCGTCTTCGCTCACGTTACAGTTGCCCCAAATCAAGTCCGCAACATAGGCATGTAGCCCCGGTGTGCTATTAGACCTTTCGGCTGAGCGAGTGCGCCTTCCGGCGATATTATTAGCAACCTGTAGCGGCTAAAAAATGCGAGCAATTTCAAATGTCTGATCGCGGGAGCTAGGATTACGCTGCGTCACTTTTGAAGATTATTATCACTGGCTCACGCTCGACCGCAGGGTAGTAAATTGTTGCCGATCAGTTGTTGACTGACCAGCGAAACTCTCTGAACGTTGCCGGGTTCGCCCTTGCGCGCCCGCAGTCCATCTGATTCCCTGATGTCAATGCCGATTCGGAGGCGGGGCGCTTCCCAGGAGCGGAACCATGACTACCCCCAACAAGCCCGAGATCCAAAAAATGAAGCCAAATCTGACAATCATCGGGGTCGGCGGAGGCGGAGGGAACGCGGTCAACAACATGATTGCGGAGGGCTTGGAGGGCGTCGAGTTTATCGCTGCGAACACGGACTCCCAGGCGCTGAAAATGTCGAAGGCCCCGAGGCTGATCCAATTGGGTGCTCTGGTGACCGAGGGGTTAGGGGCAGGCTCACTACCTGACGTCGGTCGGGCGGCGGCCGAAGAATTGATCGACGATATCTTGGATCATCTCGTTGGCACTCACATGTGCTTTATAACCGCGGGAATGGGAGGCGGCACGGGGACTGGCGCGGCTCCCGTGATAGCAAAGGCCGCTCGCGCTGCCGGCATTCTAACGGTGGCGGTGGTGACAAAGCCATTTACGTTCGAGGGAAGGCGTCGGATGGAGATGGCAGCCGCCGGCATCGAACTCCTGCGCGACGCTGCCGACACTGTCATCGTGATCCCGAACCAGAACCTGTTTAGGATAGCGAACGCTCACACGACGATGGAGGAAGCGTTTGGCATTGCCGACGGGGTTCTCTATTCGGGCGTCAGCGGCATAACAAATCTGATCGTAAAGGAGGGCCTGATCAATCTCGACTTTGCCGACGTGAAGACAGTGATGCGAGACATGGGGCGGGCAATGATGGGAACCGGTATTGGCACAGGACAGAGCCGCGCCTTGAAGGCAGCAGAAGCATCGATCTCAAACCCGTTGCTTGATGAAATTTCCATCAGGGCCGCAAAAGGTGTCTTGGTCTCGATAACTGGCGGTATCGACATGACCTTGTTCGAAGTCGATGAGGCTGCCATGCGCATACGCGAAGAGGTTAATGATGAAGCGGATATCATCATCGGCGCGGTTTTTGATGAAACTCTCGAGGGTCAGTTCAAAGTGTGTGTGGTCGCCACTGGACTAGAGGCGACGACCACGGACGTCGATCCTGCCTTGACGTCCAGCCAGATGCAGACTGTTGGATCTTGGGCGGGCGTGAACCCGTAATTCCGACTCCACCGGAGACCCGCCAGGCAGAAAGAGCCGGTTCTTCAGCAACGTTGGTCGGCACTTCCGTCTGACCTTTGCCAACCCTTCGACACCAAATTATTGCCGATACGATCTGCAACGCGAATGGCGCGAGGCACATTATGATCATGCCGTAAATCAACAACTTTGCTGACGAGTGCTTGACCCATTCACATGCTCGAAAACCAAACCGAAAGGTCAGCCTCTTCACCATCGTTATCGTATGTGCGCCCGCCTATCAGGTCACAAGTCAAATTGTATGCGCCCTCGCCGGCATCCGTCACGATCGTTTTCGAGACTTCACCCTTGGCCGGGATGTCATCGAATTGGATCGCTTGCGGATCAAACGGTGTGAAATCTTCGGTTATGAAGTAGCAAACGAAATTCGCTCGCCACAGCTTGGTCGTACCTATATTGCGCACGATCAACGTGGACGACGCATTGTCGCCCTCGTATTGCATCTCGCCCATTTTGGAGATGATGCGTTCTTTGCCCGCTGCGTGCGCAACGCTCGACATGCAAATCGCAGCAATCGCTCCATTGATAAGATACTTTTTCATAGTTCTTTAGTTACCTTGTTGGTCGTCACCATTATGAATGGCGAACCTAATATGGTGCAACCGCAGTTGCCACCGGGTTTGCCGTAAGGTTTTTCAAATATCAGGATGAATATCCGTCAGCTTTGCTTGCCGAGGCTATCATTTAGCGATGAGGTGCTGCGCCTACGGCAATCCTGAAACATCGACGGGCTGCAAAGGGATCACGGCGGGACCATTCAAGACCGTCCCGTCCGGCGCAAAATGCGATCCATGGCACGAGCAATCCCAGCACTGCTCAGTCGAGTTCCAAGCCACCTCGCATCCAGAATGGGTGCAGACGGCAGAGTGCAAATGAAGGTTGCCAGCAAGATCGCGACACGCGGCGACCTTACTCAAGCCCTCTCGCAAGACACCTCCTTGACCGGCAGACAGACTCGTCAAGAGATTTCAGGTCGCCGGGCATCAGATATCCGGCAAGGTTCTTCACCGCGGAAAGATTCTCTCGGACAAAGTTGACGAGGCCGGACGGTGTTTTGCGCGCCGGGTCGTAAACCTTTGCCCAGAGGTTAGATTGGCCGAGGATGAGGTCTCGGAGGAGCAGTCCGGCTAGTGCACCATGGGTCATTCCCTGGCCGGAATCGCCGGTGACGACGTAAACCGATGTGCTACCGGGGTTGAGGCCGATGAAGGCGCAATAGTCGATCGTGTCCAGAACCTGTCCTGACCAGCGGGTTACCTCTTTGCCCAGGTTGGGCACGAGTGCGCGGATCCACGCCTCTATAGCCTCGAACCGGATGCCTCCATCGTCGGCTTCGCCCGATTTGTGGTCGGCGCCGCCGGCAATAAGATAATCTATCGAGCCGGGACCCGGATTCAGCCGGACATAATGATAAGGATCACCCGTATCCCAATACAGCGCGTCAGGGAGAGCGCCACGAGGCAATGTAAAAGCCATCGCGTAGGTCCGATAAGGCGACATCTTTGTGTGCAGGAGGAAGCGATCGTTGATCGGCGAATTGGTGGCAACTACGGCGTCGCGACGCTTCGATTACCCCGCCATTTTCAGTCGAGACCCGCACCCCGCCCTCCGGTAATTCCTCAACGCTGACCACGGGGCTGTTCGCGAATATGTGACCGCCCTTGTCGCGGATCGCTCGGGCGACATCGCGGAGATATCTGAGCGGGTGGAAGGTGGCCTGGTTCGGATAGCGCAGGACCGGCGCCTTTTCGAAGCCCTTGAGCGGCACGCCGACCGACAGTTCGGCCAAAGCACCGACCCTTCGAGCCGCATCGAATTCCTCCTGGCGCTGATCGCGGGCATCCTTCGGGTCCACACCCATTGCCGGAAACAGGAAAGCGTCCAGGCGACGAAAATTGCAATCTATGCCGAGTTCCTCAACGATCTCCTCAATACGCGCGACGGCAGCCTCCTGGCTTTGCTGAAAGAGCCTCGCCATTTCCTCGCCACGCAAATTGATGAGCGTGCTCAACCCATCGTCGCAAATCGGCGCGAGATGTGCTGTCGTTCGCGACGTCATCCCGCCGCAAATCGCCCCGCGATCGATGACGATGACCTTGCGCCCTACGCTGGCTAGCTCATAGGCAACCGAGAGCCCTGCTATTCCGGAGCCAATGACGACCGTGTTGCAACTCAACTTCCCCTCAAGACGCGGAGCGCCGGGATCGACTTCAACCTTCATCCACAAAGATCGGGTGTGTTCGCCGAGCGCATTCATCCTGCAATCCTCGGGTGTCGCCGATCAGCCGGCAGCTTTCTGATTGACTTTCCGCTCGGCAATCGCCGTAAGCTTCTTATCGGCTGCCTTCTCCTCGTTGAGAGTTGTGGTTAGAAGCTTCGCTACCGGGTTGTTGCCGATCTCTTCCGCCCAGGCGATGAGCGTTCCATATCGTGTGATCTCGTAATGCTCTACAGCCTGCGCAGCGGTAATCAGCGCGGCATCGAGCACCTTCTTTTCGGCCACCTCGCTCGCGATCTCGTTGGCTTCCTTGATGATGCCATCGATTGCCGGACAAGTCGTTCCCTTCGGTGACTCGCCGATCAGGTCGAAAGCCTGCTCGAGCCGCTGAACATGTTTCTCGGTTTCGGCGAGATGCGTCTTGAATGCGGTGGTCAGGTCGCGGTTGGTCGCTTTTTCGACCATATCGGGAAGAGCTTTCAGAATTTGCTTCTCGGCGTAATACACGTCCTGCAGAACATGCAGGAACAGGTCATCCATCGTCTTGATGTCTTTCGTAAAAAGTCCCATGACGGCGCTCCTGACAAACTAACCACTAAAAGCCTCAGCAGAACGCGCGGCTGTGGCCGCTGTTCCGCAGGGCTGCAATCACCGGAAGGTTCTGAGGCTGCCTGGCTTGTCGTGGGTCTTCAATCAAAGGCTTTTCCTTTTCGCAACAGACGGTAGCTGTAGTGCATGTTGCTTTCGATTGAAGACCTGCGGAAATCCTATCCCGGACCAGAGGGCCCGGTCCCCGTCCTGCGAGGCGTGACGCTTTCGCTCGACGCAGGCGAGACTCTGGCGCTGACGGGCGAATCCGGCTCGGGCAAGAGCACGCTTCTGCATCTCGTGGCAGGACTGGACGCCGCGGAAGGCGGGCGCGTGATACTGGATGGGCAGGAGGTCACCGCTCTTGATGACAGTAGTCGCGCGCGGCTCAGGCGAAGCACAGTGGGCATCATCTTCCAGCAATTCAATCTCATCCCGTCTCTGGACGTTGCAGCCAACATCGCCTTTCAGGCGCGTCTGAATGGCGGGCCTGAAGGGAGGGAGCTTTCACGCCTGGTCCACGCGCTCGGCCTGGAACAGCAGCTACGCAAATATCCCGAGCAGCTCTCGGGCGGCCAGCAGCAGCGCGTGGCGATCGCGCGCGCACTCGCGGCACGGCCAAAGCTGATCCTCGCGGATGAGCCGACCGGCAACCTCGACGAGGCGACGGCCGACGAGGTGATGAAGCAGTTCCTTTTGCTCGTGGCGGAGACCGATGCGGCGCTCCTAATGGTCACCCACTCCCCGCGTCTTGCAGAACGTCTGGGGCGCCGGGCGCATCTCAGCCAGGGCCACCTCGCGTGACTGGCGCGGTCCTCTCGGCACTGGCCTCGCACTGGCGACGCAACCGGCTGCAATTGCTGACGCTGGTGCTCGGCCTAGCCATGGCGACGGCCCTCTGGTCGGGTGTGCAGGCGATCAATGCCGAGGCACGCGCCAGCTACGATGCGGCTGCTGCCACGCTGGCCGAAGGCCAGTACGACCAGCTGGCGCCGCGCGACGGGGATTCCATGCCGCAAGCGGTTTTCGTCGCGTTGCGCCGCGGCGGCTGGCTGGTTAGCCCCGTGGTGGAAGGGAGGCTGCGCCTCGCAAGCTCCGCCGTCAGGCTGGTCGGCCTCGATCCGCTGACCGCACCACCTGGCTCGGCTGCGAGTGACACGCTGGCCCGCACAGACCTCGACAGCTTCGTGCGCGCAGAGACTCTGGTCGCCGGCCCGGAAATGGTCGCGCGCCTTGCCGAGAACCTGCCAAACCCGGTTCTCGTGGATCAGTCGGTCGCCCCGGGCACCGTGCTCGCCGATATCGGCGTCGCTCAGAAGTTGCTCGGCCGTGCCGGGCTTATCAGCCGCCTGATCGTGCTGCCCGAGCAGCCTCTGCGGCAGCGACCACTAGCTGAGATCGCGCCGGATCTTGTGTTGCAGCGTGCAGACGGCGCGACGGATGTCGGCCGGCTCACTGACAGCTTTCATCTCAACCTCACGGCGTTTGGTTTCCTCAGCTTCGTGGTCGGCATCTTTATCGTCCACGGCGCGATCGGCCTTGCTTTCGAGCAGCGGCGCAGCATGGTCCGTACGCTCCGTGCTCTCGGCGTGCCACTTCGCCGCCTGATCGCCCTGATGGTGTTTGAGCTAATAGTGCTGGCGACGCTTGCCGGTGCGCTCGGCATCGCCCTCGGCTATTTGATCGCAGCGCTGTTGCTGCCGGATGTAGCCGCGACGATACGCGGCCTCTATGGCGCCGACGTCGCGGGCACGCTGCAGATTCGCCCTGCATGGTGGCTTTCAGGAATGGCCATGGCGCTTGGCGGCTCGCTGCTCGCGGCAGCAGGCGCGTTGTGGCGGCTGGCGCGGATGCCGGTCCTGGCGAGCGCAGGCGGGCGCGCCTGGGCGCTGGTTTCGAGACGGACGGGAAAGCTGCAGACCGCAGCCTCGGTCGTGCTGCTTGCGGCAGCGGGCGTGCTGGCAGGCATGGGAGGGGGATTGACCGCCGGCTTCGCGCTGCTCGCCAGCCTGATGCTCGGCGCGGCACTTGCGCTTACGCCTTGCCTCGCGGCAATCCTGCGCCTTGGCGAAGGACAAGCTGTGCGCCCCATGGCGCAATGGTTCTGGGCCGACACCCGCCAGCAACTGCCCGGCCTCGGGCTCGCGCTGACGGCGCTGCTGCTCGCCATGGCCGCGAATGTCGGCGTTTCCACCATGGTCTCGAGCTTCCGCCTGACCTTCGAGGGCTTCCTCGATCAGCGCCTGTCGGCCGAACTCTACGTCGATGCGGAAGCAGTCGGAGACCGCGTCGCCCTCGAACAATTCCTCGAGGCCCGCGCGGACGCCGTGCTGCCGATCATGTCGGTCGATGCGATGCTCGCCGGCATGCCGGGCGAGATTTTCGGCGCGCGCATCGGCTACACCTATCGCGAGAACTGGCGCTTCCTCGACGCAATTCCAGCCGTTTGGGACGAAGTCGAGGCGGGCAGGGCGGTGGTTATCAACGAGCAGCTCTCACGCCGCGGCGCGCTGAAAGTCGGCGATTCGCTGGTGCTCGGCCCTGGTCTGTCGCTGCCTGTCGCGGGCGTTGTCGGGGATTATGGTAACCCCATCGGCCAGGCCATCATCGGCGAGGCGCTGTTCCGCCAGACGTTCCCCGGCATTGACCCGAGCCGGTACGGCGTCCGCACCGGTGACCCGCAGGGCCTGCGCCGGGAACTCATCGGGGCGTTCGAGGTCCCACCCGCGCGCATCATGGACCAGGCTGCGCTCAAGGCATTCTCGCTGTCGGTGTTCGAGCGCACTTTCTCCGTGACCGGGGCGCTGAACACGTTGACGCTGGCGGTGGCCGCTTTCGCGATCCTCATGAGCCTACTCACATTGGCGGCGATGCGACTGCCGCAGATGGCCCCCGTCTGGGCAATGGGGACGACCCAACGCCGGCTCGCCGGGCTGGAGATCTTGCGCATCGTGATGCTTGCCACGATTACCGCCGTGTTCGCATTGCCGTTGGGCCTGGCCCTCGCCTGGGTCCTGCTCGCCATCGTCAACGTTGAGGCGTTCGGCTGGCGCCTGCCGATGCAATTGTTTCCAGGCGAGTATACCCTGCTCATCGTCTTCGCCCTCGCCGCTGCGTTGCTTGCCGCGCTCTGGCCCGCCTGGCGGCTCGCGCGGATGGAGCCGGCCGTGCTGCTGAGGATATTCGCCAATGAACGCTAGGGCGCTTATTCTCCTGCTGCTGGGCGTGAGCAACGCCTTCGCGCAGGGCTTTGCCGGCCTCGGCACCAAAGCTGAAGGCTTCGCGTTACCGGAACCGGGCAGGCAGTTTGCGTTCCCGCAGGATCATGGATCGCATCCGGACTACCGGATTGAATGGTGGTACGTCACCGCAAACCTCACTGGCCCAGACGGCTCTGACTACGGACTGCAATGGACGTTGTTCCGCTCGGCGCTCGCACCGGGAGAGGCCGAGGGCTGGGAGAGCCCGCAGATCTGGTTCGGCCACGCCGCAGTCACCAGCGCCACGATGCACCGCGCTACGGAGCGTCTCGGGCGCGGCGGCACGGGGCAGGCGGGCGTGACCGCCGAGCCCTTCGCGGCCTGGATCGACGACTGGCAGATGGCGGGCGACACGTTCGATAGCCTGCAGCTCACGGCAGCCGGCAAGGACTTCGCCTACGATATCGCATTGCATGCCCAAGGCCCGCTCGTCCTCCACGGCGACAGAGGCTACTCCGTGAAGTCGGCGAAGGGGCAGGCGAGCTACTACTATTCGCAGCCTTTCTTTACCGTGGAGGGAACGGTCACTCTGCCCGAGGGGGAGGTGGCTGTGCGGGGCACTGCGTGGCTCGATCGCGAATGGTCGTCGCAGCCGCTTGCGGCGGACCAAGCCGGCTGGGACTGGTTCTCCCTCTCGTTCGACACCGGCGAGAAACTGATGGGTTTCCACCTGCGGGACGCCACCAGCGGCGGCTTCACCTCGGCCACCTGGATCGCGGCGGATGGTGCGCCGACGCCCTACGGAAACGGCAAGCTTGTCCTGACCCCGTTGAAGACGAGCCCGGTAAAAGGTCGCGACGTCCCGACACGTTGGCGTCTCGTGTTGCCCGACCGAGATCTCGACGTCACCGTGGACGCGCTCAATCCGCAGGCCTGGATGGACCTCCGCATTCCCTACTGGGAAGGTCCGGTGCGAGTGACCGGTACCCAGACGGGCAAGGGCTATCTGGAGATGACGGGTTACGATAGGCAATGACCGTGGGTCGCCGGTGGAGATTCGCCGAAATTCAGGATGCCGTTCTCGGTGAAAGGTCGCCTCCCGCCCTGGCGCCTTATATTGCGCCACCTTCTCAGGGAATCCGATGCAAAGATTGACATAGGCGCCGTCCTGGATGTCCTGCGCGTCGTGACGATCGCGCAGGCGACCCGGATCGTGCCGGCAGGCGGGATCGACCCCGAGATCATCGCGCTTCGACAGGCTTTCCCTTCGCCAGATCGGTGCCGTAGGAGGTCGGCGTATAGAAGGCCGGGATACCCGCCCCACCGGCGCGGATGCGCTCGGCTAGCGTTCCCTGCGGCACGAGCTGCGGCGGTACGTCTGAGCAGCGAAGGTATCACCGGCAGCGCACTTCGGGAAAAGCTCGCCGAGGTCGAACGCTATGCACTCGGCGAATATCTCGTCGCGATTGCTGGGGGACTGGAACAAGGCGGCGAGCTAGCGAGCGAACGGGTGGCGGAAATCACTGGCCTCCCCGTTGACCTCGTTCGCCGAAACTTTGCTCGTATTCCGACATCGCTCTTCGCCAGAGAGTTCGGGCGAGCGAAAGGCAATGTGCTTAGCGCATATGACGGTACGATCGAGACTAGAGACATTTCTCCCGATAGTACCCGGATCGAAAGTCCCGATCCGATACTCGATCGAAGCGTACGCGTGCTTACCTCCACCTTTGTCCACTACGTCCGCCGCGAACTGGGTTTCCACACCGACCTCTCGTATCGGGTCTTGAGGGACTATGGAACGAGCCCTTCGCGCCAGGGTTATACCGGCGTCATGAACGATCTGCAAAAGGTGAGGTCCCTGAATCCTTCGCTGAAGGTTTTGATCGTGCATGGCTACACCGATCTCGTCACGCCTTATATGACTTCTCGCTACCTCGTGGACCAGGTCCCCGTGATTCGCGCCGCAAATTCCATTCGAATTGATGTGCGCCGGCGGCCACATGATGTATTCAGGCCGATGGCAAAGCGCTAAAGGAGGCCGCATTAGAACTCTACCGAGTGACGCAGTCAAAAAAGCATTTTTCGTCGATTGCAAACTGCTTCGCCAAAGCTGGACCTGCGGCCCTATGAACATGATCGTTCAGTGACCATGAACCGACATTAATCGCTATGACGTGATTTCGCGGGGAATGGGCTGCGGGAACAGCCGCTAGAAACTGCGCATGTCGCCACCCGGAGTGCCGCCATGCCGGGAAGGCGTGTCTCCCTCCTGGCCACCGGGATCAAGGTCGGTGCACGACGCCAATGCGATTGCCTAACTAAAGGTCTCCCGGATCACCGTCGAAAGCTGGTGACTTGGCGCTAGGCTTTGGCAAGCAAACGCAAGAAAACGGCAGTTGGGAGCAAAATCGGCTCTTCGTGAGATTGGTAAGGGAAGCGGCCGACGGAGCATGGCGCAGAGGGAGCGCTTGCTTTGTAGGATCCAGAGGGTCACCCCCGTCTCTCTGGCGGGCGTCCGGCAGAGGGGGTAATTCTGTCGGACGCTTGTCGCGAAGTCGAACTCTTACATCATTCGCTTTGTCGGCGGCTCGGGCACCGATCGTCGACGCGTCGTGCACGGCATTTTCGAAGATCACGCCGCGCGCCGAGGGTTTTCAGCCCCGCACTTACATCAATGCCGCCGCGCACTCCGCTCCGTTTGAGCACCAGCTGGCAAGCCCTCAGGCGTTTGTCAGGCCAGAACCACGCCGAAACGCCAAAGGGCTCATGCCTGTCCAGCGCCGACATGCATGGCTGAAGGCGCTCGGCTGTTGAAACCCCAGCCGCCATGCAATCTGGGACACCTGAAGGTGCTCAGCTAGGTAGCGCAGGGCGAGATCACGGCGCAATTGGTCGAGGATTTCCCTGAAGCCCAAACCCTCGTCTGCCAAGCGGCGCGCAAATGTCCTGTCGCTGAGACCGAGGCGGCGAGCGACTGTCGCGGCTCGCGCCTCACCGTGCGGAAGCAGTGGCATGATTATATTTTCCACCTCTGTGCGCATCGGAATAATGGGCGATGTGCGCCCAGAAATGGCGTCCTCGCAGTCCTTTACCATCAGATCGTTGAGATACGGGTCATACCCAACCAGAGGGAGGTCCGTCACGTCCGCGTCAAAGCTTATCGCGTCCTCGTGGGCGTCAAAGCTCACTTCGCATCCCAGGATGCGTTGCATCCTTTGACGTTCGGAACGATGGTGCACGAAACTTGCCGCCAATGGCACGATCTTCCGCCCCACAAGCTGGCGGCAGAGCCGCAAGAGCAAGATCGCATAGGCCTCCATCAGTTGTCGGTCCGCGTGCCGCGCCACCCCAACATAGGCAAGCCCGACACGGCACCCCGATCCTTGAATTTTCCGCACCACCAAAGCTTCATGGACTATGCGCACGTACCGTTCAAGGCGCTGGAGTGCGTCACCAAATCGCCGCGAAGACGCGGCAACGTAGTAAAGCATACCGATCTGACGCAGGTCGAAATCAGCTGCCAGAGTAAGTCCGAGCCAGTCGTCATCGACGGCAACGGAGGCCCGCTCAAGAAAGTCGATCACGGACCTAACCTTGAGACGCTCGCGTCTGGCGACGGTAGCCTGCGAAATGCCTGACAATGCAAGCAATGGGCGGGGATCTATGCCGCGCAACTTCAGGTGGGTAACCGCCAGGTGAACCGCTAAACCTGTGGATGTTGGCATCGCGGCTGCCTCGCTCGAACCCCATCGTGTTAACAGCCAGCCCTTTTCAGTTCAATGGCAGCTGCGAAAACGATGATTGAGCCAATTGTCCGCGATCCCGACAGTCTTCCCTTTTGGCGGCGGCGCACCGTGAGCGGCGGAAACGATCGTGTGTTAATAGGGGGCAGACTCGATCTGGCGGTTCTCGCAAGCCTGTCGCGGGGGAGTCTTCCGCGGGTACAGGTTCAGGTGCAGCGAACCAGTTCGGTGTTAAAAGGTTCTTGTTTGCCTTTTCCGCAACCGTTCATTTGTTTCTGGCGGCCGAACGACCTTGGCATCGCAGCAAGGTTGCGATCGTGATATGCTTTCTTTTCTTGTTTAGGCATGGAGCCGAAAGATGGAAGCTAGCAAGTGGTACTCACTTTTTGCTTTCGGGATGCTAGGCGGGATACTTCCTACTTCGGCCAAATTAGCGACAACGTTGGTGTCCGTCCCCGGAACGCCCGTGCCGGAGATAGGGTTTCTTGTCGGTTTGGGAATCTGGGCGATCATCGGTGGCGCAGTTGCCTTGACCAACACAAGCAAGGAAGTGAGACAAGCGATCTTCGCTGGAATCGCAGCTCCTGCAGTACTCGCGAGCGTCGTGACCGGTGCAACGGGATCCTCCGTCGGTAGTGGAACTTCGGCAGTCAACGGTGCAACGTCAAGATTGTTCGACATCACAGCAGTGGCGCAAGAGACACCCCCCGCCGTCAGGAGCGCGGCCGATGAATGGACTGTCGTTATTTCGCCCAGCGTGAGTGGCGGTTTTCCGACGGGGAAAACTCTTCCTGTAACTGCTCAAGTGGAAAAAGATGGAGAAACTAAAACCGTGGATGTGGGAGCTATTGCGAATTGGCGTGGCACTACCGCTCTCCTAGTGCCTCCGGGAACGTCGAAGGTATTCATCGGAGATAGTCCTGTACCAACAACCGGGCCGCTTACTACTGTGGACATGTCGGTACAAACAGCACCTTCGATAGGCGGTGACTTACTCTGGGCCCTCGGCGGACAGCGAAACTTCAATATCCAGTCAATCATACTGACGCCGATGCCAGCGGGGGATTCCGCGCCCACTCCGTAAGCGGGGCTAGCGCTTGGACTCGGAATCGCCCTTGACTCTCTTGGCTAGCGAGTCTGACGACCGAGGCGGCGGGACCGGGAGGTTTTGGTTCCCGGTTGCTATGACAACCGTGCCAGCTTGAGGCGTCTCGGCGAAAGGCAACCTGTCCAAGAAGATGGTATCAGCACCGTTCCGGGCCCCTACTTCGCCGGTCTGGATTTTGCGGTGACGCGCAAATCGGGACAATCCCGGCTGTTGCCGAGGAAGCCAACCGACTGGTGGATCACATCGTCACAAGACAAGCAGAACAAACATCTAGAACGTCTGATGCGGATCGCGAGGTCATGGAGAGACCTTCCTTCGCACCACCGGGCACTTGATCATGTGGCGATGTTTTGCGCTCCTGGCCGACGTGCCCTCTTGCTTCTCGAACACCTTGCGGGACGATATGGCGCGCCGCCGGTGGTAGCAGACGCACAAGTTATACGCGCCGGGCTGCACAAAATTTATCCATTGCTATGGACGAAGGCCGCGCCATCCCATTAGTGTGCACTGCAAAATAATCGGGGCGGATAAGGCCCGCCTACGGGAACATGTCGGATGAGCAGCATTGAAACAGTCGGCATCGTTGGTGCGGGACAGATGGGCAGCGGTATCGCGCATGTCTCGGCGCTGGCCGGCTACAACGTTCTTCTCTACGACATTTCCCCTGACCGGATCGAAAAAGGCATAGCCACCGTCAATGGCAATCTCGCGCGGCAAGTCGCCGGTGGCAAGCTCACCGAGGAAGAGCGTCAGGCGGCGGTGGGCCGGATTTCGTCGGCGCCCGCTCTGCAGGATCTGGCTGGTGCCGACCTTGTCGTCGAGGCGGCCACGGAGGACGAAAGTGTCAAGCGCAAGATCTATGCGCAGCTATGCCCGGTGCTGAATCCGGAAGCCATTCTTGCCACCAATACGTCGTCCATCTCGATCACCCGGCTCGCATCTTCGACCGATCGGGCGGAGCGCTTCATCGGCATCCACTTCATGAACCCGGTGCCGGTGATGAAGCTGGTCGAACTCGTGCGCGGCATCGCCACCGACAACTACACGTTCGAGATCGCCAAGGAGTATGTGCGGCGGCTCGACAAGGCTTCAACGGTGTCGGAGGACTTCCCCGCCTTCATCGTCAACCGCATCCTGTTGCCGATGATCAACGAAGCGATCTATACACTCTATGAGGGAGTCGGTTCGGTCGAGGCCATCGATACAGCGATGAAGCTTGGCGCCAACCACCCCATGGGGCCGCTGCAGCTTGCCGATTTCATCGGCCTCGACACGTGCCTGTCGATCATGCAGGTGCTGCATGACGGACTATCGGATTCGAAATACCGACCCTGCCCGCTGCTGGTCAAATATGTCGAGGCCGGCTGGCTCGGCCGCAAGGCCGGTCGCGGCTTCTATGACTATCGCGGCGAACATCCGGTGCCGACGCGGTAATCGTTTGCGCTATGCTATATATGTTTACCCCGCTCTCGCAGCCTCGATCAACTTTCTCGCATCCGTCCCCGACCATTCGGCGGGGCCGTTCATTGAAGCGAGCAGGCAGCCATCCTTGTCGATGAGAAGGGTCACGGGCAGACCGAGTGCCAGGCCGCGCTGTTTCAGCCCGTTGAACAATTCGAGTGTGTTCTCGCGATAATAGGCGAGCGAGGCGACCTGGGTCTCAGCGAGGAATTTCCTGGGTTTCGAGTCGTCGCCCGTGTCGACATTGACGGCGATCACTTCGAAATCGGCGCTGCCGGCTTCCTTCTGCAGCGCGTCGAGCGCGGGCATTTCGGCACGACACGGCGCGCACCACGTCGCCCAAAGGTTGAGCAGCACGGTTTTGCCCTTCCGCTCGCCCAGCGTCATCAACTTGCCGGCCGGCCCCCTAAAACTGAGCGCGGCGAGCGACTGTGGCGGGTCTGCCGGCAGCATCGCCGCCACCTGGCCGGTAGCTGCGGCCGCGACCGTTTTCGCGCGTTCGGCCTTGGCAGCACAGGCGGCATCAGCGGGGCTCGCCGGCATATCGGCCTTTGGAGCCGAGGCGATCTCGGCTGGCGTGTTGCCATACACTGCCCCCCTGACATATACCGCGACCGCGCCGGCCAGCGCACCGGCAACCATAGCGAGAACGATCGCGCGCCAGGCGGGGATCAGTCGTTTTTGCTTGCCGTCAGACATTGTCCAAAATTCTCCGGAGCCCGGGTAGCACGATGAGCGACAAGAAAGCCAGCAACGCGATGTGGGGCGGACGTTTTGCCTCGGGTCCGGCTGCGGTCATGGAGGCGATCAACGCCTCGATCGGTTTCGACAGGAAACTGTACGCGCAGGACATTCGCGGCTCGATCGCCCACTCGGAGATGCTGGCGAAAACGGGCATCATTTCCGCTTCCGATCAAGAAGAAATCGCTCGCGGGCTGAACACGATCCTGGCAGATATCGAGGCCGGTACGTTCCATTTTTCGACGGCGCTCGAAGACATCCACATGAATATCGAGGCGCGGCTCGCCGAGCTGATCGGCCCGCCGGCAGGACGGCTGCACACGGCGCGCTCCCGCAACGATCAGGTGGCGGTCGATTTTCGACTCTGGGTGAAGGACGAATTTTACCGGGTTGCCGAGGCGCTTAAGGGGCTGATCTCAGCTTTCCTTATCCGCGCTGAAGAGCATGCGGCGACCGTCATGCCCGGTTTCACCCACATGCAGTCCGCGCAGCCTGTGACCTTCGGCCATCATTGCATGGCCTATGTCGAGATGTTCGGCCGTGACCTGTCGCGTGTCCGCGACGCGATCGACCGCATGGATGAATCACCGCTTGGAGCGGCAGCGCTTGCCGGCACAGGCTTTCCGATCGACCGCCACATGACCGCGGCCGCGCTCGGTTTCCGCGAGCCGACGCGCAACTCGCTGGACAGCGTTTCCGACCGCGACTTCGCGCTGGAGTTCCTGTCCGTTGCGGCGATCTGCGCCACGCATCTGTCGCGGCTGGCCGAGGAGATCGTCATCTGGTCGACGCCGCAGTTCGGATTCGTCAAGCTTTCCGATTCCTTCTCCACCGGCTCCTCGATCATGCCGCAGAAGAAGAATCCCGACGCCGCCGAACTGGTGCGTGCCAAGACGGGGCGCGTGAACGGTCATCTTATCGGCCTGCTGACCGTGATGAAGGGACTGCCGCTGACCTATTCCAAGGACATGCAGGAAGACAAGGAAGCCGTCTTCGACGCCGCCGAGACGCTCGATCTGATGCTTGCCGCCATGACCGGCATGGTCGGCGACATGGCGGTGGACACCGATGCGATGAAACGCGCCGCCGGCTCCGGCCATTCGACCGCGACCGATCTCGCCGACTGGCTGGTGCGCCGGCTGGGCCTGCCCTTCCGCGAGGCGCATCACGTCACCGGCCGCGCGGTGGCGCTTGCGGAAGCCCGAAAGACGACGCTGGCAAAGCTGTCGCTTGACGATCTTCGCGCCATCCATGACGGCATTGCGGACGAGATATTCTCGGTTCTCTCGGTGCAGAATTCGGTGAAGAGCCGTAAATCCTTCGGCGGCACCGCCCCTGGCGAAGTGCGCCGCCAGGTGAAGTATTGGAAAAAGCGGCTGTCCAAGGCTTGATGCGGCAACTGGCTGGATGCAATGACCGCGGAACTTCGGTACAACGTCGCGTGGATTTGGATGGACACCTTGATGACTGCTGCACGGATAATGGTAGCGATCGCGCTTATGGGCGTTCTCGGCACGGTTGCCGCTTGTGGGCGGAAATCAGACCTCGACACGCCTTATGATGCAGCTGTCCAGGCCCGCAAGGATGCGAAGCGGGCCGGAGAACCTTTGCCGCCCGAGCCGGAAAAGCCGGTCGAGGACAAACCGTTCATTCTCGACAAGCTGATCCAGTAGGCCGTCTTTTCGCCTTCGGTAGGCGATGTTGGGCCAGTTGTTTTTCTGCATCGACGCCTTCACGGAACGTCATCCATGAACCACTTCGAATTCCGCGATGGCGTGCTGCATGCCGAAGAGGTGCCCGTCCCCGAGATCGCGCAAGCGGTGGGCACGCCCTTCTACTGCTATTCTACCGCGACGCTGGAGCGGCACTACAATGTGTTCCGCAAATCGCTCACCGGCCTCGACGCTCTCGTCTGCTATGCGCTGAAGGCAAACTCCAACCAGGCAGTGATCGCCACGCTGGCCCGGCTAGGCGCCGGCGCTGATGTTGTGTCCGAAGGCGAGATGCGCCGTGCGCTGGCTGCCGGCGTGCCGGCCAGCAAGATCCTGTTTTCGGGCGTCGGCAAGACGGCTCGCGAGATCGACTTTGCGCTTGACGCAGGTATCCTCTGCTTCAACGTCGAATCCGAGCCGGAACTCGAGCTCTTGTCTCAGCGTGCGGCAGCCGCGGCAACCATCGCGCCGGTCTCGTTGCGTATCAACCCGGATGTCGACGCCAAGACCCACAAGAAAATCTCGACCGGCAACGCCGAGAACAAGTTCGGGATTCCGCGCCAGCGCGCCCGCGAGGTTTACGCCCATGCCGCCGGACTGCCCGGCCTGAGGGTTCGCGGCATCGACATGCATATCGGCAGCCAGATCACCGATCTGCAGCCGTTCGATGCTGCTTTTGCGATCATGGCCGAGTTGGTCAAGGCATTGCGCGCCGACGGTCACGACATCGAGCATGTCGATTTCGGGGGTGGGCTGGGTGTACCCTACCGGGTGGACAATGAGCCACCGCCGCATCCTGACGCCTATGCCGACATCATTCGCCGCCATGCCGGCGATCTCGGGGTCAAGGTTATGTTCGAACCGGGAAGGATGATCGTCGCCAATGCCGGCATCCTGGTTTCGGAAGTGATCTACCTCAAGGAGGGCGGCGCACGCGATTTCCTCATCGTCGACGCGGCCATGAACGACCTCATCCGGCCGACCCTGTACGATGCCTTCCATGACATCTTCCCGGTGGTCCGCCAGCCGGACGCTGCGCCACGCATGACCGTCGACGTGGTCGGACCGGTTTGCGAAACCGGTGATTATATCGGCCTGTCGCGGGAAATGCCGCAGCTGAGATCCGGCGACCTGATCGCGGTCGGCACCGCTGGCGCTTATGGCGCCGTCCAGGCCGGTACCTACAACTCGCGCCTCCTGGTGCCTGAGGTCCTGGTCAAGGGCGACAACTTTCATGTCGTGCGCCCGCGCAGGACGTTCGAAGAACTCATCAGCCTGGATTCGCTGCCCCACTGGCTTTGAGGTCGAAACCCGCTCCCTCGGTGTGGGAGGTCGCGCCGAAGGCGCGGGTGAGGTTCGATGAGTGCTGGGACCCATCCCGCCGCTACACTCCGACACAACATCGATGGGAGGGTAAAAGCCAGACCCGCTTCACGATTGTGTCAATCGCCTCGCCTTTGCCGCGTTTGTTGTTATCATTCGTAGTGGAAAGTTCTGGCTCGTTGCCGGGCTGACGCCGGAAAGGCCGATGAAGAAAGCCGCAATCCAGGAAAAGACCAATTATTCCAGGCACTTGAACCGGTCGCGCCTATTCACCCGCATCGCGATGTCAGTCGAGCGATTTTGGCCGCTGGTGCTGCCTGTCCTTATAGCGCTCAGTCTGTTCGCCGCTGTCTCATGGTTCGGCCTGTTGCGTCAGATGCCGGATCTGCTGCGCTTTGCCCTGTTTGCGGCCTTTGCGCTGACGATAATCGCATCGCTTTATCCATTGCGCTATTTCCGCCTGCCGAAGAGCGAGGACATTGATCGCCGCATCGAAGTGGCGAACGCTTTGGAGCATTCGCCACTCCTGGTTCAGGCAGACCGGCCTGCCGGACAAAGCGATGGTTTCACCCAGGCGCTGTGGCGCGAACATCAGAAACGCATGGCCGAAAAGCTCGCCGGCGTCGGCGCCGATCTGCCGCGCACCGGCATACCGGAGCGCGATCCGTGGGCTTTGCGCGCGGTGGCTGCACTAACTTTGGTCGTCGCTTTCGCTTTCTCGTTCGGGCCGCATGGCGGGTCGCTGCGCGATGGCTTTCGCGCAGCCGCGCTCATCGACACGTTGCCGCCGCGCATCGACGCCTGGGTGACCCCGCCGGCATACACCGGCAAGGCGCCGATCTTTCTCACGGCCGAGACCAACGCCGCGACCAGGGTTTTCACTGTCCCGGCGGGCAGCGACGTCGCATTGCGGGTGACAGGAGGGTCCGGTGAGGAGCACCTCGTCTTCGCCGAGGAGACAGGCGAAAGCCGTGACATCCTTGCGGTCGGCGAAAAGCCGGTCGCCGAGGATGCTAAGGTCGAGGCGCCGAAGCCGACAAGCGGACCGGCATCCGCCCGGCAGTTCACCGGCAAGCTGACTTCCAACGGGACGCTCGCGTTGCGCTCCGGCGAAGCGGATATCAAGCGCTGGGCCTTCGCTGTGACGCCGGATAAGCCGCCGGTCATTCGCTTCACCGAGGCGCCGAAGCGCGCGGTCAATGGTGCTCTCGAACTGCACTATGAGATCGAGGACGACTATGGAGCCAAGTCCGCCAAGGCAGACTTCGCACTAGTGGATCCGGTCGCGAAGGACGCGCGTCCGCTTTACGGCGCGCCCGAAATGCCCTTGTCGGTGCCGCGGCGCGGCGGCAAGGAAATCGCGGCGAAGGCAACGCGCGACCTCACGGAACATGTCTGGGCTGGCAGCCGCATCCAGCTGACGCTGACGGCCGTTGACGATGCCGGGCAGGAAGCCGCGACCGAGACGCGAACCATCCTGCTGCCTGAGCGGCCGTTCACAAATCCGCTGGCGAAAGCCGTCGTCGAACTGCGCAAGACATTGGCGCTCGATGCCAACCAGAAGCAGCGCGTTCTCGACCTGATTGATGCAATCACGCTGCGGCCAGAGGACACGATCGAAAACGCGTCGCATTATCTCGGCTTGATGGCTGGACGCACGCGTCTCAAACTCGCCAGTACCGATGAATCGCTACGGGAGGTCGCCGACTATCTTTGGAGCATGGCGCTGCAAATCGAGGATGGCGACCTTTCGACTGCCGAGAAGCGCTTGCAGCAGGCTCAGGAGGCCCTGAAGCAGGCTTTGAAGGATGGCGCCAGTGACGAGGAAATCGACCGCCTGATGAAGGAACTGCGGCAGGCAATGAACGAGTTCCTGCGCGAATTCGCCGAACGTGCCCAGCGTGACAACAACACCCCTATGGATCAGCAGCAGCCCGGCCAGGAAATGCGCCAGAGCGATCTTGAACGGATGATGGATGAGATCGAGAACCTCGCCAAATCCGGCAACCGCCAGCAGGCCGAAGACCTGCTTTCCCAACTTCAGGACATGATGAACAACCTGCAGGCGCGCCGCCAGCAGCAGCCCGGTGAAGGTGGCCAGGAAAGCGAGATGCGCGAGCAGATGAACAAGCTCGGCGAGATCATGCGGCGCCAGCAGGAGACGATGAACGAGACGTTCCGTATGGACCAGATGCAGCGTGGCGAGCAGCAGCGCGGCGAAAACCGCGAACAGCAGCGCGGCGAACAGGGCGAGGGTCAGCAGGAGCAGCAAGGTCCGGGGATGACACCTGAGGAATTCGCCGAAGCACTCAAACAGCTTCAGCAGCAGCAGGGCGACCTGCAGGGCGACCTGCAAGGCATGATGAAGGGCCTTGAGGGCATGGGTATCCAGCCGGGCGAAGGCTTTGGCGACGCGGATGATGCCATGGATAAAGCCGAGGGCGCGCTTGGCGATGGCGATGGCGGCGGTGCGGTCGGCCAGCAGGGCCGCGCCATGGAGGCGTTGCGGCGCGGTGCGCAGAACATGATGCAGCAGATGCAGCAGGCCATGCAAGGCGATGAAGGCGGCGGCGAGGAAGGCGGTCGTCAACAGAATGCCGACCGCGATCCGCTTGGCCGTCCGCGCGCAACGACGGGGCCGGATTTCGGAAATTCGGTCAAGGTGCCGGATGAGATCGACGTGCAGCGCGCACGCCAGATCCTCGAAGCCATTCGCAAGCGTCTCGGTAACGCGCTCAGCCCCGAACTGGAACGCAGCTATCTGGAACGGCTGCTGCGCCCGCAATAAGCGACCGCCTCGGATTGAGAATCAAGCCGGTGCGACAGCCGGCTTTTTGCGTGGCGGCAATGTCATGGCGACAACACCGGTGACGATGCAGACCAGTCCGATCCACGCAGTGGATGTCAGCCGCTCTCCCAGAAAAATCGCACCGATAGCCAACGCCGATCGGCACGCGCAGGTAGGCCTGCGAGGTCACGCCAACCGAACCGAGCGTCTGCAGCAGGCGGAAGAAGATGACGAAGGCCAACGCGGTCGAAAACACCGACAGGCCGATCAGGGCAAGCACGGAGGCGAGCGATGGCTCCAGCGTCCATGGACGGTCGATGGCGATACTGATCGGCAGGAGAATGACCGCGCCGCAGATCATCGAGCCCGCCGCCGGCATCATCGGATCGAGGCCCTTGAAGGTCTTGCCGAATATCGCAGCACAGCCGTAGCTTACCGTCGCCGCGACCACGGCAAGCTGGGAAAGCAGATCGGTGCCAATTCCGTTCAAGGCCTCGACGCCGACGATCAGGCAGGCGCCCGCAAGACCCGCGACGACCCCGAACATCTTGCCGCCATTCACTGCCTCATGGCGGGTGATCAGAACGGTGAGCAGGAAGGTCATGACCGGCGAGAGTGAATTCAAGATGGTCGCCAGCCCTGCATCGATCGAACGTTCGGCCCAGGCGATCAACGTGAACGGGATAACGCTATTGAGGCAAGCCTGGAACAGGAACTTGCGCCAGGTCGCGGCATCGCGAGGCAGTGTAAGCCCCCGCCAGGCGATGATCGCACCCAGTATCGCGGCCGCGATAATTGTGCGCGCCGCGATGAAGGTGATGGGCGGGATGGTTTCAACACCAATCTTGATGAAGGTGTAGGACGCTCCCCAGAGCGTCGAGAGGGCAAGCAGGAGCAGAAGATCGCGTCTGTGGGTCATCATACGACCGGAAATTGGAACTGCCGACCTTCTATGCCTTCAGCCGCCAAAAAGTGTTTCGATAGCGGCCGAACTGTTGACGCAGCGTGCCGGTTGCGTCTTGCGCCAGCCTCGGCAAAGCTCATGGCCACAATGCTGTTTCTCGTCGCAAAGGCCGACAAAGTCAGCGATCCAACTCCGGGAAATAGGGGTCGGAATAGGTCCGGCGGTCGCGTTCGCCCTTCAGGCAATCGACCGGCTGTTCGGCAATTAGGACTGCTTTCGGCTCCGGCAGTCGGCCGCTGACTTCAAGAACCAGCTTGCGGCGGATAGCGGTGCCGAACTCGCTCGCCATGTATATCGGCAACACAAAGGATCCCGCCCCGCCGACAACACAAGCGGCATAGTAACGATCGAGTTGCCGGAAGCTCGGCGACGGACGGATCAGGATCGGCAAGCCGTTGATGATCACCCCCGATGCCACAGCCTGATCCCGCGCTGACTGAACCGGTATGCCGAGATTGTTCGGCCCATCGCCGGAAATGTCGATCACCCGGCGCAAGCCATCCGTCGAATTGTCATCGAACAAGCTGCCGCCGAACAGGATCGCGGTGGAGATCGAGGTGCCCTGGTAGCCGCCAAAGGGACGGGAAGCCAGCGTTGCCGCGAAGGATGCCGCGCTCTCGGGTCCGTCGATTATCTGCCACGGCACCCGCGATTCCTTGCGCACCGTGCCCGCCCACTCGAAGTAGGTGATGGCGATGCGGCCGTTCAGTCCACTGCGAACCGCCTTGATGAAATCCGGGTGACGGATCGCCTCGACATAGCCGGCACGCTGCAAGGCGAACTCGCCCGAATCCATCGAACGCGAGACATCCACCGCCAGCACAAGTTCTACATCGACGGGTTCCGCCGCCGACATCGCCACGGGAGAAAATCCAAGACAAAGCAACAGTCGGAGCGTCGAGAGCATGGTCTGGACCCACGCGGATGCGTCGTCCATTCGGTGCCAAGAAGGTGGCGGAAGAACGACGGGTTGCGTCACGCCATCTGCCGATTTCCAGCCTTTGGCGGTGGTTCAAGGGCGCCGGCACGCACGCGCGCCGGAGGCAATCTGCGGCCGTCGCTCATTCGGGCGATCGTCAGCGTTCGGTCGAAGAACGGTCCACCTTGCGCCTTCTGGCTGATGTTGAGGATTGCGGCCCCGCCAAGATGCTTCTCGAACAAGGCCATGACCATCTTCAGCGTCGCGCCATCGAACGTGTCGAGCACCTCGTCGATGACAATCCAGCGCGGCTTGCGCGCGGCGAGGCGCGCCATCGCCAGCAACCGCAATTCGCTTTCGTTGAGTTGGCGCTCCCACACCACAGTCCGATCCGGCTCTTCAGCGAGACGGCTTAACCCGACTTGATCAAGAATGGCTCTTACATCTGCGGCGCTCGCCGTCGGGTCGCCGGACGGGTTGAGAATTTCGTGCAGCGTGCCCGGCGCAAAATATGGCGTTCGCGGGACGAACACCGGCGCTTCGCCGGCCGGAAGGCCGATCCTGCCGTCACCCCAGGGCCAAAGCCCAGCAAGCGCGCGGAAGAAGAGCGTCTTGCCTGCATTCGGCTCGCCGATAACGATCACGTGCTCACCGGATGAAATCGTTACGTCTTCATCCCAGAGCTTGGTGCACCTTTCCTGTGTGCAGATTTCGAGGCCGTCGAAGGTCATCGTCTCATCGCCGTTGCGCCCGAACTCGATGCGCTTCTCGTCACCGTGCAAATTGTCGGCCTCATTGAGCGCCAGACGGAAGTCGGCGACACGCATGAGCGTGGCACGCCAGTCGGCGATCGCGCCGATATTGTTGATAAACCAGCGCAACGACGCGTTCACCTGGTTGAAGGCGCTGACCGCAACCATCAAACCACCGAAGCTGATATCGCCCGCGAAGTAGACGGGCGAGGCGATCAGGATCGGCGCAACGACGGTCATCCACCCATAACTGTCGGTCACCCAGGCCAGGTTGATCTGCGCAGCGTAGATGCGGCGTATTGCGGCCAGGAGTGAGCCGAGATCCGTCTCGATCCGGCGTTGTTCGTCGGCCTCGCCGCGCGCGAGCGTGATGGCGTCGATGTGCTCGTTGATCCGCACCATCGAATGGCGGAGTTCTGCCTCCTTGGAATAGCGGTCGCTGTTCAATTCGATCAGCGGCCGCCCAACAAGCCAGCTCAGACCGGACGCTGAGCCGGCATAGAGGATTGCGGCCCACACCATGTAGCCGGGAATGTCGATGGTCCTCTCGCCGAAGTGGAACACGAATCCCGACGACAAACCCCAAAGCACGCCGACAAACGAAACCAGCAGGATGAAGGACTGGACAAAGCCGACGCCGAGATCGGTAGAGAGGTCCGAGAGGTGGCCGGCGTCCTGCTGCATGCGCTGATCCGGATTGACGCCGATGGCGCCGGCATTGGCCAGCCGGAAGGCGCGTCCCGGTTTCAGCCACTCGCTGGCGAGGTCGAGGGTCAGCGCCTCGCGCAGCCGCAGCCTGAACCTCTGGTTGAGCCATTGCTGGATGATGTTGAGCAGCAACAGGCCGCCGGCAATCGCCGCGAACACCATCAGCTGATGCTGGAAGCCTTCCAGGTCGCGCCGCTCGATTGCGTCATAGAACGGCTTGTTCCAGCGGTTGAGAAGCAGCTGGCCGCCGGCAGTCGCCACGATTACCACCAGCATGCCGAGTGCCGACCACAGCATGAGCTTGCGTACCGGCGAATTGTTCAGCCCCTGCGCAACCGTTGCGATCTGAGCCGAAAGCGTGCTGGTTTCGACTATGGCCGCTCTTGCCGCATCCCGATCGTCGCGCTTGTCGGCCATGGCAGAAATCCTCGTTCGGGCGGGCGATGTCTTCGCTGTTAGCGGAGGGTTACCTGTACCGTCGATCCTCGCCGCTTATGCGAATTCCGTGGATGCAGCAGCGCTGTCGGCGCCGGAATTGCGGCCGAGGCGCGAAGCGCCCTGCGGCGTCAGCACCGGAACGAACACGCGGCGGGACGCTCTCTGGGCGACCGGCAGACCCTGATAGATGCGCTTCTGCGCCTCGACCACGATGACGCCTGAGAAGATCGGCCAAAGCCGGCGGCCGGTGCGCTCGAGAAGTTGGTGGAAGCGCAGCATCCAGCGCCGCTTCGACGGTGGGAACAGCAGTGCCTCGGACGAGGCAGAGGGCGTGAAATTGGCATCGCGCAGCAATTCGTTGAGCTGACCGCGCGAAAACGGCCGGCCGGACCCGAATGGCGTGTGTTCGAAGCGGGCCCACACGCCACGGCGGTTCGGAACGACAATGACAACGCGGCCTGCGGGAGACAGGACGCGCCAGATTTCCTTGAGGGTCTCGCGCGGGTTTTCGGCATGTTCGAGGGAATGGACGATCAGCATCCGGTCGATGGACGCATCGACCAGCGGCAGCTCCTCGTCGAATACCAGAGCGGTCGATGACGGGCCTTCCGGTGGCCAGCGAACCGCGCCTTGCGTGGCCGGCATGAAGGCGAAGACCCGCTCCGCATCCCTGCCGAAACGCTCCAGCCAAGGCAGCGTATAGCCAAGCCCAACCAATCGCTCGTTTGGTAGATTTGCCCAGATCGACGAAAGGGCCATCGCGATCGCCCGCTCGGCCGCCATGCCTAGCTGGGATGCGTAGAACGACCGGAGATCGACAATGTCTGAGTTCATGGCATGACGGTAGCCGGGCTCTTTACGGTATTCAACAATCGTTGAGAACCTAGCCCCGCCCCCGCTCGCGACCAAGGGGTTTAGGGGACCGTTTTGACCTCCGAACAAATTGCCGACATGCGGGCCAAAGCCGCTGCAACACTCCACCATGCATCTAAGGTCATAACGACCTGGCTCCAGCGCCTCAATATCGCGATTGAGCTCCTGCGCCGGATGACATCGCCTGCGCACCGCACTATCTATTGGCGCGACCAAGGAGACCGGGATGACCATCGAAATCCATCAATTCATGTGCCGCAGTGACAATTTCGGCGTGCTGTTGCGCCACGCGCCAACGGGCGAGACCGCACTGATCGATGCGCCGGAGGAAAAGGCGATTCTCCAGGCCGTCGAGCATACTGGCTGGACGCCTACACTGATCCTGACCACGCACCACCACAGCGACCATGTCGAAGCCAATCTGGCCTTGAAGGACCGTTTCGGTCTGAAGATCATCGGCCCCAAGAAGGAGGCCGACAAGATCCCCGGAATTGACCAGGCGGTCGATGGCGGCGACATCTTCCAGTTCGGCGGCGAGGAAGTGCGGGTGATCTCCACGCCGGGCCATACGCTCGGCCATGTCTCCTACCACTTATCCCTCGCCAAAACGCTGTTTGCCGCGGACACGCTCTTCGCACTCGGCTGCGGCCGGGTGTTCGAAGGCACGCCGGCAATGATGTGGAAGTCGCTGCAGACGCTTTCGGCGCTGCCGCCGGAGACCGCCGTATATTGCGGTCACGAGTATACGCAGTCCAATGCGCGGTTCGCGCTCAGTGTCGATCCGGAAAACGCGACGCTGAGGGCTCGCGCCTCCGAGATCGACGCGCTTCGTGCGGCTGGGAAGGCGACCCTTCCGACGACGATCGGCCGTGAGCTTGAGACGAACCCGTTCCTGCGCCCGCATGACGCGGCGATTCGCCGCTTGCTCGGCATGGAGAGTGCCTCCGACGAGGCGGTTTTTGCCGAAATTCGCAAGCGCAAGGACAATTTCTGATGGCATCCGAAATGCCGGCTTCGGCAATCGTCGAAATGCTCGGCATGCAGCGTCATCCGGAAGGCGGCTGGTATGCCGAGACGTTTCGCGACGCAGCGCTCGACGGCGGCCGCGCAGCGTCTACGGCGATCTACTTCCTGCTGGAAAGGGGCGATCTTTCCGCCTGGCACCGGGTCCGGGATGCGGTCGAGGTCTGGCATTATCATGCCGGCGCGCCGATCGAACTGACACTGTTCCAGCCAGCGCATGGCCGTGTCAATCATCGCCTCGGGCCCGACCTCGCGGCCGGTGAGCGACCGCAGGCAGTCGTGCCGGCGGATTGGTGGCAGACCGCCCGCAGCCTCGGCGACTGGACGCTGGTCGGCTGCACTGTCGCGCCGGGGTTTGAATTCGCGTCTTTCGAACTGGCCCCCGCCGGCTGGGAGCCCGGTTAAGCGTTTAGCCTGCCCTCAATCCTCCAGGTTCATGCCTCGATTTCGTGCCTGGCGGCGCTTGCGAGAAAGGCGGCGCGGGAAATGCCGCGGGCCCTCGCCGCCGCGTCGATCGCCTCCAGCATGCCGCGCTCAAAGGTGACGTTGGCACGAACGACCGCCGCATCGTTCGAGATGAGTGGAATATGAACCAGATAGGCGCCTTGCGCTAACGCGGCGCGTACGTCTTCCCGTTCAATGATCTCGTCATGCGTGGAAGGCTCGGGCAATGGACCGTCCTCGGCGGCAAAGCGCAGCGCCTCGGCTGCTTCCCTGACAATATCCTTCTGCTCGTCCGCAGCCGAGAACACGGCCGGGAGATCGGGAAACTGCACGCCAAAGGCGCTACCAGGGTCTTTGTGAACTAAGGCGAAATAGTAACGCATTCCGTCGGCCTCCTTTACCTATGGGGCTGTCAGAGCCATCCGGCCTGCCTGGCTATTTGCCGGGCGGTCCCTTCCGGCAAGTCTTTCTTAGGGTGCGGCACGATGATCGAGTTGTTGCCCTTGCGAAGTTTGTGGTGAGAGCCACTGATCGAGACCAATTCATAGCCCTCATCCTTGAGCCGCTTGATGATCTTCCGACTGTCGTATTCCATGCCCGCCCGCGTGAATGCGTATTGCAATGCGCATTAAAGCCAGCAAGTCAAGCATAATCGTATTGAGATGCGCATTTCATACATGGCAGCGACCCGCCTGATCGTCCAATCTAGACGCCGGCCCTTGACGGCTTCATTGAGCGGGCGCGGACGGCGACGATCGAGGCGGCTCGTCTTCGCTTCCACGCGCGCCAAACAACGCTTTCGGCCGAGCCGCAAGTACCGCCCCGGCGGTAATCAGCACGCAGGCGCCGATGACGTTCAGCGTCGGTTGCGCAAAACCGGTGGCGACCAGGACGAGCGTTGACAGCAAAGGAGCCGCATAGCTCGCCGCGCCCAGAACCTGGATGTTGCCGCGCTTGACGCCGAAATCCCAGGCGTAGAACGCCGCCCCCACCGGCATCAGTCCAAGGCCGATCACGGCCAGCCACTGGCCGATGCCCGAGGGCAGCACCGTCTGCTCCAACAGCAAATGGCAGAGCAGCGAGAGGGCCGACGTCGCGGCGCAGAACCAGGTAACGATGCCGGTAGGCACCTCGGCGAAGCGACGCGACAGAAGCGAATAGGACGACCACAGCACGGCGCAGATAGCGGCCATCATGTAGCCGAACACGTAACGGCTCTCGAACGACAGGCCGCCGCCCTTGGTGACGATAAGCACCGTTCCGGCCAGCCCGAGCAGCGCGCCCGCGACATGGTTCCAGCGCAGCCTTTCGCCCGGCATCAGCGCAGACCCGAATACGATCAGCAACGGCCACAGATAGGCGATGAGGCTGGCCTCAACCGCCGGCGCGTTACGCAGAGCGGTGAAATAGAAGAAGTGGTAGCCGAACAGGCCGCCAATGCCGATCAGCCAGACAACCGGCGGAATCCTTGCCGGCTCTGGGGGCATCGGGGCGAGCCATCGGACCACCAGTCCGACCAGCGTGCCGATCGCGAACGTCATTGCCGACAGCAGGAACGGCGGTACCATACCCGAAGCATCGGTGAGCAATGCCAGCAGGGCCCACATGGCGACTGCGGTAAAGCCGATGAATGTTGCCCGTGCCATGTCGTACCCCCGGCGCGGGCCGCCGCGCTATTCGCCTATGTCCGACCGCTTGACCCGCACGGTCACGGTGCCGATCTCGGTGCCGATGGTCGCATAGACCGGCGCATATACGCCGGTCGCGCCAAGTGGCGCAAAGACAACGACGATCTTGCTTTTCTTTTCCAGATAGATGAGCGCGCGACGGTCCCGGCGGTATCCGGAAATCGGCTTGATATTGACCCTGCAAGTAACCACGCCGTCGCCGTATTTCTCAACTTCGGACGAATTTTCCGTCGACCGCAAGGCCGCATCCATGCGCATCTCGCCGTCGAACAGTTTCAACGTGCGCCCACAGACTTCGTCCGGGCTGGAGGCCTTGATCAACCCGGCGGACAGCGGATCAAGCACGTCCTGCAGATCGTCCGCGTTCAGGGGCACCCAATTCTTCTTGCGCTTTTTCAACGGCGGCACATTCTCGGTGCTCACCACCGCACCGGCCCGGAAGCCAAGCGCGGTCATCTGCTTTCGCTTCCCCTCACGATAGTTCATCCTGAATTGCGAGGGCTGCGTGACGTTGCCCTTGAACGCTCCGGACGCCGACGCCGCGCCCTTGGTGCTGTCGAAGATCTTAGCCAGACCGGCGCTCGACACGGTTCCGTCGACGGAAAAGCCCGCATCGTCGATGCGGCTGTCGAAAGTCGACTTGGCGATGGTCAGGCCGAAATAGGAGACCGTGTACTCTCCCCTGAAATTTGCCGCATGGGCTTCCGGCGCAGGGCTCATACCGGCAAGGACCACAGCGGCAATGGATGTCGGCCGGCAAATCCGCTGCCAGATTTCGGTCGGGTTCAGGGCAATGAAATCACGCATAGGGCCAAGAATGCGAGAATTCCGGCAGCAATGTGAAGCTGCCACCGCCTAACCTGCAATCTGCCTTCCGCTCCCAGCCTTTCGATCAAGAAAGCCAGCGCCGCACCGGCTCGCTGGATCCATCGAATGTGGCCTCGAAACTGGATGAGGCGAGCAGGGCATGTATATGAAGGGTTTCCGAACCGGAGTTGCGGAAGCCATGCCTGCGGAGCGCGGGGACCAGCAACGATTGCCCTGCGACCAACACGGCGTGTGTCTCGTCTATCCACATGTCGGCCTCGCCTTCGATCACGGTGAGCACTTCCTCCACCTGGTGCCAATGAGTCGGGGCGCCCATAGACTGCGCTATCCACTGCTCGAAGATGCAAAGCTGAGCCGCGCCGTTGCGTGCTGAAACATGCATTTTGCTTACGACCCCCGGCCGCCATTCCTCCAACGGCTGGTCCGCGTTTACGATGATCATCATCGGCGTTCGCCTCATTTGCCCGCTTGAGAGGCAATTCGAACGCGACCTTTGCCTCCACGTTCGAATTGACACGACACCCCATCGTGGCTCGGCTTGACGGTTAAGGCAAATGCCACTATGGAACGCCGACTTTTCCAAGAGGCCGCCTGAAAGTCCGCGCGCCACGCTTTTGGCGAGGCTGGAGCTTTGGCGAAACCGAGAACCGAAGGTTAGAAATATGTCCCGTGCTTGCGAACTGACCGGCAAGGCCGTGCTTACCGGCAACAATGTCAGCCATGCCAACAACAAGACGCGCCGCCGTTTCCTGCCGAACCTCGTCAACGTGACGCTGATCTCGGAAGCGCTGAACCAGAATGTGCGCCTGCGCGTTTCGGCCAATGCATTGCGTACGGTCGAGCATCGTGGCGGCCTCGACGCGTTCCTGGCCAAGGCGGACACCGCTGAGCTTTCGCAGCGTGCACGACTGTTGAAGAAGCAGATCGCCAAGAAGCAGGCCGAACAGGCAGCCGCTTAAGTTTTCAGGCGGGGGACAACCGCCTGATGCATGCCGGCGGGAAGCGCACTGCGTTTTTCGAATCACGGGATGCATCGAATAAAACGTTGAGAAGCCGCGCTCCGACAGGACGAGGCTTCGCGGTTTAGGGGCATCTGCCGACATGGCAGTGCCGCTGGTTCCATCACCCAGGATAAAAAAATGTTCGACATGAAATCCTTGCCTTTCGTGGCCGCAATGGCGCTTGTCGTCGTTGCTTCCAACATTCTCGTGCAGTTTCCGGTGCAGGGCAGCCTTGGCGGTCTCTCACTGGCGGACGTGCTGACCTGGGGCGCTTTCACATATCCTTTTGCCTTTCTCGTCACCGACCTGGCGAACCGCCGCCGCGGGCCGCGCTTTGCGCGCCGAGTGGTCTTCGCGGGGTTTATGGCCGCAGTGATCTGCTCGATCGTCGTCCCGCCGCTCCTGTTCCGCTTCGGCCTGATCGAGTTTGAAACGACTGCGTCGCGACTGGTGCGCATCGCGGCCGCTTCCGGTGCTGCCTTCCTCACTGCACAGCTCCTGGATGTTACCGTTTTCAACTGGCTGCGCCGCCAAAGCTGGTGGCGTGCGCCGATCTTCGGCACGCTGGCCGGGTCGGTGATTGACACGATGATCTTCTTTTCGATCGCCTTCGCCGCTTCCTTCGCCTTCATAGGCCCTGGCGACGACTTTGCGCTTGAAACCGCGCCGCTGCTCGGCGTGTTTTCTAGCGAGACGGCGCGCTGGGTGTCTTGGGCGCTGGGCGACCTCAGCGTTAAGCTGATCATCGCCGTTTTCGCGCTGATCCCCTACCGGCTGATCGCCGCGCGGTGGAGCCAGCCGGTCGCCGCTTTGCCGTGATCACGTGGGTCAATCTCGATTCGGCCAAACTGCCCGACGGCGGCGAACTCCGGTTGAAGCAGCGCGGCACGGAATTCTCCATCATGCTCGGCAGCAATGAGCTGATGAACAGCCGCCTCAGCGGCTCCGAGACAGGCGCTTGCGACGCTGTCCTGCGAGAGACTGCGGGGACGCACGCAGCCGAGGCTTCTGATCGGCGGCCTGGGCATGGGCTTTACCTTGCGCGCGGCACTCGCCGAAGCGGGCAGCGACGCGGCGATCATTGTTGCCGAGCTTGTTCCAGCCGTCGTCGCCTGGGCGCGGGGCCCGATGCAAGCTGTCTTCGGCGATTGCCTTGACGATCCGCGCGTCACCATCCGCGAAAGCGACGTCGGCGCGATCATCCGGGCGGAAGCATCCGCCTATGACGCGATCCTGCTCGATGTCGACAATGGTCCGGAAGGCATCGTCCATAAGGCAAATGACGGCTTATACGACCACACCGGCCTCGCCAGCGCCCATCGGGCACTGCGCCTCAACGGTGTGCTTTCAATCTGGTCTTCAGGACCAGACCATGGTTTTACCCGCCGCCTGCGCGACACGGGATTTGCGGTCGAGGAGATCAAGGTCCGGGCGCATGGCAAAAGCGGCGCCCGCCACGTCATCTGGATCGCGACCAGATCCCGGTTGAGATTCAATCGCTGTTCAGAATGAATTCGAGATAGAGGTTCCGCTCCAGGATCGAGTGGTTGTCGTCCGAAATCACCGACACCATAGTCGCGCCGTCGGCGCGCTGCCAGACATCGAGCCCTTCCATATTGTCGATCTGATAGCGCATGTTCGCCTCAAACAACACGGGGCCGTCGGCGACTTGGCCCTTGGCGATACTCTCGCCATAAATGCGGCGCAGCCGCATCTTCACGCCGTTCGTGAGACTGTAGCTGCGTTCCAGCAGCAGCAGATCACCATCGGGCAGGAAAGCGCCATCCGTGATGTCGAATTCGCCGCTGCGCTTGATTGTAAAGATGGCCTTATTGGGTCCCTCGATGATCGCGGCAAAAATGTTCTGCGCCTCGTCCAGGCTCTTCTCCGAGACGACCACCAGCCCGCCCTCGTGCTGGCCCTGGGGATGCGCCCGCGTCACCGTCTCGAAGCCGCCGTTCTGGCGTAGCTCCCTCTTTGGCAGGAGGAAGGCGAGTTCCCTTATCGGTCCTCGCATATTGTCGGGATCGACCCGAAATTGCTCGACGCGGTGGTCGCGCTCAAAGCCAACGGTCGCGATCCCGTCATGCACGTCGAGGCCTTCGGCGTCCGCCATCCCCTTCAGCCTGAAGGGATTGCCGGCCTTGTCGACCATCGGCACCATCCGAAAGTCCGTCATGCCGGTAGGCTTGCCACTGGCATCGCGCGTGATCGACCCGAAGAACCAGAAGCCCGTGTCGGCGACGCCAACCAAATCCTTGCCCGGAGTGGTGAAGCGGAAAGCCGACAACGCGCCAAAATCCGAACCCGTGGATGTCATCTCCAGTCCGCCCACAAATTCCAGCGGCCCGAACATCTTTTGGTCGAGCCCTATCTGGAAATAGTCGATCGTACGCGACGTGATATCCATCCGCTCAATCGGCGCCTGGGCGTGGGCAGTTACAGGCAGAAACGCAAGTGAAGCAAGCAGGACCAGGAGGGCGCTCCTTCGCACCCCCCTCTGTCCTGCCGGACATCTCCCCCGCAAGGGGGGAGATTGGCGGCTTCGCTCTCCGCGCTCCGTATACAAGGTTGGTGATTGGCGAAGCCGCTGCAACTGGGCAATCTCCCCCCATGCGGGGGAGATGTCCGGCAGGACAGAGGGGGGTGTGACAGCGCGCAGCTTGAGATGCTCCTGGCTAACTCTAGAAGGCGGCGTAAACACTCATCTTCCTCACCCCGCCCGCCGGTAGCCGCCGCGGCGCATGTCGCGAGGCGTTTCCTCGCCAAACAGCGAGGCGAGCTGCTCGGTCATGGCGCCCGCCAGTTCCTCTGCATCGACGATCGTAACCGCGCGGCGATAGTAGCGGGTGACATCGTGGCCGATGCCGATCGCCAGCAACTCGACAGGCGAGCGCGTCTCGATCAGCTCGATGACGCCCCGCAAATGCCTCTCGAGATAGTTGCCGGCATTGACCGAGAGCGTCGAGTCGTCGACCGGCGCGCCGTCCGAGATCATCATCAGGATCTTCCGCTGCTCCGGTCTGGCGATAAGGCGCTGGTGCGCCCACAGCAGGGCTTCACCGTCGATGTTTTCCTTGAGCAGACCTTCCCGCATCATCAAGCCAAGATTGCGGCGGGCGCGGCGCCACGGCGTGTCGGCGCTCTTGTAGATGATGTGGCGCAAATCATTGAGCCGGCCCGGACTGGCGGGCTTGCCTTCCTTCAGCCATTTCTCGCGCGCCTGTCCGCCCTTCCAGGCGCGGGTGGTGAAGCCGAGGATCTCCACCGACACGCCGCATCGCTCAAGAGTGCGCGCCAGTATGTCGGCGCAGGTGGCCGCCACTGTGATGGGCCGGCCGCGCATGGAGCCGGAATTGTCCAGTACCAGCGTAACAACAGTGTCGCGGAAATTGGTGTCGCGCTCCTGCTTGAAAGAAAGCGGCTGCATCGGATCGATGATGACGCGCACCAGCCGCGCCGGATCGAGTGAGCCCTCCTCCAGATCGAAATCCCAGGAGCGGCTCTGCTGCGCCATCAGCCTTCGCTGGAGGCGATTTGCAAGGCGACCGACGACGCCCTGCAGATTGGCGAGTTGCTTGTCGAGAAAGGCGCGCAAGCGGTCGAGCTCTTCCTCGTCGCACAATTCCTCGGCGCCGACAGTCTCGTCGAAAGCGGCGGTGAAGACCTTGTAGTCGATATCCCGAGGCAGGTTGGTGAAAGGATTGTCCTTGCGCTTGGCTTCGCCAGGCGTCTCGGCGTCCGCTTCATCATCGTCGGTCACGTCGTCGGCGTTGGCGTCGGTCGCTTCCATCTCGCCGGACTGCTCGTCCTCCGAGGAATCGTCGGTGTCTTCCGACTGCGCCTGGTCGCCGGCGGAATCGTCCTCCCCGCCATCCTCGTTCTTTTCTTCGCCCTGCGCTTCGTTGTCGTCGTCTTCCGTGTCTTCGGTCTGCTGGTCGTCGCCGAGTTCCTCGGCCATGTTCATCGACACCAGCATATCGCGCACGACGCGGGCGAAGGCCTGCTGGTCGTCGAGCTTGCCGACCAGTTCGTCCATCGTTGCGCCGGACTTTTCCTCGACCCAGTTGCGCCACAGCGAGACAAGGCGCTCCCCGCTTTTCGGGATTGGCCGGCCGGTAAGTTTCTCGCGCACCATCAGCGCCAGAGCTTCCTCGACGGGCGCTTCCGACTGCTCGCGCACATCGGCGAGATTGGCCTTTACATATTTGTCCTCGAGCATATGGCCGATATTGTCGGACACGCCCGCCATGCGCCGCGAGCCGATCGATTCGACGCGCGCCTGCTCGACCGCATCGAAGACCGCCCGCGCCTGCTTGCCCTCCGGCGCGAGGCGATTGTGCACAAGCGAGTCATGGCAAGCGCGCTTCAGCGCCATCGAATCGCCGAGGCCCCGCGTAACCGCAATGTCGGCCATCGTCGGCTTCTTGGGAAGGTCCGGCAGGCGCGCACGGCTACCCGCCAGCGCCGGCCGATCCTTGGCGAAAGCGACTTCCAGCTCCCGGTCTCCCGAGACCGCGCGCATGCAGACCGTCACCGACCGCTTGAACAGGTCGGTGTCGGCGCCGGGCTTCGGCTTACTGCGCGTGTTGTCGCCGGGACCCGCCATGGATCAGCCGGTCAGCTCAGGACGACGTTCGCCGCGCTCTCCGGCAGTTCCTGGCCGAATGAGCGCTGATAGAACTCCGCGACGATCGGGCGCTCGAGTTCATCGCACTTGTTCAGGAAGGTCAACCGGAAGGCGAAGCCGACATCGCCGAAAATCTCGGCGTTCTCGGCCCAGGTGATCACCGTGCGCGGGCTCATGACGGTCGAGAGGTCGCCGTTGATGAAGGCCGAGCGCGTCATGTCGGCGACGCGCACCATCTTGTTGACGATGTCCTTGCCCTTGGCGTCGCGATAGTGCTTGGCCTTGGCCAGCACGATGTTCACCTCATTGTCGTGCGGCAGGTAGTTCAGCGTCGTGACGATCGACCAGCGGTCCATCTGCGCCTGGTTGATCTGCTGCGTGCCGTGATAGAGGCCGGTCGTGTCGCCGAGGCCGACCGTATTGGCCGTCGCGAACAAGCGGAAGGCGGGATGCGGGCGGATGACGCGGCTCTGGTCGAGCAGGGTGAGGCGACCGGACGATTCCAGAACGCGCTGGATGACGAACATCACGTCGGGCCGGCCGGCATCATACTCGTCGAAGCAGAGCGCGACATTGTGCTGATAGGCCCAGGGGAGCATGCCATCGCGGAATTCCGTGACCTGCTTGCCTTCCTTGAGCACGATGGCATCCTTGCCGACGAGATCGATACGACTGACGTGGCTGTCCAGGTTGACGCGCACACAAGGCCAGTTGAGGCGGGAGGCGACCTGCTCGATATGGGTCGACTTGCCGGTGCCGTGATATCCCGATACCATGACGCGGCGGTTGAAGGCAAAGCCGGACAGGATTGCCAGCGTCGTCTGCTTGTCGAACAAATAATCCGGATCGAGATCCGGCACATGTTCGCTGGGCGTAGAATAGGCCGGTACGACCATCTTCGTATCGAAGCCAAACTTCTCCTTCGCCGAAACAGTCGTGTCCGGCAGGTTTGCAATATCGCGATCGACCTTGTTCATAACGTCTCCACGGGCCGGGCCATGCCCAGCCGGCATATTATTGTCCGCGCGCTCTTAGGACTTTTTCCGTTCGGAAGAAAGTTGGAAAAGCCTACGGCGAACCAAGGATTGTTGTCTGGCCCAAAACTCAAGCAGGTCCGCTCCGATCCGCCCACGGTTGGGCAAGCTTACCATGAGGGCTCCTGAGACCCCCAATGCCGGTCTTTGCATAGCTCCGAAGCCCCACCAACGGCCCTCATGGCGCGCTTGTCGAACCGGGCGCCTGGCACGTCAGCAGCGTCCCGCCTGCTTGAGCAGTCGATATGCCTGGATCACCTCGCGAAAGCGGTCCTCGGAGCCACGATCGCCGCCATTGGCGTCGGGATGGTGGCGCTTGACCAGTTCCTTGTAGCGCGACTTGATAACCTTGGCGGCGGCGCTGTCGTCAAGACCGAGTGTTTCGAGCGCTTTCGCTTCGAGCGGCTTGGCGCGAAGCTCATTTGCCGGCCTCTCCGAGCGCTGTTGCTCGAAAAGGTTGAACGGGTCGCGCATGCGGTTGTGATAGCCGGCGCGGCCGGAACGTTTTTTCGAGAAGTCCGGCGCAAATCGCGCACTGCCGTTGGAGGCTACCGTCCATGTCGGGCGATGTCCGGTCAGCGCCTCTTTCTGGAAGCGCGCGATCTCAGCCGCCGGAGCACCGGCAAAATAGTTGAAGCCCTTGTTATATTCGCGCACGTGATCGAAGCAGAAGCGGAAATATTCGCCCTCGCGCATACGGCCGACCGGTGCACGATGCGTGCCGGGCTCCGTACAACCGTCCCACTGACAGGCAGGCGCCGCCGCCTTCGTCTCGGCCATGGGGTCGGGACGGACGCGAATCTTCTCGAAGTATTTCGAAAAAGTGCTCATTCAACCAAACTATGGGGCGTTCGCAGATGCGAAACAAGAATTGACATTTGAGGAATGATCGCCCTAACCGCTAAATCGCGGATTAAATATGATGGCGAGCATGTTATTTGGTGCTGCGAGGCAAATTCAACAATGACACTTCAGGCGACGATTGAACAGAAGCTGATGGAGGCCTTCGCGCCGGAGCGATTGTCGGTGCTCAACGAGAGCCATTTGCACGCCGGGCATCATCATGTCGAGTCTGGTCATCACGCAACCTTCGACGGAACAGGCGAGACCCATTTCCGTGTCCGCATCGTATCGCGCGCTTTTACCGGCATGAGCCGTGTCGCCCGTCACCGTGCCGTAAATGACCTCTTGACACCCGAGCTAAAGGCCGGCCTGCACGCACTGGCGATCGAACCTGCCGCGCCGGGCGAGCCGACACGCTGGTAGCTGAAGCGGACTCCAACCTCGCAACTATCGTTGAACCTTACAAACCGGGCAGTTCCCTTTATTGACGCCACGGAACCCACCTCCTACAACTGTAGTGGGCTTAGGTTCGCGCGGGCTGTTTTTGGGTGCGGTCTGCGATAAATGCATCGCTTGTTGTTTTCCGGTTCGTCCAAACGGATCTCGTTCGTTTGGCCAACCGCCTTTCCGGGGAAATTAAATGCACAGGGCTCTCGGGCTTCTCGCGGTTCTGATGACCGCGCTCCTGTCGATCAGTCAGGCTAATGCGGCCGTAAGCGGCAAAAAGGTCGCCCTCGTCATCGGCAATAGCTCGTACACGTTTGCCGTTACGCTGCCCAACCCGAAAAGCGATGCAGCGCTGATGGCCGCGACACTGCGCTCCACAGGCTTCAACGTCATCGAGGGGAGCGACGTCGACAAGACACGGATGAGCGAGTTGCTCGATAAATTCACGGAAGACGCCTACGACGCCGAGGTGGCGGTGGTCTATTATGCGGGGCATGGCCTTCAGGTCGACGGGCACAACTACCTCATTCCGGTCGACGCCCAGCTGGAAAAGGCGGCGCAGTTACAGACGAGAACGATTTCCGTCGACAAGCTGATGGCGTCGCTGCCGCCGGATCCCGCCGTGAGCGTCATCATCCTCGACGCCTGCCGCGACAATCCGTTGGCGCGCACTCTCGCAAAAGCACTGCCAGCCAGCCGGTCGCAGTCGATGGGCACGGGTCTCGCAGCCGTGCAGGCCAGCGGACAGAGCACTGGCGCGGGCGGTCTGCTGATCGCATACGCGACCGATCCGGGCGCTGTTGCCTATGACGGCGCGGCCGCCAACAGCCCCTATACGACCGCGCTTGCCAAGCATCTGACGACACCCGGGCTGGAGATCCAGAGTGCGCTGACCCGCGTTCGCGCCGATGTCTCGGCGGCGACGAATGGCGCTCAGCGTCCCTGGCACAACGCCTCGCTTGGCCGCGAAGTTTTCCTGGGCGGTGATGCGCCGGCGGCGCCAGCCGCTGCTGCACCGGCGGTTACACTCGGAGCGGTTGGCGCGCAGCCAACCGATGCGAAGCCGGACGTCAACTGGACAGTCGAACAGAAGCTGTGGGACGAAGCCTCCAAGCGCAACACGATCGCGCATTACGAGCTGTACCTGAAGCAGTTTCCGAATGGCAGCTTTGCCGGTCTTGCCAGCCTCAACATCGATCAGTTGAAGGCGAGTGGCGAAACCCAGGTTGCGTCGCTTGCACCGGCCGGCGAGGCGGCTCCTGGCGCTTCGCAGGTACGCACGGCAGTCGCAGTCCCGGACGACGTCAAGCAGGCGCCTGGCACGCCCGAGACGGAAGCCGCGCTCAACCTCGACAAGGCAGGCCGCATCGACCTCCAACTTCGCCTTGGCGCCCTTGGGCACCTGACAGGCGGAGCAGACGGTTCGCTTGGCCCGCGGTCGCGCACCGCAATCGGCGCATGGCAGAAGCAGAGCGGTATCATAGAGACGACATACCTGACACCGCAGCAGCACATGTTCCTGGTCGTGCAAACAGATCCGATGATGGCGCAGGTTCGTGCCCAATACGAGCAGCAGAAGGCAGTCAACGCCAACGTGCGCAAACAGCAGGTGGCGAACCGGCAGCCGACGCGAAAGACGACTGCGCGCCGTCAGCAGGCAGACCAGAGAGTGGGGCGCGTGCAGAGGCGCAGCGGTGGCGGCCTGATGGATTCGCCTGGCGGCGCCGCGTTTGTCGGCGGCCTGGTCGGCGGTGCGATCGGCGGCCTCATCGGCAGCCGGTAACGCCTCCTCACTCACAAGGTCTCGATCAAGCGGCCCGCGCGAGAAGTATCAATCGACGAGCCATTGGTTCGGCTATCCCGCGGCTTGGTGCGACCACCCACCTAATCGAGCGCGTGCGTCCGCTACTTGCACTTGGCGATGGAGCCGAGTGCGGCCGATATTCCTTTCAGCGAAAAAGTGTAGTTGGTCGCGTTGCCCTTGCCGGATTTGGCCGAAACCTTCATGTCCGATCCGCCTTTCATGGCGGCTATCAGCAAAGGTTCCTCAGCGGCATTCTCCACCCATGCCGACTTTTCCTTGGTAAACATGGAGAAAGACTTGCCGTCGATCGTAACTGTAACCTTCGAGTTCGTCTGAAATTTGTATCCGGCTATGAATTGCGGCTCATAGCTGACCTGTTGGCCCGGCCGCTGGCTGACAAAAAAGAATATCTCCCCATGGTCGAGCGATGGCGGCTGCTTTGCGGTCGGAACGGTCAGCACATAACATACCTTGCCGTTCCCGGCCTTGTAGCTGTAGGTACCCCAGGCATTGTGCTGGCCAATCTTGGTCGCCTGCGCGGCTGCGGGCATTACACCTGCGATCAACATCAGGCCCGAAACCGCTGCTTTTAGTCCACGCATATTTTCACCGTCTCGCTTCAACCGCAGGAACTGCGGGACCCGGCCGGACGCTATCCCGCCGATCGCTTAATTTTGAGTTATTCAGGGTTACGAATTGGTGAACATCGGCGAAATAGGGGCAGCCATATTGCATCACTTTCTTGTCCTGCGTCCTGCCCCGTTGAGCGGCCAGCGCAATGTCCCTTCTGTGCTCCGTTGAAACCAACAAAAACGGCAGCAGTTTGACTTTTGGTTCTATTTTGCATTGGGATCGATTGGCCGGGCGTGCGAGGCGAGAATCGCAAGGCCTTGCCAGCTTGGTGGAGGCGGGGCAGCAGAGCATGATCCGATCATGACACATACGGCGCATGAAGAGTTCGCCCGGCTCGCCGCTCTTATCGCGCGAGACCGGGACCGTGAGGCGTTCGCCCGCCTTTTCGACCACTTCGCGCCACGCATCAATGGCTACCTGCAGCGTCTCGGCATGGATGCGGCAATGGCCGAGGACCTGGCGCAGGAAGTGATGACGGTGCTTTGGCATAAAGCGCACTTGTTCGATCCGGAAAAGTCATCGCTGGGCACCTGGCTATTCCGCATCGCACGCAACCGACGCATCGATCTTGTACGTCGGGATAGATCACACCTGTTGGACCCGTCCGATCCGATCCTTCTGCCGGAAGAGCCCGAAAACGCTGCCGAGGGGATGGATGCGCGCCTGCGCGACGTGCGCGTGCGCATTGCAGTCGCAACGTTGCCCGACGACCAACTCACATTGCTGCAATATGCCTTTTTCGAAGGGCTTTCTCACAGTCAGATCGCTGAGCGGGCGGGACTGCCGCTGGGCACAGTGAAGTCGCGAATTAGATTGGCTTTCGGCCGGCTTCGCAAAATCCTCGAAGCAGATCCGTCGGTGGACATCGACTAGGTCATGACCATAGAAGCGTCTTAGGCGACGCAACTTATCCTTGCTGCTGAAGCGCCTCCCGCGCAGCAAGCCGGTGGGCGGGTTTTATGTGGGCGCGAACGGAGGCGAGGGCGGCCGCCAGCACCGCGAAATCGTCGGTAAAGCCAATGCCGAAAAAGATGTCCGGAACGGCATCCGCCGGCAGCACGAAGTAGGCGAGCGCTGCAAGCAGAATGCCCTTTGACTTCAGCGGCGTCTGCTTGTCCATCGCGCAGTAATAGCCGGCGACGACCTCGTCCATGAACGGCACCTGTGCCGCAGCCTTCCTGGCGGTCCGCCAGAGTTTCTCACGGATGTCGTTCTCCAGAACCTTATCCTGTGGCTTCTTGCGCGTCGGCATTCCATTTTCTCCTTCTTGAGAAAATGTGGGAAACCGCCACCCTCTCTACAAGTATCCTTGAGCGGAAACGAACGGTTGATCTTCGATGGACAACGGCTTCTTTCCTTCGCGCCAGCGCTGCCCTACCCTATCGGACACTGAACACGGAGATTGCGTTCATGCGGGACTGGAAACTGCCCTGGTCAGGCGGCTGCAGGTGCGGCCGCGTGCGCTTCACGGTTACTGCCCCGCCAATGCTTGCTTCCGCCTGCCACTGCAGCGGCTGTCAGAAGATGACGGCGAGCGCTTTTTCCCTGTCAATTGCCGTACCGGCCGAAGGCTTCGCAGTCACTGAAGGAGAGCCCGTTTTGGGCGGCTTGCAGGGCGCATCGAAACATTTCTTCTGTTCCTTCTGCAAGAGTTGGATGTTTACGCGCCCGGAAGGCCTGGATTGGATGGTCAATCTCCGCGCAACCATGCTCGACGAGCATGGCTGGTACGCACCCTATGTCGAACTCTATACCGACGAGGCACTACCCTGGGCCCGGACGCTGGTGTCGCGCTACAGTTTTGCGACCCTGCCCGACGATGAACGCTTCATGGCGATTGCCGAAGAGTACGCGCTCGAGGGTGCCGGTCCGGCGTGAAGGACGGGCTTTGAATCACTCGCCGCTTGATGTATTGCGGGCGCAGCAAATTCTGAAATGCAGACGAGCCAGAAGACCATGGACAAGTTCACAACGCTGACCGGCGTCGCGGCGCCCTTGCCGATCGTCAATGTCGACACCGACATGATCATCCCGAAGGATTATTTGAAGACGATCAAGCGCACCGGCCTCGCCGCCGGCCTGTTCGCCGAAATGCGCCTCAACGAGGATGGGACCGAAAACCCGGATTTCGTGCTCAACAAGCCGGCCTACCGCAAAGCGCAGATACTGGTTGCCGGAGACAATTTCGGCTGCGGCTCCAGCCGCGAACATGCGCCCTGGGCATTGCTGGACTTCGGCATCCGCTGCGTGATCTCGACGTCCTTCGCTGACATCTTTTACAATAATTGCTTCAAGAACGGCATTCTGCCAGTCACCGTGAGCCCGGAGGACCTGGACAAGCTGCTTGACGATGCTTCGCGCGGTTCCAATGCGACGCTCACCGTTGATCTGGAGGCCAAGGAAATCCGCGGGCCGGACGGCGGCGTGGTCAAGTTCGACCTTGACGACTTCAAGCGCCACTGCCTGCTCAACGGCCTCGACGATATCGGCCTGACGCTGGAAAAAGCAACCTCGATCGCCGCCTATGAGAAGACCGCCGCTGTCAGCCGCCCCTGGGCCTGAGTTGATTCCGCGGGGTTGCCGAAGCGGTCCCTCAGCCTGAGGCAACACGCGACGGAACCGGCGCGGCAGATGAGGGGATTTGCGATGCGCAAGCTGATTTCAACCGGCTCTCCGTTCGAAAAGGCGGCAGGCTATTCGCGCGCCGTCGTCCAGGGCGATTGGTGTTTCGTGGCCGGCACCACCGGCTATGACTACGCGACCATGACCATGCCGGAGAGCGTCGAAGACCAGACCCGCAATTGCCTGGCCACCATCGGCAAGGCGCTGGCGGATGGTGGCTTCGGCTTCGAAGACGTCGTGCGCGCTCACTACTACGTCACCGACGCTGCCTATGTGGATCGCGTCTTCCCGATCCTCGGCGAAACATTCGCCGAAATTCGGCCCGCCGCGACGATGATCGTCTGCGGGCTTAACAAGCCGGAAATGAAGATCGAAATCGAGGTAACGGCGCTGCGGCGGGGGTGACACCTACAGGCAGCGCAAGCCAAGGTGCTGCTGCATCGGCACGAAATCGCGATCCGCGTGCAGCAAGGCATGGCTGTGCTGGATGCAGAACGTTCCTATGATCAGGTCCGAAGTCTTCCGGATCGTAATGCCGAAACCACGCAGGCGTCGGAAGAATCCTCCAGCCTCCACGGCAATACCGGTATTCATGATCTCTTCCAACTGAAACTTCTGAAGCGTCCGCTGGATCTTTTCCGCTTGGCGATCGTCTCTGGCTCCTTGCAGCAGCTCAAGAAGAACGATATCGGCGATGATTACATCAAGAGGGTCTTGGGCATTGAACTTTCGTGTCTCTGGAGTGTCATAGCCTCGTATCCATTGTATCCAGACTGAGCTATCGACGACGATCACAGCAGTTCATCCGGCGGCGACCAACCTCGGCGCATTTCATCGAGGTCGCCTTCCCAGCCGATTCCGCGCAATTCATTAAGCGCCTGTCGCAGTTCTGCTCGGCGAACGATTTCCCGAAGCGCTTCCTCCACGGTGGCCTTCTTGGTCCGCTGTCCCGTAACTTTCATCGCCTCGGCCAGCAAGGCATCGTCAATTTCGATGTTCGTTCGCATGGTTGCACCCGTGTGTATAACCCGTAACGAATATACACATCGGGATTGCGCGTTACAACACATCCTTGCGCCGCCCGAACTCTCCAGCTAGCAAGGCCGCGAATTCCAACAACCCGGGACCGCGAAAACCATGGCTTCAAAGAACCTCCTCCTTCTCCCCGGCGACGGCATCGGCCCTGAGGCCATGGGCGAGGTCGAGAAACTGATTGCGGTGATGAATTCGGAGTTGGGCGCAGGCTTCGAGACCGAGCGCGGATTGGTGGGTGGTTCCGCATATGACGCGCACGGGAAAGCGGTGTCGGAGGACGATATGGCCAAGGCGCTCGCCGCCGACGCAGTGCTGTTCGGCGCGGTTGGCGGACCGAAATGGGACCCCGTGCCTTACGAGGTGCGTCCGGAAGCCGGCCTTTTGCGCCTGCGCAAGGATCTGGCGCTGTTCGCCAATCTGCGTCCGGCCATCTGCTATCCGGCGCTGGCCGCATCCTCGTCGCTCAAGCCAGAAGTCGTGGAGGGTCTCGACATTCTGATCGTGCGCGAACTCACCGGCGGTGTCTATTTCGGCGAGCCGAAGGAGATCATCGACCTCGGCAACGGCCAAAAGCGGGGCATCGATACGCAGGTTTACGACACTTTCGAGATCGAGCGCATTTCCGGCGTCGCGTTCGAACTGGCGCGCACGCGCAGAAACCACGTCACCTCGATGGAAAAGCGCAATGTCATGAAGTCGGGCGTGCTGTGGAACGAGGTCGTCACCCAGATTCACAAGGCGAAATATTCCGACGTGAAGCTCGACCACATGCTTGCCGACGCCGGCGGCATGCAGCTTGTGCGCTGGCCGAAGCAGTTCGATGTTATCGTCACCGACAATCTTTTCGGCGACATGCTGTCGGACGTGGCGGCGATGCTCACCGGTTCGCTCGGCATGCTTCCCTCGGCATCGCTGGGCGCGCCCGACGCCAAGACAGGCAAGCGAAAGGCGCTCTATGAGCCTGTGCATGGTTCCGCGCCGGATATCGCCGGCAAGGGAATCGCCAATCCGATCGCCATGCTGGCCTCGTTTGCCATGTGCCTGCGCTATTCTTTCAACATGGTGGCCGAGGCAGATCGTCTGGAAACGGCGATCTCAGCAGTTCTGAACGATGGTTTGCGCACCAGGGACATCATGTCGGCTGGCATGACCGAAGTCGGCACTACGGCGATGGGCGATGCGATCATCGCCAAATTCCGGGAGCTTTCGGCATAGCATCGGATTATTTGCGACCTGCCGTCGGGCAGGGGTTCTGGCGTTCGTCCTTGAACAAACCAGAGGAGATGAAAATGTCCTATGTCGATGGATTCGTGATCGCCGTGCCGAAAGACAATCTCGACGCCTATAAGAAGATGGCGGGGGAGGCCGGCGTCGTGTGGAAGGAACACGGCGCGCTGGACTATGTGGAGTGCATCGCCGATGACGTTCCCTATGGCGAGCTGACATCGTTCCCGCGCGCTGTTCAGGCAAAGGATGACGAGATCGTCGTGTTTTCGTGGGTAACATACAACTCCCGCCAGCATCGCGACGACGTGATGAAGAAGGTCATGGACGATCCGCGGATGAAGCCCAACTGGGAGACGATGCCCTTCGACGCCAAGCGGATGATCTATGGCGGCTTCGAGCCGTTCCTGGAGATGAAGGGGTAGAGACAGATACGATCACCGCACAATCCAATCGAGTCACGAATTGGCGCGCTCGATCAGGAACCGGTGACCGCCCGTCACCGCATCGGCCTGCAGCAGGAGGTTGCCGCTTTCCTGGCAGAAGGCCGGGATATCGATCGCAGCAAGCGGATCCGTGGTTTCCACCCATAGCCGGCAGCCGGCGCGCATACCCGATAGGCGCTTTTTCACCTTGAGTACCGGCAGGGGGCAGTTCAGCCCCCTGAGATCGTAGACGTCCGTGCTGGACGGAGTTGCCCGGCTCAATTGCCGAAGAGCTTGCCGATTCGGCTGCCAACCCGTCCGAGGAAGCCGGGCTTCTCCCCGGTCGCGGCGCCGGTCGCCATCTCCCCCGACTCCTCCACGGCCGGCGGCGGCGGGTTCTTGGCGGCCTCGGCGGCTGCAATCCGCGCGGCCTCGGCTTCCGCCTTTTCGCGTGCGGCGCGTTCCTTGGCGGCAATCTTCTCTTCCTCGGCCTTCTTCCTGGCGGCTTCCTCTGCCTCGAGGGCCGCCATCTTGCGGCCGGCGGCAGAATCGATGCGGCCCATCCGGCTGGTCGTCTGAACGATGCTGCCGTCGACGGTCATATCCGGCGGCTCAAGCGTAACCTTTTCGCCGCGGGCGCGCTTCTTGGTCCATTCCCGGACCATATTGGCTTCCTTGATACCGCCGATGGATGACTTGGGCGGAACCGTTGCGCCTGAACTCGCCGCGGTGCTGAAAGCGGCTTCGTAAGTCGATTGATACGACTGATAGGCGCTCTTCAGCGAATCCGGCTGGGTGAAGGACGGGCACGCACCGGTGGGCGAGAAGGATGCAGTACCCTCGGGTACGGCATTGAAGACGTAACGCTTTTCGCAAACGTCGACCTTCGGCGGCACCTTGGTGATCTCGAAATAGTCGTAGCCTTCCTTCAGGTTCTTCCAGAAGGGATAGTTCGGATCGTTGCGGTACCGCGCCATGTTGGCGGCGGTCATTCGGAAGGGAAATGCCTGGATCTGGAACTCGGTCTGCCCGCCCTTGAAGGCGTCGCGGCCGAAAGCGTAGATCTGCTCGATCTGCTCGTCGGTCATCGAATAGCAGCCGGAGGACGAGCAAGCGCCGTGAACCATCAAGTTCGAGCCTGTGCGGCCATGCGCACGGTCATAGGTGTTCGGATAGCCGATGTTGAAGGCCAGATGGTAGTTGGAGTTCGGATTCATCTGGCCGGGACGGACGGTATAGAAGCCCTCCGGCGCCTGGCGGTCGCCTTCGATGAATTTCGGCCCAAGCTGGCCCGACCATTTGCAGATGTCATAGGACGCAACGATGTCGTAGCGGCCATTCGACTTCTGCTTCCAGATCTCGACCTTGCCCTCTTCCTTGAAAATGCGCGCCATCACCGGCGAATTTCGCGACATGCCCTTGGCGCTCATTTCGGCGATCATCTTCGCCGACAGCTGCTTGTCGGCCTTGGCGTTGAAATCCTTGTAGCTCTCGTCGGTGCAAGCGGCGAGCGCGAGCATCGAGACGAGCAGTCCGGCCTTGAGGAAACTGGCAATCTTCGGCATGGGTATCGGTAGTTGTCCCGTTACGGATGCGGCGCGGCAAATGCCCCGAGCCATGGCAAAGATGGACTATAGTTTCGTTAACCTTGAAAATTGATTACCGCAACATTCTCAAGGCTTCCGTCCCGTCCACAAAGCGGCAACAGGCGGCGATTTTGTGGCGGAGAGGCCCAGGGCCGATGCGTTTAAAGGCTACAGCGAGCCCGATCGCCAGATATTTCTCGCGGCGCTGCTCGCGGAAATCGATATTTGATCCAGCGAACTCCTTCAGCGTCCTGTCGATGGCTTCGCCAGTGGCGGTAATGACCGCGTCGGGCGAGCGATGCGCGCCGCCGGTAGGCTCCGGGATGATCGCGTCGATAACCTTCATGTCGAGAAGATCCTGCGCGGTGATCTTCATCGATGTCGCGGCATCCCTGGACCTGGTTGTATCTCGCCAAAGGATCGACGCTGCCCCCTCGGGCGAAATCACCGAATAGATGGCATGCTCCAGCATCATCACGCGGTTGGCCGTGGCGATGGCGATTGCGCCGCCGGATCCGCCTTCACCGATGACCACGGAGAGCGACGGCACCTTGAGCGCCAGGCATGCCGACGTCGAGCGGGCGATCGCTTCGGCCTGGCCGCGCTCCTCCGCGTCTACCCCAGGATATGCGCCTGCGGTGTCCACCAACGCCAGCAGCGGTATCTGGAAGCGGTCGGCGAGTTCCATGACGCGGACGGCCTTGCGATAGCCCTCAGGCCGCGGCGAGCCGAAATTGTGCTTCAACCGGCTTTTGGTATCCGAGCCCTTCTCCTGGCCAAGCAACGCGATCGGCTGTCCCTTGAAGCGACCAAAGCCCGCTATGATGGCGTGGTCTTCGCCAAAGGCGCGATCGCCGGCGAGCGGTGTGAAGTCGGTTATCAGCTGCTCGACATAGTTCAGGCAGTGAGGCCGATCGGGATGGCGCGCCACCTGCACCTTCTGCCACGGCGTCAGAGCCTTGTAGACGTCCCGCAGGGCGTCCTTGGAGCGCTTTTCGAGGCGCACGATCTCCTCGGCGACGTCAACAGCTTCGCCGTTCTCGGCGAGCTTCTTCAGCTCGACAATCTTGCCTTCGAGATCGGCGACCGGTTTTTCGAAATCGAGATAGTTGTACATGCGTTCTCGGACTGGCGAGCCCTGAGCCGATGTTGAGAGGCGGCGAGAGGCTGTGAAATTCAGTCTCCACATACCGTTAGACCAGCCGATGCTCAAGCCTGATCGTATTCGGCGGTGAACGATCGGGCCGCGCCTCGTCAGGCAATGGCCAGAACAACCTTCCTTGGGCGACCCTAACGAAGCGCAAAGCCGGTCCGACTGGTTTCTTGACGCCACTTGGCCTCGAGTTTGTTCGGCTCAGCTGCCGTGCTCTTGCGAGGTCTCGTGGGAGAGATTTTTGATGCCGACAATGGAACGTAAAATCGCCGGAGCCCGCACGCGGAACCAAAGGTTCAACCCCGCAGCTGCAGATACCGAACGCAAGGCATAGGCCTTGATATCAAACAACTTTGCTTAGAAGTCGGCCGCTTGAAAGCCGTTGGTGGAGCCAAGCGGGATCGAACCGCTGACCTCCTGCATGCCATGCAGGCGCTCTCCCAGCTGAGCTATGGCCCCATCTCCGGCTAGCGCCGCGCGCCCTGGTTGGCGCTGGAAGCGGCGGAAGCCGCTTACGAAGGCGGCTTCTAAACCCGCCTTCCGACAAGATCAAGCCTTCATGGAAGGCTAATTTTGGATGCCCTCCAGGCCGCGTGATCCGCGGATCAGACTTCGTCCTCTTCGCCGACGCCTATGATATCGGTAACGTCGTCGCCGTCTTCTTCCTCGTCCTCAAGGAACACATCTGCCTCGTCGTCGCCGAGATCGACATCGTCATCATCGCCAAGGTCGGGAATGTCGTCGCCTGCCTTTGCCTCCTCATCGGCATCCTCGAGCGATACGACTTCCGGAGCTTCCTCGTCGGTGTCGACTTCGCGCTCTTCGGCCTCGTCCTCTTCGACAGCCTTGGCGGTCGATGACTCGAAGTATGACAACGGGTACGATTTGCCGGTATAGGGAGAAACGACCGGATCCTTGTTCAGATCGTAGAACTTTCGGCCCGTTTCCGGGTCGATCCGTTTTGTGCCGAGTTCGGATTTTGCCACGTCTTAGCCTCGTCTTGAAAGATCGGTCCCCTTAGCGCAGTTTTTTGCCCTGTCAAAGCCAAAAAAAAGCGGTTTGCCGGGGGGGTTTCGATGCGACCGCGGCTTTTGCGCGAGGGGATGACCGGTCGCAAAAGCCATGTTAGGAGAGCCGCGCAAACTGTGAAAACCACGGGCGCGGCACGCGCTCGCATCGAGGTTCAGAGAAATGTCCCACAATGGCGGCGCGCGGCCGGCAACGGCCGGCCGGTCCCCCGCGCTCACCGGAACCATCCGCATCCCCGGCGATAAATCGATATCGCACCGATCGTTCATGTTTGGTGGTCTGGCATCCGGCGAAACGCGCATTACCGGCCTGCTCGAAGGCGAAGACGTCATGCGCACCGGCGATGCCATGAAGGCGATGGGCGCGAAAATCGAAAAGCGGAATGGTGAATGGATCATCCAGGGCGTCGGCAATGGCTGCTTGCTGGAACCCATGGAACCGCTCGATTTCGGTAATGCGGGGACCGGGTCCCGGCTGACCATGGGTCTCGTCGGCACCTACGATATGGAGACGACTTTCATCGGCGACGCTTCGCTGTCAAAGCGGCCGATGGCGCGCGTACTCGACCCGCTGCGCGAAATGGGTGTGCAGGTTGCCAAGGCCGCCCCCGGCGACCGCATGCCGATCACCCTGCGCGGGCCGCGTCAGGCCGTACCGATTTCCTACCGGGTGCCGATGGCTTCGGCGCAGGTGAAATCGGCGGTATTGTTGGCAGGCCTGAACACGCCGGGCATAACCACGGTCATCGAGCCGGTTATGACCCGCGACCACACCGAAAAGATGCTGAAGGGCTTTGGCGCCAACCTTGAGATCGAGACAGACAGCGACGGTGTGCGGCGTATCCACATCGAAGGCCAGGGCCCGCTTGCCGGACAGACGATCGCTGTGCCGGGCGATCCGTCCTCTGCCGGATTCCCGCTGGTGGCAGCGCTGATCGTGCCGGGTTCGGATATATTGATCGAGAATGTTTTGATGAACCCGACGCGCACAGGCCTGCTGCTCACGCTGCAGGAAATGGGCGGCGACATCGAAATTCTCAACCGGCGCAATGCTGGCGGCGAGGATGTCGCCGACCTGCGGGTGCGCTCGTCGGAGCTGAAGGGCGTAACCGTTCCGGCCGAGCGGGCGCCGTCGATGATCGACGAGTATCCGGTGCTGGCCGTCGCCGCCTCCTTCGCCGATGGCGAGACGCTGATGCAGGGCCTTGAGGAATTGCGGGTCAAGGAGTCAGACCGCCTTGCAGCGGTGGCGCGGGGCCTCGAAGCCAATGGTGTCGACTGTGTCGAAGGCAGGGAGACGCTGCTGGTGCGCGGGCGGCCCGGCGGCAGGGGCCTTGGCGGAGGCACCGTCCGGACGCATCTCGACCACCGCATTGCGATGAGCTTCCTGGTTATGGGTCTTGCCGCCGAAAAGCCGGTCGCGATCGACGATGCCAGCATGATCTCAACCAGCTTCCCGGAATTCATGGGATTGATGACGGGACTCGGCGCGCCGATCGAGAGGGCGGCTGCCGCTTGATCTCGCGATGATCGAAGGCGGGTGACGATGCTGGAATCCATCCTGGCCGCGGCAACGACGGTGATTCTCTATGTGATGCTGGGCGTTCCCTTCACCGTCTGGTCGGGCCGTACCGCCTGTGCAAGCGCGGTTGCAAACGATACAGCCAAGCCAAGCCGCGCCGCTGGCGTCTGGCTGGTCGTCCTGCCGATGCTGCTGATCGCCTACTACGTCGTCAGCGGTGCTTTTCCCCGACCGGTCGAGTACGACATAGCAGGCACGCCTGTTCCAGATGAATGGCGGCAGCTGACATTTCTGGCGATACCCCCGGCTGTGGGTATGATTGCCGGCTTCTTTCTCGGGGCGCGGTCTGCCCGCCGCAGAAAGCGGTGACCTGGTCGATGAGCTTTCTCGTCGCGTGCTTTATTGCCGCCGCGGTGCCGTTCCTCATCGAGCGGTTCTATTTCGGAAAGCGATTTGGTCCGTTTACCGGGCTGTTCCGGTTGTTTGCCGTTCAAGCCGCAATTCTGGCTGTTGCGAACGGACTGGTTTTTCTGCTCGTCGCGCCCCACTCGCCGAGTTGGTTTGTGCGGCTTGAGGCAGTGGTCAGGATTGTTACCTATTTGTCGATCGCAATCATCCCGATAATGACACTTGTCGGCAGCGGTCGTAGCCTTGCTGATTATCGCCTTTGGGTGGTTATCTAGGCGCAAGCCGAAGACCGATATGCGGGATCCATGAATGTACCAGCCTCCCCATTTTCGCGAGGATGACCTCGCCACCCAGCACGCGCTGATCCGCGCCCATCCGCTTGGCTTGCTGATCACGGCCGGCGCAGGCGGGCTCATTGCCAACGCGCTGCCGTTTCTGCTGGACGCGGACGCATCGCCGAACGGCACACTGCGGGTGCACATGGCGAAGGCCAACGGCCAATGGCGCGAGCTTCAGGCCGGCGCATCTGCGCTGGTCGTATTTCAAGGTGCGGAATCCTATATCACGCCGTCCTGGTATGCGACGAAACGTGAAACCGGCAAGGTCGTGCCCACCTGGAACTATGCCATAGTGCAGGTACGCGGCGCAGGGCAGGGTATTCGAGGATGCCGAATGGCTGCGCACGCAGGTCGAGGCCCTGACCTGCAGCCATGAAGGCAAGCGAGCCGCTCCCTGGGCGGTGTCCGACGCTCCCGAAACCTACATTGCCTCACAGCTGAAGGGCATCGTCGGCGTCGAGATCGACATCGCCGCGATCGACGGCAAGTGGAAAGTCAGCCAGAACCGGCCGCAAGCCGACATCGTCGAGGTTGCGGAAGGTTTGATTAGCCCATCCGATCCCCATGCTAGCGAGGAGATGGCGCATTTGGTCGGTGAGTACGGTGATCGGGCGGGGCGGCGATAGTTGCGGAGGCGTGTGTCTGACTTTTGTGCGCGAAGTGACACGAGGTTGTTCTGGCGGCAACTTCGTGATTGATGCGCGGCATGAATCTCACCATCGCAATTGACGGCCCTGCTGCATCGGGCAAGGGCACGCTAGCCCGGCGTATCGCCGACTACTATCATCTGGCGCATCTGGACACCGGCCTTACCTATCGCGCGGTTGCCCACATGCTGCTTCAGAAAGGCTGGCCCCTCGACGACGCGGCGCATGCGGTCGAGGCTGCGCGTCTGGTCGATCTCGGCGCGCTTGACCGCGAACTGCTGTCCGCGCACGCGGTGGCAGATGCCGCATCGCGCGTCGCGGCGATTCCGGAGGTACGGCGCGTCCTGGTGGAGGAGCAGCGAGCCTTTGCTGCGCAGGACGGCGGCGCGGTGCTTGACGGCCGCGATATCGGCACCGTGGTTTGCCCGGACGCGGAGGTCAAGCTCTATGTTACTGCCAGTGCCGAGGTGCGCGCGATGCGCCGGCTGCGCGACATTGAAGCGCGTGGGGGCAAGGCCGAATTCGCCGCGATTTTGAGCGATATCCAGCTGCGCGACGAGCGCGACATGGGCCGCTTCGATTCGCCATTGCGCCCGGCGGCCGATGCGCACTTGCTCGACACGTCGGAAATGTCTATAGAAGCCGCGTTTCGCGCCGCCCGTACGATCATTGATGACGTCCTGACGAAGCGAGCCGCATCCTGAAGTGTAGCGGGCCGTTTGTCGCAAGGCAGCCCACTCACCGAGGGAAGAACCCAGCCTGCCAGCATTCTCTGCGCCGGATTTGCCGCTTTAGGCGGCTTGAGGTCTTTGAACGAGACCGGAACGCCGGCAGGCCAACGCAACGCTAACCCACGGCGCCGCCCTGTCCACAGGGCTATCCAGGAGAAACAATGTCCCAATCCAATCCATCCCGCGACGATTTCGCCGCCCTTCTCGACGAGACGTTTTCCAGCGGCCATTCCGGCGAAGGCCAGGTCGTTCGCGGCACCATCACAGCCATTGAAAAAGACATGGCGATCATCGACGTCGGCCTGAAGGTCGAAGGCCGCGTGCCGCTGAAGGAATTCGGCGCCAAGGCTAAGGACGGCCAGTTGAAGCCGGGCGACCGCGTCGAAGTCTATGTCGAGCGCATCGAGAACGCCCTGGGCGAAGCGATGCTGTCCCGCGACAAGGCCCGCCGCGAAGAGAGCTGGGTCAAGCTCGAAGAGAAGTTCAACAAGGGTGAGCGCGTCGAAGGCGTCATCTCGAACCAGGTCAAGGGCGGCTTTACCGTCGATCTCGACGGCGCCGTGGCCTTCCTGCCGCGTTCGCAGGTCGATATCCGGCCGATTCGCGATGTCACCCCGCTGATGCACAACCCGCAGCCTTTCGAGATCCTCAAGATGGATCGCCGCCGCGGCAACATCGTCGTTTCGCGCCGTACCGTACTCGAAGAGAGCCGCGCCGAACAGCGTTCGGAGATCGTCCAGAACCTCGAAGAAGGTCAGGTGGTCGAGGGCGTCGTCAAGAACATCACGGACTATGGTGCGTTCGTGGATCTTGGCGGCATCGACGGCCTGCTGCACGTCACCGACATGGCGTGGCGCCGCGTCAACCATCCGACCGAAATCCTCAACATCGGTCAGACGGTCAAGGTGCAGATCATCCGCATCAACCAGGAAACCCACCGCATCTCGCTCGGCATGAAGCAGCTTGAAAGCGATCCGTGGTCGGAGATTGGTGCGAAGTTCCCGATCGGCAAGAAGATCCGCGGTACGGTCACAAACATTACCGATTACGGCGCCTTCGTGGAGCTGGAGCCCGGAATCGAGGGTCTTATCCACGTTTCGGAAATGTCGTGGACGAAGAAGAATGTGCACCCAGGCAAGATCCTGTCGACGACTCAGGAAGTCGACGTGGTCGTGCTCGAGGTCGATCCGTCCAAGCGCCGCATCTCGCTCGGCCTCAAGCAGACGCTTGAGAATCCGTGGCAGGCTTTCGCCCGCAACCATCCCGTAGGTTCGGAAGTCGAGGGCGAGGTCAAGAACAAGACCGAGTTCGGCCTGTTCATCGGCCTGGAAGGCGATGTGGACGGCATGGTCCACCTCTCCGACCTCGACTGGAACCGCCCGGGCGAGCAGGTGATCGAAGAGTATCAGCGTGGCCAGATGGTCAAAGCGCAGGTGCTCGACGTCGATATCGAAAAGGAGCGCATCTCGCTCGGCGTCAAGCAGCTGCAGCGCGCAGCCGCCTCAACTACGGAAGCCTCCGGCGATCTCCGTAAGAACGCCGTCGTCACCTGCGAAGTCATCGCGATCAAGGATGGTGGCCTCGAAGTCCGTCTCGTCGAGAGCGGCATCGAAACCTTCATCAAGCGAAACGACCTTTCGCGAGATCGCGATGAGCAGCGTCCGGAGCGTTTCGTGGTCGGCCAGAAGGTCGACGCCCGCGTCATCGCTTTCGACAAGAAGACCCGCAAGCTGCAGGTCTCGATCAAGGCGCTGGAAATCGCCGAAGAGAAGGAAGCGGTTGCCCAGTACGGCTCGACCGACTCCGGCGCTTCGCTCGGCGACATCCTCGGCGCCGCGTTGAAGAAGAGCGGCAGCTAAACTTGGCTTATCGCCGTCTACAGGCCCCGCCGGAGCGATCCGGCGGGGTTTTTCTTGGCCCCTGAAGGCGACGAATTCAGGAACCGCATCGCGACGTTGGGCGTTAGCGCGTCAGGAGGTTCGATCGAACCTCTCCCGAGCAACTCAGGAGATGCGACATGAATTGGGACAAGGTCGAAGGCAATTGGGAACAGTTCAAGGGCAAGCTTCAGCAGCAATGGGGTAAGCTCACCGACGATGATCTCGACGTCATCAAGGGCAAGCGGAAGGAATTGGCTGGCCGACTGCAGGAGCGCTACGGAACCGCTCAGGAGCAGACCGAGAAGGACATCGACTCGTGGCTGTCACGCAGCTGAGTTTGCATTATCGTAACGGTCGAAGGCCCCGCCATATTGGCGGGGTTTTTGTGTGGGCTGCCGCAACCCAGACCAAAGAATAGGGGCTCGCGGATTTCGCTCTCCGGAGTTGGCGGCAAAACGCCGCTCAGCCAGCTCAAGGGTTTCCTGTGCAAGCCCGATCGCGTAAGGCCCCACCAAACGCGCCACTTCACCTTGCGGGGGTTCATGATTCGGCTGGAAGGCATAGGGAAGCAGAACGGCAGGCAGATTGTCTTCATCGATGCTTCCGCCACTCTGCAGAAGGGCGAAAAAGTCGGTCTGGTCGGTCCGAATGGCGCGGGCAAGACCACGCTTTTTCGGATGATCACCGGCGAGGAGCTGCCCGATGAGGGCCAGGTCGCGGTCGATCGCGGCGTCACCATCGGCTATTTCAGCCAGGATGTCGGCGACATGGCCGGCCGCAGTGTGGTTTCCGAAGTCATGGACGGCGCCGGACCGGTCAGCGCAGTGGCGGCCGAGATGAAGGAACTCGAGGCCGCCATGGGCGATCCCGACCGCGCCGGTGAGATGGACGAGATTATCGCTCGTTACGGCGAGGTGCTGGCGCGTTTCGAGGAGCTAGACGGCTATGCGCTGGACGGCCGAGCCCGAGAGGTGCTCGACGGACTTGGCTTCAGCCAGGAGATGATGGACAGCGACGTTGGCAAGCTGTCTGGCGGCTGGAAGATGCGCGTGGCACTCGCCCGCATCCTGCTGATGCGTCCCGACGCCATGCTGCTTGACGAGCCCAGCAACCATCTCGACCTCGAGAGCCTGATCTGGTTGGAGGGCTTTCTCAAAGGCTATGACGGCGCGATCCTGATGACCTCGCATGACCGCGAGTTCATGAACCGCATCGTCAACAAGATTGTCGAGATCGACGGCGGTGCGCTGACCACCTACTCCGGCAACTATGAGTTTTATCAGCAGCAGCGGGCGATCGCCGACAAGCAGATGCAGGCGCAGTTCGAGCGCCAGCAAGCGATGCTGGCGAAGGAGATCGCCTTCATCGAAAGGTTTAAGGCACGCGCTTCACATGCCGCGCAGGTCCAGAGTCGCGTCAAGAAACTGGAGAAGATTGACCGGGTGGAGCCGCCGAAGCGCCGCCAGACGGTGTCTTTCGACTTCCAGCCCGCGCCTCGCTCCGGTGAGGACGTGGTGACCCTGAAGAACGTGCACAAACGCTATGGCACACGCAGCATTTATGACGGGCTTGATTTCCAGGTGCGCCGCAAGGAGCGCTGGTGCGTCATGGGTGTCAACGGCGCGGGCAAGTCGACCCTGCTGAAGCTGGCCGCCGGCGCTACGCTGCCGGACAATGGAACCGTCGCGCGCGGCCCGAGCGTGAAGATGGGGTACTTCGCCCAGCACGCAATGGAACTCCTGGATGGCGAGCGCACTGTGTTCCAGTCGCTGGAATATGCATTTCCGCAATCCGGGCAAGCGCCGCTGCGCGCGCTGGCCGGGTGCTTTGGGTTTACCGGCGACGAGATCGACAAGAAATGCCGGGTTCTGTCAGGTGGCGAAAAGGCACGGCTGGTGATGGCGATGATGCTGTTCGATCCGCCGAACCTTTTGGTGCTGGACGAGCCGACCAACCACCTTGATATGACCACCAAGGAGATGCTGATCACGGCGCTCTCGCAATATGAGGGCACGATGCTTTTTGTCTCCCACGACCGTCACTTTCTCGCGGCCCTCTCGAATCGCGTTCTGGAACTGACGCCAGAGGGCATCCACACTTATGGCGGCGGATACACCGAATATGTGGAGCGGTCCGGTCACGAAGCGCCGGGACTGCGGGGCTGATCGAACACTCAGCGCAGCAGGAAGCCACCGCCGAGAGGGTCGCCCGTCTCGACTGAGAATTGGGAACGGCCAGAGTAGTAGGCGCGTCCGCCCACCTCGACGCGCACCGCGTCGAAGCGTCCCGCTTTGTGCGCACGGATGGCCTTCGCAGAGAACACCGCGCCGGTCAGGCTTTCGAATTGGCGGGGCTCATCCAGTCCAGTAGTGCCACGCGCCAGCTGAACCGCGATCCGTGCCGAAACGCCACTTCCTGTCGGGCTGCGATCGACCTCACGCTCGGCGAAGACGCAGATATTCCGGCTCGGCCTCCCGCCTGAACCGTCATCGCCATCGGTCAGGATCGTGCCATAGAGAAAGGCGAGGTCCGGATCGCCGGGATGATCGAGCGGCACAGCCGCAGCGACCGCTCTGGTAATGCTGTCGGCCGCCTCGACCAACCGATCGAGCGGTGTCGTCTCAAGATTGAGCCCTATCGATCTCCCATCCACCAGCGCATAGAACGCACCGCCATAGCCGATGTCGAACGGCACCGTTCCCAGACCGGCGACATCAACGTGGCGGTCGAGGGCGAATGCAAAGGATGGCACACTCTCAAACGTGACGGAACCGGATACAAAGCCGTCCGGTGTCTCCTCCACATCAACGCGAGCCCGCACCAGCCCGCACGGGCACTGGATGGCGACATCGGTCACCGGAGCGCGCGGAGCCACCAGCCCATGATCGACCGCATAGCGGCCCAGTGCTATGGTCGCGTGGCCGCACATGGTGGAATAGCCCTCATTGTGGATGAACAGCACGGCGAGGTCGGCGCCCGGAAGATCGGGCTCCACCCGGATCACGCCATACATGTCGTAGTGGCCCCGCGGTTCGAAGATGAGCAGCTTGCGCAAATGGTCGAGGTTGTCGCGGGCGTAGCGGCGTTTTTCAAGGATCGTCGCACCTGGGATCGGCGGATAGCCGGACACGACGATGCGCACCGGTTCGCCACCGGTGTGCATCTCTACAGTCTCGATTGTCCCGCCGAACACCATGGCGGCCCCGCGCCTAAGCTCGACCATTCATCTACTCCGGCAGCACGATGCCGAGCTTCGACATCACGCCGCCGTCGATCTTCATATCCGCGCCGGTGATGAAGCGGGCCTTGTCGCTGGCGAGGAAGGCCACCAGTTCGGCGACTTCCCATGCTTGCCCGACGCGGCCGATCGGATGGCCCTTGCCCCATGCGGTTAGCGTCTGCTCCATCGTACCGTCGCCCTTGTAGAGATCCGCGGCCCAGCGCAGCATCGGCGTATCGATCGAAGCGGGGCATACGGAATTGACGGTTATGTTGTCGCCGGCGTGGTCGAGCGCCATGGCACGCACCAGCGCGTTGATCGCGCCCTTACTTGCAGTGTAGGCCGCGACGCCCGCTTGAGAGGCGTAGGCTTGCACGGACGAGATTGCGATTATCGATCCGCCGCCGCGCTTGCGCATTTCCGGAATGGCGAATTTCGATGCGAGAAAAATGCCTTTCAAATTGATGTCCAGCACGTCGTCCCAGACATTTTCGGGCGTATCCACAACCGTTCCGTAGCGCTGGATACCGGCACAGCAAGCAAGAATATCGACGCCGCCATGTAACGATACCGCCTTGCCGATGGCGGCCTCCATATCCGCGGCCTTGCGGACGTCGCCGACGAAACCTGCCGCGTTGCCGCCAGTCTCCGCCACGGCATCATCGACGGACTTGCTGTCATTGGCGACGATCAGCACCCGTCCGCCGCCAGCAGAGAAGCGCTCCACGCAGGCGCGTCCCATGCCAAGGCTGCCGCCCGTTACGACAATGCTCTTCCCGTCAAAATCCGGCATGCTTTTCGCCTCGTTGCCTGTTTTCTCGCGGTTGTACCACGCAAGCTGCGCCGCTCAAGCCAATGGTTCTCAACCTTGGATGGGGATCGCAACTCCTGGCTGGATGGTGCAGATCAGCCGCCAGCGGAAGCTGTCCCAGGCGATGTGACGATCTCGACGCCGCGGAATAAAAAAACTGCATGTGGCGCCGGCCGCGCACGTCACGCCACAATGGCCATCTGCTAGCAATGCGCTGCGCGGAAACCCCTAAGTTCGTTCGTGAAGATGGTGTCTACCGGGCTTTGTATTTTGCATCGACAGCATTGATGGCATCGACGTTTCCGGCAGATCGGCCGTTGGCGTCAAACGTCTCTTTCAGAAAGGCGTCGGCGATGGCCTTGGCAAGTTCGGTGCCGATCACGCGAGCGCCCATGGTGATGATCTGAGCATTGTTGGATAAAGCTGCGCGTTCGGCCGAATAAGTATCGTGCGTCAGCGCGGCGCGAATACCCGGGACCTTGTTGGCGGAGATGCAGACGCCGATACCCGTGCCGCAGATGAGAATCGCGCGGTCATATTTGCCTGCCAGTACGTCGTTTCCGACGCGATCGGATATGTTGGCATAGAATGCGTCCGGCCCGGCATCGGTACGGGACACTTCCGATATCTCGTGTTTGTCCTTCAGGTGATCCGCCAGCACTTTGGCGAGCCCTTCACCAGCACTGTCTCCGGCTACGGCAATTTTCATCGTATCTCTCCTATGATAGTTCGGCGGCGCATCGATCCAAAATGTCCAGATAGCCTTCGACGTTCCAGGCCGAACGCCCGATGAACAGCCCGTCGATATGCGGGCAACTGATCAGTTCTTGGCAATTGCCTGCATTGACCGACCCGCCATAAAGGCAGGGTATCCGCTGCCCAAGCACATCGTTTGCCACGTCGACAATCTCCTCGTGACGGGCTTGCGCATAGTCCGACGTTGCGGGAATGCCATTGACGCCGATGGCCCAAACCGGCTCGTACGCCAGCAGGATCGGCGCACGCTTCTGGTCGGGCTGAAGCTTGCCCAAAGCGCCTCTTACCTGCAATTCGAGCACTTTCCGTGCGTTGCCGGCCTCGCGCTCCTCCAGAGTTTCGCCGATGCAAATCAGAGGAACAAGGCCGCTGCGCACGGCGGCTTCGGTTTTCAGCCCAACCGTCTCATCGGTCTCGCCGAAATGCGCGCGCCGCTCCGAATGACCCAACTCGACCAGATCGAGGTTGCAATCGCGCAGCATGGCGGCGGAAATCTCGCCCGTCCAGGCTCCGCCCTCGGCCCAATGCATATTCTGCGCGCCCACCATCACCGATGTAGAGCGCAGGATCTCCTTGACCTCACGAACTGCGGTGAAGGGCGGAATGATAAAACGCTGGATCCTTCCGTCGCCGCCGTCGGCGGCCGCAAGGACTTCGGCAAACTGACGTGCTTCCGCCAGCGTCTTGTTCATCTTCCAGCTTGTGCCGATCCAGGCTCGGGGGTGTTGGCTCATGCTTTCCTCATAGCAAGGATCGGTGCCGTCGTAGCGATGCGATCTCTTATCAGTGCTTTCGCTGTCGTTTCATCCGTTATGAGGCCGCTCAAGCGCGCACTCATCAACAGCGCGCGGATCGCCTCGATCTTGGAGGGGCCGCCGGCGATGGCGACGAGTTGGCTTCGCGCCGGGCCATCCAGATCGACCGCCAAGGTGCGGGACGTCAGGTTCGTCTCGAGCACCCTGCCCATATCGTCGAAAAAATGGCCGAGCATTTCGCCGATGCCGCCAGCCGACTTGATTTCGGCAATCTCTGCCGGTTCGATCATGCCTGAGGCAACGAGCTGCGCGTCAGCGTCAACCGTTCCGATTCCCACGATCTTCAGCCCGGCGCCATTCGAAATATCGAAGACTTCGCGCACACCCCGCTGTGCCAGCAAAACTTCGCGATCCTCGCTCGAATTCGCAAAGAATGGCACCGGCATCACATATGCCTGCGCGCCGGTCTTTTCTGCCAATCGATGCATCACGTCATGAGGATTTGCGGCATAATGGCGCGTCAGGCCGCCCAGCAGAGAAATGAAACGGACCCCACCGGCATTGATGCGCGGCATCTGTTGAACGGAGGCCGCGAGCGTCCGACCGTGGCCGAGGCCGATAACCGCGTGCTCATGCCGCTCGATCTCGCGCTTGAGAAAACCGGCGCCTGCTGCACCAAGTGCGCGCAGGGGCAGCCCCTCCTCGCCGAGGTCTGGCGCCACCTCGCAGAAACTCAAGCCGAATCGGTTGCACAATTGGTCCTCGAGCCGCGCACATTCGACGATCCGGCCGTCGATCGACACCTTGACCACGCCGTCGGCAACAGCGCGCGCAATCAGCCTATGCGTCTTGACCGACGGCAACCCCAAGCGCTTTGCGACCGCGGCCTGCGTCAGGCCCCCAACATAATGTAGCCATGCGGCTCGGGTCGCCATGGATTGTTCTGCATCGAGATCTGAAGACATACGCACTTTCAACTGCTTTCGGCGTTGGAGATAGCGCTTCGTAGCTCAGTTTTATGGTCGAAACGAAGTGCGATCAGATATTCAGATCCTTTTCGCCTGTATCGATATATGGCGACCAGAAAGCGACGCTCTCTGCAATTTGCGGCACAACCTGCCGATCGTTCGGTTCGCGCTCCTTGAAACTCAATTCGAGGCAGATCTCGTTGTTTACCGCGCCACCTTCAGCGAATGCCTCCAACAGGGGAGTTGGTTGGATCCGACCCCTTGCGTTGAATTCCGCCGTGAAGGGTCGATGCCCACCCTTGTCCATCAGACTTTGCTTGATGTGAATGATCGGCGAGATTGTCGGCACCGCCCGTGCCCATGCGTAGGGATCGTAGTCCTGAGGGTTCGCCGAGGTCACATCACCGTGGTCGATGTCGGCCATCATCCACATGGGTATCGCCATGTCTGAGGCGCTGATCCTGCTCTGCAGTTTCACGCATTCCTCGATGGTTTCCCCGAACTCGCGACCGACGCTCATCGGCTCCCAGAACAGAAACGCGAGGCCGGCGGCCCTCGCATGCTCAGCAACTTCCGCCCAGCAGTCGATCGCGACCTTGGTCAGCGCCTCGCGCCGTTCCGCATCATCGAAATCCTGGTAGGTGAAGATCGCGAACTGCGTGCCGACGGACTTTCCGCCCAAATCGGCAGTGATATCGGCGAAGGTTTTGAACCAGTCGACATAGTAACGCCGCACCTCGCGGTCGGGGTGACCGAAATGGTTCAGCCGTCCATAAGGACCTGTCATTCCGCTGGTTACGCGGACGCCTGTTCGCGCAAGCGCAGACGTCATCTGACGGGTCATGCGGCGGATGATGGCGGCAGGCCAGGATGGGTTGATGAATTCATGCGTCAACTGCAGATCGCGTATCTTCAGGTCGCGCGCGACAGTGTCGATGAGATCGTCGGGATCGGCAAACCGATTGACGAGAGGATTGGTATTCAGAGATAGCGTCAGCGGCATCGGTGGATCCGGTCTATACTACGTACGCTTAAGCAGCGATTCTGGCTTGCTCGGACACGAACCAGCCGGAAAACGCCGCAACCTCGGCAGCCGAGAGATGCAGGCCATGCTTGGTCCGCCGGACAAGAATGTCCTCGGGCTTTTGCGCCCATTCCTTGGCAATGAGATATCGGGCTTCCGCCTCATAGAAAACGCTGCCGAAATGCCGGCCGAGTTGCTCGACCGAAGTCGCATCCTTGACCAGATCTTTGGTTCTTGCCCCATAAAGCCGGGCATAGTGCCTGATCAATTGATGGGGCATCCACGGATATTGCGATCTCAAGCTCTCCAGGAAACTCTCGAAGTCGGCATCTGGGATCTCACCGCCCGGCAGCTTGGCCTCGCGGGTCCAGTCCTTGCCCATCGCCGGGAAAACTTTGTCCAGCTTGTGAAGCGCGCGTTCCGCGAGTTCGCGAAACGTGGTGATTTTCCCGCCGAAGACGTTCAACAAGGGAACGCCGGCCGTTTCATCCAAGTCGAAGACATAGTCGCGCGTGACCGCCGAAGGATTCCCCTTGCCGTCGTCAAACAAAGGTCTGACGCCTGAGAAGGAATGAAGCACGTCCTCGCGCCGCAGCTTTTCCTTGAAGTAGCGGTTCACCGCTGCAAGAAGGTAGTCGATTTCGCCCGCTTCCACGGCTACTTCTTCTGCGCGTCCCTCATAGGCGATGTCTGTTGTTCCGATGAGCGCCTTGTCGCCCTGGTATGGGTTTATGAAAATGACCCGCTTGTCATTGTTCTGCACCAGGTAGGCATTCGCACCCTGCCAGAATTTCGGAACAATGATGTGGCTGCCTTTGACAAGGCGTACATTGCGCGCCGAGTTGGAGCCAGCCACACGGGCAATGACGTCCGACACCCACGGTCCCGCTGCATTAACCAGGCAGCGCGCGCGGAAATTCCGCGTTTCGCCGGTGGCTTCGCTTCTTACTGAAACGACCCAGGCGCCACTTTCACGTCGGGCGGACGTTGCGGCGGATCTCGTCAGGACGGTTGCGCCCTTCTCGGCAGCGTCTACGGCGTTCAAGACCACCAGGCGCGCGTCATCGACCCAGCAGTCGGAATATTCGAAGCCCTTTGTGTACTGGTCCAGGAGGGGGGCGCCCTCAGGATCCCGTGTCAAGTCGAGCGTTCGTGTGCCCGGCAGCTTCTTGCGGCCTCCCAGATGGTCGTACAGGAACAGTCCTAGACGAACGAGCCAGGCAGGACGATCCTGCGGACTGTGGGGCAGCACGAAACGCATGGGCCAAATCAGATGGGGGGCAGCGTTCATCAGCACTTCCCGCTCGATCAGTGCCTCGCGGACCAGTCGAAATTCGTAGTATTCAAGGTAGCGCAATCCGCCATGCACAAGCTTGCCGGATCGCGACGATGTCCCTTGCGCCAGGTCGTCCTTTTCACAGAGAACCACGGAGAGGCCGCGCCCCGCGGCATCGCGCGCTATGCCCGCGCCGTTTATGCCGCCACCGATCACAAACACGTCGATCATTTGGTTCGCGATCATCACACGCCTCCTTGACCGGCATCAGTTTCAGTTTCCGGACCACGCCGTGCCTCCGCCAGCGCGTCCCAGGCGGGTGCGAGCCCCTTTCGCGCCGCGGTGAACGCAGGAAACAAGCGGTCATAAGCGTCCACCAGGATCGGATCGGGAGCCTCCGCCTCGCCCAGAAGCGGATTGACCCATTCGCTGACACAGGAATCCATGTCGGGGTAGGCTCCAATGGCAACTGCGGCCATCATTGCAGCGCCTGCAGCGCCCGCCTCATCTCGAGAAGAGGTCCGCACTGGCGCGTTTATGGCTGCCGACAGAACGCCGCGCAGTGCACGTGAGCGCGCAGCGCCGCCCGTCAAGCGCAACTCGGATGGCATTGCGCCCATCGCGGCGTAGCAATCCCGCATGGCCATGCCAAGCCCCTCGACCACGGCGCGGACGAGATCCTTATAGCGATGGACGGCGGTTATCCCTGTAAAGCCTGCCCTGGCATTTGCATTGACGAAAGGCCCACGCTCGCCCGCTTCGGAGATGTAGGGCTGATAGATTAGTGCGCCGGGACGGCTCGCGGAAAGCCAGCCCTCAATTCGTGCTACTAACTCGGCATGCGTCACCTCCTGGCCCATCTCGCGCATGACGTCAGCGGCAAGGCCAAGCACCCAATCGATATTCAGCGTCGCCGCCATGTTCGTTTGAACCTGCGTCACCACACCCGGCACGGGCAGCGCAATGACGTAGCCTGTGCCCTCGTCGTTGAGGTGCACATCGCGGACATGCTTTGCGCGCATATGAACGCCGGTGGACCCAACGGTGGAGCAGGCTGCATCGCCATAGCCGCCATAGACACCGGCGCCGAGAGCGGTCATCACCATGTCCACAAATCCCAGGCTTACGGGGGTCCCGGCTCGAAGTCCCGTCTGCTGCGCAGCATCCTCCGACAGGGGATGTGTGGTTTGCGTTCCGTCGACGATTGGAGGCAGGAGATTCCGGCGGCTTGAGAGGCCCAACGCATCGATGACCATATCGTCATATTGTCGGGTGCGGTAATTGCCGAAAGTGAAGCTGGCCTCTGACGGGTCCGTAACCCGTTCCCCGGTCAGGTTGAGATACAGCCAGTCCTTGCAATGCAACGCTACTTCCGCTCGGTCAAGCAATTCGGCTTGATGGCGATGCATATGCGCCATCTGTGAACCTTGCTGACAAGTGTTCAGTCCAGTGCCCGTTGCCTCGAATCGGGCGCGGTTCATTGGATGTGCGGCAAGCTGCGCCACGGTCGGCGCAGCGCGCGCATCGAGCCAAAGCCAGGCATCTGCAACAGGAACATTCCCCGCACCGACCAGCCATGTCCCGTCGCCTTGAGCGGTGACCGCGACTGCCGCCGTCCGGTCCGCCAGGCGCGTAACCTGTCCAGCCAGCTTTCGCAGCGCCGAAACACAGTCCGACCAGGTACCCTCAAGCGATTGAGTGGCTGATCCATCAATGCCGGTCTTGTAGCGGTTGGGGACTGCGGCGGAAGCGATCTGGCGGCCGTCAAGCTCGAAGGCAACGGCCTTTATGACCGAAGTCCCAGCGTCGATACCAATGATGATTTCAGCGCCAGGCATAGGCGTTCTCGAAGACCGTGACTCCCAAGCTGGTCTCATCGCCGGTCAATCGTTCCTCCGTTGAGCTTGGCGCGTCAGCCCTATATGCGCCCCGGCACACTATCTCCATCCGCAAATTATAACACAAAAATAACATATCTAATGATTTTTTTTGCTGACAGGGAAAGTTATTTCAGATACGCTGGTTACTGTCAATGTTGCCGGGAGGAGCGCGGCCGCACACAGGGACCTAAGACAATTCAAACAGTATTAGCTCACTAAGCGGCGCCTGCATTGGCGGTCGACGCATGTTTGTGTGATTAAGCCTTTGGGAAACATAGGTTATTGTCGACTTTGTCGGGAATCTGCAGTGACCGGTCAGCCATTCATGGATAACCGCTGGAAGCGCCAGATCCATCCCAGGATTTTTTGGGAACGCTTGGAGTATTGGTCGTCAAAGTAGTGAAGTGTTGCTAAAGCAAGGAGAAATGGTACCGTGCTTGACCATTAAAATAACATGTATATAACACGGTTTCTGGCTATGCAGTGGCCGGGCGCGCGGGGAGAGGAGCCCGCTGGGCGGAGAGGTCGATGGAGGAACAGTCATGTGCGATATGATGGCACCTGCGGCACCCACGCGTGCGGGGAGTCTTCCTGAGGTTCATTCTGTTCGTCGTGTTGCGGGCGCTTCAAGGCTGACATCACGCGCGGTTTGCGAGAGAGCGGCATGACCACCACTCCAGTCACAAGCAGGCAGGCCCCGGCCCAGCGGCGTAGCACCTACATCGCCACCGCGGTGGCTGCGGCCGTTCTGGTGGGAATCGCCGTGGACACGAAAATTGTCCACATAGGCGGCGAAAACGACATACGCCAAGGCGCCTTCTCGCCTGACGCCTTTGGCGAGGAACAATTCCCGCGAATCCAGACCCTGGTTGCTGAGCGGGCGATCGATGCGGCCAAGCTCGCCCCAGCCGTATTGGCTGACAAAACCGCCGCTGCAAAGCAGTTCGGCACCATTTCATCGACCGGCGCTATCATGATGGTGCGGGTTTCAGGGGTGGTGGGGGATGGGACGTCGGGTCTCTACAGGCTGACCGCCGATGGTGTGCCGCCTGAGATCGTGGTGCGCGTACAGACCGGCCCGGCAATCAACGGAACCGATTTGCGGGACGCATCTGGGGATATCGATTTTAACGCGTTCAAGAACCAGATCGAGTATCAGAACGCCGGCTCGGGGATTAACCGTGCCATGAAGAAGGTGGTTCTCGAGAAGATAGATACGACTAATCTCAAGGGAAAATCCATTGAGGTGGTCGGCGCCTTCCGGTTGATAAACCCCAAGAACTGGCTCATCACTCCAGTCGAAATGACGGTGAAATGAGCCTGGACGCGAGCCCGGCGCCGGACGTGCGCGAGGTCGTGCTTGCCGCACGCAATGTCGCCAAATCATACGGAAGCATTCAGGCGCTGAAGGGGGTCAATTTCGACATCCATCGCGGCCAGGTAACCACCTTGTTCGGCGAAAACGGGGCCGGCAAATCAACTTTGATGAAGGTATTGTCGGGCGTGGTCAAACCGACATCGGGCGAGATCCTGCTGGATGGAGAACCCGTGGTGTTCGCCTCGTCCAACGATGCCCGCGACCGAGGGATCTCGATCATCCATCAGGAACTCAGCCTCGCGCCAAATCTGTCTGTCCGCGACAACATCTTCATGGGCCGCGAACTGATGACGCCAACCGGGGTCGACTTCGCCGAAGAAGAGCGGTTGACGCGCCAACTGATGACCGAACTTGAGGAGAATATCGAGCCGCTCACTTTGGTGGAGGATCTGCGCCTCGGGCAGCAACAGATCGTGGAGATTGCCCGGGCGCTATCTGTCGACAGCCGCATCCTGATCATGGACGAGCCCACGTCGGCGCTTTCCGCCGCCGAGGTGGAAGTCTTGTTCAAGGTTATTGGCGATTTGAACGAGCGCGGCGTTTCCATCGTCTACATCTCTCATCATCTCGAAGAGGCGCTGCAAATTACCGATCATGCGGTGGTTCTGCGAGATGGCAACATGACCGCCTACGCGCCACGCGCGGAGATCGACCTTGAGTGGATCGTTCGCAATATGGTGGGCGAGAATTACGATCTCGGCTCTCCGCCTGAAGGCTATCCGTTCGGCGAAGTCGCACTTTCCGTGCGCAACCTGACCGTGCCGGGCCCGTCAGGGGCAGCTTTCGATCTCGTCGACCGGCTGTCGCTCGATGTCAAAGCCGGTGAAATCGTTTGCATTTACGGCTTGATGGGGGCGGGCAGAACCGAGTTTCTCGAGACCGTAGCTGGTCGGCTGAAATCCAGTGAAGGGCAGGTGTTCCTTGGCGGCAAGGAAGTGTCGCATCTCAGCATCGCTCAGCGCATTGCCGTGGGACTTGCACTCGTTCCCGAGGATCGGCAGCGCGATGGTCTCGTGCAGACCATGACGGTCGGAGAGAACCTGTCCCTGGCCTCGATCCTCAATTTCACGCGGGGAATATTTACATCCCGCAGGCTCGAACAGAGCCTGATCGATGAGACAATCCGGAAAGTAACCGTCAAGACCTCGGGTGGTGGCGCGTCAATCGGCTCACTGTCGGGCGGTAACCAGCAGAAGGTCGTCATCGGCAAGGTCCTGGCGACAAACCCTACTGTAATGCTTCTCGATGAGCCGTCACGGGGTATCGATATCGGCGCGAAGGCGGAGGTCTTCAGACTGCTGGCCGAGGGCGCGCGCCGGGGCCTCGCGGTCATTTATTCGACTTCGGAAGTCGGCGAGTGCCTGTCGATCGCGCACCGCATCGTCGTGATGCGGCGCGGCAGAATCGTCGCGGAATTTGATTCAAGCGTCAGCAAGGAAACGATCATGGCCGCATCGGGCGAAGCCTTGGTCGCTTAGTGGACAGGCAAATGGCGGAGCGTCAGCATGTCGAATAAGGGCTCATCCGGGACCGCACCCGCCAGGAACGAAGCCTTGGGGCTTCGCATCGGCCGGCTGATCCTAGAAGGCCGCGCATTTTTCGCCTTGATCGCGATCATCATCGTCTTTTCGATCCTGTCACCGAACTATTTCACCGTCAGTAACTTCCTGATCATGTCGTCGCACGTTGCCATCTACGGCATTTTGGCGATCGGCATGCTGCTTGTCATTCTCAGTGGCGGCATCGACCTGTCCGTCGGTTCCATCCTTGCGTTTTGCGGCGTGGTCGCGGGATACTTGATGCAGGGGGCCGAAATCCAGGTACTGGGCGTAATCCTGTACCCACCCGTCTGGGGTGTTGTGATCCTGACATGCCTTCTCGGTGCCCTGGTCGGCGCGTTGAACGGCGTCCTGATCGCCTTCTTTAAGGTTCCAGCCTTCGTCGCCACGCTCGGCGTGATGTATATGGCGCGCGGCGTCGCGCTGTTGATGACAAGCGGACTCACCTACAACAACCTGTCCGGACGGGCAGAGCTGGGGAACACCGGCTTTGACTGGCTGGGGTTCAATCGTCTGTTTGGCGTACCGATCAGCGTTCTGATCCTCGCTTCGATCGCCTTGATCGCAGGCGTGATGCTCAGCCGCTCAGCGTTTGGCCGCTGGCTCTACGCCGCGGGCGGAAATGCGCGGGCAGCCGACCTTTCAGGCGTACCCGTAAGGCGCGTGCAAATTACCGTGTACACCCTCTCAGGCATACTTTCGGCAATCGCCGGCCTGGTTTTGTCGTCGCAGCTGACGTCGGCAGGTCCTACCGCCGGCACGACATACGAACTGACTGCAATCGCAGCCGTCGTCATCGGTGGCGCGGCCCTGACAGGAGGCCGAGGCACCGTACGGGGCACGATGCTCGGCGCATTCGTGATCGGCTTCCTCTCGGACGGCTTGGTCATCATCGGCGTCTCTTCCTATTGGCAGACGGTGTTTACCGGGGCGGTCATCGTGCTCGCCGTTCTGCTCAACAGTATCCAGTACGGAAGGGGTTCGAGGGTGTCTTGAGCCGACGCTGAAGAGTTTCGTTCGCAAACGACATCAATCGGATGGGTTGGCGACGGAAGATAATGCCAGGCAACTGGCATGGAATAACAATCAACGGAGGATAAAAATGTTTAGGTCTGGAAAAAGTCTTCTTCTTGCTGCCGCGATGTCAACCCTGATGGGCAGCGTTGCCTGGGCCGACGGCCTCATCTCGATCATCGTCAACGATCCCGCAAATCCTTACTGGCTGACCGAGGGCAACGTGGCCAAGGCTACCGCCGAAGAACTCGGTTACACGGCCAACGTCGCCGCTCACAAGGGCGACACCAACGCCGAAAGCACCATGATCGACACAGCTATTACCAACAAGTCGGTTGCGATCATCCTGGATCCAGCAAACGCCGACGGCTCCGTAGGCGCCGTAAAGAAGGCGGTCGATGCCGGCATCCCGGTCTTCCTGGTGAACGCCGAGATCAATCAGGAAGGCTTGGCCAAGGCGCAGCTGGTTTCCAACAATGCCCAGGGCGCCGCGCTCGGCGCAACGCAGTGGCAGACCGTTATCGGAGACAAGGGCAACTACGTCGAACTGTTTGGCAATCCTGCGGACAACAATGCCGCTACCCGTTCGAACGGCTATGAGACCGTGCTCAGCCAATACCCGGACCTGAAAAAGGTCGGCAAGGAAGTCGCCGACTGGGACCGGACCAAGGGTCACAACAAGATGCAGTCCCTGCTTCAGGCAAATCCCGACATTATCGGCGTGATAAGCGGCAATGACGAGATGGCGCTGGGTGCGATTGCGGCGCTGAAGGAAGCCGGGAAACTGGCCAACGTGAAGGTCGGTGGTTTCGACGGCTCGCCAGATGCGGTTGCCGCCGTCAAGGCCGGCGAGATGCAGTACACCGTCCTGCAGCCTGTGGCGGTTTTCTCCGCAGAAGCGGTCAAGCAAGCTGACAGTTTCATCAAGAACGGAAAAACCGGTGTCGATTCCGAGAAGCAGCTTTTTGACTGCCTGCTGATCACGCAAGACAATGTCGACAAATACACGGGCCCATTCACGCTGTCGCAGTGAGCTACCGGGGAGCGCCACGGCGCTCCCTCCGAGCGATCTGACCGATTGTGATTGTTTCGCCTGACGGATAACTGCGCGACGCCATGCGCAGGAGACAAGAAATGAATGAAGGCCTCGTCACATTCGAAGAGGCGATTGAGCGCATCGTCAATGACCAGCTGCCGAGCGATAGTCGCCATGCGCGGCAGCTGGCGCGCCGACAACTCATCGCTGAAACGGTCATGGCCGAAGGCTCGATGCGCATCGAGGATCTGACTGAGCGCTTCGGCGTCAGTCTAATGACGGCACATCGCGATCTTGATGAGTTGGTCAGCAGAGGGCTTCTGCGAAAAACGCGCGGCATCGTCGCGGCTGCACCCACCAGCTTAATTGAATCCAGCGACGTATATCGCTCGTCGCGCCAGTCCATCGAGAAGCGCGCCATCGCTCAGGCAGCTGCGAACTATGTCGAGCCCGGCCAGGCGGTGTTCTTCGATGATTCCACGACCGTATTGCAGATGGTCCCGTATCTCTCAACGCGAGTCCCCCTGACCGCAATCACCAACTCGATCACGATGATGAACGAATTGAAGGTCGTCAGGGACGTAACGCTGCTTGGGCTTGGCGGACAGTTCCACAACTGGTGCAATGCCTTCATGGGGCCGGTTACCACTGCGGAAATTCGCCGTCTCCGTACCGACCGCGTGTTCATTTCGATGTCGGCGATTACCGACGACACCGTTTTCCACCAGTCTCCCGAAATGGTGGAAATCAAACGCGGCATGTTTGAGAGCGCTGCAATGCGCATCCTGCTGGCAGATCACACCAAGTTCGAACGCCGCGCACTTCACGCGATGTGCAGGCTCGACGAATTCGATGTCGTGATTGTCGACGACGGCATTTCGCGCCAAAGGGTGGAAGGCATGAAGGCGAAGGGTATCAATGTGGTCATCGCGGCAACCCCTCGACCAGACCGGAATTCGACGTGACCATTATCCGGCGTTGCGATGGCATCGAATGTTTGGCAGCAAAATCCCTCCCGAGAGACATTGAGGTCGCATGCGGACCCTGCTGGGGATCGACAACGGTCTAACCGTTACAAAAGCTGTCGTGTTCGATGAGACCGGCGCTCAGCTCTCCGTGGCTCGCAGGCGGCTGCCGCCGATCATGCCGGCGCCACGGCATGTCGAGCGTGACATGCACGGCCTATGGACCGCGACCGCTGAAGCGATTGGCGAAGCGCTTGGCCGATGCGGACGCCCCGCTTCGGAGATCGCCGCTGTCGCAGCCACAGCTCATGGTGACGGGCTCTATCTGCTCGACGGCTCGTGCAGGCCTTTGGGCAACGGCATCCTTTCACTCGATAGCCGAGCGACGGAGATTGTAGCCGAATGGGAGGCTGACGATACGGCCGTCTTGGCACTGGCGCAAACTGGCCAGAAGCCGCATGTTTCTGCTCCATCTGCGATCCTTGCGTCTATCAAACGACACGAACCGGAACGCTTCTCCCGCATTGCCCATGTGCTGGCCTGCAAGGACTGGCTGCGCTTCTGTCTGACGGGTACAATCGGAACCGATCTGACGGAGGCGAGCACTTCGTTCGCATCCGTCCAGACTCAAAACTATGAGTCTGAGAATCTGCGCCTTTTCGGCCTTGAGGCGCTCGGCTCCTCGCTTCCGCCGGCGACACGGCCGGATGAGATCGTTGGCCGGATATCGGCTGAAGCAGCGGCGCAAACCGGTCTTGTGTCTGGAACACCGGTCGTCGCTGGACTGCATGACGTTACTGCCTCCGCCCTTGGCATTGGAGGCTACGCCGAAGGGATCGCTGCAATTGTCGCAGGAACCTACTCGATCAATGAAACGGTCTCCAGGGAGCCGCGCATCGATCACCGGTGGTTCTGCCGAAATGGCATCATGCATGGCGAATGGAACAACATGTCGATTTCGCCGGCGTCGGCTGCAAATTACGATTGGTTTCTCGATACACTGTGCGGGACCGAACGCGAGGCTGCCGAGGCAGAGGGCCTTTCCATTCATACGGCCATCGGAGCGGAGATCGAAGCGGCACTGAGCCGGGAGTCAACACTTCTCTTCCACCCCTATCTGTACGGATCGCCGCATGGCGCGATGGCCAGCGCAGGGTTCGTCGGTATGCGCGGGTGGCATACGAGAGGAGACATGCTGCGTGCGGTCATCGAGGGTATCGCGTTCAATCACCGTTTTCATGTGGAGGCGCTGCGCGAGGGCTTTGCGATGGCGGAAGCAAGGTTGACCGGCGGCATCTCGCGCAATCCGATCTTCGCGCAGATTTTTGCCGATACGCTGGGCATGCCGGTAACGGTCACCGATACGGACGAGGCCGCCGCCTGGGGTGCGGCGCTGTGCGCCGGCGCCGGGGTGGGATTGTTCAAGTCGCCGAGACACGATCCGCGGGATCTCGAAGCAATTGGCCGGGTCTACAGACCCGACGCAGGGCGATCCGCCAATCTTGAAAAGCGCTACCAACTGCACTGCGATATTGCCCTTCATATGTCACGGCTGTGGTCTCGCATCGAGGCGCTCTCGGCAGGGAGGCCCGGGGATGGCATTGCGTAGCGTTATAAGCTGCCCAGTCGAATGAACGCGCATCCGCAAAATGTCGATGTCCTGATCATGGGTGCCGGCATCAACGGCGCGGGGCTGTTCCGCGATCTCTGCGAGCAGGGCTTGACCTGCGTCATCATCGACAAGGGCGACTTCGGATCCGGCACAAGCGCCGCACCGTCCCGGCTTATCCACGGTGGCCTGAAATATCTGGAAACGGGGGAATTCCGCCTCGTCGCGCAGTCAACCTTGGAACGCAATCTTCTGCTGCGGAATGCGCCACACTATGTTGAGCCACTGCCGACCGTTATTCCAATCTTCTCTTGGTTGCGGGGTATTCCCGCCGCCATACGAACACTCTTCGGCAGCACCACGGCGCCGCGCAGCCGGGGCGCGGTGCTGATCAAGATCGGCTTGGCGATCTATGATTATTATGGTGCACGCCGTCGGGTCATGCCCCGCTACGCAATGTGGTCGCGATCGCGGGCTCTGCGCGAGATCCAGCCCCTTACGCGAAAGATCGTCGCCGCGGGTACCTATTTTGATGCCAAGGTCAGTCATCCCGAGCGCCTGGTGTTCGAACTGCTTCGTGACGGCCTTGCTGCAAACGAGCAGTCCTTCCTGCTCAACTATACACGTTTGACGTCCGCTAGCGGTTCGGACCTGGAGTTTGAGGATAGCTGCGGAAACACCCACATTTTCTCGCCTCGAATCGTCGTCAATGCAACCGGTCCCTGGATCGACCATGTGAACGGGATGCTCGGAGAGCCATCCAGCCTGATCGGTGGCACAAAGGGCTCTCACATCGTGCTCGACCACCACGGGCTTACGCAGGCGCTGAACGGCCGCATGATCTATTTCGAAGGTGATGATGGCCGCATTTGCTTGGTCTATGAGTATCTGGGCAAAGCGCTTGTCGGCTCGTCGGATATCCGCGCTTCCGATCCCGATACCGTCGGTTGCGATGAAACCGAAATCGACTACTTTCTGGACAGCCTTCGCAGCCTTTTCCCCGGCCTGGCTTTCGACCGCAACCAGATCGTCTTCGCGTATTCGGGTATCAGACCGCTGCCGGCCTCCGGCGTCTCTTCGCCCGGCCTGATCAGCCGTGACCATTCAGCTCCTGTAGCGGAGCCGTCAGCCGCTAGACCCTGGCCGGTCGTCTCTCTCGTCGGCGGGAAGTGGACCACATTCAGAGGCTTCGCCGAGGAAGTCGCGGATTCGATCCTCGCGCGGCTGGCCACGACGCGACGTATCGGCACGAGTGACCTGCCGATCGGCGGCGGGCGCGACTTTCCGATCGGCGCCACACAGCGATCCGAATGGGTCAAGTCCACCGCAGAACAACAGGGAGCAGACCCTGCCCGTGTCGATGAACTTCTTGCGCGCTATGGCACCCTGGCACGAGTGATACTCAGCAAGGAAGCATCGGTGCCCGATCAACGTCTGACCGACGCGCCCGACTACTCCACGGCGGAGATCGAATGGCTCGTGCGAAACGAGCATGTGACTCATCTGGATGACATTGTGATGCGTCGAACGACGCTCGCCATCAGCGGCCGTCTCAGCCGGCGCGATTTGCACGTGATATCAAAAATTGCTGCCACGGCCCTTAATTGGGATGAATCACGTCAGATGATGGAGATCGAACGAACCACCGACATGTTGACCAAACGCCATAGGATCAAATTCGTGAACGAAGGCGAGAATTGGAAAGCTTAACGATCGTGACCTGTCAGATGCCGAAAGCGGCATAAGTATTTGAAATCATTGGCGCACCCGACAGGATTCGAACCTGTGACCTCTGCCTTCGGAGGGCAGCGCTCTATCCAGCTGAGCTACGGGTGCAAGCGCGCGTTGGCGAGCGCACATCGACGCCCTTTGGGGAACCGACGGCCGTTTCATATACGAAGCCGGTTCCGGCTTCAATGCTTCGATGGGCGCTCGTGTTTTCTGACCGATCTCGGGCCGAGGTCACATGTCCGAAGGCTGCCGGTGCGCCGGGGATGTGCCAGATCACCTCGAGGCGATGGGCTCCGCATACTCGCAGCGGCGATGTGTAACCATAGCGACAAACTGAAAGAAGCCGATCCTACTATATAGTCGGTTGTTGGCCATGGGAGCGGTGACGAATGCCGGCGACACAATCTTCAAAGCGCTGCCAAGCTGAAGCCGGTGCTAACGTTTTCGATGACGTCCCATACGTGATCCCTTCCGCTGGAGAATCGACATCCGATGTAAAGTCGAGATGGTTGCCACGCAGCCGAGTTTACGTGGGAGTTATTTCCGGAAGTGTTGGATTTCGCGGGTCCTTAAGTCCCTCGACAAGAGCGACCCGGCGCGACAGCAAGATGAACAATTATTTTAAAATAGTTGAGCTAAACGGGCAGGGAAAAAGGCCTATTCAATGAGACCCGGCAGTGCATCGGCGGTGAGATCATTACTTGCAAAGGCGAAGTGGGAGTTGCATTGTGAAGAAGCGACAAGCCTGATCTGTTTGGAGGGACCATGTTAAAGGGCACTACGGTAGGCAGTGGTTTGGGTTTTATCGTCGGGATACTTCTTGTATGGTGGGTTCGACCGGATAACGCTGGCGGGACCGCGATGTTGATCGTAGGCTCTGTCCTAGTTTTCTCGGTTGCAGGTTCTATTCTCTCGGCGATCAAGGGTCGCACAGCGGCGAAGGCAACTCAAGTCGGGCAGAGGCGAGTATGAAGCTTGTCTTAGCTGCGCTAGTGGTTTTTGGTAGTTTGGCCTCGGCCGCCTTCGCATGCAGCCCGTGGGACCTTGAATGCGAAACGTTGATGCTCGACCCGGTTGGCAAGGCCGTTGAAAAGGCAGTGCAGGACGCTGGCAAGGCCATTGAAAAGGCAGCGCAGGACGTTAGCAAGGCCATTGAAAAGGCTAATCAGATTGATGGATCAATTTTGCATCCCGTTCGCCGATACTTGAGAGAGGAAGAAATTCCGCCGACCGGTATCGCGGCCTACGGCATCGTGGCACTCAAATCAAGACCGACAGCTGCGAATTCAAAGAAGCTGATGATGGTTTGTAGCTCATTTCTCGCCCACTTCGATCGGGCCGAGGGTCTCACCTTACCCTGCCTCGGATCAGATGGTCACCATTTGGCCTCTAAACGATCCCGAAAATAGTTTGGCTAAAGCGGACAACTGCGACTGGATTTTAAAGGACTATGTTTTGGGCGCCGCATCTACCGCGATGGCATATGCGGCTAAACAACATATGACGTTTGACGGGGAAGGCCCATTTCTCATCGGCTGGTCACCCGCTGACTCACGCGGTAAACCCGATAAGTTGGTCCTAGTCGTGGATATGAGCACATCGAACGATCAGGCTTCGATCGACCACGATTTCGACTTCTGGAAGGACAAAATTGTCAAGGACCCGGCAAGCTGGCGTGCTGGTTTTTCGCTTGAAGCTGTTCGCCAGAACATCAAAGACTTCGTTGACCACTACGGAGACGACATTGTTAAACACGTCAAGATGACCGGTCTCTGAAATCCGCCTCTTTAGCGGCGCATGGACAGCTAGGCGAAAGCGTCCGGCCACATGCCGGCACAGAAGCTAAGCGATCCGTTGCATACGACGGCGCCTGCCTCTGACGCATTGCCAACAACGTGCGGGCCGCTTCTCGCGCCCCTAGTCAGCAGCCCGAGCCTCCGCTCGCGAGCAAAACATCCGCTCGCCCTTCGACGCGTTGATCGTTTCGTAATACCGCTGGCCGGGTGTGTGATAAATCCGCTCGCTTTCGCTGCTGATGTTGCCCTTGATACGGCATCCGCTCGCGGTGGCATGCTGGTCGCCCACGAGAGCCCCCGAGCCATCGACAGTCTGCGTTTGCTCACGGTGCTCGGCGCGCCGTTTCCAGGGTTCTGTGAATTTGCCTTGCCACAGGGCGACCTTTTGCTTCTTTGCGACTTGCTGCTCGTTCCTCGTAGGCTCCCTGACTGTGATGACGCCGTCCAAGGCATGACCCGACTGGACCATCAGCGCTGCAATGTTCTCATTATCCGCGCGGTAGCAATTAGAAACCGTCCGACCGTAGGTATCCCACTCCACGAATTCACATCTCGTCGGCGTAGACCGCGATAGGATATCGCGCAGTTTCTGGGTCGATGCCGACCCGCACCTGTAGCCGCGTCCACCGGCATTCTTGCATACCTGGCTGGATTCAGGCGCATCGAATTCCATGAAGCCGGACACGCTGACTTTGATGTCGAACAGTGTCGCCATCAACTATGCTGGCTCGGCCAACGATTTGCGATAATCTGTCGGGGTGAGTTGAGGAAACTCGCTCGACGGCACTTGATACTGGTATCGGGCCTTTCAACCGGCCATCAATCTGGACCAGGCTGGCGATGCCCACGAAAGCAAGCGCAGCCAGCAGCATCATAGCTGGAGCCGCCACCGATCGACGGCGGGATGGCCGCGCCCGAGGAACCAGGCGTGGCAGCCTTGGTCGTGGCGGCTTGACGAACTGATTACTTGTCCCTGCCCCTGCCCATTTTCACATTGTAGATCACCCATTGGCCTTGAGAGGGCTGACCGGTTTGACGATTGCTGAGACGTAAGGTTCGCGCTACAGCGCTCGACGTGTTCGTTATGTTCCCCAGCGTCTCCGGCATCTGCCTCGCAGGATGTCGCTGGTTGACACAGGAGCAAGCACCGGTGCTGTTTCGAAGCGTCAGCGGTAGACAGGCGCGACCGCTATGCAAGCCTGTTTACGCGCCGTCTACTGGTTTTCTGGGAGCCAGCCCAAAGCGGCGGCATTCGGCAGCCCTCTAAGAATATTGCCAGCACGGCACGGCTCGCCGCGCCCCATCATCCCAAGTCAATCGAGAAATTCGACGGACCGTCCCGTAGCCGGAGTATTTGAAAGTAAGCACCCGAGACTTCGACGGGTTTGCCGGGTAGGGTGTAAGCGTTCCCTATTCTTTACTTATAGCTTTCTCTTCTATACCCCTTGGACACCTCGAACTACTGGCTTTCGCGGCTGGGAAGGAACGCGATGAGGGTGGTTACAGTGCACGGCGTGGCGCTGACCACTGCTTGGGCTGACGTGGTTTGCTGATTTCGGCATGTCGGCGGCGTTTTCTGCCGCCTCTGCCGTCATGCGTGCGCAGTTCGCCCCTGATGCCAGACGAAGCGCGTGAGATTGTAGGCGAGGTTGGCCATGCCGATCTTGGTCCTTGCCCGCGCAATGCCGATGGTGCGCACGAACAGGCTCATGCGGTCTTTCTGCTGCGCGAAGACGTGCTCGACGAAGGCGCGGATCTTGGAGCGTCGACCGTTGGCCCGTGACGTCGCCTCGCTCATCGGCCGGCCCTTCGGCTTCTTGTGGTGGATGTCGGAGACGTAGCCGTTCTTCTCCAGCCACTCTTCGTTCGTCTTCGAGCGATAGGCGGTGTCAGCCCAGACCGTCGAACCGGTGTTGCCGCGGTTGAGCACGTTGCGGAGCTGCGCGCCGTCATAGGCCGAGGCGCTCGTCACGTTCCACCCTCGGATGAAGCCGTGGCGGCGATCGATCGATGCATGGTTCTTGTAGCCGAAGGCGGGAATGGCGATGTCGCGCTGCTTGGTCTTTCCGTCCTCCGCCACCTTGGCCTTCGAGAACTTTACCGTCCAGCGGGCGTCCCGATCCTTCTGCCGCAGCTTGGCAGGCCTCTCCTTCCAGGCGTCCGGGACCTTGCCCGCCTTGATGTCGGCCTTCTCGGCGTCGGTGTTGCGCTGCTTCGGCGCCGCCACGATGGTGGCATCGACGATCTGGCCGCCCATCGCGAGGTAGCCGGCCTTGGTGAGGTGCCTGTCGAAGCGCGCGAACAGGTTCTCGACCGCCTTCGCCTGCGTGAGATGTTCGCGGAACAGCCAGATCGTCTTGGCGTCCGGAACCCTGTCGCCGAGCCCAAGCCCGAGGAAGCGCATGAAGGACAGCCGGTCCTGGATCTGGAACTCGGCCTGGTCGTCCGACAACCCGTAGAGCGCTTGCAGAACCATGATCCTGAACATCATCACTGGGTCGTAGGGCGGGCGGCCGCCCTTGGCGCCATCCGAACGCTTCAGCGCCTTGGCCAGCGGCTTGCGGAAAACCTCCCACGGCACCAGCACGTTCAGCTTCTCCAGAGGATCGCCGGCCTCGCTCAGCCGAACGTAGCGCTCGTCAATGTCCCAGAAACCGGCCTGTCCTCGCATTCGCAGCCTCCCGCAAATCACCGCAGGAGTGAATCATGAAACTGCTGGGATGGGGAGGTTCTTCGAGGTGTCCAACTGTCGTAAGACAGCATGGTAATAGAGTAAGCGTATTGGTGAAGAGGATTCCGTCTTGATCAACATCCTCATCATTGACACAGCTGGGCGACCGAATATGCATATTTGTTGCGCGATTTGAACTACAGCGAGCTGTCCGCCGCGGCGTTATGTGCGATTACTCTTTCGCGGAGGCGCTGACAGCAGCCTTGAGTTCCTTTATGGACGCGTTCAGATCCTTCAAGCTTCCCTCGATGTCGTAGTGCTCTGCCGCTATCCTAAGCGAGTGTCTTGTTCGTGCGCCCATCACGCCATCGATCGAGCCGACCGAAAAACCCAGGCTCGTTAACAGTTTCTGCAATTCACGCACCACTTCGTCACCCGTTTCCATAGGGACGTTTCCAGTTTCCTCCCGGCCGGTCGCGGCGTTGGGATGGGACAGCAAAAGCAACGCCGGATGGTCTTTGAATGCAATGATTGCATCATTGCCTGCGGGGTTAACGGCAATAGCGCCCGGAGAGTTCTCAAGTTCTAGCGTTGCCACTTGCTCAAGATAGTCCGCGCCGACCTCTCGGGTAAACATGACCAGCTGCCGGGAGTAAATATTGCCCGATAGAATTTTGGTCTGGCTTCGGTCGCTGGCTATAAGCATGGGTTGGCGGATACTTCTGCTGTTCGGCAGAGTCTCAAGAAAGCTCCCGGGAACGGGCGTATATCCTACGCCTGCAATAGTAACGAGGTCGATTGTGCGGAATTTGGGATCATATTCCTGGACCATGATCATCTGACCCTGGTGATCGGCGAGCAATAGGGACATTTTGCCTTGGGGATATTCCTCGCTTCGGACACGGCCTCCGAACGCCGCCAGCGGCGGGCGGGCGTGCCTTTCTTCCGTTGAATAGCCTGCGTCACCCCAGATCTTGCCGAAGCGTTGAAGCTCCATGGCATAAATCTTTGTTTCGTCATCCGGTATGATGAACAGCGCTGCGTCCTCTTCCGAAACGATGATCTGCCGGATACGGCTCTTGGCATCGAAGAAGTAGGAGTCGACAGCTAGCGCCTCAACTTCTAGGAACTGCTCGTCTTCTGCGGAAGACGAGTCAAAATTGTTCTGCGAAACACCAATGATAAGATTGGACTGTAAACGGCTGAGATAGATTTTGCCGCTGCTGCCAACCGAAATGGAGGGCAACTGGAGATAAGACCGTATGCGGGCGGTTACAATTTCACCGTTCGAAAGCAAAATGGATGACACGCCGCCTGACGATTGATTAAAATTGCCTGCAGCAATCAGTCGGTCGCCGGCGGGCGTCAACGCCAACGCCTCAATCGAATGTGGCAGCCGGAATTCCCTGATCGGCGATAGGTCCGGCTTGTTGAATTCGACAATGATCCCGGCTGTGGTCTCTTGGGAGCCCGATAGCGTCCCGGCTACAAAGACAGTTACGCCGTCCCCCGAGTAAATCACCGACGTTGGCTCGAAATCAAGATCCACTCGTTGTAGCGGATAGAGAATATTGTCGACCTCCTCGGGGGGCATGGCCAGTGCAGACGGCGCGAACAAAAGGCCAATCGATAGCAGAACCATCGCGATCGACGATGAGCACGTAAATTTGCGTTGCGTGTTATCAGTTAGCATTCGTTGCATTCTTGAACTCGGTCTCGAGCTGGTGTCTCCACTGTTCCGGCTCAAGTGTAGTCCCATCTTCATTGTCCAACTTAGGGACCACCGAAATATCAAAACCCGTAATGCTGACCGAATCAGCATCTGAACTCGAGTTTACTTTTCATCTTCTCACTAAGGTTCTCAACAAAAAATTCCCCAAATACGCCGCCCTCTGAAGCAGCATTACGCGCGGATGTTCCCTTTTTCATCACCTTTTGCCTTAACACCTGTCCATCATTATACTTTACATATGGTGTAATAGAATAATCTATCGATATGACTTTAGGGTTACCGGAAACGAGTTTCTCATACTTTATCACTACATCAAAATTGTCCGTAATACGCGCCTCCCAACTCATATGTTTGCTAACGTCCTTTATGCTGTCTTCCACAAAGATAAGGCGATTGTGGATCGGCTGCTGGCCACCCGGAATCGTTCCAAGCTGAGAGATAATCCTGTCCAGTTTCGCGCGAAGTTCGGCGTTCCGGATGCTGGTAATCACCGGATCAGCAAGTTCAATTGGAACCATGATGACTAATCGACGGGTCCGTGTTGAAATCCCCCTTTACGATGCCAACGACGGTTCCGTCTGAAAGATAGACTGGGCTGCCACTGTGCCCTAGCCCACTACAACTTAGATTGAGCTTCCAGTGATGCAGTTCCCTGTTGCTGACTGTCCCCCGGCTTCGTAAAATACTGACCTTGGGTGGTAGCCGGATGTGAGCACTTCGTTTCCTTCGGTCAAGTCCTCTGATTCACCAATCGTGGCATGTGGATAATCTCCGCCGGCCTTGCGAGACACCTTGAGTAGCAAAACGTCGAGTAGCGGCGAAGCATTGACCACTGTCGCCGCGGAGAGTCTGAGCGTCGCTCAATTTCGCCTCGAGCTTCGAGATTTAATACCCTGAACCTTCTTTTTCGATAGGCTCCAAGATATGATAAGTAGTGAGGATATATCCATCGCCGCTTCATTAGTATTCTCGTGCCGCTAGTTGTTATGCTGGTGCCGGTGGCAGGGCCCGCATTTGCTTCCGCAGTTGCCTCCAGGTGCACCATGTTCGAGCGCATGGCTAAGTGCGCTTCCTGATCGGTCTGCGCGCCACTTCGGGATGAGAAAAACAAAACGATCAACCCGGCGAGGAAAAGGCCGGGAAGGGCGAAACAATTCATACCCCTGTTCATTGGCTCGGCAGCCCATAGATGTATTGGACAGCGAGAATATCAAACTCGCTGAGAACGCCATCATTCGAGTATGTCTTGTTACAGTAGTTCATGACGGAATGGGGATCCCAAGGGGTTAGCAAGGTGTCTCCGTCAGATCCCTGCTCCATGTTGCAGTCACCGGGCGTATCTGGCCGGTTCTGTTCATGAGCAAACCCGATCGCATGCCCGAATTCATGGACGGCGATTACACGGTTGCAATAATCCAGTGTAGCTTTGCAACTGGAGCTCCAGTTCTCATACGTGAAATTCAGCACCATGCCGCTCCGCATGCCATCGAGATACTTGCCAAGTGCCTTCACATGAGGTCCATTATCTTCGACCGAAATCCGGATACCAACGGAATTTTCCTTGCAGGGACCCCAGCGAGGAATTTGCAGACCCGAAGAGAATTCCCAGGTGTCTTTGATCGCTGCGCGAACGAGCGCTCGCTGGTCGGTAAGGTTTGCGGCTGGGCTCTCCCAGCAAACAAAGATCCTGTTAAATGGCCATTTGGCGGCCATCAGCGGAAACGCACGGTCCGTGATGTCCCTTTCCTGGTCCTTGCGGATACGGTAAAGGAAATCGAGTTGTGCGACTGATCTCCCGGTATTCCGGGTGCCTGATCCTTTGGCAGCACGAGCAATGTTTTTCCCGCAGTTTCTCCTGATTTTTTGAGGCTGTTGAGGAATTCACTTTCTTGCGCCGACACCGTGAACGGGAATGCAAGAACGACGGCATAGACGCCAACAAAAGTTATCCGGGCAAATGCAGACATGGCTATCTCCCATAGCGCTGGTCCCTGCATGTCCCACATACATAGCCACGCTTCGCCGGACAGGGTGAGCGCTCTTTGCTAGTCTTACGTATGCATGTGTTCAGGTGGCATCCATAACGTCACGTCGCCACAGCTGCCCAGAATTATACAGAATAAAGACGATACTACAAAATATCTGCCTCTAACGCAAGGTAATTACATTCGTCGCAGATGGACACGTTCTCCTGAGAAAGCGATCCAGTGATACGGAACAGTTGGTCATTATCGAGCTATGTCGGTACGCCTCCTGGCACAGATCTTGAAAATTCGACAAAGAAGCGACCGCTCGGCTGGGATGGACCCCCGGGGTTTTATCATAACAACAGTGCGGGTTTCGGAGCTACTGCACGATATCTGCCGCCGACATAATGGCCTTTCAAAAAAATGTTAATTTCCGAGCGAAGACTGCAAACAAATGAGCGTAGTGGAGGTGAATACTTGGGCGACATATTAACTGCTTGGGTGCGCGGACATGCTCGATACAGGGTAAATTGGTCGCTAAGCGCGTCGATATCGACCTACAAGTGACTCTGGCCCGCGCGATCTCAAGATTGATTAAGGCGCTCTGGGTGAAGGCTTCATATCAGGCATTGTCGACTTTGTCGGGAAGAGCGGCGCACAATCAGGCGCAGTCATGCGGCAGGGGCTCACTAGCCCGAGTGTGGGCGACACTCTGTGACTGCTATCCATCCGCGTACATTAGAGTGGCGGAAACGTGCCGTAAAGTGACATGGGCGCGCGATCATCGCCTATTGCCCGCCGATTACACCAACGCAGGCGAGGCTTTTGCGGTTACGAACAAATGGCGTCAGTAGAGTTCGGAGGGCAGCGCTCTATCCAGCTGAGCTACGGGTGCAAGCGCGCGTTGGCGAGCGCACATCGACGCCCTTTGGGGAACCGACGGCCGTTTCATATACGAAGCCGGTTCCGGCTTCAATGCTTCGATGGGCGCTCGTGTTTTCTGACCGACCTCAGAATCCAGGCCAGTCCAGCGTGGCTGAGCTGTCCATCGCGTCCAATTGACAGACTCCGAACGTTTTAATGGCCGAGTGAGGTCTGGCTTTGGCTGTTGCAGCGGCGGCGCGATGTACACAAATCGTCGAGAGCTTACCTCAGCGCCTTGACGTGGTTGCCGGCAACATCAATGCTCGGAACTCCACGAGGCATCGGACTACCATGGCAACTTCTATATTTGACATCCCTGTCCGGCGCGCCGATGGCACGGCGACAACGCTTGCGGACCACGCCGGCAAGGTGATGCTGATCGTGAACGTTGCGTCGAAATGCGGTTTCACCACACAGTATGACGGGCTGGAGGCGCTATACCGTTCCTACAAGGATCAAGGCTTCGTCGTTCTCGGGTTTCCAGCCAATGACTTTGGCGGCCAGGAGCCGGGCACGGATGACGATATCCAGGATTTCTGCCGTCTCACCTATGGTGTTGAGTTTCCGGTATTCGCCAAAATCACCGTCAAGGGGCCTGAAAAGCATGCGCTGTTCCGGGCTCTCATAGCGGACCAACCCATCGCGTCCTTTAAGCCGGGCAGCAAGCTTCTGAAGGGTTTGACCGACCACGGTGCAGCCCCCGCACCTGGCGAAATCGCCTGGAACTTCGAGAAATTCCTCGTCGATCGAAACGGATCGGTCATCGCTCGCTTCGGCTCGGATACGCCACCGGAGGACGAAGCGATCGTTAGCGCGATCCGCAATCTTCTCCCGATTTGAATGCTTCAGGGAAGTCGAGACGGAGGTTGGGGGGCTGTTCCTGGCTCTGTCTCCGTAGATGGCCGACTACTTTATCTGGCGGGGTGACCGGGAATTTATGAACCGGCAATCTCTTAGATATGATCCCCAGGCAGCATGACAAACGACGCCCGCCCGGACGTGTATGAAGGGCACAGTACCGCGAAGTTCACGTCCGTTGTAGAGCCGCGTACACAAACCGGCTGGTTCGAATGGAATTTGCTTCCTATGCATTGTTGAGCGCTGCATCGACGTCCGTTGTTGATGGGATTGCGGGCTGGGCGCCCGGTTTCAAACATGCCAGCGAGCCGGCGGCGGCGGCACGTGCGAGCGCCTGCTCAAGCGGGAGGCGTTCGGCAAGGCCGGCTGCAAGATATCCGCAGAATGTGTCGCCCGCGCCGACCGTGTCGACCGGCGTCACCGGGATCGCCGGAATGCGAAGCATTTCGCCCTGTTCTCCGTCCGGCAGCGCCACGACCCCATCGCCGCCAAGCGTCACCACGATGATGTGGCCGGTCTCTTTGGCGAAGCTACGCATCCGGCTTTCGCGGTCATCGCCCGCAAGATTCAGTTCGCGGGCATAGAGGTCGAACTCGGTCTCGTTGGCGACAACATAGTCGGCACTTGCCAGGAGCTTTGCCGCTTCGGGCCGGAACGGCGCCGTATTGAGGATTGACTCGGCATTCGATTCGCGGGCTGCGTCGAGCGCTGCTTCCACTGTTTCAAGTGAAACTTCGTGCTGCAAAAGCACGATGTCGCCTTTCGCAAGATTTGCCTTGGCGAGATCGCCCGGCAAAACCGTGCCATTGGCGCCGGCGACGATGACGATAACGTTCTCGCCCTTGCCATCGACGAAGATCAACGCCACTCCGGTCGCGGCATGTGTTTCTCGCACACCCGTCAGGTCGACCCCGCCTTCTTTCAGCAGGGCAAGCGCTTCGGTGGCGAAGGAATCCTTGCCGACCGCACCGATCATCCGCACCTGCCCGCCTGCGCGCGCCGCCGCCAGTGCCTGATTGGCCCCCTTGCCGCCCGGGGCAGTGCGGAAGGTCGAGCCCGGCACGGTCTCGCCGGGCGCGGGCAAGCGCTCGACATCCACAACCAGATCGAGGTTGATCGAGCCGACGACGATAATCATTTTGGTCCTCCCGCGTTTCCCAAAGCTCTACAACCTCAGACGCCGGATTGGAAACGATGTTGCGGACGATTGGCCACGTCATTCCAAATCGAGTTACGCAAGGATCGCTAGCAGGGGCCGCTGCACGTCGAGGTTCGGCAAAACCTTGGCAGATCGTTTTTCAATCCATGGCACCTTCAGGATAGTTCCACAGCGGTCTATGGCGCGGAGTCTGAATGACGAGATGCATCCCACTGGAGGCAGACCTCCCTTTCACGACATCGCCGGAAAGCTGAGCCATGACGCCACGCCACATCCTTCTCGCCCTGATCATCGTGGCCATCTGGGGCGTCAATTTCGCGATCATCAAGCTCGGGCTCCGCCAGGTGTCCCCTCTGGCGCTCGGCGTCATGCGGTTCGTTCTGGCCGCTGTTCCGTGGATTTTCTTCGTTCCGCGCCCGAACGTACCGCTGCGGATGATTGTCGCCTACAGCTTCCTGATCTTCGCGCTGCAATTCGGCTTTCTATTTACCGGCATGGCGGTCGGCATGAGTGCAGGGCTGGCGTCCCTGATACTGCAGTTGCAGGTGTTCTTCACCATCGGCCTGTCCATGGTCGTTCTCGGCGAAAGGCCGACGCTGTGGCAATTGGCCGGCGCGATTCTCGCTTTCTGTGGAGTCGCCCTGGTTGCCTTCAATGTCGGCGGCGACGTGACGCTGATCGGACTGGTGTTGTTGGTTGCAGCTGCCGCGTCCTGGGGCGGCGGCAATGTGGTGTCGAAACGTATCTCCCAGCAGGCCCTGGTGAATGTCTTCGGGCTCGTCGTATGGGGAAGCCTGTTCGCTGTGCCGCCGCTGGTTGCGGTCGCGCTGATCATCGATCGGCAAGCTTTCCTTGACAGCTTTACCCATCTCGACTGGGTGTCGGCAGGATCGATCGCCTACATCGTCTATCTTTCGACACTATTCGGCTTTGCCGCATGGGCCGGCCTGCTCGGACGCTATCCCGTATCGACCGTCGCGCCGTTCACCTTGCTGGTGCCGGTCTTCGGCTTTTTCGGTTCGGCTGTGCTCCTCGGCGAACCGCTGCAGGGCTGGAAGCTCATCGCCTCCAGCCTTGTCATTGCGGGTCTTTGCCTCAACCTGTTCGGGCCGCGGCTTTTTCGCCCTGCGCGCCCATGACGCGTCCGGCCTCCCAGCCGAGAATGGCGCGCTTGCGCGTCAGTCCCCAGTGATAGCCGGTCAGCGCACCGGATTTCCCGAGGGCGCGATGACACGGAACCACGAAGGACATCGGGTTGGCGCCGACCGCAGCCCCCACTGCCCGGCTGGCGCTGGGTTTGCCGATCTCTTCGGCGATCGAGGAATAGCTACGCGCCTTGCCCATTGGAATCTTCAGCAACGCCTCCCAGACGCTGACCTGGAAATCCGTGCCGATCATCACCACACGCAAAGGCTGGTCAGGGCGCCAGCGCGCCGGATCGAAGATGCGCGAGGCGTAGGGCGCGGTCGCCGACATATCCTCGACATAGCTGGCATTCGGCCAGCGGCCGCTCATGTCGGCGAAGGCAGCCTTTTCCTCGCCCGGATCGTTGAAGGACAGGCCTGCGAGCCCGCGATCGGTCACCATCACCAGTGCGATTCCGAAAGGCGAGATGTGATAGCCATAGCGGATGACGAGGCCCTCGCCCCGGTTCTTGTAGTCGCCCGGCGACATCGCCTCATGGGTAACGAACAGGTCGTGCAAGCGGCCAGGACCGGACATGCCGAGTTCGTAGGATGTCTCCAGCAAGGGCATGCCGCCATCGAGCAGGCGGCGTGCATGATCGAGCGTCACCGCTTGCAGAAAGGCTTTCGGTGACAGGCCGGCCCAACGGGTGAACAGCTTCTGCAGGCCGGTCGGCGTCTCGCCGACATCCTCGGCAAGCGCTTCGAGCGAAGGCTGGTCGCGGTAATCCAGGCTGATCTTCTCGATGATCCGGCACACGGTCGAATAGTCGGCGCCTTGCGGTGTGATATCCTTTTGCAGGACGAGGGTCTGTGCGTTCATGGCCAAAATCTCCTTGAGCGCGAATATCGCGCTTCAAGCAGCGGTTCTCCACCCGATTCCTGCAACCTGAGATTATTTTGTGCGCGTTTTACCCACGTCTTGCAGTCGCCAGTGCGAACGAGAAAGCGACGGCGAAACTCTCACGATCGTCGGGGTTGAGGAAGGAGCCTATCGGCACGGCTTTCTCACGCGATTCGACGACCATACGGGTAATGCCGATTTCTTCGTGCCGCGAAATGCTGAAGCGCGCCCAAAACGGATTGAACCGATGCGCCTCCGAGCGGCCCGACGGCGCGGTCTTCTTGATGTCGAGCGCAGTGCGAGACACCGATACCTCCTCGCGCGCCCGCGCCGCGCGATAATTCAGGCGAAAGGCGATGTAGACCGCGAGCACGTCGAGACCGAAGAAGCCGAACACCGGCCAGGCGCCGTTCGCAAGGAAGATCACACCTGTGACGAGCCAGCCGAACAGCATTGCGCCCATCAGTACGGCAAACCCGGTTCGTCCGAGCGACCGGTGCGGCACGAGCAGGGCCTTGAAAATAGGCTCGTCCGCGGGTTGTGTGGAGTTTGTGGCTGTCATTTGCGATGATTATAGAGGGAGTATGCAAAACCCCAAGACAAAAAGCAGTGTTTCGGCCGGTGCGGGCAAGGCGGCAAGGTCGCGACAGGCGCCGCACGGTTCCGCATATGCTCCCGCCGAAGTTCACGAGATTTTCCGCCGGTTCTCGGTTCAGCGCCCGGAGCCGAAAGGCGAACTCGAGCACGTAAACGCCTTCACGCTGCTGGTCGCCGTGGTGCTGTCGGCGCAAGCAACGGATGCCGGGGTAAACAAGGCGACGCGAGCGCTTTTCGCCGTCGCGGATACACCGGAAAGCACGCTGGCACTGGGCGAGGAAAGGCTGGGAAGCTACATCCGCACCATCGGCCTTTGGCGCGGAAAGGCAAAAAATGTCATTGGCCTGGCCGAGGCATTGATACGCAACCACGGCAGCCAGGTCCCAGCAGACCGCGACGCCTTGACGAAGCTGCCGGGCGTGGGTCGCAAGACCGCCAATGTGGTGCTCAACATGGCATTTGGCCAGCCGACCATGGCAGTCGACACCCATATTTTTCGCCTCGGCAACCGTTTGCTGTTGGCTCCGGGCAAGACGCCGGAACAGGTCGAGGCAGGGCTTGTCCGTATTATTCCGCCGGAATATATGCGGCACGCTCATCACTGGCTGATCCTGCACGGACGCTATGTCTGCAAGGCGCGCAAGCCGGACTGCCCGCGATGTGTCATCGCCGATCTCTGCAAGTCACCGGAAAAGACGACCGACATTCCTGCGCGCTTGGTGCCGCTCGGCGCGACGGACGGGCTGGAGGCGAACAGCGCTCGGTAGCCTTGGCAGCGTATCCAAGCGACCCGCGTTCACGAAGCGCCTTTTCCGGTCAGCGCGAAGGTGAGGGCGGATTGCGCCGCCGATCAGGACGCCCGGCACGCCGCGGCATAATCGGCGAGCACCAGGTCGACGGCAGCGATCAGAATGTCGTCAACGCTACCCGTCCTGGCGAGGGCTACAGGCAGCAGCGGCAGAAACTGCCGCATCAGCGTTTCCGGAATGCCTTTGCCGTCCAGCGCCGCATGCAGGCGCGCCACGGCGGCTCGGGCCTCGGCTTGGTTCCAGTAGTAGCGAATGCGGTCGCTGTAACTGTAGTGGCGTTGCAGCCGCATGGCGGCATTCGACCCCTGGTAGTGGTCCTTCCAGTCCGCAGGCGCGGCCAGCATGATCCGCTCCATCGCGGCGGCGAGGGGCCTGTTGCCATAGGTCTCGACGGTTTCCGATGCGATCAGGTCGAGCGCGTAGAGCGCCTCGCGCATAGCGAAGGTAAGTCCGGGGCCGACCTTGAGGATCGGAAAGCCGTTACTTACCAAATCCGCCAAGGCTGCTCGGCTCTGGTAGTCGGTCGAATGCGCCTCATAGACCAGCGATGGTTCTTCATCGAGCAAGCCGGTCAGTGCCTCCGACAACCCCGGCTTGTAGTCGATTACATTTTCGCTGCCGAATTCGACACCCGGCTGCACCACGACGGCAATGACGCGCTCAAACGCCTCAGCAAGACCTGCGTGGGCAAACACTTGACGATGCACATCGATCGTATGACGCGCGGCGCTGGCGTCCGTCGGCCGAAGCTCGCGGATTTCATGGTCGGCCCCGCCGGGAACCGGAACCTCGGTGCCGATGATGTAGAGCGGCATTTCTCCACCGGCATTGCGCGCCGCACTCTCGGCTGCCTTCGCCAGCCGCGCAGCTCGGTTGGCGGTCGCCTCGTCGGAGAGCGCGGCAGGCTCGCCCGCGCATCCCATCGACGCATCGAGATGGATCTTGCTGAACCCCGCCTCGACGTAGGCTGTCACCATCGCCTCGGCCTTGGCGATCGCATCATCCGCCGGTTCCCGGCGCCAGGGATTGGGCCCAAGATGGTCACCGCCGAAGATGATGCGCGATGGGTCGAGCCTCTCACGCACGGCCAAGTCGAGCACGAACGCCACGAAATCCGTCGGCGTCATGCCGGTATAGCCGCCGTACTGGTTGACCTGATTGCAGGTGGCCTCGATCAGCACCGTCTCGCCATCGTGCCGGGCACGGCGAAGCGCAGCGCGGATGACGATTGGATGGGCGGAACAGACCGAGGTGATGCCATAGGGCGAACCGCTTCGCCGCGCCGCCGCCAAGCCAAGTAGAGGATTGGACATGGTCATCTCCGCGGCGTTTGGCCGATCAATGCGTCGAGTTCGCGGAAGCTGCCGACGCCCTCCATTGGGCCTTGCCGTGTCACGTTGCGGGCCCCGGCAGCATTGGCATAGGTCAGCGCCTGCTGCGGATCGAGGCCTTTCCTGCGGCAGGTGAGATAGGCCGCGCCGAAACAGTCGCCGGCGCCGGTCGGATCGACTTCCTCGACCTTGAAGGCCGCGCAGTCCACCCCCACCGCGCCGGATCCGAACCAGGACGATCCATTGGCGCCGCGCTTCACCACGACCTCGCCAATGCCGCGCGCGAACAGCGCCGCAAGTGCGGCAGTTTCACCCTCGACACCGGCGGCGGCGAACAGTTCCTCACCGGACGGCAGCAACAGGTCGGCAAGGCCGACCAAGTCGGAAAACCGGGCGCCGATGTCGCCGACCGTCAGCAGTTCTTTACGCATGTTGGGATCGAAGCTGATGGAGCCGCCACGCGCCTTCACGGCCTTTGCCGCATAGTCGATGATGTCGCCTGCGCCTCCGATCGAAAGCGCCGTGCCCATGACATGAAGATGTCCCGCGCGGTCAGCGAGTGCCCGCGCTGCTGCCGTCAGGCGGACTTTGCCGGCGGCCAATTCGTTGATGTTGTAGACGAAGTCGCGTCCGCCATCCTGGCGGTAGCGGACAAATGCGGTACCTGTGGGAAATGTCGGATCGACCTCGATAGCCGAAACGTCGGCGCCATCCCGCCGCAGTCGCTCGATGTTCAACGTTCCGAAATCGTCGTTGCCAACGCAAGCGATGATGCCGGCGCTCCCGCCAAGCTTCGCCACCTGGGAAATGAAGATCGCGGGCGCGCCGCTTGGATAAGGCCCAGTCAGGGTTTGCGGTTCGAGAAAGCCGGAGCCCCGGTTCGTCGCCATGATCTCGACGAGAATTTCACCAACGGTGATCGTCGGACCCAGCCCCTCCGGCGCAAGCCGCGGTGATGGCATTTCGTCTCCTCCCGATCGAACCGGGATAGATTCTCACGCAAATCATGTCAATACGAACTTTACACGCGATAAGTTTTGCCTCCGCGCTCAGGGCTACGGTCCAGCATGTTTACGCGGCGAGATCGCTGAGAAAGTCCTTTGCCGGGATTTATCCCACGCAAGAAGTTTCCGCACGTAAAATAAAGCTCGGATTTGTCAACTTACTATTTCCAATTGTGTTCTTCCCCCTCCCGGATGAGTCGACTAAATAAGGGGGATAGGGGGACGGGAATGGTCAAAACAATCAGAACGATGGAGGATTTTTCGGCGTTCGTCGGCCTGTCGCGACCCACCGTTTCGAAGTTTTTCAACGATCCTGGTTCTGTCCGAAAGAACACCCGCGCTAAGATCGAAGCCGCTTTGGAAAAATCCGGCTTCCGGCCTTCGATCTTCGCCGTCAATCTTAACCGCCGACGCAGCAACATCCTCGGCGTCATTATCCCGACCTCGACCGACCCATTCTACATGGCCCTGACGCGGCGCATCGAACTAATCGCCAACGAGGCCGGCTTCCTCGCCTTCGTTCTGTCGTCTGACGGGCGCGCCGATATGGAAGACGAGGCGATCAAAACCTTCAAATCGATGAACATCGCGGGCGCAATCATCGCGCCGCTCGGCGTGGAGTCGCACCATCGCACCCTTGCCGAGCTCGGCGCCAGTATTCCGCTGATCTATGTCGACTCGCCGCTGGACGAGACCTCTTCCTTCGTCGGCACCGACAATACGCAGAGTTTTCGGCTGATCACGGACTATCTCTGCCGTTCCGGCGAGCCGCCCTGCTTTTTTGGAATGCCGGCGGTCAACAACAATGCACTTCTGCGCCAGCATGCCTATGAAGACGCAATGCGCAACCTTAAGGTGAAATCGTCTATCGTGCCATTGGCACCAGCGAAATCGTGGGATTTCGAGAAGTTCGGATATGACGAGGCGCTGCGCATCATCGCATCCGAGGGCTTCCCTACCAAGACCGTGCTCTGCGCCAATGACCGCGTGGCCTTCGGCGTAATCGCCGCGGCCTATCAGTCGAATCTAAGGGTAGGCCACGGCGCGGATTGCGACCTTCGTGTCGCCGGCCACGACGACCACCCGCTGTCGCGCTATGCCTGTCCCCCGCTGACCACGGTGGCGCAGAACTACAATGAGATCGGTCGCCTGGCGATCGAGATGCTGCTCGGTCGGCTCGGCGAGGAGGACGGTGGGAACCAACGGGTCCTGCTCAATACAGAGCTGATGCTGCGAAGCTCGGCGTAGGGCTTTTTCCGACGATATAGACAGTCGACGATCGCTCGCAGCGCGAAGCTAAATTGCTGCGGCGCGACAAAGCCCCACATGGGATTTCGCCTTCCGTAGCGTCATAACGAGAATGTTACTGCTGCGAGCCGTGGAGCAAACCAGTGTCCGTCGAGCCGCAAAGACTCGAATTTGCCTCGTCCCTGACGGGGTCCGTCATGGGCTTTCCTGCCCATGAGGCGCGCCCCAACGCGATCGGCGAGGTGCATGCGCGTCCGCATCCCTTGATCGAAGCGCCGCGCGTCCTCATTCAGTTGTCCTTCATGACCGAGGGCGGCTCCAGCGTCGATCAAGCTGTGTTGGGTGAACTGTCCCGCCGTCTTGGCATCGCTGCGCCGGAGAAACAGGCGCGGCATCATACGATGAAATGGGGTCAGGGCACTCTGCGCTGGGAGCGCCATACCGAGTTTTCCACCTATCTGTGGGAAGGGCCGCTTGGCGGCTATGATGGAAAATCACCGGAAGACTCACCCTTCGGCAATGGCTTTTCGCCGCCTGGGACCGTGATTTCTGGCGTTCGCCTCGAAATCCGCGACTGGACGAGCGAGGCAGAGGGTCTGGTCACCACCTTCGATCCGGAAAGCGTCAGCTATTCCGTGGTGGAGGGTGGAATGGCGGCGATCGTCACTGATTTTCGCCAGGATGGCGACGGACTGACGCGCATCCTCATGCTCGATCGTGGTCTGTCGATGTCGCGGCGCGGCGCCCTGGCGCAGCGGCTGATCGAGATAGAAACCTACCGAACGCTCGCCATGCTCGGACTTCCGTTGGCGCAGTCGCTGTCGGCGCGATTGCGGCGCATGGAGGATCAACTCGCCGATATTACCGGCGGCATGCGTGGCAACGGAGACCGCGACAGCCAAGGGCTGTTGACCGAACTCACCGAGCTCGCCGCCGAGCTGGAGGCGGATGCCGCTGCAAGCCTTTACCGCTTCGGCGCCAGCCGCGCCTATGATGGAATCGTAGAGGAACGGTTGGCGGCGCTCGATGAGGTTCCGGCGGCCGGTTACGACAGCTGGGCCGGTTTCCTGCAGCGCCGCGTCGCGCCCGCTATGCGCACTTGCCGCTCGGTCGAGAAACGGCAAGAGAACCTCTCGCGCAAGCTGACGCGCGCCACGACACTGCTGCGCACATGGGTCGATGTCGAAGTGGAAAGGCAGAACCGCGATCTACTCGCCTCGATGAACAATCGAGCCAAGCTCCAGCTACGATTGCAGCAAACCGTCGAGGGCCTGTCTGTGGCTGCCGTGTCCTACTATGTCGTAGGATTGATTGGCTATTTGACCAAGGGGCTCGGCTTGTTCGGTACGCATCTCGCGCCCGAACTCGTGACGGCAGCGTCTGTGCCCTTTGTGCTTGCGCTGGTGTGGCTTGCGGTTAGGCGCATTCGCCTGACGCATCGGGAGAAAAATTGAGGCGAGAAGCGCGCTTGGAAACCAGCTTTCCACGCAGGATTTCATGAAATTTCTTGGCATCTCCGGCAGTCTTCGTGCTGTCTCAACCAACACCGCATTGTTGCGAGCTTTGGCGCGCGAAGTGCCGCCCGGATTCACGCTTGATCTATATGATGGGTTGACGACCTTGCCGATCTTCAATCCGGACAATGAAGGCGAGGGCACACCACCATTGGTGCTGGACCTCAACAATTACATCGACCGTGCTGATGGCCTGATCCTTTCGTGCCCGGAATATGCCCATGGCGTTCCCGGCGGGCTGAAGAATGCTCTGGACTGGCTGGTGTCCGGAGCTGCCGCTGTCGGCAAGCCGGCAATGCTGGTGCACGCCTCGCACAGGTCGCTGTTCGTGCGCGATGCTTTGCGTGAAGTGCTAAAGACGATGTCGTTCGCGTTGTTTCCCGGGCCGGAACTAGAGGTGCCGTTGCTGGGCCGCAAGCAGACGGAGTTCGCAGAGGTTTTGGACGACCCGGCATGGCAGGAGCGCATGCGCGCCTGCCTCGTCGACTTCATCGGCTTCGTTCGGCAACTTTAAAAAGCCGTTAATTTCAGAGCGATGCGCCATGCGCCCAAAGCATTGCTGCATTGCAACATGACCCGTTGCAATGCGCTGGGATCATGCCAATTTATTGGCGTGAGGGAGGAACAACCCAGCCGCCGAAGCGCGGCTTACCTAAAGGGTCCTCATAATGTTTTCCACGCTGATCAATACCACGCGTGATCGTATGGCCAAGCGCCGCCGCTACAACCAGCTGGTCGATGAGATCATGGGCATGTCCAGCCGCGACCTAGCCGACATCAATGGCAGCCGTACCGACATGCTGCACCACGCATACAAGGAAGTGTACGGCCGTTAATCCGTACTGTTGTCCAGGCAACCTGAAAGGCGTTCGCCGACCGGCGGACGCCTTCATCATTCTGATCCGAGCCATGCGATCCAGCGGCCATGGTAGTCGCAATGGGCGAGGCGTCTTGTTTCTCCCCCCGGCCATGTTGTCACGCTGAGCGTCGCATGCGGCTGGCGCGAATCCAGCGGCTCCATGCGCAGCCAGGCAATCGGCGCCTCATCCGATGCACCTGCTGAAACCAGCAGCTTTTCGATGCGGCCACGCTCCTCCTCCGGCATGTATTGCCACATGATCGAGTGAAAAAGCACAAACACAGTGCCGCTCCTCGGCAGCGTCGCCAGGGCGTGTCGGACGAAATCGCCGGCACTCTGGCGGACAACCCTGAACCGCTCTCGCTGCATAAGATCGATCGCCGCGTCCAGCCGCTGCAGCCGTAGCGTCTGGTCGGCCCAGACGAACGAGCGCAATCTCAACCGTTGCGCTTCATCCGTGATATCCACCGGCGCGATGTCCGATCCCTGCCGGCTCATTACGGTCAGCTTTCCGTCGACTGGCGGCGGCTCACCCCTCACCTCCGGCGCGAGCCGGACCGGTGAAGCCGGTTCGCCAACCTCGATACCGCCGTAGCGATAGTGGAAGCGGTCGAACAACAGATTAAGCCCGGCGCTGGAGCCGATCTCGTGAATGCGCAATGGCAGTTCATATTGCCGGGCGATCGCCATGAAACCGGGAAGCAGCATTGCCGAGCGGGCGATCTCGTTGGTCTGCGGCGGGCCTTCCAACGCCGCGCACAGGTAATCGTCGCAGCGAGCGAACGCAGCATGCAGCGCCGCGCGTAATGAAGCCTCGTCCGTCGCGTTCGGCGGAAAGGCCATTTCGAGGGTCGCGTCGGAATGCGTCAGCACAAGGCGGTGCAGCGCTCCGCACAATCGCAGCGACAGCGCATCGGCCGTGGGATGCCCCGGCCAGTCGAGGATACGGCTCCCGGTTACGGTCGAACGGTCGAGGCTGTCTGCGAGAACGCGGCAGAGCCGCGCCGTAAAGGGCGAACCAAGCTGATCGCACGCCTCCGCCTGCCCAAGAAAATGCGCACGAATTCTTGAAGGATCGGGATCGGCCATGCCGACAAAAATACCGGGCTCAGTTGGGCGCCGATAGAGCCTTTTCGATCTCGGACATGAGCACAGTCCGCGCGCTTTTCGCATCAAGCGGGCCAACGTGCTTGTACAGGATCTTGCCGTCGCGGCCGACGAGAAACGTCTCCGGCACACCGTAGACGCCCCAATTGATTGCCGCGCGGCCGTTCTGGTCGGCTCCGGCAGATGCAAATGGATTGCCAAGTTCGCCGAGAAAGCGGCGGGCATTTTCGGGATTGTCCTTGTAGTTCAGCCCGGCGATTTGAAAGCGCTTGTCCTTCGACAATTGCAGCAGGAGCGGATGCTCCTCGCGACAGGGCGCGCACCATGACGCCCAGACATTCACCAGGGTGACCTTGCCTGCAAATGCCTTTGAATCGAGGCCGGGTATGCCGAGACCTTCGATTGGGGGCAGATTGGTCTGAGGCGCGGCCGAGCCGATCAAGGCCGAGGGGACCGTAGAGGTGTCGCGCCCCGAAAGCAGCTGCGACATGAAAACGCCGGCCAAACCCAGGAAGATCGTCAGCGGCAGCATCGCCACCACCTTGCGCGAGCGCCTTTGGCCTTCCGGCTCGGCCGTCATTGCCCGCTACCGGATTTATCGGAACGCCGTCGCACACCATCGGAGTCAAGCTCAGCAAGCTCGCGTTTTCGGGCGTGACTGTCGAACAGGATCCAGCCGATCAACGCTGCAAGCACGACCACCGACGAGGCATAGGCGGCCGTCACATAAAGCGCATGAGCACTCATGGCAGCGATTCCCAGCTGTGCAAACGTTTGTTCCGTCGCGTGATCAAGGCTCGCTCCATGGAAGTCTAAGCGGTATCCTGCAATTCACGCAAAGTGAGGCGGCTTTGTGATCGGCTAATCGGCATGGCGCAGTGCTGCCGCAGCCGCCATCGGGCCGACGACGGCCAGAAACAGCGTCAGCGCGCACAGGATGAGAAAGGGCGGCAGGAACGGCGCCGGATTGTTGATCGCGCCATAGGTGGCCGAGACGCCGAAGATAAGGACAGGTATCGCCAAAGGCAGCACCAGCACCGAGATCATCAGGCCACCGCGCGGCAAGGCCACGGAAACTGCAGCGCCCGCCGCGCCAACGAAGGTGATTGCAGGCGTGCCGGCAAGCAAGGTCAGGACGGCAGCCGCCAAGCCCGCCGGCTCGACATTCATGAACAGGCCGAGCAACGGCGAGGCAATCACCAGAGGCAACACGCTGGCAGTCCAGTGAGCTACGCATTTGACGAAGACCGTGAGCGGCAGCATGTGCTGGTGGTCGGCGAGAACCAGCAGATCGAGCGACCCGTCCTCGCGGTCTGCCTGGAACAGGCGGTCGAGGCCCAAAAGCGAGGCAAGCAGCGCGCCGATCCATAGGATTGCCGGCCCGATGCGGGCAAGCAGATCGAGATCGGGCCCGACCCCAAAGGGGATTGTCGCCACCACCGCGAGGAAGAACACAACGCCGGTCAACGCCCCGCCGCCGGCGCGGATACCCAGGCGAAGGTCTCGCAGGAAGAGGGCTAGCATTGGTGCAAGCCAGTTGAATATATTGCCAAGCTGAAACACCCCTCATCCGACCTCGCTTCGCTCGGCCACCTTCTCCCACAAGAGGGGAGAAGGTGGGAGCCGTAGTGCAGCTTCCGCCAATCATCATCGTTGGAGAACTTGCGCAGGCGGCAATGCAGTGCCTTACCTTCTCCCTTTGTGGGAGAAGGTGGCCGAGCGAAGCGAGGTCGGATGAGGGGTGTTGGACGGAGCGCAGGGTCATTCAACCTCGCCCAGCCGCAGCTCACGCGCGCCGGCCAACCCCAGCGGCTGATGCGTAGCGGCGATAACAATGCCGGCGGCGGCTAGATGATTTTCCATCAGTTTCGTAAAGCGCGCTTCGGATTCGGCATCCAGCCCGGATGTCGGTTCGTCGAGGAGCCAGACAGGCCGGTGGGAGATGATCAGCCGCGCGATGGCGGCGCGGCGCTTCTGGCCTGTCGACAGCACGGAGAATGGCAGATGGCCGAGCCCGTCCAGTCCGACGGCATCCAGCGCCGCGGCAAGCGATAGCCGCGAAGACCCCAGAAAATCCCGCCAGAACGCCAGATTCTCAGCCACGGTCATTGCCGTCTTCATGGCGTTCTGGTGGCCAAGATAGTGCGATGCCGCGGCAAGCGCGGGCCAAGTGTCGGATACTTCGAATTCGATCCGCCCCGACGCTGCTGGCAAGAGGCCCGCAACGATGCGGAGCAGAGTCGATTTGCCTGAGCCGTTCGGTCCTGTGATGACCAGCGCGTCACCAGCCGCAAGTGCAAAGGACACGCCATCGAAGACGATCTCGCCGCCGCGCGCGCCCGCCAGATCCTCGGCAACCAGCCGCATTCAATCCCCTTCCCCGCCCGACTCGCCGAATGGTCTGTGCGGCGCAGCAAAAATGGCCATTGCGTGTCTAGAACTATTCCAGAAATTTCTCTATATCCGGAAGAACCGTGCCAGCGGTCGGCGCGGAGATCGAATTTGCGCCGGACCAGCACGCGCGCCGCCTTGAACGGCCGGGTCGCTTGGGAGCGGACAGCGGAAATGGCCGTACCCGCACCTTTGCGCGTGATATGCATGCCCATCGGAGTCCGTTCTCTGCCGACAGAACAGACCAGAATGGGATCGCACGTGTCCAAATCAATCGACAGTTTCAAATGCCAGGCAACCCTCACGGTAGGAGGGAAGGAATATGTCTACTACAACCTGATTGAGGCCGAGAAGAACGGCCTCGCGGGTATCTCGCGGCTTCCTTACTCAATGAAGGTGCTGCTGGAGAACCTGCTGCGCAACGAGGATGGCCGCTCCGTCACCAAGGACAGCATAAGGGCTGTCGCCGGCTGGCTGGACGACAAGGGAACGGCCGGCGTCGAGATCGCCTATCGCCCTGCCCGCGTGCTGATGCAGGATTTCACCGGCGTTCCCGCCGTGGTCGACCTCGCCGCCATGCGCGATGGCATTGCGGCGCTCGGTGGCGACCCGCAGAAGATCAATCCGCTGGTCCCCGTCGATCTGGTGATTGATCACTCGGTCATCGTCGATGAATTCGGCTCACCTATGGCCTTCGCGCGCAACGTCGAGCTCGAATATGAGCGCAATCAGGAACGCTACAAGTTCCTGAAATGGGGCCAGCAGGCTTTCCGCAATTTCCGCGTCGTGCCGCCCGGCACCGGCATCTGCCATCAGGTGAACCTCGAATATCTCGGCCAGGTCGTGTGGACGAACACCGAGGACGGCGAGACCACCGCCTATCCGGATACCTGCGTCGGTACGGACTCTCATACCACGATGATCAACGGCCTTGGCGTTCTGGGATGGGGCGTCGGCGGCATCGAGGCCGAAGCCGCCATGCTCGGCCAGCCGGTATCCATGCTGTTGCCGGAAGTGATCGGCTTCCGCCTCACAGGCCGCCTGCAGGAGGGTGTTACCGCGACGGATCTGGTGCTTACGGTGACGCAGATGCTGCGCAAGAAGGGTGTCGTCGGCAAGTTCGTCGAGTTCTTCGGTCCCGGCCTCTCCAACATGACGCTGGCCGACCGCGCGACGATCGGGAATATGGCGCCGGAATACGGCGCCACCTGTGGATTCTTCCCCGTCGACGCCGAGACGGTGCGCTATCTCACCATGTCAGGACGCTCGGAAAGCCGCATCGCGCTGGTCGAAGCCTACGCCAGGGCACAGGGCATGTGGCGCGACCGCACCTCTGCCGATCCAGTGTTCACCGACCTGCTGGAACTGGATCTTGGCGACGTGGTGCCGTCCATGGCCGGGCCGAAGAGGCCCGAAGGCCGCGTAGCGTTGCCGGGCATCGCCGCGGGTTTTGCCGCAGCCATGGAGAAGGAATACCGCAAGACCGTCGACACTTTCAAACGCTACCCCGTCGAGGGCGAGGATTTCGATATCGGTCATGGCGACGTGGTTATCGCCGCAATCACCTCGTGCACCAATACTTCGAACCCGAGCGTACTGATCGGCGCGGGACTGTTGGCCCGCAACGCCAACCGCCTCGGCCTCAAACAGAAGCCCTGGGTCAAGACATCGCTGGCGCCGGGGTCGCAAGTGGTCGCCGAATATCTGGAGAGTTCGGGCCTGCAGAAGGAGCTCGACCAGATCGGCTTCAACCTCGTCGGTTTCGGCTGCACCACCTGCATCGGCAATTCCGGCCCGCTTCCGGCGCCGATCTCCAAGACGATAAACGACAAGGGCCTGATCGCTGCCGCTGTGCTGTCCGGTAACCGCAATTTCGAAGGCCGTGTTTCACCTGACGTCCAGGCAAACTATCTTGCATCTCCGCCGCTAGTCGTCGCGCACGCCTTGGCCGGCACCGTGACCAGGGACCTCACCCACGAACCGCTTGGCGAGGGCAGTGATGGCAAGCCCGTCTACCTGCGCGATATCTGGCCGACATCCACCGAGATCAATGAGTTCATCGAGAAAAATGTTACGCGGGAGCTATTCGCGCGCAAATACGCCGATGTCTTCAAGGGTGACGAGAACTGGCAGAAGGTGCAGGCGCCGGAGGGCCAGACCTACGATTGGGACGACGATTCGACCTATGTGCAGAACCCGCCCTATTTCGTCGGTATGGGACGCAAGGCAGGCGATATAGGAACGATCAGGGGTGCGCGCATTCTAGGCCTGTTCGGCGACAAGATTACCACCGACCACATCTCGCCGGCGGGTTCGATCAAGGCAGCATCGCCGGCCGGCAAATACCTCACAGACCATGGCGTCGGCGTTGCCGACTTCAATCAGTACGGCACGCGGCGCGGCAATCACGAGGTGATGATGCGCGGCACTTTCGCAAATATCCGCATTCGCAACCACATGCTCGGCGAGAATGGGCGCGAAGGCGGCTACACGATCCACTATCCGTCGAAAGAGGAAATGTCGATCTACGACGCCGCAATGGAATACAAACGCGAGGGCGTCCCGCTGGTGATCTTCGCCGGCATCGAATATGGCAACGGCTCGTCGCGCGACTGGGCGGCGAAGGGCACCAATCTTCTCGGCGTAAAGGCCGTCATCGCGCAGTCCTTCGAACGGATTCATCGTTCCAACCTGGTTGGCATGGGCGTCATCCCCTTCGTCTTCGAGGAAGGCACATCCTGGCACACGATCGGCCTGAAGGGCGATGAGACCGTGACGATCGACGGGCTGGAGAATATCCGCCCGCGCCAGAAGATGGTCGCCAGGGTTACGTTTGCCGACGGCAGCGTCAAGGACGTGCCTATCCTTTGCCGCATCGATACTGTCGACGAACTCGACTACTTCAAGAGCGGCGGCATCCTGCAATATGTGCTGCGCGATCTGGCTGCGTAACGCTGCGATCCCCGCAACGATCAAGCCGCAGTCGCCCATCGTGACTGCGGCCTTTCTGTAGCCGCTGGGGTGCTCAATACCGCGCCCCCAGCTGCCAGTACGACGCCGAGCATCAGCCCGTTCACCGTGCGCCAAACGAAGTGCGTGCCGAGCGGGAACGCTTCACAGACCCTCGGATCGATTATTCGGAAGGTGACCGCGCAGGCGAAGATGCAGGCAGCGCGATGTTATACCAACTAGCGGGACTGCGGCTACGGATCGTCGGAATCCCGAAGAAGATCAGGGACCGGCGACTGCGTAGAAATCGAAGAAGACGGCGAGGGTTCTGCCCCAGAACATTCCAACGAAACGCCGCAGGGTGAAGATCGTATAGGCCAGCGTAAAGCCGGCAATCGGCATCACGTACGCCCAGATGGTTAGCGTGTTGGCGAAGGTATGAAAGATCGCCGAACCGATGCCGATCGCCGCAACCCACCACGCCAATGCTTCCGCAGCGGTACCTGCAGAGCGCTTGCGCACCTCGTAAACGCCCCATATTCCTGTTGCTACGAAAGCGAGATTGGTGTGCACATAACCGGCTCTGTCCATACTTCCGGTCCGGTGCGTTCGCAGTAGAGATCGACAGAGGCGAAAAGATCCGTATTCATGGCGCTGCTCCGTTTCTCACCGCAACGTGACTTCCCGTTGAAAAACGCTTCTGCCTATTGTCGCTCTCATAAAAGCATAAACCGGCACCACCGGTGAGGCATCCGGAATCATCATGAAGCGCGAAACTCTGACCAGATTGGCAGCCTGCGCGCTGGTCGTGACCGGGCTGACAGCTGGTGTCGCGGCGGCCGAATCGAAGAAACCGCTGGGCGTGGTCGAGCTGTTCACCAGCCAGGGCTGCAGTTCCTGTCCTCCCGCCGATGCGGTGTTTGCAGAGATGGTCGCCAAGGGCGACGTGGTCGCCCTTGCCTACCATGTGGACTACTGGGACTATCTCGGCTGGCGCGATACGATGGCACGCCCGGAAAATACCGAGCGCCAGCGCGATTACAGCCGCTCGTTCGGGGTGCGCTCCGTCTACACGCCCCAGGCGGTGATCAACGGCCGCGTTCACGTCAATGGGGCGAAGCGCACCGCCATAACCGGGACACTCGATACCCTAGCGAACTCCGGAAAAGGAATGTCCGTGGGCATCACCGCCAAGCAGGAGGGCGAGAGCATCGTCATCGAGGCGGGCGCAGGCCCGGCCGATAGCCAGGCGCATCTGGTGCTGGTTTATTTCGATGCTGCCAAGCCGGTTGCAATCGAGCGCGGCGAGAATGGCGGCAGCATGGTTACCTACTGGAACGCTGTCACAGGTGTTCAGACAGCTGGTATGTGGCATGGCGAACCAGCGCGTTTCGAAATGCCGGCAAGCGAGATCACCAAGAAACAAGGTTGCGCCGCCCTGCTGCAGTCGGTGAGCAAGGACGGATTGCCCGGGCCTATTCTCGGCGCAACCATCCTTCAAAGCCCGGAAGTGCCCTGGACGAAATGAGCGTCCTATAACACTTTGGGCCTTGGCGACGCAAAGCCTCGAGTTGTTTGGCGCCGTATGATCAGCCGCGGATCAAGTGAACGGCAAGGTGGCCGCGCGAACTAGGAGGGCGCGTCGGTGATCGCGCCGTACCGGTTCGGTCCAGGGTCACCCTTGATGAAATAAAGCACGATGTAGAGGACCAGGCCGAACAGCAGCGAGAAAGCGGCAAACGCAGTCGGTTTGCCGAAATCGTGAAAGCGCTTTGCGGTCAACGCGAAATTCACCCAGACCGACAGCAGGACCATCACCGATAGGATCGCCTCCCAAAAATGGGCTGCAGACGTTTCCGGATCAACCCTCATCAGTTTATAGAACAGAAACATCTGCAACACGAACACGAAAAGCCCGCCGAGCAGGCACGCGGCCGGACTGATCCGGCCGGAAAGCCCGAAGAAGAGCCAGGTTAACTTCGATCGATCAGCCAAGGGGGTCCGGTCCAAATTGGTTGGGGCCGCGTGTTCCTTCAAGTATCCCGCATTCGACCAGAAGCCAAATGCCGCCGATGATCGGAACAAGCACAATCAATGACCACCAGCCGGATTTGTCACGGTCGTGCCAGCGCTTGGTATAGATCGCGAACACGAAATAGAGCGAAATCAGCACATAGAGGAAATAGACATAGCCGTAGGGAAGGTCGGCGACCGTCGTGCCTATGACGTTGTCGACGATGGTCGCGACGATCGAGCCTACGAACAAAATGCCCACGCCCGCCCAGAACTTTGCTCGGTTGATGCGCCCTTCATAACTCGTCAGCAGATATTTCCAGTCCATGTTACCTCCTGAAAAACTGCATTTGCGACGCAGCGGAACCCTGCGGTGATTTGCTCAAAAGATCAATCGACGGGCCGAATGGCTGGCACATCTGCCAAACCTCTAAGGCTGCCGGCGCGGCATGGGGACCGTCGCGGCTTTGTGATCAATCCCGCAGCAATTCGTTGATCGAAGTCTTCGACCGCGTCCTTTCATCGACGCGCTTGACGATGACGGCGCAGTATAGGCTGGGGCCAGGTTCGCCATTCGGAAACGGTTTTCCGGGAAGCGATCCTGCGACAACAACGGAATTGGCAGGCACTTCGCCGTAGGAAACCTCCCCGCTCGCCCGATCGACGATCTTGGTGGACTTGCCGATGAAGACGCCCATGCCAAGCACCGAGCCCTCGCGCACGATGCAGCCCTCGACGACTTCAGAACGCGCGCCGATGAAACAGTTGTCCTCGATGATGGTTGGTCCCGCCTGCATCGGCTCCAGCACGCCGCCAATGCCGACTCCCCCGGAGAGATGCACATTCTTGCCGATCTGTGCGCAGGAGCCAACCGACGCCCACGTATCGACCATGGTGCCGCTGTCGACATAGGCGCCGACATTGACGAAGGAAGGCATGAGCACCGCCCCCGGCGCAACATAGGCGGAACGCCGTACGATCGCCGAAGGCACCGCCCGGAAGCCCGCCTTTTCGAAATCCGGCGCACCCCAGCCGGCGAACTTCGACGGCACTTTATCCCACCACGATGCACCGCCCGGGGCTCCTTCGATCAGTTCCATCGGAACAAGTCGGAACGACAGCAGCACGGCCTTCTTGAGCCATTGATTGACCATCCAGGCGCCATCGGCCTGTCGCTCCGCAACACGCCGCTCGCCCCTGTCGAGGATGTCGAGTGCTGCTTCAATCGCCTCGCGCCGCTCGCCCCGTGTCGCGGTCGAAATGGCCTCGCGATCCTCGAAAGCGGCTTCAATCGTCTTTTCAAGGCTCTTCAGGTCTGGTCTGGCCATTGCATGCTCCGCTATACGCACTGTTAAGGCTGAGGCTTCTACTTTGCTGAGAGCGGGCGACCCTATTTCAGCGCGGAAAACGGGTCAATCGCACCTGCGGCATCATTTGGCGCGAGCGGACCGGGAAAGACAGGGACTGACAATGAACGCAAATGAAACCGCCGGCTGGACGCCACTGTCCCATGCCGACGAGGATCTGGAGCGCGCCAAGAGCGTACCGGATACGCCGCAGACCCGCGCCCCGACCTATCGCCTAGCCTGGACCGACGAAGAGTTCATGACCCGCCGCGAATTGCGTGCGGTGCGCCTGCAACTGGAACTGTTGAAGCCGGAGATGACGCTTGCCGAACGCGGGATCCGCTCGACGGTCGTGTTGTTCGGCGGCGCTCGCCTGCCCGAGCCGGGTGGCGAGGCTTGGGCCGCCAAGAACGAAACCCAGAAGAAGAACCTGCTCAAGAACAGCGTCTACTATGACGAGGCGCGCAAGTTTGCCCGCCTCTGCTCGCAGCATTCAGCCTTGTCCTACCATCGTGAGTTCGTCGTCGTGACCGGTGGCGGACCGGGTGTGATGGAGGCTGGCAACCGCGGCGCCGACGATGTGGGGGCGCCGTCGATCGGGTTGAACATCGTACTGCCGCACGAACAGGCGCCGAACCCATATGTCACGCCGGAACTTTGCTTCAATTTCCACTATTTCGCGATTCGCAAGATGCATTTCGTCATGCGCGCCAAGGCAGTCGCCGTGTTCCCCGGCGGATTCGGTACCATGGACGAATTCTTCGAGACCCTGACCCTTATCCAGACCGGCCGGATGGAGCGCGTTCCTGTGATCCTGTTCGGCAGCGAATTCTGGCGTACGGCGATCGACCTCGACTATCTCGCCGATCAGGGTGTGATCTCACCGGGGGACCAGAACATCATCGACCTTGTCGACACTGCCGAGGATGCCTGGGGCATCATCAGCCGCTTCTATGATCTTCTCTAGCGCACAGGAAAATGGACGGCGGATTGCGTGCATCACCCAACGAAGCACGCCGGAAAACTTCAGAGTTGGCAAACCTTCGGGAGATCGCCGTCGGTCCAGTCGGCAAGCCGAACAATACGGAACGTGCCGTCAATCGGCTTGCCCTCACCGTCGATCCCCTCGCTGATCGTGCCCTTGCCCGTCAGAAAATTGATATCGCAGGTGCCGGCGCTCTCCCTTGTCTCCCAGCCATATGTGTAACCGGTGACGAGGAATTCTCCTGCTCGATACGCAATCGTCAGTGTCGTCTCATAATCGCTGCTGCACCCGCCGCATCCATATGTCAGCGCAAGTGCTCCTTTCGGCTTGCTCTCGACCCAAAGCACGCCGTCGACCGTCAGCGCCTTTTTGACAAAGGTGGGCTTGAGGGAAGGGTCCAGCCGACGGTCGCCGGCATTCAGATAGATGGAGAGATCCGCCAGTCCATTTGCAGCATCGCGCACGATAACGACACGGTCGAGCTTGGCGTCATTGTCCATGTCGAGCGTGACCTCATACGGCGCGTCCCCGGAAGCGGTGTCTTCGGCCGCCGCCAATCGCGGAGCTGCCAACAAGGCCGCCGTGCCAAGCAGGAACGCGCATTGTCTCGCCGTCTTCATGTTTCCATCCCGTGAAGGGAGACCATAGCACTTGCGGGGGGAGACGCCATGCCTGATGGTCGGGGGCGCTGGGGGAGGGATCGCAGGCAATTTCGTCGGCCGCGTAGATAGCTCGATGTCCTGAAGTGTATTGGGAAGCTTCGTCGTAAGATAAACCCTGACCGCCGCGCGATTGAAAATTTACGTGCACTGTGAGATATTTTGTCTGCATCACCGATACTGATTGTGTCGATTGAATTGCCAGTAATCGCTGCTTAGACCGGGAGAATGACCTTGGCCGGGGTCATGCTTCCGCGCGTAGATGTGGCTCTGCGCCCACTCCCGACGTCGGCTCGCCAGTGCCAGCACTCCGTTCCTGAACACGCGTTCTCAAGGCGCGAACGAACAGCAGCCGCGCCTGCTCGCTGACAGACCAAAACACAAAGAGCTGCCCTTTGAGCGGCTTGTTCAACGTCGTCTTAGGGAGACGCGTCCATGAAGCATGAAAGCAGGATGACGCTGTCGCGTATGACGCCGCCTGTGTTTACGATCCATCTCTGCATTGGCACGGGCGAAGGGCCGACGCCGCTGGCTGCGTTTGACGCCGCGCTGATGGATGCCGGCGTCGCCGATCACAATCTGCTTTGCCTGTCGTCGGTCATTCCTCCCAACTCGGTCATAACGCGCCAAAAATACCGTATGCCGCCAGCGGATTATGGCCGCCGGCTCTATGTCGTAATGTCGGAGATACGCCAGTCGCAACCTGGGCTGCAGGCGCATGCAGGTATCGGTTGGATTCAGGAGAGTAAGGGCGGGCGCGGACTGTTCGCCGAACTTCACGATGAAGACAGGGACCAGCTTGAACGCGACCTGACCGTCACGCTTGAAGCCATGCGGGATATTCGCACCCTCGACTACGGACCGGTGCAAACGGCGATTTCGTCCCGGACATGCGTGGAGAGACCCGTCTGCGCGCTCGTGGCGGCGGTCTATGCATGCGAGCCATGGGAATGACCGGCGTGGCAAGCCTGCAACCGCCCACAGTTGTCATTCGCAGCCGTCGCGAGCGGATCATCCAGACACTGGCCTACGAGTTTGGCGGCCTGCTCATTGCCAGCCCGATCTGGTCACTCGTCTCCGGTGCATCGGGCGAGGAGTCTCTTCTGCTCCTAGGCTGCTTGTCTCTGGCGATGATGCTATGGGCCACGGCCTACAACACTGCCTTCGATATCGTGGAGTATCGCCTTGCGGCCCGCCGGGCCAGCGACCGGCCGCACGGCTGGCGTATCGCCCATGCCGTGGGATATGAGGCAAGCGCCACTGTGATTACGATGCCGCTCGTCATGCTTCTGGCGGGGTTCGGTTGGCTGCAGGCGCTGGCGGCGGATATCGGCCTCACCGTGCTCTATGCGGCCTACGGCTATGGCTTTCACATCATTTTCGACAGGCTCCGGCCGGTCTGCCCGGATGCGGAACCCCGCAAGCCGGACCGAAACCGGCTAAGCGTCGAGGCTTGATGCGGTTATCTTGTTCAGGAACACGGCGAGATCGTCGGTAACGTAGTCGACCGCATCGTCGAACGCCGGGTCGCGCTCCCATATTTCGGCGAAGGTCGGTTCAAAATTGTTCGGGACGATCAGCACGGTGGACATTCCCAGCGCCTTCGGGACGACGAGGTTGCGCGCCAGGTCCTCAAACATCACCGCATTCGGACCGACAATGTCGTAGAGAGCCAGGAACCGATCGTAAGTTTCCGGCGCGGGCTTGGGGGTTAGCCCGGCGGCGACAATGTCGAAGATATCGTCGAAGTGGTCCAATATGCCGAGCTGCCTTGCCGTACGCTCCGCATGGCCACGATTGCCGTTGGTGAAGATGAACTTGCGGCCGGGTAACGCCTTTATTGCCAGCCCGAGAACCGGATCGGGGACCAGCCACGAATAGTCGATGTCGTGGACCTTTTGCAGGAAGTCGTCCGAATCGATGTTGTGGCGTTGCATGAGCCCGCTCAGGGTCGTGCCGTACTCGAGGTACAGTTCTTTTTGCAGCTTCCGTGCGTCCTCACGCGGCAGTCTCAGAAACTCGGACACATATGCCGTCATTTTCCCGTCGATCTGCGAAAACAAATTGCTGTGGTGGGGATAGAGGGTGTTGTCGAGATCGAAGACCCAATCCTGGACATGAGCGAAGCGGGCTGGATCGGGTGTATCGGTCATGATGGTCCTTTGGTTCGGCTGCTGCGGAAGCGCGGCTACGCAGCTTCGCGCACCTGGTAATCCTTGATCGCATCGAAACGGATGGCTTTCCAGCGCTCTGCCTCATAGTTGAGCGAGAAGCCGTGCTGGGCGAGATACACCGGGTCGCCATCCAGATCGCGGGCGATGTCGCCGCGATGCGCCTCGATGAAGCGGTGAACCTCGGCCTTGTCGTCCGCCGTGATCCAGCGGCAGACGGAGAAGCGCGACATTTCGAAATCGACCGGCAGCGAGTATTCGAAACTCAGCCGCTCCTTGAGCACGTCCAGTTGAAGCGCTCCGACGACACCCACGATCGCTGGCGATCCGTCTTCCGGCTGGAACAGCTGGACGACGCCTTCCTCCGCCATCTGCTGCAGCGCTTCCTTCAGCTTCTTCGCCTTCATGGCGTCGCCGAGCCGGACGCGACGGAGGATTTCGGGCGCGAAGTTCGGGACGCCACGAAACAGGATGTCCTCGCCCTCGGTCAGCGTGTCGCCAATGCGCAGCGTGCCGTGGTTCGGAATGCCAACCACATCGCCGGCAAAGGCCTCATCGGCGGTGATACGCGAGCGGGCGAAGAAGAACTGCGGCGCCGACAGGCTCATAGGCTTGCCGGTCCGCACCAGCTTTGCCTTCATGCCGCGTTCCAACGTGCCTGAGCAGACCCGGACGAATGCGATGCGGTCGCGGTGGTTGGGGTCCATATTGGCCTGAATCTTGAAGACGAAGGAGGTCATCCTCGGCTCGGTCGCCTCAACCATTCGGCTGTCGGCGTCCTGGGCGCGCGGGCTGGGTGCGAAAGAGCCAAGACCCTCGATCAGGTCGCGCACGCCGAAATTGCGCAGGGCGGAGCCGAAATAAACCGGCGTCATGTGGCCCTCCCGAAAGGCCTCCAGGTCGAAGGGCCGGCACGCCTCGCGCGCCAGTTCCAGCTCCTCTATGAACGTTTCACGCTCATTGTCGGGAAGCAGGCCGGCAACGCGGTTGGAGTCTGGCCCGTTGACCTTGGTGCGCTGAAGTTCATCGTCGCCTCGGCGTACCGCGTTCTGTGCCAGATGATAGGTTCCCGAGAACGTCTTTCCCTGTCCGATCGGCCAGGTAATGGGCGCTGTGTCGAGCGCCAGCTTCTGCTCGATCTCGTCAAGGATTTCGAAGGTGTTGCGCGCCTCGCGATCCATCTTGTTGACGAAAGTCACGATCGGAATGTCGCGCAGCCGACAGACCTCGAACAGCTTCAGAGTGCGCGGCTCGATGCCCTTTGCCGCGTCGATGACCATGACGGCAGAATCGACCGCAGAGAGCGTTCGATAGGTGTCGTCGGCAAAATCCTCGTGGCCGGGCGTATCAAGCAGGTTGAAGACATGGTCGCCATACTCGAACGTCATCACCGAGGTAACGACCGAGATGCCGCGCTCGCGCTCGATCTTCATCCAGTCGGAACGCGTGTTCATGCGATCCTTCTTGGCTTTCACCTCGCCGGCAAGCTGGATGGCGCCACCGAACAGCAGGAGCTTTTCGGTGAGCGTCGTCTTGCCGGCGTCCGGGTGAGCGATGATCGCGAAGGTGCGGCGGCGGGCTACCGCTTGTTCAATTGTCTCGGTCATGTCGAGGAATCCGTTGGATGCCGCGGTCTATAGCTCCCCGAAAACGGCCTGTCGAACGGAAAGGTGTCGGCTCGGTGCCTACAGCCGTCCCGGAGCCGGGGCGCGCTCGTGGGCAGCGCGCAGTAGCTCGTGACCTAGATGGGCGTGCAGGGCCAGCTCGCCGGTGCTTTCAGGCCGCTTGGCAGCTTGGTGTCCGCATCGCCGCATGCCTGATCCACCTGAGATTGATCAAGCCCGGTCGCCTGGCTGAGATCCATGCCCTCGATATGGGTGAGAAACATGAAGGCGCCGGTGAAATCGAGCCCTCCCTCAAACTTCACGTCCTTGAATTGCGCGCGTGAAAGATTGGCCATCGGGAACTTGCTGTCGGTAATCGTGGCGCCGGTAAAGATTGCGCGCCCGAGTTCGGCTTTCTGAAAGTCAGCGCCGCTGAGATCGGCTTGGGTAAAGTCGGCGCGCTGCAACTCGGCGCTGGCAAAGGAAGCCCCCCTGGCGGAAACCTGCGAAAACGCCGTGCGATAGCCCTCTATACGGGTGAAGTTAGCCTTCTCGGCTTTCGATCCGGCCAAGGACGATCTAATCATCGTCGCCTTCTCGAAGTTGGCGCCATTGAAGGATGAATTGCGAAGGTCCGTATAGGTGAAGTCAGCGCCGGCAAGGTTGGCATTGTCCAGGACACTGCCCTCAAGCACAAGGCTGACCTTATTGCACTCCCTCCAATCGATCGACGGAGCCCCCATTGCCTTGCAATCGGCGGCGGGGGCCGTGGAAAGCATCAAGAAATAGAAAATGGCGGTTGCAGCCATTGCCGGGACAGACGTCCAACCTCGGTCCAAGGCCAATGTATCCTGTATTGTTGCCATCCCAGGAGCTCCTTTCTTATGCCAACGCACTGTCCCCGATTATACCCAAGTTTGCGCCAGCACGATGTCCCAAAAGTACGGAAGCGCGACAATCGGCGTCACTCGCGCGACTTCGGTGCGATGCCGGGACCCAGCGCTGCCGCTTCATGAAACCGCAATAAGCCAAGGCCATCCGCGTTCATCTAGAATTCGCCGTGGGTCCTGCAGCCAGGGAGGCGCCCCGCACGAAATTCGCCAGTTCGACGCGGGTCGTGATGTCGAGCTTGTCATATATGGCGTGAAGGTGGATTTTCACGGTTCCGGGCGATATACCAAGCCGCGCGCCGATCTCCTTGGTGCGCCAGCCATCCGCGGCAAGCTTGGCGATTTCGAGCTCGCGCGAGGTAAGGTTCGAGGAGGTGCGGCCCTTGTTGTTGCTGGCGCTGTTGAGGCGGGCAAGTGCTGCAGTCACGCCGGATCCCTGCAGATAGCTTCCGCCCTTCAGCACCGTGTTGATGCATTCGACGAGGGCGTAGGAACCGTCCTCCTTCAACACGATACCGGAGACGCGGAGATCGATCGCTTCTGCAAGCTCGTAGTCGGAAAGGTCAGCGGTCAGTATGATCACGGGCAGCTTGTAGTTGGCGCGCCGGGTGTTGCGGATCAACTCGATCCCGCTCATGCCCGGCATACGCAAGTCCACCACCATCAAGTCGAAGTGCGCCCGTTCAAGCGCCGCAAGCGCGTCCGCGCCATTCTGGAACGTGCTCGCAGTCCACTCGTCAGCCGCTTCGATCAGCCGCTTCAGACCATCAAGAACAATTCGATGGTCGTCGACTATGGCAATCGATGCTGTCATATCGGATCGCTCATAATGGGCAGACTAATCTGAAGATGCGTTCCCACCAAACTCTTTTCGACGCTGTATGTACCGCCAAAGCTTTCAATCTCGCTACGCAAATCGGCATCGCTTTCATCGGCACCACTGCCATTGCGGCCCTCCGGTTCGCCAGAGCCGTCGTGGTCCAGATTGATAGCGACGCTATCATGGTGGACGCTCGCTGAAGCGGTTATCGTCTGCGCATGCTGAAGACGCGCAACGCTCGATACCGCATCGGTTAGAACCTTGGTAATTCGGAAAGTAGTCAGCGCCGGGAGCTGGGCGTCTCTCGGCTCGAAAGCAAATCGTATGTCGATGGGCCACTGCCCTTTCAGGTGGGCGACAAGCAGGTCGAAGTGCAGCGAAAGATGCGAAATGCCTGCCTCACTGGGCTCGCCTACGGTCTCCAACGCACGAACGAAGGTCCGGAACCGACTTTGTTCTTCCGAAAGCGTCGCCTGAACCTCCTTCAGGCGGATTGCCACGGCTTCGGGTGATTTGCTCAACACGGTGCGCATACCTTCCAGTTCAAGCGCCGTTCCGGCCAGCGCTTGAAGAAATCCGTCGTGCAATTCGCGCCCGATCTTCACCCGCTCCTCCATAGCGGCCGTGTGGCTTAAACGCCTGGTCAGCATCGAATGTTCGAACAGCGTGCGCAGGCGGTCGGCCACGATCTCGGCGATTGCCACCTGATCGAGGGACAGCCTTGGCGGATCGACCAGAAACAGCCGGGCATTCACGTCCCCGACCTTGAAGGCGACTGAGATATAGGTATTCAATTCGTACGCTGCGGATAGTGCCGGACTGACCGCCGGCTCGCTTCCTGACCACTCGTCGAAACGACCGCCTCCACGATGAATCCGGACTGCACCGTCCAGGGCAGCCGTTCCAAAAATGCTCTCGGATTCGATTTCCTTCGCAACCCAATGCTCATTCGAGTCCGGTGGCAGGAGGGAATCGGTGACCGTTCCGTTTTCCCACACCCCGACATATGTCCAGGGCTCCTCGCCGTCGGTCCAAATCAGAACAGCGCGCTTTGCCTGAATGACACGGATCGCATAGTCCAATGCGGGCGCCACCGGCCAATCCAGCCCCTCCGGCACCGCCGGAGCCCTGACGACGAGGCTCAACAAGTCGGTCCGCATCGCATCTTCGCGCACACCAAGCCAAACCAGCAGGGTCGCGGATGCGACAATGAAAAGAATGAGAGACGCGTCCCCCGTCGCCTCAGTATCCAGATCGATACTTTCACGACTGTTCGTCGCCACGACGACCGCAAGGATGACGCCACACGCAAGGGACGTCCATAGCGCGCCCTTCCAGCGCCAGTGCAAAGTGCCTGCCAGAATGGCGAACGGCAGAAGCCGGGTGAACGGATTGGTGGGACCGTCGCTGGCGTACATGATGATCGCGATGAAAAGCAGATCGATGATATGACGAACCAACGTGCCGCGCACACGCGGCACCACCGTGTTCCAGACCTGCCATGCGGAAATGGCGGCGAAGACCAGATACATGAACAGTGCGGTGCGTACGATAAGCGGCGATGCCGGCGGATGGGTTCCGTCCAGCCATGTGATGAAGAGCCCACCTATGGCGATCGTCAGCCGGACGGCGGCGATAACCCTATCGGCCTGGGCCCGAAAGATCGTGAAGAAGACGTCTCTGGCGTAAATCGCTTTCCCTCCCCTCGTTATACGTGACGAACGCGGTCAGTTGGACGGTGGACTCTGTTCGGCCAACTGGCAGCTCCAGGGCCGTCCGGATGGTAAGGTATTTCCTCCTGTAAGGCGCGGACGTTAATCGTGCAATTGGCCCTGGCTTATATTCGAGACTTATATCGCTTTTATTCCAATAGGTTAGCTAACGATCCATTATATGGTTAACAGCCGGGCCTGCGGAGCGTGGGGGACTATATCACTTGGTATATTGAGCGTTCCGGACCTCATGTGACAATCCGATATCACCTTCGTAGAAGATCGGAACGGGCATGAACAAACCACGCAAAGCGTTGGAATCTGGCAAAATGCCAAGCGAAAGAAATTTCGGGTTTACCGTTGGCGGCATCCTGTTGGCGATCGCTTGCTTGCGGACTTACTGGCACGCCAGCCTTAGCACGACCAGCCTGGTTCTAGCCGTCATTGCGCTTGTTCTCATGGGACTTGCAGCCGTGGCTCCTACGCTGCTGCGTTGGCCCAATATTCTTTGGTCAAAGCTGGGCGACCTGTTGTTTGTCGTGATGAATCCGCTGGTGATGTTTGCGGTCTACGTCACCACCTTCGTGCCGATCGGGATATACCTGCGGCTGACCGGCAGGGATCCGCTGTTTCGCAAGCCCGACCGATCCGCCAGCACCTACTGGAACACCCGAGGCTCGGAAGCCGTCAAGTCTTCCGACATGACCCATCAATTCTAGGCATGCATCCAACTTATATATTTAAATCGAGGACGAGTGAAATGGAACTGATAGGCGAATTCTGGACCTATATGCGCTATCGTCGTAAGTATTGGATGCTTCCGATACTGATCATGCTCGGAGTCTTTGGCGCGCTCATTGCTCTTACGCATGGCACCGCCGTCGCGCCGTTCATCTACACCATTTTCTGATCGGAGCAACCAGTGCGGATACTTGGCATATCGGCCTACTATCACGATAGCGCAGCCGCGCTGGTGGAAGATGGCAGGATCGTTGCAGCGGCGCAGGAAGAGCGCTTCACGCGCCGCAAGCACGATGAATTGTTTCCGACGAAGGCAACGGAGTATTGCCTCGCCGAGGCCGGCATCGGCATGGACGACATCGACTATGTCGTCTTCTACGACAAGCCGCTGCTGACCTTCGAGCGCCTGATCGAGACCTATCTAGCCACCGTGCCGCGAGGCTTCGCCTCGTTCCGCATGGCAATCCCGGTTTGGATCAAGGAAAAGATGTTCCAGAAGCGCCTTATCCGCAAGGAACTGGGCGCGATCGCCGGCACGAAAAGCTGGAAGGGTCCGGTGTTGTTCAGCGAGCACCACCAGGCGCACGCGGCCAGCGCCTTCTACCCCTCCCCATTCGAGAACGCTGCCGTTCTCACGATGGACGGCGTTGGCGAATGGTGCACTACCTCGCTCGGACATGGGCAAGGCAACAAGCTCCGTTTGCTGAAGGAACTCAATTTCCCGCACTCGCTGGGCCTGCTCTATTCGGCGTTCACCTACTACACCGGCTTCAAGGTCAATTCCGGGGAATACAAGGTGATGGGTCTCGCGCCTTATGGGCGACCGATCTTCGCACAAAAGATCCTCGATAATGTGGTCGACCTGAAAGAAGACGGTTCATTCCGGCTCGACCAGAAGTACTTCAACTATGCGACTGGCCTGACCATGACGTCGCCGGCCTTCCATGATTTGTTCGGGGGAGGACCGCGCAAGCCGGAGACGCCGCTGTCGCAGCGCGAGATGGATCTTGCAGCGTCGATCCAGGCGGTCACCGAAGAGGTGGTCATGAAGCTCGCCGCCTTCGCCAGGAAGGAAACCGGTGAGCGTCGCCTTTGCATGGCGGGCGGTGTCGCGCTCAACTGCGTGGCCAATGGCAAGCTGCTGAAGTCGGGGTTGTTTGACGAAATCTGGGTGCAGCCGGCTGCCGGCGACGCGGGCGGCGCTCTCGGAGCGGCGTTGGCGGTCTGGCACGAACATCTGGGCAACGCCCGCATTCCGGACGCCCGTGACTCCATGCAAGGTGCCTATCTGGGACCCGCATACAAGCAGTCGGACATCGAGCGCCGCCTGACCGCGCTCGGCGCGACGTACCGCGTGATGTCGGATGCCGATGTGATCGCGAATACCGCGGACGCCCTCGTTGAAGAAAAGGCTGTTGGCTGGATGCAGGGGCGCATGGAATTCGGACCGCGAGCGCTTGGCGGGCGCTCGATTCTCGGGGATCCGCGCTCCCCTACCATGCAGAAAGTATTGAACCTCAAGGTGAAGTACCGCGAGAGTTTTCGCCCGTTCGCTCCGTCCGTGCGGCGTGAGGATATGGCGGACTGGTTCGACATGGATGTGGACAGCCCCTACATGCTCATGGTCGGCAATGTGCTGGACAGCAAGCGGCGGCGCACCAATCTCGACGAAGACGAGTTGTTCGGCATCGACCGGTTGAATGTCCCGCGTTCCGAAATTCCTGCCGTGACCCACGTCGACTATTCGGCGCGGATCCAGACTGTCCATCACGATACGAATCCGCGCTACTGGGACCTGCTGACCGCATTCAAGGAACGCACCGGCTGCCCGATCCTCGTGAATACCAGTTTCAACGTCCGCGGCGAACCGATCGTCGAGAGCCCCGAGGACGCGTTCCGCTGCTTCATGGGCACCGATATCGAACAGCTGGTGGTCGGCAACTGCGTGCTGCGGAAAGAGGATCAACCGGCGAAGCTGAGATTGGACTACAAGGAACAGTTTGAGCTGGATTGAACGCCACGGCGAGCCGGCCATGCCTGGCCGGGTTTACCCAAGGCAACCACTCGGTTCGAGAAAATCATGCACCCCGAGCTTCTAGTTGAGATAGCTCTGACCCGATCCGGCGCAATCCCCGAGGATCTTATTGTCAGAACATACGCCGCGAGCCGGTTCGAGCCGATTGCGCTTATTCTGAACGGCATCACGGCGCGGTTGGTTAACGCAGTCCTCGACCCAGTTGTCCCGACCATGCCGCTCGACATTCCCGGAGTTCTTTACGTGGATATTAGCAATGGCCGGGTGTGGGAGATGCTGCATGCAGCGCGCCTGGTGTTCGCCTCGACGCCAGCCCTGCGCGATACGGCAATTGCCAGCGGCGTCAGCAAGAGCCGGATTTGTCAGGCAGAATCCGCCTTTCTGATACCGGCCGAAATAAAACCCGATAGGCAAAGTCCGAAGGTCGGACGCGAGAGTGATATCGGGCAGACCCCACCCGCCGGCACATACGAGATCGTCCAGAGACGCCTTTCACTGTTGAGGCGCGAAATTCAGCATGCAACGGCAATTCCCAGGATCGGACGATGACCGGAATCGGAAAGCACCTCTATCCGTCCGCAGCCGCGCAGGCCGCGTCGCCCGCTGGCGTCCAGGAAAGCGTGTTTGCGCTGGAGAACCACGCCGAGCCATCCGCAAGCGTATTTCCGGGCGTGAGCAGCGGAAACCGTACCGGCGGAAGTAAGCCGTCCCGCTTTGGCAACTATGCAATGATGGCCGGTTCGATCGCAGCGGGCCTTCTGGCATGTGAAATGCTGCTGCATGTTTTCCCGGAGTTCCAGGTGCCGGTTTCCGACGAGCAGTACCTCTTCTGCTCTCCGGTCCACTCCCGGCACCAGGCGCATCCTCTCTATGGGTATACCGAGATACCCGGGAACATATATTTCGAACGGTTCAGCAATGTTGACCCGTGGAACTTCGTCAGGGTCAATGCGGAGGGGTTTCGCGATAGCGCTGTGCGAACGGGTCAGCCGGTATTCGTCCTCGGCGATTTGATGACGCGTGGATCGCTGGTCGAGGAGAACGAGACCTTCACTTCCCTGCTGGATACCTGGCATCCCGATTATTCGTTTCGGAACTATGGTATCGGCGGGTACGGCCAGGCAAATTCGATCCGGATCTACGAAGACAAGGGTCCGAACCTGGCGCACAAGCTCGTCGTGCAAGCCGTTTCGCTAAGCACCGACCTTGAAGATAATGCGGAGCGCGCCGTTCTTACCGCCGACGACTCGGTCGATATAACCGTTGAGCCGGCAAACTCACCGGGCAACCGGCCGGGTCCGCTGCTGCGAACGCATTTCTTCTTCTGGAATCACAGCAAGCTGTACCAGGCTTTGTATTCCACCGCGTTGAGGCCGCTATTCGGCAACAAGGATTCGCGGCGCGATCTGGCGAATGCGATGGAGGTCACCAAACGCCTGCTCGCCCGTCTTGCCGCGGGTGCAAAGGCGAATGGTGCCGACCTGCTGGTCGTCATCCTGCCCGGCTGGGCGGAAATGGACGGCCGCAATGATGGCTTCCACCCTCAGAAGCAGCGCGACATGATCAATAAGCTCGCATCCGAAACGAGCGGGTTCTATGTCGTTGATCCGACACCCCTTCTAAGAGCCGAGGGTGCCAGCCGGACGTACGGGATTGTTGACAAGCATCTGAATCCCTTGGGTCACTTCCTCGTAGCCAAGGCGATAGACGACTGGCTTGTCAGCGATTGGCCCGGCAGGCCGCAAGGCATCTCGGCGCATTCAGGGCAGTACATCCCGCAGACGCCGGTAATACCGAACTGCGCCAACCTGCCAGACCCAGGGCAATGACCGATTTGGCGATACTCCAGACTTCCATTGAAAGGGTTGCCAGATGTCAGGCCCATTGATGACTATCCCATCGAAACCGCGCCGGCCGGCACTGATGTTGGCGTTCTCGCTCGTATTCGGCGTCGTTGTCGGAGCCCTTCTGCTTGAAGTGGCGGCCCGGTGGACGCTCGACAGCGGCATGGATTTCGATCTTGAGATGTGGAAATACGCCCGCGACATCAAGCGCGTCAGCGATGTTCCGGCGATCGGCCATGAGCATCGCCCGGACACCGCGGGAACGTATATGGGCGTCCCGGTGACGATAAATTCGTTCGGTCTGCGGGATGGCGAGTACGAGCAGCAGGACAAGCCGGCGGGCGCCGTGCGGACATTGATGTTGGGAGACTCCCTGACGTTCGGGTGGGGCGTGCGCATCGAGGACACGCCGTCGAAAATGCTGGAGGGCCTGCTCAATCAGCCGACTGCGCCTCGCAGGTTCGAGGTGATCAACTCCGGTGTCGGCAACTATAACACCCAGATGGAGGTCGCATACTTCCTCACCAAGGGCTACAAGCTCAAGCCGGATGTGGTGGTCCTGAACTATTTCATCAATGACGCCGAACCGACACCACAACGGAAGCGCTCCTGGCTGGCCGGGCATTCGCAAGCCTATGTGGTCATCTCCTCGGCGATCGACAAAGCATCACGGCTCTTCTTCGGCAAGAGTGACTGGCAGTCGTACTACCGCGATCTCTATGGAGACGGTCAGCCGGGCTGGGTCGGCGCGAAGGCTGCCATGGAGAAACTGGCGACCTATTGCAAGGACAACGACATTGCGCTTCTGGTTGTGAACTATCCGGAGTTGCACCAGCTCAAGGACTATCCGTTCCCCGAGGTGACAGCGGCAGTCGCGAATGTGGCAAAGAGCGAGAACCTCCCGTTCCTCGACCTGGAGCCCACGGTTGCCGACCTCGTGCCCGAGACATTGTGGGTTTCTCCCACGGACGCGCACCCAAACAAGATCGCCAATGAGCGCTTTGCAAAGGCTATTCAGGAAAAGCTGCTAGCCAGCTTTCCAGACACCTTTGCCCCTCCCGCAGAATCGGTTTCTGCCCTGGGCGGCTGATGAAGCTTCATCGGATACGACCTTGAATTATCCCACGGGATGGGTGCCGCCAGATAACATGCGTAGGCATTGAACGTTGCCGCGTGCTTGTATCACGGTATCCCACGCTGAGTGGCCGACACAATTGTTGCTATGACATTGCCCGGTGATACGAAAGCGAAGGTACCCGCGTCGGAGTGACGGTACCTACACTTCATCCCCAAAGAGGGATACTTAAGTCGTGAACCAAGAGAACGCCGGGACGGCTTTCCATGTTTGCCTCTGCCAGCGGAGATCGAATTGGCATCTGAAGCACTGATCGTTTGGGGCGGCTGGGACGGCCACGAGCCGGATAAATGCGCCGCTGTCGTGCGCGGCATGCTGGAGGAGGACGGGTTCCGCGTTCGCGTCGAGCAGGGAGCCGAGGCATTCTCGGACCCTGCGCTCAAGCAGCTCGGCCTGATCGTCCCGATCATCACCATGTCGACGATCGAGAAGGACGCGTTGGCCAACCTCGTCTCGGCGGTCGAAGGCGGCGTTGGCCTGGGCGGCTTCCACGGCGGCATGGGCGACGCCTTCCGCAATGCACCCGACTTTCAATTCATGGTTGGTGGCCAATGGGTCGCGCATCCAGGAAACATCATCGATTATTCCGTCACTGTGACCAGGCCGGACGACCCGGTTATGGCCGGGATCGGCGACTTTTCCTACCGGTCTGAACAGTACTACATGCATGTCGATCCTTCGAACGAGGTGCTCGCGACCACCACTTTCACAGGCGAACACGCTCCTTGGATCGATGGCGTGATCATGCCGGTGGTATGGAAGCGCCACCACGGCAAGGGCCGCGTGTTCTACTCCTCGCTCGGCCATGTTGCTTCGGAGTTCGAGGTGCCGCAGATGAAGACCATCGTCCGGCGCGGCTTGGCATGGGCGGCGCGTCAGAAGGCCTGACCTGTGTGGGACTCGGCCTCTGTAGGGCTCTGTCTTAGATCACCCTCCGCAGGCCGCCGCGCCGTCCACGCATTCTATTTGCGCGCCTGCTCCTCGATCGAATGGCGCATGATCAGCGGCAGCTGACCGATGGTGAACAGGAAGGTGATCGGCATCATTCCCCAGACCTTGAAATACAACCATGTGTGCTCGGAGAAATTGCGCCAGACGATCTCATTCAGGATCGCGAGAAACAGGAAGAAAAGTCCCCAGCGGAATGTCAGCTTGCGCCATCCCTCGGCATCCAAATCAAACGCCGAGTCGAACACGTAAGCGAGAAGCGATCGCCCCAAGGCGAGGCCGCCAAGCAGCACCACGCCGAACAACGCGTTGATGATCGTCGGCTTCATGAAGGCGAAGGTCTTGTCCTGCAGCCAGATTGCCAGGGCGCCGAAGACAAAGACGACAACTGCGGAGACCAGCGGCATGATCGGCAGGCTTCGCGTCAACAGCCAGGAGACACTGAGCGAAAGGGCGGTCGCGACCATGAAGAACGCTGTCGCGATCAGAATCGGTTCCCCAATCGCAGCCAGGGCCGGGAACTTTTGGGCGAGCCATTCGCCGCGAAGCGTCGTGAAAAAGAACACAAGCCCCGGTCCGAGTTCCAGCGCAAACTTTAATCCGGGACTGATCGCGCGCTTGCGCGGATCGGATGGCTCGCTTTCGAGGATAGGCTTGCTCATGGCTAGCTCACTGGTATCAGGTATCGGGTACGGTCGCGTTTAGGGCCTAGCCCACACCGGCGATCGCCTTCGCGAAGTCGCCGGCGGAGAACGGTTCTAGGTCATCGATCTGCTCGCCGACGCCGATGAAATAGACAGGCAGCTTGTGCTTTGCCGCGATGGCGACAAGGATGCCGCCCCGCGCTGTTCCATCAAGCTTTGTCATGACGAGGCCATTGACGCCAGCGACATTGCGGAAAATCTCGACCTGGTTCAGGGCGTTCTGGCCGGTAGTGGCATCAACGGTCTGCAGCACCGTGTGCGGCGCCTCCGGGTCATGCTTGCCGAGCACGCGCACGATCTTTTCAAGCTCAGCCATCAGTTCCGTCTTGTTCTGAAGACGCCCTGCGGTGTCGATGATCAACACATCGGAGCCTGCCTCTTTGGCTCTTTCGAATGCGTCCCAGGCAAGCCCCGCCGCATCGGCGCCAAGCTTGGACGACACGACCGGCGAGCCTGTGCGCTCCCCCCAGATTTTCAGCTGCTCGATCGCTGCGGCGCGGAATGTGTCGCCGGCGGCGAGCATGACCGACAGTCCGCCCTGCTGCAGTTTCGCGGCCAGCTTGCCAATCGTAGTGGTTTTGCCGGTGCCGTTGACACCGACGACGAGGATGACATGCGGCTTATGGGACAGGTCCAGTTCCAGCGCCTTGGCCACCGGCGTAAGGACCTTCTCGATCTCCTGCGCCATAATGGCGCGGACTTCCGTGTCGGACACGTCCTTCCCGTAACGCGACGCGGATAGCGTATCGGTCACCCGCAACGCCGTCTCCATGCCGAGATCGGCGCGGATCAGCACGTCTTCCAGTTCTTCCAGCGTCTCGTCGTCCAGCTTGCGCTTGGTGAAGATCCCGGCGATAGAGCCAGACAATTCACGCGAAGAGCGCGAAAGCCCTTCACGCAGCCGCTGGAACCAGGTTTTGCGCGGCTCGGGAGAAACTGCCTGAACCTGTGGCTCGGCCTTCTTTTCAACCGCCCTACCTACCGTGACCTTGCCGCCGGGAGGAGCAGAGGGTAGCTCCACAGGCGGTTGCGGGATCACCGGCGGAGGCGAAGCCCGCGGCTGAGGTGCGGGCTCGGGCCGCTTCGGTTCCGGCTGAGCGGATATCCCGAGCGCCGGCCGGGACGGTTGAGCAGGCTCGCGCGGTGTTTCGTCCGGCAATTCCGGTACGGGTGGGGCCGGGGCATCCGGTTCCGGCTCGACGGGTATCTCGGGTTCGGGCCGGGTCGGCGGCACGGGTTCATGCGGCGTCTCGTCGGGAAGGTCAGGTTCCGGAACTTCTGGCACCGGCACGACTGGAATATCCGGTTCCCGAGGCGGCTCGAGCGTTGCCAATCCGACATCCGCGTCCACTAAGGGCTCCGCGTCCGGGCCTGGGGAACGCGCCTCGGCGGCAAACTGCTTCAACGCCTCGAAATTCAGCGGGGCAAGCGGTTCGTCCTCGGCGGGACGTTCCAAGACCTCCTTGTTACCAAAGGAGAAGACCTTCTTGATGAAACCTAGAGCCATGCGGTCGCTGTTCTCAGGCCGCGCGGGCGGCAGTTGCGGGCACAGCGAGCAAGCGCTCGCCATCATGTCCGGCAATGGTTGCAGTGACGATCTCGCCGGGCGCGCCGGCATCGATCGCCGTCAGTGTGAAGGCTTCAGTGCGCCCGAGTCCTGGGCGCTCGACCAATATGTTCTGGATGGTGTCCGCCAGCGAACCCAGATGTCGCTGATATGCCGCCTCGCCTGCCGCCCGCAGGCGTGCCGCCCGCGACTTGATCGTCGCGCCATCAAGCTGAGGCATGCGGGCTGCGGGCGTGCCTTTGCGCGGGCTGAATGGGAAGACATGTAGGTGTGTGAGGCCGCAGTCTTCGACGATCTTCAACGAGTTCGCAAACATGTCTTCGGTTTCCGTGGGGAAACCGGCGATGATGTCTGCGCCGAAGACGATATCGGGTCGTATCTCGCGGATTTCCGCACAGAACCGGATTGAATCGCCACGTAGATGCCGGCGTTTCATACGCTTCAGGATCATATCGTCGCCGGCTTGCAGCGACAGATGCAGATGCGGCATCAACCTCGTTTCGCCACCGATCGCCTCGATCAGTGCAGGATCGGCTTCGATGGAGTCGATCGAAGACAGCCGCAGACGCCGAAGGTCCGGCACCTGGCGCAGGATGGTAGCGACCAGCCGGCCCAGCTTCGGTGCGCCCGGCAGGTCCGCGCCATAGCTGGTCATGTCGACCCCGGTCAGAACGACCTCGGCATACCCATTGCCGACGAGGCGCTTCACCTGCTCGACAACCGAACCCATGGGTACGGAGCGGGAATTCCCCCGACCGTAGGGAATAATGCAGAAGGTGCAACGATGGTCGCAGCCGTTCTGCACCTGCACGAAGGCGCGTGCGCGACCCTCGATCGCCTGCACCATATGGCCGGCGGTCTCTCGGACTGAAAAGATATCGTTTACGCGAGCCTTTTCGAAGTCGTTCACGCCGAAGTCCGGCAGCGCTCGATAATTCTGCGCATGCAATTTTTCTTCGTTGCCGAGCACGAGATCGACCTCGCCCATTTCGGCGAAACTGGCTGGATCGGTTTGGGCAGCACAGCCCGTGACGATAATGCGCGCGTGCGGATTTTCGCGGCGGGCTTTGCGGATCGCCTGGCGCGCCTGCCGGACGGCTTCCCCGGTGACGGCACAGGTGTTGAAAATGACCGCACCCCCTGCAAGGGAAGTGAGGCCGGCAGCTTCCGCTTGGCGCCGCATCACCTCGGACTCGTAGGTGTTGAGGCGGCAGCCGAAGGTGACGATATCGACCGCCATCAGACTGGCCCTCCGGTCGTGTCGCTCGACACCGATGAGGCGGTCGCTTGCAAAGGAGTGCTCCTGCACCGTCTAGGAACAGACCCGCCCTTGTTCAGATCGAGCGCCTGCATCAAGCGGCGCTTTCCTTGTCGCGCTCCCAGGCTCCGGTGGCCGGGTCGAAGCTGCCTGAAAACTCCCACTCGGCCGGGCCGGTGAGCACGACGTGATCGTCGGCTCGCCAATCCACGGTCAAGCGGCCACCTGGGGCATTTATCGCTACGATCCGTCCCGTCCGTCCCGTACGCGCCGCGGATACGCCCGAGGCGCAGGCTGCGGACCCACAAGCCTTGGTGAGGCCCGCCCCGCGTTCCCAGGTGCGAATGGTCAACTCATTGCGGCCAGTCACCTGAGCGATGGTGATGTTGGCGCGTTCCGGGAAGATCGGGTGATTTTCGAGCATCGGCCCGAACCGGTCGAGTTCGAAGGACCACACGTCGCGGTCAACCCAGAACACAACATGCGGGTTTCCCATCGAAACTGCGGATGGCGAATGCAACACTGGAGCGTCGATCGGCCCTATCTGCAATTCAATAGCGCGGGTATCGCGGAACTCCCCCGCGAGCGGAATGTCCTTCCAGCCAAAGCGGGGCCGGCCGAGATCGACGGAGATCGTGCGGTCGGTGTTTTCAGTGGCGTTGAGGATGCCGGCCACGGTTTCGAATGTGAAAACTTTCTTCCCAGTCTCGGCCGCCAGCGCCTGGACGACGCAGCGCATGCCGTTTCCGCAAGCCTCAGCACCCGAACCGTCCGAATTCAGAATATCGATGAACCAGTCCGTCCCTGGCGTCCGTGCGTCGTGGATGGCCATGATCTGGTCGAATTTCGTGGAGGGGTCGGCGTTAAGGGCGATGGCCGCGGCAGGCGAAACCTTTCCGGCGCGCGAACGCATGTCGGCGACGATGATTTCGTTGCCGAGCCCATTCATTTTAGCGAAGGGTGCGCGTGCCATCGGTTCCAGAGCCTGCGTTTGGGCCTATATGGCGGAATGGCGAGCGAATTACCAGTCTGCCGTGCGGTCGAACTCGCAGGCAGATGGAACGGTCGAAATTCGCAGCCAGGGGCGCGCTTGTATGAAAGCGACGATGTTCGCGGGCGTGTTCCGGCACTCAACAAGTTTTCTCTGCCGTCACTCCTACAATCGCGACAAAATTACAACAAACCTCGTCAGAAACCGTATCTTAACTCTGGACGGTTGAAATTTTGCCCAATTACGGCTTCAGCAACAATGTTGATTTGGACGGGCAATGCGGCTGATCGACCGCGGGAGATCGGGAATGGTTAATTCAAGGACTGGCATCGTGCTTGCCGCTCTGGCGGCACTTGCGCTGAGCGGCTGCCAGAGTTCGCGCTTTGGTTCTGTCGAAGAGCGGCCGGAGCCGCTGCCTGCCGCTCCCACGGGCAGGGTCAGCAACAATGCGCTGCCGCCACCGGCCGCGCCCACCACTCCTGCCGAATTCCCGACTGCGCCGGGCACAACCGACGTGGCTTCCGCAAATCCTGCCGCGCCGCCTCCCGATGCACCGGATCTGACGCCGGCAACTGTTGGCGGCGTCTGGAACGTTTCCGTTTCCGGCCAATCCTGCAAGATCGCGACATCTCAGACGAAGTTCGGCGCCGGCTATCGCGCCGGACCGCTTCGCTGCCCCGCGCCTGTGGACGGCGTGAAGTCCTGGGCGGTGGCCGGCAAGCAGTTGTCGCTCTACGATGAAAGCGGCGCCGTAGCGGCCCGTCTCTACTCTTCCGGCCCGGAAAAGTTTGACGGCCAGACCGAGAGCGGCGTCCCTATCTCTTTCAGCCGCTGATCTCGGCCGGTCGACGGCCTGCACCATGCATCTGCGCGACGGCATTCAGCCGCACGCCACCGTTCGGCAGCGCTACGATCATCTTGTCGATACCGGTGCGATATCACGCGACCCGGCGCAGGAGCACATAGTCAGGGCATTGGATCACCTGATCGACGCGCTCGCCGCCAGTCGCCTTGCCCGCAAGTCGAGCGCCCTCGGCTGGCTATTCGCCAAAAAACCAGAGGCTTCGTCGGTAAAAGGGCTTTACATTCACGGCGGGGTCGGCCGCGGCAAGACCATGCTGATGGACATGTTCTTCGAATTGGCGCCAATGCGCCGCAAAAGACGCGTCCATTTCAACGACTTCATGGCGAATGCACATGATCGCATCCAGAAGCACCGGCAGGCGCGGAAGGATGGCCTTGTGGGCGAGGACGATCCGATACCGCCGTAGCGAAGGCGCTTGCCGACGAGGCGCGGCTCCTCTGTTTCGACGAGTTCGCGGTTACCGACATCGCCGACGCGATGATCCTGTCGCGTTTGTTTTCCGCGCTGTTCGCCAACGGCGTCGTTTTGGTGGCCACGTCGAATGTCGCGCCCGACGATCTTTACCAGGAAGGTCTCAACCGGGCGCTGTTCCTGCCGTTTATTGCGATTTTGAAGCGGCATACCGACGTTCTCAATCTCGATTCCGACACCGATCACCGAACGGAGAAGCTCAACCGGTTGCCGGTCTATATGACGCCTTTGTCGGATGCCACCGACCGGCAGATGGACCAGGCGTGGGAGGCGATGACGAAAAGCCGTCATGCGGCACCGGATGCGGTCAAATTAAAGGGCCGGGAGGTGGCGGTGCCGCGCGCGAGCGGTTCTGCTGCGCGTTTCACTTTCTCCGACCTCTGCGAAAAGCCGCTTGGCGCACGCGATTATTTGGCAATCGCCGATCGCTATTCGACCATCTTCGTCGACCACGTGCCGGTGCTGGCCGACGGCAAGCGCAACGAAGCAAAGCGGATGATCCTGCTTATAGACACCCTCTACGACCGGCACGCCCGCCTTGTCGTGAGCGCAGCCGCGCAGCCGCAAGATCTCTACGCCGGCAAGACCGGCACGGAAGCCTTCGAATTCGATCGCACCATTTCACGGCTGATGGAAATGCAGAGCCGGGATTGGCTCGAGGAATGGGCAAGGCGGCAACCCGTTGGAGGGGCGTCGTTTGTTGATGAGGCCGCCGCGACAGATTGAGCATTTTTTTGCCGCGACGCGATTGAATGGCCGATCTGAGCCCGGATTTCGGCGCTGCAAACGCCTCTTTTTTACGTGCGCGCGAACCACGCGCAAGTTCCGGCAAGCCGATGCCAGCGATATTTTTGACCTTTACGTAAAACCCGAGCAATCTAACCGATTGAAACTATTAGCATTCAAATAATCGGTTGAAAATCAGCGCGTCCGGGTCTATTGCACGTCGTCATTTCGCCCTGTTCTGGGCAGACCGCCACCTTCTATCGCGCCAAGCGCGACAGTCAAAGACAGGGGTATTTCATCGCATGGCTCGCAGCAAGATAGCCCTCATCGGCTCCGGTATGATCGGCGGCACGCTCGCCCACCTGATCGGCCTCAAGGAACTCGGCGACGTTGTCCTGTTCGACATTGCCGAAGGCATCCCGCAAGGCAAGGGCCTCGACATCGCCCAGTCCTCTCCGGTCGAAGGCTTCAATGCCAGCTATGTGGGTGTCAACGATTATGCCGGTATCGCGGATGCCGATGTCTGTATCGTTACTGCAGGCGTGCCGCGCAAGCCGGGTATGAGCCGCGACGACCTGCTCGGTATCAACCTCAAGGTCATGGAGCAGGTTGGCGCCGGCATCAAGAAATACGCCCCCAAGGCTTTCGTGATCTGCATCACCAACCCGCTCGATGCCATGGTCTGGGCTCTGCAGAAATTCTCTGGTCTGCCGAAAAGCCATGTGGTCGGCATGGCCGGCGTGCTGGACAGCGCGCGCTTCCGCTATTTCCTCTCGGAGGAGTTCAAGGTTTCGGTCGAAGATGTCAGTGCCATGACACTTGGCGGCCACGGCGACGATATGGTCCCGATGGTGCGTTACTCCACGGTTGCCGGCATTCCGCTGCCCGACCTGATCAAGATGGGATGGACCTCGCAGGAAAAGCTCGACGCGATCGTCGAGCGCACGCGAAAAGGCGGTGGCGAGATTGTCGGTCTGCTCAAGACCGGCTCTGCCTATTATGCGCCGGCGGCCTCGGCGGTGGCGATGGCCGAATCCTTCCTCAAGGACAAGAAGCGCGTGCTTCCGGCTGCGGCACATCTCTCGGGCCAATATGGCATCAAGGACATGTATGTCGGCGTGCCGGTGGTGATCGGCGCAGATGGCATCGAGCGGATTATCGAACTCGACTTCAACAAGGCCGAAAAGGCCATGTTCGACAAGTCGGTCGCTTCCGTACGCGGCCTTTGCGAAGCCTGCATCGGCATCGCGCCGAACCTGAAATAGCAGCCAAGGGCCAGCCGGAGATTCCGCGATGAACATCCACGAATATCAGGGCAAGCAACTGCTGAAGGCCTACGGTCTTCCGGTCGCCGATGGCGTCGCGGTGATGAAGGCAAGCGAGGCGCAAACCGCTGCCAACTCCCTGCCCGGCCCGCTCTATGTGGTGAAGAGCCAGATCCATGCGGGCGGGCGCGGCAAGGGCAAGTTCAAGGAGCTTTCACCCGATGCCAAGGGCGGCGTGCGGCTGGCGAAGTCGGTTGCCGACGTCGTCACCAACGTCAACGAGATGCTTGGAAACACGCTGGTGACCAAGCAGACCGGCGCGGCCGGCAAGCAGGTGAACCGACTCTATATCGAGGATGGCGCCGACATCGACCGCGAACTGTATCTGTCGATTCTCGTCGACCGCTCCGTCGGCCAGGTCGCCTTCGTGGTTTCCACCGAGGGCGGCATGGACATTGAAGGCGTGGCGCACGACACACCGGAAAAGATCATTACCGTCGCCATCGATCCGGAAAAGGGTGTCACCGCCGCGGACGTGGAAAAGCTCAATGCCGCGCTGAAGATCGACGGCGCTGCGGCGACGGACGCGGAGTTCGTGTTTCCGACGCTCTATAAGGCCTTCGTCGAGAAGGACATGACGCTGCTCGAAATCAATCCACTGATTGTCCTGAAGGACGGCCACCTTCGTCTTCTCGACGCAAAGGTTTCTTTCGACAACAACGCCCTTTTCCGCCACGCCGACATAATGGAGCTGCGCGATACCAGCGAAGAGGACGAGAAGGAGATCGAGGCTTCGAAATTCGACCTCGCCTATGTCGCCCTGGACGGCAATATCGGCTGTATGGTCAATGGCGCTGGTCTGGCGATGGCCACCATGGACATCATCAAGCTCTACGGCGCAGAGCCGGCTAATTTTCTCGACGTCGGTGGCGGCGCATCCAAGGAAAAGGTCACCGCGGCGTTCAAGATCATCACCGCCGATCCGGCGGTCGAAGGCATTCTGGTCAATATTTTCGGCGGCATCATGAAGTGCGACGTGATCGCCGAAGGCGTCATCGCGGCGGTCAAGGAGGTCGGGCTGAAGGTGCCGCTCGTGGTCCGGCTGGAAGGCACGAACGTGGCGCTGGGGAAAAAGATCATCAATGAGAGCGGGCTGAACGTCATTTCCGCCGACGATCTGGACGATGCGGCCAAGAAGATCGTCAAGGCGGTCAAGGGTGCTTGAGGTTACACGTAATCACACATATGTTTTATGTGGAATTATGTGGAGGCGGCGATGAAGAACGTGACTTTGGCGATAGATGAAGCCCTTCTGGAGAAGGCGCGGGGCTTTGGCGACGCGTCGCAAGACGACGCTGAACGCGATGGTACGCTCGCTGCTTGAACATGAAGTCGAGCAGGAAGATCGAATTGCGTGGGCGAAGAAGGGCCTCAAAGAGCTTATGGAAAACTCCACCGGGCGCCTACCTGCGGACTTCAAATGGAATTGGGACGAGATTTATGCCGAGCGTGAGGATCGAATGCTTTCTCGACTCGAACGTACTCGTTTACGCGGCTTCGGCGAGGATTGATGATCCGCGCAAATACGCCATCGCTTCCAAACTCATGCTGGGCAGCCAATTCGCTGTTACCGGCCAGACCCTTGCGGAATTCTGCAACGTCACGCGGCGGAAGGGCCTGCTCCCAGATAACGAGATTGAGGCGTGGCTGGATCGTTTGTCGGAGCTGCCGTTCGTTCCGGTCGACCAATCCTATGTGCTTGCAGGCTTCGACGCCGCAAAACGCTATCGCCTCAAATACTACGATGCGGCGCTCATCGCCGCGGCGGAACGACTTGGCGCTCCGGTCTTCTACACCGAAGATCTCAATCACAACCAGGTTTACGGCTCCGTGCGGGCCGTCAACCCGTTTCTGTGAGTAGGCCGTGCTGAGACTGAAGCAAGCCATTTTGATTTCCGCCGTCGTTCTGCTTGCCGGCTGCAACACGACGAAGCCGCCGCCTGATGCAGCTACCGTACCACCTCCCCCGGAAGAGTCCGGCGCTCCTGTGAGGGAGGCGTCCTACGATGTCGGGGTGCGGGCTTTCCAGGAGGTGTGCATTGCCACCGCGCCGTCTTTCGTCGACGCACCAACAGCCGCCAAGGCATTAGGCCTAAGCGGGCTCAAGGCCGGCGAGGACAGCGGGGCGATGTCCAAGGACAAGAAGATTTCCGTCCAGCTCAAGCCCGGCACAGAGTGCGCGGTAACCACCCAAAGCCGCCCCGGCGACACTGTGGGCAACCAGTTTATGCGCGCAATTGTTGCAGCGACTGGTGCCAAGGGCAAGGAACTCCCGCTGCTGGGCAAGATCGGCGGCAGTAGTTTCATTTTCCAACATGATCGCACTGGCGGAGAAGCCTATGTGATGGTGAAGAGGTAGCTCGAATGATCTCCCATCATGGCCGGATTTAGGGAAAATCAATGTCCATTCTCATCGACAAAACCACAAAGATCCTCGTGCAGGGACTAACCGGCAATACTGGCTCGTTTCACACGGAGCAGGCATTGGCCTATCATGGCACCAAGATGGTCGGCGGCATCCACCCGAAGAAAGGCGGCACCGTCTGGGACGGCAGCGTGCCGCTTCCGATCTTTGCGACGGTGGCCGAGGGCAGGGCACAGACCGGCGCCAATGCCAGCGTCGTCTACGTGCCGCCTGCGGGCGCGGCGGCCGCGATCATCGAAGCGATCGAGGCCGAGATCCCGCTGATCGTCTGCATCACCGAAGGCATACCGGTGCTGGATATGGTCAAGGTCAAGGCGAGGCTTGACCGGTCAAGCTCGCGGCTGATCGGACCCAACTGCCCGGGCATCGTCACGCCGGACGAATGCAAGATTGGCATCATGCCCGGCAACATCTTCCGAAAGGGTTCGGTGGGCGTTGTCTCGCGCTCGGGAACCCTTACCTATGAAGCGGTGTTCCAGACCACGAATGAAGGCCTTGGCCAGTCGACCGCGGTGGGCATCGGCGGCGATCCGGTGAAGGGCACGGAATTCATCGACATGCTCGAAATGTTCCTGGCCGACGACGAGACCAAATCGATCATCATGATCGGCGAGATCGGCGGTTCGGCGGAGGAAGACGCCGCGCAATTCATCAGGGATGAGGCGAAGCGTGGGCGAAGCAAGCCGATGGCCGGGTTCATCGCCGGAAGGACCGCGCCTCCCGGCCGCACCATGGGTCACGCAGGTGCGGTGATTTCAGGCGGCAAGGGCGGCGCGGAAGACAAGATCGCGGCAATGGAATCGGCCGGCATCAAGGTATCTCCCTCGCCGGCGCGGCTGGGCAAGACGCTGGTGGAAGCGATCAAGGGTTAAGGTCGGTCGTGGTTCGTGGGTCGAAGAGGGGCGCGGCATATCGGCATCGACCGACGACTGACGACTGACGAACAAAAGGAGACGGAGCCAAGCTCCGGAGTAGGCACATGGCACGCAACGATCAGGCCAACGACCAATTCGAACTCACTTCGTTCCTTTATGGCGGCAATGCCGACTATATCGAGCAGTTGCAGGCTTCCTATGAAGACGATCCTGGATCCGTCGCGCCGCAATGGCGCGAGTTCTTCGGCACGCTGAAGGACGATGCCGGCGACGTGCGCAAGAATGCGCAGGGCGCTTCATGGGCGAAACCCGGCTGGCCGATCACGGCCAATGGCGAACTCGTATCGGCGCTGGACGGCAATTGGGGCGTTATCGAGAAGGTCCTGGACAAGAAGGTACGCGACAAGGCGACCGCCGCCGGCAAGGTGGTATCGGACGACGACGTCCACCAGGCGACGCGTGATTCGATCCGCGCCATCATGATGATCCGCGCCTACCGCATGCGCGGGCATCTGCATGCCGATCTCGACCCGCTGAAGCTGGCCAAGCCGATCGAGGACTACAACGAGCTGTCGCCAAGTGCCTATGGCTTCACCGAGGCGGACTACGATCGCAAGATCTTTCTCGACAATGTGCTCGGGCTGGAATTTGCCACCATTCGGCAGATGCTCGACATTCTGACCCGCACCTATTGCTCGACGATCGGCGTCGAGTTCATGCACATTTCCGACCCTGAGGAGAAGGCGTGGATTCAGGAGCGTATCGAAGGGCCGGACAAGGGCGTCGCGTTTACGCCCGCCGGTAAGAAAGCGATCCTGCAGAAGCTGATCGAGGCCGAAGGATTCGAGCAGTTCATCGACGTCAAGTACAAGGGCACCAAGCGTTTTGGCATCGATGGTGGCGAAGCGCTCATCCCAGCGCTGGAGCAGATCGTCAAGCGCGGCGGCTCGCTGGGCATGAAGGAGATCGTGCTCGGCATGGCGCATCGAGGCAGGCTCAACGTGCTGACCAATGTGATGGCCAAGCCGCACCGTGCCGTCTTCCACGAGTTCAAGGGTGGTTCCTACGCCCCCGATGATGTCGAGGGCTCGGGCGATGTGAAATACCATCTCGGCGCCTCGTCGGACCGCGAGTTCGATGGCAACAAGGTGCATCTGTCGCTGACCGCAAACCCGTCGCATCTCGAGATCGTCGACCCTGTGGTGATGGGCAAGGCGCGGGCCAAGCAGGACCAGGTTGCCGGCCGCACGCGCGAGGAGATCGTTCCGCTCGAAGAGCGCGCCAAGGTGCTGCCGCTGCTGCTGCATGGTGACGCCGCGTTTGCCGGCCAGGGTGTGGTCGCCGAATGTCTCGGCCTTTCCGGCCTCAAGGGGCATCGAGTGGCCGGTACGCTCCATTTCATCATCAACAACCAGATAGGCTTTACCACCAATCCGCGCTTCTCCCGCTCGTCGCCCTACCCGTCCGACGTCGCCAAGATGATCGAAGCGCCGATCTTCCACGTCAATGGCGACGATCCGGAGGCGGTGGTCTATGCATCGAAGGTCGCGATCGAATTCCGCATGAGGTTCCACAAGCCGGTCGTGATCGACATGTTCTGCTACCGGCGGTTCGGTCACAATGAGGGCGACGAGCCTGCGTTCACCCAGCCGATAATGTACTCGATCATCCGCGGTCATAAGACCACCTTGCAGCTTTACGGCGACAAATTGATTGCCGAGGGTCATATCAGCCAGGCGGACTTCGACAAGATGAAGGCCGATTGGCGCGCCCATCTGGAAAACGAGTGGGAGGTCGGCCAGCACTACAAGCCGAACAAGGCCGACTGGCTGGACGGCGCGTGGTCGGGTCTGCGCACCGCCGATAGCCAGGATGAACTGAGACGCGGCAAGACGGCGGTCCCTGTCAAGTCCCTCAAGGAGATTGGCAAGAAGCTCACCGATGTACCCAAGGAGTTCGAGGCGCACCGGACCATCGCGCGGTTTCTGGAAACGCGCCGGAAGATGATCGAATCCGGCGAGGGCGTCGACTGGTCGACGGCCGAGGCGCTAGCCTTTGCTGCGATCCTGCTCGACGGCAATCCGATCCGCCTGTCCGGACAGGATTCTGAACGCGGTACGTTCTCCCAGCGCCACTCTGTTCTGTACGATCAGAAAGACGAGAACCGCTATATCCCGCTAAACAACCTTTCGCCCGCTCAGGCTGGCTTTGAGGTCATCAACTCCATGCTTTCCGAAGAAGCCGTGCTCGGCTTCGAGTATGGCTACTCGCTTGCGGAGCCTAAAGCTTTGACATTGTGGGAAGCTCAGTTCGGCGACTTCGCCAATGGTGCGCAGGTCGTGTTCGATCAGTTCATCTCGTCGGGCGAGCGCAAATGGCTGCGCATGTCCGGTCTCGTCTGCCTTTTGCCGCATGGCTTCGAGGGGCAGGGACCCGAGCATTCGTCGGCCCGCCTGGAGCGATTCCTGCAGCTTTGCGCGGAAGACAATATGCAGGTTGCCAACGTCACCACGCCGGCTAACTATTTCCACATCCTGCGGCGTCAGCTGAAGCGCGACTTCCGCAAGCCGCTGATCCTGATGACGCCGAAGTCGCTGCTTCGCCACAAGCGCGCCGTGTCGACGCTGGCTGAAATGTCGGGCGAAAGCGCTTTCCATCGGCTTCTCTGGGATGACGCCCAGCTGCATCCGAACACGCCGGATGGCATCAAGCTGGTCAAGGATTCAAAGATACGCCGCGTCGTCCTGAGCTCAGGCAAGGTCTATTACGACCTGTTTGAGGAGCGCGAGAAGCGTGGCATCAACGACGTCTACCTGCTGCGCGTCGAACAACTTTACCCAGTGCCGGCAAAGGCCCTGATCACAGAACTGTCGCGCTTCCGTGGCGCGGAGATGGTGTGGTGCCAGGAAGAGCCGAAGAACATGGGCGCCTGGTCGTTTATCGACCCCTATCTGGAATGGGTGCTGGCGCATATCGACGCCAAGCATCAGCGGGTGCGCTATACCGGACGGCCCGCGGCTGCTTCTCCGGCAACCGGCCTGATGTCGAAACATCTGGCGCAGTTGCAGTCGTTTCTCGACGACGCACTCGGCGAATAGAAATGTCTGCATTACCCCCGCCCCGGACCACTCCCCACAAGGGGGAGGACTTTGCGTGCGGCAGGTCCCTTTTCCCGTTGTCGGGAGGGATCACGCGTGGGGCATATCGTCATTCAACGAACGAACCAGGGCAGGAAATCTCCAATGGCCACTGATATCAAGGTCCCAACACTCGGTGAATTGGTCACCGAAGCAACGATCGGCAAATGGTTCAAGAAGGTGGGCGACACGATTGCCGCCGACGAGCCGTTGGTCGAGTTGGAGACCGACAAGGTGACAATCGAGGTGCCGGCGCCCGCCGGCGGTACGTTGGCCGAGATCACTGCCAAGGATGGCGAGACCGTGGGCGTGGGCGCCCTGCTCGGCTCGATAGCGGAAGGGAGCGCCAAGCCTGCTGCCGTTCCGGCCGCAAAGCCTGATGCCGTCGCGCAGGCGGCCGGCCCATCGAGCGCCTCGACCGGCAAGGAGGCAGAGGCCAAGACTGCCGCTATTGCCGGCGAAGGCGAGATCGAGAAGCGCGATATGCCTCCGGCGCCGGCCGCCGCGAAGATGCTCGCGGAGGCGAACCTGTCAACCGACCAGGTCGCTGGCTCGGGCAAGCGCGGCCAGGTGCTGAAGGGCGATGTGCTGGACGCCATCGCAAAAGGTGTTGCCGCCGCGCCGGCTGTCGCCGCCCCGGCGCCGGCCGCGGCGCGGGCGCCGTCTCCGGCTGAAGACGAGCCGCGCGAGGAGCGCGTGCGCATGACCAAACTTCGCCAGACCATCGCGCGCCGCCTCAAGGACGCACAATCGACCGCCGCCATGCTCACGACCTTCAACGAGGTGGACATGAAGGCGGTAATGGACCTGCGCACCAAATATAAGGATGTCTTCGAGAAGAAACATGGCGTGAAGCTCGGCTTCATGGGCTTCTTCACCAAGGCCGTCACCCATGCGCTCAAGGAAATTCCGGCGGTGAATGCCGAGATCGACGGCACGGACATCGTGTACAAGAACTTCGCCCATATCGGCGTTGCCGTCGGCACCGAAAAAGGTCTTGTCGTTCCGGTCGTGCGCGATGCCGACCAGATGTCGATTGCCGAGATCGAGAAAGAAATCGGCCGCCTGGGTGTTGCCGCGCGGGATGGCAAGCTTTCAGTAGCCGATATGCAGGGCGGCACCTTCACCATCTCCAATGGCGGAGTGTATGGCTCGCTGATGTCGACGCCGATCCTCAATGCGCCGCAGTCGGGCATCCTCGGAATGCATAAGATCCAGGAGCGCCCGGTCGTGGTCGGCGGACAGATCGTCGCCCGTCCGATGATGTATCTGGCGCTCAGCTATGACCATCGCATCGTCGACGGCAAGGAGGCTGTGACATTCCTTGTGCGCGTCAAGGAGAGCCTGGAAGACCCCGAAAGGCTCGTGCTGGATTTGTGATGTCAATCGAGGCTGCGCGCGTAAAACCCTGACCGGCAAGGCCCCAAGATGAGGCGAAATGGCGATTTCGCGAACCGGCGGGCTGAGTAAATTCGCGGGCGTGAACATCCGGCGTGCAAGATCTGTTAGCAACGGGCCGCTAAGGCGCGTTTTCCGGTCCGCGGCAAAGCTGCTGGCGGGGCTCTTGATGGTTCTAGCACTAGGATCGACATCGTTTTCCGGTCCCGGCGAGCCCCTGGCGACAACGAACACAGACACCATCGCGCTGGAACCGGCGGAACTTGCAGCCCGGCAGATCAAGCTGACGCAAATCGGCCAACTGTATTTGCCGACGGGAGCGATCGTTGCCTGTGATCCGCTGATCAGCACCTCCGATTGGCCAGCGCTCCGGCGTAAGGTGGAACCCGGGAGCTATCCGGTATCCCTATACGAAGCGCAGGGGCGCGTGGCGCTTGCGGTCTTGCGGTTTGCGCCAGGCAAACCCGTGCGCTGGGAGGCCGCGACGGTATCAAGGGAGGACGCGTCGATGCCCGGCGAGATAGTTGGCTATCCCGTCGACGCTGGTCTCGGCTCCTTCATGGACAAATCCGCGATGCCGTTGATGTCTGCCGAGAGGGACCGGCTGGGCGAGGACAAGAACTACTATGACGATGTCCTGGCTGCAGAATTCACGCCGAATGGCGACCGCTTTGCCATGCACAAGCCGCTTGCCGGAAATCCCGTCAACATCGCGATGTTCTGGAGCGGCTGGGGCGACGGATTTTACTCCTCGTTCTGGGGGCTCGATGAAGCCGGCGAGCCGCTTGTCTTGATGACGGATTTCGACGTCATCAAGAATGCGGACGGCCGCGAGACCGACAATTCAGACGAAGAAGCGCAGTGAAACCGGAAGGCAAGCGATGAAAAAGTTTTTGCTTCACCGCCTGGATCAATAGGCGCAGCACGATACTCTCCTGTACACATCAATGCGAAGCGATGCAGCTTCGCCAATAGGGGGTTCGAAAATGGAAACCGTTGCAGCGTCCACCGAAATCTGGGTACTCGGCTGGAGCGTCGTGCTCCTGATCGTTCAGGTCATCGCGCAGGCGACCGCGAGCAGCGATCTCGGTCCGCAATATCTGTTCAGCCCGCGCGACGAGGGGCGCGTCTCAAAGAGCGTGGTTGCCGGCCGCCTGCTGAGGGCACTGCGTAATTTTCTCGAGACCTACCCGGCCTTCATCGCACTGGTGCTCGCACTGGCGGTGACGGGCAAGGTCGGCGGCATTGCCGCGACCGGCGCAATCATCTGGCTGATCGCGCGGGTAATCTATGTGATTCTGTACGCGGCGGGCGTACCGGTGCTGCGCACGCTCATCTGGCTGGCGTCGATCATCGGCCTCGTCATGATGCTGATCCGCTTGATGATGTGAGGCGATAGACGGTATTGCTGCCTGCACTCCTGCGACAAAGGGGGTGCCTGCTGCGCTGGACCTTCTATCAGTTGCAAGCTGTGTCTTCCGTTCTGCGGCGGGACGGTTATACGGTCTCACGACCATTCACGCTAAAGCTCGCTCGCTCATGGCTTTCGAACCCAACATACCGCCCATCCAGGTCCATCTGTGCGTGAAACGCAGCGTCGAGGCCATAGCATGGTACGAAAAGGCCTTCGGTGCGGTTGAGACTTTCGAACAGATGGCGGACGACGGCGAACGCGTACTTCATGCCAATCTGACAATGTTCGGCTCGGAGATCATGCTGCATGACGAGTTCCCGGAATTTTCGCCCGACGTCCTGTCGCCCGAAACCCGTGGCGGTGCAGGGTTGACCATCAGCATCAACCTATCCGCCCCGCTGGATGTGGATCGGGCAGTCAAGCGGGCAGCGTCGGCGGGTGCCGAAATCACGATGCCGGCCGCAGATCAATTCTGGGGCGCCCGCTACGGCCGGGTTCGGGATCCGTTCGGCCACGTCTGGGCCTTCAATGCACTTTTGGCGCAGCGGACACCGTAACGACGTTTATGCGGAAGGCGCTCGCAATCTGCTTCTCACTGCTTGCGGCAACACCAGCCTTCGCAGCATGCCCGATCGAGCTTGCGTATGGTGAGCGCGAGGGCATCGCCGAGATCGACTTCCGGCCGACCGGTGACAATGCAGTTGTGACCAACACTTTTCGCATGCTGATAGGTGAGGTCGTCCTGGACGGAATGGTCATGTGGTCGGAAGACGAGGGCCGTCCGAATGGCATCATCACCTATCAATGCCCGATCGGCGACGTGACCGGTTCTGAGTTGGACGCTTGCACGCTCTGGCAGGGTGTCGTTTATGCGTCTGACGGCGCGGGCAGGATCAGCCTGCTGCCGAAGGAAGGCGAAAGCGCGCCGCAGGAGCTGATCTTCACCGATCTCGGCCCGACCCTTCACAAGTCGCTGGTATTCGGACCGCAGGGTCTGCCCAAATCACCTTGGGACGTTTTCGAGCAAAGGGGCTGTCAGGAATGAGCAGCAAAGGGAAAGTCCTGTTTGTGACCGGGGGTAGCCGCGGTATCGGCGCCGACACCTGTCTCCTCGGTGCCAAGGCCGGCTACCGGGTCGCGCTGAGCTACGCTTCCAATGAGCTGGCGGCCAACAGGGTCGTGGCGGCGATTCAGGCGGAGGGCGGCGAGGCGATGGCGGTTCAAGGCGATGTCGGTAGCGAGCCAGACGTTCTCGCGATGTTCGAGGCCGTGAAACACGCGTATGGCGGCCTTGATGCGTTCGTCAACAATGCCGGGATAGTCGATCAAAAAACGCGCGTGGACGAGCTTAGTCTGGCGCGGCTGGAACGGATGATGCGCATCAACGTGATCGGCTCGTTCCTCTGCGTCCGCGAGGCGGTGAAGCGCATGTCGACCGCGCATGGCGGCAAGGGCGGCGCTATCGTCAACCTCTCCTCGATGGCGGCGACGCTGGGCGCTGCCGGCCAGTATGTCGACTATGCTGCATCCAAGGGCGCGGTCGAATCCATGACAATCGGCCTGGCGCTTGAAGTCGCCAACGAGGGCATGCGCGTCAATTGCGTTCGCCCGGGAATCATAGACACCGAGATCCACGCTTCTGGCGGCCAACCAGAGCGGGCGGCGCAGATGCGCTCCTTCATCCCCATGAAGCGCGAAGGGAAATCCGACGAAGTTGCGCGCGCTATCCTCTGGCTTTTGTCCGATGAGGCATCCTATATCACGGGCACAATTCTGAGCGTGAGCGGCGGTCGCTGACCGCCGCGAGGTAAAGGGAAGTCCTATGGCTTATGACGTCGTGGTGATCGGCAGCGGTCCGGGAGGCTATGTCTGCGCGATCAAGGCCGCCCAGCTCGGGCTGAAGGTCGCCGTTGTCGAGAAACGTGCAACCTATGGCGGCACATGCCTCAATATCGGCTGCATCCCATCGAAGGCGCTGCTCTATGCATCCGAGATGTTCGCCGAAGCCGGCCACAGCTTCGATACGCTCGGCATCGAGGTCGACAAGCCTAAACTCAACCTGAAGAAGATGCTGGAGCATAAGGACGCGACGGTCGCGTCGAACGTCAACGGCGTCGCCTTCCTTTTCAAGAAGAATAAGATCGACGGGTTCCACGGCATCGGAAAGATCGTTTCCGCCGGCAAGGTTTCGGTTACCGCTTCGGATGGTTCCAAGCAGGAGTTGGAGACCAAGAGCATCGTGCTCGCGACCGGCTCGGACGTGGCGGGTATTCCAGGCGTCAACGTCGAGATCGACGAAAAGGTCATCGTATCTTCCACCGGCGCCTTGGAATTCGATAGAGTTCCCGAACGCCTGATCGTTGTCGGCGGGGGAGTCATCGGTCTGGAGCTCGGCTCGGTCTGGGGCCGGCTGGGTTCCAAGGTCACCGTCGTCGAGTATCTCGACACGATACTTGGCGGCATGGACAGCGAGGTGGCAAAGCAGTTCGCTCGCATGCTGACAAAGCAAGGTCTCGACCTCAAGCTAGGCTCTAAGGTTACCGGCGTCGAAAAGACCGACAAGGGCGCCATCGTCACCTTCGAACCGGTGAAGGGCGGTGCTGCCGAGAGGATCGATGCGGATGTCGTGCTGATCGCCACCGGACGGCGGCCCTACAGCGACGGCTTGGGTCTCGCCGACGCAGGCGTTGCTCTCGATGAGCGCGGTCGGATCAAAACTGACGGTCACTTCAAGACCAGCGTTCCTGGCATCTATGCGATCGGCGATGTCATCGCAGGGCCCATGCTGGCCCACAAGGCGGAAGATGAAGGCGTCGCAGTTGCGGAAATCCTTGCTGGACAGGCCGGTCATGTGAACTACGACGTGATCCCGAACGTCGTCTATACCAGTCCGGAAGTCGCTTCTGTCGGTAAGACGGAAGAAGAGCTGAAAAAGGCGGGGGTCGACTACAAGGTGGGTAAGTTCCCGTTCACGGCGAACGGCCGTGCGCGCGCGATGCTTCATACCGATGGGTTCGTCAAGATCCTGGCAGACAAGGCGACCGACCGGGTGCTCGGTGCGCATATTTTAGGCTTTGGGGCTGGCGAAATGATCCACGAGGCAGCGGTTTTGATGGAGTTTGGCGGATCGTCTGAGGATCTCGCCCGCACCTGCCACGCCCATCCGACCATGTCGGAGGCGGTGAAAGAGGCAGCACTGGCGACCTTCTTCAAGCCGATCCACCTCTGAACATAGAAGCGGCCCGTCGAAACGGGCCGCTGTATATCCGCAGTAAGGGTCAGAGTACCGGTTACTGTGCCGGAGCGGGTTCAGCTGGCGCAGGCTGAGCCGGGGTCGTGCCCGAGGCATCAGGCGCTGCGGGAGCAGTTGCATCCGGAGCCGGTGCCGGCTCAGCAGGCGCTGGCGCTGCGGGCGCCGTGGCTGCAGGGGCCGTGGCTGCGGGTGCCGCGGCGTCAGGTGCAGGAGCCACAGGCTCACTGGTTGTTGCCGGCTGGTCGGCGGGCGTTGGCGTATTGCTGGGAGCGAATGCGAAATACGCTACGACCGCCAGCACCAAAACGACCGCTGCGATAAGGACGCCCGTGCCGCTATTTCTTTGATTGACGATCGTCGGCTTGTATTCCGGGCTCTGAGAGTTCGCCGGATTGACTCGTGGATCCAAGGGTGGAACCGGATTCAACGGATCCAGCGGATCAGACGCACGGTGAGGGTTGGCCATGACGGTCTCCATCGGTTTCGATGGCAGAACAACGCGCCGAATCGGATTCGGTTTCACGGAAACTTGAAAGGCACTCCGCAAAACAAATGGAGCGCCGCGCCATCGGGCGTTGAGCGCTCCATTATCCACGTGTGATTGCCCCCGCAACCACACGCATCAAGCGCCGGGCAGGGTGCCGGCGTGAATAGCCCCTACTTCGCGATGTCCGTGGCCGGGACGGGCACCAGCGTCGCGTCGGTCTGCACCGATTCGGCTTGCGGCAGAGAGATGCTTGCAACGGTCGTCTGATCGACCTTGTCGGTCTTGGCTGACCGTTGAAACTCGCAGGCTTGGGCGCCGGAGACGGCCAACCCCAAGGCAACTGAAATGACAACAAATTTTACCATCCGCATCATCCTTCGAATGTTGCTTTGGTCCAAGCTAACAAATGTATGAACTGACGCCAAATCACGCTTTGCGTGAAGACTGCGTCTTTCGTCATCGCGGCGGGGAGCTGTCCCCGCGCTTTGCCGCGATAAACAACCTCGCTATTGCGCAGCCCCGAGACCGGCCTTGTCCAGTTCCTCAGGAGGTCTTTGCCATCCTCGTTGGCGTCCGCTGCGGCCCTCAACTTGCATGCGCGCCAAGATCCTTGTCTTGCATCTGCACCACGCAGGTCATTGCCGCCGCACGCCGGGTGTCACTGGCGCATGCCTTGCCAACAGCTATGACCAACATCGCTGCGAGCGACAGGAGAAAAAGAATGCTGATCGCCGCGAGAAATTTGAGCACCGGCAGCAAGCCTTGATCGGCGATGGCGATGATGCATTTCATCAGAGGAATATCTAACAGAGAATCACGGCGAAACCGTTCATGCAGTACGTTCGTATTCATGCGCGTGGATGAGCGGAATCATAGATCTCCAGCAGGCGCGCCGTATCGACGCCGGTATAGATCTGCGTGGTCGACAGGCTGGCGTGGCCCAGCAGTTCCTGGATGATGCGCAAGTCGCCGCCGCGCCCGAGCAGATGCGTGGCGAAGGAGTGGCGCAGCGCGTGCGGCGTCGCGGTTTCCGGCAGATTGAGCGCGCTAGCGCATTTTGCGCATCGTCGCGCTGGACGATCGCCGGATTGAGCGGTCCGCCGCGCGCGCCGCGAAACAGCAGCGCGCTTCGGATCGAGATGATAGGGGCATAGCCGCCGGTATTCGGCGATCGCCTGCAAGCGCCACCGGCAGCACCGGCACCAGCCGCGTCTTGCCGCCCTTGCCGGTGACGCGCAGCACGTTCTCGCCAGGCGCCGAAGCAGCTCGGCGCCAGCAGGCCCAGCGCTTCGGAAATGCGCAGGCCGGAACCGTAGAGCAGCGTCAGCACCGCGGCATTGCGTGCCGCGATCCATGGTTCCTCGGCCAGTTGTTCCTCGACCGAAACGACACGCCGAGCATCCGGCGCCGTCAGCGGCTTGGGCAGCGATTTCGGCTGCTTCGGCGCGCGCAGCGCGGCAGCGCCGGCCGCGTTGACCAGCCCCTTGCGTTCGAGAAAACGCAACAGCGAACGCACGCCGGCCAGCCCGCGCCCGAGCGTGCGGGCGCCGGCGCCGTCCTTGCGCCGCGCGGCGAGAAAGGCGCGCAGATCGGCAGGCCGCAGATTGGCGATGTCGGAAATGCCGGGCGCGCCGCCGCAATGGCCGGTGAGGAACTGCAGGAACTGCCGCGTGTCGCGCTCATAGGCCTCGACCGTCAGCGCCGACAGCCGGCGCTCCTTGCCAGCATGCTCAGCCAGCCCTCGCGGGCGGCCTGAAGGTCGGGTTTGGCGGAGATGAGGAATTCCTGCATCGGCCGATTCCGATGAACGCCAAGACCTTGATGGGCTTAGGTTAGCAAGCCGTGAACATGGCGGCGATTGAAAAGCCGCGAGGTCAGCGTTAGAGCATCCGGCCAGAACTGGAACCTCGCTTTGAAAAATCCCGTCCAGATGGCCGTCATCGGCGCCGCGCACGGCATCAAGGGCGAACTGCGGGTCAAGACCTTCACCGGCGACCCGCTGGCGCTGGGCGACTACGGCCCGCTCTTTACGGCAGGACGGCCGCGTCTTCGAGATCCTCGACATCCGCCCGGCCGGCACCGTGGTCGTCGTGCGCTTCAAGGGCGTTGCCGACCGCAACGCCGCCGAGGCGCTCGACCGGCACGGAGCTGTTCGTCGACCGCTCGGCGCTGCCCGACGATGGCGAAGAGGACGAGTTCTACCATGCCGACCTGTCGGGCTGGCCGTTCGCGACGAGACCGACGCAGTCGATCGGCAAGATCACCGCCGTGCAGAATTTCGGCGGCGGCGACATTCTGGAATTCACGCATGGCGGCAGCGAAAGGCGTGCTGATCCCGTTCACGCAGGCCGCCGTGCCGGATGTCGACGTCGCCGCGGTTTCGTCCGCATCGACATGGTCGCGGCCGGCCTGGTGGAAGACGAGGATGGCGGCGCCGTGCTGGACCATTGCGACGCCGAACGAGCCGTCCGCGCGGGCCGAAGGACGCCGGGGGCAACCGGTGACCTTTCGCGCCAGCGTGCTGACGCTCTATCCGGAGATGTTTCCGGGCGCGCTTGGCGTGTCGCTGGCCGGCCGGGCGCTGGCAGGCGGCGCCTGGTCGCTCGAGACCATCCAGATCCGCGACTTCGCCACTCGACAAGCACCGCACCGTCGACGACACGCCGGCCGGCGGCGGCGCCGGCATGGTGATGCGCGCCGACGTGCTGGCCCGGCCATCGACCATGCCTCGCCGCCGGGCGACATGCGGCCGCGCCTGCTGATGAGCCCGCGCGGCAAGCCGCTGACGCAGGCGCGCGTGCGCGAACTCGCCGCCGGACCGGGCGCGGTCATCGTCTGCGGCCGCTTCGAAGGCGTCGACCAGCGCGTGATCGATGCGCGCGGGCTGGAGGAGGTTTCGGTCGGCGACTTCATCCTCTCCGGCGGCGAACCGGCGGCGCTGGTGCTGCTCGACGCCGTCGTGCGGCTGCTGCCCGGCGTGATGGGCAATGCGGTGTCGGGCGACGAGGAAAGCTTTGAGAACGGCCTGCTCGAACATCCGCACTACACGCGGCCGCAGGAGTTCGAGGGCCGGCCATCCCCGAAGTGCTGACTTCGGGCAACCACGCGAAAATCGCCGCATGGCGGCGCGAGCAGGCGGAGAAGCTGACGGCCGAGCGCCGGCCGGATCTGCTGCCGGGTCCGGTCAGCCCGTGACGAAGTAATAGACCGCCAGCAACAGGCCGACCGCGATGACGAAGCCGCGCACGGCGTTTTGCGGCACGCGCTTGGCGATCCAGACGCCGGCATAGCCGCCCAGCGCGCCGCCGGGGATCATCACCAGCGCCTGCGGCCAGGCGACGACGCCGCCGCCGACGAAGACCAGGATGGCCACCGCGGCGATGACCATGGCCAGCATGTTCTTCAGCGCGTTCAGGCGGTGGTAGTCGCCGGCTTGGGTCAGGCCGAGCGTCGCCAGCATCATCACGCCCATGCCGGCGCCGAAGAAGCCGCCATAGATGGCGGTGGCGAACTGCATGGCCCAGCCAACCGGCGTGTCTGCCAGGCTTCCGCTCCTGGCCCGGCTTTGGCTTCGGCTTCAGCCATGGGCCGGCGGCGAACAGCGCGGTTGCGGCGATCAGCAGCCACGGCACCATGGCGCGGAACGACGGATTGTCGAGCGCCAGCAGGATCAGCGCGCCGGCCAGCGCGCCTGCAGCCGAGATGAGGCACAGCGCGACAGCCGCGCGCCAGAAAGTGCTTGATGTCGTTCCAATAGGCGAGCGTCGAGGTGACGTAGCCGGGAAACTGCGTGATCGAGGAGGTCGCGTTGGCCGACGATCGGCGGCACGCCGAGCAGGCTCATCGCGCCGAAGGTGATGAAGGTGCCGCCGCCCGCGACGGCGTTGACCGCACCCGACAGGAAGCCGGCGGCGAACAGATCAGGATGCGTCGATGACGGTCATGCGGCGGTTCTTGCCTTGTCCGTGAATAGGAAACCTGAGGGTGCGGTATCCGATGTGCAAGCTGCGGCACAGTTCCACAGCAGGCTGAACCGCGAACCACGAGATTCATGCCGGTCGAGGCGTGACAAACGGGCCGCAATGCGTGTATCGCCGCGCCCGAACCGGAAGAACAATCGACCGGGCCCGTCAATAAGTACGGTGTATTCGCCCCTGCCTGCTCCAATCTCGGGAGACGGCATAGCCAAGCGGTCATCGAACTGCAAGGCGAGCGTCGGGCGCTCTGGCTGTCGAGAAGCAAGAAAGGAACAGTTCGATGGATATCATCCGTCAGCTCGAGGCCGAACAGGCCGCCAAGATCGAAGCCAAGCGCACGCTTCCCGAATTCCAGCCGGGCGACACCGTCCGCGTCCAGGTGCGCGTTACCGAAGGCACGCGTACCCGCGTCCAGGCCTATGAAGGCGTCGTGATCGCCCGCTCCGGCGCCGGCTTCCAGGAAAGCTTTCACCGTCCGCAAGATTTCCTACGGCGAAGGCGTGGAGCGCGTGTTCCCGGTCTACTCGCCGCTGGTCGAGGGCGTCGAGATCGTGCGCCGCGGCAAGGTGCGCCGCGCCAAGCTCTATTATCTGCGCGATCGTCGCGGCAAGTCGGCCCGTATCACCGAAAACACCGGCGTGCGCGCCCGCAAGCTGAACGAGTCGGAGCGCGAGGCGCTGAACGCCGAAAAGGCCAGGCTCGAGGCCGAGAAGGTCGCCGCCGCTCAGGCGCTTGCCGCCGAAAAGAAGGCGGCCGCCGAGTAAGGTCGTCACCCTGCGGCAAATGACTTCGAGAGGCGGCCTTCGAGCCGCCTTTTCATTGGAGTGAGTTCATGGACGAATTCCAACAAGCCAATCGCCGGAACTGGGATGATCGCGCCGCCCTGCATCGGACCGATCCGACCGGAAGTTATCGAATTGCCACGGTTCTGGCCGGGGGCTCTTCGCTGCATCCGCTCGAAGCCGGAGAAATCGGCAGCGTCGTCGGCAAGGATGTCATCCATCTGCAATGCCACATCGGACTGGATACGCATCAGTCTTAAGCATCTTGGCGCGAAAAGCGTAACCGGTCTGGATTTCTCGCCCAATGCGATTGCGGCTTGCCGGGACTTCGCGCTGAGGGCCGGCACCGAAGTGCGTTTTGTCGAGGCGAGCGTCTATGACGCCATTGAGGCGCTAGGCGAGCAATGTGACTTTGTTTTCGTCAGCTGGGGAGCCATCAATTGGCTGAACGACATCTTTCGATGGGCGCAAATTAGTATCCGAACTGTTACGGCCGGGTGGCAAGCTCTACATGGTAGAGGGCCATCCGCAACTCTATCAGTTCGAACTGCGCGAAGGCAAACTTGAGGTAGCGCACGACTGGACCACGCCTCGAGACAAGCCGCTGGTTTCGGATGAGGAGAAGACTTACACCGGCGATGAGCGCCCGCTGGTCCATACGCGCTGTTATGAATGGTTCCATCCATTATCGGACGTCGTCAACGCTCTCATCCAGGCCGGCCTTGCCATCGATTTCCTCAACGAGCATGAGATCATCACGTGGAAAGCGACGCCTGATATGGTCCCTGTTGGAGACGACCAGTTCGTGCTGGCTCCGCATCATCCTCGTATTCCACTGTCGTACTCCATTGGCGCCACCAAGCCAGAAAAATGACGGGCGCTGTGGTGACAATCCGTCCGCTGGCCGCAGGCGACGCCCAGGCATTTCGCGCCCTGAGAATTGCCGCTTTGAGCGATGTGCCGGAGGCTTTTACCGCAAGCGCGGAGGAAGAAGTCGCGTTGACCAATGAGGAGATGGTTGCGCGCGCCGTGCCACCGCCGCCCAGTATCTTCTTCGGCGCATTTGCCGATGGCGTTCTGGTCGGCATTGCCGGCTATGCCGGCAATTCCCGCGCCAAGACCCGGCACAAGGGCATTATGATCGCGGTCTATGTCGCGCCGGATTGGCGTGCTGCAAAGCTTGGCCGCAGACTGGTCGAGACCGTGATCGAACATGCTCGCGCGCTCAACGCGATCCTGCATTGCACGGTCAGAGCCAACAACGAACCGGCGCGCCGGCTTTATCGATCGCTCGGCTTTGTTGCATATGGCTTGGAACGCGATGCGGTCTTTGTCGACGGCCGTTTCCTGGACGACGAATTGCTGGCGCTGGACCTGCGCGAGGCCGCAGCGGGAGATGCCCCGACTCCCCGCAATCACGGTTGACCCCTCGGGAAACATTTGCGACAGGCATTTCTGGCGGGTGACGCGGGGGAAATGCGATGCGCGGCGAAATACTGCACTATGACGAGGGGCAGGGTTTTGGCTTCATCAGCGGCGCCGATGGCAATCGCTACACGTTCAGGCGCGAAGATTTGCGTCGAGAGACCCTTCTTGGCAAAGGCACGCCCGTCGAGTTCGAGGCCAATGGCGGCCAGGCGAAGAACGTATTTGCAGTTCGCGCACAGGCGGGAAGCGTGCCCTCGGTCGGCGCTTCGTCTTCAGCGCAAACCTATGCGCAGGTGTCCGCGCAGCGGCAGTACGGGCGCAACGCCTCGGCGGACTATGGTGCACAAGCAGGCACAAGTCTGTGGAATTATTTCAAGCTTGCCCTGACGACGAACTACGTCAATTTCAGCGGCCGTGCGCGCCGCAAGGAATATTGGGGCTATACCCTCTTTTCGATCCTTGGGTTTTTTGCCGCCGCTATCGTGGGCATTGCCGTTGATTCGGCACTGGGCAACATGACGTCCGATAACCCTGTCGCTTTCGCGACCCTCATCCTCGTAACTCTTTGGTGGCTGGGTACGCTTCTTCCGAGTATCGCAGTGGCCGTACGCCGCTTCCACGATGTGGGTCTGTCTGGCTGGTTGCTGCTGCTGTTTCTCGTGTTGAGCGTGATCACGATCGGCAGCATCATCATTTTCATAATTTCCGTTCTGCCCTCCCAGATGCACGAGAACAAGTGGGGACCGATACCCCCAGGCATCAGGCCTCCACCACCAACGCACCTAGCACCTGAATGATCTGGCGCCAGGAAGCTGCCATTGCAGCGCCGGGGCACCTATCGCATGAAGCCGGGAATACCGAGCGGATTGTCCTCCACCGCAGCACGATCAGGCGTGTCGATGCCCGGCTCGTTGGTAACGATTGCGAATAGCTTGCGGATGTAGTTTTCCGGAATGTCCATCGCGATTAGAACCAGACGCACGCCGCGCGGCCCCTCCGGCCATTGCGGCAGGCGCGCCGGCGGATGCATGGTGCGCTGCACGCCATGGATCACCAGCGGGCGCTCCGGGCTTTCCCGCAGTTCGATGATGCCCTTCATGCGCAAGAGCTTGTCACCCTGCACGGACAGCAGCAGATCAAGGAACATTTCGATCGCCGCATAGGGCACGGCGCCGTCATGCACCAGGGAGAATGATTTTACCCGCTGGTCATGTGCGTGATGCTGATGATCATGGTCATGGTCATGGTCATGATGATGCCGGTTATCATGATCCGTCGCTTCGCCAAGCCATCGCCTGACATCGGCAGTCTTCGTTGCCGGGTCGTATAGACCGCACGCAAGCAGCGAAGCCGGGCCGGCGTCATCTACATCGATGATCGAGGCGCTCGGGTTGAGAGCCCTCAGCCGCAGCTTCAGCGCATCCAGCGCGCTCGCATCGTGGATCAGATCGGTTTTGGTCAGCACCAGCCGGTCGGCGACCGCCGCCTGCCTCACCGCCTCCATGTGGCGATCAAGCGTCGCATCGCCGTTCAACGCATCGACCAGCGTGATGACGCCGTCCAGCCGGAAAGCCTGCACCAGCACTGGATGGGCCATGATCGACTGCAACACGGGCGCCGGATCGGCCAGCCCGGTGGTTTCGATGATGACCCGCGCCAGATTTTCGATGCGACCCGTCTGTGTCCGATCGATCAGATCCGCGAGCGTGTCGACCAGTTCGCCGCGTACAGTGCAGCAAAGGCACCCGTCGGACAGCTGGATCACGCCATCCGATGCTTGTTCAACCAGCAGATGGTCGATTGCAACATCGCCGAACTCGTTGATGATGACGGCGGTATCTTTCAGCGCCGGGTCCTTGAGAAGCCGATTGAGCAGCGTCGTCTTGCCCGCCCCAAGGAAGCCGGTGAGCACCGAAACGGGAATGGGGAATTCGGTCAAGACAAACGCCTATCGTTGCTGCGGAGCAATGGCAGATGGTCCCTGTTGTCAGGGCTTGCGAGTAAGACCCTTCACCCGATTGCCCGTCTACTGAACGGAGGCCGCGTCGCCCTGCTCGGCGGTGCGCAGACTGGGAACCGGCAGGTCGGGCCGCCATGTCGGAAGTGGCACATCGGCAAAGGCCTGAGCTTGGGTCACCACGCTGGGGATCGGCCCTTCCGCTCCGCCAAGCTGGATCGGGATAAGCTTGCGTGGACGCGACAAAGCCAAAGAGTAGATCGCTTCGACCGGCGTTGCCCGGCCCGCCTTGATTGCCGCCTTCTGGTCCTTCCATTTCTTGGCACGCGCCGCGCGCGCCTGTTTGGAACAGAGCGCCTGGGTCATGTTGACCGGAATGTTCGCCCCTTTCGAGGTCGGCGTCAGCTGCTGCAGAAGCGGGCCCGTCCCAGGAGCGCTGGCGAAACCGCGCGACAGAAGTTCCGCCGCCTTCACGTCGCGCGCATCGACAGACTCGCCGCCCACCACCACCGCCATCAGCGTACGGCCATTGCGCGTGGCCGAGGCCACAAGGTTGAACCCGGCAGGGCAGGTATAGCCGGTCTTCATCCCGTCGGCGCCATCATAGCGGGCCAGCAGATTGTTGTGGCTCGGGATTTCCTTGTTGCCGGCGAGCAGGCCCTCGATCGAGAAATAGTCGTGATACTGCGGGAACTCGCGCCGCAATGCGGTCGCCAGGATAGCAAGATCCCGCGCCGAGGTGAATTGCGCGTCGTCATGAAGGCCGTGTGGATTGACCCAGTGCGAGTCGGTCATGCCCAGCCGCTTCGATTCGGCATTCATCCGCTCGGCAAAGCCTGCCTGCGAGCCGGCGACGCTCTCGCCGATGGCGAGCGCGACGTCGTTCGCCGACTTGACCATGATGATCTTGATCGCGTTGTCGATGGTCAGCACCGAACCCGGCTGGTAGCCCATCTTGCTCGGCGGCAGCTTGGCTGCTGTCTTGGAAATCGTCACCGGAGAGGAAAACGTGATCTCGCCGCGATGAATGGCGCGGAACACCACATAGGTGGTCATCAGCTTGGTCAGAGAGGCTGGGAACCAGCGCTGGAAGGGGTCGTCGCTCTCGATCACGCGTCCAGTCTGGGTGTCGATAAGGATCGACGGCGTGGCCAGCGCCGGAAGCGCGTGAAGGGATGTTGCCACCATGCTGCTGATGGCCAGGGAGAAAAGCAGAATGCGCCGCATCATCTTAACCGGAAATAACCTCTTGCTGCCTTTGAGACCGGGTCAATAAGCTTGTGCCGCCGCATATTGCACCGGTAAGGATAAAGCTTCACGAAACCCTTAATCGCAGACTGACCTATTTAGCCTATGTGACGCCAAGATGGCAAAGGCCTGCGACACATCCTGGCCATGGCAAACGAATGGAACAGTGCACATGCCGATTTTGAACCGGGCGGCCGAGATGCAGGACGAGATAACTGGATGGCGCCGCCACCTTCATCAGAATCCCGAGACCAACTATGACGTATTCGAGACAGCGAAGTTCGTGACGGAAAAACTCACGGCATTCGGCTGCGACGATGTCGTCACCGGAATAGGGCGCACAGGCGTTGTCGGGATCATCAGGGGTACGCTTGGCGCCGGCGGCACGGTTGGTCTGCGTGCCGACATGGATGCGCTTCCCATGCGCGAGGAGAGCGGCCGGTCCTATGCCTCGCGCAACGCCGGCAAAATGCACGCCTGCGGTCATGACGGCCACACGGCCATGCTGCTCGGCGCCGCCAAATATCTCGCCGAAACGCGCAATTTCGCCGGTTCTGTGGCCGTTATCTTCCAGCCTGCGGAGGAAGGCGGGGCCGGCGGCCTGGCGATGGTGAAGGACGGGATGATGGAACGCTTCGGCATCCAGAAGGTGTTCGGCATGCACAATATGCCCGGCCTGCCGGTCGGCCAGTTCGCGATCCGGCCAGGCCCGATCATGGCCGCTACCGCCGAATTCAAGATCAAGATAACCGGCCGCGGCGGCCATGCCGCGATGCCGCATCGCGCGGTCGATCCGATCGTCGCCGGAAGCCATATGGTGACGGCGTTGCAGACGGTCGCCTCTCGCACTGTCGATCCGCTGGATTCGGTCGTACTTTCGGTGACCAAATTCCACGCTGGTGAAGCCTACAACGTGATCCCCGAAAGGGCTGAGCTTGCGGGCACGGTGCGCACGCTGCGCAAGGAGGTGGCCGCAACCGCGCAAGCCCGCATGCAGGCAATCTGTGATGGCATTGCAACCACATTCGGCGTGGCCGTCGATTTCGATTTCAACTCCAACTATCCGGTAACGGTCAACGATCCGGCCCAGACGGTCGTCGCCGCTGATGTCGCCTCAACCGTCGCCGGCGACCCGCAGGTGCATCGCGGCATCCAGCCGCTGATGGGAGGCGAGGATTTTTCCTACATGCTGGAAAGCCGGCCAGGCGCCTTCATCTTCATCGGCAATGGCGACAGTGCCAACCTGCATCACCCCGCTTACGATTTCAACGACGAGGTCATCCCGCATGGTGTCAGCTATTGGGTGAAGCTGGCGGAGACCACGCTAGCGGCTTGACTCGCCTCGTCAGCGAGGCGAGCTAAGTCTTGGACCTAGTCTTCGTCCTCGCCGGTGATCCAGGAATGTGGCGTGACCTTCTTCTGCGTAGAGCCATCGACAAACACCCACCAGCCGGCATCGCCTTCATCCCAGTCGCCGCCTGACTTACGCATCCGCTCGAGCGACCTGTACTGTCCCAGGGACTGGTTTTCCTGTCCGTCGGCATCGGTCCAGACGACCCGAACCTTGCGTCCGTCCAATGGCGCGGTTGCGATCGGCTTGGCATTTTCCATTTCAGTCACCTTTCTGAAGCAACTTGCCGCATTATCCGCCTTTGTCGGAAGTAGGACAACTCCATCACATACGTCACAGGGAACGCGATCAACCCGGCCATTGAAATCCGGTTCGGTTTCCTTGTTCGGGATTCTAGTGCTAGCCTGCATGCCGACGTGCATTGGTTATTGCCAGTCAGCGAGGGGATCGATCGGCGAAGGCGAAACTGCCGCCTTTGCCGCTCCCACTTATCGTTTCGCAAGTTGGCTGCCTTCACTGGTTGTTCGCTAAGTTCCTGGCAATGTCTGGGAGCGTTCGCGGCACACGGAGATAATGATGAGAATGCTGATGCGTTTCATATCCGTGCTTGCTGCCGGTTTTCTTGTCCTCGGAGTGGCCGGCTCCGCTTTCGCGCAAACCGCTCCGGCCCCGGTCGCACCGCCACCGGAAAAGGTCAAGCAGTGGCTTCAGCTTCTCGATGATCCCGAGGTCAAGGCCTGGCTGGATGCGAAGCAGTCTGTTCCCGCAACCGCGGCGCCCGAGGACACCGTTGCCGGCGGCGCGCTCGACATGGAAACGCAAATCCGCAATCACATTGGCCGGTTGAAGACCGCGTTTACCAACCTCCCAACCGAATTCACCAGAGCAACGCGAGTTGCCAGTGCCGATTTGAATGCCGGTCAACCCGGCAAGGTGGCGCTCATCGTCGCCATTCTGCTCGGTGTCGGCTACGCCGCAGAGCGGCTGTTCAGGCGCGTGATCAAACGCGCCGAAGAGGCCGAGGCACAGGTCGCGCCGGGTGAACCGCCTCTGAACCTGCTGGCAGATCTCGTCCCCCTGCTGGTATTCACGATCGCCAGCGCCGGCTTGTTCCTCGCCTTCGAGTGGCCGCCGCTGCTTCGGAAATTCGTGCTGACGTATCTCATTGCATTCATCCTGTTCCGCTTGGTTCGCACTCTCGCGCGGCTGGTCCTTGCCCCGGAGGACACGACGCCTCTACGGTCGGCGCGTCTGCTGCAGCTTGACGATGTGGAGGCCAGCTTCTGGTATTTGCGCGTCCAGATCTTCGCGGGCATCTTCCTGCTCGGCTGGGCGATCGTCAGCTTGATGCCTTTCCTTACATTCTCGCGCGAGGCGACACAGCTTATCGCCTACATTTTTGGCCTTGGCCTCCTTGCCACATCCGTCGAATGCGTATGGCGCCGTCCGCATGGCACGGAAAAATACTCCCGGACCAAAGCCTGGCTGTTGACGTTCTACCTCGTGATCTTGTGGCTGATCTGGGTTGCCGGGCTGATAGGAATGTTATGGATCGGCATTTACGCTCTGCTGTTGCCCAAGGCGATTTCGGGCGTTGGCCACGTCGCCGCCAGGATCGCCGGTCGCAGCGGCGCAACCACGCTGTTCGGTACGCTGACCAATGTGTTCATCATCCGTGGTGCGCGCGCCGTGCTGATCACCGCCGCGGTGGCGTGGCTGGCGTACATATGGCGGATCAGAGCTGCCGCCTGGGGCGAGAGCGATACGGTCGAGCGCATCGTCATGGGTTTGCTTCACGGCATAATCATCTTGTTGATCGCAGACCTGCTCTGGCAGCTATCAAAAGCCTTTATCAATCACAGCCTCAACGCTTCGACGCGCACCGACGGCACGCCCGAGGAAATCGCCAGGCGCGGCCGGCTGCGGACCTTGCTGCCGATTTTCCGAAACGTCCTCGCGGTATTCATAGCCGTGGTAGCTGTGCTCACCATACTGTCGGGAATGGGCGTCGCCATCGGACCGATCATCGCCGGCGCCGGCATTTTCGGCGTGGCCATTGGCTTTGGATCGCAAACGCTGGTCAAGGATGTCATCAGCGGGGTGTTCTTCATGCTCGACGATGCGTTCCGTGTCGGCGAGTACATCCAGAGCGGCAGTTACAAGGGCACGGTCGAATCCTTCAGCCTGCGCTCCGTGAGGCTGCGTCACCAGCGCGGACCGATCTTCACGGTGCCATTCGGCGATCTCGGTGCGGTCCAGAACATGAGTCGCGACTGGGTCATCGAGAAGATGATGATCAATGTGACATACGACTCCGACATCGAACTCGCCAAGAAGCTGATCAAGAAGATCGGCCAGGAATTGGCGGAGGATCCCGAGTTCAAAGCCAGCACGCTTCAGCCGTTGAAGATGCAGGGCGTCGACAGTTTTGGCGATTTCGCGATCGTCATCCGCATGAAGCTGATGACGAAGCCCGGCGAGCAGTTCGGCATCAAACGCAAGGCGTTGCTGATGATCAAGAAGGCGTTCGATGAGAACGGCATCAAGATCGCGACGCCGACTGTGCAGGTTTCCGGCGGCGACGACAATGCGAGCGCCGCCGCGCACGAGACGCTAAGACGCCAGAAAGCTGCTCAGGCGGCGGCTACCCCCGCCTGAGCGACTCAGCGCGTTCTCAGCCCTTACGGTCACGCGCGGCGAGCGTGCGCAGCCGAAGCGCGTTGAGGCGGATGAAGCCCGCCGCGTCCTTCTGGTCGTAGGCGCCACGGTCGTCCTCGAAGGTGACCAGCGCGTCAGAATAGAGCGATTTGGTCGAGCGCCGGCCGGTGACGATGACGTTGCCCTTGTAGAGCTTCATCCGCACTTCGCCCTCGACATCCTCCTGGCTCCTGTCGATCAGCGCCTGCAGCATCTCGCGCTCGGGTGCATACCAGAAGCCGTTGTAGATCAGCTCGGCGTAGCGAGGCATGATCTCGTCCTTGAGATGTCCGGCGCCACGGTCCAGCGTGATCGACTCGATGGCGCGATGTGCCGCCAGCAGGATCGTGCCGCCCGGCGTTTCGTAGACGCCGCGGCTCTTCATGCCGACGAAACGGTTCTCCACGAGGTCGAGCCGGCCTATGCCATTGTCGCGGCCGAGGTCGTTCAACGCCGCGAAGAGCGTCGCGGGCGACAGCGCCTCGCCGTTCAGCGCGACGGGATCGCCTTTCTTGAACTCGATCGTGATTTCGGTGACCGCGTCGGGTGCGTCCATCGGCGAGATGGTGCGCTGGTGCACATATTCCGGCGGCTCCTGCCACGGATCTTCCAGAACCTTGCCTTCGGACGACGAGTGCAGCAAATTGGCGTCCACAGAGAACGGCGCTTCGCCCTGCTTGTCCTTGGCGATCGGTATCTGGTGGTCACGGGCGAAGTTCAACAGATCGGTGCGCGACTTGAACGACCAGTCTCGCCACGGCGCGATCACCTTGATGTCCGGATTAAGCGCATAGGCCGACAATTCGAAGCGAACCTGGTCGTTGCCTTTGCCGGTGGCGCCATGGGCGACTGCGTCGGCGCCGGTCTCGCGGGCGATCTCGACCAGGTGCTTTGAGATCAGCGGCCGGGCGATCGATGTGCCGAGCAGGTATTGCCCCTCATAGACGGTGTTGGCGCGAAACATCGGGAAGACGAAATCCTTGATGAACTCCTCGCGCACGTCGCGGATGAAGATCTGCTTGATCCCCATCATCTCGGCTTTCTTGCGCGCCGGCTCCAGTTCGCCGCCCTGTCCCAGATCGGCGGTGAAAGTGACGACTTCGGCGCCAAGTTCGGTCTGCAGCCACTTTAGGATGATCGAAGTATCCAGCCCGCCCGAATAGGCGAGCACGACCTTCTTGACGTCTTTCCACTTCGACATGATGTCCCCGGCGTTCGGAATGCGGCGTTGTTTTCGGGCGGCACTAATAGCAGGAATGCCTTGCCGGGCAAGGGTTCGCCCAATGCGATCTGCGGCTTGCTATCCAGGGTGGCCACAACTTAGCCATTCGCTTAGACTTTACTGATTCTTCCGAACAGCGCGGACAGTGCCGATGACGATAAGCACGCCTTTTCGCATGAATCGCCTGTGCCGGCTGGCATGCAGCGGCGCTGTTTCGCTCGCGCTCCTGTGTGGTGTCATCAGCAGGGCTGCGGCTGACGATAGCTGGCAGGAAGCCGGCAGCGGTGCGGTCGCCATCTTGCCCGTGCCATCAAGAGCCGCCGGAATAACCAGTGGTTCGCTGGTTTGCGCCGAACAGCGGTGGTCGTTGAGACTGAGAACCGAGACCGAGCAAGCCCACCAGGCGGCGATGGCCAAGGTGACCATCGATGGCGAATCTTTCCCGGTGATCGCGGACCGGGCGCCAGGATTGCTGACACTGCCTGTTAGCTACGAGATGATCGAGGGGCTGAAAGCCGGCGGCGAACTGGTGGTCGGTGTCGCTGCCGATGCCGGCGCGACCCATGCGACATTCCCGCTGCTTGATTCGCGAACGGTCATCGAGTCGATCGCGCCGCGTTGCAGCCAGGTCGACATGTCGGCATTCGACCAGATCGTCGTTTCCGAGACCGATCCGGCGGTCGAGACCGCCCTGCCCTTGCTTGAAGGCGAGATGAAGCTATTCCGCGCGGCAACATCGGCGAAGCCTAAAATTGCAGCGATCCGGCTTGATCGGGGCGAGGGCCGCGAGATGCTCTTTGCCACCGTGTGCGGTTCGTCCTGGTACTATGGACGGACGGGATGCTCGCTGTTCGGCTACCTTCGCCCAGCCGCGACGCAGGCGTGGATGCCGGTCTACAACACGGAAGGCATGGCCATCTATATCGATCCGAACGCCTCCAAGGACGGCTGGCCCGACCTCGTCACGCTTGAACCGACCGGCGCATACGAGCCCTTGCGCTGGAAATGGAACGGCACCGTCTATGCAGTCGGCGATCCGCAGATCGCCACCGAGGAATTGCGCGGCTCCACCATCACGCCGTAAATTTTGCCCATCTTGCGGCAGTTCCGACCCGGCGCTATGAGCATCGCCGTTGCGTGAGGCTTTCATGACCTTCATCCCCGATCTGTCCACAATTCTCCAGTTTGCTGTGGCGACGTTCATTATCGCGATCACGCCCGGGCCGGACATGACCCTGTTTGTGGGCCGCGCGTTGTCGGAAGGGCGCATGTCGGGATTCGCCTGCATGGCCGGCGCCTTGACCGGCATCGTCATCCATACGGCGCTGGTGGCGCTCGGCCTGTCGGCGCTGATCGTAGCCTCTCCGCAAGCGTTCTTCGCCTTGAAGATTTTCGGCGCGGGTTATCTCGTCTGGCTGGCGTTTCAGGCGATCCGCAAGGGCTCGGCCTTCTCGCCGGATGCAACGCCGCGCAAGCCGCGCTCAATCGTTCAGAACTGGGCGACAGGTCTCGGCATCAACCTGATGAACCCGAAGATCATCCTGTTCTTCATGACTTTCCTGCCGCAGTTCGTATCGGCCAGCGACCCGCACGCGCCGGGAAAGCTGTTCTTCCTCGGGATGCTCTTCATCGTCCTGTCGATCCCGATCACCGCACCGATGGTGATCGCCGCCGACAGGTTCGCCGGCCTGCTACGCAAAAGCCCGCGCGTCACCCGCATTGTGGATTATCTATTCGCCGGCGTCTTTTCGGCTTTTGCAGTCAAAATCCTGACGGCGCAGGCGAAGTAGTGGCACTTGCCTTGGTTCGGCAGCGCCCATCGATGGCATCTACCCAGCCCTCACCGTGAGGGCTACCAGTCGCCTTCCCTTGAAGCCGACGCCTCTCTTTCTAAGGCCCGGGCAGGCTCCTTTCAGCGTGGCACGGCGGTGATGCAAAGTCAGCCCTCAGGGTAAGCCTGTCGAACCGTAGGCGCCTTGCAACCGGGTCTCAGCGCCAGGCGACCGAATACTCATCCGCCATGTCGACCCGGTTGTCGCCGCCGGCGAGCGGCCAAACCTCTTCGATCACATACGGACCGCCGCCAACAGAATCGCGCGACGACATCAAAACAAAACGCCCCACCTTGAATGGGGCGGTGGAGAAATTGCCGCGTGCCGACAAATAGTGCGCGACTTCGATCGGACTGGTGTTTCGCAACCGCGCCAGCGTCACATGCGGCGTGAATTTGCGCGGGTCTGCGGGCACCCCGAGGCGTTGGCAAATACGGTCGATCTCGCCCTGCAGAGCGGTCAGGTCCGGCGAATTCTCTGCGCCGGCAAAGATAGAATGCGGCTTCTTCGAGCCGAACGCGCCAACGCCGGAAAGTTTCAGCTGGAAGGCCGGTCGCCTGACGCGGTCCAGCGCATTGGCAATTTCGTCGGCGAAGTGGCCTTCGACATCGCCAATGAAACGTAAGGTGAGGTGATAATTCTCCACGTCGATCCAGCGGGCGCCGGGCAGTCCTCCCCGCAGGAGAGACAACGAAAGCGCCGCGTCACGCGGTATCTCGAGGGCGGTGAAAAGACGTGGCATAGAAGCCTCCCTTCCTCGAATCGCACTCACATCGCAACCGAATCATCGATCGATGGTTGCGGCAAGCGCTATAATCGGCGGTGCGACAACAAAACGCGTTACGCAGCGTAATTCCAGTTGTGGCGCAAAGCCGGTTGATTTTCCGTCATGAACTTCCCTTTTCGGTGAGGATTTTTTCCATGGCCGGCGCAAACCGCTCGACCATGCGGTCGATTCCTGTCGCGGTTGGATGCATGCCGTCCGCCTGCAGAAGCTGCCGGTCTGCCGCGACCCCATCGAGAAAAAACGGGTAGAGCGGCACGCCGTATTCGGTCGCGAGGCTGGGAAAGATGCGGTCGAACGCCGCCTGATAATCTGCTCCGAGATTTGGCGCGGCGCGCATTCCGGCGAGGAATACGGTGATCTTTCGGGCTTGAAGCCGCTCGATCATCTCGGCAAGGTTCTGGCGGGTTATGGCGGGCGCCACGCCGCGCAACATATCGTTGGCGCCGAGTTCGAGGATGACGATCTCGGTGCCGTCGGGCACGGACCAGTCGAGCCGAGCGAGGCCGCCACTGGTGGTATCTCCTGAAACACCGGCGTTGGCGATCACAACATCGTGACCTTTCGCATTCAGTACGGCCTGCAGCCTTTCCGGAAAGCCTTGCCCTGCATTGAGCCCATATCCGGCCATGAGGCTGTCGCCGAACCCGACGATCTTGCGCGGTTCGGCGCTGGCCACCCCGCAGGCCACAAACAGCGCGATAAGCTGGGTCATGGCGGAGACAACTAAACGTTTGAAAGCCATTCACAAAAGCCCATATGACGAAAACACGCCGCAACTCTGGCTTCCATATAGGACCAAACCGTGACAGCAGAAGCCGTGATCGAACTTCGCGACGTGTCGCTGACGCTTGGAGAGGGCGCCTCGCAGGTCCAGGTCCTGAAAAACATCAGCCTGGATATCGCGTCAGGCGAAGCGGCCGGCATTGTTGGTCCATCCGGATCGGGCAAATCCACCTTGCTTATGGTGCTCGCCGGGCTGGAGGGGGTTGATTCCGGCACGGTTCGGATCGCCGGAAAACTGCTGAACGGCAGCAGCGAGGACGAGGTCGCCGCCTTTCGGGGGCGCACGATCGGTATCGTATTCCAGTCGTTCCATCTCATTCCCAACATGACCGCACTGGAGAACGTCGCCGTCCCGCTCGAACTCGCGGGGCACAACGATCCTTTCGGTGCGGCGGCGAGGGAACTCGCATCGGTCGGCCTCAGTGACCGCGTCACCCACTATCCGGGAGAACTGTCCGGTGGCGAACAGCAACGCGTTGCGATTGCGCGTGCTCTTGCACCCGCGCCGCGAATTTTGATTGCCGACGAGCCGACAGGCAATCTCGACCAGGCGACCGGCCGGCAGATCGCCGATCTGCTGTTCGCCAAGGCCGCCGAGCGTGGAACGACGCTGGTGCTGGTCACCCATGATCCGGCGCTTGCTGCCCGATGCTCGCGGCAGATCGCAATGCGCTCCGGTCGTATCGAGCCGGCAGAGGCGCGTGCGGCGCGGGTGCGGGCGTGAGCGTGGATGCAATACCGGGCACTCTCGGCAGCTTCGCGAAAACGCTGAGGCATCTACAACGAGTTGCATTCCGATGACCGCCGCTCGCTCCCTCACGCTCGCGCTGCGCTTCGCCTTGCGTGAAATGCGCGGCGGTTTGACCGGCTTCCTGATCTTCCTCACCTGCATTGCGCTGGGGGTTGCGGCGATTGGCGGCGTCAATTCGGTAGCGCGCGCGATTTCCGCAGGGGTAGCGAAGGAAGGCCAGGCCTTGCTTGGCGGCGATATTCGCTTCGAACTGAACCAGCGCGAGGCAACGCCGCAGGAACTGGCATTTTTGCGCGGTGCGGGCACATTGGGGGTCAGTGCCAACATGCGCTCCATGGCGCGGCTGGAGGACGGGTCGGATCAGACGCTGGTCGAGGCAAAGGCAGTTGACGCTTCCTATCCATTATACGGGCAACTGGCGGTAGAACCGGCATTGCCGCAGGAGGACATGTTCGCCGAGCGTGGGGGCATCTATGGCGCGGCGGCGCCGGATCTGTTCTTCGAGCGGCTGGGCCTGCCGGTAGGCGGCCGGATCAAGCTCGGCGGGGCGACTTTCGAGCTTCGCGCCAAGCTGATATCGGAATCCGACGCCATATCCGACGGTTTCGGCTTTGCACCGCGGCTGCTGGTGTCGCTGGATGGGCTACGCGCGTCGGGACTTGTCCAGCCCGGCAGTCTGGTCGAGCATGTCTACAAGATCCGCCTGCCCGAAGGCACCGCCGACACGAATGTCGATGCCCTGCGCGACGACGCCGGTAAAAAGTTTCCGCAGGCGGGCTGGAGCATTCGCACGCGCGACAACGCCGCTCCGGCGCTTGCTTCGAACATCGAGCGCTTTTCGCAATTCCTCACGCTGGTTGGCCTCACCGCGCTGGTTGTCGGCGGCGTCGGCGTCGCCAATGCGGTCAGTGCCTATCTCGATGGCAAGCGTGGCGTGATCGCCACCTTCAAGAGCCTTGGCGCTTCCGGCGGTTTCGTCTTCCTGCTCTACCTGTCGCAAATAATGATGATTGCAGTACTCGGCATCGTCGTTGGGCTGGTGCTCGCGGCGATGATGCCATTCGCGGCAAGCGCGGCGCTTGCCTCCTTCATCCCGGTACCGACCGGCGGCGGAGTCTATCCGGGCGCATTGCTGTTGGCCACCGCCTTCGGCGTGCTGGTGACGCTTGCCTTTGCCATCCTGCCGCTCGGGCGCGCGCGCGACGTGCCGGCCACTGCGCTGTTTCGCGAAATGGGTGTCGGCGGGCGAGGCTGGCCGCGCCGGCGCTATCTTGCATCGGCGCTCGGCATCGCCGCATTGCTGGCCGCAATGTCGGTATGGTTCGCGACCGACCGCCGCCTGGCGCTGACTTTCGTCGGTGCTGCGATCTTCGCCTTCATCGTGCTGCGCGGTGTCGGGTGGGCGGTGCAATGGGTGGCGCGCAGGGCGCCGCGCGTCCGCTCGACCGCGCTGCGGCTGGCGATCGGCAACATCCACCGTCCCGGCGCGCTGACACCCTCCGTCGTCCTTTCGCTCGGGCTGGGGCTGACGCTGCTGGTGACGCTGGCGCTTATTGACGGCGATTTGAGGCGGCAGATTGCCGGCACGCTGCCGGAACGTGCGCCGAACTTCTTCTTCGTCGATATTCAGGGCGCCGATGTCGATGCGTTTTCCAAGCTGGTTTCAGGTATCGAGGCGGAGGGCAAGCTGATGCGCGTGCCGATGCTGCGCGGGCGTATCATGGAACTGAATGGCGTCGATGTGCAGAAAGTCGCGGTTCCGGCGGAAGGCGCGTGGGTTCTGCGGGGCGACCGCGGCATAACCTATTCAACGACGATCCCGGAAAACGCCACGGTCAGCGCTGGCTCCTGGTGGGCGGAGGACTATGCGGGCGAGCCGCTGGTTTCGTTCTCGGCGGAAGAAGCCGGACAGCTTGGCCTGAAGATCGGCGATACCGTCACCATCAATGTGCTTGGCCGCAACATCACAGCGCGCATCGCCAATCTGCGCCAGGTGCAGTGGGAATCGATGGGCATAAACTTTGTGATGGTGTTCTCGCCCAACACATTCGCTGGCGCGCCGCACTCCTGGCTGGCAACATTGACCTCGGCAAACGCCACGCCGGAGACCGAGTCGGCGATCCTCAATCGCGTCACGCGGGCCTATCCGGCCGTCACCACCGTGCGGGTCAAGGACGCTCTCGACGTCGTCAACCGGCTGGTCGCCCAACTGGGCACGGCGATCCGCGCTGCCGCGAGCGTCGCGCTGCTGGCCTCGGTTCTGGTGCTGGCGGGCGCGCTGGCGGCGGGCAATCGCGCCCGCGTCCACGACGCGGTGGTGCTGAAGACCCTCGGCGCCACGCGGCGCACGCTGATTGCGGCATTTTCGCTGGAATACATGCTGATCGGGCTCGCCACCGCAATCTTCGCGCTTATCGCAGGCGGCGTCTCGGCCTGGTTTGTGGTGTCGCGCATCATGTCGCTGCCGTCGAGTTTTTCGCCTGCGGTCGCCGCCACGACCATCGTTATCGCGCTGGTGCTGACGGTCGGAATCGGACTGCTCGGGACATGGCGCGTGCTCGGCCAAAAGGCGGCGCCCGTGCTTAGGAATCTTTAACCCTAGCGCACGGTTGGCCGCCCGTGCCGTTGAGAGCGCGCTCACATTTGTATGAACTCGTAGAAAATCGTCATTTCACGCCGGGTATCGCGGCGTAACAGGCCTTGTTCTTCGGCTTCAGACGCATCATATTCTGCGCAGGCATGCTGGAGCCCCGCCAGCGGCGCCTGGGCGTGAATGCCTGACACCGGACGGGGTAGAAGCAACAGAGGAACTCTATGGCTGACCTTCGCAATTATCAGGCGCGTGTCGCGACCGCGGATACCCGCGCCGGCGCCGCCATCGATGAAGGCCTGCGCGCCTATATGCTCAGGGTTTACAACCTGATGGCGCTTGGCCTCGCAATCACCGGCGTCGTTGCATACGGCGCTTTCGTCCTGGCCGTTCAGGACGGCCAACTGACCTCGTTCGGCCGGGCGATCTTCACTAGCCCGCTGAAATGGGTCGTTATGCTCGCTCCGCTCGGCATGGTCTTCTTCCTCAGCGCGCGTGTCCATACGATGAGCGTAGCCGCTGCACAGGCCGCATTCTGGGTCTTTGCCGGTCTCATGGGCCTGTCCCTGTCGACCATCTTCCTGGTTTACACAGGTGCCAGCATAACGCAGACGTTCTTCGTGACGGCCGCGGCCTTCGGTGCGCTCTCGCTCTATGGCTACACGACCAAGCGCGATCTTACCGCGATGGGCTCCTTCCTGATCATGGGCGTGTTCGGCCTCATCCTGGCGATGATCGTCAACATCTTCATGCAGTCTTCGGCCCTGCAGTTCGCCATTTCGGCTATCGGCGTGCTGATCTTCTCGGGTCTTACGGCCTATGACACGCAGAGGATCAAGGAAATGTACTTTGACGGCGACGATGTGCTGGTGTCTGGCCGCAAGGCGATCATGGGCGCATTGCAGCTCTATCTCGACTTCATCAACCTTTTCACGTTCCTGCTTCAGTTCCTTGGCAACCGCAACTAAGCGGTTTACCGGCAGCGGGATGCTGGACCAAAGGGCGGCCTCGTGGCCGCCCTTTTCTTTTTGCAGTTGCCGCTATAATTGTAGGCACCCAAAGCGAGTGCCTAGAAGATGAGCAGCCTTGTTGTGCGCGACGCGGTCGAGGGCGATCTCGATCGCATCACCGAAATCTATGCGGATGCGGTCGTCAACGGCACGGCCACCTACGAACTTGAACCACCCACCCGCGCGGAAATGGGAGAGCGTTTCGCCGCTCTCAAGGCCGTCGACTACCCCTACATCGTTTCCGACACCGAGAGGGGCGTCATGGGTTACGCCTACGCCGGTCCGTTTCGCGCGCGTCCCGCCTATCGCTTTATCGTCGAGGATTCGATTTATATCGCACCTGAAGCCAAGGGCAGGGGCCTCGGCAGGATGCTGCTCAGCCAACTCATCGTCGAATCACGTGAGCGCGGGTTCCGTCAGCTTGTCGCCGTCATCGGCGATGGCTCGCCCACAAGCCCATCGGTCAAGCTTCACGAGCGACTTGGCTTCAGTCATTCCGGCGTGCTTCACGGCTCCGGCTACAAGCACGAGCGCTGGCTGGATACTGTGTTCATGCAGCTGGCGATGAACGGCGGCGCAAATGGGGATCCGGACCCGGAATCGCTGCCGGAACGACAATTCCGGGGAAGCCTCTAAACGGGTTCTCCTTAGTCGCAAAACGGGCTCTGTCGGCTCGGCCTCGGATGACGACGCAACCGAGGCCGCAATTCACGCCCCCGCGCCATAGGCCGCGATTGCCGCCATGTTGACGATGTCGGAATCCTTGGCGTTGAGGGAGACGATCTGCACCGGCTTGTTGAGACCGACGAGCAGCGGGCCGATCACCGTCGAGCCGCCGAGTTCCTGCAGCATGCGCGTCGAGATCGAAGCCGAGTGGAATGCCGGCATGACCAGCACATTGGCCGGGCCCGAAAGCCGGCAGAACGGGTACTGATGCATCAGGCGCGGGTTGAGCGCGACATCCGCCGCCATCTCGCCGTCATACTCGAAATCGACACGGCGCTTGTCGAGGATTTTCACCGCCTCCTGAACGCGCTCGGAGCGCTCGCCGGGCGGATGGCCGAAGGTGGAATAGGCGAGCATGGCGACGCGCGGCTCGTAACCCATGCGGCGGGCGAAACCCGCCGTCTCTTCGGCAATATCCGCCAGTTCCTCGGCGTTCGGCATGTCGTGCACGGCAGTGTCGGCGACGATCACCGTGCGGCCGCGGCTCAGCACGATCGACGCGCCGATGACGCAATGGCCCGGCTTTGCGTCAATGACGCGGCGGATGTCGTCCAGCACCGTCGAATAATTGCGCGTGACGCCGGTGACCACGCCGTCGGCGTCGCCCAGCGCCAGCATGCAGGCGGCGAAATGGTTGCGGTCGTTGTTGATCAGCCGTTGGCAGTCACGGAACAGGAAGCCCTTGCGCTGCATGCGCTCGTAGAGATGATCGGCATAGACCGTGTTGCGTCGCGACAGCCGCGCATTGATGATTTCGATACCGGCACGGTTGAGCTCGATACCGGCAGCGCGGGCGTTTTCCTTGATGACCTCGTCGCGGCCGATCAGGATCGCCGTGCCAAGGTTCTGGTTCACATAGGCCACCGCGGCACGCATCACCTGCTCTTCCTCGCCCTCGGCGAAGACGATGCGCTTGGGCTGGCGGCGCACGCGGTCGTAGATGCGCTGCAGGGTCGAGGCGATCGGGTCGCGGCGGGCGGAAAGCTCCTGCCTATAGCGGTTGAGGTCGATGATCGGCTTTTTCGCGACGCCCGACTCCATAGCGGCCTTGGCGACGGCAATCGGGATCGCCGAGATCAGGCGCGGGTCGAACGGCACCGGGATGATGTAGTTCGGGCCGAACTTCGGCCGGACGCCTTGATAGGCGGCAGCGACATCGTCCGGCACGTCCTCGCGCGCAAGTTCGGCCAGCGCCCGGGCTGCGGCAACCTTCATTTCGTCGTTAATGGTGGTGGCGCGCACATCCAGCGCGCCGCGGAAGATGTAGGGGAAGCCGAGCACATTGTTGACCTGGTTCGGATAGTCCGATCGGCCCGTCGCCATGATCGCATCGGTCCGGATTTCGGCAACTTCCTCCGGCGTGATTTCAGGATCGGGATTGGCCATGGCGAAGATGATCGGGTTCTTGGCCATCGACTGGATCATCGCCGTGGAGAAAGCGCCGCGGGCGGAGAGCCCAAAAACAACATCCGCGCCGTCCATGGCGTCCGCCAGGCTACGCGCGTCGGTCTTGGCGGCATGCGCGGACTTCCATTGGTTCATACCCTCGGTACGGCCCTGGTAGACAACGCCCTTGGTGTCGCAGAGCGTGATGTTTTCGGGCGCAAAGCCCATCGACTTGATCAGTTCGATACAGGCGATGCCGGCGGCGCCCGCGCCATTGCAGACGAGCTTGGTCGTGCTCATGTCGCGGCCGGTGATTTCCAGCGCATTGATCAGGCCGGCGGCGGCGATGATGGCGGTTCCATGCTGGTCGTCATGGAACACGGGTATGTCCATGATTTCGCGCAGCCGCTGCTCGATGATGAAGCACTCCGGCGCCTTGATATCCTCCAGATTGATGCCGCCGAAGGACGGCCCGAGGAAACGCACGCAGTTGATGAATTCGTCCGCGTCCTCCGTGTCGACCTCAAGGTCGATCGAATCGACATCGGCGAAGCGCTTGAACAGCACCGCCTTGCCTTCCATCACCGGCTTTGACGCCAGCGCGCCGAGGTTGCCGAGGCCGAGAATGGCAGTGCCGTTGGAGATCACCGCGACAAGGTTGCCGCGCGTCGTATAATCAAAGGCGCGGGATGGATCCTCGGCGATCGCCTTGACTGGCACGGCGACGCCCGGCGAATAGGCGAGCGAAAGGTCGCGCTGCGTCGCCATAGGCTTGGTCGGGTTGATCTCCAGCTTGCCCGGCCGCCCCATCGAATGGAATTCCAGTGCCTCCTCCGCGCTGACGGAGGGGCCTGCATTTTCCGGTTTCTTCGGTGCAGCCATAGTCTCGTTTATTCCTTCCCGAATATGCTTCTTTTTGTGGAGCGTTGAGCTTTAAGGCTACACATCGAAGCCGTAAACCGCCAAGCAGGAAAGAAGATTTCAGGGCAGCGAACAGACCGCATGCAAAGAAGCCCCCTCACCGTCTCGCCCTTCGGGCTCGCCACCTCTCCCCCACTCGTGGGGGCGGGGAAAACCCAAGTTCTGCACCGCCGCTCCTCCAGCTTGGGTTCCTCTCCCCCACCACGTGGGGGAGAGGTGGCGAGCCCGAAGGGCGAGACGGTGAGGGCGGCACATCCACATCGATTTTCCTTGCCGTTTATTGGGAAATATTTCCGGGAGAGGCTCGAAGCGTCTCAACCATGAACGAAGAAACCTCTCTTTCCCCGCTCGCCGTTGCCGCCGTCACGCCGATGATGGAGCAGTTCATCGAGATCAAGGCAGCGAACCCGGATTCGTTGCTGTTCTATCGCATGGGAGATTTCTACGAGCTGTTCTTCGACGATGCGGAGGTAGCGAGCCGGGCGCTCGGCATCGTGCTTACCAAGCGGGGCAAGCATGCCGGCAACGACATCCCGATGTGCGGCGTGCCCATCCATGCAGCCGACGACTACCTTCAGAAGCTGATCGGGCTCGGTCACCGCGTCGCCGTGTGCGAGCAGATCGAGGACCCGGCGGAGGCAAAGAAGCGCGGCTCAAAATCGGTCGTGCGGCGCGATGTCGTGCGGCTGGTGACGCCCGGCACCATCACCGAGGACAGGCTGCTGGCACCTGCCGAATCCAATTTTCTGATGGCGCTCGGACGGGTCAAGGGTGCAAGAAGCGGCGAGCACGATAACGCGACAGGGAGCCACGGTCTGGCCCTGGCATGGCTGGAACTCTCGACCGGCTTGTTCCGGGTCGCGGAAACCAGCGAGGACCGTCTGCTCTCCGATATCTTCCGCGTCGATCCCCGCGAGTTGATCGTCGCGGAATCGGTCTTCCACGATCCCGAGCTGAAACCGGTCTTCGACGTACTCGGCCGCATGGCCGGCCCGCAACCCGCGAGCCTGTTCGATTCCGCCTCTGCTGCAGCGCGCATCGCCCGCTTCTATCAGGTCGCGACGCCGGATGGCTTCGCCAGCTTCAGCCGGGCCGAGCTATCGGCGATCTCAGGCATCATCGCCTTTATCGAGAAGACGCAGAAGGCCGAACGCCCGCCGCTGGGCGTGCCGGAACGCGAGGCGGCAGGGTCGACACTGTTCATCGATGCCGCGACGCGCGCCAATCTGGAACTGGTGCGCACGCTTTCCGGCGGCCGCGCGGGGTCACTGCTCAATGCCATCGACCGTACGGTGACCGGCGCCGGCGCGCGGCTGCTCGCGGAGCGCCTGACATCGCCGCTGACTTCGCCATCCGCAGTCAATACACGGCTGGATTCGGTGGAATGGCTGCAGGCGGAATATGATCTGCGCGAGGGCCTACGCGCCTCCCTGAAGAGCCTCGCCGACATGCCGCGCGCGCTAACGCGGCTGGCGCTCAACCGCGGTGGGCCCCGCGATCTTGGCGCCATCGGCGCCGGATTGGCGGCGGCGCGCCAGGTCTGCGGCCTGCTGGCGGATGCGCGGCCGCCTGCCGAAATCGAAGCCGCACATCAGGCGATCGCGTCACTACCGGTCGGGCTGGCGGATCAACTCTCGCGGGCACTGGCCGACGAGATGCCGCTGCTGAAGCGTGATGGCGGTTTCGTGCGCGCCAACTGGGACGTTGAGCTCGACGAGATGCGGGCCCTGCGCGATCAATCGCGCAAAATCATCGCCGGGATGGAGCGGGACCTCATCGAGGAAACCGGGGTACGCTCGCTGAAAATCCGGCACAACAACGTGCTTGGCTACTACATCGAGGTGACCGCCAATCATCATGCGGCGCTGACCGGAACCGACAGCCTGCGCGCCCGCTTCATCCACCGCCAGACCATGGCGAGCGCAATGCGCTTCACCACCACCGAACTCGCCGATCTCGAAACCAAAATCGTGAACGCCGCAGACCGAGCATTGTCCATCGAGCTTGGCGTGTTCGACCAGTTGGTCGCCGAGGCGGTGCGCCACGCCGCGGCAATCCGCGAGGGTGCAGCGGCGCTCGCAGTGCTCGACGTATCGGCGGCTCTCGCCGCACTCGCCATCGACCAGGGCTGGTCGAGGCCGGTCGTCGACGACAGCCTGACGTTCAACATCCATGACGGCCGCCATCCGGTGGTCGAGCAATCGTTGCGGCGGCTATCCGGCCAGCCCTTCGTTGCCAATCACTGCGATCTGTCTCCTGCCATGAACGGCAAATTCGGCGCGATCTGGCTTCTCACCGGCCCGAACATGGGCGGTAAATCGACATTCCTGCGGCAGAACGCGTTGATCGCCATTCTCGCCCAGACCGGATCGTTCGTACCGGCGGCGCGCGCCCATATCGGCGTGGTCGACCGGCTCTTCAGTCGCGTCGGCGCCTCTGACGATCTCGCGCGTGGGCGCTCCACCTTCATGGTCGAGATGGTGGAAACCGCCGCGATCCTCAACCAGGCAAGCGAGCGCTCGTTGGTCATCCTTGATGAGATCGGGCGCGGGACCGCCACCTTCGATGGCCTGTCCATTGCCTGGGCGGCGGTCGAATACCTCCATGAGAAGAACCGCTGCCGGTCGCTGTTCGCCACGCATTTCCACGAAATGACGGCGCTCGCCGAAAAGCTTGACCGCCTGCACAACGTCACCATGCGGGTGAAGGAGTGGGAAGGCGACGTGATCTTTCTGCACGAGGTTGGCAAAGGCGCCGCCGACCGCTCCTACGGTATTCAGGTTGCCAGGTTGGCGGGGTTGCCCGCGGCAGTCGTCGAACGCGCTCGTGATGTCCTGCAGCAACTCGAAAATGGCGAGACCTCCGGCAAGGCGAGCAAGTTGGTGGATGATCTGCCGCTGTTCTCCGTCGCCGTCCGCCGCGAAGCGGCAAAGCCGGCACCGTCTGCCGATGGTCTGCGTGACGCGCTCCGTGCGCTGAACCTCGACGAAATGACACCGCGCGAGGCGCTGGAGGCCCTTTACCGGTTGAAGGGATTGGAAGGCACGTAGGCAGTGGGCACACGTACGCCTCGGAGGCTCATCGCGCTCCCTGCCTTTATCCGCGAATGCAACCCTGACGCAGGCATGGAACTGTACCGGCCGGCATCGATCAGTGCCGATCTCACTACAAAGCTCTTGCGCGATCACCTCGGCTTCAACGGCCTGATCGTTTCGGACGCTACCGGAATGGGAGGGCTTAAATCATGGTCGAGGCGTTCTGAATACTTGCCGCAGCTTTTGGTGGCGGGGTGCGACGTGATCCTGTTCGCGGACTGAAGGCTGCGCTTAAGCTGCACAACCCCGCAGCAAGAGCACAGGTTGACCTGGCTGCCCATAGCCGCCTCGCCATGCAGGCTGCGCAGCGGGCGCCGACGCTGGTTAAGGACACGCAGTCGCTGCTGCCAATCCGGCCAAACACAGGCGCGTATTGATGTTTTCGACGGGCATCGTGTTTCCATTCACACCCGATCCGCTCCAATTCACGTTGCCCGACATGCTCCGAGCGAAGGGCTTCGAAGTAACTATGGCAGCGCCAGGACGGCGACCCAGCCGGGACGACACCGATCTCGTGCTTTATCTTTTCGGCGAAGAGACTCTGTTGACAAGAGGCCACATCTTTCTTGACTGGCTGCGGCTCAACGGGGACTTTGTTGGGGCAATGCAGCGATACTGGAACGACTTTCCGACGCTGATGATTTCGTTCGGCTATCCGTACTATTTATACGACGCGCCGCGGGCTCCGACATACATCAACGCTTACTGCACGACCGAGACAATGCAACGGGCTGTTGTTGAAGCGCTGCTGGGACACCATCCATGGAACAGGAACTCCCCCGTCGATCCTTTCGCGGGTGACGAGCAGGCGCGCTACTGAGTGACGGGATCGGCCAAATCCGCCATGAGCATGCATCCCGACTCGGGTTCCAGACAGGCGAAGCTGGGGTGACGATGGCGAATGGGGCGCGTTACTCAGCTGCGGCGCCGAGGCCGCCGCCCGAAAAGCGAGTAGCCGTAATGCGCAAGGCAGGCGAACAGCCCGACGATGGCAATGTGGTTCGCAAAAAAAGGTATGGTGGAGAAGGTGGCAAACTCAATCGATAGCTGCATCGAAAGCTTCGACACCACGCCTTCTTCAAACAGCGCATAAACACCACCGGCGACTATCATTGCAGCGAGTCCGCGTAGCAAGGATGTCCGAAGCAGGCTCGCGCTTTGGATGCCAAGCCTGCTCCGCACAATGCCCATGATGAGCATCCAGTGCATGCCCAGATGCATGGCCGCGATAAGCAGCACCAGATAGGCCACTGTGGTGTGGATCTGCCGGGCAGCGAATGTGCTGCTGAGCAGCAGGAAGCTGAACACGGTCTGTGAGATGATGACGCTGGTGACAATTAGGGTGAGCATGCTGGCGAGGAGCGACAGGTTGACGGTCTTGGTGATGATCCCGCGCGCCTCACGGCGGGCTTTTGTGATCGAGCCATACCAACGCCGGTTGAAGATATTGTGGGCGAGGAGCAGGACGAACATTGCCGTGCCCATGATCTCGTGCAGCACGATTCCCGACCAGGAATATCCCATGGCGGCGAGCAGCAGGCTGACCGCCAACAGGTCGAGGAAAAGTCGAAACAGGAACAGCGGCGTCACGGCAGGTAGGAAAGCAAGCGGTCGTGGCTGAACATGAAATCGTTGCTGGCGGCGCCCTGGTGGCACGACTGGCAACGGTCGGCGATGGCCGTGCGGCGCACCTGTTTGCCCGGATCATACTGCTGGAAATGCCAGTCGCCGGTGCGCTGCTCTTCGGCAAAATCAAGGCCCCAGCCTTCACCCTTCTCCATCACGAAATAGTCGGTCAGGGCATCGTCGCTGTAAATCTCCAGCACGATCCGAGTGCCGGCCGGCAACGGGTTGCCTGCTTTCGCGGCCTCGATCGTTTCCGGCAGGGCATAGACGAGTTCGCCCCCTGTGCCGCGCCGGTAATCGCCATACATTTTCATCTCAGTGAAATCGGCCGGGAAGGTAACGCGATTGGTCTGCGCGATAGCCGAAGTGGCAAAGACGACCAGGCAGATCAATGCCTTAAGCGGCCTCATGCGGATCATTGGTGGGCCCTTTCGATATCGGTCTCAATGCGTGCCACAGGCTGCGGCCTCGCATGTGAGACGATATAGCGGGTGGCCGGCCCCTCGATTAGGCGCTATAATGCGAACGACCTAATCGATTGTGCGCATAAATGAAGCGGGACGATCTTTATGACCTGGCCGCGTTCGCGGTGGTTGCCGAACAGGCGAGCTTTACGCGTGCAGCCGCGGAACTCGGCATGTCGCAGTCGGCGCTAAGCCATGCGATCAAGATGCTGGAGGAACGCTTGGGTGTTCGCCTGCTCGCCCGCACGACGCGCTCGGTATCCGTGACCGACGCGGGCGAGACGCTTCTTCGCTCGCTGCGGCCCGCCCTCGACGATATTGCGCAGGGGGTGGACGCTATTGGGGCGCTGCGTGGAAAGCCGACCGGTACGGTTCGCATCACCGCCACCAAACACGCTGTGTCATCGGTGGTGATGCCTGCAATGCCACAGTTCCTTGCCGCCAATCCCGATATTCAGATCGACATGATCGTCACCAACGACCTAATCGATATCGTTGCGGAGCGTATCGATGCCGGCATCCGCTTTGGTGACATCGTGGAGAAGGATATGATTGCGGTGCGCATCGGGCCGGATATTCGCATGGCAGTGGTTGGCGCACCCTCCTATTTTGCCGAACACGGCGCTCCGGCCACGCCTCGGGACTTGGCCGCGCATAAATGCATAAACTACCGGCACATCCGCACGGGTGGGATCTATCCGTGGGAGTTCGTCGAGGACGGACGCCCGTTCCAGGTTCGGGTGTCGGGTCAACTGACGTTCAGCAATTCCGAACTGCTCTTGGACGGGGCGCTGGCTGGGCAAGGGCTTGCCTTCGTTTATGAAGACGAGGTGCTTTCGCACATCGCCGGCGGAAGGCTTGCTCGCACGCTCGAGCCTTGGTGCCCGACATTCCCAGGCTACTATCTGTATCATCCCAGCCGGCGGCAGGTTCCGCCTGCGTTGTCCGCTCTTATCGGCGCATTGCGCTACCGCGCCTGAGCGCTCGTACCCATCTCCTTCAACGTCGATCTGATTTATGCATGCAGTCGATTAGGCCATGCGGATTTTAGCATATAGTCGATTATTCCCCTCGGTTTATGTATCTGGGACAAGCTCGAACCGTCGCAGATTGCGCAAGGAGACCAAAATGAACGACGCTGCGCGAACAAGTGTTCTTCCCAAGCAAGGGGTGACACGCCGCAATTTCTTGGCAGCGACGGCCGCCGCCGGCGCGCTTACTGCCGCAACACCTCTGTTGGCACAGTCATCTGGACGCTTCGGCGAAGAGTAATCTATCAACGGGCACAGGCACGACTATGGATACGCGTAAACTCGGAAAACTGAATGTCTCCGCCTTAGGTGCGGGGACGATGAGCGTCAGCGCCAACTACGGCCCGCCTGCCGACATTGCACAAGGCATCGCGGTCATCCGGGCAGCTCATGCGAATGGAGTTACATTCTTCGACACGGCCGAAGTCTACGGTCCCTACACCAGTGAAGAACTGGTAGGCGAGGCGCTTGAGCCGATCCGGAGTGAGGTCGCTATTGCGACGAAGTTCGGCTTCAACCTTTCCGGTGATGGCGGGTATCCGCTCGACAGCCGCCCGGCGACGATCAAAAAGGTCGTCGAGGCCTCGTTGAAGCGCCTGCGCACCGACCATATCGACCTGCTTTACCAGCACCGCGTCGATCCGAACGTGCCGATCGAGGACGTCGCCGGAGCGGTGAAAGTGCTGATCCAGGAGGGCAAGGTGCTGCATTTCGGTCTCTCTGAGCCCGGCGCCGGCACGATACGACGCGCACATGCGGTGCAGCCGGTGGCGGCCGTGCAGACCGAATACTCCTTCATGGAACGCGACGTCGAGGCCAATGGCGTGCTGAAGGTCTGTGAAGAGCTGGGGATCGGCTTCGTGCCCTGGGGGCCGGTTGGAATGGGTTATCTAACCGCCCGCATCAGCCCGTATGCCCCTTTCCCAAGCAGCGATTTGCGCGGCACGTTCGACCGTTTCAGCGAAGCCAATCTGGCGGCTAACCTGCCGGTCCTCGCTTTGCTGAAGCAGTTCGCCGACAAAAAAGAAGCGACCCCGGCGCAGTATGCGCTGGCATGGCTGCTGGCCAGGAAGCCTTTCATCGTTCCGATCCCGGGCACACGCAGCCTCGATCACCTGACGGAGAATTTGGGTGCGACCGCGTTCGCACTGACGCCGACCGAGCTTCGGGAGTCGGATGCCGCCTTCTCTGCATTGAAGGTGCATGGCGGACGGATGAATGCAATGCAGATGGATTTCGTCGATACGACGGCGTCATAACCCGCCAAGCCTAAGCAGTCCGCGACAAGCAGAACGGCGACGCCCGGTTGCCGTCCTGCCCATAGATGCCTCGACGGATACGATAACGAAGGAAGATCTTATGGGTGTTTGGCTGATTACGGGTGCCGGCCGCGGCATGGGAGTGCATATTGCCAAGGCGGCACTCGCTGCGGGGCACCAGGTCGTTGCAACCGGCCGCAACCCTGACAATGTAGCGCAAGTGTTCGACGCGTCCGACAACTGCTTGTGCTTAAGCTGGATGTCACCAGCGCCGCTGATGCCCAAACGGCGGCACAGGCGACGCTCAAGCGCTTCGGCCGTATCGACGTACTCGTCAACAATGCCGCCAGCTTCTATGCCGGCTATTTCGAGGAACTGTCGCAACAGCAGATGGATCTGCAGCTGGCGACCAGCCTCGTCGGCCCTATGAATGTGACGCGTGCATTCTTGCCCGCCATGCGTAAGCAGAAGGCCGGCCGCATCATCTCGATTTCATCGACCGCAGGCCTTGTCGGCTATGAGTTCTGCACGGCTTACTCGGCTTCGAAGTTCGGACTCGACGGCTGGATGGAAGCCCTGCAGGCCGAAGTGGCGCCGTTCGGCATCGAGACCATGATCGTCAATCCCGGCTTCTTCCGTACCGAGCTGCTGACTTCCGAATCGACGCAATATGCTGACAACGCTGTTGATGACTACCGCGAACGCAGGGCTGCGCAGGAGGTATTCTGGACAGGTGCCAATGGTACGCAGGGCGGTGACCCTGCCAAGCTTGCTCAGGCACTGGTCACGCTCGACAAAGAGCCTGCACTTCCGCGGCGTTTCCTCGCCGGTGCCGATGCGATCTCCACAGCCGAACAGAAAATCGCGACGCTACAGAAAGAGATTAACGCCTACCGCGCATTGTCGAGTTCGCTGGCGATCGACGCGTAGATAGCACCATCATGAACAGCCACCCAACGCATCTGTACTCCTGATGTGGCCACTCCTGTCGAAGCCGCCAACTGGAATGCATCAATGCAGGTTGGAACACAGGTCCTGACCCTAGCGGCAGGGCCGCTCAGGAGGCAAAGTCCACGGGTCGCTGTCGCCGGGCACATAGGGAGGTATCATGAGCCGCAACATCATACTTGTAGATCCGCTGCCGCGGACGCTCGATCTCATCATGGAAGCCGACGTTCGCGCACGATTGGAAGCGCTGGGTGAGGTCATTGTTTCCGAAGATCACCCAATGGACGATGCGCAGATCGAGGAATTGCTTCCCGATACAGTCCTGATTCTTGGTCAGACGGCCATGCCGAGAGAACGGCTCGATCGAGCTCCAAAGCTCAAAGCCATCATCAATGTCGAGACCAATCTGCTGCCCAACATCGACTACCAGGCCTGTACCGAGCGGGGCATCTGGGTCATTACGCCGGCTTCCGCCTTTGCGGCGCCGGTCGCGGAAGCAGCGCTTGGGATGGCCATCGACCTATGCCGCAACATTACCACGGCCGATCGTCAGTTCCGCGCCGGAACCGAAGGGTGGGGACTTGCGGGGAATGATGGTGTGTTTCGCTTCGGCAGCGCACCGATCGGCATCATTGGCTTCGGTGATCTCGGTCGGCAGCTGCGCGATCTGGCGCGACCGTTTCGCAACGTCGTGCGCGTATTCGATCCCTGGCTCCCCGCTCAGATTATCGACCGCGCGGACTGCATTCCGGCTGACCTGGAAACCGTCTTTCGCGAAAGCCGGGTTGTGTTCGTGTTCGCGAGCGTGACCAGCGAGAATGAAGGATTCATCAACAAACGCCACTTCGATCTGATGCAGCCAAACTCTGTATTTCTGCTGATGAGCCGGGCCGCCGTCGTAAATTTCCCCGATATGCTAGCAGCAGTGGAATCCGGGCATATCCGCGCTGCTGTCGACGTGTTCCCCAATGAACCCGTCGCTCCGGACGATCCTGTACGCAGGATGGAGGGATTGCTGCTGTCGGCCCATCGCACGGGTGGGACGCGCGATGCACTCTTCGCGATCGGTGAAATGGCGGTGGCCGATGCTGAACTCATTATGAAGGGGTATCCTCCGCAGCTATGCCGCCGGGCCGATCCGGCGACAGCCAGTCGACTGCGGTCCAAGCCTGTTTCGATGACGTAGCGGCGATCGTTCAGCGTCGGCGCAGTGTGTGAAATGGCGCGAAACGGCCAACAGATGCCAGGAGAAGCGAAGGTCGAGGTCTACCCCCCCGCCGGAGCGGTTCGACGCGCAGGCCACAGCCGTTTCGGCGTCCTTCGGATGTGATCCATCTGCCCGCCTACTTTGTCGCGAAGGACTTAGAAGCCGTATATCGCAATGATGATCGCGAAGGCGATGACGATCAAAAGAGATCGTTGAGCTCAATGCCGCGGTTCAGGCAATCGATATCAAAGGAGCCCGTCTGCCAGAGGCTGTGCTGGTTTACTCAGGTGTTGAAGCGCCTGAGGAAAGCTGAGCGGAAGGAATTGCCATGAAAACCAGAAAACTTGGTGACCTCGAAGTCTCTGCCGTCGGCTTCGGTTGCATGGGTTTGAGTTCTGCCTACGGACCGGCCACCGATAAGACCGCGGCAATCGCGCTCATTCGCTTCGCGCATGAGCGCGGCGTAACGTTCTTCGATACGGCCGAAGCGTACGGGCCATTTGCCAACGAAGAACTCGTGGCGAGGCTCTTGCGCCGATCCGCAATCAGGTGGTGATCGCCACCAAGTTCGGTTTCGACATCGATCGAGAAACCGCGGCGCGTCGCGGCGGCACCAACAGCCGACCGGAACATGTCAAGCAGGTCGCAGAGGCCAGCCTCAGGCGTCTGAAAACCGACCGCATCGATCTCTTCTACCAGCACCGCGTGGACCCGAACGTACCGATCGAGGATGTCGCCGGGGCGCTCAAGGACCTGACAACCGAGGGAAAGGTGAAGCACTGGGGGCTGTCCGAGGCAGGCGTCGAGACCGTCCGTCGTGCGCATGCGGTGCACCCGCTTGCGGCATTGCAGAACGAATACTCGCTGTTCTACCGCGGCGTCGAAGCCGCGATCCTGCCACTCTGTGAAGAACTTGGCATCGGCTTGATACCCTTTAGCCCGCTCGGCGCGGGTTTCCTAACCGGCAAGATCGACGAGACCACCAAATTCGACCCGACTGACTTCCGCAATGCCGTGCCGCGCTTTTCACCGGAAGCGCGGCTAATCGTCTAACACCGCTCAGCGCACCCAGGGCGGCAGGTCGAGTTGTCGAGCAGGCCGAGCGCCACGGAGCCCAGCTCGGCCACCGCGCGCCGCTGGGGTCGATGCAGATATCGCCCTCCATCACGTAGCGCGATGCGAAAGATCGCCCGCCAGTTGCCGCTGTCAGCGAACTGACTACTTGCGACTGTGTGTCTAGCGTGGGCTATTCACCTATTCTAAAGTGCAGGCTCGCCGCAGTGGATCGAATGACAGTACTGACCTTGGCCCCGCAGGTACCAATATTTGTACAGGAAGGACGCCATGCTCCAGGCAGCACGTTCTGCCGTCCATGAAGAGATGCTCGATGCAAAAAGCAGCCGATGCGGTGGATCACGGCGACAAGAAGGACCCGGCCTTGCCGCCGGCGCGCGTTTCGCTACCCTCAGTTGCCTGCGGGTTGATCCAGGGAAGTATGCCAGCCTTGCCGCGCTACCTGTCGCTGATCCCACTCAACAGTCGCATCTTGCTGCCGGCCACTGAAGCGATCTGAGCCAGACTAACATGTGATCAACCCGAAGGAGATGACCATGAAGGCAGTGCGGAACAGTGTAACAGCGGGCGTTTGCCTTTCGCTTGTGACCCTTTTCGGTGCCCAAGGCACGCGCGCGGACGACGCTACGCTCGTGCAGGCGGACGACCCTTACTACAAGCAGGCCGACCAAGCGCTCAACACAATCCTCCAGCTTCAGAGAAACACCAACCGGGCCAAGAACGTAGTCCTGTTCGTCGGCGACGGTATGGGATTTTCCACCGTGACGGCGACCCGTATTTTTGAAGGTCAGCAGAGAGGCGTTGACGGCGAGTCGAATGTGCTCGCTTGGGAGGCATTTCCTTATCTGGCCGCGTCAAAGACCTATTCTCACGACGCGCAGATCACCGATTCTGCGCCAAGCGCAGTTGCCATGACCACAGGCGTCAAGACCATTAACGACGTGATGGGCCTAGACCATACAGCGAAGCTCGACTCCTGCGAGGACCAGAAGACCAAACATGTCGCCACATTGTGGGAGATGGCAGAAACGATTGGCATGGCGACGGGCGCCATCACCACAGCGCGGCTCACCCATGCGACGCCCGGCGCAACCTACGCCCATATCGCCAATCGTGATTGGGAAGCAGATTCCAACATGCCGGCCGAGGCGGTCTCCGCCGGTTGCACCGATATTGCGCGACAGCTTGTCGAGATGAAGTTCGGCGACGGGCTGGAGGTCGCCATGGGCGGCGGGCGCAGCTATTTCCTGCCGGAGACGATAAAGGACCCCGAATATCCCGACAATGAGAAGAAAAAAACCAAGCGCAAGGACGGTAAGGACCTGACCAAAGCCTGGCTCGACCGTTACGGCGACAAGGGAGCCTATGTCTGGAACAAGGAGCAGTTCACCGCGATCGACGCGGCTAAGACCGATCACCTGCTCGGTCTGTTCGAACCGTCGCACATGCAGTACGAGCACGACCGTGCAGGCGACGAGGCCGGCGAGCCCTCGCTCAGCGAAATGGCCGAGAAAGCAATCGACATACTTTCCCGCAACCCCGAAGGTTTTGTGTTGTTGGTCGAGGGCGGGCGGATCGATCATGCAAGCCATGAATCGAACGCATACCGCACTCTCTCCGATGGGGTCGCCATGAACGAAGCGGTGAAGGCGGTCCTGCGCAAGGTGAATCTCGACGAGACACTGATTGTGGTGACCGGCGATCACAGCCATACGCTGACCATCTCGGGCTACGCCAAGCGAGGCAACCCAATCCTAGGCATCTCAATCGGTGTGGACGACGAGCCGATCTATGGCACCGACGGCAAAACCTACACCACGATCGGCTTCGCCAATGGACCAGGTGGTTATGATAAACCGCGTGAACGGCCAATGCTGACATCGGAGGAGACGACCAAACCCGACTTTGTGCAGCATTCGCTCGTGCATCTTGGAAGCGAGACGCATGGAGGTGAGGACCTCGGCATTTACGCCATCGGGCCCTGGTCGCATCTCTTCCAAGGGACAGTGGAGGAGAATTACACCTTCCATGTTATCAATTATGCTACGAAGATCGGGGAACGGCTGAAAGCCAAGAAATAGGCAGGAAAGGGTTAGCCGGGAGGCCGTCTGAGCTGCGGCGCCGCTGAGGCGGCGTCGCAGATAAAGAACTTTTAACACTCGCACTGGCTGGCTGTGAGACGTTGTTTGCAGCACTGGCCGAACGTTCCGGAAATTGACTACGAGACGGCATATTCAGATATTGCTTACGCCTTTCGGCTCGATTGGGCGGTCACAGGTAAGGGGTACCCCCCACCCACTGCTCTAATCGACATCAAACGCGTTGACGGAACGGATGTCGCCCTGTTCTAGACTAGCGTCGTCTGATCGAGAGCAGCGACCGATTAGCACCATGTCGTGTCACCGCCTTACTGTGGCAGCGACACCTCACGACTATCGACGACCTTCAGTTTCCATCCGTCGGCCTCAGTACCCTTGAGGTTGAGATGACCGACCAGGAAGCGCAGGCGCTCGACATCCGGACCCTTGGCCGTGCAGAAGCGATCCTGAAGATAGAAGGGCGGTGTCGCCTGGTAGTAGAGGCTCGCCATGACGCTTGCCGGCTGCGCGCCTCCCGGCATGTCTGCGAGAGGGACCTTGTAGAAAAGCGAATCGCCCCCGCCCGAGACATAGTCGGGATCGTCGCCGACCGCGGTGCTGCCGGTGTCGATGGCGAGCTCGTCATCGGCGCCCAGCGCATGTGCGATTTCCAGGCGGCTTTGCAGCGGCAGGAAGCCGTTCGGCAGGATGCGATTGTCCTTTACCTCGGCACAGATCGATAGGAAGCTCGTCGTCAGTTCGCCGGACGGCGGTGCATCGGCGGCACAAAGCGGCTCCGACGAGGGAGTTGCCGGCGGCGTCGAAACCAGCTCCTGATAGATCTGCGCCTGGTCCTGGCCCACGATCTCCTGGTAGTGCGGCTGATGCGGCCGCTCGCCGGGATGCGTATAACCCGAGCAATCGTCCTTCCACCACAGCTCCCCGTCCAACGGCGTGCCGTGCTGATCGACCAGCACGCCAGCGGCGTTGGTGCGGCCCGATTCCCACAGCGTAGAACCATTTCGGTCGAGCACGCTGAAGGCGACGAAGGCGCGCCTGAAACCAACGCCGGACGGAAACTTGTGGCCGGTGAGGCTGCTGATCGTCACCTTTGCACTCAACACGCTGGCGGCCACTCCGACATGATCGACGGCAATCGTCGCGGTCGTTTGCGAAGCTTGATCGAGCATCGCCTGTTCAGTCAGCGCCAGCGGCGCGACGCTTCTCTTGCCGATCATCGGATCCTGAACCCTTATGCCGAAAACGTCGGGGAACTGCTGCGCCATCTTGACCAGGAAAACATTCAGCCCGACCAGCGTGTGGCGCGCAAAGCCTTCGCGTACGGCGAGGTCGGGCGCATCGCCGTTCTCCCCTTGCGGAAAATTCGACCGTTCCTGGATACTGGCGATCTTGCTCATCGTCGGCGAGCCGTCAGCGTCCCTGGCCGACATGTGGCAATGCTGGCAGGTCCGCGGCGTGGCGCCCGGGCCGAGAGGAAGGCCGCCATCCGGCGTCACGCCGGTTCGGTAGGCGCTGAACGCCCATTCCGGATAGGTCGTCTGCTCATAGATGTGGGCGAGTGTCTTGCCGTCTTTCAGCACCGGCAGATGCACCGTGTGACAGGTGCCGCAAACCTCGGGGCTGGAAATAGTCGGATCGTGCACCGGCTTGTTGCCGAGCGCGGCCACCATCGGCCTAGCCTCGGGCTTTTCGAACGGGCCGATCAGCGTATCGGTAGCGCCGACCATGAAGCTGCCGGTGAAAGTTTTGGCGAATCGCGACGCCTCTGGATTGAGCAGCGCTTGGCGCTCCGCCACACAGCCATTCTGCGGCGCTCGGGAGACCTTCAAGGCGGCGTCGGTGTTGAGGACCATTCGGTGGCACGACGTGCACGTGACTCCGTCGCGCGCCAGCATGCCGTAGTTGGCATGCGCAGCGCCCGCATTGTCCGCCGGCCACGGAATTGCATTCACCATTTCGCGTGTGAAATCCGGGCATTCGCCGGATGTCTGCTTCTGGTCGATGTGAAATTGGCGCTTGCCGGCAATTCCGTGACAGCCTAGGCAGATGTCCTGCACTTTGCCGGATACGCCCGGGTGGAAACTTTGCGTCTCGCTGGCAAGCTGCGCGAAGAAGATCGGATCGCGGCCGCCCAATCCCATTGGCGATGTCCGCCACGTCGCGAAGGGCGAAAGGTTGAGGATGCCGTCGCCATGCGGATTCGGCACGGTCATGTCGAACTGCAATCCGGTGCCGCCGGCATCGTGGCAGCCGATGCATTGGCTGGACGTGACAAACGTGTCGGAGGCGTCTGGACCCCCAGCTCCGACCCATGTGTTGTCGAAGGTCTCCGATGGCATCCTCGAGACACTGTCATAGCTCGGCATCGCCTGGGCGTAGGCCCTGAGTGCAGTAATCACATCATCGTCGGGCGCATGGAGCGGTTTGCCGAGGCGAGGCTCGTCGTCAGCTGGCAGCACAGCGGCCTCATGGCTCGATGGGCCCGGCTGAGGCGTAAAAAAGTCCTGGCTGAGGAACACCAGCGGCTCGCCGGGCTCTCCCTGAATGTTCTTCGGCGAGGCAAAGGTCAGATTGTCGGCGGCCGAGGCATGACAGTTCGTGCAATACTGGGCGAAACCCATATTCGGCAGGCTGTTGTCGGTGGGCAGGGGTGGCCAGTCCGGAGCCCAGCCGCTCTCGCCGCCGAAGCCGTACCAGCCCCAGAACCAGCCGTCATACGATGCGCTGGCGTCGCGGATCATGATTGCTGCACCGTTGGTTGGAAACAGCTTGAGCGGGTCGACGTCGCGGCATGCGGAAGCCGGAGCGGGAAACATCTCCTTGACCATTATCGCGCCGTCCGGAACCGCCGGCGGCTCGGCGGATACGCTGCCGATGGCGGGCCGATATTTGCGCAGCCAGCTCACCATCTCAGGCGAATACCAGATGACGACCGGCGCATGGGTGCCGCGGCCGACTCCCTCCCAGGCGCCATTGGCGAAGTTTGCAGTAAAGGGGCCGGTATCGCGAACATACTTGTCGCGTACCCAGCCGGCAGCAGCATTGCGATGGCAGTAGTGGCCGAAATACTGGTCGAGTTGCTGCTCGAAAACCGGCAGCGGAAGCGCAGACGGACGGCGAACGACCCGCTCGAGCCGCTCGCAAAGCCCGGCATCCGAGGCCGACATCGGCGCGGCCCGTTCTGCCGGACAGACGGCGAGCGCCGCTTGCGATGTCGCCACAGCGGTGAATCCGGCGGCGAAGGTGATCAAGGCACTCTGCCGCAACAAGGCGTCAATCATGCCCTTTTCCTCGGTTCCATGAAAGCGCGGTCGGCCACCCGCCACCGTCGCTTGCAGCCGCGACTGATCAATTTATCGTTTTCTGCGGGAAATACTTGCGGGTGAAATTCAGCTTCACAATGACTTTGCCAACCATGCTCGCCAAGACTCTGGTCTGACTGTCGCAGATTGCTCATGCGTGATGACCAGAGGCGATATCGCGAGCGCCCGCGAATATCAGCAACCGCACCACAAGCCGCCCTTCCGCATCGAGTTTGTCAGGGCTTCGGCCCGCATGAGCAGGTCTCCAACCCGCTCCTCATCTATGTTCAGCAAGATCCGCGCAAACTGAATGGCGCGACGCTTTGAGGTGACGTCGGGAGGCCACCGCGCCATCACGATACACCGATGGGGGCAAGCAATTTTAATCTGGGTTAATATCCGGGAAAATAGCATCGCGTGAAGAACGTGTGGGCGCATCGGTCGTAACGGGTGGCGATGCGGCGCCCATTTTTGAGCCTGCAGAAAAGCCGTTCGATCACGTTTCGCCGACGATAGGCCTTCGGGTCCAGCGGGTATGGGTTCTTCGTGCAGCCGAGGATGGGATGGTCCTTGATCTCGCTGTTGCTAGCCACTGCCGCAGACTGTCGGCGATCAGCCGTTTGGTTGGCCGGGCACCCACCAGCACGGGGATGGCTATCCTGATATCTGGAATATTTGCCGGGCGTCAGGGCAAAGGCTACCGAGTCAGCGACTTCTTCGACACAATCCCCCTCGTAACGGTCGTTGAGTACCCTCAATCGTCCTCTCAACAGCAGACAGGCGGGTAAGCAACGGGGGCGCTCGCTGACGTTCGAAAGCGCGTATGCAGGCGCTGGGTCTACCCCCGGCTACGACTCAAGAAGTTCCGCCTCCGCTTCGATTTCAACGCTGTAGCCACCAATCAAACGGCCGACCTCGACAAGCGTGTTGGCGGGACGCACTTCGTTGAACACCCGGCCGTGGGAGCGTGAAACAGGCTCCCAATCATCGGCATCGGCCAGATAGATGCAAGTCCGCACAACATCCTCCGTACGGCCTCCCAGGGCGCTGATGGCTGCGAGGATCTTGTCCAGGATGTACGTGGTTTGGGCACCCGGATCACCCGCGGCGACCATTCGATTCCCGCCATGCGTTGCTGTCGTGCCCGATACACGAATACGATTGTTGACGCGGACAGCGCGACTGTATCCGGCCAGCGGCTCCCAGATGCTCCCTGACGAAACGCGTGAGCGACCGTTCTGCTCGCGGACAACCTGGTAGGCGGAAGGTATGGAATCGATGTGGTGGCTCAGGTCTCCGGACGCGGTGAGGAAAGGCGGCCTCCTGTACTCATCGCCGCAATCGCCCGGAATAGGATTCGTTGTCGCGAAGGCTGCGTTCAGAGCGGCGTGATCCTCTGCATCCAGCGTAAAGCTGAAGGTGTTCAGATTGTCATCGCCGATGATCACTCTCAGTCACACGGGCGCCGATGATAGCCGCGGCGACAGCTTCATGCTCCAGCACCCAGCGCGCGGCGACGTTCGAAACCGAAACGTCGTGCCTGCCGGCTACCGCTGCTGCTGCGGCGAGCACCGCCTGGAAGGCTTTCCAGCCTCCGGCGATGTCAATGAAACGCTTGTATTTCGAGCGGCTCCAGTCCGGAATGTTGTCCGGCTCGGGCTGCCCCAGCCACTTTTCGGAGAGGAAGCCGCCAAGCAGGGTACCATAGGCGAGCAGTCGGACGCCCTTGCGCTTGCACAACTCCGAAAGCGGTCCGGCGGCCCGCCGGTCCATGAGCGAGAACGAGACCTGATTTGAGACGAGCGACACGCCGTCGGCAAGGGCGAGCGCGAGATGCGCGGCATCAAAGTTCGTAACGCCCAGATTGGCGATCAACCCCTCTTCCCGCAGGCGGTTCATCTCGTGCAATGCGTCGAGCCAAGCCGGATGTTCGAAGCTCCACCAATGGAACTGAAGCAGGTCGATCCGCTCGACACCCAGGCGCTGAAGTCGCTCCGTAACGCCGGCCCGGACAATCTCTGGCGTCATTGGGCCGGGTTCCGGGCACCATTTCGTGAAGGCCAGCGGCCGGGAGCCTGCGGAATGGCGACGGAGCATCCGGCCGGTGATAGTTTCCGCGCTGCCGTAATGATCGGCCATGTCGAACGTGTCGAAACCGGCTTGCACATAGGCACCAAGTGCAGTGGCGGAATGCTCGGGATCAAGGATCGAGCCATCCTTCTCCAGATCGGCAACCTGCCACAGACCGCAGACCAGGCGGCTGATCTCCAGAGTGCCGAGAGGTGCCCGGTCGGGAGTTTTCTCAGTCATCGCTAGCTCCGCCTGAAGTGGGTTTGACCATCGAAGAATTGCCCGCCGGCAGCCGCAGCAGGTGGCGTGAGATCGTGCGCCGTTCTCCCAGGAGACCGCGCGGGCGTAGAATGAGGATGAGGCACAGGCCGACGCCGATGAGCGCGATTTGCAGCGACGCGGCGCGCGCTTGCCACCCTGAGGGGAAAACGCCCGCGATCGCCATGCCGGAAAGTGCCCAAAGCCCCCACACCACGATCGCACCGAGAATGGCGCCGCGATTATTGCCCGAGCCGCCCACGATGAGCATGGCCCAAACCTGGAATGTCAGCGTCGGAACATAATTCTCCGGCGCTATGAAGCCGATAAAATGCCCCTGGGCGGCGCCGCCGATGCCCATTATCGCGCCCCCCAATGCAAACGCCTGGAGTCGAAATCGCACGGCCGGCTTTCCAAGTGCGATCGCCGCTAACTCGTCCTCACGGATGGCGCGCAGCACGCGTCCCCAAGGGCTCGCCAACAGCCGCTCAAGCGCCAGATAAATGCCGAGCACCAGCGCTGCCATTACCCCGAGGTTGGCCAGGCTGAAGAGCAGCGGCTCGCCAGCAAGATCGCCGAAGGGCCGGGGAATGAGGCTGATCCCAAAAGGGCCTCCGGTCAGGCGCTGAAGGTTCAAGGCGCAGAGTTGGACGACAACGGCGACACCGAAGGTCGCGATGGCAAGATAGTCCGAGCGCAGGCGCAGGGTCAGCATGCCAACGCCAAGGCTGACCAATCCACCAGCGAGAGCGGCGCCGAGCCACCCGGCAGCTATCGGCAGGCCGAAGCCACCGAAGCGGTCGGCGGCATCTGGGGTGGTCAGCAATGCCGACGCATAGGCGCCCACCGCGACGAAACCAGCAACGCCGACATTGAAGAGACCCGTTTGCCCCCACTGCACGTTGAGACCAAGGCAGATCACGGCATAGGAAAGCGCGATTGTCATGAAGAATGCGAGATAGGATAGGAGGTCAAGCATCACTAAGTGCGGCCTCCCGAACCTTGGGCGAACAGTCCCTGCGGACGCACCAGGAGGACCGCGACCAGGACGACGAAGGCGACCGCCGCGCGCCATTCCGCCCCGACGAGCCGGACGGCGAAGGCCTCACCCAGACCAACGATGACGCCCGCGATCATCGCGCCCGGCACGCTGCCGATTCCGCCCAGGATTGCAGCGGCAAATAGCGGGAGCAACAGGTCCAGCCCCATTTGCGGGCGTATCTGCACCAGGAGGCCGGCAAATACGCCTGCGACGGCTGCAAGTGCTGCGCCCACCACCCAGACGGTTTTCACCACCCGCCGCACGTCTATACCGGCAACGCCGGCGAGTGTTGGATTCTCGGCGACCGCGCGCATGGCGCGTCCCATTGCGGTCCGGGTCAGAAAGAAGTGCAATCCCAACGCGACGACCAGCCCGGCAGCGATGGCAAGCAACTGATCAGGCGTTGCGCGAACCCCGCCCGGCAAGCGCATCGCGATCTGCAGGGAGGACGTGAAATAAAGGGGCGACGAGGTGAAAAGGAACTCGAGCAGGTTGCGTAGCGCAAGTGCGGCGCCGAAGCTCGCCATCACCAGGATGATGACGGAGCTGCCCCGACGGCGGAGAGCCCCGAACAACAGCTTGTCGATGAACAGCGCCAGTGCAGCCGAAATGAACACGGCGCCGACCATTGCAATCGGCAACGACCAGCCGAAAGAGAAAGGGCTGATAGGTGCGCGAAGTCCGACGAAAGCGGCGGCGAGAGTAAGGTTCAGCAGAAAGGCGAAATACGCACCCCAGGACACCAGTTCTCCATGGGCGAAGTTTGCAAAGCGGAGGATCGAATAGGTCAGCGTCACACCCACCGCTCCCAAGCCGATTACCGCACCGTTTATAAGCCCGTCCAGCACGGCCTGCGAGATCATCCCGATGTCTCCCTGTGACGGCCGAGATAGAGCCGGGCGACAGTGTCGTCGGCGAGCATCGCCTGCGGCTCGCCCTCATGGGCGACAAGGCCCTCCACCAATATCAAGGCTCGGCTGGCGATTGCGAGTGCAGCGCGTACGTTCTGCTCGACGAGCACGATGGTTACTCCGTCGCGATTGAGCGCCTGCAACTCCCGGAACACCTCCGCTACAATTCGTGGCGACAGACCTGCCGATGGCTCGTCAAGCAGAAGCACGGACGGGCTACCTATCAGCGCGCGAGCAATCGCCAGCATCTGCCGCTGACCGCCCGAGAGCGCCCCCGCTCTCCGGTTTGGTTCGCGGGCCAGGTCCGGGAAGCGGCGCGCAACCTCTCTGACCCGCGCCTGCCGCTCGCGCCTCAGCAATCGGTCGGCCGCGAGTTCCAGGTTTTCCGCGATGGTCAGAGTTGTGAAGATGTTTTCCGTCTGAGGCACAAACCCAAGGCCACGCGCCTGCTTGAGATGGACAGGCAATTTCTCAATGGATGTGCCCACCAGTTGCACACTGCCTTTGAGGATAGGGGCGGTACCGGCAATCGCTTTCAGCAGCGTCGACTTGCCGGCGCCGTTGGGGCCCAGCAGCGCCACGAGTTCTCCAGGCATGATACAAAGATCGACGCCTCGCACGATCGGAAGATCTGGCTCATAGGCTGCGACCAAGCCTTCAACGACAAGTGCCGGAATTGGCTCTTCGGCGCTCACGCCGCGACCTGGCCGAGATAGGCTTCGGCCACTTCAGTGCGCGATAGTACATCGGCCGGCGTACCTTCCGCCAGCAGCCTGCCCTCGGCCATCACAACCACCCGGTCGCAGAGCCTCGCCACGATGTCCATGTTGTGCTCGATGAGAAGGATGGTCCGGCCTTGGCGATGAAGGGATTGGACCCGATCGATGATCAGCTCCAGCAGCGACGGATTGACGCCAGCTGCGGGCTCGTCGAGGAGCAGCACTTGCGGATCGGCCATCAACACGCGTGCAAGTTCCAGCAGCTTTCGCTGCCCGCCGGAGAGCACAGCCGCCGGCTCATTTTCCAGCCGCGCCAGCGTGGTGAATTCCAACAGTTGCCGCGCCTTCGCCGCGGAGGCCTTTTCCTCGGCGCGCACTCGGCTTGCCTCAAAAAAATTCGCGAGCATGCCTTCGCCCGCCTGGCCCTGTGCGCCAGCCAGGACATTTTCCAGAACGGTCATCTCACGAAACGGTCGCGGTATCTGGAATGTACGCCCGATCCCCCGTCGAATGCGCAACTCGGCTGGTTCGCGCGATACGTCCACGCCGCCAACGAGTATTTGACCGCCGTCCGGCCGCAGGGTGCCCGCAAGCAAGTTGAAAAAGGTCGTTTTGCCCGCCCCGTTCGGACCGATCAGTCCGACAATCTCTCCCGGATCGAGCGCCATCGACATCCCATCGACCGCCCGCAGACCTCCGAAGGAATGCGTTACGTCGCGTGCCACGACTTGCAAGCGGGAGGGTATGTCGTGTGGGGCGGCTCGCGGATCAGTCATCGATTCTAACGTGGCGGGGCGGCGGCATTACGCTTTGCAAAAGGGGCAAATGCAAATAGAGAAAACGGCACACTCCGCGCAAGGGCAATTGATGTGACCAGCAATGCCGCCAAGCGAAAAGATGACAGCTTCGAACTTTTCGACCTTCGCGTCGAGGTGGTAGCACCGCCGGGCGGGGCTATTTTCTGCGGCGCAAAGCCCGGGGATTGGTTCGAACTTCGTGGCGAAATGCTGCATTTGCCGCCCGGTCAAGGTATATCGATCTACTCGCTGGCGTCAGTCCTGCCACTGCTCGCCGCCAAGCAGCGGCAGACGCATCCAAACGATTGGATGAGTACTGATGCAGAGGTTGCCTGTCCCGACCCAAACTGTTCGACACGGATGCGCATCACGCGCCTCAACAGGCGCCGGTTCTTGCATTCAGAGACGACCGCGGTGCCGCTTTAGGGAAAACGAGATCGCCTCACTATGCAGCAGATCGAACTCCGCGCCGGCTATTCCATCTCACGGGTCATCCGCGGCAACTGGCAGCTTGCCACCGGCCACGGCAGCGACCTCAGCCAGGATCCGGTCGCGGACCTGTGCGCCTATTCCGACGCCGGGATAACCACCTTCGATTGCGCAGACATCTACACCGGCGTCGAGGAGACGATCGGCCGCTTCCGCGCGGAGTACGAAAAGACGAGAGGGCGCGAGGCGCTCGCGAAGGTGCGCGTGCATACGAAGTTCGTGCCCGACCTGGATATTCTCGATTGCATCGTCAAGCGCGACGTAGAAACAATAATCGACCGGTCGCTTCGCCGCCTGGGTCAGGAGCAGCTCGACCTCGTGCAATTCCATTGGTGGGACTATGCCAAACCTCGATGGCTCGAAACCGCCCTGTGGCTGGCGGAACTTCGCGATGCCGGCAAGATCCGAAACGTTGCCGCCACTAACTTCGACACCGGGCACGTCGCGGCGATGATCGACGCAGGTGTGCCGTTGACCTCCCTGCAGATCCAGTTCTCGCTGCTCGATGCCCGACCCGAAAAATCACTGATCGAGCTTGCCCGGGCGCACGATATCGCGATCCTTTGCTATGGGACGGTTGCCGGCGGTTTCCTCAGTGACCGCTGGCGTGGTGCTTTGGCTCCCTCGGGGTCCGACGAGAACCGTTCGCTTACGAAGTATCGACTGGTCATCGAAGATTGGGGCGGCTGGGAGTTGTTCCAGCTTCTGCTCGATATTCTAAGGATCGTCGCCGATCGGCATCGGACCGATATCGCGACGGTTGCCAGCGCGGCCATGCTGGCACGGCCCCAGGTCGCTGCGGTGATTGTCGGCGCACGCAATGTGTCACACCTGCCACAGAACCTCGCAATCGCGAAGCTGGCGCTGGACGAGAGCGATATTATGGCGATCGATACAGTGCTTAAGCAGAGCACTCCGCTGGAAGGTGATGTCTACTCTTTGGAGCGCGATCGGCAGGGCCGACATGGCCGGATCATGAAATACAACCTCAACGATGCGCCGGGCGCTTCCCAAACGGCTTCCGTTGCGGGAAAGTGAGGCGAAGCGGCGGATCGGGATGACCGTCCGCGGACAAGCAACCATAAAAAGGGGTGAGGCAACGTTATGAGAAAGATTTTATTGGCAGGCTCGATGCTCGCTGTAATCGCCGCCAGCGGGCTGCCGGCCGCTGCTCAAGGCTGCGACGTAACGGTCGGGCTGGTGATGGAGTTGACCGGTCCGGCGGGCGCCTATGGCCAGGCCGGCGCGAAGGCTGTGGAGATGGCGTTCCGCGACTTCAATGAAGCCGGCGGCTTCGGCGACGGATGCAAGATAAAGGCTGATACGCGCGACAGCCAAAGCCAGGGCAACGTCGCGGTGGACCAGGCGACGCAATTGGTGAACATCGGAAAGGTGCCCGTGGTGATTGGTGGCATCATTTCATCGGTGTCGATCCCGATCCTAACGTCGGTGACGGCACCGGCGGGCGTGGTGCAAGTTTCTCCTGCCTCTTCCTCGCCAACGCTTACTGCGCTCTCCGAAGATGGGAAAACCAATGGAGTCTTCTTCCGTACCATCACCTCGGACGCACTGCAGGGAACGGCTGCAGCGAAGTACGCGATCGACCAGGGGCTGAAGAAGCTCGCCATCATTCACGTCAACAACGATTTCGGCGTGAACATGGTGAAAGAGTTCAAGGCAGCCTTCGAGAAATTGGGCGGGCAGATCACGTCGACGACCCCCTACAACGAAAAGCAATCGAGTTACACAGCCGAGGCCAACGGCGCGATGGAGGGAGACCCCGAAGCCCTTTACCTCGTTTCCTATCCTGTTGACGGCGCGACGATCGCCCGAGCCTGGATTTCGGGCGGCGGTCCGGCAAAATTCCTGCTCAATGACGGCATGAACGCCGCGGAGTTTGTTTCTGCCGTTGGCGCCCAGTATCTGGACGACGCATATGGAACGTCGTCGGGCACAGCGCCGACAGCTTCCACCGAGTACTTCAACAAGAACTTCGAGAGCTTCTCGGAAGGCATAAAAGCCGACGCGCCGGCGGCTGACCGCTCCTACGATGCCGGGGCAATCGTTGCCCTTGCCATTGCAAAGGCCGGGAAAGGCGATTCGGCAGCCATCAAGGCAGCGATCCGCGACGTGACGGCCGAGGGCGCACAGCCCATACATGCCGGCAAGGAGGAGTTCGCCAAGGCGCTGGCACTGCTCAAGGAAGGCAAACCAGTCAAGTATGAGGGTGTCATCGGGCCGGTCAGTTTCGACAAGAACGGCGACATCACGGGGCCATTCCGCCTTTGGCGGATTCAGAAGGGCGAGGTCACCACGACAGGCGAGATGAGCGCGGATGAAGTCTCACAACTGAAGGCGCAGTAGTTAACAACGCCGCCAGTATGGCGTCCAGCAGAAAGCCCCGCACGACTGCGGGCTTTCTGCCGAGGGTTCACCGCCAAGCAGCCGGTCGGCTTCCGGCCAGATACCTCCATGGCAGTAGCGATCCCTGAAAGTCGTTTGTTGGCCGATTGCTGGCCGACCGCTTTTCGTCGAAATGATTATCGTACCGGACGCCAGTCGCTCGTCGTTCTGCGCGATGCCTTGGGCCAAAGCAGCCGTTTCCTGGTCGCGCTTTTTTTTCGCGCATCAGGTGCCTAATCTTCAGTGGTACCGAGGAATTCGCCCGAGAACGCCGCTCCGCGTTGTTTTAGCGCTTCCTTGCTTGGTTCCACGTCCCGCGCCGGCCGGAGACCGGACTGTGAAACGGCCGAAGCCAGCGAACCTTGAGCTTTTCGCTGCACTTTGTAGAAGCGCGAATAGACGCCATTGTGAATCGCAAGCAAATCGTCGTGCTTGCCCTCCTCGACGACGCGCCCGCTTTCAAGTACGACGATCTTGTCAGCATTGACCACAGTCGACAGGCGATGGGCGATGACGATGACCGTACGGCCCTTTGTTACCGACGTCACCGCTTGCTGTACGCGTGCCTCGGACTCCGTATCCAGCGCCGAAGTGGCCTCGTCGAGCAGCAGTATAGGCGCGTTGCGAACAATGGCGCGGGCGATCGAAATGCGCTGGCGCTGGCCGCCGGAAAGCGTCAGGCCATTTTCGCCGACCGGCGTGTCGTATCCTTGCGGTTGCTCCAGAATGAACTCATCCGCCGCGGCGAGGCGCGCGGCGTGGCGGATTTCCTCGTCCGTAGCGTCCTCGCGGCCATAGCGGATATTGTCGCCGATCGTTCCTTCGAACATATAAGGTTGCTGCGAGACAAATGCGATCGCGTGGCGCAGCGACTGTTTCGTCACTTTGGAAATATCCTGGCCGTCTATTTCGATAGTTCCGCTTTCAACGTCGTAGAAGCGTTCCAGAAGTGCGGTCAGCGTCGACTTTCCGGCGCCGGAAGCTCCGACTATGGCTGTCATGTTGCCGGCCTCAGCCACGAAACTCACGCCGTGCAGCACCGGGAGTTCGTCCCTATAGGCGAAATGCACGTCGTCAAACCGTACTTCGCCCCGAGTTACATGGACGGCCTTGGCGTTCGGTACGTCGCGCTGGCGCGGCGGCATATCGAGGATTTCATAGATCATGCGGGCATTGACCAGCGACTTTTCGAGGCCGACCTGAACGCGCGACAGACGCCGAGCGGGATCGTATGCGAGCAGCAGTGCGGATATGAAAGAAAACACCGCGCCGGGCGGCTGCACGTTATGGGTCGCACGGTAGCCGGCGTAAGCGATGACCGCAGCGATGGCGAAGCCCGCAAGAATTTCCGTGACGGGGGTGAGCCGCTCCGAAACGATCGCAACCTTGTTGTTGCGCTTCTCGGAGTTGGCAATCAGCGCGCCGATGCGGCGGGAGAGTTGGTCTTCCATGGTGAACGCCTTCACCGCGGCAATGCCCTGTGTGGCCTCCTGGATCGCGCCCATCAGCCGCGAGTTCGTCTCGATCGTGGCGCGGGTTATGCCGCGAATGCGTTTCACCAACCGGTTGACGGCATAGAGCAGTGGTGGGCCGATGAGAAATGCGAAAATCGAAAGAACATGGTCCTGAATCAGCATTACGACGACCAGCGCGATCAGCGTCGGCACATCGCGAGCGACGGCCATGACCGTCGTGTTTAACAGGTCACGTATTCCGTTGACATTGAAATTAACCTGGGCAGCAAGCTGCCCGGACCGCTTGGACGTGTGATAATCGACGCCCAGGTGCATAAGGTGGTCGAACAGCCGCTGTTGATAGCGGGCCACCAGATTATTGCCGACCTTGGCCAGGATTACAGCCTGCATATAACTTCCGATACCGCGCAGCGCGAAGGCTCCGAATACCGCCAGCGAGATGAGGACGATCAGTTCGCTACGCTGCCTGTAAAAGATCTCGTCGATCACATCCTTCATGATCCAGGCTGTGAAAGCAGTGGCCGCGGCAATCGCAATCAACCAGGCACCGGCCGCGACATAGCTCCAGACATAGTCGCGGGCGTTCTCCGCAAAGATACGCTTGACGACGGCGATTACTTCGCCTGGTTCGACCCGTTTCCTGTCTCTCCTGGTTTTCTTGGCGCTCAATTCGGGATCAATCCGTCGTTTGGCGGCTCCAAGGCCAGCCCGCGCCGCCCATATCGCGCCCATATACAGATATACCGTACCCTTGCCTATGGCTGGCAACCGCACCTTTGAGACAGGAGGGCTTACCGTCGAAGAGGTATAGGCTCATCGCCGTGTGCAACGCTCTATCGTCAAAAAGCGTCAAGGGAGCTCTTCGCGCAGGCACCGCGTCTGCTCCGCAAAAACGAAGGCCCCGGCTATCGCGCGGAGGCCGCTGGCTCTGAGAAATCACAGAAGTTGCTGACGCCCGTCCCAAAGACTTATGCCCGTCGAAGTGTGGAGGTCAATTTCCGTCGTGCTCACCTGACGACAATTCGCGGCGACGAATTGTAGGCACGCCGTATCTTCCTCCTTGTGCATCCTGAATCTGGTGAGATCTTTGGTGTGCGAGTGACCGTTCTTGGTCACAGAGAACCCCGACAGGATGATCTGTGGGATATCCATCAATATGGCATACAAAATCAATAGAACCCCGTTCGAAAGATTACCATCTTCTCCTACGCCAGAATACACGTCACCCACGATCGCCTGTGCCAGTCGTATCCGTTCTGGCTTGCTGATGCGCATCATGGGGAGCCGATATCGGCAAATCTTTTGAAGAATCTTGTAGCGGTCCACGTCGCGCTGATACTGCGATACCTGGATGACCCTTCGGGCGCGTAGCCCGCGTAATTGCTCCTCGCGCCGTTTTCTTTTTACAAGTATGAGATCGGGAGAGGGGAGATCACGATCCTTTGCTTCTTGACCGGAGAAGTTGATGTATACGTGCGCGCAATGGTCGGGAAGGCTGATCGGGATAGTCGGATTTGGTGCCGACCCGAATATAAACCACGGTCTGTTTAATAGATTTGCGCGCGCAAGCCATCGCGACTGATCCTGCCTGAATGCAGCTAGTTGCTCACTTTCTGTTTTCGAGATGTTCACCTCCTTTGAATTTTGGTTATATCGAAGGAGGCATAATAGATGGCCTCGCCCATCATTTTGTCAAATATGGCTGCAGGATCGCTGCAATGCGTCTCGTCATATCCCGCTTAAACGGCAGCTTGGTGTGATCAAAGCTGTTTCCCACCTCATTCGGCGGCAGACAAGGCGGGTGATCCTGGGCGAGTTGAAGTCCTGAAGACCGTATGAGCGCGTTGACCCGGGCGAAATATGTCTTCTGCTGCATACAGTATGGGGTTGCGAGCGGCCCGTGCAGATAGACGCATGTCAGCGACCGCTGATGGCAGATCGAGGCGATCTTGGTGAGCTCAAGCAGATTGGCTTCGTTGATGGACTTAGGATCCCATTCGCGAGACGTCGGAGGCTCGGCTATCCGGTCTACCTGCAGTACATAGTCATTTTCGATGCCAATGGCGTTGACACCGGTCGGCTTGCCTCGCACCCGCCTCAGCAGGAAATCCGCCGAAGCGGCGAACTCGTTGACATTCATGGTCTCCAGCCAGAGATCGCGGAAGCGTTGCAAGAACCCCGTTGCGTCTGGAGACATGGAGGGCACGTACTCCTTCGGCGTCCGCCTCATCATGGATGCGGTCTGAACGATGACCACGTCGGTGGGAGAATGATTTGCGAGAATCGCCCGCAACATATCGAGCGTCCCGGCATAGCCATGCGAGCCGGTAAGCGCGAAATTGGTAGCGGTCTTGCCGGTAAGGGATTGCCAAAGAGCTGCATCCACCGCTGTGCCCAGCGAACTGTCGCCTAGGAAAACAACGTCGCCGATCGGTCCCGCGAGTTTTTGCCTTTGGTAATCAATGAGCACTTGGTGGGGGAGTTTCTGGCGTCCCGCCAACTCCGTACCCTTGATCAGGCCAAAAGCCGCAGTGAGTGCAACGACGGCCGCGAGCGCAGCGGTTGCGATGTAGCCGGGCATGCGTCGCTCCAGCTGACCGGTCGGTAGTTCCGCTATCGTCATGTGCCCGCTCAGAACTGGAAGTAGATGAATTCGGAGATGTCGTTCAGCTTCAACACCACTGCCGCGACGACGATGCCGAGCAATGCACCTGTGGTCGGCGTGAACGCGGGCGAAAAGCGCGCCATCCAACCACTCGCGACCGTATCAGTTACCAAGGAAGTGGCCGGATAGCCTGGTGAGGGCAGGCCGAGATTGTATCTGCGGAACACTTCGTAGACGTTTGGTGCGAGGAAAGCCAACGCGAGACTTGCAAATACCTGTATCTCATAGTCGTCCGGCGCAATCGCAAAACCACGTGGCATGCTGGTCACGTCAGCCATCGCTCTCCAGATGTTCAGAGTAACGGTGATGCCGTCGGCTCGAAACGGCACCCAGGCGATGACCACCACCGAGAACGTTATCGCCCATGCCAGGACCGGCCAGGCCCGCAGGGAACCTGCGCGGGCGCCCCAGCGGCTTCCAGCGAAGGCATGCGCCGCAAGCAGGTAGGCGCCATGCATGAAACCCCAGATGAGGAAGGTGAGGCCTGCTCCGTGCCAGATGCCGCCCAGCACCATGGTGGCGAGCAAGTTGACGCGCTGGCGCGGTATGCCTCGGCGGTTTCCGCCGAGGGGGATGTAAAGGTAATCGCGCAGGAACCGAGACAAGGTGATGTGCCAGCGCCGCCAGAAATCGATGATCGATGTGGCCTTGTAGGGGGAAGCGAAGTTGATGGGGAGGTCGAGCCCGAACATGCGCGCTAGCCCGATCGCCATGTCCGAATAGGCCGAGAAGTCGAAATAAATCTGTACGGAATAGGCGATTGCAGCGAACCAGGCATCGGCGAAACTCGGCTGGGCGCCGACAGCCACCGCATCGAAGACGGCGCTCGCAGGTATCGCTGCGGTGTCGGCAATGTAGAGCTTCTTGAGCAGGCCGATCATCAGCACTGTAAGCCCGAGCGCGACATTGCGAAGCATCTGGCTGTTCTTGCGATCAAGCTGTGGAATGAATTCCAGGTGGTGAACGATCGGTCCAGCGATGAGCTGCGGAAAGAACATGACGAACAGGCAGAAGCGGCTGAAGGAGCGCGACGCGACCTCGCCCCTGTAGGCATCGACGAGGAAGGCGATTTTTTGGAATGTGAAGAAGGATATGCCGACCGGCAGAATTACATGAGCCCAACCCGGATCGTCGCCGAAAAATTGCGTAATCAGTTCGCCGGCTAAGTTCGTGTACTTGAAATAGCCCAGCAGCCCCAAATTCCAAAGCAACCCCGCAGTGAGCCAAAGTTTCCGGGGCACGCCGACCGATCGATCTATCGCCAGCGCGATCAGATAATTGAGGACGAGGCTCACGCACAGAACCCACAAAGTCTGATATTGCCACGCGCCGTAGAAGATCATCGACGCTGCGATCATCCACCAGATGAACGCCGTCGTATTTCGCTGCTGCAGCCATAGCCCGCCAATCAACGTGATCGGCAGGAACAGAAACAGAAATTGGAACGAGTTGAAGAGCATCGGGGGCAGATACAGACGCTTTAGCTCGACTGCAATCGCGGATAGCCCTTAATCGCTCGTTTTTGACTGGAACGATCGGTGCTCGTCCAAGAGATCGCCGATGCGTTTCGGGGCGCGGGAGATAGTCGACAATCGCGCTCCGAATCTTCTTCTCCAACTTTTGGAGGAAAGCGTGATGCAGCGGGCGAGGCAAGCCATTGGGAAGCGACAGGGGATGGCGGAACGGTCAAGAGGCGCGCCTTTTGCCCAACCTGCGGATCACCGGTCTACATGACTTTCCCGAGCATGCCGGATTTCTTCGTCGTGCGCGCCGGCAGCCTGGACGATCCCGGCCGCTACAAGCCGCAGATGATCTCCTGGGCTGCCGCTGCTCAGACCTGGGACCATGTCGATCCGGCCCTGCCGAAATTCGACAGGATGCCGCCGCGCGGTTGAACGCGCGGCGCTATTTCGCAGCCGGCGGGATAAGCCGGAAATCCGGCAGTTCGCGCAATGCCAGTTCCGGCCCGGCGGGCGAGTAGACGACGAACAGTTGCATCGGACCGTCGCCGGTGTTCAGCGTCGAGTGAAAGCGGCTTTCCGGCACGTAGACCGTGCAGCCGGGCCCAACTTGTCTGACGACCGGATTGCCGTGCTCGTCCTCGACCATCTGCTCGCCATGACCGGAGATCACGAAGATGATTTCCTCCGCACCGGGGTGATTGTGGCGCGTATGGCCCTTTCCGGAGGGCAGGTCGACCACGCCGCCGGAAAAGCGGGCTGCTCCGTTGACTTCCGGCGCGACGGTCAGCGCCAGCCGGCCCCAGTCGAAACCGAAATTGTCGACGTCCATCGCATAGACGAAGTTGCGTTCCTTGGTCATGCGATGCCTCCCTGTATAGAGTTGGTCGTGGATCGTGGGTCGGAATTCGATCGATGACGAGGTCGTAGCATTCAACCGCTACCGACGAACAACGATCATATCCCCATTGGTTCGTGGGTCGTAATTCGATTCATGACGAGGTCGCAGCATTCGACCGACGACTGACGAACCACGACCAACTCGTTCCCTCAGTTCCGCTTCCCCTTGCCGATCGCCAGACTCTTGAAGTCCGCGGTCTGCTTGGCGATCGCGGCCTCGGCCGGAAGACGCTCCATGCTGGAAGCGCCGTAAAAGCCATGCATGCCTTCGACGCGCTCCAGAATGTAGCGCGCGTCATCAGGCATCGAGATCGGCCCGCCATGGCAAAGCATGATCACATCATGGCGCACCGAACGCGCCGCCTCGACGATCGGCTCGATTTCCTTGACGCAGTCGTCGAGCGATTTCGCACTGGTGGCGCCGATCGTACCGCCGGTCGTCACCCCCATATGGGCGACGATGATGTCGGCGCCGGCCTTGGTCATGGCGCGAGCCTCGTCGGGATTGAACACGTAAGGCGTCGTCAGCAGGTCCAGCCTGTGGGCGGCCGAGATCATGTCGACCTCCAGCCCGTAACCCATGCCGGTTTCTTCGAAGCTCTGGCGCATTGCGCCGTCGAACAGGCCGATCGTCGGGAAATTCTGCACTCCGGAAAAGCCGATGTCCTTCAGTTCCGCGAGGAAGCGCGGCATCAGGATGAAAGGATCAGTCCCGTTTACACCCGCCAGCACCGGTGTGTGCTTGACGACCGGCAGCACTTCGACTGCCATTTCCTTAACGATTTCGTTGGCGTTGCCATAGGCAAGCAGGCCGGCCGCCGAGCCCCGTCCCGCCATCCGATAACGGCCGGAATTGTAGATGATGATCAGGTCGATGCCGCCGGCTTCCTCCGACTTGGCAGAGAGGCCCGTGCCTGCACCGCCGCCGACAATCGGTACCCCATCGGCGATCATGCGATTGAATTTTTCGACAATCGACCTTCGCGGAATCACCGGCATACTGGACCCGTCGCTGGTTGCATTTTTATGAGACGGGCGTATCGTATTGACATGCAAGTCTCGCGTCAATCAACGCTCGATGTCGAAATCGAACGCGGCCCCAAAGCGCGAACACGTCGCCTTATGTTGGAGACGGCAAGCCGTCTGATGCAGGATGGCGTGACGCCCTCGGTGACCGAAGCCGCAGAAGCCGCGGGTGTGTCGCGCGCGACGGCCTATCGCTATTTCCCAAGCCAGGCTGCACTCGTCCAGGCAGTCGTGGATGAAGGATTGGGACCGATCCTGACTTGGTCATCGGCGTCGGAGGACGCCGAGCAGCGCGTCGATGACTTGCTGGCGAGCTCATTGCCGCGCATCGATGCGTATGAGGCAACGTTCAAGGCCGCGTTGAAGCTTTCGCTCGATCAATGGGCACGCCGCCAGGCCGGCACGCTGGGAGATGAAGTAAGGGTCAAGCGTGGGCATCGCAAGGAGTTGCTGAAGGAGGCTCTTTCGCCGCTGCGCGGCTCGCTCTCGCAGGCACAGTTCGATCGCCTCGCACAGGCGTTGTCGCTGGTTTTTGGTGTCGAGGTGATGATCGTGATGAAGGACATATGGGGATTGGACAGCGACGAAACACAGTCGATTGCCCGGTGGATCGCCGGGGCCTTAATCAGGACTTCTGTCGGCGCATAGACGCGCGGAAGTTACTACCATCGTCTATCTGGTTAGACCAGTTGACGCGAAGGAAGGTGAGCACAGTTTCGTAGTCGTGTTCGAGAGCATGATAATTCGGAGGAGGATCGCACCTAAACGAATGAAAACGAATAAATAACGCAAGCCTAAGCGTTTCAACGACGCATTTCACCTCCTAACAAAGCGCTTGACGTTGAAGGATTATTGGTAATACCAGATTGGGCACGAGGGGCAACATCGGCGGGGAGGGCCTGATGGCGTTCCGACCCGGCCGGGGAGGGGTCGGACCGCTCTGCGGTGAAAGTTGACGGGCCGGTAGGATGAACCTCGGTCCGGAAGGCGAAGGCACAAGGGAGGAACGTGTAATGCGCAACAAATTGACCGGCTTGTTGGCCGGTATTGGATTCTCGCTTGCCTGCGGAACATCGGCGTTCGCGCAGGAACTGACGATATTCTGGGCGGAATGGGACCCGGCGAATTACCTTCAGGAACTGGTTAACCAGTATGAGGCCGAGACCGGCGTCAAGGTGACCGTTGAAACCACCCCATGGTCGGATTTCCAGACCAAGGCCTTTACCGAATTCAACGCCAAGGGCAGCGCCTACGACATGATCGTCGGCGACTCGCAATGGCTCGGCGCGGCTTCCGAAGCCGGCCACTACGTTGACCTCACCCAGTTCGTGAAGGACAACAAGGTGCTCGACACGATGGCTCCCGCCACCGTGAAGTTCTATTCGGAGTATCCAGGCAACAGCGGCAAATACTGGTCTATTCCGGCCGAAGGCGACGCTGTCGGCTGGTCCTATCGCAAGGACTGGTTCGAAGACCCGAAGGAAATGGAAGCCTTCAAGGCGAAGTACGGCTACGACCTCGCCGTGCCCAAGAGCTGGAAGGAACTGCGCGACATCGCCGAGTTTTTCCATCGCCCCGACGAGAAGCGCTACGGCGTCGCGATCTACACCGACAACTCCTATGACGCGATGGCCATGGGTTTCGAAAACGCTTTGTTCTCCTTTGGCGGCGAGCTTGGCGATCCGGTGACCTACCAGGTCGAGGGCATCATCAACTCCGACAAGGCAATTGCCGCGTTGGATGCCTATAAGGAGCTCTACACGTTCACGCCTCCGGGCTGGGCCAAGTCGTTCTTCATCGAGGACAACCAGGCCATCACCGAGAACCTGGCGGCGATGAGCATGAACTATTTCGCCTTCTTCCCTGCGCTGATCAATGAATCCTCGAACCCGAATGCCAAGGGCACCGGCTTCTTCGCCAACCCGCCGGGCCCAGGCGGAGATCAGTACGCGGCACTCGGCGGCCAGGGCATCTCCATCGTGTCCTACTCGCAGAACCAGGAAGAGGCATTCAAGTTCCTGCAGTGGTTCATCAAGGACGAGACCCAGAAGAAGTGGGCCGAGCTTGGCGGCTACACCTGCAACAAGGCCGTGCTTGAATCGGCCGAATTCCAGAACGCCACGCCCTACAACAAGGCGTTCTACGACACGATGTTCAAGGTGAAGGACTTCTGGGCTGTTCCGGAATATGCGGAACTGCTGCAGCAGTTGAACCAGCGCGTCTACCCCGCGATCGTCGGCGGCGAAGGCACCTCCAAGGAGACGCTCGACGCGCTTGCCGCCGATTGGACCGCGACATTCAAGAAGTACGGCCGTCTCAAGTAACCGGCAACCGATTGGAGGGGGTGGCGAACCCGCCCCCTCCTTTTTGCTTTTCGAAAGCCCTGATGACTGGGCAAGTAATCGCCGTCAGTCTCGGTCGGAAGCTCGCATCTCATGTGCCAATCATGAATGACCAACATCGCCAGACGAACGACGACAGACGAGGAGAAGAGGCTTGGCCACCGCAGTCATGACCCGGCTCGATCCGCAATCCCGGGCCGCTTCCCGCGGCATGAGCGACTTGACGATCCGCAACCTCTTCATCATCCCGACGATCCTCTTCCTGATTGTCTTCAACATCTTTCCGCTGATCTATTCGCTTGGCTATTCCTTCACGGATTTCCGCGCATCGACCAACGCACCGGCGAACTTCGTCGGGCTGCAGAACTATCGCGACCTGCTCAACGATCCCTTCATCTGGTCCAACTTCGCCATCACCGCGAAATACGTTATCGTCTCGGTCATCGGCCAGGTGTTCGTCGGCTTCGGCACCGCCATGCTGCTCAACCGCGACATTCCGCTGAAGGGCCTGCTGACGACATTGCTGCTGCTGCCGATGATGCTGTCGATGGCGGTCGTCGGCCTTTTCTGGAAGCTGCTCTACGATCCGTCCTTCGGCATCATCAACTATGCGCTCGGGCTCGGCACCTTCGAGTGGCTGTCCAATCCTAATATGGCTCTCTATGCGGTCGCGCTGACCGACATCTGGATGTGGTCGCCCTTTGTGATGCTGCTGTCGCTGGCCGGCCTGTCGGCAGTGCCGAAGCATCTCTACGAAGCCGCGGCGATCGACCGTGCGGGACCGTTCTACACTTTCTTCCGCATCACCCTACCGCTGGTCGCGCCTATCCTGATGATCGCCATCATTTTCCGCACGATGGAAGCCTTCAAGACCTTCGACCTCGCCTACATCCTGACCAGCCAGCCGACCACCGAGGTGATCTCCATCCGGCTTTACAAGATGGCGTTCCAGGAATGGCAGACGGGCCGATCCTGCGCGCTCGCCTACATCGTTCTGATCATGGTCCTGGCCATCACCAACATCTACGTCAAATACCTGAACAAGGTGAAGGAGCGATAAGATGGTCGCCATGCCTTTCGGGCACCTCGCCATCCTGTTCATCGGTCGGTGGTCGGTCGTTGGTCGTTGGTCGACGGGTTCGGCCGTGTGCCAGTCCTTGTTCGACCGACGACCGACAACCGACGACCGACTCTTTTCGGCGGAGCGCTGAGACATGGCTGCCGTCACCACCTCGTCCGAACGCGCGCTCAACAAACTGGCCATTGCCGCCGTGCTGGTCATTACGCTGATCTTCCTGGCGCCGATCTACTGGATCACCTCGACCGCGTTCAAGCCGCGCAATCTCGCCACGACGGTCCCGCCGACCGTGCTGTTCACGCCCGAGATCTCGCCTTTCGTGAAGCTGTTCACCAAGCGCTCGCAGCTGCGCTCGCCGCCGACGCCGGAGGAATATGCCGCCGCCCCGTGGTGGGAGCGCATGGTGTTCGACGGCGGCGAAAAGGTGGTGCGCGACGGCAAGGGCCAGATCCAGCCCTCCGGCTATCCGAGCCGCTTCATGAATTCGCTGATCGTCGCCATAACGTCGACCATACTGGCCGTCGGCATGGGCACCTTCACGGCCTACGGCTTCTCCCGGTTCAAGGTGAAGGGAGAGGCCGACCTGCTGTTCTTCATCCTGTCGACGCGCATGCTGCCGCCTGTCGTGGTGGCGATCCCGATGTTCCTGATGTACCGAGTCGTCGGCCTCAACGACACGCATTGGGGCCTGATCATCCTCTACACGGCCTTCAACCTGTCCTTCTCGGTCTGGCTGATGAAGGGCTTCATCGACGAGATTCCCAAGGAGTATGAGGAAGCTGCGCTTGTCGACGGCTATACGCGCATGCAGGCTTTCTTCAAGGTCGTCCTGCCGGAGGCCGCGACCGGCATCGCCGCAACCGCCGTGTTCTGCTTCATCACCGCGTGGAACGAATACGCATTCGCGCTGATCATGACCAACCGCCGCGCCCAGACCGCGCCGCCGTTCATTCCGAGCCAGGTCGGTTCAGGGCTGCCGGACTGGACGGTGATCGCCGCCGGCACCTTCCTGTTCCTGCTGCCGGTCGCGATCTTCACCTTCCTGCTGCGCAACCACCTGCTGCGGGGCATGTCCTTCGGAGCGATCCGCAAATGATCAGCAGCGCCAGACTTCAGCGCATCGCCGAGATCGTGATGGTGCTCGGCATCATCTTCCTCTGCCAGCCCTGGAACCTGTTTCTGCATCGCTACGGGCTGACGGTCATCCTTGCCGGTCTGTTGACCTTCATGTTTACAGGCTGGTTCGGAAAGCCGGAGGGTGCGGCGGAGGAAACCGACGGCGTGTTCGACGTCTCCGACCACCGCGAGGGCCACTCATGACGCAGATCGAGCTTCGTGGCGTCCAGAAATATTTCGGGGCGGTTCAGGTCATCAAGGACTTGAACCTCAAGATCGAAGACAACGAGTTCATTGTGCTGCTCGGCCAGTCAGGCTGCGGCAAGACCACTACACTGCGCGCTGTCGCCGGGTTGGAGACCATCGATGAGGGCGACATTCTGATCGACGGCGAGCCTGTGCAGAACCTGAAGTGTTCCGACCGCGACATTGCCATGGTGTTCCAGTCCTTTTCGCTCTATCCGCACATGTCCGTATACGAGAATATCGCGTTTCCGCTGCGTGCGACTCGCATGAGCAAGACGGAGGTCGACAAGGAGGTGCGCGAGATCGCGCGCATCCTGCGGATAACCGAATTCCTCGATAGGAAGCCATCGGCGCTATCCGGCGGCGATATGCAGCGCGTGGCGATCGGCCGCGCGCTGGTAAGGCGACCGAAGGCGATGCTGATGGACGAGCCGATCGGCGCGCTCGACGCCAAGTTGCGCGAGGAGATGCGCGCGGAGATCAAGCGCCTGCACGTCAAGCAGGGCTCCACGACGATCTACGTCACCCACGACCAGATCGAGGCGATGAGCCTGGCCGACCGCATCGTCATCATGCATGAGGGCGTCCTGCAGCAGGTGGGCAGTCCCTCTGAGGTCTACACATACCCCGCCAACCTGTTCGTCGCGCAGTTCGTCGGCAGCCCGGTGATGAACGTTGCCAAGGCGGCCGTTTCGGAAGCTGGAGGTGCGGCGAGTGTCACCATCAACGGCGCGGCCGACGGCTTCTCCTTCCCGCGCGATCTGCTCGGCAAGCTCCAAGGCAGGACGTCGAGCGACCTGTCACTTGGCATTCGCCCCGAAGGAGTGCTGGTCCGACAGGATGCATCCGAAGGCTACTTGCCTGTCGAGGCGAGCATTATCGAACCCCTGGGTTCGCATGACATCGTCGACCTCAAAGTCGGTGAACACATGCTGCGGGCGCGCACCAAGGCTGGCTACGTAACCAAGCCGGGTGACCGCGTTTTTGCCCGCATCGATCCTACTCACGCTCATTTTTTCGACACCATAAGCGGCGAGTCGCTGGGGGTGAGATTGTGAGGACAGGTCGGTCGTTGTTGGTGGGTCGTCGGTCGAGAATTCGAGGGGCTACGGAACTTTTTCCGAACAACGACCTACGACCTACGACTGGCGAGCAACGATAATGGCCCATATCCAGCTGAAGCACATCACCAAGACGTTTGGCGCCCACACCGCGCTGAGGGGGCTGAACCTCGAAATCCAGGACGGGGAGTTCTTCGTGCTTCTCGGCGAAACCGGAGCAGGCAAGACGACCATGCTGCGGCTGATCGCGGGTCTGGAGAAGCCGACCGAAGGTCAGATCTTCATTGATGGCGTCAATGTCGGCGATTGGGGCGCGGCGGAGCGCGATGTTGCGCTGGTGTTGCAGCAATATTCGCTCTACCCGCGCTACACAGTGCGCGAAAATCTCGAGTTCCCGCTGAAATCGAAGATACGGCGCGTCGAACCGGCGGAGATCGCCGAGCGGGTCGCGCGTGTCGCCAAGACGCTGCGTATCGAGCACCTGCTGGACCGTAAGACCGACCGGCTGTCTGGCGGCGAAATGCAACGTGTGTCGATCGGCCGAGCCATCGTACGCAAGCCCCGCGTCTTTCTGATGGACGAACCCTTGTCGGCACTCGATGCCAAGCTGCGCGAGGCGCTGCGCACCGAGCTGAAGAACCTGCAGATGAACCTCGGCGCGACCTTCCTGTTCGTTACCCACGATCAGATCGAGGCAATGTCGATGGGGGACAAGGTCGGCGTGCTCAATCACGGCCATCTGGTGCAGGTCGGCACACCGAACGAAATCTACAACAACCCGCTCAATACCTTCGTCGCGCGCGCCGTCGGGTCTCCGCCGATGAACCTGTTCGAAGGCAGGCTGGTTTCAGGCCATGCCGTCATCGCTCCGAAGAGCTTCGAGCTGCCTTATGCCGGCGCCGTGCATGCCGGTACGCCGGCAAACGACCGGCCATTGGTCTTCGGGGTTAGACCGGAGGACGTGGTGCTGGAGGCTGGCGCACCGGTGGCGGCGACCGTGCATGATGTTGAAAACCACGGCGTCGAAAAGATCGTCACGCTCCGTGTCGGCGACACCTTCCTGCATGCTACCGCGCCCGCGCGCGCCGACCTGCAAATGGAGCAGGCGGTGCGCTTCGGATGGAATCCTGCCAAGGTTGCGCTGTTCGACGGCGCAACGGGCGTCAGCTTGAGGCACGCTGGGTAGTTCGCCGCGTTTACCCGCTCTTGTGCGGGGAGGGTGTGTGCGATCGCCTAAGCCGCCGCTTCCCACTTCTTCGGCAGATCCGCCGCGCGCGCAAACTGCGGCGCGACCGCGATCTCGTGCCCAAGCACCGCGGCGGCGCGCCATGGCCAGCGCGGATCGGCGAGCATTGCGCGCGCCAGTGCCACCATGTCGGCCTGGCCGCTGGTGATGATGCGGTTTGCCTGGTGCGGCTCATCGATCATGCCGACGGCGCGTACCGGGATATCGACGCGTTCGCGCACATATTGCGCCAGATGCACCTGATAGCCGGGGCCAGTGGGGATTTTCTGATGGGGCGAGTTGCCTCCGCTGGAGCAGCAAATGTAGGCGACGCCCTCTGCCTTGAGCGCCTTGACAACCTCGACCGTCTCGTCCTCGGTAAGGCCGCCATCGACCCAGTCCTTCACCGAGAGGCGAGCGCCGAGCATCAATCCCGGCGCTGCCTTGGCCACCGCGCGGGCAATCTCGACGGCCAACCGCATACGGTTTGCCAGCGGGCCGCCCCATCTATCCGTGCGGTGATTTGACAGCGGAGACAGGAACTGGTGGACGAGATAGCCATGCGCGCCATGCAGTTCGATGAAGTCGAAGCCGGCGCGGGCGGCACGCTCCGCAGCTTCGGCGAAGTGCTGAATGACCTCGCCGATCTCGTCCTCCGTCAGCGCATGCGGCGTATGCCAGCCCTCGGCAAACGGAATTGCTGAGGCCGAAACGGTCTGCCATGGATCCTGCCCGGCTTTCAATGGCCCGCCGCCTTCCCAGGGTCGCTGGCAGGATGACTTGCGGCCGGCATGCGCGAGCTGCACGCCGAACTTCACGCCCGGATTGGCGACACGCCGCGCTGCATTCAGTGCGCGCTCGGCGGCGGCTTCATTGGCTTGCGAATAAAGGCCCAGGCAGCCATGGCTTATGCGCCCGCGCCGTTCGACATCCGTCATCTCGATGGTGATCATGCCCGCGCCGGACAGGGCCAGGTTCATCCAATGGTAAAGGTGCCAATCCGTGGCCGACCCGTCATTGGCGGAATACTGGCACATTGGCGCCACGGCGATACGGTTCGGAAAATGCAGTGCGCCAAGCGTGATTGGCGAGAACAGATTGGTCATCGTGAACTCCGGGATTGGTTTGGCCATATGTAACCATGGGAAACCAGGGCGCAATGGGTGACCGATTGGGTCAGGCTTTTATCGATGGCCGGGCCAGGTTCGGGGCGGTCGGGTGTAGCTCCTCCGCACCGGCGCGGGCGTCACGAGCTTGATGTCGCGTCGTCCAGCGCTGGAGGTCGATTTCGCCTTAGCCCGCCAAACCTTCGGTGCGCATCCTGACCCATCAAGCAGGTGGGAGCATGGCGCAGCAACTGGTGCTCGTTTACGAACCGGAGGAAGCATGCCGCAGCCGGCTGGCAGCGCAGGGCTTCTCCGATTTGCACGCGCTGGAGATCTCCTCCTACCTCGCCCAGAGCACCGACCTCGCGCTTGAATTCGATGCAATCGCGCTGGCCTGTGGGCAGCATGGACTGCGCTTTATCCCCGTGGCGTTGGACGCCGCGGCAACACTGCTTGCCGGCGCCCATCCGGAGGAAACCCTGGTCTGGACACTGACCGACGGCGTCGCCTATTTTCGAGGCGGCGCGGCCCCGGCACTGGCGCGGCTGGGTGGTTTCCGGACAATCGGCTCCGACGATTCTTTGTTCGCGCTTTGCCAGGACAAATTCCGTTCAGGCTCGGTGCTTTCCGCGCTTGGCCTCCCGGTGCCGGCAGCGGGTCTGGCGCGCGATGGCGAGTGGCTTCTGCCGCCCCCCGCGTCCGACAATGGCTACTTCGTCAAGCCAAACCGGCTAGGCGCCAAGATCGGCATCTGGCCGGATTCGCGCTGCCTCCGGGGCGACGATGCGCTGGCTCTTAGCAGGCGGGTCTTCAAAGCGTATCGCGACGACGTCGTGGTGCAGCCCTATCTTGCCGGCCGCAACGTCCGCGCCAGCTTTCTTGGCGTCGATCCGAACGCAGATGTCGAGGCGCTGGGGATGTTCTTTGTGGAGGGTGGCGGCGATTTCCAGACAATGGCCGATTCCATGGCGCTTTATGGCGACACCGGTGCCGCAGCCAAGGCCAATGGCATCTATGTTGAGCCGGAACTCGTTCCGGTCGCCGCGAGTCAGCCTGAGGCTGCCCGCCGGATCGGGGAGATTGCCGCAGTCATGCTGAGGGCGCTCGGCGTCAAGGATGTCTTCTCGATGGATTTCCGGGTTCAGGCCGACGACAGCGTGCATCTCATCGAATTCGAAGTCTGCCCCGGCCTGCCGTGTTTCGACTTCCGCGCCTATTGCGCGTCCCAGTGGGGACTTTCGTTGCCCGACGCGATAGCCGAAACGGCAGCGCGCCGTCTGCGGGGAATGTGAAGCAGGTTGGATTAAGCCTGCGAGGGCAGCTTACTTTAGCGGCTTTGCGAGCTTCGACCTCGACCCTCTCAAGCGGATCGCGCCCCCTCCGCAGCAAATCGTAATGAGGTGATACTCCATGAGGGCCATGCCGAGTTTCCTCCGCTTGAAGGCAGGGCATTCGCGTATGGAAAATCTGGGCCTATCGACCCCCACTCCGGTTGCTTCGCAACTCCCCCAATAGACGGGAAGAGGAAGCGCGGCGGCAAGGCTAGGCGCCCCTCCTCAACCCCCGCAAAGCGGGGGAGACGTGGCGAGCCCGAAGGGCGAGACGGGGTGGGGATGGAGGATCATGCCGCAGTCATGTTCAAATTTCGGCGAATTCCTTGACCGGTCTTACGTCCGTGCCATGCAAACAGCGGCATGGCCGGAACTCACCATGCCGATACGCAGGGCCGCGCCCTTGGAAAGATCGATGATGCGGCCGCGAATGAATGGACCGCGATCGTTGATGCGTACGATCACGCTCTTACCGTTTCTATTGTTGGTGACGCGAACTTTGGTGCCGAAAGGGAGGCTGCGGTGCGCGGCGGTCAGGGCGGAAGGATTCATCCGCTCGCCGGAGGCTGTTCTTGAATGCAAGGCATACCACGACGCCCTGCCGCACTGCGCAGAAGCTGCCATGTTCGAGGCGACAAGCATTGCTCCCGTGGCAAGCGTTATCGCCGCGATTTGTCCGTTTATAAACGTCATAAGATTTCGATTGCTCTGTTGGTCGTAGGACCTGAAAACAGGGCAAATGAGGCGGGGAATGCGTCTGGTTTTGGGCGATTCCGGGGCAATCGGTAACGTGTCATTTCAAGCTGAAATGTCGAGTGCGTGGCAGACAGCGTGCAGTCGCGCCTTTCAGCTAGTCTCTAGCTTCCATATTGTTGCCCTGCCCTCCGTTGTTCGCGATCGTCGCCGGTCCTGAAACGCAGTTTGTTAGTAGATCGAGGAGATGCTGGAAAAGTTTGCGCGGTTGAAATGATGGCATCGATCACATCTGGATCGCACCAGGTGCCGGTTCTCACCAGCGTGCATCGTTCCCGATCAGGTGCAAATCCATTCGCGGATGTGGCACTCCTGGGTGGTGCCGCCGCATGCAGCTATTGCGTCCTGCTCGGCTTCCGATCGAGCGGAGGCCGACGATGCGCCCCAAAAACGGACCTTGTTCGGTCCAATCTTGCCTACAGACAGGGCAGCGCAATGCCGATATGGAAACCCGCTGTCATCATCATCCGTCCAATGCCGATGATTGCGGAAAACCGTGACGACGTTGCAGTTTCGTCCGCCGGCATTGGTGCAGTTTTCGAGCGCTTCACGCTCCGCCTCTTCCTTCTTGTCTGCACCCCAGAAGAAGCCATGCTCCGCATCTTCCGGGGAGTAGGCAATTGCGCCCCAAATGCCGCTCATCGCGACAGCCGGCGGTTCCGGCACACGCGGCTCTGCCGAGAGATCCGCTGCAACGACCCTGCTTCCAACCAGTGTTGCGGCGACTGCGACAAATACGGCAAGATGACTGCGCTTTTTCATTTCATGCTCCAAGTCGATCGAAGGCGATCCAGTCCGCGACCTATCCGGCCATCGTCGCGACCGTGATCGCAATGCATCCTGCCTGCATCGGAATCAACAGCGCCTGACCCCCCGTCGATAGATCGAAGACGTTAACGTCGCGCAGGTTAGCTGTTGCAGCACTTTCGCTTGGCAACATCTTCGCCACAGCCGCGCAGTCCTGGGCGTATGGTGCGACCCTGATCATACCGCCTTCACATGTCTCTCCAACCGGCGCGACAAGCACGACACCGGCCGCCAGAGCCTTATAGCTGGGTGTGTCGTATTTCAGACCGACCAGAGACTGGACTGCATGGCCGTTTGGGTCGTCCTTGTTCCACTGGGAGATCGTCGAATATTCGGTGTTGGCCGAGAGTGCCTGGCCCAGTGTTTCGAACAGGTTCTTGCAGGTTTTCAATCCGCTTTTTTCGGCCTGAACCATGAAGGGCGTGGCTGGCTGCCCGGGAGCCAACTGCGACTGGGTTCCTGTTTTCGTCTCTGCAAAAGCAGTTCCCAGTAGACTGGAAAGCCCTGAAAGATTGTAGAGGGTGACCAGCGCGCCTACTGCCAGTGCGAGTGCAACCGTTGATGCAACCAGCATTCTGCGGGACAGCAGCGGGACACTTTTCGCCGGGGATATTTCACTCTGTAGAGCATGGCGAAAGTTGGTCCGCTCGAGATCGGAAGTTTCATTCATCTGGATTTCCTGAGTCTATTTGATTGCGGCGAGGGCTTTCGAAAGACCCTTGAGTGGCGCATTGAGGACCACCGTGCCATTTGGGGGGAAGGTATAGGAAATCTGGAGCGGGGATTCCTGCGAGATCGCCTTGCGCAGTTGCGGACCGACCGGCACCATCGATACGCACACTTTGACGTCGCACCCCTCGGGCTTCACTCCAAAAGGTTTGGTATCCGGGCCGAAAGTCATCGTGACCGCGGAGTCTCGCCCGGCATATGCTGGCGTGCGGAGGATCATCACAGGCTTTCCGTTGTCAGCGGCTGCCAGCGACCAATAGAGAACCATCGCGCCTGCTTGATCGATGATCGACTGGTCGATGTTGCAGACTTTCGTCATTTCCTTCAGATTTTCATCGCATATCAGGGTCCAGTTTTCGAAGGGCGTGGTGACTCTCCGTATCTGACCGTATTCGACGCCGTTAGGGATCGGGATTGCCGGTGCTTCAATCTGAAACTGCGTATCCTGTGCAACAGCAAGAGCCGTGGGGGCCGCTAAGGTCCCCGCCAAGACGATTAGGCAGACGTCTTTCGCAACTGCCCAAGCCCGTCGGCCAGGGAGGGGCAGACAAGCCCTCCCCAACCGCCATGCCTTTTTGTTCCGCTGCATCATTCTAGCCTTTGGGACCCAGGTTCGCGAGCCCGCCTAGTTGAACGTAAAGCTCAGGCCCGCGCCCGCGCCCCAATGGCCATCGGCGGTCGTTGCCGAGACATTGGCCCGAATTCGTCCGTCCTCGTTGGTATAGCCCGCGCCGATAGCGAATGCGGATTCGCCGCGCCACAGTCCTCCGCCGATGGCAGCGCTGAGCTTGCCTGGGCGATCGTCATAACGCAGTGACGCCGCCGCAAGGCCGATAGCTGCGGCTTGCCTGGCCTCGGACTGCACCCCTGCTATCCTGCCACTCAGCTGACCGAATTTTTCGTCGGTATAGTTGTTTGCCAGGGTCAGCGTCCTCTTCGACGAATTGTCGGTGTAGGTACGCGCGTCGATCAAAGTCTCGCCAAGACCCTTCGTGAGCTGGGCGACATTGACGGCATCGGTATCAGCCTTGCCTTGAGCAACGTTGTGAACAATGACGGGCTGACCAATCTTTCCGCCGACCAAAGTTACGGATTGCCCCTTCGACCCGTTAGAAGTCTTGTCATACATCACAGCACCGTCGATCTTCCCGCCGAGCTGGTTGCCTATGGATTTGAGCTGCGAGACGTTTACCGCATCACTGTCGGCGGTACCGGCTGCGACACCTGTGATTTGCCTGAATTGACCATTGGCGGCATCCCCGATCGACAGCGCGCCAAGTGTGCCTTTCGTTGCTGCCACGGCCGCTTTCTGTGCGGCGGAGGCCCCACCGTCGACATAACCGGCTACGCCGGCTGCGGTCGATGCCACAGCGCCCGAGCCCAGAGCTATCCCTCCTGCCGCCGTCGCCTTTGCGCCATTGCCCATCGCCACGGCATTGGTTGCAGTGGCCGAAGCATTCAAGCCTGAGGCAATGGAATCCTCACCCTTCGCTCCGTCATTGTTAAGGTTGCCGCTGCCGGTTGAGTTGACGCTGTAATATTTGGTCTTGCTGGCAGCTACCGTCGTGCTGAGATTATCCAACGCGGTGTTGGTTGCGAAGAGCTGCGAGCCGTTCACCGCATCCGTCGAGTTGGCGGAGACGCGGCCAGCGGCAAGGTTCGTGATCGTACGCTCGGCGCCGGCTGTGCCCAACGATACGGTCGCCACAGGGGATGCTCCAGCAAATGCATAGCTTGTTTCGCGAAGCTTTATCCCCGATGTGCCGATTGCACCATTTGCGACGGCACCCGCGCCGATGGCGACGTCTCCCGTCCCCAAGGCCATTGAATTGAAGCCAAGAGCGAGCGAGCGCTCAGCCTTGGATTGGCTATTGTATCCGACAGCAGTCGAACCCTTAGCGGAGGCATGCGCATCGTCGTGCGTCAGCCCCTCGTCGTTGGTGCGTGCGTAGCGCACACCGCGACCGTTGTTCGTGATGTATGTATTCTCGATTGGACCGACTACATCGCCGAGTACGGTGTTGATGTCGGCAACGTCGCCTTCCACCGTGGTCACGCGGCCATCCAGGTTCGCGATGTTGGTGGTGTTCTGGTCGACCTGCTGGTTGGTGGCGTAGAGCTGCGAGCCGTTGACAGCATCGCTCGAGGTGGCGCTGATGTCGCCGTCGGCAACATTGGTGATGGTCGTGCCCGAGGTTCCCTCGAGCGTGATGGTGTCCTTGGCAGCGCCTGTGGCTCCGTCATATCTCACAGCGCGGTCGCCGAGATCGTCGACCGACGTGGTCACCGCCTTCAGCTGCGACACGTTGACGGCGTCGGTGTCCATGGCGCCAGCCGACACGCCGGTTATGCGCCGGCCACCGATATTGACCTCGCTTGTCGCCGTGCCGCCTACCAGATAGGCTAGTGAACCCAAAGTGGTGCCGTTAGCAACCGAGCCGGCGCCGATGGCGACACTTCCGGCTTGGCTGGCTTCCGCGCCCCGGCCCAGCGCCACACTGTCGGCGGCTGCAGCCGTCGCCTGGTAGCCCAGTGCCGTGGAACCGACGCCCTGCGCATGCGCATCGCCCGCCAAAGCCCGACCTCGTTGGTACGCGCATACCGAATGCCAAGGCCGTTGCTGTCCGTATAGGACGAGTCGGTGGTGCCGGCGATGTTCTTTATGCTGTCGCCGAGATTGACCACATCGCCTTCCACTGTCGTCACGCGGCCATCCAGGTTCGTGATGTTGGTGGTGTTCTGGTTTCGACCTGCTGGTTGGTGGCGTAGAGCTGCGAGCCGTTGACCGCATCGCTCGAGGTGGCGCTGATGTCGCCGTCGGCAACATTGGTGATGGTCGTGCCCGAGGTTCCCTCGAGTGTAATGGTGTCCTTCGGCAGCGCCTGTGGCTCCGTCATATCTCACAGCGCGGTCGCCGAGATCGTCGACCGACGTGGTCACTGCCTTCAGCTGCGACACGTTGACGGCGTCGGTATCCATGGCGCCAGCCGACACGCCGGTTATGCGCCGCCCACCGATATTGACTTCGCTGGTCGCCGTGCCGCCCACCAGATAGGCGACACTGCCAAGCGTGGAGCCGTCGGCAACCGAGCCGGCGCCGATCGCGACACTTCCAACGCGGCTGGCTATCGCACCCCGGCCGAGCGCCACAGCATCCTCGGCGGAGGCAAGCGCCTCGTAGCCCAGCGCAGTCGATCCCACGCCTTCCGCATGGGAATCGCCCAGCCAAAAGGCCGACCTCGTTGGTGCGCGCATAGCGAATGCCAAGGCCGTGGCTGTCCGTATAGGACGATGTTGGTGGTGCCGGCGATGTTGGTGATGGTGTCGCCGAGATTGACCACATCGCCTTCCACCGTGGTCACGCGGCCATCCAGGTTCGTGATGTTAATGGTGTTCGGTTTCGACCTGCTGGTTGGTGGCGTAGAGCTGCGAGCCGTTGACCGCGTCGCTTGACGTGGCGCTGATGTCGCCGTCGGCAACATTGGTGATGGTCGTGCCTGAGCTTCCCTCGAGCGTGATGGTGTCCTTCGGCATCGCCAACGGCGCCGTCATATCTCACAGCGCGGTCGCCGAGATCATCGACCGACGTGGTCACCGCCTTCAGCTGCGACACGTTGACGGCGTCGGTATCTATGGCGCCAGCCGACACGCCGGTGATGCGCCGGCCACCGATATTGACTTCGCTGGTCGCCGTGCCGCCCACCAGATAGGCGACACTTCCAAGCGTGGAGCCGTCCGCAACCGAGCCGGCGCCGATGGCGACACTGCCAACGCGGCTGGCTATCGCGCCCCGGCCGAGCGCCACAGCGTCCTCCGCGGAGGCAAGCGCCTCGTAGCCCAGCGCGGTCGAACCCATGCCTTCCGCATGGGAATCGCCCGCCAAAAGACCAGCCTCGTTGGTGCGGGCATAGCGGATGCCAAGGCCGTGGCTGTCCGTGTAGGACATGTCGGTGGTGCCGGCGATGTTGGTGATGGTGTCGCCGAGATTGACCACATCGCCTTCCACTGTCGTCACGCGGCCATCCAGATCGGTGATGTTGGTGGTGTTGGTTTCGACCTGCTGGTTGGTGGCGTAGAGCTGCGAGCCGTTGACCGCGTCGCTTGACGTGGCGCTGATGTCGCCATCGGCAACATTGGTGATGGTCGTGCCTGAGCTTCCCTCGAGCGTGATGGTGTCCTTCGGCATCGCCAATGGCTCCGTCATATCTCACAGCGCGGTCGCCGAGATCGTCGACCGACGTGGTCACCGCCTTCAGCTGCGACACGTTGACGGCGTCGGTGTCCATGGCGCCAGCCGACACGCCGGTTATGCGCCGGCCACCGATATTGACTTCGCTGGTTGCCGTGCCGCCCACCAGATAGGCGACACTTCCAAGCGTGGAGCCGTCGGCAATCGAGCCGGCGCCGACGGCGACACTTCCGGCTTGGCTGGCTATCCGCGCCCCGGCCGAGCGCCACAGCGTCCTCCGCGGAGGCAAGCGCCTCGTAGCCCAACGCCGTCGAACCCACGCCTTCCGCATGGGAATCGCCCGCCAAAAGACCGAGCCTCGTTGGTGCGGGCATAGCGGATGCCAAGGCCGTGGCTGTCCGTGTAGGACGTGTCGGTGGTGCCGGCGATGTTGGTGATGGTGTCGCCGAGATTGACCACATCGCCTTCCACTGTCGTCACGCGGCCATCCAGATCGGTGATGTTGGTGGTGTTGGTTTCGACCTGCTGGTTGGTGGCGTAGAGCTGCGAGCCGTTGACCGCATCGCTCGACGTGGCGCTGATGTCGCCGTCGGCAACATTGGTGATGGTCGTGCCTGAGCTTCCCTCGAGCGTGATGGTGTCCTTCGGATCGCCAACGGCGCCGTCATATCTCACAGCGCGGTCGCCGAGATCGTCGACCGACGTGGTCACCGCCTTCAGCTGCGACACGTTGACGGCGTCGGTGTCCATGGCGCCAGCCGACACGCCGGTTATGCGCCGGCCACCGATATTGACTTCGCTGGTCGCCGTGCCGCCCACCAGATAGGCGACACTTCCAAGCGTGGAGCCGTCGGCAACCGAGCCGGCGCCGATCGGCGACACTTCCAACGCGGCTGGCTTTCGCGCCCCGGCCGAGCGCCACAGCGTCCTCCGCGGAGGCAAGCGCCTCGTAGCCCAGCGCCGTCGAACCCACGCCTTCCGCATGGGAATCGCCCGCCAAAAGACCAGCCTCGTTGGTGCGGGCATAGCGGATGCCAAGGCCGTGGCTGTCCGTGTAGGACGTGTCGGTGGTGCCGGCGATGTTGGTGATGGTGTCGCCGAGATTGACCACATCGCCTTCCACTGTCGTCACGCGGCCATCCAGATCGGTGATGTTGGTGGTGTTGGTTTCGACCTGCTGGTTGGTGGCGTAGAGCTGCGAGCCGTTGACCGCATCGCTTGACGTGGCGCTGATGTCGCCGTCGGCAACATTGGTGATGGTCGTGCCTGAGCTTCCCTCGAGCGTGATGGTGTCCTTCGGATCGCCAACGGCGCCGTCATATCTCACAGCGCGGTCGCCGAGATCGTCGACCGACGTGGTCACCGCCTTCAGCTGCGACACGTTGACGGCGTCGGTGTCCATGGCGCCAGCCGACACGCCGGTTATGCGCCGGCCACCGATATTGACTTCGCTGGTCGCCGTGCCGCCCACCAGATAGGCGACACTTCCAAGCGTGGAGCCGTCCGCAACCGAGCCGGCGCCGAGCGCCACGCCGCTCACCACGGTGACGGTCGTATACGAGCCCAGCGCAACCGAGTCGTCAAAGCCGGCGCCGATCGTCGCGCCCATGCCCAGCGCGAACGCACGTGCGGCGGCGATCTGGTTGCCCGATCCGACCGCAGCGGAATTGGCGCCGCCGACCTCGTTGCCGTAGCCGAGACCGAACGACCCGTCACCGCCGATCTGGTTGCCGAGGCCGAAGCCGCCGGAACTAAATCCCGACACGCTGTTGCCCATGCCGACAGCGGTGGACATGTCGCCGCTTGCCGTATTGGCATAGCCGACCGCCGTGCTGGCCATGCCGGAGGCGGCCGCCTCGGCTCCGGCGGCGAGCGAGTAGTCGCCGCTTGCGCCTTCGCCGTCGTAGTTGCTCGTCTGCGCACCGCCGTCATCGGCGCCGAAATAATGCGTCTTGCCCGCCTGGACCGCACTGTCCAGGGCCTTGAGCTGGGCGACGTTGACGGCGTCGGTGTCCTCAGTGCCGGCGGCGACATTGATGATCTGGCGGAAGGTGGAGTCGCCGCTTTGCTCGCCTACGCTCACGGCGCCCGTCGTTCCCTGCAAACTGAAGATCAGGGATTCGTCGTCCGTACTTGCGCCTGTCGGGACGTAGCCGGCAATTTCGGCGCCCCGATCGGCCAAGGATCCCGCTCCGAGCGCAACACCGCCCTCTACGCCGACTTCGGCCCTGGAACCTAAGGCAATGCCATCGACGGCGGCTACATAGCCGTCGTTTCCAACAACGAAGGCATCGCGAGCGCTTACCCTGCCGCGGTTGCCGATGACGCGGCTGCCATCGGCGTCCGCACTCAAGCTGCCGTCGTTGCCGAAGATGCCGGCGTTGTCCGCGTCGATCGTGTTGTCGTTGCCCAGCGAGTACGAGCCCGAGCCCGTAATGGTGCTCGGATCGCCGATCGCGACGGAATAGTCGCCGCTGACTATGTTGCCGGAGCCGATTGAGATGGACGACAGCCCCGTGGCCCGGGCGCCGTTGCCCAGCGCGACGGCTTCGTCGGCCGACGCCTTGGCGCCCGTGCCGATGCTGACTGTGTTATTGGCCTCGATGCGCGCTCCCGCGCTGTCGCCGATGGCGACGTTTTGGGAACCGACGACGTCGGAGCCCGCAGCAACGCCAAAGGCGGCGTTGCCCGTCCCGGAGACCTCGGAGCCCGCGCCGCCGCCGTTGGCCGTGTTGTAATTGCCGGAGACCTCGGAGCCCGCGCCGGCGCCGGTTGCGACGTTATAGGTGCCGGTGACAGCTTGGCCTGCTGAGGAGCCGATGCCGACGTTGTGGTCGTTGGTTGCAATGCCATTGGCCCCTGCACCAAATCCGACATAGACATCGGCGATGCCGATTGCTGCGGCCTCCCTGCCTATGGCGATGGCGTCCAGGCCGGTCGCGCCGTCGTTGTTCTCGTTACCGCCGCCACTTGAATAGACGCTGAAGTAGCGCGTCTGCGCAGCCTTGAGCTGCGACACGTTGACGGCGTCGGTATCCATGGCGCCAGCCGACACGCCGGTTATGCGCCGCCCGCCGATATTGACTTCCCCTGTCGCCGTGCCCCCTACCAGATAGGCGACACCGCCAAGCGTGGTGCCGTCCGCAACAGAACCGGCGCCGAGCGCGACGGATCCCCCGACCATGACGTCGCTGCCGCTGCCCAACGCTACCGCATTGTCGACGTCGATATTGACGCCGTTGCCCATGATGAAGACGTTGCTCTTGCCGATCTCGATGCCGTTGTAGTTGCCGATCGAATAGGAATTGCTCCCCTGAATGGTCGAGCCTTGACCGATCGCGCCGGAACTTTCGCCGGATACTTTGTGGCCCGCGCCGATGGCCATCGAGTACAGACCCATGACCTGCGCATCCTGTCCCAAGGCGATTGCGCCGTCGGCCGATGCGAAGGCGTCACTGCCGATGCTCACCGTGTAGTCGGCTGCGATGTACGAGCCCGCAAAGCTGCCCATGGCGACGTTGCTGATCCCGGTAACCCCGGAACCCGAATTAAAGCCAACGGCAGTGTTGTTCAGCCCCTTGACCTGGTTGCCCGAATTGGCGCCGCTGGCAGTGTTGCCGCTGCCGGTGACGTCCGCGCCCGCGAAATACCCTGTCGCAACGTTCCAGTAGCCATCGACAGTCCTGCCTGCCAAAGCGCCGACCCCGACGTTTTGATAGTTGGTTGCGAGGCCGGAGGCACCCGCTTCGAAGCCGGCGTAGACGTCGCCATTGCCCGCCGCCACGGCATCCCTGCCGATGGCGATGCCATCGGTTCCGGTCGCGCCGTCGTTGTTCTCGTTACCGCCGCCGCTCGAATTGACGCTGAAGTAGTGCGTCTGCGCGGCCTTCAACTGCGCCACGTTGGCGGCGTCGGTGTCGGCTGAGCCAGCGGCAACACCGGTGATCTGGCGTGTCTGCGTGGCGTTGCCAATGCTGACGGCGGCGAGCTTGCTTTGCCAGACCGCCGAGCTATTCGTTGAAGGCAGACCGGTCAGCGGATCGTAACCGGATGCGCCTGCCACCGTGGAAGCAATCGAGCCTGAGCCAAGCGCTACACCGCCGGCGACCATAACGTCGCTGCCGCTGCCAAGCGCCACCGCGTCGTTGACGTCGATGTCGACATCATTGCCGAGCACGAATACATCGGAACCGCTTACGATAGCCGCTGTTGCCGATGATCCGGCTGCCGTCGGCATCCGCACTCAAGCTGCCGTCGTTGCCGAAGATGCCGGCGTTGTCGGCGTCGATCGTGTTGTCGTTGCCCAGCGAGTACGAGCCCGAGCCCGTAATGGTGCTCGGATCGCCGATCGCGCCGGAATAGTCGCCGCTGACGACATTGCCGGTGCCGATGGAGATCGAGGACAAGCCCGTGGCCCGGGCATAGCTCCCCAGCGCGATGGCGTCGTCCGCCGACGCAGTCGCGGTCTTGCCAATGCTGATCGTGTTCGACGCCGTTATCGCGCGGCCGGCGTTATCGCCCAGGGCCACGTTGAAATTGCCCCCGACACCCGAGCCGGCGCCGGTCCCCTGTGCAATGTTGCTGTTGCCGGAGACGGAAAAGCCCGCGAAGTTGCCGATTGCCGTATTGTCGTTGCCTCGAACGGTCTGTCCCGCGGCGTTGCCGATAGCCGCGTTGCTATCGCCACCAACGTCCTGCCCCGCGCCGTTGCCGAGCGCACTATTGTGATCGCCATAGGTTTCAATGCCCGCATAAGCGCCGATGGCGGTGTTCGCGATGCCGTCGGAGTTGACCCCGCTGCCAGATCCCAATGCAGTGTTGTAGCCGCCCTGCGTGTTTTGACCGGCGCTCTCGCCAATGAACGTCTGGCCGTGACCATTGCCAGCGCCGATCCCTGCTTGGAGACCAATCGCGATCCCCGCCTCCGAGTCGGACATTGCGCCAACGCCGATCGCAAGCGCATCCGTGCCGGTGGCGCCGTCATTGGTAAAGTTGGAGCCCGCGCCAGTGGTTGACGAATTCACTGAATAATAGTGCGTCTGCGCCGACTTGAGCTGCGCGACATTGACCGCGTCGGTGTCGAGGAGGCCGGCTGCAAGGCCGGTGATCTGGCGGGTCTGCGTGGAGCCGACGCCGATGCTCACGGCGCCCAGCGTGCTCTTCCACGTGGCCGTCGAGAGGCCGGAAGCCGAACCGGTGACGGGATCGAGCCCGGTGATGCCCGACGCGGTGCCGGCCACTGAACCGGAGCCAAGCGCCACGCCGCCGAGGACGGTTGCAGACGAGCCGGAACCGAGCGCCACGCCGTTCCCGAGGGTCGCCTTCGCCGTATCGCCGAAAGCCAGAGAGCCAGCCGCCTGCGCTTCGGACTTATAGCCAAGCGCTACCGATCCCTGACCGACCGCCTTGTCCTGATAGCCGATGGCAACGACGCCATTTGCTGCGGTACCGGGCGTCGAAACCGCCTGACCGCCGCCGCCGGCCATATTTCCGTTGCCGAGCGCGACAGTGCCGTCGCCGGTTGCCGTATCGTCGGAGCCGCCTGCAAACGCGCCTGTACCGGTTGCCGTGCTCGGATCGCCGATCGCCACCGCGCCGTTGCCGTTGGCCGTGTTGCCCGAACCGATTGCGACCGACTTTCCGCCTTTGGCAATCGCGCTCTTGCCGATGGCCACGGCCTCGGCCGTCTGCGCCGCTGAACTCGTGCCGATGGCAATGGCATCGTTTGCCGAGGCAGTCGCCGCGCTGCCGATGCTGACTGTTTTCGAGGCCGTGATGGAGCGGCCCGCGTTGGCGCCGACGGCGACATTGTCGGACCCGGAAACCAGGTAGCCCGCGTCGTTGCCCGTAGCGACGTTGCCGCTGCCCGTGACCAGCCGCCCCGACCTGTTGCCTGTAGCGGTATTGTCGGATCCGGTAACAGAAGCGCCGGCTAAGGTGCCTACTCCGACGTTACTTGCGTTGGTTACGCCGCCGCCGCTGCCCGCATTGTAGCCGATATAGACCTCGTAGCTCTTTGCGGACGCGCCCGCGCCCAGCGCCACTGAGGCTTCGCCGGCGTAGCTTCCCTTGCCGAATGCCAGGGAACCGGTCCCAAAGGCATTGGATCCTCCGCCGATGGCTATTGCGTCTGCGGAAATGGCAGTCGAATTCGCGCCGAGCGCGACGGTAGCGACCCCGATTGCCTTCGCGTTCGCGCCAACTGCGGTGGCGACGCTCGACGACGCCGTCGCCGTCCGCCCCAAGGCCATTCCATTGTAGGCCGATGCGGCAACACTGGAATCCGTGCCAATGGCCACGGCATAATGCGCGCCGGCGCCGACCTTGGCTGCCGAGCCCACCGCAATGGAATAGTCGCCCTCCACCTTGGGGGCTACGCCGATTGCAATCGAGTCCGCCCCGGTCGCGCCATTGTTGGCGTAGTTGGACCCGGCGGCGATGTTGGTCGAATTGATCGAATAATAGTGCGTCTGGGCGGCCTTCAACTGCGCCACATTGGCGGCGTCGGTGTCGGCCGTGCCGGCCGCAACGCCGGTGATCTGGCGGGTCTGCGTCGAGCCGACGCCGACACTGACGGCGGCCAGCGTGCTCTTCCACGTGGCTGTCGCAAGGCTGGAAGCCAGACCGGTGACAGGATTGAGCCCCACGACGCCGGGTCCCGTGCTGGCTACCGAATTCAAGCCAATCGCCACGCCGCCGGCGACAGTCACGTCGCTTAGGTTGCCAAGCGCCACCGCACTGTCGACGTCGATATTGACGCTGTTGCCGAGTACGAAGACGCCGTTGCCGGAGACTGTATTGCTGTTTCCGACGCTGTAGGATTCGCTGCCGTTGATCATAGTGGGATCCCCGATCGCGCCGGAATTATCACCATTGACCACGTTGCCGGTGCCGATAGAGATGGACTGCTTGCCATTGGCCCGGGCGCCGTGGCCGAGCGCGATCGCATCGTCGCTGCTGGCCAGCGACAGACTGCCGATGGCTACCGCGCTCAGTCCCGAGGCAGCCGAAGTGTTGCCCAAGGCAACCGCATCGACGGCTGTAGCCTGCGCATTGTAGCCAGCCGCGAGGGCCTGTTGGCCGGAAGCCGCGGCCATTCTGCCGATGGCCGCCGCGTTATCCGCGCTGGCCAGCGAGCCCGATCCCAGGGATACGGTATTGTTTGCTGTCAGCGACGCGCTTGACGAGCCTTTGCCGGCGTTTGTCCCCATCGCGATATTGTCGCTTCCGGTTAAGTACTGGCCGGCGCCCGAACCGAAGGCCGCATTCCGATCACCGTTGACGTTCCGTCCCGAGTTATAGCCCACAGCGACGCTGTTAAGGTTGGCCGCGGCGCTGTTGGCTCCGGTCCCATTGCCGATGGCGACGCCGTTGGCGCCATTCGACTGCGCCTGAAGGCCGATTGCCACGGCACTGGTACCCAGGGCAACCGATTGCCCGCCGATTGCTATCGCGTTGGATGAGGACGCCTGAGCACCAGCCGTGGCGTTGCCGCCAAGCGCCAGCGCGCCGGCTGCCGTGGCTGAGGCCCCCGCGCCAACTGCGGCGGAGGAGGCCCCGGACGCAGTCGCCAACACGCCCAAAGCCATCGCCCTGGACGCCGAAGCTGCAACGGTCGAGCCTGTACCGAGGGCCAAACCGGAGGTCGCACCACTGCCGACTGTGGCGCCCGCGCCTAGCGTCACCGCATTGAGTGCGCCGGAGGTGGCATTCAGCCCTATCGCGATTGATTGTGCGGAGGCAGCGCCCGCACTAGGGCCGATCGCTATCGAATCAGACCCCTCAGCTTTGGACGAGTATCCCACCGATATGGCGTTGGTTTCAGAGGCGGCCGCCGAGTGTCCAACGGATATGGCGTCGGTTGCGGTGGCTTCCGCCGAGTGTCCGACGGATACGGCGTTGGAGCCAACGGCATTCGCGACCCAACCGACTGCGAGGCTCCCGTCTCCATCGGCGTTCGATCCGGCGCCCACCGCGGTCGCCCGATTTCCTGTCGCCTTAGAGACTGCGCCGAGGGCCGCCGAGTTGATGCCTATCGCCGTCGCTTTGTATCCCGACCGCGACTCCCCCCTCGTCTGTCGCCTTGAGTCATCCCCACAGACCACGGCGATGGCGCCTTCCACTCCGTCGGGATTCATGACGTCACCGGAAGCGTCAACGCAATAGGCCACCTGCGCCTCCGCATCGGACATCAATATCAGCGTGCCCGCGCCTTGCGTAACTGCCGTCGCAACGGCAAGCGCAGCAAGCCTGGTTAGAGAACGGCCAGAGACTCCCGGCGACAATGCCACGCCGGCGAGCGCGCCACCCGTGCCCAGACTGCCGAGGCCGAGCCGGTCGCGGCGCATCCCCAGCACCAGACAGGCCTTGCGAAGCACGGCCATCAGCCGGCGGCGAATAGAGCGGCCCTGCACGGTCCCCGATATCCAGTTCCTCACGAAAGTCGGACCCACGCCTTGACGCCGCCCGGATTCGCCTGTCGTGCAGATTTTCATGCTCAATGCTTTCTTACAGTCTCTCAACAGAGGAGCGCCCCGGCTCGTGCAAGGGCCGTCTCGGACGGCGCGATTCTTTTGACCGGTCAACGGAAGGACCGTCCGACCAAGCGGCCAAATGCCATGGCAGTACTAGTCGCTTCTTATCTCGTGCATGGCTGATCAAACTGACGATGCGGAAGTTATGGAGGGGGACTTACCATTGCTTATGATCGCCAGACTTCGTGCCAAGTTGATAACCTAGCATAATAGCGAAAAGCATCGGCTGATTGTCAATTATTAGATACATCTAAACGAACAGTAAAAGCCACTTGGTGAGTCCGGACTCTTCGATATCGAGCGTGCTTATACATGGGCTGCAAATGGGTGCAAGGGGTTGTGTCGCATATGTTTCAAAAAACCGTGCAGACTACCTACAACAACCTCGAGTAGTCAACTAGAGAGACATCAAATCTTTTGCTATTTTGCATGTATCGAATGCTTGACCGAACTTAGCTTGGCTACGGTGACTCCGGGACACTCCCTTGCCAACGATCTGGTGACCGCGAGCGCCCCGCCTTCCGGGATTGTCAACGTTGCGCTTTCCCGTTGCCGAGCCGCGCCAGAACCGACCCTGGCGGCTCTTACTGGATGAAGCGCCAGAGCCAGTCGTCCGAGAGCGCCATGCAGTAGAAGGAGAACATCGGCACGGCGACAACCGTCAACAGCACCAGCGCCGCCCGGGAACGCGCAAGGAAGGATGACAGCGTAAGAACGAACATCGCGACCTCCAAGACAGTCCATGGGCGCAAGATGGAGACGCCGAAATAAACTGCGTTGACCGCAATGGTCAGCAGGAAATAGGCGGAAAGAAACAGCAGCGACCATCGACCCTCCCGGTCAAAAAAGACGCGCAGATCTGCTCCTTGCTCCATCTCGGCTGGAGGAAGGAGCAGCGCCGCCGACACAAACAGAAGCATCGTGAATATGACCAAGGCTACGAACAGCTCGAACGTCCACGTGATGACGCCGGGCGGCAGATTGTTGACTGCCCACCAGTACTGGAGATTCGTCACGAAGATGCAGAACGCCCACGCCGCGGGTACCCAATCAAGCCTCGCCCGATCCCGAGAACGGAACATCGAGACCAGACCGACAAGCATGCGGGTCAGTCCAAGGCCAAGCACCATGGCAAGGATCGAGGAAATGTAGCGGAAACTGTCTGCCGGATTGGCGGTGTCAGCTCGATGCGCATCTACGTCCGGGTTCTTCGGCTCAGCGGCGCGGACTGCGCGAGGCAAGGCAAATACAAACCCCAGGGCGAGCCCCCGAGCGATAAAGTCTCGCCGTCCCACTTGCACAATGCACCTCCTGAGAGGTTCAACTCCTGCTACGGCAGTCGAGTTGGGCGCTTACCGGTTGCTGTCCCTTCTTGCGGCCACGCGCTAGCCCTGGGGCGTTGCGGTCCTACTGTGTGGACGTTGCATGGAGACGGACATAGTTCAAGATGTCCGCTAGGTCGGGCGTCATGGCGCGCGCACAAGCCGCTATACGCGGAGCCAGCGTCAGACGTCTAAGCCCGCCGCCCGGCGTGGCTCGAAGGGCGGCGGGCATTTACCGGGGGTGTTGAGGGGAACTCCGCAAGGCAGGCCACCGAACCGAGCCGCCGCCGGCCTGCATCCTCGCGGTTAAGTGATTGAGGCGACCCGCCGCCATCGAACGCGTCGCGGGTGCGCGGTCGAGACCGCCTGGTAAAGCAATTTCGCCTGCGATCCGCCGATGCCCTGGGAGTTTGGTAGATTGCAAGGGTCGCAAGATTGTCGCACGACAGCATAATACAGTTCTACCTCCAAGTTGTGATTTTCCTTACATCTGCAAAAGAGATTTTCAAATTATACTGGCGCGTCACTTGGGAGAAGACATTGAGGGCGCTCACTGGGTCGCTTAGCATGTAAAGATTTGATGGTGCCCACCGCCATGTCGGCGCCCGCGAGGGTGGCTGCGTCGCGGCTTGATGCAAATGCGTAGAAAACTTTTCCGCTGCAACATCGTGAGGAATTGTCATGCCCATTCAAACTGATTTCAAATTCAATCAAAAACATTCCGGCACCCCTGCGGTGCCCGAGAGCGTGGCCAAGGCGATAACGGAGGAAGACTTCCTGGGCCTGCTGCGCGAGTTGTGCGGCGACACGCCGGAAGGAAACGCCCAACGCACCTGGAAGGGGCCGGGCTTCAACATGATCTGGCGGCCGAACAAGCCGGACGTGACCCCCGGCTTCGGGGACCAGCCGCATTTCCTGCAGTTGAACATGACCGACGAGACGCTGTCGTTCACCGACATCAGCGGCCCCACCGGCATCGCCAATAGGGGGCTGCTGCAGAGGGACATCTTCCTGGGCGGCGTCGCCTATCTGCAGACGATCAACGACAGCTTCGACAACTCGGGACAGCATTTCGAGCCGGGCGTGTTCAACAACGTGCCCGAGACCGAGAATCCAGAGGAGCCCAAAACGATCGTGCGGATGGGGTCGATCCCGCACGGCACAACGATCAACATGCAGGGCCGGTCGTTCACTGCGCCGCAGCCGCGGATCGACCCGACCTCGATCGTGCCGTTCAGAATCGGCAGTGTCGATGACGGCGCGACCGGCCTGGTGCCTTTCTCAGAGCAGGACCTGTCCATACCGACGGCGTCCCGGACCGACCTGGCGCGGGTGGCGGGGCTGGACCAGGCCCACCTGAACAACCCCAACCTGTTCCTGACCGACGTGCTGGCGGACCAGACCATCACCGAGACGGTCGTGCTGATCCTGTCGACCGACTCGACGCTGCCCGGTTCGGTGCCCGACGTCGGCGGCGGCACGGCCAACATCGCATTCCTGGCCGGCAAGGGCACGCCTCCGGCGGGCGGGCCGAATGCTAACACGCCGAAAGCCACCGCAATCTTCTGGATCGAGAAGGGCACCGACAAGTACGGAAAGCCGCTGCTCCAACTTCAGTACACTCAGCGGGTGATCCTGGATTTCAACAGGCTGAGTTGGCCGCATGTCACCGTGGCGACGCTGCGCCCGGTTGATCCGTCGCCCGCGACTTACTGAAACCGGATACGGTTGGACAAAAAAATGCCGGCCGCCAATCTGGCTGGTGCCTGTTCGGTATCGTGGGGAGTATTCTACGGCTGTGGGCCTACGTGCAGCAGTGCTTCACGCAGCCCACGGCCCTGCTTTATCCATGGCCATATCCGACTGGTCGAACATGTGAATGACGGTCCCGCCCGATGTCGCGCTCGACGCTGCATCGGCGCTGGCCGCGGTGTTCCCGTTGGTGATGCTGAGACAGCCTGACGGATGACCGCGGTGTTCCTGGCCGGTACGCCCTGGGATTCGACGCTGTAGAGGCTGCAACCATCGAGGAGCCAGTAAAAATGCCCGACATTGTGGATAAGGTTATCGTCATCAATCGCGCGGCGATGCGGGCCAAGTACCCTGGCCCGGGCCTCGGGGGCATCGAGGATGCCCTGGACCGGCTGATCGCGGCCGATGCCAGACGCGCCCTGAACAGCCGGGTGATCGCCATCGACGACGCGGCGCAGATGGCAGGCGTCGGCGGCAGGGCGGTTCTCGGCGCCAGCGACCAGCAGGGAGCGAAGGAGGCGGTCGACGCGATCTATGCGGCGCTGACACCGGATTACGTGATGCTGCTGGACGGTCCCGACGTGATCCCGCACATCGTGCTGGACCAGATCAGCGGCCTGACCGACGACGACAAGGATATCCCGAGCGATCTGCCATATGCCTGCGCGGCGAAGTATTCGACGCGGGCGGCGGACTTCGTGGCGGTGGAACGGGTGGTCGGGCGGCTTCCGGCGGCGGAAGGCGAGACCGATCCTGACGTACTGATCGGGATTATCGACACCGCGGCCGCCCATGCGCCGCGGCCCAAGGAGGAGCACTTGCCGTATTTCGCGGTTTCGGCCGAGGTGTGGACGGTCTCGACCCAGCTGAGCCTAAAGGCGATTTTCCAGGACCATACCAATCTGGACATCGCGCCGCCGTCAATGCGTCCGGAGATGTTCGGGCGACTTGCCCAGCGAACGCATTTCATCAATTGCCACGGCGCGACGTTGAACCCAAGGTTCTTCGGGCAGAAAGACGCCGCCTATCCCGTCGCCATGGAAAGCGATGCGGTGTCGAGGAGCGCCACCACCGAGGGCACCGTGGTCGCGGCCGAGTGCTGTTATGGCGCGCAACTCTATAACTACAACATCTCGGGCGGGGCGCAGCCGATCTGCCAGGCCTATCTGCGGAACAAGGCGGCGGCCTTTGTCGGCGCGACCACCATCGCCTATGGCGCGCTGGCGGACATGATGCAGGCGGACCTGCTGTGCCGGTTCTTCATCGGCGGGGTGCTGGATGGCGCTTCGACCGGGCGGGCGATGCTGCAGGCGCGCCAGCAGTTCGTGGAAAAGCAGGTGATGGCGGATCCAACGAACCTGAAGACCCTGGCGCAGTTCGTGCTTCTGGGGGATCCGTCGTTGCAGCCGGTCGAGAAGGAGATCCAGGCGCCGAAGGCAGCAATGGCGGGCGCCGATGCAGAGCAGGTCGCCGAGGACGACCTTCGCGGCAACCGCAAGTCGCGCCGCATCGCGATGGCAAGCTTCGGCAAGTCCGTGGCGTCGGCCGCGTCCCTGCCAGGTCGGTCGGTCCGCAATGGGTCAGTCGCCGTGGAGCGGTTCCGCGAACTCGCGCGCGAGCGTGGCTTTGGCATCGCCTCGGCCTATCGGGTCACCGGCGGGCGCGAATTCCGCAAGGCAATGAAGGCGCAGGGGCAGGAAAAGCGCGTCATGGTCGCCGTGAAGGTTGTACAGGATCGCGCCCATGCCCCCGAGGACGCGCCTTTCGCGGTCTACGAGGTCATGATAGGGCATGCGACGGGCGATGGCCTGAGGGTGACGCAACTCGCGAGCAAGTAGATGGATTTTAGATGGAGTTGAAGCGGGTTAAGGTGAGGGGCATTGTATCCCGCTCGGTTCGCAATGCCACGTCCAAGAGTGCGCATGGGGCGCTTGTGCTGACGGACGAGGACGGTGAGATTTATGTCCTTCGCGAGCGCGACGCCAACCCATTCGAGCCGGGCCGGTTTGAGAGCGTTGTCGGCCAGACCATCAGCGTCAGCGGGATCGCCGCCCCGGACGGCACGCTGATCGTCGATGACTGGCACAAGCTGAACTGACGTCCTGTCCTTCCCGACGAGATTAGCGTTCGACGCATTCTGGCAGGCGCATGCGCAATTGCGCGGGATTTATCTCGGCGGCCTGATCGCGGTTTAGGGATTCAGCTCCCCAGTTCCCTTATCCACCTGGCGAGATCCGCGCTCTTGAACGGCGCTCCGGACGCAAGAGCGACAGATGTTCTTGATGAAATGCGTCGTCTCAAATCTGCCGGACAGTGCCCGAAGCGATTCTTGAATACGCGGGAAAAGTAATCCATTCTCCCGAAGCCGAAAGCTTCCGCAATCTCGCAAATCTTGTGTCTCTGTTCTTGATCAAGCAAATCATCATACACGCCATCCAGGCGCTTCCCGAGGATGTATCTTTGAATGCCACCCAGGGGCTCAAAAGCACGGTACAATGTTCGCCTGGAAACGCTCAAGGCAATTGCCACCGTATCAGGAGAGAGGCTCGGAGATCTTAATTGGCCGTGAATATAGCGTTTTGCCCGATGGATGAGAATAGCATCGAGCTGTGGGCGGGCTCGCGAGGTGTTTGCGACCGATGGCTTCAAACAAGCCACAAGGAGATTGAAAGTCGCCGTCGATAAATCTTCACCACTCTCCTCTTCCATAGAGGGGAGACTATCAGCAATCACATCTAAATAATTTGCCAGTAAATTTGCATAAGGCCCAGCAATAGAACATCCATGCAAGACCGCGACACCTGAAATATGAGCTTCGAGCAAATCTCTAGGTACAAAAAGGCTGATAAATGATCTATCCGGCTCAGCAGTAAACGTTTGAGCTAGATCAATCACACCAATCTCTCCGGCATTACCAAACGTATGGCTGGCGCCAGCATCGCACTGCCAGCTCCCGGAGCGGTATGACGTTATTAAGAAATGATCCATCTGATCCCGCCGAATTCGGCGTGCGCTGCGAATGTGGCGTAGCGGATCAATATCGCAAACCGTCATCACCATGTCGCCCATGTAAAAGGCAATAGATGATGCCGCAAAGCCAACATATTCACGCCTGTTCTCAGTCTCGAAGGGCATCGATGCCCACGCGCAATACGCGTCGAACTGTTCGTCCGCGGGAAGTCCGCGGGTGGTAAAATCTGACGACACAATCGTGCGATGATGCACCTTGACATCCCTCTCATTGCCAAAGTTGCCCAAAGCTTGGGCGGATTGGCACGACAAGTCAACATTTGGCATCAACGTGGTCTATCTAAAATGCTGCAGCCACCAATAATGCGTGGCATTCGTGCATCGCGAATTTTGGTCCGGCGGAGGTATTCATGCTCGACTGGCTCGCCAACACGCTTCGCAGCTACCCCGAGATCGCCATCTTCATTTCTCTCGCATTGGGCTATTATTTCGGCTCGTTTACGTACAAAGGCCTCGGTCTCGGAGCGGTTACGGCGACGCTGATCGCAGCCGTCATCATCGGCCAGCTCGGCATCACAATCTCGCCGCCCCTTAAAGCCACATTCTTTCTGCTGTTCCTCTTCGCGATTGGCTATGGAGTCGGTCCGCAATTCGTACGCGGCATAGCCAAGGACGGAGTGCCGCAGGCTTTGTTTGCAGTGGTAGTCTGCGTATTCTGCCTTGGCGCGCCTCTGCTGGCTGCAAAGATTGCCGGATACGACGTTGGATCCGCAGTTGGGTTGTACGCGGGGTCGCAGACCATTTCGGCGTCCATGGGATTGGCGACGGATGCCATCAATCGCCTTGGGCCTGCCGCCGGAAGAGTCAAAGCGGCTGCTCGACGCGATGCCGGTGGCCTATGCAGTCACCTATATTTTCGGAACGGTTGGATCGGCCATCGTTCTTGCGCTGTTCGGCCCCGCCATGCTGGGGATTGATCTTGAGGCGGAGTGCAAGCGCTACGAAGCTGAATTCGGTGGATCGAAGGATGTAGGTGGCGCCGGCACCGCATGGCATCACTATGAACTGCGCGCATATCGCGTCCGCGAAGGCGGCAAAGTTGTTGGCATGACGGCCCGTGAGGCTGAGGCGCTGCTGCTTCCCGAGCACCGGGTTTTCGTGGAGCGCATTCGGCGCAACGGCAAGGTGGAGGACGCAACGGCCGAGACTGTGATCCAGGCGGGCGATGTGCTCGCGGTGGCAGGGCGCCGGGACGTGCTGGTGTCTTTGATTGGAGCCGAGGCCGAGGAGGTTGATGATCGCGAGTTGCTGGCCGTGCCCGCCGAGGGCGTCGATGTTCTCGTGATCAAGAAGGAAGCTGACGGCAAGACGCTGGCCGAACTGGCGCAATGGCCAACGTCGCGCGGCGTGTTCTTGCGCAAGATTACGCGCGGTGCAACGGCGACCGAAATCCCGATACTGCCGAATACGAAAATCCATCGCGGCGACATCCTGACGATCGTCGGGCGCTCCCAAGACACAAGCGCTGCAGCCAAGGCTCTTGGCGTTGCTGACCGCCCGAGCGACGTTGCCGACGTCGCCTTTATCGGTGCAGCGATTGCCATCGGCGCGCTGGTCGGTGCCTTCGTCTACAAGGTTGGCGATGTTCCGCTAACCCTCTCTACGTCAGGCGGTGCACTCATCTCCGGGTTGTTCTTCGGATGGCTGCGCTCCGTGCATCCAACGTTCGGGCGAATTCCATCCTCCACAGTGTGGTTCATGAATTCCGTCGGTTTGAATATGTTTATCGCGGTGGTCGGCATCTCATCCGGACCGGGCTTTGTCGCCGGGCTGCGCGAACTTGGTTTCAGCCTGTTTCTCTGGGGCGTTGTCGCGACGACGGTGCCGCTGGTTCTGGCAATGTATGTTGGGAAATACATATTCCGCTTCCACCCAGCCATCCTGCTGGGCTGCTGCTCAGGTGCACGCACTACGACGGCATCGCTGGGCATGATCAATGATCGCGCCAAGAGCCAAATCCCCGGTCTTGGCTACACAGTTACATATGCAGTCGGAAACACGTTGCTGACTGTCTGGGGAATGGTTCTCGTCATGTTGATGACGTGAGCGTGGGGACAACCACCGCACGAGCGTACGGCATGGCCTAGACTGCGGCACCCGCCGCATCAACCTAAGGTGCCTATCATGGTGCGATATTGTGTTACGACCGCCGCAATCCTTATCCCCTTGGCTTCGATATCGGCCGAAGCCGCGGATAACACACGTCCAACGGCGGAAGCAGCGACGCCGTCTGCGCCCCAGGAGACAGCGATCCCGAAGCTGCGGTCCGGCGATGACGACGCCTATGTCGAATTCTACGGCCAGATCAACAAGGGCATTCTGGTCTTCGATGACGGCGAATCCACCCTTGGCTATGGTCCCGTCGACAACGGAAATTCGTCGTCTCGAATAGGCCTGCGCCTCTACGGAGTGGTCGCCGAAGGTTGGTCCGCGGGTGCCAATGTTGAGTGGGAATGGACACCCTATTCAACGACCAACGTAGACCAACTCAATCGTGATGATTACGATTGGGACAGCGACCTGCTGCGAAAAGCCGAAGGCTATGTAACATCCGAGAGATTCGGCAAATTGTCGCTTGGCCAAGGCAGCATGGCCTCGGACTCGAGTGCCGAGGTCGATCTTTCGGGGACCACCGTCGTCGGCTATTCGCTGATTTCAGACATGGCGGGCGGCCCGTTCCTGCGCATGGACAACGGCGATCTTTCAGACGTGCACGTCAAGGACGCGTTCACGAACTTCGACGGCCTCGGCCGCAAGTTCCGTGCGCGCTACGACACGCCTTCATTTGCGGGCTTCAGTCTTGCTGCCTCGGTCGGAACGCAGATCGTTCCTGTCGAGACGAATGTCACCGTGTGGGACGTCGCGCTGCGATACGACAACACATTTGACGACTTCAAGGTCTCCGGTGCTGTGGCTTATTCGGAACCCGCCGATAATCAGCAATTGTACGATGGCTCCTTTTCTATCCTCCACGACCCCTCTGGCATCAGCCTGACCGTTGCGGCCGGATATTCCGACGAGCCGGTGACCGACGGACGGTACGGTTACGTGAAGCTAGGCTACCAAACCGATTTGTTTGAGGTCGGCAGGACCGCGTTCTCCGTTGATGCCTACTATGGTGAGGACATCGCGGCCCTGGGAAGTACCAGCACCTCCTTCGGCGCACAGGTCAGCCAAAATCTGCATTATCTCCAGACCGAACTATACCTGGGTGTCCGCTCCTATCAGTACGACGAAAAAGACGATGACTTCCAGGACAGTGTGGCAATGCTGGCCGGCGCCCGTGTGAAGTTCTGACGTCCGACGCAGCTTGGCATTGCTTCGACGGCGCTGGCTTGGTGCAACAGCCAGGTAAGCATGCAACCGACCGGGATCTCTCTGAACCGCAAGAGGAACAGTTTGATGGAACCAATCGTCGACTACCGCGAATACGAGAAAATGAGTCCGTTCGAAATCAAGGACGGCCTCATAAAATACGCCAAGCTCAACGCCCAGAAGTCGGCCCATGCCCTGCTGAACGCGGGCAGAGGCAACCCGAATTGGATAGCAACGGCGCCGCGTGAGGGCTTCTTCCTGTTCGGCCAGTTTGCATTGACCGAGTGCCGGCGCACGATGGACGATCCAAAGGCGGGACTGGCAGGAATGCCGCAAATGAACGGCATTGCGAGCCGCCTGGAGGCATGGCTGGAAAAGCACTCCGACATGCCGGGCGCGGAATTCCTGTCCAACATGGTCAACCATGGCGCCAAGGCATTTGGCTTTGACCCGGATGCCTTCGTGTTCGAACTTGCCGACTCCATCATCGGCGACAACTATCCGGTGCCGGATCGAATGCTGATCCATGCCGAGCAGGTCGCGCATCGATATCTCATGTGGGCGCTATGCAGCGACAAGCCGCCATCGGGTACGTTCGACCTCTACGCGGTCGAGGGTGGCACCGCGGCCATGTGCTACATCTTCAAGTCGCTGATAGCGAACCGCATCCTTAAGAAGGGTGATACCATCGCGCTCGGCACGCCGATTTTCACGCCCTATCTCGAGATCGCCGAACTGGAGGACTACGCGTTCAATGTGGTGCATGTGCGCGCAACGCAGGAGCACCGCTTCCAATATTCGGACGAGGAAATCAAGAAGCTGGAAGACCCTAAGATCAAGGCGTTTTTCATCGTCAATCCCGGCAATCCGACTTCTATGGCGATCGACACGGCGACGCTGAAAAAGCTGGTCGATCTCGTGAAGAAGAAGCGTCCGGACCTTATCCTTCTAACCGATGACGTTTACGGCACCTTTGTGCCGAACTTCCGCTCGCTGATGGCGGAGCTGCCATACAACACGATAGGTGTATATTCCTATTCAAAGTATTTCGGGTGCACAGGCTGGCGCCTGGGTGTCATAGCGATCCACGAGAAGAACATCCTGGACGACATCATCGCCAAGCTTCCAGCAAAGGAGCTGGAGGCACTGGACAAGCGCTATATCTCGATCACGCTCGAGCCGCGCAAACTCAAGATGATTGATCGCATCGTGGCCGACAGCCGCGACGTGGCGCTCAATCACACAGCCGGGCTCTCGCTGCCCCAACAAGTGATGATGACGATGTTCTCGATGAGCGAGCTGATGGATACCGAGAAAATCTATCAGAAGGCGTGCATGGATATCTGCAAGCACCGCGTCGATAGTCTGCTCGAAGGCTTGCCGCTGGATGTCCAGCCCAACGCCAACTTCTCCTGCTACTACGGGACGCTGGATTTCGAGTTCTGGCTACGCAAGTATCAGGGCGAGGAGATGGTCGATTGGCTGAAAAAGAACGTCCATCCACTCGATCTGGTTTACCGGCTTGCGCAGGATCACTCGATCGTGCTGCTCAACGGCGGCGGCTTCGACGCACCGAACTGGAGCGTGCGCGTGTCCTTCGCGAACCTGCCCGACGATGTGTATGACGATATCGGCCGAGCCGTCCGTGCGGTGGCCCGCGGCTATGTCGAAACGTACAATGCGACAAAGAAAAAGTAGCGCACGTTGCGTGGGCCTGCCGGGCTCGGCGGATCGCATTGGGTAGATAGATCGCACCCAATACGGACGTGCGATCTGTTGCGTTTCCGTCGATTTGTCGATCTTGAAAACCTCCGGCGTCACCGGCTGGACAAACATGAAGCTTGCAGCGGCAGAGAGGGTGGGAGCGTCGCATGCAGGCTGTCATTCTGACCGTGCAATCTTTAGTCTTCTCTGGACATTGACGCCCGGACTAACCTATCCGTGGCTTGTGTTTCCTTGGCGGCGGTGAGTGTTAACAACCAGCGAAATCCTGCCATGAGCGGATCGGTGCGACGTGTCCTAGATCCAATAGATCGCCTCTCTGAAATCGTCTTTGGCTTACTCATGGCGCTTTCCTTCACAGGAACAATGAGTGTCGCCGCAAGCGATGGTGAGACGGTCGGAAGTGTCCTCGCAGCCGCGCTCGGCTGTAATGTGGCTTGGGGGATCGTCGACGGTGTGATGTTCGTGCTCACGACAGCCGTCGAGCGGGCAAGACGCTTTGGTCACATAGACGCCATCCGCAATGCCCCCGTAGAGAAGGCACGGCTCGTATTTCTGGATAATCTGCCTGACGATGTACGCCTATCGGCATCGGATGAGCTTGCGGACATCATTTTCAACCGCATCCGCACGTCGCGGGGCGTACATGATCGGCGCATCGTCCAAGGGCGGGATCTCGCGGCCGCATTCTCGATCTGCACTCTGGTTATTGCCTCAACGCTGCCGCCCAGCATTCCATTCCTGTTCATTGACGATCTCAACGTCGCCATGCGGGTTTCGAACTTCATAGCGCTCGCCATGCTGTTTGTGATCGGCGGCAGGCTGGGCAAATATATGGGCAGGAGTCCGTGGCCGATGGCCGGGCGTTATGGCGGCGATTGGCAGCGTTCTGGTGGCGCTCACGATCGCGCTTGGCGGATAAGGTCACGCGATGTCAGTCCGCTACCTCCGTCGCAGTGACACCGCGGCAAGTCGCATATTCGGCTATGCGACGACCCCGACGATCACCGTTCCCCACGTGGTGAGCAGGATGTGACCGATCGGCACGGCTGGCGTATAGCCCAGGACGGCGACGGGACTCCCCGACCGGTCCTGCACTGCGGCCATGGCAGCCGTCATGGTCTGCGCCCCTGCCAGCCCGCCCAGCAGCAGTATCGGATTCATGTTGAGCAGGTAGCGTCCTGCAAAGAGCCCTACGATCATCGGCACGATAGTCACTACCATGCCGCCAAACAGGAGACCTATCCCCGCTTCCGCGATCGCCGAGGCGAATACCGGGCCTGCATGCAGACCGGTCATGGCGACGAAGGCGGCAAGACCGAGTGCTGTCATCAGCGAGACTGCTTCGTCAGGTATCCGTCCAAAGAGTGGGAAGCGAGTCCGCAGATGACCCACGACGAGGCCCGCCAGCAGCGTTCCCACGCTGGTGCTCAACGAAATCCGCGTGTCCCCGATCTGAAACGACACGAGAACACCGACGAGCCCGCCGATGAAGATGGCAAGCCCGAGCACGAAGAAGTCTGTTGCCTTCGTCGGTGCGACGATGACGCCGATCCGCTCGGCAGCACGCGCCACAACGCTTTGCGGGCCAATGACGCCCACGACATCCCCACGTTCGACTTTGATTCCCGGGGCGAGAGGTATCTCCTGGCCTCCGCGCATGATGTTGCGCAGATATAGGCTCCGGGTCCAACTTTCCTTGGCCAAGTCCTCAATGCTGCGCGCGCCAATGTCTCGGCCCGTTACGAGGATATCAGCGGCAGCGACCGGGAAATCGAGGAGTTCGCGGTCTTCCATCTCCTCGGCGCGGGACCCGAGGACTTCCACCAGCGTTGCTCTCCGGCCCGAAACCGCCACAACGTCCCCCGGTGCGATGACAAGGCCGGAAGTCGCCTCGATGATCTTGTCACCCCTCCGTACGCGCTGGATAAAAAGGCGGTGTTCGGGAAACCTGTCCTCGGCAGCGGCGACGGTCAGGCCGACGATCGGCATGCCCTCCGCAATCAGGAATGCACGCACGTCGAACCTGTGCCACGCCGAGGTCACCCCCGCGGGCGTGCGCGTGATGCCCAGTTCCTTTTCCAGGCTGAGGGCTTCGGCTGCCAGGTCGATACCAAGCAGTTTGGGCGCCACGACGCTGCAGAACAGAATGACGCCCACCGCGCCAAAGACGTAGCAAACCGCGTCGGCCACCGCGATATGCGCCACTAACCTTGCACGATCCGCGTCAGGCAATGGCAGTGCATTTATGGCCTCCGTCGCGGTGCCCATGGCCGGGCTTTCTGTCAGTGAGCCGGAGACCAGACCTGCTGCAAAGCCCGGATCAAGGCCGAGCAGCTTGGCGATACCGATGGCGGTGAGAAGGCCCGTCACGCAGACGATTACAGCCAGCGCGACCGGTTTCAACCCGTCGCGCTTCAGGGCCTGCAAAAATTGTGGCCCGACTGAATAGCCGATGCCGAAGAGAAACAGCAGGAATAACAACGACTTTGCCATGGCCGATACCGGCACGTCGGCGAACTGCCCGATCAAGATGCCCGCGAAAAGCGATCCGGTGACCGGTCCAAGACTGAAGCCGCCCACCTTCACGCCGCCGATCGCATAGCCCAAACTGATCGCAATGAAGACGGCAAGCTCTGGATACTTGACCAGGAAGTGTTCGATCCAAGCCATTGCAGAATCCCCCCAGCAAATCGCGTGCCTGGCTCCTTTAGCGCTTCGCCTTGGCGGCTACGGCATCGGGTTTGACGAGCTTCAGCCCCCTCGCTTTCTCGTATCCGTGAATCTCCTTCACATCGAGCTTTCGCATGAAATCGATCGTCTCCTGCGTCAGCACCTGACCCGGCACCATGATCGGGAATCCGGGCGGATAGGGGATCACGAAGTTCGCCGAGACCATCTCCGGCCCATCCCGCAGCCGACGATCACATTCTTCTCCGAGAAGAGGCACGTATTCGCAGACCGAAGGATCGTAGGCGTTGAAGAAGGCTCTGCGAATGTCGCCCTCCGGCGTCTCCTTCCCTGCGTCGTCGCGGAACACCTCGTGGAAGTGGGAGAAATTCGGAAGCTCAGGCACGTCGGTCATCAACGACTTTACCCGTCCTGCGAGGGCCTCCCGCTCGCCTTCTCCACCGTCGCCCAGGCGCTTTTCGATATCGTGGCAAATCTCGACCAACACACGGATCAGGTGGGCTACGTCGCTGCGCGTGTTGTTGATATTTGACTGCAAGAGCACGCTGTTTCGCGACGTCTTGTTGAGCTGGATACCGTACTTGCTGGCCAGCAGGCCCTTGAATTGGGTGCCATCGAAACCGGCGGTGCCGCAGACCAGCGTCATGCGCGTGGGATCGAGGTAAAACTCATCCTCATGCATTGCCTTGATCGCCGTAGCCCAATTCGACCCCGGCGCGAGATAATCCACGAAGCCCGACTGCCGGTACTCTGCCGGGATCATCGCGTCCGCGCCCAGCACCCGGAAGTACCTGGAGATCAGCGGATGCTCGTTCACCGCACGCCGGATCTTGAGCGCAATCTCGATCGCGTTCATCACCAGCCCATAGCCTTCGAGCTCCATCTGCCGGCGCGCGACGTCGAGGCTGGCGATGAGCTGCTGGTTGGGACTGGTCGAAGCGTGCGTGAAGACGGCCTCGTGGAATTGCGCCTCCACGGTGTGGAAATCCACGTCCTTCACAAGAAGCATGGAGCCTTGCCGGATCGCCGACATCGACTTGTGGGTGGAGTTCGTCTGGTAGACACGCAGCCTGACCTGACGCGGATCCGGAATCAGACGCGTCTCAAGCAGTGTCTCGTCCGACGGTTTGTCGCCAAGCTTTGCGCGCTGCCTTTCATAGGCAGCCACGAACTCGTCGTCCCGCAGCCATTTCTCGATTTCCGCTGCTGCCCCCATTGCCGTGCGCGGGCGCAAGAAGGGCGAGAAGCGGGCAAAACCGGACCATGCTTCGTCCCACAGGAAGACAAGATCCGGCTTGATCGCAAGGCATTCCTCCATCACGCGCCGGACGTTGTACATGTGACCGTCGAAGGTGCAGTTGGTCAGGTCCAGCAACTTCAGGCGATTGAGCCTACCCTCCGACCGCAGTGCCAGCAGGGCGCGCTTGATCGTGGCGAGTGGCACCGCCCCATACATCGAATATTCCGTCATGGGGAAAGCTTCGACGTAATAGGGCTGCGCTCCAGTGAGCACCATGCCGTAGTGGTGCGATTTGTGGCAATTTCGATCGACGACCGCGATGTCGCCGGGCGCCAGTAGCGCCTGCACCGCCATCTTGTTGGAGGTCGAGGTGCCGTTCGTCACGAAGAACACGTGGTCGGCGCCGAAGGCGCGCGCCGCCATTTCCTGAGCGCGCTTGATGGTCCCCGTAGGCTCCAGGAGACTGTCGAGGCCACCTGTGGTCGCACTGCTTTCCGCCAGAAACAGGTTGATCCCGTAGAACTCGCCCATATCGCGGATCCAGTCCGACCGAAACACCGATTTGCCGCGAGCGATCGGCAGGGCATGGAACGTCCCGATGGGGCGGCGAGCATATTTCTTCAGATTATCGAAAAACGGAGTTTCATAGCGCGCCTGCACGCCTTCGAGCATGGCGAGGTGGAGTTCAAGCGGCTCCTCCACCGCGTAGAAGATGCGCCGTAGTCGAGTCGGCCGAGGGGTCGCCGGCAAGCTTTTCCACCGCGCGGTCGGAGAGCAGGTAGACATCGAGTTCCGGCCTTATCCGCTTCAGCGCGCGTGAAAGGCGGAGCGCGGACATATCCGGACTTTCCGTTTCTCCAAGCGGGTCGAGCACCGAGCGCAGCACCGGCGCGTCATGCCGAGAGCGATAAGGGAAGCCCTCTGCAAGGACGACCGAGATGATGTCGGGGTTGAGCGCCGCGGCACAAATCGCATCTTCGAATGACCCTACGAAGATTGGCTCATAGATGAACAAATCTTCCGGGCGGCGGAGCCGTCGGACCTCCGCAGCGAGCGTGGGCCAGCGCACGGCCGGTTGGCTGTTCACGAACAGCACTTCGAAATAGGGGCGGCGCCCACCCGGCTCCCCGGTCGCGGGTGGCATGATATCGGCCGTCTCGCTCGGCGACATCTCGTCATGCACGTCCCACTCGCCAGGGCGCCCGCGATATCCGCGCGTCAAAAGCCCGTTTGAGATGCGCCGCGCAAGTTTTGTCGTGCCGCCGGCATCATTGGCGGCGATCGTTTCGATCAAAGCGCCGAGCAGTCTCGCGCCGGGATAGGCGTGGTATTCTTCCGCAGGCGCCATCGTAGCGATCATCGCTTCCACGGCCGCCCTTTCGCCGCGCTGCGTCGCCCAAGCATCGGCAAGTGAAGTGACTTCGCGCCAATTGTCGTTGCGGGCCGAATGTATGAGCAGGAACTGATCCATCCGTGCGGCTTTACGTGGCATGATAAGCTCCTCGGGTTTGGAGTTCGAAACTGAGCTCCCAGCCACAGGTAAGCGCCATTTGTAGCGCCTCGACGCAGCTACGATCGAATGTCTGCTACTGCGCGCGGCTTGGCCGGCGCAGGAATGCAAGAGACATTGGTTGTAGGAAGCCGCCCATCATTGCGTGCCGTACAATTGCCGGCGCGCTGCGACCGCCCCTGTAACCATCCGCGCCAAAACCACCGTTGGGATCGATGCAACCGATCCGGAGTGTCGCCCCCTGCTTATTGCCGTACCGCGACGGTCTGTGCTTCTAGGAACTCCGCATTATCCACTGCGACCCTGATATTGATAGCCCTCAGCCGTGCCGCGCTTTGACTCTGCATGCCAAATATGACGAATACCCACGAAGCAACTGAAGCGGGCGAGCTCGTCGGGAAGGGGCCGTGCCGGCAGCAATTGCTGAGTAAACTTGCGCGATGACGCTATGTGCGAAAGGCTTGGTCCTAACGGGCAGCATAGCTCGCCACGGCTGCCGCCCTGATCGTCGCCCGTACCCTCAAGCGGTTGTTTGACCGAGCATCTGCGGTTCGCTGGGCCGGGGAGCTTCGGCAATCCAGGCATTGAGCAATGTATATGTGACTGCCAGGACTGTCGGCCCTATGAAAATTCCGAGCAAGCCGAACGCGATCAGGCCGCCAATCACACCACCAAGAATCAGGAGCATCGGCAGGTCGGCGCCGCGGCGGATGAGGGCCGGACGTATGAACTGGTCCATAGTCGCCGCGACAATCGTGAATGCCAGCAACACGGCCGCCCACAGCGTTTCGCCGGTATAGAACATCCATATCACCGCGGGAACCATGACAAGCACGGGACCCACCTGGATGAGGCACAGAATGAAGATCAGCGCGCAGAGCATTGACGCAAACGGTACGCCGGTTACCGCGAGGCCGATGCCTGCAACGACGCTCTGGGCGACGGCAGTGACAACGACGCCCAAGGCAACACTGCGGATCGCCTGACCGGCGAGCCGCACGGCCATTTCGCCACGATCGTCGCCGAGACGGCGACCAAACTGAATTGCGGTAGCGGCAGCATTCTCCCCGCCTGCGAACATGACCGCGGCTATCGCCGTAGTCAGCAGGAAATGGACGAACATGCCGCCAAGACCGCCCGCGGCGGACGCGAACCACCGCGTCATCGCGCCGGCGTAAGGCGTAAGCTTGGGAGCAAGCTCGCGGACCCCGGCTGAGTTTAGGTTTGCCCAGGCAGCAGTGGCGCGGTCTCCCACGAGCGGAATCCGCCCCAGCCAATCTGGTGGTGGCGGCACCCGAAGGGACAGCACCGTACGTGCCAGATCGCCAATCTCGTCGATGTGGGTAACGACCGTGCTTACCGCCAGCCAGAAGGGGATGATAATTACCAGCAACAGGATCAGGACCATCACAAGAACTGCAATGCCGCGACGGTTGCCGGTGTGACGCTGAATCCAGAGCATAAGGGGCCAGGTGGCCAGAACCAGGGTCGTCGCCCACACAATCGCGGGCAGGAAGGGTTGGACAATCCAGAAGCTGGCGAGAAGCAGACCACCGATGAACAACACAGCCAACGTGACACGCGTGAGATCGCGACGCTGGGGGACGGTCTCTTCGGGAGCGCGCATATTCAACTTTCTCCCCTCCATTCGGGCACCGCAGCCCGAGAAACTCTTCGGCTCAAATGGGCGGCGGCATCAAGAACAGCCTCGTTGCGAAGATCGCAAGACCACAACAAGCAACACTCCTGCAAACCATGTAGTGTGACCGTTGCCGGTCACGATACGCCGTCCTCGTGAAGATGAGTACCATGTTAGCAGACCAGGCCAGAACTGCAGAAATCCATCGGCTGTACACCGATGACAGTCGAGCCGTTGCGGACAAGTGTTGACCGTCCAGACCATTTACACCCAGGCCAAACGGCCTGGATCTCCCTCATCACCCCTTCGAAGCGGCCGTGAAAATCGCCAATTGAGCGTCGAAAGCCCGCTGGTAGGCCCGCCGCGCTTCGCCTCGTGCGACATAGGCTGAGAGGTTGGGATATTGTTCAAGCAAGCCCGATCCTTTCAGCCTCTGCAGCACATGTACCATCATGATATCCGCCGCGCTGAACGCGCCGTCGAGCCAGTCACCATTGCCAAGGCGAGAGGAAAGCGCACGTAACCGGTCACGGATGCGGTCCTTGACGAGAGGCACGCGCTGATCGGACCACGCCTCGTCGCGTTCCACAAGCCTGGCGATTTCCAGCTCAACGATCGGCGGCTCTACCGTACCGAGCGCGGCAAACATCCATGTGATCGCACGTGCTCGGGCATTCGCATCATCCGGCAGCAGGCCGCCATGGCGCTCCGCGATATGGAACACAATCGCCCCCGATTCGAACAGGACGAGGTCGCCTTCTTCATAGGTCGGAATTTGCCCGAAAGGATGAAGTGCTCGATGCGAGGGTTCCTTCATCTCACGGAAAGAAACAAGACGAACACTGTAAGGCTGGCCCACTTCTTCGAGCGCCCAGCGAACGCGCATGTCACGCGCCAATCCCATGCCGCGATCCGGCGAGCTTTCAAAGGCGGTGATCGTCGGGGTCATGGGACGGTTCCGGGTGATTTGCGTTGCGTTGCCGGCAAAGGCACCAATTGCAACGCCGTTGACTGTGCCTTGCGTGCTCCGGAGGACGGGCGAGGGGTGCGTTTCCCGAAAATCGGCCCACCTAGATGCCAAATTGAGAATTGACATTACCGTCTACGGATCCGCCAGCGGATGATGGTCGTTGACCAGGCGCACCAGCCGTTCTTCCAGCACATGGGTGTAGATCTGGGTGGTCGAAATATCGGCATGGCCGAGCAGTTGCTGCACTGCTCGCAGGTCGGCGCCATTCTGCAGCAGATGGCTGGCAAAGGCGTGGCGGATGACGTGCGGCGATATTTTTGCAGCCGAGATGCCGGCACGCGCCGCCAATGCCTTCAGGTCGCGCGCAAACACCTGCCGCGGCAAGTAACCGGATTCGGAAGCGGCGGGAAACAGGAAATTGCTGCTGGCGAAGGCTGGCTGGGTGGCGCGGGCGGCAAGCCAGACGCGCATTGCGGTGCGCGCCTTGGGCGATAGCGGGACCATGCGCTCCTTATTGCCCTTGCCGGTCACCACGAAGAACCGGTCGTCACGCATCGCCACGGCCAGCGGCAGGCTGACCAGTTCCGAAACGCGAAGGCCGGTGGCATACAAAACTTCCACCAGTGCATGCATGCGGGTGGCGGCAAGATCGTCCGGCCGTTCCGCAGCCTCCGCGACCGCTCTGTCCAGCAACCGCGAGGTTTCGGCCTCGCTCATGGTTTTGGGTAGTGGGCGATCCTTGCGGGGTCCATCAAGCGTTCCCGTCGGATCATCCGGGCGCATGCCTTCGGAATAGAGGAATTTGTAGAACTGCCGCAACACCGAAAGCTTTCGCGCCTGCGACGTGGCCGCGAAACCTTGTTGAGCGATGCCGGCGAGGTAGGTCCGCAGTTCCGCGGTGCCGGCATTCGCCAGATCATCGATCTCATCGGCTGCGTCGTGAAGGTCGCGGCGGTAGGAGGCGAGCGTATTGACCGCCGCGCCACGTTCGGCGCTCATCATTTCCAGAAAGGCCTCGATGCGAAAGGCGCTTCTCATGGCGCTGCCTTTTTGTTCAGCTTTTGCAGGGGAATTTCGACCGACATCTCGGTCTTCCGCGGCTCTACGACGGTCACCAGCGCATACATCACGCCATAAGCCAGGGCCGCGAATATTCCGAGCACGACAACATATCTGGTAAGCGTCGGCATGAAAGCGACTCGAGAAAGTCTCGCTGAATCCTGCGCCCTTATGCGGGAGGCGTGCCTCGCGTACAAGCCCGGACGCTTCAGCGCTTGATGTTGCCTGTCATAGCCCCCACTTCGTCCCGCCACGCGCTCACCTCCGCTCCCTGCCGCGTGCAGGGCTGAGGTGCTTTTGCAAAGCAGGCCTGAGTGGGTGTCGCTCACGAAAGCTGGCCCGCCAACCGCTCGGAACTTGACGGCAACGCCCAATCCATGTCGTAACGCCGACAGGATCGAGGGACGGATGGAGACCGGACAGGCTATATCGGACGATTTCCGGCAATCCGTGCGCGGCCCGCTCGGCGCGCGTTCGATTGTCTTCGTCGGTCTGATGGGGGCGGGCAAAACGGCGATCGGCCGCAAGGTCGCGGAGGCGCTCGGCCTGCCGTTTGTCGACAGCGATCATGAGATCGAAACCGTGTCTCGCATGACCGTCCCCGAACTGTTCGAGCGCTACGGCGAGCCGGAATTCCGGGCGCTGGAACAGCGTGTCATTCTGCGCATTCTGGAGACAGGGCCGAAGGTGCTGTCGACCGGCGGCGGCGCATTCATGAACGCGCATACGCGCGCCGTCATCGCCGATCACGGCATTTCGGTCTGGCTCAAGGCCGGCATCGATGTGCTGTTCGCGCGTGTTTCGAAGAAGCAGAACCGGCCGCTGCTGAAGACCGAAAATCCGCGTGCGACATTGGAAAAGCTGATGAACGAGCGCTATCCGGTGTATGCCGAGGCGCATGTTACGGTGGCGACACGTGAGGAACGCAAGGAAGTGATCGTCGGCGAAGTGCTGGACGCGCTGGCGGCGCATCTCTCGGCTCAGCGTGAGACGGAACAGGATCGAAATCATGACGGATGAGGGCGTCGAGACGGTCAGGGTAGCGCTGGGTGAGCGAGGCTATGACATTCTGATCGGCGCCGGCCTTCTCCAGCAGGCAGGTTCGGCGATTGCCGGACGGCTGCCGGGGGCGCGCGCGGCGATCGTCACCGATGACAATGTCGCTGCCCGCCACCTCGAAACGCTCACGTCCAGCCTGGAGGCCGCGGGTATCGGCGTGTCTCCCCTCGCGCTTCCGCCCGGCGAAAAGACCAAGAGCTTCCCTGCCCTGCAGCAGGTGGTCGATCATGTGCTGTCGGAGCGGCTGGAGCGCGGCGACGTGGTCATCGCTCTGGGCGGCGGCGTCATCGGCGACCTCACCGGTTTCGCCGCCGGCATCGTGCGGCGCGGCATGAATTTCGTGCAGCTGCCGACGTCGCTGCTGGCTCAGGTCGATTCCTCGGTGGGCGGCAAGACCGGCATCAATACCGCCCACGGCAAGAACCTCGTCGGCGTCTTCCAGCAGCCGCGTCTCGTGCTCGCCGATACCGATGTGCTCGACACGCTGCCTGTTCGCGAATTCCGCGCCGGCTATGCCGAGGTCGCCAAATACGGATTGATCGACCGTCCCGCGTTCTTCGAATTTCTCGAGAACAACTGGCGCGAGGTGTTTGCCGGCGGACCGGCGCGCACCTATGCGATTGCCGAGTCCTGCCGCGCCAAGGCCGATGTGGTGGCGCGCGACGAGTTCGAGACCGGCGACCGCGCGCTGCTCAATCTCGGCCACACATTCGGCCACGCGCTTGAAGCCGCCACCGCCTATGACGGCGGCCGCCTTGTCCATGGCGAGGGTGTCGCCATCGGCATGGCCTTGGCGCACCGCTTCTCGGCGCGGATGAATTTGGCTAGCCCCGACGATGCCGCACGCGTGGAAGCTCACCTGCAGGCCGTCGGCCTGCCGTGGCGCGTCTCCGATATCCCTGGCGACTTGCCGAATGCCGAGCGCATGCTTGGCTACATCGCACAGGACAAGAAGGTCTCGCGCGGCGCGCTCACCTTCATTCTGACGCGGGGCATCGGAAAATCGTTCATCGCCAGGGACGTGCCGGCCTCGGAGGTGCTCTCTTTCCTGAGGGAGCACCTGACGGCATGATCGAGGGGGCGCTGCTGGGATCTGCTTGCGCGCTTGCCGTCGCGTTGATCGCGTGGCTGGCGCGGCGTCCGTTGCTTACTTCTTTTGGCATGCAGCTCCTGCCAATCGAGCAACCGCTGTCACCGCGCGGGGAGCTGCAAATCAAGGTCGACGACCCCCATCTCAGCACGGAACAGGCCAAGCAGGAACGCGATCGGCTGGACGCCCTGATGGAGCTGAACGAACTCGAAGTTTCGGACGTCATGGTTCACCGCACCGACATGCGCTCCGTCAATGCCGACAGCCCGACCGACACGATCGTGCGCGAAATTATCCAGAGCCCGCACACCCGCATGCCGCTATGGAAAGGCTCGCTCGACAATATTGTCGGGGTCGTCCACGCCAAGGATCTGGCACGTATGCTCAGCGAGGCCGGCAACGACGTTTCCCAGATCGATCTGATGAAAATCGCGGCAAAGCCGTGGTTTGTGCCTGATACGACGCGACTGCGCGATCAGCTTAACGCATTCTTGAGGCGCAAGGCGCATTTTGCCATCGTCGTGGATGAGTATGGCGAGGTGGAAGGCCTGATCACGCTGGAGGATATCATCGAAGTCATCGTCGGCGATATTGCCGACGAGCACGACATTGATGTCCAGGGCGTCAAGCAGGAAGCCGACGGGTCGATCGTGGTGGATGGCTCGGTGGCGATCCGCGAACTTAACCGCGCCTTCGACTGGGAACTGCCGGACGAGGAGGCGGTGACGATCGCCGGACTGGTCATCCACGAGACGCAGTCGATCCCGGAGGAGAAGCAGGCTTTCACCTTTCACGGCAAACGCTTCATCGTCATGAAACGCGAGAAAAACCGCATCACCCGGATCAGGATCAAGCCGATCGTGTGAGATGCCCTGGGGCGTAGGCGGCGCTTGGATAGGACTCGCCTCGAACGCGGTATAGCAGGGTTGCGCCGCAAAGCGTGGCGCAGCGCCGGCGTTCGTGTTATGGCGCGGCGGAATGTCGGCTCAAACTTTGCTGCGGCATCCCCATATAGGCTTGCCATGACCTTGTCTCTCGATCTTACACGCCCGCATGCGCCCACCGCATTGCGCCCTGCTTCTGCCGAAAAGCCATCGCTTGTCGGCCTCACGCGGCTTGAAATGGCGCAAGCACTGGTTTCGTCCGGCATCGTCCCGGAACGGCAGGCGAAGATGCGCGCGCAGCAGCTGTGGCATTGGCTCTATGTGCGGGGCGTGTCCGATTTCACCGATATGTTCAACATCTCCAAGGACCTGCGCGCGGAACTGGCGAAAATCTTCACCGTGGCGCGCCCGGAAGTCGTCGAAGAGCAGATCTCGGGCGATGGAACGCGCAAGTGGCTGTTTCGCTTTCCGCCGCGCGGCGCCGGGCGCCCTGTGGAGATCGAGACCGTCTACATTCCAGAGGAAGGTCGCGGCACGCTGTGCATTTCCTCGCAGGTCGGCTGCACGCTCACCTGCTCGTTCTGCCACACCGGCACGCAGAAGCTGGTGCGCAACCTGACGGCCGAGGAAATCCTCGCGCAGCTGTTGACCGCACGCGACCGGCTCGGCGACTTCCCCGACCGCAACACGCCTGACGGCGCCATTGTCCCGGCGGAAGGCCGCAAAGTGTCAAACATCGTCATGATGGGAATGGGCGAGCCGCTGTACAATTTCGAGGCGGTGAAGAAGGCGTTGCTGATCGCCTCGGACGGAGATGGGCTTTCGCTGTCGAAGCGGCGTATCACGCTCTCCACTTCCGGCGTCACGCCGGAAATCGCCCGCACCGGCGCCGAGATCGGCGTCATGCTGGCAATCTCGCTGCACGCCACGAATGACGATCTGCGCGACCTGCTGGTGCCGATCAACAAGAAATACCCGCTGAAGGAGCTGATGGCCGCCTGCCGCGCCTATCCGGGTTTGTCGAATGCGCGCCGCATCACATTCGAGTATGTGATGCTGAAGGACGTCAACGACAGTCTCGCCGACGCACGCGCGCTTATCAACCTGCTCAAAGGCATTCCGGCCAAAATAAACCTGATCCCGTTCAATCCGTGGCCTGGCACCAACTACCAGTGCTCGGACTGGGAGACGATCGAGAAGTTTGCCGACTACATCAACAATGCCGGTTATGCCTCGCCCATCCGCACGCCGCGCGGCCGCGACATTCTCGCCGCCTGCGGCCAGCTCAAGTCGGAATCGGAGCGCATGCGCAAGACCGAACGGCTGGCGCTGGAAGCGATGATGATCGCCGGGCATGGTGAGTGAAACGGTCTAACTGCGCATCCCTGCCGCTCGGCCTATCCACGAAAACGACGACCTTGCTGCAGGCCTGAGTTTTTAACCCCTGGCAACGCCGCTTTTACGCGCGCGACAGTTTTGGTTCCCTGGATTTTACGGCGCTTTGTCGGTGGCCGTGCTTCTTCCCTAGCCCAAGACTAGTCGCAACCGGCGGCGACGCGTGACGCATCATCCAAAAATTGTCTCAGGAAGCCTCCGGCCACGAAGCGTTAAGCGTTCAGCACTTTCGACAGTTACTTTTTGGCCCGGCTCTTCACGGCGGGCTTCTTAGCCGGCGCGGCAGGCTTGCTTTCCAGGTCGAGCGCTTCCATCGCCAATCTTGCCTCGCGCAACCGCGCGGTCTTGGCATCACGCTTGGCGATTTCCGTCTCGGTAATGGTGCGGGCAATATTGTTGGTTACGTCGGCCTTGGTCTCGGCCTTTGACCGGAGAGGCTTCAGCAGATCCACATTTGCAATCGCTTTGATCATTGTTCCTCCGATGCGGAGACGATACCGCCAAAAACAAAAAGGCCGGGCGAATACCCGACCTCTCCTGTCATCTCAAGATCCGTGCCAGTACATCCGTGGTCACAGATCGAAGATTGATACTTATGCCGCCTGCAGGTTTTCAGCGGCGCTCTTGCCCGAGCGCTTGTCCTGCACGATGTCGAAGCTCAGCTTCTGGCCTTCGACGATCGTGCGCATGCCGGAACGCTCGACAGCGGAGATGTGGACGAAAACGTCCGTCGCGCCATTATCCGGCTGGATAAAACCAAAACCCTTGGTGGCGTTGAAGAACTTTACGGTTCCAGTGTTCATGACAACTTCCTGTTCAGTCACGAGATATCGCTCGCCTGACCGAGTGCCGGGCGATGCAAGTCAAATCGATTTTGAGAGAGAAGATCGTCAGAAGCGCCATAGGCGCAGAAACAAAGTTCGGCAAGCAAGATCGACGTCTGCTACCTACGCGGACATCGTGACCAAAGCAAGGCGCCACCACGCGAAATTGTGGAAGGTGTACCAAAGCACAACGCCGACGCGCGGCCTGGGTGGGCGAGAGTTCGGAACTCCGCCCATTTTCCGTTCGCGCTACAGTTTGGTCCAGGCGCCGTTTTTCTTGGATGATTTCACGCAGGCTTCAACGAAGGCGACACCCTCTACGCCGTCCTGAACGGTCGGGAAGATCACATCTTTCGGCATCTTGCCGCCATTGCGTGTCGCGCGAATGGCACGGGCAGCTTCGGCATAGATATTGGCGAAGCCTTCGAGATAGCCCTCCGGGTGGCCGGGCGGAACGCGCGTCACCCGGGCGGAGGCCGGGCCGGACCCGGCACCACCGCGCGTTATCAGCTGCTTCGGCTGACCGAACGGCGTGTACCAGAGGTAGTTCGGATCGGCCTGCACCCACTCCAAACCACCCTTGGTGCCATAAATGCGAAGCTTCAGGCCATTCTCGTTGCCCGGCGCTACCTGACTCGCCCAGATCATACCCTTCGCCGCCGGCGCGCTGCCCTTCGCCTTGAAACGCAGCAGAACGTGCGCATTGTCATCGAGCTGGCGTCCCGGAACGAAGGCGTCGAGATCGGCGGCCAGGCTGTCCAGCTCCAGCCCGGAAACGAACCGCGCAAGATTATAGGCATGCGTGCCGATATCGCCCGTCGATCCGCCGACCCCGGATTGCTTCGGATCGACGCGCCATGATGCCTGCTTTGAACCGCTGTCTTCAGCCTTCTCCGTCAGCCAATCCTGGGGGTACTCGGCCTGTACAACGCGGATATCGCCGAGCTTGCCGGAGGCCACCATTTCGCGCGCCTGCCGGATCATCGGATATCCGGTGTAATTATGGGTCAGCACGAAAAGCTTCCCGCTCTTTTCGACCAGCGCCGCCAGCTTTTTGGCGTCCGCAAGGTTCGACGTCAGCGGCTTGTCGCAGATGACGTGGATGCCCGCTTCGAGGAATGCTTTGGCGGCCGGCCAATGCATATGGTTCGGCGTGACGATTGCGACCACCTCGATGCCGTCATTGCGCTTGCTCTCGGCCTTCGCCATTTCGGCGAACGAACCGTAGCTGCGGGCTGGATCGAGACCGAGATCGGCTGCGGACGCCTTGGCGCGGGCCGGATCGGACGAAAGCGCACCGGCGACCAGCGAAAACTCGCCGTCAATGCGCGCTGCGATGCGATGCACGCCGCCGATGAAGGCGCCCTGCCCGCCGCCAACCATACCGTAGCGGATTGGTCCGCTGCCCGATTCGACTGTCTTGCCGGTTACCATTTTGTCCTCCCTTGTTTACCCTCCCCTCGATGGGGAGGGTCGTCGCGAAGCGACGGGGTGGGGTGAAGATCATTCGCACCCCCTCCCGCGCCTCCGGCGCGACCTCCCCCCTCGAGGGGGAGGTAAAGCGCTCAAATTCCCATCAGCTTTCGTAGCAGCTTCTTGTCGGTCGTGCCGGCGGCAAAATCGTCGAACGCCTTCTCGGTAACGCGGATGATATGGCTCTGGATGAAGGGCGCACCCTCAGCAGCACCGTCTTCCGGATGCTTCAGGCAGCACTCCCACTCCAGCACCGCCCACGAATCGTAGTCGTATTGCGCCAGCTTGGAGAAGATACCGGAGAAATCGACCTGACCGTCACCAAGCGAGCGGAAACGGCCCGCGCGGTTCGTCCAGCTCTGATAACCGGAATAGACGCCCTGGCGCCCATCAGGATTGAACTCGGCATCCTTGACGTGAAACGCCTTGATCCGTTCGTGATAGATGTCGATGAAAGCGAGATAGTCGAGTTGTTGCAGCAGGAAATGCGAGGGGTCGTAATTGATGTTGCAGCGGGCGTGACCGCCGACCGCGTCCAGGAACATTTCGAAGGTCGCGCCGTCGAATACATCCTCGCCGGGATGGATCTCGTAGCCGACATCGACCCCCGCATCTTCATATTTGTCAAGGATGGGCTTCCAGCGTTTGCCCAGCTCGGCAAAGGCTTCCTCGATCAAGCCGGCGGGGCGCTGCGGCCACGGATAGAGATAGGGGAAGGCGAGCGCGCCTGAGAAGGTGACGGAAGCGCCGAGACCAAGGGTTTTCGACGCTTTGGCCGCGAACTTCATCTGTTCGACGGCCCAGGCCTGCCGCGCCTTCGGGTTGTTGTGAACCTCGGGCGGCGCAAAGCCATCGAACTGCGCGTCATAGGCAGGATGAACCGCAACGAGCTGGCCCTGAAGATGGGTCGACAGCTCCGTGATCTCGACGCCGGCATCCGAGCAGATGCCCTTGACCTCGTCGCAATAAGTCTTTGACGAAGCCGCCTTCTTGAGGTCGAACAGCCGTGCGTCCCAAGTGGGGATCTGGATGCCCTTGTAGCCCAGCCCGGCCGCCCATTTGGCGATGCTTGGGAGCGAATTGAACGGGGCTGCGTCACCCGCGAACTGCGCCAGGAAAAGGGCCGGCCCCTTCATTGTCTTTGCCATTGATGTCCTCCCGAAATGTGGCCGCATCGTAGGCAAATCCGCCATTGCTGCAAGATGGTGCAGAAGATTGCTTTAGCCGCGTCCATTTCATTCTGGTCATACCAAATAAGATTCCTGGGTCAAGACGGATCGCCAGCGGAAATGCTCCTGTAAAATTCGTCCACTCCACGGATTAGCTATTACCGTTCAATAGGATACCTAGATTACACCGGTCCTGGACATGTCTTCTTGCGACATCAGAATAATTGCGATAGAAACTCCATTGAACCCAATTGGTCTAGCCAGTTTGGAAAAGACTGGAAAGCCTTGTGGGAGGAAACACGGTTCCGCGCGCAGCGGATCGATTCAAGCCTGATTGGGAGAGGAAGTCATGCATCTATCGACGCATAACTGGATGCGCGCCGAGCCGCTGGAAACGACGCTCAAGCGGATCAAGAAGTTCGGCTACGAATTGATCGAGATTTCCGGCGAGCCGGAGCAGTACAAGACCCAGGAAACACGCAAGCTTCTAAAGGAGCATGGCATCCGCTGCTGGGGCGCCGTGACCCTGATGCTTGGCGAGCGCAATCTTGCTGCCAAGGATCAGGGTCAGCGCGAACGTTCCGTGCAATATGTCAAGGACGTGCTCACCATGGTGAGCGAGTTGGATGGCGAGATCATCACGCTTGTGCCGGCGACGGTGGGTAAGGTGGTTCCGGACGGCACTGTGGAAGAAGAGTGGGAATGGGTCGTGGACGCGACGCGCGAATGCTTCACGCATGCCAAGAAAGTCGGCGTGAAAATCGCTGTCGAGCCGCTGAACCGCTTCGAGACGTACCTGTTCAATCGCGGCGAGCAGGCGCTCGCGCTGGCCGATGCTGTGTCGCCGGAATGTGGCGTCTGCCTCGATGCCTATCACATTCATATGGAGGAGTTCGACGTGGAGGAGGCGATCCGCAAGGCTGGCAAGCGCCTGTTCGATTTCCACGTCGCCGACAATAACCGCTTCGCCGCCGGCCTTGGCACGATCAAATGGAAGGAGCTTATCGGCATCCTCAAGGATATCGGATATGACGGCGCGCTGACCAACGAGTTCGTTGCGCCGGTCGATCGTACGCCGGCCAACCGCTATCCTGAAATGGTCGAGCGCAATCCAGTCGATATCTCGCCGGAACAGCTGAAGTTCATCCAGGACCACGGCTCAAGCGTGCTGACCGAAACGTTCTACACCGACCAGATGCGCATCACCGCGGAAACCCTTCTGCCTCTCATCAAGTAGGCGGGCCTGGCGCCGGCCGCACCGCGGGGGCGGGTGGCCGGCGCACCTTTTCCGGAACGAGCTACGACAGGCAGCCTATGCGTATCAAGAATACCCAGGCCTGGTGGGTCCGCGTACCCATCGAAGCGGCGCGCCAGCACCGAAGCGATTTCGGGCAGGTGGCGACGTTCGATGCGGCTATCGTGCGGATAGAGACCGACGACGGGCTGGTCGGCTGGGGCGAAGGCAAGAATGCCGCTGGCAGCGCGGGTACCTATAGTGCGCTGGTGCATCTCATCAACCACGAGGTCGGCCCGATGCTGGCCGGTCGCAACGCCGGCGATATCGGGCCGATCTGGGAAATGCTCTACAATGGCGTGCGCGCCGGTTCGGCGGCCAGGCATGGACACGCGATGCCGCAGATTGCGCGGCGCGGTATGTCCGTAGCAGCAATCAGCGCGGTCGACATCGCGCTGTGGGACATCCTTGGCAAGCATCTCGGCCAGCCTGTGTGGCAGCTGCTTGGCGGCCGCAAGGCTGATCGTTTGCCGGCTTATGCGTCGGGCGGCTGGGCGCCGGCCGACAGAATTGGCGAGCAGTTGCAATCCTACATCGACATAGGCGGCTTCGGAGCCGTGAAAATGAGGATAGGTGCCATGGACGGTGCGCCGCATGTTTCGGCCGCACGCGTCCGTGCGGCCCGCAAAACGCTTGGCGACGGCATCGATATCATGGTGGACGCACATGGCACCTATACGGTCGCGGACGCGAAGCGCTTCGTGGCGCTTGCAGCCGACAGCGACCTCGCCTGGTTCGAAGAGCCGGTAATCGGCGACGACAAGGCCGGCATGGCCGAGGTGCGGGCTTCCGGCTCGGTGCCCATCGCCGCCGGTGAGAGCGAGGCGACACGGTACGATTTTCGCGACCTGGCGGTGAGCAAGGCGGTAGACATCTTCCAGCCCGATCCGGCATTTTGCGGCGGCATCAGCGAGGCTATGAAAATCAGCACGATCGCAAGCGCTTTCAACCTGCGGTTTGCACCTCATCTTTGGGCCGGCGCACCTTGCTTTTTCTCGGGCCTGCATCTATGCGCGGCTTCGCCGGCAAGCTTCACGATAGAATACTCGCTCGGCGCCAATCCGATGATCCACGATCTTGTCGAGGAGACCGTCGAGGCAAAGGACGGTATGATAGAAATTCCGGAGAAACCGGGATTGGGTTTCACGATTTCGGAGAAATTCTTGGAGGCTCACGTCCAAAAACCCTGAAGATGATGAAGGAAAAAGACCTCCTCGCCGATCTCGCGGCCTACCTCTATACTTGCTCAAACAGCGAGACCGGGCGCACGCCTTCAGAGCGCGAACTGGCCGAGCATTTCTGCGTCAGCCGCGGGCAGATCCGCGAAACGCTGGCTATTCTCGAAGCCATGCAGATCGTCGAGCGGCGGGCGAAATCCGGCATTTACCTCACGACCCGTCAGGCAAGCGTCGAGGCCATGGCGCTATTTGCCAAGGCCGGCGTGCCGCTCGATCCGATCCAGATTTATGAAACAGTGGAACTGCGCAAGATTCACGAGATCAAGGCGGCCGAACTTGCCTGCTCGCGTGCCACCGAGGAGAATTTCGAACGGCTGCGCGAGATCCTCGCGGCCTCGGAAGAGCGCATCGCTGCCGGCGAAGGCATCGCCAAGGAGGACCGCGATTTTCACCTGGAGATCGTGCGGGCGACCAAGAACAGCGTCTTCTACAAGGTCTGCAGCGTCTACTACGTGATGGGCGCGCAGCGCCTGCCGATCTATTTCAACGATCCGGCGCGCGGCCGCAAATCGCATGCCGAGCACCTGCAGATCTTCGACGCGCTGCTGCGCCGCGACGGCAACCTGGCTCAGGCGCTGATGAGCGCGCATCTGCAGGGTGCGGAGAGCTATTGGAAGGGACTGATCACCGGCGAGGAAGCGGCGAAGTCGCTCGAGAAAGCGTGAACCGCCCGGTGATTTTCTCCACCCATCCGCTTCACCCGCGCGCGACGGCAATGCTCGAAGCCGTGGGCGATCTCAGGATCGCATCAGCTCTCGACGCCACGACGCTCATTAGGGAATCGCGCGACGCGGAAATCATCATCGTGCGGGCGCCGCTGCCCCCGGAGATTTTCTCGGGCCGACACTCGATCCGCGCCGCCATCCGCCATGGCGCCGGCCTCGACATGATCCCGGTTGATGCGGCGACGGCGGCCGGCGTGCTGGTCGCCAATGTGCCAGGGGTCAACGCGCAATCCGTGGCCGAGCATGTCATGTTTGCGTGCCTGGCGCTGATGCGGCGGTTTCGCATGGTTGATCGGGACCTGCGCAGCAGCGGTTGGCTCGCCGGACGTGACCACGCAAATTTCACGACCGAGCTTGCCGGCAAGACGATGGGGATCATTGGTCTCGGCGCGGTCGGCCAGGCGGTCGGCCATATTGCGTGGCATGGCTTCGGACTTAAGGTCATCGCCCACACGCGCAGCCGCAACTCGGCGCCGGACGGGGTGCGTTTTGCCGGCATCGATGAACTGGTTGCCGAAAGCGATATCATCGTTCTTTGCTGCCCGCTGACGCCGGAGACCACCGGGCTCATGAGCCGGCAACGAATCGACTCGATGAAGCCCAGTGCCATCCTGATCAATGTGTCACGCGGTCCCGTCATAGACGACGGCGCGCTGATCTCGGCACTGCGAGAACACCGCATCGCGGGTGCGGCGCTCGACGTCTTCTCAACTCAGCCGCTACCGCCCGACCATCCCTATTTCAGTTTCGACAATGTGATCATCACGCCGCACATGGCCGGCATCACTGAAGAGAGCATGATGCGCATGGGCGTCGGTGCAGCCGGGGAGGCGCTTCTCGTGCTTGCCGGCGAGTTGCCGGTCAATCTGCGTAATCCGGAAGTGCTCGAAAGATATAGGGCGAAGTTTGCCGGCTGATCGTGCCGCGGCCGGCGCTCAATTATGCAGTGACGGTTGGCAGCGGGCATCGCGTGGCGCTAACCGTCAGCGCCTGGTTTACCCGAACACCGAATCCCAGGCCTTTGCTGCCGCTGCCGCTCGCGTTCCGACTTCCACCGCGCTCATTCCCGGCTTGAACAGGCTGGATCCAAGCCCGAAGGTTCGGACGCCGACCGTCGCATAGGCGGCGAAATCCGCATCCGAGACGCCGCCGACAACGCCGACGGTCGTATCGGCCGGCAGAACGGCGCGGACGGCAGCAATGCCGACCGGACCGAGGATGCTCGCAGGGAAGAATTTCAGCGCCGACGCGCCAAGACTGATCGCCTGGAACGCTTCGGTCGGCGAGAACACGCCGGGCATCGTCACCAGCCCGTACCCGGCGGCGCGTGTCATCACCTCCGCGTCGATGTTCGGGCTGACCAGAAGCCTTCCGCCAACCCCATGCAGCCGGTCAACCTGCTTCTGCGGTCAACACGGTGCCGGCGCCGATCAGGCCCAGCGGCAACTGGCCGGCCAGAGTCTCGATCGAGCGGAACGGATCAGGCGAGTTCAGCGGCACCTCGATTGCCTCGATGCCGGCTTCGAAGACAGCCGCACCGATTTCCGCGGCCTCTTCAGGGCGAAGGCCGCGAAGGATCGCAACCAGACCGCGTTTCAATTGAGGGAATGGCGTGCTCATGCGGATTCCTTCAAAATCGTCGCGCGAGCTGCGCTCGTCAGGCCAGCGCGAACCGCTTCATCGGCGTCCACCGTTACGACCTCGTATCCGGCAATCGCCAACGCCTTGGCGTAAAGATCGTGCATTGCGCCCGACGCGACAAGAATCACTTTGCCACCGGCCGGAAGCGAAAACAGCCTTCGCGCTGCGGCGATCTCCGCACCGACCAAAAGGCCGGAGAGACTGCCTGCGGCGTCGGCAGGGGTAAGTCCCTGCAGCAAGGTTGCGGCGCGAATGCGGAACAGTCTCGTCTCGAGCGGCGACGGGTCGCCAAGCGCATGCTTGCATGCCGTTGCAAAAGCTGGACTGCCCCCTGTGACCGTTGCATCGTCACCAATGGAGTGCCGAAGGATCGATTGCGCCGACAGGATCGAAAACAGTTCTCCCGTCATGAAGGTCTGGAAGCCGGTCACCGTTTCGCCGTCCAGAGCCACCCATTTGCTGTGTGTGCCGGGCATGCAGACGACGTGCCGGCCGGCGGCCAATCTTGAAACGGCGCCCGCCAGCTGGGTTTCCTCCCCGCGCATCACGTCCGGCGCCGTCGGGTTACGCTGCGCAAGCCCGGGCACGATGCGCACGTCGCGTGTCAATCCCGGTATTCGAACCGCCGAACCGAAAATCGCTTCGAGCGAGGCCGGTACCGTCGCATACGGCGCCTCGATCCAGCCCTGCCGCGCACCTGCCATTCCGCAGATGACGACCGGCAAGGACGCATCCGCGCCCATATCCGCAAGCTGCCGCTCAAGTATCCCGCCGAAACGGTCGGGCTGCGCCGCCAGCATGCCCTCGTCGCTGCGCCGTTCGTCCAAAACCGCACCGGCAGCGTCGATCAGCCAGACGCGGAGCCGCGTGGTGCCCCAGTCGGCAGCAGCAAAAGCCGCGTCACGGCTGCTCACAGGTACCCTCCGTCGACGATCATGGTCTGGGCCGTCAGCATGCGTGAGGCATTGGACGCAAGGAACAGGCAAGGACCGACAAGATCCTCCGGTTGCATCAATTCCTTTATGCACTGGCGTGCCACGTGCGCCGACACGCTTTCTTCCGTCACCCAAAGCTGTTTCTGCCGCTCGGTCATCACCCAGCCCGGCGCAATGGCATTGACGCGGATGCCCCACGGCCCGAGCTTGCCGGCCAGCCCCTTGGTGAGACCGATGATGCCGGCCTTGGCCGCTGTGTAGGATGGCATATCGGGATGGTTGATGAGAAACGAGGTCGAGGTGAAGTTGATAATGGAACCGCGCCCCGCAGAGCGCATTCCCGCCACCACCGCCTGGGCCGTGAAGAAATGCGGGCGCAGATTGATCGCCTGATTGTTGTCCCAGTAGTCGAGCGTCACATCGGCGATATCATGCCGCTCGTCAAATGCCGCGTTGTTGATGAGGACGGTCGCCGCGCCATGTGCGGCCTCGGCTTTGTGAACGGCGTCATGCAGCGCGTCGATGTCGCGCAGGTCGCATTTGATGAACAGCGGCGTCGAACCATATTGCTTGCCGATACGGTCACGCAACGCCTCGCTCGGGCCCTCGGCAATGTCGACAAACGCCACTCGAGTCCCTTGGGCGACGAACCCCTCCGTGAGTGCTGCACCGATCCCGGATCCGCCGCCGGTGATCAGCACCGCCGCGCCATCAAGGTCAGGGTATTTCGCCTGCTGCTGCATCTCGGATTTTTCTCGCGCGGAGGAAAGCGCCAATCCATAGAACAAGAAACCCGCCGCTGGAAGCATTTGCTGTCGTGCCAGCAGGCAGGGATCTATGTCCTCAAATCGGTCCCGCTGACCGTCGCCTACCCTTTCATGGCGTTGACCTTCTGCGCCGCGCCGCTGCTGGCATGGCCGCTGCTGGGCGAACAACTCAGCATTCGCTGTGCAATCGGCGCCTTGCTCATCATTGGCGGTCTCCTCGTCGTCAACGCCTAGACCAGCGTCCGCGCCAACATCGCCGCCGCCGCTTGACAGCGCTGACGCCGCCGCGTCATGTCCGCCGACCAAACGCCAGCTCGAGCAGGACCGAGGCCGCAATGCCGCTGAAGATCGCCATCCAGATGGACCATGTGTCGACGGTCAACATTGCCGGCGACACGACGTTCGCGCTGTCGCTTGAAGCGCAGCGGCGCGGCCACGCGCTTTTCCACTACACGCCCGATCGGTTGTCGCTGCTTGGGCGGAAATGTCTTTGCCCGCGTCGAGGAAATGACCGTGCGCGACGAGAAGGGAAGCCACTTCTCGCTCGGCGACCCGGTGCGTATCGATCTTTCCGAGATGGACGTGATCCTGTTGCGGCAGGACCCGCCCTTCGACATGAACTACATCACGACCACGCACATCCTTGAGCGCATCCATCCTAAGACGCTGGTGGTCAACGATCCCGCCTGGGTACGCAACAGCCCGGAAAAGATCTTCGTCACGGAGTTTGCCGACCTGATGCCGGAGACGCTGATTACCAAGGACCCGCAAGAGGTCGCGGCTTTCCGCAAGCAATTCGGCGATATCATCATCAAGCCACTCTACGGCAATGGCGGCGCCGGTATCTTCCACCTCAGGGACGACGATCGCAATCTGGCCTCGCTGCTGGAGATGTTCGGCCAGATGTTCCGCGAGCCTTACATCGTCCAGCGCTATCTCAAGGACGTGCGCAAGGGCGACAAGCGCATCATCCTGATCGACGGCGAAGCTGTCGGTGCGATCAACCGGGTGCCGGCCGAGCACGATTCGAGATCCAACATGCATGTCGGCGGCCGGGCGGAAAAGACCGAGCTGACCCGCCGCGAGCAGGAGATTTGCGAACGCATCGGCCCGTCGTTGCGCGATCGCGGTTTCATCCTGGTCGGTATCGACGTCATCGGCGACTATATGACCGAGATCAATGTGACGTCGCCGACCGGCGTTCGCGAGGTGAAAAAGTTCGGCGGGGCCGACATCGCCGCGCTTTTCTGGGACGCCGTCGAGGCGAAGCGCTAGAGAGCGCTGCCAGGAACGTGCGCAGCCCCTTCCGGTTCAGGAGCATAAAGTAGAATTCGGTTGCCAGAATGTTCCTTTTTTGCAACCAGCTGCAACCAGCGCGCATCTCCCGCTTGCAATGCGTGCCGGATTTGTTCCCGCCGCTCAACCCAATGATCGGCGTTTAGGAACGCGTTCCGAAAACCCTGCGGGAACTGCCATTGCGCGGTTCGCTTCGAGACTGGTTCGATAGGCGGGAACGCGCCAATGCAACTGCTCCATCTCCAGCAAGTGACGGCAGCGCCTATCTTGTCATCATAGACGCTGATGGCGAGGGACTTGTCGTTCAGCTCATGTAGTAGCACAGCAATGCGGACTTGCTCCTATTCCTACGGCCCGGTTCAAGCAGGCTCGTTGGCGACATCACATTTGTTCTTGTAACGTTCCTTGAGTTGTGCTTGTCTGCCAAACGATTTTTATTTGAGATATCTTGGCAGGACGGTAGCAAGGAGCGGGCATGGTCGCGCGGGTACGCACAGTTGCGTTTCAGGGCATAGAGGCTGTCCCGGTCGACGTGCAGGTGATGATCGCTCCCGGGAAGGTCGGCATGCACATTGTCGGCCTTGCCGACAAAGCGGTGGCGGAAAGCCGCGAACGCGTTCAGGCCGCCCTGCATGCGTCGGGCCTGTCGATGCCGTCGAAGAAGGTCACCGTCAACCTGGCGCCCGCCGATCTGCCAAAGGAGGGCAGCCATTACGACCTGCCGATTGCCTTGGGTTTGATGGCGGCTCTGGGCGCCATACCGGGCGACGCACTCGCCGGCTACGTCGTTCTCGGGGAATTGTCTCTCGATGGCACCATCGCTCCGGTTACCGGGGCGCTGCCGGCTGCTATCGGCGCCAACGCGGATGGCAAGGGTTTGATCTGCCCCAGCGAATGCGGGCCTGAAGCCGCCTGGGCGGGCGCCGACATCGATATTATCGCGCCGCGCAGTCTGATTTCCATTGCCAACCATTTTCGAGGCACACAGGTTCTGGCACGCCCCGAGGCAAAGGTGCACCTGCCCTCCGATACCTTGCCCGACCTAGCGGACATAAAGGGCCAGGAGACCGCGCGGCGGGCGCTGGAGGTCGCTGCGGCGGGAGCCCATAACCTCATCATGGTCGGCCCCCCTGGCTCCGGTAAATCCATGCTGGCGCAGCGGTTGCCGTCGATCCTGCCGCCGCTTTCGCCGAGGGAACTGCTCGAAGTATCCATGGTTGCTTCCATCGCCGGCGAGCTCGCCGGCGGAAAACTGACAAACCGTCGGCCGTTCCGCGCGCCCCATCATTCCGCCTCCATGGCGGCCATGGTCGGGGGCGGTCTGCGGATACGGCCGGGCGAGGCATCGCTGGCGCACAATGGCGTGCTTTTCCTCGATGAGTTTCCAGAGTTTTCGCCCGTTGCCCTCGATTCGCTCAGGCAACCTATCGAGTCAGGCGAATGCGTGATTGCGCGCGCCAACAATCGCGTTACCTATCCGGCGCGCATTCAACTGGTGGCGGCGATGAATCCGTGCCGGTGCGGCATGGCGGGTGAGCCGGGCTACCGCTGTGCGCGAGGCGATCGTTGTCGCACCGAATACCAGTCGCGCATCTCCGGACCCCTGATGGACCGCATCGACCTGCGTATCGAGGTTCCGGCCGTCTCGGCGAGCGATATGATCCGGCCCGGCACCGCCGAGCCGAGCGCTGGCGTGGCTGTCCGCGTCGCGGCAGCGCGCGCCCTCCAGCGACATCGCTTCGAGGCGCTCGGCGTGGCCACTGTGACAAATGCTCATTGTCCGACGGCGCTGGTCGAGCAGATCGCCCGACCCGATGCTGCCGGACTCGCACTGCTTGCCGACGCCAGCGAAAAGCTGGGCTTTTCCGCCCGCGCGTACCATCGGGTGCTGAAAGTGGCGCGAACACTGGCCGACCTCGATCGCAGCGAAGGCGTCAGGCGAGTTCATCTGGCCGAAGCGATCTCCTACCGGATGGCGGGAGAGCGACTGGCACAGGCCGCATAAGGGGCGAGGCTGCAATTCGCGCTGCCGTTTTTTGCCTGATCGCTTGCATTGGGCGCTTGTCCTCGACTACCGGAGGACATGAAGCTGTCGGACCTGCCAAATCTGCCTGTCGCTGAGGCGCTGCCTTCCCTGCTTGCCGCGCTGGAGAGCGGCGGCAAGGCCGTCCTGGTCGCACCGCCCGGTGCGGGCAAGACGACGCTGGTGCCCTTGGCGCTGCTTTCCGCAGGCTGGCGTGGCGATGGAACGATCCTGCTGCTCGAGCCGCGCCGGCTGGCAGCCCGCGCTGCAGCGCGCCGGATGGCGGAGATCGCCGGCGAGGAGCCGGGTGGTACGGTCGGCTACGCCATGCGCATGGAGCGCAAGCTCTCGGCCAGGACGCGCATCCAGGTGGTAACCGAGGGTATACTGGCGCGCATGATTTTGGATCAGCCCGAACTGCCGGGCATCGCCGCAATTCTTTTTGACGAATTTCATGAGCGCTCGCTCGACGGCGATTTCGGACTCGCCTTGGCGCTGGACGTGCAAGGAGCGTTGCGGCCCGATCTTCGGCTTCTGGTCATGTCGGCCACGATCGATGGCGCGCGGGTGGCGAAGCTGCTTGGCGATGCGCCCGTAATCGAGAGCCAAGGGCGCAGCTTTCCCGTCGATATCCGCTATGTCGAGCGAGCACCGGGTATCGCGGTGGAGGACGCGGTGGCGGCCGCAATTCGCGAGGCGTTGGCCAATGAAGGCGGGAGCGTGCTCGCCTTCCTGCCTGGACAGCGCGAGATCCTGCGCACAGCTGAGCGGCTGGCCGGCCGTGTGGCCGACAATGTCGATGTTGTCCCGCTCTACGGACAGCTCGAAGCGCGCACACAAGATGCTGCGATACGCCCGGCGCCCGCCGGCCGCCGCAAAGTGGTGCTTGCGACGTCGATCGCCGAGACCTCTATCACCATAGAGGGCGTTCGTGTGGTGATCGATTCCGGCCAGTCGCGGGTGCCGCGATATGAGTCTTCGTCGGGGCTGACCCGACTGGAGACCGTGCGCGTCAGCAAGGCCTCCGCCGACCAACGGGCCGGACGTGCAGGCCGGACGCAGCCCGGCGTGGCTGTACGCCTTTGGCGCGCCGAGCAGACGGCGGCTCTGGAGGCCCACAACACTCCTGAAATCCTGGAGGCGGACCTGTCGTCGATGACACTCGACTGTGCAGCCTTCGGCATCGTCGATCCCCGCCAGTTGGCTTTCCTCGACCCTCCGCCGCTGCCGGCACTGGCCGAGGCCCGCGCCCTCCTTGTCGCGCTGAATGCGCTGGATGATGGGGGCCGCGTGACCGAGGCGGGCGCGACGATGCGCAAGCTGGCATTGCCGGCCAGACTGGCGCACATGGTCGCCGAAGCTGCAATGAGCGATCAAGCGCGAGAGGCCGCTTTGCTCGCTGTGCTGCTGACCGAAAGGGGTCTCGGTGGCGATGGAGCCGATCTCGAGCGCCGATTGTCGCGACTTCTCACCGACAGGTCGCCGCGCGCGGTTGCGGCGCGTGACTTGGCCGGGAGGCTGGCCAGGCAGGTTGGCGATCAGAGCGCCGCCCCTCTCTCGGCCGAGGTCGGGGAGAAGGGCGCGTCGATGCTTGCGCCAACCTCACATGGTGAACGTCCGGCACGATTCAGCAAGCAAACTTCCGCGCCGCCGTCCCCGGCTCTCCGTCCTTCACCGGAAGGGCAACGCCCTCTATCCGCAGGCGCCCTCCTCCTTCGGGCTTGGCCGGACCGTGTTGCCAAGGCGCGCGGAGAGCGTGGCCGGTTCGTGCTGTCGAATGGTGGCGGCGGCATGCTCGACGCCGCCGACCCGCTGGCCGGCGAGCCTTACCTCGTCGTTGCGGACTTGCAGGGCAAGGCGCTGAACGCCCGGATCACCGCTGCCGCCGCCGTGAGTGAAGCCGATATCCGCGCTGTTCTTGGCAGCCATCTGGAACGACGCCGGGGGACCGAATTCGACACCTTGCGCCGCTCCGTGCGCACCCGCGAAACAGTACGGATTGGAGCGGTGGTGTTGTCCGAGCAGCTGCTGCCGCCGCCGCAGGGCGCCGACGCGGACAATGCAATCCTCGATGCCCTGCGCGAGCATGGTCTTTCGCTGCTCCGTTGGGGCGAGGAAGAAGGCCTGCGAGAGCGCCTTGCTTGGCTGCACCGCGCCGTCGGCGAGCCATGGCCGGACGTCTCGGACGCGGTCCTGCTGGCGTCGCTGGAGCACTGGCTGCTCCCCTTCCTGACGGGCGAGGCCAGCCTTTGCCGCATCGATCCCGGAGCGCTGCGCAGGGGCCTGATGTCGCTGCTGCCGCACGATCTGCAACGCCGTCTCGGCACGGCCGCCCCAACCCATTTTTCGGCGCCTACGGGCAACAACCTTCCGATTCGCTACGACGGCGAGGCGCCGGTGCTGGCCATCCGTGTGCAGGAGCTATTCGGATTGACCAGCCATCCGTCGATTGGCGAGAGCAAGATCCCACTGACACTGGAACTGCTTTCGCCGGCCCACCGTCCGATTCAAACCACGCGTGACCTGCCGGCGTTCTGGCGCGGCTCATGGGCCGATGTGCGGGCCGATATGCGTGGACGCTACCCGAAACATGTCTGGCCCGAGGACCCCGCCACCGCGCAGGCGACCAGCCGCGCCAAACCACGCGGCAAATAACGCGATGCATGGCGTTGTCCCGAAACCGCTGCGCACTTTTGGGCGCCATGCATTGGCCAAACCACGCGGCAAATAACACGATGCATGGCGTTATCCCGAAACCGCTGCGCACTTTTGGGCGCCATGCATGGGCCAAACCACGCGGCAAATAACACGATGCATGGCGTTGTCCCAAAACCGCTGCGCACTTTTGGGCGCCATGCATTGGCCAAACCACGCGGCAGATAACGCAATGCATGGCGTTGTCCCGAAACCGCTGCGCACTTTCCCATGCAATAGCGCTTGGCGGCGATGCGCCTCCCGCGCCATAACGGGTAATGATCAAGTCGCTCACAACGCCCGACTTCCAGCAGGCGCACAGACTGAGACTCAACACGCTGATCCGGCTGCGATGGCTGGCGATCGTCGGCCAGAGCATCACCGTCATCGCGGTGGCATATTGGATGCACTTTCCGATGCCGGTTGGTCCCTGTTTTGCGCTCATCGCGAGTTCGGCGTGGCTGAACCTGTTTCTGACATTCCGCTATCCATCGGCGCTTCGCCTGTTGCCAAATGCAGCGCTTGCCTTGCTTCTGTTCGATTCCCTGCAGCTTGCCGGGCTGCTGTATCTCACCGGCGGCCTCACAAACCCGTTCGCGCTTCTGCTGACCGTTCCGGTTGTGATTTCGGCGACCACCTTGCCACTCAGAATGACAGCGATGCTCGGAGGTATCGTCATGCTGATGGCCAGCGCTCTTGTGTTTCGGCACCTTCCGCTCCCCTGGAATGCCGGAGGGTCGCTGTCGATACCGTTCGTCTATGTCGCCGGCATGTGGATGGCGGTTCTGTCGTCGATTACCTTCACAGCCGTCTACGCCTGGCGTGTTGCGGAGGAAGCGCGGCTTCTTGCCAACGCGCTGGCAGCCACCGAGCTGGTGCTGCAGCGCGAGCAGCATCTTTCCGCGCTGGATGGCCTTGCCGCGGCAGCCGCGCATGAACTCGGGACGCCCCTGGCCACGATCACCGTCGTCGCCAAGGAGATGGAGCGCACGCTCGGGAAAGACCCCAGGTTCCGGGAGGACGTGACTTTGTTGCGTTCGCAGAGTGAGCGTTGCCGCGAAATCCTCAAACGGCTCACAAGCTTGTCATCGGAAAGCGAGACGCTTCTCGACCGCCTGCCGCTGACGTCGCTGATCGAGGAGGTCATCGCACCGCATCGCGATTTCGGCATTGCCATCCGCCTCGCCCCCGGCGAGCGCATAGGTCCGGAACCGGTTGGTCACCGCAATCCCGGCGTTATCTATGGGCTTGGCAACCTGGTCGAGAATGCGGTCGATTTCGCTGCCGGCGTAGTCACGTTGCGCTGGCGGTGGGACGATGGCGATGTGGTGATCGACATCATCGATGATGGTCCCGGCTTTCCGCCGGAAATCATCGACCGCATCGGCGAGCCGTATATGTCGACCAGGCAGGGTAACGAACCCGGCGGCGGCCTCGGGCTCGGCCTGTTCATCGCCAAGACGCTGCTGGAACGCTCCGGGGCAACGTTGTCCTTCTTCAATGCCAACGAGCGCGGTCTGGGCGCCATTGTGCAGATCGCCTGGAGCCGTGACCAGTTCCTCAATCGCCGCAGCAACCCCACCGCCATGTACGACACCGCGTGAGGTGGCTTTTCCTGCGGCGGAAAGCTATATCCGGCTGACCATCGAGCGACATTTTGGAAATGAAAGCTTATGACCGCAGAGGAAAGTAACCAGGATAAGGCCATCGGCCCCGACGCCACATTGCTTCTGGTCGATGACGACAAGCCGTTTGTGACCCGGCTGGCGCGCGCCATGGAGGCGCGCGGCTTCGTTGTTGACACGGCCGAGAGCGTCGAGGAGGCGGTTGGCAAGGTCAAGTCCGGCGCGCCGGCCTATGCGGTGGTCGACATGCGGCTGGGCGATGGCAACGGCCTCGACGTCGTGGCGGCCATCCGCGAGAACCGCGCCGACACCCGCACGGTGATCCTGACCGGATATGGCAATATCGCGACAGCCGTGACGGCGGTGAAGCTCGGCGCAATCGACTATCTGTCGAAGCCGGCCGATGCCGACGATATTTACGCGGCGTTGACGCGCACGGGTGGACAGCGTGCGGCGCCACCGGAAAATCCGATGTCCGCCGATCGTGTGCGCTGGGAACATATCCAGCGCGTCTACGAAATGTGCGACCGCAACGTCTCCGAGACCGCCCGTCGCCTCAACATGCATCGCCGGACGCTGCAACGCATCCTGGCAAAGCGTGCGCCAAGATAGACGCCTGAGACAGGTGGGGCTTCAGCCGCAATTGCAGCTTTTTTCAGAAATCCCGGACGCCCGGGATGCTCTTGCACTTCCGATGCGACCGCTGCGCATCGGGCATATGATTTGGATTGAGGGAAGGATTTGAGACAGATGGATCTGCGCATGAAGCGGGAAATGGCCTTGATGGGACCGCTCTCAGTTACGCCCCTTGCGAGCTGTGGAGACGCGGCATGACCCGCCCCCCATCCGTTTTCCGGGAATTCCTCGACAGCGAGGCGGCTGGCGGCATCGTGTTGATGGGCGCAGCTGTGCTGGCATTGATTGTCGCGAACTCGCCATTGTCCACCATCTATTTCGCCACCCTCAAGGCTTATATCGGCCCGCTCAATGTCGGCCACTGGATCAATGACGGGCTGATGGCCATATTCTTCCTGCTGGTCGGCCTGGAGATCAAACGGGAAATGCTGGACGGCCAGTTGTCCACTTGGCCTCGACGGATCCTTCCGGGCATCGCCGCCGCCGGCGGCATGGCGGTTCCAGCTCTCATCTATGTGGCGCTGAACGCCGGCAACGGCGAAGCGCTGCGCGGCTGGGCCATTCCCACCGCAACCGACATAGCGTTTGCGCTTGGAGTGCTTTCGCTGCTCGGTAGACGCGTGCCGGCCTCGCTGAAGGTGTTCTTGACCGCGCTTGCGATTATTGACGATCTCGGAGCTGTCATCATCATCGCCCTGTTCTATACCACCGACCTATCGATGCTCTATCTGGGTGGAGCGTTTGCGGTCCTGGGCGTGCTGATCATCCTGAACCGCATGGGCGTGCTCAACCTCGTTCCCTACCTGCTGCTGGGCTCCGTTCTTTGGGTGCTGGTGCTGAAATCCGGCGTTCATGCCACATTGGCAGGCGTGGCGCTGGCGCTGACCATCCCGCTGCGCGTCTCGCCGGGGATCGCCCACGACCTCGAACGGTCTCCGCTGCACCGTCTGGAGCACGCGCTGCATCGCGGGGTAGCCTTTATCATTGTGCCGCTCTTCGGGTTCGCCAATGCCGGCGTTTCGTTTGCCGGAATAAGCGGCTCCGACCTGATCCAGCCCCTGACGCTTGGCGTTACCATGGGGCTGGTTGTCGGAAAGCTCGTCGGGGTGCTCGGGACTTCGGCGCTGGCGATCAAACTCGGCCTGGCGGATCTGCCGCGCGACGCACGCTGGTCGCATGTGGTCGGTGTTGCGTTCCTTTGTGGTATTGGATTTACCATGAGCCTGTTCATCGGGCTGCTCGCCTTCGCCGGCAACGAGCATCTTCAGGACGAGGTCAAACTCGGCATCCTCATGGGTTCGCTTATTGCTGCGCTGCTGGGCTCATTGGTGCTGATGATGGCCGGCCCGGTGCATCGCGCACGCGAGTGAAAGTCCGTGCGAAGCCGTGGTCAAAGGCGTTTTTGCAACTTGCCGGCAGGCTGCGGTCCGGCGCGCTTCATGGACCGATTGTTGCGAAGTAGGTCCGCCAATTGCATGCCGGTTAGCGGCTCCGATACAATGGGACCTTGAATCTCGCGGCAGCCGAGGGCGGCCAGCATTGTCTTTTGATCCGCGGTCTCGACACCTTCGGCGGCCACTTCGATGCCGAGCGCGTTTGCCAGTTCGGTAACTGCCTTGACGATTGCGGCGGCGGGATCGGCGCTGCCGAGAGCGCGAACGAACGATCGATCGAGCTTAAGCTTGTCCACGGGCCGCTGGCGCAGCATGGTAATAGACGATGGTCCCGATCCGAAATCGTCAAGCACGATGACGGTTCCCATGGCGCGGAGCGTGTTGATGGCCTGTTGGGCCGCGCCGTTGTCTCCCAGCAATACACTCTCGCCGATCTCGATCTGAAGGCGCTTTGGCTCGACATTTTTTTCGGCCAGAATGTCGAGGACAATTCGAGCAGCGCCCTCGTGGCGCAAAAAAACCGGCGATAGGGCAATCTGCATCCACGGAATATTATTCTCGCTGACGAAGGTGCAGGCAAGCCTCAGTACTCTGCGCGTGAGTTGGCCAATCAGGCCGCGCTCCTCGGCAATGGCGATCAATTGCGTGACCGGCAGGTTCCGGCCTGCCCCGTGATGCCATTCCACCATCGCTTCGGCGCCGGCCAGAGCATCCTGCGCCAGGCCAAGAACGGGCTGATAAACCAGATTGATCTGATCGCCGGCTTCCAGCGCCAGGCGCAGATCGTGCTCGATCGCCCGCTTGTGTTTCAACAAATCGTCCATGCCGCCGGCAAAAACGCAGTAGCGGCCACGCCCGTTGCGCTTTGCCTCATAGAGGGCGATATCGGCTTTGCGCATCAATTCGGCAGGCTCCGTCCCGAATTCCGGTGAAAGAGCCAGGCCGATGCTGACGCGCACAAACACCTGCTCGCCGAGCAGGTCGAACGGTTCGCACACATCCTCGATAACGCGGTCACAGGCGGCCTCCGCCTCGCGCATGTCATGGACATCGACAACCACGATTGCGAATTCGTCACCGCCGATGCGGGCTACCGTATCGACCTCTCGGACAGCATCCGTGAGCCGAGCCGCGACCTGCCGGATGAGTTCGTCTCCCGCGGGATGGCCGAGCGTATCGTTGAGTTCCTTGAACCGGTCAATGTCGACGCACAGCAGCGCGACCTTGCTGTTGCCGCGCCGCGCCGCCGCCAGCGCCTGAGCCAGCCTGTCCTCGAACAACGCCCGATTGGGAAGGCGGGTCAGCGTGTCGTGGTATGCTAGAAACTGTGCGCCGTGCTCGCTCGATTCCAGCGCATGGGAGGCGCGCCGCAGCCGTCGCAGCAGCAGTATCAGCAGCCCCAGCGTGAGTATCGTGCCGCCCAGCAAAGCGGGAGCCGCACGTTTGATCAGTTCAAGTCCGGGTCGGTTCGGCTGCCAGGTAAGGTAGCCAATGGGGTTGCCGCCGGAATCGGCAAGGGCAACGCTTGCCGGCGAATGCGGATCGTCCTCGACAAGTTGCAAATCCTGCAATTCGTACCGCTTGGCGATCTTGCCAATCGCGTCCTTGATCCGCTCGACGGAGATATGAACGTACTCGCTGTGGGGTTGCTGTGAGGCGTTTTCCGCATCCGACACGATCGGCTGGACGCTGACGATGGCAGCGACACCGTTCAGCCGGACAAACTCGGCGATGCCTGGTTCGGGAGCCGAGGCTGCAAGTGTTGCGCGCAGCCTGTCGACGCTAGGAAGCAGAACGGCTGCATCCTTCTCGAAAGTCGCCGGCGGCACGGTCGCCCCGTCTTCCATCGCGTAGACCGGCTGGTCCTTGTCATTCAGAATATAAACCAGGTCGTGGCCGTAATAGGAATTCATCCATTCGCCGAGATTGTCGCGAAGCCAGTCCTCGTTCCCGGCCTTCGCATTGGCCACCGAATCGTCCCAGACGGTCACGCTCCTCTGTTCCGAAGCGAGTGTTTCCATCCGGTCGGCAATTCCGGTTCCGACGAAGGAGCGCTCCCGCTGCAGCGCCGCCCTGTCTACGCGCAACACCGCATAGAAGCAGAACGCCGCCATCATCGCCAACGCGAACAGCGCTCCCGCAAGCACCGATAAGGTGATTTGCGTCGTGAATGGCCTCTGCTTCCTGCGGTTCGGCATCATCCCCTGAAGCCTTATGCATCGAGCCTAATGGTGGAATTGATTCAGCCGACGCGAAGAAAAAATGACTGCGGCATGCGTGATCCGGGATACTGCAAGGGGCTTGGATCACCCGAGACGATTGTATCGTCTCAACTTAATATTGCGTTACAAACCACTTACCACGCCAGGTCAACTGCCCTGAGTGCCTGTCCAGCCACGGCGCAGCGCCCATTGTGCAATCAACCAGCAACCCATTGCCCAGATAGCCCCGGCGCACCATCCTGCAAGGACGTCTGAGGGCCAATGAACCCCGAGGTATACGCGACTGAGGCCGACCATAAACGTCAAAAGCACGGAAAGGCACAGAAAATAGATTTTTACCGCACGGTTCGGCGTAATTCTCGCCAGCAATGCGCCGAGCGTCAGGTAGGTCACCGCTGACAGCATCGCGTGGCCGCTGGGAAAACTGAGCGTGTGAACCTCGGCCAGATGCGGCACGATTTCAGGGCGCGGCCGGTCGATGCCGAGCTTCAGCAGGCTCGAGACGACCTGCCCGCCGGCGACCGAAAGGAAAACGAACAGCGCCGCAGATCCCCGATTTTCGGCAATGAGGAAGATGATCGCAGCCGCGACAATGAAAAACAGAACCGCACCGCTGCCGAGCGCCGTGATGTCGCGCACCGCGTCCGGCACCCAGAACGGCCCTATGCCGACCGCTGGATTCTCCGGATCACGGAATGCCAGTAGTATCGATGTGTCAAACGCATGCGGCTTCGTATCGCGCGCCACTTCAACCATCTCGACAAAACCATACAGCCCGCCGGCGATGACGATCGCGGCAAGCAGCACCGAGAATTCGATCTTCTTTGCTACGGTTTCCAGAAAAGGCATACGTCTAGCTACGGTCGCAGGACAATTGCGGCAAGCCCGCTTCGCCTATTTGCAGCCTATTTGCCGCCGAAAGCCGGTCCCATTGTGATCATACCGACCGCGACGATCGCCAGGACGACACCGGTGCTCTGCACGGCGGTCAGCCGCTCGCCAAACCAAGCAAGCGCGATGACGTTGACCGCTACAAGCTGGATCACCGCGGACAGGCTGAAGGCCGAAGCCATGCCAAATTCGCGAACCAGCCGCAGCATGATCAGATTGCCTGCCGAGTATAACGCGAGCGTCAGCAGCAGTTTCCCGATGCCCGGCGCCAATGCCCAATGCTTTGCGACAGTCGCCGCCAGCAGAAAGATCATCGTCGATATGACAAGCTGCAGGAATCCGAACCAGCTCACGCTCTGTCCCCTGTTCGTTGCACGACGCGGTACATACGGGCGTTCTCTCGGCCAAGCCCGATCACGCGTCAAGGCCGCTCGTGACGATCGCGTGGGCCACGGCTGGCACGTGCCTGCGCCAGCGGCAGCGGCGGCTTTGCGAGGGGCTCCTTACGGTCTATGACCGAGCATCAAACCAGGAGGCCCGGCATGGCGGAAACAAAAGTTGCGATCATAACAGCAGGCGGCAGCGGGATGGGCGCCGACGCAGCGCGCAAGCTTGCCGAAGACGGGTTCAAGGTCGCCATTCTATCATCCTCCGGCAAGGGTGCCGCGCTCGCCGAAAAGCTCGGTGGTATCGGTGTCACCGGCTCCAACCGCTCCAATGACGACCTCAGGCGGCTGGTGGATAATGCGGTCAGCCGATGGGGCCGAATCGACGCGGCGGTCAACAGCGCTGCCCATGGGCCGCGCGCGCCTATCCTCGACATTACCGATGAGGACTGGCACACCGGCATGGAGATCTATTTCCTCAACGCGGTGCGAGTCGCGCGACTGGTGACACCAGTCATGCAGGCGCAGAAGGCCGGATCGATCGTCAATATCTCGACTTATGCGGCGTTCGAGCCGGAAGCGCTCTTTCCGACATCCGGCGTCTTCCGCTCCGGCTTGGCCGCATTCACCAAACTCTTCGCCGACAAATACGCAGCGGAGAATATCCGCATGAACAACGTGCTGCCGGGCTTCATCGACAGCCTGCCGGAAACCGGGGAGCGGCGCGAGCGCATCCCGATGGGCCGTTACGGTCGCATGGACGAAGTCTCCGAACTGATCGCCTTTCTCGCGAGCGACAAGTCGAGCTATATCACGGGCCAGAACATCCGGATCGACGGCGGCATCACCCGGTCCGTGTAGGACTGAGACCGGCCTGATGCACACAAAGGCCACTCGCGCCTTTGCCTCCGGCGCATGCCGTTCCTATATCCGGGTTTGTCCGCAATCCGGAGCCGCCCATGATCCCGCTGTCCGTCCTCGACCTGTCTCCGGTTCCCGAAGGCAGCAATGTCTCGCAGTCGCTCGCCAACTCGCTCGACCTCGCCCGCCATGCCGAGGCGCTGGGCTACAAGCGGTATTGGCTGGCTGAACATCATTCGATGCCGGGCATCGCCAGTGCTGCCACTTCCGTCGTCATCGGATATGTCGCCGCCGGCACCAGGACGATCCGTGTCGGCGCAGGCGGCGTAATGCTTCCCAACCACGCGCCGCTGATCATCGCCGAGCAGTTCGGCACGCTGTCGGCATTGTTTCCTGGCCGCATAGATCTTGGCCTCGGGCGCGCCCCGGGCACCGACATGGCGACTGCGCGGGCGCTGCGGCGTAATCTGCAAGCCGGCCCGGACGGCTTTCCCAATGATGTGATCGAACTGATGGCCTATTTCCGTCCAGCCGCCGAAAACCAGATCGTGCGCGCCGTTCCCGGCGAGGGCGAAGACGTCAAGGTCTGGATACTCGGCTCCTCGACCTATGGCGCACAACTCGCAGCTATTCTGGGCCTTCCCTATGCCTTCGCATCGCATTTCGCTCCGGCGGAGATGGAAAACGCCATCGAGATCTACCGCTCACGCTTCGAACCTTCGGAGCATCTGGCGAAGCCCTATCTGATGCTCGGCCTGAACGTGTTTGCCGCGGACACCGACGCCGAGGCGAAGCTCATGTTTTCCTCCCTGCAGCAGGCTTTCGTCAATCTGCGGAGCGGCCGACCTGGAAAGCTTCCGCCGCCGGTGGAGGGCTACGCCGAAGCGCTCGATCCAATGGCGCGCTCGATGCTGGCGCAGGCATTGTCCTGTGCGATTGTCGGCACCCCTGAAACGGTGCGGAAGGACCTCGACGCCTTCATCCGCCGCACCGGCGCGGACGAACTGATGGTGACGGCGCAGGCGTTCGATCACACCGCGCGCAAGCGCTCGTTCGAGATTCTTGCCGAAGCCCACAAGGAACTGGCCGAAGCGGCGTAAGCGACACGGAAGGCAAAAGGGCGGCGGGAAACGAGGAGACTGCAAATGCTGCAAGGAAAACATGATGCTGCTTGTTGCCGCCGCCGCTATGAGCGCGCTCGCGGGCTGTCAGGCGGTCCAACACGACTGCGGGCTATACGCCGGCGAACTGCGGAATGGTGGGCTCGTCCTGCTCGTCTGGCCGCTGATATCCGCAGATTAGCGATTGACCGGCCTCATGCCCAGAGTGGCGCAGCCTTGTCGCGCGTGATACGGCGCATCCAGCAACGGTCACCGTATCAACGAAGCGCCTCGACCAGCTCCTTGTCGGGGAAGCAGGTGGCGGCGCGGCCGTTCTTTGCCTGCCAGTCGCCTATCGAGCGACGGGTCTTGAAACCCGGAAGGCCGTCGGCGCCACCGACATCGTAACCTTTCGCTTCCAGCGCCTTCTGCAACGCGGCAACATCCGAGCGGTAGAGGCCGCCAACCTTGGCCCAGTTGCCGGCGAAAGTGCGGTCGCCGCCGGCGATGCGGTCGGCGCCATGGCCGATAAACAGCGCGTAGAGATCGCTCTCATTGTATTCCTTCAACACGTAGAAATTCGGCGTGACGATGAAGGCGGGACCATTGCGCCCCGCGGGCATCAGCAGAAATCCCTCCGCACGCAACTCAGCCGCAGGGAACGGCCTGCCGCCAATGCGGGCAACGCCGAGCTTCGCCCATTCCGAGATCGTCTTGCCCTGATCCGGGCCCTCAAGCGCACAGCTGACGCTTTCCGGCACGGTTACCTCGAAGCCCCAGTCGCGGCCTTTCGCCCAGCCATAGTCGACCAGATAGTTGGCGATCGAGGCCAGAACATCCGGGGTCGAATTCCAGATGTCGGGATGGCCGTCGCCGTCGAAATCGACGGCGTGCTTCAAGAAGGATGTCGGCAGGAATTGCGGCTGGCCCAGCGCGCCTGCCCATGACGACTTCATTTCGCGGCGGCGGGCGAGACCTTTTTCGACGATCACCAGGGCAGCCAGAACTTCCGTGCGAAACATGTCCTTGCGGGTCGCCATAAACGCCTTCGTGGCAAGCACCTCGAAAGCATCGTAGGGTATCTTTGCGGTCCCAAAACCGGATTCGCGACCCCAAATCGCCAGCACCACTTCGCCCGGTACACCATATTTCTTCTCGACGGCGGCCAGCGTCTTCGAAAGCTTCGCAGCACGCGCCCGTCCGCCGGACGATACCGCACCGATGGTCTTTTCGGCGAAGTAGCTGCCAGGTGAGCCGAACTCGGCTTGATGCTGCCTCTTGGGCGTTTTCGGCTTTTCCCCGGGCGTTACGAGATCGGGCAGCTTCAGGTTCGGTGTTACGCCCTCAAAAGCCGCGTCGAAGGTCTGCTTCGACACGCCCTTCGCTTTGGCATCGGGCCACAGCTCGTTTTCGAGCCAGGCCCGGAACTGGTGGTCGAGAGTTGCGGCGGAAGCGGACGCGGTAGGAACAAGCAACGCGAAGAATGCGATTAAGATCGCAATGAAAGGCGGAGCTGAAATCATTCGGGATATTCGCTTGTTCGCCCACGTTTGCATCAAAATACCGTTCGCGACTTGAGCGCGGCAGCGAGCGTGCCCTCGTCGAGATAGTCCAGTTCGCCGCCCACCGGCACGCCGTGCGCGAGGCGGGTGACCTTGACGCCGAAAGCGGAAAGCTGGTCGGTAAGATAATGCGCGGTTGTCTGGCCGTCGACGGTGGCGTTCACCGCAAGGATGATCTCCGAAACCCCGCCCTGCGAAACGCGATCGACCAGTCCCCTGATATTGAGCTGGTCCGGGCCTACGCCATCGAGGGGCGACAGTGTACCACCAAGCACATGGTAGCAAGCATTCAGCGCGGTCGCCCGCTCCAGCGCCCACAGATCGGAGACATCCTCCACGACGACGATCGTTGTGCGGTCGCGACGCGGATCGGCGCAGATCGAGCAGGGGTCGATCGTGTCGACATTGCCGCAGTTGGCACAGATGCGCACCTTCTCCACGGCCTCCGTCATCGCGCCAGCCAGCGGCGCCATCAACTGGTCCTTCTTCTTGATCATGTGCAGCGCGGCGCGGCGCGCGGAGCGGGGCCCGAGGCCCGGCACCTTGGCCAACAGCTGGATCAGGCGCTCAATCTCGGGACCGGCGATTCGCTTCGACATGGGGAAGGATTTACAGCATGTCGCTCGAAAGTGTGTAGCGGTTTCGGGTTACGGCATGTGGCAAACAAAGTGCAAAGCCGGCGTGGGCGTTAAAGTCAGGAGCTAGTCGCTCTCGCCATGCAGGGCCGGCACCGAGACGCCGGCAAGTTCCGCGGCAAGCAGACGCGCAGCACCCGCCCGAGCGATGCGCAACATCAGCGCCTTGCGGGTAGCCCCGGCGATACGGTGTTCAGGCGCCTCGCGCAGGATCTCCGCGCCGTACCCGTCGGAGAGGATGAAACCGCAGTCCTCCGGGAATATCGAGGCGGGTACCTCCGGATGCGTCGCGAAAAAGAATCGATCGGAATGCAACCGGTATTGCGGCCATTTGCGGTCGACGCGAAAATCCTCGATGGACGATTTGACCTCGATAATCCAGATGTCGCCATGCCGCGTCAGCGCCACCAGATCGGCGCGGCGGCCGGTAGGAAGCGACAATTCCGGCAGGACATGCGCGCCCATATGCATTAGTAGCCGTTGCACCCCGCGCCGGACGATCATGGCGCGCTCGGACTGGCGACCATCGTTCAAAGGGTTCGCTATGAGGGGTGAAACGATCGGCATCAGGGGATAGTACAAAACCAGAACGGAGGTGCAAGCGATTTTTCCGCGGCGCTTTAGAGTGGCTGGCGCCATCCGTTCGGTCTCGACTTGCCGGGCCTCAAAAGATAACGGAATGTTTCTTCACGTAACATAACCTATTCTTCGCAAATGCGTGAATGATTGTTGCGAAAATACAATAGCGGGAGACTTACCTTCGCGTATGGGCTTTTGCCCGCTTGGCAGCGGCGCGCAAACGTCCCTTATTGTAAACCTGCAAAACCGGTCCGAATCGGGCCGAGCAATCGAACTCGGATTATCTCATGCGCCTTAGGAAACTCACCATCGCAGCGGGCCTGGTGCTGGCGACAGCACTTTCGGGCTGCAGCTCGATTGGCGGCTTCAAGGTGTTCAGTTCAGATTACGGAGCGCGCACGGACGCCGGCTATCGTATGCCGTCGATCCCGATCTACAAGGTACCGCGCCAGTATCACCGTCAGGTGGTCCGTTTCGACACGCAGGAAGCTCCAGGTACCATTGTCGTCGATACCGGCGCGAAATTCCTCTATTATGTCATGCCCGAAGGCCGTGCGATGCGCTACGGTATCGGTGTCGGACGCGAAGGCTTCGAGTGGCACGGCACGGCCCGTGTCGGCGCCAAGCGCGAATGGCCCGTATGGACTCCGCCGTCGGAGATGATACGGCGCAAGCCCGAGCTTGCGAAATGGTCGGGCGGTATGCCGGGCGGCCCGCAAAATGCTCTGGGCGCGCGCGCCTTGTATCTCTTCAACAAGAGCGGCGACACTGGTTACCGCCTGCATGGCACGCCGGAGTGGTGGTCGATCGGTAAGGCGATGTCATCGGGCTGCGTACGTATGCTCAACCAGGACGTCGTTGATCTTTACAACCGCGCAGAAGTCGGCGCGAAAGTCATCGTGAAATAGCAAGCGGACCGTCTAGGCAACAACTGACGTCCCAAGCAGAAAACCGGGCCCTAAGCCCGGTTTTTTGATTTTCAGGGTAGAGGCGTTGCAGCCTCAGACCACCTGTTCGACCTGCTGAACTTCCGGGACGAAATGCTTAAGCAGGTTCTGGATGCCGTGCTTGAGCGTGGCGGTGGAAGACGGGCAGCCGGCACAAGCGCCCTTCATGTTCAGAAACACGGTGCCGTTCTCGAAGCCGCGGAAGGTAATGTCGCCGCCATCCTGCGCAACAGCCGGGCGAACGCGCGTCTCCAGCAATTCCTTGATGGTGGTTACGATCTCTTCGTCGGCCTTGTCGTAGAACTCGTCGCCGGCATCGTCAGCTGCCTGGCTCGCCTGGGCGGCGCGGCTCATAACCGGCGCGCCGGACATGAACTGCTCCATGATCGCGCCGAGGATCGCCGGCTTCAGGTGCTGCCAATCCGGGCCGTCCTTGGTGACGGTGACGAAATCATAGCCGAAGAACACGCCGGTAACGCCCGGAATATCGAAGAGACGGCCGGCTAGCGGTGAAGCGTCGCGCGCGGAGGCAGCATCCCGGAAGTCGGCAGTGCCTTCAGTCAAGACTTCGCGGCCGGGCAGGAATTTCAGCGTGGCGGGATTGGGTGTCGCTTCGGTCTGTATGAACATCGCCGCATCTCCGCGCAGGTTCTTTGGAATAATTCTAAATAGGCTCATTCGGAGCCGGGTTCAAGCCGGAAAGAGCGGAGTGCGTCGGTCGCAGTTCATAGTTTGCAGTTCGTAGTTCGTGGGTCGTCCTTCGTCGGTTGTTGATTGTTCGGATTTACGAAACGCCGCGCGGGTTTCCGCTGATCCCAAAGGTTCATCCCGTTCTCACTTCTCAATTCCCAATTCTCGACCGACGACCGACGACCGACGACGAACGATAAACAACGAACCAACCACGACCGACATCTCCATCACGCCAGACTGGCGATCTCCTCGTCCGACAAATTCTGCGGCACGACCGTGACCGGAATCGGGAAAGCGGCCGCTTTGCCCGCTATGGAGGCGACAAGCGGCCCGGGCCCCTCCTTGGCCGCGCCCGCGGCCAGAACGAGGATCGCGATGTCCTGATCTTCCTCGATCAGCTGGTGGATCTGCTCGGTGGGCTTGCCCTCCCGGATCACCAGTTCGGGCTCGATGCCGAGGGTCGCCCTGACCTTGGTTGCGTGCACGTCAAGCGCGGCATGTGCCGTGGATAGCGCCTCGTCCCGCATGATCTTCTCGACGCCGAGCCAGTGCTGGAAGTCGCCCGGCTCGATGACATAGAGCAGCACTACGACGCCCGTGGTGGATTTGCGCCCGCATCGAGGCATACGCCACGGCGCGCTCGCATTCCGGCGTGTCATCGATGACCGCCAGGAATTTCCGGCGATGGCCGACCTCCCGGCTAAGACGTCTGGAAACCACGCGCTACCCCCCTCGAATGCTCCCGGCAACCGACGCAATCTGCCACTGCAGGGCAAATGGAGCAAGCGAGCGCAGCTTGCTCAAGCCGCGCTTGACGCCGCCGAGCAGGCCGACAATGTCGCGCACGGTCTTCATCGTGGCCTGCGCGAGCGCCCCGGCGCGCTGGCTGCCGTCACGCAGCACATCGTCGACATACGCATGATCAGCCTGGATACGGCGCATTTCACTGGCGATCGGCGCCAGCTTTGCCACTGCGAGATCGGCAAGCGCCGGCTTGAACTCAGAGAACTGCCGCCCGCCAAACTCTGACAGCACCTGCTCCTTCGATGTTTCCGAGAGCGCCGCGTAGATCGTAACGAGATTATCCGCTTCGGGACGGGCCTTGAGGCCATCGATCTCGCTTGGCAGCCCGTCCGGATCGGTCTTGGCCTTGCGGATCTTCCTTGCAATCGCTTCCGTATCGTCGGTCAGGTTGATGCGCGAAAGGTCCGACGCGTCCGACTTGGACATCTTCTTCGAGCCGTCGCGCAGCGACATGACCCGTGGCGCGGGCCCCTCGATCAACGGTTCGGTGAGCGGGAAGAACCCGTTCACGGTTTCGTCGCCGACCATCATTTCAACGCCGACACCCAGAGCCGGCAATGCGTTCCGAGAAATCGTTGTTGAACTTCTGGGCGATGTCGCGCGTCAGCTCGAGATGCTGCTTCTGATCGTCACCTACCGGTACGTGCGTGGCGCGATAAAGCAGGATGTCGGCCGCCATCAGGCTCGGATAGGCAAGCAGGCCGAGCGAGGCATTCTCGCGATCCTTGCCGGCCTTGTCCTTGAACTGCGTCATGCGGTTCATCCAGCCGATACGCGCGACGCAGTTGAAAATCCAGGCGAGTTCGGCGTGCTCCAATACCTGCGACTGGTTGAAGACGATGTGCTTCCTGGGATCGATGCCCGAAGCGAGGAACGCGGCTGTGATCGAGCGCGTCTGGTCCTTCAGATCGTCGTGAACGAGCTGGGCCGTCAGCGAATGAAGGTCGACAACGCAATAGATGCAATTGTGGCTGTCCTGCAGCTGAACGAAGCGCTTGATGGCGCCGAGATAGTTGCCGAGATGGAGGTTTCCGGTGGGCTGGACGCCCGAGAAGACGAGCGGTCGGAAGGCGGACATTTCTGTTCCTCGTGGCTTGTGGAGGGCCGTTTCGCACGCGGCGAAAATCGATGGGCGCTTATGGACGAGCCCGCATTGCCAATCAAGCCTGTAAGCGCCTATTCGGGATCGGCAGCGGGGGAAGCTGTGGCGCCCGCGCGCCGCATGCTGCGTCGGATCGCAGCGACGTCGGCCCCGCCGATAGCAAAGACTGCGGCGAAATAGATGCCGGCGCCGCCGCCCACCAAGGCCGCCAGCGCAACCGCCTGCTCGTAGAATGGGGTGCCGGCGTCCAGGCTGCCGGCGAACCAGCGCGACGCGCCATAAAGCGCGGCAGCCATGATCGCCGCGGCGATCACCAGCCGCGGAACCCGTTTCATAAGGCCGGCGTCGCGACCCCAATGGCCACGACGGACGAGCACGGCAAGCAGCAGGACGGCATTGACCCAGCCGGCGACTGCTGACGCGGTGGCGATACCGGCGCCACCCATGGAGGGAAAAAGCGCCAGCGCGATGCTGATATTCACCGCGACTGAAATCGCCGCGAAAAGCATCGGCGTGCGGGTGTCCTCCCGGGCAAAGTAGCCGGGGGTGAAGGCCTTGATCAGCACGAAGGCAGGCAAGCCGAGGCCGAAGATCGCGAGGATCGCCGACACGGTCGGTGTTCCATTGGTGGCGGCGAACGCGCCGCGTTCGTAAAGCAGCCGCACGATCGGCTCAGACATGACCAGCAGCGCCGCAGCCGCGGGCAGCGTCAGGAACAGCGTAAACTCGACCGAGCGGTTCTGCAGGTTGGACGCTTCCTGCATATCTCCAGCCTTGAGCGCGCGCGCCAGTTCGGGCAGCAGCACGATCGCTACCGCGATGCCGACGACGCCAAGCGGCAATTGATAGACGCGGTCGGCGTAGGCAAGCGAGGAAACCGCGCTATCCTTGCCGGAGGCGATGGCCGTACCGATCAGCTGATTGATCTGGGTGATGCCGCCGGTAACGGCCGCCGGAAAAGCAAGCACCAGCAGCCGCTTCACATTGGGCGTGAGATGCGGACGGCGGAAGCCGATCGATACGCCGGCATGGCGCACGGCAACCCAGACGATCGCCAGTTGCACCAGCCCCGCGGCGAGCACGCCCCAGGCGAGGCCGTAACCGATCTCGCGGCCGCCGAGGCCCTCGTGCCAGCCATAGAGCAGCACGCCGATGAGGATGATGTTGAGGAAGACGGGCGCCACCGCCGCGGCAAAATACCGGCGCAGCGAGTTCAGCATGCCGGCCATCATTGCGGCCAGCGACATGCACATAAGGTAGGGAAACATCACCGTGGCCAGCGAGACCGTGAGGTCATACTTTTCCGGATTGTCCGAAAAGCCGGGCGCCACCACGGTCGAAACCAGCAGGGGCATTGACAGTTCCATGACGATGGTGATCGCCACCAAGGTGGTAAAGAGAACGCCGAACACTTCCTCGGAGAAGCGCTTGGCGCCCTCGATGCCGCCGGCCTCGATCTCCTTGGCGAAGAGCGGCACGAAAGCTGCGTTGAATGCGCCTTCGGCGAACAGGCGGCGGAAGGTGTTGGGAAACTGGAAAGCCGCGTTGAAGGCGTCGGCGATCGGCCCTGTCCCAAGGGCAGCGGCCATCAGCATTTCGCGCGCAAAGCCGAGCGACCGGCTCATCAGCGTGCCGGAGGCGACGGTGGCAAATTTCCTGACGAGGCTCATGCCGGCGTCTCCGCGGGCTGTGCCGGCCACCAGTGATCTGCCCCCTCACCCGGCCTCATTCAGCGGCCTGCGATCGCCTGGCGTGGCGCGCCTGCTCCCCCTCGAGCGTAGCGGTCAGTGCCGTGCGGATAGCCTGCAGTCGGGTCGGGTTTTCGATCTTCTGGCCAGTCAGGTCGCTGACGTAGAAGGTGTCGATCACCTTCTCACCGAAGGTGGTGATGTGCGCCGAAGCAATATCGAGCGACAGGTCCGACAGCGTGCCGGTGATCTCCGATAGCAAGCCGGGCCGGTCAAGGCCGGAAACGTCGATGACGGTGAAGCGGTTCGAGAGCGTGTTGCGGATATCGACGCGCGGCTCGATGCGGAATGTCTTCGAGCCCCGCCGTGGCTTCGTCCGCTTGGCGATGACCTCCGGCAGCCAGCTCTTGCCCGACAGCATATCCTCCATCAGGCGCCCGACCCGCTGGGCGCGGCGCTGTTCGTCTTCATCGCGATCGAACTCGCGGCTGATCAGAATGGTGTCCAGCGCCCGCCCGTCGGATGTCGTGAAGATTTGCGCGTCGACAATGTTGCCGCCGGCAGCCGCGCAGGCACCGGCAATGACCGACAAAAGCCGAGGGTGATCCTGTGCCAGCACGGTGATTTCGGTCACCGCTTCAAAGCCATGCATCTTGATCATCGTCGCCAGCTTCTTGCCGGCCTGGTCGGTCTCGCGGATGAATTGGGCATGCCGTATCTGGTCGTCGAACGCGACCGCGAGCAGATAGTTTTCGTAGTGGAGCTTGACGATTCGCTCGCGGGCTTTCTCCGGCCAGGCGGACAGCGCTTCTGCCAGCCGCTCGCGCGCCGCCTGCGCCCGCAGCGAGCGGGACACTTCCGAGAACCCGCCTGTCAGCAGAAGCTCGGTTTCATAGTAGAGCGTGCGCAGCAGCTGGCCCTTCCAGCCATTCCACACGCCGGGTCCGACGCCGCGAATGTCGCAGACCGTCAACACCAGCAGCAGTTTCAGCCGCTCGACCGTCTGCACCACGTCGGCAAAGTCGGTAATCGTCTTGCGATCGTTGAGGTCCCGCGTCTGCGCTGTCATCGACATCAGCAGATGGTTCTCCACCAGCCAGGCAACGGTTTCGGTATCTTCAGGCGACAGGCCCATATGCGGGCAAATGCGCCGGGCGACCTTCGAACCGACATCGGAGTGATCCTCCGGCCGGCCCTTTGCTATGTCGTGCAGCAGAACCGCCACGTAGAGCACGGTGCGCTGGCTGGCGAGGCCGGGCATCAACTTGTGCGAAAGCGGGTGCAGCGTCTCGCCATCGCCATGCTCGATCTCCGACAGCACGCCGATGCATCGAAGCAGGTGCTCGTCCACGGTATAGTGGTGATACATCGAGAATTGCATCATCGCGACGATCTTGCCGAAGTCGGGAATAAGCTTTCCGAGCAATCCCGCTTCGTTCATGCGCCGAAGGTTGAGTTCCGGGTTGCGATCGGACGTCAGGACATCGAGGAACAGCCGGTTGGCTTCCGTGTTGCGCCGCAAATTCTTGTCGACAAGGCCGAGAGAGCGGCGGAGCAGCTTCAGCGCATCGGGATGAAATTCAAGCCCGTGGCGATCGGCGAACCAGAACAGCCGAACCAGATTGACCGGATCACGGGCGAAGACCTGATCGTCCACAACGTTGATGCGATGATTGTCGACAATGAAGTCGCTGGTTCCTGCGAGTTTGCGCCGGCGCCGCGAGAAGGTGAGAAAGATGCGGTTGAAGCCGGGCACGTGCTTTGCCTGCTCTTCCTCCAGCGCTGCGCAGAAGATGCGGGTGAGGTCACCGACATCCTTGGCGATCAGGAAGTAGTGCTTCATGAACCGCTCAACCCCCGACATGCCCGGATGAGTGGTGTAGCCGAGCCGCTTTGCAATCTCCGGCTGGATGTCGAAATGCAGCCGTTCCTCTGCCTTGCCGGTGAGGAAATGCATGTGACAGCGCACTGCCCAGAGAAAATCCTCGGCCTTCAGGAACTGATTGTATTCCGCGCGGGTGAACACCCCCTCCTTGATCAACTCCTCGGCGGAGCGGACGCGGTAGAAATACTTGGCGATCCAAAATAGTGTCTGCAGGTCTCGCAGCCCGCCCTTCCCGTCCTTGACGTTCGGCTCGACCAGATAGCGGCTCTCGCCGGCCTTGGCGTGCCTGTCGTCGCGCTCGCCAAGCTTGGCCTGCACGTATTCCGGCCCGGTGCCTTTCACGACCTCACGGTCGAAGCGCTCGAGGAGATTTTCGAACAGTGGCCGCTCGCCCCAGATACAGCGCGCCTCCAGGATGCCGGTGCGGATCGTCGTGTCCGAGCGCGACAACCTTACGCACTCATCGACATTGCGGGTGGCGTGGCCGACCTTCAGCCCCATGTCCCAAAGGACATAGAGCATGTACTCGACGATCTGCTCGCCCCATGGCGTCTGCTTGTAGGGAAGCAGGAAAAGCAGGTCGATGTCGGAGCCGGGCGCCAGCGTGCCGCGCCCGTAGCCGCCAACCGCGACGATTGCCATGCGCTCGGTGGCCGAGGCATTCCTGGTGCCGTATACGTGCGTTGACGCGAAGTCGTAGAGCACCCGGATGATTTCATCCATGATATGGGAAATCCGCTGAGCGCACGCGGTACCGCTGCCGTCCTCGATCAGCAACCGCTCCGCGAGGCGCTTACCAGCAGCCAACCGGTCTTTCAGCGCAGCAAGCACCAGCGACCGCACCGCTGCGGTCGAACCGTCGCCGGCGTTGGGCAGGGTCAGTGAGGTCAATTCCTCGCGCAGCAATGTGCTGTCGACAAGTTCCTCGAGTTTCAGGGGCACTTTCGTCATACGGGGCAGGCGACTCTCGTCCGGCGGTCGCGGGTCTATAAACTGTTTTCGTCCAGCTGTGTATGGCGACAAGCGTTCAATTCGCTGAAGATGATGGGCCTGCGCAATTGTGAACACGAACGAACAAACGAGCAACATCCTATTGACACGGATTTTTTGTTCGTTTTATGTTCTACGACGCAGGGGGCATCTTTGGACTGGAACTTGGCCATTGAGAGGAACACGGAGGCGCTGAAGCGGATCCTGGCCATGCTCATTGTCATGATCGGGGCTGCCAAGCGCGATGATCCCCATATGAGTGCCGGCCAACGCACTGCCACGCTCCCTCGCCATCTCCACCGCTTCGTTCTGCGGCTGCTCCGGCCGGCCGAATCCGCCACGCGCCGGCTGATCATCATCGCAGCGCAAGGGCTTTCGGTAAAACCTCCCCCGCTGCGCTCGCCCAGGCCGAAGCCCGCGCCGCAACCTCGGACCATCTTCACGCCTGATCGCATCGGCGGCAGCATCGTCTCTGTCCCAATCGTGCTGCCGCAGCCTGCTCGTTCGGCCGTGCCGCCGCGCCGGCCCACCGTATCGCTCTCGCTGCTCGACCCGCTCAAACGTTTCGGCGTCCGCCCTCGCTATGTGAAGCCCAGCATGATGCCGCGCATCAGGTCCTTCGACGATCCGCGCGTACCCCTGTTCCAACAGCCGCAACGGCCGAATCCGCCTCCGCCGTCGCCCGATGATCCCCTCGACGCGGCGCGTCTGCATCGCCGCCTCGAAGCGATCGAGCGAGCGCTGGACGACCTGCCGCGCCAGGCGAAGCGCCTCGCGCGCTGGCAGGCCCGCCGCGACGCCATACTCGCGCAGGAAAGAAATGGCGACGCCGCAGGCATGCAAGGCGAAGGGAGCAATTCCGGCTGCAACGGCGCCCGCACGCAGAAGAAAGACCGGTTTCACCGACTCGAGCCGATGCGGCCTGGCCGTCCGCCCGGATGGCGCCGCCGGCCCAGCCATGCTGTCGATGAGGTTTTGAACGAACTTCACGGTCTGGCCGTCCGGGCGAGGGAACATCCCGACAGTTCCTGACGGCCAGCCTCACTCCTGAGCTTGTCGAAGGATCAACGTGCCGCCCGGCGCGGCGCCGGCGTATGCACCCTCGCGGTAAAGCATCGCTCTTGCAATCCGCGTGGCAATCCCCGATATGGAGCACGGGAGGTTGGTGGTGGACGAGCCACTCGCCAACCGGGTCAGGTCCGGAAGGAAGCAGCCCTAACGAGCACCGGAACGGGTCATTGTTCCAGCCTCCCACCCTAGAATCGGACACGAAGGTCGCGGAGCAAAGTGTGAAGCGATTGCGGAGAACCGATGCGGGAAAAGACAAAGCGAGATTTTCTGTCAGCGTTGGCTTTCTAGCGTAGCCGTCACCGCGTTGACGGAGTTTTCCGCGCGGGCGAAAGTCGTGTAACGACGAGTGCCCTGGGCGGCCAGCGGAGACGGTGTTTCGCATGAGCGAAGCTGGACAGCAGCATACGGGCAAGAGCGGCGCCTACCGGGTTCTGGCGCGCAAATATCGGCCATCAGATTTTTCCAGTTTGATCGGCCAGGAGCCGATGGTCCGCACCCTGACCAATGCCTTTTCCAGCGGCCGGATCGCGCAGGCATGGATGCTTACCGGCGTTCGCGGTGTCGGCAAGACCACCACCGCCCGCATCCTGGCGCGCGCGCTGAACTACAAGACCGACACGATCGACCAGCCCTCCATCGAGCTTGCCGTGCCCGGACAGCATTGCCAGGCGATCATGGAAGGCCGGCATGTCGACGTGATCGAGATGGATGCCGCCTCGCATACCGGCATCGACGACATCCGCGAAATCATCGAGCAAGTGCGCTACGCGCCGGTGTCGGCACGCTACAAGGTGTACATCATTGACGAGGTGCACATGCTCTCCACGCAGGCTTTCAACGGCCTGCTGAAGACGCTGGAAGAGCCGCCGCCGCACGTAAAATTCATTTTCGCCACCACCGAAATCCGCAAAGTGCCGATCACAGTGCTGTCGCGCTGCCAGCGCTTCGATCTGCGGCGCATCGGCGCGGAAATGCTGGTGGCGCATCTCGGCAAGATCGCCAAGCTGGAGGCCATCGAGGTCGACGATACCGCCCTTGCCATGATCGCCCGTGCGGCGGAAGGCTCCGCGCGCGACTCGCTGTCGATCTTCGACCAGGCCATCGCCCATAGCGCCGGGGCGGTGACCGCCGAGACGGTGCGCAGCATGCTCGGCCTCGCCGATCGCGCGCGCGTCATCGACCTGTTCGAACATGTCATGAAGGGCGACATGCCCGCTGCGCTCGCCGAATTCCGCGCGCAGTACGACACCGGCGCCGACCCGGCGACGGTCCTGAACGACCTTGCAGAGTTCACCCACTTCGTCACGCGCCTGCGCTTCGTGCCGTCGGTGGCCAACGATGCCTCGCTGATCGAGGATGAGCGCACGCGCGGCAGCGCGTTCGCCGAGACCTTATCGGTGCGCATCCTGTCGCGCGCCTGGCAGATGCTGCTGAAGGGCATTGCCGAGGTGCAGTCTTCCAACCGGCCGGTCAGCGCTGCCGAAATGGTCTTGATTCGGCTTGCCCATGCCGCCGACCTGCCGACTCTTGACGAAGCGATGAAGATGCTGGATGGCGGACCCACTTCCGTCAATGGCGGTGCGGCCTCACGTTCGGCACTCTCGGCCGGAACGCCCTCGGCGCTGAACGCGTCGTCGCCGATATCCTCCTCCCCCGCACCGTCTCTTGTGTCCGCGGCGCCTGCCCCGCCGCTGCGCATGGCGCAGAATGGCGGGCCGGTTGCGCGCCTGGTCGAGCGCGAAGCACCTCCCGAAGGCGTGACGTCGCCTGTCGTCCCGGAGATCAGGGCCGAGCCGGCGGATACAGTGCCGGTGCGCTCGCTCTCCGATATTGCCGGGCTTGCCGACGCGAACCGCGACATGACATTCAAGGTTCTGCTGCGGCGCTGCGTGCGGCTGGTGCGGATCGAGCCCGGCCATCTGCAAATCGCGCTGACGGCAGACGCACCGAAGACGCTGCCGACCGATCTCAGCAACAAGCTGAAGGGCTGGACCAACCGTCATTGGCTCGTCTCGCTGTCGCGTGACGAAGGCGGCCCGACGCTGGCCGAGGCCGAGTCTGCGAAGCGAGACAGCGTCTTCCAGGACGCCACCAACGATCCGGCAGTCGCCGCCATCCTGGCACACTTTCCAGGCGCCAAGGTGATCGACGTGCGCATTCCCGAAGCAGCGGGTAAGGCAGGTACCGACATAACCGACGCGGATTTGATAACAGATCCGGTGGTCGAGGAAGACGAGAACTGAAAAGGATGCGACTATGAAGGATCTGCTCGGCCTGATGGGCAAGGCGAAGGAAATGCAGGCCAAGTTTCAGGCGATGCAGGATGAAATCGCCGAGATGGAAGCGACCGGCCAAGCCGGCGGCGGCCTGGTGCGGGTCGCCCTGAGCGGCAAGTTCGAGATGAAGTCCTTGAAGATCGACCCGTCGCTTTTCAAGGAGGACGATGTCGAAGTGATTGAGGACTTGATCCTTGCCGCGCACAACGATGCAAAATCCAAGGTAGAATCGGCGATGAAGGAAAAAACCGCCGCTCTGACCGCCGGACTGCCGCTTCCTCCGGGGTTCAAGCTGCCTTTTTGAGATTTTTGTTCGATAAAAGCCAGAATAAATATCGAAATATTACAAGAAGTTAAGTTATGTGTTCGCGGTTTGGTCGGTGTTCGGCCTCGCTTCGGCAACGCAAAAGTCATCTTTTCGCCTGAAAATTGCACATTCTTGCCGCCTAACCACAACAGTCGCTGGAGCGATGATGAGGGCATATCCGTGAAGGCGCTGGGGCGCATTGGGACCGTCTTGGCGGTCATAGCACTCCCGCTCCTGGTTTCGGCCTGCAGTCAGACGGCTGATCTCGGCGCAACCGTGAGGTCGATGGTCGCGCCGGTTGGGTCGCACGGCTATTCGGCGCGCGAAAAGGAATGTCTGATGCGCGCGATGTTCTTCGAGAGCAATCGCTCCAGCCGCGACGGCCTTGTCGCCGTTGGCACGGTTGTGATGAACCGCGTGCGCTCCGGCAAGTATGGCAACACGATCTGCGAAGTGGTCGGCGCGCCGCGCCAATTCGCCCCTGGCGTGATGACGCGCCCGATGAATTCCAAGGCGCTGCCGGATGTCGAAGCCGCTGCCGATGCGGTTCTGAGGGGTGAACGCCACTCCAAGGTCAAGAACTCGATGTATTTCCACACCGCTGGCCTGAAGTTTCCCTACAAGAACATGCACTACACGGTCGTGGCGGGCGGCAACGCCTTCTACGAGCGGCGCGGGCGCCGCGGCGAGCCAGTGGTCCTGCCTCCTGAAAGACTGCCCGGCCAGCCGGCGGTCATGATCGCCAGCGCTGAATCCACAACCGCTCCTGGCAGGGCTCAGCCCGCGGCTACGGTGGCCCAGGCACCGATCAAAGCAGGGGTCGCGACCGCACAGGCCGATGCGGCGCAGGCGCTTCCCGTGGTTGTCGCCGCGGCGAATCCTGCGCCAGTGGCAAAACCGCGGGTCATGATGAGTTCTCGCGGCGATGGCGGGTCGATCAGCGTCGCCCGTTCGCCACGCCTGTCGACGCAGCCAGCCGCCAGCCAGCAGCCTGTCCAGGTCGCGATGGCGATGAATGGATCGTCGCCGTCGACACAGACCACCGAGGCGGTGCCATTCGCCAATGCTGCCGGATCCACGGAACCGGAATTGCCTGCGGTAACAAACGCGGTCCCAACTTCGGAAACCCAGGTCGCAGCGAGCGCTGCTGCGGATGGCTGGTCGGCAGGCGATCCTGGTGCGACGGCTACCGAGGGCCCGGTTATCGCCGCCTCGTTCGATGTCGAGCAATCTGACGCCGATGCCATCGGAGCGATGATCGTCAGCGAAGAACGCCCCATGATGGGTTTCAACTGACGGGTGCGCGCCGACCTTCCGAGGGGGATCGGAGTTTGACCCTCGCCTAGGGCTCGTTGACGATCTGCTTGAGATCGGGGTGGTCCGACCACATTACCGTCTTGTAGTCGAAACCGTATTCCAGCGTCGGCTTGACGATCTGGAAGTAAGGCGACAGGTCGAAATCACGCGGGGTGTAGAGCGAGTGGTGGCGGATGTGCAGGATCTCCTGCCGCGAATAACTCGATAGCGCCGATGCCCTTCCGGGGGCTCGGGTGATTTCCGGCAGTATCGGATAGCGGATCTTTTCGTATGCTTCGGCAATCATCGATGAGCAGATAGCTCGGGTTGGATCACCCGAGCCGAAGGCCAGCATGCGCCTGCGCCAGCGAACGGGAACGGGCGGCGCCGGCATGAAATAGCGCAGCATATCGGTGATGTTCTTAAGATCGTAGTTCAGACCGAGGCGCTCTATCATGAAACTGACGACCGCGTCGCGGTCATCCGGCGTCAGGCCGCGCGCCCGGCAGATGCGCGTATTGTAGGTGCGGTACTTCGACAGCGGCACCGCGACACATCCTTCCCCAAGATTGACCTCGATAAGACGCGGTCGCTCGGAACCGTCTTCCGGCTTGGGCAGCGCATCGCCGACATAGAGCGCCGAATGCGACCAAGTCGACTGCGTGAGATATTTTATGACGGCGGAAATGCGCTGGTTGCCTTCCACCAGCAGCACATCGCCAGGCTCCAGTGTTCGGCGCAGCGTGTCGGAGTCAGACGGCGTGTAGGGCTCGTAGCCTGACGAATTTTCCTGCAGGCGGTTAGCGAGCCACCTGCCGAACCGGTCGAGCATGTTGTCCTTGGCTGCGGTCATGCATCTCCTCCGCGGGCAACTATGACCCGTACAGCCGAAAAGGTGAAGCGCATGGCCACTTGGAAAATCTGGAGCAGGCTGATCGCATGTTGACTTTAATCAATCGATTGATTAATGGCAATGCGTGAGCAAAACCGAGACATCATCTCCAACACCGGCCGAACAGACGCGAAAGGCGCTCGTGCTTTCGGCACTTCGTTTGTTTGGAACGCAAGGCTTCGACGGTACATCGACGCGCGAAATCGCAGCGGCTGCCAAGGCCAATATCGGCTCGATCGCCTATCATTTCGGCGGCAAGGACGGGCTGCGCATGGCAGCGGCCGACTACATAGTGGAGACCATGGAACAGGTCGCCCGGCCGGTTCTGGGTGCCATTGACCAATCGCTGGCAGCGGGCATGACGCCGGAAATGGCGGAAAAGCAGATCATGGCCGTGGTCGAGCGGATGGTCTTCTTCATTGTGGCGCGGCCGGAGGCCGGCGAGATCGTCCAGTTCATCCTGCGGGAATTGGCGGTCCCGACACCGGCTCTCGACCGCATCTATTCCGGGCTGTTCGAGCCGATCCACACCCGGCTTTGCCGCATCTGGGAGCAAGCGACCGGTGAACCGGCTGAGAGCGACGACACAAAGCTGACCACCTTCACCATGATCGGACAGGTCATCTACTTCCGCATCGGCCGTCTCGCAGTGGTACGGCGAATGGGCTGGGGCGAAATTGGTCCTGGCGAGGCTGCGCAAATCATCGAGGCGGTCAAGAGCAATGTGAACGCAATCATCGCATCGCGCCGCAAGGAAGGCGAAAGCCCATGAGCATCCTGTGTAGCATACCCCTTGTTACGGCGCTGCTCTCATCCTGCGCCGAGCCGCCGCCTCTGGCGGTGGGCTATGTCGAGGGCGAATTCGTCCTGCTCGCGCCGATCGAGGTTGCCGAGGTCCAGACTGTTACCGTGCGCCGCGGTGATCGCGTGACGCCAGGCGCGTCGCTGGCAACGCTGGAGCGCGGCGATGCAGAGATTGCCGTCGCACAGGCCGAGGCCGCGCATGCCCAGGCTGAGGCGCAACTCGCAAACCTGAGACTGGGCAAGCGCCCGGAGGAAATTGCGGTACTCGAAGCAGCCGTTACATCGGCGGAGGCCCAACTCGCGGAAGCGCACCGGGTATTTGCCCGCGTCAGCGACCTTCGGGACCGAGGAATTTCCGCACAGGCCGAGTTCGACAAAGCATCCACTTCGGTCCAGACGGCCGATGCCGTACTCGGTCAAGCCAAGGCCAACCTGGCCGTTGGCGGGCTATCGGCTCGAGCCGAGGAAATCCGTGCCGCGGAATTCCAGGTCAAGCAGGCGTCGGCCGAACTCGACCAGGCGAGATGGCGGCTCGGCAAACGCGATATACTGGCGCCGGCCCCTGGCCGGGTGGACGACATCATCCGCAACCCAGGCGATGTCGCGGGTCCGTCCTCGCCGGTCATCTCGATGCTGCCCGACGGCGCGGTGAAGCTCAAGGTCTACGTCCCGGAGCCGTCTTTTTCATCGATCACCGTGGGTTCTCAGCTGTCGGTCCGCTGCGACGGCTGTCCTGACGGATTGAAGGCGCGTGTCAGCTATGTGTCGCCCGACCCGGAATTCACGCCGCCGGTCATCTACTCGCTCGATACCCGACAGAAGCTCGTCTACCTGATCGAGGCAAGGCCGGACGCCGCAACGTCGATGCTGCAGCCGGGGCAGATCGTCGATGTGGATCTGGCGAAGGGGCAGTAGGGAATAGGCAGTCGGCAATGGGGCAGCCAGCACTCGCTTGCGTGGTCCTCGAACCGCACGACCAATCATCCTTACTGCCGATTGCCGACTCCCTACTGCCCCTTGCAGGATCAATCGCCATGTCAACCGCATCCGTCATTTCCGTCCGCAATCTCGTCAAGCGCTTCGGCACCAAAACCGTTGTCGACCATGTGACGATGGATGTCGCGGAGGGCGAGATCGTAGGGTTTCTCGGGCCGAACGGGTCCGGCAAGACCACCACGATCCGGATCATGTGCGGCCTGCTGACGCCGGACGAGGGAGAAGGTTCGGTACTCGGCTACAACATCCGGACCGACTCGCTGAAGATCAAGCGTGAGGTCGGTTACATGACCCAGAAGTTTTCGTTCTATGAAGACCTCACCATCGGCGAGAACCTCGAATTCGTAGCGCGTCTCTACCAGTTGAAGCCGGTAGAGGAGCATGTCGCGCGCACGCTCGACGAACTCGGACTTACCTCGCGCCGCGATCAGCTGGCCGGCACGCTGTCGGGCGGCTGGAAGCAGCGGCTGGCGCTCGCCGCATGCATCATGCACAAGCCGAAGCTGCTGCTGCTCGACGAACCTACCGCCGGCGTCGACCCCAAGGCGCGGCGCGAATTCTGGGACGAAATCCATCGGCTGGCGCGCGGCGGTCTGACCGTGCTGGTCTCCACCCACTACATGGACGAGGCCGAGCGCTGCCACCGCATCAGCTACATCGCCTACGGCAAGATGTTGGCAAGCGGCACGGTGCACGACGTTGTCGCCAATGCGAGACTGACGACCTTCGTCATCGAAGGCGAACGGCTCAATGAGGTCGCCAACTCTCTCGAAGGCAAGCCAGGCATCGAGCAGATCGCGCCTTTCGGCGCCACCCTGCACGTCGTCGGCTCCGATGCAGCACTGCTGAAGACGTCGCTGGAAGACATCGGCAAGCGCCCGGGTATCACCGTGGCTCCCGGCGAAACCAGCCTTGAGGACGTCTTCATCAAGTTCATGTCCGGCTCGAAGGACAATATGCAATGAACGCCATCTTCTCCTTCGCGCGGCTCGGCGCGCTGCTCACCAAGGAGTTCATCCAGATGCGGCGCGACCGCATCACCTTCGCGATGATGCTCGGCGTTCCCTTGCTGCAACTGGTTCTGTTCGGCTACGCGATCAACAGCGACCCAAAAATGCTACCGGCCGCCCTGGTTGCCACCAGCAACGACCAATATACGCGCGCCATGGTGTCGGCGCTGGAGATGACCAATTATTACCGCTTCGACGTCGTCGCTACGAGCGCTTCCGAGGCCGAGGCGATGATGGCCAGGGGCGACGTGCTTTTCGTGGTTACAATTCCGTCGGACTTCCAGCGGCGCGTCGATCGCGGTGACAAGCCGCGCATTTTGATCGAAGCCGATGCCACCGATCCGTCGGCGGCCAGCGGCGCGGTTTCGACGCTGGGAACGGTAGCCAGCCAGGCGCTATTGCGCGAAAAGGGCATGGATGCAGAAGCGGCGGAAAACGCCGTCAACCAGCTCGATGTAATCGTGCATCGCCGCTACAACCCGGCCGGCATCTCCCAGTACAACATTGTGCCCGGTCTGCTCGGCGTCATCCTGCAGATGACGCTGGTCATGATGACGTCGATCGCGCTGACCCGCGAGACCGAGCGCGGCACGATGGAAAACCTGCTCGCGATGCCGGCTTCACCGGTCGAGATCATGCTGGGAAAAGTTCTGCCCTATCTGGTCGTCGGCGCGGTCCAGGTCGTGGTCGTGCTGGCAGCAGCGAAACTGCTGTTCTCCGTGCCTTTCGTCGGCTCGCTCAGCCTGCTGGCCGGCGCCATCTTCGTCTTCGTCATGGCACTGGTGCTGCTCGGCTACACCATCTCGACGGTCGCGCGGACGCAAATGCAGGCGTTGCAGCTAACGTTCTTCTTCTTCCTGCCGTCCATCTTGCTCTCGGGTTTCATGTTCCCCTATCGCGGCATGCCCGGATGGGCACAAGCTCTCGGCGAGATACTGCCGCTGACGCATTTCCTGCGCATCACCCGCGCCGTGATGCTCAAGGGCGCGGATATGTCGGCAATCGGCGCCGAGGTGCTGGCGCTGACGATCTTTGTCGTCGTCTTCGCCGGGCTGGCACTGACCCGGTTCAGGCGAACGCTGGACTGATGGTCACCTAGCGTTAGGCCCAACCAACGTTGAAAGCGCAAGAAGGCGAATGCGGCGCTCTCAAGTAGAGGATCGCCGACCCGCCGATGCGGCGGACGGCTGGGTGATGGCGGTGCAACGGGCAGATGACTGCTCCTGGTAGACCACCGAAACAACCAATCGCTTATGGCTTATGGCCGTTCAACTGCCGAAGCGCCAACCTCCCCAAGAGGCGGCGCAGCGGCGTTCTTCATCTGAGCGACTTGCAATTCCAGTTGAGACACCCGCAAAGCGTGCTCTTGCGCCTGCCGCTTGTCGCCCCTCCAACTCAGCACGATGGTGATCATGGAGCCAACCGTAGAGAGGATGAAGGTGATGAAGGAGCCTATCATCACAAATGGTTCCCACGGCACCGCACTTCCGCCCCCCAATCCCGGATCGCCTGACATTGGTGGGGGTGCCTGAAAGGCCAAGACCGAACCACCGACAGCGACAAACGCCGATATGACCATGGGCCAGAAGAAGGGTGAGCGGTACCAGTACCTGAGCAGTCTCATTGACCAAGCCTTTCGGCAGCCCATTGACGCCCGGATGATACCATCTATGTCAATCCCCGCAATTGTCTCCGCGCGAACGCGTCCTGCTTTGGCAAGCGGTCGAGTCCCAGCCAGGTGCTGCGTCCTGCAGCAATCCCAGGCGCTAGCCCGGCAGTGAAACGTCGCGGATACCTTCCGCGTCCAGCGTCCTTTCAACTGCAGGGCGGGCGGAAACCCGCGCGTGGTACGCCAGCAATTCGGGCGGCGGGGTAACGCCAAAACCCTTTCCCCAATTGGTCATCACGAAGAGGAACGCATCCGCGGCACTGAACTGGTCGCCGAAAAGATAATCGCCGGTCAATTGCCCGGCGAGATAGTCGAACCGCGCCGCTATTGCCTTGCGGTTGATTTCCTTTGCCTCGCCCGGCATGAACATGAAGCCGAGGAAAGGCTTGTGAATCTCCTCGGTCATGAAACCAAGCGCTTCGATCATGCGGATGCGGCCCATTGGGCCTGGCGGGATCAGATGCGGCGCCTGTTCGGCGATCCAACTGAGGATAGCGACGTTTTCGGTGAGAACCTGACCGTCGTCCAACACCAGGGCCGGGACATAGCCCTTAGGATTGACCTTTGTGTAGTCGTCCCCCGCAGCGGTCTTGCGCGTCGGAATATCGACGATCACACCTTCGAAGACGAGGCCGGCTTCATTGAGGGCGATGTGGGGTGCCTGACTGCAGGAGCCGGGTGAGTAATACAGTTTCATTTCACCAGGTACTCCGCGAGGTTGTCGAGCGTTTCCTCCCAGCCGACACGGTGGCCGTCGCGCGACTCCGTCGACTGGAAGAAGGCCTGATGCAGCGTCAATCTGGTGCGGTCGCCATCCTCGGCAAGCGTGATGGTGACTTTGGTCTGATGGTCGGTTTCGCCTTTGTCATTCAGCCAGCCATGCGAGAAAACGATCTTTTCCGGCGGCATGATCTCCTCGTATTTGCCGCCGAGCCAATGGTCGGTGCCGTCCGGCGCCCGCATGCAGGTCTTGAACCAGCCGCCGGGGCGAATGTCACCATCGGAGAAGGGTATCGTGAATCCCGTTGGGGCAGCACCAGCGCTTCAGGTGCTCCGGATCTGTCCAGCATTTGAATACGAGGTCGCGAGGAGCGTCGAAGCTGCGCTTGATCAGCAGCTCCGGCTGTGTTCCGGCATGAGCATTCATTGCGCTACCTCCTTGTGCTTCACTGGTCCTTGTCGCGGGTCGCATGCAGCATCTCCTCTTTGCAGTTCCTTGAGATAGTCATCCAGCCGGTCGAGGCTCTCATCCCAGAAGCGGCGATAGGTCTCCAGCCAGCCAGCGAGGTCGCGCAGCGGCTCGGGACGGAATCTTCGAGGACGAAACTGCGCCTCTCTTCCCTGCTCGACCAGTCCCGCGCGCTCCAGCACCTTCAGATGCTTGGAGACTGCCGGAAAGCTCATGTCGAACGGCTCGGCAAGCTGCGTGACCGTCGCCTCGCCTTCCGCAAGCCGCGCGAGGATCGCCCGGCGCGTAGGATCGGCAAGCGCCTGCAACGTGAAGCTCAGAGCGTCGGTGGCCATTATTAAACCAAACGGTTATTTAACCTATTCGGTTAGATACGGCGCGTCCTGGGCATTGTCAACTGCCGTGCCCAGGATTCGTTTTGGGAATCGACAGGACACGGCAAACAGGATTACGTCAGCCGATCCATGCCTCGGAGCCCGGACAGCCGCATGCGAAAGATCCTCGAAATCGCCGATCTGAAAGAACTGGCGCGCCGGCGCGTGCCGAAAATGTTCTTTCAGTATGCGGATTCCGGCGCCTGGACTGAGAGCACCTACCGCGCCAATGAGGAGGATTTCAGGAAGATCAAGCTGCGGCAGCGCGTTCTGGTCGACATGTCCAACCGCTCGCTGGAAAGCACCATGATCGGCGAAAAGGTAGCGATGCCGGTGGCGCTGGCGCCGACCGGCCTTACCGGAATGCAGCACGCCGACGGCGAGATGCTGGCTGCCCAGGCGGCAGAGGAATTTGGCGTCCCGTTTACGCTGTCGACCATGAGCATCTGCTCGATCGAGGATGTCGCATCCGCCACCAAGAAAGCCGTTCTGGTTCCAATTGTATGTCATGCGCGACAAGGATTTCGTGCTGAACCTCATCGACCGCGCCAAAGCGGCGAAATGCTCCGCGCTGGTGCTGACGCTCGACCTGCAGATCCTCGGCCAGCGCCACAAGGATTTGCGCAATGGGCTGTCGGCGCCGCCGAGGATGACACTCGCCAATATGATCGACATGGCGATCCGGCCGCGTTGGTGCATGAGCATGCTGCGCACCAAGCGGCGTACGTTCCGCAACATCGTGGGCCACGCCAAGGGCGTCGATAGTCTCGCCTCGCTGCACTCCTGGACAAACGAGCAGTTCGATCCGACCTTGTCTTGGAAGGACGTCGCGTGGATCAAGGAACGCTGGGGCGGCAAGCTCATTCTCAAGGGCATCCTCGACGAAGAAGATGCCAGGATGGCCGCCGGAACAGGAGCTGATGCGATTATCGTCTCCAATCATGGCGGGCGCCAACTCGACGGCGCGCCCTCATCGATCGCTGTCCTGCCGCGCATCGTCGATGCAGTGGGGGACCGCGTGGAGATTCATCTCGACGGCGGTATCCGCTCCGGCCAGGATGTGCTCAAGGCCCTCTGCCTGGGCGCGAAAGGCACCTATATCGGGCGACCGTTCCTGTATGGTCTCGGCGCCCTTGGCAAGGAAGGCGTGACGCTCGCGCTCACCATAATCCGCAAGGAACTGGATACGACCCTGGCGCTGTGCGGTAAGCGCCAGATCTCGGACGTTGGACCCGATCTTATCTACCGGCAGTAATCAAGCCCAAGGGACCGGGAAAACTACACGGCTACAGCAAGGCGCGGCGCTCCCGCAGGCGCGAAAGGGAGGATGGTTACGCCTCCGCCGGCGATCGTCACGAAGCTGGATGGCGGGATCGCCCGCCAGTTCGGGCCCTCGCGATCCAACGGCTCGGAGACGATGCATCGGCCGCCGGACTGTCGGAAGTCAGCCATATAGAGCGTCGGAGCATAGGCGTCGGTCGCATAGCGGATGGCGTGCAGGGCCGTGCCGTCGCTATAGGCCGCCGTCAGCCGCAGCGCCGGTGTCGCGCCAGCACGCTTGGCTGCATCGATGACGCGCCGCGTCGCGCGCTCCGCGGCTCCCTTAGGATCGCCGTCCAGGCCTTCCTCCAGCATCAGCGCGAAGAACAGCTCCGAATCGGTGGTGCCGTCGATGCCTTCGTAGGCGGTGTCGGAAAGCGAGCCTTCCAGGCAACGCCGCAGTTTTTCAAACTCGCCGATCTGACCGTTATGCATGAACGACCAGCGCCCGGCGGTGAACGGATGGCAGTTGGCGCGGCTGGTCGCACCGCCGGTCGAAGCGCGCACATGGGCGAGGAAGAGCCCCGACCGAATCTGCCGGCAAAGACTTCTTAGATTGGGATCGGACCAGGCTGGAAGAATGTCGCGATAGAGGCCGGGCTCCGGGCGCTCGCCATACCAGGCAATGCCGAAACCGTCGCCATTGGTCGACGTTTTGGCCTCAAGCGCACTGTGGCTTTGCGCGATAAGCGAATGACATGGCGCGGTAACGATGTCTTCGAGGAACATTTCCGGCCCGATATAGGCCGCCCATCGGCACATGAATGTTGCCTCCTCTTACGAGCCGGAAGGCTGCCGCCTCCGGCCTTCCACGCATTTCACCGTCCGCGGTGCTGCTCGAATGGACCACGCGCAACGATTCGGCTAGCGATAGTTTCGAGAGGGAAGGGTAACAAAAAATGAACGGCGATGGTGGACGGGAAAAGCCTGAATGAAACCAAGGCGTAGGGGCGGCGCGTATCGAGCATTTCTAGACTGACATCTGGGTGGTGCAGGAATAGGGGGCCAGACACACCGACCACGAAACGCCCAATTGTCAGTGTGCCGCTTTCAAACGTATTTGGCCTCCTTTCGTTCGAATAGAAAGCAGGGAGATAACGGTTCTGACCAGAGCGGAGCACAACTTGACGAAGGCGGGTATCTAATGGATTCTGCGGATATGGATCTTATGGACCGCATCACAATTTTGCCTGGAAGGCGTTCCGGGAAACCCTGCATACGCGACACACGAATCACGGTTTATGACGTGCTCGACTATCTGGCGTCAGGAATGAATGAAAGCGAGATTATCGCCGATTTTCCAGAACTTGAGCAGGATGACATTCGTGCGAGCCTTGCATTTGCGGCCATGCGTGAGCGCCGGCTTTTTGGTGCGGCCTAACGCTTGAAACTGCTGCTTGATCAGAATTTGCCGCGCCGTTTGACTGTGAGCCTGAAGACGCATTTTGCGGAAGTTCGCCACATCTCGCGGATCGGTATGCAAAGCGCTTCCGACGAGGAAATCTGGCTCTTTGCCCGGGACAACGGCTTCGCAATCCTATCGAAGGATGCGGATTTCCATCATCTTAGCTTCCGGTACGGCGCGCCGCCAAAGACAATCTGGTTGCAGCTCGGGAATACCAGCACCAATGAGTTGCGCGATTGCCTGCTCAGGAATCTGAACCTGGTGACCGATTTTCTGGGCGATGATAGCAGCGCCCTTCTGGTGATCACAGCTGACTCTGTGGAAACTCGAGGCCGCCAACGTTGACGCTGGCGGAGAAGCCGGTCAAAGCAGCGGTATGGCACCTATCCTTCCGATTGTCTCCCTGCCGCACGCAAACGGCCTCGACCTGCCGGCCTACGAGACAGCAGGCGCGGCAGGGATGGATCTGCGGGCAGCGGTGCCGGAAGACCGGCCGCTGATGATCCTGCCAGGCAAGCGCGCATTGGTACCGACCGGCTTGATCCTTGAGATCCCGGAAGGATTCGAGGGACAGGTTCGCCCTCGCTCCGGCCTTGCCCTCAAGCATGGCGTCACCTGTCTCAACACGCCCGGGACGATCGACTGGGATTATCGCGGTGAGGTCAAGGTTCTGCTGGTCAATCTTGGCGAAGACGATTTTCTGGTAACGCGCGGCATGCGCGTCGCGCAACTGGTCATCGCGCCGGTCGCCCGCGTCGCGATCGAGGAGCAGAGCCTTTCCGGCGACACTCCGCGCGGCACGGGCGGCTTCGGCTCGACCGGGACCCATTGAGCGAATGCGCCCTCGCGCCGCGCCAAAACTGATCGTCTTCGACTGTGATGGCGTGTTGGTGGATACGGAAGGTCTCGGGAACCGGCGGCTGGCGCAATGGCTCTCGGATGCCGGTTTTGCGATCTCCTATGAGGACTGCCGCCGACGCTTCGTTGGCCAGAGCATGAAAAGCGTCCAGGCGGCGGTGGAAAAGGCGGGCGTCGACCTCGGCGACGATTTCGTCGACCGTTGGAACGACGCGCTGCCCGACCTGTTCTCCTCCGGCGTCAGCGCTGTGCCATATGTCGAGGATTTCATCCACGCGATACGCGCCACCGATATTTCGTACTGCGTCGCTTCGTCGGCCCGTGTCTCGAAAATGCACATCACGCTCGGCGCAACCGGACTGCTGCCGCTGTTCGAGCATGCCATGTTCAGTTCGACCATGGTCGCACGTGGGAAGCCGTTTCCGGACCTTTTCTTGCATGCTGCCGCAGTGATGGGTTTTGAGCCTGGCGACTGTCTTGTTATCGAGGACAGCGTCGCCGGCACCGTGGCTGGACGTGCGGCGGGCATGACGACCTTAAGCTATTGTGGCGACCCGATGGCGGACCGCGAGGGCTTGCGCGCCGCCGGTGGCGTTCTGTTCGATGATATGCGTCAGCTGTCGGGCTTGATTCAGCTCAAATGATCGAAGTGTTTGCCGATCCGGGATCGCAGCATTAGATTTCGTCTAAAGACTGGTGCCGACAGGAGGCGTTTAATGGGAAAAGGCAGGGCATTCCGTAGCCTTCATGAAGCGCCGGGCATTTTCGTCATGCCCAACCCGTGGGACCCTGGCACCGCACGGCTATTGGCCTCCATGGGCTTCAAGGCGCTGGCGACAACCAGCGCCGGCTTTGCGTTCTCGCGCGGCATGACCGATGGCGGGATCGGCTTCGAGGCGATGATGGCGCATTGCCGTGACATCGTCGCGTCAGTCGATGTGCCGGTTTCCGCCGATCTTGAAAGGGGAAAGGGCAATAGTGCGGATAGCGCCGCCGAGACGATCTTCGCCGCCGATGCCGCAGGGCTGGCCGGCTGTTCGATTGAGGATTACACCGGCGATCCCGATAGGCCGATCTACGAGTTTTCTCTGGCGGTCGAACGGGTTGCGGCTGCGGCCGAGGCTGCAAAGGCGCTGAAGAGCGATTTCGTGTTCACAGCGCGCGCCGAGAACTTTTTGTGGGGCAGGGCGGATCTGGATGATACGATCAAGCGGCTTCAGGCGTTTGCCGAAGCCGGCGCCGACGTGGTCTATGCTCCGGGCATTTCCGATATAGACGCGGTACGCAGCATCTGCTCGTCGGTACCGAGGCCGGTCAACATACTTGCTGTACCGAACCTCAGTGTCGCCGATTTGGCGGCGGCTGGCGTCAAGCGTGTCTCGCTGGGGTCGAAGCTGACAAACGCGGCCTTCGGCGCGGTGAGGCGGGCCGCCGCCGAAATCCTCGAATCCGGCACATTCGGCTTTTCCCGGGACGCAATGTCCTTCGAAGAGCTGACCGCTGTGTTTTCGAAATGATGACGTCCGCCGCGTGCCGGTGATCGATTTCTTCGACCGACCGTCGGTGATGGTCGCGCGTGAGCTGGTGGGTGCCAGCCTGACCGTCGACGGCGTCGGCGGGCTTATCGTCGAAACCGAAGCATACGCTCCCGACGACCCGGCGTCGCACAGCTTTCGCGGTATCACCGAGCGTAACCGCGCAATGTTCGGTCCCGCAGCGCATACTTATGTCTACCGCTCCTATGGCATCCATTGGTGCCTGAATTTCGTCTGCCTGCCGGGCAGCGCGGTTCTGATCCGCGCGTTGGAACCCAGATGGGGCCTCGGCCGAATGCGGCAAAGGCGCGGCACCGATGACCCTCGACGGCTGTGCGCAGGCCCAGGGCGTCTTACCCAGGCGCTCGCCATCGACAAGGCGCTCGATGGCTTGCCGATCAACGCGCCGCCGTTTCAGCTGCGGCTCCCCGACGTAGCCGCAACCGTATCAACCGGGGTGAGAATTGGAATTACGCGCGCCGTCGATCATCCATGGCGCTTTGCAATGAAGGACTCGCGGTTCATCAGCCGCCGGATTTGAACCATGATCAAGACTGCAATCATAGATTGTGCAATCCAAGCCGCGCGGAATGGCGCCATCGGCCTAGGCCGGACGGATGCCGATATGCACGCCCACACCCTGCAGTACCCATTTCACGTTGCCGGTCAGACGCCCTTAATTCTTTTTTCTCGGTTGAGTCTGCAGCATGCTATGGACGAGCGAGGAATTTGGTAGATGGCCACTCGCATGAAAAAGCAGAAAGGTGAGGATATCTGGGAACGGGCCCTGGCACGCGCGAAGCTGGGAGTGTGGGACTGGAATCTTCTAACCGGGGATTGTTTCTACTCGGCAACATGGGCCGAAATGCTGGGCTACAACCAGCGAGAGTTGCAGGCTACGAGTGACCTTTGGCTGCGGTTGACCCATCCCGACGACCGCGAAGGCGCCGTAGCAAGTGGCGACCGTCATCTTGCCGGCTTGTCAGAAAGCATCGAAACCGAACTGCGGCTCCAGCACAAAGACGGGCACTGGATCTGGGTGCTGGATCGGGGTGGCGTCGTTGAAAGAGATCACGACGGCAACCCTCTGCGTGTGATCGGCGTACAAACGGACATCACCAAACAGAAGATGACCGAGCTTCAGCTCGAGCAGGTAAATGCCCGCTTTCGCCTGGCACTCGCAGCCAGCGGCATCGGTATCTGGCACCACAACATTGGGACCGCAGAGAGCTTTTGGGACGAGCGTACGCGCGAGATCTACGGAATCGATTCTCCTTCCGCGATGATGTCGAGCGATCTATGGCGAAGCTTCCTTTGTCCAGAAGATAAAGAAGCCGCCGAACGCGCCCATCTCGAGCCGATCGGAACGCCTGACGTTATCGCTGTTCGCTACAGAATTCTGCGGCGCGATGGGGTCGAGAGATACATTGAATCGCTGGTGCGGTTTGTCGCCGATCCCGAATCTGCCGGCCAACTGCTCGGAACAGTTCGTGACATTACCGAAGAAGACCTTCGCGAAAAGGAGCTGGCTTATGCCGCTCAACACGATCCGCTGACGGGAATCCTGAACAGATCTGCTTTCGACGATCGCCTGTCTCGCGCGATCAAGTCCGACGGCAAGAAGCCACTTGCGGTTTTTTATATCGACCTGGATTTTTTCAAGGCTCTGAATGATCTCGCGGGTCATGCCGCAGGTGATCTGGCGCTGCAAAGAACCGCTAATCAGATCAAGCAGATCCTGCCGCCGGGCGCTGAGTTTTCCCGGCTGGGCGGGGACGAGTTTGCCTTGATGGTGCCGAACTGTTCCGTCGACGATGCCGAGCGTTTGGCACGGAGCGTGCGGGCAGCCATCCGGCAAGCGACCTCCGCGGACGCGAGTGCGAGGAAGCTTACAGCGAGCATAGGACTGGCCTTTGTGCAGGATTCGCGCACCACCGTTGCGGATGCGTTGGCATGTGCGGACGACGCCTGCTATGCGGCCAAAGCTGGCGGCCGAGATAAGATTATGATCTTCTCGGCGGATTCGACGCTGGCGGCAATGTCCCTCAACTCCGCGCGACTGGCTTCCGACACCCTCGACTCCCTGAGCGATGGGCGGATGCGTTTGTACGGGCAGGAAATCCGCCTTCTGGACAGACCTTTCGAACAATCCAGGTACGTGGAAGTCCTCGCGCGCCTGACGAACAGATCCGGTGAAGATATCTCGCCAAAAGAATTCATTCCTGCCGCCGAGAGGTTTGGCACTGCCGCGCAGCTGGACCGGTGGATAATCAAGACTGCACTCAATCAGTTTGGCCGATCCTTGCAAGGCAGCTCGGGCTTCAGCTTTGCATTCAATCTCTCAGCGCAGACGCTGAGCGATCCGAGTCTTTGGGATTTTGTCGACAAGATCATCGAGAGCACCGGTGCTTCCCATTCGAACATCGTTTTCGAGGTAACGGAAACCGCAGCCGTAACCAATTTCGAAGCAGCGGAAGGTTTTGTTCGAAACGCCAGACGGCGTCATTGCAGGGTGAGCCTGGACGACTTCGGTGCGGGAATGAGCTCGTTCGAATATCTTCGGCGATTCCCCGTCGACGGCATCAAAATCAATGGGTCGTTTGTATCAAATCTTTCAAACAACAAGTTCAATCAGGACATTGTTTCGGCAATCAATGGCATCGCCAAGAATCTCGGTTGCTCCGTTGTCGCGGAGATGGTGGAAAGTGAACAAACATTGGAAATTCTCAGCGCGATGGGTGTCGAATATGGCCAAGGTTACATTCTTCATTTCCCGGAGCCTCTGGACGCCATCGTTTCGCGTGGAACCGTAGGCCAATCGAGTGATTTCAAACATTCTAGATAGCGGGTTCGCGAAATTTGGTGCGATAATCTTAACTAAGTGAGTCCCTTTAGAAACCCAAATGCAACCACTGTAAGCGTTACCGCTGTCAACAGGGCATAGATGGTAAGGTAGAACGCGGACCAGACGCGACTGTCCTGGTCGACCTTATCGATTTCCTCTGCACGGGCTGCGATCGGCTTTTCGTTGATCATTAGCCCGCTCCAGTCGGATCTGGGTGAATCAGCAATTCGGTCATATACGGCAAAACTTGCCGGGGTAGTATCGGTGGAACCTACTCCGGAACCCTCTGTGCCGATGGAACAAGGCTGCCGATCACACGTTAAGTTTTCGTAACAAACGGCTTCAAAGTTGTGACTCTGCATTAGAAGCAAACGATTTTGAACGCCTCGGCGTAACGCGAATAGCGGAAGCCAGATCAAATAGTCGCACCTCAGGAGGAGGTTCAGATGGCCACAGCGATGCTTGAAAAGTGGAAAGGAGCACTCGTTCGCGTCCTTGCTGGGACCACTGCCGGAGGCTGGCTCGTTGGAGCCTCCTCGTCAGAGGTCAAAGACAAGGATCACAAGACTCCTGATGAAAAGCGGGCCTTACGGGCAGGCTACAAATCTGTCGGCCAATACGAGAAAGCGATGGCCGCGAAATCCAGAGCGCGTCGTATCCACGCCACGACGAGTTACTCACGATCTTAACCGCGCAGGTCAAGCGCCGCGACAAGGGATCGGCATCGCGTCACTTTTGGCGAAGTCGATGGTGCCCAGAAGAGGACTCGAACCTCCACTCCTTGCGGAACACGGACCTGAACCGTGCGCGTCTACCAATTCCGCCATCTGGGCAACGGGCGCTGATCTAAGCGGGCAACCTTCCCGTGTCAACGCCTTCCGCAAATAATCGTGCAAGCGCTCAGAAATGCTGCTTCGAAAACTTGCCAACCCTGCCTGACGGGAAGAGTTCGCTCTCGTCGTCCCTGACTGTCCGAGGGCCGAGCGCGTCACGGCTGAAAGTACGCATTGCCCCGCGACACGCCTGGCCCAATTTTAGCCAGGGTCAGGACGCTTTGATCCAGTCGAACTGGTGGGAGACAATCTGACCGGAGTGGCGAAGCGCGGGCGCAGGAAGCCTTTGGGCTCCAGCTAGTTAATTCTGCAGCAGTTGGACATTTCTCCCCACCGACGCCGCCTGCGCGGCTGTTCCGCTGACGACTGCCAGGAAGCGTAGGAAATCGGCAGCGGGGTGGCGTGCAAGATAAACCACATCCTTGTTTCGGATCGGGAAATTCTGGCCGATCAGATAAGCGTCCGCCCTGAGCATATCGATCCGGTAGACGACCGGGTACATATCATGAGCGTTGGACTTCATGCCCTTGGCGTAGAGCTCCTGGAACCGCTGCTCGCCCAACACGGACCTGAGGACATCGCTATACTCATACCGGAAAATAAAGACGCCTTGCGGGTTCGCGAGAAGTGGATTGGCGCCGCCAGCCAGGGCGACAGCCTCGACGACACTGACGCTGGCGGCTTCAAGAGGAATTCGAGCGGACTTTCCAACCGAACCAAGGGTGGTGAAAGTCTGCGGTTCATAGGTCAGGAAGAGCTGATCGTCGGGCCGGGCGAATACGTTCTCGCTGGGGCGGTCGAGCAAGGTTTGGAAAAGCGCACGACCCGATCTGCCGCCACGCGTCAATGTGATCAGCGTGTCGTAAGGCGCTTTTTGCGGTCCGCCCGCCTTCGCGATGACTTCGGTGAGACGTTCCGGTGAAACGCCAAGCGGCACAACCGAGGGCCTTCCGACATCGCCGTTCACGGTAACCGTGCGCGAGCCGTTTTCGGCCAGGTTGACGAGCACGTCGGGTTCGACAGCGCGGGTCTTCAGTGATTCGACGATCCTGTTTCTAGCCGCATCGAGTGACGTGCCGGCGAACTGCACGGAACCGATATAGGGAACCTGCGCGCGGCCGTCAGGTTGAACGACCACAGTCACTGCCGTCGCCTTCTTGTCCTGCGTTGAAAACAAACCGTCCGGGCCGGCTTCGAAAATCGTTATCTGGAGAACGTCACCGACACCGATAGTCGGATTGCCGCCGCCTTTTCCGAGACCAAACGTCGAGTTGAACGAGGGGCTGCGATACTCGGAAACGATCGACGCGACATTCGTATCCATGTCGACAACATCGAACGGGTATTGCTGCTTTGCGCGATAGGTCTTTCCCTTGTTGTCCGACGCGGAAACGATGTTGCCGGCGAGTGGACCGTTGTTCGGAAACACGTTGCAAGCCGCCACGGCGAGCGGCAGCGCAGCAACAACGATGGCCTTGAGCGCCGCTCTCAGCGAGCGCCTGGCGCAACCCTGAAATGCCTGCATTAACACGCTACCTGCAACATTAGTCCCCACCGCTTCGCCGGAGCCACGCCTCAGCGTCTCCGTTCCGGCAGCAGGCGGACTCATGACGAAGTGTGACAGGGGCGTCAATCTCAAACTGGCAACGATCATTAGCATTGAAACTATAACGTAAACGGATTGATAACCCCGCCACGGTCCAGGACCCGCGAATCATACCTTAAGCCATTGTATGATTTATGGTTTATGGAGCCGTGGCGAATTCAGCACAGGGCTCAACTTTCTTGGTTGTGCCCAAATGTCCCGGTGCTCTCAGCCCTCCAGTATTTCCTTTGAAGCGACGGTCGAATCCGCGTTGAGGCGGTAAACGATTGGTACGCCCGTACCCAGTTCGACCTTGACGATCTGGTCGCCGGACAAGCCGTCCAGGGCCATGATCAAGGCCCGCAATGAGTTGCCGTGTGCCGCAACCAGAACCGTCTTGCCCTGCAGCACATGCTTCTGCATCACATGCAGATAGTAGGGCCAGACGCGGGCGCCCGTGTCCCTCAGACTCTCCCCGCCGGGAGGCGCGATATCATAGGAACGGCGCCAGATATGCACCTGGTCCTCGCCCCATTTGGCGCGGGCATCGTCCTTGTTGAGACCTGACAGGTCGCCGTAGTCGCGTTCGTTTAACGCCTGGTTGCGGATCGTTTCCAGATCGCCCTGGCCGATGCCATCGAGAATGTGCTGGCAGGTCTTTTGTGCCCGCTTGAGGTCCGAAGTGAAGGCAATGTCGAATTTGAGACCACGCGCCCTGAGCTTTTCTCCCGCCGCCTTGGCTTCCGCATGCCCCTGGTCGGTCAGATCGACGTCACGCCAGCCGGTGAACAGGTTCTTCAGGTTCCATTCGCTCTGCCCATGACGGACGAGCACGAGAGTTCCGGACATTGGTTTCCCCTTGGTTTGAAAGAACGGCGGTTCAGGCGAGGCCGAGAACGTCGCGCATGGAATACAGGCCCGGCTTGCGGCCATGGGCCCACAATGCGGCCTTGACTGCCCCATTTGCGAACAGCGAACGGTCCTCGGCATGATGGGAAAGCGTGATGCGCTCGCCCCCGCCGGCAAAAATAACGGCGTGTTCGCCGATGACGGAACCGCCGCGCAGGCTGGCGAACCCTATCGCGCCTTGCGCCCGCGCGCCTGTATGGCCATCGCGCACGCGCACGCTGTTTTCGGCAAGTCCGATTTCCCGGCCCTTCGCTGCGGCTTCACCAAGCAGAAGCGCAGTGCCGGATGGCGCATCGACCTTGTGCTTGTGATGCATTTCAAGGATTTCGATGTCGAAGTCGCCGGGCTCAAGCGCCTTCGCTGCCTGCTCAACCAAAACGGCCAGCAGGTTGATGCCGAGACTCATATTGCCGCTCTTCACGATCGTGGCATGGCGCGCCGCAGCAGCAATCTTTGCGTCGTCATCCGGCGTGCAGCCTGTGGTGCCTATCACATGCACGATGCGCGCCTGCGCCGCATAGCCGGCAAATTCCACGGATGCGGAGGGCGTGGTGAAATCGAGAACGCCGTCCGCCTTGGCGAAGACCGGAAGCGGATCGTCAGTGATTGTCACCCCAAGCGTGCCGAGCCCGGCAACCTCGCCGGCGTCCTTGCCCAGAACGGGAGAGCCTGCACGTTCGATCGCGCCGACAACCCGAGCGCCGGCCACGGAAGACACCGTGCGCAGCAGCGTTTGACCCATGCGCCCACCGGCGCCGACGACGACCAGACCCATTTCACTCATAACGCTGCCCCTGGCGCCAATTTCCTGATGCGCTTTGCAGGGAGGGATTTGATGTCGTCGACCAACCCCAGTCCCTTCTTGCTCTGCACCCTGTAGAAGCGCGAATAGACGCCATTGGGGATCGCAAGCAGCGCGTCGTGCTTGCCTTCTTCGACCACGCGTCCGCTCTCCAGGACGACGATCTTGTCGGCGTTCACGACCGTGGAAAGCCGGTGAGCGATCACAATGACCGTACGGCCCTTCATTACCGTGGCCACCGCATCCTGAACGCGCGCCTCGGACTCCGTGTCGAGAGCGGAGGTCGCCTCATCCAGCAGCAGGATCGGCGCATTGCGGACGATGGCACGCGCAATAGACACGCGCTGGCGTTGGCCACCCGAAAGCGTGACGCCGTTTTCACCGACCGGCGTATCGTATCCCTGGGGTTGCTCGCGGATGAACTCGTCCGCGGCGGCCAGCTTAGCCGCATGGCGGATCTCGTCATCCGTCGCGTCTTCGCGCCCATAGCGGATGTTGTCGCCAATGGAACCCTCGAACATGTACGGCTGCTGCGAGACGAAGGCGATCACATGCCGCAGGGATTGCTTGGTGACTTTTGATATGTCCTGCCCATCAATGGAGATAGTGCCACCTTCAACATCGTAAAAGCGCTCAAGCAGCGCGGTAAGCGTGGATTTGCCGGCGCCTGATGCACCAACGATCGCGGTCAGCTTGCCCGCTTCGGCAACAAAACTGACGCTGTCCAGGACAGGGAACTCCTCACTGTAGCCGAACGACACGTTCTCGAATCGGACCTCTCCTCGCGAGACTGAAACGGGCTTGGCATCCACAGTGTCGCGCTGGCGCGGCTGCAGGTCGAGGATTTCGTAGATCATGCGGGCATTGACTAGGGATTTTTCAAGGCTGACCTGGACCCGCGCGAGCCGGCGCGCCGGATCGTAGGCAAGCAGCAGGGCAGAGATGAAGGAAAATACCGCGCCCGGCGGCTGTGCGCTATAGGCGGCGCGGTAACCCGCATAAGCGATGACTGACGCGACCGCAAAACCAGCCAGGATCTCGGAAACAGGGGTCAAGCGTTCCGATACCACGGCGATCTTGTTGTTGCGCTTTTCGGAGTCCAGGATCAGCTTGCCGATCCGTCGTGAAAGCTGGTCCTCCATCGTGAAGGCTTTTACGACGGCGATCCCTTGGGTCGCTTCCTGAATGGCGCCTATCAAACGCGAGTTGGTTTCCACGGTTGCACGGGTCATGGTGCGCATGCGCCGAACCAGCCGATTGACCGTGTAGATCAGTGGCGGGCCGATCAGAAACGCGAAAATCGACAGGACCGGATCCTGCTTTACCATCACCGCGATCAGCGCAATCAAGGTTACAACATCGCGTGCCACCGCCGTCACCGTGGTGTTAAGCAGGTCGCGGATGCCGTTGACATTGTAATTGAGCTGGGCGGCAAGCTGGCCGGAGCGCTTCGATGTATGGAAATCGATACCCAGCCGCATCAGATGGTCGAACAGGCGCTGCTGATACCGCGCAACCAGATTGTTGCCGACTTTGGCGAGGATGATCGCCTGTGCGTAGCTGCCCACCCCGCGCAGCGTAAAGGCGCCGAACACCGCAAGGCTGATCAGGATTATGAGGTCGCTGCGCTGCTTGTAGAAAATCTTGTCGATTACATCGCGCATGATGTAGGCGGTGAATGCTGTTGCCGCCGCAATCGCGATCAGCCAGGCGCCAGCCGCGACATAGCTCCAGATATACTCGCGGCCGTTTTCGGAAAGCACGCGCCGAATGACGGCGATCACTTCGCTCGGGTCGGCTCGCTTCTTGTCGTCTTTTTTCTTGCTCAATTCCGGATCGGTCCGTCCGCAGCGCTTCTCGGGCGGCTCGAAAGCCGGCACGCGCCCCTATAGCGCCATCGGGCGCGGTTGCCTATGCCTCTCGCAGAGACAAAGCGCGCTGCGGCGTTTGGATGCAACGCGCGCTCGACCCGGCTATGCCTGCCACCGGCGGCCCCGCGTTTCGACTCCGAACAGTCCGGGCGCACGGGCATAGGAGGCAAGCCCTGCCAGTGCCCCAAGCGGATGGGTGATGACATAGACCGGCATGCCGCGCATCATTGCGGTATGCGGCGCCTTATCGTCAAAGGCCTGGCGAAAATTCTCCCGACGAAGCGCCGGGACGATCTTCTGCGCGATGCCACCGGTCAGGAACACGCCGCCCTGGCTCTTGAACACCAACGCCAGATCGCCGGCCGTTCGCCCCAGGCAGGTGACGAAAAATGCGAGCGCCTCCTCGGCAACAGCATCAGCTATGGTCCAGCGCTGCAGCGGTCACCTCTGCCGGCGTGGTCAGGCGCGGCGTCTTTCCATCCGCGATGGCAACCGCCCTGTAGGCATTGACCAGCCCGCGCCCGCACAGGATCTGCTCGCCTGAGATACGGCCATCGATGGGCTCGATATGAGGGAATATCTCGCGATCACGGTCGGTTCGCGGGCCGATATCCATGTGGCCGCCCTCCCCGGGAACCGGTATCCAGCGGCCGCGCGAGTGGATGAGGCCGGCGACGCCGAGCCCGGTGCCCGGCCCGAGCACAACGCGCGCAGCACCCTGTTCCGGCTCGCCCCCGCCGATCTTTTCCATGTGCTCGTCGCCAAGCGCCACCACCGCAAGCGCCTGCGCTTCGAAATCATTGAGAACGACTATGTCGGACAGGCCGAGGCTGCCGAACATGATCTTGGGCCGGACCACCCACGGGCAGTTGGTCAAGGCGATCTCGTCGCCGTCGACGGGCCCGGCAATCGCAATCACAGCTGAACTTGGCCGGTTATCCACGCCTTCGAGTATCGTTTCAATCGCATCGTCTATATTCGCAAACGACGCGGTGCGGACGATTTTGGGTTCGCTCGCTTCCGACTCCGCCGAGTCGATAATCGCAAACCGCGCATTTGTGCCGCCGACGTCTCCGATCAGGATCGGAAACCGGAAATCTTCCTGGCCCTCTCGCATGCAAGTCGTTCCCTTGACCCTAACCGCGACTTTCGCCGTTCTTATGCTGCATCAATACCATCTCCGCGGTCGCCCGGTTGAGCGCCATCGGGATGTCGTACACGATCGCCAACCGCATCAATGCCTTCACATCCACGTCATGCGGCATCGGCGTCAGCGGATCAACGAAGAAAATGAGCACATCCACCCTCCCTTCAGCGATCAGGGCACCGATCTGCTGATCGCCGCCCAGCGGGCCGCTCTTCATCCGCTCGATGCGCAGGCCAGGACACGCATCGAGAACGCGCTGGCCGGTCGTTCCGGTGGCGGTGATGTCGCATCCGGAGAGCAAACCTGCATGCTTTTTCGCAAACGCGACGAGATCGTCCTTCTTCTCGTCATGCGCTATCAGCGCCAGCCGCATCCTGGGCGTCTTGGAAACCAGCGCTCCATCCTCCGCAGTCCTAAAACGATTGAACGCTCATAGACGGGAATTCTGCGCGGGAAAAGGTGTCTTCGTGCTGGCCGTCTTACTCACCCGGGCGCGGTCGGGGCAGGGGGATTCCAATCTCCGGCGTGGGGGCAAACGCGCTGAGCGGTATGGAGTCCGCGGGTGCATCCTGCGGGTTTTCGGGCGCGGTGGCGACCTCCGCTTCCGGTTCGATCGCGCCTGACGCCTCCGCGCGCGCCACCGCCATCGCGTCGGCGCCCGGTCCAACAGTCACCGCCGCTTCCGATACCGGAGCGGGTGCGTTGAGGACGGCACGGCATTCTTTCGGCAGGTTCGCCATCGTCATCAGGTCGCGGGCCTTCGGCGCATCGGGATTCTGGTTCGGACGCCAGGGCTCCTTGGTAAACCACCAGGCAAGCGCCTTGTCGCAGCCTTCGCCCTCGGCGGTCTCCGCCTGTCGTCTGCAGCCACTTGAGCCCGGCTGACAACCTATCCGAACATGGAAATGATAGTCGTGACCCCAGAACGGCCTCACCTTGCGCAGCCAGCTGCGGTCTCCCTTTACGGTATCGCACAGCTTCTTCTTGATGCCGGGGTTGACCAGGATGCGCTCGACCTCCGGATAGCTCGCGGCGCGTTTCAGCAGCCGCGCATGCGCCGGCGTCCAAAGCCTGTCGATGACAAGGTGCGTCTTTTCATTGACCATCGACACCGCGCTCATATTCTCGCGCTGACTGGCCGTGAGCCTGCGGCTTGGCATCGGCGTCAGCCAGATGTCGGCATCAAGGCCGATCTGGTGCGATGCATGGCCGGTCAGCATCGGTCCTCCACGCGGCTGCGATATGTCGCCCAGCAGCAGGCCCGGCCAGCCATCCTGGGTCGCGTCGCGCGACAGCTTCTCGACCAGATTGATCATCGCCGGGTGGCCCCAGCGACGGTTGCGCGACAGCCGCATCGCCTGCCAGGTCGGACCATCGGTGGCGATGGCGACACCTCCCGAAAAACACCCCTTCGAATAAAAGCCGTAGGATTTCGCAGCGGTTGCCGCCGGCAGCTTCTTGCTGCCGAACAGGTTCTTGGCCAGCTCTGCGGAACCCGCCGGCCCGGCCGCCGGTAGGGCGATCATTAATGCTGCCACCAGAAGGGCTGTGGCTCGCACCGCGCGTTTGAAGGATTTCATGGACGTTCCCAGCGACACCGCTTGTGCCAGCCTGATTGCAGCTGGTTAACGAACCGTGAATCAGCAGCGTGGCAAAAATGAGCACACGGCCTCAGGATTTTTGATTGCAGATCCCGTCGTCATCCGCGGGCCCGCGCAAGGATGGCGGTCGCAGCTCCATCACGCAGGCGCGATCGGGCTACGTGCCCCGGTTTTGTCTCCCGCCCAGCTGCCATCCGCCCACATTGCGTCGAAGCGCCGCCTGATAGGTCGCGTGGCGGAAGCTGTAGCCGGTGGCCCGAATCGCACCGTTGGATACGCGCTTGTTCTCGCCATAGAACGAGCGCGCCATCGGCGACAGTTCCGCAGTCTCGAAGGCTATCTCCGGCGGTGGTTCGACGCCCATCAGCGCGGCAGCGTAGGAAATCACATCCTGCGGAGGAGCCGGCAGATCGTCGGTGACGTTGAAGATGCCGCCCAGTTCACGCTCCGCAAGGTGCCAAAGCGCGCCCGCTATATCGTCGACATGGATGCGGTTGAACACCTGATCCTTCTTGATGAGACGCTTCGCGGTGCCATCGCGCAGATTGACCAGCGCGTTGCGGCCGGGCCCATAGATGCCCGACAGGCGCAGGATTGCAACGGGGATGCCAGTCTCGCTGCCCAGCGCCAGCCAATCCTGCTCCGCCGCGACGCGCCGCTGCGAGCGGGCCGACTTCGGCCTGCAGGCCGCGGCTTCATCGATCCAGGCGCCTTGATGGTCGCCGTAAACGCCAACCGTGGACAGGTAGCCGATCCAGCGCAGGCGCGGCATGTGCCTGGTGATGGTGTCGCGAGCGATGGCGAGGACGGGGTCGGCGCTGGCTATGGGATTTCGCCCTCCTTCTTCAAAGCCGTCATCGTCCACAATGGTGGGTTGCCCCTTCTCGCGCGGCTCTCCACCCTCGGGAGCGATCGAAATGACGAGATGTGTGGTTTCGTTCAACGCGCGGGCAATGTTTTCGGAAAGCGCTCTCCCATCGAACTCAAAGGGCTCTATGCCCGCGGCCGCCAATGCTGGAAATTTCTCGCGCGAGCGTGTCGTGCCCGCGATTCGGATCGCGCTGTCCGGCCTGGCTTTGGCAAAAGCCTTGCCGGAATAGCCTGCGCCAAAGATGAAGACCTGCATTGAGTGTCCGCTCCGATAGATACGACGTTTCAGTCAGCCAAGCCGATAGCGCCGATGTCCTGATGTTTCATTGCTGCTCGCCCGATTGCAGTCCTGATCTCGTCGTTCACCATGTCATCGGTCTCTACGCGCCGCGCCGCCAGCATAAGAAACGCCTCGCGCTCCATCAGCCGCGACAGCGCCCACACCGTTGCCCCGCGCACCAGCGGCGATGGGTCATCGAGCAGCGCCTGACACGGCTCGACCAGTGCAGCGTCACCGGAGTTGCCGGCAGCGATGAGCACGTTGCGAATGAAACGGTCGCGGCCAATCCGCTTGACCGGTGAGCCGGTGAACAGCACGCGGAATGCGGCATCGTCCAGCGCAAGCAGATCAGCCAACGCGGGCTCGCGCAGATCTTGGCGCGCCTGGAGCTTGGCTTCGGATGCCTCGCGGGCAAATTTGTTCCATGGACAAGCGGCGAGACAATCATCGCAGCCATAGATGCGATTGCCGATGGCCTCGCGGAACTCATGCGGGATGGGCCCCTTGTTCTCGATCGTCAGATACGAGATGCAGCGCCGTGCATCGAGCCGGTAGGGCGCCGGAAATGCGTCCGTCGGGCAGGAGTCCAGGCAGGCGCGGCAGGAGCCGCAGTGATCTGCCTCAGCCTCGTCGGGGGCGAGATCGGCCGTCGTGAAGATCGTGCCGAGCAACAGCCATGAGCCGAGGTCGCGACTGACCAGGTTGGTGTGCTTGCCTTGCCAGCCGATACCCGCCGCCTCGGCCAGCGGCTTTTCCATGACCGGTGCGGTATCGACGAACACCTTCACGTCGCCGCCGGCCCGCGATACCAGCTTGCCGGCTATGCCTTTGAGCTTGCCCTTGATCAAGTCGTGATAGTCGCGGTTCTGGGCGTAGACCGAGATCGCGCCGCGATCCTTTTTTGTGAGCACGTCCAACGGATCATGCGCCGGCCCGTAATTCATGGCGAGCACGATGATGGAGCGCACATCCGGCCACAGCACGCGCGGATCGCGGCGCCGCGCCAGAGTCTCCTGCATCCAGTCCATGGAGCCGTGGAGCCCAAGTGCGACGAATTCGGCCAGCCTTTCGCCGGCCAGCGGGATAGAATCGGGGATGTCACCGCGATCCGGTCGAAGCCGGCAAGCCTTGCCTCGCGTTCGATGAACTGGCGCAGCCTCACGGCTGGCGGGCTTGGCTCAGAAATCGAGGTCCGCATAATGCGAAACCGGCGACAGGCCGCGCACCCGGTCGTTGAGCAGGCTGCGGAAAGCGGGGCGCGACTTCACGCGCACGTACCAGTCGCGCGCCGCTGTGTGTTCCTTCCAATCCACCTCGCCGAGATAATCCAGCACGGAGACGGCGGCGGCGGCGGCGAGATCGGCATAGGTGATTCGCGATCCGGCCAGCCAGTTGCGCGTCCCGGCCATCCAGTTGATGTATTTGAGGTGCTGGCGAATGTTGGCGCGCGCGGCGCGGATGGCCGCCGAATCGGGCGAGCCTCCGCCCTGGCCTTCGGGCATCATCGGCTTGAATACGCGCTCGCGTACCAGATGCCGGGTTACTTCGCTGTCCATCTTGGTGAGGAACCAGTCGACGAGACGCCGGATCTCGGCGCGCTGCATCGGATCTTCCGCGAACAGCCGCTTATCGCGCTTCAAGACCCCGCGGGTTTCATCGACATATTCGGCGATCACCTGTGCGCCGACAATCGGCACATCGCCTTCCGCCAGAAGCACAGGCAGCGTTCCAGCCGGATTGAGGCTCAGGAACTCCTTGCGCCGCGACCATGGCTTTTCCTCGATGAGCGCAAGCTCCTCGCCATACTCGCCAAAGGCGAGGCGAACGAACCGGCATGATGCGAGCAATGGATGGTGAAAAAGCGTCAGCATGGTCTCGGGCGAATTTGAGGCACTGGCCGAATCGAGGCCGTCCGGATAGAACCACGGCCGGCCAGCGTCAACAGGCCGTTGAGGCGCAAGACCTATAGGGGGGTTCCGGCGCCAAGACAAGCAAATGCCAGCCGGTCACCCTCCTTCCGAAAGACTTTTCATGGAACACCAGACCATTGTCGAAGCCCTGCTTCTCGGCCTGCTCGAGGGACTGACGGAGTTCATTCCCGTCTCCTCTACCGGTCATATCCTGCTTGCCGGCCATTTCCTCGGCTTCAAATCGACGGGCAAGGCGTTCGAGGTGCTGATCCAGCTCGGCGCCATTCTGGCTATCCTCTCGGTCTATGCGGGGCGGCTCTGGAAAATGCTCACCGACCTGCCCAGCGATGCCCGCACGCGGCGATTCGTCGTCGGCATACTGGTCGCTTTCCTGCCCGCCGCAGTCATCGGCGCGCTGGCACATGACTTTATCAAGGATGTGCTGTTCGAGACGCCGAAGCTGATTTGCATCATGCTGATCCTGGGCGGCTTCGTGCTGCTCGCGGTCGATCGGATGCAGCTGAAGCCTCGCTATTTCGACGTCATGGACTTCCCGCTGTCGCTCTGCCTGAAGATCGGCATCTTCCAGTGCCTGGCGATGATTCCCGGCACGTCCCGCTCCGGCTCGACGATCGTCGGCGCCCTGTTGATGGGCACCGACAAGCGCTCCGCGGCGGAGTTTTCGTTCTTCCTCGCCATGCCGACCATGGCGGGCGCCTTTGCCTTCGACCTGCTGAAGAATCGCGATGTTCTGTCGTCCGCGGACCTGCCGATCATTGCAACCGGCTTCGCCGCCGCGTTCGTCATGGCGGTGATCGTCGTGCGCTATCTGCTCGGCTATGTCTCGCGCCACGGCTTTTCGCTGTTCGCCTGGTGGCGGCTCATCGTCGGCAGCCTCGGCCTGATGGCGCTCTACGTGTTCGGGTGAGACTCCAGGTCGTGACCTGCTAATCCACCACATACTCGATCAGCGCCGGGCCTGTCCCGGCATGTTCCCGCAGGCTGGCTGAAAGGCCGTCGGGTGTAGTCACCCGGGCATAGGGCAGGCCATAGGCCCCGGCGATCTTCTCGAAATCCGGCGGCTCCGGCGAAACGCCCACGGGCTCGACGCCAACGTCCCGCATCGAGGTCTCGATCTCCCGATAGCCGCGATTGTTCCAGACGACGAAGATCACGCCGGTCTTGGATTCTACAGCAGCGGCGAGTTCAGGCAGCGTGAACTGAAATCCGCCGTCGCCGCTCAGGCTGACCACCTGCGCATAGGGCAGCGCGATCGCGGCGCCGATTGCCGCGGGCGGCCCGTAACCCAGCGCACCGAAGCCGACCGAAGAGTTGAACCATCCGCCGGGCCGGTCGTGGTCATAATAGAGGTTGGCCGCATAGATCGGCTGCGTCGAATCGCCAACGATCAGTGAACCCGGCAAGGTGTCGCGGATCGCTTCCACCGCTGCCAGCTGTGCCTGCATGCCGGGCCCGATCTCGGCGCGGGCCGCACGGCGGCACTCTGCGGCTCGCGCTTGTCCTTTCGACGTATCGGAGGCGCGTGCCCGATCCGAGATCATGGAAAGCAGTGCCTGGACTCCTGCAGCGCTGTCAGCCTCAATTCGTACATTGGCCGGGAGCCTGTCCAGCTGCTCGGCATCGATATCGATGCGCAGCAGGTTCGAAGGCACCTCGAAGCCGCCATCGGCATTCAGGTCGTAGTCGGTCGGTCCCATCTCCGTGCCAACGGCGATCACCAGATCCGCCGCCGCCATCAGCGTGCGCACGGATTTCAAGCTGGGACTGGCCGGCACCACCAGCGGATGCTTGTGCATCAGCCCGCGCGCGTTGATGGTGAGGACCACCGGTGCGTCGAGGCGTTCCGCTAGCTCGACGAGGGCAGCTTCGGCATGTTTGGCGCCACCACCGGCCAGAATGACGGGGCGCAGCGACTGGGTGACCAGCCGCGCGCCGGCAATCAGTGCCGCACGATCCGGTTCGGACGCTTCGTCTTCCTCCTGCAGCGGCCGCAATGCCTTCGCCGGCGCGGCCATAATGTCCAGCGGGATCTCGATATGCACCGGTCCTGGACGACTCGATTTGAACAGAGTGAACGCCCGTTCGATGATCTTTTGCAGCTCGGCGGGGCCTTCAACGCGCGTCGATGACAGCGCCACTTTCTCCATCATTCCGCGCTGGTCGGGCAACTCGTGCAGGTAGCCAAGGCCTTTGCCCAGCGACGCGGACTGGTTGACGCCGGAAATCACCAGCATCGGGATCGAATCCGCGCGTGCCTGCGCCATCGCCGTGATGGTATTCGTCAGGCCCGGCCCGGTGATGACGAAAGCGACACCCGGCTTGCCGCAGGCGCGCGCATAGCCGTCGGCCATGAAGCCCGCGCCCTGTTCGTGGCGCGGCGTGACGTGGCGGATCTTCGATCGGGCAAGCCCGCGATAGAGCTCGACCGTGTGAACGCCGGGAATGCCGAACACAGTATCGACGCCATGGCGCTCGAGCAGCGCGACGAGTGCTTCGCCGACGGTGGTCATGCGCGCAGCACCGGGCGCGTCAGGCATGTCGGGCCACCTTCGCAGGCGATGCACAGTGCGTCGGCTTCGAAGGTCTTGACCTCGCAGCCGGCGGCTTCCATCGCAGCCTTGGTCTTCGGAAATCCGGCGACCGCGATCACTTCGCGTGGGGCGGTCGGCAGTACATTGAGCGACAGACCATTCGACGCGCGAAACTCCTCGGCGTCGCCTTCGACCAGCCGGATGCCGCGCGGCTTGAGCATCTGGTAGAAGGCCGTTGGCAGCAACGGCGAATACACCAGCGCCAGATCGTCGGCGAGCGGGCTGATGACCGACATCAGATGCAGGCAGGCCTCCTCGCCGTGCCACAGCGGCAGGTCGAAACCGTAGACCGCTACGCCATGCGGCGTAAGCAGGTTGGCAATCTGCTGGATTCCATCCTGATTGGTGCGAACGCCGCGTCCGATCGCCAATGTGGTCCTGTCCAGCCAGACGCAGTCGCCGCCTTCCACCTGCCCCGGCGCTTCTATGCGGCCGAGCAGCGGAACGCCCAGCCGCCGATAGGCGGCCTCGTGCAGGGCCGGTTCCGCGCTGCGCAGCGGCTTGCCCATCGACAGGATGATCGCACCTCGATCGGTAACCAACGAGGGATCATGCGTGAAGACAGAGTCGGCAAGCCCGTCATCGCCGTCATCCAGCCATTCGACGCGTGCCCCGGAGCCAGCAACCAGTTCGGTCAGCGCCGCATGCTGGATTGCGGCCTTTGCAGGATCAAATCCGGACCCGTAGTGCCAGCGTTGAGGGTCCGCACCGCGCATCGCCGATGCGGCACTACGCATCAACACAAGGCGCAATGGCGCTGCCATGGATTGCGCTCCATAGGCGTTCGGGACTGCGACATTCATCGAGGAACCTTCCGGTCATTTTCGCGCGTCAGTATTCATGCTCCGCGCGTCGCGGCAAGGGGCCACGGAAATGCGATTGTGGGAGGCAGCAGGCATAGGCACCAGGTGGTAGATATTGAAGTCGCCGGGGCCGCGCTTTGGCAAAGTACCACCTTATATCGACTGCCTACTCGCTATTGCCTACCGCCTTGAACGTCCGTTCAAACCGGGTTGACGGATGCGACGCGCGAGGTCCATTGTGAGCCTGGGACAAAAAGCCAAGGTCAAAGTGCACCGGCGTATCGAGGACAGGAACGGGAGCGGCCTCGCATGAGCGTGGTCGAACCCGCATCGAGGACAGCCAGCGCCGACGGCGCCGCCGAAGCTATTCACATTGAAAACCTGCACAAGAAATTCGGCACATTGCATGTGTTGAAGGGCGTATCCCTTTCGGCGCGCGATGGCGGCGTCGTCGCAATCATCGGCGGATCCGGTTCGGGAAAGTCGACGCTGTTGCGATGTATCAACTTCCTGGAGAACCCAACCAGCGGTCTGATCAGGGTCAATGGCGAGGAGATCAAGCTTAAGTCCGACGGCAGGGGCGGCTCGATGCCCGCCGACCGGCGCCAGATCGAGCGCATCCGATCGCGGCTTGGCATGGTGTTCCAGAGCTTCAATCTGTGGAGCCACATGACGCTCCTGGAAAACATCATCGAAGTGCCGGTTCACGTCCTCGGAATCAGGCGGGCCGAGGCGATCAAAATTGCCGAGGGCCTGCTTGATCGCGTTGGACTCGCCGACAAGCGTGATGTCTATCCGGCGTTCATGTCCGGCGGCCAGCAGCAGCGCGGCGCGATCGCCCGGGCCTTGGCCATCCAGCCGCGCGTCATGCTGTTCGACGAGCCGACATCGGCGCTCGACCCGGAACTTGTCGGCGAAGTCCTGAAAGTCATTGCCGACCTGGCCGCGGAAGGCCGCACCATGGTGCTGGTTACGCACGAGATGAAGTTCGCGCGCCAGGTCGCGGACCGCGTGATCTACCTCTACAACGGGCTGGTCGAGGAGGAGGGCACGCCCGAGCAGATCTTCGGCGCGCCGAGGTCCGAGCGGCTAAAGCAGTTCCTCCGCAACATGCATTGACTGTTGCGGGGCAGTCGAAAACAACAGTAAAAACGGGAGCATCGAGCATGAAGAAAATGATCGCAGCCGCCGCAATGGCGCTTGGAATGGCCGTGTCGGGCATCGCGGCGGCAAATGCCGAGCCGCTTATCGTCGGCATGGCGCCGGAACCCTATCCGCCATTCGAATCGCCAGATGCCTCCGGGAAATGGGTGGGCTGGGAGATCGACTTCATCAATGCGATTTGTGCCGAAGCCAAATTCGAATGCACCATGAATATGGTTGCCTGGGACGGCATTATCCCGGCTCTGACGAGCAAGAAGATCGACGTGATCATCAACTCCATGTCGATCACGGATGAGCGCAAGAAGACGATCGACTTCTCCGACAAATATTACAACACGCCGACCGCAGTCATCGGAGCGAAGGACGCCAAGTTCGAGGCCACGCCCGAGGGGCTCAAGGGCAAGATAATCGGCGTACAGGGGTCAACCGTACACGCTGCCTACGCCAAGAAGCATTTTGCCGAAGCCGCGGAAATCAAGGAATACCAGACGCAGGATGAGGCCAATCAGGACCTGGCCGCAGGCCGCGTCGATGCGGTTCAGGCCGACGCCATTGCGCTGGACGCGTTCCTTAAATCGGAGCAGGGCAAAGCCTGCTGCGATTCGAAGGGCAATGTGGCGGAAGATGTCGAGATACTGGGACCCGGCGTCGGTGTCGGCCTGCGCCAGGGCGACACCGCCATCAAGGATCGCATCAACGCGGCGATCAAGACGCTGCGCGAAAACGGCAAATATGCCGAGATCACCAAGAAGTACTTCGATTTCGACATTTATGGGGAGTGATCGGCTTTAGCCGGCACAGGGTGCCTGCACATGGGCTTACCCTCACCCCTAACCCCTCCTCACAAGGGGGAGGGGGATTTGGTTGTGCCTACTCCTCCCTCTCGGCAGGCAGGCTGGGTCGACTGACACAGGGGTTGAGACGCAGTCCCCCTCCCCCTTGTTGTGGGGAGGGGTTAGGGGTGGCGGTAGGTCGACCGCACAGAAGACGGCGGCCGATCGGAACAACATCATCCGGGAGCCTTTGCTATCGAAACAATCCTGAACCCGGGACTGTCCGAGCTTCTCGCATTCAGCCCTCCCGGCTGGGGCGGCAACATGCTGCGCGGCCTGCTCCGCTCCGTGGAGATCGCGGTCGGCGCGTTCGGCATAGGCGTGCTGATCGGTATCGGCGGCGCCTACGGCAAGCTCTATGGCGGTCCGATCGTACGCGACCTGCTTGAAGTCTACACGACGATCGTCCGGGCGGTTCCCGAGTTGGTCCTTATCCTGCTGCTGTACTTTGCGGGCGCCGATCTGATCAACCGTGTATTGGAGGCACTTGGCCATCAGCGCGTCGATATAAATGGTGCGATTGCCGGCATTGGCGTGCTTGCCTTCGTTCAGGGTGCATATTCCACCGAAGTTCTGCGAGGTGCCATACTCGCTGTGCCGCAGGGCCAGATCGAAGCCGGCCGCGCCTATGGCATGTCGCCGGGGCTGATGCTGCGGCGGATCACGCTGCCCTCGATGCTGCCGTTCGCCATTCCCGGCCTCGCCAATCTATGGCTCATCGCCACGAAGGACACGGCGCTGCTCGCGGTCGTCGGCTTCAACGAGCTGACGCAGGAGACGCGGCAGGCGGCGGGCGCAACCAAGGCGTATTTCACATTCTACCTCGCGGCCGGCGTGCTGTATCTGCTGCTGACGCTGTTTTCCAACGTCGTCATCGCCCGCATCGAGAAATGGTCGCGGCGCGGCGTGCCCTCGATGCGAGGCATGTGATGGCTTTCGCGGAACTCATCGACACCACACGACGCCAGCGCATCCTGGCGTGGCTTCAGCCGCACCGCATCGTGCTGATCGCCGTGGCTGCTGCGCTGGTGGTGTCCACGGCGATGTTCATGCGCTGGGACTGGTTGCCGAACTATCTCGGGATGGCCGCTGCCGGTCTCTGGCGCACCATCTGGATTCTCGTGGTCACCACCGTTTTGGGCTTCCTTCTCGCCGTACCGCTTGGACTGGTGCAGGTTACCGGGCCGCGATGGCTTGCGGCCCCGGCACTGGCGTTCTGCACGGTTATCCGTGGTACACCGCTGCTCTTACAGCTTTGGTTGCTCTATTTCGGCCTCGGCTCCCTGTTTCCCCAGTACCCATGGATCCGCGATTCCGATCTTTGGCCGATCCTGCGGCAGGCATGGCCATACGCGGTGCTGTCGCTGACGCTGTCCTTTGCCGGTTATGAAGGTGAGGTCATGCGCGGTGCATTCGCCGGCGTGCCGCACGGCCAGCTCGAGGCCGCCCGCGCCTACGGCATGCCGCGGTTCACGATTTTCCGCCGCATCTGGCTTCCGCAGGCGACCTTCCGTGCGTTGCCAACCTTGGCTGGTGAGACCGTCCTGCAACTCAAGGCCACGACGCTGGTGGCAACGATTACGGTGATCGACATCTACGCGGTCGCCACAAGGGTCCGTCAGGATACCTACATCACCTATGAGCCGCTGCTCTTGCTGGCCCTCGTCTATATGTGCATTACCGGCATAATCGTTTTCCTGTTCAAGAAACTTGAGTCGCGGTTGCCGGTTCGATTGGGGTGAGCCTTGAAGACAGAAAACGTGACAATCGGCATCGCAGCTGCACAGGCGCTTTGCCTGGCGGCAGCACGACGCCATGGCGCGAATCCGGAAATGGCGCTTGCGCTTGCCACTGCGGCGGTTCGCGCCGAGGCCGAGGGCCAGCCGACCGTCGGCCTGTCGCATTTCCTCGACTATCTTGAAGCGCTCGATGCTGGTCGCATTGACGGTAGGGCGACGCCGATCATCACACGGCCGGCGCCGGCGATCTTCCTTTCGGACGCCAGGCGGGGCATCGCGCATACCGGCTTCGACCAGGCGCTTCCGGGACTGATCGCAACCGCGCGCGGGGTCGGATTGGCGATGTTTGTGCAGCGCGATGCCTACACCTGCGGCGCGCTCGGCCCCTTCGCCGCGCAACTGGCGGAAGCCGGCCTGATCGGACTTGCCGCGACCAACGGTCCGGCCCTGTTGGCCGGGTCCGGCGGCGCGAAGCCGGTCTATTGCACCAACCCGCTGGCTTTTGCTGCGCCGACAGGACGCGGAGCGCCTCTGCTGATCGACCAGTCGTCGAGTTCGACGGCGTTCGTCAACATAAGGCGGGCGGCGCAGGAGGGCCGCTCCATCCCAGAGGGCTGGGCGCTTGACGACCAAGGCAAACCAACAACCGATCCCAGGAAGGCGATGGCCGGCGCGCTGCTGTCATTTGGCGGTGCGCGCGGCGCCAACATCGCGCTGATGGTCGAAGTTCTCGCTGCCGGGCTTTCCGGCGCCAACTGGTCCCTCGATGCGCCATCGATTTCCGAAGGAAACGAAAGCCCGGGAACAGGGCTGTTTGTGCTCGCAATCGAACCGAAGCTGGTCGATCCGGATTTCACCACGCGGATGGCGGCACAGATTAAGCGCCTGTCGCGGGAATATGGCGTCCACATTCCCGGTCGCGCCAAGGCAAAGGCGAGGAAGCGGGCGGAGACGGAGGGCGTCACGATCCCCCAGACCGTATACGACAGGATTGCCGGAAAATAGGCCAACACCAGGTCCCCGAGACGCATCTGAGGCTGTCATGACTCGCAAGATCGCCGCGCTTCTACCGCTGCTGCTGACAGGCGTTTCTTCTGCAGCAACGGCGGACCCGCTGTCCGATCTGCTCGCCAAGGGCGGCGGCGCGGCATGCTTCGAGCGGGCCTATGACGACGCACACCTGGCTAAGAACCCAAACCAGAAGACTCGCTCGGCCCTGCTGTCTCTGAAGGCACTTCCGGATGGTGCCGGCACCGTCATCCGCGTTCGTTTCGCGCGCAGCGACGGCACATTCTACATCGTCGGCTCCTGCTCGTTTGAGCGAAATGCCAACCTCGACGTCCAAGGAGAGCCGCTGCTGGAGACGTTCAAAGGTCCGAGCGGCCTTGATTGCCACGCAATGACCACCGCCGACGGCATGTCGGCAGAAGAGGGCGGCGACTTCCCCATCGACCTGCGGGATGGCACTGCCGTCGCGCTTTACATGCCGGATGGTCTTGCTGCGTGGCGCTCTTTCGACCGCTCCGCTGCTGCCGAGTGGATCGACTTCGGCAGGCAAGACAATGTGTTTCGCGTCACCCGTGCGGACCCCGGCAGGTGCGAGGAAATGGTGCAGAAACTGCCATGGTGGGAATGAACCTTCCGAAGAAGTCAACTTATCGTCAGGTCGATTTGTATTGACTTTACAGTCATTCGTCTGCGTTTGTTGCGTTGCAACAATCGGAGATCCCCATGACCGACACGACCTTGCCTGCGCGCCGCCGCCTGATTGTTCCTGCCTTGGGAAGTCTCTACAGCGGCCTCAGCGAAGGCGTCGAAACGCTTTTGCGCGTGGTTGCGGGACTGGCGCTGGTGACCCACGGCGCATCCAAGATCGCCAATCCATTCGGGGCGGCGGAGATGGTTGAAGGCCTCGGCTTCTACCCAGGCGTGTTCTGGTCGCCGTTGCTGTCGGCAACCGAATTCTTTGGCGGCATCCTGATCGCGCTCGGCCTGCTCACCCGCCCGGCGGCAATCGCCGCAGCGATTGTTCTGCTGGTCACCGTCTGGTTTCACTGGATCACTATGAGCCAAGGCTATTCCGGCGCGGAAAAATCCATCCTGTGGGCAGCAATCTTCCTGTTCTTCGCGGTGCGGGGTGGCAACCGCCATTCCCTGGACGCAAGGCTTGGGCGCGAGTTCTAGACGTTTCTTTAGAGTCACGGCCTGTCAGAGGGCCAACGGCCCGCAGATTCTGACTGATCAGACATTGCCGAACCGCCAGCGGCGCGGCATTTCGAACGCTTTGCCTTTTGCCCGAAAGCGACTATGAGACGGTCATAGCCAAAGGCCTGCCCGGAGCCAGACATGACCGAAATACTCCAAACACCGAAACTCGTCACGGTATTTGGGGGCTCGGGCTTCGTCGGGCGGCATGTGGTTCGGGCGCTGGCGAAGCGCGGCTACCAGGTGCGTGTCGCCTGCCGTCGTCCCGATCTCGCCGGCCATCTGCAGCCGCTCGGCAATGTCGGCCAGATCCAGGCTGTCCAGGCAAATGTACGCGTGCGTTGGTCGGTTGATCGTGCCGTGCAGGACGCCGACCATGTCGTCAACCTTGTCGCCATCCTGCATGAGGGCGGCCGCCAATCCTTTGCAGCGGTGCAGGATTTTGGAGCGCGCGCAATTGCCGAAGCCGCTCGCTCGGCCGGCGCCGGCCTGACCCATGTTTCGTCGCTCGGCGCCTCTGTGGATGCGGAATTGGCCTATGCCCGAACCAAGGGGCTTGGCGAAGCGGCCGTGCTCGAAACTGTTCCGAATGCGGTGATCTACCGTCCGTCGATCATTTTCGGCCAGGAGGACGGGTTCTTCAACCGTTTCGCCAACATGGCGCGCTTTTCGCCGGTATTGCCGCTGATCGGCGGGGGCGAGAACAAATTCCAGCCGGTATTCGTCGGCGACGTGGCCGAGGCGGTGGCGCGTTCGGTCGACGGCAAGGTCCAGGGCGGCAAGATCTATGAACTTGGCGGACCGCAGGTGCTGTCATTCCGGCAGTGCATGGAGGAAATGCTCAGGATTATCGACCGCAAGCGGTGGCTGGTGCCGGTGCCGTGGGGGATCGCATCGATGCAGGCGGCTATCCTCGGCATGCTGCCAAATCCGCTGCTGACGAAGGATCAACTGTTGCTGCTGAAGACCGACAATGTCGTGTCGCATGCCGCGAATGAGGCCGGCACCACACTTGCCGGGCTGGGACTGCAGCCGCAGTCGATAGCCTCGGTGCTGCCGACCTATCTGTGGCGCTATCGCCCGGCAGGTCAGTTCACAAAGCACACCGAAGCCTGACACCGCCGCGCCTGGAGGCGATCCCGCAGCCCGGCTCCGCTTGCTCCTGCATCGCCGCTGTCGTCGCAGGATGCTTCATCTCAGCCGTCCAAGGAAGGGTCAGCCTCGCCGTGCGGCATCGATCGCCGCGACGTCGATCTTCTTCATGGTCATCATGGCATCGAATGCGCGCTTTGCTTCGGCGCCGCCGGCCGCCATGGCCTCGGTCAGTGTGCGCGGCGTGATTTGCCAGGAGAGGCCCCACTTGTCCTTGCACCAGCCGCAAGCGCTCTCCTGGCCGCCATTATTCACGATGGCGTTCCAGTAGCGGTCGGTCTCTTCCTGATCATCGGTAGCAATCTGAAATGAGAAGGCCTCGTTGTGCTTGAATTCGGAACCTCCGTTGAGTCCGATACAAGCAACGCCGGCAACCGTGAATTCGACAATCAGCACGTCCCCCTGCTTGCCGGATGGATAATCTCCAGGAGCGCGATGGACCGAACCAACCGCGCTGTCAGGAAAGGTCTCGGCGTAGAAATGAGCCGCAGCCTCGGCATCCTTGTCGTACCAGAGGCAAATCGTGTTTTTCTGCATCGTTCGTTCCTTCGATTTGAGCCAAATTCCCTTCGTTTCGAAATAGGTCGGCCGTCCGCGTTTCCTCCACCCCTAGGAAATCATGCAGTGCCAAGTATCTCGCCCGCCGAACCTTCATGAACTTTTCATCCTTACCCGCGGGCTCGTCTCATGACGTGAATGATCGGATCTTGCGTGGCAAATCGAGCGTCCTGACCCTAGATGACGCAGACACCTCCAACGCTGACGCGGCTTTTCCCATGAAAAAAATCGGATTCCTGTCATTCGGACACTGGACGCCCTCGCCACAGTCGCAGACCCGCTCCGCAGCCGACGCGCTGCTCCAATCCATCGATCTGGCCGTCGCTGCCGAGGAACTTGGCGCGGACGGCGCGTACTTCCGCGTACATCACTTCGCCCGCCAGCTTGCATCGCCTTTCCCGCTTCTGGCTGCGATCGGGGTCAGGACAAGCCGGATCGAGATCGGCACGGCCGTAATCGATATGCGCTACGAGAACCCGCTATACATGGCTGAGGACGCCGGCGCGGCGGATCTTATTGCGGGCGGGCGCCTTCAGCTTGGTATCAGCCGCGGATCGCCCGAGCAGGTCATCGACGGATGGCGCTACTTTGGTTATGCGCCGACGGAAGCCGAGAGCGATGCCGACATGGCTCGCCGTCATACAAATGTGTTCCTCGATGTTCTGCAGGGAAAAGGCTTCGCACAGCCGAATCCGCGGCCGATGTTTCCGAATCCGCCTGGCCTGCTGCGTGTCGAGCCGCATTCCGAGGGCCTGCGAGACCGGATCTGGTGGGGTGCTGCGACCAACGCTACTGCGGAATGGGCAGCAAAACTTGGGATGAACCTGCAGAGCTCCACCCTGAAATTCGATGAGGGCGGAAAACCATTTCACATCCAGCAAGCCGAGCAGATCCGCATGTTCCGCGCCGCCTGGAAGGAGGCCGGGCATGCACGCGAGCCTCGGGTGTCGATAAGCCGCAGCATTTTTGCGCTGGTGGACGACCGCGACCGCGCCTATTTCGGCCGCGGCGACAGCGGGGATCATTTTGGCTACATCGAGCCGCAGAAGCTCGCCGTATTCGGCCGCAGCTATGCGGCTGAACCGCATGTGCTCATCGAGCAGCTAAGGGGTGACGAAGCTATCGCGGAGGCCGATACGCTGCTGCTTACCGTGCCGAACCAGCTCGGCGTCGAATACAACGCGCACGTCATCGAGGCGATCATGACGCACGTCGCCCCAGGGTTGGGGTGGCGGTAACTGCCTTGGCAAGGAACACTGTGGACACTGCTCGATCTGAGGCGCTACAGGCGTCCGCGCGTCACCCGATACCAGCGGATATAGCCTAGCCGTGCCTGCTCCCGGAACAAGGTCAGGAGACCTGCGCCAGCGATCGCCACAAGCCCGAGGATCGACACGGAGTCCGGATACTCGTTGAAGAACATGGCGCCGATCAGGACAGCCCAGATCATCTGCGAATAGTGCGCCGGCGCTATGTGGCTGGCGGGGCTGTAGCGGGTAGCCAGAAGTTGCAGGCGGTTACCCGCGGCGGTACAGGCGCCAGTGAGGAGCAGAACGCCCACAAGTGGCCAGGGCGGCAGGGAGAACGTGGTTGCTGCCGCGGCGATGCCATTGAATATCAGTCCATAGGCGACCAGTGTCCCGAGAATCGCCGTCTGGCGTTCGTGGGCCATCGAACGCATCAGGATGATCGAGAGCGCCCCGCAGAGCGCCGCGCCGACCGCCGACAGATGTCCAAGCTCGAGAACGCGCACTCCCGGCCGCACGACCATCAGCACGCCGGCAAAACCCACGAAAACCGCCAGCCAGCGCCATATGCCGACACGCTCCTTCAGGATGATGATCGACAGGAGGGTCACGAACAGCGGCGCGAGGAAAAGCAACGCATAGACTTCTGCAAGCGGGATCGAGGTGAAAGCGTATACGCTGAATATGCCCGCAGCCATACCGAGCGCGGCGCGCGCATGCACTCTCAACGGCCGCCGCATCTGCCAGAAATTGCGCCAGTCCTCGCCCCTCGGCTTCAAAACCAGCAGAAAAACTCCGGAAAACAACACCGTGAAGAACCCGATCTCGAAGATGGTCAGCGTTCCTCCAAGACCTTTGATGAGGCCGTCGCCCCATGCGTAAACTGCATAGGCAACAAGGGCCAGGAAGATGCCGTTTTTCACTTTTGGGGATTCTCAAAAACGAGGGGAGTTCAAGCGGTAGACCGAACCGTCGCACCGTTCAAGGACGCTTGCGGGCTTTATCGAACATTCACCGCAAACTCCTTGGTCTTCGCCCATGGCCCACCGAGCGCCTTGCTCACGGGTCGCGCGGGCATCCTGCCGCGCGCGGAAAGAGGCCACAACAGCCCGGCACCAACTCTATGCTACCAGAACGGGCGGGTTTTCTCGAGGCGCCGCCAATGGGCCTTTGCAATCGCCCAGCTCAAATCTGCTCGCGCCTGCGTCGCGCCCGTGACCCAACCGATCGCAAATTGTCCCGCCGCGTCGCGGGCCAATGGCGCGTCGGCGCCGGTCAGCATCATTCTGACCATTGCGGCGTCGTTCAAGCCGCCAAAGACTTCCTGCAGCTTTCGCAGGTGTTTCAAGATCGAATCGACCTTTCTCGCGGGAAAGAGTGGACCGAAGAAATCGATCGCATATCGGAGTTTCTTCATATCCTTTCGAAGTGAATGACGCTGGTGCACTTCTAGGGTCTTGAGGCGCTTTGCCCGCTTGCGAACAGACCGCCAGAGCCTGTCCAAAGCTTCGCTCGCAAGATCACCCACCGGCTGTGCAAGCCTTTTGGTCTGATCGAAATCCTCGGCCAGAAGCCAACCGCGGGTTTCGACGAACCTTGCCAGATCGATGAGAAAATTCTGTGCCCGCGTACCAACAAGAAGCTCGCCAAGAGCCTGTCGCACGTCGACGGCCCAGCCGGATAGGGATGTCGCGAGCACGGAGAGACCAGGTTCGTCCCGATGGCGTTCGGCTTCGAGGCCGACGATGTCATTCGCGACAACATCCAGATCCCGGAGACGACCCACCTCCGCTCCCAACCAACGCGCCTCGTTTACCAGTCGGTCCATTTCCGGGCATTTGAGGACCGTCCTGCACACTGAGAACACGGTTCGCAGGCGACGCAGGCCTATCCGCAACTGGTGTGGGCCCTCCGCATCATCCAGGCTTCGCACGACTGTCATATTCGTGGCGACCTGATCGAGACACTCGCGCAGCATTTCGTGTGCCGCCTGCTCGGCGATCAGATCCCCGTTGAGGCGAACCGGTTTGGCATATCGCGGCGCGATCGGCGGTTCGATGCAGCCTTCCGTCGCGAGAAGATATCCGCGCGCCGACTTGGAAAGGCGAGAGAACCGCAACCCTCCGTCCGGCAACAAAACCTGGGCAATGTCGTACAAACCCTTTGGACTGCCTTGCCTGAGCTCGATCTCGATCTCGCAGATTGGTGCCGAGAGCCCGCCCGCCCGTATCTCGCCGATATCCACCGACAGTTCCGCATGGGTGCCATCATCCAGCGCCAGTTCTGTCGCCGTGCGCTTGATCAGCGTTTCGCATACCGGCTGAAGGTCGGCACCATTGATCGCCTGCATGACTTCGCCGCGTATGAATTCGTCCGGAATCACATGCAGGCACAACCGTCCGCCGGGTGCAGCGTTTTCCACCTCCCCGACTTGCGACAGGCCACCATGCAATTGCCGGCCGGACTTGACTGTCTGAACCCAGCGACGACCGTCGCGGCGCAGGCGCAGGGCAATTCCGGCACGTCGCACCGCATGATCGGCCGTGTCGAAATAGGTGCTTCTCAGCGTGCTGGTCCGGGGATTGCCAACCGCCAAATCAGACGCCTTGACGCGCGTCCACAGTGCTCGCGTCATCGACTCGTCGAACAGAAACTTAAGCTCGGTTTCGCTCATTTGGCGCTTTTACGCCGGTTTCGATATGCGTCAAATCAAGCTCTCGACTGATCCGCATGATTCACGCCTCGCCTGCGCTGTCCGATGCATCGTATTGGGATCGCCGTCCGGTATTCACTGACTCCCTGATCCCATCTCCCCACGGCATGGTGTCGTTGCAGGGGCGAAAACAGGGAGATGACGATGGCTGCCGAAATTCAGGCCGACAATGGCGTTAATGTTGCTGCACTGCTTTCAGCCCGGGAGGCGCTGACGAACGCGCCGGAGGCCGCAAATTTCAAATGGCGCGCGACCTGCAAATGGAAGAACGGCACGCATAGCCATTCGACCGTCGAGGGCTTTTATGGTCTCGGTGGCGAGCAGAAGCACAGAACGACGTTCACGTTCGATGCCGATCATCCGGAGGTATTCGCCTCGGAAGACAATGGCGCAACGCCGGTGGAAATGGTGCTCGTCGGTCTCGCCAGCTGCCTGACCGCCGGTGTCGCGGCAGTTGCGCAGAACAGGGGTATTCAGCTTCGCTCCGTTACGGCGACGCTGGAAGGCGGGATGAACATTCAAGGAATTCTCGGCATCGACAAGGATGTCCGCAACGGCTTCGACGGAATCAAGGTCGACTTCAAGATCGATGCCGACGCCAGCCAGGAGGATATCAAGGCGCTGGTCGCACAATCGCAGAAGCGCTCGGCGGTGTTCGACGTCGTGACCAATCCGACCAACGTGACGGTCAGTGTGAACAGCTAAGCGATCTCGCACGACAAGGTTTTGGGTAGCGTTCACACCATAACCACCGTTGTGATCGGTGCCGGTCATGCGGGGTTGGCGATGAGCCGATGTCTCGCCGAGCGCTCCGTCGACCATATCGTGCTTGAACGCGGTGAAGTTGCCAATTCCTGGCGCACCGAGCGCTGGGATTCGCTGCGCCTGCTGACGCCCAACTGGCAAAGCCGCCTGCCTGGTTACGGCTATGAAGGCGAAGACCCCGATGGCTATCGCAATATGCGCGAGGTCATCGATTTTCTTGACGCCTACGCGAGCGTGATTTCCGCACCAGTCAAACCGCACACGAGGGTGACGTCCGTGTCCGCGACGGATGCCGGCTTCGTTGTGGCAACCGACAACGGTACCTGGAACTGCCGAACCGTCGTCCTTGCAACAGGTGCGTGCAATGTCGCGCGCATTCCCGCCCTCGCCGCGGCGGTTCCGCCCCGCGTTGCGATGGTTACGTCGATGAACTACCGCAATCCGGCTCAACTGGATGAAGGCGGCGTGCTGGTGGTCGGGGCCTCCGCCACCGGTACCCAGCTTGCCGACGAAATCCATCGCTCAGGCCGACCCGTCACCTTGGCCGTCGGAGAGCATGTGCGGGCGCCGCGCGTCTATCGGGGCAGAGACATCGAATGGTGGATGGATGTAACGGGACTCCACGGCGAGCGCTATGATCAGGTGGATGACATCGATCGTGCGCGGCGGGTGCCGTCATTTCAGCTGGCTGGCTCGCCCGAGCGCAGGACACTGGACCTCAACGCCTTGACCGGTATCGGTGTGAAGCTCGTCGGCAGGATCGCCGGGATTGCGGACGGCAAGGCCCAGTTTTCCGGATCGTTGACCAACAATTGCGCGATGGCGGACCTCAAGATGAACCGGCTGCTGAACACGTTTGACCAATGGTCGTCCGACAACGGCATGGACGGTGAAGTCGACGCGCCACACCGCCTCGCGCCAACTGAGGTCGAGCTTGCACCCCCGCTCAGCCTGGATCTGCATGCCGGCAAGATCCGGACAATCGTTTGGGCAACCGGATACCAACCCGACTACTCCTGGCTGCAGGTGCCGATTCTTGACCGCAAGGGCCAGATCCGCCACGACGGCGGCGTTACCGCGCAACCGGGCATGTACCTCATGGGGATGCAGTTCTTGCGCCGCCGCAAATCGGCGCTGATCGATGGCGCCGGCGACGACGCGCGCGACCTGAGCGATCATCTGTTGTCGCATCTAGGGTAGGCTGCGCTTCCGCGCGACGGCCAAGCTCAGGGCCGTCATCCTACATACAGAAGAATCATATCCCCAAATGCAGTTTGGGTTTCCAGAAGGGGCGGAACAGCTCGATCTTGGGGCAGCGGTTCATGACGACCTTCAGGCCCGCATCCTCGGCCAGCCGGGCGGCGGCGTCGTCGCGGACGCCGATCTGACTCCATAGCACCTTGGCACCGATGGCGATGGCGCCCTTTGCAACCTCCAACAGATCCTCGGAGCGTCGAAACACGTCGACCATGTCCACGGGGCGGTCGATGGCCGCCAATGACGGAAAGACTTTGAGACCGCGAATTTCTTCCAGACCAGGGCTTGGGTTGACCGGAATCATATCGTAGCCGGTTTCGTGCAGCACCCGGAGCACACCATAGGAAAACTTGGTCTTGTCGGGGCTGGCGCCGACCATCGCAATGGTTCTGACCGATTTCAAAATGCCTTGCAGATACGCCTCCGGGTAGGGTTCGTCGTGATTCATATGGGTCATTTCGCTTGCTTCCATCGGGTCGCTATATCGGCCTTCAATTCATGCGCGGCCAGAGGATCCAGGAAAGGATTGCGATAGAGCTTGTCGTGACTGTCGACGCCCACCTCCAGTGTGCAGTCGCTCATGGGGCGGGCAACGCAGAGGATGATGTATCCATTGTTGATCTGGCGCATATTCAGCGCCACCTGCGCCCTTTGATTTACCTGGCCGCTGAGCATTTTCGCTGCACAGGTAATGCAGCCACCATATTTGCAGCCGTAGGGCAGATCGACGCCGTGATCACGCAAACTCTCCAACAGCGGTTTGCGGCGATCGACCTGGAAGGCCGCACCACCTCGATTGGCGAGCGTGATGGTGAAGGTGTTCATACCCAGATATCGCTCGTGCAATCGCCGCCCGGATATCGCGTTTCGTGGCAGCGGCTTGGCCCATTGGGTTCCTTGCCGAAATTTACGACGAAACGCGGATCGATCGCCATGCCCCCGTTCTCCGTGTCGCAATTGACCATCAGCATGCACCCGCCATTGGTGCGGATTTCCGGATAGAATTGATTGTCCCAGGTCGAGAACAGCGAGGTCGTCACATACAGTCGCTTGCCGTCGAGGCTGAGCTGGATCATCTGCGGACCGCCGGTTACTTTCACGCCGTTGACTTCCGGCGCGCGGCCAAGCAGTCCGCCCATCCAGACCTGTCCGGTCAGCTTTGCGTTGTGCGGATCGGAGATGTCATACTGGCGGATGTCGCCGTGCAGCCAGTTGCAGAGATAAAGATAGCGGTCGTCCATACTGAGCAGAATCACCGAGATCACGCCGGGGATCGGAATCGGCCATTCCGGATGCGGCTCATTCGCGACATCGATTATTTTCTCCCATTGCCATTCGCCGGCGGCGTCCTTCCACCAATGGATGATGTTGGCGGAAAGGGCTGCCCCGACAAATCCGTGGCTGCTGTCGGGATCGTGGTGGAAGCGCACCTCCAGCGGGAGCAGGCCGTCCTCGCCGAGGTAAAACGTCTGCTTCGGTTCTTTCTTCTCAAAGTCCCAGAGATGGATTTCTCGGCCGTACTTCAAATGGCCTACCTCTTCGAGGTCGAAGCCAGGCATGAAGGTGTTTGGCGCAGCCCACTCGGAACTCACCATCACATTGTGTCGAGGCTGGTACCAGAAGTCATAGCCGAATTTGATGCTGCCCATGGAGTTTTCCCATCGGCCGACGATCTCGAACTCCTTGTTCAGGTGCAGATAGCCGCCCGGGGCGTTGCCTTGAGCGTTGCCAAGCATGGAAATAATGATATCGGAGCCCAGGCAATGCACGGTGTGCGGCGCCGACAGGTTCGTCCTCGCCTTGATCTCGGAGCCGTCTATCACCTTGAAAAGCGTCGGATGGCGGGGATCGGTGCCGCAATCGACGATATGCAGGTTGGACGAGCGCACACCGGGCACGATCATATATCTGCGCTCCATCCCGGCATCGCCATGGCAGGACGAACAGGCGTTCCAGCCCATATGATGAAGCTCATCGCCAATGCCCGGCACTTCCAGCCGTGAGATCACCTGACTATAGGTCGGGCTCTCCGGATCGGCATCAATCGTGCACAGATAGTCCGGCTTCTGGATCCCCGTGCCGGTGTAAATGGCTATCGTATAGAGCAGTTTCTCACGAGGCGCCTTCATCGCCTCGGCGGGAGAAGCATAGCCGGGTCCACAGCAATGGTCGCTCATAGATGTGATCCTAACGAACATTCGGGGCAGTTGCATGTCAGGAATCTGGCTCGCATGGGCCCAGCGTCATCCACTGCTTCAGGCGGTCAGGTACCCGCTGACACGCAGGTGGTTGCGATCCTAACGATTGTTACCGAGGCGCCGTTCAGTCGTCCGTCACGCTCCAGCTGCTATCCGGATTGAAGCGCTCGATGTATTTGACGACCTGATCAGTCGCCTCTCCGAGATCAGCCTCGTAGACGATACCGCTCTGGTTGACAGCGAAGGTGTGCACGCCGGTTTCGCCGTACTTTACCGGCCAGGCAATGAGAGCATAGCCAGCTATCATGTTGCCGTTGATGACGTAGTCGTACGAGCCGCCTGCGATCTGGTCGCCCTGGCCCTTGAGGATGCGGAAGCGGTAGCCGAAATAGCCCTCACCCTTGTTGGCGTCCGCAAGTTCCGTTTGGTCGACCAGCGCGCCCGCGGGGCTGTCGCCACTACCCTGGTCGGCCGGCCAGTAGAGCCCGTCGGTGAGGCCTTCGCTGCTGATCAGCTTCTGGGCATATTCCATGACGCCGTCCCCGTCGCGATCCTCCGACGCATAATCGTCCTGAGCGTCGCCATAGGCGCGCACCGTCGCGATGGCCTGGAGTTCATTCTCGCCGACGCGGCGGTTGACGATCTCCTCAAGGCCCTCATAGGTGTCGAAGGCCCATTTGCCACCCTCGACTTTTACCAGCGGGAACGGCAGTTCCCACAGCTTGCTTCCGATCTGCAGGAGTTTGCGGTCGCCGAGATCCTCTACCGCCAGCCGCTCTGCAGCGCCGTCGCGGATCTGCTGGAAAGTAGCCATCGTGTTCTCATCGCTCTTGAGCTTGGCTGCATCCAGCCCGAGCAGCGTTGCGAATTCGTCGACTTTGTCGGCGGCGAGCGCCTGCTTGAAGGCCTCGACGGCCTTCGTCGGGTCGTCGAACGCCGGCGGCTCGTCCGTTGCGGCGAACGCATCTATGCCGACTTGCTCGTCGGAATAAGCGCCGGTCGGAATGACGAGGGCGCAGGCAAGAAAAAAGCCTGTCGCGAAGGCGTATCCTACGACCTTGCGATGAAGTTTGATTTTCATGGTTCTCTCCCCGATCCTAGCGCCTGCGTCCACCGCCACCGCGATGCGCTGACCTGTGCCCGCCCCCGCCACGGTTGCCGCCGCCCATTGATTGACGTCCACGGTTCGATTGCACCCGCGCAACCTTGCCCCGATCGACATTGCCGAGGCCCGACGGCCTGCTCGGCCGGTTATCTATCCGCGCTGCCGGCTTCGGCTTGCCCGCGGGACGGTTCATGTTGGCCGGTTTCTTGATGTTGCCCTTGTTCGAAACATTGGGCTTGTTGGCAAGCTTAGGCCCATCCGGGCGCGCATTTGGCTTCTTGATGTCGGGTCGCTTGCCGGCATTACCAGGGTTCCTGTTAGCGAGGTCACCCGACTTCAGGCCATCGAGGGTGCTGGAACGCACATCCTTTATTTTGCCCTTTCCATTGGCGATCCCGGTTGGGTTGTTCTTCCGTATTTCAGTCGCCTTGTTGCGGAAATTGTTGTTGGTGTTCGCCGCGATCTTGTTCTTCATGTTGGTGCGATCGAACTTGGCGAGCTGATCCTTGTCGATATTGATCTTGCTGCGGTCGACATTCTTCCAGTCGACATCGTTGAAGTTGATCTTGCCGTCGATGTTGTTGAAGCATTGGTTGCAGTCGATATCGACATCGCCGCCATTCCATCGGCCTCCCCACACGCCCCAATCGTCCCAGTCGACCGCCCCGGCCCAAACTGCCCCGGTGACGGCGGCAGCGAAGAAGGTGGCCGTGGGATAATAGTAGTTCGGGTAAGGCTCCGGATAGTAGGAGATCGGTTCCATCGCGTAGCCGGGCTCATAGAACATCTCTGGTTCGTAGCGCGGAACGTAAATGCTTCCGGTTGTCGCGGGTTGAATGACGATGTTGTCGTTTTCCGTGACCACCTTGACCTTGTCGTCGGACTTGATGACGCCGTTCGCGACTGCCTCCTCGCGCAATTGCTGAATTGCAATAAGAACGTCCTTCTGCTGGTAGGTGAGCGCATCGCCAAGCGACTGCGTCCATTCCAGATCGTCGCTCATCATCGTGACGACCTCAGGGTAGTTGAGCAGCGAGATTACGCTCCCGTCCCAGCTATCCTTGGGCTTGAGGCTCTTGTCCTTCTCGTATTTTGCGAGATAGCGCGCCGCCTCCACGACCTGAAGCGGGTAGAGCGATGCCCCCGAGATCACGGCCACGAGTTCATCCGGGTAGAGCGCGATGCGCGCCACCAGAACCTCAAGCTCGTCTTCGTTAAGCGGCTCCGGTGCTTGTGCCGCGGATGCGGATGCCGCGTCGGATGCGGGCTGCTCCTGTGCAAAAACCGGTCCGGCGAAAAGCAGCAGTGCTGCCACACCGAGGCACCCTGCGCGCAATAGCTTTGTCCTGCTCACGATATGACCTCCCACATATGCGATTACGACTCACGGCGAGCCACCGTCAGGCTGGTGCGCCCCAACTCGCGACCCACAAACAAAAATGCGCTGCGGCCCAACTTAACAAGCGGAAGTGACTGTCCTGCTAGTGCTCAATTGCGCAAAAGCGCAGCTCACTTGAATGCTAATACAAAAGCCATGCGCCAAATCATCAAAGGCTCCCCGCAAATGGCGGGCTTTGTGCATTGGACGGCCGCTCCCTGAATGCGTGGAACTGGTGCCTGACCAAGAGCGCATTATGTCTATCGCGTTGAGACGGCGGATTTTAGCACGATTTGGCTCACTGCCTGCATTTGCTCTTGCGGTGTCCAAGTGTGCACCAGGTGAGCTCTCGAAGACATCATCCTGAGCCCCTAGACAGACGACGGTCAGACCGGTTTCGGGGCGTGGCGGAGAGAAGGCGCGTGTGGCGCTCGCCTTCTCCGTCGTCAAGCCAAGTAGGGCGGCGCCGTCAGTTCGAAGCCGTGGCTGGACCGTCCGCGTCGATCGTCTTGCCTACGCGCTCCAGGATGTAAGAGAAGAATGGGTTGTAGGAAATCCGCATGAGCGAGCCCATGTCGGCCGCAAGCACGCCGATCTCACCGCGCAGAGCCAGCGCGCCAAGGTTGATGCCGAATTCGCGTCGCGTCTCGGGCTTGGGCGACCCGCCGTAAAGCGGATCGTCCGGGGGAAAGGGCAAAGCGATGTGCGACAGGGAGAAGACGTCGGCGGGATATTCCAAACCGAGCGGGTGTACGGCCTCCTGTGTGCTGCCTGCGTCCGTGGTGGTCTCCACTACGGCGCCGCCGGCCTGGCCGGCATTGCCGATGACCGTGAGATGGTATGGGCGCGGCGCGTTGCCGGTCAGGGTCTGCAGCGCTGAGTTCGCTGATGACCTGATCAGCAGATCGAAATTGACGCTCCGGTTTATATCGAAGAACACGAGTTCACTGCCATTTGCCGGAAGCTTGTCGTAAACCGCGGACACCGCGGCCTGGGTACTGACCGTGTGATCGACGGCCGACATGAATGTAAGGACCGGCGGCAGTTTGGCGATTCTGCCGTCACGCACGGCTTTTTCCATCTCTGCCTGCAATGCCGCCGTGAGACTGTAGGATTGCCGGGCGGCATTCACCGGAAAGGAATTGTATTTGAACGGATTGTATTCCGGAATGATGTCCAGCCAGGAGGTTTTGACGAAGGCGGGGAAAAAGGCAGGCAGGGCCGCAAACCCCGCAAAGCGTGCAAATGCGGTGACGCCGATCATCGGCGACAGCAGGACGACGTGGTCGGGAACGGCGAGCGCCGGATCTTCCAACGTGTCGAGCGCATATTTCAGTGCCAGCGCGCCGCCGTTCGAATAGCCGACGATATGGAGCGGTCTGTCTTTTCCCGAGCGCAAGACCGCCTCCCGCACGGCAAGCTTCGCTGCCGCCATCCAGTCTTCCCAGGTGATGTCGGTCAGCCCGCCAGGAACCGTTCCATGTCCCGGTATACGGATCGCCACCGCAACGAAACCGCGCTGCCGGTAGAGCTCGGCAAGATGCCGCATGCTGTAGGGCGAGTCGGTGAGGCCGTGCAGCAGAACGACAGCGCCGCGCGGTTCGCCCTGCGGTGCCAGAACAAACGAGCGGTTCCAGTTGATCTTGAACTTCTGCGGGTAAAGCGCGCTTCCGCTGAAATAGCGGTTCGCAGGGAATTCGTCCTCTTCGTCGAGCTCAGCGGTGACGTTTGCGTCGACTTCCTGGAGGATTGTCTCCTCGGCCTTGAGATAGTCATCCCAGGTCGCGGTATCCAGCGTATCGGCGTCCAGCTCGACTGGAGCGAAGGTGTGCCAGGGCCTCAGCGGCGGACCTTGCAGCGAGGTGTAAGTGCGCCCGACAAGCAGCGTTACGACGATAGTGGCCGCAACAAGGACCAGAAGCTTGGTGATTTTCCATGCGAACCATCGTGTGCGGCGAAGCATGGCGTTACCGCCCCCCGTTGCGGACGCACCGTCATAGCATCAGCGCTAATCGAGTACAAAGGTTGGCGATGGCTGAGCGCAATCGCTTGCAAGGTCCGCACAGTGTCCGGCCGGACCTATCAGTGCAAGCGGTCCTGGATGCGCGATCGCTCGCAACAATCGCCGTTGCCAATTGGGGTTGGGGTATGCGGACAATCACGCAGCCGCCGTATCCGCTTCCAGCTTCCCGGCAGTCTCCCGCACCAGCTTATTCACCCCGACGAAATCCACCTTGCCGGATCCCAGCACGGGCAGTCTGTCCACGACCCGCACTTCCGCGGGCACCATCAGGTCCATCGCGTTGCGCGATTTGGCATAGGTGAGGAAGTCAGCGCGGGTGGCATCTTTCGCTTCTGTAACGAGAACCAGTTTCTCGCCCTTGCGCGCGTCCGGCACCGTGGCAACCGCCGACAGCGCGCCCCTCCACAATTCGCCGGCGAGCGCTTCGACGGCGGCGAGCGAGACCATCTCGCCACCGATCTTGGCAAAGCGCTTGGCGCGGCCTTTTATGGTAACAAATCCCTCATCGTCGACGGTCACGATGTCGCCCGTGTCGTACCAGCCATCCTTCGGCGGCTCCAGCACGCCCGGATTTTCGGCGCGCAGATAACCAGCCATGATGTTCGGTCCGCGAACATGCAGCCGCCCGCCCTCATCGATACCCGGAACCGGCTCGAGCCGATATTCCATACCGGGCATGATTTTGCCGACCGTGCCATATTTGTTGTACATCGGCGTGTTGATGGATATTACCGGTGCGGTCTCGGTGACGCCGTAACCTTCGAGAATGCGCACGCCGAACTTCTCCATATAGGTCGCTCGCGTCGAGGGCTTCACAGGTTCTGCGCCGGCAAAGCAATATCGAACCGAGCGGAAGTCATAGGGATGCGCGGTCCGTGCATATCCCGCAAGAAAGGTGTCGGTGCCAAAGATGATCGTGGCATTCGAGCCGTAGACCAGTTCCGGCACGATGCGGTAGTGCAGCGGGGATGGATAGAAATAGACCGGTACGCCGGCTACCAGCGGCAGCACGGTGCCGGCAGTCAGGCCGAACGAATGGAACACCGGCAGCACATTGAACACCTTGTCGCCCGCGCCGAAATCGATGCGGGCGGCAGCCTGCGCGGCGTTGGCAAGGATGTTGCGGTGGGTCAGAACGACACCCTTCGGCGTGCCCTCCGAGCCGGACGTGAAGAGAATTACCGCCGGATCGTCAGCTTTTCGGGCAACGAGCGGCCTGGCCTTGCGCAAAACGCCGAGCAGCTTGTCCTTGAGGACTATCGTGGTACGCAGATCGTCAAGCCAGACGATGTTCACGGCCTTGCCGACCTCCTCGATTATCGGGCCGAGCTTGGCCTGGGCTACGAATGCGCGTGAGGTAAGCACGGTGCGGAGTTCAGCCGCCTTGCAGGCCGACAAAATGTTGGTCGCGCCGGCCGTGAAGTTGATCATGGCTGGCACTTTGCCAGCGGACATGACGCCCAGCATCGTTGCGCAAGTGCCGTTGGCGTTGGGCAGCATGACGCCCAGCGCCGACTCATCAGGGAACAGCGCCTTGAACTTAGCGCCAAGCACCGCGGCGCCGGTCAACAGCTTGCCATAGGTCAGCGAGCCGCTGACCGGATCCTGCACCGCGAGCTTCTTCATGCCGCGGTCCTGCGCAGTGGCGATGATCTTCTGCAGCACGGTCTTGTCGAGGTCTTCGGTTCGGAAGACCAGGTCGGACATGACCTGATAAAGCGCGGCACCTGCCGCCGCGCGGCGTTTACGGCCCTTAAGTTCCGCCGGCACCTCCAGCTTCACAGGCTCAAGAATCGTGACCTTCACCTTCGGGAACAGCTGCTTGCGCACATTCAGGGAGGTGAGGCGCGAGAAATAGCTCTTTTCCAGACCCTCGATGCGGATCGGCACGACCATTGCCCCAGTCTTGTCCGCGACCATGGCGGCGCCGTCGTAAACCTTCATCAGCGCGCCGGTGACGGTGATGCGTCCCTCAGGGAAGATCACCAGCGGATCGCCGCCCTGCACGACCTTGATCAGGGTACGCGTCGCCATCGGCTTTGCCGGATTGAGCGGCATCGCCCGGGTCAGCTTCAGGAATGGCTTCACCCACCAGGCTTGCGCAATGGTGTAGTCGATGGCGAAAACCGGCTCCTCGTCGGTCAGGATCAATGCCAGCGGCCCATCGAGGAAGCTGACATGGTTCAGCGCCAGGATGGGCGCCTTGCCGGCAGCCTTCAGATTGTCCATGCCCTCGATCTCCAGGCGATGGAAGGCGCGGAACAGGATCGAGATGAAATCGCGGAAAGCGTTCGTCGGCAGATATATCAGCATCAGCCAGGCGACGAGCCCATTGAGGATTGCCAGCCCGAATAGGATCTGCGCAATCGTCACGCCGAACGCCTGTGCACCGGCGACTGCGGCGCCACCAGCGGTCATGAAACCGGCGCTGACGACATTCACCGCCGCCACGACACGGGCGCGGCGCTCTTCGGGCGCCCAGGCTTGCACGGCTGCGAAGGTGGGTACGGCGATGAACGCTCCGGCGATCGCAAGGCCGGCAAGATCGATAGCGGCGCGCAGTGTATTTTCGCCGGCGAAGAAAGCGGTCAACGTTTGCGCCTGTGCGGGCGCGTGCATTCCCGAGATACTCCACGCCAGATCGAGGCCGAACACCGCCATCAACGCCGTGCCGATCGGCGCCGGCAACAGCACCATGCGGCCCTGCGACATCCAGGCGGCGATGGCCGAGCCGATGGCAATTGCGACTGCGAAGACTGCGAGATAGGCGGTGACGGCAATCTCGGCGCCGCCAAGCGAGTCTTTTACAAGCGGTGGAAGAATCGACAGCATGATTGCGCCGATCATCCAGAACCACGACAGCATCAGCGCGGTGCGCCAAATGCGCTTTTCGTTGCGCAGTTCCGACACCAGACGCCAGGTCGAGCGGAAGATGTTTGGATCGACGACGAGATCGGGCGCAGCGGCGCCGGTCGACGGGATGTGGCGACTGATAAGCCAGCAAGCGACGGCGAGTGCCATCATCATCGGCCCGAAGACCGCCACGCTGGTGCCTCCTGCGGAGGCCAGACCGCCGATTATGGTGCCTGCCAGAATGGCGGCGAAGGTCGCGGCCTCGATCCACGCGTTCGCGGTGGGGAGTTCTTTCTTTTCCAGGTGATCCGGCAGGATGCCGTATTTGATCGGTCCGAACAGAGAGGAGATTACACCGAACAGCAGAAGCGCCAGCAACAGAACCGGGATAGACGAGAGGGCGATGCCCAGAACAGCCATTGCGGCGGCACCGATTTCAGCGAATTTCAGCCTGCGGGCCATGAGTGCCTTGTCGTTGCGGTCGGCCAATTCGCCGCCCGCCGCCGAGAGCAATAGGAAAGGCGCCATGAAGATCGCGCCGGCAATCGTCACCAAGGAGGCGGCGGCGTCCGATGCGAGCGTGTAGAGGATGAGGAGAACCAGGGTGTTCTTCAGAAAATTATCGTTGAATGCCGACAGGAATTGCGTCCAGAACAGCGGCGCGAAGCGACGGGACGTCATTAGGTGATCACTCATGGCTTTTCCCTTAGGCGCCCGCTTAGGCCACCGCGTTTTGCCCACTGCCCGTTGCCTGTCCTTGGGCATATGGCCTACCTTAACTAACGCTCAAAGGGTAATCGCTGCGATGAACATCAGCAGCTTTCTCCGGTCTTGGCGAAGATTATCTTCGCACACGCCCGCTCCTATGAACGCTGTTCACAACCGAACGATATCACATAATGAACGCCGTTCAAGAGGATAGTTGACATGTCCGTTTATGGAGACGGCTTGGTTAACTTTGGAAGGCGGCGCAGCGTCTACGCTACGCGTTGTGATCCGACTGCAGCTGCCGTGGAAAGGCTGGGTGGCCTACCATTGCTAAACCACAGGGAAAGTAGCAGAATCCGCCCCGCACGACTGCCGATGCGGGTCGACGAAGCTTCGCAGCAGTTAGATTTCGCCGCGTCTTATCAATAGCCTGAGACTGCATACCGAACTCGTGTCGCTGGTATCCTATGACCCGTGCGCAGCAGATTGGCGTCATTGTTGGCTTGGCGATCGTCGCCGCGCTTACCGTGCTGCGGGCGTTTGACCCGCTGCCGCTGAGGGTCGCGCGTGAGATAACATTCGATGAATACCAGCGGCTGCAGCCGAGAGCGTTCGATCCAAATATTCCTGTACGAATAGTCGATATCGATGAAGCTTCACTGCGCGACCTTGGGCAATGGCCGTGGCCGCGAAACCGCATTGCCCAGATGGTCGACAGGCTTTCCGCAATGGGTGCGTCGGCGATCGCGTTCGATATCGTGTTTGCGGAGCCGGACCGACTTTCGCCCCGCTCCGTTATGCGGGATGTCGAGGGATTTAACCCGGCACTCGCCAGCAAGCTGCCGGACAATGACGATATATTTGCACAATCCATGTTGGCGAACCCGCTGGTCGTGCTCGGTTTCGGCCTGTCAAACGAAGGCGATTTCCGCCCGAAGGTAAAGGCTGGTTTTGCCTTTGTGGGAGAGGACCCCATCAACGCACCGCCGCATATGACAGCGGCTACCCCGCTGCGCCCGCAACTTGAGGCTGCCGCGACAGGTATTGGCCATATCAGCCTCAATCCTGGACGATCCACCGCTACAGTCCGGGCTGTGCCGCTTTTTCTAAGCGATGGCGCGCAACTCTATCCGAATCTCGCCTTGGAGGCTCTCCGGGTCGCGCAAGGCGCTTCCACTTATGTCGTCGCCAGCGCGGACGACGTACCGAACACCATAACGGCAATAAAGGTTGGCGACTTCGTCGTTCCGGCAACCGCCGCCGGTGAAATCTGGCTCTATGTCAGCCCCGACAATGCCACCCGCTATATCTCAGCTACGCAGATTCTCGCGGCTGGCGGTCCGCCGAAGACTGTCCAGGACGCTATTGCCGGCAGCATCGTGTTCGTCGGTACATCTGCAACCGGACTGCAGGATATCCGCTCCACAGCCCTTGGCGAAAATGTTCCAGGCGTTTCCCTGCACGCGCAAACCGTCGAGCAGATCCTGTCGGGACAGTTTCTGTCGCGTCCTGATTGGGCGAATGGCCTGGAGATACTGACGATCGCCGTGGTGGGAACTACGCTGGTGCTTTTGACAACATTCGTCAGCCCCGCTGTCGGTCTTTTATGCGGCTTGGCGATCACTGCGCTGGGCCTTGCTGCCTCATGGCTGGCATTCTCCACTGCGGGACTGCTCTTCGATCCGCTTGCGCCAATCATATGCAGTTCGGTGACCCACTTTGCCGCCACGTCATTTCGATTCCTCGTCATCGACCGGGAACGGCGCCATGTCCGGCGGGCGTTTGGACACTATCTTTCGCCGTCGCTGCTGCATCGCATCGAGAATAATCGCGACGCCTTGCGGCTCGGCGGCGACGATCGCGAGTTGACCATCATGTTCGTCGATGTTCGCAACTTCACCGAGATCAGCGAGCGGCTGACGCCGACAGGCCTGGTGCAGTTTCTCAACAAGCTGCTGGATGCACTGAGCCAGCATGTGATCTCAAACGAAGGGACGCTCGACAAATATATCGGTGACTCGATCATGGCCTTCTGGAACGCGCCGGTGGATGTCGTCGATCATCCCAAGCGGGCGGTCCTAGCCGCATTGGCCATGCGCGAGACGATGATAAGGCTGAATGGCGAGAACGCCTTCGGGTTCGGCGACGAACAGACGGTCGGCATCGGCATCGGCATCCATACCGGCGTCGCCTGTGTAGGCAATATGGGAGCGGAAACGCATTTCAACTACTCGGCGGTGGGCGATGCAGTGAATGTCGCAGCAAGGCTCGAATCGTCCTGCAAGACTGTCGGCTTTGACATCCTTGTTTCAGAAGCCACAGCGCGGTCGCTATCGGATTTTGCGGTGCTCGACGCGGGGCGCCTGCCGCTGAAGGGCAAGAGCACACGAACCAAGGTCTTCGCGGTCATCGGCGATCAGCATCTCGCGGAATCGCCGGAATTTCTTGAGCTGCTCGCCGCTCACAAGCTCGCCACACAAGCTCTGCGGACCCGTACCGCAGCGAACCGCAGGCTGGTGAGGTCGGCAAAATTGAAGGCGGACCTCGTTTCGACCAACCTTGCCGACTTCTACCGCTTGATTTCACGCAGATCGGAACATTTCACCTGACCCATTCCGTGGATGACGGACGCAAAGGTGCCGAGCGAGCAGACCGGGCCTGGTCCTACCCGCCTCCGCCGCCGCCACGCTCTCCGCCTGGCTCACGCTCGCCACGCTCGCCAGAATTGCCGGTCTCACGGCCTTCCGTACCTGGATCTCCTGGATTGGGACGTTCCGGTTTCGTGGGAGGTTCCGGCTTGGTCGGTGGCTCCGGCTTCGACGGGGGTTCCGGTTTGCTTGGCCGATCCGGCTTGCTGGGTTCAGGCTTGGATGGCGGTTCAGGCTTACTCGGCTTGGCCGGCGGTTCAGGCTTGCTTGGCCGATCCGGCTTGGATGGCTTTTCAGGCTTGCTTGGCTTACTCGGCTTGTCAGGCGTACTCGGCTTGGCCGGCGGTTCAGGCTTACTCGGCTTTTCAGGCTTGCTCGGCTTGGCCGGCGCAGCCTTCGTTTGCCGGTCGTTGGTATTGCGTTCCATTGCCGCGAGCCCGATGCTGCAGCCGCCAATCCAACCCAACCCGCCTGAGAGAGTCTGGTTGCCGGAGAGGAATGGCAGCGCCCTCTGATTTCGCAGCGTCGTGAATATATTGCGGTCGACCCTGCGCACCTGGCTCGAAGGCCGCCCAGGTTTGCTGACGACGCAATCGCATCGCTTCGTCAACCGTTTGCATCCATCGGCGCCGCAAAAGCTGACCGCCCCTCCCAACAGCACGACTGCGGTCGTCCCGTCCGCGCCGATGTAGAAGTCGAACGCTGTGCCGCGCACACCAATCGTTCCGGCGGGAGTCAAGATTTCATAGGCTGAAGATTTCGATCCCCCGCTTACCCACCGGAATGTTCCTTTCGCTGCCTTGAGCGTCAGTTTCTTGACCGAGCGGGAGCCGTCAAACACGAACCGATCCACAACGACAGATGAGCCCCACCCGACTGCGAGCTTGGTGCCGTCACGGAACGTGAACTGCCCCAGCCCGTCGGGCGAAGTCCGAATTCGTTCGTCCTGATGGATTGGCGATTCGACGACAAGCGACCCTCGGTCGCCTGTCACCTCGGTCTTGATGCGGGTTGCCTTGCCGATCGGCTCGACAGCGAAAGCCGGTAGAGACCCAGATAGCAGGGTGGCGCAAAGCACTACAAACGCGGCACGACGAAGCGACATACCAATCTCTCCAAACCTCAATTTAGTGCGAGGCGCGAACAAATTTCCTGTCATGCTTTTACCCAAGCGGGGCGCGGAAGCGGGCATGCCTGACTGCAAGCGATATGCGTAGTGAAATCGCCTTCCACGCGACGGGCGGCGTATTACTCGCCGCTGTCCGGCCGCTTGTCAAATAAGTATTAACCCTAGGGAATCTTGGGCATTCACCCGGGAAACCGTGCGAGTTCGTCCGGCGCGCACAAGCCTCACTCGAATCGCGCTCGAGTCCAGACGCCGTTGGCAGCGTTAGATTGGACGGCGGCAGCGACAAATTTGACGCCCCGCGCTCCGTCCAAGACATCGGGCACCGATTGCAGCTTGGCTGGATCCGGCATGCCGCTTGTCCGATGAGCCCGGATGATGTCCGCGGCATCGCGGTATAAATTGGCGAAGGCTTCGATATAGCCTTCCGGGTGCCCTGCCGGCATGCGCGATGCGTCGCGGCTCGAATTGGTGAAGCCATGGCCGCCACGCACCAGCGTGCGCGACTCCTCGCCATAAGGCGTGAACTTGAGCTCTTCCGGCCGGGACCCATGCCATTCCAATCCGGCCTTGTCGCCGTAAATCCGGACGGACAGATCGTTGTAGTGGCCGGGCGAGGTCTGGCTTGCCAGGATCGTCCCCCGTACGCCTCCCGACCAGCGCACCATTACATGGGCGTTGTCGTCGAGACGACGACCGGGAACGGCGGTGAAGAGGTCAGCCGCCACCTCATCCGCCTCACAGCCGGAAACGAAACAGGCGAGATTGAACGCGTGCACGCCTATATCGGCAAGCACCGCGGACTGGCCGGCACGAGCGGGATCTGTGCGCCACTCCGCCTGCTTCTGCCCCTCGGCATCGATCGGCAGCGTCAGCCAGTCCTGGATATAGGCGCCATGCAGCGCCACCAACCGCCCGAGTTCGCCTGAGGCGACCATCTCGCGCGCCTGCCGGACCATGGCGTAACCGGTATTGTTTAGCGTCACGAGAAACTTGCGCTTGCTGGCTTTGGTCAAGGCCACGAGGGCCTGCGCGTCTTCCAGCGTCGTCGAAAGCGGCTTGTCGCAGATCACATCGATCCCGGCCTCAAGGAAAGCAGTCGCGATCGGAGCATGGAGGTGATTTGGCGTTACAATAACCACCGCCTCGATGCCATCAGCGCGCGTAGCCTCGGCGCGGGCCATTTCGAGGTAGTCGGCGTAGCTGCGGTCAGGCGCGATACCGATCTCCGCAGCCGATGCAGCGGCTTTGTCCGCATCGGACGAGAGCGCGCCAGCCACAAGAGCAATTCGGTCGTCGAGCCGCATGGCAAAGCGGTGCACAGCGCCGATGAAGGCATCGCGTCCGCCCCCAACCATTCCCACCCGCAAGCGCTCCGCGGAGACTCCGTCAGACGTGGCGTAGACCATGGACATCTTCCTCTTAATCGCCGGCCGATAGGGGCGCCACTATAGGATGGCCCACACCGCCTTCGAAGGGGGTTTCTATTTTTTCAATTGTGAAATTCGAATGCCGTAATATGGGTACCAGTCGCACATGATCCTGCGTAGCCATGAGAATGGAAATGTCCAAGTCGGCACCCGCCACTCCAGAAACCGCCGCCATCAAGCCGATGCCGAATAAATCTGGAAAAAGTGGTGCTCGCGCGGCGCTGGGTTACTCCAAGCCGCAGACTTACGAGGAATTGCGCGCCGTTCTGTCGTCCGGCACGATCCATTTTCCGAAGCGCCTTCGGCAGGTGGCGATCTTCCTCTGGCAGCATCCAAGCGATGTCGCCCTGGGCACAATCATCCAGGTGGCGGAGCAGGCGGGTGTGCAGCCTTCAACCCTGGTGCGCTTCGCGAAAATCTTCGGATATTCCGGCTTCTCCGACTTTCAGGGCCTGTTCAAGGAACACATCAAAGGCTCCTGGCCAGAAGGACCCGCACGCGACGATGTGCCCGCCGAAACCCAGCCCAGCCTGCACTTCATGAGCGGAATGGTCGCCGCGTCGCAGGAGTCGCTTGCCCGCATCGGCGAAAATCTCGATCCGCAAAGCTTCGAGCAGATGATCCAATTGCTTGCCGAAGCGGATCTGATCTACGTGATCGGCAGCAAGCGGGCCTTTCCCGTAACGACGTATCTTTCGATCACCCTTTCGCAGCAGGGTGTGCGGAATGTGCTGGTCGACAATGTCGGCTCGACGGCGCTCGACCAGGTTGGTTGCATCGGCAAGGGCGATGCGGTGCTGGCGGTCAGCTTCAGCCCCTATAACTCGATCACACCCGACCTGGTGGCCGTGGCGCGCGAACGCGACGCTCGCATCGTGACGATCACCGACAGCACCTTCAGCCCACTCATCAAGCTTTCCGACAGATGGGTGGAGGTCGTGGAATCGGACTTCGCCGGGTTTCGCTCGCTGGCCGCGTCGCTCGCCGTCGGCATGGCGCTGGTGCACGGAGTTGTGGCCCGCCGCGATAGCTGAGCCAAAGGGAAAGGTTGACTGTCGGGAATTCTCATTCCATCTTTCGGAAAATAGAAAATCCGTTCCGGGAGGGAAGCCTTGGAGGCTCGGGTCGACGGCAAGGTGGCCTTGGTCACCGGCGCCACACAGGGCATCGGCCGCGCAATAGCGGAAACGCTGGCGCGTTCCGGCGCTGCCGGCCTTGTCATAACCGGGCGTGACGCCTCGCGCGGCAACGCGGTCGCGGCAGAACTGGCCGCTATGTCTGTGCCGACAGCTTTCGTCGCGATCGATCTTGCCGATCCTGCCGCGCCGTCATTGCTGATGGCGGAATGCCTTCGGAAATTCCGACGGATCGACATTCTGGTGAACGCCGCCGGCCTCACTGATCGCGCCTCCTTTGTCGATGCGACGATTGACGATTGGGGGAAGCTGTTCGCCGTCAATGCGCGCGCGCCGTTCTTCCTGATGCAAGAGGCGATCAAGGCGATGCGCCAGCGCGGGCAGGGCGGGGCGATCGTCAACATCGTGTCGATCAACGCGCATTGCGGCGCACCGGAGCTCGCGGTCTATTCCGCCAGCAAGGCGGCACTGGCGCTGCTGACGAAAAACGCCGCAAACGCCCATCGCTTCGACCGGATTCGCGTCAACGGCATAAATGTCGGTTGGGCGGACACGCCGGCCGAACGAATCATGCAGGCCGAGACGCTGGGCCACGGCCCCGAATGGATCGAAGCCGCCAATGCGGCGCTGCCCTTCGGGCGGCTGCTGGCGAGTGAAGACGTCGCCAACCTCGCCGTCTTCCTGGCAAGCGATGCCGCCGGCCCGATGACCGGCGCCGTCATCGACCAGGAGCAGCGGGTCATGGGGGGCAACGATTGAGCACTGCACCAGGCAGTTTGGAAGAGCTTGGCCCTTCATTGCTCGACCGGCTGCCGGCGGCCGTTAAACGCCCGGCGTATGATCGCGCATCCCTGCAGGTCGGCATGGCGCATATCGGCGTCGGCGCGTTCCATCGCTGCCATCAGGAGGAATACACCGACGACCTGCTTGGCAAGCGCTTCGGGCGCTGGGGTGTGGTTGGGATCAACATCCGCGATCCGCGGTTGGGCGACACGCTGGGCAAGCAGCAGGGGTTGTATACGCGCCTGCTGCGCGAAGACGGCCGCGTCGAGGCGCGCGTGATCGGCAGCATGGTCAGCATTGTCGATAGCCAGGAGCGTCCGGATCCGGCTCTCGCCGTTCTTGCTTCGCCGGCTATCGATGTTGTCACCGTCACCGTCACCGAGAAAGGCTATTGCCACACACCAGCGACCGGCGAACTGGCCACGGATACGCCGGACATCGTCCACGACCTTGCGCATCCGGAAGCGCCGCGTAGCCTGCCGGGGCTGATCTCCCGTGCGCTTGAACTGCGCATGCAGTCGCACGGCCGCCCGCTGACGCTGATGAGCTGCGACAATATTCCGTCGAATGGGATGATCCTCGGCAATGTCGTGGGCGCAATCGCAAGCCGGCGGAGCAGCGCGCTTGCGGACTGGATTGGAACGAACGCCGCATTCCCCTCCTCTATGATCGACCGGATTGTACCCGCCACGACCGCTGCAGATATCGAAACCGTCAAGCGAGACTACGGGTATCGCGACGATGCGGTGGTGGTTGGAGAGCCTTTTCGGCAATGGGCGATCGAGCAGAGCTTTGCCGGGCGGATGCCGCGATGGGATCTCGCCGGTGCGACCTTCGTGGACGAGGTCCAGCCTTACGAGCACCTCAAAATGCGCGTCCTCAATGGCGCACAGACGACATTGTGCTACCTCGGCGTATTTGCCGGCCACGAATGCACTTGCGACGATATGGCCGATCCGGTGCTGGTCAATTTCGTGCGGCGGATGCTGATGGAGGAGACATTGCCGACGCTCCAGCCGGTTCCGGGAATAGAACCCGGGAGCTATGTCGAGCAAAGCCTGAAGCGGCTGCGGAACAGGGCAATCCACCACCGAAATCACCAGATCGCAACCGACGGCTCGCAAAAGATCGTACAGCGCCTGCTCAATCCAATCCGCGAGCGCCTGTCCCGCGGTCAAGGTGTCGCTCTGCTGTCTGTGCCGGTCGCGGCGTGGATGGTGTACCTGATCCGCGCATCCGCCCGCTTTGGCAAAAGCTGGCAGGCTGACGATCCCTATGCCGAACGGGTTGCGGAAATCGCCGAACGGATCGGCAATGACCCGCCTGCGCTTGCAGCCTCAATCCTCGCCATCAACCGCATTTTCGATCCCCGACTTGGGGCAAACGTCGAATTCGTGAGGGCGGTGGCTCGGGGCATCGAAGGCTTTCTGGCCCCGGATCCGATTGCTTATCTACGAAAGGTCAGTGAAGCGACGACTGAACGGGAGTTGAACCGTTCGCACCAAACCGGATAGTAGACATGAGGGAGGACTGATGAAGCTCGGAATTCTGACTGCGCCATTCCCGGACACGCCCCTTGCGGACGTTGCTGCGTGGGCAAGCGGCGTCGGTTTCGAAGCGATGGAGGTTGCCTGCTGGCCGAAATCCACTGGTCCCAGCCGGCGCTATGCGGGCACCAGCCACATCGACGTTGCCGGCATCTCCGCATCCGAAGGCAGAGAACTCGTGGCAGCGCTGGGCCAGAAGGGCATCGCCATCTCCGCGCTCGGCTACTATCCGAATCCGTTGCATCCGGACGCCGCGCATCGTGAGGCGGTCATCGACCACCTGAAGAAGGTGATCGCGGGCGCCGCCCGCATGGGCGTGTCCCTGGTCAACACCTTTTGTGGCGGCGATGCGTCGAAGCATGTCGATGCGAATTGGGAGGACGCGCTGAAAGTCTGGCCGGACATCGTGTCCTATGCGCGCGACAACGGCGTCAAGCTGGCCTTCGAAAACTGCCCGATGATTTTCAGCTACGATGAATGGCCGGGTGGACACAATATCGCTTACTCGCCCTATATCTGGCGGCGTATTCTCGAGGCCTGGGGTGGCGACGTCGGAATGAATTTCGACCCGTCGCACCTGGTATGGCAGATGATTGACCAAGCGCGCTTCATCCGCGAATTCGGCCCCCATATGTTTCATGTCCATGCCAAGGACCTGATGATCGACCGCGACGGTCTTTATGAACGTGGAATCCTGTCCGAAGGCATAGGATGGCAGATCCCGCGCATGCCCGGTCTTGGCGAGGTCGATTGGAACGTGTTCTTTTCCGGTCTATATCGGGCAGGCTACGATGGGCCGATCATCATCGAGCACGAGGACCGGAGATTTGAAGGGAGCGAAGATCAGGTGAAGCGCGGTTTCCTGCTTGCCAGGGACGTGTTGCGCCCCTTCGTCAAATAGGCGCAAGCCGAAGTAACGAGAAACGTCAAATTCACTCGGAGGAAATACACATGCGAAATTCGAAACATCTGGCAACCCTTCTGGGCGGCGCGGCGCTGTTGGCCTCTGCCGTCACGTCGGGAGCACAAGGCACCTATACGATCGGCATTTCCAACACAGTGCAGGGCAATGGCTGGCGCGAGGAGATGGTCTGCGCGATGAAGGCCCAGGCGCTCGCTTCAGGCAAGGTCGCAAAGCTCAATATCGCCCACCGCAATACGGATGCGGCCGGCCAGTCGGAAGACATCCGCAATTTGATCAGTGCCGGCGTCAACGCAATCGTCGTCAACCCGGCAGACCCGGCCGGCATCAAGAGCGCCCTCGAGGAAGCCACCAAGGCCGGCATCGTCGTCGTTGCCGTCGATCAGGCTGTGACCGAACCAACGGCGTACATCATCTCGAACAACCAGGAGCAATATGCCTATCTGGGCGCGAAGTGGCTGTTCGAGACGATCGGCGGCAAGGGTGACGTGGTCTACATGCGCGGCGCCGCGGGCGCCTCGGCCGACAGCGATCGCGACAAGGGGTTCAAGAAGGCGCTTGCCGAGTTCCCGGATGTCAAGGTCGCGCATGAGGTCTTCACCGGCTGGCAGCAGGACCAGGGCAAGCAGCAGATCCTTGACTTTATCGCCACCGGCACCCCGTTCAACGGCATCTGGACCTCTGGCATCGACAACGTCATCGTCGATGCACTGGTTGAATTGCAGACACCGCTGGTGCCGGTGGTCGGCGCCGACAATGCAGGCTTCGTCGGTCAGCTCAACTCGGTCGAAGGCCTGAAGGGCGCGGCCGTGACCAATCCGGGTTCGATCGGCGGCGCCGGCGTGACGCTCGCCCTGCAGATCCTGGACGGCAAGAAGCCGGCACAGCAGACCGTCCTGGTCGAGCCGCAGCTGTGGGAAAACGCCAGCGACGATGGCAAGGCCAAGCTCAAGGCAGCGGCTGATCCGTCGCTCAGCCCTGAATGGCCGGTTAGCATTTCGATTCCCGATTGGACCACCTACACGAAGGACCAAATCGTCGCCTGCAAAGGCCCGGGCGAGTAAGGCGGCAGACCATCGATTGGTTGGGAGCGTCAAGACGATTGCCTGACGCCCCAACCAGCTTTTTCATGAAATCACAACAGGCGAAACAATTTCACGCCATTGACGATAGATCCCATCCTTGACGCCACCGGCGTCGCCAAGAACTACGGTGCCGTGGCGGCGCTGCGCAATGCTTCGCTCTCCGTATTGCCGGGCGAGGTGCACGCCTTGATGGGTGCAAACGGCGCCGGCAAATCCACGCTGGTAAAGATACTCACCGGCGCAATCCGGGCCAGCTCGGGCCGCATTCTTATCCGTGGCAAGGCCCTTGAGGTTAGTTCACCTGCGCAGGCGCGGCGAGCAGGGCTGGTTTCGGTCTATCAGGAACCGTCCCTTATCCCGGACCTCGATATCTATTCGAATCTGCGGCTGACGCAGACGCCCGTGGAGCCGTTTCGCGATTGGGTGCGTGAACTCGGCGTTCCCGATCTCGATTTACGCGACACCGCACGTGACATCCCGCTGGCCGTGCTTCGTGTGCTCGACCTCGCGCGCGCGCTGGCGATCGAGCCCGACGTGCTGCTGCTTGACGAGATGACCGCCGCGCTGCCGGCCAACCTTGCCGAGCGCGTGCTGGATGTCATCAAGCGCCAAAGCAAGGCTGGCCGCTCCGTCATATTCATTTCGCATCGTTTCATCGAAATTTCGGCGCTGTGCGACCGCGCCACCGTGCTGCGCGATGGTGAAACCGTCGGCGTGGTCGATATCGTTCCGGGCGTAGAGGAACACATTGTCGAACTGATGCTGGGCGCGCGCATCGAAAAGGCGCGCGCTGCGGTACAGCGAACCCGCGATCCCGAGGCCGGCATAGGGCGTAAAACGCGCATTCGCGTCCAAAATCTCAGCGTTGGCGCAAAGCTGCAGAATGTGTCTTTCGACCTCTACAATGGCGAAGTCGCGGGCGTGGTCGCGCTTGAAGGGCAAGGTCAGGACGAACTGTTCGGCGCCCTTTCGGGTTCGATCCATCCCTCAAGCGGAAGGATCGAGGTCGACGGGCAGGCTTTGGTTTTCAGCCACCCTGCCGATGCGATCCGAGCCGGCATCGCCTATGTCCCCGGCGATCGCAGCGAAGCACTGCTCAAGCAGCGTTCGGTGCGTGAGAACATCGCATTGCCGTTCAGCGCCCGCTTGCGCGACTGGGGTCCGCTCGACGTCGGGCGCGAGCGGAACGTGGTCAGCGCCGCAATTCAGCGGCTGCAGATCGACACGCGTGCCCAGCGTGAGGTGCAGCGGCTTTCCGGCGGCAATCAGCAGAAAGTGACGATCGCCCGCTGGATCGCGGCAGACGCGCGCACCATCCTGTGCTTCGACCCTACGCGTGGCATTGACGTCGGCACCAAACATGAGATCTATCGGCTGTTGCGCGAACTGGCCGCACAGGGCAAGTCCATCCTGTTCTACACGTCCGAACTCGAGGAAGTGCAATTGGTCTGCGATCGCGCCATCGTCATTTTCGGCGGGCGGGTGGTCGACGTGCTTCCCGCCGAAATTGCCGACGAGGCAGCGCTGACCCGGGCAGCCTACGGCCTGGCGCGCGGCGCGAAGCAGGACGTCGGGATTCTTGCCGACATCGCCTCAAGACCGGCGAGTGCGCCGTGACCCGCTTCATCCGACGCCAGGGCTGGCTTCTGGGGCTCCTTGCGCTGTTCATCGCTCTGTTCATCACTACCAAGCTTATCCAGCCGGGCTACGGCTCGGGCGATTTCGGCTCGCTGGCGCGCGCGGTGCTGCCTTACGCCTTCGCTGTCGCGGCTCAAACCATCGTCGTCATCGCCGGCGGCATCGATCTATCGATTGCCTCGATGATGGCGCTGACAAGTGTCACTGCAGCCTCGCTGATGGACGGCGCGAGCGAGGAGTTCGCCCTGCTCGTCGTACCATTCGTGCTCATGCTCGGCTTCGTTCTGGGAGCGGTCAACGGCCTTCTGATTGTCGTGACGCGTGTGCCGGACATCGTCGTGACACTGGCAACGCTGTTCGTGTTGCAAGGTGCTGCGCTGCTTGTGCTCGACGCGCCGGGGGGCGCGGCGGCCGAATGGCTGAAATCGTTTGTGGTTGGAACCGTATCCGTACCCGGAGTGCCGGATGGCATCACCGCCTGGATTCCCAAGCCGCTGATCCTGCTGCTGGTCTGCCTCGGTTTAGTCTGGATTCCACTCGGCCGATCACGTCTCGGCTTGTCGATCTACGCGATCGGCAGCAGTGATCTTGCGGCATTTCGCAGCGGCGTCCATGTAGCGCGCACCAAGATAATCGCCTACGCGCTTTCCGGCTTGTTCGGGGCGATGGGCGGGCTCGCTCTCACGATGAGCACCGGCATCGGTGCCCCGATCCCCGGCCCGTATCTGCTTGCCAGCGTCGCCGCGGTGGTTCTTGGCGGTGTCGCACTGGGAGGCGGGCGCGGCGGGCTTATCGGCCCGATCGTCGCGGTCTTCGTATTGCGGCTGGTCCGCACCGACCTTACGCTGCTTGCAGTCGATCCGAATGTCACGGCGATCATCGAAGGGGTGATCATGGTCTGCGTCGTCATGTTTGGTGCCTTCTTAGCCATGCGGGGACGCTCGCAATGAGCCAGGACACCATCGTCGCGCAACCACCCTCAACCGCACGCCGCATCAAGCGGTTCATGAGCGACTATCCACTGGTGCCGCTGCTTATTCTGCTGATCGCGCTGGTTCTGATCCTGCAGATCATGCGGCCCGGGATCGTCAACGAGCGTTGGATTGCCAACACGGTGAAATTCGCCATACCGCTGGCAATCCTCGCCGGATGCCAGACGATGACGATGCTGACCGGCGGCATCGACCTTTCGGTCGGCACCGTCGCGACGATGAGCGCGTTCATCATGGCGACGCAGGTCGTCAATCACGATCCGGCTGTGGCGATCCTGATTGCGATGATGCCCGCCGTTCTTATCGGTCTCGCGAATGGCATCGGCGTCGGCGTCTTCCGCGTCCACCCGCTCATCATGACGCTCGGCACCAGCCTGATCGGCACCGGCTGCCTGCTGGTGTACCAGCGTACCGTCATCGCCTCGGGCGCCAAGATCCCGGCGGGTCTCGCATGGCTCGGTACCGGCGTAACCTACGGCTTTCCCAATTCGCTGCTGCTGTTCATTCCCGTGGCGGGGTTCATCGTCTTCACCCTTCGCTGGACTGGTTTCGGCCGACTGCTCTACGCCGTCGGCGACAATGAGAAGGCGACGCGGCTGTCCGGCGTTCGTTATTGGCAGGTGATCACGGCGCTCTACGTCCTCTCCGGCCTGCTCGCCGGCATAACAGGTCTGCTCTACATCGGCCTGATCAAGTCGCCATCGCTGTCGCTCGCAGAGCCGCTCGTCCTGCCGTCCGTAGCGGCAGCCGTCATAGGCGGTACGTCGATCTTCGGCGGCCGAGGCGGCTACACCGGCACAATTGTTGGCGCGCTTATCCTGACGGTGCTTACGACCCTGCTAACCATCCTGCAGATGCCCGAGGGGGCACGCCGGATTCTGTTTGGAGCAATCGTCCTTCTCGTCACCGCCGCCTATCTCAGGATCATCGACGACCGGTGAAATGATTCCGCCGCACCTGGAGGTCATTGCCACTCGGCGAAACCCGGCACAGCGCGGCAACCTTTTTGCCATGCGGATCGCGAACATATGCAGCTTAGAAATCCTGGCTGTGTCCGACCGCTGATTGCCGGCACGGCACAGATTGGGCGGGAGGGGACAGAAATTGCGGTCCGGATGCGACGAGAAAAAATATGTCCAACGTCGACCTTTTCGCAACTACCTGAAATCATTGCCTGTATCGATGCCGCCCTGGGCGCTCGTCCCGCTTCAGTTGCGTTCCATCCCCCGACGCCGACGGCCACCTGGACGCTTCGCTCTATGCTCGACGCGGTTTCAACGCAGGGCATGGGCATGGACTTCACAGACAACCTCGAACTTCCGTACATCATGCCATCGCAGGCACAAAAGCATGTCACGCACAATGAGGCGATCGGGATACTCGATGCGCTGGTGCAACTGGCGGTCGTCACGCGCGGACTCGCACTGCCGCCGGCATCGCCCGCCAACGGCTCATGCTTCATCGTCGGCTCCGACGCTTCCGAAGCATGGAGCGGACAGGACAATTCGATCGCCCACCGTCTCGACGGTGCATGGTCATTTTATCCGCCGCGTCCGGGTTACCTTTGCCATGTCGCGGACGAGGACCAGTTCGTCTACTGGGACGGCTCTGATTGGGCGCGTCTCTGTGCGATCGAAGAACTGCAAAACCTTGGTTTGCTCGGTGTCGGCACGACTGCCGATGCGGCTAACCCGTTTGCGGCAAAGCTGAACAAGGCGTTGTGGACGGCAAGGCAGGTCGGCGAGGGCGGCGACGGCGACCTGCGCCTTACATTGAACAAGGAGAGTACCGCCGATACCCTGTCGCTACTGATGCAAACCGGCTATTCCGGTCGCGCCGAATTGGGATTGACCGGCAGCGACGATCTTGCGGTTAAGGTATCCGCCGACGGCGTGGCATGGACGACGGCACTTGCAATCGACCAGACGACTGGCCGCGTCACGGTCTGCGGAGATCCGACAGGCCCATTGGGGATCGCGACCAGGCAATATGCCGTCGGGCGGGCCGGAGACACGATGACCGGCGATCTGATCGTCAGCCAGGCAGGTCCGAGCGAACTCAAGACAATTTCGGACGGTTCCACCTCGACAGCCACTCTGGAGAGCTACCGCACCAGCACAGCCGCGCATTGCAGCGTCGTCGGCAATGCCGCGTATGGCTCGCTCGCCGCGCCGGCCTTCGTCGGCGCCGCCGAGGCCAACCTCTTCGAGCTGTCGGCGCGACCATGGAGTGGTTCCACATTCGGCCAGCAGGCGCGGATCGCCTTCGTTTCCAGCGAAGCTCACTCGGCCACCGCGCTCGGCGTCGATTGCGTCGTGAGTTGCACAGCCGGCGGCGGCACTCTGCGGCAGGATGTGGTGCGGATATCGGCCGCGACAGGGTTGGCGATGTTCGGCTCCAACATCGTCATCGATGCGAACAGGCATCTTCGCTTGCGCTCCTACACCATCGCCACACTACCCTCCGTAGCTGCTGCCGGGCAGGTGATCTTCTGCTCGGATTTGGGCGGCGGCGGCGGCCAGCTTGTTTCGGACGCGACCAGATGGCGGCGCGCATCGCAAGGTGGAACCATGACGGTCAACACCAATGCGGATTTCGCCCTGACCGTTCTGACCAGCGCCGAGGAGCAGCGGCACACCGGAACACTGACGGCAAACAGGACCATCGCGCTGTCGGCGACAAATGCCTATGTCGGCGCGCGTTTTCGAGTCACCCGGACGGGGAGCGGCCCCTTCAATCTCAGTCTCGGGGGGCTTAAGAACCTCGTTACCAACAGCTGGGCTGAGGCAGTCTACGATAGCGGCGGCTGGTATCTCGCGGCGTACGGAACGCTATAGCGCGCAGACAGTCGATTTGATCGTAACCTCGCTCACCTGCGCCAAGGCTCACGAAGACCGGCCGGAGCTATGCGCGAAAATATCTTCATCGGGCCAGCCGGTCAGGTCTAGCCGGGCCCGCGTCGGCAGGAAGCGGAAGCAGGCGTCGGCGATCCTGGTCCGATCCTCGCGAGCCAATCGGGCAGCAAGCACCTCGCGCAGCCTATGCAGATACAGCACGTCCGATGCAGCGTATTCAAGCTGTTCCGGCGAAAGAGTTTCCGCTGCCCAGTCTGAAGATTGCTGCTGTTTGGACAGGCTGACGCCGATAAGCTCGGAGCAGATATCCTTCAGTCCATGCCGGTCGGTGTAGGTTCGGGTCAGCCGCGAGGCAATCTTGGTGCAGAAAACCGGCTCTGCCATGGCGCCGAAGGCATTGAACAGGACCGCGATATCGAACCGTCCATAGTGGAAGAGCTTGGTGATCTTGCGGTTGCGCAAAAGGGTCACGAGGTTCGGCGCTTTCTTTTGCCCGGAAGCGATCTGGATCACATCGGCCGAACCGTCGCCGGGCGAAATCTGGACGACACACAGGCGGTCACGATGCGGATTAAGGCCAAGGGTCTCGGTATCGATCGCCACCGCATCGACATTGTAGTGATCGAGGTTCGGCAGGTCGTGCTTGTGGAAGCGAATGGTCATCGATGTCTCCGGGCGTGGCGCCTCTCCTTGCCTCTATCCACCGAAAAATCAACAGCGCGTTGAGTTCATCCTATCGTGACTCAATGCGTGCAGGATGCGCGCCCAGGAGCGCTGGCCGCCGTGAAACGATGTCAAATCGTATTTCTCGTTGGGCGAGTGGAGATTGTCGTCCGGCAGGCCGAAGCCGATCAGCAGCGCTTCCATGCCCAGATAAGTGCGGAAGTCACCGGCGACCGGAATGGAGCCGCCGCCGCCGACCGTCACGGCCGGTCTTGGCCATTCGTCGGATAGCGCATTCTTCGCCTTGGTCAGAAACGGTGAATCGTAGGAAAGCTGGATTGCCGGCGAGCCTCCATGCTGATGGAATTCGACCGAACAGTCGGCGGGTATTCGCGCCTGAACGAAGGCTACGAACGCATCGCGGATCTTGACCGGGTCCTGCTTGTGCACTAGACGGAAGGAGACCTTCGCCGAAGCTTCCGACGCGATGACTGTCTTGAAGCCTTTGCCGGTATAACCGCCTGAAATGCCGTTGATCTCGGCGGTCGGGCGCGCCCAGATTTGCTCCAGCACGGAACGGCCCTGCTCGCCCGCCGGTAACGAGAGGCCTATCGGGCCGAGGAAAGTCTCAGCGGTCTCTCCCAGGGTTTCCCAGGATTGCAATACCTGAGAAGGGGTTTCCTCGACACCGTCATAGAAGCCCGGGATGGTGACCCGGCCTGCGGCGTCGTGGATGTCGGCGAGGATCTTCGTGAGAATGCGGATCGGATTGGCGGCCGCACCGCCATACATGCCGGAGTGCAGGTCGCGGCTTGCGGCTTTTACGACGATCTCGGCGCCGACCAGGCCGCGCAGCGTCGCGGTGATCGCCGGCGTCTCGGCATTCCACATTGAGGTGTCGCAGATCAGCGCCACGTCGGCCTTCAATTCTTCCGCGTTTGCCTTCAGGAAAGGAATCAGCGACGGCGATCCCGATTCCTCCTCGCCTTCAAACAGCAGCGTGATTCGGCAGGGCAGGCTGCCGTGCTCGGCCTTCCAGGCGCGGCAGGCTTCGACAAAGGTCATCAGCTGACCCTTGTCGTCCGCCGACCCACGGCCGGTGATGACCTTGCGCCCCGGCTGCAACTCCTGAAGGGCCGACGAAAACGGGTCGTCGTGCCAAAGCTCGATAGGGTCGACGGGCTGCACGTCATAGTGACCGTAGAACAGAACATGCGGCGAGCCCTTCGGGCCATCATGATGCGCGACGACCATGGGATGGCCAGGCGTGTCGCGCACGCTGGCGTCGAAGCCGATGGTCCTGAGGTCAGCGACCAGCCATTCGGCAGCCTCTCGGCAGTTCGCCTTGTAGGCGGGGTCGGTCGAAATCGACTTGATCCGCAGCAGCGAAAAGAGCCGGTCGAGGCTCTTGTCAAGGTCGGCATCTAGACGGGCAAGTACGGGATTGAGCGCTGACATTTCTGGGAGCCTTTCCGAATCTGCGGCGCACCCTAAACATCGGCGCGTCCAACGGAAAGCCGCAAGCGCTATGCCAGATACTGAAGGACCTTTTCGGATAAAAATAGCCGCCGTGGTGGAGGGGAGACCACGGCGGCTTTACTCAAACATGCGGCAGCCCGGAGAGGGGGAAGGGGCTGCCGCACAGTCCGGGTTAGGCGGGGGACGGGCCTTCTTCCGGACCCGGCAATAAGCTTGCCGATGACCAATATTTGGAAGGGATAGGATGTCGTTTCAAGAGCACGGACATTACATCTCTGTAACGAACGCGTGAGAACGGTTTTTGCCTGACAATTCGGAATGGATGGAGCAAGGCGTCAGCAATCGGCAACAACGGGCTTCAAATTTGAAGCTTAACGCCGCGAGGATCCTCAAGAATGCCCTGGCGATCTTGTGAACGCCAGGTTGACCACCAGTCTCGTCAGCAGCCGGCAGCTACGCGCCGCTGGGCCATGGACCGCGGCGCTCGGGCCGCGCTATCCCTTCGCCATGAAAAAAGGCGATCACCTCTTCCTCATCGACGGCTCGGGCTACATTTTCCGCGCCTATCACGCGCTGCCGCCGCTCAACCGCAAATCCGACGGCTTGCCGACCAGTGCCGTGCTCGGCTTCTGCAACATGGTGTGGAAACTCATGCAGGATTCGCGCAACACCGATGTCGGTGTGACGCCGACGCATTTCGCGGTGATTTTCGACTACTCGTCAAAGACCTTCCGCAATGAGCTCTACGCCGAGTACAAGGCGAACCGCTCCGCGCCCGCCGGACGATCTGATCCCGCAATTCGGCCTGATCCGGCAGGCGACGCGCGCATTCGATCTTCCCTGCATCGAGATGGAAGGCTTCGAGGCCGACGACTTGATCGCGACCTACGCGCGGCTGGCCTGCGAGGTCGGCGCCGACACCACCATAATCTCCTCGGACAAGGATCTGATGCAACTCGTCGGCGAGACGGTGTCGATGTATGACCCGATGAAGGACCGGCAGATACGCATCCCCGAAGTGATCGAGAAATGGGGCGTGCCGCCTGAAAAGATGATCGACCTGCAGGCGCTGACCGGCGACTCGGTCGACAACGTGCCGGGCGTGCCTGGCATCGGCCCCAAAACGGCAGCGCAACTGCTCGAACAGTTCGGCGACTTGGACACGCTGCTCGCACGCGCTGGCGAAATCAAGCAGGATAAACGACGGCAATCGATCATCGACAATGCCGACAAGGCGCGTATTTCGCGTGACCTGGTGCGCCTGAAGAACGACGTGCCGGTGACCGACGGGCTTGCCGATTTCGAACTGCAGCCTCCGAACGGGGCAAAGCTGATCTCATTTCTCAAGGCCATGGAGTTCACCACGCTAACGCGGCGCGTGGCCGAGGCGACGGGCACCGACGCCTCGGGTGTCGAAATGGCAGCGGTGACGGTCCAACGCGGCGATGATGCTCATGGCCCCGATGTGGGCGCCGGATCCTCCCCCCTTGACGGGACGGCGCCTCCGCAGCGAGGGGTTGGACCTGCGGCGAGAGGCGCTGCCTTTCGGTCGGGCACTGCCGCCGTCACCCCATCGGTCGCCACGGGCCAAGGGGAGGGTACGCCCTCCAGCCTGGCCGACAAGCGCGCCGCCGAGGCGGGATCGGCGAAAATCGATCGCGCCGCCTATCAAAGCATCCGCGATGTCGCGACGCTGACGCAATGGGTGGCGGAGGCGACCGCGACGGGCACGGTTTCGTTCCGCATGGAAACGACATCGCTCGATCCGATGAAGGCTGAGATTGCCGGCTTTGCACTTGCATTCCCGGGTGGCCGCGCGGCCTACGTGCCGGTTGCGCACCGTTCTGCTGAAAACGACCTGCTCAGCACCGGGTATGTTCCGGATCAGGTATCGCTTGACAAGGCACTCGCGGTTCTGCGGCCGATGCTGGCCGATAAATCCGTGCTGAAGATCGGCCATAACGTGAAGTATGACTGGCTGGTCGCACGGCGTTACGGCCTGACGGTCGAGCCGTTCGATGACACGATGCTGATTTCCTACGTGCTGGCAGGCGGAACCGGAGGCGGCCATGATCTTGCCTCCCTCTCGGAAAAGTGGCTCGGCCACCAACCGATCCCTTTCAAGGATCTGGTCGGCGCAGGCAGGAAGCTTGTGACATTCGACTTCGTCGAGATCGAGCGGGCGACGACCTATGCCACGGAAGGCGCCGATCTGGCCTATCGGCTGTGGCAGACGCTGAAGCCGCGGCTGGCCGCCAAAGGCGTTGCGTCGGTCTACGAGCGGCTGGAGCGGCCGTTGGTTCCGGTGCTGGCCCGAATGGAAGAGCGCGGCATCATGGTTGACCGCCAGATGCTTAGCCGGCTTTCCGGCGAATTTGCGCAGCGTGCGTCAGCGCTTGAGGAAGACGTCTACACCGCCGCCGGGGAGCGGTTCACCATCGGTTCGCCGAAGCAACTCGGCGACATCCTGTTCGGCCGCATGGGCCTGCCCGGTGGTTCGAAAACCAAGTCCGGCCAGTGGTCGACCACCGCCCAGCTGCTCGAGGAATTGGCCGCGGAAGGCTATGAACTGCCCAGGCGCATCGTGGATTGGCGGCAACTCACCAAGCTGAAATCGACTTACACCGATGCGCTGCCGGAGTATATCCACCCCGACACCAAGCGCCTCCACACCTCCTACGCAATGGCTTCGACGCCGACGGGACGTATTTCGTCCTCCGAACCCAATCTGCAGAACATTCCTATCCGCACGGCGGAGGGGCGCCGCATCCGCACGGCCTTCATCGCCGACAAGGGCAACAAGCTGATCTCAGCCGACTACAGCCAGATCGAGTTGCGCGTGCTCGCCCACATCGCCGACATTCCACAACTGCGTCAGGCCTTCGCCGACGGCATCGACATTCATGCGATGACGGCATCGGAAATGTTCGGCGTGCCTGTCGAAGGCATGCCTTCTGAGGTCAGGCGGCGCGCCAAGGCGATCAATTTCGGCATCATCTACGGCATTTCGGCGTTCGGCCTGTCAAACCAGCTGTCGATCGAGCGCTCGGAAGCGGGAGACTATATCAAGAAGTACTTCGAGCGTTTCCCGGGCATCCGCGATTACATGGACAGCCGCAAGCAGATGGCGCGCGACAAGGGCTATGTCGAAACGATTTTCGGCCGGCGCATCCACTATCCGGAAATCCGTTCGTCCAATCCTTCGGTTCGCTCGTTCAACGAACGGGCATCAATCAACGCACCGATCCAAGGCTCAGCCGCCGACATCATCCGCCGGGCCATGGTGAGGATGGAGGATGCGCTGAAGAAGGCTGGACTGTCCGCGCGTATGCTGCTGCAGGTGCATGACGAGTTGATTTTCGAGACCGCAGAGGCGGAAGTTGGAGGCACGCTTCCTGTGGTCCAGCATGTGATGGAGAACGCCGCGATGCCGGCTGTATCCCTCGCCGTCCCGCTGAAGGTCGATGCGCGCGCCGCCGACAATTGGGACGAGGCGCATTGACGTGGAAGCAGCGCTGCCGTTCACGCTTTCGACGGCGCTTTCCTTCACACTTACCAGCGTTCTCATCGAACTAACCCCCGGGCCGAATATGACGTATCTGGCCCTGGTTGCAGCGAGCGATGGCCGCCGTGCCGGCTTTGCGACGGTAGCAGGCGTGGCGCTCGGTCTTGCTATTCTCGGAATGATCGGGGCTGTCGGCGTGGCCGAGATCGTTCAAACATCTGTTCTCTTCTACGAAGGCTTGCGCTGGGCCGGTTTCGCCTTCTTGATCTATCTCGCGTGGGAAGGCTGGACCAGCGGCGGCGATGTCGTCGCGGTGGCAACGGATCGGGGCCGCTACTTTCGTCGCGGCCTTATGACAAACCTGCTCAATCCGAAGGCTGCGCTGTTCTATGTTGCGGTCCTGCCCACCTTCCTTGATGTCACGAAGCCGTTTCTGCCGCAGACACTGACCCTGACCGCCATCTATGTCGCTGTCGCAACGGCAATCCATGCACTCATCGTTCTCCTGGCCGCAACGCTTGAGCCATTGCTCAACGATCCGCGCCGCGAGAAGATCGCCCGCAGAATTCTTTCAGCTCTGCTTGCTTTGGTTGCAGTCTGGTTCGCGTGGTCGACGGCGCGATAGCGGATTTGTCATGACATTGTCCGGCACATTTGCTACGAGTTCAATAATGACGACAAGGAGTACGCGCACAGAGAAACTTGATCTGCGGCTTACCGCGGAAGCTAAACGTACGCTCGTAGCTGCAGCGGCGGCTCAGCACCGTTCAGTCAGCGATTTTGTTCTTGAAAGCGCGATCGGGCGGGCGGAGGAAGCGCTCGCGGACCGGCGTAGTTTTTTGCTCGATGCCGAGAAATGGGAGGCGTTTGTCGCTGCTCTCGACGCACCGCCTCGCGACCTTCCGCGGCTCAGGCGCCTCCTCAATGAACCCAGCATTTTTGATGATCCCGCGTGACGCAATTCTGCATTGAAAAGCTGACTGGCAGGCACGGCATTGACACTTTCGATTGTGGTGAGGAGGCATTGAATCGTTTCCTCACGCGCTACGCTTTACCAAATCAACAAGCCAATTCATCCCAAACCTATGTTGGGTTGGCGGGTGAAAAGGTCATAGGCTTTTATGCGCTAGTGGTTGGCGAGGTGGCCTATGATTTGGCTCATGAGCGTATGACCAAGGGTCTCGCCCGACACCCGGTCCCGATAATGCTACTGGCGCGCCTTGCTGTCGACGTGGGTTGGCAAGGTAAGAAAGTTGGAAATGGCCTGCTCAAGGACGCCATCCTGCGAACGATACAGGCGGCTGATATTGCCGGCATTCGCGCGCTCACCGTGCATGCCAAGGACCATAACATTTCCGCCTATTACAAGCATTTCGGTTTTGTTGAGTCATCAACGGACCCGCTCCATCTCTTTGCGCTGATCCGAGATTTGAGAAGCCTCTTGGCGAACTAGGCTAAGCCCCTACCGCGCATTTGGCGCAGGTGCCGCGGAACTCAATGACGGCCTTCTTGGCGACGAAACCGTTGGCGCCGACCCAGGCGTCGAGACGCTGTCCGACAGTCTCGTCACAAAACTCGGTTACCTGTCCGCATATGTCGCAGATCGCGAAGGCAGTCATGCCATGGCTGTGGCCATGTGCGTGGCCCTGGTCATGCGGATCGGAACAGGCGACGAACGCGTTCATACTTTCAAGGCGATGCACAAAGCCAGCATCCATCAACCCATCCAGTGCGCGATAAACCTGCAAGGGCGCACGAAAGCCCTCCTCGCGCAACTGATCGAGCAGCATGTAGGCGCTCAACGGTGCGCATGCGCTTTCGAGGCGCTGCAGCACCTTTGCCTGGTTTTTCGTCAGCGTTTCGCGGCTCATTCCGTTACTCGCAAGGCAACCACGGACTGCAAATCACCGGAGGAGGTAGCGTTTCGCGGCGGCTTTTTCCACCATGGAAGCAGCGAGCACATCGCTGACGATCAGGCTTCCGCCGGCAGAGTGATGACGAAACGGGCGCCTTTGACGTCGCCCGGCTTCACACCCGGAATGTTTTCTGCGGTGAGCCTGCCGCCATGAGCCTCGGCAATCTGCCGGCTGATCGACAGGCCAAGCCCGGAATTCTGGCCGAAAGCCTCGGTTGACGGGCGATCCGTATAGAAGCGCTCGAAAATGCGGTCGATCGCCTCAGGGCGAATGCCCGGACCATTGTCTTCGACGGAAATGATGTTGAACTTTCCGGAGCGTTCGAGCGTGACAGTGATATGACCGTGCTCTTCCGGAACGAAGGACCGGGCGTTCTCGACCAGATTGGTGATGACCTGGCCAAGCCTCAGGTCGTGGCCGTTGACAAAATATCCCTTCGCTCCTTGGGGCAGCTTGGCCGCCTTGAACTCAATGGCGACCTTGCGCTTATTGCGGGTCGTCTCCTGGGCCGCGGATACAAGTTCGGTTACCAGTTTTTTCAGATCGACCTTCGCGGCATCCTCGCGCGCAAGCTCCGCGTCGAGACGCGAGGCGTCTGAAATGTCGGTTATCAGCCGGTCCAGGCGGCGTACGTCGTGCTGGATGATCTCCATCAGCCTGCTGCGCGAACTCTCGTTTTTAGCGATCGGCAGCGTCTCGACCGCACTGCGGAGCGAGGTCAGCGGGTTCTTCAATTCGTGCGCTACGTCGGCAGCGAAACTCTCGATCGCTTCGATCCGAGCATAGAGCGCATTGGTCATGCCGCGGATGGCGACCGACAGATTGCCGATTTCGTCCTGGCGGTCGGAGAAATCCGGAATCTCCTCGCGGCTCTTTACGCCCCGCCGCACGCGAACGGCCGCTGCCGAAAGCCGGCGCAGCGGGTTCGCGATTGTCGAGGCCAGCAGCATCGAGAGGATCGCCATCACCAAGGCCGCCACGCCAAAGACACGCAGGATCGCCTTGCGCTCGGCAGCAACGATCTTGTCGATATCGCCGCCTTCCGTCGACAGCATAAGAACGCCGAGGACTGCACGGAACCGCTGAATGGGCACGGCAACCGAAACAATTTCCTCGCCCTTCTCGCTGGCGCGCACCACCGTCGACGGGCTGCCAGTCAGCGCATTCATCACCTCGGGGAACGCCGCACCGCTGCCGCCGGGCTGCTCGCGATAAATCGGCAATTCGGTGTTGCGAAAAAGATTGAAGATGAACTTTTCGATCCTGTCGAGAATGCCCGGCTCTTCCCGGTCGACTGGCGGCAGGTCGTAGCGCAGTATCTGGCCGCGCGAATAAAGATGGCGCGAATCGAGCAGCAGATTTGCGTCGCGGTCGTAAATGCGGGCGCGGGTGCGTGTCGGCGAGATCAGCCGCTTCAACAGGGGCGCCACGCGCTCCGGGTTGATCGGAAAGTCGAGATTGTCGAGCTGGTCGCTGCCCGGCGCAAGGCTTTCGCCAGCCTGCAACTCCAGCAGTTTTTCGGGATCGATACTGATTGAGTCGGTTTCGACTGTCGCCGAAGATGCCACCGCGCCAGCGATGATCTCGCCCTGCGTCATCAGGCTTTCGACGCGCGCGTCGATCAATCCATCGCGGAACGTGTTCAGGTAAAGAATACCCGCAACCAGAACGGCGAGGCCGGCGAGATTGAGAAACAGGATGCGGCGCGTCAGGCTGGAAAAGACGTGGTGGCCGAGGAACCGCTGCAGCGGCCCCGTCAGAACGGTGAGGACCGCCTCCATATAGCCGCGCGACCGCTTCTTTCCCGCGGCTACCGGCTTCTGCAGCTGGACGTCTATCGCCATTCCGATTCCTGCGGCCTCAGGCCTCGCGGAAGCGGTAGCCCACGCCGTATAGCGTCTCGATCATTTCAAAGTCGTCGTCGACCGCCTTGAACTTCTTCCGAAGCCGCTTGATGTGGCTGTCGATCGTCCGATCATCGACATATACCTGCTCATCATAGGCCGAATCCATCAGCGCGTCACGGCTCTTCACGACGCCCGGGCGCTGGGCCAGCGAATGCAGGATCAGAAACTCCGTTACGGTAAGGGTTACCGGTTCGCCTTTCCAGGTGCAGGTATGGCGCTCCTGGTCCATCACCAGCTGGCCACGTTCCAGCGATTTGGATTGCTGGGTCGGCGTCTTGGCCGCGGCCTCGCGGGCGCTGGCGCGGCGCAACACCGCCCTCACCCGCTCCACCAGCAGGCGCTGCGAGAACGGTTTGCGGATGAAATCGTCGGCACCCATCTTGAGGCCGAACAGCTCGTCGATCTCATCGTCCTTGGAGGTCAGGAAGATCACCGGCAGATCGGTCTTCTGACGCAACCGGCGCAGCAGCTCCATGCCATCCATACGCGGCATCTTGATATCCAGAATGGCCAAGTTCGGCGGGCGCGCGGCGAATCCTTCCAGCGCGGACGCACCATCCGTATAGGTTTCGACGCGATATCCCTCCGACTCCAGGGCGATAGAAACCGACGTCAAAATATTACGGTCGTCATCGACCAGCGCGATAGTTGCCATTTCGAGCGGCTCCCTCATGAGCGGGCGTCCCTTCCTGCATCAAGAAGAGGCTATAGGAGGACAAATTGAGTACAAAATGTGGCATAGCCCTTGTCCATCTCACGTGCGAGGCCCTGGCGCAATAGACTTGGGCCAAACGACGCCGGCAATTTCGGCAATTGCCTAGACGATAACGTTCCGTTGCCAGTTAAGTCCGCGCGCCCCACTTGTTATAAACGATTTAAACGATTTCAAATTCTTTAAATCGATTAATAGTTTGATATATTTATGCTTTTCTGTTTTTCCACGACTGAGGTGCTGGTGCATTTGCGCCCGTAGCCGCGCATTCCCGGCGATTGCCGGACCAACCCACCAGCAGAGGGCAAGATGGGCGAAATCGGCAACTGCAATTCCGGATTTGAATGCAATGACGTCGCCCTCATGACGAGCGGCACCGTCTTCTACAATCTCGATGCTCCAGCGCTCTACGAACAGGCCCTGAGCCGCGGCGAAGCGCAGCTTTCTGCCCATGGTGCGCTGGTCGCGACGACCGGTCAGCATACCGGCCGCTCGCCAAAGGACAAGTTTGTCGTCCGTGATGCCACGACCGCGCTGAATGTGTGGTGGGACAACAACGCGCCGATGGATCCGGCGAAGTTCGACAGGCTGCTCGCCGATTTCCAAGCACATGCAGCCGGGATGGATCTTTTCGTGCAGGACCTGGTTGCAGGCGCCGATGATGAGCAGAAACTTCCGACGCGGGTTATCACCGAATTTGCCTGGCATTCGCTGTTCATCCGCAATCTGCTGGTGCGGCCAGAGCAGCAAGCGCTCGCCGGCTTCGTGCCGGAACTGACGATCATCGATCTGCCCTCGTTCCGCGCCGATCCGGTGCGCCACGGCGCCCGAACGGAGACCGTGATCGCCGTCGATATGACGCGGAAAATCGTGTTGATCGGCGGCACTTCCTACGCTGGCGAGATGAAGAAGGCGGTGTTCACCGTGCTGAACTATCTGCTGCCGGTGCGCGGCGTAATGCCGATGCATTGCTCGGCCAACGTCGGACCGACCGGCGACACGGCGTTATTTTTCGGGCTTTCCGGCACCGGCAAGACGACGCTGTCGGCGGATGCCTCGCGCACGCTTATCGGCGACGACGAGCATGGCTGGAGTGCCGACGGCGTCTTTAATTTCGAAGGCGGATGCTATGCAAAGACGATCCGGCTTTCAGCGGAAGCCGAACCGGAAATATTCGCGACGACCCGGCGTTTCGGCACGGTGCTGGAGAATGTCGTGTTGAGCGAGCGCCGCATTCCGGATTTCGACGATGCGACGCTGACGGAAAACACGCGCTGCGCCTATCCGCTCGACTTCATACCAAACGCCAGCGCGACCGGTCGTGCCGGACATCCGAAGACCATCATCATGCTGACCGCCGACGCCTTCGGCGTGATGCCGCCAATCGCCAGACTGACCCCGGCGCAAGCGATCTACCACTTCCTTTCCGGCTATACCGCCAAGATTGCGGGAACCGAAAAGGGTGTGAGGGAGCCTGAGGCGACCTTCTCGACGTGCTTCGGCGCACCGTTCATGCCACGCCATCCCTCCGAATACGGCAATCTGCTGCGCGATCTGATTGCCAGGCACGGCGTCAATTGCTGGCTGGTGAATACCGGCTGGACCGGCGGCGCCTTCGGCACCGGCTCGCGCATGCCCATCAAGGCGACGCGCGCCCTGCTCGCGGCGGCCCTGGATGGCAGCCTGAACGAGGCCGAATTCCGTACCGATGCGAATTTCGGTTTTGCGGTACCGGTCGCGGTCCGCGGGCGTGGACGCGAAAATCCTCGACCCCCGCGAGACCTGGGCGGACAAGATCGCATACGACCGGCAGGCCAAGCGCATCGTCGCCATGTTCATCGACAATTTCGAAAAGTTCGAAGAGCATGTCGATGCGCAGGTGGCCGATGCCGCGCCTGCCTATCGGGAAGCGGCGGAATAAAAACCAACCTGCCGTTCGGAAGGCATGGGTATCCTGCTTCGCATCGGATTGTCCGAAAACGACGCAGCCTTTGCTTTGCTGTCCTTTGATGTTGGTACGGCGCCAGGCCTTTCCTTTTGGACGCCGTCGCGTCATGTCTGGCGCATGGACGAGGTGATTTACATCGCGGAGGGGGTCTCGATCCACCCGGACGATCTTTCGGAGAGCTTTATCCGCGCCTCCGGCCCGGGTGGCCAGAACGTAAACAAGGTTGCGACCGCGGTGCAGTTGCGGTTCGACGCCGCACATGCCCGCGGCCTGCCTGAGCGGGTGCGCGAGCGGACCATAGCGCTTGCCGGGCAGCGCGCCACCAAGGACGGCGTGATCGTCATCGAGGCCGACCGCTTCCGCACGCAGGAGCGCAACCGCGTCGACGCGCGCGAAAGATTGGCGGCACTGGTAGCGAAGGCTGCCGAGCCCCCGCCTCCGCCACGCAAGAAGACGCGGCCATCCAAGGGCTCTGTTGAACGCAGGTTAAAGTCGAAGGCCGGACGATCGACTGTGAAGAGGCTGCGTGGCAAGGTGAACGACGATTGATACCAATCTCGATACTTTGACCAGAGGTAGGCTCTTTTATTCGAGATCCTTTCAGCGCAAAAGAACACAATCAATCGCCAACATTTCAGGAGAATCAGAGATGGGCATTTTCGATTTCATGAAGGGCGTCGGTAAGAAGCTGGGTTTTGGCGAAGACGATGATGACGCAAAGAAGGCGGAAGCCCTGAAGAAGGAACTCGACTCCAACAAGCTTGGGACCGATAGGGTCGATGTGGCCGTCAAGGGCGATACTGTCGTGCTGAAGGGCGTGGTCAAGGACCAGTCGGCTTTTGAAAGGGCGGTTATCGCCGTCGGCAACACGCTCGGTATTTCCAAGGTTCAGGCGGACGAGTTGAAAGTCGTAGCGCCGGAAATGACCCTCAAGCTCGACAATGCCGACATGAATGAGCTTGTCACCGCCGCAACTCCCGCTAAGGAGCCGGTTTTCTATACGGTGAAGAAGGGGGACAACCTCTGGAAGATCGCCGAGAAACAATACGGCAAGGGCAAAGGCGATAAGAACCCGATCATCTTCGAGGCCAACAAGCCGATGCTGAAGCATCCCGACAAGATCTATCCGGGCCAGGTACTGCGCATTCCGGACATCGAGACTGCCTGATCTGGCGTATGATGTCTCGCCGCCTGTGTCCGGGTCGCGCCAAAGAGAGCGGCTCGGCTCGGTTCTGACGGCCACATTGCCGTGGCCGTTTCCTCTCGAGGAACAACTGATGCTCGTTCTGCCGAAAGGTGTGCGGCATATGCCCGGCTATCTCGGCCACGCCGCGCAGAAAGACCTCGTCGAAACGATCCGCGAGGTGGTGCGCGCCGCGCCGCTCTACACGCCCGCCATGCCGCGTACCGGCAAGGAAATGAGCGTGCGGATGACCAACTGCGGTGTGCTCGGCTGGGTGACTGACAAGGACCGCGGCTATCGCTACCAGCCGCACCACCCAGTCACTGGTGAGCCCTGGCCGCAAATTCCGGAAGCGCTGATGTCGCTGTGGAAGGAGGTCGCCGGATACCCGCACCCGCCGGAAGCCTGCCTCGTCAACTTCTATTCCGAAACGGCGAAAATGGGATTGCATCAGGACCGCGACGAAACGGACCGCGACGCGCCTGTCGTTTCGGTGTCGCTCGGCGATGCCTGCCTGTTTCGCGTCGGCCAGACAAGCCGCGACGGCCCGACCAATTCATTCCGGCTGGAGAGCGGCGACGTCGTCGTGCTCGGCGGCGCGGGACGGCTGTGTTTTCACGGCGTCGATCGGATCTATCCGGCAACATCCTCGCTTTTGCCGAAAGGCGGCCGGATCAATCTGACGCTGCGGCGCGTGACGGCACCATCCCGCTCCTAACATCTCCGGCGACCGGCTGCGGTCGCCAGCGCGCAGCCCGGTAGGCATGCCGATCCCTACAGCTTCCTGAGCGCGACCTCCTCGATCAAATGGTTAGCGCCCTTGCGCAGGATAAGATCGGCGCGAGGCCGCGTCGGCAGGATGTTCTCGCGCAGGTTCTTCAGGTTGATGTTCTTCCACAGGCCCTCGGCAATGGCACGGGCGGCGTCTTCCGAGAGCTGCGAATACCGGTGAAAGAATGAGTTCGGATTGAGAAAGGCGGTCTCGCGCAGCCTCATGAAGCGATCGATATACCAGCGGTGGATCACGTCTTCCTCGGCATCGATGAAAATCGAGAAGTCGAAGAAGTCGGACAGGAACGGCACGTATTTCCCGTCTTTTGGCAGGTCGCGGGGCTGCAGCACGTTCAGGCCCTCGAAAATCAGGATGTCGGGGCGATCGATGGTGACAAATTCGCCGGGGATGACGTCATAACTCAGGTGCGAGTAGACCGGGGCGCGTACATGCGGCTCGCCCGACTTGATCGCCGAAAGAAAACGCAGCAGCGCGCCGACATCATAGCTGTCCGGAAAGCCTTTGCGTTCCATCAGTCCCTGGCGGCGCAGGACCTCATTGGGCTGCAGAAAGCCGTCAGTGGTGATCAGATCCACTTTCGGACTGGAAGGCCAGCGGCGCAGTAATTCTTTCAGCAGACGCGCCGTCGTGGATTTTCCGACCGCCACCGATCCAGCCATGCCTATGATGAACGGCGTCTTGCGCAGGTCCCCGGCTCTGAAGAACGCCTGCCGCTGCCGGAAGAGCAGTTGGCTCGCCTCGACATGCGCCGACAGCAGGCGTGACAGCGACAAGTAGATACGCTTGACCTCGTCGAGATCCATGCGGTCCTGCAGCGACCGCAAACGCTCGACCTCCTCGGCGGTCAGCGTGAGCGGCGTGTCGGCACGGAACTCGGCCCAGCGCTCTGCCGAAAAGAAACGGTATGGAGAGTATTTTTCGGTGGGGACGAGCTGATCCATGTGACCTCTCGAGTGCTCAACCGCGAGCGCGGGACGCTTTTTCGGCAATGCCGGATTGCGTGGTGCGGCGTTCCAGTTCCGCCATAACGTCCGACAGTGGCACACCGGCGATCCTGAGGACAACAAGCAGGTGATAGAGCATGTCGGCGCTCTCGGAAACGAGGCCTTGCCTGTCGCCCTGCACCGCCGCAATCACGGTCTCAACCGCCTCTTCGCCGAGCTTCTTGGACGCCTTGTCCATGCCGGCGGCAACGAGTTTCGCAGTCCATGAAGATGAGGCGTCACCAGAGCGTGCGCGCTCGGCAACGATTTGTTCCAGATCGTCGAGAGAAAATCCGCTCATCCGCCGCCGTTTATGCTGCCTGCGCGCCTGTGTCGAGTCGCATGGCGAGCCCGGACGCCGCCATATGGGCCTTGGCCTGCGCTATAGAATAGGTGCCGAAGTGGAATATCGATGCGGCCAGCACCGCGGTTGCGTGACCGTCGCGGATGCCCTCAACGAGATGATCCAGTGTGCCCACTCCGCCCGATGCGATGACCGGGATTGGAACGTTGTCGGCGATCAGGCGGGTCATTTCGATGTCATAGCCAATCCGGGTGCCATCCCGATCCATCGAGTTCAACAAAAGTTCGCCAGCACCCCGATCCACCGCTCGTCTCGCGAACTCCAGTGCATCGAGACCGGTCGCGTGGCGCCCCCCATGCGTGAACAATTGCCAGTGGGGAGGTTCGCCAGCCCGAGAAACCCGCTTGATGTCCATGGATACGACGATGCACTGATTGCCGAACTTATCCGCGGCGCGGCTTACGAGGTCGGGATCGGTCACCGCCGCCGTCGTGATGCCCACCTTGTCCGCCCCAGCCAACAACAGATTGCGGATATGCTCGACGCTGCGAACGCCGCCGCCGACCGTCAGCGGCATGAAACACTGTTCGGCCGTACGGCTAATAACGTCAAAGATCGGCGAGCGGCCCTCATGGCTTGCCATTATGTCGAGAAAGCAAAGCTCGTCGGCGCCAGCAGCATCATAGGCCCGCGCCGCCTCGACCGGATCACCGGCGTCGATCAGATCGACAAAATTGACGCCTTTGACGACGCGGCCGTCCTTCACATCAAGGCAGGGAATGATCCGGGATTTGAGGGTCATAAGAGATCGCTCGGCAAATACCGGACTGAATGCCGGGGGAGGTTCTGATCTATCAAATACGCTCCAGCGCGGCCAGAAAATCCACGAGGAGCTTGCCAACCACCTGCGGGACATCCGAATGGGCGTCGAATGACGGGTCGTAGGCGGAAATGCTTATCCCAACGACCGGAAGGGACCGCGCGACCGCGCTCGCCATCTCGCGCAACTGTTTCGGGCTCGGTCCCCCGGACATCGTGTAGCGGTTTGCCTGCAATGTCCGTGGATTATGAACATCCAGGTCGAGATGCAGGTGCGTACGGGTCGCGCCGGCGGATTTCAGCTTGTCGATTTCGCCTACAACATCGCTCGTCTGCGCGCGGAGCACGGGCAGACTTTCCAGGACTGCCCTTTCGCCGGCATCCAGGTCGCGCGCATCGACCAACAGGCATCGCGCCGGATCGATCGCGCGGAAGCCTCGCACACCTGACGCCGTCTGGCGCCAGCAAAGGCCCAGAACCGTCGCCAGCGCCATGCCGTCGAGAAACCCGGAGGTCGAGGTCTCGGGTGTATTGATGTCGCCGTGCTGGTCGGCCCATATAATCGAATCGGCTGCATCGCCGGCGACGGCGCCGACGGTGGTCAGGCAATTCCCGGAAAGCACGATCGGAAAACTTCCCCGCGACCGGCTGTTGGCCACCAGTTCCGCAACGGCGCGACAGACTGCAAAGCCGGTGGCGATCTCGCGCTCCTGCGCCTCGCCCACCCTGCCCGTGTCCAGGACGGTTACGTCATGGCCGCTAAGGGTAAGCTCATCCACGAGGCCCGCAGCAATGATGGCTTCGGGGCCAAGGCCGAAACCGGATTGATAATGGCCGCTGTCATAGGGCGCCTGAATGATGGCGATCTTCAAAGCACGGTCCCCCGTTGGCGCGCGGCGCTCAGCATGGATAAAGCCTGCGTCGGATCGATGCGGCCATCATAGAGAGCCCGGCCCGAAATAGCGCCCTCCAGTTTTCGGGCATCCGGCATGGTCAGACGGCGAATGTCTTCGAGCGAAGCCAACCCACCGGATGCGATGACAGGAATCGAGACGGCATCTGCAAGCGCGATGGTCGCGTCCCAATTAATGCCTGCCAACACGCCGTCGCGGTCGATATCGGTATAGATGATCGCGGCGACGCCTGCACCCTCGAATTTCCTTGCCAGCTCGACAACGCCGAGAGTCGAGGCTTCCGCCCATCCTTCGACTGCAACCCTGCCGCCCTTGGCGTCAATGCCAACAGCGATTCTTCCCGGGAACAGCCGGCAGGCTTCCTTGACCAGTTGCGGGTCGCGCACTGCCACAGTGCCAAGGATGACGCGTGCTAGACCCTTCTTCAGCCATGCTTCGATATGATCGTGAGTGCGAATGCCGCCACCGAGCTGCACCGGGTTTCTTGTCGCATTTAGGATCGCTTCGACCGCGTTGGCGTTGCGGCTCTCGCCGGCGAATGCGCCGTCGAGATCGACAACATGCAGCCACTCAAATCCCTGATTCTCGAAGGCTTTCGCCTGCGCTGCAGGGTCGGTATTGTAGACGGTGGCCTGGTTCATGTCGCCAAGCCTGAGGCGAACACACTGACCGTCCTTAAGGTCGATAGCCGGAAACAGGATCATCTTCAGGCGCCTTCGACGATCACGGCGTGGGCGGTCGAGTAGGCGAGCCGGAGCTTGAGAGCTTCCTGATATTCGGGCGAGCGGTAGCACGCGAGCGCCTGCTCGAAACTCTCGAATTCGATAATGACATTGCGCGAGCCGGTAGGGCCCTCCGGGCTCTCGAAGCGCCCGCCCCGGGCGAGAAACTTCGCCCCATATTTGTCGAAGGCCACTTTGTTGGCGGCAATATATTGTGGATAGTTTTCCGGATCGGTGATGGTCACCGAAACCATCCAGTAGCCCTTCTTCATGGCTTCCACCTCAGGAAATTGGCGATGAGAGCCAGGCCGAGCGCCTGGCTCTTTTCGGGATGGAACTGCGTACCGGCGAGATTGCCGCGTCCGACCATAGCCGTTACCGGGCCGCCATAGTCGGTTACGGCGACAACCTCATCCTCATGTTTTGAGTCAAGATGATAGGAGTGCACGAAATAGGCGTGCAGGCCGTCCTCGCCAGTCGGGATCCCGGTCAGCAGCGGATGCGGATGTTTCACGTGAATCGTATTCCAGCCGATCTGCGGGATCTTCAGCGAAGCGTCCGATGGCTGGATTTCCTTCACGTCACCGGCGATCCAGCCGAAGCCGTTGGTCACGGTCTTTTCCAGCCCGCGCTCCGACATCAGCTGCATGCCCACGCAAATGCCGAGAAACGGCCTGCCGCCAGCAATTGCGACCTCCTGCACGGCCTCCCACATGCCATCGACGGCGCGCAACCCCGCCGCGCAATCGGCATATGCCCCAACGCCAGGCAGGACGATGCGGTCGGCGGTGCGGACGCGATCCGCATCGGCGGTCAGATCGATATCCGCGGCAACGCCGGCTTCACGGGCGGCGCGCTCGAAAGCCTTGGTGGCGGAGCGGAGATTGCCCGATCCGTAATCGATGATAGCGACCCGCATGCCGGCTAACCTGGGTAGGTGAAAAGGCCGAGCGCCGGGCCGCTGTGAGGCGAAACGGTCGACGGCCGAAGAGGTGAACGCTCAGGTGATGGCGCGACGTGGGGCTGATCGTCATCGTCCCGATTGGCGATTTCCTCAGCATAGCGGATTTCGGCCTCGTCCAGGGTCTCGGCATCGATCACGCCGGCTTCCCGCCAGCCGCGACGGACAAGACCGGCGATGCGCAAAGCCGGACCCTTCCAGGCCGACATAGAGCGGAGACCAGCAGCGACAGCAGCGATCCGGCTGGTGCGAACCCGAGCGCTTCCGCACCAGCGGCTATGCCGAACATGAAGGCGAATACTACCGCCGCCTCGGCAATGAGACCATGCCAAAGCAGCCACAGCGGCGGCGCTATGAAGCCGATGAAGGAGAAGCCATCCTTGATGAGGCGGGCATCGTCCGCAACCGTACCCGCGGGTACGGTTGCTCGTTCCATGACAACGAAACTCGCCATTGTTCAGCCCTTCAGACTGCCTTTGGTGGAGGGCACCGCATCCGGCTGGCGGGGATCGCGCTCGAGCGCGGTACGCAGCACGCGCGCCACCGCCTTGAAGCAGGTTTCGGCGATGTGGTGGTTGTTGGCGCCATAATGGTTGGTGATGTGCAGTGTTATCCCGGCATTCTGCGCAAGCGCATGGAAGAACTCGCGCACCAGTTCGGTGTCGAAGGTGCCGATCTTGGGCGCCGGGAACGCCACGTTCCAGACGAGATACGGCCGGCCCGAGACATCGACGGCGGCGCGTGTCAGCGTTTCGTCCATGGCCAGATCGATCGAGGCATAGCGAATTATGCCGCGCCGTTCGCCGAGCGCCCTCGACAGCGCCTGACCCAGCGCGATGCCGGTGTCCTCGACAGTATGGTGGTCATCGATATGCAGATCGCCCTCCGCGCGCAACTTCATGTCGATCAGCGAATGGCGCGACAACTGGTCGAGCATGTGGTCGAAGAAGCCGACTCCGGTGGCGATGTCGGATTTTCCGGTACCGTCGACATCGATTGACACGGCGATGCGCGTTTCCTTGGTCGAGCGGCTGACTTCGGCGGTGCGGATCATATGAATTTCTCTGTTGCTGGCGCCTTCTAGACCATATTGTTCACGGATTGAAGCGTGCTGGGCGCGACTTCCCTTTCGCCCCAGTCATGAGAGGAGGAACTCGCGCCGCGCATTTGCATTCCGCGCGATGGCGCATACATATGGCGCTCATATCCTCGTATGGTGCGGATCGCCGCTTTCAGGGACCGCGCGCAATCGGAGCTGAGAATGTCGAATGAACTATCCATGCACGCCACAACCATCGTGACGGTGCGCAAGGGGGGCAAGGTCGTGATTGCCGGCGACGGGCAGGTGAGCCTTGGCCAGACGATCATGAAGGGAAATGCCCGCAAGGTGCGCCGCATCGGCAAGGGCGGCACCGTGATTGCGGGATTTGCCGGCGCAACCGCCGACGCCTTCACCCTGCTGGAGCGGCTGGAAGCCAAGCTGGAGCAGTATCCCGACCAGCTGACACGTGCCTGCGTTGAGCTTGCCAAAGACTGGCGCACCGACCGTTATTTGCGCCGGCTTGAGGCGATGATGCTGGTCGCCGACAAACAGGTGTCTCTGGCGCTGACAGGCAATGGCGACGTGCTGGAGCCCGAGCATGGCGTGATGGCGATCGGTTCGGGTGGCAACTACGCTCTGGCCGCCGCCCGCGCGTTGATGGATACCGATAAGGATGCCGAGGAAATCGCCCGCAAGGCGATGCAGATCGCGGCAGACATTTGCGTCTACACGAATCATAGTTTCGTCATCGAAACGATCGACGCTGAGTGATCGGTTTGACGTGTCGCTCCAGTTTACTGTGGTTCAGCCGGCGTGATGTACAAAAATGACCCGCTACATCTTTCGTCCTGTGACTGATAAGGACTTCCACCTGCTTGAGCGCTGGCTGGCCGCGCCGCATATTGCCGAATGGTGGGACGATCCGGCGCGGGAGTTGGACGCGATCCGCGGGCATCTGGATTCGGTGTCGGTCGAACCGCTGATCGTCGAGCTCAACGGCAAGCCGATCGCCTATCTGCAAAGCTACGATCCGCATCTGGAAGATGATCATCCTTATGCGGATCAGCCTTTCGGCACTCTGGGTCTCGATCTCTCCATCGGCGAACCGGAGTTGGTGGGCATCGGCCACGGCTCGGCTATGCTTGATCAGTTCATCGAGGAGCTGTTCGACGAAGGCACACCGCGCGTCATCATCGATCCCGACCCCGCCAATAGGCGCGCCATACGCGCCTATGAAAAGGCCGGGTTCACGCCGATCGGCGAGCGCAACTCCGAGTATGGCCATGTACTGCTGATGGCGCGCGACAATCCGGACGAAGATTTGTTATGACGGCAGCGCCGATGGATGACCCGACGGGCGCGACGCACAGGCGCGTTTTCCTTGTCGGGCTGCTGATCGCAGCTGCGCTGGTGATCGCGCAAGGGGTGACCCTCTATCTGATGGGCCAGCCGCCGATCTGCAAATGCGGCTACGTCAAGTTCTGGCACGGCGTCGTGCAAAGCAACGAGAACAGCCAGCATCTGGCGGACTGGTATACGTTCTCGCACATCATTCACGGTTTCCTGTTCTACGGGTTGACCTGGGTGGTTATGCCGCGCGTCAATGTCGGTATGCGGTTGGTGGTCGCGGTGATTATCGAGGCGGGCTGGGAGCTTCTTGAAAACACCGACTTCATCATCAACCGCTATCGCGAAGCGACCATCTCGCTGGACTACTTCGGCGACAGCGTCATCAATTCCATGTCCGATACGCTTTGGATGGCGCTGGGTTTTGCACTGGCCGCCCGGCTCCCTATATGGGTAACGGTTGCACTCGCAATCGCCTTCGAACTGGGCGTCGGTTACGCCATCCATGACAATCTCACACTTAACATCATCATGCTGCTGTACCCGCTCGAAGCGATCAAGCAGTGGCAAAGTGGACTATAAGAGGCCAATGACCACCTTCTCCCCCCGCGAAATCGTCTCCGAGCTCGACCGCTACATCATCGGCCAGAAGGACGCCAAGCGCGCCGTCGCCATCGCGCTGCGCAATCGCTGGCGCCGCCAGCAGCTGGAAGGCCAGATGCGCGAGGAGGTGATGCCGAAAAACATCCTGATGATCGGTCCGACGGGCGTCGGCAAGACGGAAATCTCGCGCCGCCTGGCCCGCCTTGCCGGTGCGCCGTTCATCAAGGTCGAAGCGACGAAGTTCACCGAGGTCGGTTATGTCGGCCGCGATGTCGAGCAGATCGTGCGCGATCTGGTGGAGGCGGCAATCGGACTGACGCGCGACAAGATGCGCGACGACGTCAAAGCGCGCGCGCACGTTAATGCCGAGGAGCGCGTGCTCGAAGCGCTGGTCGGCAAGACCGCGTCACCCGCAACACGCGATTCCTTCCGCAAGAAGTTGCGCGACGGCGAAATGGACGACAAGGAGATCGAAGTCGAGGTGGCCGACACCGGCACCGGTGGCATGCCAAGCTTCGAAATACCCGGCATGCCGGGCGCCAATATCGGCGTCATGAACATCAATGACATGCTGTCAAAGGCAATGGGCGGCAACCGCACCAAGACCCGCAAGACCACGGTGAAGGAGTCTTATGATCTGCTGATCAATGACGAGTCCGACAAGTTGCTCGACCAGGACGAGGTCGTGCGTCGCGCTCTTGAATCGGCTGAAAATGACGGCATCGTCTTCCTTGACGAGATCGACAAGATCGCGGCGCGCAGCGACGTTTCCGGCGGACCATCGCGCGAGGGCGTCCAGCGCGACTTGCTGCCGCTTGTCGAAGGGACGACCGTGGCAACAAAATATGGACCGCTGAAGACCGACCACATCCTGTTCATAGCCTCAGGCGCTTTTCATGTTTCGAAGCCGTCCGACCTCTTGCCTGAATTGCAGGGACGCCTGCCGATCCGCGTCGAACTGCGCGCGCTGGAGAAGGACGATTTCGTCCGCATCCTCACCGAGACCGAAGCCAGCCTCATCAAGCAGTATATTGCGCTGATGAAGACCGAAGGCGTCGAACTCGACTTCACAGACGACGCGATCGACAGCCTTGCCGGCATCGCCGTCGATCTCAACGGCTCGCTCGAAAACATCGGCGCTCGGCGCTTGCAGACCGTGATGGAGCGCGTTCTCGATGAGATTTCCTTCACCGCGCCCGACCAGAACGGCACGCAAGTCACCATCGACGCAGCTTACGTGAAGAAACACGTCGGCGATCTGGCAAAAAACACAGATTTGTCGCGATTTATTCTGTAAGGGGCTTGGCGGCCTTAGTCTCGGGTGGCAGCGGGAGCTGACAAGGTCCTCTCCCACGCTGGGGGAGAAGGTGGCCGAGCGAAGCGGAGGCCGGTGAGGGGCGCTGGCTGGGGAAGTTACTGATGAAGAATCTGCTCATCTGCGTTCGATCGCGCTGGCGGCACTTTGCACAGCCAGTGCTGGCCCAGACGGTCGTGCCGCCTGGCAACCAGAGCGCCGAGCAACCGCCGGTACCCGGTGCTTCGACCAAGCGTACGAAATCCGGCGGGACGACGTTCGAGGCGAAATACCGCAAGGTCTATAATCTTCTTAAGAACGATAAAAAGCTGCGGTCCAAAATCAAGCAGCAAGCATCCGCCTATGGCATCGACCCGATGCATATCGTCGGCGCGATCGTTGGCGAGCACACCTACAATGTGGATGCCTATGACCGCCTGCAGACATACTACGTCAAGGCGATGTCGTATCTCTCCAGCGACCTGCAGTTCCAGTATGAAGGCGAGCAGGTGACCGACTTCATCAAGCGGCCACAGTTCGGCGAATGTGCCGACAAGACAGGCAGCAACGCCCTTTGGGCCTGTCGCGAGCGCGTCTGGAACCAGGATTTCCGCGGCAAGACAGTCGATGGCCGCACCTATCCGAACAACCGCTTCAGCGCTGTGTTCTTCCAGCCCTTCTATGCGGGTCAGACTTTCGGCATCGGCCAGCTCAATCCGCTGACCGCCTTACAGATGAGCGATATGGTTGCCCGCGTTTCCGGCCTGCCGCGAATCGACGCCGGCGATCCGAACAAGGTCTATGAGACGATCATGGATCCGGATCTGACGATCGCCTACGTAGCGGCGACGCTGAAGAATTCGATTGACGTCTATCGCAAGATTGCCGGCTTCGACATTTCGCAGAACCCCGGAATCACCGCCACGCTCTACAATGTCGGCAATCCTGAAGCCCGCGCCTATGCGCTGAAGGCGGAAAACAAGGAACGCGCCGCACGAGGGCGAGCCGCCACGCATGCCCGCGGAAAATTACTACGGCTGGTTGGTGAATGAAAAACTGCCCGAGTTGCAGGCGCTGTTTTGATTAGCTCCGCCGCCAGGGGAAAATGGCCCGCAGCGCCGGATCGCGTAACCACAGCCCTCCCCACATGAACAACCCAAGGTAGATCGAGAATAGGATGTGGCTGAAAAGCGGGCTCCCGATGCGAATCTGCGTCGCCATCGCCCCGCCCAGTATGCCCATTGTCAGGACAGCGCCGAACACGCTTGTGCGCGGGTAGAGGTACAGAAGCACGCAGGCCAGCTCGATAACGCCAATCATCATGCTGTAACCCGCAGGCCATCCGAGTTGCGCCATGGTTTCCTCGGCCACCGCCATGCCGAACAGCTTTGGGGTAACCGACGCCCCCAGCGTGAAAACTGCGTAGAGGCCCGTCAGCGTCCAGCCAACAATCGTCATTGTCCGTTCGTTCATGCCAGTGCCTCCGTTGGTCGATGGTCTATCGAAAGACGGATGCCAGGCACTCAATCCGACATGCGCGGTTCGGCGGCACGAACTATTTCAATCAGGCCGTTGATCGTGGCCTCATCAAAGCTTCTGATTTTGCTAGCAAGCAAATTCGCCATCACCGTCGCCTCAGGCGACAAGCCCGATGTGTCGATGACGACCCGTGGGTCGGAAATGGCGGCGAGGCGTTCCAGTTCCTCGGCGTCGTCCCAGATGACGTTGAAGTAACCGATGATCTTCTGCACCAGCCCCCAGTTGGGAACGCCACGCTTGCCATGTTCGAGCGCTGACAGATAGGCCGCACTGACACCGAGAGCAGCCGCCATATCCTTCTGGTTCACGCCCCTTTCCGCGCGCAACGCCCGCAGCTTGGCGCCGAACGGCGTCATGGATGCGATGCCTTGCGGCGCAGCCTCACATAGATCGCGCCGGCGCCACCATGATTTCGCGCAGCGTGATCGTGGCTCGAGACCAGGCCGCGGAAGGGCGCTGTGGCCAGCCAGCCAGGAACGGCCCGCTTCAGCACGCCATCCCCACCGGACGACGAGCCCTTGCCCGTGATGACGAGCACATAGCGAACGCCATTGGTGTGGGCGCGGCCAAGGAATGAGAGTAACAGCGCGTACGCCTGTTCCTGCGTCATCCCATGCAGATCGACCCGGCCTTCGATCGGCAGCCGCCCGCCGGCAAGCTTTTCATGGGTCGGGCGGTCGATCGTCGTCTGCGCGGTCGATACGCGCCGGATCGCCTGTGAGACCGGCTTCAGCGGTTCCGGCATCGCCTGGAGCGCCTGCCCCATCGACATGGCCGACTCTTTGGCGGGGGCGGCGTGTTTGCGGCCTTTGAGCGGCGTCGTACTGCGCGCGACAAGGTTCCACAGCACGCGGTCTTCGTCGGTGAGAATCCTTTCCGACCGGCTTCTCATTGGGGCCTGCCTTCCAGAAGCTTCTTTGGCAGCAGCGCAAAAAAATCCGCCTGGTTGCGGATCACGCCAGCTATCTCGCCCGCAGCATCTCCAGAACCGGCAAACAGGTCGCCCCGGGCCGGGCCGATGATCGCCGAGCCTGTGTCCTGTGCGATCATCAGGCGGCTGAACGGCTTGCTGTCGAAGGCGGTGAGTTGCGGCGCATAGATAAAGAACGGCGTGCCGAACGTATGCAGCAGTCGGTCCACTGCCATCGAGCGGCCCGGAGTCAGCGGCACCTTGGCCGCCGCGATGGGTCCGAGCGCGGTATCGTCAACAGCGGCCTCACGGAAGAAGATGTAGGAGCGGTTCTGCCAGAGAATCTCGTCGACGCGCAGCGGGTTGGCTGCAAACCACGCACGGATCGACTGCATCGTTACCTTTTCGAGCGGGATTTCTCCAAGATCGGCCAGGATGCGGCCCGGTCCGGAAAAGCGCTGGCCGGATTTTGCGGCGTAGGTGATCCGGCGCATGGAGCCATCCGGCATTTTCAGCCGCGCCGCGCCTTGCACATGAACAAAGAAGGCATCGACCTTGCTTTCCAGCCACGCAATGGCAAGGCTGTGAGGGTCCAGAGCGCCTTGCTCGATCGCAGCGCGGTCATGATATTCGACGAGGCTCGCCTCAGTCCGGCGAGCGAAGGCGAGATATGGGTCCATCCCGGCTGGCCGGTTTGTGTCGTCAATATCCACCAGATCAGGGGGACGCGACAGCAAAGGGACGGTGTATTTTTCTGTTCTTACAGGCGAGGCGGCAACTTCAGGTTCATAGAAACCGGTGACAAGACCGGACTGTGCCAGTCGAACTGTATTGGGGATCTGTCCCTTCTGACCGCCGAGTGCCACAGCGCGAAAGCTTTCCGGGAGATTCTCGGACGCAATCAGCGCCGGCACGAAATGCCGCTCGAAGAATGCCCGTGCACCCACCGTATCAGGCTCTGGCGAGAACGCGCGCCTCGGCATACGCCTCGTCAAAGGCTTCGGCCGCAACGCCCAGACTGCCGGTACGGTACTGTTTTTTCAGAGCATGAAAAGCCGAACGCCGAAACGCCCCGAAGGCCGGAACCTGATCGTCATGTCGCCAGCCGGGGACCGCGTCGAAGCTGACAATGGAGAAGGCCGGAGAAAGCGGCATGGTTCAAAACGCGCTATGCGAACCGGAGATCGCATATCCCGTTTTACCGTCTTGCATCGGCATGTCGTCTTCCCAAAACCGCTGGACACTTTGGGCGACATGCATAGCGCCCTCCAGGAAGATTACTCTTCCTCTTCGGTGGCGACGAGCCTCCAGTTCGGGTCCTTCGAGCGGGTATCTCGCGCGAAAGTCCAGACATCCTTGACTTCGGCGACCGTCTCCGGATCGCCATCGATTACCTCGCCCGCATTGTTGCGGGTAGCGGAAATCAACTCGCTGACGATGCGCAAGGTGACATGCGCCTCGCTCCCCTTCATTTCGGCGGAGACGATGTCGGCCTTGTCGATGCCGACGAAGGAGGACTGGATCTTTTCCGAACGGCCCTCGCGCTCCGAAATGGCGGCAACGAAGCCGTCGAAAACCTCTCGGGACAAAAGCGTCTTCAAGGTTTTGCGGTCGCCATCGGCATAAGCCATGACGATCATCTCGTAAGCCATCTTGGCGCCGTCAACGAAGCCCTTGGGCTCGAACGACGGATCGGCGTCCTTGATAGCACGCATCCCCTTGTTGAGATCGCTGGACGGACTGGCGACGGCGTCGATCGCAGCATAGGTTTCGTCCGGCTCCCCGGGCGCGCGCTTGCGCGGCAGCGAAACGACGTTGTCAGTCTTGGCGGGGTCGGTTTCCCGGTTGCGGTTCGCCGTATAGGGGTCGAAGGGCGGACGCTCATGACCGGTCCTGCGTCCAAGCACGTTACGCAGCTGGAAGAAGATCACCACCGCCGCGACCAGGAAAAAGATCGTCCCGAAGTCGAAGAATTCCATTTCTTCCGCCAACCAATCCCACGACCCGGCGCGCCGCCGGGTGCAAACGCTCACATGTGAGCTGTTCATATAGATCGCGGGGTGCGATCATTCAAATCCAACGCTTGCATACCTATGTATGAGGAAATGCGCCAGCCGCAATTGTCGCATCGCCATCACACAACCCGGAGTAGCCGTGCGCCGCCTTATCCTGCCACTTTCCCTGCTCGCCCTGCCGTTGATCGAGATTGCCGGCTTCGCGTTTGTCGGGCGCGAAATCGGCGTTCTGGCAACCATAGGCCTCGTACTGCTGTCTAGTATAGCCGGGTCGATCCTCCTGCGTATTCAGGGTTTTGGCGTAATCTCACGCATCCAGCGCGATCTGCGCGCCGGCCGCAACCCGGGTCGCGAACTGGCACACGGGGTTATGATCCTGATCGCCGGCATCCTACTTATCATTCCCGGCTTTTTCACGGACATCATCGGTATTTTGCTGTTTCTGCAGCCCGTTCGCGAACTCGGCTGGAAGCTGGTGCGCAGCCGCATCCAGGTCGTTGGAGATTTCGGCATTTTCCGCGGCGGGCAATCGGCCCGACGTGCCGGGGAACGTGATTGACCTCGACGAAGACGAGTTTGCGCGCACACGCAATCCCGACTCGCCTTGGCGGCAAATCGACGACCGGTAGACGGTCATATTTGCCAGGAAAGCAGAGCGGTTCCGAGATTTGGCGCCGTCGCCAAGAAGGCGAACTGTTCCCTATCGTCCCCTGTTTCACGTGAATCCGGCATAACTTGTCTTGCTATGCATGCCATGCTAGCGAGGCCGCGATTTTGAACGGACCGCAGGTGCGGTTGAAACGAAAGGGAACGGCCAATGGCCAGCAACGAAAACACTCCGGCCAACGGCAACGGCCAGGCGGCAAAGCCTACACTCAACGTTCTTGCGCAGTATGTTAAGGATCTCTCTTTCGAGAGCCCCGGCGCGCCGAACTCGCTTCGTGGTCGCGATAAGGCGCCTGGCATCGCCATAAACGTCAATGTCGGCGCCAACCCGCTTTCGGAAACCGAGTTCGATGTCAATTTGACGCTGAACGCCAAGGCGACGTTCGAAAAGGAAGTCCTCTTCAACGTCGAGCTGGTCTATGGCGGCGTATTTCGGATCGAAGGCTTCCCTCAGGAGCACATGCTGCCGTTGCTTTTCATCGAATGCCCGCGACTGATCTTCCCGTTCGCTCGGCAGATCATTGCCGAGGCGACCCGCAATGGCGGTTTCCCGCCGCTGATGCTCGACCCGATCGACTTCGCGCAGATGTTCCAGCAGAAGATCGCCGAAGACCAGGCCGCCGCCAAGGTCAAGGTAAGCTAGGAAGCGCGCACTTCACCCTATCTGAGGAGATAGAAGGCTGGCTTAATTTCGGCGCCATCCTTCTCCAGATCCTGAAGATCGCCCTGCCGCTCAGTTGTCCCAGCTCATTCAGTTGCGGCAAAACTGTCGCAACTCATACTCGGGACAAGCCTCTGGGTGACCGCGCGTTTTACCAGCTTAGGAAGCCATGGCTTCCGACGGTTGCCGGGCGCCAATTGTCTCCAGCCAGATCGCCTTTTCTCCCAGCGTTTCAACTAACGCGGCATGCGCCTCCCGCTCGGCTTCGCTCAACCGTGAAGCCAATTGATACGGCCGTTGCCGTATCGTGATGTCCAGCACAAAGGCAGCGACCTCCTCGGTCTCGTTCGAGGCAATATCGAGACTCAGAGCCGCCTGCTTGCCGCCGATCAGTTCGATATAGACTTCTGCCAGAAGCTCGGAATCGAGGAGCGCGCCGTGCTTGGTCCGGCGGCTGTTGTCAATCCCGTAGCGCTTGCACAGCGCGTCGAGCGAGTTCGGACCCATCGGGTGCTTGCGCCGGGACAGTGCCAGTGTGTCCGTGACACGGTCAAAGCCAAGCAGCGGCAAGCCAAGCCGCGCGAATTCCGCGTTGATAAAGCCAATATCAAAGGCGGCATTGTGGGCCACCAGCCTGGCGCCTTCGATAAACGCGATGAACTCATCAGCGATCTGCGGGAACGTCGGCTTGCCGGCGAGATCCGCGTCGCTTATGCCGTGGACTGCAAGCGCATCGGGATGCACCGGCCGACCCTGTGCATTGATGAACATGTGGAAGGTTCGGCCAGTCGGAAAGCGATTATCGAGTTCGATGCCGCCAATCTCGATCACGCGGTCCTCGCGCGGGTCGAGCCCCGTGGTTTCTGTATCGAAGATGATTTCGCGCATGCGAATCGGCGCTTCCGTGACGGGAACAGACAATGAACTTTGCGGCACCGATTCGGCGAGGGCAAGAGCACCTCGGCGTTATTTCGGCTTTTTCCCCGACAGTTCGGCGATGATCCTGCCAACCTCCCGGCGGGCGCTTTCCACGCCATGGCCGGTATCGATGATGTAGTCCGCCTGCCGACGCTTCTCGGCATCCGGCACCTGCTTCGCGATGATCGCTTGAAACTTCTCCTCGCTCATCCCCGGCCGAGCGAGCACCCGCTGGCGTTGAATATCCGGATCGGCGGTGACCACGACGACCTTGTCGACGCGATGCCGGGCGCCGGTTTCGAAAAGCAGCGGGATATCGAGAACGACCAGTTCAGCACCGGCCGCGCGTTGGCGTTCGACAAAGGCATCGGCATCGGCGCGCACGAGAGGGTGGACGATCGCTTCCAACCGCTTCATCGCATCCGGATTGTCCAGGACCCGTTTGGCCAGTTCACTTCGAATCACCGTACCCGCGGCTACGGTTCCCGGAAATGCGTATTCGACAAGCGCAGCGGCCTCGCCGGAATAGAGACGATGTACCGTTTCGTCCGAATCATGGACGGGCACGCCAGCATCCGCAAACATGCTGGCGGTGGTCGACTTGCCCATGCCGATGGAGCCGGTGAGGCCTAGGACGATCATGCCGCCCGGGCCAAGATGTCGGTGACAATGAGATCGCGCAGCGCCGGTGTCACCTCCGGGCGTACGCCGAACCATTTTTCGAAACCGGGAACGGCCTGATGCAGCAGCATTCCAAGCCCATCGACCGTTTTAAGACCGCGCCGGCGGGCAGCGGCGAGAAGCGGTGTTTCCAGCGGCACGTAGACGATATCGGTGACCAACGCAGCGTCGGGCAGGCGCTCAAGCGCAATGGGCGCATCGAACTCGCCATGCATGCCGACCGATGTCGTGTTCACCAACAGCGAGGCCTCGGGGAGCAGCTCTTCCAGTGCGTCGACCGCATGCGCGGAACAAGGAGCGCCGAATTCCAGTGCCAGGGCTTGCGCCCGTGCAACGGTGCGATTGACGATGCGGATATCGGCGAAGCCGCGCTGCTTCAGCGCATAGAGAACCGCGCGGGACGCTCCGCCGGCCCCAAGAACCACTGCGCGGCCCAACGCTCTCGTCCATCCAGGCGCCTGATCATCGAGATTGGCGGCAAAACCATAGGCGTCCGTATTGGCACCCCATAAGGCGCCGTCCGCCATCCACAGCGTGTTCACGGCACCGATTTCGCCTGCCGCCGGATCGAGCTCGTCGACGATGCGGAAGGCCCTTTCCTTGTGGGGGATGGTGACGTTACCGCCAACGTACTGTCCGTCTCGAATCGAGGCCGCGAACGCCGCAAAATCGGCAGGCTCGACGTCAATTGCTTCATAGTTTCCGGCAAGTCCGTACTGCTTGAGCCAGAAACGATGAATCATCGGAGAGCGGGAGTGCGCGATCGGATGGCCGCAGACGAAAGCCTTTCGGATCGGATCAATCATCAATCACTCCGAGGTCGCGGAGTGCGGCGAGCACCGGCAGAAGCGGCAGGCCGACAATGGTGAAGTAGTCGCCATCGAGCTTGTCAAACAACTGAATGCCCTCGCCCTCGATCTGGTAAGCGCCGACGCTCTGCAATGCCTTGCCGCCGACACGCGCCAGATGGCGGCCAATGAAACCGGGTGCCAGCTTGCGCATGGTCATCCTGGCGACAGACGCCGTCCGCCACAGCACCTCGCCGTCGCGGACGAGCACCGCCGCGCTGTTGAGATGATGGATTTTTCCGGAAAGCGCGAGCAAATGACGGCGGGCCCCGTCCATATCCGCAGGCTTGTGAAACAATTCATCCCCGAGAGACAATGTCTGGTCGCAGCCGAGCACCAACACGCCCGGATGACGCTCGCTTACGTCGAGCGCCTTCGCCGTCGCCAGCACCTCGGCAACCTCTTCCGGCGTAACTCCGGTGTCAGCGAGCGGCGCTTCGACCGCACGTTCATCAATCCGGGCTGCCTCGACAACAAAGTCGAGGCCGGCATTGGCCAAAATGGTTTTGCGGAACGGACTTGTGGAGGCAAGGATAAAGGGTGCTGCCATTGGGTTCTGCCACGGTTTCGGCTTTCGCCCTACCGCGTCTTTCCCCTGAGGGCAACGATCGCTGCCGCCGTCTCTTCAATCGACCGCCGGCTGACATCAATCATCGGCCAGTTGTGCCGCGTGCAGATCTGGCGGGCATAGGCCAGTTCCTCGGCGATAGTCGCGCGATCGATATAGATTTGTGCGTCATAGCCGCTGGTGGCGCCGAGCACCCGATTCTGGCGCACCTGAGACACCCGCTCGGCAGAAGCGATCAGACCGACAACCAGCGGTTTGCGCGCCTGCGTCAGGCTATCGGGGATTGCAACGCCCAGGACAATCGGGATGTTGGCGGTCTTGATACCACGGTTCGCCAGATAGATGCTGGTCGGCGTCTTAGACGTGCGCGAGATGCCGATGAGCACGATGTCGGCGTCGTCGATATCGCCCGGCGACTGGCCGTCATCATGCTCCATGGTGAAGTTCAAAGCGTCGATCCTGCGGAAATAATCGGCATCAAGCACGTGTTGCGCGCCGACCCTGCGGCCCGCTGGCGCGCCAAGATAGGATTGGAAGACAGACAGAACCGGCTCGAGGACGGAAACGCATGGCAGGCCCATCTCCGCGCAGCGCGAATCGATCAGGCCGGCAAGAGTCTGATCGACGATCGTGTAGAGGACGATGCCCGGCTCGTCGTCGATATCCTCGAATACCTTATCCAGCTGCTTCGCCGTCCGGATCAGCGGATAAATATGTTCGATCGCGCGTGCATCCTTGTATTGCGCGGAAGCAGCCCGGCCCGCCGCCAACAGCGTTTCGCCGGTTGCATCGGAAATAAGGTGCAGGTGAAAGAAATTTTGCGGCTTGTTCACAGATCGAGCCCGGCCCTGTGGTCTGATGTGGATAAAGCGACGGTTCTCTCCCCGGCTTTGAGCGGGACTGTATCAGAACCCGCTTTGTCCACAATTGACGGCTCCATCGCATTTACGCAGGCAGCTTGGAGAAGTCTGGGGATAATTCTGGATGGCCCCCGCCTAGCCGCGGAAAGTCACGATTCGCCCTTGCCGCTAGCAACTGTAATTGCTTGCAGATTTCGAGATTTCCCCGCTATCCCTGTTGTTCGCCACGACAACGGGAGGCAGCCTTGCCGGCGCCAAATGGGAAGTGTGGCTGGGTACAATCGGCAATCACCGATTCCAACAGAGTCATAGAAATAGAAGATTCCTTTATAAGGGATTAAGTTTGAAGAAGGCCCTTGTGGGAAAGCTCAAGCCAAGGCATCGAAGCCATAGAAGAAGCTTTTGAAGGAAGACGTGAGAATGGCCGCCGAGCCGCACTCCAACGAAGCAAACTCAAGCGCAGCCGGAAAACGCGCGGCTGTTGCCATGGTGCTTTTTCTGGTCGCTGCGGTCTTGCTATTTGCCTTGGTCCCGGACGATCCGACTTTCAGCCTTTGGATCAAGGCTGGGCATGTCATCGCCGTCATTTCCTGGATGGCCGGGATGCTCTATCTTCCACGCCTGTTCGTCTACCATTGCGACGCCGCGCCCGGGTCGGTGCAGTCCGAGACATTCAAGATCATGGAACGGCGGCTCTACCGCTTAATCATCAATCCTGCGATGATGGTGACCTGGGTTTTGGGCCTGTGGCTCGCCTGGAAGGAGTTCGGCTTCTCCGGTGGCTGGCTGCACGCGAAGATCGCATTGGTGATTGTGCTTTCGGGCGTGCATGGGTATCTAGGGGGAGCGGTCCGCCGCTTTGCCGAGGACCGCAACAGGAAGCCGACACGACACTGGCGCATTGTCAATGAAGCGCCGACGGTGCTGATGATTGCTATCGTGATCCTGGTGATCGTAAAACCGTTCTGACGAACTGAATACAAGCTCTAAAGTGCCTTGCCCTTTGGCCGTATTGGCGATAGACGTAGGCTCTTCCTCTCCGAAAGACGCTTGCCACCAAGTCAATCGTAACCGGTTGCGTCAAGCGCGCTCATCGCATCAGCCGATAGCTCTTTCCCAATCCCGCCCAAGGCTCCTCCATGCAGGAAATGAAACTACAAGACTTTAAGAACAAGAAGCCGATCGATCTGATCGCCTTCGCCGAATCACTCGACGTCGAGAATGCCAGTGTCATGCGCAAGCAGGAGCTGATGTTCGCGATTCTCAAGAAACTGGCCGCGCAGGATGTGGAAATCATCGGCGATGGTGTGGTCGAGGTGTTGCAGGATGGCTTCGGCTTCCTGCGATCGGCAAATGCCAATTATCTGCCCGGTCCGGACGATATCTACATTTCGCCTTCGCAGATTCGCCGTTTTTCGCTGAAGACCGGCGACACCGTGGAAGGACCGATTCGCAGCCCAAAGGAAGGCGAACGCTACTTCGCTCTGCTCAAGGTCAATTCGATCAATTTCGATGATCCCGAAAAAATTCGCCACAAGATCCATTTCGACAATCTGACGCCTCTCTATCCGACCAAGCGTCTCAAGATGGAGATGGAAAATCCGACCACCAAGGACATCTCGCCGCGGGTGATTGACCTGGTGGCGCCAATCGGTAAAGGCCAACGCGCCCTGATCGTGGCCCAGCCGCGGACCGGCAAGACGGTGTTGCTGCAGAACATCGCGCATTCGATCACCACCAATCATCCGGAATGCTACCTCATCGTTCTGCTGATCGACGAGCGGCCCGAGGAAGTCACCGACATGCAGCGTTCGGTGAAGGGTGAGGTTGTATCCTCCACCTTCGACGAACCGGCTGTGCGCCACGTGCAGGTCGCGGAGATGGTCATCGAGAAGGCCAAGCGCCTCGTCGAGCATGGCCGCGACGTTGTCATCCTGCTCGATTCCATCACCCGGCTGGGCCGCGCCTACAACACCGTCGTGCCGTCATCCGGCAAGGTCCTGACCGGCGGTGTCGACGCGAACGCGCTGCAAAGGCCAAAGCGTTTCTTTGGTGCCGCGCGCAACATTGAGGAAGGCGGATCGCTGACGATCATAGCCACCGCGCTGATCGATACCGGCAGCCGAATGGACGAGGTGATTTTCGAAGAGTTCAAGGGTACCGGCAACTCCGAAATCGTGCTCGACCGCAAGGTTGCCGACAAGCGTATCTTCCCGGCCATGGACATTCTCAAGTCCGGTACCCGGAAGGAGGACCTGCTGGTTTCGCGCCAGGACCTGCAGAAGGTATTCGTGCTTCGCCGCATTCTCGCGCCAATGGGTACGACCGATGCGATAGAGTTCCTGATCGACAAGCTGAAACAGACCAAGTCGAATTCCGACTTCTTCGATTCGATGAATACCTAGCCTCGCGGACCCGCGAGTTGTTCTCCGTTATGGATTGCTATGGCATGTCGGCCGTGAGGTAGTTGCGCAGTTGTAGATAATTAAGCATGCACCCAGCCATGGCTCGACGCCGCTTCTGCACTTCGGTTTGTAAGCGGATTGGTGCAAGGTGATCGATTCGGTACCGGAACGGATCGCTGCGGTCGACCTCGGTTCATGAATCGCCACTGTTGGCGCAGTTCCTCCGGGCTTCTGCGGCTTGCCCGGAGGCTGAGTGCTTCCGACAGACATTGCGCGACAATGTCGCATCGGCAGGAGTTGCGGCTAACCATGCAGGGCAAGGATTCGAGCAGCCGCAAGGATACCATCGTAGCGCTGTCCAGCGGCCAATTGCCGGCCGGAGTGGCGGTGGTGCGCGTGAGCGGCCCGGACACACGCAATGTGCTTCTGGCACTCTCCGGGTCCCTTCCGCATCCGCGCATGGCGCGTTTCGGAACTCTGAAGCTGCCAGATGGTTCGATGCTCGACACAGGGCTGACGCTGTTCTTTCCTGCTCCTCAGAGCTTCACCGGTGAGGACTGCGGCGAGTTCCAGGTTCATGGCGGACGCGCAATTGTCGACGCTTTGCTCCTCGCAATCTGCAAATTGCCGGGCTGTCGGCTTGCGGAAGCTGGCGAGTTCACCCGCCGCGCCTTCCTGAACGGGAAGATGAGCTTGCTCGATGCCGAATCAACAGCCGATCTCATCTCGGCAGAAACCGAAGGACAGAGACGTTTCGCCGTCGCCAATGCCAGTGGCCGCCATGCGAAACTCTACGACGGCTGGCGTAGTCGCCTTATCCGCGGGCGCGCTCTGATCGAGGCGGAGCTGGACTTCGCGGACGAGAGCGACGTACCTGGATCGGTCTCGGACCAGGTGTGGAAGGATGTGGCTCTCCTGGCCGACGAAATCGATGTCCATGCGAGCGGCTACTCAAAGGCGGAGATGCTGCGCGATGGCTTCGATGTCGTTCTGCTAGGCGCGCCGAATTCTGGAAAATCCAGCCTTTTGAACGTACTGGCACAACGGGAAGCGGCTATTGTCACAGACGAGCCGGGTACCACACGCGACCTGATCGAGGTGCTGCTCGACATTAATGGGTTCAAAATACGCGTTACCGATACTGCGGGTATACGAGATGCCGGAGGCCGGATTGAGCAAATCGGCATGGAACGTGCGCGCGAGCGCGCCCATAATGCCGATTTGGTTTTGCTGCTTGACGACTTAAGTGACCCGGCCCCCCTTTTGGGAATTCAGGCCATCCAATGCCTTAAGGTCGGAACGAAGCTTGACTTGATCGATACGGTTCCGAAACCATCTTCGTATGACCATCTCGTTTCCAGTTTAACGGGAGCTGGACTGCCGGCGCTCCTCAATGAGATTGGGGGCCGCGCTGCGGCTGCAGCCCCGCAATCAAGCGAAATGATACCGTGGCGTGTTCGGCACGTCGAGCTTTTGCGTGAGACCGAGCGCCACCTGAGGAGAGCGATCGCCCGCCAAACCACGCCGCTGGAGCTGCGATCTGAAGAGCTGCGTATTGCATCTGCATCGCTCGGCCGAATCAGCGGAGCGGTTGACGTCGAGGACCTGCTCGATGTCGTGTTCGGCCAGTTCTGCATTGGCAAGTGATTCACGTGAAACCTCCCTTTTCGGACTCACGTGAAACACGATCGTGGCGCGCATGCGGATGGAAGGGGCTCGGCACCATCCCTTAGATTGCAGGGCAGCGGCTTCGGGCGCTTGATGAGACGGCCCGGTCGGCGTATGTGCAGGCGATGAGCGTTATGAAGTATGATGTTGTCGTGGTAGGGGGCGGCCATGCTGGATGCGAGGCCGCTGCGGCGTCTGCCCGGCTCGGCGCCCAGACGGCGCTCGTAACGATGAGAGCCGATGCCATTGGCACGATGTCGTGCAATCCGGCGATTGGAGGGATTGGCAAAGGTCAACTCGTTCGCGAGGTCGACGCACTAGACGGGCTGATGGGGAAGGCGGCGGATGCAGCCGGCATTCAGTTCCGAATGCTCAACCGCCGCAAAGGTCCCGCGGTTCGGGGACCGCGCACACAGGCGGACCGCAAGCTCTATCGTGGCGCAATACAAGCGCTGATCTCCGCTCAGGTCAACCTCAGCGTGATTGAGGGCGAGATCGCGTACATCGACGTTGAAGATGGCATTGTTCGGGGTGTTGGGCTAGCCGATGGCATCCGCATTCGATGCGGCTCCGTGGTGTTGACCACCGGGACGTTTCTGCGCGGACTGATCCACATCGGCGACAGGAAGTTTTCTGCTGGACGTATGAACGAGGCCGCAGCGATGAGTTTGTCGGCGTCGATTGCTTCAATCGGTTTTGCATTGAAGCGGCTTAAGACTGGAACGCCGCCTCGTCTTGACGGCAGAACGATCGACTGGTCGAAAGTTGAGATGCAGGAAGCCGATGCGGACCCGGTGCCATTTTCATTGATGACGGACAGGATTACTGTACCGCAAATCGAGTGCGGTATCACTCGGACGGAGCCGGAGACACATAGGGTCATACGCGACAATCTGCATCGTTCGGCAATGTATTCCGGATCGATTGAAGGCGTCGGGCCGCGCTACTGTCCATCCATCGAAGACAAGATCGTCAAATTCGGGGATCGGGAAGGTCATCAGATCTTTCTGGAGCCCGAAGGCCTTGACGACCCGACGGTCTACCCCAATGGCATTTCGACCTCACTGCCGGAACAGGTTCAGCTGGAAATTCTCAAGTCAATTCCGTCACTTAGCGGCGCCACGATGCTTCAACCTGGATACGCGATCGAATACGATCACATCGATCCGCGGGAGCTCGAAACGACGCTCGAAACACGGAAAGTTTCCGGGTTGTTTTTGGCTGGGCAGATCAATGGCACGACAGGCTACGAGGAGGCGGCCGCACAGGGCATCCTCGCCGGCATCAACGCGGCTCGTAAGGCGGGTGGGAGCGATGGCGTGCGCCTCAGCCGATCGGAAGCCTATATTGGCGTGCTTGTTGATGATCTGACGAGCCGGGGGGTAACGGAACCGTACCGCATGTTTACGTCACGCGCGGAATTTCGACTTTCGTTGCGCGCGGACAATGCGGACATGCGATTGACACCGATAGCAATCGAACTTGGTTTGACATCAAGCGATCGCAATGCGGCATTCGAAAACATGGCAGAGCGACACTCCAACGCAGTGGGTTTGGCGAAGTCCCGAACCATTACGCCAAGCGAAGCCGCGCGCTTTGGATTTGCTGTTAATATGGACGGACGCAGGCGCAGCGCATTCGATTTGCTATCTTACCCGGGAACAACCGTAACCCAGCTCGCCAGCATATGGCCCGAATTTCGTGAACTCGATTCGAAAACGGCCGAAACTCTTTCGATTGAGGCGAGCTACGCCGTCTATTTAGATCGGCAGTCGACCGACATTCACCAAATGAAGCGGGAAGAAGCACGCGCTATTCCATCACGTTTTGCATATCACGATATTCCCGGCTTATCGAATGAGTTGAAGCAAAAGCTATCCCTGCGGAAACCATCCTCCATGGCGGCGGCGGAGCGAATTGAAGGCATGACGCCCTCGGCAATGGCGGTTATCGTGGCGCGTTTGCGCGAGTGGGAGCGGAAACAGCAGGATGCGGCGTGACCGGGACGAATTATACGACGAACTTGTCAAGGTAGCGGGGCCGGTTTCACGTGAAACATTTCTTCTTTTGTCAGACTTCGTAGATAAATTTGTTCGATGGAATAGCGTTACGAATCTCGTGGCTGCGTCGACAGTAGATGTCATTTGGAACCGACACATCCTCGATAGTGCGCAGCTGCGAGGCATTTCCGGTTCTGCTCGCATCTGGATAGATCTGGGTTCAGGTGGAGGCTTTCCAGGACTGATTACCGCGATGCTTCTCCGTGGCATCCCTAATGCATGCGTTCATCTCGTTGAAAGCAATCGTAAAAAGGCGTCCTTTCTTCAGTCGATCGTCGGCGAGTACCGACTTCCTGCGAAGGTTCATGCAAAGCGGATTGAAGATACCTACGCTGCGGTCGGACCGGTAGATGCGGTCAGCTCAAGGGCTCTTGCCTCATTGCCACAATTGCTTAGCCTTTCAGCTCCATGGCTTATCGGTGGAGCGCGGGCGTTCTTTCACAAAGGGCGGGATTATCGACGCGAAGTCAAAGAAAGTCTTCCCGCATGGCGATTCGACCTGTTAGAACACGCAAATGCAATTGAATCGCAGGGCGTCATCCTGGAGATCAGTGGTCTCGTTCGCATTTGATCGCTTAACGCAACGGCTTTCGTAGCGAGATCATGTCCCAACCGCCCCGTATTATCACGATCGCCAACCAGAAGGGCGGCGTTGGCAAGACGACAACTGCGATAAATCTTGCAACCGCGCTCGCTGCCATTGGGGAGCGCGTTCTGCTGATTGACCTTGATCCTCAAGGCAACGCCAGCACCGGGCTGGGCATCGATCGCCGCGACCGCGTATCGTCTTCCTATGACGTTATAACCGGTAAGATGACGCTTGAGGACGCAGCGGTTGAGACATCGGTCCCCGGCCTTTCCATCGTGCCATCGACGCTCGATCTACTCGGTGTTGAAATGGAGATTGCCGGAACGAGTGATCGCGTGTTGCGGTTGCGCAATGCGGTACGTGCATCATCTCGACGCGGAAGCCGATTCAGCTATATGTTGATCGATTGTCCGCCTTCGCTCAATCTATTGACGTTGAACTCCATGGCTGCTGCGGATTCGGTGCTTGTGCCGCTTCAGTGTGAATTCTTTGCGCTGGAGGGGCTGAGCCAACTGCTCGAGACGGTCGAGGAGGTTCATCGGACGATCAATCCGGATCTCACGATACAGGGAATCGTCATGACGATGTATGACGGTCGCAACAATCTCGCCAACCAGGTTGTCGATGATGTTCGGGCGCATTTGGGCGATAAGGTCTATAAGACGATCATTCCGAGAAACGTGCGCGTTTCTGAAGCGCCATCTCATGGAAAGCCCGCAATCCTTTATGATCTCAAGTGTTCCGGTAGCCAGGCCTATCTTCAACTGGCGACGGAAGTTATTCGTCAGGAGCGAAAATTACGTGCAGCGTAAGAATCGATTCGGAAGCGTAACTAAATAATATGCGGAATCACGGCAATGAATGACGATCCTTCCAGGCGCAGATTGGGCCGCGGCCTCGCCGCTCTGATAGGCGAGATCGACCGGCCAGCGGCGGCACGCCAGGCCGCGGTCGCGGCCGAAAGCAAGGCTCCGATCGAATTCATCCACCCAAATCCGCGCAATCCACGCCGCGCGTTTGGCGACTCCGATCTTACAGATCTTGCTCAGTCGATCAAAGAACACGGGATCGTGCAGCCGGTAATCGTTCGGCCGTCCAATGCCGCGATCGGTCATTATGAGATCATTGCCGGCGAGCGCCGCTGGCGGGCGGCTCAGCGTGCGGGATTGAGTGAAGTCCCGATTATCGTCAGGGACGTCAACGATCGGACGGCGCTCGAGCTGGCTATTATCGAGAACGTCCAGCGCACTGACCTGAATCCTGTGGAGGAGGCGCTTGGGTATCAGCAGTTGATCGACGATCACAGCTACACCCAGGCTGATCTCGGGCAGGTAATCGGTAAAAGCCGAAGCCATGTCGCCAACACGCTGAGATTGTTGAAGTTGCCCGACGATATCCAGGCATTGTTGATCGACGGCGCATTGTCGGCCGGTCACGCCCGGACATTGGTAACCTCGCCGGATCCTGCCGGGCTCGCTCGACGGATTGTCGACGAGGGACTTTCCGTGCGGCAGGCCGAGGCGCTCGCGCAACTCCCGGTGGAAGCTCCGGTTCACTCCACTCCGAAGCAGCCCGTAGCGAAGGATGCCGATACCTTGGCACTTGAAAAGCTGCTTTCCAACATCACGGGACTGACGGTTGCAATCAATCACAAGCCGAAAGGCGGCGAATTGCGGATCGCCTACCGTAACCTCGAGCAACTGGACGATCTGTGCCGACGCCTGAAGGCCTAACGCGATATTATCCTTTGCCGACAAAGGATTAAATAAAGCCGGCGAATATTAATTTGCAGCGAACTGGCGCTGTTTCTGATAGGCTTAACGACTTTTACACATCATGATCGGCGGCTGCGCGCTTTCAGCGCGATCTGGATCAGCGTCCGGTGCGCGATTGCAACGGCCAAGTCCGGCCGCTGACGGGTCTGCAGGATCGTATCATGCAGTTGTGCAAGAAATTGTCCAAGGTCGCTGCGTGTTCCAGCGCTCTAGAACCTGCTCCACAATTCTTCGACGGGCGAAGAACACCGGCGGCTTCGCGGATGCCACCACCGACCCGGCATTCCTGCCCTCACGCTCCATAGACGCACGCATAGATTGAAGTGCCTGCAGTTGCCGCTGCAGTGCGGAGAGGACCATGTAAACCTGCGTCGATCCGACAACCTGGCGGGAGAACGATGCGTCAAATTCCGCCAGATTGCCATCTAGAACCGCGTCCACGGCTTCATCCGCTGAGACCGAGGATACGTCGCCGGTGAGTGACCGGACATCGGCTATCGTGATCGCGTCCTGGCCGAGGGCGTAGATCACAAGCTTGGCGACCTCGCCGCGCGTGGCCATGCGGTCGCCGCCGAGGCTGCGGCGAAGAAACATACGCGCCTCAGGATCGATCGACATGCCGGCCATGCGCAACTCGTCATCGATCACGGAATCGACCGACCGGACATCGTCGGCATAGCAGGGTAGGGCAATCGACGCCTTGCCGGTCTCGACAGTGCTGCGCAGGGCCGCACCCTTCTTAAGGTCGCCGGCCTCGATCAAAACGATCGTGTCGACCGGGGGAGCACCACATAGAACCTTTATCTCGTCAGCCAGCGTCTTCTGGGCTTGTGCGTTGCGGACCCAGAGCAGTCGGCGCCCTGCAAACATCGGCACCGTGTTTGCCTCGTCGAGCAGGCGCCCGGCGTCCTTCTCGAGTTCCGAAGCATCGAGCTTTACGACGGAAAATGGATCATCCAACGCAATGCCGGATTTTTCAGCGAAATGCCGGGCGCGCTCGCTGACAAGCCCCCGATCCGGTCCGTAGAGCAGTACGATCGAGACGCCTGCTTGGGGGCGCCTCAGCCATCCGTCCACCTCATGTGCCTTCAACTGTCCCATGGCGACCGAACTAGCATCTCAAGGGATGAGCGGAAAGTACCGAGCGAAGCTGAACGCAGCTTGCGCCACTTGTCTGTCTCAGCTGCGCGGGTTCAAAGCTTCAGCCGCATATCGCGATGAGGAATGCCGGCGTCCGGATACCCGTTGCCGACGACCTCGAAATCGAGCCTGTGGTAGAACTCGACGGCGTGAGTTTGCGCGCCCAGCATGGCGAAAGTAGCAAGTCGGTTCGATTTGGCATGGGTAACTATAAATCCAATGATCGCCGAGCCGACACCCTTGCCGCGAAAGTCCCTGGATACACATACTCGTTGTATCTTCAATGTGTCGCCGATAACGCGAAAGCGCGCGGCACCGATCGGCACTTGTCGGGATGTCGCGAGGACATGAGTGCATTAGCCGTCAAGGCCATCGCTCTCGTCGGCCTCCGACACGCCTTGCTCCTTGACGAAGATTTCGTGTTGCAGCCTTTTGCATGCCGCCCTGGCTCAATCGCATCCGCAACCTCAACGTCAACACTGGCCTCCGGGTCCGTCGCGGTTCTCAAGCTGGATGTGACAGCAGCCTGAACCGTGATCAGGCGTCCACGTCACGTTGGAGAAGCGAACCCCGGTTGCCTCGAACAGACCCCTATCGAAAGCGCCGGCAATGCGGCAAAGCGTAGCCAATCGCTCGCCATCGAGTCCGGCATCCGTCCAGGCGTCCTTGAGTGGGCAGCGCCTGACGCGGAACCCGATGCGGGTTTCGCTGCGTTCGACGTCTGTCGGGTACATGCGTCCGCCGTCGGGGCTGATGGCAAGGAAGGCCTCGCCAAGTGCGCGAGCGTCATTCGGCCCGAAGCGCGAAAACGCAGCTGCCGCAACTTCCCGTCCGCGCCTCTCGACCGTCTTGATCATGATGTCCTCCGCCTCTTTGGGCCCGAACCGTGCCAAAAGCTCCTCATAGAAGAGCCGATAGAGATCGGCACGGTTTCGAAACGCGGCGTCCAGCTCGCGGCTTAGACTTTCGGCTCGAGGATCGCTCATTCGACCTTTTCCCGTTTCGGCAATTTCATCACGGCCCCTACCAGCGCTTTGCCCATTTCCGATCGCGGGGCTGCGATGACTGCCGCCGCTCCGCCGGTTTCGACGATGCGACCATGATCCATAATTGCGACACGGTGAGCAATCTTCTGTACGACTGCGAGGTCATGCGAGATCAAGAGGTAGGCAATGCCTTTCGTGCGCTGAATTTCTGTCAGTAGTTCGATGATCCCGGCGCGTACCGACACATCGAGTGCCGACAGCGCTTCGTCGAGCACAATCAGGTCAGGATCAGTCGCCAGGGCGCGAGCGATCGCCACACGCTGGCGTTGGCCGCCGGAAATCTCGTGAATGAGACGGTCGCGCAACAGGTCCGGCAACCCGACGCGCTCGAGCAGTGTGGCGATTGCCCGGGGCCGCTCCGAACGGCTGGCGATGGCGTGGATGCGCAGCGGATCGTCAAGTACCCGCTGCACCGTGGCGCGAGGATTGATCGCGGCGAGCGGGTCCTGGAACACCATCTGCAACCGTTTGCGCACCACCCGCAGCCGCGCGCCGCGCATTGCGAGCAAGTCCTCGCCGGCAAAATGAAGCGTTCCCGCATCCGGCTCTAGGATCCGCATGACCACCCGCGCCAAAGTCGATTTGCCGCTGCCGGACGGTCCGACGATCGCCAGCGTCTCGCCGGAACGCACCTCGAAATCGACGCCGTCAAGCGCTGCAAAGCGGACTTCGCGGCGGCGGAAAACCTTTCGCAAGCCGCTTGCTGTGAGCAGCGCTTCACTCATTGAGCACCAGTGTTCAGCGCTTCTGGCGCCGAGAGCGTCAAGCAGGCCGCGAGCAGGGCCTTTGTGTAGTCGGCTTGCGGTTCCAGCACGATGTCGTTCGTCGCGCCTTGCTCTACGATCGCGCCGTCCTTCAGGACGATGATGCGGTTGGCGAGGGTGGATGCCAGCGCAATATCATGGCTGACGAGCAGCAACGACACACGGCTGTCTTCAACCAGCGCGTCGATGAGCCGGACGATCTCGACCTGCACGATGGTGTCGAGTGCGCTGGTCGGTTCGTCCGCAATCAGCAGAATTGGGCGCGCAGCGATTGCCGCGGCAATGCCGATGCGCTGGCGTTGGCCACCGGAAAGCTGATGAGGGTAAGCGCTCAGCGTCGCTTCCGGTTCGGGCAGGCGCACCTGATCGAAAAGCCCCGCTGCCCGATGCAAAGAAGCTTTCCAATCAAGACCAAGGTGAGTTTGCGCAACTTCCGCAACCTGCCGTCCCACCGTCAGCACAGGGTTGAGGCTGGCGCCGGGATCCTGGAACACGAAGCCGATATCCTTGCCGCTGACCGGCGGGTGCTGAAGTCCAGGCCAGAGAATCGAACCGGAAACGGAGGCGTCGCGCGGCAGCAGGCCTGCGATGGCCAGGGCCAGCGTGCTTTTGCCCGATCCGCTTTCGCCGATGACTGCGACACGTTCGCCCTTGCCGAGCGAAAGATCGATCCCGCGCAGCGCGTCATCGCTGTTGCGACCGTATCGCACGCGCAGCTGCGAGATGGCCAGGAGGAGCGTCACGAAAGGCTCCTGCGCGTCGCGGCGGATTCAACTGCCCCCTCGCCCACCAGATAGACGCCGAGTACGGTGACGACAAGCGCAAGGCCGGGGATGATCGACAGGAAGGGCGCCGTGCGCAGTACGGTACGGCCCTCTGCGATCATGCCGCCCCAGGTGACGCGGTTCGGGTCGCCAAGACCGAGGAAGGAAAGCGAGGCTTCGATCAGCACGGCGCTGGCAACGATGACCGAACTCAACCCTAGCACCGGCGGCAGGGCGTTGGGCAGAACCTCGCGGAAGGCGATTTCGGCTGGGTGCATGCCGATTACCCGCGCACCAGCTACGAAGTCGCGTTCGCGGATAGACAGGATCTCGGCGCGCGCAATTCGCGCAGGGCCTGTCCAGGCGCCGAGCGCGATGGCGACGACGACGGTGGCCAGCGAAGGGCCCACGACACTGACGAAGGCCAATGCCAGAAGGAAGTTCGGCACGGTCTGGAAGGCATCGGTGAAGCGCATCAGAATGTCGTCGACGATGCCGCCCGCGAAACCGGCAATTGTGCCGATGACGCTGCCAGCAAAGATGGACGCCGCAGCGGCGGCAAGCCCGACGGCGAGCGACGTGCGCGCGCCGTGAAAAAGTTCGGCCAGCACATCGCGGCCAAGCCGGTCGGTGCCGAGGATGTGCGATATGTCCGTGAAAGGAGCGATCAATGGCGCGCCGGCAATGGACAGTGGATCGGCAGGAAACAGCAGCGGCGCAAATAGTGCTGCGGCGCCCAGGACTGCCAGTATCACGATACCGGCGACAGCGTCAGGGGAGCGCAGGAAGCTCACGCCGCCGCCTCGCTGGCACCCACGCGCGGGTCTATCACCGCGTAGACCAGGTCAACCATCAGGTTGATCAGGATCACCAGCACGGCGCTGATCAGGATGATACCGAGCAACAGCGGCGTGTCGCGCGAGGCGACCGCCTCCTGCGCCAGCCGTCCCAGGCCCGGAATGGAGAACAGCGTTTCGATGACGACGCTGCCTCCCAGCATGGCGGAGGACTGCAGGCCGAGCATGGTCACCAGCGGCAGCAGTGCATTTCGCGCCACATGCCGGACAATCAGGCGACGGTGAAGGCCTCGGGCGCGCGCGGCGAGCACATAGTCCATGCGCCATGCCTCCGCCATGCCGGCGCGCATCACACGCAGATAGAGCGCGAGATAGATGAAGCCGAGGCTGGCGACGGGAAGCACGAGATGAGTGGCAACATCGAGAACACGCGCGGCGCCGGTCTTGCCGGATGCAATGGTCTCCAGTCCGCTCGATGGAAGCAGGCGAAGATGCACTGAGAAGACCACCGTCAAGACGAGACCGAGCCAGAAGCTCGGTATGGCATAAAGCGCGAGCGAGCCGATCGACAGAATTCGATCGCGAAGGCTGCCGGGGTTCGACCCGGCATAGACGCCGAGTACAGTTCCCAAAGAGAATGACAACGCAACGGCGCTGCCCATCAGCAACAGCGTGTTCGGCAGGCGCTCCAGCACGACATCCAGCACCGGTCGGGAGAAGGTCACCGAATGACCGAGGTCGAGATGGGCGAGCGACCAGAGATAGAGGCCAAGCCGCGCTGAAGCGGATTGATCGAGACCCCAGGCCTGTCGAAGCTGCTCGATCATTTTCGCGTCGCCCCCAATCGAGGCGACGTAGGCATCGACGGCATCACCGGGCGCGGCTTCGAGCAGAAAGAATCCGCCAAGGATTACGATCGCCAGAACCGGGATGGCGCCGATCATTCGGCGCAGAATGAGGGCGCGGACGCGGGTCATGAGACAGCCCGCAATCGCATCGGTTGGTCGGTTCTTCGGCTGGAAATCGCGCTCACTTCGCGAATTCAGCATTCGCGGCGATGCGGCGCAAGCATCAAGCGTCCAAGAAGGTGTCGGCCCAATTCGAAACCACCCAGCGCGGGTTGTTGGCGATGTTGCCGACAGACTTGCGCGCGACGGTGATGAAGCCCCATTCCGCGACGTTGATCAGCGGCAGGTCCTCGACAACAATCTTCTGGAACTGGTTGTAGAGGCCGATCCGCGCGGAAGGATCAAGCGTCTCCGACGCTTTTGCCACGAGGGCGTCGAGCGCATCGTTCTTGTATCCGCCCTGGTTGGAAAAAGGCACGCCGTCGGGAGTTCCGCTCTGCACGAGAATGGTCGTCGAGATCGCCGGGTCGCCGCGGAAGACAGGCGGCGCCACGGCGAGGTCGAAATCATGGTCGGTGTAGACCGCCTTTTGATGTGCGGCGGCGTCGTTATTGACGATTTGCGCATCGATGCCGACCGCTGCCAGCGCCTGGCGGAGATAATCACCGAACTGCTTCGTCTCGTTGAAGTAAGGCGCGGGCAGCAGCTTAAGCGTGAAGCGGTTGCCGTCAGCGCCGCGCTTGTAGCCGGCTTCATCCAGCAGCGCATTGGCCTTTTCCACATCGAAGGCGTAGCCCGGAACATCACTCGAATAGAACTCCTTGCTGTTGACGGGAACCGGCCCGGTAGACGGAACAGCATGGCCGAGGAAGATGGTGTTCACCACGAAAGCCTTGTCGATGGCATGGGCGATTGCCTGGCGGACCTTGAGGTCGGCAAGCTCCTTGCGGCGGTGATTGATCTCTACCACGAGCTGATAAGTCAGCGCTTCGTAGCCGCGTGACACGACTTCGATGCCATCCACTTTCGAGATGCGGTCAAGGTCGGCCAGCGGCACCGCAGAGAAGGCCGCAAGATGGATCTCCTCAGCCTCAAGCGCACCCGCCGCCGCAGCACGGTCGGGCAGGACGCGAAAGACGATCTCGTCGAGATTGGGTTGGTCCTTGCCCCAGTAAGCGGCGTTCTTCTCCAGCCGATAGTATTCGCCCGGTTTGTGCTCGGCGAACTTGAACGGCCCGGTGCCGACCGGGGCATTGTTGGCCGGATTCTCTTCAATTTTGCCGTTCTCGAATATGTGCTTCGGCAGCACGGCGGTGAGCGGCGGCAACGCGTTGCGGATAAGCTGGAACGGCGTCGGCTTCGAGAAGCGGAATACTGCCGTGTGGTCGTCCGGCGTGTCGACCGAGGCGAGATCCTTGAACACGACGCGTCCGAGGTTCTGCAGCGGCTTCCACACATTGAGCGCCGAGAAAGCGACGTCGGCGGCGGTAAAGGGTTTGCCGTCGTGCCAGGTCACGCCCTCGCGCAGCTTGAAGGTGACCGACAGGCCGTCATCGGACCCCTCCCAGCTGGTCGCCAGCCGGGGCTCGAGTCCGTCCATGCCATCGAAAGAGGCTTCGGCCAGCGGCTCGACAACCTTGCTGGCGACGAAGAACACGCCATTCGAGGCCACGATCGCCGGGTTCAGGTTGCGCGGTTCGGAGTCGGCGGCGACGATCAGCCGTCCGCCTTTCTTCGGCGTCTGCGCCCAGAGCATCGAAGGGATTGCGGTGGAGGCGAGAAGAGCTGTGGTGCCCGAAAGGAGCGAGCGTCTGGTGAGTGAAAAAAGAGGCATGGCAAAATCCCTTGGCTCTATCGAATTCTGGGCGTTCGGTTCTTCATAATCCCGGCGTAGCCAAGAATCGAGGAAGGAAATGTCGTGGTTACAATCGCGGCCGGAAATGGTTTTCTCCGTCGTTGGTCGTTGGTCGTTGGTCGTTGGTCGTTGGTCGAATGTACGAATTACGACCCCCGACCTGCGACCAACGATCGTAGTCGCAAATCGCCAAAAGCCACGAACCATGGATTGGCGAAGTCGGCGTCGTTAGTCCGCCCCCTGTTTCCATAGGTGAGCGGGGTACCGTCGATCGTCGTCGTCATGCCGCCGGCGGCGCGCAGGATTGCGTCGCCCGCCGCCGTATCCCACTCCATGGTGCGGCCGAAGCGCGGATAGATGTCCGCCTCGCCGCAGGCAACCAGGCAGAATTTCAGCGACGATCCGCGCGAAACAAACGACTGCGCCTCAAAGCGCTTCAGCCATTCGAGCGTTTCATCGGTGCAGTTGGCGCGGCTGGCGACAATCGCAAGACGATCGGGCGCCGGGCGTGTCCGGATGGCCCGCAGCGCTCCCGCAAAGCCGTGGTCGACATCGGCGCGCCAGGCTTCGCCGCGCGCGGACACGAAGATCTGGCCCAGCGCCGGCGCATAGATCATGCCCATAACCGGTTCGCCCTGTTCGATCAGGGCGATGTTGACGGTGAACTCGCCATTGCGCTCGATGAACTCACGCGTCCCGTCGAGCGGGTCGACAAGGAAGAATGTTTCCGCCGTTTCCGGCACGCGTCCGGCGGCTGCCTCCTCTTCGGCGATGACGGGAATGCCAGGGAATTCGGCGGCAAGCGCCTTTAGGATGACCGCCTCGGCGCGGTGATCGGCTTCGGTGACGGGCGATCCGTCGCCCTTGCGCATATGGCCGAAGGTGGCGTCGGCATAGACCGCCATGATTTCGCGGCCGGCAGCGAGGCCGATGTCGATCAGGGTTTTGTGGGGCACGCGAAAAGTCTTCTTGAGTTTATTGGGTCGGTTGTCAGTCGGGGTTCGTCGGTCGTCAATCGACTTTCGAGTAACGAACCACGACCGACTCGCTATTGCTATTCCACGCTCGTCTCGATCTTTTCCATATCGTCGTCGGAGAGGCCGAAATGATGGCCGATCTCGTGGATCAGGACATGGTTGATGATGGAGCCCAGCGTCTCCTCGTTTTCCGCCCAATAGTCGAGGATCGCACGGCGATACAGCGTGACGCGGTTGGGCCCCTCGCCGGTCGCCGGCGTCCAGCGCTCCGCGATGCCGCGGCCTTCGAACAGGCCGAGCAGGTCGAACGGCGTCTCCAGCGACAGGTCGTCCATGATCTCGTCTGTCGGGAATTCGGCGATCTGGATGACCACCTCGCCGGTCAGCTTGCGGAACTCCTCGGGGAGATGCGCATAAGCTTCAAGCGCCATCAGCTCGAATTCCTCGATTGTAGGCGAAAGTTGATCGTGCCAGGCACGGGTCTGATAGATGCGGGCCATTCTGTATCCTTTGCATGGCATATAGAGCCTTTCCGGCAGGGATAGAAGCTTTCCACCATCATGGAGTCCCGGGAGGAATAAATTCTTTCTCAGGATCGCTTGACTCGCCCGGCGGGTTCTGGAATCTATAAGAACATAACAGGAACAATTTACGTGGAAAGCGACCGTCATGGCGAACGCCGCCGTGGCGCGGGATGTTGTTTGCACCTTGCGCCAGCAAATCGCGAAGATCGAAGGCAGGTTGGCCGAACGGTTCGATGCGCCGGACGAGCCGGCTGCAAAGGGCCTGGCGCCTGTGCCTGCGGGCAGCGCTTTTCTGTTGCGGAGTGGTGTGGAGCGCTTTGACGATACGCTTGGCGTTGGTACTCCGGCTGCTGGCCTGACGGAAATCCATGGCATCGCGACACGCGATGCCGGCGCGGCGGCTGGTTTTGCGCTGGCGCTGCTTCGCGTGCTGCCGGAGGCCAAAGCGGCGGGCCCGCTGCTGTGGATCGGGACGTCGGAAGTCTTTCGCGAGGCCGGCCGGCCCTATGCACCTGGACTTGCCGAGCGCTTTGGGATTGGCCCTCAGAATCTGCTGATCGCCGAGGCAGCGAAGCTCACCGATGCGCTGTGGATCGCCGAGGAGGCGGCGCGCTTGGATACCCTGCGGGCCGTCTTTCTCGAAGTCCGCGGCAGCTCGCAAAAGCTCGACCTCACCGTGACGCGGCGCCTGCACCGGCGGGCGTTGATGGCCGGACATCCGCTTTTCCTGATCCGTGAGGCTGGCGAAGCGGAGCCGACGGCAGCCCCCGTCCGGCTGGTCGTTGCCCCGGCAAAAGCGGCTCCGCGCGTCACTCTCGCCGGTCCGCTGGTCGGCTCGATCGGGCCGCCGGCCTTCGAGGTGACGATCAGCAAGAGCCGAACAGCAATTCCCGCCGCCTTCACGCTGGAGTGGATCAATGGTGCCTTTCATGAAAGACGGAAGCACTCCGCAAAGGATAATCTCGCTGTGGTTTCCATACCTGCCGGCGGACCGGATAACGCGGCAGCGTCTCGGGAGGTCGTGGCGTTCCCGCAATCTCAAGGGCGCGGCGCCGCTGATCTTCAGCCGGCGCGACAACAACACCCAGCGCATCGCCGCGCTCGACGAATGGGCTAGGGCGCTGAAACTGAAACCCGGGATCGGCATTGCCGAGGCGCGGGCCATGCATCCCACTATCGAGATTATCGAGGCTGAACCCGAGGCGGATTTCCGGCTGCTCGAAAGTCTCGCGGACTGGTGCGACCGCTATACGCCGCTGGTGGCGCTGGACGGCGCGGATGGGCTGTTTCTCGACATTACCGGCTGCGCGCATCTTTTCGGTGGCGAGCGGGCGATGCTCGACGATCTGCTGGCGCGCTTCTTCCATCAGGGTTTCGAGGTTCGCGCCGGCCTTGCCTCGACGCCGGGAGCTGCCTGGGCGGCAGCGCGCTTCGGGGAGGAGCCGGTGGTTGCGCCTGGCAAGGAGGAGGAGTTGATCGCTCCGTTGCCGCTTGCTGCCCTGCGGCTCGATCCAGCCACCCGCACCGGCCTCGAAAGCGTCGGCCTGCGGATAATAGGAGCCATCATGGCTGCTCCGCGCGCACCCCTGGTGCGCCGCTTCGGGAAAAGCATAGTGCTCAGGCTCGACCAGGCGCTCGGCCGCGTCGAGGAAGCGATCTCGCCTCGGTTGCCGGTTCCGCCGCTTTCGGTGGAGCGCCGCCTTGCCGAGCCGATCGGGCTGCGCGACGATATCGAAGCGCTGATCGGCCTGCTTGCCCTCCAGCTCAAGCGGGATCTTGAACGGCGCGGGGAAGGTGCCGAGCGGCTGCAGCTTCATCTCTTCCGTGTCGATGGCGATGTGAGCCGGCTTGTCGTTGGTGCATCGCGGCCGCTGCGGGAGCCGAAATTCATCGAAAAACTGTTTCATGAACGGCTGGAGGCTGTCGAGTCGGACCTGGATGCCGGGTTCGGCTTCGATCTTGTGCGGCTTTCCGTGATGGTCGCGGTGCCGGTCGAGGCGACGCAGGCCAATCTCGATGGTTCGAACCCCGATATGGGCAGCGATATCGCGCTTTTCGCAGACCGGGTCCGGGCCCGCCTCGGCGATCAGGTAATCATCAAGCCACAGCTTGTGGAAAGCCACCTGCCGGAGCGTGCAGTGGTCCCCGTGGCTTTTTCGGAAAGCGAGAAATCCCGACAGAAGAAACCATCCGAGCCGGAGAGAACCGGTGCCAAGCAGCGCCCCGTCCGGCTTTTTGACATACCCGAATGTGTCGAGGTCATCGCCGCCGAGGTGCCGGAGGGGCCGCCAAAACATTTTCGCTGGCGGCGGGCATCCTACCGCGTCTTCCGCTCAGAAGGTCCCGAGCGTATCGCCCCTGAATGGTGGCGGGAGGATAACAGTCGAACACGCGACTATTTCCGGGTCGAGGATGAGGAGGGCCGGCGCTTCTGGCTCTACAGGGAAGGGCTTTACGGCGGGACGGAAGCGCCGCCGCGCTGGTTCATGCATGGGGTTTTCGCATGAGCGGTCCACCTGCCTATGCCGAATTTGCAGTGCAGTCGAATTTCTCGTTCCTGCGCGGCGCATCGCGGCCGGAGGAGTTGGTGGTCATGGCCGAGCGGCTGGGGCTTTCGGCGATCGGCCTTGCGGATCGCAACACGGTGGCCGGCGTCGTGCGGGCCTGGGCGCAGGCGAAGACCGGAGCGATCCGCTATCACCCGGGATGCCGCCTCGTTTTCGCCGATGGTACTCCCGATGTGCTTGCCTATCCGCGTAACCGCAAGGGCTGGGGTCATCTCTGCCGACTGCTGACGCAGGCCAATCTGCGGGACGAAAGCGAGAAGGGCGCATCCCTACTCTACCGCGCCGATCTTCTCGAGTGGGGCGAGGAGATGTCGCTCGCCGTGTTGCCCCGGCTGGAAGGCGACCCGCAGGACGATCTCGCCCTCGTCAGACAGCTTGGCGGCCTTTTTCCCAAGGCGGTCTGGCTTGGCGTCTCGCCCTCCTATGGGGGCGAAGACCATTTCCGGCTGGAGCAGGCCGATGCCATGGCGCAGCTTGCCGGTGTCCCGCTGCTTGCAGTCAACGACGTCCTCTATCACGAGGTCGGACGGCGGCCATTGCAGGATGTGCTGACCGCCATCCGCCTCAATGTTCCCACGTCGGAAGCGGGTCTGGCGCTTAAGGCCAATGCCGAGCGGCATCTGAAGCCGCCGTCTGAGATGGCGCGGCTTTTCCGCGGGTATCCACAAGCGCTGGAAGAAACCCTGCGCTTCGCCGAAACGCTGACGTTTTCGCTCAAGGACCTGGAATACAATTATCCGGACGAGCCTACGGAATCCGGTCTCGAACCGCAGGCCGAGCTCGAAAGACTGACCTGGGAAGGGGCGAGGGATCGCTATCCCGACGGCATATCGGATAGGGTCGCCGGCCTTATCCGCCACGAATTGCGCATCGTCGAGAAGCTGAACTATGCGCGCTACTTCCTGACCGTTCATGACATCGTCAAGTTCGCCCGCTCCCAAGGCATTTTGTGCCAGGGGCGCGGTTCGGCAGCCAATTCGGTCATCTGCTACTGCATTCGCATTACCGATGTCGGGCCGGATATCATCGACTGCCTGTTCGAGCGATTCATTTCGGAAAAGCGCGGCGAGCCGCCCGATATCGATGTCGATTTCGAGCATGAGCGACGCGAGGAGGTGATCGCCTACATCTACGCGAAATACAGCCAGAAGCGCACGGCGCTCGCCGCATCCGTCGTAACCTATCGCGGCCGCTCCGCGCTTCGCGAGGTGTCCAAGGCAATGGGCCTGTCGGATGACGTGCAGGGCGCTCTATCCGGCGCAATCTGGGGCTGGTCTTCCTCGGAACTGGGCGAGCGCGAAGCTAAAGCAGGCGGTCTGGACCAGACCGACCGGGTTTCGCGGCATGTCATCGACCTCGCCAACGAGATCATGGGCTTTCCGCGCCATCTTTCGCAGCACGTCGGAGGCTTCGTCATCACCCGCGACCGCCTCGACGAAATCGTCCCGATCATGAAGACGGCCATGCCGGAACGCAAAATGGTCGAGTGGGACAAGGACGACCTCGATGCCGTCAAGATCCTCAAGGTCGATATCCTTGCCCTCGGCATGCTCACCTGCCTGCGCCGGGCATTCCAGTTGCTCGAGAAGCATTACCAGGCAAGGGACGACCATGGGCGTCCGATCGAACTGGCGACGATCCCGCCCGAAGATAGTAAAGTCTACGACATGATCTGCCGGGCCGATACGCTCGGCGTCTTCCAGATAGAATCGCGGGCGCAGATGTCGATGCTGCCGAGGCTGCTGCCGCGCAAATTCTACGATCTGGTGATCGAGGTGGCGATCGTTCGGCCTGGCCCGATCCAGGGTGACATGGTGCATCCCTACCTGCGCCGCCGGCAGAAAAAGGAGAAAGTCGAGTATCCCAAACCGGAGCTGGAAGAAATCCTCGGGAGGACGCTGGGTGTACCGCTGTTCCAGGAGCAGGCGATGAAGATCGCCATCGTGGCAGGGGGATTCAAACCGGACGAGGCCGATGAGTTGCGTCGTGCGATGGCGACCTTCAAGCGCACGGGAACGATAGGCAATCATCGTGACCGCATGATCGACGGCATGGTCGGCAATGGCTATGAGCGCGACTTTGCCGAGCGCTGCTTCAAGCAGATCGAGGGGTTTGGCGAGTATGGCTTTCCGGAAAGCCATGCCGCTGCCTTCGCTCTGCTCGTCTATGCGTCCTGCTGGTTCAAGGCGTTTTATCCGGATGTGTTTTGCGCGGCGATCCTCAATTCGCAGCCGATGGGATTTTATGCGCCGGCGCAACTCGTACGCGATGCGCGGGAGCACGGCGTCGAGATGCGCCCCGTCGACGTGAATTTCTCCACCTGGGACTGTCGTCTGGAGGCAGCCCAGTTCGATCCGTCGAAGATTGCGCCGCGCCATGCACAAATGCGAACGATCATCGAAAGCCGGCACGCGGTGCGTCTGGGATTCCGCCAGATCAAAGGCCTTGCGGAGCGCGATATGAAGAAACTGGTGGCGAACCGCGAGGATGGCTATCGGTCGGTCCGCGATCTCTGGCTGCGATCCGGCTTGTCTGCAAGCGTGGTGGAACGGCTTGCGGCGGCCGATGCGTTTCGCTCGATGGGCATCGACCGGCGCGAGGCCCTGTGGGCGGTCCGGGCGCTCGATACCGGGAGCGCTGCTGAGCGACTGCCGCTATTCGAACGCCCGGCCCTTGTCTTGCGCGATCATGAGCCGGCAACCAGACTGCCGGTCATGCCGCTCGGCGAGCATGTGATTCACGATTATCGGACGCTCTCACTGTCGTTGAAGGCGCATCCGGTCTCGTTTCTGCGTGAAAAGCTGGATGGCGCGCGGGTGATGCGCAACGGCCTCCTCAAGGACATTCCATCCGGCAGGTTCGTTTCGGTGGCAGGTCTTGTCCTGGTGCGGCAACGGCCCGGCTCGGCCAAGGGCGTCATCTTCATGACCATCGAGGACGAAACCGGCATTGCCAACATCATCGTCTGGAAGAAGACCTTCGAACGGTTCCGTGCGGTGGTGCTCGGCGCCCGGTTCGTTCGGGTTCAGGGCAAGCTCCAATCGGAATCCGGTGTGATCCATGTCGTAGCCAGCAAAATCGAGGACGTCACGCCATGGCTGGGAGACCTGTCCGAGGAAGCCTCACGTATAAGGACGCTGGCCAATGCAGACGAAGTGGGCAGGCAAGGCCACGATCCTCGCGTAAAGGCTTCGCGCATATTGCCCTCTTCGCGTTTGCAACATTCCGGACTCAAACGACCCTCCTCATCATGAGACCGCATCCGTCATGCCGCGCGGCCGGAATTTCCACTAGACATGGCCGGATGACAGGCATGGTGATCGATTCCAAGAAAGTGCGATATCTTGCGACCGAACGCGATGAGGCCGGGATTAAGCTGAGCGGCGAAATGGAGATGGCCCAACCGAGTTTCGGGCCTGCCGCATCGAACAGTCAGTCTTCCCGCTATTGCCATAGGCGGCCACACCAAACTAAGTCTTGGAAAACCCGTACCTTCGCGAGGACCCGCGCCGATGCAGCCAATCTTCGACGGCCATAATGATGTGCTCCTACGGTTGTGGCGCAACGAAAAGGGCGGCGCAGATCCAGTTGCAGAAATGGTCGACGGCACCAAGAGCGGTCATATTGACCTGCCCCGCGCCCGTACCGGTGGGCTCGCCGGAGGGCTTTGCGCCATCTATATCCCCGTCGAAGGCGAATTCGCCCTGCAGCCGCCGGACGCCAACGGGCATTACGAGACGCCCCTCGCCCCGCCACTGCCGCGACAATCGTCACTCGACATTGCCCTCGAGAAGGCCGCGATAGCGCTTCAACTCGATCGCGCGGGCGCCTGGCGTCTGTGCCGCTCGATGGCCGATGTCGACCGCGCCATCGCTGGCGGGGTGTTCGCGGCGGTGCTCCACATGGAAGGCTGCGAGGCGATCGACGCCGACCTCGCAGCGCTCGAAGTTTTTCACGCGGCGGGGTTGCGGTCGCTCGGACCGGTCTGGAGTCGCCACAATATCTTCGGGCACGGCGTGCCGTTTTCGTTTCCGTCGAGCCCGGATACCGGGCCCGGTCTGACCGACGCAGGCAAGGCTCTGGTGAGCGCCTGCAACCGGCTTGGCATCGTCATCGATCTCGCCCATATCACCGAAAAGGGCTTTTGGGATGTGGCCAGGCGCAGCGATCAGCCGCTGGTCGTCAGCCATTCGAATGTTCATGCGCTGACGCCCGTCGCCCGCAACCTCACCGACCGCCAGCTTGACGCGGTGCGGGAAAGCAACGGTCTGGTCGGGCTCAATTTCGCCGTCACCATGCTGCGCGCCGATGGCGCCGAGAATGCCGACACGCCGCTTGAAGATATGGTCCGGCATGTGGACTACCTTGTCGAAAAGCTCGGCATCGACGGCGTTGCCATCGGGTCGGACTTCGATGGCGCGACGGTTCCCGCGGAAATCGGCGACGCGGCAGGCTTGCAAAAGCTCGTTGCCGCACTGGAAACCGCCGGATATGGTGACGCGGAACTGGCGAAGATCTGCCGCGAAAATTGGTTTCGGATACTGCGTTCCGCCTGGCATGAGAGCGCGCGCTGAGCTGCCAACAACACAAGGGGTACTACGTCCATGATGCTTGAGACTCTCACTCTTCGTCCGCGCAGCCTACTTGTCGGGGCCGCATTCTCTGCTTTTGTGTTCGCCGGTGCGCCGGCTATCGCCGATACGCCTCCGGACACGCTGGTCCAGGCTTGGGCCATTGACGACATCATCTCACTCGACCCTGCGGAAGCGTTTGAAATTTCGACCGGCGAAATTACCGGCAACACCTACGACATGCTGGTAAGGCTCGACGCCAACGACACGACCAAGGTGATTGGCGGTATTGCCGACAGCTGGACGGTCTCGGACGACGGATTGACCTATACCTTCAAGCTCAAGCCGGGCATTACCTTTGCCTCCGGCAATCCGATCACGGCGGACGACGTTGCCTGGTCGTTCGAACGCGCAGTGAAGCTCAACAAGAGCCCGGCTTTCATCATCCAGCAGTTCGGACTCACCGGTGACAATGTCGCGGAAAAGGCAAAGGCGGCGGATGCCGGCACGTTCGTCTTCACCGTCGACAAGGCCTACGCGCCGACCTTCGTACTGAACTGTCTTACCGCCACCGTTGCCGCCGTTGTCGACAGCAAGCTGGTCAAGGAACACATCGCCGCCGTCACGCCGACCGACGAGTATAAATTCGACAATGACTTCGGCAATGGCTGGATGAAGACCGGCTATGCTGGCTCAGGCCCATACAAGACACGGGAATGGAAGGCCAACGAGGCGGTCGTGATCGAGCGCAATGACGCCTATTACGGTGCAAAGGCCAATCTCGCTCGCGTCATATATCGCCACGTCAAGGAAAGCGCGACACAGCGCCTGATGCTGGAAAAGGGCGATATCGATGTTGCCCGCAACCTGCAGCCCGGCGACTACGAGGCTGTCGGCAAGAATGCCGACCTCGCAACGACTGCGTCGCCGAAAAGCACGGTGTTCTATTTCAGCCTCAACCAGAAGAATCCGAACCTGGCCAAGCCGGAAGTGCGCGAAGCCTTCAAATATCTCGTGGACTATGACGGGCTTGGCGAAACGCTGCTGAAGGGGATCGGTCAGATCCATCAGAACTTCCTGCCGCAGGGAATTCTGGGCGCTGCCGACGATAAGCCTTACAAGCTGGACGTTGCCAAGGCGAAGGAGCTCCTTGCCAAGGCTGGCCTGGCAGACGGTTTCAGCGTGACGTTCGACGTGCGCAGCCAACAGCCGGTTTCCGGCGTGGCCGAGTCGATCCAGGCGACGGCGGCACAGGCCGGCATCAAGATCGAAATCGTCCCCGGCGACTTCAAGACGATCCTCACCAAGTATCGCGCCCGTCAGCATGACATGGCGATCCTGCAGTGGGGTGTCGACTATTGGGATCCGAATTCCAACGCGGAAACCTTTGCTTCGAACCCGAACAACGCGGATGATTCGATGAACAAGACGCTGGCCTGGCGCAATGCCTGGGACGTGCCGGCAGACATGCAGAAGGAGGCGAAGGACGCCTTGCTCGAGCGCGACGGTGCCAAGCGCGCTGCCATGTATGCCGATCTGCAGAAGAAGGTGCGCGAAGCCGGGCCGTTTATCTTCCTGTGGCAGGAGACGGAAGTCGCCGGCCTGCGCAAGAACGTTCAGGGCTTCAAGCTTGGGCCGACCTTCGACACCAATTTCGTGGCCCCGGTGACGAAGTAATACCGGCAAAGGTCCGTTTCCTTGTCGAACGGGCAAATCATGGCAGATGGGGGGAGGCCCGGACGGGCCTCTTCGATTGCTTGGGCGACACTCAATTTCTTCGTCGTCGCGGCAATCACTTTCTTCGGGCTGATCACGGTGACCTTCTTTATCGGTCGGGTCGTACCGATCGATCCTGTGCTGGCGATCGTCGGCGACCGCGCGCCGGCCAGCGTGGTTGCTGCGGCGCGGGCGCAATACGGTTTCGATCTGCCTATATGGCAGCAATTTCTGCTCTATGTGAAGAAAGCCCTGACGGGCGACTTCGGGACGTCCGTGCTCTCGACCTATCCGGTTATGCAGGACATCCGCCGGGTGTTTCCGGCAACGGTCGAACTGGCGACGCTGGGTACGCTGATCGGCCTGCTTCTTGGCATTCCCCTCGGCGTGTTGGCTGCAGTGAAGCGCGGCAGCCTGATCGACCAGACGGTTCGAATCCTGGGCCTGCTCGGCTATTCCATCCCAATCTTCTGGCTGGGCCTGATTGGATTGCTCGTCTTCTACGCGCGCCTCGACTGGGTGGAAGGGCCTGGCCGCATCGGCGTCGCGTATGAATATACATTCACGCCAATCACCGGTCTCTTCCTCGTCGACGCGCTGATCCAGGGAGATTGGGCGGTGTTCAAGGATGTGTTCAGCCACATCATCCTGCCGGCCTCGCTGCTCGGATATTTCTCGATGGCTTATATCAGCCGGATGACGCGGTCCTTCATGCTTAACGAGCTCAGCCAGGAGTACATTGTCGCGGCGCGCGCCAAGGGTCTGTCGGAAACCCGCGTCATCTGGGGTCATGCACTCCGCAATGCCGCCGTACCGCTGGTTACGGTCGTGGCACTTTCCTATGCGACCTTGCTTGAGGGGTCCGTGCTCACCGAAACGGTTTTTGCCTGGCCGGGCATCGGCTTCTATCTGACCAACTCGCTGCAGAATGCCGACATGAACGCCGTACTCGGTGGTACGATCATCATCGGCGGCGTCTTCATCGCCCTCAATTTGCTGTCTGACCTGCTCTACCGTGTGCTTGATCCAAGGACGCGTGCATGAGGTCTCCCTTCGGTACCGCGACGAAGAACCCCCTCACCGTCTCGTCCTTCGACCCCTCGACAAGCTCGGGGCTCAGGACGAGCCACCTCTCCCCCTGCCGGGGGGTGAGGATGGGCGCCACCATCGCCACCGCTAACGTCGAAGAGCGGCGACCGGCATACCGGCCGGCGCATCCTCTCCCCCGGGCAGGGGAAGAGGTGAGCCCGAAGGGCCGGTGAGGGGGTGCTTTCTCTTACCCGCTCCGGAACCTGGAGTTGTCGTTTATGACAAGCGCCAGCCTCTCCCGCCGCGAATGGCTGCTCAGCGAGCGGCCGCAGTCGCGCATGCAGGCTCGGCTCGGCCGTGCCTACATGACATGGCGACAGTTCTCGGCGAACCGGCTGGCTGTGGTCGGCCTGGGCATCATCATCGTGCTGCTGGTGGTCGCGGCGTTCGCCGATGTGCTGGCGCCCTACCCGTTCGACATCGGCGATCTGCGCGGTTCGAGCCTGAAGCCGCCGAGCTGGGAGCACTGGATGGGCACCGACGATCAGGGCCGGGACATCCTTTCCCGCATCATCTACGGCTCGCGCCTGACGCTGTATGTCGTCGTGCTGGTCGCCATACTGGCGGCGCCGATCGGCCTGCTGGTCGGCACCGTCGCCGGCTATTCGGGCGGCTGGGTCGATACGATCCTGATGCGAATCACCGACATTTTCCTGGCCTTCCCGAAGCTCATACTGGCGCTGGCCTTCGTCGCCGCGCTTGGCCCCGGTATCGAGAACGCGGTTATCGCCATCGCCATAACCTCTTGGCCGCCCTACGCCCGTATCGCGCGGGCCGAAACGATGACCGTGCGCAAGTCCGATTACATCGCCGCCGTGCGCCTCATGGGAGCTTCGCCGGCGCGCATCGTCATCCGCCACATCATGCCGCTCTGCATCTCGTCGCTTATCGTGCGGGTTACGCTCGACATGGCCGGCATCATCATCACTGCGGCGGGTCTCGGCTTCCTTGGCCTTGGCGCACAGCCGCCGTCGCCGGAATGGGGCGCGATGATCGCATCCGGGCGCCGTTTCCTGCTCGACCAATGGTGGGTGTCGGCAATGCCTGGCATGGCGATCCTGATCGTCAGCCTTGGCTTCAACCTGCTCGGAGACGGGCTGCGCGACGCGCTGGACCCCAGGGGCGGTGACCGGTGAGCGCGCTGCTGACCGTCGAGGACCTGCGCGTCCGTTTTCCGACGCGCACCGGTGTCATCGAGGCGGTGCGCGGAGTCTCGTTCACGCTTGGCCGCGAGCGGCTAGGCATCGTCGGCGAATCCGGCTCCGGCAAGTCGCAGACCGGCCGCGCCATCATGGGGCTGACGGATCGTCGCGCCGTCGTAACGGCGAAGCGGCTCGATCTCGGGGGCCTCGACCTGTTGACGGCGTCGCCGCGTGTGCGCCGGGACCTGCGCGGCGGCCGCATCGCCATGATCCTGCAGGATCCGAAATATTCCCTTGATCCGGTCATGACGATCGGCCGCCAGATCGTCGAGGCACTAAAGACGCATGAGAGGGTCGGCAGGTCTGAGGCGCGCGACAGGGCGCTGGCCATGCTTGAAGCCGTGCAGATACGCGAACCGCAACGCGTGTTCGATCTCTATCCCCATGAGGTCTCCGGCGGCATGGGCCAGCGCGCGATGATCGCGATGATGCTTATCGCCGGGCCGGAATTGCTGATTGCCGATGAGCCGACATCGGCTTTGGACGTGACGGTCCAGCTTGATGTGCTGGGTATTCTGGACCACCTTGTGGCCGACCGTGGCATGGGCCTGATCTTTATCTCGCACGATCTCAGGCTCGTCTCATCTTTCTGCGACCGCGTCATCGTCATGTATGCCGGCAAGATCGTCGAACAGCTGCCGGCTTCGGAACTGTCGCGCGCCGAGCATCCCTATACGCAAGGCCTGCTCAACTGCATGCCGAAAATCGGCGCTGACAGGCATCCCTTGCCGGTGCTTGATCGCAAACCGGAGTGGTTGGCGTGATGCGGTGCGGCGTGCCATTTGGGGGTATTCTCGATAGAACTTTATCAGTTGGCAGGTGCAGACGGCCATGATCCCGGCACTGTCCATCCGCAACCTCGAAGTGATCTTCGACCGGTTTCGCGCGCTGAATCGCGTCAGCCTGGATGTTGCCTCCGGTAAATCCTTCGGCCTCGTCGGTGAGTCCGGCTCAGGAAAATCGACCTTGCTGCGGGCGGTTGCGGGGCTGGCACCGGTCGCCAGCGGCACGATCACAGTCAATGGGAAGCCGCTCGGCGCCCATCGCGACAAAGCCTTCTACCGCTCCGTCCAGATGGTCTTCCAGGACCCCTACGGCTCTCTGCATCCGCGTCAGACCGTCGACAGGCTGCTGCTGGAGCCGCTGGCGATCCATGGCTTTCCAGACAGCGAGACGCGCATCCTGCGAGCGCTGGACGAGGTCGGCTTGGGATCGGGTTTTCGCTTCCGCTATTCGCATCAGCTGTCCGGCGGGCAGCGACAGCGTGTCGCGATCGCACGCGCACTGATCCTCGAGCCTTCGATCCTGCTGCTCGATGAGCCGACATCGGCGCTTGACGCTTCGGTACAGGCGGAAGTGCTCAATCTGCTTGAGCAGGTGCGCCGCGACCGGAAGCTGACCTTCCTCATGGTCAGCCACGATCTTGCGATCGTCACTCATATGTGCGAGCGGCTGATGGTAATGCAGAGTGGCGAAGCGGTCGAGCAACTGTCGGCCGCCGATCTCGCCGGTCACAATGTGAGGGCCGACTATACGCGCAAGCTGCTCAAGGCCAGCGAAGGGTTTTCCCGGGAAGCGCCATAGCCGAGAGGCCGGTCTGCGGAATGCCAAGCGGCGCCGGAGCATTTCGAGATCACCTGCGCGAAAATACCGATCAGTGATCCATCGCCTTGACGATTTCCTCGGTCATCTTCTTGGCGTCGCCGAGCAGCATCATCGTCCCGTCCTTGTAGAACAGCGTATTGTCGATGCCAGCATACCCTGAGCCGAGCGATCGCTTGACGAACAGGCAAGTGCGCGCCTTGTCGACGTCGAGGATGGGCATTCCATAGATCGGAGAGGTCTTGTCGTCGCGTGCCGACGGGTTGGTCACGTCGTTGGCGCCGATGACGTAGGCGACATCGGCCTGGGGGAACTGCGAGTTGATATCCTCAAGTTCGAACACCTCATCGTACGGCACGTTGGCTTCCGCCAGCAATACGTTCATGTGCCCTGGCATGCGGCCCGCCACCGGATGGATCGCGTATTTGACCTCGACGCCGGCCGCTTTGAGCTTGTCGGCCATCTCGCGCAGTGCGTGCTGCGCCTGCGCGACCGCCATGCCGTAGCCGGGCACTATGATGACCTTCTGCGCGTTCATCATCAGATAGGCGGCGTCATCAGCGGCGCCTGTCTTCACCGTGCGCTGGATGCCATCGTCGAGGGCAGCGGCTGTCTCGCCGCCGAATCCGCCGAGGATGACGGAGATGAATGAGCGGTTCATGCCCTTGCACATGATGTAGGAGAGGATCGCACCCGAAGAGCCGACCAGCGCGCCGGTGATGATCAGCGCCAGATTGCCCAGCGTGAAGCCAAGTGCAGCCGCTGCCCACCCCGAATAGGAATTGAGCATCGACACCACCACCGGCATATCGGCGCCGCCGATCGGTATGATGAGCAGCACGCCAAGCGCCAGCGATGCCGCAACGATCAGCCAGAAGATGAGGGTGCTTTCTGTCGCGACCAGGAGGATGATCAGCACCACCAGCGCCGCCCCCAGGCCGATGTTGATGGCATGGCGGGCCGGCAGCATGATGGGCTTGCCGGACATGCGGCCGTCGAGTTTCAGGAAGGCGATGATGGAGCCGGTGAAGGTGATCGCGCCGATTGCAACGCCAAGGCTCATCTCGACCAGCGCCTGGCTGTGGATGTCGCCTACGGTGCCGATGCCGAAGCTGGTCGGCGCATAGATGGCAGCAGCGGCGACCATGACGGCTGCGAGGCCGACGAGCGAGTGGAACGCCGCAACCAGTTGCGGCATCGAGGTCATCGGAATGCGCCGCGCAATGTAGGCACCTGCGCCACCGCCGACAGCCAGGCCGGCGAGGATCAGCACGAAGCCGGTGCCGGACGGCGTCGCCAAAGCCAGCGTGGTGACGATGGCGATCGCCATGCCGATCATGCCGTAGGTGTTGCCCTGGCGGCTGGTCGTCGGATGCGACAGACCGCGCAGCGCCAGAATAAACAGGATGCCGGAGACGAGATAGAGGAAGGACGCGAGGTTGGCGTTCATCTGGCGCTCACTTCTCTTTCTTCTTGTACATCGCCAGCATCCGCTGTGTGACGAGGAAGCCGCCGAAGATATTCACCGAGGCCAGCGCCAGCGCAACAAAGCCGAAACCGGTTGCGACGCCGGACGCCGATATGCCGACGGCAAGCAATGCGCCAACCACGATTACCGAGGAGATCGCGTTTGTGACTGCCATCAGCGGCGTGTGCAGCGCCGGGGTCACAGACCAGACGACATAGTAGCCGACGAAGATCGCCAGAACGAAGATGGCGAAGCGGAAGACGAAGGGGTCGATCGCACCGCCGGACAGGGCATGTGCCGCATCACCAGCCGCGTCGGCTGCGCCGGGACTGCCCACGGCGTTTTCCGCCGCGTGGCGCACCGCCTGCGTCGCGAGATCGAGTTGCTCGAGAGCTTTTTCCAGCGCTGTCTTTTCCATCAGGCCTCTCCCGTCTTCTTCGACGCGGACGTCTTGCGCGCCGGCTTTTCCTCGGGTGTCTCGACGTGAGCGTAGGGTCCATCCTTGGCCGCCGTGCCGGCGCCAACCTTGCGCGTCGTCCGGGGTTTCGATGGCTCCACCGGTTCGACATTCCTTGCCGGCCCGGCATCGGCGATCATTACCGGAGCCGGCGCGGCGTTGGCGAAGTTCGGATGCACGATCTCACCGCCATCGGTGAGCATCGTCGCCTTCACCAGTTCGTCGTCGCGATTAATCTTCAGGCTGCGGTAGACCGGCGCTAGATTATCCGGCGAAATGGCGAATCCCGGTTTGGTTTCGACCATGGTTTCGAGAAAGGCGTAGAGGTTCTTTGCATAAAGCAGAGACGCAGAGGCTGCGACGCGTCCCGGCACATTGAGGTGCCCGACGATCTTCACGCCATTGGCTGTTGTTATAATCTGGCCGGGTACCGCGCCTTCGACGTTGCCGCCGCGCTCGACAGCGAGATCCACGATCACGGACCCCGCCCTCATCGAGGCGACCATCGCTGCCGAAACGAGCTTCGGGGCGGGGCGGCCCGGGATCAGCGCGGTGGTGATGACGATGTCCTGCTTGGCGATGTGCTCCGCGGTCAGCGCCGCCTGCTTTGCTTGATATTCCTTCGACATCTCTTTGGCGTAGCCGCCTGCAGTCTCGGCCGCCTTGAATTCCTCGTCCTCGACGGCCAGGAACTTTGCGCCGAGCGATGCGACCTGCTCCTTGGCTGCGGGACGCACATCGGTTGCCGTTACGACGGCGCCAAGGCGCCTGGCCGTAGCGATAGCCTGGAGGCCGGCGACGCCCACGCCCATGATGAAGATTTTTGCAGCAGGTACCGTACCCGCCGCAGTCATCATCATCGGCAGGGCACGGTCGTATTCGGCGGCGCCGTCAATCACCGCCTGATAGCCTGCCAGATTGGCCTGTGAGGACAGCACATCCATAGATTGCGCGCGGGTAATGCGCGGCATCAGTTCCATGGCAAAAGCCGTAACTCCAGCCTTTGCCATTGCCGCCAGGGCTGCATCGTTACCGTAGGGATCCATGATTGCGAGGACAGCGGCGCCAGCCTTGTAGCCATTCAGTTCGGCGGCACTTGGCCGCCGCACCTTGAGCACAACGTCTGCACCTGCAGCGTCGGCCGCCTTGCCGATCGTGGCGCCCGCCCTGACGAAATCCTCATCGACAATTCGCGAGGACAGTCCCGCACCGGCCTCCACCACGACTTCAAAGCCAAGCGCCGCCAGCCGCTTCGCCGTATCGGGGGAAGCCGCCACGCGCGTTTCCCCGGCTTCGATCTCGCGCGGGATGAATACTATCTGCCCCACCGAACTCTCCCTTCCGGATCGTGCGTATATGCCCCTGGCGAAGCCAACGAGCTAGAGATAGTCGTGCGCCAGCGGCGGATCGTCAGCGCAGCAGGAAGCCGCCGGCCGCCAGAACCAGAATGAACAGGACGAGCGCGGAGAAGAATCCTCCAACGAAGAATCCGAACGCCATCGAGGCCAGAAGCGCGATACAGACCAAGGCGCCGTACTTCGCAAGCGACAGAAACCGGTGGTACGTCTTTTCGTGCTCGGCATAGTCCATGGCGGCGCCCATCTCGAGCGGCCCAGTCGGGGTGTGGTCGGCCATAATATCCCTCCGAAGGTGGTACCTCGGCACATAGCGAAATCATGCATCAAGGGCAATGGCGCTATTGCTCGCAGCCCTGCGACAAGTGCATCGCTTTTATTTTGAAAGAATCCCGCTGCCCACTGGAAACACGGCCAGATAAAGCAACTGCCTATTCGGCGGCGCGTATGAGCCGCTCCGTTTCCGGCCGGTTCAGCGTCGCCAACAGAATTTCGCGCTCCGCGTCCGCGCGGGCAATGCTCGCCTTCTTTACATGACCGTAACCGCGGATAAGTTTAGGCAGTGAGGCGAGCCCGGCAGCCGCCTCGAGCCTCGAAGGTTCGAGAACCTTGATGATGCGGTCCAGGTCTGATTCGTAGCGCGTGAGCAGATCGCGCTCCAGGCGCCGCTCCGCAGTGTAGGAAAACAGATCGAACACAGTTCCGCGCAGACGCTTCAACGGCGCCAGGAGCTTGAAGGCAATCATCATTCGACCGGAAAATCGTGATTTCAGCGGCTTGCCCTGGGCATCGCGCCGGCCGAGGATCGGCGGCGCCAGATGAAATTCGAGCTTGTCGTAACTTTCGAATTCCTGCGCGAGCTGCCGGCGAAACACACCATCCGTGTAGAGCCGCGCGACCTCATACTCATCCTTTACCGCCATCAGCTTGAACAGGTTGCGGACGACGGCGTCGGTCAGTTGTGTCGACTCGGGTACGGTCCGGCTCTCGGCTTCCCGAATCCGCTCGATACGATCCAGGTAGCGGCGAGCGTATGATGCATCCTGATAGGCGGTGAGGAATTCCGCTCGCCGCAGGATAACCTCGTCGAGCGTCTGCGTGACGGACGAGGACAATCCCGGCATCGCGCTAAAGGCTATTTTCTGAACGAAATCAGGCTGATGCGCCGCACGTCGTCCCCAGCGCAGCGCGGCAATGTTCATCGTGACCGCCTCGCCGTTGAGATCGATCGCCCGCTCGATTGCTTCCGCCGATAGCGGCAGCGCGCCTTTCTGGAAGGCAAATCCAAGCATGAACATGTTGGCGCCGATCGAGCTGCCGAACAGTCCCGCAGCAGTCCGCGTCGCATCGAAGAAGTGCGTATGATCATCGCCTGCCGCGTTGCGGATGGCCCGCTTCAACCGCTCGGTCGGCAATGAGTAATCGGCCGCGCGGGTGAAATCTCCCGGCATGATTTCCGCGGTATTTGCAACAAAGGTAGTATGGCCTTCGCGCACTGCCGCCAGCACCTTGCGCGAGCCGGAAACGACCAGATCGCAGCCGAGTATAAGATCGGCCTGCCCGGCTGAAACGCGGATCGCGTGTATGTCGTCGGGCGTGCCGGCGATGCGCAGATGCGTGAACACAGCGCCGCCTTTTTGCGCCAGGCCCGCCATGTCGATCATGCCGCAGCCCTTGCCCTCAAGATGTGCGGCCATGCCAAGGATCGCGCCGATGGTAACGACGCCGGTGCCGCCGACACCGTCAATGATTGCTGACCACCCTTGGCGTCCCAGAGCCCGCGCGGCGGGCAAGGGTACGCCGTCCAGCGGGTCGTCCCGACCCGGCAACGCCCTCCGCCTTCCTGATTTTCGCGCCATGCACCGTCACAAAGGATGGGCAGAAGCCGTTGACGCAGGAAAAGTCCTTGTTGCAGCTCGACTGGTCGATACGCCGCTTGCGCCCGAACTCGGTCTCCACCGGCTGAACCGAGACGCAGTTGGACTGGACGCCGCAATCGCCACATCCCTCGCAGACCAGCTCGTTGATGATCACGCGCTTGTCCGGGTCGGGAAAGGTGCCGCGCTTGCGGCGGCGGCGCTTTTCGGCAGCGCAAGTCTGGTCGTAGATCAGAACGGACACGCCTTTGATCTGGCGCAGGTCCCGCTGAACGGCATCGAGGTCGTCACGATGGTGGACAGTTGTTCCGGCAGGGAAGGGAGCCGCATATTTGTCCGGCTCGTCGCTGACGACTGCGATCCGCTCGATGCCTTCTGCCCGAACCTGATTGGCTATGGCGTGAACCGACAGGCCGCCTTCGTGCTGCTGTCCGCCGGTCATCGCGACAGCGTCGTTGTAGAGAATCTTGTAGGTTATGTTGGTGCCTGACGCCTTGGCGAAACGCAGCGCCAGGCTGCCGGAGTGGTTATAGGTGCCGTCGCCGAGGTTCTGGAAAATGTGTTCGCGGCCTACAAACGGCGCTTGACCGACCCATTGCGCACCCTCGCCGCCCATGGCGGTGAAGCCGGATGTCGAGCGGTCCATCCACAGTGCCATGAAATGGCAGCCGATCCCCGCCGCCGCGATAGAGCCCTCGGGCACTTTCGTCGAGCTGTTGTGCGGACAACCCGAGCAGAAATACGGCGTACGCAGCCCAATGTCCTGCGTATCGGCAAGCATCGCCTGAAACTGCCGCAATCGCGTCACGCGCGCCGCGATCTCTTCCGAATGGCCGATCGTGCGCAAAATGCGATCACCAAGCGCGATCGCGATTTCGTTGGGGTCTAGCGCGCCTTTGGCGGGAAACAAGGAGCTGCCGCGCTCGTCCGTCTTGCCGACGATCAGCGGACGATGGCTGGTGTTGTAGAGCGCTTCCTTGAGCTGCACCTCGATCAGCGAGCGCTTCTCCTCGACCACCACGACGGTTTCCAGCCCCTCGACGAAGTCAGCGACGTGATCGAGGTCGAGCGGCCAGGGTGCGCCGACCTTGAACAGGCGAATGCCGATGCGATTTGCCGCGGCTTCGTCGATGCCGAGGTCGTCTAGCGCCTGGCGCACGTCGAGATAGCTCTTGCCGACAGTGATGATGCCGAGCCTGGCGCTCCGCCCTCCGGAATAAATGACGCGGTTGATGTCGTTGGCGCGGATGAAGGCAGAGACCGCGGCGCGCTTGAAGTCGAACAGCCGCTCTTCCTGGCCGAGCTGGTCGATTTCGTCGCGAATGCCAAGCCCGCCCGGAGGCATGTCGAATTCCGGCAATGTTACGCGCACCCGATCCAGCGAGGCATCGACGGAAGCGGTCGATTCGACATTGTCCTTCACGCATTTGATTGCCGTCCACGTCCCGGCAAAGCGCGAAAGCGCATAGCCGTAGAGGCCGTAGTCGATCAGTTCCTGCACGCCGGCCGGGTTGAGGATCGGGATCATGCTGCCGACGAACACGAACTCCGTAGCGTGGGCGTTGGTCGATGATTCGGCCATGTGGTCGTCGCCCATCAAGGCGACCACACCGCCATGCCTGGAGGTGCCGGCGAGATTGGCGTGGCGGAACACATCACCGGCGCGATCGACGCCCGGCCCCTTGCCGTACCAGAGGCTGAATACGCCATCATGACGGCCTTCGCCGGCAAGCTCCGTCTGCTGCGTACCCCAACAGGCGGTGGCCGCGAGTTCCTCGTTGAGGCCCGGCTGGAACACCACGCCGGCTTCGCCGAGTTGCTGGCGGGCCTTCCACAGTTGCATATCCAGCCCGCCCAAGGGCGAACCGCGATAGCCTGAGACAAAGCCCGCAGTGTTCAAGCCGGCCAACCGGTCACGCTCACGCTGCATCAACAGCATGCGCACGATTGCCTGCGCGCCAGAGAGGAACACGCGCTCCTTCGACAGATCGAACTTGTCGCCGAGTGCGACGTCGTGGAGGGTCATTGTTGAGGCCTGTGCGGGAGGCGCCATCCGCGACGCAACTCTCGTAAGTTATGGTGCCGGAGTGTTTCGTCCCTTTCGGCCCGCGTCAAACGAAATCATAGGGCTCCTGTATCAAAGAACACCTGCAACTCCGGCCGCCGCTATCCCACCTGCGCTTCAACGTTGTCGAGTTGCCGCGGCAGCGCCTCAGTCCAGGTCAAATCGCGCGATGACCGGGACATGGTCGGATGGGCGTTCCCAACCACGCGCCTCACGCAGGATTTTGTAGCCGCTGAAAACCGGCAACAGGTTTTCCGACGACCAGATATGATCGAGACGCCGGCCTCGGTCCGACGCCTGCCAGTCCCGGGCGCGATAGCTCCACCAGGTATAAATCTTCTGATCATGAGCCACATTGTGGCGCATCAGATCCACCCAGCCTCCCGCATTGCGCATTGCCTCGAAATTCTGGGTCTCGACCGGTGTGTGACTGACCACTTTGAGCAGCTGCTTGTGCGACCAGACGTCATGTTCGAGAGGCGCGATGTTGAGATCGCCAACCAGGATCGACGCAACAGTTCCGTCCGAACTCGGCGCGGACCGCGTTCATCTCGGCAACGAAATCGAGCTTGTGTTTGAATTTCCGGTTAATGGCGGGGTCAGGCTCGTCGCCCCCCGCCGGAATGTAGAAATTGTGCAGCAGGATAGACTTCCCGCCTGCGCCAAAGCGTACTGAGATGTGGCGGCAATCCTCGATGTCGCAGAAGCGGCGTCGGTCCACGACTTCGATCGGCGCGCCGCGCGACGGTCGCAACCCCGTGGTAGCCCTTTTGGCCACTAATCGCGATATGCTCGTAGCCCAACCGATGAAATGCCGCTCGACGGAAACTGATCATCCGGGCATTTCGTCTCCTGCAGACAGAGCAGGTCCGGCGCGTTCTCGGTCAGAAAGCGCTCAACAATCGGCATGCGCAGGCGGACGGAATTAATGTTCCAGGTGGCGATGGAGAGCGGCATGGAGGGGTCCGGATGGAAGGCGCCGGAAACTGGCAGCGAAGCCGCCTGAAGGCAAGCCGCGTTCTGGCGTTCAGACGGGTATTGTTGCGGTGAAAAGCGATGCGGCAATCACGGGATCGTCCGCATCGGCCACCAGCAGCAACGAAATGCCGGCACCTTGCACGCTCGCGCTTATACCTTCGACTTTATGAACCGGATCGAGAGCCCATGTGCGGGTGAGATGCATCTGTTGATCGACTACTCCGATCAACGCACCCATACATGCGCCATCTTCGTAAGCGTTGTCGGTATTCTCGGCGACTGCGCTTACAACTGTTCGCCCGTCCGGCAACGGCGCCGCGTCGGTCACGGAATAGGGCACGCCTTCTATCCGCCCCAAGTCGAGGCGGTGTACGCCGAGCGGCTTTACCGCATCCATACGCCGCGACACCAAAGCTGCGAGAAGCCAGCGGAGTGGCAGCCGGATTACGAGGCTGTCGGGAAACCGGATGGTGCCGCGATGAAACAGCCGGAACTCATCGTCCTGGATCGTGGCCCCCTCGATGTTGAGGTGAGGTATCGTGCCACGAAGAGCCTCGAACAATGGCTGGAAGTCGATGGTGCCTGGAACGCGATTCCACCGGCCGCGCGCGTCAAGCTGCAAGGCAACGGCCTTGCCGCGGTTGGCTGTCGAGCCCGATCCGATAGCCAGCAGAAGCCCGTCGGCATGTCCGGGAACCGATGGGACGTGCATAAGCACCTCAAGGTCGGGCTTGAATTCCTTGCGGTCCGGGTTCTCCGCGGGAAGAAGACCGTCGAAGACGCGCACCAAACGACCGGGTTTGCGTCCGTAGCGTTGAAACAGGCCGATATGGAGTTCATCATCGGCGATGACGGCCACATAGCCGCCGAGATCGACAAGGCCGCTGGCGGCGCTGAGATGCAGGGGCCGGCCCGGCGCCGTGGGTTCAGCGACCGTCAAGTCGCGCAGTTTCGTCAGGTGAACCACAAGCTGAACCGGGACTTGCTGCCTCAGCGGTTCGTGGTCTTTTTGTTTAAGTCGAGGTTCTTCTTGTAGTCGATCGTGAACAGTTTCCTGTCTAGCGCGACGTCCTGCTTGACGTTAAAGATCATGACCGTCGTGTTCTTGCCCTGCGCATCGGTGATCGTCCATTCCTTGAGTTCGTAGGTCGACGGATCGAACTTCATGGTGATCCGGGCATTGCCGAAAGCCGACTTGTCGGCCATCTGGATCACCGTCTGATCGTCTTCCTCCTTGACGCTCTTCACGCGCCCGCCGGAAAGGTCGATGCGGTCGGCCAACAGTAGCTTCAGCGGCGTCTTGGAGAGCGGATAAAGATCCATCGTCTTCATTTTCGGGTTTTCGAGAACGACCGATTCGCCGTCTGAGATCACCCTGAAGCCGGACTTCACGTCGTAGTTGAAGCGGATCTTGCCCGGCCGTGCGATATAGAACTTGCCGCCCGTCTGCTCGCCGCGAGGGCCGAACTGCACGAATTCGCCGGACATGGTCCGGATCGATGCGAAATGATCGGCGATTTTCTGCGCGGTAGCCGAAACTTCCGCCAACGCCGTAGGCACGATGCCGGGAATAGCCAGCATTGCCGATAGGCCGAGCACGATGCCAACCAGGCTGCGCCGGGTGAAGGCGCCGAAACCGTTGCCTGCCGCTTCATTCGTCATGGTCGTCATCCCAAAATGGCAGTTCTTTTTTGCTGCCGTCAGCTAAGCAGACTTGCGTGGCTTCGCGCACGCTTCGCCTGCTTAGCCTTTTGTTTTGTCGCAGGTTTCTATCGGAAAACCGTGACACACTTTTCCGGAACCTGCTTAGGAATGTAGTTGGGCTTTAGTTGGGCGAAGACAAGGGCGGTCACATCTTGTCCTGTTCCGTGGGCACCAGAATCTCGCGCTTTCCGGCGTGGTTGGCCGGGCCGACAATGCCTTCCTTCTCCATCTTTTCGATAATTGACGCAGCGCGATTGTAGCCGACGCCAAGGCGGCGCTGAATGTAGCTGGTCGATGCCTTGCCGTCGCGCAGCACGATAGAGACCGCCTGGTCGTATGGATCGTCGGAATCCTCGAAATTGCCGCCGCCGCCGCTCGACGAGCCGCCACGAGGCGCATCGTCGTCCTCGTCCTCGTCGTCGTCCTGCGTGATCGCGTCGAGATATTCCGGAGCGCCCTGCAGCTTCAGATGATCGACCACTTTCTCCACTTCGGCGTCGGCGACGAAGGGGCCGTGCACGCGCTGGATGCGTCCGCCGCCCGCCATGAACAGCATGTCGCCCTGGCCGAGCAATTGCTCGGCGCCCATCTCGCCGAGAATGGTGCGGCTGTCGATCTTCGACGTCACCTGGAAGGACATGCGGGTCGGGAAGTTCGCCTTGATCGTGCCGGTGATGACATCGACCGACGGGCGCTGCGTTGCCATAACCACATGGATACCGGCGGCACGCGCCATTTGGCCAAGCCGCTGCACTGCGCCTTCGATGTCCTTACCCGCTACCATCATCAGATCGGCGACTTCGTCGATGATGACGACGATGAACGGCATAGGCTCGAGGTTGAGTTCTTCCGTTTCGTAGATCGCTTCGCCGGTGTCTCGGTCAAAGCCGGTCTGCACCGTACGACGAATGCTCTCGCCCTTAGCCGCCGCCTGCGCGACCCTGGCGTTGAAGCCCTCTGCATTGCGCACACCCACCTTCGCCATCTTGCGATAGCGGTCTTCCATTTCCCGCACGGTCCATTTCAGCGCAACGACGGCCTTCTTCGGATCGGTGACGACAGGCGTCAGCAGGTGCGGAATGCCATCATAAACCGATAGCTCGACCATCTTCGGGTCGATCATGATCAGTCGGCACTGCTTGGGGGTCATGCGGTAGAGCAGGGAGAGCACCATGGTGTTGATAGCGACCGACTTGCCCGAACCGGTGGTGCCAGCGACCAGAACGTGCGGCATTTTGGCGATATCGACGATCACCGCCTCGCCATTGATGGTTTTGCCCAGCGCAAGCGCCAGATTGGCCTTTGTCTCATTGAAGTCGCGGCTGGCCAGCAACTCGCGCAGATAGACTGTTTCACGCTTGGCGTTCGGCAATTCGATGCCGATGGCGTTGCGTCCAGGCACGACAGCGACGCGACAGGCGATTGCGCTCATCGAGCGGGCGATGTCGTCGGCGAGGCCAATGACGCGCGACGACTTGATGCCGGGTGCGGGCTCCAGTTCGTACAGGGTGACAACCGGGCCGGGGCGGACATGGATGATCTCGCCCTTGACGCCGAAATCCTCGAGCACGCTTTCAAGAGTACGGGCGTTCTGCTCCAGCGCGTCCTTGGAAAGGCTCGGGTCGCGCACAACGCTCTTCGGCTCGCTGAGGAAAGTCAGCGCCGGCATCTCGAAAGACTCCCTGGCAGCGGCAGTGCCCCGCTGAATGCGCGAGACGGGCGTCGGGCGCGGCGCTGGGCTGTCGATGCGTGCGGAGCCGGCAGCGGCTGGGTTGGGCATGGTCGGCGCTACGGGCGCGCCGGACGGGTTGGACCGATAGGGCAGAACGCGAGCGTTTGACCCAGCGCGTTCAATTGGGCGGACGGGCTCCAACTCGCCGTCGTCGTCATCGGCGAAACCCGTATCGAAGGGAGTGTCAAAGGGCGCGTCCAGTTCCTGGCGCGCCGGCGCGGATTTCTGGCCATCCGCTACCATCGCTGCAAAGAATTCCGGTTCGACGCGGGCGCGACCGGCATGGCTGACGCGGGCCTCTGCCCTTTCCGCAAACTCGACGCGCTGGGCGGCTTCACGCCAGCCGCGCGCTGGCGCCGGAGTGTCCAGGCCGTCATCCTCGACGCGCGGGGTGGCGAACCGGCGGCGAATGAAAGCGCGTGCCGACAGCCACCAGTGCGTAACCGCGCCCAATGCAAGGATGCCCTCGTCGCCTTCATTGTCATCGTCGTAGACCAGGTCGTCGGCGACCTGCGGCTCGCGCACCGGTCTTGCTTTCGCCAGCGGGGCGGCGCGCCGGAACAATAGGCCTGAGCCGAAGGCTGCGAGCCCGAGCGCCGGGATTGAAAGCGCCGCTCCCAGAGCGGTCGCCACCAGTCCGGTGGGATAGCTGCCGATGACCAGCGCGGGAATCTTCAGCACGATGTCGCCGAAGACACCGCCCATGCCCGAGGGCAGCGGCCAGGTATCCGGCGGCGTAATGCAGCCGGCGACGCCTGCAAACAGGAGCGAAGCGCCAAACCAAGCGACGCCGCGGCGCAGTTTGCGGTCGATGTAGCTTGCCGACAGGAACAGAATGCCCCAGACGACGGCCGGGGCGAGTGCTGCGACTGCAGACAGACCGTAGAACTGCATGGCGATGTCGGAAAAGGCGGAGCCGGCGTAGCCCATCGCATTGGTGACAGGATTATCGGTTGCATGGCTGAAACTGGGATCGGCGACATTCCAGGTGCCGAGGCTGGCAAGCGCGAAAGCCACGCCCGTAAAAATCCCGACGCCGGTCAAGCGACCGACCTGGCGGCGCAGAAATGCGCCTATGCCCTGCCCCGTATCGGAGAGCGTGAGCGGCGCAGCAGCCTCAGAACGCATTCGAAGTCCTCACATGCCTGTCCCAACAGGCCAGAGCGCCTTGCAGGGCAGCGCCGGCCGAGTGAGCGCCAGACTAGGCATGGAGAGTTAAAGGGGCATTAACTATAGCCGATGTCGTCATGGAACCGTCTCTGGGTTTCTTCGGCATCGAGACCAGAATCGTATCATTAAGCGATACGTTTTCGCTTGATGCCACCGACGTATCATGCGATGATACGGCGTGATCCGATCCTATCGAGATAAGACTACAGCCGCGATCGCTGAGGGCGCCAAGCCAAAAGGGTTTCCAGCGGATCTGATCAAAGTGGCCCGGCGGAAGCTTTTCATGCTCGACAGTGCCGCTACGCTTGACGACCTGAAATCGCCGCCGGGGAACAAGTTGCATGCCCTGTCAAATGACAGGCTGGGGCAGCATGCCGTCTGGATCAACGACCAGTTCCGGCTTTGCTTCAGATGGACAGATGCCGGACCTGAAGACGTCGAAATCACCGATTATCACGATTGAAACCAAGGAGACCGTCATGACCACTCTCGGCTATGCCCTTCATCCTGGCGAAATACTTCGCGAGGAATATCTCGCCGCGCTCGGTCTCAAGCCGTATTCGCTCGCCAGGAAGCTGCATGTTCCGCGGACGAGGATCGAACGTCTCGTGGCCGAGCGGACGTCCGTGACACCGGATACCGCGCTTCGGCTGGCCAGGTTCTTTGCTACAAGCCCGCAATTCTGGATGAATATGCAAGCGGCGTTTGATTTGGCGGCGCAAGCTTCGGCGAAAGGTGCGGAGATAGAAACGATCGAGCCTTATGCGCGACCGCAGCAGGCAGCTTAAAGGCATCACGACGCTGGAGGCGGCAAATCCAAAAACGGGCGACGCCTTGCCTTCGACAAACAAAACGAAGCGAGAGTCGTTTCAGCTTTCAGCCGTGATGAAGGACCATGGTCCCTCCTGTCACGGACTGCTTTCGCTTCGCTTACCCGCCAGCAGCTCATGCACGAACCGAAGCTTGCCAGCGGTGGGCGCTGAGATGACGAACGGGTAGAGGTCGGGCAGGCCCATGCAGCGGTTTATCGAGTTCGATGCTTCCGAAAGGACCAGCCAGCGTTCCATGACGGTGTTGAAATCCGCCGTTCCCTGCGCCCCGCCAGCCGCCGCGCTGCCACCAGTATCTGCACTGCTCAACAGATGATCGTCCACCGTCTCCAACTGACCCAGGCGCAGGTTCAGCGAATGCACCATTTCGAGCGTGTCCGTGATGTGGAGATAATGTGCCCAGGTCTCCGCCCAATCCTCCCAAGGATGACTCGCCGCGTAAGCCGAAATATGGCGCAGTTGCCAGTCCGCCGGCGCGCCGTTGGCGTAATGTGCTTGCAACGCCTCCTCATAGTCCACCGTGTCGTCGCCGAACAGCGCGCGAAAAGCATTCAGCCACACCGGATCGTCGCGAATCAGACGATCCCAGTAGTAGTGACCGAGCTCATGGCGGAAATGCCCGAGCAAGGTGCGGTAATTTTCACCCATCTGGGCGCGCATTCTTTCGCGCTCGGCGGAATCGGCCTCGGCGACATTCAGTGTGATCAGGCCATTATCATGGCCGGTCAGGATGCGCTCCCCTCCAGGGCCACCACCGAGCGGGTCAGCGAGAAAGTCGAACGCCAGGCCGATTTCATCCTCCGGATTGAGTTTTGGCCCGACGGGCAGTGTAAAGGCGAACAGCGAATAGATCGCGCGTTTCTTGGCTGCTTCGACACGTATCCAGCGCTCGCGGTTTCCGTTGATGGAGAGATCGGGGATCGTCTTGTTAAGGGTGCAGGCGCGGCAGAAGGGCTGATCCGTCTCACCTGTCCAATTGCAACCACACTCATTGGCGTTGATGCATTGAAACACCTTGTCGCTTCCGGACAGCTCGAATTCAGCGCGATTGGGATCGTAGAGCACGATGCTGCCGCAAGCGAGGCATTGCCCGTTCTCGAAATAGATGCGCTGGCCGCATTGCGGACAGGTGAAAAGTTTCATGATGCTATACTCATGAGGGAAGCGCCGCTCAACGCGTCCTCTCGTGAGTTTGTTCCGTCCGGGGCAAATGCTGGCGCAACGAGGTGCCGGGAAACAGCTCCGCCCTTGAGCCGTGCACCGCCACAGTTCTGACAAGCGGACAGGCGGTTTGCGCTTTGCGCCGATCACAATGATGTCAACTTCGTTCATGGCGATGCCGCCCCTTGCCACAAAAGGCGCTTGGCCGTAGGGAGTTTTCTCGAAACAGGCGAGCGGTTCGGTCAAACGCACGAGTGATTCGCGCACAAATTGGGCGGCGATCCGCGGGCGGAGTGGCGGCAACGGTTTCGGACGATCAGGAGATGAGGATGGCATTCACTGCCAAGAGACTAGAATTCGCGGTGGCCGCGTTGGTGATGCTCGGCCTTTCGGCTGCGGGCGCCGAGGCTGCACAGTGCGGCAAGACGTCGGCAGGCTTCGAACAGTGGAAGCAGGACTATGCCCAGGAGAACGGCTTGCAGGGCAGAGCTCTTTCGGCGTTCATGGGCACCAATTATGCCAAGAAGACGATTTCGGTCGATCGCGCGGTCCATAAGGCGTTCAGCGGATCGGTAGAGTCGTTCATGAAGCGGCGCGGCGGCGCGGCGATCATCGCAAAAGGCCGGTCGCTTAAACGGCAGAACGCGGCTCTGTTTGCTTCGATCGAGAAGCGTTACGGCGTCCCACCCGGTCCGCTGCTTGCCATCTGGGGAATGGAGACCGGCTTCGGAGCCGCCATGGGGAACCAGAACACAATGTCGGCGATCGCGACTCTGGCATATGACTGCCGGCGCCCGGGGTTCTTCGCGCCGCATCTTTCCGGTGCGCTGGAACTGGTGCAACGCGGCTCGTTGACCTCAGCTTCGGTTGGCGCAGCGCATGGCGAGATTGGCCACACACAGTTCCTTCCGGGCAACGTCGTTCAGTATGGCGTCGACGGCAATGGTGACGGGCGCATTGACCTTAAGAACAAGGCGGACGCTCTCGCTTCGACCGCAAACTTCCTGCGCGGTCACGGCTGGAGGCCGGGCGCCGGCTACCAACCGGGGCAGCCGAACTACGGCGCGATTGCCGGTTGGAATTCCGCCAGCGTCTATCAGCAGGCAATCGCGATCATGGGCGCCGCGATCGACGACGGCTGAGCGTCGACATAGCCAGACTTTGAAAGCCCGGCCTTGCGCCGGGCTTTTTTGTCTCGCAGATTGCCTTCGCTTTGCATTTTTCGGAGGCCAGCATGACACATCCCGCTCTCGGTCCCGGCTCGGTCGCGGTCATCACCGGCGGCGCCTCGGGCATCGGCCTTGCGGCGGCGAAGAAGTTCGCCGGACTTGGCTTGAGGGTCTGTATCGCCGACCTTGGCGCGGATCGTATTGAAAGAGCGCGACGAGCGATTGAGGAGAGTGGCGGGAGCGATGTACTGGCGATCGAAACGGACGTCAGCAGCCTCGATGCGCTGACCGCGCTGGAGCGGGTGGTCGCGGAAAAGTTCGGCGGCACCGATGTCCTCATGAACAATGCCGGTATCCAGACCGGCAGCGCGGTCTTCGGTCCCTTAGAGAACTGGGAGAAGGTGTTCGCGGTTAATCTGTGGGGCGTCATATACGGCAGTCGCGTTTTCGCACCGGGGATGATCGCGCGCGGACGCCCCGGCCTTATCATCAACACCGGCTCGAAGCAGGGCATTACCACACCGCCGGGCGATCCGGCCTACAACGTCGCCAAGGCCGGCGTGAAAGCGTTTTCAGAAGCGCTGCAGCATGAGTTACGCAACACCAAGGACTGCCGCATCAGCGCGCATCTGCTGATTCCAGGTTTCGTCTTCACCGGCCTGACCGCCAACGGACGCACCGAAAAGCCAGCGGCGGCGTGGACGCCGGAGCAGACCGTGGATTTCATGCTGGAGAGCCTGGAGCGCGGGGATTTCTACATCCTTTGCCCCGACAACGACGTGCCCCGCTCGCTCGACGAACGCCGCATCCTGTGGGCGGCCGGCGATATTGTCGACAACCGCCCACCGCTGTCGCGCTGGCATCCCGACTTCGCCAAGGATTTCGAGGATTTCGCCAAGGGCAAGTCGTAGCGCCCTTTATTGTTCGCCCAGCTTGATGTCGGGATGATAGTCCTTGCCCTCGACATCCTTTACCACGGCTTGGCCAGCCATCATGGTCTTCGTCTCGGCATTGTAGGAATAGACCGGCGAGCCGAATAGGTGCCAGCCCTTGTTGAGCGCGGCCGTTACCTTGTGGCAGAAGCTCGAATCGTCGGGTCCAGTGAGGAAGCGATAGAGTTTCAAGTCGGCGTCTCCGGATAGTTGATCTACAATTTTGCCCGCGCGATGAGCCGCTCGGCCTGAACCAGATGCAGCCTTTCGACCATGCGACCGTCGACCACGAGTACGGCCTTTCCGGCGTTCTCGGACTGGTTGAAAGCCTCGACGGTCTTTTTCGCTTCAGCAATCGCGGCCTGCGATGGTGAGAACGCGGCGTTGGCCGGCGCGACCTGCGACGGATGGATCAGGGTCTTGCCGTCGAAACCCATGGCGGAACCTTCGCGGCATTCCCGCTCGAACGCATCAGGATTGTTGAAGTCGTTCATCACGCCGTCCAGCGCCACCAGACCGCCGGCCCGCGCTGCAAGCACGATCTGCATCAGCCATGGCACCAGAAACTGTCGCATGCCGACACCGGTATCCTTGGCGAGATCGTTGGTGCCCGCAACCAGTCCCGTCAAACGCGATGCCGGATCGCGTCCCAACTCGGCAATCGCACCAATATTCAGCATCGCCCGCGGCGTCTCGATCATCGCCCACAGTTTGACGCTGTCCGGACACCGCCTCATCGTCAAGCGCGTCGCCAACTTCCAGGATGGACCGCGGCGTATCGGACTTCGGCAGGAGAATGCCATGCGGCTCCAGCGAACCCGCAAGCTTCAGATCCTCGGCGCCCCAATCGCTCGAGATAGGGTTTAGACGAATGATGATTTCGGCGGCGGTATCTGGGCGCCCGTTCGAACCAGCCTTTCACGTTCTCCCGTGCCGCGGTCTTGTCGGGCGGTGCGACCGCGTCCTCGAGGTCGATGATGACCGCGTCGCAGTCGAGCGACGCGATTTTCGCCAGTGCCCTCTCATTGGATGCGGGCACGTAGAGAACCGATCGGTAGGCCTTCGGGGCTGGATATGACATTTGGCCTTCTTGCCCCGCGTTGCTGGCCCTTGCAAGGTCTTGCCGAGAAAGGCCGTAGCTGGTTGGTAGAGACTGAAGGCACTCGCAACGGAATTTGATCATGGCCCGGTACGACATCGTCATCATCGGCGGAGCGATCGTCGGCAGCTCGGTCGCCTATTATCTGCGCGAGGAGGGCTTCACCGGTTCCATTGCGCTCATCGAACGCGATCCGCAGTTTACGCACTCCGCGACCACGCTTTCCGCCGCATCGATCCGCCAGCAATTTTCCATTCGTGAAAACATCCGTCTCTCCCAGTTTACGCTCGGCCTGTTTCGCCGGCTCACAGACGAGTTCGGCGCCGATGCCGATATCGGCTTCCGCGAAAAAGGCTACCTCATCCTTGCCAGCGAGGATGGACTGCCGGTGCTGAGGGCCAATCACGAGGCGCAGAAGGCAGAGGGTGCCGATATTCTGCTGGAGGACGCTGCAACCCTTGCTCGCCGGTTCGCCTGGCTTTCGCAGGAGGGCATCGTCGCCGGCGCCTGGGGCCGCAGCGGCGAAGGCTGGTTCGACGCTCACGCCATGCTGATGATGTTTCGCAAGGCGCTGCGGACCAAATCCATCGATTTCATCACCGCCTCGGTCACGGGTATCGAACGCAATGGCGCTGGCGTAACGGCCGTCACGCTCGACAATGGCGAACGGCTTGACGCCGGCATTGTGGTCAACGCCGCGGGGCCGAATGCCGGAAAGTTGGCAGCGATGGCCGGGATTTCCTTGCCGGTAGAGCCTCGCAAAAGGAGCGTCTTCGTGTTCGAGGCGCGCGATCGGTTCGACGATATGCCGCTGCTGGTCGATCCGTCGGGAATTTATGTCCGCCCAGAAGGCTCGGTCTACATCACTGGCGGCGCTGAGCCGGAGGAAGGCGATCAGGCAGCCGATGCCGGCGATTTCGAACCGGCCTGGCCACTGTTCGAGGATACGATCTGGCCGGTACTGGCAACCCGCATTCCGGCCTTCGAGGCGATCAAGCCGACCCGCGCCTGGGCGGGCCACTACGACTACAACACGCTCGACCAGAATGGCGTCATCGGTCCGCATCCGGATGTGGCGAATTTCCTGTTCGCCAATGGATTTTCCGGCCATGGCCTGCAGCAGGCGCCGGCTGTCGGCAAGGCGTTGGCTGAACTGATCGTCCATGGCGGCTATCGCACAGTCGATTGTTCCGCCTTTGGCTACGAACGGATTGCGACGGGCATACCATTCCGAGAGTTGAATGTGATTTGAATAGACCAGTCGGTCGTTGTTCGTTGGTCGTCGGTCGAAAGTTTGGATGGGTTCACGACCGGCGAACTCACGAACCACGACCGACTAACCGCCAATCTCAAACACAAACGCCTTCACCACCGCTTCCGGTTCGGCGACCGCGTAGCAGCGAAACCACGGGCTTTCCTCGATAAGCTTCCATTTGCCCTGGTGTTCGATCTCGTCGAAGACGGCGCTGAATCCGCCTTTCTCAAACACCTGGTCGCGCACGGTGAAGATCGCGTGGCCGCCGCTCGCGGTTATGCGGACGAGTTCATGGAGGCCGGAAGCCGGCGCATGGCCCATGGTGAAGACGCCGGTCGAGAAGAAGGCGCGGAAATGGCCGTCCGGCCAGGGCAGGTGTCCGCCGAGCGCGGCTTGGCGAAGCTCATTGTAGCTGTCTCGGGTGCCGGCGACCGCCAGCATGTCCTGCGACAGGTCCAGCCCGGCAACGTCGTGATAGCCAAGAGCCTTGAGCTGCGGCCCGGTCAGCCCGGTGCCGCATCCAGCGTCGAGCAGCGGCCCTTGCCCTGCCGGCACATAGCGCGTCACCCAGCTGGTGATGAGGAACGGCAGGAGATATCCGAGCGCCGCCGTCTCGCTGTCATAGGTGGCCGCCCATTCCGCATAAGCCTTCGACAGGTCCTCCGGCGACCCAGCTGAATAGACCGAGTGGAGCGCGGCGTTGGCTTTGTCGGTTGTGGAATTGTCCGCCATCGGTCTCTCGCTAGTGCTCGTTGTTGCGCAGCTTCTGCTCGAGCCCGCGCAGCGCCAGCGACAGGCCGACGGTGAGGATAAGGTAGATGTAGGCGACGATGGAATAGGTCTCGAAGAAGCGGAACGAGCCGGCTGCGTAGATCTTGCCCATCTGGGTGATGTCGGCAACGCCAAGCACCGAGACGAGCGAGGAATCCTTGACCATTGCGACGAAATCATTGCCGAGCGGCGGCAGGATCGTTCGGATCGCCTGCGGAAACACGATCAGGCGAAAGCGCTGGAACCGCGACAGACCCAGCGCCTTCGCCGCCTCGATCTGACCCCGGTCGACCGCCTGGATGCCGGCGCGGAACACTTCGGCGATGAAGGCAGAATAGCCGATCGTCAGGGCCAGGATCGCGCGCCACAACAGCGATACGTCGCGCACCAGCAATTCGTCGACGATGCCAACATCATGCAGCGGCTGCAGCACAATGTTCCACACAGCGACAAAGGCCGGCACACCGGCAAAGGCGATCCAGAAAAGCAGCACCAGAACCGGCACGCCGCGGATGATTTCGATGTAGAAGCGCGCGATCTGCCTGAGCCAGATCGAGCCGGAGAGCGCCATCAGCGCGAAGCCGAGACCGATCGCCGAGGCGAGTGTAAAGCCTACCGCCGTCACGAAGATGGTGATGCCGATGCCGTTGGCGACCGTGGAAAAGATTTGCCCGTAGAGTTGGCTCGACGCGATCGCAAGGGCTGCTGCGAGGGCTATGAGGATCGCGGCGACGAGCCAGTACGGAAAATCCTGCTTGCCGGTTGAGCGGCCTTGCTGCATCGCCTACCACGCCTTCTCGGCCGATGCCGGCAAATGCCTCTCGAAGCGCTGTTCGCGCACGCCGCCGCTCCACTGATCGCGGTCCGCTTCCGAAACCAGCGCAAATCCGTTGCGTTCGTAGAGGGCCCGAGCCGCATCAAGGCCGGCGAAGGTGGTGAGCCAGATGCGCTCAATTCCCCGCGAGTCGCAATGCGCGAGCGCTTTTTCGATAAGCATCCTGCCGGTTCCCGAGCCGCGCGCCCGATCGCCGACGATGAACCAGCGAAGATGGGCGCCGTCCGGCCCGCCTCCGCTTTCGTCAACTACGATCGAGCCGACGAGTTCGTCCTCCTGATATGCCGTCAGGAACAGGTCACGCGCAGGGTCCATCCGCGTCAGGAAGGCCGCCAGTTCCGACGCGACCTTCGTCTCGAACGGCAGGCCGAAATTCCAATGCCGGGAATAGTAGGCCGCGTGCAGCGCGACGATACCGGCCAGCGCCCCCGGCCGGTATCCGGATAGCTCGATCATGCCGGCTATCTATTTCTGCGCGGGCTTGTAGTCCACGAACCACTTCTGGGTGAGCTTATCCAGCGTACCATCTGCCTTCAGCGCGGCGATGCCGGCATTGATGGGCGCTATGAGGTCAGAGCCCTTCGGGAAGATGAATCCGAAATCCTCGGCCTGCAAGGGGCCGCCGATGAGCTTCAGCTTGCCACCGGAATTGTCGCTCAGCGCCTTCCCGGCAGCACTGTCGGTCAGCACGAGATCGACGTCACCGGCCTGCAGAGCGGCGACCGTCGCGGCGAAGGTTTCCATCAGCTTGATGCGCGGGTTCTGCTCGTTGCCGTCCAGCACTTCATAGACGGCGGCGTAAAAGGGCGAGGTCCCGGCCTGCGCGCCGACCAGCAGCTTGTCGTTCGCGGCAAAGCTCTTCGGGTCGGCAAAGCGGCTCTCGTCGCCGCGGACCAGCATGAATATCTCCGAACGCATATAGGGATCGGAGAAGTCGACCTTTTCCTTGCGGTCATCCTTGATGGTAATGCCGGTCATGCCCATGTCGTATTGCTTGTCCGAAACCGCCTGGATCATCGCGTCCCAGGAGGTGTTCTGGTATTCGACGGTGAAATTGAGCTTCTTGGAAAGCGCGTCGACTGCGTCGTACTCCCAGCCGATCGCCTTGCCGCTCGCCGGATCCACAAACTGCAGAGGGAAGTAGGCGTTCTCGGTAACGATCACAACCTTCTTGCCGCCGAGATCGGGCAGCGCCTGCGCGAAGGCGCCGATAGGGATGAGCATGACGGCTGCGAGTGCAGCCAATGCGAGTTTCAGACGGGTCATGACGCGCTCCTGAGGTATGCGCTGATTGGCGCCAGCGCGGAAAGGCGGATTCGGGCCGACTTTAGCCGCCCGCGCATAGGTTTCAAGCCGTGGCGCGTGTATCGGCCTGATCGCTTTGAGATATTCAACCTTCCAAACTTCGTTTCGCGGGAAATCGATGCTACCGCCGAACCAGGGACTGCTCCCGGCGGGTTGGCCTCCCTGGACATCGCCCAGATCGGCGACTTCGGCGCGACCTCGGTGTCTCGCCTCCACGCACCTGGCGTGGAGGCCCAAAGCGCGATGAGGGTTTTCCATAGCCGTGGAAGCCTACCGCCTCACCTCCAGCACCGTATCGGGCGAGAGCAGCGGCAGCAGGCGCTGCATGACCTTTCGTGTGACCGCGACGCAACCTTGCGTCGGCGTGAAGCCGGGGCGCGCAAGGTGGAAAAAGATCGCGCTGCCGCCCCCGCGCCGTCGCGGCATGATGTTCCAGTCGAGCACGATGCAGAAATCGTACAGGTCGTCGCTGCGCCGCATGGTTTCGTGGCTCGCAGCGTAGGGCATCTTGACGGGCCGGTTGTAGTTGCGGTCGGCCGGAACTTCGCACCATCCAAGGTCCGCGGAAATGGGGGCCATGGGTAAGCGAGAAGCGCCTGGTTTGACATGATCGCCGCGAAAATACCCGCGGATCAGCCGCATGCGTGCCAGTGGCGTCGCGCCGTCGCCTTCTCGCTTATTGGCCGAAATGCCGCCGCGGCCCAGGGCACAGGGAAACACATAGCCGCCAACCTGCAAAAGCCCCTGCGTGGGCACACCGGGCCGCTGGCGCACGACGATCGAACGCAGGGTGCGGCCCGTGCCCGCAAATGACGGCTTGCGTTGGAGATTTTTGGAGTATGATCGCATTCGCCGACAAATCACCGTGATCGGGCTGTTTGTGGGGACAGGTTCCGCATAAACGTGCTGCGGTCAACGCATATTCGATAGCCCAAACAACGGATCGGACATGACATCACGCACAATCCTGATCGTCGACGACGATGACGACCTCCGCGGCACGCTCGTCGAACAGCTTTCACTCTACGAGGAATTCGATGTGCTGCAGGAGTCCACCGCTGGAAAGGGCATCACCGCGGTGCGCGGCGGCATGATCGACCTGCTGATCATGGATGTCGGCCTGCCGGACATGGACGGCCGCGAGGCTGTGAAGCTGCTGCGCAAGGGCGGCTACAAAGCGCCGATCATCATGCTGACCGGCCACGACACCGATTCCGACACCATCCTCGGCCTGGAAGCCGGGGCAAACGATTATGTGACGAAGCCCTTCCGGTTCGCTGTTCTGCTTGCCCGCGTTCGAGCCCAGTTGCGCCAGCACGAGCAAAGCGAGGACGCGACCTTCTCCGTCGGTCCCTATACCTTCAAGCCCAGCCAGAAGCTGCTTCTCGACCAGAAGGGCGCGAAGGTCAGGCTCACCGAAAAGGAAGCCTCGATCATCAAATACCTCTACAGAGCGGGCGAGAAAGTCGTCACCCGCGACGTCCTGCTCGAGGAAGTCTGGGGCTATAATTCCGGCGTTACCACCCATACGCTGGAGACGCATGTCTATCGGCTGCGCCAGAAGATTGAGCGCGATCCTTCCAATGCCGAAATTCTTGTGACAGAAAGCGGCGGGTACAAGCTCGTTCCCTGACCGGTGCGGCAGCGGGGACTGCCTCTGGGGGAAGAGCCACCAGTAGTTTGGGGACCGAATGGCGCTGGATGACGATATTCGCATCCTGTCCGGCGTGAGGCTGTTTGAAGGCTTCACGCTGGAACAATTGCGTCTGCTCGCCTTCGGCGCCGAACAGATCAGTCTTCCCGCCAACCGCAGGCTGTTTCGCGAAGAGGACGAGGCCGATGCCGGCTATGTGGTGATCAGCGGCGTCATCAACCTCTTCAGGGAGGATGATACAGCCAAATCGCCGGTCGGCATCGCGGGGCCGGGGTCGATGATCGGCGAGCTCGCTCTCATCGCCGATACGCGGCGGCTTACCAGCGCTGAGGCGACCGAGGACAGCGAGTTGCTGCGGCTCAGCCGAAAGATGTTCCGGCGGATACTCGATGAATATCCGGATATTGCGGTCGTGCTGTACGAGCGCATCCATAGAGATTTTCTTCGCTTCGTCGAACGGATCGAAGCGCTGGCGCCGCGGTTCGAGGGTTAAGTCGCCTTGGGGGTATGGTTCGGCTCCGACACGCTGACGACAATACAGGGAGCTGCGGTTTTCCGCGCCCCACTTTGCCGCAGACACACGATGGGAGATGGCGGTATCGTCTGTGCCAATCACCACCGGAACCGATTTCAGGATCGGGGCAAGACTCGCAAGTCGCGCAGCAACATGCCTCAACGGAAAACGATAGTCGCTCGACTGCTCAGTTCTTCGCCGGACCCAACCGCTCGGCCAGGGCTTCCATGCGGGCAGCCAGGCCGGAAAGCGCGCCAGTCAGGGCCGCGTCGTTCTTGTCGGCCTTGGTGAGAGCATCGTCACGGGTCTTGCGCAGGGTTGCGATCTCGCTCTCCATGCCGCGGACACGCTTCTGCAACTCGGTCAACTCGTCCATCACCATGATACCGGACATCACGGTGAGCCGCTGATCGCCGATCTCGCCGAAGGAGTCCTTGAGGTGCATGACATAGCGGTCGAAACGCTGTGCGAGGTCGATAAGATGCTCTTCCTGACCCTCATCGCAGGCCATCCGGTAGGTCTTGCCGTCGATACTGACCGTAACCTGTGCCATCCTGCCGGCCCTACCTGTCCAGCACGGCGCGGATCGTCTCCATCGCCGTCACCAGCCGCCGCGATACTTCCTTGTTGGCTTCCTCCAGCCGCTCGCCGCGCGCTTCGGAAATGTCGAGTTCCTGCGCAAGCCGGCTGCGATCGGAATTCATGCGCTGAACTTCGGCCTCGGCTTCCGAGTAATCCGACTCGTGTTCGAGCCGGCCTGTTGCGGCCTGCTCCAGCATGTCCATTGCTTTGCCGAGGCGAACGATGACTTCCCTCAGCGTGGTTTCTCCGGTCATGGCACCTTAAGCCCCGCCCACCACCGAATCAATGACGGATAAGAACACGTTACCGGTGAAAGATTAAGCCCCGTGTCAACGGGCAGTCAACAAAGCTCGCGCGGCTTTCCCCCGCAATCGTCGCGGCGGACTGCCGAAGGGCCGATTCGGTCGGTCGCAGGCGACGCTTTTATTGACTCGAAGCCTGCTCCTGCTATGTGTCGCATGCCATTTCAGGGAGGCGGGGAGCGTCCCTTTCCACCAGTCCAAGAGCGAGCGCAAGATGAGCAACTCCGAAATGCACGACAGGATGGCCAACGCGATCCGTTTCCTATCGATGGATGCGGTCGAGAAAGCCAATTCGGGGCATCCGGGCTTGCCGATGGGGTGCGCCGACATCGCCACGGTGCTGTTCACGAAATTCCTCAAATTCGACCCGAAGGCCCCCCACTGGCCCGACCGGGATCGCTTCATTCTGTCGGCCGGCCATGGCTCGATGCTGCTCTACTCGCTGCTCTACCTCACCGGCTATGAGGATATGACGATCGACCAGATCAAGAACTTCCGCCAGCTGGGCTCAAAGACTGCGGGCCACCCCGAATATGGCCATGCCACCGGCATCGAAACCACCACCGGCCCGCTCGGCCAGGGCCTTGGCAATTCGGTCGGCTTCGCGTTGGGCGAGCGCATCATGAATGCGCATTTCGGCGACGCTATTGTCGACCACCACACCTATGTGCTGGTTGGCGATGGGTGCCTGATGGAAGGGATCAGCCAGGAATCGCAGTCTTTGGCCGGCCATCTGATGCTGAACAAGCTGATTGTCATCTGGGACCACAACAACATCTCGATCGACGGCAAGATTTCGTTGGCTGACTCGACCGATCAGCTGGCGCGCTTCGCCGCTTCCGGCTGGAACACGCTCGCCTGCGACGGGCACGACGCCGACGCGATCACCAAGGCGATCGAGGCGGCGCAGAAATCCGACCGCCCGACGCTAATCGCAGCGAAGACGACGATCGGTTTCGGTGCGCCGACCAAATCCGGCACCAACAAGGTGCATGGCTCGCCTCTCGGCAAGGAGGAGATCGCGGCCACGCGCAAGGCGCTCGGCTGGGACTACCCGCCATTCGAGGTTCCTTCCGATATCCTCGACGCCTGGCGGAAGGCCGGCACGCGCGCGGTCGATGCGCGAAAGGCCTGGGAGAACCGTGTTTCCGAAATGGATGCCGACCTGCGCGGAGAGTTCGAACGCCGCATGCGCGGCGACCTGCCGGCGAGTTTCGATGCCACCATCAACACCTACAAGGCGAAGCTCTCCGTCGACAAGCCGAAGGTCGCCACGCGTAAATCCTCGGAGATGGCGCTGGAAGTCATCAACGGCGTCGTCCCGGAAACGGTGGGCGGCTCGGCCGACCTCACCGGCTCCAACAACACCAAGACCAGCCAGACGACGGCGATCTCCACCGGTGCTTTCAGCAACCGCTACCTTCATTTCGGCATTCGCGAACACGGCATGGCGGCGGCGTTGAACGGCCTGGCGCTGCATGGCGGCGTTATTCCCTATTCGGGAACGTTCCTCTGCTTCTCCGACTATGCGCGTCCGTCGATGCGGCTTGCATCGCTGATGGGTATCCGCTCCATCTTCGTCATGACCCACGACTCGATCGGCCTGGGGGAAGACGGCCCGACGCACCAGCCGGTCGAGCATCTGGCCGCGCTGCGCGCCATTCCAAACCACCTGGTGTTCCGTCCGGCCGATGCGGTGGAGGCAGCGGAATGCTGGCAGGTGGCGTTGGAAAGCACGAAGGCGCCGTCGACCCTTGCGTTGACGCGTCAGAACCTGCCGACAGTGCGTACCGAACACACCGACGAGAATCTCTGCCGCCTTGGCGCTTACGTGCTGTCGGACGCCGACGATGCCGCTGTGACGATCTTTGCCACCGGCTCGGAAGTCGAGATTGCGCTGGCGGCGAAAAAGCTGCTGGACGGGCACGGCCATGCCGTGCGCGTCGTTTCGGTGCCATGCTTCGAACTCTTCGAGGCGCAGGACGACGCCTATAAGGCCGAGGTGATCGGCAAGGCCAAGGTGAAAGTGGCGATCGAGGCCGGAATACGGATGGGCTGGGACAGCTTCATCGGCCTCGACGGCATTTTTATCGGTATGCACGGTTTTGGCGCATCGGGCACGATCGAACAGCTTTACCCGCATTTCGGCATCACTGCCGAGGACACGGCGAAGGCCGTCGAGAAACGGCTTCACGAACAGTGAGTCGATCGCAACTGAACTCGATTTGGCGCACCTAATCGATTTAATTTTCCGATTTACCTGCTGGATTATTCGCCCGCCTGCGGCTATGTAGCCGCTGCCCCACTACGATAGAGCCGCGCGGATGCTGCGCGAGGAGGAAAGCATGACTGTCAGAGTCGCCATCAACGGATTTGGCCGCATCGGCCGCAACATCGTGCGCGCGATCTACGAATCCGGCCGCAAGGATATCGACATCGTTGCCGTCAACGATCTCGGCCCGGTCGAAACCAATGCGCATCTGCTGCGCTACGACAGCGTGCATGGAAGGTTCCCGCACGAGGTGTCGACCAGCGGCGACACGATCGGCATCGGCAAGGAAAAGTTCAAGGTTTTGGCGGTCAAGGATCCGTCAACCCTGCCGTGGAAGGAACTGGGCGTCGACATCGCGCTGGAATGCACCGGCATCTTCACCGCGCGCGACAAGGCCGCCGCGCACCTTGCCGCCGGCGCCAAGCGCGTCATCGTCTCGGCTCCGTCCGATGGTGCGGACCTTACCGTGGTCTACGGCATCAACCACGACAAGCTGACCAAGGAGCACTTGGTCATCTCCAACGCATCATGCACCACCAACTGCCTGGCGCCGCTCGCCGCCGTGCTGCATGAAGCAGTCGGCATCGAGAAGGGAATGATGACCACCATCCATTCCTATACGGGCGACCAGCCGACGCTCGACACGATGCACAAGGATCTGTATCGCGCCCGCGCTGCGGCGCTGTCCCAGATCCCGACGTCTACGGGTGCGGCGAAGGCCATCGGCCTGGTACTACCCGACCTCAAGGGCAAGCTCGACGGCATTTCCATTCGCGTTCCCACGCCCAATGTTTCGGTCGTCGACTTCAAGTTCATCGCCAAGAAGAACACCACGGTCGCCGAGATCAACGATGCGGTTATCGCCGCCTCCAATGGCAAGCTTAAGGGCATCCTGGCGGTGACCGCGCATCCGAACGTCTCGATCGACTTCAACCATGATCCGCATTCTTCGACCCTGGCGCTCGACCAGACAAAGGTCATGGATGGCAATTTCGTCTCGGTGCTGTCCTGGTACGACAATGAGTGGGGCTTTTCGAACCGAATGGCCGACACCTCGGTGGCTTTCGGCAAGACGATAAACTAAGTCTCGACACGGTCATCGAAATTCAGAACGCCCGGCTCCAGCCGGGCGTTTTGTTTTTTGAGTGTCCCTGGTTCAAATTGGTTGCGCCGCGCCATGTCTTCGCCGCACTCTGCCTTGATCCACGAATGTGCGGGCGGGAGTAAGTCTCAGGCATGGAACAGGCAATCTATCTGATAACGCTGATCAGCACGGCGCTTGTCGTCGCTGCGGCGTTTTCAAGCCTGATCGCCTTCCGTTTCGGCGCCCCTTTGCTGCTGCTCTTCCTGGGCATCGGCCTTGCCAGCGGCACGGATGGTCTCGGCATCGAGTTCGACAATTCGCAGCTCGCCTATTTTGCCGGCGCACTAGCGCTCGCTGTGATCCTGTTTGATTCCGGATTCGGCACGCCGATCAAGATTTTCCGGCAGGCCGCCGGGCCGGCGATAATGCTTGCGACGCTTGGTGTGATCCTGACGACGGGAGTGTTCGGCGCCGCCGCCTACTATCTCACTGAGCTGTCGTGGCTGGAATCGTTTCTGCTCGGCGCGGCAGTCGCCTCTACCGACGCGGCGGCGGTGTTCTTCCTGCTGCGGGCGGGCAATGTGAACTTGCGCGAGCGCGTGCGCGCCACGCTGGAAATCGAGTCCGGCACCAACGACCCGATCGCCATCTTCCTCACGATAACGCTGGTGGAGATCATCGCGATCGGCATGAAGCCGGATGCCGAGGGACTATTCCTCGACCTGGTTGTCGGTTTTCTGTTGCATATGGGGATCGGGGCGGTCGTCGGCATCGCAGGCGGGTTCGGTATTGTCCGGCTGGTCGACCGTCTTCATCTCGACAGCGGCTTGCTGCCGATTTTCGTGCTCACGCTATCCTTAATGATTTTCGCAGCGGGCGGCGCGCTGGGCGGCTCCGGCTTCCTCGCAGTCTATCTGGCTGGCCTGATTGCCGGAAACTCGGACATCCGCGCGGTGACGATCCTCAAGCGCTTCCAGGACGGCGTATCTTGGCTGGCGCAGATCATCATGTTCCTGGTGCTTGGCCTGTTCGCCACTCCCAGCCAGTTCCTGCCCATTCTGCCGGTCTCGATCCTGCTCGGTCTGATCCTGATCTTTGTCGCACGGCCAGTGGCGGTTTGGCTGAGTCTCATGCCGTTCAGCATGCCGCGCCGAGAGACGGCTTTCATTTCCTGGGTCGGCCTGCGCGGCGCCGTATCGATCCTGCTTGCAATGACGCCCATCCTTGGCGGGCTGGAGCATGGCCGACTGATCTTCAATACAGCGTTCATCATCGTCCTGGTGTCGCTTGTCGTGCAGGGCTGGACCGTTGGACCGCTGGCCCGCCGGCTCGGCCTGATCGTTCCCGCCCGGCTCGGACCGCTGCAGAAGGTCGAACTCGAACTGCCCGGCTCGGCGCATCACGAGTTGCTTGCCTATACGGTGGTTGCCGGCAGCCCGGTGCTGCGCGGCCAGCGAATTCCGCGCTGGGCGCGACCCTCCCTTGTCGTGCGCGATGGGCGTTCGATCAAGTTCCAGGACGCCGGCCGGCTGATGGCTCGCGACCACGTCTACATCTTCGTGCCGGACCGCTATCCGCGCCTGCTCGACCGGTTATTCGCCAGCCGCACCGAAGTCGATTCGGAGGACGAGGACTTTTTCGGCGCCTTCGCGGTCGATCCGTCGCGGCCGGCGAGCGACCTCGAGATGGCCTACGAGGCGAACATCGCCGAAGCGGAGCGCACCATGACGATCAGCGCGCTGATGGTGTCGAAACTCAGCGGACGTGTCGAATATGCCGATCGCGTCAGCCTCGGCCCGATCGATCTGATCGTCCGCGACGTCGACGAGAAGGGCCGCATTGTCAGCGTCGGCGTGGCCCTGGAGCCGGCGCCGCCCCAGCGGGCAATTCCTGCCTTCTTCGGCGCGGCGGAAATCCGTGACCGGATCCAGGCGTATCTGCGCCGACGTTTCGAGCGCCACGCCGCTCCGCCCGAGAACCCGCCAGTCCCTGAGGATGGCGTCGGGAATTGACAAACACGGCGCCCGTGGGCGCCGTCTCCGTCAGTCCCCAGGCCGAGACTTAATCGTTCTCGAACATCGACCGGTGAACGATGCCGGCGACAGCGGCGCCGACGATCGGAGCTACCCAGAACAGCCAGAGCTGCTGTAGCGCCGCGCCGCCAACGAACAGCGCCGGCCCGGTGGAACGCGCCGGATTGACCGACGTATTGGTCACAGGGATCGAGATCAGGTGGATCAAAGTCAATGCCAGTCCGATGGCGATCGGCGCGAAACCCACCGGTGCGCGGCCATGCGGTTGCGCCGAGGATAATCATCAGGAACATGAAGGTCAGCAGAAGCTCGATGATCAACGCCGAGCTCAGGCCATATTTGCCCGGCGAACTGTCGCCATAGCCGTTGGTGGCAAATCCACCGATGCCCGCGAAATCGGCCTTGCCGCTGACGACAAGGTAGAGCACCGCCGATGCTATGATCGCGCCGGCGACCTGCGCGAGGATATACGGGACAAGATCCCTGCCGTCGAATTTGCCGGCAGTGAACAGGCCCACCGAAACGGCGGGATTGAAGTGGCCACCGGAAATGCCGCCCACCGCATAAGCCATGGTGAGCACGGTCAGGCCAAAAGCAAACGCAACGCCGACAAATCCGATGCCGAGTTCCGGAAATGCCGCAGCGAGGACGGCGCTTCCGCAGCCGCCGAAGACAAGCCAGAACGTGCCGAGAAACTCGGCGAATAATCGTTTAGTCATAGTGGAGGTCCCTCATGAATGCGAATCACCTTTTAATGCTGCGCTTGAGGCCAAAAAACAGTGCCCTTTCAGGTACCTGGATCCCGTCGGCATATCGCGCATCCCGTCATGGAGCCCGGAGTCAAATTCCGATTCCGGATCAGCGACATATCGGAATTTCTTGAATCAGAACAAACCCTGAATCAGCCTGAGTCAGCGATTCGTCGCCGTTTCGTTCCAGACTCGTTCCGTCGAATCTGTCCACTAATCGCCATCCGGAACATTCTGCTTCCGTTTTTTGGCCGAAGTCCCTATCTGTGAGGTGCCGGCAAACCGTCGACACGGAGGGGTTTGCCAGTCGCGCTTCCCTTGGCTGGCCGAAAGACCGCATTTCGATCCGATGAACCTTCACCAGACCAAGATCGATCCGCTCATTCTCTCCGGGCGCGATGTGACGGCTGTGCTTGGGCCCACCAACACCGGCAAAACGCATCTCGCCATCGAGCGAATGGTAGCGCATGAAAGCGGAGTCATCGGCCTGCCGCTGCGGCTGCTGGCGCGCGAGGTCTATTCGCGGGTATGCGAAAAGGTCGGCGTATCCAAGGTGGCGCTGATCACGGGTGAAGAAAAGATCGTGCCGGCCGGCGCGCGCTACTCGGTCTGCACGGTCGAAGCGATGCCGCGCCAAACCGACGCGGCCTTTGTCGCGATCGACGAAATCCAGCTGGCAAACGACCTTGAACGCGGCCACATCTTCACCGATCGCATTCTGCATCTGCGAGGTCGGCAGGAAACGCTGCTGCTCGGCGCCGCCACCATGCGCGGCATTCTGGAACGGCTGCTGCGTGGCATTTCGGTGGTTACGCGGCCGCGCCTGTCGCATCTCGCCTATGCAGGATCGAAGAAGCTGACCCGCCTGCCGCACCGCTCGGCGATCGTCGCCTTCTCGGCGGACGAGGTTTACGCCATCGCCGAATTGATCCGCCGACAGCGCGGCGGCGCTGCCGTCGTGCTCGGCGCGCTCAGCCCGCGCACCCGCAATTCGCAGGTCGCGCTCTACCAGTCGGGTGATGTGGATTATCTGGTCGCCACCGATGCGATCGGCATGGGTCTCAACCTCGACGTCGATCATGTCGCATTTGCCCAGAACAAGAAATTCGACGGATTCCAGTACCGCGCGCTGACCGCGGCGGAGCTCGGCCAGATCGCCGGTCGTGCCGGCCGGCATCTGCGCGATGGGACGTTCGGCGTCACCGGCCAGGTCGATCCGCTCGATGACGAACTGGTCGAGAAGATCGAGGCGCACGATTTCGAGCCGGTCAAGGTACTGCAATGGCGCACCGTGCAGTTCGATTTCACCAGCCTGGAAACGCTGAGGCAGTCCATCGAGACGACCGGCGCCGGTCGAGGGGCTGACGCGCGCACTGCCGGCAGTCGATGTGCAGGCGCTTGAGCAGCTGGCGCGCGATCCCGATATCAAGCCGCTCGCAACGGGCCGAGACCGCGTGCGGCTGCTTTGGGACGTGTGCTCGTTGCCTGACTACCGACGCATTGCGCCGGCGCAGCATTCCGAACTGGTCGCGTCGCTCTATACGGATCTGGCAAAACGCGGTCATGTCGACGAAAGCTACATGGCCGAGCAGGTGCGCCGGGCCGATTCCACCGATGGCGATATCGACACGCTGTCGAACCGCATCGCCCAGATCCGCACCTGGACCTACGTCTCGAACCGACCCGGCTGGCTGGCCGATCCGCTGCACTGGCAAGAAAAAACGCGCGAGATCGAAGACAGATTGTCCGATGCACTGCATGAGCGGTTGACGAAACGATTTGTAGACCGCAGGACATCCGTGCTTATGCGGCGCCTAAGAGAAAATACGATGCTAGAAGCCGAAATCGACCCGTCCGGTACCGTTACCGTGGAAGGCCATCATGTCGGAGCCCTTGCAGGGCTTCCGCTTCACAGCCGACCAGGCCGCGGCCGGAGAAGATGGCAAGGCGATCCGCGCTGCCGCGCAGAAGGGACTCGCCGCCGAGTTCGAGGCTCGCGCCGAACGGTTTTCCAATTCCGGCAATCACGACATCGCGCTGGCTTCCGACGGCATCCTGCGCTGGATCGGGGCGCCGGTCGGCACATTGACGCGCACCGAAGACGTGCTGAAGCCGCGCGTGATCCTGCTGGCCGACGAGCAGCTGAACGGTCCGGCCCGCGACAAGGTCCTCGGCGAGGGCGGAGCGCTTCGTCAATTTCCAGATCGAGACGATGTTGAAGCCGTTGATCGATCTCAAGCAGGCCGAGCAGCTGAGCGGTATTGCGCGCGGCATCGCCTTCCGGCTGGTCGAGAATTTCGGCCTGATCAACCGCCGCGACATCGCCGACGAGGTGAAGTCGCTCGACCAGGAAGGCCGTGCCGCGTTGCGCCGCCTGGGCGTCCGGTTCGGCGCCTACCACATTTTCGTGCCGGCACTGGTGAAGCCGGCGCCGGCCAGCATCGTGACCCTGCTGTGGGCCCTGAAGAACGACGGCAAGGACAAGCCCGGCTTCGGTGATGTCGTTCATATGCTGGCGGCCGGGCCGTACGTCGGTGCTGGTGAACGAGGTTTTCGACCGGGCGTTCTATGGCCTCGCGGGCTTCCGCATCCTTGGACGGCGTGCGGTGCGCGTCGATATTCTGGAGCGGCTGGCCGACCTGATCCGCCCGGCCTTGTCGTGGAAGCCCGGAACAGGGCTGAGGCCGGATGGCGGCTACGACGGAAGTGCGTTTCTGGTGACACCAGCGATGATGTCGATCCTTGGCGCGACGGGCGAGGACATCGAGGAGATCCTCAAGGGTCTCGGCTATCGCGCCGAGCCGAAACCTGCCGCTGACGTGAAGACCCGGCTTGAAACGCTGGATACCGCCGCGCGTGAGGCCATTGCCAAAGCTGCAGCAGACAGGGCTGCGGCCCAGGCTGAAGCGGCGGCCGCCTCAACGGCGGAGATCGCTGCGACCGGGGACGGTATTGATGGGTCCGTCGCCGCCGCGGCTCCTTCGGGTGAGGAGGTCTCTTCCACCGAAGCAATCGAACCCGTGCCGCTTGAAGCCGGCGGACAGGCGGCTGACGTCGGTGGTGTCACGGAGGACAGCACCTTCGCGCAGACGGTCGAAGCCGTTGAGCCGGTCGTTGACGCCGCACCGTCTGCCGCACCGATTGAGGAAGCCGAGACAGTTGCCGCGCCCGCTGCTGAGACGGTCGCCGCACCCGAACGCGTCGCGGTGGAAACCGAGGCCGTTGCACCTGTGCAGGCGGAGGCCGACGCCGGCGCGCCTGTGCAACTGGAGCGGGCTGCAGAGGGCGGAGCGGACGGCGAGGCGCAGGTGGCTTCGGAACCGGCGATATCAACCGAGGAACCGAAGCCGATCCTGTTGTGGCGTCCTGGCCGTTTCGAGCAGCGTCCCAAAAATCGCCATGGCGACCGCAATCGCAACCAGCGCGGCGGCCCACCGCGTCAGGACAGCCAGCGCCTTGAAGGACAGCAGGAAGGTCCGCCCGACGTGCGCGGCCCGCGGCGCGACCGCCCTGAGGGCGCGCAGGCGGCTCCCGAACAGCAGCGCCACGGCAAGCCGAAGTTCGACCGCAGCCGCTACAAGGGCAAGCCGGACGGCAATCGCCCGGGCGGCGACAATGGCAACCGGCAGGATCACGGCGAGCGCCGCAAGGATGGCGGTAAGCCAACGTTCCAGTCCAAGCCGCGCGAGGAGCGGCCGGTGCGGTTCGATCCGGACTCGCCTTTCGCCAAGCTTGCCGCACTGCGGGATCAACTGAAGAAGTAGAAATGGCTGACGGAAGACAGCGCATCGACAAATGGCTGTTCTTCTCTCGCGCCGTCAAATCGCGGTCATTGGCGGCCAAGCTGGCGCAAGCGGGCCGCGTGCGCATCAATGGCGAGAAGACCGATCACGCCGCTGCCATGGTCAAGGCAGGCGATACGCTGACGATTACGCTCGAACGACGCATCCTCGTCTACCAAGTGCTCAGCCCCGGCACGCGGCGTGGCCCGGCAGAGGAAGCCCGACTCCTCTATGAAGATCGGTCCCCGGCGCCTCCAGGCAAGGATGCTCCTCCCGACGCTATTCCGGTTGCGCGTAGCGCGGGCAGCGGCCGACCTACCAAAAAGGAGCGGCGGCAAACCGATCGGCTGCGGGAGACTTGATAATTCGATCGGCGATGCTCAATGTTGCGCAAAGCCATTCCGTGATGCGGCATTGACGCGCAAAGGCAACCCTTGCCAGCCAGCGGCAAAGCAACTACGTCACGCGTTAACAACCGATAATCGGCATGCCGCCGGAGCCCCGCCATGACCTACGTCGTCACGGACAACTGCATAAAATGCAAATACATGGACTGCATCGAGGTTTGCCCCGTCGATTGCTTCTATGAAGGCGAGAACATGCTCGTCATCCATCCCGACGAGTGCATCGATTGTGGCGTCTGCGAACCCGAATGCCCGGCCGATGCAATCAAGCCGGACACCGAGGGCGGATTGGACAAATGGCTGCAGCTCAACGCTGACTACGCGGTGAAATGGCCGAATATTACGGCAAAGAAGGACGCTCCCGCGGACGCAAAGGACTTCGATGGGGTCAAGAACAAGCTGGAGCAATATTTTTCTCCGGAGCCGGGCGACGGCGACTGACGGAGCCCGGCGAGAATTTTGTATTTGATCGAACTGTGACTTGACGGACGGGCGCCGATGCGGCAGCGCGCATTCGCTTGCGCAGCAAATTGTTGATTCTCACGCTTTTTTGTGATATTCAAAAAAAACATGCCGCACCATTATCGTCGTCTGATGGCGAAGAGCCTCTATCACTGAAAGGTGAAACGTAACTCCGGACCAAGGCAACTTGGACCTGGGCTTGCCTGTTTCGGGTTTGTCCATGGCCATGCTTATCCGGAGGGTTTTGGGCTGTGTGTACGTTCGGCGAGAAGCCGATCCCCTAGACGCCGACGTTAGTGCCGGCGCCGCAACAGGAGTTCAGGGTCGTAATGGCAACTATCCAGGCACAGAAGAAGTCCTCCGTCCGTCATGGGTTCAAGAGTGGAGAGTTCATCGTTTATCCGGCGCATGGCGTCGGTCAGATCGTTTCCATCGACGAGCAGGAAGTAGCCGGCCACAAGCTTGAGCTTTTCGTCATCGATTTTGCCAAGGACAAGATGCGCCTCAAGGTGCCGGTCGCAAAGGCGGCCTCGATCGGCATGCGCAAGCTTTCCGAGACCGACTATGTCGAGCGCGCATTGAGGGTGCTTCAGGGCCGCGCACGCGTGAAGCGCACCATGTGGTCGCGCCGCGCACAGGAATACGATCAGAAGATCAATTCCGGGGATCTGATCTCGATTTCGGAAGTGGTTCGCGACCTGTACCGTGCCGAGAACCAGCCGGAGCAGTCCTACTCCGAGCGCCAGCTCTATGAAGCGGCGCTCGACCGGATGGCCCGCGAGATCGCGGCTGTGAACCGGTTGTCGGAAACCGAGGCCGTGCGCATGATCGAGGCCAATCTGGCCAAGGGTCCGAAGCGTGGCGCCAAGGCCGACAACGAGGAAGCCGAGCAGGAAGAGGCTGCATAGGCTACTCCGCCTCGGAAGAATAGTTTTTGGAAGCCCGGCCACGCGCCGGGCTTTTTTTGCGTGGACGATTGCCTTTTGCGATGGCCGGTTGCACTGGCAAAAATTCGCGCTAAACCTTCGGCACAAATCTCTCAGGGGGAGGAACGGATGGCCGGAACTTTTGTGATCGCACAGGGCGGCGGCCCGACCGCGGTGATCAATCAGACTATGGTGGGCGCTGCGCTCGAAGTGCGAAAGCGCCATCCCGGTGCGAAGGTTCTGGGTGCGCGCCACGGCGTGCGCGGCATCCGCGATGGCGACTATGTAAACCTGTCGGAAGTGCCCGAGGCAGAATTGCTGCGCATCGCCGGTACTCCCAGTGCTGCGCTCGGCTCGACACGCGACAAGCCCGACGCTGCCTATTGCGAGGTCGTTCTGAAGGGTCTGAAGACCGTCGGCACGGATGCGTTCATCTATATCGGCGGCAACGATACGTCCGGCACCCAGCAAATTCTGACGGATGCCGCAGGCGGGTCGATGGCATTCGTGCATGCGCCGAAGACGATCGACAACGACCTTGAGGAAAACGACCATACGCCGGGCTTCATTTCGGCAGCGGAATATACGGCAGGCGCCTTCCTCACCGCCGATCTCGACTTCCGCGCCCTGCCGGGAATCTACGTGGCGATCGTCATGGGCCGGCACGCCGGCTTCCTGACCGCCGCCTCTGCCGCCTGGCGCATCGATGAGGGTTCGGGTCCGCATCTGATCTATGTGCCGGAACGCGCCTTTTCTGCCACGCAGTTCATCGACGATGTGAAGCGCACGCTCGACCGCCACAAGCGCTGCATTGTCGCGGTGTCGGAAGGTGTTTCGACCGCTGACGGCCGGGCCCTGGTTGAATCGCTGGTGCCGGAAGACCGGCTGGAGCGAGACGCGCATGGCAATCTGAAGCTGTCGGGGGGCGATCTCGGCATGGCGTTCGAACATGCGTTGCGCGAAGGCCTGCCCGGCAAGCGCGCCCGTGTCGACGCGCTCGGCTACATGCCGCGCGGTTTCGTCGGTGCAATCAGCAAGGTCGACCAGCAGGAAGCCTTCGATGCCGGCGCCTTTGCCGTGCAGGTGGCTGGCGAAGGCGGCGGTTCGGTGGCCCTGCAGGTGGAGAACGGCAAGACGGTTCTGCGCAAGGTTCCGTTGATTAACGTTGCCGGCAAGACACGCCACATGCCCGCCGATTTCCTCGATGCCACCGGCACGAATATTTCAGCCACCGGCCGCGCTTATTTCGAACGGCTGGTTCCGCGGAAATACGACGTCGGCAAGCCGTTTGTTTGAGGCGGAAAGCGATTCCACTTCTTAGGTATGGCCTCCATTCCAGCTTGCGCCGGACCTATTTCGGCGCATTGGCCTTCAGCCATGCCTCCATCTGATCGATCTCTTTCTCCTGCGCATAAATAATGTCCTCGGCGAGTGTACGGATTTCCGGATCCTTGCCGTGGACCAGCACGATTTTCGCCATATCGATCGCCGCTTGATGATGCGGAATCATTCCGCGCACGAAATCCACGTCGGCATTGCCGGAGTATTTCATCTTCGACATGGACTCATGCATGACGTCCATGGCGCGCCGGTACCCGGTCTCGGATGGATTGGCCGGCTGTCCGGCCGCTGGCATTGCGTGCCCGCCGTGGCTTTCCTGGGCGAAGGCGGCGCCGCCAAGCGTCATGCACAAAGCCACGACGCCAGCGCGGATGGTTGGTCGGATCATACTTCTTCCTTTCACGTCGGATATCCAGCTGTGAGGACGAGCGCCTCAGCACCCCCGCAGTTAGGGCAGTATAGAGCCAGAACCTAGCCCTCAATGCGTCTGGCCAGATAATCCGTCGAGAATGGGGCATTCGGGCCGCTTGTCGCCATGGCAGGCGTGAACCAAATGACTGAGGACGGCACGAAGTTCTACAAGTTCCGCGATCTTGCGGTCGATTTCGGCGAGCTTCGTCTCGGCGATCGCCTTCACCTCGCCACTTTCGCGCGCGCTGTCACCGTAGAGGGAGAGGAGTTGTCGGCATTCCTCGACGGAGAAACCAAGGCTGCGCGACCTTTGCAGGAATTTCAGCCGATGGATGTCGGCAGCTGAATAGTCGCGATAGCCGTTTTCCGCACGGTCAGGCGCGAGCAAGCCGATGTCCTCGTAGTAGCGGATCGTTTTTGGCGGAAGGCCGGACTTCTCGGCAGCGGTTCCAATGTTCATTGCTCCCTACCTTTCATTCCCCCGACGACCCGCGACGGTGACAAGATGGGTATCGCCGCCTTTCTTCGCAACAACCGGCCTTACCTGACAGAGGGTTGTCAGGAGGGGTGTGCGACTATCGTACCTCAAGAAGAGGAGATGCCGCCATGAACCCGCTGAACGTTCTCCGCTCCCTTCGCCGGTATGCCGGCAAGGTGCAAACCCTCCGCAACGAGATGCGCGCCGAACGCTTGCTCAACAGTCTCCCCGCTGACATCCGCAAGGACATTGGCTGGCCGGATCGCTTCGGACGGGACGCTCCGAAAGTTTGAAATTGGTCGTGAAAGCCGTGCCTGAACAGGCGTTGCGCGCGTCTTGGGCTTCCGCGTTCGGGCATTCCGGGGTCCGGCGCAGCAAAAGCTCCTGACAGAATGCTGTCAGGAGCTTCGTGCCAGTATAGAATGCAGATAGAAGGGAAGCGAGATGACGAATTTTACGCCGCCCAGAGCGTCCGTCTGGTTCGAGATCCCGGTAACCGACATGGATGCCGCCCAGCGCTTTTATGGCGCCGTGCTAATGAATGATTTGTCAGTAGAAGATTCCGGCCCGAACCCGATTGCGATGTTTGCTGCGTCAGAGCGGACGGCCTCCGGGCATCTCTATCCGGGCAAGCCCGCGACGCCCGGAACCGGCCCCACCATCCATCTCGCTATCGCTGCTCCGCTGGAAGACGGCATGCGGCGGGTGAGCGAAAATGGTGGCCAGGTCGTTTCGCCGGCGATCGAGATCCCGGCTGGGCGTTTCGCCTATTGCCTCGATCCGGACGGCAACAGCTTCGGCCTGTTCGTTCCGGCGGCGGCATCCTGATGAAAAGCTGGACCGAGAAACTCGACATTGGCGTGGCAGCGCGCAAGCCATCACCGCGAAGTTTCTCGGATGTGATCGAGGGCCAGCTCATGCTCGTGCCTACGGCGCGCCAGGTAGACGACTTCATCCGCTCTATTCCGAGAGGCGTGGAGATGGATGTCCGGGCGCTGCGTACCGCGCTCGCCGTTGAGCACGGCGCCGAGGTGACCTGCCCCGTCTACACCGGCTATCATCTGCGCACGGTCAGCGAGGCTGCGTATGAGCAGCTGGAACGCGGCGCCGCGCTGGCCGATATCACGCCGTTCTGGCGCGTTCTCAACGCCAGGACGCCAACGACGGGGCGGCTTGCCTGCGGCGCGGAGTTCGTTGCCGAAAGGCGCCGCAGCGAAGGTCTAGCGCACGACTCCGGAAAAGTCGCAGACTTTTCCGCTAAGGTGATGCGCGAAAAAGAGCGGGACTGAATGGATGCGGCGCGCCGACAGACTTTTTCAGATAGTCCAGCATTTTCGTGGCGGCCGGCTGGTCACCGCGCAGAAGCTCGGCCAGTGGTTGGAAGTCTCGGAGCGCACAATTTACCGGGACATAGCCGATCTCCAATCGACCGGCGTACCGATCGATGGAGAAGCGGGCGTCGGCTACATTATGAGGGAGGGTTTCGACCTTCCGCCGCTGATGTTCACGCGTGACGAGATTGTCGCGCTGGTTGCCGGCGCGCGCATGGTCCGCGCCTTTGGCGGCGCCACCATGGCAAGGGCCGCGGAGGAGGCGCTGGTGAAAATCGGCGCCGTCCTTCCCGATAGTGAGAAGGCCCGCATCGCCCGCACCGAGATCCATACGCCGATGTGGGTGTTGACCGACGCGGACCGCGCCGCGATCGACCTTATCGAGAGAGCTGTGGAAAGCCGCGATGTGCTGAGGCTTGACTATCGCGACGAGAGCGGACGCGGCTCGATGCGCGAGGTGCGGCCGCTTGGCCTGTGGTTCTGGGGCAAGGTGTGGACACTGGTTGCCTGGTGCGAGATGCGCAGCGATTTCCGCGCGTTCCGCATCGACCGCATCGCCAGCGTGGCGGCGGCCGAGCGCAAGTTCAAACCCGAAAAGGGCAAGCTGCTCGCCGATTTCTACCGCACGATGGAGCGTAGCGGCGACGATGCCGGCTCGATCAGCCGCGCACGGGAATCATAGGCGCTACCTTCCCGAAAAGGAGTCCGAATCAGGGGCAAGGCAAGTGACTTGTTCCGGAACGTGCCGCGAAGCGCGGTCGCATGGAGAATTGCTGTCGCAACGCCCCTCCACGGCCTCGCTCATTGAGCGGGAGGTGAGGCGCGGCACGTATCAAGCCCAGTCGGGGAGCCGCAGCCCGTAGCCAGCGGCGGCCCTCAAATGCTATTCCTCGTCTTCGTCGGACTTCTTCAGCGCCGAAAGCTTGGCGAATACCTTGTCGGCATCCAGTTCGGCGTCCTCGTCCTTCGGCTTCTCGACCGCGGGAGTCAGGCGCTCGGTCATCGAAGCAGGCAGCAGCGTGTCGCCCGTGGGGGCGGCAGCCGGCTTGCCGGCGGATGCGCGCTGCACCTCGATGTCGAGGTCGATCTGCGAGCACAGGCCGAGCGTCACCGGATCCATCGGCTGAAGGTTGGCGGCGTTCCAGTGCTTACGGTCGCGAATCTGCTCTATGGTCGACTTGGTGGTGCCGACGAGGCGCGATATCTGCGCATCCTTGAGCTCGGGATGGTTGCGCACCAGCCAGAGGATGGCGTTCGGGCGATCCTGGCGCTTCGACAGTGGGGTATAGCGCGGGGTGCGGCGCTTCGATTCCGGCACGCGCACTTTTGGGTCCGACAGGCGCAACCGGTAGTTCGCGTCCTTCTCGCCACGGCCGATCTCGTCGCGCGATAGCTGGCCGGTCATGATCGGGTCCATCCCTTTGATGCCCTGTGCGGCTTCGCCATCGGCTATGGCTTTTACTTCGAGCGGATGAAGGGTGCAGAACTGGGCGATCTGCTCGAAGGAAAGCGCAGTGTTGTCGACCAGCCAGACAGCGGTCGCCTTGGGCATGAGAAGGGTATTGGCCATTAGAATAAATCCTCTCGTTCGCCCGCGTCCCTAAGCGCGGGCGGTGGATAGAACCACCAATTTGGGAAAATCACGGCCTGTATAGCGGCAGTCGGTCCAAATCGCAACGAAAATGCCGCCGCTCGGTGATCCGGTTTGCTGAAACGACCCTCATACCTGGAATATCATAGGCCGGCGGGTCGTTGTCACCAGGCGGTTGTTTGAACCTGCCTCGGCAACGGTGATGCACTGACGCCCACTCGGCAAATGACGAAGTAGGCCAGTGACCGCTGTGCCAAAGCATGTGCGCGGCGGCGCCTTGTCGAACCAGCCAATCGCGGCCAAGATTGGCACCCAACGGAACGGATAACAGATGAATCGCGATGACGTGGACAAGATTGCAGCGTGGCTGGCCGAAACCGGCCTGCGCGGCGAGGGCGAGATCGCACTGCTCAACGGGTTTTGTGAGCAGGCGCGCACCGCCGGGCTGCCGATCAGTCGTGGAATCCTTATCATCGACACGCTGCACCCGATATATGAAGGCCGCGGCTTTCGCTGGCGCGAAGACGAAAGCGACGAAGAGCAGTTGCTTGAGTTCAAGCGGGACGTTGATGGAGCGGCGACGGCGAGCTGGCAGACCAGTCCATTCCACATGCTTCTTGAGAAGGGCGGCGGCGAACTGCGCTGCCGTCTGCATCTCGGCGAGAATTCCGGCTTCGACTCCGTTGAAGAACTGCGCGTCGCTGGACAGACCGACTACCTCGCGATCGTCCATCGTTTCGCGCCAGACGCCGTCATCGGCGAAATGGACAATTTCGCGGCGCGCTGGACAACCGCCGAACCCGGCGGCTTCGCTGAAGATGCGATCGCGGCGTTGCGCCGGCTGACGCCGATCCTTGGCCTGGCGATCAAGGCCGCTTCATTGACCCGCGTCACTGAGACAGTGGTGGAGGCCTACCTCGGCCGCGACCCTGGCCGGCGGGTTCTGCGAGGCCGCATTGCACGCGGCCAGGTCGACCAGATAAACGCCGTGCTTTGGTTCTCCGACATGGCCGGCTATACGCGCCTGTCTGAATCCATCCAGTCGGATCATCTCATTCCGCTGCTCAATGACTATGCCGAGGCCGTCATCCTGTCGATCCAGGAGGCCGGCGGCGACGTTTTGAAACTGATCGGCGACGGCACGCTGGCGATTTTTGCGGGCGCCGAGCCGGGAGACGCTTGTGTATCGGCCATGCATGCCGAGCGCGCGCTGCGCAAGCGTCTGTCGGTGTTGCGCGATAAGCGCACGGCAGGGGGCCTGCCAGTTGCCGATATCTATCTCGGCCTGCATGTCGGAGACGTCTTCTACGGCAATATCGGAAGCCAGGACCGACTCGATTTCACGATTGTCGGTCCGGCCGTCAACGAAGCGAGCCGCATCGCCTCCATGTGCGGTTCGGTCGACCGGAGCCTGCTCTGCTCATCGGAATTCGCCGAATTGCTGCCGGATGCCGAGCGCGCAAAGCTCGTCTCGGTCGGCCGTTTTGCCTTGCGGGGCGTCGGCAAGGCCCAGGAATTGTTCACGCTCGATCCCGAACTGGCTGCCGCGCATTGAAGCCAGTGCGTAACAACGCCCGCCTCGGCATTGTCATGATGCTGGTCGGCATCCTGCTGTTCGCGGTCAATGACGTGCTTGGCAAATGGCTGGTCGCCACCTACTCCGTCGGCCAGCTGCTACTGATCCGCAGTGGGGTCGGATTGGTGGCGATCGCGCCGTTCCTGTGGCGGCGCGGCGGTTGGCGGCCCTTGGTTCAGATCGAGCGGCCGGGCATGCAATTGACCCGTGTCATCCTGACTGCGCTGGAAGTGTATGGCTTCTATTTCGCAGTCATCTACCTTCCGCTCGCCGACACCATGACCTATTGGCTGGCCTCACCGATATACGTCGCGGCGTTGTCGCCGTTCCTGCTTGGCGAAAAGGTCGGCTGGCGTCGTTGGACGGCGATCTTCATCGGTTTCTGCGGAGTGCTGATCGCGCTCAACCCATCTGCGGAGACGCTGACCGCGCCGGCATTGATCTCTATTGCTGGCAGCCTCGCCTTCACCTTCATGATGCTTTCGGGCCGGGCCCTTCGCAATACGCCCGACACCACGCTGGTGTTCTGGCAGATGGTCGGCGCGGGACTGCTCGGTCTTGCCACAGCCCCTTTTGGCTGGGTCCCTCCAACGCCTTTTGACCTCGCCCTCTTGGCGTTGCTCGGCGTGGTGGCGATGATCGCCCATGTCTGCGTCAACCGGTCGCTCAAGCTCGCCGACGCAGCGGTGGTCGTGCCGTTTCAATATACGCTGCTATTCTGGGCTATCGTGTTTGGCTGGCTGGTCTTCGGCGACGTGCCGCACACCAACATGCTGATTGGAGCGGCGGTCATCATTGGCGCCGGGCTGTTCATCTTCTTCCGTGAACAGCAGTTGCAGAAGGGCGCAAAGGCATCAGCGCAACCCGAAGATGGCTGAGCCGACGCGCACGCTGGTCGCGCCAAAGGCAACCGCCAGTTCGTAGTCGCCGGACATGCCCATCGACAGCTTTTGAACCCCGGCCTGCCGGGCCAGCTTTTCCAGCAGCGCGAAGTGCGGTCCGGGATTCTCGTCCGCCGGTGGAATGCACATCAGCCCTTCGATTCTCAGCCCATGCTCGACGCGGCAGCGCTGGACGAATGCTACGGCCTCACTCGGCTCGATGCCCGCTTTCTGAGGCTCCGACCCGGTATTCACCTGCACGAGGAGCTGAGGAGTCTTGCCCTGCCTGGCGATTTCCTTGGCCAGTTCGGCCGCAATCTTCTCGCGGTCGACCGTCTCGATGACATCGAACAGCGCCACCGCCTCCCGGCACTTGTTCGATTGCAGGGGTCCTATCAGATGCAGCGCGATATCCGGCCATTCCGCCTTCAGCGCCGGCCATTTGCCTTGCGCTTCCTGCACGCGGTTTTCTCCGAAGACGCGTTGCCCCGCCTCTATGATCGGGCGGATTTCCGTGCCATCAAAGGTCTTCGACACTGCAACCAGCGTCACAGCGCCGCTCGCCCGCTTCGCTTCGCCTTCGGCTGCGGCGATTTTCGATTTCACATCCGCCAGCCGCTGAACCGCGTCGCTCATCGCTCAATTCGCCCTTCCTGCCGGCTTAAAGGTCTCACATTTGGTTGACCAGCCCGCCAAACCATGGTGGAAGGTCGCCGAACCAAAATTAGGGTGCGCTGAAATTCAGGTAAGGCTGGGCTGAAACGGTGGATTCGACAACCGGACGGAGCGTACGCAAGTGCGCGCCCGCCGGAACATCAGAAAATCCGCCATTTGCAGGCCAGCCTCATCTGGATCGCGACGCACCTCGCCCGTCTTATCAGTTGAAAAAGCGGACATGGCAACCGAACGATACAATCCGCGCGCATCCGAACCGAAGTGGCAAAAGGCCTGGGACCAGGCAAAGCTCTTCGAAACGAAAAACGACGATGCGCGCCCCAAATATTACGTGCTTGAGATGTTCCCCTATCCATCGGGGCGTATCCATATGGGGCATGTGCGCAACTACACGATGGGCGACGTTGTGGCGCGCTTCCAGCGTGCCAATGGACGCAACGTGCTGCATCCGATGGGCTGGGATGCATTCGGCCTTCCGGCGGAGAACGCCGCGCGCGACAACAAGGTCAACCCGCGCGACTGGACCTATGCCAATATCGCGACCATGAAGGGCCAGTTGAAGACGATGGGCCTGTCGCTCGACTGGGCCCGCGAGATCGCGACCTGCGACCCGTCCTACTACAAGCATCAGCAGAAGCTTTTCCTGGACTTCTGGAAGGCCGGCCTGGTCGAGCGCCGCTCCGCCAAGGTCAACTGGGATCCGGTCGACATGACCGTACTCGCCAACGAGCAGGTTATTGACGGGCGCGGCTGGCGCTCCGGCGCGCCCGTCGAGCAGCGCGACCTGACGCAATGGTTCTTCAAGATCACGTCGATGTCGCAGGAGCTGCTGGATAGTCTCGACACGCTGGATCGCTGGCCGGAAAAGGTCAAGCTGATGCAGGCAAACTGGATTGGCCGCTCGGAGGGCCTGCTGATCCGTTGGCCTCTGGTCAAGGCCACTGCGCCGGAACGGCGAAAGCGAGCTGGAGGTCTATACGACCCGTCCGGATACGATCTTCGGTGCTTCGTTCATGGCCATCGCCGCCGACCATCCGCTTGCGAAGAAGGCGGCGGAAACCAATCCCGAACTCGCTTCCTTCCTGGAGGACGTTCGGCGCATGGGCACGTCGGTCGCCGCACTCGAAACCGCCGAGAAGCGGGGCTTTGATACCGGCATCCGCGTCGTCCATCCGTTCGACGACCGCTGGACGCTGCCTGTCTACGTCGCCAACTTCGTGCTGATGGACTACGGCACGGGTGCGATTTTCGGCTGTCCGTCAGGCGACCAGCGCGACCTCGACTTCGCGAACAAGTATGGACTGCCGGTCGTGCCGGTGGTGATGCCGGAAGACGCCGACGAAAAATCCTTCAGCATTACGACAGAAGCCTATGTCGATGACGGTGTGATGATCAATTCGCACTTTCTCGACGGCATGAAACCGAAGCAGGCGTTCGAGGACGTTGCCAACCGGCTTGGCGCGATCAGCATTGGCAACCGCCCGATGGGCGAGCGTAAGGTAAACTTCCGCTTACGCGACTGGCTGATCTCCCGCCAGCGCTATTGGGGCTGCCCGATACCGGTGATCCATTGCGACGACTGCGGCTCGCTGCCGGTACCGGACAGCGCCTTGCCGGTTGAGCTGCCGGACGATGTGTCGTTCGACAAGCCCGGCAATCCGCTCGACCATCATGCGACGTGGAAGCACACGAACTGCCCGCAATGCGGCAAGGCGGCGCGTCGCGACACCGACACGATGGATACATTCGTCGATTCGTCCTGGTATTTCGCCCGGTTCACCGATCCATGGAACGAAACCGCGCCGACGACCCTGCCCGCCGTCGATGGCCAAAAAGGCTGGCTGCCGGTCAACCAGTATATTGGCGGCATCGAGCATGCGATTCTCCATCTGCTCTATTCCCGTTTCTATGTCCGCGCCATGAAGGCGACGGGCCACGTCAGCGATGTCGAGGAGCCGTTCGAAGGCCTGTTCACCCAGGGCATGGTGGTTCACGAGACCTACCGCAATGCGGATGGCTGGGTGTTGCCGGCCGAGGTGAAAATCGTCGAAATCGACGGTGCGCGCAATGCGACCATGCTGTCGACCGGGGAAAGCATCGAGATCGGCTCCATCGAGAAGATGTCGAAGTCGAAAAAAAATGTGGTCGACCCGGATGACATTATCGCCAGCTACGGCGCCGACACGGCGCGCTGGTTCATGCTGTCGGATTCGCCGCCGGAGCGCGACGTCATCTGGACCGAATCCGGCGTCGAAGGCGCGCATCGCTTCGTCCAGCGAGTCTGGCGTCTGGTCTCGGAAGCGGCCCCGGCGCTCGAAGGCATCTCCCCCGCACACTCGGCCGACGGTGAAGCCGGTACGGTATCGAAGATCGCGCACAAGACGCTGAAGGCAGTCGGGGAGGATATCGGCAAGCTCGCATTCAACAAGGCAGTGGCGCGCATTTACGAGATGGTCAACGCGATGCAAGCACCACTGGCGGCTGCATCGGCGGGCAAAGCCGACAACGCGCTCCGCGCTGCGCTGCGCGAGGCGGTCGAAATCCTGCTGTCGATGATCGCGCCGATGATGCCGCATCTGGCGGAAGAATGCTGGATTGCACTGGGCGGCAAAGGCTTGATGGCTGAGCGCGCCTGGCCTGCCTTTGAACCAACGCTGGTGATAGACAATGAGATCGTTTTGCCGGTGCAGATCAACGGCAAGAAGCGTGGCGACTTGACGATTGCACGCGATGCGGACCAAGCTACGGTGGAGAGGGCGGCGCTTGAACTCGACTTCGTTCAGAAGGCGCTCGAGGGTAAGCCGCCTCGCAAGGTGATCGTGGTGCCGCAAAGGATCGTCAATGTCGTTGCCTGATCGCCTTTCGGCACCCTCCGGCGGCCGGCGTGGCCGCATCTGCGGCGCAGCACTGCTGGCCGCCGCGTCGCTTGTGTCGGCCTGCACGGTGCGTCCGCTCTATTCGGATGCGGCAAGCACCACCGGAGCACTACCGTCGGCAGCAGCGGACCTCAAATCGATCGCGATCGAACCGGTGGATACGCGATACGCGCAACAGGTGCGCAACAATCTGATTTTTTACTTCAATGGCGGCTCTGGCCAGCCGGCGGACGCGAAATACAAGATGAAGCTCATCGTCACCCAGGAGGTGATCGACGAGGCGCGTATCTCCGTCGAAAACGAAAACCGTCCGACCGCCGCATCACTATATATGACCGGCGCATACATCATCACCGAGCCGGCAACCGGCAAGCAACTCGCCAAGGGCGTGCGCACCATTTCGTCACACTACGACCAGCCGAGCCAGGAATTCGCCAACCTTCGGGCCAATCGCGACGCCGAGAATCGCGCGGCGCGCGAACTCGCCGAGCTGCTGCGGCTTGATGTGGCGCAGAAGCTCGCCAAGCTCTGAAATGCAGGCTGAAACGACTTCCCCTGTCTGAAAAGTCGGGGCAAGGTTCGCCGTCATGAAGCAAGATTCGCAGGCTCGCGCGGTACCGGTCATGGTGCCGATGCCGGCCGAGGCGCCTTACACCTACGCCGTGCCGGCGGGCATGACCGTCGAGCCTGGCTCGATCGTGCGGGTGCCGCTTGGACCGCGCCTCGTCGCGGGCGTCGTCTGGGACGGCCATGGCGGTGGAGTCGATGCCAGGAAGCTGCGGGAAATCGACCATGTGTTCGATTGTCCGCCCATCCCCACAGACATGCGGAAATTCATCGATTGGGTAGCCGCCTATACGCTGTCGCCCCCCGGCATGGTGGCGCGCATGATTTTGCGCGCGCCCGAGGCATTCGATCCGGAACCGTGGATCGAGGGCCTGCGAAAAACCGAGACCGAGCCGGACCGCCTTACCGTCGCGCGGGCGCGCGTGCTCGAACTCGCAGACGATGGCCTTGCCTGGACCCGCTCCGGCCTCGCGCACGCCGCCGGCGTATCATCGAGCGTCATAGACGGGCTACGGGCGCAAGGCGTGCTGACGACGGAAATGATACCGCCGCGTCCCCGTCGTGGCGGCGCCCGACCCGTCATATGGCGACGTCGAACTCAAGGGCGAGCAAAACGAGGCGGCTTCCACTTTGCGCAAGGCGGTCGAGCGGGATCGCTTCTGCGTCACCCTCATCGACGGCGTCACCGGTTCCGGCAAGACGGAGGTGTACTTCGAGGCTGTCGCAGCGGCGATCGAGCGCGGCAAGCAAGTGCTGATCATGCTGCCGGAAATAGCGCTGACGCAAGCTTTCCTCGAGCGCTTCCATGATCGTTTTGGGGCGAAGCCGGCAGAGTGGCACTCCGACGTTCCGCCGCGCATGCGTGAAAAGGTGTGGCGGCAGGTGGCCGAAGGCCAGGTTCGCGTCGTCGCCGGAGCGCGCTCGGCGCTGTATCTGCCGTTCAGCAATCTCGGTTTGATCGTCGTCGATGAGGAACACGATCCGGCTTTCAAGCAGGAGGATCGCGTCTTCTACAGCGCCCGGGACATGGCCGTCGTACGTGCCCATATCGGTGGCTTTCCTGTGGTACTTGCTTCGGCGACGCCGTCGATCGAAAGCCGCGTCAACGCCGCGCAGGGCCGCTACGAGCGCATCGCGCTGACGTCGCGCTTCGCCGAGGCGGCACTGCCTGACATCCGTGCGATTGATCTACGCCGGGCGCCGCCGGCGAGAGGCGGATTTTTGTCGCCCGTATTGCTCGGCGAGGTCCAAAAGACGATCGGCCGCGGCGAGCAGGCGCTGCTTTTCCTCAACCGGCGTGGCTACGCGCCGCTGACGCTCTGCCGGGCCTGCGGCCATCGCTTCCAATGCCGCTCATGCTCGGCGTGGCTGGTTGAACATCGCTTTCGCGCCCAGCTGGTCTGCCATCATTGCGGGCACCACGAAGCGCGGCCGGACGCTTGCCCGGAATGCGGGACTCTCGATCATCTCGTCGCCTGCGGACCCGGTGTGGAGCGGATCGCCGAAGAGGTCGTCGGCCATTTTCCGGACGCCCGCACCATCGTGCTGTCTTCCGATATACTGGGCGGCGTAAAGCGTCTGCGGCTTGAATTGGAAGCCATCGCCAAGGGGGAGGCGGACATCGTCATAGGTACGCAGCTGGTGGCGAAGGGTCACAATTTCCCCAACATGACCCTTGTAGGCGTGATCGATGCCGATCTCGGCCTTGCCAATGGCGACCCGCGCGCCGCCGAGCGGACCTTTCAGCTGCTGAGCCAGGTTACAGGGCGCGCCGGGCGCACCGGCAAGAAGAGCGTCGGCCTGCTGCAGACGTTCCAGCCCGGCCATCCGGTCATGCAAGCCCTGGTTTCCGGGGATGCCGAGGCCTTCTACGAGCGCGAGACCGGCGAGCGGGAGCGCGCTGGTCTGCCGCCCTTCGGACGTCTCGCGGGGATCGTCGTCAGCGCCGAGAGCCGCGCGGAAGCCGAGACCCATGCCCGCGCGCTCCGCCGAACTGCGCCGCAGGCCAAGGATATCACCGTGCTTGGCCCGGCGGAGGCACCGCTTGCGATGGTCGGCGGCCGCTACCGCTTCCGCCTGCTGGTTCATGGCGAGCGCAAATCCGACATGCAGGCATTCCTGCGCACACTGATCGCCAACGGACCAAAGCCACGCGCCTCGCTCAGGGTGCAGATCGACATTGATCCGCAGAGCTTTCTGTAGCGTTGGCAATTTTTGACAATGTCTCCCTCACATCGTACCCTGAATGACGAAGGAGGTGTGCCATGCCGACAATGAACGTCAGCCTCACGGAAGAAATGGTGAAGTATGTCGAGACCGAAGTCGCAAGCGGCGATTATGTCTCCGCCAGCGAGGTGGTTCGGGATGCGCTGCGTTTGCTGAAGCACTCTCACGAAATGGAGGAAGAGGAACTGCGCCTGCTTCGTCAGGAGGTGCAGGCCGGTATAGAAGCCGCAGATCGCGGCGAGTTTTCTGACCTGACGCTGGACGAAATGTTCGAGCTCGCCTTGCGTGAGAGTGCAATGTGAAACTTCGGTACACTCAACTTGCAGAGAAAGACATTGTCCGAATTCTGCTGAGTACAGTTCGGCTTTTTGGTCCACAGCAAGCCGAGCGCTATCGCGAAGTCATACGAGCCGGTGTTCTTCTGGCGGCGGGAGATCCGGCGCGAGCTGGGTCGAAGGCGTGTGACGATATCCAACACGGGGTTCGCGCGTTTCATTTGCAATTCGCCGCTCGGCGTCGGGGCGGCGCAAGCCACATTATCTACTACCGCCTCTCGAAAACGGAAGACGGAACGTCTGAGGTAATCGTACTGCGCGTGCTGGCGGACCGGATAGTACCCACGCGGCGCGTCAGAACTGCGCTAGCACGCTAGCGCCGTTCGATTCCCTGCCGAAAATTCAACCGTTCCCACGAACTGCATAATTTGTTTGCAGTGCAGCATTTTTTCGCTAATCAGGAGAGGTTTGTTTTTGCGGGGTAGAGTTTGTGCCGATCGCCAAAATTCTCGTTGCCAACCGGTCCGAAATCGCCATCCGCGTCTTCCGCGCGGCCAATGAGCTTGGGCTGAAAACCGTCGCTATCTGGGCCGAGGAAGACAAATACTCGCTTCACCGCTTCAAGGCCGATGAATCCTACCAGGTGGGCCGTGGGCCGCATCTGGCGAAAGATATGGGGCCGATCGAGAGCTATCTGTCGATCGAGGAGATCATCCGCGTCGCCAAGCTCTCCGGCGCAGACGCGATCCACCCCGGATATGGACTGCTGTCGGAGAGCCCGGAATTCGCCGAAGCCTGCGCGCAAGCCGGGATTACCTTCATCGGTCCGAAGCCGGAGACGATGCGCCGGCTCGGCAATAAGGTCGCGGCCCGCAACCTGGCGATCGAAGTCGGCGTTCCGGTCATCCCGGCAACCGATCCGCTGCCGGACGATCCCGAGACCATCAAGAAGCTTGCCGCCGAAGTCGGCTATCCGGTCATGCTCAAGGCGTCGTGGGGCGGCGGCGGACGCGGCATGCGCGCCATCCGCAGCGAGGCCGACCTGCTGCGCGAGGTCACGGAGGGCAAGCGCGAAGCCAGGGCCGCCTTCGGGAAGGATGAGGTTTATCTCGAAAAGCTGATCGAACGCGCGCGACACGTCGAGGTGCAGGTCCTCGGCGACACGCACGGCAACGCAGTCCATCTTTTCGAGCGCGATTGCTCCATCCAGCGCCGCAACCAGAAGGTGGTGGAGCGGGCTCCAGCGCCCTATCTCAGCCCGGAACTGCGCGAGGAATTATGCGGCTATGCTCTGAAGCTGGCCAAGGACACAGCGTATATCGGCGCTGGCACGGTGGAATTCCTTCAGGACGCTGATACCGGCAAGTTCTATTTCATCGAGGTCAATCCACGCATTCAGGTCGAGCACACCGTAACCGAACAGGTGACCGGCATCGATATCGTCAAGGCGCAAATCCATATCCTCGACGGTTTCGCCATCGGCACGCCGGAATCCGGGGTTCCCGCGCAAAAGGACATTCGCCTGAACGGCAACGCTTTGCAGTGCCGCATAACCACGGAAGACCCCGAGCACAATTTCATCCCCGACTACGGCCGCATCACCGCCTATCGCGGTGCGACCGGTTTCGGCATCCGCCTCGATGGCGGCACCGCCTATTCCGGTGCGGTGATCACCCGCTTCTACGACCCGCTGCTGGAAAAGGTGACCGCCTGGGCGCCGACAGCGGAAGAGTGCATCGCCCGCATGAATCGCGCGCTGCGCGAATTCCGCATTCGTGGGGTGGCAACCAACCTCACCTTCCTTGAAGCAATCATCAATCACAAGTCGTTCCGCGACAACACCTATACAACCAAGTTCATCGACACGACGCCGGAACTGTTTGAACAGGTGAAGCGGCAGGACCGCGCCACCAAGCTGCTCAACTATCTGGCTGATGTCAGCGTCAACGGCCACCCGGAGACGCGGGGCCGGCCGATGCCAAATCCGGAAGCGGCCGCACCGGTCATTCCGTGGTTCACCGGAGCGATCCCGGACGGAACGAAGCAGAAGCTGGACAAGCTCGGGCCGGAAGGCTTCGCACAATGGATGCGGTCGCAGAGAGAGGTGCTGGTCACCGATACGACCATGCGCGACGGCCATCAGTCGCTGCTCGCCACGCGCATGCGCACGCACGACATTGCCCGCATCGCCGGCACCTATGCGCGCGCCCTGCCGCAGCTCCTGTCGCTTGAATGCTGGGGCGGCGCGACATTCGATGTCGCCATGCGCTTCCTTACCGAGGATCCGTGGGAGCGGCTGGAGAATGTGCGCGCGGCGGCGCCGAACATCCTGCTGCAGATGCTGCTGCGCGGCGCAAATGGCGTCGGATACACGAATTATCCCGACAATGTCGTACAGCACTTCGTCAGCCAAGCGGCCGCTGGCGGCGTCGATCTGTTCCGCGTCTTCGACTGCCTGAACTGGGTCGACAACATGCGCGTGGCGATGGATGCGGTGGGCGCCGAAGGAAAGCTGTGCGAAGCGGCGATGTGCTACACCGGCGATATTCTCGACCCGGCGCGCGCCAAATACAGCCTCGACTATTATGTCGGACTCGCCAAGGACCTGGAGAAGGCCGGCGCGCATATCATCGCCGTCAAGGACATGGCCGGCCTGCTGAAACCGGGCGCAGCGCGTGTGCTGTTCAAGGCGCTGCGCGAGGCGACCGACCTGCCGATACACTTCCACACGCATGACACATCGGGGCTTTCGGCCGCGACGGTGCTGGCCGCCGTAGAGACGGGGGTGGACGCAATCGACGCTGCGATGGATGCATTCTCCGGCAACACCTCGCAGCCCTGCCTGGGCTCGATCGCCGAGGCCCTGAAGGGCACCGACCGCGATCCGGGCCTCGACACCCAGTGGATCCGCCGCATCTCATTCTACTGGGAAGCGGTGCGCAACCAGTATGCCGCCTTCGAAAGCGACCTCAAGGGCCCTGCCTCTGAAGTCTACCTTCACGAGATGCCTGGTGGCCAGTTCACCAACCTCAAGGAACAGGCGCGCTCGCTCGGTTTGGAAACCCGCTGGCACGAGGTGGCGCAGGCCTATCATGACGTGAACCTGATGTTCGGCGACATCGTCAAGGTGACACCGTCATCGAAAGTCGTGGGCGACATGGCGCTGATGATGGTGTCGCAGGATCTCACAGTCGCCGATGTCGAAAATCCCGCCAAGGACATAGCCTTCCCGGACTCGGTTGTCTCCATGCTGCGCGGCGATCTCGGCCAATCGCCCGGCGGCTGGCCCGAGGCGTTGCAGAAGAAGGCGCTGAAAGGCGACAAAGCCTATACCAAGCGCCCCGGCTCCCTGTTGAAGGCCGCCGATCTCAAGGCCAGCCGTGCGGAGGTCGAAGCCAAGATCGGGCGCAAACTCTCCGAGAACGAATTTGCCTCATGGCTGATGTATCCGAAGGTTTATTCGGATTTCGCCGCCGCGCAGGAGATTTACGGCCCGGTGAGCGTGCTGCCGACACCCGTTTATTTCTACGGCATGAAGTCGGAAGACGAGGTTTTCGTCGACATCGAGAAAGGCAAGACGCTGGTCATCCGTTGCCTTGCCATTGGCGATGTCGACGATAAGGGCATGGTGACTGTGTTCTTCGAGATCAATGGCCAGCCGCGCCGTGTCAAGGTGCCAGACCGCGCGCATGGCGCCAGCAACGGCAAGCTGCGTCGCAAGGCCGAACCCGGCAACGACGCGCATGTCGCCGCACCGATGCCGGGCGTTATCTCAACGCTCGCCGTCGCGGCTGGCCAGACAGTGAAGGCCGGCGACATTCTGCTCTCCATCGAGGCGATGAAGATGGAAACCGCCATGCATGCCGAGCGTGACGGCACGATCGCCGAGATGCTGGTGCGCACCGGCGATCAGATCGATGCCAAGGACCTGTTGATCGTCTTTGAGGCATGACCTCGCGGTCGCGGATCGGCCCGGATGAGGGTCGAGGCTCACCACGCAGTTCGTCACTCTCAAAGTGGTTGCAATGCTAATGGAGCACCAGCACGTCGTTCGACGAGAAGCTGATCTCCGCCTTGTCGCCAACGGTCGGCGGCGGGGTGCTCGAATTGTTGAATGTGTCGAGCGACACAATGCTCTCGCCAAGCCCGACGCGCACGCGGATCACCGATCCGAGGAAATGCACATCGGCGATCTGGCCGCTGAGGATGAAGTCGTGACCGGGATACCGGCCGAGCGCGATGGCCTCGGGTCTCAGCGCCACGGAAAGCCGTTCGCCGTTTTTCGAGCCGTTCAGCTTGCCCTTCAGCGAAACCTCTTCCGCGTTGATCCTGACCTTGCCGGCCGAAGCGTCGCTGACGGTGCCCTCGAGAACATTGAGGGTGCCGACGAAATTGGCGACGAACTTCGTCGCCGGTCGATTGTAGATTTCGAACGGCGTGCCGACTTGTTCGGCCTTGCCGCCATACATCACCACGATGCGGTCGGAGATCGACAGCGCCTCTTCCTGGTCATGGGTAACGAAGACCGTGGTGATCCCAAGCTTCTTCTGGATCGATCGGATTTCGTCACGCAGGGACACACGGACCTTGGCGTCAAGCGCCGAAAGCGGCTCGTCGAGCAGCAGCAGCTTCGGCTTCGGCGCAAGCGCGCGTGCAAGCGCAACACGCTGCTGCTGACCGCCCGGAAAGCTGATAGGGATAGCGATCGCCAAACTCCGGCAGCTTGATGATGCCGAGCATTTCCTTGACGCGTGCATCACTGTCCGCCTTGGACGCGCCGGCAACTTTGAGGCCGAAGGCGACATTCTGCGCGACGGTTAGGTTGGGAAACAGCGCATAGGCCTGGAAGACCATGCCGACATTGCGCTGATTGGGCTTCAGCCGGGTGATGTCCTTGCCGGCCACGACGACCTTGCCCGCGGTGGGCTCCTCGAAGCCGGCCACCATGCGGAGCACCGTGGTCTTGCCGCAGCCGGACGGGCCGAGGAAGGAGACGAATTCTCCGGGTTCCACGTCGAGGTTGAAATCCTGCACGACCGTCGCCGTGCCGAAGGACTTCTTGACGTGCTGGATGCTGAGAAAGGGATCGGCCATGTGTATCTCGATCAGTTGGGGCGGTTTGCCGACTTCGGCGCAAACCGGGACAGGATCTGGATCAGCGACATGCAGCCCCAGGTAATGATGAAGGCAATGATGGCGAGTGCGGCAGGCTCATAGGCGCGATTGGCGCCCATATTCTGCAGATATGGACCGAAGGCCGGCCGGTTGAGCAGACTGGCCATGGTGAATTCGCCAATGACGATGGCGAAGGTCAGGAAGGCGCCGGAAAGAACCGCGATCAACACATTCGGCAGGATGACCCGGGTGATGATCGTGCCCCATCCCGCGCCGAGGATTTGAGCAGCCTCGGTGAGGGTGCGGACATCGATTGTTCGCAAGCCGGTATCCACGGCCCGGTACATATAGGGGAGTGCGAGGGTGGCATAGCCGATGACCAGCAGGATGTTGGTGCCGGATGGCGTCGCAAGGAACGGCAGAGGCGAGTTCGAGCCGTACATGCGGATATAGCCGAAGACGATGACGATTGCCGGGATGACCAGCGGCAGCAAGGTTATAAACTCGATGATCGGCCGCAAGTGAGGCATGCGCAATCGGATCCAGTAGGCGGTTGGCACCACGATCAGCACGCCGAGGATGATGGTGAAGATTGCCGCCACAACCGAAAAGGTAAAGCTCGCCTGGAAGCGGGGATCGCCGAATACGACCTGATAGGCATCGAAGGAGTAAGCGCCGCGGCGCATCCGCAGCGAAAATTCGACCGTGGCGATGAGCGGGATGAAGAAATAGGCCGCACCGACCCCAAAAATTATCCAGGCCCAGATCGAGGCGCCTTTTTTCATTTCAGCCACCTCTCGGAGCGCGTGCGGAACCAGATGTAAAAGACGTTCGCCAAGCCGGTGATGAAGATCATGCCAAAGGCAATCGCGTAGCCGAGATGCGCATTATGCAGGACATCGCCGCGGATCTGCGCATAGAGCAGGATCGGCACGATGTTGAGCGAGGATCCGGTCAGAGCATAGGCGGTTGCGATGGCCCCGAAGGCGTTGGCGAACAGCAGTATGACGGTGCCGAGGAAACTCGGCCACAGGACCGGAATAACCACCATCCGCCAATATTGCCACTGGGTGGCGCCGAGCGTTGCGGCGGCCTCGCCCCATTCCTTCTTCAATCCATCGATCGCCGGCGTGATGATGACGACCATCAGCGGAATCTGGAAATACAGATAGGTGAGCGTAAGACCCCAGAAGGACAGGATGTTGAAGCCATGGGCGTAGAGGTTGAAGCCCAGAACATTCAAGAGCACGGTCACAAGGCCCAGCCGGCCAAGCGTCGCGAGAAATGCAAAGGCGAGCGGTACGCCGGCGAAATTCGAGGCGACGCCTGAGAAGGTCAGTGTCGCCGACCGTATCCAGTCGGGCAGGCCCCCGCGCACGATCGCGATCGCAATAGCGAGCCCGATGAAGGCGCCGAGGAGGGCGGAAGCAAGGCTTACCTTGATCGAAATCCAGTAGGCGGCGACGATCGAAGGCCGCGCCAGTTGGGCGAGGTTCTCAAGAGTGAAACGGCCTTCCTCGTTCTGGAACGCGCCGAGGATCAGGTATGCGGTTGGCAGGATCAGGAACAGGATCGCAAACGCGAAGAACGGTGCCACGCCAAGCCATTGGGTGGGCAATCGCATACGCGCCGGCCCTACGGACGGCGCAGTATCGGAAACGGCGGTGTCTGTCATGTTCCCACTTCGCCAGCTTTGATCACCGGCCTGTTTGTCTTTTTTTGTCACCCACCCGATGGCAGCCTCCCATGCGCCACAACAGGAGAGTGGGCGGCCCGGGGGCCGCCCCGATCATTATTATTGCTGAACGTTGGCGCCGACGACGGCATCCCAATTCTTGGTGATGGCTTCCTTCGACTTGCCCTGCTCATCGAGCGTCGGGAAGACAGCTGCCTCGTAGGCGGCGGCGGGCGGCATCTTGTCCAGCATTTCCTGCGGGATCTTGCCGTTCTTGGCGAGATCGTTGAAGCGGATGGGGTGGCAATAGCCCTTCAGCCAGCCAAGCTGGCCTTCGTCCGAATAGAGATGCTCCATCCACAGCTTCGCGGCATTCGGATGCGGCGCAAAGGCGCTGATTGCCTGTACGTAGACGCCCGCGACCACGCCGGTCTTCGGCACGATGACGTCGACGGGCGGGTTGCCGTTCAGCGTGTCGCGGCCTGCAAGGGCGTTATAGTCCCAGGTGACGAGAACCGGCGTCTGGCCCTGTGCCAGCGTCGCCGCCTTGCCGATTACCGGCACGAAGTTGCCCTTTGCGTTGAGCTCCTTGAAGAACTCAAGGCCCGCCGTACCGGCCGCTTCGCCAGCAGCCGCACCCTTCGACAGCCCAGCCGCATACACAGCCTGGATCGCCTGGTTGGAGGCGCGCGGGTCACCTGCGAGAGCAACCGAGTTGGCAAATTCCGGCTTCAGAAGGTCGGCCCAATCGGCGGGCGATTCCTTGACCAGGTCCTTGTTTACCTGGAAGGCAAGCACGCCATAGTAGTCGCCGTACCAAAAACCATCCGCGTCCTTAGCGCTGTCCGGGATCGAGTCCCAGGTCGAGACCTTGTAAGGCTGGATCAGGCCATCGGCCTTGGCCGACGGACCGAAGGAGAGGCCGACGTCGATAACGTCCGGCGCCTGCGGGCCCTTGTTGTCCTTGTTGGCCTTGATAGCCTCGATCTCGTCGCCCGAGCCGGCATCGGGATTGAGTTCGTTGACCGTGATTTCCGGATACTTCGCCTTGAAGGCATCGATGACCGCGCCGTAGCCGCACCAGTCATGCGGCAGCGCGATGGTGGTGAGCTGGCCTTCCGCCTTGGCGGCGGCGACGAGATCGGCGCTCTGCGCGGAGGCGATCGCCGTCGTCACCATAAGCGACGCAGCAGTAAGGGAAAGAATCTTTCCCGTGAAACTGAACATGTTTTATCTCCGTTTGGCTGACGCTTTCGAGCGCCTTGTTGCGGTTATTCTTGTCATATGACAGCCAGATGAATGCCGGCTGCCCACCCCCTGAGGCTTTGAAAAGTTAACTCCTTTTGCTGGCGGCTAGCAATCTCCACCGGACAATTTTCCGGCTAATCAAATGCTCCCGTGGTTGATCTGCTGATTGATCCTATCGCTCGGTTACCGGTTTAAACTGTACCGGCAATCGTGTTGTCGAGCATGGTAAGGAATGACTTCGTCGTGAGCTTCACCGGGTTACCGCCGGTGGACGGATCGGCCATCGCCATGTCGGCGATCAGCGCCTTTCGCTTCGTGTCCATGTCAAGCCCCTGGATCAGGTCCGGCAGCGTATGGGGGACCTTGAGTTCCCGGCGCAGCACAAGCACCGCCTTGGCAAAACCATCGAAACCGCCCTCGATGCCGAGATAGGCCGCGGCGCGGGCGATGCGCTCCTCGATCGCCGGGCGGTTGAACGCCAGCACATAGGGCATGAACACCGCGTTGGTCATTCCGTGATGGGTGTCGTAGAGCGCCCCGATCGGGTGGGACAGCGAATGGATGGCGCCCAGTCCCTTCTGGAACGCGGTTGCGCCCATGGCTGCAGCGGCCATCATATGCGCACGTGCCGTCAGATCCGCGCCATTGGCATAGGCCCTGGGGAGGTTTTCGAATACCAGCCGCATGCCTTCCAGCGCGATGCCGTCCGCCATGGGGTGATAGCCCGGCGCGCAGTAAGCCTCCAGGCAGTGAGCGAGCGCGTCCATGCCGGTGCCCGCGGTGATGAAGGGCGGCATGCCGACAGACAGTTCCGGATCTGCGATGACGATGGCCGGCAGCAGCTTTGGATGGAAGATGATCTTCTTGGTATGGCTCTCCTCGTGGGTGAGGACACCCGCCCGGCCGACCTCCGAGCCGGTGCCCGCCGTGGTCGGCACGGCGATGATGGGCGCGATGGCATCCGCATCGGCGCGGGTCCACCAATCATCGATATCCTCGAAATCCCAAACTGGCCGCTTTTGTCCCGCCTGGAAGGCTATCAGCTTGCCGAGATCGAGCGCGGAACCGCCGCCAAAAGCGATAACGCCGTCATGCTTGCCCTTCCGATAGACTTCGATGCCGGCGACCAGATTTGATTCAACCGGATTGGGCTTCACCTCGGAAAACACCCCGTAAGGCACGTTTGCATCGCCGAGGATCTTGAGCGTCGATGCGACCACCGGGAGCTTGGCCAGCCCCGGATCCGTGACGAAAAGCGGCTTCTTGATACCGGTCGCGGCCAGAGCCTCCGGCAGTTCAGCGATCCGGCCCGCGCCGAAACGGACGGTGGTGGGGTAATTCCATTTGGCAACGAGGGTGGTCATGAATTTCCTGTGAGTCGGTCGTGGTTGGTCAGTGGTCGGTCGGAAACTTGGCGGCACGTCGGGCAGCAGGATCGGTGTCACGAGCGGCGACCCACGAACTGCGATCTACACTTCCCGCAGGTGATAGCTCTTCGGCCTCGTCAGATTGTCGTAGCCGATCTGCGACAGCGCCGCGCCCTTGCCGGTATCCTTGACACCAGTCCACACGAGCGCCGGATCGAGATAGTCACAGCGGTTCATGAATACCGTGCCGGTCTCGACCCGATCGCCGATCCTTACGGCATGCTCGATGTCGGAAGTCCAGATCGAGGCCGTCAGGCCGTAAGGGCTGTCGTTCATCAGCGCGATGGCTTCGTCGTCGCCGCGCACTTTCATGATGCCGACGATCGGCCCGAAACTCTCTTCGCGCATCACGCTCATCTGGTGATCGACATTGGTCAACACCTCCGCCGGCAAATAGGGCGAGCCCTCCTTGCTGCGGTTGTCGGATGTGTTCATGTGCGCCACCGCGCCCTTGCGCAGCGCCTCGGCCTTCTGCTCGCGAATGAAGTCGGCGAAGCGCGCCTGCGCCATCGGCCCCATGGTGGTTGCCTGCTCGAGCGGATTGCCGAGCGTATAGCTCTTCGTCTCAGCGATGAAGCCTTCGAGGAAATCGTCGTAGATATTCTCATGGACGTAGACGCGCTCGATGCCGCAGCAGCATTGGCCCGAATTGAAGAACGCGCCTTCAACCAGGTTGGCGACGGCGTGGTCCAGCTTCGCGTCCGCCAGCACATAGGCGGGATCCTTGCCGCCGAGTTCCAGGCCCATGGTCATGAACGTGCCGGCCGCAGCCTTTTCGATGGCTCGGCCGCCGGCCACCGAACCGGTGAAATTGACGTGGTCGATCTTGCCGGAACCGAGCAGTTTCTCCGTCTGGCTATGGTTCAGAACGATGTTCTGGAACACGCCCTTCGGTAGCCCAGCGATTTCGAACGCCTGGGCAAACCGCTCGCCGACAAGCAGCGTCTGCGCCGCATGCTTCAAAATGACCGTCGAGCCGGCGATCAATGCAGGAACGATGGTGTTGACCGCGGTCAGGTAAGGGTAGTTCCACGGCGCGATGACCATGACGACGCCGAGAGGATCCTTCTTCACGTAGCGGCGGAAACCATCTTTCGGATTGGATGCCATCACCGGTTTCAGCGCCTGTTCGGCGATCTCGACCATGTAGGCGATGCGTTCCTTGACCCCGCCGAACTCGCCGCCGTAGCGCGTCGGGCGGCCCATCTGCCATGCCAGTTCCGGTACGATCTCCTCGCTCATTCCGACCAGCGCTTCGAGCATTGCCAGCATGTACCGGCAGCGCTCGGCTATCGGCGTCTGCGCCCATGCGACCTGCGCTGCCTTCGCTCGCTCGACAGCAGCATTGACGGCCTGGTCGGTTGCGACGGGGCGCTCGACATAGATCGAGCCGTCAATGGGAGAGGTGAGCTTTATAGTTTCCAAGATGGAGCTCCACGTTAGCAGGCTAACAGTGCGCAGATGTGCCAGTCTCGCCGTAGGTGAGGATCGGCCGGTCGCGAGTCACCAAAACGCAAGATTCTAGGCTCGAGCCGTTGCGATCAGATATGCGATCCATAGGGTCGCCATGAATCGAGCCGGGAAGATTTGAAGAAGCCAGATCATATGGTCAGTGCGCCAGACGTCTAACTTGCGCTTCATCCGTCGACGAATCGTTGAAAAAATTGCATAGCGGCTTCAAGCGGCAGTCTGAGCCGTCCCTTGAGACGCCGCATGCCGATCTCCCAAGCCGACATCGGAGACGATATAGAGGCGTCCGTCATACGCCGCCTCCGATCACCTCTTGGTCGCATCTCTGTCGATCTCGGTATCGTTCGCGACAAACAGTCATCGCGCAGGTATCGAGCAGGAGCTTGGAGCTCCGTCACCTGCGGTCCTCACCCAATATCCTTGGTCCCAATTGGCGTCATCGCTGGAAGCGGCTTTGTCGGATCGAAACCGGTTCGAATGTGATCAGACCTTTCATGAATCCGAATACCGGGTGCGAGGCCGCGGCGAGTGTCAACTCGCCACTTGATGCGACTATCCGGCGACCAGAATCGCGATGCTCTTCCGACCTTGCGGAACACGAGCTTCCGACTTGCGATGTCGACGGACTTCGGTGTCGTATCCAGCAGCCAGCCATTCTTTGGTCATCGACATTGTTGTTCGGATTGTTGCTCCACCATGCGCGGTACTGCTTCGAAGGCCGGCAATGCGTCGCCCAAGCATGTCTTCGATCTCGTCAGAAGTCATCGGGACGTGGTCCCGAGATTGGCTTTTCGAGAAATACGTTCAAGCGGCGCATACTTGCCCATTTCATCGCTCCTAGATTGCAATCGCAGGCTGTGATAACCGTACACTAATCATAGGTAGTGTTTGTCAATATGTCAAGTAAGTTTTTTAATATCTCTCGAAACCCCCGTGCAATTCCCAGTCCGTAATGCGTCGGTCATATTCGAACTGCTCCCAGCGGGCAGTGTGGACGTAATGCTCGATAACGTCCTCTCCCAACGCTTCCTTCAGCATTTTCGACTTCGCAAGCGTTTCGGTGGCGTCGCGCAGGGTCTTCGGAATCTCCGGAAGGCGCGAGGCCTGATAGGCATCCCCGACAAAAGGCTTCTGCAGCTCGAGTTTCTCGTCTATGCCGGCCAGGCCCGCGGCGATCAGGGCGGCAAAGGCCAGATATGGGTTGAGATCGGCGCCGCCGATGCGGCATTCCATGCGCACGCCTTTGGTGCCTTCGCCGCAGAGCCGGAACCCGGCGGTGCGGTTGTCCTCGCTCCACATGATCTTGGTCGGCGCAAAGGTACCCGACTGGAATCGCTTGTAGGAATTGATGTAGGGCGCCAGGAACCAGGTGAACTCCTTGGCGTATTTCAACTGGCCGGCCGACCATTGATGGCCGAGCTGCGTCAGTCCGTACTGCCCCTTCTTGTCGAAGAACAGCGGCGTCTTGCCATCGGCGCTCCACAGCGAATTGTGGATATGGCTGGAATTGCCGGCGAGGCTGTAATTGTACTTCGCCATGAACGAGATCGACTTGCCCATCGACGAGGCGATTTCCTTGGCGCCGTTCTTCAGGATGACATGGCGGTCAGCCATTTCCAGGACTTCCGCATAGCGAACGTTTATCTCCTCCTGGCCGGGACCCCACTCGCCCTTGGAGTTTTCTATCGGTATGCCGGCGGCTTCCATGTCGTTGCGCAGGCGGCGCATCACACCTTCTTCCTTGGTGGTGATGCCGATCAGATAGTCTCCGATATAGGGCGAGGCGGTGTCCAGGTTCTGCCAATGCTTTGAGCGGGCGGAATCATAGGTCTCGCTGAACAGATAAAACTCCAGCTCGGACGCAAAATAGGCGAGGTAGCCGCGCTCCTTCAGCCTTGCGACCTGCTTTTTCAGGATGGCGCGTGGCGAGTGCGGCAGATCTGCGTGGGTGTGGTGGTCGAGCAGATCATTGAGCACCAGCGCGGTCTTTTCCAGCCAGGGCACTTTGCGAAGCGTCGACAGGTCGGGCTTCATGATGAAGTCGCCATAGCCCTTCGACCAGCTTGCCGCCCTGTAGCCCGGCACCGGCTCCATATCGATGTCGTTGGCCAGCAGATAATTGCAGCCATGCGTCTCGTCGTAAGCGGATTCGACGAAGTATTTGGCGAGGAAGCGCTTACCGACCAAGCGTCCCTGCATATCGACGGCGGCCGCCAGCACCGTGTCGATTTCGCCATCCGCAACGGCCTTCTTCAACTGATCAAAAGTCATGTTTGCGGCCATTGCTGCCTCACTCGGATGACGCTTCGAGGATATGTAACGGAAGCCGCGGCCGGCGACGGCCGGCCGCGGCGGCGGTGCGAAAAATCAGCGTCCGGTTTCGCCGACAGCGCGCTCGGCGGCTGCGATTTCGGCTGCGCGCTTCGCAACCTCTTCGCCGATCGGCGGGCCCTGGAAGCGGCGGTTCTCAAGTCCGAACCACACTATGGCGGTGAGGATCAGGAAGCCGACGGTGATGTAGAGCGCCCACTGGTTTGGCGGCTGGATGCCGAGAACGAAGATCAGGATCATCGCCAGGATCGAGAGTATGGCAAACAGCTTGAAGACGCCTTCGCCGAGATTCCACGGTCCCATCTTGTCCCACTTGGATGTTCCCCATGCCATCAGTCCGAGTGCAATCGGTATCGCGAAAGAGAAGAACAGGAAGATGACCGTGCACGATACGACGATGGTGTAGACCGGGGTTTCGCCGATCGAGACCAGCGAAGAACCCCAGACGAACAGAACCGACAGGATCGAGCCGGTCCAGATCGCCGCGACCGGCGTGCGATGTTGCGGGCTGACCTTGGACAGCGCCTTGGAAGCCGGCAGGCCGCCATCGCGCGAGAACGCGAAGATCATGCGCGAGACCGACGTCACCGTTGCGAGGCCGCAGAGCCACTGGCTGATGAAGATCGCCAGATACAGCAGGTCCTTGACGATCGGGTTGACCTGTTGGTCCATGCCCCAGAAGAACACGTTCCAGCCCTGCTTCGCTGCGTCGTCCATGTTCGGCAGCATCAGCACGAACGAACAGAGCATGATGTAACCGAACAGCGCCGACCACAGTACCGAGCCGACCATGGCACGCGGCACCGAATGGGCCGCCTTCAGCGTTTCTTCCGATGTGTGCGCCGAAGCGTCATAGCCGGTGATCGTGTAGATCGGCAGCAGCAGGCCGAGCAGGAACACCCAGCTGCCGGAGATCTGGGGCCAGACGTTGCCGCCAGCCTCGCCGGAATAGTTGGAGAAGGTGAATAGCCGCCCAAGGTCGAAGTTGTCGGCCGCCAGCAGGCAGACGACTGCGAGAATGATCGAGGTCGCGAAGATCAGGTAGCCGGAGAAATCCGTAAGTTTTGCTGTCAGCCCGATGCCCATATGGTTCACCAGCGCCTGCAGCCCGGTGATGATCACAAGGAAGATGATGCGGACTGTGGTCGAATCCTCGAGCCCGAAATAGGGCGTGCCGAATGCGCCCATGAAGAAATAGTAAGTGCCGACATTGATGGCGCCCAGAACGGTCACCAGTCCGAGGAGGTTAAACCAGGCCGTCACCCAGCCGGTGAAGCGGTTGCCGAGGATCGAACCCCAGTGATAGAGCCCGCCTGCCGTCGGATAGGCGGAGCTGATCTGTGCCATGGCCACGGCAAAGACGAGTGAAACGAAGCACCCGAGCGGCCAGCCGATGCCGATGGCTGCGCCGCCCGCGCCGGATGTAGCCTGGGCGAGCGAGTTGATACCGCCCGACAGGATGCAGATGATCGAGAATGAAACCGCAAAATTCGAGAAACCGCTCATGCGCCGCTCGAGTTCTTGAGCGTAACCCATGCCATGAAGGACCTTCATGTCCTCGTGCTTGTCGTTGTCAGAGTATCCAGGCGCTGCCATTTCGGTGTCCCCTTTATCGTTGAGCCGCTAGTTTCGGAAGTTCCTCTCCGCGCAATGGCGCTTGTACTGCGCCTTTTTCCGCATGGAGACCGGAAAGAATGCCCGCGAGCAATTCCGCCCATTTTCGCTGCGATGCTTCGTTCGTTATCTCGTCATTGCGAATTTCGATCATGGCGCAGGGAATTCCCCGCGCCCGCGCATGGCGTTCCACAGTGTAGTAGACGCGGTCGGCCGGCGAATAGGGCTGGTTGACGCCGACATTCAAGCCCGTCACCGCGCGAAGACCCTCGATAAGGGGGCAGGCGATGCGCTGGTCGTCATCGTGAATGATGCCGATCTGCCACGGCCTGGCTACGCCCTTGTAAACAGGCGTAAAAGAATGAACCGTTACCAGCCAGCTTTCCAGGCCGTCGGCGCCACGCTGATCGATCAGATTGTCCAGGGCATCGTGAAAGGGCTGATGCGCGAGCGCGATGCGGCGCCTGCGCTCGACCGCATCAAGGCCGCGATTCCCGGGAATGACCGTCGTCTCGCTGGTTTCAGGGATGAGGTCGTGTGCCTCAAGCGGGCGGTTGCAATCAATCACCAACCGGGAAATTCGCGAAGCGACCAGTGGCGCGTCGAGCAGCGCCGCCATGTATTCGGCAACCGGCAAAGCGCCTGGATCCCAGGCAATGTGACGTTGGAATTGCGGAGCGTCGAGGCCGAGGAAGCCGTATTCCGCCGGGACGAAATTCGAAGCGTGGTCGCATGCCAGGAGGATGCGACCGCGGCCATCGCCGTTGATCACTTCGACTGGTTCGACCGACTGGGCACGTTCCCCGCGTGCATTCCCCATTCGCCAGACTGTCCCTCGGGAGCCGTATCGAAAATTACTTTAGGTATTTCATTTTGCTCCTATGGATGATTTCATACGTATTGCGCGATTTTGTCAAACGGCATTTGAGCGCGTGCACGGGAGGGATTTATGGGTTCGAGCGTTGCCGAGCTTATAGCCGGCCGGATCGGTGCCATGCCCGCCGGCGAGAGGCGGGCGGCGCAGACCTTGATCGGCAATTATCCGCTGATCGGCCTGAAGACCGTTGCAGATTTCTCGCAGCAGGCAGGGGTCAGTTCACCCACCATCTTGCGCTTCGTGTCCAGGATCGGCTTCCATAACTATCCGGAGTTCCAATCGGCACTGCAGGAGGAACTCGCCGAGCAGCTGCAATCACCAGCGTCGCGCACGCATGCGCCATCGCAGCAAAGCGCCGGCATCTCGCCGATGGTTGAGGCGACGCTCGACAACATACGCGAGACGTTCCGGCATATCTCGGCAAACCAACTCGACGATGTTGTCGCCCTGCTCGCGAACAAACGCGCAAGCATCCACCTCGTCGGCGGGCGCTTTACCGATCCCATCGCGCGCTATATGGCGGCGCATCTGGCGATCATCCGCCCCAACGTTTTTCACTTGGTGGGCCAGGAGAGCAACTGGCGAGATCGGCTGATCGACATGGGCAAGCGCGATATCCTGTTGGTTTTCGACATTCGCCGGTATCAGGAGAGTCTGGTGCGATTTTCGGAAAAGGCGCATCAGCGCGGTGTGCAGATTGTGCTGTTCACCGATCAGTGGCTGTCGCCGATTGCGCGCTTCGCCCGGCATGTCATACCGGGGCGGACCGGCATGCCGTCACCATGGGATTCTTCCGCCGCCTTGATGGTGGTCGCCGAAACGCTGATCGGCGGATTGACGCGCGCTCTTGAACCCGACGGCGCGCGCCGGATCAGGGATATGGAAGGGCTGCGCTGAGTTGCAGCACGACTGATAGGAGTCGCTGGCCAAACCTTACGCAAATTTAATGAGAATCTATGCCATCAATCTGGCAAACCGCCTTAAATCAGTAACAGTGTCGATAGGTTGATTTCTCATTTGCGCGGCTGCGGTGTATTTTCATCGCCCGGGCGCGAGGTTGTGAATGTCGGTTTGGAAGCAGCTCCTTCTTTCGGTGGTGATCCTGATCGCCGCCGCTGCGGCCTGGGTTAAGTTTTTTCCGGGTTCCGACAGGATGCTGGCTTCGTGGGGAATCGACTGGGCGGCGGCGTCCACGCCCAAGATCGGCCAGGATGGCACGGGTCGCAACGGGCGCGGCAATTCCGGTGGCGACCAGCCGACCACCATTGCCGCGGAGGCGGCAACGACGGCAACGATCAATGACCGGCTTCAGGCGATCGGGACCGGGCGGGCCAACGCCACGGTGACCGTAAGCCCCCTTCACGTCCGGACGGCTGACCGGCTTCGCGGTGCAGTCCGGCGCGCATATCGAAAAAGGCCAGGTGATTGCCACTCTCGATTCAGATACGGAAGAGATCGCCCTGGAGCGAGCCAAAATTGCGCGCGATGACGCGGAAGCCAAGGCAGAACGGATGCGGGCGCTGAGCAAGTCGAACGCGGTCACGACGGTCCAACTGACGGAAGCGGAGCTCGAACTGCGCAACGCCGACCTGTCCGTCCACGATGCGCAACTGGCTTTCGACCGGCGTTCTGTCGTCTCGCCGATTGCCGGGGTTGTCGGCATCCTGCCGATCGAGGCAGGCAACTATGTCACCAGCCAGTCCGCGATCGCCACTGTGGATGACCGGTCCAGCATCCTCGTCGATTTCTGGGTACCCGAGCGCTTTGCATCGGCCGTCGAGGTCGGAGCGGCGATATCGGCGACGCCGCTCGCAAATCCGAAGGACATCTACGAAGGTGCGGTTTCCGCCATCGACAACCGCATCGACGAGAAGAGCCGCACACTGTGGGTTCAGGCGCGCATTGCCAACCCTGCGGATTCGCTGCGCGCCGGCATGTCTTTTCATGTGATGATGCAGTTCCCCGGCGAAACCTATCCTGCAGTCAGTCCGCTGGCGGTGCTATGGGGATCCGACGGCGCCTTTGTCTGGAGGGTGACGGACGGCAAGGTCGAGCGCGTGCCTGTCCGCATCATCCAGCGCAATACCGAAACGGTGTTGGTCGACGCGCCGCTCGCCAGTGGCGACATGCTGGTCACGGAGGGCGTGCAGAGCGTGCGCCAGGGCAGCGAGGTCCTCATCGCCGGGGAAAAACGGTCGCCGCTTGCCGCCGATGCCGGCGGATCGTGACGATGGCTACTTCCGCGAGTGTGATGTCCGAATCGTTGCCGAGCAGACGGTGGAGAATAGGCTCGGCCATCGCGTCTGCGTCATCCCGGCCAACCGAGCGTAGCGAGGGCAGAGCCGGGATCCAGCGCAAGAGTCTTTTGCTTTATCGCGCCTATGCGCGAGAATTGCGCCTTCGGCGATTCTCCCGCTGGATCCCGGGTCTTCTTTTGCTTCGCTCAGCCGCCCGGGATGACGAAGCTGCGGAGATAAGCGGCAATCGTAGCCGGTGTATTTCACATGCGTTGCCACAGGCCGGGTCGCTTGCCTCAGGAGGACGGCCATGAGCGCCGAGTCGTCCTCCAAATCCGCCGGAGCGGGTCTGACGGCGTTGTTCATTCGCAGGCCGGTGATGGCCTTCGTGCTCAACACGCTGATCACCGTTGCCGGCCTCGCAGCCTTTTACGGTGTCGAGATCCGCGAACTGCCGGACGTCGATCGGGCGGTCATCACCGTCAACACCGACTTCGAGGGCGCTGCTGCCGAGACGGCTGACCGCGAATTGACCGACGTGATCGAGGGCGCGGTGGCGCGGGTATCCGGCGTGAAGTCGATTTCCTCGTCATCGTCATTCGGGCGCAGCCGCGTCACCATCGAATTCAACGACGGCGTCGATCTGAATGTCGCCGCATCCGACGTGCGCGATGCGGTGGGCCGTGTTTCGAATGTATTGCCCGACGAGGCCGACCCACCCCGCATCGTCAAGGCGGACGCCAACTCCGATGCGGTGATGCGGCTTGCCGTTACCTCCGATTCCATGTCGATCCAGGACATGACGGTCCTCGTGGAAGACCAGATCGAGGATGTGCTTGCAGCGGTGCCGGGTGTTGCCGACGTCCAGGTCTATGGCGACCGCGACAAGATCTTCCGCATCGACGTCGACCAGAGCAAGCTTGCTGCGCTGGGCCTGACCGTTGCCGATTTGCGCCAGGCGCTCGCCTCCGTCGCGTTCGACAGTCCCTCGGGCTCCATCACCACCAACAATCAGGACCTCATCGTCCGCACCACGGCGGATGTCACCACGCCCGAGGAATTCGAAGCGATTGTCATCAGTGGCGACACCCATGTCAGCGATGTCGCGACCGTTACGCTCGGCCCCGATACGGGGCAGTCATCGCTGCGCTCGGATGGCAAGACGGGTATCGGCCTCGGTATCGTGCGCCAGGCCGAATCCAATACGCTCGATATTTCCGAGGGTGTGAAGGCTGCTGTCGCCCAGATCCAGAAAAGCCTGCCCGAGGGCATGACCATCAGGGTCACAAGCGACGATGCCGTCTTCGTGGAAGGCGCCGTGCATGAGGTGGAACTGGCGCTTGGGCTGTCGATTTCCATCGTTCTGATTGTGATCTACGTCTTCCTGCTCGATTGGCGCGCGACGCTTATTCCGGGTCTGTCCATGCCGGTGGCGATGATCGGCACGATCGCAGCCATCTACCTCGCGGGTTTCTCCATCAACATCCTGACATTGCTGGCGCTGGTGCTTGCGACGGGCCTTGTCGTTGACGATGCGATTGTCGTGCTCGAAAACATCGTGCGGCGCCGCAACGAGGGCATGGGCCCGCGCGCCGCCGCTGTCCTCGGCGCGCAGGAGGTGTTCTTCGCCGTCATCGCCACGACAGCGACGCTGGTCGCTGTCTTTGTTCCGATTTCCTTCCTTCCCGGCCAGACCGGCGGCCTGTTCCGCGAATTCGGCTTCGTGCTGGCCATGTCGGTGCTGCTGTCCTGCGTGGTTGCCCTGACGCTCTGCCCGATGCTCGCTTCCCGCATGCTGACCACCGCTTCGCTGCACCATGAGGGCCCCGGCGGCATTGGCGGGCGCATCGGCGGCGCGCTGAGCGGGCTCTATCGCCGCTGCCTGCATGCCTGCCTCGACGCGCCGCTGATCGTCGTGCTTGTCGCTGCGCTTTTCGCCGGCACAGCCTTCTCAATGTTCGGCTCGATTCGCCAGGAGCTGACTCCGGTCGAGGATCGCTCTGTCGTGCTGCTGCGCATCAACGCGCCGCAGGGTGTCAGTCTCGACTATACCGCGCAGCAGATGCGGCGGATCGAGGAGTTGATCCAACCGCTACGCGATTCCGGCGAAATCGTCAGCACCTTCGAGAATGCCGGCCAGAACGGGGCCTACAACTCCGGATTCATGGTGATGACGCTGGCGCCGTGGGACCAGCGCGAACGCAGCCAGCAGCAGATCATGGCCGACATAAACCGTTTCGCCAAGCAAGTGCCGAGCGTGCGCGTATTCCCTGTCCAGCCGAACAGCCTGGGCATACGCGGCGCCGGTAACGGCCTGCAATTCGCCTTGGTCGGCAATGACCGGCAGGCGCTGAGCGAGGCGGCGGCGAAGATCATCGACAAGATGCAGCAGGATCCGCGCTTCCAGCAGCCGCGGCTTTCCGTCGATCCGACGCAGCCGCAGCTCTCGGTAGTCATCGATCGCGAACGCGCCTCGGACCTCGGCATCGACATTACCGGACTGGCTGCAACGCAGCAGGCCATGCTCGATGGCAACGACATCGGCGACGTCTACATCAAGGATCGCAGCTACGGCGTGAAGCTGGTGTCGACGACCAACCCGATCAACGATCCGACCGACCTGGAGAACATCTACCTGAAGACCGGTGACGGTCGCTATGTTCCGGTCTCGACGATTGCGACATTGACCGAGCGCGCCGTTCCGCCGTCGCTGACACGGGAGCAGCAGCAGCCATCGGTGGCCATAACCTCCAATCTGACCCAGGATTTCGCGTTGGGCGATGCGCTGAGTGCGGCGGAGGAAATTGCGACGCCGCTATTGCCCCCCGGCAGCCGTATCGTGCCGCTCGCCGAAGCTGCAACGCTGGGCGAGACCAACAGCAGCATGCTCACCATCTTCGGCTTCGCGCTGGTGATCATTCTTCTCGTACTGGCCGCCCAGTTCGAGAGTTTCGTCAGCGCCATCATCATCATGGCGACCGTGCCGCTGGGACTTGCCTGCGCCATCTTTGCTCTGATCCTCACCGGCACCAGCCTCAATGCCTATAGCCAGATCGGCTTGGTGCTGCTGGTCGGCGTGATGGCCAAGAACGGTATCCTGATCGTCGAATTCGCCAATCAATTGCGTGATCGCGGCGCCGGTGTTCGCGAAGCCATCGAACAGGCGTCCAACATCCGGCTGCGCCCAGTGATGATGACCATGATATGTACGGTGCTCGGCGGCCTGCCGCTGGTGATGGCGAGCGGCGCCGGTGCCGAAGCTCGCATCGCGCTAGGTTGGGTCATCGTCGGCGGGCTTGGGCTCGCAGCGGCATCGACGCTGTTCCTGACGCCGGTCGCCTATCTCCTGCTGGGCCGGTTCATCACGCCGCAGACGCACGAGGAGACGCGGTTGAACCGCGAATTGCAGGAGGCTGCTTATTCCAGCACGGCACCTGCGGAGTAACGAAGCGTTTCCGGCAGCAGACGATCAGCAGGGCTATGCGGCTTTCGATTTAGGCTTGATTACCGTCGAGAGTACCAGGCCCGCGACGATAAAGCCGGCGCCAACGATGTCGTAGTCGTGCAGGCCCTCGCCTAGGAACATATAGGCAAGCAGCGCTACGAAAACCGTCTGCAGATAGAGCAGCATGCTTGCGCGCCCTGCACCCAGTGTCGCCACGCTCCGGTTGTAGAGATAGTACATCAGCGCGCCGCCTGGCCCCGCCACATAGGCAAGCGCCAGAAGCCCGTTCATATGCAAGGCGGAACGTTCGCCGACCACCAGTTCCCAAAGATAGAACGGCAACGCGGCGAGTGCGCCCGCGCCCAGCAGCAGAACGACCATCGGCAGGAGTTCCAGCGCGAAGTTGGAGCGCCGCAGCAGCACGGTGTAGAGACCCCAGCAAAACGCGCTGCCGACGATCCACAATTCACCGGGATTGAACTGGAGCCGCAGCAGCGCGGCGAGATCGCCACGCGCTACGATTACCAGCATGCCGATCAGCGCCAGCAGCGCCCCAATCGCCTTCCACAGGCCGAGCGGCTCGCCGAGTACGATGCGGGCGAGCACCATGGTCATGACCGGCGACAGCGCCATGATGATGCCGGCGGTGGTCGCATCGGTATGATTGAGTCCCGTATAGATCATCCCCTGGCAAATCGTGAGGCCGATTGCGGCGATCAGTACGACTTCCACCGCGCGGGATTTCAGCAGCGCAAGCATAGCGCCATGATGGCGGTGCACGATGGGCAACAGGATCAAGCAGGCAATCGCCAGCCGCCAGAAGCAGAGCGCCCATGGCGGCATTTCCGGCGCGACCCACTTCGCGGCGATGTAGACACCCGCCGAAAGCAGCCAGCACAAGACAGCTGTGGCATAGGCGAGCGAAAGCGATGAGCCGTGGGTTGGTCTCGCGTCGATGCGATGCGCTATGGGCAGTGACTGAATGTCTTTCCCCTCCCATTTCGCCGACAATCCTAGCGCGGTTGCCGCGCCCTGCCGAGTCCCTCTGTGCCGGTCGTATGCGGACGGAGCACCAAGCTCGTTCCGTGACAATCCGGGCGCCATCCACTATCAGGTCGGTGGACAGGGACTTTCGGCGGCTGAATGGAGTGCGGGCTTGCGGACAATCACGCTTGAACAGGCGCTGACGATGATCGGCCAGGAAATCGGTGTATCGCCCTGGCGCATCGTCTCGCAGGAGATGATCGACAAATTCGCCGATGCCACCGACGATCACCAGTTCATTCATTGCGATCCCGAAAGGGCACGAGCGACGCCGTTCGGCGGTACCATCGCGCACGGGTTCCTGACGCTGTCGCTGCTTTCGGCGATGGCGTTCGAAACGATACCGGCGATGGAGGGGGCGGATATGGGCGTCAACCAGGGTTTCGAGACACTGCGTTTCGTCTCGCCGGTAAAGACCGGTGCGCGAATCCGCACGCGTTTCGTACTCGCCAACCTAAAGGCACGGCCGTCGGGGTGGGTGGAGATCGCGCATGATGTGACGATCGAGATCGAGGGGTCGGCAAGGCCTGCGCTCACCGCGCGCTGGCTGACGCTCGCCCTGGTAAAAGCAAAGACAGCTTAGGCCGCCGCGGCCGGCGCGACGATCACCGGGGCTTCTTGCCGGGCGATCCGGGAATGGCCGTCGACGTCACCGAAACCGGGTCGCTGCCCGGAAATGAGTCTTCGAGGCCTTCTTCCAGCTCTTCCTCAAGCCGGTCCCTGTCCTCCTGCGTCTGGTCAGGGCGGCCGCTTTTCGGCGGTTTGCGCGCATCGGCTTTTGAACGATCGCGATTGGGTCCGGTCATGGCAGTCTCCACGAAGCTTGTCCGGGATGATGACCGCGCCGCCTCGCTTCCGTCAACGCCCGGCGAGCCACGCGTCGATTATTGCCTTAGCCGGGAGCGCCGGCGCTTACGCGGGCAAGTCCTTCGCGAGCCGGCGCATAGTCCGGATCGAGTCGGACCGCTTGACGGTAGGATTTCGCCGCCTTCTGCTTTTCGCCTCGCTTTTCATATACGAGCGCCTGGTTCGCCCAGCTCTCGGCAATGCGGCCGTCAAGCTTGATCGAAGTGTTGAAATCGGCAAAGGCGTTGTCGTCCGCACCGGTCGCAAGATAGGAAAGCCCGCGGCCGTTGTACGGTTCGGCGGCATCGGGTGCCAGCGAGATCGCGGTCGAGAAGTCCTCGATGGCGAACGCATGCTGGGCCTTGCTCTGATAGATGAGGCCGCGATTGTGATAAGCGCGCGGATCCGTCGTATCGAGTTGAATCGCCTTCTGGAAGTCGTTGAAAGCGTCCTGGGTGCGGCCGGCCTTGCGGTAGAGGTTGCCGCGCCCGATATAGGCCGCGTCATAGTTCGGATTGAGCTGGATAGCACGGTTGTAGTCTTGGAGCGCCGCGCTTTGATCGCCAAGGAAGCGCTGAATCAGCGCCCGGTTCGAATAGGCCTGATAGAAATTCGGGCGCAGTTCGATCGCCTTGTCGAAATCCTTCAGCGCCTCGCGGTAGCGTCCGCCCTTGCCATAGGCAGAGCCGCGCACATTGTAGGCTTCCGGATCGGTCGGATTGCTCTGGATGACGGCGCTGAGCGAGGAGATGTTCTGGTTTGAGCCCTGCGCGACATCCACGGCGTTGAGGTCACCCGATGGCACGGTGTCGCATGCCGTCAAGCGCGAGCCCCGAGAACAGCAGGAAAATCGCGGCAAGGCCACGGACCGGGTGCGAACGGCCGATGCGTGCTTCCATTTCCGGTGTTCCCTGTTCAGCGGACGGCGGCGGGCAAAGCCTGCGCGTTATCCTCATAAAGCAAAAGGTGGCGGCGATCGTCCTCGCCCCACCTCCCGCTAGTTCCTGAAAAAGACGAAAGAGGGGCGATCAGCGCGCGGGGCGCGGCGCACCTGCACCACCGGCAGTCGGAACCGGACGCGGCGTCGAAGGCAGCAGGCCCTCGCGTTGAGCGCGCTTGCGGGCCAGTTTGCGGGCGCGGCGAACGGCCTCGGCCTTTTCGCGGGCGCGCTTCTCGGAAGGCTTCTCATAATGTCCGCGCATCTTCATTTCGCGGAAGATACCTTCGCGCTGCATTTTCTTCTTCAGGGCGCGAAGCGCCTGGTCAACATTATTGTCGCGGACGAGTACCTGCACGGGCTATCCTGTCTCTCGGTTAACGGGTCGAGCCAATGGCGAATAGCCACAAGGCTCCGCAGCGGCTTCCACCGCGAATTGCGGCGCGTGTTAGCAGAATCACCCCGCATTGTCCACTGCCGATGCGCGCCGAGGCGCACTTTCCGCCGAAGGCCGCATTTTGCATCGACATCCGCAGCAGCTGTGATGTAGCGGAAGCGCCCCGTCGCTGCCCGGGCAAGCGTCAATCGAAAAGGTGGACCATGAAGCCGGACTACGGCGCTATCGACTTTGGCACCTCCAATTCCACTGCCGGTCTGTTCAACGGCGGGAAACCACGCCTCGTAACGCTCGAGGGGGACAATGTCACGATCCCCAGCGCCGTCTTCTTCAATTTCGAGGACGACCGGACTTATTTCGGCCGAAGCGCAATCGACGCATACACCGCCAATATCGAAGGGCGCCTCCTGCGCGCGTTGAAAAGTGTGCTCGGAACCTCCCTGATCCGCGAGAAGACGCGGATCAAGACGCGGTCGATGGCTTTCACCGACATTGTCGGCGGCTTCATCGCATATCTGCGCCAGCGGCTGGAGAGCGAAGCCGGCGGGACGGTCGACAAGGTGGTTCTCGGCCGCCCGGTGCATTTCGTCGACGACGACATGGCGGCCGACGCGCAGGCCCAGGCCGAGCTTGAAAAGACTGCACGCAGTCGTGGCTTCAAGCATATCTCCTTCCAGTTCGAGCCGATCGCAGCGGCGCTTGACTATGAGCAGAGCGTGACGCGCGAGGAACTGGCGCTGATCATCGACATCGGCGGTGGCACGTCGGACTTTTCCATCGTGCGGGTCTCGCCGCAGCGCGCGAAGGCCTCAGACCGCAAGGATGATATTTTGGCGAATGCCGGCGTGCATATCGGCGGCACGGATTTCGATCGGCTCCTGTCGGTGGCGACCGTCATGCCCGAACTGGGTTACATGACCCCGACGAGGGACGGCAAACGCAACTTGCCGGTGGGCTATTTCTTCGACCTTGCCACCTGGCAACGCATCAACCTGCTCTATACCGCCAAGGCGATGCAGGATCTGCGCTCCATCCGCTACGAAGCGGCGAGGCCCGAACTGGTCGAGCGGATGATCGAGATCGTCCGCCACCGGCTGGGCCACGCGCTGGCGGGACAGGTCGAACAGGCGAAGATCGCGCTGACCGATGCGCCCGCGACCAGCATCGACCTGGACATGCTGGAGGAAAGGTTGAAACTGCCGCTCTCCTCCGAGAAACTGGCGGGCGCCATTGCGACGGCGGTCCAGCGCATCGCCGCTACCGTCGAGGCGACCTTGCGCGATGCTGGCGTAGCGGCGAAACACGTCGATACGCTGTTCCTCACCGGTGGCTCGACCGCGATTCCGCAGGTGCGCAACGCCATCCTCGGCCTGTTTCCCGGCGCGCGCGTGGTCCAGGGCGACATGTTCGGCAGTGTCGGGCTGGGTCTGGCGATCGACGCTCACCGCAAGTTCCGATGACCTGAAACAACCGCACCTTTCCACGCAGCGGGACCGAAAAGCAGGCGCATTTCGGCCCAAACTTTGCCGATATCGATAGTGAAATCGCTCGAATGAAGATACCATCATCCTCGCGTGTGCCGCCTCCCTGTTCGCCCAGCTTCTTTCCGCGCCGGCCAATGCCGCCGATCTCATTGCGTTTTGGGATACGCCGCGGCACGGCGGGAACAGCTTCAACAGACTACCGCCCGATCAGCCTTACTTCGAGGCGTTGCGCAGCTATGGCGCGACCTGGGTCAGACTTTCCTATGACAAATGGAAGCCGCAGAAGCGCGACTTTCTGGTTGGCGACGCAGATCACTACGAGGGGTTGATGCGCGATGATCTCGCGACCTTGAAAGCCGCGTTGGATCGCGCTGACAAGGCGGGGCTCAAAGTGGTGATTGCACCTCTTTCTCTCCCCGGCATGCGCTGGGCCCAAAATAATGGCAACACGTTCGATGGCCGCCTGTGGCAGGATAAGAGATACTGGGAAGAGTCGGCAGCTTTCTGGCGCGACCTTGCGGCAGCGCTGAAGGATCATCCAGCCGTTGCTGCCTACAATATCGTCAACGAACCGGCGCCGGAAAAACAGAACGGACTGGCCGAGCATGCCGATCCGCGGCAGATGGAGGCGTGGCACGCGAAGACGATGGGCACGGCCGCAGATCTGCCGGCGTTCTACGAAACCATTGTTAAGGCCATTCGCGAGGCCGATCCGGTAACGCCGGTGATGGTCGATGCCGGTTGGTACGCTGCCGCAGATGCTTTTTCCTATTGGCCGGCGCCGCTTTCCGACGCCCGCATACTCTATAGCTTCCATATGTACGAGCCTACGCCGCGATCGGCGCTCCGAACATAAGCGCGATAAGCCGTACCGGTACCCGGGCACGATCCCCTTTGGCGAGGGGAGCAGCAGTGGGACGCCGCTCGTGTCACGGCTTATCTCGGACAGCGTTCGATTGGGCAGAGGCGAAGGGGGTCGCGCAAACCGCATCGTTGCCGGCGAATTCGGCTGCATGCGGCGGCTGCCGTTCTGCAAACAGTACCTTGAGGACGTGTTGTCCGTTCTGGATGAACGTTCAGCGCACTGGGCGTTCTATAGCTTCCGCGAAGACAGCTGGACGGAATGGACTACGAACTCGGTCAGGGCAAGGTAAACTGGCAATTCTGGGAAGCCGTCGAAGCCGGATTGCCCGATCCGGTGAAGCGTAAGCCGACACCAGAGTTTGACCCGATCAGCCGGCGACTTGCAGCGTCCAAGTAGCAAACCTACTCTGCCGCATCCCGGTTTTCTGCGTCATCAGGCGCATCCGGATCGCCGGGCGCGGTTTCGCAGCCAAGGTCCGGGAATGCCAGCACGCGCTTGCCATGGAAGTCGGTGCGCACCACCAGCAGGCCGCGCTCCTCGAAATAAGCCAGCAGGCGGCGAGCCCGGCGCGGCGAGTGGCTGCCATAGACGCGCGCCAGCGCCGCATCCGAGGGACATGGTTCGCCGGTGGTGGCCGCACGGGCAACGACGAGGAACACCCCTTGCAGGTCGTCCGGCAAGCCTTCCGACAGCGTCAGCGCCACGGTCCACGCTTCGCTCTCCGTTGCACTCCGGTCGACGCCGGCGCGCGCGACCGCAAGCCTGCGCCGGAAGGCGGAAAGCGGCAAGGGATCGCCGGGTACACGGCGGATGCGGCAGCGCACCAGAAAATCCTGATAGAGCACCGCATCGGAGCGGAAGGCCGCATCCTGGTCCTCGAGAATCTCGCGCAGAACGGCCTCGATGCCAATGTCGCGAGCGGCCTCGTCAATCGCCGCGAACAATGGCTGCTCCGGCGACATCGGCGCGGGCTTCGGCTTTGACAGCTGCGCCAGCAGGTCGGCTGTCGGCATCGGCGGCGGCGCTGCCTTGCGCGCGATCGGCCGCGCTTCCGCCGGGCCCGGCGTGAAAATCAGGTCGCGGGCATCCTCCGCCGTGTCTGGCAGTGGCGTCAGTTTGGGGCTGGTCGAGCGCGCCGATGTTTCTACCGCGCCGATGGTGATCGGCAGAGGCCGGCGAGACAACGCCGGACCAAGCGCCACGAAATGGCCGCGCGCGAGGTCGCGAAACATTTCCGCCTGTCGCCGGTCCATGCCGAGCAGGTCGGCGGCGCGCGCCATGTCGATATCGAGAAAGGTGCGGCCCATCAGGAAGTTCGACGCCTCGGCAGCGACGTTCTTCGCCAGCTTCGCCAGCCGCTGCGTGGCGATGACGCCGGCAAGGCCGCGCTTGCGTCCACGGCACATCAGATTGGTCATCGCGCCGAGCGACAGTTTTCGCGCCTCGTCTGAGACCTCGCCGGCGACCGCCGGAGCGAAGAGCTGCGCCTCGTCGACCACCACCAGCACCGGATACCAGTGGTCGCGTTCGGCGTCGAACATGCCGCCGAGAAAGGCGGCGGCGGCGCGCATCTGCTGTTCGACATCGAGGCCTTCGAGATTGAGCACGACCGAAACGCGGTGCTGACGCACGCGCCCGGCTATGCGCGTCAGCTCCGCTTCGGTGCGCGCGGCATCGACCACCTGATGGCCGAAACGGTCGGCAGAGCGTGACGAAATCGCCCTTCCGGATCGATCACGCATTGCTGCACCCAGGGCGCGCTCTGCTCCAGTAAACGCCGCAAAAGATGCGACTTTCCGGATCCGGAATTGCCTTGCACCAGCAGGCGCGTCGCCAGCAGCTCTTCCAGATCAAGCTTGGCCGCGGCGGCGCCCGCGGCGCCCATGTCGATGCCAACCTTCATCCGGCTTCCTCGCTTCGGCACGCTCCTTAGCATTCGCCGGGGCCGAGCGCGAAGTAGCGACAATCGATTCCCACAGGCGGAAATGCGGCGTCTTCAGGTGGCTCTACCGCACATGCTGCCGAGCGTGCCGCGAATCCGAGAAGGGATACTGCCCTGCCGTTGGTCACTTTGCCGCATTGTTGTGCATTGGAATTCGGCCGTCCAGAAAATGATCGGCTTTCGCTCCACACACGAGCATTCACCGTTGACTGACGCGAACTCCGGAAGAAAACTGGAGTGAAGGCGTTTGCGCCGCGAAGGCTGTGCAACGGTTGCGGCAACAGGGGACACGCGATGAAGATGAAAATGGCGGGCGGCCTGCTGGCATTGCCGGTGGCGATATTTCCGGCGGCGGCCTTGGCCCATACCGGCGCTGGAGCGACCAGCGGCTTCCTGCATGGCGTCGGCCATCCTGTTTCCGGTATCGACCACCTGCTGGCGATGATCATGGTGGGCATGTTTGCCTGGCAGCTCGGCGGACGTGCGATATGGCTGTTGCCAGCGACCTTCGTGACGGTGATGGCCACCGGCGGCGCGCTGGGTGTCGCGGGTGTCCATGTGCCTTATATCGAGACCGGCATCGCGCTTTCCGTCATCGTGCTTGGCGCGGCCGTGGCGCTTGGGGTGAAAGCGCCCGTGGCTGCAGCCGTTGCCGTCGTCGCAGTATTCGCGGTGTTTCACGGCCATGCGCATGGCGCTGAAATGCCCGAAGATGCCGGCGGCCTGGCCTATGGGTTAGGCTTCATTCTGGCCACCGCCGTGGCACACGCGACCGGCCTCGGTTTCGGTTTTGTAGTCGGCAAGGCAGACGCGGCTTACGGCTCGCTGACCGTGCGCGGCGCCGGGGCGCTCGCGGCTGCGTTGGGTGTCGGCATTTTCGCGGGCATCGTCTGAGGGCTTTCCCTCTTCTTCCAAGGAGTTAGTGACTTTCCTGTCCGCCATATCGCGGCAAGGCGCCCCTTGCCCGACCTCCATCGCGTTCAGGCGCAGCAATCCGAGCCCGGTGGGTTGACGACCGTCACCATGCCGTTACCGGGCTTTCGTATTTTCGTGAATTTGGCGCTTGTGACGGCTCGAAAACCGTCCGGCTTCTGCTACGGTGCCAGAAAACACAAGCATACGGGAGGATTGTCAATGGCGCCCGCCACATCCAAAGCAGTTGCCAAGCAGAGCGACAAAAGCGAGGCAAAACTGCCCAAGTCCGCGCGTAGCGCCGATCTTTCGAGTTATTTGCTGGCGCGTGCGCCAGCTGAGGACACAGCCGCATATGAGCCGGCAATGCTCATCCGGGCCGCTGAACTCGCTGGAAAGGCTGTTGCCAGCCATCACAGGGGCGGCTGCATCGTGGCGGTCGACCGCGAGGGCGGCGTGGTGCGCGAGGGCGTACCGCTGACGGTGATCACCGTCGTCAATGACAACATGCCCTTCCTGTTCGATTCGGTGCTCGGCGAAATCACCGACACGGCGGGCGAGCCGGTGCTGGTCACCCATCCGGTTCTGGTCGTGCGTCACGGCAAGCATGGTGTCGAGAAGATTCTAGCCGATGGAGGGCCCGCCTCCGAGGCTGGGGCCGACCGGTTGAGCGTCATCCATGTTCACGTCAAACCGCTATCGACCGACGAGGCGAGTGGGTTGAGGGAGCGGCTCCTCAAGCTGCTCGGCCAGGTGCGCGCCGCAACAAGCGACTGGAAGCCGATGCTGGCCCGGCTCGATCACGCGATCTCGGAATACCGCTATGCGCCGGTTCCGCTGAAGAAGGAGGCGGTGACCGAGGCGATCGCTTTCCTCGAATGGCTGCGCGACGACAACTTTACCTTCCTCGGCATGCGCGAGTTCAAATATACGGGCGGCGAGAAGACAGGATCGCTCGATCGCTCGGGCAAGCGCGGCCTGGGCATTCTCGCCGATCCGGATGTGCTGGTGCTGCGCCGCGACAATAGCGGCGACGGCTCGACCACGCCGGAGATCCGCGCCTTCCTGCATGGCCCAGATCCGCTGATCGTCACCAAGGCCAATGCCAAGTCGGTCGTCCATCGGCGGGCATATCTGGATTACATCGGCGTCAAGACCTACGACGCCAAAGGCGCGCTACTGGGCGAACTGCGCATCGTCGGCCTGTTCACCTCCACCGCCTACACGCGCTCGGTGATGAAGATCCCATATCTGCGCTCCAAGGCGGAGGCGGTCATCCAGAAGTCCGGTTTCGATCCGTCGGATCATTCCGGCAAAGCATTGATCAACGTGCTGGAGTCCTATCCGCGAGACGAATTGTTCCAGGTGCCCGTAACGATCCTGCGAAAGCACTCGGAAGCGATCCTCGGGCTGGTCGAACGCCCGCGAATCCGTGCACTGGTGCGCGCCGATCAGTTCGATCGCTTCGTGTCGGTGCTCACATTCATACCCCGCGATCGATACGATAGCCGTGTGCGCGAGCGGATCGGGCAATATCTCAAGACGGCTTTCGACGGGCGCTTGTCGGCATACTACCCGGCCTTCCCCGAAGGTGGATTGACTCGCGTGCATTTCATCATCGGCCGATCGGGCGGCAAAACGCCGAAGGTCGAGCCGAAGGCGATCGAGGCGGCGATCCGCAACATTGTTCGCAATTGGGAGGATGGGCTTCGCGACGAGGCCGCAGCCTCAAGCCTTGACGAAAAACTCGTCGCCATCGCCGCGAAATTCCCTGAAAGCTATCGCGGCTCCTTCAGTATCGGTGAGGCGCTGGCCGATGCCGGCCGTATTTCGCGCCTGTCCCCTGACAGCCGCATCGCCATCGACTATTACCGGCATGCCAACCAGAAGCCAGAGCAGGCGGCTCTGAAGATCTACCATTATGGCGAGCCGGTCGCCCTTTCGCGGCGCGTGCCCATCCTCGAAAATATCGGCTTTCGCGTCATCAGCGAACGGACGTTCGACGTCCATGGCGCTAACGGTGCGCTGGTTTTCATCCATGATATGGAGCTCGAAAACGCCTTTGGTCAGCCGATCGACATCACGGATGGCGGTGCGCTGTTCGAGGATGTGCTGCTGTCTGTGTGGCGTGGCGATACCGACAATGACGGCTATAACGCGCTCGCCCAAACCGCGAGGCTGTGGTCGAACGAGATCGTCATCCTGCGCGCCTATGGCCGCTATCTGCAGCAGGCCGGCATTCCGCAAAGCCAGGATTTCATCGCGGCGGTGCTCAACCGCTATCCGGACGTGGCGCGGGGCCTCTTCGACCTTTTCCTGGCGCAGTTCGATCCGTCCGCCAAGGATGGCGCTGTGACGGCAAAGCACCTGAAAGCGAAGATCAAGGACGCGCTGCAGGACGTGCCGAATATCGATGACGACACCATCATCCGGCGCTATCTGAACCTGATCGAATCCTCGCTGCGCACAAATCATTTCGAACCCGAAACGAAAGAAAGAGGCCGGTCGCTGGCGATCAAGCTCGATTCACGTTCGCTCGAGGGCCTGCCGGAACCGCGACCGTGGCGGGAGATATTCGTCTATGGGCCGGAGGTCGAGGGCGTGCATCTGCGCTTTGGACCGGTGGCACGGGGCGGCCTGCGCTGGTCCGACCGCGCCCAGGACTACCGCACCGAGGTGCTGGGGCTGGTAAAGGCGCAGCAGGTGAAGAACGCCGTCATCGTGCCCGTGGGCGCCAAGGGTGGGTTCTATCCGAAGCGGCTGCCGCCGGCTTCCGTCCGCGATCTCTGGTTCGAGGCGGGCCGGCAGGCCTACATCAACTTCGTTTCCAGCCTGTTGTCGATCACCGACAATATCGATGTGAACGGCATCGTCCCGCCGGCGAATGTCACGCGCCGCGACACCGACGATCCCTATTTCGTCGTTGCCGCCGACAAGGGCACGGCTACATTCTCCGACACCGCGAACGCCATCAGCCAGGCGCATGATTTCTGGCTGGACGATGCCTTCGCCTCGGGCGGCTCGGCCGGCTACGACCACAAGAAGATGGGCATTACCGCAAAGGGAGCATGGGAAGCCGTCAAGCGCCATTTCCGCGAGATGAATCGCGACATCCAGACCCAGCCGTTCACCACCGTTGGCATAGGCGACATGTCGGGCGACGTGTTTGGAAACGGCATGCTTCTGTCGGATGAGACACGGCTTATTGCCGCGTTCGACCATCGCGACATCTTCATTGACCCGAACCCGGACGCTGCCGTCTCGATGGCGGAGCGCCAGCGCCTGTTCGCGCTGCCGCGCTCAAGCTGGCAGGATTATGACAAGTCGAAGCTCAGTGAAGGCGGCGCGATTATTTCGCGCGCCCTGAAGTCGGTGACGCTTTCGGCTGCCGCCGCCGCCGCAATCGGCCTTTCCAAGACCACCGCATCGCCCACCGATATCATGAAGGCAATCCTCGTCGCTCCCGTGGATCTATTGTGGTTTGGCGGCATCGGCACCTACATCAAGGCCGCTACCGAAACCAACCAGGACGCCAGCGACCGCGCCAACGACTCCATCCGCGTCAATGCCGCGGAAGTTCGCGCCAAGGTCATTGGCGAGGGCGCCAATCTCGGCATGACGCAGCGAGCCCGCATCGAGTTCGGTCTATGCGGCGGTGCATGCAATTCCGATGCCATCGACAATTCCGGCGGCGTCAACTGCTCCGACGTCGAGGTCAACATCAAGATCGCGCTGGCCTCTGCCATGCGCAAGGGTGCGCTGACCAGGCCTGCCCGCGACAAGCTGCTCGCCGAAATGACGCCGCAGGTCAGCGAACTCGTGCTGTCGAACAACTACCAGCAGACGCTCGCGCTCTCCCTGCAGCGCAAGCGCGGGCTTGCCGACCTGCCGCACCAGGCTCGCTTCATAAGCGGGCTGGAAGCGCGGGGACTGCTCGACCGCGCCGTCGAGACATTGCCGTCGGATGCAGGCCTCGCCGACCGCCAGGCGCGAGGCGAACCTTTAACGCGCGCTGAGCTCGGCGTGTTGCTGGCCTATGCCAAGATCGTGCTGTTCTCGGATCTGATCGCTGGCGACGCTCCGGATGACGCGCATTTCGATCGTGATTTGCTCGGTTACTTCCCGGATAGAATGGCGAAGAAATACTTCAGCGAAATCAACAGCCATCGGCTGCGCCGCGAGATCGTGTCGCGTGTGCTCGCCAATGATCTGGTCAATCGGGGCGGCCCGTCCTTCGTCAGCCGCCTGCAGGACTCGACCGGGCGCAGCGCTTCCGATGTTGCGAAAGCATTCGCGGTCGTGCGCGACGGTTTCGCACTGCCCGCGCTCTATGCGGAGATCGATGCGCTCGACAACAAGATCGACGGCCAGTTGCAGCTCGACCTCTACCAGGCGGTGGGGCGGCTGCTGTTTTCGGAGTGCGGCTGGCTGCTGAAGAACGACCACGCCGGCGAGCCGGTGGGCCAGCGTATCACCGAGATTCAGGAGGCGCGCAAGGCGCTTGAGCCGAAGCTGGGCGGCCTGCTGCCGGCCTACACCAGGGCCAAGCTCGACGAGCGCCGGCAAGGCTATGTCGCAGCCGGCGCCCCAGAAGGCCTTGCGGCGAAGCTCGCCAATGCCGATGCGGTGCAGACCGTGCCGGACATCGCGCTGGTGGCGCGCAGTTCGGGCGCGGGGATCATCGAGGCGGCTAAGGCGTACTTCGCCGTCAGCGAAGCGTTTCGCATCGCCCGTATAGAGGACGCGGCACGCGCTATCGCGCCCGCAGATTACTATGACGGGCTGGCGCTGACGCGGGCGATGGACACGATCGGCGCGGCCGGCCGCGGTATGGCGGTGGCCGCCCTGACTTTGCACGGCAGGAGCGGCGATCCCGTCGCGCGCTGGCTGGAAACCGGCGGCGAGCGTGTCACCCGCACGCGCGAACGGTTGCAGGCACTGACCGAGGGCGGCGACATCACCGTGTCGCGGTTGTCGGTGGCGGCAGGTCTGATGCACGATTTGACGGCGTTGTAGGGCGCAGGTGCTCGAGAGTCACAATCGCTGGTGAGGCAGGGGCATCGCTCACCATCTCAGATTAGAATCTGCGCTGGCTCCTACCGTTGCGGCATCCGTACGGGCTTCAGGCGGCTGGGATGCCGGCGCTGCTCGAAGCTGTGGATAAAGCCCTGCCAGCGGGCGGCTGCGAGCCCGCCCTGGGCACGCGATGGCAGGCCTGCGTGCTGGATGTCCATCTCAGCCCCCATTCAGTAAGAAGGCGAGGCCCAGGCAGATGGCCACCAGGGGCGCCACTGCCATCAAGCCGGCAGCGAGCAGCGCAATTTCGCCTTTCAGGGTCTTGATCATGTCGCTTTCCCTCGCTTGCTGATCGTGAGATTTGCCGGGTGCTGTCCGAACTCTCAAATAGTGAAACACAGCTATGGAGCCCTCTTGCCCAGATTGTGGCGCAAGCTGGGTCTTCCTATGGCCGCACGGATGGCAAACGTGAAGCGGCAGCTACCACGCGCCGTTTCGGTTCAAATTACATTTAATTTTCAGTTGTTTAGTTTGTTTACCGTTCATCAACCACGATTGGTGAAGATTGGACGCAGCGGGTGAGCGGTGACGCTTTCCCGCAACATTTCAAAAGTAGCGTCGAGTCCGTGTCCCAGTCCCAAAAGCCATCGCCAGCCTCCTCCGTCGCGGCTATGCCCGGCGCCGCCATCGAACCGGTGCCGGCGAGCTTTTCGCGCAGGACAGCGCTCGCGGGCTTAGGCCTGCTGGCGCTCGGCGGCTGCAGCCGCACCATCGATATCGGGCTTCCTTCCATGGCCTCCCGCAGGGCCGAGCCGCAGCCGCCAAGGCAGGTCGCGACTGCTCCTGCTGAACATGTCAAAACCGCGTCGGTCGAGTCTGATGCCGGCTCCTACGGATATCTGGGCAGGCCGGAGCTGATGTATGGCGCTATGACGGACGAAGGAATCCATCTGCCCGCGATTCCGCCTGACCAGCTGAAACAGAAGCATTTGCGCCGTCTGGTCGTCGATCCGACGGGAGAGGCGCCGGGAACGATCGTTGTGCATCTCAAGGAGCGGCACCTCTATCTCGTGCAGGAGAACGGCGACGCCATCCGCTATGGCGTTTCGATCGGCAAGGAGGGGTTTGTCTGGTCGGGAAGGGCGATCGTCGATCACGCCCGCAAATGGCCGAGCTGGACGCCGCCGACGGAAATGGTCAAGCGCAAGCCGGAACTGAAGAAATTCGCCACGGGCCAGCCGGGTGGTCTCGACAATCCGCTGGGTGCGCGGGCGCTTTATATCTACAAGGATGGGGTCGACACACTGTTCCGCATCCATGGAACGCCGCAATGGCGCTCGATCGGCAAAGCAGCGTCCTCCGGCTGCGTGCGCATGATCAACCAGGATGTGATCGACCTCTACAACCGCGTCAAGAGCAAGCCCAAAACGCCGATCGTGGTGGTGGGCTAGGGGCACCCATAACCTTCTCCCATAAGGGAGAAGGAAAGGCGCCGGTCACCCCCTCCGCATGCGTGCGGGCGGCTCGCCGAAAACCCGCAAGAACGCCCGCGAGAACGCGGATGAGCTGGAAAAGCCGCAGCGTTCGGCGACATCGGCAAGCGCCAGGCGCGTGTCCAGCACCAGCCGGCGCGCTGCATGCAGGCGCAGCCGCAGATAGTAGGCGCCGGGCGTCTCGCCGATCGATTTCTGGAAGATGGTTTCGAGCGTACGCGCCGTTACACCGGTGCGGTGCGCGATGGCAGCGGTCGTAAACGGCCTGTCTATGTGCGACTCCATCAGCCGTATGGCTTGCGCCAGCCGCGGATCGTAGCCGTCGAGCCGGCCGAGCGAAACCAGCGGCTGCGCGTCGGTTGCCGCGCGCGCCTGGTCGTAGATGAAGACGCTGGCCACATCCAGCGCCACCGCCATGCCCAGCCGCGCTCGTACCAAGTGCAGCATCAGGTCAAAGGTCGGGGAGGCGCCGCCGGCGGTAAAGGCAGGTCCGTCGATGACGTAGCGATCCGGCCGCACGTCGGTGCCTGGAAAGGCGGCGGTGAAATCCTCCATGTCTTCCCAATGCGTGGTTGCCGCGCGGCCTTCCAGCAGACCGGCCCGCGCGATCAGCCAGGAACCGGCCTCAATGCCGCCAAACGCGCGTGCCGAGCGCGCCACCCGGCGGATCGCGGTCATCAAACTCGCCCCACCAAAGTCGCGCGTGCCGAACCCGCCGATAATCGCCAGCACATCCGGCTTCTCGGCGGGATCGAAGGCGCCGCTGACCGCCACCGGCAGCCCGGACGTCGTGTTTGGTGGTGCGCCATCCATCGATACGGTCTTCCAGTCAAAAACCGTCTCACCGGTGATGCGGTTGGCGGCGCGCAGCGGGTCGACGGACGAGGCGACGCACATGATCGACGATTCCGGCAGGACGAGGAACGTCACCCTGAGCGGCGTGCGTTCCGGCTGAAAGATCGAGCGGCTTTCGCTTTTTGCCATGACGACTTCGTAAAGTGCAAAGCAAATCCAGGCAAGACGGACAATTATTGTGCGGAGGTCTGCCTGGAGGAGTTGTTCATGCCGCTTGCGATGAATCGCGAGGTGTTTATCACCTGTGCCGTCACCGGTTCGGGCGGCACGCAGGACCGCAGCCCGCATGTGCCGCGTTCGCCCAAGCAGATCGCCGATTCGGCGATAGACGCGGCGAAGGCGGGTGCGGCAATCGTCCACTGCCATGTGCGCGACCCGGATACCGGCAAACCGCGCCGCGACGTCCAGCTCTACCGTGAGGTCACAGAGCGCATCCGCGACGCCGATGTCGATGTGGTGCTGAACCTGACCGCAGGCATGGGCGGCGACATGGTTTTCGGCTCACCGGAAGCGCCGCTGCCGCTCAATGAAAAAGGCACCGACATGGGCGGCGCGACCAACCGCATGGAGCATGTGCGCCAGTGTCTGCCGGAAATCTGCACGCTGGATTGCGGCACGATGAATTTCAATGAAGCCGACTACGTCATGACCAACACGCCCGGCATGCTTCGCGCCATGGGTGGCATGATGACAGCGCTGGGCGTCAAGCCGGAGATCGAGGCGTTTGACACCGGCCATTTGTGGTTCGCCAAGGAACTGGTCAAGGAGGGCGTGCTGAAGCCGGACGCGCTGGTCCAGCTGTGCATGGGCGTGCCTTGGGGCGCGCCGGACGACCTCAACACCTTCATGGCAATGGTCAACAATGTACCGTCCGACTGGACTTGGTCGGCATTCGCGCTTGGCCGTCATGAAATGCCATATGTTGCCGCAGCGGTGATTGCCGGCGGAAATGTCCGCGTCGGACTAGAGGACAATCTCTGGCTCGACAAGGGCGTGTTGGCAACCAATGCGCAGCTGGTCGAACGGGCGGTGTCGATCGTTGAAAATCTCGGTGCGCGGGTGATCGGCCCCGACGAGGTCCGCAGGAAGCTGAACCTGACCAAGCGCCCGCCGATTGGTGAGCAGTGAGATAGTGAGTAGCGGCTCCGTGAAGGCGGTGTCCACCAGTGCATCCTGCTCGCTACTCGCTACTCATTGTTTCACTATTCACTCTTGCAAGGATGGAAGAAGCAAATGAGTGCAATCACCAATGCAGCCTGCATCGGCGGCGGCGTCATCGGCGCGGGTTGGGTGGCCCGTCTCCTGCTCAACGGCATCGACGTATCGCTCTACGACCCGGATCCGGAAGCCTCAAGAAAGGTCGACGAGGTGATGAAGGGCGCGCGCCGCGCCTACAGGCAGATGGTGCCTGGCGGCCTGCCGAAGGAGGGCAAGCTGACCTTCTCCGGCACGATCGCCGAAGCTGTCGCTGAGGCCGATTTCATCCAGGAAAGCGTGCCGGAGCGGCTCGACCTCAAGCATAAGGTGCTGGCCGAAATCGACAAGCATGCGCCGGCAAACGCCCTGGTCGGTTCGTCCACCTCCGGCATCAAGCCTTCGGACATGCAGACCTCGATGCAGCGGCCGGAAAGGCTGGTGGTCGGCCACCCGTTCAATCCTGTGTACCTTCTGCCGCTGGTCGAGATCGTCGGCGGCAAGGAGACGCTGCCGGAAGCCATCGAGATGGCGAAGGAGATCTATTCATCGATCGGCATGAAGCCCGTCGTCATCCGCAAGGAGATCGAGGCCTTTGTCGGCGACCGCCTGCTGGAAGCGGCATGGCGGGAGGCGCTATGGCTGATCAAGGATGGCATCTGCACCGTCGAGGAACTCGACGATATCATGCGCTATTCGTTCGGCCTGCGCTGGGCGCAGATGGGCATGTTCCAGGTCTACCGCGTCGCCGGTGGCGAGGCCGGCATGCGCCATTTCATGGCCCAGTTCGGACCCTGCCTGAAGTGGCCGTGGACCAAGCTGATGGACGTGCCTGAATTCAACGACGAGCTGGTCGACCTGATCGCCACGCAGTCGGACGACCAGTCCGGCAAATGGTCGATCCGCGAGCTTGAAAAGATCCGCGATGATAATCTCGTGGCGATCTATCAGGCCCTTGCCAAGCAGAACAAGGGCAAGGGCTGGGGCGCCGGCGAGTTGCACAACACTTACACCAAGCAGCTTTCGAAGCTGGCGGCGAAGCCGAAGCGGTCGATGGCAGCGGAGAAGGCAAAGGCTGGGAAGGCGAAGAAGAAGGGTTGAGTCGGCCGTTCTTCGTGGGTCGTCGGTCGTGGATCGCCTAGATCGACCGACGAACGACGACTGACGAATTAGCGACTATCGAATGACGCACCGGAGGTGCCTTTTATGGATTTCGGCCTGAACGAAGAGCAGAAGCTGATTGTCGAGACGACCCGGGCTTTCGTCGAAAACGAGCTCTATCCGCATGAGCAGGAGGTCGAGCGCACCGGCCACCTCCGCCGTGAACTTATCGAGGAGATCAAGGTAAAGGCTATTCGCGCGGGCCTCTATGCCGCCAACATGCCTGCCGATGTCGGCGGCGCCGGGCTGGATACGGTGACATGGCTGCTCTACGAGAAGGAGCTCGGGCGCGCCAACTATGCGCTGCACTGGACCTGTGTGGCGCGCCCGTCCAACATCCTGCTCGCCGGTACGCCGGAACAGCGGGAAAGATACCTTTTCCCCTGTATTCGCGGCGAGAAGTGGGATTGCCTTGCCATGACCGAGCCGGGGGCCGGTTCCGACCTGCGCGGAATGAAGGCATCCGCCGTGCAGGATGGCGACGACTGGATCCTGAACGGGACGAAACACTTCATCAGCCACGCTGATCTCGCCGATTTCGCCATCGTGTTCATGGCTTCGGGGGAGGAGGATTCGCCGCGCGGCAAGCGCAAGAAGATAACCGCCTTCTTCGTCGACAAGGGCGCCCAGGGTTTCACCGTACGGGATGGCTACCGCAACGTCTCGCATCGCGGCTACACCAATTCTGTGCTGGAGTTCGACGATTGCCGCCTGCCGAAGGAGCAAGTGCTGGGCGAGGTTCACCGAGGCTTCGAGGTGGCAAATTCGTGGCTCGGCGCAACCCGGCTTCAGGTTGGCGCCACCTGCCTCGGCCGTGCCGAGCGGGCGCTCGATCATGCGATCGACTACGCCGCCCAGCGTGAGCAATTCGGTCAGCGGATCGGCAAGTTCCAAGGCGTGTCGTTCAAGCTCGCCGACATGGCAACAGAGCTGAAGGCCGCCAATTTGATGGTGTTCGAGGCCGGCTGGAAATACGACCAGGGCACGGTAACCGACCAGGACATGGCGATGGCAAAGCTCAAGGCTACCGAGATGCTCGCCTACGTCGCCGACGAGGCCATCCAGATCCATGGCGGCATGGGGCTTATGGACGATCTGCCGCTGGAGCGCATCTGGCGCGACGCCCGCGTCGAGCGCATCTGGGAAGGTACTTCCGAAATCCAGCGGCACATCATTTCGCGCGCGCTGCTAAGGGCGGTGGGGGGCTGAGTTTGACTAGAAAAGTTGCGAAGAAGCACCTTCCTTTCCACGAGGTCTGCCCATGAGCCGGCTCGAACGCCTGCTCCGCCCAAAATCCATCGCCGTGATCGGTGGCGGGGCGTTTGGCACCAGTGTCGTCAAACAATGTCTGAAGATGGGATTCGCAGGCGATATCTGGCCGGTGCATCCGAAGAAGCACGAAGTCGAGGGCGTCAAAGCCTATTGCAGCGTCGACGAGCTGCCGGGTGCTCCGGATGCGACCTTCATCGGTGTCAATCGCCACCTCACCATCGAAATGGTCAAGGCATTGCGTGAACGGGGCGCGGGCGTGGCCATCTGCTTTGCCTCGGGTTTTCGCGAGACCGGGCATTACGATCCCGAAGGCAATGGTTTGCAGGATGCGCTGCTGAAGGCCGCCGGCGATATGCCAATCATCGGCCCGAACTGTTACGGCCTGATCAACTATGCCGATGGCGCACTGCTGTGGCCGGATCAGCATGGCGGCGTCCGTCTTGCAGAGGGTAGCCGCGGTGCTGCAATCATCACGCAGTCGTCCAACATCGCGATCAATTTGACGATGCAGGCGCGAGGTCTCCCGGTGGCCTTCATCATGACCGCCGGCAACCAGGCCCAGACCGGCCTGTCCGAGATGGCCCTTGGCCTGATCGAGGATGAGCGGGTCTCAGTGCTTGGCCTGCATATCGAAGGTTTCGACTCGGTCGCGGGATTGGAACAGCTGGCGCGGCGCGCGAAAGAGCTGAACAAGCCGATCGTTGCCATGAAGATCGGTCGCTCGGAGCAGGCGCGAGCCGGAACCGTGTCGCATACCGCCTCGCTGGCCGGTTCCGACGCCGCCTCCGGCGCGTTCTTGAAGCGGCTGGGCATCGCCCGGGTCAACGCTATTCCGTCGTTTCTCGAAGCGCTCAAGCTCCTGCATGTGCATGGCCCGCTGAAAGGTTATCGCTTGTCGTCGATGAGCTGTTCCGGCGGCGAGGCGTCGGTGATGGCCGACAGCGTCGAGGGTCGCGTGGCAGTGTTCCCGCCACTGACAGAGGAGCATCGGGCACGAGTCAAGGCGACTCTCGGGCCGTTGGTGGCTGTGGCCAATCCGCTCGACTACCACACCTTCATCTGGAACAACGAACCCGCCATGACCGCGACATTCGCAGCGATGGTGTCGGGCGGGTTCGACCTGAACCTGCTGGTTTTGGATTTTCCGCGGCGCGACCGCTGCTCCGATGTGGACTGGTGGGCGACGCTGCGCGCCTTCGAGAGCGGGCTGACGACGCACGGTGGCAAGGGCGCGATCGTCGCCTCGCTGCCTGAGAACCTGCCGGAAGACTACGCGCCCGGCCTGATGGCGCGCGGTATGGTGCCGCTCTACGGCATCACCGAGGCGCTCGACGCGGCCGAGGCAGCGGCGTTTATTGGTGAGGCATGGGAGCGCCCTTTACCCTCCCCCTTGTGGGGAGGGTCGCCCGAAAGGCGGGGTGGGGGTGCTGACCGTGATGAGTTCCCACAAACTACCCCCACCCCGTCGCTACGCGCCGACCCTCCCCACAAGGGGGAGGGTAAGGCGAAAACCCTCGACGAAGCCGCCGCCAAGGCCCTGCTCGCGACAGCCGGTGTTTCAGTGCCCGCAGGCCGCCACGCGACGACCGCCGACGAAGCCGTTGTCGCTGCCGACTGCGCTGGGCTATCCGCTTGCCCTGAAGGCGATGGGCGTTGCGCACAAGTCGGAAGCCGGCGCGGTGAAACTCCATCTGCGCGATGCCGAGACCGTGCGCCAGACGGCGGTCGAATTGCTGCCGCTCGGCACCGGCCTTTATGTGGAACGTATGGTGCAGGGCGGTGTCGCCGAACTGATCGTCGGCTTCACACGCGATCCGCTGTTCGGGCAGGTTATGACGCTCGGCTCCGGCGGCGTGCTGGTCGAATTGTTGAAGGATTCAGCCACGCTGCTCTTGCCTGCCTCGCGCCAGGAGGTCGAAACCGCGTTGCGCAGCCTTAAACTGTTCCCGCTGCTCGACGGGTTCCGCGGACGGCCGAAGGCCGACCTGGACGCAGCGATCGATGCAATCCTCTCGCTGGCGGCGTTCGTTCTGCACAATGCCGACAAGATCGAGGAACTGGACGTCAACCCGCTGATTGTATGCGCTGAAGGTCAGGGCGCCTGGGTCGCGGATGCGTTGTTGGTGGGCACGCTTACCTCCGCCTCGATGGAGAAGGTCGCGCCGAAGGCGCGGGTGGAGGCGGTTTGAACAACTATTTCATGGACGGCGCAGCCCGCCGAGGCGCGGTGACTTTCGCCACTGATATCAAGGCCGATGCTTACTCTCGTTTGGCAGAACCTCTTAAGCCCACCCCGACAGGCTTCGCCGGTCGATCCTCCCCACAAGGGAGAGTAAGGAGCGAACCCATGACCGATGTCATCACCACCCGCCGTGAAGGTACGATCCTCGAAGTCACGCTGGACCGGCCGAAGGCGAACGCCATCGACCTGAAAACCTCGCGACTGATGGGCGAGACCTTCAAGGCGTTCCGCGACGATCCGGACCTGCGCGTCGCCATCGTCAAGACGGCCGGCGACAAGTTCTTCTGCGCCGGTTGGGATCTGAAAGCTGCCGCCGGCGGCGATGCTGTCGATGGCGACTACGGCGTCGGCGGCTTTGCCGGCCTGCAGGAGTTGCGCGACCTCAACAAGCCTGTAATCGCCTGCGTCAACGGCATGGCGGTGGGCGGCGGCTTCGAACTGGCGCTGTCCTGCGACCTGATCTATGCCTCCGACCATTCAAGCTTCGCGCTGCCGGAAATCCGTGCCGGTACGCTGGCGGATGCCGCGACCATCAAGCTGCCCAAGCGGATTCCCTATCATGTCGCCATGGACCTGCTGCTCACCGGCCGCTGGATGGATGTCGCCGAGGCGCATCGCTGGGGGCTCGTCAACGAAGTGCTGCCGAAGGAGAAGCTGGAAGAGCGGGTCTGGGAGATCGCACGGCTGCTCGCCGGCGGACCGCCGCTGGTTTTCGCCGCGATCAAGGAGACCGCGCGAGTCGCCGAAGGCCTGCCCTTCCAGGAGGCGATGAACAAGGTTACGCGCCGCCAGCTGCCGACGGTGGATATCCTGTACGGCTCGGAGGACAATCTTGAGGGCTTCAAGGCGTTTGCGGAAAAGCGCGACCCGATGTGGAAGGGTCGGTGACAGCGCTTGACCGACTATTCCACCCTCATCGACGCTGAGACGTGGGCGTTCATCGAACGCACCAGTTCTTTCTATCCGCCCGACACAATCGATGTCACCGTGGCACAGCAGCGGGATGTCTACGATCGAATGTGCCGCGCATTCTTCGCCGGCTATCCCGAAGGCGTCACCGCGGCAACAACCGCAATCATACTGATGGATCGCGCGATCCCGATTCGCATCTATCGCAGCATTCGATCGAAGATCGACGCCGTCGTGGTGTATTTCCATGGCGGTGGTTTCATCCTGGGCGGACTGGACAGCCATGACGATGTCTGTGCCGAACTTTGCCAGCGGACAGGCTATGAGGTCGTGTCGGTGGACTACCGGCTGGCGCCGGAACATCGTCATCCGTCGGCCTTTGACGATGCAGTTTCAGCATTCGAGTGGGCAGCCGATCAATACGACCGCTCAATCCTGCTTGCCGGCGATTCCGCCGGTGGCAACCTTGCCGCTGCCGCCAGTCACGCGACGCGCGGGCAAGCGCGCAGGCCGGTGGGTCAGGTTCTGATCTATCCAGGCCTTGGCGGAGACCGAAACGCATCGTCCTACCAGAACCACGCCAATGCGCCGATGCTGACGGTGCGGGAGCTCGAGTTCTACAAGGATATCCGAACCGGCGGTCTCGCGCCTTCAAGACTTGAAACGCTGTACCCGCTTGCCGACCACGATTTCTCCGGCCTGCCGCCAACGGTTTTGATCACCGCCCAGTGCGATCCGCTGTCATCCGATGGCGAAGCCTACCGCGACCGGATTCTGGCAGCCGGCGGCAAGGCGAAATGGCACGAGGAGCCGGGACTGGTTCACGGTTATCTGCGTGCGCGCCACACGGTCGCACGCGCCCGCGAAAGCTTCTCGCGGATTGTCGAGGCGGTGGCGATGCTCGGGCGCGGGGAATGGCCTGCGGAGTGAAAATCGTGGCGCCGTGGAGCGACGCAGACGGCGACAATGGCCATGACTCGTGCTCCAATCTCCATAAAACTACGGTATCGAGATATGAAACGATGAGAGCGGAGGGCCGGCCATGAAGACCGTCACGAATTTCCCTCGGGTAATCGTCGAAAATCCGGATGTCGGCATCGAAATGCCGGACGGCTGCACGCTGTCGGCGCGTATCTGGCTGCCGATCGATGCCGAGAAGGATCCCGTACCGGCCATCCTCGAGCATCTGCCCTACCGCAAGCGCGACGGCACGACGGCGCGGGATTGCCTCACGCATCCATATTTCGCCGGCCACGGTTATGCGTCGATCCGCGTGGACATGCGCGGAAACGGCGATTCCGAGGGACTGATGGACGACGAATATACCGAGCGCGAGCTGGAGGATGCCTGCGCCGTGATCGCCTGGGCGGCGCAGCAGCCCTGGTGCAATGGCAAGGTCGGCATGATGGGCATTTCCTGGGGCGGGTTCAACGCGCTGCAAGTCGCGGCAAAGCAGCCGGAAGCGCTGAAGGCGATCATTACGCTTTGCTCCACCGACGACCGTTATGCCGATGATATCCACTACAAAGGCGGCCTGCTTGCTCAACGAGAATCTCGGCTGGGGCTCAACCATGCTGTCCTATTCGTCGCGCTCGCCAGATCCGGCGATCGTCGGCGACAGCTGGGAGGATATGTGGATGGAACGGCTGGAGCACGAGCCGTTCCTGCCTGCGGTCTGGCTGCGGCACCAGCGCCGCGACGCATATTGGAAACGCGGCTCGATCTGTGAGGATTTTCCGGCGATTCAAGCGGCAACGCTCGCCATCGGCGGCTGGGGCGACGCCTACAAGAATGCGGTGGCACGCCTGGTCGAGGGTATCCAGGCGCCCGTGAAAGGCATCATCGGGCCATGGATCCACAAATATCCGCATTTCGCCGTGCCGAAGCCGGCCATCGGCTTCCTGCAGGAGGCTCTGCGCTGGTGGGACTGCTGGCTGAAGGGCAAGGAAACCGGCGTCGAGAACGATCCGGCGATGCGGCTCTATCTGATGGACTCGGTGCCGCCGCGCGACTGGTACGAGGAGCGGCCGGGCCGCTGGATCGCCGAATATCAATGGCCGTCGCCGAGCTATCGCGCCCCGCCGCTTTACCTTTGCAGACGGCAACAGACTGGGCGAGGGCGATGCAGTCCTGTCGCCGACACAAATAGCCACGCCACAGGATTGCGGCATGGACGGCGGGGAATATTGTGCGATCTGGCTCGGCCCGGAAATGCCCGGCGACCAGCGCGCCGACGACGCCAAGTCAGTGTGTTTCGATACCGCGCCGCTGGCGACATCCATCGACATTGTTGGTGCGCCGATCATTCGACTGAAGATTTCCGCCGATCGGCCGACGGCGATGGTGGCTGTGCGCCTGTGCGATGTGCATCCCGGCGGCGCCTCGACGCGCATAACGTATGGCGTCTTCAATCTCTGCCACCGCGAAAGCCACGAGCTTCCGCAGGCCGTCGTACCGGGCGAAGTGATGGACGTCGCTTTCAAGCTCGACGACATCGCTTACCAGATTCCAGCCGGGCACCGGCTGCGGGTGGCTGTATCGTCCACCTATTGGCCGATGGTCTGGCCCTCACCCAACGCCGTGCAGCTTACGCTGCATTCAGGTGATATTGACATTCCGGAGCGGCCTGCCGGCAGGGGCGACGAGGCGACGTTCAGCGAACCGGAGGCTGCGCGCCCGTGGAACACGCAGACGGTGAGGGCGCCAAGCAACAGCCGCAAGGTCGAGCGCGATGACCGCACCGGCGCCGTGACACTGGCGATCATCGATGATTTCGGCGAGACGCGGGATGCCGATCATGGGCTGATCAATGGCGGAGTTGCCCGTGAGCGCTGGACCATCCATCCGGAAGACCCGTTGTCGGCAAGCGGCATCACCCACTGGACCTCAACATTGTCGCGCGACGATTGGTCTGTACGCACCGAGACATTCGCCTCGATGCGGTCTGACGCTACGACATTCTACCTCACCGGCCGTATAGAAGCTTATGAAGGCGACGTCCTGGTGTTCGAGCGGAACTTCAAGGAAGAGGTGCCGCGCGATCACATTTAGGGTGCGCCGGTGAAGCGTCGGCGATTCTAAACCGATTCAGACTTGGGCCAACCGGGTCTTATCATTTACGCCACGTCATGTCGCAAACTGCCTTGCGCGCCTCCCAAGGATACGATCATATCCTCGCAACCATAACATAAGACCACGGTCAGAACACTTGAGTGAGGAACTTGCAACATGTCGAATGAACTAGACTTTCTGAGCAGTCGCGTTGTCGCCGGTAAACTTAGCCGGCGTGATTTTCTCGGCCGTGCGGCCGCCCTTGGCGTGACCGCCACATTTGCGAATTCATTGCTTTCCTCGGCTGCGAGAGCGCAGACCCCCGTGAAAGGGGGCGTACTGCGCGCCGGTATGCAGGGCGGCGCGGCGACCGACAGTCTCGATCCGGCGACCTGGTCAAGCCAGGTTCCCTACTTCTTCGGCCGCCAGTGGGGCGAGCAGCTTGTGCAGATGACCGCTGAGGGCACGGTCGCGCCAGCGCTTGCCGAAGAGTGGGGCGCATCAGACGATGCCAAGGTATGGACCTTCAAGATCCGCAAGGGCGTCCAGTTCCACAATGGCAAGGAAATGACCCCCGCCGACGTCGTGGCGACGATGGAGCGTCACTCCGACGAGAAGTCGAAGTCGGGCGCGCTCGGCATTATGGGCGGCATCTACAGTGTCAAGGCGGATGGCGACACCGTCGTCTTCACGCTGAAGGATGCTAACGCCGACCTGCCGTTCCTGCTCGATGACTATCACCTCATGATCCAGCCGAATGGCGGAAAGGACAACCCGGCTGAAGGCATCGGCACCGGCCCGTACAAGGTGACCGTCAATGAGGCGGGCGTGCGCCTCGGCGGCGAAAAGTTCGCCGGTTACTGGCGCGACGACCGCGGTTTCGCGGATCAGATCGAGATCATCGTCATCAACGATCCGACGGCGCGCACCGCCGCCCTTCAGGGCGGCCAGGTCGAAATGATCAACCGCGTCGAGCCGAAGATCGTCGAACTGATCAAGCGCGTTCCGGGCGTGACCATCCAGAACGTCGCCGGCAAGGGCCACTATGTATTCATCGCCCATTGCAACACCGCACCGTTCGACAACAACGATTTGCGGCTGGCGCTGAAATTCGCGCTCGACCGCGAGGAAATGGTGCAGAAGATCCTGATGGGGTACGGCTCGGTCGGCAACGACACGCCGATCAACAAGGCCTACCCGCTGTATACCCCGATGGAGCAGCGCAAGTTCGATCCTGAAAAGGCTGCCGAGCACTACAAGAAGTCCGGCCATAGCGGCACGGTGCTTTTGCGCACGTCCGACGTGGCCTTCCCCGGCGCCGTCGACGCCGCCCAGCTCTACCAGCAGAGTGCCGCCAAGTGCGGCATCACGCTGGAGATCAAGCGCGAGCCGGGCGACGGCTACTGGTCGGAAGTCTGGAACAAGCAGCCCTTCTCCGCGTCCTATTGGGGCGGGCGGCCGACGCAGGACCAGATGTATTCCACTGCCTACTATTCAAAGGCGGATTGGAACGACACCCGCTTCCAGCGCGAGGACTTCGACAAGATGCTGCTTGCGGCGCGCGCGGAGCTGGATACCGAGAAGCGCAAGAAGATCTACGCGGACATGGGCACCATGGTGAACATGGAAGGCGGCGTCATCACGCCGATGTTCAACGACTTCATCGACGCGACCGGCCCGAAGGTTGCCGGCTGGGTGCCCGATGGCAACCAGGAGATGATGGGCGGCTATGCGCTTTCCAAGTGCTGGCTGAACGGCTGAGCCCGGCCTTGCGGAGATGTCATCACCCATCGTGAAGCTAATTGCCCAGCGCGTTGCGCTGGGCATCGTTCTTCTTCTGGCCGTATCGGTCCTGATCTTCGCCGGCACACAAATTCTGCCTGGCGACGTCGCGCAATCCATTCTCGGTCAGTCCGCAACGCCGCAGGCTCTTGCCAATCTGCGCGAAGAGATGGGCCTCAACGATCCAGCCTATATCCGCTACTTACGCTGGCTCGGCGGGGTTGTGACCGGCGACCTGGGCACTGCCCTCTCCAGCAAGCAGGACATTGCGACGGCGATCGGCGGGCGGCTGTGGAACACGCTGTTCCTGGCCTTCTGCGCGGCAATCATCTCCGTGCCGCTTGCGATCATTCTGGGACTGCTCGCCGTGCGCTACCGCAACGGCCCGATCGACAAGCTCATTTCCGGCCTGGCGCTCGCCTCGACGTCGCTGCCCGAGTTCTTCATCGGTTACCTGCTGGTGCTGTTCTTTGCGGTCAAGCTGCAGTGGTTCCCGGCGATCTCCACGGTCTATGACGGCATGCCGTTCCTCGAGCGGCTGAAGGTCGTGGTGCTTCCGGCAACCGCGCTCACGCTTGTTGTGCTTGCGCACATGATGCGCATGACCCGCGCGGCGATCCTCAACGTCATGCAGTCGGCCTATGTCGAAACTGCCGAGCTCAAAGGCCTCAGCCAGTTCGAGATCATCCGCAAGCATGCCTTCCCGAACGCGATCGCGCCGATCGTCAACGTCGTCATGCTCAACCTCGCCTTTCTGATCGTCGGCGTCGTCGTGATCGAGGTGATCTTCGTGTATCCCGGCATGGGACAGTATCTGGTCGATCACGTGGCCAAGCGCGATGTGCCTGTCGTGCAGGCTGTCGGCCTGATTTTCGCGGCGGTCTACATCTCCCTCAACATAGTTGCGGACATAGCGGCGATCGTCGCCAATCCGCGCCTCAGGCATCCGAAGTAGGGGGCTGTGATGCTTGAAATCCGCAAAATACCAGCTGGCGCGCTGATTGGTCTTGTGCTCACGGCGGCTTTCCTGTTCGCGGCGATCCTCGCGCCGTGGATCGCGCCGTATGGTCGCGACGAGATCATTGGCCAGGTGTGGGAGCCTGCTTCGGCCAACTTCTGGCTGGGTACGGACAATCTCGGGCGCGACCTGCTGTCGCGCATGATCTTCGGGGCGCGCACGACAATCTTCATCGCCGTAATGGCTACGATACTGTCCTTCACACTGGGTTCGGTACTCGGCTTCGCGGCAGCCGTCATCGGCGGCTGGTTCGATACGCTGATGTCGCGCTTCGTCGACCTGCTGATGGCGATTCCAACGCTGATCTTCGCACTGGTCGTCCTTTCGGTTTTGTCGTCATCGACGCTCACGCTGATTCTGGTGATGGGCATCCTTGACTCCACCCGCGTCTACCGTCTGTCGCGCGCCGTCGCCGTCGATATCAACGTCATGGATTTCGTCGAGGCGGCTAAGCTGCGCGGCGAAGGCAATGTCTGGATCATCTTTCGCGAGATCCTGCCGAACGCATTGTCTCCTTTGATCTCGGAGTTGGGCCTGCGCTTCATCTACGCAGTGCTGTTCCTGTCGGCCTTGTCGTTCCTGGGTTTGGGTGTTCAGCCTCCATCGGCTGACTGGGGCGGCATGGTGAAAGAAAACAAGGACGGTATCGTGTTCGGCATCTCAGCGGCGCTGATGCCCGCCGCCGCAATCGCGGCCTTGGCGATCTCCGTCAATCTGGTTGCCGACTGGATACTGAACCGTACGACCAGCCTGAAGGGAGGGCGCGGCTGATGGCCAAGGCGGCACAAACTGCAAAGGCAGACAGGTCCGACCTCCTGCTCGACATCCGCAATTTGCGGATCGAGGCAAAGGTGTTCCCACCCGGCGAGCCGCCGAAGAACATCACGCTCGTCCATGACGTGTCGCTGACGCTCAACCGCGGCAAGGTGCTCGGGTTGATCGGCGAGTCCGGCGCCGGCAAATCGACCATCGGCCTGTCCTCTATGGGCTTCGGTCGTGGCGGCGTTCGCATCACCGGCGGGGAGGTGGTTATCAATGGCCGCGACATATTGAAGGGTGGCAAGTCCGGCCTTCGCAAGCTTCGGGGTCGCGAGGTCTGCTACGTCGCACAGTCGGCTGCGGCGTCGTTCAACCCGGCGCATCGGCTGATGGATCAGGTGGTCGAGGCGACGCTTCTGCATGGCGTCGCCAGCCGCGCTGAAGCCGAGAAACGGGCGATCGCGCTTTTCAAGAAACTCAGCCTGCCCGACCCGGAAAACATCGGAAAGCGCTTCCCGCACCAAGTCTCGGGCGGACAGTTGCAGCGCGTGATGACGGCGATGGCGCTGTGCTCCGAGCCGGACCTGATCGTTTTCGACGAGCCGACGACAGCGCTTGATGTGACCACGCAGATCGATGTGCTGGCGGCGATCAAGGATGCCATCCACGATACCGGCGTCGCGGCACTCTACATCACCCACGATCTCGCCGTCGTCGCGCAGGTCGCGGACGAAATCATGGTGCTGCGCCATGGCCGTTTGGTGGAGTGGGGCGGCACGCGCCAGATCATCAAGGAACCGAGGCAGGAATACACCAACGCGCTGGTGTCCGTTCACGAGATCCACCATGACGAGCAGAAGCCGGGCACGAAACCGTTTCTGTCGGTAAAAAACGTCACCGCGGCCTATGGCGGCGGCAAGGTGAAGGTACTCAAAAACGTTTCGGTCGATATCTATCCCGGACAGACACTGGCGGTCGTAGGCGAATCCGGCTCGGGCAAGTCGACGTTGGCGCGTGCGATTACCGGGCTGTTGCCACCTGAGGAGGGCACGATCACCTTTGACGGCCGTCCGCTGTCGAAGGCGCTGTCGGGCAGGCCTAAGGAGGATCTGCGGCAGCTGCAGATGATCTACCAGATGGCCGACGTGGCGATGAATCCGCGCCAGACGGTGGGTACGATCATCGGGCGGCCGCTCGAGTTCTATTTCGGCATGCGCGGGCAGCAGCGCGACAGGCGTGTCGCCGAACTGCTTGAAAAGATCGAGATGGGCAAAGGATTCATCGACCGCTATCCTGCGGAGCTGTCGGGCGGGCAGAAGCAGCGCGTCTGCATCGCCCGTTCGCTTGCCGCCAAGCCGAAGCTGATCATTTGCGATGAGGTCACTTCCGCGCTCGATCCGCTGGTGGCGAACGGCATCCTCAAACTGCTGTTGGAACTGCAGAAGGAGGAGAACGTCGCCTATCTGTTCATCACCCACGATCTCGCTACCGTTAAGTCGATCGCCGACTCCATCGCGGTGATGTATCGCGGCGAAGTCGTGCGCTACGGGCCGAAGAGCCAGGTGCTGGCGCCTCCCTTCGACGACTACACCGACCTGCTTCTGTCTTCGGTTCCGGAGATGGAGATCGGCTGGCTGGAAAAGGCAATTGCCGGACGGCGGATGGCTAGCGCGGGGAATTAAGACTTGAATGCATATACCAAAAACTGGTATACCTCACGGCATGAGCAAGAACACGTCTATTTCTTTAAGCGAGCACTATACGGGATTTATCGACCGGCAGGTACGTGAAGGAAAATACTCGACAGCCAGCGAAGTGATCAGGGCCGGACTGCGCCTCCTTGAGGATCATCAGGAACATATAGAAGCGGTACGGGCAGCTTTGATCAAGGGCGAACAAAGTGGCGAGCCGAGACCGTTCGATGTCAAGGCAATGATCGAACGGAAGCGTCGCCAACATCAATGATGCTGAGGTACACGCCGGAAGCATCAAACGATCTCTCTGACATCTGGGACTATTCTGCACGCATTTGGAATGCCGATCAGGCCGATCGATATGTGTTGGCCATCGAAGCAGCGTGCGAGGCGCTTGCCGACGGTGCAATCCGGGGCAGGCCAGCCGATGAGTACTTTCATGGATACTTTCGATTGCGAAGTGGTTCGCACTACATTTTTTATCTGATCCGCGATGGTGGCGTAGACGTGATACGCGTGCTCCACGAGCGAATGGATATTGCTCGACATATGAAGAATTAGTCGTGGTCACTCGTTGCGGTGGGCTGCACCGCCGACAACTCTCGGTGCCAAGGTATGTCTCTCCACACCAAACTCCTGCTGATTATCCTTGACGGTCTGCCTTACCGGAACTGGAAGCCGTTTATGGGCAATCTGGAAGGCTGGGTACAGTCCGGCCTTGCGCAGAAATGGCGCATGCGTTCGGTGCTGCCATCGACATCGGCCTGCTGCTACGCCTCGATCCACACCGGCGTCTCGCCGCAAGAGCATGGCATCCCCTCCAATGAATTCCGCAAGCGTGTCACGCAGCCGGACATCTTTTCCGAGGTGACGAAAGCCGGCGGCAAGACAGGCGCGGTGACGCACTCCTACTGGTCGGAGTTCTTCAACCGCTTTCCGTTCGATCCGGTGCGCGACATCGAATATGACGAACCGGAGGGGCCGATCACCCATGGCCGGTTTCACACCATGACGGGCTACAATCACATCAATCAGATGACGCCGAGTGACGCCGACCTGTTCGCGACGCTGACGCGGCTGGTGGAGGTGAAGGGCATCGACTACGGCATCCTGCACACCTGCACAGTCGACTCTCTCGGCCATCGCCTGGGACAGGATGTCGTCGAGATGGACAATGCCCTCTACTATCTGGACTCCGCACTTGCCGGTTTCCTGCCGCGCTGGCTCGGCGCAGGCTGCGAAATCATTGTCACCGCCGATCACGGCCAGACGCATCGCGGCCATCATGGCGGCCACGATCCCGAGATGCAGGATGTCGGGCTCTACTACTTTGGCAGGGGAAACGGGCCGGAGGCCGATACTCTGCTCGACCAGCTTCAACTGGCGCCGACCGTGCTGTCGCGGCTTGGAGTGGCGATCCCGGCAACCATGAAAGCGCAGTCGTTCTTGAGCTAGCGATTATTCGAAACGGCTCCCTCACCGGTCTCGCCTTTGCTCAAACTAAGAACTCAGTTCAGCGGGATGTCATTTTCGCCCTTGCTGTCCTGATACTTCGCCGAAAGCGCATCATATCGGGCTGAAATACCGGCAATGCGGTCTTCCAGTTGTGAGCGTTCCGCCTCGGGCAGGGTGCGTGCCAGCTTGCGGATCGAAAAACTTTTCCAGTAGGCGTTTTCGGCGTTGTAGCCGCCGGGCGCGAGTGTGAAGACCTCTTTCAGGATCTTCAGGTCGTGCGGGATGGCGAAGCTGTCGCGAGAATCCTCGTGGCTGAACAGATAGTAAAAATTGTCGAAGCCGGTCCAGGTGATCGCCGACAGGCAGAGCGAGCAAGGCTCATGCGTGGCAAGGAAGATGCAATCGGCGGTTTCGGGGCGATCCGCTTTGGGCATCTCGTAGAAACGCTTCAGGCAGTGTACCTCACCATGCCACAACGGGTTTTCGATTTCGTTGTTGGTCTCGGCAATTACGAGGGACTGATCATCCTTGCGCAGGATCGCGGCGCCGAACAGCTTATTGCCTCGGGCCACGCCCTCGGCAGTCTTCGGCACGATATCGTGCTCGATCACGTCGAGCAGGCGGTTGATCAGGGAAACATCGCTCATGATAGCTCCGTGAGGCAGCAGGCAGTGGGCAGTGGGCAGTGGAGGAGTATCTGGTGCTTCCCCGGTCGGCCGCGGACGTTCGAGCGAACTCTACTGCCTATTGGCTACTGCCCACTGCCCTCTAAGGCAGATGAACTTCGTATGCTTCGTCGAAAAAGAACTCTTCAAGGTTGATGCCGTCGCCACCCCGGTCGACAATGGCGAAATCCTGCGGCTCGCCAATGGGTGTCAGTACACCGTGCCAGGAATTGCGCGGGTAGTTGATGCCCTGACCGGGGCCGGTCAGGAAAGCGTGCGGGATGCCGGGCACGCCGTTTTCGTCATGGCTGACGACGACAAGAAATGGCCGGGGCTGCAGTGGAATGAACGCTTGGCTGCCAAGGGGGTGGCGCTCGACCATCGTTAATCTCAGAGGAAATTCATAGGGGGTGCCGCGTACCGTTGAGATCACGACGCGGGCGTTTGGCCCGGTGGCGTCGGCGGTCGCCAGCGCGTGATAGCGCTCGGCCTTTCCGCCGTTGATGGGAAAGTGATGATCTCCACCGATGTCAATGACTTCGCCGAAGCGGGCGAAGGCTTCGCGTGTCAGGGGTTCTGCGATGATGGTGATCATGCTGACGGCCTCCCGTCCCAGAATGCCAGCATTGACCTAGACCAATCTGCCAGGGGCACCCAGCTTTACATGCCGGTTGACGTCCTTGTAGAGCAAATACCGGAATTTTCCGGGACCACCGGCATAGCAGGCCTGCGGGCAGAAGGCGCGCAGCCACATATAGTCGCCGGCCTCGACCTCCACCCAGTCCTGATTAAGCCGGTAGACCGCCTTGCCTTCCAGAACGTAGAGCCCGTGTTCCATCACATGGGTTTCGGCGAACGGGATGACGCCGCCGGGTTCGAAGGTGACGATGTTGACATGCATGTCGTGCCGCAAATCGTCCGGATCGACGAACCGCGTCGTTGCCCAGCGCCCAGCGGTGCCCGGCATGGAAAGCGGCACGACATCCTGGTCGTTGCGGAACAGCGGCTCGGGTATGTCGATGCCTTCCACCCGATCGTAGACCTTGCGGATCCAATGGAAGCGAGCCGGTTTCACGCCGGTGTTGCGAACGGTCCAGCCGCTTGCCGGCGGCAGGTAGGCCCATCCGCCGCGCAGCATGCGATGGGATTGTCCGGCGACGGTGACCGTCAACTCGCCTTCCATCAGGAACAGCACGGCTTGCGCGCCGGCGTTGGGTTCCGGCCGGTCGCTGCCGCCGCCGGGTGAGACTTCCATGATGTATTGCGCAAAGCTTTCCGCGAAGCCGGATAGCGGTCGCGACAGGATCCAGGCGTGGGCCTCCTCCCAGAACGGCAAGGCGCTGGTGACGATGTCACGCATTACGCCATGTGGGATGACCACATACGCTTCGGTGAAGACTGCACGGCCGGTCAAAAGCTCGGTCTGAGCGGGATGGCCGCCGCGTGGGGCAACGTATTTTGGACCTGGCATCAAATATCCTCAGACAGTCAGCAGGTCTTTGAGCCGCAGGAGCGCAATGCGTTCCACCTGGCCGCAAGCCGTTGCGAACTCAGTTGCGCGATCGTTTGCGATGCGAGCCTCGAAAGCAGACAGGATTTCTGCCTTCGCCCTGCCCTTGACCGCAATGATAAAGGGGAAACCGAACTTCTCGACATAGCGGTCGTTGAGCTCGGTAAAGCGGGCACGCTCCTGATCGGTCAGCGCGTCGAGCCCGGCCGACGCCTGCTCGCGGGTCGATTCGGGTGTCAAGCGTTTGGCCTGAGCCAGCTTGCCGGCAAGATCGGGGTGAGCCGTCAGCACGCCATGCCGCTCGTCCTCGGTGCCTGACCGGAAGGCGCGGCAGAGTGCATTGTGCAGTCCGCCGGCGCTATCATGTGCGGGGCCGAGTTCAAAATTGTAGGCACGCTCGGCAACCCAGGGCGAATGTTCGAAGATGCCGCCGAATTTGCTGATAAAAGCATCGCGGTCCATGCGAGATGGCCGCAGCGCCGGAGCCTGATAGGGATGATTCTCGCGCCAATGTCGCGCAATGTCGATGCGGCGCGGCAGCCAGACGCGCTCATGACCCTTCGCATAGTCGATGAAGCGCCGCAGTGCGGCTGCGCGTCCGGGACGCCCGACCAATCGGCAATGCAGACCGATCGACATCATTCCAGCCCGTCCCGCCTTGCCCTCGGCATAGAGGGTATCGAAGGAATCCTTCAGATATGCGAAGAACTGATCGCCCGAATTGAAGCCTTGCGGAGTGGCAAAGCGCATGTCGTTGGCATCGAGCGTGTAGGGGATGATCAACTGCGGGGCGATCGGGTTGCCGTGCCCGTCATGGTCGAGCCAATAGGGCAGGTCGTCGTCATATGTGTCGGAAACATACTCGAAGCCGCCTTCTTCCGCCGCCAGGCGCACCGTGTTGGCGGAGGTGCGGCCGGTGTACCAACCGGTCGGCCGCGCGCCCGTGACTTCCGTATGCAGGCGGATCGCCTCGGCCATATGGGCCCGCTCCTCCTCGATCGGATAGTCGCGATAGTCGATCCATTTCAGGCCGTGCGAGGCAATTTCCCAACCGGCCTGCTGCATGGCGGAGAGCTGGTCGGGCGACCGGGCCAGCGCCGATGCTACGCCGTAGCACGTGGCCGGCACGCCGGCTTCGGTGAAGATGCGATGTAGCCGCCAGAAGCCGGCGCGGGCTCCGTATTCATAGATCGACTCCATGTTCCAGTGGCGCGCCCCGGGCCATGGCGCCGCGCCAACGATCTCCGACAGGAACGCTTCGGAGGCGGCATCGCCATGCAGCACGCTGTTCTCGCCGCCTTCCTCGTAGTTCACGACGAACTGGACCGCGACAAGCGCGTCGTTCGGCCATCTCGGATCGGGCGGATTCGCGCCGTAGCCGCGCATATCCCTGACATAGCGTTTCGGAGTCATCGTTCCGGCGCGGTTCCGTGAATTTTTCCCAAGGTAGCGAAATCGGAAGCGCTTCAATCCCCTCAAAATTTTTGAAAGTCTTTTTGTCGCACTCCGCTTCCCGAAGACTTATGCATGGCCTTTAATCGGTGCACAATTCATTCGCATTCGAATGTACCGCTGAAAGGGAGGCCGAATGGCGAAGCCAGATGGTGGGCGCCTTACGACCCACGTGCTCGACACCGCCTCCGGTAAGCCGGCAGCGGGGCTGTCCATCTACCTCTACAGGGTCGATGGCGAGCGACGCTCGCATCTGAAGACGGTCAAGACCAACTCCGACGGCCGCTGCGATGCGCCGCTGCTGGAGGGAGCTTCCTTCGAGGCCGGGGAATATGAACTGGTTTTCGCCGCGGGCGACTATTTGCGGGCAATCGGTGTGGAGCTTCCTTCACCCGCCTTTCTCGACATTGTTCCGATCCGTTTCGGCATCGCTGAACACACGCACTATCATGTGCCGCTGCTGATCTCGCCCTATGGCTATTCTACCTACAGGGGGAGCTGAGGAATGGCCACGCCAAAGACCCGCAACGAAATCCGATTCATCCTCAATGGCGAGGATGTCGCGCTGACGGATGTTGCACCCGACACGACTTTGCTCGATTGGCTGCGCCTGACGCGGGGGTTGCGCGGCACCAAGGAAGGCTGTGCCGAGGGCGATTGCGGGGCTTGCACCGTGTTGGTCGGCCGACTCCATGCCGGACAGCTGGTGTATGAGAGCGTCAACGCGTGCATCCGTTTCCTGGGTTCGCTCGATACGACGCATATCGTCACTGTCGAGCACGTGAAGGGTAGCGACGGCGTATTGCATCCGGTGCAGCGTGCGATGGTGGATTTTCACGGATCGCAATGCGGCTTCTGTACGCCGGGCTTCGTCATGTCTCTCTATGGTCTGTGGATGAAATCTCCAACGCCGTCGGACGCCGAGATTGAAAAGGCGCTGCAGGGCAATCTCTGCCGCTGCACCGGTTATGAAGCGATCATGCGGGCCGCCCGCGCGATCTCGGACTATGGCAAGGCCGCAAACGACCCGCTGGTTGACGAACGCAACGCAATTGTCGCGCGGCTGACGGCGTTGAAGGACGGCCAGCGTGTGGAGATCGGCGGATCTGCAAAGCGCCTCGTCGTTCCCGCCTCGCTGGATGATTTCGCTGCGCTCTACGAGGGCGAACCGCGGGCAACCGTCGTTGCCGGTGCTACCGATGTCGGGCTCTGGGTCACCAAGCACATGCGGGACATCTCGCCGGTGATGTTCATTGGCGGCCTTGATGAGCTCAAGGCGATTTCGGAGGCCGAAGGCGAAATCACCATCGGCGCCGGGGTCACCTACACGGAAGCCTTCACGCTTCTGGCGACGCGCATTCCAGCCCTGGGCCAATTGATCAACCGCGTTGGGGGCGAGCAGGTACGAAACATGGGAACCATTGGCGGCAACATCGCCAACGGCTCGCCGATCGGCGACACGCCACCGCCGCTGATCGCGCTGGATAGCCGGCTGACACTGCGCAAGGGCAACGCGCGAAGGACAATACCGCTAGAAAAATTCTTTCTCGCTTATGGCAAGCAGGACCGCCAACCCGGCGAATTTGTCGAGAGCGTAACCGTCCCGATTCCGGCCGAGGGCACGCATTTCGCCATCCACAAAGTGACGAAACGCCGTGATGAGGACATTACGGCGACGCTCGCGGCTTTCCACCTCGTACTGGCGCAGGATGGCACCGTGTCCGATATTCGCATAGCTTATGGCGGTATGGCGGCAACGCCGAAACGGGCGGCAGCGGTTGAAGCAGCGCTGACCGGCAGGCCATGGAATGAAGCGGCGGTCGAAGCCGCGATGGCGAAATACGCCGAGGATTTCACCCCTCTGACGGATATGCGCGCCACGGCCGAATACCGTGCCCTCGCGGCAAGGAACCTGTTGCTGCGTTTCTACATGGAAACCACTGGCACCGAGGCGCCGCTGCAGGTCGGCCGGGCGATGGTGGCGTGAGCACTTCAATGACCAGGCACGCTCCTAATCTCAAAGCCGCCAAGATCGTTGGCGGTGTCCACACCAGCCAGAAGCATGACTCCGCTCATAAGCATGTAACCGGCGAGGCCATCTATATCGACGACATGCCTGAACCCGCGGGAACGCTGCATGCAGGGCTGGGGCTGTCGAATGTCGCGCATGGAAAGTTGAAGACCGTAGACCTGTCGGCAGTACGCTCGGCCCCCGGTGTGCTCGACGTACTGACGGCGAAGGACGTGCCGGGTGAGAACCAGATATCGCCGAGCGGGCAAAATGACGATCCCCTGCTGGCGGACGGCGAGGTCCTGTTCCATGGCCAGCCGATCTTCTGCGTGATCGCCGAAACGCGGGAGCAGGCGCGGCGGGCGGCTCGACTGGCGAAGATCGAGTACGAGGAACTGCCGGCAGTGCTCGCCATCCGCGACCTCGATCCGGTCGAGCATAAGCAGGTTTGGCCGCCGCTGGTTCTGAAGCGCGGCGAGGCGGCGGACGCTATCGCGAAGGCTCCGCGTCGGGTGAAGCACCAAATGCTGCTGGGCGGGCAGGATCATTTCTACCTCGAAGGGCAGGTTTCGATAGCCGTGCCGGGAGAGGACGATGAGGTAATCGTCTACTGTTCCACGCAAGGTCCGACAGAGACCCAGCACATCATTTCCCATGTGCTGGGCGTACCCAGCCATTCGGTCACTGTCGAAGTGCGGCGGATGGGCGGCGCCTTTGGCGGCAAGGAAACGCAGGCAAACCAATGCGCGGCACTGGCCGCCATTGCTGCCAAGAAGCACAAGCGCGCGGTCAAATTGCGGCTCGATCGCGATGAGGACATGACTGCGACCGGCAAGCGGCACGACTTCGCCATCTACTATGATGTCGGCTTCGATGATGAAGGACGTATCCTCGGCGTCGACTTCACCTTCGCTTTGAATGCCGGGTTCTCGGCGGATCTGTCGGGGCCGGTGGGAGACCGCGCGCTTTTCCACTGCGACAACGCCTATTTCTATCCGCATGTGCACGCTAAATCATCGTGCCTGTTCACCAATACGGTATCGAACACGGCGTTTCGCGGGTTTGGCGGCCCGCAGGGCATGGTGGGCGCCGAGCGCATCATCGACGAGGTTGCCTTCGCCGTCGGAAAAGACCCGCTTGAAATCCGCAAACTCAATTTCTACGATCCGATGGGCGCGAAAGGCGAGCGAAATGTCACGCCCTATCACCAGAAGGTCGAGGACAACATCATCCAACGGCTGGTGGGGGAACTGGAAGCCAGCGCGAATTACGACCGCCGCCGCCGCCAGATCCGAGCCTTCAACGCCAACAGCCGCTTCATCAAGCGCGGTCTGGCGCTGACGCCGGTAAAATTCGGCATCTCATTCACCAAAACGGAATCCAACCAGGCCGGCGCGCTGGTGCATGTCTATGCCGACGGTTCGGTGCACATGAACCACGGCGGCACCGAGATGGGGCAGGGCCTGCACCTGAAGGTGGCGCAGGTGGTGGCGGAAGAGTTCCAGATCGACATTGATCGGGTGAAGATTACGGCTACGACCACTGCCAAAGTGCCGAACACGGCGCCAACGGCGGCCTCGTCCGGCGCCGATCTGAACGGCATGGCGGCGCAGGATGCTGCGCGGCAGATCCGCAGGCGGCTGGAGAATTTCGCTGCCGAACAGTACAGCGTGCCGCCGGACCAGATCGAGTTTCTTCCCAATCGCGTGCGCATCGGTAATCAGGAGGTCAGCTTCAACGAGCTTGTACGGCAGGCCTTCGTTGCGCGGATCCAGCTCTCGGCGGCGGGTCACTACAAAACGCCAAAAATTCATTGGGACCGGGCCAAAGGGCGCGGCCATGCCTTCTACTACTACGCATATGGCGCGGCCTGTTCGGAAGTGTCGGTCGATACATTGACTGGCGAGTATGTGGTGGAACGCACAGACATACTGCACGATACCGGGCGCTCGCTGAACCGCGCAATCGACCTCGGGCAGGTGGAAGGGGGCTTCATTCAAGGCATGGGTTGGCTCACCACCGAGGAGCTGTGGTGGGACACCAAGGGGCGTTTGCGCACCCATGCGCCATCGACCTACAAGATTCCCCTGGCGTCCGACCGGCCGAAGATTTTCAACGTGGCGCTGGTCGATTGGTCGGAAGCCTACGAGCCGACCATTCATCGATCGAAGGCTGTGGGCGAGCCGCCGCTGCCCTTGGGCATCTCCGTCCTGCAGGCCCTGCAGGATGCGGTGGCGAGCGTCGCCGATCACAAGGTTTGTCCACGCCTCGACGCGCCGGCGACGCCCGAACGCGTGCTGATGGCGATCGAGCGTATGCGGCGAGAGGTTTAGGCAATCCGGGGTTCGGTGCTATCATGCGTGTCGATGGTGCAAGACTTGGAAATGTTTCTGGCGCAGCCATTGCTCGCGGTGGTTGAAGTGACGTCGGCAAGAGGCTCGACCCCGCGCGAGCAGGGCGCATGGATGCTGGTCTCGCCGCGCGCCATCTTCGGCACGATCGGCGGAGGCCAGATGGAATATATGGCAATCGATAAGGCGCGGGAGATGTTGCGAACCTTACCATCGCCCTTGCGCGGAGGGCCGGCAAGCGAACGAAACGAAGTGGAGTTGGCGAGACGGGGTGCGGGTCCTTCCGAGCATCCTACACCGATTTCCCGCACCCCGACGCTACGCGTCGACCCTCCCCACAGGGGGGAGGGTAAAGTCACGCTAACCATCCCTCTCGGTCCGGAGATCGGCCAGTGCTGTGGTGGCAGCGTCGAGCTTGCAGTCCGTGTTGTAGACGAAGCCGTGAAGCGAATGCTCCTCGCCGAAGCCGAAGACGAGCTCCGGAAACTGCCGCATGTCTATGTATTCGGCGGAGGCCATGTCGGGCATGCGCTGGCAAATGCGCTGGCGCTGCTGCCGATCCATGCTACGATCGTCGAGACGCGCGTGGATGAGCTGCGTGACTTGCCCGACGCCGTCGAAACACGATTTGTGGCAATGCCAGAACAGGTGGTGCGCGAGGCGCGTGCCGGTTCGGCATTCCTGATCCTCACGCATGATCACGCGTTGGATTTCCTGATCGCCGCCGAAGCGCTGAAGCGTGGAGATACCGCCTATGTCGGCATGATAGGCTCGAAGTCCAAGAAAGCCACATTTCGCGCCTGGTTCTTCAAGACTGCCGGGGGAACGGAAGCAGAGTTTGCGCGGCTGGTGTCGCCAATAGGCGGTCATGCCTTAAAGGACAAGCGCCCGGCGGTGATCGCCGCGCTGGCAGCTGCCGAGGTGGTTACCGTGTTGTTGCGGGACCTCGTTTCGTCCGACTCGACGGTGCCTGGCCACGCCGCCCTGTGAGGATCGCATTGGATTTCAGCGTGGCAGGATGCGTGATGAAACCTGCCACGCTAAAAGTATTACGTCAGCCTTTGGTCGCCGCCGACAGGTCCAGCTCCGCGACACCCAGCGCAATGTTCAAGCCGGTCTGGCCTTGAACGCTGATCGGCTGAAGGACACAGTCCTTCCACGAGGTGCTGCCGAGTACATTGGCGCCGACGCCCAATGCCGTGGTCACTTCAGCACCGACGCCCGCATAATGTCCGGCAAGCGAACCAGGGCGGTATTTATCCCAGTTTGCGGCAAGAACCGCCCATTTCATAACGGCTTCGCCAGTGAAGCCGATGTCGACGCCATAGCGGCTGATGACCCCGGTATAGGTCTCGGGCGGCATGCTGGCATTGGCCGGCGTGAAGGTGCAGTTAACCTGTTTGGTCGAGCCGAAGATAAATCCATCGCCACCAGCGACGTCGCAAACCAACAATCCCAATTGAACATTGTCTGCGTGTGCAAGCGAAATACTGCCACCGGTCATCGTAAGCGCGGCGGCTGCCGCCAAAAGAATGCTTCTCATGGGCCTGAGCTCCTCAATAGCTTTTTTGCGTATGATAACCCGTGAATGACCGGGCAAGTTCCATGCACCGAAGACGGCGCGGACATGCAACTGATAGACGGGCTGACGGCGGAATTGAGGCGAGTGACGGCATCAGTGTGGTGCATTGTGTCAAGCCACTCGATCAAGGCATGGAGTTTCCGCGTCGCCATATGCCCCCACTCGGAGGTTAAGCTTCGGCGTCGGCAGCCGCGTCGAGCAGGAAGGCGTGCACATAGTCGGAGAACGATCGCCAGCATTCCACCCGGAAGGCATCTTCACCGGTCCGCAGCAGCACGATCTCCACCTTGCCCAGAATGGTGCGCGAGCAGGCGCCGACCGGGAAGGCGTCTAGCGACAGGTCCTGTGGGCAGCCGGCGTTGACAGTCGCCGCGGCGCCCGGACCTGTGACCGAAATGGCGATATTGCGGTGGGAGATTCCGACGGCAGAATGCAGCGCATTGACCGATTCGCAATCGCCGAGCGGGTCGCCGGTCTGAGCGATTACCAGCCACTCGTCCGGGCCGAGCCAAAGCGCCGTGCGCCCGCCGGTTGATGCCGAGCTTTTCGGCTTGCTTGGCAGGTCCACGTTCAGCGCCTTGGATAGTGCCGCGGTCGATGCCGCGGGTGCGCGCAAAGAGATTCGCTCTGCTGGCGGAAGGACCGAGATACGCACCCCGCCGGCCAGAGCCTCGCGGCCGCCAAGCGCGGCAATGCGCCGGGTTCCGCCTGTTTCGCCCTTTGCGACCGTCTTAGCCATTGAGGCGATCCCCCTTCGGATCGTAGAAGACCATTCCCGTGACTTCCACTTCGATCGTACCGTCCGGCATCGGCACATATAGCGTATCGCCCATGCCTGACTTGCCATCCGTTACCAGTGCCAGGGCGATCGAACGGCCGCAATTTTCCGACCAATAGCTCGACGTGACGTGGCCGATCATCTTCATCGGAATTTTCTGCTGCGGATCGAGCACGATCTGCGCGCCTTCCTCAAGCACGATCTTCGGATCCTTGGTCTTCAGGCCGACCAGCTGCTTGCGGCCAGCCGCAACCAGATCCGGGCGCGTCAGACCGCGAATTCCAACAAAGTCCTTTTTCTTTTTGCCGATCGCCCAGTCGACACCTGCGTCCGCAGGTGTCACCGTCCCGTCCGTGTCCTGTCCGACGATGATGTAGCCCTTCTCGGCGCGCAGCACGTGCATCGCCTCGGTGCCATAGGCGCAGGCGCCGTGCTTCTGGCCCTCGGCCCACAGCGCTTCCCACACCGCTTCCCCGAAATCGGCGGGGACGTTCACCTCAAAGCCGCGATCGCCGGTGAAGGACATGCGGAACAGGCGTGTCGGCACCCCGCAGATCCTTCCCTCGCGCACCGACATATGCGGGAAAGCCTCGTCCGAGATGTCGATACCTTCAAGCAGCGGCGCGATGATGTCTCGCGACTTCGGTCCCTGCACGGCGATGACGGCCCATTGCTCCGAGATCGACGTCAGCCACACATTGAGATGCGGAAACTCGGTCTGGAGGTAATCCTCCATGTGGTTCATGACCCGCGCAGCGCCGCCGGTCGTGGTGGTGACGTGGAAGCGGTCGGCGGAAAGTCGTCCGACGACCCCGTCATCATAGATGAAGCCGTCCTCACGCAGCATGATGCCATAGCGGCAACGTCCGGAATCCAGCTTCTCCCAGGGATTGGTGTAAAGCAGCTCCATGAACTTCGCCGCGTCCGGGCCGACCACCTCGATCTTGCCGAGCGTCGAGGCATCGAACAGGCCTGCGGTGTTGCGCACCGTCGCGCATTCGCGGTTGACGGCGGCGTGCATGTCCTCGCCCGCCTTCGGGAAGTACCAGGCGCGCTTCCACTGGCCGACATCCTCGAACTCCGCGCCATGGCGCTCTGCCCAGGGATGAATCGGCGTGCGCCGCGTCGGGTCGAACAACTTGCCGCGCGAATGACCGACGATCGAGCCGAACGTAACCGGCGTGTAGGGGGCGCGGAAAGTCGTCAGGCCGACCTCCGGGATGGGCTTCCCGAGCGTTTCGGCAGCGATTGCCAGACCGTGCATGTTCGAGGTCTTGCCCTGGTCGGTCGCCATGCCGTTGGTCGTGAAGCGCTTGACGTGCTCGATTGAGCGCATGCCTTCATGCACTGCCTGGCGGATGTCCTTGGCCGTCACGTCGTTCTGGAAATCGATGAACGCTTTGACTGTGGTTCCCGCACCGGCGCCAGGGCCGCTGCCCAACATTGCGCCGGCCCACTCTTCAGCGGTATCGATCGAAACCTTAGCCGCCTTGAAGCTCTTGGCCCCGGCGTTCCTTGCCGACTCCTCGCCGGCTGAAGTCGCCTCGGCAACCGTCGCCGCGAGACCGTCAGTACCATTGCAGGCGCCGACCGACACGCAATCCTGCGCGTAGGTTCCGGGAAGGAAACGCTTTGTCGCCTCGTCAAACGCGACTTTGCCGCGCGACTGCGAGAACAGATGTACCGAAGGAGTCCAACCCGACGAGGTCAGCAGCGCGTCGATCGGAATCGTGCGGCCGGAACCGCCATTCTTCGGCTGGATGGTCATCGAGGAAACGCGCAGCGTGCCGCCGACGTTCACCACGGCGCGGCCGTGATTGATTTCGATGCCGAGCCCACGCGCCGCTTCCACCGCTGGGCCGGAGGGGTTGTCACGCAGATCGACGATCGCCGCGATGTTCACGCCGGCCTTCTTCAGGTCGATTGCGGCGTAGTAAGCGGAATCGTTTGCGGTGTAGACGCCGACATTCCTGCCGACCGCGACGCCATAGTGGTTAAGATAGGTGCGGCCAGCGGAAGCCAGCATCACGCCGGGACGGTCGTTATTCGCAAACACCATATGTCGCTCGATCGCGCCGGTGGCGAGAACGACACGATTAGCGCGTACCTGCCACAGCCGCTCGCGCGGCGCGTGCTTTTCCGGGCGGGCCAGGTGGTCGGTGACGCGCTCGACAAGGCCGACGAAATTCTGCGCGTAGTAGCCGAACGCCGTGGTCCGGGTGAGCAGACGAACATTCTCCATAGCGGCAAGCTTTGCGATGCTTGCCTGCGCCCAGCTCCAGCCGTCCATGCCCTCGATCCTGGCGCCACTTTCAAAGCGCAGCGCCCCGCCGAACTCGGCCTGTTCATCGACCAAAATGACGCGCACGCCGCTCTCTGCCGCCGCGAGCGCGGCGGCAATGCCAGCGGCGCCGCCGCCTGCAACAAGCACTTCGCAATGAGTCGTAGCGCGACGCGTAGTGGTCCGGATCGGGTTGGTCCGGTGAGACGCCAAGGCCTGCCGCAGCGCGGATTTTCGGCTCGTAGAAACTCTTCCAGGCGGCTTTTGGCCACATGAAAGTCTTATAGTAGAACCCTGCGGAGAACATCGGCGAGGCGAGGTCGTTGACGGCTCCGACGTCGAAGGACAGTGACGGCCAGCGGTTCTGCGACGACGCTACCAACCCATCATAGAGCGCCTGCACGGTCGCGCGTACGTTCGGTGTTTTGCGGGCGGCATCGCGGTCGATGGAAAGCAGCGCGTTCGGCTCCTCGGCCCCTGCCGACAGGATGCCGCGCGGGCGGTGGTACTTGAACGAGCGGCCGACCAGATGCACGCCATTGGCGAGCAATGCGGACGCAACCGTATCTCCCTGCAGGCCTGAAAAATGCTTGCCGTCGAAGGTGAAGCGCGCGGCGCGCGCGGGCGTCAGGCGCCCCGCCCCGGGAATGCGATAAGGCTGGGTCATGCGGCGACCTTCAATTGGATTGCAAGCATGCTCACTTTCGTGGCTCCTCGACCTTGTCGTTCAACGCCGCCGGCTCCCGGTTCGCCCAGGCAGCCGGTCCCGTATCGGCGGCAATGCCTGCGATGTCGGGCTTCGGCTCGCCGGCCTTGTAGGTCATCAGAAACTTGTCGGTAATCGTGTTGCGCACGGCGTTGAAGAAGCGCGCGCAGCCATGGATGTGCCGCCAGCGTTCGAACACAACGCCCTTCGGGTTGGAGCGGATGAAGAAGAACCTTTCGAACTCGTCATCCGAGATAGCTGCAATATCGCCGATGAGCGTGCGACATGCGCCTCGCCGGCATGGCGGAATTCGAGTTCGGGGCGCTCTTCCTCGCAATAGGGGCAGCGTATGAGAAGCATCGTGTGCCGGTCCTGGAGTTCTAACTTCGTGGTCGGAGTTCGCGGATCACCGCATTGTATCAATGTGCCACAGCGGCCGCCGCCGCCTCGTCGATCAGCCGGCCGGTGCGGAAGCGCTCCAATGTGAATGGCGCGTTGATCGGATGCGGATTGTCGTTGGCGATGGTGTGCGCGAAGACATGGCCGGAGCCCGGCGTGGCTTTGAAGCCGCCCGTGCCCCAGCCGCAGTTCACATAAAGGTTCTGCACCGGCGTCCTGGCGAGGATCGGCGAACGATCCGGCGTGACATCGACGATGCCGCCCCACGATCGCAGCATCTTCATGCGCGAGAAAATCGGAAACATCTCACAGATGGCGTCGAGCGTATGGTTGAGGATATGCAGGCCGCCGGTCTGCGAATAGGAGGTGTACTGGTCGGTGCCCGCGCCGATGACCAGCTCGCCCTTGTCCGACTGGGAGATATAGGCGTGCACGGTGTTGGACATTACAACGCAGGGGAAAACCGGCTTGACCGGCTCTGACACCAACGCCTGCAACGGATAGCTTTCCAGCGGCATGCGCACACCGGCCATATCCATCAGCACCGACGTATGGCCGGCGGCCACCACGCCCACCTTCCTGGCGCCGATAAAGCCTTTCGAAGTATCAACGCCGGTGACGCGGCCATCCGGCGCACGGCGGATGCCGGTCACTTCGCAGTTCTGGATGATATGGACGCCGCGATCGCTGGCAGCCCGCGCGTAACCCCAGGCTACGGCGTCGTGGCGGGCGGTGCCGCCACGCCGCTGCAGCGTTGCACCCATTACCGGATAACGCGCTTCGCGCGAAATATTAAGCGGCGGGCAGAAATCCTTGGCCTGCTCAGGCGTCAGCCATTCATTGTCGATGCCGTTCAGCCGGTTGGCATGCACGTGGCGTTTCAGCACCTGCACGTCGTGGACATTGTGCGCCAGCATCATCACACCGCGCGGCGAATACATCACATTGTAGTTGAGGTCCTGGGAGAGCCCGTCCCAAAGCTTCACGGCGTGATCGTAAATGCCGGCGGACTTGTCGTAGAGGTAGTTGGAGCGGATGATGGTGGTGTTGCGGCCTGTATTGCCGCCGCCGAGCCAACCCTTCTCGATCACCGCGACATTGGTGATGCCGTGTTCCTTGGCGAGATAGTAGGCGGTAGCAAGGCCGTGCCCGCCGGCGCCAACGATGATGACATCATATTCGCTTTTCGGCTCTGGCGAGCCCCATTGCTCTGGCCAGCCCTTATGGCCGCGAATGGCTTCGCGGGCGATGGCAAAAACCGAATATTTTTTCACGTCTCAACGGCCTCGCATATTGCGGTCGGATGTTTCATCGCTCGATGCGCGAGGTGTACCACTAGCGAAATCGCTGTTCCACCCTTGCGCTGATTGCGACGACGACTGCCGCTTTGCGTCAGCCCTTCCAAAAGCTGCTGCCGATGTAACAGACAAGGATCAGCGGCTGAGGGCCGCCTGCGCGTGGCTGCGCAGCAGCATCATCAACCGTTCGGCTTCCGCTCCCGCTCCCGTTTCGTCACGGTCGAGGATTTTCTGGATGAGTTCGACGTGATGCCGGGCGGACTCCGCCAGTCCGGTTTCACGCTGGTAGCGAAACCAGAAGCGGCGCGAGTGGGTCTGCAGGGGCGCGGCCAATCTTGCCGCGAAGGCGTTGTCGGCGGCTTGCGCCATCGCTTCGTCCAGGGCCTTGTCTGCTTCGAGAAAGGCGACGACATCCGACTTGATCACCGCGAGGTGCATCGCGTGCGCGGCATCTTTGAACTGGGTACCGGATTTCGGCGTGGCGAAACGCGCGGCGGAGCGCGCGAGAACGATCTCGATTCCGGTGCGGGCATCGAGCACTTTCAACCAGTCACCGGCATGCAGGGGAGAGATCGCAACGCCGGCGCGCGGCCTGATCTCCAGGAGACCCTCCCAGGCGAGCCGCTGAATAGCCTCACGCAGCGGCGTTCGGCCAAAGCCAAGGCGCTCGATAAGATAGCCTTCCGTCGTGACGCTTCCCGGCGCCAGTTCGAGGGTAACGATCTCACGCTCCAGAGCACGATAAGCACGCGCACTGGCAGACTCCTGACCGACATCATCTGTTTCCACAGCCCGCCTCACTGATATATTTTTGATATATCATATCGAATTCTGCATTGACAGCCTGTAGTAATTGAAATATATCACTGATATATCAGAGGAGATTAGACATGTGGACCGGCGTCTTTCCAGCTGTAACCAGCAAGTTCACCCAGGACGATAAGCTTGATTTCGCTGAGATGGAGCGCTGTTTCGCGCTTCAGGTCGACGCCGGATGCGACGGCATCATCGTCGCAGGATCGCTCGGCGAAGGTCCGATGTTGTCGCACGACGAAAAGATCGACGTTCTGAAGACCGCGCAAAAGGTCGCCGGCGGTAAGCCCGTGCTGCTGACCATCAATGAGGCGGCGACGCGCGAAGGCGCGGCACTTGCCAAGCGCGCCGCCAAGGAAGGCGCCGACGGTTTGATGGTGGTGCCGAGCCCGATCTATCACACCAACCCGGAGGAGACTGTCGCAACCCTGAAGGCAGTCGCGGCAGGCGGCGGGTTGCCAGTGATGATCTATTCCAATCGCATTGCCTACCGGGTCGATGTGACCGTCGAAGTGATGGAGCAGTTGGCCTCCGATCCGCTGTTCGTGGCGATCAAGGAATCCTCCGACGACATTCGCCGCACGACCGAGATCATCAATCGCTTCGGCGACCACTTCGACCTGTTCACCGGCGTCGACAACCTCGCCTTCGAGGCGCTGTCGGTCGGTGCGATCGGCTGGGTGGCCGGCCTGGTCACCGCGTTTCCGCGTGAAACAGTCGCGATCTATCAATTGATGAAGCAGGGCCGACGCGATGAGGCGCTGGCGATCTACCGCTGGTTCAGGCCGCTGCTCGACCTCGACGTTTCGACTTATCTGGTCCAGAACATCAAGCTGGCAGAGGTATTCGCTATCGGTACGAACGACCGCGTACGCATGCCGCGCCAGCCGCTTTCGGGTGAACGCCGAACGGCGGTCGAAAAGATCGTCAAGGACGCATTGGCGGTGCGCCCGGAATTGCCGAAGTTCTAAGCCTGTGCCGGCGGGGGCAGCCATTCACTCTAAAGAGCCATGACCATGACCGCTGCACCCTCCGATGTCTCCATCATCGGCGCGGGCATCATCGGCATATGCGCGGCAGCGCAACTCGCCGAGGCCGGATGCAGTGTCACTATCTTCGACCGCACCGGCATCTGCGAGGAAACCAGTTCCGGCAACGCGGCGGCTCTTGCCTTCACCGACGTGCTGCCGCTCGCCCACAAGGGCATGCTTCGGCAATTGCCGAAATGGCTAGCCGATCCGCTCGGGCCACTTGCCATCCGGCCATCCTATCTGCCGACCCTGCTGCCGTGGCTCTATCGCTTCTGGCGGGCGGGTATGCCGGGCCAGTATGAGGCGGGCCTGCTCGCGCAGGCATCGCTAATGAAACTTGCGGAGGCCGAGTGGATGGCCCTGATGGACCGCTCCGGCACGCGGGGCATGTTGAGAGAAGAAGGCTCGCTCGAGCTTTATGAAAGCGACGCAGAATTCGCCGCCTCCCTGCCCGGTTGGGCGGCGCGCGACCGCTTCGGCATTTCTTACAGGCACGTCGTGGGAGACGAACTGGCCGCGCTTCAGCCGGGGCTTTCGCCGCGCTTCGTCAAGGGCACATTCGTGCCGGGGTGGAAGACCGTCGCCGATCCACAATTGCTGGGCAAGGCGATCTGGCGTCATGCCGAGGCCTGCGGAGCGCGCTTCAAGCCGGGTGTTGTGAGGAGTGTCGGCACGCAGAGCGCCGGCACCACCGTCACTCTGGACGACGGTTCCGTCCATCATGCCGGCAGGGTGGTCATCGCTGCAGGCGCCTGGTCGCACCTGTTCGCAAAACAACTTGGCGATCGCATCCCGCTGGAAACCGAGCGCGGCTACAACACGACGTTGCCGGTGACTGCCTTCGATGTGAAACGGCAGTTGATCTTCAGCGGACATGGCTTCGTAATCACGCCGCTCGAGACCGGGCTGCGCGTTGGCGGCGCGGTCGAGCTTGCCGGATTGAAGCATGCACCCAATTTCGCGCGGTCGAAGGCCATGCTTGAAAAGGCGCAGCGATTCCTGCCAGGGCTCGACCCGAAGGGCGGGCGCGAGTGGATGGGCTTTCGCCCGTCCTTGCCGGATTCATTGCCGGTGATTGGTATGGCGGCCGGCCTAAATGTCTTTTATGCTTTCGGCCACGGCCATCTCGGGCTGACTCAGGCTGCAGCGACCGGCCGCCTGATCCGCGATCTGGTCACCGGTCAAGCACCGACGATCGATCTCGCCCCTTTCAGCGCAAAACGGTTTTGAGGCAACAATGGCGCGGCATTCCTTCTTCTGCATCGACGGTCACACCTGCGGCAATCCGGTCCGGCTGGTGGCTGGCGGCGGACCGCTGCTGGAAGGTTCCACCATGATGGAGCGCCGCGCGCATTTCCTCGCTGAGTACGACTGGATCCGGACCGGCCTGATGTTCGAGCCGCGCGGGCATGACATGATGTCCGGCTCCATCCTGTATCCGCCGACCCGGCCGGACTGCGATATCGCCATCCTGTTCATCGAGACATCCGGCTGCCTGCCGATGTGTGGTCACGGCACCATCGGTACGGTGACGATGGCGATCGAAAATGGGCTGATCCGTCCCAGGAAGCCGGGCGTTCTTCGCCTCGATACGCCGGCCGGGCTGGTAGTCGCCGAATACCGCCAGGAAGGCCAGTATGTCGAGGAAGTGCGCATAACGAATGTGCCATCTTTTCTCTACGCGGAAGGGCTGACAGCAGAATGCCCAGGACTGGGCGAGATTTCCGTCGACGTCGCCTATGGCGGGAATTTCTATGCGATCGTCGAGCCGCAGAAGAACTATCGCGACATGGCCGATTATGCCGCCGGGGAACTGGTGCAATGGAGCCCGGTGGTGCGACAGCTGCTCAACGAGAAATACAGCTTCGTGCACCCTGAAAATCCGGACATCAACAGGCTATCGCATGTGCTGTGGACCGGCAAGCCGACTCGCGCTGAATCGCATGCGCGCAACGCCGTGTTCTACGGCGACAAGGCGATCGACCGGAGTCCCTGCGGCACCGGCACTTCCGCGCGCATGGCGCAACTGCATGCAAAGGGCCAGCTCAGGGTTGGCGATCCGTTTGTGCACGAGTTGATCATCGGTTCGCTGTTTCACGGGCGCGTCGAGAAAGAGCTCGACGTCGCCGGCAGGCCGGCGATCATTCCATCCATCGGCGGCTGGGCTCGCATGACCGGCTTAAACACCATCATCATCGACGACCGCGACCCGTTCGCACATGGATTTGTGGTGAAGTAGGCCGAAATGCATCCGGAGCTGTTACGCGACCGTCGTGACGATGCAACAAATCACGGACTTTTGGTCGCAGGTTGAAGATTTCTTCCATCAGGAGTGTTGAAAGTCGCTGATTCATCAAGGACATTGCGTTATGCCAATGCTAGGTTCCGCGCTGGTCCAAACAGTTGGCTAAAAAACGGACGGACCAGGGGACTGCCTCATTTCGGTGCTTGCGATGAAAATCGCGTTGCAAAACGGTGCTGAAATCGTACGACTAGGGGAACTACGAAAAGGGGATGCGCTCGATACGGGCGACGTTCCAAGGGGAGCTGTGTACATATGCAGTATTTTATCCAGCAGCTTGTCAATGGGCTGACGCTGGGGGCGATTTATGGCTTGATCGCCATCGGCTACACCATGGTTTACGGTATTGTGGGCATGATCAATTTCGCCCATGGCGATATCTTCATGATCGGCGCCTTCGTCGCACTGATCGTCTTCCTCATCCTCACCTCGATCTTCGCCGGCATCAATGTGGTGCTGTTCCTGCTTGTCATGATGATCGTCGCGATGCTGGTCACCAGCCTCTACAACTGGACGATCGAGAAGGTCGCCTACCGGCCGCTGCGCGGGTCGTTCCGTCTGGCTCCGCTGATTACCGCTATCGGCATGTCGATCTTCCTGTCGAACTTCGTCCAGGTGAGCCAGGGTCCGCGCAACAAGCCGATCCCGCCGCTGATCAACCAGGTTTACAATATCGGCGGCATCTCGATCTCGCTGAAGCAGCTGGTGATCGCGCTGGTGACCGTCGTGCTGCTCGCCGTATTCTGGTATCTCGTTAACAAGACTTCGCTCGGCCGTGCCCAGCGCGCCTGCGAGCAGGACCGCAAGATGGCGGCATTGCTCGGCGTCGACGTCGACAAGACGATCTCGGTCACGTTCATCATGGGCGCCGCCCTAGCCGCCGTCGCCGGCACTCTGTACCTCATGTACTATGGTGTCGTGGTCTTCTCCGACGGCTTCGTGCCTGGCGTGAAGGCATTTACGGCGGCGGTTCTCGGAGGCATAGGCTCGCTGCCCGGTGCCGTACTGGGCGGGCTTTTGATCGGCGTAATCGAATCGCTGTGGTCAGCCTATTTTTCGATCGACTACAAGGACGTCGCAGCATTTTCGATCCTTGCAATCGTGCTGATCTTCCTGCCTTCCGGCATCCTCGGCCGGCCTGAAGTGGAAAAGGTGTAATCGCATGGTGCAAGCCGTTTCCACGCGCGTCGCGCCGAAGGAATCCAATATCGCCATAGCGCTTCGCGAGGCGATGTATGCAGGCCTCATCTCCTTTGGCCTGTTCTTCCTCTTCATCGGGCTGAAGACCGACCAGAACATCAGCAACGAACTCATCCTCGTCCAGCGCTGGGGTCTATTGGCGATCGTCGTCGCCCTGGTTATGGTCGTCCGCTTCCTGTTCGTCGCGTTTGTGTTTCCCGAGACAGAACGGCGCAAGGCCGAGAAGGCGAAACAAGCGGCCGTCGTTTCCGAACCCGGCTTCTTCCGAAAGAACTTCAACAAGCTGGGCATTGCCTTCCTGCTGATGTTTCCGGCTCTCGCCATCATGACCGTGGGGCTCCAGGGTTCACTGAAATGGATCGATAATTTCGGCATCCAGATCCTCATCTATGTAATGCTGGCCTGGGGCCTCAACATCGTCATCGGCCTCGCTGGCCTCCTCGACCTTGGCTATGTCGCTTTCTATGCAGTTGGCGCATACGCCTACGCTTTGCTGGGCACGCATTTCGGGCTGTCTTTCTGGATCCTGCTGCCGGCGGCCGGTCTCATGGCAGCGCTCTGGGGCGTGATCCTCGGTTTTCCGGTATTGCGACTGCGCGGAGACTATCTGGCTATCGTCACGCTGGCGTTCGGCGAGATCATCCGTCTGGTGATCGTCAACTGGCGCGAGGTAACCAACGGGGCGGCGGGTATATCGGGCGTCCCGAAGGTCACGTTCTTCGGGCTCTTCAGCTTCAACGTGTCCGACCCGCACTACATCTCGAAGGTAATGACCTTCCTGCCGCAGTCCGGCGTCTACTACAAGATTTTCCTGTACTATCTTATCCTCGCACTCTGCCTGCTGACCGCGTACGTCACCATGCGCCTGCGGCGCATGCCGGTAGGGCGCGCATGGGAAGCGTTGCGCGAGGATGAGATCGCGTGCCGGTCATTGGGCATCAACACGACGACGACGAAGCTCACCGCTTTCGCCACCGGCGCGATGTTCGGCGGCTTCGCAGGCGCGTTTTTTGCCGCCCGGCAGGGCTTCGTCAGCCCGGAATCCTTTATCTTCATCGAGTTGGCGATCATCTTGGCCATCGTCGTTCTTGGCGGCATGGGTTCGTTGATCGGCATAGCAATCGCCGCGCTGGTGATGATCGGCGGCACGGAAATTCTGCGCGAGCTGACCTTCCTGAAGGCGATCTTCGGACAGGACTTTACCCCCGAGCTCTACCGTATGCTGTTGTTCGGCCTGGCGATGGTCGTCGTCATGCTGTGGAAGCCGCGGGGCTTTGTCGGAAGCCGGGAACCGACGGCGTTCCTGTTCGAGAGAAAGGCCGTATCGGCCTCCTTCACCAAGGAAGGACATGGCTGATGAATGCGGTGGCAAATGTAAACGGTCCAATTCTCACGGTCGAGCACCTGTCGATGAAGTTCGGTGGCCTGGTCGCCATCGGCGATTTGAGCTTCGAGGCCAAGCGCGGCGAGATCACGGCGCTGATCGGCCCTAACGGCGCCGGCAAGACGACTGTGTTCAACTGCATTACCGGCTTCTACAAGCCGACCGAGGGCATGTTGACCATGAACCGCGCGGACGGCAGCCAGTATCTGCTGGAGCGCCTGCCCAACCACGAAATACCGGCTCGCGCCAAGGTGGCCCGTACCTTCCAGAACATCCGCCTGTTTTCCGGCATGACGCTGTTGGAAAACCTGTTGGTGGCGCAGCACAACAAGCTCATGAAGGCCTCGGGTTACACGATCCTCGGCTTGCTCGGTGTCGGTGGCTACAAGGCCGCTGCCAAGGAGTCGGTGGAGCTTGCCCGGCATTGGCTGGAAAAGACCGATCTGATCGACCGTGCGGACGATCCGGCGGGCGACCTGCCGTATGGCGACCAGCGCCGCCTTGAAATCGCGCGCGCCATGTGCACCGGGCCGGAACTGCTCTGCCTGGACGAGCCCGCAGCCGGCCTCAATCCGCGCGAGTCGCTGGCGCTCAACAATCTGCTCAATGACATCAAAGACACTACCGGTACGTCGATCCTGCTGATCGAGCACGACATGTCGGTCGTCATGCAGATTTCCGACCACGTCGTCGTGCTCGAATATGGCCGCAAGATCTCCGATGGAAATCCGGCTTTCGTAAAGAACGATCCGCGCGTAATCGCGGCCTATCTGGGCGTCGAAGACGAGGAAGTGGTCGACGTTCTGACCGAAGTCGGCGACGTCCAGGTAATCGAGGCGCTGGACGCGGAGCCGGACAGGGCCCATGGACCCGGCGATTCTTCCTCGATGATGGCCGGATCGATCACCGACTCGATCGCGCATAGCGATGATATGGGCGAGCGGGTGACGATCTCGCCGAGAGCGTCAAAGGCTGCTCAGGTGGATCGCCGGGAGGCCGCGAAAATGTCGAAGACGGCGCCCTTGGCGGCCGTCCCCGTTAGTCCCGCGAAGCCCCGCGATGCAAAGTCCGCCGCCAAAACGAATACTGCGGCCGGCAGTGCGGGCAGCGCTGCTGCAACGGCCAAAGCTCCTCCTTCGGCCGCCAGGCCGTCTGCGGCAAAGGTCGAGACGAAGCCAGTACCGGTAGTGACGCCAAAAGCTGTCGTGAGGCCGGTGCCTGCAAAGCCATCGGCACAACGAGCCGAAGCCAAGGCCACGCCGGCCAAGGCGCGGGCCGTTGCCCCAAAGCCTGCACTTGCGGGCGTATCGAAGCCGGTTCCGGCGAGGGCGTCGGCAAAGCCAGCGTCAGCTGCGGCAAAGGCTCGCCCCGCAGCGACGGAAGCAAAGCCGGCCACTGCAGAGAAGCCAGTCGCAAAAGCGGCGTCGAAAACGACCGCTCCGGTCAAGGCAGCAGCCGATGCACCGGCTTCGGCAAAGCCGGCAAAGATGTCGACGGCTGCATCGCCGGCGCAGGCAGCCGACGATATCATCGCCATCAAGGGCATCGGCCCGGTCAACAAGAAGAAGCTCAACGATCACGGCATTTACCGGTTCGATCAGATCGCGGCCTGGAAAAAGGCGGATATCGTCGCCGTCGAAGCCTATCTCGAGTTCGATGGGCGGATCGAGCGAGAGGACTGGATCGGCCAGGCGAAGCAACTGGCAAAGGCGGCGGCAGCCGCTAAGCGTGGGGGTAAGAAATAATGGCCGCGCAGCCCTTGCTCGACGTTCAGGGCGTCGAGACGTACTACGGCAACATCCGCGCGCTGAGTGGCGTCAACGTTTCGGTCAATGAGGGCGAAATCGTCGCTCTGATCGGCGCGAACGGCGCAGGAAAATCGACGCTCATGATGACGATCTTCGGCGCGCCGCGCGCCAGAAAAGGCACCATCACTTTCGCCGGTGCGGACATCACGCAGCTGCCGACGCATGAGATCGCCCGGCTGCGCATCGCGCAATCCCCCGAGGGTCGCCGCATCTTTCCACGCATGACGGTGATGGAAAACCTGCAGATGGGCGCGAGCCTCGACAACCTCAAATACTATGACGAGGACGTCGAGAAAATTTTCCACTTGTTCCCGCGCCTGAAGGAACGCATTGCCCAGCGCGGCGGAACTCTCTCCGGCGGCGAGCAACAGATGCTGTCGATCGGACGGGCGTTGATGGCACGGCCGAAGCTGCTCCTGCTCGACGAGCCATCGCTCGGTCTCGCCCCGTTGATCGTCAAGCAGATCTTCGACGCAATCCGCGAGTTGAATCGCAGCCAGGGCCTCACCGTTTTCCTTGTCGAGCAGAACGCCTTCGGCGCGCTCAAGCTGGCGACGCGGGGCTACGTTATGGTCAACGGCAATGTCACGATGAGCGGCACCGGCAAGGAGCTTCTCGCCAATCCGGAAGTCCGCGCGGCCTATCTAGAAGGCGGCGGCCACTGAACTGAGGACACGGAAATGCAAGGCATTCTCTATGAAGAGGTCTCAATCTGGCAGTTCTTCTTTGTCACCTGCCTGCTTGGCGGCTGGGCGGCATGGATGACCGGCAAGGCCTGCGCGCAAACCTGGCGTCCTTACATCGCCTTGGTGGTTTACATCCTGGTGCTCGGTATCGGCGTGCGGTTCATTCACCATGCGCTGTTCGAGGGCACCATGTTCACGCTGCACTACTATATCGTCGACACCATCGTCCTGCTGATCCTGGCCACGCTGGGATACAGATACACACGGACCAACCAGATGGTTTCACAGTATAACTGGCTGTATGAACGGGCATCGCTGCTCAGCTGGAAATCCAAGAGCTAAGGCAAAAACCGCCCCGGCGTTACGCCGCGTCAGTCCTGAATCGGCGTGACAAGGGTTTGAAAATGCGCAAAGTAACCTTTCTGCGATAAGGGTGGGCATCGCATGAAAGCATCATCAACGTCCACCCCTGTAAATGGGAGCGTATAAATGAAGAAATCACTCTTGTCCGCCGTTGCACTGACCGCGCTTGTAGCGTTCAGCGGCAGCGCATGGGCAGATATCACGATCGGCGTTGCCGGTCCGATTACCGGTCCGAACGCTGCGTTCGGCGCACAGCTGCAGAAGGGTGCCGAAATGGCGGCCGCCGACATCAATGCCGCCGGCGGCATCAATGGCGAGCAGATCCAGATCGTCGTCGGTGACGACGTTTCCGATCCCAAGCAGGGCATTTCGGTTGCCAACAAGTTCGTCGCCGATGGCGTGAAATACGTTGTCGGTCACTTCAACTCCGGCGTTTCGATCCCGGCGTCTGAAGTCTATGCCGAGAACGGCATCCTCGAGATCACACCTGCCGCCACCAACCCGGTCTTCACCGAGCGCGGCCTGTGGAACGTGTTCCGCACCTGCGGACGCGACGACCAGCAGGGCGCGGTTGCCGGTGCGTATCTGGCTGAGAAGTTCAAGGATGCCAAGATCGCCGTCATCCACGACAAGACGCCTTATGGCCAGGGTCTGGCTGACGAAACCAAGAAGACGATGAACGCCGCCGGCCTCACCGAGGTCATGTATGAAGGCGTCAACATCGGCGACAAGGACTTCTCGGCGCTGATCGCCAAGATGAAGGAAGCCGGCGTCACGATCATCTACTGGGGCGGCCTGCACACCGAAGCCGGCCTCATCATCCGCCAGGCGGCGGACCAGGGCCTGAAGGCGAAGCTGGTTTCCGGCGACGGCATCGTGTCCAACGAACTGGCTTCCATCGCGGGTGATGCGGTTGAAGGTACGCTCAACACCTTCGGCCCGGATCCGACGCTGAACCCGGCGAACAAGGAGCTGGTGGAAAAGTTCAAGGCCGCCGGCTTCAACCCGGAAGCCTACACGCTGTACTCCTATGCGGCAGTGCAATCGATCGCAGGCGGCGCCAAGGCTGCCGCTTCGGTCGACACGCAGGAAGTTGCCAAGGCGTTGCACGAGAAGGGTCCATTCCCGACCGTGCTCGGCGACATGTCCTTCGATGAGAAGGGTGACCCGAAGCTTCCAGGCTACATCATGTACATCTGGAAGAAGGGCGACGACGGCAAGTTCACCTACGTGCCGGAATGATCTGACTTAACTTTTCGTTCGGATGCCCGGCGCTTGCGCCGGGCATTTCGTTTGCGCCGATAGAATGACACGCCGGGCAGAGCTTGGATTGCGGCTCTAACCGAGCCGCCGATACCTAACCGCGCTTGAACAGCGCAGCGGCGAGCGCCGCGCCGTCGATCGGCTTCGTCGTATCGATTTCCGCGACTTGCCCGATACGCAGCGGTTCGGCGCGTTCCGCGAGTTCGATCAACTCGGGCACGTAATTTGCGCCAGGATGGCCAGGCAGGCGGTTTGCGGCCCGGGCGCCATAGCGATCGCCGACAATTTGCGGCGGCGCCGAGCACCAGACTTCCGCGACTGCATCGATTCCGGTGGAGGCGATCAATTCCAGAACGAGTTCGCGTGGTTGGAAACCGAACCAGGCATCCAAGATCAGCGTGGTTCCGGCCGGGGCGTCTGCGACGATGGCGAACATTGCCGTGAGGCTGGCCCGGCCCAGCCTTCGATTGAACAGCCTGTCGACGCCCTCGATCTCTGCAAGGAACGGGTTCTTGATCGTGTCGAGCGACAGGATCGGCCAGCCTGTCGTTCTCGCCAATTCTCGCGCTACACCGCTTTTGCCACTGGCCGGTACCCCATTCACCAGCACAAGCCGCCTGCCCACAGGCGCCCGCAACGCCGCCAGCCCGGCGCCGATGACACCTGCGTCATCGCCGAGCGAGGCGGAAACGACATGCGCTTCATACCATGAGCTTGCCGCCGGAATCGCCGCGAGCGCGCGATGTGCCGCGTCGCCGAGACCGCCGCCCAGAACGAAAAGATCCGGATCCACGGTTGTCGCGAGACTGTCTATGGCGTTGCGCAGCGGTGTCGCCCAGTCGTGAAGGATGTGCCTGGCGACCTCATCGCCTCTATCCCGGCGAGTCAGCAGATCCGAGGATGTCGTTCCGGAAGGCAGGCCTGCTTCCTGGATATGGCGGGCAAGCGCGGTGCCGGAGCTCATCGTCTCGACGCAGCCACGCTTGCCGCAGACGCAGGTCCGTCCTTGCGGGTCAATGAGCGTATGCCCGAGCTGCCCCGCCGTTCCCCTGCCGCGCAACAGGCGTCCGCGCTCAAGTATGGCGCCGCCTATGCCGGTGCCGATGGTGAGCATCACGACATTGGCCATGCCCTTGGCGGCGCCGAGCGCGGTTTCGGCAATCAGCGCCATGCTGCAATCGTTTTCGATGGTCACGGGCTTGCCGAAGCGCCGCTCGATGCGGCCTGCCAGCTGTATGCAGGACAGGTCCACATAGCCGCCGGAAAGAACCCTGTCGCCCTCCACCCGTCCCGGAACGCCGATGCCGATCGCCGCCACCGGTTCGGCGCCCAGCTGATCGATCAGCGTTTCGATCCGTGCAACGACGGTTTCCGGATCGGGCGAGCTGGCCGCCCGAACATGGCTGAGGATGGCGCCGTCTTCGGCGACAATGGCCGCGCGGATATTCGTGCCGCCAATATCGATGCCGATTGCGGTCCTGCGCATTTGAGGGTCAGGCGACCTTGACCATCGGGGCACGGTAGCGGGCGATCATCGCCTTGATCTCGCGCAGGCGCGGCACCGCAATTGTTTCCAGCCGCTGACGCGTCACGGCCCGGTCGAGCGAAATGCAGTCCTTCCACAGCGAGCGGCCGGCGATGACACCGGACGCGCCGTTGCGCATGGCGATCTCCACCTGGCCGATGAACGTCTCGTGATTGACGCCGGCCGACAGCACCGCCCATGGCACGTTGCCGGCCATGCGGGTGACGGCAGCGCAGGATTCCTCCGAGCCTGGATAGGGCAATTTGAGCACCTTCGAGCCGCATTCGAGACAGATTTTCGTGCCGCCCTGGATGAGCTCGGCGGTCTTGGCCTTATAGGCTTCAGGGCTTTCGCCCTCCAGCGCGTAGGTGAGGAATTCGACGACGAGCAGAAGATCCTCCTTGGCAAAATCCGCTATCACCTGGTCGAGGATCGCGATGTTGTGCGTATTGGCGTCAGCCACGTCCGAGCGAAGATACACCATGATCTTTCCGCCGGTACCGCCAAGTTCGCGCACGCGCCGCGCGTCGATCCCGTCCACCAGCTTGGATAGCCGGTAGCCTTCGGGCGACGTGTCCCAACCGGACGCGTCGAGGCCGATCAGCAACGCCGTGTCGCGGCCGATAATGCCCTTGTCGACCAGATGAGGCACGGCACAGATCGGGTCGACCAGCACGCAGGACGCCTGGCTTGCCAGATATTTGGTGATGTCGGCCTTGGTGTCGCCGAGCATGTCGTTGCTGATCTTCTTCTGCTCCTCAGGGTCGCTTGTGAGAACCGAGCGCATGCTGCCGCGCTGGTCGCAGGCGATCACCATCATGGCGCCGTCCTCGCCGCAAATCTGGTGGTAGCCGCGAAGCTCGGCGGTGGTCATGCGTGTCATGATCTGTTCCGTTTCCAGACTGGGAGCCATCATGGCGGATTGCCATCGATGCGGAATTTCGTGATAACTTGTTTCTCGATACTAGTGCAAGATATTGCAGAAAGGAATTTCAAGCTGGTGCCTGCACCCGACCAGATGCTGTCCCGCGCGACCTTGCATACAGTCGCCAAGCTTCATTACGAGGCGGATCTGAGCCAGGTCGAGATCGCCAAGCGGCTGGGAGTTTCGACGGCTACGATTTCGCGAATGTTGCAGCGCGCACGCGCTGAAGGCATCGTGCGCATCGAGATCCGCGATCTGGCTTCGCCGGATGCGTTGACCTCCGCTGTTGTCGATGCGCTGGGGCTGAAGCGCGCAGCGGTTGTCGAGGCGCCCGCGCCGGCGCGCTGGCCGCCCTCGGAGGCGCGCTTGGCGATTTGCTGCTGGACGCCGGTTTGCAGGCTGGCTCGGTATTAGCGGTCGGTTGGGGCCGGGCCATCCGCGCCGTCGTCGAGTCCGGCCTTCCGACAATTCCCGGCGTGCTGGTGGTACCGGCGACGGGCGGCATGCAGCAGCACGCGCCGCATTTCCAGGTCAATGAATTCGTCAGACTGGCCGCAGACAAACTCGGCGGAACCGCGCAGTTCGTCCATGCGCCATACCTGCCGTCATCCGCGTCGCGTGAAGTGTTCCTTGCGGATCCGGTCATCGCAGACAGCGTCGCACTATGGGATCGCATCGATGTGGCGGTCGTCGGTGTCGGCCTGCCGCACCGGACGAATTCGCCAGACGCAAGTGCCGCCACGCCGAGCGAGCAAGCCCTGACGGCCGCGGCGGGCGACGTCATCCGCCACTACTTTGACGCGGAGGGAAAGCTGATCGACTGGGAAGGCGAAGGCCGGATGATCGCCGTTTCGGTAGAGCAGCTTCGCCGCATCCCGCTGACCATCGGAGTCGCAAGTGGCGAGGAAAAGGCCGCCGCGATCATCGGCGCGGCGCGCGCCGGCCTGATCTCGGCTCTTGTTACCGACGCACGCACGGCAGCGGCGGTTGTAACCGCGTCGCAAAGGGTTTGAAGCAGAAAGTTTTCGCGCGTCAATTTTTATATTTTCGTATACCAAGCTATTGACAGACATAGCGGGCGAGGCATGGTAGCGATGGAGGGAGAGAGGGGCGGAGCCGAAGCGAGACGCATATCGCGGCATCGGGAATTCTTCTGAGAGACATTGCGTCTGATCGATGAAATTACTTTCAGAAAAAAATTGCACTTGACGATCGAGTGACTCGGACCCAATCATAGGGCCGATTAGCAGATTGAATTTTACCAGAGGCTCATCAGGGAGGAAACCATGGAGCGTCGTACACTATTGAAGGCTTCGGCATTGGCGGGTGTTGCCGCTGCCGTCGGGATTGAAGACGGTCGTTGCCAATGCGCAGGACAAGAAATTCACCATCGCGCTGATCCCGGGCCTGACCACCGATGCCTTCTACATCACCATGCGCAAGGGCGCGCAGGCCGCCGCCGATGCGCTTGGCGTCGAGCTGGTGTTCCAGGGCGCGCCGGACTTCAACCCGGTCACGCAGGTTCCGGTTCTCGACGCGGTCATCGCGCGCAAGCCCGTCGGCCATCCTGATCGCGCCGACCGACAAGACGCAGCTCGTCGAGCCGCTGCGCAAGGCGAACGATGCCGGCATTCCGGTCATCACCGTCGACACCTTCATCGGCAACGGCAAATACCAGACCGGCGCCGGCGATGCCGACTTCCCGCTCTCCTACATCGCCTCCGACAACGTGCTCGGCGGCAAGATGGCGGCACGCGCGCTCGCCGCCGCGATCGGCGGCGAAGGGCAAGGTCTACGTCTCCAACGTCAAGCCGGGCATCTCGACGACCGACCAGCGCGAGGAAGGCTTCAAGACGGCGATGAAGCGAAGAGTTCGCCGAAGCATCGACGGTTCTCGAAACCCAGTTCAACGACAACGACGCCAACAAGGCGGCGAGCCAGCTGCAGGCGGTGTTCGCCCGCAATGCCGATCTCGAAGGGCGTGTTCGGCGCCAACCTGTTCTCGGCGCTCGGCGCCGCGCAACGGCGTGCAGCAGGCCGGCCAGACCGGCACGATCAAGGTCGTTGCCTTCGACGCGCCGACCTCGATCGTCGACAACATCAATACCGGCCTCGTCGACGTGGCGATCGCCCAGCATCCGGCCGAGATCGGCTATTACGGCGTGGTTTCGGCCTTCGCCCACCTGACCGGCCAGTCGATTCCGATCGCGATCGGCACCGGCTTCACGGTCATCGACAAGGCCAATGTCGCCGACCCGAATGTCGCCAAGTACATCTACTCGGACTGATCTCGACGCGGCTTCCCGGAACCGTGTTCCGGGGAGCCGCCTCTTCCATTTCTAGCCGTTTGCTGACTTCAGGCCGCCGGAGCAGGTGACCGCATGACAACACCCACAACCGGCGCACCGCCTGCGGACGTCGCATGGCAGGCCGCAGGCCGACCACGCCGACCAGGCAAAGACGATCGTGCAGCGCATCGCCGACCTGCGCGCCTGGCTGTTCCTTGCCGCTCTGATCCTCGGCTTCGAGGTCTGGGCGCGGCATCGACTTCGGCGGCACCTTCATCCTCAATCCGTTCAATATGCAATCGATCGCGATCTTCGCCGTGGCGCCGCTGCTGCTGGCGATCGGCCAGACCTTCGTCATCATTTCCGGCGGCATCGACCTGTCGATGGGCTTCATCATGGGGCTGGCCGCCGTGGTGGCCGCCCATGTCATCAACGCCGCCACCGGGGCCGCCGGAATGCCGCTCGCGGTGCTGGTCGGTGCCATTGTCGGCGGTGCTTGTCGCCTGCGTGCCCGGCGTCATCAACGGCCTGCTGGTCTCGCGCCTGCGGGTGCCGCCCTTCATCGGCACGCTCGGCATGTTCGGCGTGGCGCGCGGCGTCGCCTTCCTGCTCGCCGGCGGCACGACAGTACCGGTCAGCAACTCCTTCTTCGCCGCTGATCGGCAACGGCCGCATCTTCGGCGTGCCGTATATCGTCATGATCACCGCCATCTTCGTGCTGATCATGCACTACGTGCTCAGCCAGACGCGATTCGGCCAGCACAATTACGCGATCGGCGCCAATGTGCAGGCGGCGCGGCGCGCCGGCATCGACATCAAGGCGCATCTGCTGCGCCTCTATATCCTGTCGGCGGGCTGCGCCGGCCTGGCCGGCGTGCTCTATTCCGCCCGCTTCAATGCCGGTGCGGCGCAGGCCGGCGAACCGCTGCTGCTCGACTGCGTCGCGGCGGTGGTCATCGGCGGCGCCAGCCTGTTCGGCGGCTCCGGCACCATCCTCGGCACCGTCGCCGGCGCGCTCGTCATCGCGGTCATCCAGTACGGCCTGGTCTTCGTCAATGTCGAGCCGTTCTGGCAGTTCATCAGCGTCGGCGTCGTCATCATCATCTCGGTGCTGATCGACCAGGCGCAGCGCCGGTTCAGCGGAGGGCGCGTCGATGAGTAACGAAGCCCAACCCCTCCTCGAGGTCACCGACCTCTCCAAGCATTTCGGCGCGGTGCGGGCGCTCAGCGACTTCTCCATGGTTGTGCGGCCGGGCGAAGTGGTGGCGCTGGCCGGCGACAACGGCGCCGGCAAGACGACGCTGATCAAGGCGATCTCGGGCGTCTATCGGCCGACCTCCGGCGAGATCCAGCTGCGCGGGCGAGCCGGTCAGCTTCTCGACGCCGCAGGAGGCGCGCGACAAGGGCATCGAGACGATCTACCAGGACCTCGCGCTGGCCGACAATCTGTCGATCGGCGCCAACATCTTCCTTGGCCGCGAGCCGATGCGCAAGGCCTTCGGCTTCCTGCCGGTGCTCGACCGCAAGAAGATGGCGGAGGCGGCGCGGCGAGACCATGGCGCTGCTCGATTTCCATGTCTCGCGCATGGAGGCGCCGGTCAGCAATTTCTCCGGCGGCCAGCGCCAGGCGGTGGCGATCGGCCGGGCGGTCTACTGGAACGCGCAGATCCTGATCATGGACGAGCCGACGGCGGCGCTCGGCGTGCCGGAGCAGCGCAAGGTCATCTCGCTGATCCACCAGCTCAAGGCGCAGGGGCGCGGCGTGATCTTCATCTCGCACAATCTGCAGGACATTTTCGCGGTCTCCGACCGCATCATCGTGCTGCGCCGCGGCGTCACGGCAGGCGAGCGCAAGATCTCCGAGACCACCCATGACGAGGTCGTCAAGCTGATGGTGGGCGGTTGAGATGGCGAAACGCCGTCATCCTCGGGCTTGTCCCGAGGATCTGCTGTTGATGGAGTATAGGATCGCAACTTCATCCCAAAAGTAACTGAAGCAGTAACAACCGAAAGGTCGGTCGATCCTCGGGACAAGCCCGAGGATGACGCCGCGAGAAACCTATGCGCCAGATTTTGCTCCTGGTGCATGCAGAGCAACAGTCGTTACTAACAGCAGTCGTCGCTACATCTGGAGGCCCCTTTGCCAAACAAGCAGGATCGCCGTTTGCGCGTAGGGGTGCTGGGCTGCGGGCCGATCGCGCAGGCTGCGCATTTCGAAAGCTGCACCAAAGCGCGCAATGCCGATCTATACGCCATCTGCGATGTCGCCGACGATCTGCGCGCGCGCATGGCGGCAACTCACGCGCCGCGAAAAGAGCTACGCCGACTATGACGCCATGCTGGCCGATCCCGATCTCGAGGCAGTGATCATCGCCACGTCGGATGCCTTCCACGTTCCGGCAGCGATAAGGGCGCTGGAAGCCGGCAAACATGTGCTGTGCGAAAAGCCGGTCGCGACCAGCGTGGAAGCGGTCGAACAGCTCAAGGCGGCCGTCGCCAGAAGCGGCAAGGTGCTTCAGGTCGGCCATATGAAGCGCTTCGACCCCGGCCTGCAGGCGGCGCGAGACTTCATCGACGACGGCATGGGCGAGCTGGTGGCGCTGAAGGCTTGGTACTGCGATTCCACCCATCGCTATCCGATGACCGACGCTGTGCAGCCGCTGATGGTGACCAGCGCCTCGGCGCGGAAGCCGTCGGGCAATCCCAAGGCCGATCTCGACCGCTATTACATGCTGGCGCATGGCAGCCATCTTATCGATACGGCGCGCTATTTTGCCGGCGAAATCGTCGCGGTCGATGCGCGCCAGAGCCAGCGCGGCGGCATGCGCTGCTGGTTTGTCGATGTCGAATTCGCCAACGGCGTGCTCGGCCACCTCGACCTGACCGTGGCGGTGCGCATGGACTGGCATGAAGGTTTCCAGATCTATGGCGAGAACGGCTCGATCCTCGGCAAGACCTACAATCCCTGGTATTACAAATCGAGCGAAGTCGACATTTTCCACGAGGCCGAAGGCGGTTCGCGCCGCGTGCTCGGCGCCGACGGCCATTTCTACCGCCGCCAGCTGGAGGGCTTTGCAGAGGTCATTCTCGACGGTGCGCCGATGACCGGCGCCGATATCGATGACGGCATTGCCTCCGTTCGTGCCATGGTCGCGATCGCGCAGTCCGTGCGCACCGGCAAACCGGTACATCTCGATCAGGTGTCGGGAGAAGTCTGATGCGCCTCGGCATCTTCGCCAAGACGTTTCCGGGCACCGATCCCGCAAGCGTTCTGTCACAGGTGAAGGCGGCGGGCTTCGCGACGGCCCAATACAATATGGCCTGCTCGGGGCTGCCGCCGATGCCCGATGAGATTGCGCCGGCCATTTCCGCCGCTGTCGCAGAAGCGTCCAGACAGACCGGCATCCGGCTTTGCGCTGTTTCCGGCACCTACAACATGGCGCATCCCGACCCGGCCATCCGGGCGCGACGGGCTGCGCCAGCTGGAGGTGATTGCTTCCGCCTGCGCAGCGATGGGCACCAGCCTGATCACGCTCTGCACCGGCACGCGTGACCCCGATGATCAGTGGCGTCATCATCGCGACAATGGATCCGCCGAAGCGTGGCGGGACATGCTGGCCGAGATGGAGAAGGCTGTGGCGATCGCCGAGCGCTTCGGCCTGCGCCTGGGCATCGAGCCGGAACTCGCCAATATCGTATCCGACGCCGCCAAGGCGCGGCGGCTGCTGGATGAGATGAAGAGCGAGCGGCTGGCAATCGTGCTCGACCCGGCCAATCTTTTCGAGCGTGCGGAGATCGGCGAACAGCGCCGCCTCGTCTCCGAGGCTGTAGACCTCCTCGCCGACAGGATCGTGATGGGGCACGCCAAGGACCGGGCGGCGGACGGAAACTTCGCGACCGCCGGCAAGGGCGTCATCGACTTTCCGCACTATCTGCAATGCCTGCGCACCGCCGGCTTCGACGGCGATCTGGTCGCGCACGGGCTGGATGCGGATGAGGCGGCGGGCGTCGCTTCCTACCTGCGCGGCCTCCTGCAATGAGGTTCCAACGTCTTCGCAGGTTTGATTTCGTACGCGATGGGTTGACCCTTGCTGCCTACGATTCCGGCGGCGGCGGCTTGCCGGTAGTGTTCCAGCACGGGCTTTGTGGAGATGCGCACCAGACTGCGGAAGCCTTTCCGGACGATCCGCGGTTTCGGCTCATCACATTGGAGTGCCGGGGGCACGGCGCAATCACAGGCGGGCTCGGTGTTTTCCATTGCGACGTTTGCCGAGGATGTCGTCGGGCTGATCGATCATTTGGCGCTGGCGCCGGTCGTAGTGGGTGGGATTTCGATGGGCGCCGCGATTGCCAGCCGCCTCGCCGTGTACCGGCCCGATCTGGTGCGCGGTTTGATACTGGCCCGCCCCGCCTGGGCGACGGCAGCGGCGCCCGCCAATATGCGCCCGAATCTCGAAGTTGGCGAGCTGCTTGCACGGTTTGGCAACGTACCCCCACCGCTCACCCCTCCCCGCAGGGGGGAGGGGGAGTTCTCTCCCGGCACTGGTGACAAATTATCCGCGCCTAGGGAGAATGATGACGAACCAAGTCCCCCTCCCCCTTGCGGGGAGGGGTTAGGGGTGAGGGTAAACGGTGAACCGATTGGGAGTGCGAGGGCAGCCTTCATCGAAAGTGCCACCTACGCCCGCCTCGCGCGCGAAGCGCCGGACAATCTGGCATCGCTTCTCGGCTTCTTCGATCGGGAGCCAATCGCCGTAACCTCCGCCTTGCTGCGATCGATTTCGGCGGACGGACCCGGCATCACCGAAGCCGACCTGATGAGCCTTTCGCTGCCGGCCTTGGTGCTCGCTACGGAGAAGGATGCTATCCATCCGTTGTCGCTGGCAGAACAGTTGGCACGACTCGTTCCAGGTGCGCATCTGGTGAAGATGACGCCGAAAGGCGTCGACAAGCCGGCCTATCTTGCCGATTTCCACGCGGCGCTCAGCACCTTTCTGAAGGATTTTTGATATGCCCAGCCCGACCTGGCTCGCCGATCTACCGCGCAACCGCCTGATGGGCGAGTTCTCGATGTGGTCGGCCGACCTCCTCCGCCTCGCCGATGATCTGGAGCGCATCGAGGGCCACGCCGACATACTGCATATCGATGTCGCCGACGGCCATTTCGCGCCGGCGCTGCTGTTCTTCCCGGACCAGGTGGCGCGCATGCGGACGCGTCAGCAGGCTGCCTATCCATGTTCACCTGATGGTCGCCGATGCCGTGCTGCTTTCGCAGGTCGACCAGTTCGCCGATGCCGGGGCCGACCTGATCAGCGTCCATGCCGAAAACGCCAATGCCGGCGAGGCGCTGGCACGGATTGCAGATCGGGGCATCGCTTCCGGCATCGTGCTGCGCGTCGAGACGCCGGTCGCGGCCAGCCGCCCGTTTCTCGATCGCGTCGACTTCCTGACGCTGCTGGGCACGGCCATCGGCGTGAAGGGGCAGGGCCTCGATCCTGCTGCAACTGACCGGTTGCGGGAGGCCGGACGGCATGTCTCGGAGTCCGGCAGGCGTATCGTGCTGGCGGCGGATGGCGGCATTCGCGAAAACACGGTGCCGCTGCTGCGCGCTGCAGGGGCGGAGACGGTCGTGATGGGATCGCTGGCTTTCGGCGCCGAGGATCTGGCGGCCCGGATGCAGTGGGTGCATGGATTGTAACGCCTCGGAGGCGGAGGCCGCCGACGGGCTGAGCTGCCCGAAGGGCACAAGCAGTGGAGGGAAGATGAGACAGAACTCTATCAGGCAAGGTTGCGTTGGTGACTGGCGCGAGCTCCGGCATCGGACGCGCGATGGCGAAGGCACTCGCGGAGGAAGGCGTCAAGGTCGTGCTGGTCGGGCGCTCGGTGGAACGTCTCGGCTCGGTGGCAGCGGATATCGGCAGCGACGCGCTGCCAATCCCGGCGGATCTGACGCAATCCGGTGAGGTGGAGCGCGTGGTTTCGGAAGCCACCCAGCACTTTGGGCGGATCGATCTCCTGCTGCCGAATGCCGGGCTCTACATTCCGGGAGACGTCGCCGACGGCAATCCGGACGCCTGGGATGAACTGCTGTCGATCAACGTCAACAGCGTATTCCGTCTGGTGCGTGCCGTTCTGCCGGCCATGATCGAGCGGAAGGCCGGCCACATCGTCGATCACCTCGTCGATCGCCGGCCATCAGGCGCTGCATTGGGAGCCGATCTATTCCGCCTCCAAACATGCCATCCAAGTCGTTCGTGCACGGGCTGCGCCGGCAGGTGGCGCGCGCACAATATACGCGTCGGGGCGGTAGCGCCGGGCGTCGTGTTGAACGAACTATGGGGCTACACCGATCCGGCGGCGATCGAGGCGAAGGTTGACAGCCGCGAGGGTCTACGCTCCGAGGATATTGCCGACGCTGTCCTCTTCATGCTGACGCGGCCGGCCAATGTCACCATTCGTGATCTCGTGATCCTGCCGCAGAACCAGGATATCTGAACCTTGCCGCTCATTCGATTTTGTGATTGTCGGCGCGGGGCCAGCCGGTTGCGTTCTCGCCAACCGATTGAGCGAAGATCCATCCGTTCGCGTCGCGCTGATCGAGGCCGGGCCAGATCGCAATGCGAAGAAAGCCATCGTTCGCATTCCGTTAGCGATGGTGACCTTCATGGCGCCGGCACTGGCGTTTCTCGGCGGCCCGAAATTCATGTCGTGGTTCGCCACCGAACCGGAGCCAGGCCTGCAGGGGCGCTCGATCGCCCTGCCGCGCGGCAGGGGCACCGGTGGCAGCAGCAACGTGAACGGCCAGATCTTCATGCGCGGCCAGCGCGAGGATTTTGACGAATGGCGCGACCGCGGCAATCCCGGCTGGGGGTTTGACGACCTGCTCCCCTATTTCCGCAAGCTGGAGCGTTTCGAGCTGATCGCCGATCCGAAATCCGGCAAGCATATTACTTTCGGCAGCCGCCCGCTTGCTGACCAGATCGATCCGGCATTTCATGGCACCGATGGGCCGCTCAATGTAGCGCCCCTGCGCAGCGTCAACCCGATGGCAGAAACCTATCTCGAGGCAGCGCAACAGGCCGGCTATCCGCTCAATGCCGATTTCAACGGGGCGCGGCAGAATGGCGTCGGGCTTTACACTTTCACGCAGAGAAATGGGCAGCGTGTAACCGCCGAAGGCGCGTATCTCGATCCGGTGCGCGACCGTCCAAACCTGACCGTCATACCGGAAACAAAGGTTACGAGGATCAACTTCGACGACAAGACGGCAACGAGCGTCAGCTATAGGCGCGGGGACGGGACCGGAACGATCGAAGGCAAGGAAATCATCCTTTCGGCAGGGGCGTTCGTGTCGCCGCAATTGCTGATGCTGTCGGGTGTCGGCAAGGCGCGAGAGTTGGCCAAGCTTGGCATCGCGCTGGTGCACGAGCTTAACGGTGTCGGAGAGAATCTGCAGGATCACCTCGATGTAACGCTGGAATACCGCGCCAAGTCGGCCGTGCCCTATGGGATTTCGTGGAAGGCGCTGCCGGGCAACATAGTCCATGTGCTGAACTGGATATTCCGCAAGCGCGGCCTGTTTTCTTCGACCACGGGCGAGGGCGGCGGCTTTATCTCGACCGATCCACAGAACGAGCGCCCCGACATCCAGCTGTTCTTCTGTACGGGCCGCGCCAACACTCAGGCGGCGTCCGGCTTCACCGGCCACGGTTTCCTCATGCACATCTGCCAATTGCGGCCGGGCAGCGTCGGCCGCGTCGCGCTAAAAAGCGCCGACCCATCGGAGCCACCTTCGATCATCTACAATTTCTTCCGGGGCGAAAGCACGATGGATGTGCTGCGCGCGGGTATCCGGCTGGCCCGCAACATCATTGCGCAAAAGCCGTTCGAGCCGCATCTCGATGCAGAGGTCGATCCGGGGCCGGAGGCCGAGAGCGACGGCGCACTCGACGCGTTCATCCGCGAACGGGTCGGCACGTTGTTTCATCCGATCGGCACATGCGCGATGGGGCGGGACGACAATGCGGTGGTCGATCCCGAAACATTGCGCGTCCACGGGGTGAAGGGATTGCGGGTGATCGACGCCTCGATCATGCCGACATTGGTTTCGGCCAACACCGTCGCGGCAACCTACTGCCTGGCCGAAAAGGGGGCGGATCTGATCAAGCGGGAGAAGAACGGGCGTTAGGACGCATCAGGGCAGAGGGCTTCGCACATCTCGGCAAGTTTTATGGGCGCATAGCGGGTGATCGAGGCCAGCTTGGTGTCAAGCGGCGTCACGGACCGCGAGCTGTTGGAATGAGCACGGCTTGTTGAGAAGCTCGTGGAGCTTCTGTGCGTGGCCAGCAAAAGATCTGCCCTGCAATTTCTCACTCTGCCGTCAAGCCGTTAAGGAATGGGTTCTGCAGCCGAGGTGAAAGGAATGAAATTGAAAGCATATCGATTTAATCTTTATTGGTAATTTCTCGTTAGGAATTCGCGAATGTGTTTTCCGCGAGCGCGTCGCTTTCGGCTGTTTTGTTTTGTGTACAGGTGCACATGCGACCGCGATCAATGCTGCTTTCCGCTATCACCTCCCTGATACTCACTGGCTGCACGTCCGGTTCCGGACTTGAGGAGATGATGGCGCCCCGCCCGTCGCTGGAGACGACCTCCTCCGTTGTCGCGCCCGAAAGGCCGTTGCCGCTGCCGACCACGGCGGCGGCCGCTGAGGCGGGCGTTCTGAATACGCCGGCCGTACAGGCGTTTATCGCAACGCCCCAAAAGCCGCAGCTCTTCGCGGAGATTGCGAAGCCGCGCGCACAGAGGGCCGTCATCGACCGTCGCATCCACAGCCGCCAATTCCGCGATGCAAAGCCGATCAATTTCGGCACGCACTCGCCAAGGCGCCTGCCGGTTCACGGGGTCGACGTTTCGCGCTGGCAGGGCGACATAAACTGGCCGAAGCTGCGCACGCAGGGCGCCAACTTCGCCTATATCAAGGCGACCGATGGGGGCGATCACCTCGACCCGATGTTCAAGCGCAACTGGCGTGCTGCTGGCGAAGCGGGACTGCGGCGCGGCGCCTATCACTTCTTCTACTGGTGCCGCACTGCCGGCGAGCAGGCCGACTGGTTTATCCGCAATGTGCCGAAAGTCGACAATGCATTGCCACCGGTGATCGATGTCGAGTGGAACGGAGAATCGCGCTGCCGCAAGCGGCCGTCGCGTGAACACGTCCTGGAGAAGATGCAGGTGTTCATGGACAGGCTAGAGCAGCACTACGGCCAGCGGCCGGTCGTCTACACCGCGCCGGATTTCTACGAAGACAATTTGAGGGGAGCCTTTCCGGAACACCATTTCTGGTTGCGTGCGGTCGCCCAGCATCCGCGCAAGGTCTATCCGGGGCGCAAATGGGTGTTCTGGCAGTATTCCGGCTCCGGCCTGTCAAAGGGCGTCGAAGGCCGCATCGACCTCAATGTCTTCAACGGCAGCGAAGGCGATTGGCACGATTGGCTCGATAAGCACGCCGGCTGAAAGCGGCATTGCATCTTCACATAGGGGTTGCTTCCGGCGGGCCGTGTCGCGGGAGTAGCGGCGCTGCCTGTCGCGGCGTGACATGCGGCTCGATGCTGATTATTGAAGATTGGTGGTACCGGTCTTCAGCAAGGATTCCTTCATGCCCGTCGAACTCGACAAGATCACCATCCTCATACCCGGGACGCTGCATGAGCGCTCCGTCGGCCGTATCGCGGAGAAATTCAGGCTGGTGACGCTCGAGCGTTGCGATACCGCGCTGATCACCGACGCGTTGAAGCAGGCGGTGCGGGGTGTGGCGGTGTCGCCGTCCCTGGGCGGCGGGCTGGTAAAGCCGCCGTTCCTCGATGCCCTGCCCAACCTTGAGATCGTTGCCAACTTCGGTGTCGGCTATGATGGCGTCGATGCCGTTCACGCCGGCAAGATCGGCGTCATGGTCACCAATACGCCGGACGTGCTGACCGATGAGGTGGCGGATACCGCGCTGGGGCTCCTGCTCAACACGCTGCGCGAATTCTCACGTGCCGAAGCGTATCTGCGCGCGGGCCGCTGGGCCAGGGAGGGTGCGTATCCGCTGACACGGGCTTCGTTGCGGGGCCGGACGGTCGGCATTCTCGGCATGGGCCGGATTGGCCAGGCGATCGCGCGGCGGCTGGAAGGCTTTGGCGTTCCGATCGCCTACCACAACCGACGGCCGGTCGATGGGCTTGCCTATACCTACTACCCCACGCTGGAAGAACTGGCGAAAAATGTCGATACGCTGATCTCGATCGCTCCCGGCGGCGCGGCAACTGAAAAGATGGTCGGAGCTAAAATCTTCTCCGCACTCGGCGCCAACGGCGTGTTCATCAATATCGGACGCGGAAGTACCGTCGACGAGAATGCTCTCATTGCGGCGCTGCGAGACGGTACGATCCTGGCGGCCGGGCTCGATGTCTTCGCCGACGAGCCGAATGTGCCGCAGGGCCTGATCGATTTGCCGAACGCCACCTTGCTGCCGCATGTCGGCTCAGCCTCGGTGTACACGCGAAATGCGATGGCCGACCTTGTCGTCGACAATCTCATCTCGTGGTTTTCCGAAGGAAAGGCGATTACGCCCGTAGCGGAAACGGTGCATGTGAAACCGCACTGACGAAAAGCAGAGCGAAGACTCCAGTCCACATGAAGTTACCCGCAGTTTCAGGAATTGCTTTTTTGTAGAATCTGACTGCATTACGCAGACAGTCGAAATGAAACGCTCACAGTATGCAGCGTTTCTAAATAATATTATTGAGGGTGCTGCATTTTGTATACATTGGTTCTATGTGGATTTCTCACGATCCTGGGATTTGCTCTCGGTCTTCTGGCGACAACCTTAAGGCGGCGTTCCGACTTCTCGCGGAGTCCCGAAAAGCCCGCTCTCTCGGTTGTCGGAGGCTCGGAGCACAAGGACGCGGAGCCCGGTGTGGGCGATTCGGCGAGCCAGTTGCGCCACACAATGGCGGCATCCTTCTTCAAGAAGAAGGTGATGAGTAAGGACGAGTATAAGGTCTACAAGATCGTGGAAAGCGAGGTTCGCGCCTTGCGAAACGGTTGCCGCGTGCTCTCGCAGACCAGCTTGGGTGAGATCATTGGGTCAGACAGCCCCAAAGCGTTCAGTTCGATTAACAGCAAACGCGTGGATATTTTGATTATGAGTCCCTACGGCGAACCCGTTGCCGCGATTGAGTACCAAGGGAGCGGGCATCACCAAGGTACAGCCGCCGCGCGCGACGCCATAAAGAAAGAGGCGCTGCGTAAGGCTGGCGTCCATTTCGTCGAGATACTGAAAGACCACTCCAGGGAAGAGATTGCGCATTTCGTGCGGCGGATTTTCCGCAGCACGGAAACGGAGCCGGTTACTCAGCCGCAGGGCGTATCCCAAGCCTAGCCGACGCATAGGTTCGAACGGCGTCGCCAAACGCGCGGAAAATCTTCGCTGAGGCCGAATCGGAATGCACCCAGTATTCCGGATGCCACTGCACGCCGACGGCGAAGCCGGCTGAATCCTTCACGGAAACAGCCTCCACCGTGCCATCGGCTGCAACGGCCTCGACCTGCAGCCTCGACCCAAGCCGGTCCACACCCTGCCGATGGACCGAGTTGACCATGATATCGCCAGCGCCGAAGACACCGGCAAGGCAGGTGCCTGGCTTGATCGACACGCTTTGACGGATGGCGAAGCGCTCATCCTGATTGTCGGAAACCGGCGCGCGGTGATCAAGCGAGCCTTCGCGCTCCTGGATCTCGGTCGCCAAGGTTCCGCCCAGCGCGACGTTGAGTTCTTGTATGCCTCTGCAGATCGCCAGGAGGGGCACGCCGCGCTCGATAGCCCGGCGGATCAGCGGAAGCGTTGTCGAGTCGCGCGCCGGATCATACGGGCCGTTCGCCTCGGTGGCATCCTGACCATAGAGCGAGGGATGCACATTCGTTTTTGATCCGGTAATCATCACTCCGTCTACCGATGCCAGCAGGCGGTCGAAATCGAGCCGGTCGCCGAACGAAGGAACGAGCACCGGAAACACGCCAGCGGCGGAGATTGCCGCCTCAAGATACTGCTGCGGCGCGACATGCCAAGTGTAGTTGTCGAACTGCCGGACATCGGTGGAGACGGCGACGAGCGGTTGCATCGAGCAGGGCCTTCAGGAAATTAGCATCACACCTAACGATAAAATAAGCGATCGGGCATCAAATTGCCAAGGGCCGTCGAAAGCCGGGATTTGGGCCAGGCCGAGCGTACAACTAAAGTCGCAAGCCCCGATTTTTGCTTCGGAATTTCTTTGCAGCCCCTCTCATAGAGGGGAGCGCACGCGCTGGACTTGGGACAGTCGGCGTGTAATGTGAAAAGTCCAAATCAGAAGCCCGTCAGCTTCCACGACGACATTTCTATTGATCCAACAGGGAGGAATTCATGGATCGCCGTTCATTCATTCGCAAAGCCGGCATAGGCGGCGTTGGGGCTGCCGCGGCGACTGCGCTGGCCGCTCCGGCTATCGCCCAGTCGAACCCGAAAGTCACCTGGCGCCTCACGTCCTCCTTCCCGAAGGCGCTCGACACCATCTATGGTGGCGCGGTCGTGTTCTCGAACATGCTGAAGGAAGCGACCGACGGCAATTTCGACGTCCAGGTGTTTGCTGCTGGTGAGATCGTGCCGGGACTCCAGGCCGCCGATGCTGCGGCCGCCGGCACGGTCGAGGCCTGTCATACGGTATCGTATTACTACTGGGGCAAGAATCCGACCTGGGCGCTCGGCGCAGCTGTTCCCTTCGCGCTCAACGCACGCGGTATGAACGCCTGGCAATATCATGGCGGCGGCATCGACATGTTCAACGAGTTCCTCGGCGCGCAGGGCCTCTACGGTCTGCCGGGAGGCAACACCGGCGTGCAGATGGGCGGCTGGTTCCGCAAGGAGATCAAAACGGTCGCCGACATGCAGGGCCTCAAGATGCGCATCGGTGGCTTTGCCGGCAAGGTCGTGGAAAAGCTGGGCGTCATACCGCAGCAGATCGCCGGCGGCGAAATCTACCAGGCGCTGGAGAAGGGCACCATCGACGCTGCAGAATGGGTTGGACCATATGACGACGAGAAGCTCGGCTTCCAGAAGGTCGCGCCGTTCTACTATTATCCAGGCTGGTGGGAAGGTGGTCCGACGGTTCATCTGATGTTCAACAAGGCGAAATATGAAGAACTCCCGCCGGCTTACAAGTCCCTGGTGCACACGGCCGCACAGGCAGCGGACGCCAACATGCTGCAGAAATACGACTTCCTGAACCCGACGGCAGTAAAACAGCTGGTGGCCGGTGGCGCGCAACTGCGGCCGTTCAGCCCGGAAATCCTTGCCGCCTGCTTCGAGAAGTCGAACGAGGTCTATGCGGAGATGGAATCCTCGAACCCCGAATTCAAAAAGATCTGGGATTCAATCAAGGCGTTCCGCAAGGACTACTATCTCAACATGCAGATCGCGGAGTACAACTACGACACGTTCATGATGATTCAGCAGCGCGGCGGAAAGCTGTAGGCCCGCGCTCACCGATTATCGAGGGCTCCGGCGGCAACGCCGGAGCCTTTTTTATGCGCACAGGACGACGCGACAGCCGAGCATCCAATGCGGCGTCGCTCCACGGCTATCCTTCAGCTCGGTCGCCGCTCGCCTTCAATGCGCTCGCGCATCTGGTCGGCGACGCGCTTTTCAAGACGGCGGGCAACGCCGGCTTCCCAGACATTGGGCCGGGTATCGCCGATCTGAGGCACCACCGGCAGTGCCAGCAGCCGGTCGACGATCGAGTCGCTTTCACCGAAACCGTCGAGGATTTCGAGATCGAGACGGCCTGGCAGCGCTTGTCGTGTACGATTCGGTTCCATGCAGAAGCGATAGCGACGTTTCATGACAGGCCGAAGGCAGGTATGGGCCAAAAATGTGGCCCGTCGGAACCGGCTTTAAAAATCCTTGCGATTCAAGCGCATCGTGTTGCTAGAATTTTCCTGCTCAGGACGACGCGCTCAATTCGGAGCCGCCCGTGGCCCTAAGTGCGGTTGCTCGCGTTCCGACGCGAAGCGGCGATTTTGGGTGCAGCAGCAACAGTGCGCTCAGCCCGACGCAAATGAGGCAATTCAGGACGATCAACACGGACTCGGTTGTGGTGACCGTGCCGCCGTCGATGGCGAAGCCGTTGAACAGGGAGAACTTGCTGAACCCGCTCTGATGGGAAATCGCGGTGAAGGCAAGAAAGTTATTCGCCATATGCACGCCGAAGGGAGCACCAAGATTGCCGGTGACATAGACCAGTGCGACCAGCAACGCCGTCAGGCTCCCGATTGAAATCGCCATTGTTGCCGCATCGGCGATGTTCATCGACGGCGACAGGTGCATGCCGGCGAAAATCAGGCTCGGGATGAAAGCCCAGACCCAAGGCGACCTGAAGCGATTGGCGAGATTGCGGGTGAGATAACCGCGAAACAGCAGTTCCTCGCCAGCCGTCTGGACGAAACAGAGAACCGCGACAGGCAGCAGGTAGACAAACCATTCGCCGAGGGGGATCGTTGAGCGCGTGAAGTCCGGGCGGATGAGATACATCAGCACTTCCGACAGTACCGACGTCAGCACGATGGCGACGAAGCCCTTCGCGAAATCCGCCCATGCAATGCGACCCGACCACCCAAGAACATTGGCGAACGGTTCGCGATGGACAGCGCGCAGTGGCAAGCCACACGCCAACCCATATGCCGGCAAAGGTGGCGAACATTGCGAGGTTGCCGCTTGCCGACGTGGTGAAGACCGCCATATCGCCGTGCAGCACGAAGATGACGGGAACGATGACCAGCATCGTCACCAGCATCCAGCATGCCAGCACGACCAGCGTGCCGCCGATCAGCCGCGGCAGCGTGACCGGCTTAGGTGGGCTCGAACGATAGAGTTCGAAGGGCGCGCTGTCGTTCACGGCAATCCTCGATGTCGGCAATGGTCGAAGTGCGGCCATCCCAACGCTTGTACCGCGTTGCCTTTACCATGGCGTCAATTCCATGTGGCAGTCCGGATGAATCATCCACCGCGCCCCTGAACCCCCTCCCTACGAGTAGGGGAGACCTTGGAACGATTCAGCCGATCCCATCGACAGGTCGCGTCAGACATACCGGTTGACGATATTCTCCAGCAGTTCCTGACGGCCGGAACGAGGTTCTGGCTCGATCTTCTTCTTGACGACGCGCTCCGCGATTTCCTCCAGCGTGCGCTTGCCCGAAAGCATCGCCTTGGCTTCCGCCGACTTCCAACCGGCGTAGCGCTCGGCCAGCGGGCCGCTGAGTGCGCTGTCCTCGATCATCCGCGCTGCGGCCTTCAGGCCGCGCGCACAGCAGTCCATTGCACCGACATGGCCGATCAGCAGGTCCTGCGGGTCGAGCGACTGGCGTCGCAGCTTGGAGTCGAAATTGGTCCCCCCGGTTTTTAGACCACCGGCCTGCAGCACGTAATAGTAGGCCAGCGCCATTTCCGGCACATTGTTGGGGAACTGGTCGGTATCCCAACCGGACTGGTAGTCGTTGCGGTTCATATCGATGGAACCGAAAATGCCGAGCGCGCCGGCGAGCGCCAGTTCATGCTCGAAGGAGTGGCCGGCAAGGATGGCGTGGCCCTGCTCGATATTGACCTTCACTTCCTTTTCCAGCCCGAAGTCCTTGAGGAAGCCGTACACGGTGGCGACATCGTAATCATATTGGTGCTTGGTCGGCTCCTGCGGCTTCGGTTCGATCAGGATGGTGCCCTTGAAGCCTGTCCTGTGCTTGTAGTCGACGACCATCGACAGGAAGCGGCCAGCCTGTTCGCGCTCCTGTTTAAGGTCGGTATTGAGCAGCGTCTCATAGCCTTCGCGACCGCCCCACAGCACGTAGTTCTCGCCTTTCAGCCGCTTGGTTACATCCATGCAGGTTTTCACGGTGGCGGCAGCATAGGCGAAGACGTCGGGGTCGGGGTTCGTTGCGGCGCCCGCCATCCAGCGGCGGTGCGAGAACATGTTTGCAGTGCCCCACAGAAGCTTGACGCCGGTCTGCTTCTGCTTGGTGGCGAAGATATCGGCGATCTCGTCGAGGCGGCCCGCGCTTTCGGCAAAATTCTTGCCCTCGGGCCGGACGTCTGCGTCGTGGAAGCAGTAGTAGGGGGCGCCGAGCAGCGTGAACATTTCAAATGCGACGTCTGCCTTGAGCTTCGCGTGATCCATCGAATCGCCGAACCACGGCCGTTCGAAGGTCTGGCCGCCGAAAGGATCCCCGCCCGGCCAGGCGAATGAATGCCAGTAAGCGACGGCGAAGCGCAGATGGTCTTCCAGCCGCTTGCCGGCGACAACTTCGTCCGGGTTGTAGAAGCGGTAGGCGAGCGGATTGGTCGAGTCCGGCCCTTCATACTTGATTGGCTTGATGTCGCCGAAGAAACCGGTGCTCATTGCGATACTCCTCTGATGGCTGGATAGAGCGCGCGATAGCGCTGATAGGCTTCATCGTAAGTCGCTTTCAATTTGGCGACCGGTTCGATGGTCTCGGCAGTGCGCGGCGCACTCATCACCTCATGCGGATTGGCATTTTCGGCCGCGATCAGACCGAGCCGGGCCGCGCCAAAGGCCGCGCCGAAATCGCCGTCGGCGGGAATATCGACGGGAATGCCGAGCGCCGTGGCGATCGACTTCAGCCAATAGCGGGAGCGCGAACCGCCGCCGACCGCAGTGACGCGGTTCAGCTGCGTACCGGCGGCCTGCAAGGCGTGAAGGCAGTCGCGGAAAGCAAAGGAAACGCCCTCCAATACCGCCTGCGTCAGCACCACAACGTCGGATTCATGGCCAAGGCCGGTGAAGGAACCCCGGATGATGGCGTCATTGTGGGGCGTGCGTTCACCGGACAAATAAGGCAGGAAGGTCACGCCGGTCGGCTTGCGCAGCCCCTCGCCGAGTCCGGTCGTGAGGTCAGCGGCAGTCTTGCCGGCAATCGACGACAGCCAGTTCAGTGAGTCGGTGGCGGAGAGAATGACACCCATCTGGTGCCAGGTGTTCGGTAATGCGTGGCAGAAGGCGTGGACCGCGCTTTCCGGATTGGGCAGGTAGGAATCGTTCGCGGCGAACAGCACGCCGGACGTGCCCAGCGATACGAAGGCATGCCCCGCCTTCACGGTGCCCATGCCGCAGGCCGACGCCGCGTTGTCGCCCGCCCCGCCGGCGATCACGACGCTTTGCGACAAGCCCCAGCGGCTGGCCAATTCGGCGCGCAGCGTTCCCGCATGGTGAGTGCCTTCGGTAAGCGCAGGCATGTGATCTTCGGTCAGATACGTTGCATCCAGCAGCGGCTTGGACCATTGGCGTCTGCCCGTATCGAGCCAGGACGTGCCGGCCGAGTCCGACATCTCCGAAATATGCTCGCCGCTCAGCCAGAGCCGCAGATAGTCCTTCGGCAGCAGCACCTTGCGGACCTTGGCAAAAAGCTCCGGCTCGTTGTTGCGGACCCAGACGAGTTTGGGCGCCGTGAACCCTGGAAAAACGATATTGCCGGTGATCTTGCGGAAGATCGGGTTGGCGTCGAGTTCCGCAGCTTCCTGATGGCTGCGCGTGTCGTTCCAGAGGATGCAGGGGCGCAGCACTGCATCATTGATCCCGAGAATGGTGGCGCCGTGCATGTGACCGGAAAGACCGATGCCCTTCACCGCGGCGAATTCCCTGGGGTGCTTGATCTTCAACCCGGCGATGGCATCCTCGGTCGCCTTGATCCAGTCGGCCGGGTTCTGCTCGGACCACCCCGGATGGGGCCGTGACACGTCGATATGGGCGCTGGTTGAGCCGATGACTTCCTGCTCGCCATCGATCAAAAGCAGCTTCACGCCGGACGTGCCGAGGTCGATCCCCAGATACATAAGCAGTCCTCCCGGACGCCGCGCCTGTCGCTTCGGAGCGGTCGTTAGCGTTCCGTGCAGCATCAAGAGCGCACTTGGGAAAAAGCGCCTCCACGCTTGATCCCCCGAACAAGTTTGTCATAACAAAAAAACAGCGATTGAGAACGACAAAAAGGGTGAGTGGACGATTTTTTTCGATTGTCGGAAAAATTGTCACGAACGACAGCAAGAAGAGGTCAGCAAACAATACCGGACGATGTTTGCTACAAGGCGGCGGCGCGTTTCTCAAAGAGCGCCGAAAGCGGGCTCGCAGGGCGAGCAGCCTGGCGTTTTGCTGTCAGTTCGCGCGCCAGGCCTGTGCTCCCCGCGCGAATTGCAGCTTCGATCAATGTAACGTCGATGACGTCGCGCTGCGCGTGGCTGCCGCCGAAGCGGTGGGCGATGGATGGCAACGGATGCAGCGCCGAGACGGCATCCGCGTAGCGCGCTTCGCCGAACGCCTTGATACCGAGGGCTGCCGGATGGCCGACATCGCGGGTAAAACCGGCATTGTCATCGCTGCAGCGCATTGCCTCGCGCTGGGCGTCTAGCAGATCGCGCGCCGGCCGTTCCATCCCCGCGCCGACAAAGGCCATCATGGCGTGCATATCGTTGAAGGCGTAGTTGCCGTCGCGGGCTTTCGGCAGCCAGTTTTCCGCGAGCTTCTGCCAGCGACGACCGACATCGACGCCGCCGAGATGCAACCGCCATAGAATGGCCGAAGCGTCGAGCATATTGAGCGAAAGCGTCGAACCGCCTCCGTAGATTGGTCCGTCGAACAGCGCCAATACCTCGTCGACCTCGCCGAGTTCGTAGTGAAAGAGCGCCAGGTGCCACCAGTTGTGAACCTGAAGAAAGCTCTCGCGGGTCCAGTCTGCCTCGCTGCCGCGCATCCAGGCGATGCCGTCGCGCTGTCGCGATTGCATTTCCATGACATGCGCCACCGCATGCTGTGCCCAGCCGTCGCGTGGCTCAAGCTCGACAGCCCGGCGACCCAGCGCTTCGGCGGTGGCGTAATCGGCGGTTTCCTCCAAGCCGAACGCCTGCATGCCGAGCATGGCGTGATAGCCCGGCATGTCCTGTGACCAGGCGGGCATGGCGCGGGAGATACGATGCCTGAGCATGGCGGAATTGCCGGTGAAGAAATCGATCTGATGCCCGGCCTGCAGCGCAAGCGCATCAAGCGGGATCTCGGAGGAAAGGTCCGCCAGAACCTTTCCCGCATCATGCCATCGCCCGTCCGCCAGATGGCCGAGAGCAGCCGCATGGAGGCGTTCGCGGGCGGTGAGCGCCAATCTGGAGGCTGCCTCGTGGCAGGCCTTGGCGACGGGCATGGCCGCGCGCTCCGTCGACAGGCCGTAGAGATAACCCTTGAAAACATGCGCCATGGCGAAATCGGGCGCCTCACCGAGCGCTGCCTCGATCGAGCCGGCCGGATCGCCGACGAAACAGCGCAGCTCCCACACCGCCCGCTCATAGTGCGAGCAGGCTTGAGGCATTGGCCCCGGAGAGCTTCAGGCCGAGTGCGTCAGTCAGCATTTGGCGATCCGAATCCAAATTCTGCGTTATTGTCGTCCGACACGCGCCACCAAGGCAACAGCCTCATAGCCTATTGCCGAGATCATGCTTCGGCGTCGAGCAGGGTGGTGACTACGGCCTCCAGCCGCGATGCCTCCGTCACCATCCAGTCGACCATAGCCGGCCAGTTATCCTCCGAATAGCAGTTGACCTGCCACTGCGAGACGAATGGGAACGCCGGCGAGCTGTGTTTGGGATCGAACCTCAGCGTTTCAAAGATACGGCTTGCGATCGGCCGCAGCCGATCGGCGACGTTCACCGCACCGAGCTTTTCGTTGCGACCGAGAAAGACACCGCAACGATCCTTGTCGGGCGATACATACAGCGTAATGACGAGGTTCTTTTCGGGCAAACCACGCTGCCAGAAGTACCGCATCTTCTGCACGCGCCGATGACGTTCCTGCGGATGGCGCTCGTCAAGCAGTGCCCAGAAAGCCTGATGGCGAAATTCCGAGGCACGCCTGTGTTCGAACGTCCGCACGGTCCGTCAGCTCACATCGAGAACGATCTTGCCGATGTGGCTGCCTTCTTCCATGCGCTCATGTGCCCGCCAGGCTTCCTTCAGCGGAAAGATCATATCGAGTATCGGCGCGATCCGCCGCACACCCAACAATGGCCAGACCTGCGTCTCTAGTGCGGCGGCAATCGCGCCCTTGACCTCGATGCTGCGCGGGCGAAGCGTCGAGCCCGTATGGGTCAGGCGTTTGACCATCAGCTTGGAGAAGTCGGCGCTGGCGATTGCGCCACCCTGCGTGGCGATCTGGACGATGCGGCCCTCGATCGCGGCAGCTGCATAGTTGCGGCCGACATAGTCGCCGCCGACCATATCGAGGATCACGTCGGCACCCTTGCCGCCGGTGGCGTCCTTCACGACCTCGACAAAATCCTCGTTGCGATAGTTGATCGCGCGGTCCGCCCCAAGATCAATGCAGGCCGCGCATTTCTCTGCGCTGCCTGCAGTGACGATCACGGTTGCGTCGAAGGCTTTCGCCAGCTGGATCGCCGTCGTTCCGATGCCGGAGCTTCCTCCGTGCAGCAGCAGCGTTTCGCCCGCCTTGAGACGGCCGCGTTCGAACACATTGTGCCAGACGGTGAAGAAGGTCTCGGGCACCGCCGCCGCTTCCGTCATGGTGTAGCCGGCGGGTATCGGCAGGGCGTGGGTCTCGTGCACGCACACATATTGGGCGTAGCCCCCGCCCGGCGTCAGCGCGCAGACCGCATCGCCGACCCGCCAGCGCTTGACGTGTGGACCGACTGCCGCGACCTCGCCGGAGACTTCCAGGCCGGGCAGGTCGGATGCGCCGGGCGGCGGCGGATAGGCGCCCTTGCGCTGCAGGACATCAGGGCGATTGACGCCGGCGGCGCGAACGCGAATGAGGATCTGCCCGTCGGACGGCGCCGGAATGATGCGCTTTTCAGGCTTCAGCACCATCGGCCCGCCCGGCTGCGAGATCGCCACCACGGTCATGCGCGCCGGTAGTTTGATGTCTTCCGTCATGAATGCTCCGGCTCTGCTGCACGTCGCCCGAATTGAATCAGGGCAAGATATCATATCTGATCTGGTGCACGTCGTTGGCTCAAGACCGCTGGGCGCTTTTGGCGACATGCGCTGCGCGCCGATTGCGTCGGCGCCCCCTCCTTATGTAGTCTGAAGGCCGGTCTTGCAAATGGAGGTTGGAGAATGGCCCTGTCCGACGAAGAACCGCGCAAGCCGGCCGGCCCGCATGTGGTCGGCCAGGACGTGTCGCTGCTATCGGTCGAGGAACTCGGTCAACGCATTGCCATGCTGAAGGCGGAAGTCCAGCGGCTCGAGGCGGAGCGCGCCCAGCGCGATGCGACCAAATCGGCGGCTGAGGCGCTTTTCAAGCGATGACGCGTCGCCGACGCCGAACCAATCAGCGGGCGGTCAGGCGTGTAAAATGGCCCATCTTGCGGCCGGGGCGCGCTTCGGCCTTGCCGTAAAGATGCAGCATCAGGTTTGGCTCGGCGAGAAGTTCAACGGAACGCAACACATCGTCTCCGATCAGATTTTCCATTACGCAGTCCGAATGGCGGTATGTCGCGCCGAGCGGCAGGCCGGCAACCGCGCGAATATGCTGATCGAACTGCGAGACCGCGCAGGCCGCCTCGGTCCAGTGGCCGGAATTGTGGACACGCGGCGCGATCTCATTGGCGACCAGGCCGCCATCTGGCAGCACGAAGAATTCCACGCCGATAACGCCGACATAATCGAGCGCCGCCAGGATCGCGAAGGCTGCGTCGACGGCGGTCTTAGCCGTTGCATCGGCCACTCTCGCCGGCAACGTCGAGGTGTGAAGAATGCCGTCGCGGTGGACGTTTTCGGCGGCATCATACGCCACCGCCGTGCCATCGATGCCGCGCACGGCGATCACTGAAATCTCGCGCTCGAATGGTATCAAACTCTCAAGGATGAGTGGCACGCCGCCCATTCCCGCAAAGACGCCCGAGATATCGCCTGCATTGCGGAACACCCGCTGGCCTTTGCCGTCGTAACCAAGCCGACGTGTCTTCAAAATGCCGCTGCCGCCAAAGCCTTCGAGCCCTGCCGCAAGGTCGGTGTCGCTGTCGACAGCGCGGAAAGCGGCGGTCTTCACACCGATGCCGTTCAGAAACGTCTTCTCAATGAGCCGATCCTGCGAAACCTCGAGCGCGCGCGCCGGCGGATAAACGGGTACCGTCCTGCAAGGTGTTCGGCTGTCGCGACCGGCACATTCTCGAATTCGTACGTGACGACATCAGCGGCCCGAGCCATATCGGTGAGTGCGGCCGGGTCGTCATAGGCTGCAACGATCTGCCGGTTGGCGACCTGCGCCGCCGGGCAATCGGCCTGAGGCTCCAGAATGATCGTACGATAGCCCAGCCGCGCCGCGGCCATGGCGAGCATGCGCCCAAGCTGGCCGCCGCCTATGATTTCGATGGTCGATCCTGGGGGAAGTGGCGCGGCCGTCATGCGTCGGAGGGCGTTTCCGCCACGCTTTCGGTCTGGCGCAGGCGCCAGGCATCAAGTCGCTGTGCCAAGCCTTCGTCTGTCAGCGCCAGCACCGCCGCCGCCAAAAGTGCCGCGTTCACCGCGCCGGCGCGGCCGATCGCCAGCGTTCCAACCGGAATGCCTGCGGGCATCTGCACGATCGACAGCAGCGAATCCTGCCCCGACAGCGCTTTCGATTCGACCGGCACGCCAAACACGGGCAGCGGCGTCATTGCGGCCGTCATGCCGGGCAGATGCGCCGCACCGCCCGCACCGGCAATGATCACCTTGTAGCCGGCGGCCTTTGCGGTGGACGCAAAGTCGTAAAGTCTCTTCGGAGTCCGGTGCGCGGAGACTATTCTGTCGTCATGCGCGACGCCAAGCGCATCCAGCGTTTCCGCGGCATGGCGCATCGTCGTCCAGTCGGACTGGCTGCCCATGATAATCGCAACGGCTGCTTTAGTCCCGGCCACGGCATTTCCCCGGTGGAGCGAAGTGCGCCGCTTAGCGGAAATACCGGCTGCGGGCAAGAAACACCGTCATGACCGGTATGATCGCGACCCGACGCCGGGGGCCTCGTCGAGAGTTCGCGGCTACGCGCCGCCGCAAAGCTTAGCCTAGCCTAGCGCCGCAGCGGCTTGGCAACCGGCTCGCTGCGGATCAGGCCCATCCCACCGAATGCGAATTCTCAGGCGATAATGTCTGGGATCATCCGATCTTCCAGCTTTGCCAGTTGATCCTTGATGAACAGTTTCTTTTTCTTCATCCGCTGGATCTGTATCTGATCGCACGACATGGCGATCATGGCGTTGATGGCGGCGTCGAAATCGGCGTGTTCCTGCTTAAGCTTTGCAAACTCAAGACGAATCTCGGTCTGATCCTGGTCGGACATGGTTTCCGTCAAAACAATAGTTACGCGCGAAAGGCGCTACAAGGGGCGGGGTCCGGGAGACTGGCCCACCCGGCGGGCGATAGATAGCACAGTTCAAAGTTTCGGGAAATCCTACCACAACGCATTCGACATTGCCTTAATCTGGTGGCAGACTGTCACCGTACCGTCACAAGCGACATTGGCGGACGTCGCGAATGACGGTGCGAGGAACCTTGAAGGGAGCACCATACAATGTCGCTTGCCAACCATCTTGATGAACTGCAGCGCAAGCATGGCGATATCGAGCGCCAGCTTAGCGAAGCAATGATGCATCCGTCCGTGGACGACCTCGAAATCGTGGATCTCAAGCGGCGCAAGTTGGCACTAAAGGACGAGATCGAAAAACTGAGGTCGCACACCACCCATTGAGGAAACTCCACGCAGGGCAGCCTGCCTTTCCTACGGCGTCGCAAAAAATCTCTTTCGCAAACTGAGCGGGGGTTTTAGCGATGGCCCGTTACCTGACGCAGGAAGCCTGCGGCGACCCGCTCGCAGGCTCTCACGGATGATGTTTCAGGTCTGCTTCGCTAAGGGCGCTTGATTGAACATTGGCACCGCCGCTGAGGCTGGCGCGGCCTGCTCCAGATCACGCCTGCCAGAACTGATCCAGCCAGACGTTAAGCTTCAGGAAGCCTGGCTCGTTAACGGCGTAGACGCGCCGGGTTCCGTCGGCGCGCGCACTGACCAATCCCGCATCGAGCAAGACCTTCAAGTGCTGGGAGACAGCGGGACGCGATACCGGCAAGCCGGAGGCGAGTTCGTTGACGGTTTTCGGTCCCCGCCGCAGCTCTTCGAGCAAGTGGCGCCGGTTCGGGTCCGCGATGGCCGCGAATGAGTCAGGTTGCATGCTCTATTTCTGCGGCAAAACTCTGCGTTACTCAACCGTCTTGTTCTGCGGATTTTCCGGAGCCTCGGATCCTCGCGGATCGAGTTGTGACACCTCAGGGGTTGCGCCGCGGTCGGACGGCATCGTCTTGAACGCCTCTCGGGAGTCGAGCGGAACCGGTGCGCGGCGGGAGATGCGCAGCAGTGTGTATCCGGCGAGCGAGAGATGTGCGAGCGCGGTGGCCAGGAACAGGCTCTCGGGTCGCAACGTTCCCATGAGCGAGGCGCCGAGCACGGGACCGATCATCGTGCCAAACCCGTAAAGCAGCAAAAGTCCCCCTGACACTTTGGCGAAATCCTCCGGCCTTGCATGGTCGTTGGCATGGGCAACGGCCAGGGAATAGAGCGTGTAGGCAAGGGCGCCGTAACAAGCAGTCATTGCAATGACCGCGACACCGCTTCGAGGGGTTGCGAAGAAAACCAGTAAAGCGAAAATCGCCGCCCCGCAGGCAGCGGCCGCCAGCACATAGCGCCGGTCGGTCGTATCGGAAATGCGGCCGACAGGCAGCTGCATCGCGGCGCCGGCCACCACCACCAGGCTCATCATCAAGGAGATTTCAGCGGTGGTGATGCCAATGCGCGCGCCATAGACCGCGCCCAGGGTGCCCCATGCGCCATTGGCGATGCCGGTCAGCAGGCAGCCCACTGACGCGACCGGCGAGTTGGCGTACAGGCTCTTGACATCAAGCGAGACGTCCTGCAGCGGTTTCGGCGTTTCGGCAGTCGACATGGCTGTCGGCAACAGCGCCAGACAGAAGAAGATGCCGGCGACCATGAACAAGGATTCATTGCGGACGTCGCCCGCGGCCACGATCATCTGCCCGGCCATGATCGAGGCATAAGTGACCATCATGTAGAGGCCGAAGACGGTCCCGCGGTTCTCGTTGGTGGCCTTCTCGTTCAGCCAGCTTTCGATGACCATGAAGGCACCGGCCATGGTGAAGCCGGTCGCCGTGCGCAGGATGATCCACGCTGTAGGGTCGATAAAAAGGCCGGTCAGCAGAGCCACGATCGCGCCCGATGCCGCGAAGGCGCCGAAGGCACGCACATGGCCGGCGCGCCGCACCAGCCTCGGCGCGAAAAAGCAGCCGGTGACGAACCCGCCTGCCCAGGCTGTGCCGAGCAGACCCAGGATGACCGTTGAAAAACCTTCCTCCTGCCCTCTCAGCGGCAGAAGCAGACCATGCAGACCGGAGGCCGCGAGCAGGAAGGCCGTGCCGCGCAAGAGCGAGAGGATTGGTCGATACGTTGCAAACATCGGCCAGCCCGATAAGAATGGATCATGGCGGAACAATAGCGGATTTGCCAATACTAGCGATGTCCAGCCTGCGCCGCATCCTGTGCTTTCGGCCCGCCGGTAATAGGATTGCTGCTCCCCCTAAGCAGGCCTGCCATCTGCAGGCAGTCTAGCCGTGCGCGGCTAGCCCCGACTTATGAACAGGGGTTTACGGATCAGACACGAAACTGTCATCCAACTGTTACATAGCCCCGCTAATGCCTCTCCGCGACGCCATCGAAAGGCGTCTTGAGCTAATTTTCCGACAGGAGCAGGCCTCATGAAAAAAGCTATTCTCACAGCGTCGGCCGCGGTCCTGGCGCTAGCCGCCTCGGCCGGCTATGCCGCCGCTCGCGACCAGATCCAGGTCGCTGGATCATCCACCGTTCTGCCTTATGCCAAGATCGTCGCCGAGTCCTTCGGCGAAACCTATCCGGACTTCAAGACCCCGGTCGTCGAGTCGGGCGGTTCGGGCGCCGGCATCAAGGAATTCTGCAAGGGTGTCGGCGAAGACACGATCGACATTGCCAACTCCTCGCGTGCGATCAAGAAGGAAGAAGTTCAGTCCTGCGTCGACGCCGGCGTCAAGGAAATCCAGGAAGTGAAGATCGGTTATGACGGCATCGTCTTTGCAACCGACATCAAGGGTCCGGATTGGGCACTGACCCCGAAGGACGTCTACACGGCGCTGGCCGCCCAGATCGTCGTCGACGGCAAGCTTGTCGACAACCCGAACACCAAGTGGAACCAGGTCAACCCGGCTCTCCCGGACTGGGATATCACTGCCTACATCCCGGGCGAAAAGCACGGCACCCGTGAAGTCTTCGAGACCAAGCTGCTAGACGCCGGCTGCGACAAGGACGCCATCAAGGCTGCCGGCGTCGCCGACGAAAAGGCAGCTGCCAAGGCTTGCATCGCCATTCGCAAGGACGGCAAGGCCGTCGACATCGACGGCGACTACTCCGAGACGCTCGCCCGCATCGATTCGAACAAGACCGGCGTCGGCGTGTTCGGCCTCTCCTTCTACGAAAACAACGCCGACAAGCTGAAGGTCGCAACGGTTTCCGGCATCACGCCTTCGACCGAGACGATCGCTTCCGGCGAATATCCTGTTTCGCGCCCGCTGTTCTTCTACGTGAAGAAGGCGCATCTCGGCGTCGTCCCGGGCCTTAAGGAATATGTCGAGTTCTTCCTCGACGACCAGATGGTCGGCCCGGAGAGCCCGCTTGCCGAATACGGCCTGGTTTCCGCTCCGGACGCCGAGCGTCAAGAGCAGCGTGACGCGTTCACTGCCGGCAAGACTATGTAAGGCCCTCAGAACCCCCGGCGCGGCAATTGCGGCGCGCCGGGAGTTCACTTCTTCCGTTCTGTTCGTCCGCTGCCAAGCGCCAGAGGCCTCGCTGATGCCGATGATCTATTTTCTCGCCATCGTTCTGTTGATCGGCGTGGTTGCGTTCATCATTGGGCGTCAGCGGGCCGGCGCGCAGATGGGCGGCACGCAGAAGCAGCATTCGCGGCCGCACTATCATGGCTGGTGGGCGTTCCTGCTGGCGACGCTGCCGGCGCTGCTTCTTATCATCATCTGGAGCATAGGCTCCTCGATTTATCTCGAACGTCAGATCGAAGCGCAGTTGCCTGAGCAGACTGCGGACAGCCCGATTGCCAGCCGCTCGCTGGCGCTCGGCCTGGTGAAGAGCCTGGCCAACGGGCTGCGGCGTCTCGATGGCGATATGCAGACCAGCCCGCCGCAGTCTTTTGCCGAGTTGCAGCCGCTGCTCATCGCCAAGGGTACCGCGCTCGCCTCCGACACGCAGGATTATATGATTCCGATCGCGGTCGACGCGAACCGTACCAGCGCACGGTCGAACCTCATCGGCGGTGTGCTCGGTCTGCTGCTTTCGCTCTGCGGCGCAGCTTACGGCCTAGGGTCTATCCAGCCCCGCGCCAGGGCGCGCAACAATGTAGAGCGCATCGTATTGTGGGCCTTGCTTGGCTCCTCGATGGTCGCAATCCTGACCACGATCGGCATCGTGCTGTCGATGCTGTTTGAGACCATGCACTTTTTTTCCATGGTGCCGGCGCATGAATTCTTCTTTGGTACCGTCTGGGATCCGCGTTTCGCCGCTGCCGGCGCAGGGGACTCCGCAGGCCAATTCGGTATCATCCCGCTTCTTGCCGGTACGCTTTACATCGCGCTCGTTGCTCTGCTGGTCGCCGTGCCGGTCGGACTGATGTCGGCCGTCTACATGGCCGAATATGCCTCGCGCCGGGTGCGTTCGATCGTCAAGCCGGCGCTTGAGCTTCTGGCGGGCATACCGACCATTGTCTACGGCATCTTCGCGCTGGTGACGCTCGGGCCGTTCCTGCGCGACCTCAGCGCCGCGCTGGCAGGAGGCTCGCCCTTCATCCAGGCGCAGAGCATTATTACAGCCGGCGTTGTCATGGGCGTCATGCTGATCCCGGTCGTGTCGTCGCTGTCTGATGACATCATTACGGCCGTTCCCCGAACCATGCGAGACGGCTCGTTGGGCCTCGGCGCTACGCGGTCGGAAACCATCAAGCGTGTCATCCTGCCCGCAGCTCTGCCCGGCATCGTCGGTGCGGTTCTGCTGACCGCGTCTCGGGCAATCGGCGAAACGATGATTGTCGTGCTGGCCGCCGGCGTCGCCGCGAACCTGACTGCAAATCCGTTCGAGGCGATGACGACGATTACCGTGAAGATCGTCAGTCAGCTGACCGGCGACCTTGAATTCAATACGCCGCAGACACTCGTTGCTTTCGCGCTCGGCATCACTCTTTTCTTCGTCACGCTCATCATGAACATCTTCGCACTCTATATCGTGCGCAAATATCGGGAGCAGTACGAATGACCGACGCCGCCATCGGCTCTCTCCCCGTACCAAAGGCTCCGGTACGCCGCGATATCGGGCTGAAGCGCCGCTATGCAGCCGAAACCCGCTTCCGGTGGTATGGGATTGCGGCAATCCTGTTCGGCTTGCTCTTCCTGGCGATCATGCTGGTGACGATCGTCGGCAAGGGCTATACGTCCTTTATGCAGACGTCGGTGCTGCTGCCGATCACCTTCGATGCCGCGGTCATCAAACCAGAGAAGGTCGATCCGCTTGCGTTGGGAAAATTGGCGCAGGCATGCTCTTGCCGCCAAGCTGGGCATTTCACCAGATGACAAGGCGCAGGTCGCGGCGCTGAAGGGGTTCATCTCGGACGGCGTGCGTGTGCAGCTGCGCAACCTCGTACAAGCGGACCCCTCGATTATTGGAACGACACGGGACGTATGGGTGCTCGCAGGCGCGAATGTCGATTCCGCTTTCAAGGGCCAGATCGATCTTTCAGTGGCCGAGGGCAACCGAAAGGTATCGGACAAGCAGGTCGGCTTCATCAACAAGCTTCGCGCCGAGGGCGCGATGGCAGGCAAGTTCAATACAGGCCTGTTCACCAACGGTGCATCGAGCCGCCCGGAAACGTCGGGCATGGGTGTCGCAATCATCGGCTCGTTTTACATGATGGTCATTGTGCTGCTCGTCGCCTTGCCGATCGGCGTCGCTGCTTCGATCTATCTGGAAGAGTTCGCCAAGAAGACGCGGCTAACCGACATTATCGAGGTCAACATCAACAATCTCGCTGCCGTGCCGTCGATCGTCTTCGGTCTGCTGGGCCTCGCCGTATTCATCAATTTCCTTGGCCTGCCGCGTTCGGCAGCACTTGTTGGCGGCCTGGTGCTGACCCTGATGACGCTGCCGACAATCATCATTGCGACCCGGGCCGCACTGGCTGCCGTGCCGCCGTCGATCCGTGCGGCCGCGCTCGGGCTCGGTGCCTCGAAGACCCAGGCCGTGTTCCAGCATGTTCTGCCCCTGGCGACGCCGGGTATCCTCACCGGCACCATCATCGGCCTGGCGCGCGCCCTAGGCGAGACGGCCCCGTTGTTGTTGATCGGGATGGTCGCCTTCGTTGCCGACTATCCGAAGACACCGCTCGATCCCGCGACCGCCCTGCCCGTTCAGATCTATCAATGGGCGACGTCCCCGGAGCGCGCCTATGACGAGCGGACATCGGGCGCGATCATCATCCTGCTGCTTTTCCTCATGGTGATGAACATCACCGCAATCGTGCTGCGGCGCCGCTTCGAAAGGCGTTGGTAGACGTGGAGCAAAATCCGATGAACATCATGACCGAACAGAAACTCGAACATGCGGTGAGCGGTGCGATGGCTGCGCGGCCAAACGAAGTTATCAAGATGCAAGGCAATAAAGTCGGCGTCTTCTATGGCGAAAAGCAAGCGCTGTTCGATGTCGATCTCAACGTCCGCCAGAACCAAGTAACGGCTCTGATCGGTCCCTCGGGCTGCGGCAAGTCGACCTTCCTGCGCTGCCTGAACCGCATGAACGACACGATCGACTCGGCCAAGGTTATCGGCAAGATCACGCTCGACGGCGAGGATATCTACGATCCGAAAATCGATGTGGTCGAGCTGCGCGCCCGCGTTGGCATGGTCTTCCAGAAGCCCAATCCGTTCCCGAAGTCGATTTACGAGAATGTCGCCTATGGGCCGAAAATCCATGGGCTGGCCAAGACCAAGGCCGATCTCGACCAGATCGTTGAATCGAGCCTGCGCAAGGCCGCGATCTGGAACGAGGTAAAGGATCGCGTCAACGAACCGGGCACAGGGCTATCCGGCGGCCAGCAACAACGTCTGTGCATTGCACGCGCCATCGCCGTGTCGCCGGAAGTGATCCTGATGGACGAGCCCTGCTCGGCGCTCGACCCGATCGCCACCGCGAAGGTCGAAGAGCTCATCGACGAGCTGCGCACCAACTATACGATCGTTATCGTGACACACTCGATGCAGCAGGCGGCGCGCGTGTCGCAACGGACGGCGATGTTCCACCTCGGCTATCTGGTCGAGGAAGGGGCTACGGACAAGATGTTCACCAACCCGGACGACAAGAGAACTCAGGACTACATTACGGGCCGCTTCGGCTAAGCAACCGGTCTTCAATGCGTGATGGCTGGCCTGCAAATGGCAATCCTCTGCGCTTCCGGTGCTCACGTACCCAGAAGTACGCTCCGCTCCGGTTCTCGAGGATCCACCATTTTCGCCGCGCCCTGACGCATTTGCAAATTCACCGGTTCCGGGCGTGCCTAATGATACGGAATATGCGGAGTAATTTGATGGGTGAGCACACAGTTTCCTCGTTTGACGAGGATCTCGATCACATCGACCGGATCATCCGCGACATGGCGGATCTTGCGGGTTCGATGGTCAGTGCATCCATCCGCGCGCTGCTGCACACCGACGCAGCGGCCGCGCAGCGGATCATTTCGGAAGATACTGTCATGGACGCCAAGCAGCGCGAGCTTGACGATCGGGCGATCACGCTGATCGCCAAGCGCCAGCCGATGGCGCAGGATCTTCGCTCCGTGCTGGGCGCAATCCGTATGGCCGGCGATCTCGAACGGATCGGCGACCTCGCGAAGAATGTCGCCAAACGCGTCGGCGCCATCGGTGCGGGTTCGACCCCGCGCGAGCTTTCGCACGGTATTGACGATATGGCGAAGATGGTGCTCGAGCAGATCAGCGGCGTGGTCGATGCGTATGCCGCTCGCCAGCCGCAGAATCTGAGCGCGTTGCGCGCCGACGACGAAAAGATCGACGTGAAATACACGGCGGTGTTCCGCGAATTGCTGACCTATATGATGGAGGATCCGCGCAACATCACGCCGTGCACGCATCTGCTTTTTTGTGCGAAGAACCTCGAACGCATTGGCGACCATGTCACCAATATCGCCGAGAACGCATATTTCGTGCTCACCGGCTCGCAGCTTCCGGCAAACCGCCCGAAGCTCGACGAGACGACACTGGCCATTCTGGCCGAATAGGAACGCGACGCGATGATCGCTCCGAAAGTCATGGTGGTCGAGGACGAGGAGTCGCTGGGCGTCCTGCTCCGCTACAATCTTGAGTCCGAAGGCTACCAGGTCGAGGTCGTTGGGCGCGGCGACGAGGCCGAAATCCGGCTGCAGGAGAACGTTCCCGACCTGCTGGTGCTCGATTGGATGCTGCCCGCCGTTTCCGGCATCGAGCTCTGCCGCCGGCTGAGGATGCGGGCGGAGACCGAGCGTCTGCCGATCATAATGCTGACAGCGCGCGGCGAGGAAAGCGACCGCGTGCGCGGTTTGTCGACGGGGGCCGACGACTACCTCGTTAAGCCATTTTCAACCCCAGAGTTCATGGCGCGTGTCAAGGCGCTGCTCAGGCGTGCCAAGCCGGAAGTGTTGTCCACAGTTCTGAAAGTGGGCGATATCGTGCTCGACCGGGAATCACATCGCGTTTACCGAAAGAAAAGCGAGATCAAAGCTGGGGCCGACCGAGTTCCGGCTGCTCGAATTCATGATGCGTCATCCTGGCCGCGTCTTTTCGCGCGGGCAACTTCTCGACAATGTCTGGGGAGAAACCATCTACATCGACGAACGCACCGTGGATGTGCATGTCGGGCGGCTGCGCAAGGCCGTGAACACAGAGCGTCTTCCTGATGTAATCCGGACCGTGCGCGGCGCCGGCTATGCTATCAGTGACGAGTAGGCGGCAAAACAACAAGAGCTATCTTGGCTGCGGTGATATTCCGTGCGATTCTGCGGGGCAGAGTTGTCGCTTCATCGGGGCGTTAACGGTTTATTAGCGTTAATATCCTATGAGTTGCATGTGGCGGCAATTTGGGGAGCCAGCATGCAGGGGCTTGCAGCAGAAGCGAATGTCTCGGCGCTCGACGCGTTCGTGGAGTCGCATGGACAAGTGAAGTCGAAACTCATCGATACGCGGACGATTGTTGAATCCGTCACGTACTTGCGAAGCCACGGGTTCACGACGGACCAGGTCCAGCGCTGTCTCGTGCGCTACTTCTATGTCGACCTCGACCTGTTGAACGAGGTTTTGACAGAGCACTGAATCCCTCGTCCGCTATAAGGCGCGCCTGCGCCGAGGCTGATTCCGGCTGTTTGTTCAGCGGCATCCAAATTAAGCGGCGATATGTGTCGCGATTCGCGCTAAGGGCACTGCGTCTCTTTTCTTCGGCCGCAGTTCATCCCAAATGTCTTCAACCACTGCCGATTCCGGCAATCGCTATGCAGCCTTTCGCCACCGCCCGTTCCTCGCCTTCTGGGCGTCGCGATTTTTAGGCACGTTCGCGACGCAGATCGTATCGGTAGCCGTCGGCTGGCAGATCTACGACCTGACGCGCGATCCGTTCGACCTCGGCATGGTCGGTATCGTCCAGTTCCTGCCGTCGCTTTTGCTTTTCCTCGTCACCGGCGCCGCTTCCGATAGATTCGGACGGCGTCTCATCATGGCGGTCGCCGTGGCTATCGAAGTGGTGTGCTCGGTCGCACTCCTGCTTCTGACCTGGCACGGGCTAAGTGCCCCCGGTCCGATCTTTGCCGTTCTGGCGCTGTTTGGTATCGCACGGGCGTTTTTCGGTCCGGCGGCAGCCTCGCTGGTGGCGAATCTCGTGCCGCCCGAGGATTTTTCCAATGCCATCGCCTGGAATTCATCCGCATGGCAGACCGCGACGATTGTCGGCCCTGTTGCCGGCGGCCTGCTCTACGGCGTTTCGGCGATGGCCGCATATGCGGCCGCTGCTATCCTGATGGTTGCAGCAACAGTGCTTATCCTGTCGATCCCGAAGCCCAAGCAGAGAAGTTCCGTCGGCCAGCCCTCGCTCGACACACTGTTCGCCGGATTTCGCTATATCTGGAGCGAGAAGGTCGTCCTCGGCGCAATATCGCTCGACCTTTTTGCGGTGCTGCTTTCAGGCGCCGTAGCGCTCCTGCCCGTCTATGCGCGCGACATTCTCGTACTTGGGCCCTGGGGCCTAGGCCTGCTGCGCGCTGCCCCGGGCGTGGGCGCAATTCTCGTGGCGATCTGGCTGACCGGTCATCCGCTGCGCGATCATGCGGGGAGGATCATGCTTGTCTTCGTCGCATTGTTCGGTGCTTTCACCATCCTGTTCGGCGTCTCGACGATCGTGTGGCTGTCGATTTTCGCGCTGGCCATGCTGGGCGCGACCGACATGGTAAGCGTTTATGTACGCGAGACGCTGATCCAGCTCTGGACCCCGGATGAAGTGCGCGGCCGGGTCAATGCCGTCAACATGGTGTTTGTCGGAGCCTCTAATGAGGTTGGCGAGTTCCGCGCCGGCACCATGGCTTCGCTGATCGGAACCGTACCGGCGGTGGTGTTCGGTGGCGTCGGCGCGATAGCGGTTGCAGGCTTGTGGGCCTGGCTGTTCCCGAAGCTGCGCCAGATCCGGCATCTGGAGGGGCGGGAGTAGACCCTGAAACCTCAATGTGCCTTTAAGTTCAGGCAGCCCGCGGGTCGCCAAACACAGTTGCCAGAAACTCCGTCAACCACCGCTTCAGATGCATATCCCAGATCATGCGGCCACCAAGATGGTCGCGGCCAGGCTGCGCGCCCGGCAGTTCGAAACGATGCGCGCCGCGCACAACCCAGCGCTGCATCATCACCCGCGTGAGTTCGGCGTGGAACTGGATGCCCCAGGCATTGTCGCCATAGCGGAACGCCTGATTGGGATAATGGTCGGCGGTTGCCAGCAGCTTAGCACCGGCAGGCAGCGAAAAACCCTCGCGATGGAACTGGTAGACCATTTCAGGCCAATGCATTAGCTGCTTGCCCTCCTCCGTCGCCTTGATCGGATACCATCCGATCTCCACCAATCCGTCATCGCGGCTGCCGACCTGTCCGCCAAGATGGTTCACCAGCATCTGCGCGCCGAGGCATATGCCGAGGAACGGACGGTTCTCGACCAGCGGCACCGCCAGCCAATCGGTCTCCCGCCTGACGAACTCGTCGGCGTCGTTCGCGCTCATCGGGCCGCCGAATACGACGACCCCCGCGTGATCCGCGAGCGTGTCGGGCAGGACGTCGCCCATTGGCGGCCGCCTGATATCGAGATCAAACCCGCTTTCGACCAGCAGATGACCGACCCGACCGGGGCTGGAGGTTTCCTGATGCAGGATGACGAGGATGCGCGGCTGTTTGCCGCCCTTCTTCCTATTCATCGGCGGGCGTGCCCTTCGCGCCGGGGACCTTTTTTGCCGCGTTCTGCCTGGCCAGGATCCGGTCGCGGCGATCGACGCCGAGCAGTTCGGCGATGCGCCAAAGCATATTGTCTTCAAGCTCGTGCAGCACGCCGTCTGCATAAACGATATCCCACATCAGGCGGATGAAGGCGATGCGGCCTTCATCGTCGAGGTGACGGCTGAGCACGCTGGTGAAGGCGTAGAGGTCGACAGCATCCTGCTCGGCCCTCTCACCCGCTTTGACCAGGTCGTCCAACTCGCGCCCTGAAATGTGATAGGCCTCGGCGAGCGCCCGCTTCAGGCGATCCCACTCGACGTCCTGACGGACTCCGTCCGCATCCATGACGTGATACATCAGCGCGGCCGCCGCAACGCGCGGATCATTTCTGTTCGGTCCCTCGGACCCGCCCGGATTTGGCAGTTCCTTCAGAAACGAGATCATTCGTTCGAGCATCGTGTCCGCCATCAGAACAGACTGAACCGCTTGCGCGGCTTCGCGGCCTCGTCGGGCGGCACGCCTGGGTCGTCCGGCAAAGGCGGCGTGAGATCGCTTGCATCGGCATCGGCGATGCCAGCGTCGGGGGCTGCAGAACCATTCTGCGAAGATGCCTCCGGCTCGACCGGCTGGCGGTCGTTGGCGGGTTCCGGCGTGACCGTTCTTGCGGGTTCCTGCTCATTGATTGCCTCGATGACTTCGGTCTCAACCGACTCTTCCACTGCTGCAACCGGCGCTACCAGAACCGGCTGCTTGGCGGGCTTTGTCGTCTCGCGGTCATCCTCGATCAGCGCACCGAGGCGCTCCACCGGGTACGCGCCATTCGAACGCATCCAGCCGCCCGGTCACCGGCGAGATCGGCGCCCATTTGTCGGATTCGAACCCGTCGGCGACCCAGGCGGGATCACGCGGCGCGCGCACCGCCCTGCCAAGGTGCTCACGCACCTTCCCGATATCCCCGGTGTCAGCCTCCTCGATGTCGGCAAGCAGGAGCCATGCGCCCTCGCGCGGCTGCATGCGGATCGCCGACTCCGTCTCGCGCCGTGCCAGACCGTAGTCGCCGGTATCGATGGCCGCACGGGCCACGGCCAGCGCTGATTCCGCGTGATTCTGCTTGATTGACTTCAGCCGCTGGGCGCGCGCCAGCCGATCGTTCACCGCATCGCCGTGACGGGCATGGACATACAGATCGGCGACCTCCGGATGCGGATTGGTCTTCCACGCCGTCTCCAGGATCCTGGCACCCTTGCGCGTATCGTTCGCCCGAAACAGAGCCTTGGCCGCAACAAGCGCCGCAGGCACGAAATCCGGCTGCAGGCGATTTGCCTCCAATGCAGCTGCCCGGGCCGAGGTGAAATCCGACTCGAGGAGCGCCGTTGCCTTGGCAGTCAGGAGAACGGCGCGCCGGCGGCTTGCGGCGGCGCGTTCGGCTGGAAGGGTTGGCTTGTGGGCGTCGACGAGCTTGAGCGCTGCATCCCAGTCGCCCTGAGCCACCTTTTCGCCCAGCGTCGAGTCTGCTGCCCATTGCAGTTGCGGCGCGATATCCGCCGCGCGACCGGCATAATGGCGCGCCGCCGAGCGGTCGCCGACGCGTTCCGCTTCGAGATAAAGGCCCCGCAAACCGATCAGGCGCATTTCCGGATCGTCCAGCATCGCCTCAAATTTCTGGCGCGCGCTGGCGTGGTCGCCTTCCAAAAGCGAAGCCTGCGCATCGAGCAGTTGGATCAGCGGCTCCGAATCGGAGCGGATAAGCTTTGCCGCTTCCTTGTTCTTCTTGCGGGCAAGTGCGGCATCGCCCGCACCCGCGGCGATCATGCCGGTCGACAGCGCCTGGTAGCCGCGGTCGCGATTGCGCACCCGAAAATAGCGCGAGACCATATAGGGACTGTTCCAGATCGACTTGATAAGCCACCAGGTGATCATGACCGCCGCCACAATCGCCACAACAGCCACGGCGGCGACCATCAGCGTGACGCGATATTCGAAGCCGTTGAACGTCGCGACCATCTCGCCCGGACGGTCTGCAAGCCAGGCAAAGCCAAGGCCAAGCAGGAAGACGACAGCGAGGAAGAACAGGATGCGGATCATGGATCAGTCCCTCACGCCTTCATTGCGCCGGCAATCAGCGCATCGAGCTGCGTTTCCACATCCAGCCGCGCCTTTAGCTTTGCAGCGAAATCCGCGCCTGCGTCCTGCACCGGCTTCGGCAGCGAGCCGTATTCCGCCAGCGCCTTGGCATAGTCGGCGCGCTTGACGGCCGACTCCATGCGGGCCAGCGTTTCCGGTACGCCCGGACCCTCAGGTTCGCCCACCCGCTTCACCGTGACCATTTTCTCGGCGCTATTGAGCAGCCGGTCAAAAAAGCCTTCGTTGGCTGCTGCCGGTGTCGTGGAGGCCAGCATGGCATTCACCGCCGTGTCGGCGGCGTCGGCAATGTCGGCACGAGACGGCACGCCCGCGGCCGCATAAGGCCGGAGCGCCGCAATTTGCGGCGCGTTGGGGGTGATCGCGGCAAACGTCTCAAGTTCGGCGCTGAACGGTGCGCCTCGCTCGACGGCCGATTTGAGCGCCGCCGAGGTGATCGCCAGCGCAATCTTCGGCTGCTGGGCTTGCGCTTCGACACGCGAAGTCAGCCCGTCGACCGACGTTTCCAGCGCGCTAAGCTTGCCTTCGCCCGAGGTTGCGGTCTCGTTTGCGGCCTTTGCCATCGCCTCGACTGCGGTGACGCGCTCGCCAAGCTCGGAAAGGCCGGCGGCATCGGTCGCGCCGCCTTGGCCCAGGCCGGCGATCGACGACTCAATTTCCTTGATCCGGCTATCGAGGGCCTGCAATCCAGCCACCTCGCCGCCCGCGCCGGATGACAACGATTCCTTCATCGCCGCAACATCTGCCCTCACGGCATCGAGGCCTGTAGACAACTCATCGAAGCGCGCTGCCGCTTCGCTTCCGCTACCGCCTTCCTTGATCGAGGCGATCTCCTGCTGCAGCGCCGCAACGTCAGCATTCCCGGTATCGCCACCCGGCGAACCGAGCAGGCCGGCATATTGAAGCGCGCCCGCACCAGCGAGCGCGACTACTGCGCCGATGAAGCCGGCGGCGATGCGCGAAAAGCCATCAGAGCGGTCGCTCCCTGGCCGGCTGGTCGAAGGATCGATGCGCTCGGCCTGCTTCAACGCGTCCCCGTCCTCGAAATGGCGGCTCGACGCCGCCTGCACCGCTTCCGCCGGCTGGTAGTCCTGCTCGGGCGGCGGCGCCGTGCCGGTTTCGGTGGCAAGCTCAGCGTCCGCAACGGATGCCGAGGCGTTTTCATGTCCCCCTATCGCTTCGGGATCCTGATCGACCGCTTGTTCGGAAGCGACCGCCTCTGCGGCAGCGATACTGTCGGATGAAGCCACCGCCTCGGCGGCGGTGATACTGTCGGATGAAGCGACCGCCTCGGCCGCGGCGGTATTGTCAGCGAAATCGTCGAGCGGGTCGACCGCGGCCGTCTCCGCGACGCGCGAAACGTCGGCAGGATCAAGCTCGATTGTCAGCGGCTCGCGCCGGGACTTCGAGTGGCGGGTCTTTGGCGTTTTGACCATAATGGCCTCCGATCCGTATTTCACGCGACGCGCTGGAGAGGCGCTTCAATTGATACCTATCACACAAAAGCGCCCTGAAAAGAGGCGGTATTTTGCCCGATGCCTAGGGTCAGGACCTGTTAATATTGTCGAAATGGCGCCTGAAACGGCCAAGAGATGCAAGGAGAAGCGCGAAGGTCGGGGTCCACCCCCGGCCGAGCGGTTCGACGCCGCAGGTCGCAGCCGTTTCGGCGTCCTTCGGATGTGGTCCATCTGCCCGGCTACTTTGTCGCGAAGGACTTGTAAGCCGAAAGGCTTCCTGCGCCTTCGCTCCTCGTGTCCGAACAGATGGCCTCACACCATTTCGACCATATAAATAGGTCCTGACCCTAGCTCACAAGGCGCGCGAGCAGCGCATCTTCCGTTGGCTCTTCGGCGACAAGGATGTTGCGACTGTCAACGGACTCCAGTCGGTCCGCGACACGTTGTGACAAGCACAGGAACTTTGTGGTTGCAAACATATCGCCCCGCGGCCACTGCCGCCTCAGCAGACTTGCAGCGGCCCCGCCGGAGTAAAGCAGCACGGCGTCAATCGGTTCCTTGCCGAGAAGGGCCGACAGGACTTCGGGCGCATAGCGGACGGGCAGCGTGTCGTACGTTTCCAGGGCCCGAACGCCGATACCGGCCTCTGCCAGCCTTTGCTCGACATTGCTCAGGCGTACGCGGCCACAGAGCAACAGGACGGCGTGGGTGGCAGCATCGGCGATCAGATCGCTGGCAAGCCCTTCCGCGGTCCCGGGCCCCTCCCGCACGTCGGCAAAGCCAGCCTTCCGCGCCTGGGCGGCGGTTGTGCCGCCCACGACAAAGCAGGGGAGATTGCGCAGCGCGTCGAGCAGGTCCTTTGGGCGCATGGCGTAGCGCGTTGGCGCTGGTAATCGCTACGGCGATGTCGCCAGGGTCTCTGCCGGGCTCTTTAGGGGTATTCGCATATTTACTCCCCGCACCCCTAGCCCCTTCCGACAAGGGGGAGGGGGATCCTTGCGATGCCTTACGGCTTCGTATCCAAACCGTCTGCATCGAGCTGTTGCGACTGCATTACCGTCGGCAAAATCCCCCTGCTCCTGTGAGGAGAGGCCAGGGGTGGGCGTAACGCGTGCGCGGCGGAACCCGGACTTGCTTTTTGCAGGTGCCCTCTAAGCTGATCGACCATCCTGTCATCAACCGCCACCGGCACGATCTCTGTCAGCGGAAGCTGGATGGCGACGTGGCCGCGTTCGGCAAGTCGCTGGGCGGTGCGCGCCGCTCCCGGCTGCGGGCGTGTCACCAGAACGCGCACTTAGACCCAGCCTTCGAAGAATTGCGGGCCAGCCTTGTCGCGGACGGTTTGTGCCGCCTTGCGGCCAAGTGCGGCTGCATCGCCAATGTGGCCTTCCGCCGCACAGTCGTGGGAGATCCTGGCCGTCAGGCGAGAGGATCAGCCCTCGAAAATCCAGCCTGTCGCCATCGACGGCCGCGTAGCCGGCGATCGGGGTCCGGCACGAGCCGTCGAGCGCAGCCAGGAACGCACGCTCGCAGACAAGCGCCAGGCCGGTGTCGCGGTGATGGATCGGCGCCAGCATTGCTTCCACGCGCACATCACCGATGCGGCTTTCGATGCAAATCGCACCTTGGCCGGGAGCGGGTGGAAACGTCTCCAGTGGCATCAGGTCGGTGATGACATCCGCCATGCCCAGCCGCCGCAGCCCGGCCGATGCGAGGATCGTTCCGTCGACCTGGCCTTCGTCAAGCTTGCGGAGGCGCGTCTGCACATTGCCGCGAAACATCACCACAGAAACATCCGGCCGCAGACGGCGGATCAGCGACTGACGGCGCAATGACGACGAACCGATGGTCGCGCCATGCGGGAGCGCCTCTATCGTGCTCGCCGCCTTGCCGACAAAGCCGTCGCGCGGATCCTCACGCGGCAGGAAGGCGGATAGCACGAGGCCTTCCGGCAATAGAGTGGGCATGTCCTTCGACGAGTGCACGGCAATGTCAATGCGATTTGCCAGCAACGCTTCCTCGATCTCCTTGGTGAACAGCCCCTTGCCGCCGGCTTCCGACAGCGGCCGGTCCTGGATGCGGTCGCCGCTGGTCGAGATCGCCTCGATGGCGAAGGCATCCTCCGGCAGGTTGTGGGCCTTCATCAGGCGGATGCGGGTCTCGTGCGCCTGGGCGAGCGCCAAGGGACTTCCGCGTGTTCCGATCCGTAGGACAGTTTGCATATCGGGCGGTCCATGATAGGCAGCCGGCGAGACGCCAAGCCGGGTCTCTCCTAACGGGGAAATCCCCGGCGGACAATAATCGAAGCGGCCAAACCAAACACCCGTATGATCAAGGTTCTGGGCATCGAGACCAGTTGCGACGAGACGGCGGCAAGCGTCGTGGCGCTCGATGATGACGGTACTGCGCGCATATTATCGAACACCGTACTCAGCCAGATCGCGGAACACGCTGCGTTCGGCGGCGTCGTCCCGGAAATTGCGGCCCGCGCGCATGTCGAGGCTTTGGATGGGCTGATCGAGGCGGCACTCGCGGATTCCGGTACACGGCTTGCGGACGTCGATGCGATTGCCGCGACCGCCGGTCCAGGACTGATCGGCGGACTGATCGTCGGGCTGATGACTGCCAAGGCGATTGCCTCTGCTGCGGGCAAGCCTCTGCTCGCTATCAACCATCTGGAAGGCCACGCACTGACGCCGCGCCTCACCGACGGCCTGGCGTTTCCCTACCTATTGCTGCTGGTTTCCGGCGGGCATACGCAGATTGTGCTGGTGCGCGGTGTCGGCGACTACCAGCGCTGGGCGACCACGATCGACGATGCGCTGGGCGAAGCCTTCGACAAGACGGCGAAGATGCTCGGGCTGCCTTATCCCGGCGGACCGAATGTCGAGGCGGCGGCGCAAGCGGGCGATGCCAGTCGTTTCGCCTTTCCGCGCCCGATGAAAGGCTCGGCCCAGCCGGACTTCTCGTTTTCCGGCCTGAAGACGGCGGTGCGACAGGCCGCCGCCGCCATCGCGCCATTGACCGATCAGGACATCGCCGACATCTGCGCATCGTTCCAGGCGGCGGTGACGGATTCATTGGCCGATCGTGTCGGCCGGGCGCTGGCGCGTTTTCGAGAGATGTTTCCGGACGTGACGACGCCGGCGCTTGTCGTCGCCGGAGGTGTTGCTGCGAACAAATCGGTCCGCTCGGAACTGGAAGGCCTCTGTGCGAGGAACAGCTTCGGTTTCGTCGCGCCGCCGCTGCAGCTTTGCACTGACAATGCGGCGATGATCGCCTGGGCGGGAATAGAGCGCCTGCGCGCCGGACTGGCGCAAAACGACGGAATGGATTTCGTGCCACGATCGCGCTGGCCGCTGGACAGCGTGTCCGCGCCGGTCGTCGGGTCGGGGCGCAGGGGTGCAAAGGCATGAGCCGGGTTTGCGTTCTTGGTGGCGGGGCCTGGGGTACCGCGCTGGCGCTCGTTGCGCTGCGCGCCGGCCATTCCGTCAGCCAGTGGGCGCGTGGCAACGAAGCGGCGCAGCAAATCGCCGCAGGACGCAATGCGCGATATCTAGCCGGCATCGCGTTCGAGACCGGCATTGCCGCGACCAGCGAGATCGGCACGGCGATGCAGGATGCCGACGCCGTGCTCGTGGTCACGCCGGCGCAATCGTTGAGGCAGGTGCTGGCGGAGTCGGGCCCGCATCTCGAACCGGAGGTGCCGCTGGTGCTGTGCGCCAAGGGCATCGAAAAAGGCACGGGCAAATTTTTGTCCGAAATTGCCGGCGATTTCTGCCCCGGCAACCCGCTGGTCACATTGTCAGGTCCGAGCTTCGCTACCGACGTGGCGCGCGGCATGCCGACCGCCGTTGTCGCCGCAGCACCCGACGAGGCGGTCGCCGCCGAAATCGCCGCGCTTCTGTCCAGCGGTACGTTCCGCTGCTATTCGGCCAGCGACCAGATCGGCGTCGAGGTGGGCGGAGCACTGAAGAATGTTCTGGCGATCGCCGCGGGCGCGACGCTCGGCGCCGGGCTTGGCGCCAGCGCGCAAGCGGCGCTGGTGACGCGCGGTTTCGTCGAGTTGCGACGCATAGGCGCCGCTTTCGGTGCGCGGCCCGAAACGCTCATGGGATTGTCGGGCCTTGGCGACCTGCTGCTGACCTGCGCGTCGGCACAGTCGCGCAATTTTGCCTATGGGCTGGCCCTCGGACGGCGGCGAGAGCCTTGTGGGGCTGCCCCTGGCGGAGGGGGTGGCCACAGCCGCGATTGCGGCGCGCATCGCGAAGGAAAAGGGCGTCGATGCGCCGATCATCGCCGCCACTGCGCTTATTTTGGACGGGCAGCTGACGATATCGAAGGCAGTCGAAGCCCTGATGACGCGGCCGCTAAAGTCGGAAGCTGAATAAGCGAAATCGGCTAACGATGCGCTGCCTAACGGGGCCTCAAGGTTTGCCGGCGAACGGATTGGGGAACCGCTGCGCGCATCCGGCGTTACCCGCCGAATTGAGGGCGTTCCATGGAAGTACTTCTCTCCGACTTCGGCACGAAGTCCTATCTGCCTTTTCCGGTGCTTGCCGCACGGCTTCTTCTCGCCACGCTGCTCGGTGCGATAATCGGCGCCGAGCGCGAGTGGAAGCAACGGCCAGCAGGCCTGCGCACCCATATGCTGGTCTGCCTGGCCGCTGCGCTGATCGCCTTGCTGACGATTGAAATTACCCATGTACCGTACTTTCAGGACGAGGCGATTCGCGTCGATCCGATCCGGCTGATCGAGGCAGTGACGGCGGGCGTTGCGTTCCTCGCCGCCGGTATGATTTTCTTCGCCAAGGGCGAGGTGCATGGACTGACAACCGGTGCGGGCATGTGGCTGGCCGGTGCGGTCGGCCTCGCCTGCGGCTTGGGCTTCTGGCAGATCGCGCTGTTTACGACAGGGCTGGCTGTGATCGTGCTCTTGGCGTTGGGCCGGCTGGCACAGGGCGCCAAACTCGAGGGTGCAGCGGTGCCGCCGGTCGCCGACGGCAAGCAGGGCGGCCAGCCGCCGCAAGCGTAGAACGGCTATCGTTTGTTTCTGTCGGCGGGGTAGGGCGTACCGATCAGGATCGCCATCCCGCCTCCGAGGAAGATCAGGATCATTGCCATTCCGAGCCGGGGCGATCCGGCAATTGCCGTCACTGAGGCCACCAGAAACGGCGCCGTGAAGCTGGTTGCTCGTCCGGCGAGGGCATAGAGACCGAAATAACGCCCGGCTTCATCGGCCGGTACACTCCGCGCCATGTAGGATCGCGACGACGCCTGCACCGGCCCGAATGCGATGCCGATGAACAGGCCGTAGAGGACATACGCCTTCTCCGCCGGCGTGCCGAACAAGCCGCCGCCGTCGGCCATCGGCAGGCTGATCAATCCGAAGAGCGTGAAGCCAGGGCCAGTGGAGACGATGCCGACCGTCGCAAGCGTCAGCACCACAAGCGACAACAGCACGACCCATTTTGAACCGAATGCCGTATCCAGCCGGCTGGCGGCAAGGCAGCCGAAGATCGCGATGATGTTCAGCAATATGCCATAGATGCCGAGTTCGGTGATGGTCCAGCCGAACATCGCAGCCGCGAAGCCGCCGCCGAGCGCAAGCAACGCGTTGACACCGTCCTGATAGATCATGCGGGCGAGCAGGAAACGCGTGAGGCCGAGCCGCTTGCGGGCCTCTGCGAACGTGGCTTTCAACTCCGCCAGTCCGGTCTTGATGGCAGGGCCGAGCGCCATGCCTCTCGCACCGTCAGGCGTGAAGAACAGCATCGGCAGGATGAAGACGAAATACCAGATCGCCGAAATCGGGCCGGTGGCACGTGCATCCTCTCCCTGGGCCGGATCGAGGCCGAACAAGGGTGAGATGCCGATAATGGTCTTACCCGTCTGCGGGGAGGCGGCGAGCATCGTGACGACGAAGATCAGCACGATCATCCCGCCGAGATAACCGAGACCCCAGGCAATGTTGGAAACGCGGCCGATTTCTTCCTTGGAGACGAGCCGAGGCATCATGGAATCGTTGAAGACGATCGAGAACTCGGCCGCGATAGTCGCCAGGCAGAAGAAGATCAACACGCCCACCAGGCTGGAGCCGGGTGCCGCAAACCACAGCATGAACAGCGACGCAATCTGGACAACGGCCAGCGCCATGATCCACGGCTTCTTGCGGCCGGTCTGATCGGCGATCGAGCCGAGCACCGGCGAGAGGATGGCGATAACGAAGCCGGCAGCGGCCACGCCATAGCCCCAGGCGGCTTGCCCCATCGCCGGGTCGCTGGCCATGCGCGACACGAAATACGGGCCGAAGATGAAGGTGGTGACGACCGTGAAGAACGGCTGCGCCGCCCAGTCGAACAGCATCCAGCCCCAGATGCCGCGCCGGGGAACGGCGCCGGCGGCAATATCGGTCATGCAAACACCCGGTGTTCGTCGACTGCGGACAGGATATTAAGGTCACCCATCCTTAGAACAGTTTGCATCGAGAATGAACCAGTTCGGCTCCTGCTTCCGGGCGGCACTTTATTCGCTGCAGCAGCTTTGTTGTCGTACTGGGTCGCCAAAATCCCCATATATTAGGAGAGAGGGATAGGAGATTTTGATGACGAAGATCGATAAGTCCGTCTGGAAGCGCGGGCAGAGAAATTTTCGAGCGCCAGAACTCTCCGAAAGAGGTCTGGGGCGACAGCGCGGCCCGCCAAACACACACATTCCCGGATCGCATTACCCTAGGTTCTCTTACACAGACGGTGATCGGCGAGGAAAAGCGTGCGGGTTACCTTGACCAGGCGCGCGCCGAACTGAAGGCCGAAGCGGATGCTCATCTGGCCTATGGGAAGAAGACGCCCTGACGACAGGCCCGGCTGCACGCTGTCCGACGATAGCGATAGAACTGACAGTGCCTGCAGCCCTTTACAATCGCCGCCACGCAGCGATTATTCTCTCCCTTGATCGAGGAGATGGTCGATGTCGTTCGAAACCTGGGTGGCGTTTGCCGCGGCATCAGCCGTCCTGCTGATCATCCCCGGCCCAACGATCCTGCTGGTGGTCTCCTATGCGCTTGGACAGGGTTGGCGAACGGCTTTACCGATGGCGTTCGGCGTCGCGCTCGGCGACTTCACCGCCATGACGCTTTCAATGCTGGGAATCGGAGCCTTGCTCGCGGCGTCGGCTACCGTGTTCACCGCCCTGAAATGGATCGGTGCGGCCTATCTCATCTACCTTGGCGTCAAGCTGTTTCGGGCAGGCGGCTCGCTCAATGCGGAACCGCGCACCGAGGCGACATCGGCCGTGCGGATGATGGCGCATGCGTGGCTGGTCACGGCGCTCAATCCGAAGAGCATCACTTTCTTCGTGGCGTTCCTGCCGCAGTTCTTGAGCCGTGAGGCGGACTTTCTTACCCAGATGCTGATTTTCGAGTTCGACCTTCCTGATTCTGGCCTTCGCCAACGCGTTCGGCTACGCGCTGGCGGCATCCCGCGCCCGCGCCCTCGTCAGCAATCCTAATGCCATCCGCATCTTCAACCGCGCCGGCGGTACGCTGCTGGTCGGCGCGGGTATTGCAACCGTGGCGGTCAAGTCCGGACACTGAAAACGCGCGTCAGCACGACACGGGCAAAGTCCGGCGGCTTTGCAATGGCGCCGGGGCGTGCGATGCACTAACATTCGCTCGCCCGCAGAACTTTTGCGCAGCAGCCGAGCACAAATCGCGAGGAATGCGATGAACGAGCCCGACCCGTGGCGACAGATGTCGAGTGCGCCCAAGGATGGCACGCGGATTCTCGTGACGGTCCGGCCGGTCGAACAAGGGCCAGCCGAAGTCGATGTCGCCTATTGGGCGCGGGCGGATCAGTTCGCCAGCGAGGGATGGCGCGCCGCTGACTCCATATCCGGGATGCGTTTTCGCCTATGCCGAACCCGAGCTGAAATGCTGGATGCCTTTGCCCAGCGCCAATCTGGGCAAGCAGGAACTTGCGTCCGCGTCCCGCATGCCGGCGCCGTTTGAGGGCGAGGATTTCGACGGCTCGGGGATTTGAGCCTAATCGTTCGGCTGCGAGTGTCGGAGGGTCGCCGTGTCTGCATCCGCAGCAAACATTGGAAGTCCGCCTGACGCAAGCCGGCGCAGGGGCACTCAGTGACCGAGATATTTCAAGCTTTAACCTCTGAGCAACTCGATCACGTGCGGTCGCTGATGCGAGCCTTTGTCATCTGGGGCCGGGAACTCAGCACGGCAGATCGGGAGAATGTCGACCGCTACTTCGACAAGGTCGAGTTCGAGAACGAGTTGGCGGCACTTCCCGGGAAATATAGCCGTCCCGCAGGCAGCTTGTTGATTGCATATCACGACGGCCATCCAGCAGGATGTGTGGCGATGCGCCCCTTGGCCGAAGGGATTTGCGAGATGAAGCGTCTGTACGTGCCGCCGGTATACCATGGACAGGGGATCGGCCGGATGCTCGCCGATCGCATCATTGCCGACGCATGCTCGGCCGGCTACAGGGCGATGCGGCTCGACACCAGCAAGAACCAGCTTGCCGCCATAGGCCTTTATCAGCGCTTGGGGTTTAGAAGGATCGCCAGTTACTACCCCATTCCTGATGCGTTCAAGGACTGGCTCATCTTCTTTGAGAAAGACCTGAAAAAGAGCCGGTGTCTGTTTAGGCCGTCCTCCTCACCGCCGCGACGTTCATGCCACTTCGAAGTTTGAATCCGATCGATTCGTAGAGGCCGATAGCGGCTTCGTTCGTGGCGTAGGCGTGCAGGTAGGGCAGCGCTCCTTGCTCGAAAATCCTGCCGACGACATAGAGCGACAGCAGCCGGCCGAGGCCCCGGCCGCGAAAGTCGGGATGCGAGCAGACTCCGCTGAGTTCGATGTAGCCGGTCTGCCGCAGGCGCTGCCCGGCCATTGCCGCCAGCCGCCCATCAATCTTCACGCCCCAGAAATCGCCCAGGCTCCGCGCCCGAAGCGAAAACGGCCCCGGCTTGGTCAACGTCGCCAGTGCCAGCATTTCGGCGGCATCGGCTTCGGTGAGGCGTTCGATGCGCTCGTCCTCGACTTTGGAGGCCGGCTGCTCAGCAACCATTTGAACCAAACTGGCAGTCGAGGCCGCAACAAGGCTTGAAGGCAGCGAGACAGTGTCTGCCTGAACAAGCAGGAGCGTTTCGTCCGCCTGCGTGAGCCTGTCGAGTGCTCTCAGGCTCTCCGGGCTGTCGTCTCCGGTCGCGGCGAAAAAACTGATCGAGGCCGGGTACCGGCGCGCCAGGGAGCCGCCCTCGGCCAGATGCGCGTGGCCCGTTGCGAGCGCACTCCAGATCGGCCGGTCAAGAATGTGTTTCATTTCTGCGCCTCCCGCTTCGCTGCCCGCCGATGCAGCGGGGAAGCGTCGAGGCCATCCTCTACCGAGGCCAGTTGGGTGAGCAGCGGACCGGACAGGCCTGCACAGAGATCGACGACGGCCGCCTCGATGCGCGGCCAGACATCGCGCTTGGCGTCATCGACCATGTGCTGGCCTTTTGCCGTCAGCGACACGATCCTGCGGCGCTGATCCTCGCGCGGCTGACGCGCCTCCACCAGGCCCATTTTCGCGAGTTGTCCCAGCGTTCGTGTCGCGCCCGGTTGAGTGATGCCGATTGCGCCCGCGAGGTCGCCGATTGTCGAAGGTCCGATTCGGTCGAGCGCGGCAAGAAAGGGGTAGTGGCTCGATTGAAGGGGCACGTCCAATGTGTCGAGGATGTGCTGCGTGTCGGACTGGAGCCGCTCGCCGATCCGCTTCATGCGGGTGCCGAGGCAAAGAAAACCAAGCGCGCGAACAACATCTTCGACCACGGGGACCTCCACCTCGCAATAATATAACGTGTTATATAACGGCGCAAGCGTGAGACGATGTATCGCTGGCGATCGAGAGAAAATTGCGAAAATTGACCGCGACGCGACGTTCCGGGTACGCCAACGAGTTTTGATGTCCTACTCGCGAACGGCTCCCGTGAGAGTTGCCTGCGTCAAGGTGAAAGGCCGGAATTTGTCGAGAGTACCCGCCGGTACGACCTCGTCCAGAAGCTGCATGTTGCGGACCAAACTGGACGGTTTCGCCGTACCCACGAGTACAGATGCCACGGAGGGCTCATGCAGCGGAAACTGCATCGCTGCCGCCGCCAGGGGATAACCGTCGGTTTCGGCAATGCGGGTCATGGCGCCGACCCTTTCTAGAATGTCCTCGGAGGCTGGACCATAGTCGAAGTTGGCGCCGGTGACCGGGCCAGTTGCAAGAATGCCCGAGTTGAACACGCCGCCAATGACCAGCGACGTGCCGGTCCTGCGGCAGAGCGGGATCAGCCGCTCCTCGGCAGTGCGGTCGAGCAGCGTATAGCGGCCCGCGAGCAGGATGCAGTCGAGGGGAGCGCGGCTCATCACTTCCAGGCAGATCTCAGCCTCGTTGACGCCCAGCCCGTAGGCGGAAATTGCACCCGAGGACTTCAACGCGTCGAGGGCTTTCAGGCCCCCATCCAGCAGCTGGCGAAGGTGCGTTTCGGTCTTTTCGACCCCATGCGTGTAAACGCCGATATCATGCACATACAGAATGTCGATCTTGCTGAGGCCGAGGCGTGCATAGCTGAACTCGACGGAGCGCATGATGGCGTCGTAGCCGTAGTCGTAGTCGACACGGAAGGGCAGCGGATCGACATAGCCCATGTCGGGCACTTCGGTGTCCTTCACAGGCGTGAGCAGGCGTCCGACCTTGGTGGAAAGGACGTAGCTTTCGCTGGGTTTGTCGCGCAGGAAATCGCCGACCCGCCGCTCGGACAGCCCGAACCCATAGAACGGCGCGGTGTCGAAATAGCGTATCCCGGCGTTCCAGGCACCCTCCAGCACCCCCATGGCATCCTCGCGCGGACAGACGCGGTATAGGTTGCCAAGACCGGCCGCGCCGCAGCCGATCTCGGTCACTTCAAGGGCGGTGTTTCCAACACGACGTGTTTTCATGGAGCGTATCCTAGCCCTGAAATTCAAACCGGTGCGAGAGTATCGGCTGAGCCGGACCCCTCGCGCACCCCATGGGACGTCAAAACATCCCGAGGCTCCGCTGTAGCGCCGCCTGGAAATGTGCCAGCAACGCCGCCTCGGCGCGATCGGGATCGTGCGCGATGCATGCTTCCAATACGGCAATATGCTCGCGAACGGTGCGCAGTGCTATTGACGGCGTAATCTTGCGGTCGACACGGAGCAACCGCAGATAGTTGCGCATGCGCTTGTAGTTCGATGTGACCAACGGGTTCTGCAGAATGTCGATCACCGCGCCATGAAACACGGCTTCGGCGGAATCCAGCCCGGCCTGTGCTTCAGGCGTATAGCCGTCAGCCTCGATAAGCTTGAGCAGCTTTTGGTGCTGGTCCAGGATTTCGCGGACATCATCCTCCTCTGCCGCTTCGGCAAACACGCGCACCGCAGCGCGCTCGAGGATGGCGCGATATTGATAGGTCGACCGCGTCAGTTCAAGGTCGGGCTTGATGAACTGAATGCCCGAACGCGGATGGATCGTCACTACGCCTTCGTGCTCAAGGATGCGCAGCGCGTCCCGCAGCGGCGCTACAGGGATATTCAGCAGTTGAACGAGATCGTTCTGCGACACGAACGCGCCCGCCGGTACTGTCTTATCGAACAGACCCTCAAGAATGCGATCATAGGCAACGTCACTTAGAAGCTTCCCATCGGGAGCAGGTGCTGCTCGATTTCTCGCGATTTTCGTGGCCTCGGTCACTTGCGATGTCTCATTTATTGATATATTAAGTGGCAGCTCTGATATATTACTTTCGGGTCTAGCTAGAATCAACCTATGCGTCTTATAGATCACAGATTGACTCGTTTCCAGTTCGCTCGCGATCGTGTGATCGGCGACAGCCAGGTTCGCGCTGACGATGTGAACGTTGTTGCTGTCGAACTGGTCGCCGATACCGGCGATATCGGGCTCGGCTTCATGCAGACGCTGTTCTTTCCGATGCCATCGCTTCCCGAGATCGAGCGCATCTTTCTCACGGAGATATGGCCCGGTCTCGAAGGCCGGCACCCGGCAAGCCTGGGACATCAGGTCTCTCGCCCGCGCGGCGGAAACCAGCGTGCACCGACGCTGCCTTTCGGCGAAGCCATTCAGGTCGCGCTGTGGGACCTTGCCGCAAAGCAGGCCGGCCTGCCGTTGTGGAAGCTCCTCGGCGGCACGCGTGACCGCGTAAAAGCATACGCCAGCGGGTTGGACTATCACCTCGACGACCATGAATTCACACGGCTGTTTGCTCATGCGGATTCGCTTGGCTATTCCGCCTTCAAGATCAAGGTCGGGCATCCCGACTTCCAACGCGACCTGCATCGCATCGAACTGCTGAAGCGGCATGTTCGCAAGGGCGCGCTGGTAATGATCGACGCCAATGAAGCATGGGGTGCGAAGGAGGCGATGGTCAAGCTCGAGGCCATCCGGCGCGCCGGGCACGATCTCCTGTGGGTCGAGGACCCGATCCTGCGAACAGACTTTGAAGGCCTGCGCATGCTGCGCAATTCGGCGCCGTGGACGCATGATCAACTCCGGCGAGTATCTGGATGCTTCGGGCAAGCGTCAGTTGATGGAAGCCGGCGGCACCGACATTCTCAATGTTCATGGCCAGGTCACCGACGTCATGCGCATCGGCTGGCTCGCCGCCGACAAGGGCATCCCGGTTTCCCTCGGCAACACTTTCCTCGAGGTGGGCATCCACATGGCGGCGGCGCTGCCGGAGGTCGAGTGGCTTGAATATTCGTTCCAGAATTTCGACCATCTGGTCGAGGAGCCGATCCTGATCCGCGACGGCTTCGCCTATGCTCCGGACCGTCCCGGTCATGGCCTCACGCTGAGCGAAACTGCGCGGCGCGAGTGGAGCCGCCCCGATTTGTTGCCGCGCAGTGGATTGGGCCCGGCACCGCACAATGCACGCATAGCCGAGCGAAATAATGTCGTGTCGCTTTCCCGGGAGGGTGGAAGCGCAGGTTGACGTCAGATCTGATCGAGGGAGGAATTTCGATGAATTTTTTGCGCACGCTGGCAACGCTGGCCATAGCGCTTGCTGCGAGTACCGCTTTGGCCCAGGAGATTACGGTCTGGGACTGGAAGTCCGGCGACCCGGTAACCCAGGGCTACTACGACAAGGTAAAGGCCGATTTCGAGGCCGCCCATCCCGGCGCTACGGTGAAATTCGTCGTTCAGCCCCATGACCAATACTATACGCTGCTCGGCACCGCGCTTTCATCGCAAGGCGGGCCGGATGTTGTCCTGCTGCATGGCGGTGCCCAGGCCAAGGAACGCATCGGCGCCATGGTCAAGCTTGACGACAAGGTTGCCGACATCAAGGGCGATATCGCCGGCTGGGAAGAATTCACGGGCAAGGACGGCGGCGTCTATGCGGTGCCGCTCTCGATCCAGGGCTTTGTCGTCTATTACAACAAGGCGCTCTACAAGGACGCCGGTCTCGATCCCGAAAAAGCCCCGACGAGCTGGGACGAACTGAAGGCCGTCTGCGACGCCATTAAGGCCAAGGGTGCGGTGCCGTGCTTCTCGCTCGGCAACAAGGAGGGTTTCGGCGCGGAGTTCTTCTTCTCGGCGATTGCCGCAAATTCCCTGACCGCGCAGGAACAGGCCGATTGGGCTGCCGGCAAGCTGAAATGGACGAGCCCGCAGGTCAAGGCGATCCTCCAGGCCTGGGTCGATACGAATGCGGCAGGCTGGTATCCGGAAGGCGCCAACTCCACCGCCAAATTCATGGACGAGTACGAACAGTTCATGCGCGGCGAGGGCGCAAACACGATCGGCCTGATCTCGGACGTTGCCCATTGGAAGCAGTTCGACGAATTTCTAACCGCAGACAATGTCGGCGCCTTCAGGATGCCCGCCCCCATGGCCGCGTCCGACAAGACGCCGGGCGATCCGAAGTTTCCTCTTTCGGGCGGCATCGGCTACGCGGTCAGCAAGGCCTCACCGAATATCGAGCTCGCAACGGCATTGGTGAAGGAGTTCGCCTCTCCGGCCGCAATGCAGATATTCTTCCAGGATGCCGGCGCGATCGCGGCCAACTCCAAGGTCGATGTCAGCAAAGTCGAGAGCCCCTCGGCCAAAGCCATCATCGGTTGGATGAAGGCGTCCGGCGTGCCGATGGCGCATACCAACATGGCTACCGCGGAAATCGAGGAATGGCACCGGCAGAGCCAGTTGCTGCTGAATGGCGAGGCGACTGTCGACGCGGCGGCAGCGCGGCTCGACGAGGTGCAAGCCACGGCGCGCGCCGGCAAATAACTTGAGGAGCTAGAACACCTCCGCGCCGCCCCGAGGAGGGCGCGGAGGAGCGGCCAAGTCGAACAACATACCCAGAGCATAGGACGGTCACCACCATGACCACGACACACGCGACTACGGAAAGAATCGGCCCCGTTCAGGCAGCGCGCCGCAACCGGAAGACCGGATTTGGCAGCAGATCAGAGAGGCGTTTTGCATATCTGTTCGTGCTGCCGGCGGTCCTTCTCGTATTGATCTTCCGCACTTGTTCCGCTGTTCTGGGGCTTTTTTCTGTCCTTCACCAATGCCAACGGTATCGACCGGATGGATTTCGTCGGCGCCGACAATTACGCGGCGATCGCCCAGGATCCGGTGTTTCGCGATAGTCTGGTCAACACGCTGATCCTGCTGGCGACGCTGCCGGTGTGGATCATGCTGCCGATGCTGCTCGCCATCCTCATCCACCAGGGCGTACCGGGCGGAAAGATTTTTCGCGCCGTCTATTTTTTTCCGGCCGTGCTGTCGTCGGTCATCGTCGGCTCGATCTTCAATGTCGTGCTGCGTCGCGACGGCAGCCTCAACGCGCTGCTCGGTTTCTTCGGCATCTCGCCGGTCGACTGGCTCGGCCAAGGATGGACGGCAATGGGCAGCCTGATCGCCGTGCAATTGTGGTCGACCTTCGGCATGAGCCTGCTGATCTTCCTGGCCGGGCCTTTCGACCGTGCCGAAAGACATGATCGAAGCCGCGAAGCTCGAAGGCGCGAAGCCCTGGCAGGTTTGGTTCTATGTCATCATTCCGGCGCTGCGGCCGATCATCGAATTCGTCGCCGTGGTCACCACCATCGGCGTGCTGACCTCCATGTTCGGACTGATCTATGTGCTGACGGCAGGCGGGCCGGGTACGGCGACGACGCTGCCTGAATTCCTGATCTGGCTCGAGCAGGGCAAGATGAACCGCCCCGGCTACGCCGCCGCGATTTCCATGGTGCTCTTCGTGCTGATGGGCGGTCTCGCCTGGCTGCAGATCCGCATCATGAACCGCAACGCCAACCTGTAGGAGCGACGAAGATGGCTGCTGCCGGCATGCGGGAAAAACGAACGCTTCTGGCTCATCGCCCTTCCGATGGCGTTGCTCGCTCTGAGCTGCGTCTACCCGATCTTCTTTGCGATCAACAATGCGCTGAAGACCAACAAGGGCTATATCCTCGACCGCTTCGGCATCGTTACCGATCCGACCCTGCTCAATTTCAGCCAGGCATGGACGCGCTCGCATCTCGGCGACTATTTCCTGAATTCGGTCGTCGTCACCGCGGGTGCGGTGTTGCTGCTGCTCACGGTCTCCTCGCTGGCGGGCTTCGCGCTGGCGATCCTGCGCTTTCCCTACCGCAAGCTGATCTTCATCGTTATCCTGGCAGCGCTGATGATCCCGGTGCAGGTGGTGCTGGTTCCGTTCTACCAGACGATCATCGGTCTCGGCCTGCTCAACACGCGTATCGGCCTGATCATTTCCTACACGGCGTTCTTCCTGCCATTCAGCGTTTACCTGATGACCGCGTTCTACAGCGGCCTGCCGCGCGAACTGGTCGAGGCCGCGCGGATCGACGGTGCGAAGCTCTGGCAGGTATGGTGGTTCGTGATGCTGCCGATGGGCAAGCCGGCGCTGATCACGCTCGGCATTCTCAACACGCTCTATTGCTGGAACGATGTGCTGATCTCGCTGCTGGTCTTGCAGGACGAGCGCACGCTGATGGTCGGCATTGCCGCGCTGCGTGGCGAGTACACGACCAATGTTCCACTGCTGTCGGCGGGCATCGTTCTCGCCGCCGCACCGATCGTCGCCATCTACATCATCTTCCAACGCCAGATCGTCTCTGGCATCGCCGTCGGCGCGGTGAAGGGGTAGCATTCAAATGTCTCAGATCGAACTTCGTAACGTTGAAAAGACCTATGGCGCCGCGTCCGTCATCCACGGCGTGTCCCTGCAGATCGAGCAGGGCGAATTCTGCGTGTTTGTCGGGCCGTCCGGCTGCGGAAAGTCGACCCTGCTGCGGATGATCGCCGGGCTTGAAGAGATCAGCGACGGCGACCTCTTCATCGGCGGCAAGCTGATGAACGACGAGGAGCCTTCGGACCGTGGCGTTGCCATGGTGTTCCAGTCCTATGCGCTCTATCCGCACATGAATGTCGCCGACAATATGAGCTTCGGCCTGCGCATGGCCGGACGCCCCAAGGCCGAGATCGACGAGAAGGTAACGCGTGCAGCGCGGATCCTGCAGCTGGATCACTTGCTGGAGCGCAAGCCGGCGAACCTGTCTGGCGGACAACGCCAGCGCGTGGCGATCGGGCGCGCCATCGTGCGCAATCCCGCGGTGTTTCTTGTTCGACGAGCCGCTTTCCAACCTCGATGCCGAGCTTCGCGTACAAACCCGCGTCGAGATCGCCAAGCTGCATCGCACGCTCGGCAACACCATGATCTACGTCACCCACGACCAGACCGAGGCGCTGACGCTTGCCGACAAGATCGTGGTGCTGCGAGCCGGCCGCGTCGAGCAGACCGGGTCGCCGTTGACCCTTTATGAAGACCCGGACAATGCTTTCGTCGCTGGTTTCATCGGCTCCCCGCGGATGAACTTCGTCAAGGCACGGGTCACGGATGGCGGCAAGGCCGTCACCGCCGGCGGTGCGAAACTCGAAATCCGCCATATCGCTTCGGCGCTCAAGGACGGCCAATCCGTGCAGCTCGGCATTCGGCCCGAGCATCTGGACGAGGCGAGCGGTCCCGCCCTCCTGCTGACGGTGGACGTCACCGAGCGGCTTGGATCGACCACCTACATTCACGGCAGCCTGCCGACGGGCGAGATCATCGTCGCGGAACGCCGCAATGGAGCACCGGAGTTTGGCGAGCAGATCGAAGTTCGCCTCAAGCCGGCGAGCATTCGGCTTTTTGCCGAAGATGGGACTAGAATACGATGAGGGAAGTATCATGAAAACGGAACGTACGCGAAGGCAGCGGCTGGCTGCACTCGCGATTAGCACCACATATGCAAAGGAAGTCATTGCCGGCGCTGTCAGCCGCGATGCAATGTTACCCGCGGCGACGACCAGAAGGTCGCGGCGGATTTCGAAATGGCGAACCCGCGCGCGTCGCTACGCAACGCGCAAAGCTAAAGCCAATATCTTCGCGTGAGGTAACTTGCCTTCGCCGCCCAATCTGCTAATTGGTAAGGCCAATTAGCGAAGCGCGGGGGGCGCAGACTCCCGAATATCGCGGGAGGGCGCATGACGGAACGGCGGCACGGCCTCACACGGCCGAGCGAAGACGATATCCGCAAGAGCGGATTTTCGACGCCTTGGGACGCACCGATGGTGCCGCCCTTTCCGTTCAAGTTTCGCAATGCCGAGATACTCACTGCCTTTTACCGCAGTGATCCGGAGATGATGCGGTTTCTGGCACCGCCGCCGCTGGTGCCGACCGGCGATGTCGTCGCGATCCACATCTACAAGATGAACGATACCGACTGGCTTGGTCCCTATGCCGAGGCCAATGTGATGTTCGGCGCCGAGTTGCCGGGCCGGGCACGCGGCGCCTACTCGACCAACCTTCTGCTCAAATCCGATGCCGGCGTCGCGCATGGCCGCGAGACGCACGGCCAACCCAAGAAATACGCCAATCCGGAGTTGCAGTTCAGAGGCGACCTGATCGTCGCAACCGTCGAGCGCAACGGCATCGATATCATCACCGCGACACTGCCCTACAAGCAGAAGCCCTGCGATCCCGCAGAGATTTCGCAGCATTTCGATTTTGCCACCAACCTCAACCTGAAGGCGATCGACCATATCGACGGCAGGCCGGCGATCCGCCAGCTGACCTCGCGCAAACTGGCCGATGTTACGGTGCATGAATGCTGGCGAGGGCCGTGCACGGTCGAACTGCGGCCGAACGCCCAGGCGCCGGTGCACCGCCTGCCGGTGCTGGAGCCGCTGGAAGGCTATTTCTGGCGCGCCGATTTCACGCTCGTTCCCGGCGAAATCATTCATGACTATCTCAGCGCACCATCCAATCCAAAGGGATCGGATGTCGCTACTTGACGATTTGTTTTCGCAGTGACCTTTTCCGAAGAGTCTGCAAATCCTGCTCTGGACCATCGGTTCGGGATCATGCTCTAGCAAGGGAGATGCCTGATGGCAGCAAACAGGGTTGTCGTTACGGACTATACTTTTCCCGATGTCGCGCAGGAGCGCGCCGCTGCGGAAGGCAGGGGCGCGGCGTTTGCGGCGCATCAGTGCCGCTCGGCGGAGGAGGTGGTGGAGGCGGTGCGGGACGCCAACATCGTTGCCGTGCAGTTCGCACCGTTCACCAGAGAGGCGGTTGCCGTGCTGGCACCCGGGGCGACCGTCATCCGCTACGGCGTCGGCTACGATAATATCGATCTTGCCGCCGCAAGCGAAGCGGGCGTGAAGGTCGGGTACGTACCGGATTACTGTACCGACGAGGTTGCCGACCACACGGCGGCCTCGGTGCTGACGCTGCTGCGCAAGCTGATGCCGCTCGACGCGTCGGTGCGCGCCGGAAAATGGGCGGCGGTGGCGACGGCGCAAGCCGATCAAGCCATTCTCCGAGACGGAGATTGGCTTCTTCGGCTTTGGCCAGATCGGACGCGCCGTGCATCAGCGGCTTGCAGCCTTCGGCTTCCAGCTTCAAGGCCTTCGACCCGGCGCTTTCCAAGGAAGACGCGGCGTCTCAGGGCATCGCGATCTGCCCGGCCGGACGAGCTGTTCGCTACGTGCGACCTGATCTCGCTGCACGCGCCGGCCAACAAAATGACCACCAACTTCGTCAACGCCGAGCGGCTAAGACGATGCGGCCGAACGCGATGATCGTCAATGCGGCGCGCGGCCAGTTGATCGTCGAGGATGATCTCGCCGCCGCGCTGAAGGCCGGCACGATCGCCGGCGCTGCGCTGGATGTATTCCACAAGGAGCCGCTGGGGATGGAGTCGCCGCTGCGCGATGCGCCAAATCTGCTGCTGACGCCGCATGCCGCCTGGTACTCCGATGCCGCGATCGGCAAGTTGCAAGGGCTGGTCGCCAACGACATTGCCCGCGCGCTGAACGGCGAAAATCCGCGTCGCCCGGTGCCGGGCCTTAGTGATGCGTGTCTTGACGGACGCACCAAACCCACTTAGTAAATTGGTCTGTCCAATTATATAGGTTGATCGCCGAGAGATTGGCGATTGGAGGTTGAGGTCCGCGTGGCCTCGAAGGACAAAGGCGAGATTTTTGGACCAAACGGGAGGAACTACCATGAAGAAATTATCCATTGCGGCGCTGGCCGCGATGTTGGCGCTTGGCGTCGCAATGCCCGCATGGGCGCAGGCAATCACCCCGGAAAAGGGCAAGAAGGCCGACCTCGTCCTGCTGCCGAAGTTCCTCGGCATTCTGGTGTTCGACCAGGCCAATGAGGGCGCACAGGAAGCGCATAAGGAGCTCGGCAACACGGGCGAACTGCTGTTCCTCGGACCGACGCCGGAAAACTCCGTCGCCGGCCAGATCGAGATCATGACCACCGCGACCACGCAGGGCAAGAACGGCGTCATGCTGTCCAACAATGCCGGCGACCAGATCGCGCCGTCGGCCGAAGCCGCGCAGAAGGCCGGCACCAAGGTCGTCACCTGGGACTCGCCGATCCCGACCGGCAAGGGCGAGAGCGTGTTCGTCGCGCAGGTCGATTTCGGCTCGATCGGCACGGTCATGGCCGACATGGCGCATTCGATCCTCGGCGGCAAGGGCGAGATGGCTGTGCTGTCGGCCTCTCCCGATGCGGCGAACCAGAACTGCCTGGATCGCTTCGATGAAGGAAGCGCTGAAGGGCGACAAGTACAAGGACATCAAGCTGGTCGACGTCGTCTATGGCGATGACCAGTCGGAGGTCAGCTACAACCGTGCGCTGGCGCTGGTCGACAAATATCCGAACCTCGGCCTGATCATGTCGCCGACCACGGTCGGCATCCAGGCGACCGCCAAGGCGATGCAGGACGAAGGCCTCTGCGACAAGGTGAAGGTCAGCGGTCTCGGCCTGCCGTCGGAAATGGTGTCCTACACCAAGAACGGCTGCGCGCCGGAATTCGCGCTGTGGGACTTCCGCGACCTCGGCTACCTGACCTACTACACGACCTACCTGCTGGCGACCGGCCAGATCAAGGGCGAGGTCGGCGAAGCCTTCGCGGCCGGCCGCATGGGTGAGTACAAGATCGAGCAGGATCCGGGCCGCGAAGGCGGCAAGCGCATCCTGATGGGACCGTTCACGGTCTACAACAAGGACAATGTGGAAGCGGCTGCGAAGTAGGCCGGTCTATCCGAGGATTTGCCGGCTATTTCTTGGCCTGCAACCATCCCCTCACCGGCCTCCGCTTCGCTCGGCCGGGTGAGGGGCTTACTTCCCGGAAGGTAACGTGGAACTTGATGCGATGACCCAGCCGGTTCTGGAAATGCGCGGCATTTCCAAGAATTTCGCCATGACGAAGGCGCTCGACGGCGTCTCGGTGGCGCTGCAGCCGGGCGAGATCCATGCGCTGGTCGGCGAGAACGGCGCCGGCAAATCGACGCTGATCAAGATCATGACCGGCGTGCATCAGCCGAGTTCGCGGCGAGATACTCGTCAATGGCGAGGCGCGCAGCCATCAACGGTCCCAGCGCGAGGCGCAGCGCTCGGCATCGCCGCGATCTATCAGGAGCCGATGGTGTTTCCCGACCTCGATGTCGCGGAGAACATCTTCATCAGCCATCGCGACCGCGGGCGGGTGATGAACTGGAAGAAGACCTACGAAGACGCCCGCACGCTGCTGGCGCGGCTCGGCGTCAAGATCGATGTCGAGCGCCCGGCAAGCGGCCTGACGCTTGCCGAGCAGCAGGCGGTGGAGATCGCCCGGGCGCTGTCGCTCGACGTGCGCGTGCTGATCATGGACGAGCCGACCGCATCGCTTTCGGCGCATGAGGCGCGCCAGCTGCTCGGCATTGCGCAGACGCTGCAGAGTCAGGGCGTCGCCGTCGTCTACATCATCGCACCGGCTGGAAGAAGTGTTCGAGATCGCCGACCGCGTCACGGTGCTGCGCGACGGCAAGTATATTTCCACGCGGGCGATCGACGATGTCACGCCCGAGAGCATGATCTCCGAAATGGTCGGCCGCGATGTCGGCGAGTTCTTTGCGCGGGTGCCGGGCAGCGCAACGGCAGAATGTCGTGCTTTCGGTCAGCGGGCTTGGCCGCGATGGCGTGTTTTCAGATGTCAGCTTTCGATGTACGCGCCGGCGAGGTGCTGTGTTTTGCCGGCCTTGTCGGCGCGCGCCGCACCGATGTGGCGTTGGCGCTGTTCGGCGTCGCGCCCGCCGATGCCGGCAGCGATCCGCATCGACGGCAGGGAACTGACGATCAAATCGCCGCAGGAAGCCATGCAGGTCGGCATCGCCTATGTGTCGGAAGACCGGCGCAAGCTCGGCCTCGCCATGACCATGCCGATCTATGCCAATGCGACGCTGGCGACGCTCAAACGCTTCCTCGGCAGGTTCGGCTTCATCCGCCACGCGCCAGGAATTGGAGATGGCCGAAAGCTACCGCAAGCGGCTGAACATCCGCACGCCCAATGTCGAGATCGATGTCGGCAAACTATCCGGCGGCAACCAGCAGAAGGTGATGCTGGCGAAGTGGCTGAACATGGCGCCGCGCATTCTCATCCTCGACGAGCCGACGCGCGGCATCGACGTCGGCGCCAAGGCAGAGGTGCATGCGATCATCCATGAGCTGGCGCGCAAGGGCGTGGCGATCGTCGCGATCTCGTCCGACCTGCCGGAAGTGCTGGCGCTGGCCGACCGCATCGTGGTGATGCGCGAGGGCCGGCAGATGGGCATTCTCGACGGCGACAGCGCCACGCAGGAAACGGTGATGAGCCTCGCCACCGGCCAGACGAAGAAGGGCCGCGTGATGCTGCAGGTCCTCGACCGCGTCAGCCCGCAGGTCCTGCGCATAGGTGCGCTGGTTGCCGTCATCGTGCTGATCCTCGCCTTCTTCGGCACGCAGATCGACAACTATTACGAGCCGCGACTGTTCACCCGCATCTCCACCAGCGTCGCGATCATGGCACTGATCGCGGTCGGTCAGGCGCTGGTCGTGCTGACGCGCAACATCGATCTGTCGGTCGGTTCCGTCGTCGGTTTCACCGCCTATATCATCGGCAACCTGGTGCTGTCCCATCCCGATCTGAACCCGCTCATCGTCGTTCTGGTGTCGATCCTCGTCGGCGGCTGCTTCGGTGCGATCAACGGCGTGCTGGTTGCCTACGCAAAAGTGCCGTCGATCATCGTAACGCTGGGTACGCTGGCCATCTTCCGGACGCTGCTGGTGGACTATTCAGGGGCAAAGTCGATCACCACCGACAGCCTGCCGGCCTGGATGATCGAGCTGCCGCGCACCAATCTCTTTTCGCTTGGCGGGTTCGATGTCCGCGTCACCTTCGCCATCGCCGTCGCAGTGGTGATCGTGGCGCATCTGGCGCTGACGCGTCTGCGCGCCGGACGGCAGTTCTATGCTGTCGGTTCCAATCCCGATGCAGCGTTGATGGCCGGCATCGACAGTGCCCGGACGGTGTTCATCGCCTTCGTTCTGTGCGGTGCGCTGGCGGGCTTTGCCGGCTTCATGTTCCTGTCGCGCTTCGGCAACATCACCGTCGTCGCCGGCGCAGGGCTTCGAGTTCAAGTCGGTTGCCGCCGTGGTGGTTGGCGGCGTCAACATTTTCGGCGGCTCGGGCTCGGTCATCGGCACGTTGCTCGGCGCGATCCTGATCGACCTTATCGAAACCAGCCTTGTGCGCTGGCAGATGGTCAGCGAGTTCTGGCGGGAGGCGGTGCTCGGCTTCCTGATCCTGCTGTCGGTGGCGGCAGACACCATCCTGATGCGGCGTCTGCTCGATTTCAGGCAGAAGCGCGCCCGTGCGCTTGCGAGGAGCCCGTCGGTTCCGGTTCCGGTGCAGGCGGCGGAGTAGCGGCGATGGCTCGGATCAAACAGATCCTGTGGAGTTGGGAGGGGTTCCTTCTGGCGATCCTGATCGTCACCCTGGCCATGCAATGCCGCCATGTCGCCGGCTTTTCTCACGGTCAACAACCAGATCAACCTGTTCCAGCTCTCGATCGAGAAGATCATCGTCGCGCTGATCATGACGCTGATCATCATCAATGGCGAGATCGACCTTTCGGTCGCCTCGGTGATGGGCCTTGCCGCCTGTTTATTCGGCTGGCTGTTCCAGCAGGGCGTACCGGCACCGCTTGCCTGCCTGGTGGTGCTTGTCGCCGGCGTCGCCTGCGGTGCGTTCAACGCGTTCTGGATCACGCGTGTCGGCATTCCGTCGCTGGTGGTGACGCTTGCCATGCTGATCGGCTATCGCGGCCTGGCGCGCGTGCTGGTCGAGGATCGCGGCATCGGCGGCTTTCCGGAATGGTTCAATGCCATGGGGCAACAGCCGATCGTCGGGCCATTTCCGCTGGCGCTCATCCTGTTCGCATTGCTGTTCGCGCTGCTGGTGTTTGTGCTGCAGTTCTCGGCCTTCGGCCGAAAGGTCTATGTCATCGGCAACAACAGGGAAGTCGCGACCTATTCCGGCGTCAATGTCGAGCGCGTCAAGGCGATCCTGTTCATCGCCTCAAGCGCGATTTCGGCGCTGGCCGGCCTGCTCTATGCTGCGCGTGTCGGCGCCATACGCGGCGACATGGCGTCCGGCTTCGAACTCGACGTCATCACCATCGTGCTGCTCGGCGGCGTCAGTATTTTCGGCGGCAAGGGCACCTTGTTCGGGACGCTGCTGTCGATCCTGATCGTTCTCAACCTGCGCAACGGCATGGCGCTCGCCAATATCACCGGTCATATTCAGACCGGGGTTATCGGCGTGTTGCTGATTGCCTCGGTGTTGATCCCCAATATCAAGACTTACCTGGGCGGCCGTTTTGGTTCGCTCAAAGCGCAGGCGGAATAGGCATGGTCGAGCTCCCCAAGATTGCCGAGTTCGAAGATCCGATCGTCCGCCGCTCGGTGGCGGAGCAGGTCGCGCAGCGCATTCTCGGCCTGGTCAAAGCCGGCAGCCTGAAGCCCGGCGACCAGCTTCCGCCCGAACGCGACCTTGCAGCCTCGTTGCAGGTCAGTCGTCCGAGCGTGCGCGAGGCAATCAGGGGCCTTACCATACTCGGTGTGATCCGCACCCGTCAGGGCGGTGGGGCCTATGTCAGCGAACTCGACGCCGACGTGCTGCTGGAGCCGCTGCATTTCTTCATCTCGCTGGAGGAGCGCAACATCCGCGAGCTCTACGATGCGCGCATGCTGATCGAGTCCGACGTGGCGCGTCGCGCTGCCGAGAACATTTCCGACGAGGATCTGGCGCGTCTGGAGGAACTGCTCAAACTGCAGGCCTTGGTGCTTGAGAATCCCTCGGGTTTTCGCGAGTCCGACAGCGCCTTCCATGACATCATCTGGCGGGGCTGTGGCAACGCCTTTCTCACTCGCATCGGGAAGAGCCTCAATGTCATCGGCCTTGAGTTCCGGCGGATGGCATCGGAGACGGCAGGCGTGCTGGCGCAGAGCCACAAGGATCACAGACGTATCCTCGATGCGCTGAAAGCGCGCGACCCTGCATCGGCTGCAGAGGCGGCGTCTGCCCATATGCGCAACGTCTATCGAACGACGGTCAAGTCGCGGCAGGAGAAGGATCAGGCATGAAGGCAAAGCTCTAGGCGTGGTCGGCACCGGCTGGTGGGCGACCTTCAATCACATCCCCGTCGCGCAGGCTGATGGCCGCGCCGAGATCGTGGCGATCGCCGATCTCGACGAAGGCCGGCGCAGGCAAGTGGCGACAACGTTCGGCATTCCCAATCATTATGCGAGCGTCGGCGACATGGTGTCGAAGCACGAACTCGACGGCATCATCATCGCGACGCCGCACTCCGCTCACACGGTCGTGGCACTGCCGGCATTGGCAGCCGGCGCGCATGTGCTGATCGAGAAGCCGATGGCGACAACCGCGGCCGATGCGCGCGCCATCGTCGCTGCCGCGGCCAAAGCCGGCAAGCAGGTGCTGATCCCGTGCGGCTACAACTTCACCGACTACACCGCGACCGCCGCGCGGGTTGTCGAAGAGGGCCGCATCGGCGAGGTCAAGCACATCGTCTGCCAGATGTCGTCTGCGTTGGAGGATTTGTTTGCGGGCCAGCCGATGCTGGAAACCGCGGAGCATATGTACCGCCCGCCGGCATCGACCTGGGCAGACCCGAAGAAGGCCGGCGGCTACGGCTGGGGCCAGCTTTCGCATCCGCTTGCCTGGGTTTTCCGCGTCGCCGGTGTCAAGCCGCAAAGCGCTTTCTGCATGACCGGCAAGTCACCGGCAGGCGTGGATTACTACGACGCGGCGGCCGTGCGCTTTACCAATGGCGCGACCATGTCGCTTTCCGGCTCGGCCAGTCTGCCGAAGCACAGCTCCGTACAGTTTGACATCCGAATTTTCGGCAGTGAAGGCATGCTGTTGCTCGACACCGAGCGCGAACGGCTCGTACTCAATCGAGCTGACGGCAAGGATGAGATATTTCCGTTCGGCCCGGGCCAGGGGGCCTACAACGGCAAGACGCCGGTCAACAGCTTCATCGACATCTGCATAGGCGGCTCGGCGCCGAACGAGGCCGATGGCGTCAACGGGCAATATGTGACCGAGACCCTCGACGCCATGTATCGCTCCGCCGCCAGCGGCAAGCTCGAAACGATCTAGCATGATCTCGAAAAGTTCGCAGATCATGCGCAGGAAAATGGGGAGTGTGAGCATGGCAAGCTACGCCTGGGTTCTCGGAGTGCGTCCCGGATATGAGGAAGAATACAAGAAGCGGCATGACGAAATATGGCCGGAAATGCTCGACATGCTGCGTGCAGCCGGCATCCGCAACTACAACATCTTTCGCCACGGCCTGACGCTGTTTGGCTATTTCGAGACGGACGATCTGGAGAAGACGAAGGCGGCGATCGCGAAAAGCGCCGTCGATGCGAAGTGGTCGGAATGGATGGCGCCGATCATGAAGATCGATGTCGATCCAACCACCAACTTCCCGTACCTATTGCCGCTCCAATTTCACATGGACTAACCGCCGATGGCTGAGCTGGCTTTCATCGACACGCATTTTCATCTGCACGATCTGAAGCATCCGAGCCTGCGCTATGGCTGGCTCGAACGTGACGCCGTGCACGGCTTTTTGCCCGACACCGATCCGCTGAAGTCGCAGCACTACTTCATAAAGGACTATCTGGCCGAAATCCGTTTCGCCAATGTGGTGAAGGCGATCCATGTTCAGGCGGCGGTCGATACGCCGGATCCGGTGGATGAATTGGCGTGGCTGCAGGCGTTTGCGGATGAGACCGGCTATCCGCACGGGATCGTCGCTGAATGCCATCTGGCGCGGCCGGATGCGGCGGCGGTGCTCGACCGGCATCTGCAATTCCGAAATGTGCGCGGGGTGCGCAATTTCGGCGAAGGCAACTATCTCATCGATCCGGCCTGGAGGCGTGGCTATGGCGAACTCGCCAAGCGCAATCTGGTTTATTGTCTCGACACGCGCATTGAACGCGCCGGGGACGTGCTGGATTTGGCGCGAAGCTTCCCCGATATCGACCTCTGCATCGATCATTGCGCGATCCCGATGCAGCGTACGCCCGAGTATTTTGCGCTGTGGCAGGCGGCGATCCGGGAAATGGCGGCGGCGCCCAATGCTATCATGAAAATCTCGGGCCTTGGCATGGGCGATCCTCGCTGGACGGTGGAATCGATCCGGCCCTACGTGCTCGGCTCCATCGAGACCTTCGGCGTTGACCGCATCGTGTTCGGCAGCAACTGGCCGTTGGACCGTATGTTCAGTTCGTATCCCGACGTGATCAACGCCTATGCCGAGATCATTTCCGGTTTTTCACGCGACGAGCAGGTGAAGATGTTTTCCGGCAATGCCGAGCGAATTTTTCGGATTTGAGGTTGCCAGATTGATGCTGATGATAGCCCCCTCACCCGGCCTCCGGCTTCGACAAGCTCAGCCTCGGCCACCCTCTCCCCGCTGGGGAGAGGAGATCTTCTACGTTTCCGGAGAGCGCTTACCTGGATTTTGGCGAAATGGCTCGCAACCCCCCTCTCCCCAGCGGGGAGAGGGTGGCCGAGCGAAGCGGAGGCCGGGTGAGGGGGCGACCCGCGTCGATTCTCAGGGGAATCCATGACCTTCAATCTCGCCTCCGGCCTCGAAGGCAAATCCGTGCTGCTGACGGGCGCGACGGGTGGCATCGGCCGTGAGATTGCAATGGCGTTCGCAGCGGCGGGCGCACGCGTCGCCATAGCCGATCTCGACCAGGTGCGGCTGGATGCGGCGCTCTCCGAAATGGAAGGCGGACCGCATCTTGCGCTCGCCTGCAACCTGCGAAACGTCGACACGCATGCCGGCGTGATTGGTCAGGTTGTTGAGGCCTTCGGCGAGCTGGACGTGCTGGTGCAGACGGCGGCCGTGCTGGTACGCAGGCCGTCGATTTTCGATGTGACGGAGGCTGACTGGGACATTCAGCACGAGGTTAACCTCAAGGCGAGTTTCTTCCTCGCGCAAGCCGCCGCGCGGCGAATGATCGAGCAGGGACGGGGCGGCCGCATCATCAACTTCACGTCGCAGGGCTGGCAGAGCGGCGGCTTTGGCGGCTCGGTCGCCTACGCGGCATCCAAGGGCGGCATCGTGTCGATGACGCGCGGCATGGCGCGTTCGCTGGCGAAGGACAAGATCACCGTCAACGCTGTCTCGCCCGGTGCTGCCGACACGGCGATGATGCGTGGCGGCATGGACGACGCGGCGCTCGCCGCAACCATCGCGCAAATTCCGCTTGGCTACATGGCACATCCTTCGCAGCTTGCCGGCAGCGTCCTGTTCCTGGCGTCCAACCATGCCGACTACATCACCGGAGCGACGATCAATGTCAGCGGCGGCTGGCTGATGTATTGATGACGTGCTTCGTTCAACGCCCTCCGGCGGCTCGATGAGAAAGAAACCTGAGGTAAACAATGTCTCAACTGCGCCCCGTTCCGCTTCCTGACCTGTCGGGCAAGGTCGTGCTTGTCACCGGCGCCAGCCGCGGTATTGGCCGCGCCGCCGCCGAGCATTTCGTCCGCGCAGGTGCGATCGTTTATGCTGGCACGTTCAGCACGAGCTCAGCGCCGGACAAGACAATCCCGATCAGGATCGATGTGACCAGCGATGTAGAGGTGCGTGCTGCGATCTCGCGTATCGAGAGAGAGCAGGGGCGGTTAGATATACTGGTCAACAACGCCGGCGCAATCGATCCGATCTCTACGGTTGACCGGCTCCACAGCGCCGAGGTGACAAAACTTCTCGATATCAATGTCGTGGGCGTACTGCGCTGCATGACCGCCGCGCTGCCGCTGATCGTCAAGGCCCGCGGAACCATCGTCAATGCGGGCTCGGGGGCGGCATTTAACCCTCTCGAAGGCTGGTCGGCCTATTGCGCCTCGAAGGCTGCGGTCGTCATGCTGTCGCGCGTCGCGGCGCTGGAAAATGCCGGCAACGGCATCAAGATTTTCGCGCTGGGCATTCCGGCGACCGATACCGACATGCAAGTGACGATCCGGGCTTCGGGCATCAACCGCATCAGCCAGATCAGACGAGAAGACCTACCGCATCCGGATGTCACGGCATCGATCATGGTGTGGCTTTGCGGCAGCGAAGCGCGGCGCCCTCGAAGATGTTGCAATAGATGTTCGCGATCCGCGGTTTGCCGCATTGGCGGCGTAGGCCAACCGCGATGAAGGCGGCCTGGCACTCCCCACTGCGTCATCCTCGGGCTTGTCCCGAGGATCTGCCGGCAGTGGCCGCTTTATGCGTGTGTCAAGTCAAATCATCACCTGTAACAGATCCTCGGGACAAGCCCGAGCATGACGCCAAGTCTGAGCGAGAAACGCCTGAAATCATCAAGTGAACGAGTTTGAAACGCAGGATAAGAAAATGAAAATCGCCAAGGTCGAAGCCATCCCGGTCAGCTATCCCGAGCCGAACGACTTCAATGCGCTCGGCATCTCTGCCTTGCCAAGATCACCGCCGATGACGGGCAGGTTGGCTGGGGCGAATCGATCACCCAGTTTCCCGAAGCCAACTTTGCCACCAAGGCGATCATCGAGGGCATGGCGCCGAACCTGATCGGCAAGGATCCGGTGCAGACCGAGACGCTGTGGCGGCAGAACAAGCAGCAGGCCTGGTGGTACGGCTACCATGGCGGCATCGCCTCCTACGCCACTGCGGCGATCGACATCGCGCTGTGGGACCTCAAGGGCAAGGCGCTGGGCAGGAGCGTGCTCGACCTGCTCGGCGGGCCGGTGCATGAGCGCCTGCCGGCCATCGCCTCATGCCACGGGCACTATGAGTCCATCGAGGAGATGGCGGAAGAGACCGCCGAATGGGTCTCGACCGGGCTGCAGGGCCTCAAGACCGGCTTCGGCAAGCGCGGCAACGCCAATCTCGGCTACGACCACAATCGCGACGTCGCCTATGTGAAGGCGATGCGCGAAGTGCTCGGCGACAAGATGCTGATGATCGACAACGGCATCGCCATCAAATGGGACGTCACCGACGCCGTGCGCCGCGCCAAGGCGATGGAAGAATACAATCTCGCCTGGATCGAGGAGCCGCTCGGCGCCTGGGATCCGGAGGGCTACGCCAATCTGCGCTCCAAGACGACGACACGCATCGCCTATGGCGAGCGCGAATGGACGCTGGAGCAGTTCGAGCGGGTGCTGGCGACCGGCACGGTCGATGTGATCGGCGTCGATCCCGGGCGCGCGGAAGGCATCACCGGCTTCAAGAAGATCACCGAGCGCTGCGAGTTCTACCGCCGGCAGGCCAACGCGCATGCCTGGTCGTCGGCGATCGTATCGGCGGCAAGCCTCGCCATCTCGTTCAACTCGCCGGCCTGCAAGCTGTTCGAGCTGAAGCCGCTGCGCAATCCGATGCAGCACGATCTGGTGACCAAGCCTTTCGAGCACAGGGACGGCTGGATTTATCCGCCGACCGGCCCGGGTCTCGGCATCGAGGTTATCGAGGAGGTGGTCGAGGGGTACCGCAGCGAGAAAGTGTTGGGACGGTTGTAGCCAGCACCTTTCGCGAGATCCATTAATTTTCGGCCTGTTGTCAGACGCCCGCCGCCCGTTCCTGTGCAAGGCGTTCGCTCTCGGCAATCAACGCGGTGTCATAAAACTCGATCAGCTCCGTCGCCTTGCCGTCGCGTATCGTCCAGAAGTGGGCGCTCTCCAATTGCAGCCGCTCTCCGCTGGCGCGATGCGTCATGTCGAACTTGATTTGCGCAGCCACGCGATCGCCCGATCCAAATATGGCCACCGGTGTAAAGGAATGATACTCGAACCGATCGCGCAGGTCATTCAACCGCTGCTCAAACGCATCGCGATTGCCGGTACAGCCAGAAAAGCGGGAGTAGCGATCGTCAACAGGCCATTTGTAGCAAATGTCGTCGGCGTAGTACTGGAGACCCGACTTGATATCTCCCTGGGCGTAAAAATCATAGAGCGTCCGTACGATATCGACCGCGTTCATAATCGCACCCTCCCATGCCGAAGAATGCGATCATGCGCCTTTGTCAGGCGTTCGGGAAACGTCACACCGTCAGGAATTTTCTGACTTCCGGCTTGTCCAGATCCTCGGCAGGTCCGGTATGGACAATGCGGCCGCGGTCCATGATGTTGACCTCGTCGGCCAGTTCCCGGCAGAAGTCGAGATACTGCTCGACCAGCAGGATGGCGATGCCGGCCGTATCGCGCAGATAACGGATGGCGCGGCCGATATCCTTGATGATCGATGGCTGGATGCCCTCCGTCGGCTCGTCGAGTACCAGCAGTTTCGGCCGCATAACCAAGGCCCTGCCTATCGCCAGCTGCTGCTGCTGGCCGCCGGAAAGGTCGCCGCCGCGCCGGCCGAGCATCTGCTTCAATACGGGAAACAACTCGAATACATGCGGAGGAATGGTGCGCTCCGCGCGCTTCAGCGGTGCGAAGCCGGATTCGAGGTTTTCCTTCACCGATAGAAGTGGAAACACTTCCCGCCCCTGCGGGACGAATGCGATGCCCGACCGGGCGCGATCATACGCCGCGCTCCGGTCGAGCGCCTTCCCCTCGAAGGCTACAGTGCCGCTCGTCAGCCGGTGGTGGCCGACGATCGATCTCATCAAACTGGTTTTGCCGACGCCGTTGCGGCCGAGCACGCAGGTGATCTTGGCTGCGTCGGCCTTGAGCGAAACGCCCCGCAACGCTTCAGCAGCGCCGTAGTGGAGGACTGCGTCGCTGACCTCAAGCATATGCCGCCCACCTCTCGGTCTGGTCCCCCCTCGCCCCCGCCACGTTCGTAGCGGGGGTGACCGACGTCTCCATCGGCCAAGGGGGGTTGGTGAAACATGTGGAGCTGACAGCTCGGCAAATGATGTGCCCGATTGGGGGCACGACTTGCGCCGGCGGAAAAAACTGATCGATCGCAACCCGCCAAATCATGTTCATCGCCCCAGATAGACTTCGACGACGCGATCGTCGGCGGAAACGAAATCGAGCGTGCCTTCTGACAGGACCGATCCCTCGTGCAGGCAGGTGACCTTGACGTCGAGTTCGCGGACGAAATGCATGTCATGCTCGACCACGACCACCGAATGGGTTTTCGAGATTTCCTTGAGCAGGCGTGCGGTTTCCTCAGTTTCGGCGTCGGTCATGCCGGCGACCGGCTCGTCAACCAGAAGCAGCTTCGGGTCCTGCGCCAGCAGCATGCCGATCTCCAGCCATTGCTTCTGGCCGTGACTGAGATTGGCGGCGAGGTCGTGGCGCTTGTCACCCAGCCGGATGGTGGAGAAGATCTCGTCGATGCGCCGCTGCTCGTCGGCCGAGCGCTTGTGGAATAGCGCCGGAAAGATCGAGCGCGGTCCTTTCAGCGACAGGACGATGTTGTCCTCGACCGAGTGGCTTTCGAATACTGTGGGCTTCTGGAATTTGCGGCCGATGCCCATCATGGCGATCTCGGCCTCGTCATGCTTTGTCAGGTCAACCTGGCCGTCGAAGAATACCTCGCCGGCGTCGGGCCGGGTCTTGCCGGTGATGATGTCCATCATCGTTGTCTTGCCTGCGCCGTTCGGGCCGATGATGGCACGCATCTCGCCCTTGTCGAGCACAAGGGACAAATTGTTGATGGCGCGGAATCCATCAAAGGAAACCGATACGCCGTCCAGATAGAGGATGGTGCCGCTCTTGTTCATGACTTCACTCCGCCGCCGCCGGCTCGGGCCGGTCCGAAGGCATCCAGCCCTTTTCAGCGCGAGCCGATTCAGTCATCGGCGAGGAGGGAGGAAGTGCCGGCGCATCGCCGTCGGCGGCAAGCGGTGCGCGCCGTGAGCTTGCCCGCCATTGGTCCCACAGGCCGATGACACCCTTCGGCATGAACAGCGTGACGAAGATGAAGAGGCCACCAAGCGCGAACAGCCAGAACTCGGGCAGCGCGCCGGTAAAGAAGCTTTTGCCCGTGTTGACCAAAAGAGCACCGATGATCGGCCCGACGATGGTGGCGCGGCCCCCGACCGCCGTCCACACGACGACCTCGATCGAATTGGCGGGGTCGAACTCGCCCGGATTGATGATGCCGACCTGCGGTACATAGAGCGCGCCGGCAATGCCGGCCATGACTGCGGAAACCGTGAAAGCAAACAGCTTCACATTCTCCGCCCGCCAGCCGAGGAAGCGCGTGCGGCTTTCCGCGTCCCGCACCGCCATAAGCAGCTTGCCGTATTTGGAACCGACGATCCGCCAGGTGATGAATACGCCAAGAGCCAGCGCAAGGGCGCTTGCCGCAAACAGCGCTGAGCGCGTCGTGTTGGCTTGAACGTTGAAGCCCAGAATATCCTTGAAATCGGTCAGGCCGTTGTTGCCGCCGAAGCCCATATCGTTGCGGAAGAAGGCCAGCAGCAGCGCGTAGGTCATCGCCTGAGTGATGATCGACAGGTAAACGCCGGTTACACGGCTGCGGAAGGCGAACCAGCCGAACACGAAGGCCAGCAGCCCAGGCACCAGCATCACCATCAGGGCCGCGAACCAGAAATTGTCGAAACCGTACCAGAACCAGGGCAGTTCCTTCCAATTCAGGAAAACCATGAAATCCGGCAGGATCGGATTGCCGTAAACGCCGCGGTCGCCGATCTGGCGCATCAGGTGCATGCCCATCGCATAGCCGCCCAGCGCGAAGAACGCGCCATGGCCGAGCGACAGGATGCCGCAATAGCCCCAGACAAGGTCGAGCGAAAGCGCCAGCAACGCGTAGCAGAGATACTTGCCTGTCAGCGCCACGATGTAGGACGGCACGTGCAGCGCGCTATCCGGCGGGAAGGCGATGTTCAGTACCGGGACGATGATGGCGATTGCGATGAGAAGCCCTATTGCAATGAGGATGCGGCGGTCGGCGCCGGGGGCGAAGAAGCGGCCTGTGATCATGCTTCCACCGCCCGGCCCTTGAGCGCGAACAGGCCGCGCGGACGCTTCTGGATGAACAGGATTATGAGGACGAGCACCAGGATCTTGCCGAGCACCGCTCCGGCATAGGGCTCGAGGAACTTGTTGAGGATGCCGAGCGACATGGCGCCGACCAGCGTGCCCCAGAGATTGCCGACGCCGCCGAAAACCACGACCATGAAGCTGTCGATAATGTAGCCCTGGCCGAGATTGGGCGAGACGTTGTCGATCTGGCTCAGCGCCACGCCGGCGATGCCGGCAATGCCGGAACCAAGCGCAAAGGTCAGAGCGTCCACCCACGGCGTGCGGATGCCCATCGACGCGGCCATGCGCCGGTTGGCGGTTACGGCGCGCATCTGCAACCCCCAGGGTGTGCGCTTCATGACGAACAAAAGCAGCCCGAAGACGGCAAGCGCAAAGCACAGGATCCACAGCCGGTTCCAGGTGATCGAGAGTTGGCCGATCTCGAAGGCGCCGGACATCCAGGAAGGGTTGCCGACTTCCCGGTTGGTCGGGCCGAACATGGTGCGGACGGCCTGCTGCAGGATCAGCGATACCCCCCACGTGGCGAGCAGCGTTTCCAGCGGCCTACCGTAGAGGAAGCGGATGATGCCGCGTTCGATGGCCAGGCCCACGGCGCCGGCGACGAGGAAGGCAAGCGGCAGCGCGATCGCCAGAGACCAGTCGAACAGGCCGGGCGCCGAGGTACGGATGATGTTCTGGACGACATAGGTGGTGTAGGCGCCGAGCATCACCATCTCACCATGCGCCATGTTGATCACCCCCATGACGCCGAAGGTGATGGCGAGGCCGATTGCCGCTAGCAGCAGAACCGAACCCAGGGAGATGCCGTACCAGATGTTTTGGCCGGCAGACCAAAGGGCGAGGGATGCGTTGATCGTGCTGATCGCGGACGTAGCCGCCTGTTTCACCGGGCCGTCGGACTTTGCCTCGAAAGCAGTCAGCAACGAGAGCGCGTCGCGGCTGCCGCTGGTGGCGATCAGATCGATGGCCGCTACCTTGTCCGCCTCGGGCAGGTCGGAAACCAGTACCGATGAAGCCCGGGCTTGCTCCAGTTCGGCCTTCACGCTCGCCACCTGCTCCTTGGCAATCGCCACATCAAGGGCAGGGATGGCGGCGGCATCCGGCGTCTTGAACATGGTCTCGGCAGCGGCGATACGCGCTGCCGGATCGTCGGAGGCCAATGTCAGCGTACCCAGCGCATCGCGGATAACGCGCCGAAGCGTGTTGTTGACCTTGATCTTGGTCATCTCCGCCTTGGCGGCCTCGCCGGCATCCGCGTCGGTCAACGGGTCTGTAAGCTTCACCGTCGGTCCCGCCTCCTTGCCGATGAAAACGGCGGAATCGGATTTGCGGAAGTAGAGGTCGCCCTCCGAAAGGGCCAGCAACGGCTTTCCGACCACCGGATCTCCGCTGGCCACGAGTTCCCGCACGACGGCCTCTGTCGCCTGGAAATTCTTGGCGGCGGCGAATTTGGCTATGATGGGGCGCAGCGCCGCCTCGTCGGCTGTTGCGGGAAGTGTTGAAGCCGCAAAAATCGAGAGGAAAAACAAGAAAATTGAGAGAACTGCGTTTCTGCCTAGCCCCCTCTGCCATCTCCGCGGCAAGGGGGGAGATTTCATGGTCGTCAACGAGGCCACTGCTGATCTCCCCCCTCGTGGGGGACATGGCCGACAGGCCACAAGCGGGTAGGAAGGAACGCTCACATTCATACGGACAGGATCCTTCGGAGGAGAAGCCCCGGGCGGATTGAATAACCCCGCCCGGGGCATTGCGCGTCGCTTGGGAGGATGCGCGCTCAGATTGGACCTAGTTCACACCCTTGCCGCCGCACTTGCCGGTCGCGACGTTGAAGTTGCCGCAGGACATCGGTGCGCGCCAATCGGAGATCAGATCCTTGGAGTCCGGCAGATAGTCGGACCATTCGTCGCCGACCACGAGACCGGAGGTCTGCCACACGGTTTCCATCTGGCCGTCGCCCTGGATTTCACCGATCAGCACCGGCTTGGTGATGTGATGGTTCGGCATCATCGTCGAGAACCCGCCCGAGAGGTTTGGAACGGATACGCCGACAATGGCGTCGATCACTGCGTCCGGATCGGTGGTGCCGGCCTTTTCGACAGCCTGGATCCACATGTTGAATCCGATGACGTGAGCTTCCATCGGGTCGTTGGTCACCCGCTTGTCGTTCTTGGTGTAGGCTTTCCATTTGGCGATGAAGTCGGCGTTTTCCGGCGTGTCCACCGACTGGAAATAGTTCCAGGCTGTCAGGTGGCCCACCAGAGGGCCGGTGTCGAGGCCGGCAAGCTCTTCCTCACCGACCGAGAAGGCGACGACCGGGATGTCCTCGGCCTTGATGCCCTGGTTGGCCAGCTCCTTGTAGAACGGCACGTTGGCGTCGCCATTGATTGTGGAGACAACGGCGGTCTTCTTGCCGGCCGAGCCGAAATTCTTGATGTCGGTGACGATGGTCTGCCAGTCAGATTGACCGAATGGCGTGTAGTTGACCATGATGTCTTCCTTGGCCACACCCTTGGATTCGAGATAGGCCTGCAGGATCTTGTTGGTTGTCTGCGGATACACGTAGTCGGTGCCGGCGAGGACCCAGCGTTTGACCGAGCCACCATCTTCGCTCATCAGGTAATCGACGGCTGGAATAGCCTGTTGGTTCGGGGCCGCGCCGGTGTAGAACACATTGCGCTGGCTTTCCTCACCCTCGTACTGGACCGGATAGAACAGCAGGTTGTTCAGTTCCTCGAACACCGGCAGCACCGATTTACGCGACACCGAGGTCCAGCAGCCGAACACAGCCGCAACCTTGTCCTTTTCGATCAGCTCGCGCGCCTTTTCAGCGAAGAGCGGCCAATCGGAGGCCGGGTCGACGACGACTGCTTCAAGCTTCTTGCCCAGCAACCCGCCTTTCTTGTTCTGCTCGTCGATCAGAAACAGCATGGTATCCTTGAGCGTCGTTTCCGAAATCGCCATCGTCCCGGACAGCGAATGCAGAATGCCGACCTTGATCGTATCTTCCTGCGACCAGGCAGGCGCGGTCATCAGTCCCGCTACCAGCGCGCCGGCAGCCAAGACGCTTTTCATTGTTGTTTGAAAACCCCTCATATGGGTAACCTCCGAACTTGTTGTTGCACCGCAGCAATACGATGCAACCCCCGTGCCAATTCGGCCGGACGGCCCTAATGTCGCGTTAAGAGATTGTTTACAATCGAAGAAGGTTGACGCTGCCGGTCGCCGGGCAGGGCTTCGATTCGCGTGAAGAACGGTGGGTGAGGGTTTTTTACGCAGCGCGTAGTATGTATGCCCAAATTTTCATCACGGACGATGCATGCTTAATTACTAGCCACTTCTGTGCTCCGGTCGGGAAAAAGTTCGGCAAGCCCGGCGCGGGACGCCTTCGCCACACCGCGCTCCGTAATAAGGCCGGTGACCAGACGGGCGGGGGTGACATCGAAAGCAGGATTTCGGGCGGGCGTCGCATCGGGCGAGACACGCACCTGTGCGATTTCGCCATTTGCGGTCTTTCCCCACACCAGCGACACCTCGTCGCCGGAGCGTTCTTCGATCGGAATTTCCTTGAGGCCGTCGCGGACCGTCCAGTCGATGGTCGGCGATGGCAGCGCCACATAGAAAGGCACGCCATTGTCCGCCGCTGCAAGCGCCTTCAGATACGTGCCGATCTTGTTGCAGACGTCACCATTGGCGGTGGTGCGATCGGTGCCGACGATCACCATGTCGATTTCGCCATGCTGCATCAGGTGGCCGCCGGCATTGTCGACGATGAGCGTATGCGGGACGCCGTGGCCAGCCATCTCCCAGGCCGTGAGCTGGGCGCCCTGATTGCGCGGGCGCGTCTCGTCGACAAACACATGCACCGGAATTCCGGCCTCCACCGCCAGATAGATCGGTGCGGTTGCGGTTCCGTAGTCCACGGTCGCCAGCCAGCCGGCGTTGCAATGGGTCAGAATGTTCACCGGCTCGCCCGGCTTCTTGCGCGCAGCGATGTCGCGAATGATCTTCAGGCCATTCTCACCGATGGAGCGGTTCAGACCGACATCCTCGTCGGCGATCTCGCCGGCGCGCTTGTACGCCGCTGCGGCGCGTTGCGGCGGCGGTATCGGCTTGAGGAACGCCGTCATCGCATCCAGCGCCCAGCGCAGATTGATCGCGGTCGGCCGCGTCTCATGCAGCCTATGCCAGACGGCTTCCAGGGCCACGTCCGAGGGGTCTTCGGCCATCTGCAAGGCGACGCCATAGGCGGCAGTAACGCCGATCAGCGGCGCGCCGCGCACCCACATGTCGCGGATGGCGGTGGCGATGCCGTCGACCGTGTCAACGGTCTCGACGCGGAAGGCGTGCGGCAGCCAGCGCTGGTCGATGATGTCGACCGAACGGCCGTCCTCGTTCAGCCAGATGGTGCGGAAATGCTTGTCGCCGACCTTCATAGGCGTTTTCTCCGTCTCGACCAGACGCGCCAGGTTGTTCACTTCCTCGATGCCGTGGATCTGGCGGCGATTGACCACGAGATGGCGGCCGAACCGCAGCGCCTTGGCCTCGCAGGAGGCGCGCAGGTCGAGATCCTCGATCGCCTCGAAATCGGCATTGTGGGCGAGGCCCAGAATGCGGCGGTGGCACTCAATGCCGGCGAAGCCCAGCATATCGTCGAACAGCGCATGCAGGACGTGGTCCAGCGCCTGCTCGGCCGCAAGGATGTCGCCCTGATCCTCGAACAGGCTCTTCTGGTAGAGGATGCCGGTCCGTTCGGTGCGCCATAGATGTGAGAACTCGGCGCGGAAAATTGACCATGCCTCGACCACGACGCCGAGCAGATAGCTACGCATCGGCTCACGGTCCCCGGCGTTCGTCTCATGCCCGCGCTGCGAGAAGTACGACATCCAAAAATTGGCGAGCGCCATGCCGACATCGAACGCCATCGGCCCATAGAAGGCGAATTCCGGGTCGATCATGCGCGTATCGGCTTCGGTCACCATGATCGAGCCGGTATGCAGGTCGCCATGCACCAGCGTCTCGGCATTGGCTGTGAACAGATGCTTCAGCCGCTGCGCCTCGACCTTCAAATCGCGGTCTGCGCGCAGTTCGGCCACGAGAGTGTCGAGTTGCGGGGACGTATGGCGGTTCATCTTCGCGTCGAAATACGGGTCGGAGAAGACGAGATTTTCGGTGATGTCGCAAAGCTCGACATTGTCGGCGAACAGCGCAAGGTCTGCCTTGCGTTGCCGGGTCTCCATGTGGAAGTCGGAACCGCGGAACAGCGTGCGGGCCATGAACAGGCCGAGATCCTTGCCGATCTTCGGATATTGATTGCCGGCGATCAGCCCCCTGCGCAGGATGATATGCGGCGACAGATATTCCATCACGATCATCGCCTGGCCTTCGTCGAAGTGGAATATCTGCGGCGTAGAGCCGGGGTTGCGCGCCTCCTGGCGCGTCAGGGCGTGATATTCGAAGAATGACCGCTTCAGCGGCAGCGGCCAGGAATCGCCAACCAGCCGCACATAGGGCAGCGCCTGCTTGACGACGACGCCTGCCATCTTCGCTTTCGACGATGAAGACGAGGTTGAGGTTGCCGTCGCCGACTTCGCGCACTTTCCAGTTTGCGGCGTCACCGAGCCGCGCTTGCATCGCTTCCAGCCCGCCAAGCCGCGCCGGCAGGGTTTCAACGGTCAGTGCCTTGAAGGCGTTCGGTATCATCTAGGCTTCCTCCTGCCCACGAACCGTCGAGGCATCAAGTGGCAGTGCTCGACCTGAGGCGTCAATTGTTAATTCTGCTGTCATTTGACAGATTGTGAGAATATGAACGGTTCGCCGGCGGTGTCGTGGGTTACGCATCCGGGTCAATCGCGCTAACCACCCTGGCGACGATTTCACTCGTCGTTGCCTCATCCAACGCTTCGACATATCGTGCCGTGCCCGCTCGAACCCGCGCCTCGATGTCGAAACTTCTCACCTGGTTGCAGACTGCCACTCCGCTCGTATCGTGGCCGGAGATTGAAACTGCCAGGCCGACGTTGCGTGTGAATCCTCCAGCCGTGGTCACTGGAACGGTCATGCAAACGCCTAAGGCGTTGATCGCTCGTGGCGTGATCACCACGAAACGGTAACGGTCCCTCATCTCTCGGCCCGAGACTGGATTCGGATCTATCCAATAAATATCGCCGCGGCGCGGCGTACTACCTCTCACCATCAGGAGATTTCTCGTCCGACGGCGTCACCTTCCCGCGCCCATTCGGTTGCGGCGTTGAGATCGGCAAACTGTTCCGACCCTTGAAGCAGTTCCTTCAGTGAATAGCGCTTGCGCGAGCGCGTTACGGGTCGTGCGATCAGTTCGCCTTCAGACACGCTAAGCGAAATCTGTGCGCCAATTTCCAACTCCAAGAGCTTCAATAGCGCTGGAGGAATAGTTATCACCGCGGCGCCACCCTGCCGGCGAATCTTGGATGTGATCGTCATCAACAGCCTCCAAAGTGCTACATATGTAGCACTTTATTTTACGTTGTAAACTCCCGGCGATGACTTCACCGCAACGCCGCTGCGATATTGCCACCATCGACGGTGGTTACGTCCGCCGTCGTTCGTTCCGCCAGTGCGTGGTGCAGGAAGGCCTGCGCAACATCCTGCGCCGTCACCTCCTGGCCCAGCAAATTGCCCGACATATAGTCCTTCTCCGAAACGCCACGCGCTTTTGAGCGGCTGGCGATCATATCGGCCGTCAAAATTCCCGAGCGGATGCGGTCTGCATTGACGGCGTTAGCGCGGATGCCGAGCGACCCGTATTCCAACGCATATTGGCGCGACAGGAATAGCGTCGCCGCCTTCGGCAGGCCATAAGCCCCAAACCTCGCACCGGGATTGATGGCCTGCTTCGACGTATTGAACAGAAGCACGCCGCCCGTGCGTTGTTCGCGAAAGATGCGCACGGCGTTCTGTGCGGCGTTCTGGTGGGCAAAGAAGTTGAGCTCAAAGCTCTTGCGCAGCAACGCGTCGTCCAGCGTCGCGATCTCGCCCTCCCAGGCAGCACCGGCATTGGAAACAAGAATATCCAGCCCGCCATAGACCTCGACGGCTTTGTCGAAAGCGGTCCGCAGCGCCTGCGGGTCGGTGATGTCACAGCCGACGCCGATCGATTGATTGCCGGCCTCCTTTGCGGCCTCCGCGGCACGGTCGGCATCGAGATCCACAACGACGGCGTGCGCTCCGTAGTCGGCAAACAGCTTTGCTGTCGCAGCACCGATGGCACCGGCGCCGCCTGTGATAAGCACCACTTGCCCGGTTAGCGGTTTAGGCTTGTTCGATGCGAGCTTCGCTTGCTCCAGCGACCAGTATTCCAGTTCGAACAACTCGGCATGAGTGAGCGGGCGAAAGGTGCCGATTGCCTCCGCCCCTTTGACCGCCTCGATCCACATCTCGCCAAGATCCGACGCGATCCTCGCATCCTTCAACGTGCGGCCATGGCCGAACATGCCGAGCCCGGGCACGAACGTCAGGCGCGGCATCGGATCGAGCATGATGCGCTTGACATCGTCGCGTGCGTTGTTGGTGTCGAAATAGCCGGCGTAGGTGGCGGCCCATTCGCCGACATGCTTGCCGATCGTGGCCGCATAGGCCTTCAGATCGGTTGCGTCCGGCGCCGGCAGCACCATCGGACCGGTCTTGATGCGAATGGAAAGATCCGGCGTGGACAGGCCCGTCCTTGCGCAAGGCTTCAAGGCGGGGCGTGCTGAGAAACTCGAGCACCTGCGGCGAGGTGCGGAAGTCGCTGATCATGCGGTCGAAGCGGCCTTCGCCCTTGTCGACTGCCACCGCGCCGCGCAGCATCGGCGCAATGTCGGCGGGCTTAGCCAGGTTCGCGGGGAGCTTTACGGGCGCGGGCGCCGGCTTGCTCCGCTCGACGATAAAAGCCTCGGCGCGCGTCACCGCGTCGATCATGCGGCCATAAGCCTCCGCCGCGCTGTCGCCGAACGTGAAGATGCCATGCTTGTCGAGGACAAGTCCGATCACCGATGGGTCCTGCTCGTAAACCTCGGCCGCTGCCTTGGCGAGGTCGAAACCCGGCTTGATATAGGGCACGAAGCCAAAGGTCTTGCCAAAAACCGTATCGCAGATCGGCTTGCTGTCTTGCTGATCGACCAGCGCCAGGATAGCGGTCGAATGGGTATGGTCGACGAATTTGTGCGGCAGGAAAGCGTGCAGCAGCGTCTCCACCGAGGGGTTCGGCGAGGTCGGATCGATCAGGTTGGCGCGTTGCAGCGCCACCATGTCTTCGTCGGAAAGGCTCTTGAGCTTGCGCGCCTTGAGCAAGGGCGCGAGCTTTACCGCCGGCAGGCCCTGCGGCTCGATGACGCCCATGTCCCAGCCGCTGCCCTTGACGCACAGAACGTCCCATTCGTCGCCGACCAGATCGGTTACTCTCAGCTTGACCGAGGTGTTGCCGCCGCCATGCAGAACCAGTCTCGGCTCGCCGCCGAGCAGCCGCGTCGTATAAACGCGCAGCGCGAGTTCACTCTCGATGCCTAACTTGGCATAGGCGTCGATGAGGGTATTTGCTTCGGCGTCATTCCAGAGGTTTTTCATGGTCGTCGTTCCACTCACGCCGCTCCTGATTGTTCGGATCGGCAAACGTTGCTGTCAAATCAGTCTCGGCCTGCGGTGAAATCGTCGAGGAGTCGTCGCGCCATCCTGGCGCTGAGTACCAGATGTGTGCACAACCCGCCCGCAAGTGCCGCCTTCAGCGGTTCGAATTTGCTGTCCTCCTGCACCACGACGAGCCGTTTCGAAATCCTGCGCAGGGAAGCAATGTCGGCGGAGATCAACCGGCGATTATAGCCGCACTCCAGGGACACGCCGCTGGCGTCGATGGCGCGGCCGGCGATGACAGCCGCGGCGCCCGCTGCCCTTAACTCCTCCAGTTCTGCCGCCGTCACCGCACCGCATTTCACCAGATGGCTTTCAGTGTCGACCGTGCCGATCGAGTAAAGTGCGAGATCGCAAGCGGAGATCCCGTCAAGCTGCTCGCGGATCACCGGCTCCGCCCGCAGTGACGCTGCGAGCTCTTCGGTGCCAAGCACCAGCGGTGCATAGATGTTGAGGCCCTTTGCGTTCAGCCGGCGAGCGATTTCCATCGTGCATTCGTCCGGTCTGTAGGAATAGGGCGAGCCGAGATTGCCGCAGAGTTGCACCACGGTCACGCCCTGCAGGTCGGCATGCGGCATCTGATCGGCGATGGTGTAGACGGTGCGCCCCCAGGCGACGCCTATGCGGGAATCGCGTACGGCCAGGCTGAGAAACACGCTCGCCGCGACTAGCGGAACGTCGGTGGTCGGGTCGGTGGAATGCGCGCTGTCGGGCACCACCCAGACGGCGCCCAGCTTCAGGGCGTCCTCGACTTCCCGCGCAAGAACATCCTCCGAGAACAATTGGGTCGATGTGGAAATGCTGACAATGCCGGTCTCACGCGCCTTGCGCAGATACATGGCGACGGAGGCCCGCGAAATTTGCAATTCGCGCGCGACCTCATCCTGGCGCAAGCCGTGAGAATAATACAGCCAAGCTGCCTTATGAATGATCTGATCGGCCTGACGGATCGCCATGTGCCCTCCCACGTGACGTTAGTCACGCGGGCTGACAAAAGTCAAATCTTCGGGGTGTGCTGGTAAACCGGAAATCACCGATACGTCGGCGAACATCGAAAGCCGCGTATACGGCTTTCGATATTGCAGAATCCCATCGTGAGGAGAGCCACCCGACGCGCCTTGTCAGATCACTACGAAATCCGACGCATCGAGAACAAGATGGGGATTGAGCTGCGCGATCAGGATCGAGCTGCCGGAAGCGCTGCCATTGGAGTCGTAGAAGAGGTTTCCGCTGTCGGTGTCGTAAATGACATGGTCATTGGCGTCATGCGCGGTGCCGGATGTGCTTTTCCAGAACTGGCCGGAGCTCAATGCGCCCGTCGAGCCGAGCGCTTTCATGACGGCATTGTCCAGCCAAAATGTATCATCGGCGTGCTTGAAGTCGATGATGTGATCGACATTCGATTTTGATGATACAGCCGCGTTGAAGACAAAGACGTCTTTGCCCCCTCCGCCGAGTAGTGTGTCGTTTCCGGCGCCACCGGCAATGCGGTCATTGCCGCCATTACCGTAGAGACTGTCATTGCCGGCGTTGCCGACAAGGACGTTCGCGCCGGCATTTCCGGTAATGGTGTTGCTCAGCGAATTGCCCGTGCCGTTGATGTTTCCAGTGCCGGTCAACACGATCCTCTCGAAGCTGCCGAGAACGCGCGCCGAACTGTTGAGGCTGAAACTGATGGAGGAATGCACCGTATCCATGCCGGAGGAGCCGGATGCCCGCTCATCGATTGTGTCGGTGTTTCTGTCTACGACATAAACGTCGTTGCCAGCGCCGCCGCGCATGATGTCGGCGCCGGTTCCCCCTACAAGGGTATCGTTGCCGGTTCCGCCGGAAAGCGTGTCGTTGCCGCCATTGCCCTGCAGGCTGTCGTTGCCGGCATTTCCGACCAGGCTGTTTGCGCCGGCATTGCCCCAGATAGTGTTATTGAGCGAATTGCCGGTGCCATTGATATTCCCGGTGCCCATCAGGGAAAGATTCTCGAAGTCGCCGAGAACGCGCGCGGAACTGTTTAGGTTGAAACCAATCGTGGAGTGGACTTCGTCCTTCCCCGAAGATCCAGATACGCGTTCGTCAATCGTGTCGCTTGAACTGTCGACGACATAGACGTCGTTGCCGGCGCCACCGCGCATGATGTCCGAGCCGGATCCACCCTCCAGCCAGTCATTGCCCGTGCCACCACTCAGCGTGTCGTTACCGCCGTTGCCATTTAGAGAATCGTTGCCGGCATTTCCGACCAAGCCGTTGACGCCATTGTTGCCGACAATCGTGTTGTCGAGCGCGTTGCCGGCGCCGTTGATGTTGACGCTGCCGGTCAGAAACAGCCTTCTCGAAACTGCCGAGAACGCGCGATGAGTTGTTCAGGCTGAAACTGACAGAGGATTGCACCTCATCCGTTCCCGAGGAGCCGGATGCCGCCTCGTCAATTGTGTCGCCTGAACTATCGACGATATAGGCGTCATTGCCGGCTCCGCCGCGCAGGATGTCGGCGCCGGATCCACCCTCCAGCCAGTCATTCCCCGTGCCACCACTCAGCGTGTCGTTACCGCCGTTGCCATTTAGAGAATTGTTGCCGGCATTGCCGGCCAAGCCGTTCACGCCATTGTTGCCGACAATCGTGTTGTCGAGCGCGTTGCCGGTGCCGTTGATGTTGACACTGCCGGTGAGAAACAGCTTCTCGAAATTGCCGAGAACGCGCGATGAGTTATTGAGGCTGAAACTGATAGAGGATTGCACCTCATCGGTTCCGGAGGAGCCGGATGCTGCCTCGTCGATTGTGTCGCCTGAGCTATCGACGATATAGGCGTCATTGCCGGCGCTACCGCGCATGATGTCCGAACCGGATCCACCCTCCAGCCAGTCATTGCCCGTGCCGCCATTCAGCGTGTCGTTGCCGGCATCGCCAAAAAGGTCGTCGTCACCGCCTAAACCGCCGATTGTGTCACTTCCGGCATTGCCTCCCAATGTTTCACCGTCATTCGAGCCATTGATGACATCGCCAACATCCGAGCCATAGAAGGTGTTTACGCCCGTAAACGTGTCATCACCGACGAAGCGATTGCCTGCGACCATATCGGTGGCAGTGCCTGCAGCCAAATCGGCTCGCACACCGCCGCCGGCCTCCAGATAGCTCAGCGCGGCACCGTCTACGCCAACAAAATCAACGGTGTCGTCGCCTTCTCCGGTGCGGACTTGGATTGCGTTGCTTTCACCGGAAATCCAACTTGAATCGATGTAGAATGCATCGTCGAAATCACTGCCGAAAATTACCTGGAGGTCGGAAATGAGATCGACGCCGCCTAGCCCGTCAGATACGCGGAAACCATTGACAGCATTGCCTCCGGCAAGGCCATCATGGGATGAATCTGTCAGATTGGCGACGATCCCGCTTGTGGCGTCCAAGAATGATACGCCTGCGGCGGCTAGGGCGCTTGTTGTAACGCGACCGGAGATGCGATCGTCACCGAGTCCTCCGAAAGCAAAGCCACGATGGAAGGAGATCGTATCGCTTCCGGCGCCGCCGTAGAGATAGTCAAAGCTCTGTGAGGATAACGCAACTCCACCAGAGATGACATCGTCGCCGCCGATACCATAGAAGACATTGCTGTCAGCGTTGCCGGTAAAGGTGTCGGCGAAGTTTGTTCCAACGATTTCTTCGATTGAAACCAGGGTGTCGGTTGCCCCCGAGGAGTAGACGATGCTGTTGTTGAGGAGGTTGATCGTTACTCTATCGGGAACTTCGCCACCAAGTCCGTCCGTAGGGCAATAGGCGATGTCGTAACCTTCGCCGCCATCGATCAAATCGTCGCCAGGCCCACCCCAGAGACTGTCGTTTCCGAGACCGCCGAAAAGGCTGTCGTTGCCGTCTCCTCCGACAAGATCGTCATCGCCTGCATCGCCGCTAAGCGTGTCGGCGTCGTCATTTCCGGCCAGAAGGTCGTCCCCATCTCCCCCACGCGCAACATCGTTGCCGGCGATACCATGGAAGACGTTGCTGTCAGCGTTTCCCGTAAAGCTGTCGGCGAAGTCCGTTCCGACGATTTCTTCGATCGAAACCAATGTGTCGGTGCCTCCCCAGCCGTCGACCACGGTTCCGTTCACCAGATTGACAGTGACGCCGCCCGCTGCCGGGCTTCCAAATCCATCCGAGTGAAAGTAGGCGATATCGTAACCATCGCCGCCATCGATCATATCGTCTCCAGCTGCCCCCCAGATGCCATCGTCTCCAGCGCCCCCGAAGAGACCATCGATGCCGTTTCCTCCCGCAAGCTCATCATCACCCGCGTCGCCATGAAGCGTGTCGTTTCCGTCATTGCCGTCCAGAAGGTCGGCGCCATCGCCTCCGTTCAGAACGTTATCGTCGCTGCCGCCATAAAGGATGTCGTTGCCGCCACCGCCAGAAAGGGTATCTCTGCCATCGTAGCCTGTGAGCACGTTGGCATTCATATCGCCCGTCAGGATGTCGTCGAACGAGGTACCCCCGACATTTTCGACGGCCACCACTGTGTCGGTGAATCCCCAGCCGTCTATGGCGATGCCCAGCGCCAGATCGACGACAGCACCTTGTGTGGCAAAGCCCTCATCGGTGCCATTGGAATGATAATAGGCCTGGTCCGTGCCTGATCCGCCGATGATCGAATCATCGCCCTTCCCGGCCCAGATGAAGTCGTTACCATCACCGCCATCGAGAGTGTCTGCGCCTTCGTCGCCGACGAGCTCGTCGCTGCCGCCTAGGCCCTGCAGAACATCGTTGCCCAAATCTCCGACCAGCAGATCGTCGTCAAGCGCGCCGGCCAGCGCATCATCACCGGTCGTTCCAAATAAATTAGCCACGGCAAAATCCAAATGCAAGCAAACATCGAACAATATCGATGTCGCTTTGCCATGAAACCTTGTCGGTTACAACAGGATTGCGCGTTCCATTCCGGTGTTACGTCGATTTATTGTCAAACACGGCTCAAGACAGTCCTTTAGATTAGCCGTGAGTGGAAGCCTGCCGACGGGCGGCGGCCGGTCCGTATCGAAAAACGCAGCGTCGGCTAGGAGCGCGGCCGTCCGATGCCTGCGTAGGTGAATCCGTGTTTCTCGACATCTTCCGGCTTGTAGATATTGCGAAGGTCGATGAAGGCGCGTGCGTTCATCGACCTTCCAAGCCGGTCGAGATCGAGCGCGCGGAATGCGTCCCATTCGGTAACGATTACCAGTGCGTCGGCTCCCTCGGCGATATCGTAGGGCGAGCGGCCGAAATGCACATGATCCAGCATCGTTTTGGCGCTATCCATGCCTTCCGGATCGTAGGCGTTCACCCGCGCGCCGGCGTCCTGCAGCGCCTGAATAAGCGCCAGCGACGGGGCTTCGCGCATATCGTCCGTATTCGGCTTGAAGGTCAGCCCGAGAATGGCGATCGTCTTGCCGCGCAGCTCGCCGCCGCATGCAGCGGCGACCTTGCGCGCCATTGCGCGTTTGCGCGTGTCGTTGATGGCAACCGTGGTTTCGATCAGGCGGACCGGGCTGCCGGCGTCCTGCGCCGCCTTCACCAGCGCCAACGTGTCCTTCGGGAAGCAGGATCCGCCGTAGCCGGGACCCGCATGCAGGAATTTCGCACCGATCCGCTGGTCGAGTCCGATGCCGCGCGAAACTTCCTGAACGTCTGCCCCCACTGCCTCGCACAGGTCGGCGATTTCGTTGATGAAGGTGATCTTCATAGCGAGGTAGGCATTGGCAGAATACTTTATCAGTTCCGCGGTGCGACGCGTCGTGTAGAGGATCGGAGCAGCATTGAGGTAGAGCGGGCGGTATACCTCCGCCATGCAGTCTCTCGCGCGGTCGTTGTCGGCGCCGATCACGATGCGGTCGGGCCGTTTGAAGTCACCGATGGCAGCCCCTTCGCGCAGGAATTCGGGGTTGGAGACGACGGCGAAATCAGCTTCGGGATTCGCTTCGCGTATGATGCGTTCTATGTGGTCGCCCGTCCCCACCGGGACCGTCGACTTGGTCACAACCACCGTAAAGCCGCGCATGGCCTTGGCGATCTGCCGGGCGGCGGCATGGACGTAGCTGAGGTCTGCGAGGCCGTCTCCCCGGCGCGACGGCGTGCCAACCGCGAGAAAGACGACCTCCGTGTCCTGCATTGCCAGTTCAAGATCGGTTTCGAAGCTGAGCTGCCCCGAATTGAGGTTGGCGGATACGAGTTCACCAAGCCCCGGTTCGAAAATGGGAATGCGACCGTTGCGCAAAGCCGCAATCTTCTGCTCGTCATTGTCGATGCAAACGACCTGATGCCCGAAATCGGCGAAACATGCGGCGGAAACCAAGCCGACATAGCCGGCGCCAACCATCAGAATGCGCATTGCCTACCTTTTCCAGCGTGCCCAGCGCCGGTACGGGCGCTTGCAGAATCGCGGCCTCTCTACACTGGATCGACGCCCTGACAAATCGAAAGTTTGCGCTTCTGGTTAGGCAACGCCCAGGCGTCTATGAGGACGGCTTTGTCGGAAAGGCCTTCAGCAGAAACGGCTGCCGCTCGCAAGCGCCGTAGATGCTCCGGATATGGGGATAGGGCGCTTTGTCCACGCCCCAGCGATCCGCATTGTAGATTTGCGGCACCAGGCAGAGGTCGGCCATGGTTGGCCGGTCGCCGTGACAGAAGCTGCCGGTTGAGGGATTGTCGAGCAGGCCTTCGAAAGCCGCAAGGCCGTCGGCGATGAAATGGCGCATCCAGACCGCGCGCGCTGTCTCGCGATCTGCGGCGAATTCGACCGCCTTTGCGACGACACGCAGATTGCAGACCGGGTGGGTCTCCATGGCGATTGCATAGGACAGGGCCCGCACCCTGGCGCGTCCCACCGCATCGGCTGGAAGTAGACCGAAGTGGGGGTATTTCTCCGCAAGGTATTCGATGATCGCCAGCGATTGCGTGAGCCTCACCCCGTCGATGTCGAGCACCGGGACCAACCCTTGTGGATTGCGTGCCAGATGCTTGGGCGACCTCTGCTCGGCTTCAAGGAGGTCGACCGGAACTTTCCGATACGCGATACCGAGCAATTCGAGTGCTAGCCGCACCCGATAACTCGCGGAGGATCGCCAATAGTCATAGAGAACGACTTCGCTCAAGAGGCCTCCCCAATTGTGCCGACTCAATCGCTCCAGTCACCCTCGCGCGTGCCATTGAAGCGCTTTTTCAGGCCATCCCAGCATTCGTGATAGTCTTTTTGCAGCGTGTCGGCCTCGGCGGCGAAGCGCGTCAGTATCTGCGGAAACCGCGTCTCGAACATGAATGCCATCGTATCGGCCAGCTTCACCGGCGTGAGGTCCGCCCGCGACGCCTTCTCGAAGCCGAAGGCGTCTGGACCGTGCGCCAGCATCATGTTGTGCAGGCTGATGCCGCCCGGCACGAAGCCCTTCTCCTTGGCGTCGTACTGGCCGTGGATCAGCCCCATGAACTCGCTCATGATGTTGCGGTGATACCAGGGCGGACGGAACGTATCCTCGGCGACCAGCCAGCGCGGTGGAAAGATGACGAAATCGACATTGGCCGTTCCTTCCTCGCCGGATGGCGCGGTCAGCACCGTGAAGATGGATGGATCGGGATGATCGAACAGGATCGCGCCGACCGGCGAGAAGGTCGCAAGGTCGTATTTGTAGGGCGCATAGTTGCCATGCCATGCGACGACATCGAGCGGCGAATGGCCGAGTTTGGTGACATGAAACGAGCCGCACCATTTGACGATGAGCCGGCATGGCGTCTCTTTTTCCTCGAACCAGGCGACGGGCGTCCTGAAGTCACGCGGATTGGCGAGGCAGTTGGCGCCGATCGGCCCGCGATCCGGCAGCGTGAACTTCGCGCCATAGTTCTCGCAGACATAGCCGCGCACCGGCCCGTCGACTTCGACCTTGAAGGTGAGCCCGCGCGGCAGCACGGCGATCTCACCCGGCGAAAGCTCGATCACTCCCATTTCGGTGACGAAACGCAGGTTGCCCTCCTGCGGCACGATCAGCATCTCGCCATCGGCGTTGAAGAAATGATCGTCGAGCATCGATTGATTGGCAACATAGAGATGCGCCGCCATGCCGGATTGGCCGAGCGCATCGCCCGCCGTCGTCATGGTGCGCATGCCCGCTATGAAATCCGTGGGCTCGGACGGAATTGGCATCGGATCCCAGCGATACTGGCCGAGCGCCAGCGAATGATTGCCCGCATGGGGTGCGGTCTTCCACTCGGGATAGGCCGCCTCGGTGAAGCGTCCGTGGTGCCTGACGCTCGGGCGGATGCGATAGAGCCATGAACGCTCGTTGGTGCCACGCGGCGCGGTGAAGGGCGAGCCCGACAGCTGCTCGGCGTACAGGCCATAGGCCGGCCGCTGGGGCGAATTGCGCCCTTGCGGCAGCGATCCGGGCAGGGTCTCGGTTTCGAAATCATTGCCGAAGCCGGGCATATAGGAGCGAGCCATGGTTTCCTCCGCTCGTGCATGTCGCCAAGAGGGCGTAGCGGTTTTGGACAACCACATGCATGAATTTCCGTTCCGCGATCCTATCCGCGCGCCGTGCGGCCATCAACGGACGATGGGACATCGTGTGTCTATGCGACGGCGCTGCTGGCAAGCGCCTTCTGCGTTGGCTCTCCACCAACTGTCGACCTGCGCGAGCGAGCCAAAGCTTGACAGGCGCGCGGGATTCCTTTTATGAGCCTCCCACACTTTCGGGCGCGCTTAACGGCGCGCTTTTCCGTTGGCCCTGCCGGGGCCCATTCGACAGGCCAGACCAATGAAGATCAAGAACTCGCTCAAGGCCCTAAAGGCCCGCCATCGCGACAACCGCATGGTTCGCCGCAAGGGCCGCATCTACATCATCAACAAGACTGCACCGCGCTACAAGGCTCGCCAGGGCTGAGACTTGGCTCAGGGACCAAGGGTCCATCGGCGAAGAATCACGCGAAATTCAGTTTGACGTTCCGCTCCCGGGGCCTAAAGTCCCCGGCATGCGGACTATTTTCGTTTTTCTGGCCGGCTTTACGTTGCTTTACGCAGCTCCCCTCCAGGCCGCCCCACCGGATCCCAAGGATCCCGATGCCGCGACGGCCCAAGAGGTTTCGCCCAAGACGCGCGAACAGAAACTGGACGAGCTTTTCTCCCAATTGAAGCGCGAACGCAACGAAAAGGCGGCGGAGCGCATCGCCGCGCGAATCTGGAAGGAATGGAACAACTCCGGCAGCGCCGTGACCGACCTGATGATGCAATGGTCGCAGCAGGCGATGGAGAAAAAGAAGTTCGACGTGGCGCTCGATTTCCTCGATCAGGTCGTGACCTTGTCGCCGACCTATGCCGAGGGCTGGAACCGCCGCGCCACGGTGCACTACATGATGCACAACTTCGCCAAGTCGATGGCCGACATAGACCATACGCTGCAACTCGAGCCGCGGCATTTCGGCGCCCTGTCGGGCATGGCCGAGATGATGAAGGAAACCGAGCGCAAGCAGCTGGCGCTTGAAGCCTTCCAGCGCGTGCTCGATATTTATCCGATGATGCGCAATGCGCAGAATGAAGTTGCGACGCTGTCTGAGGAGCTCACCGGCGAAGGAATTTGATCCGCTGCGCCTGGTCCGCGTATAGGATTGAGCCTGATCCCGCCCTCAATCCACATCCGCAATGAATCTCCTCTATGCTATCGCCGCCCTGCTGCTTGCCGCAGTTCTCCTGCTGGCCGGTATCACGCGTATCGGTACGTGGTTGATAGACCGCCGCAACCCGCCTGTCGGCGTATTCGCCACCATCGATGGAATCCGCATCCACCACGTCCATGTCCCGGCCCCGGAGCGGTCTGAGCTGCCGCCGGTCGTCTTCATTCATGGTGCAAGCGCCAATCTCAACGATCAGATGGTGCCGTTGCGGCCGCTGCTTGAAGGCCGTGCCGAAATGCTTTTCTTCGATCGTCCTGGTCACGGCTGGTCGGACCGGGGTGCGGGAAACGACACGCCGGACGCCCAGGCAAAAGTGCTGGCTGCATTGATGGACCACTATGGAATGGACAAGGCAATCATCGTTGCCCATTCATTCGGCGGATCGCTTGCGGCGGCATTCGCGCTCAACTATCCGGATCGCGTTACCGGACTGGTCTTCGCCTCTCCAGCTACGCACCCATGGCCGGGCGGAAAGACATCGTGGTATTATGCGGTGGCGACGTTGCCGGTAGTAGGCTGGCTGTTTTCCGAGACGATGACCTATCCGGCAGGTTTGGGCCGAATCAATGCGGCAACCAAATGCGTCTTCGCGCCAAACCCGACGCCAGAGCATTATCTCAGCCGAGCCGCGATCGAACTGGTGCTGCGTCCATCGACGTTCCGGGCGAACGCTATCGATGTCGAGAGCCTTTACGCCTTCGCGCTCGCCAATCAGCCGCGCTACCACGAGATCAACATCCCGACCGTGGTGATTTCCGGCGACAGCGATACGGTGGTCTATGAGGAGATCCATTCGATCGGCCTTGCACGCGATATTCCCGGCGCGGAACTGCTTTGGATTGAAAATCTCGGCCACAAGCCCGATTGGATCGCCCCGGACCTCATCGTCTCATCCATTGAAAAACTGGCGGGCAAGCCGATCGATCTCGCTGCGGCAGCGCAAGCCGTCGCCAATCGGATCGCCGGTGACCGGCAAGGTGAGGGCGTCTGCGTCAACGAGAAGCCATCCGAAGGGGAACTCGCGCCGCTGTAAGCAGCCCGTAGCGGCGCAGACAAGCTGCTCGATACCTCCAGAAGCTCGGTTTTCAGTGGCACGTCGGGAAAGCCGCACTATGTATGAGAAGTGACGTGAGGACTGTGACATGCGACTGATGGCTGAAATGCAGCTTTCCTTCGTGAGGATTATGCTCGCCGGTGGCTTGCTGTTTGCGGGCGGTCTGGCGTCGCATGCCGAAAGCAACTCATATGAGCTTCGGCAGAACCAGCTGACCAGCAAGCGCATTGGCGTCGATGTTCGGACAATCGAGCAACGGCTACAGCGCCGCGACTATCAGATCCAGCAGCAGTGGTACCGCGAGGACGAGCGGCGTACCGCCACGCAGCCGATGCAGCTCAGGGTTCCGACGATGCGGCCGACATGCCCGCTGCCAATCAATGGCAACTTGAACGCAGGCGCGCGCTGCCGGTAGCCTGCGCTGAATATGTCAGCAGTCTGCCCGGCAAATTCTTGTGCATTGCAACAGGGCTTGATCATCGTCGGCACCCACCCCATAAATTGACGGCGTAGTTCGCAGTTCGTTTCAGAGAGGGCACGATGAAGGTCGATGCAGCACTTTTTCGTTCGCGAGCGCACTCCGCAGCAAACCCCACGAGTTGGCTTCTCGCTGCAATATTCGCGGCAGCCCTTTCGATCGCCATCTCACCGATGGCATTTGCGCAGCAACAGCCGCCAACCGTCACGGTCGCCAAGCCGGTCGTGAAGGATATCGTGGAAGATGACGAGTATGTCGGCCGTTTCGATGCGTTGGACGAGGTAGCGATCCGCTCGAGGGTCGCCGGTTATCTCGATCAGGTGCATTTCAAGGACGGCGCGATCGTCAACGTTGGCGATCTGTTGTTCACGATCGACCAGCGCCAGTATCAGGCGGCGAATGACGCCACGAAGTCGCAGGTCGATGTGACCACCAGCGTTCTTCAATTTGCCAAAATGCAGCTGGACCGCGCGGAGCAACTTGCAAAGACGGGCAACATTTCCGTTTCGACAGTCGATGATCGTCGCCGCGATTTCCTGTCTGCACAAGCCCAGCAACAGGGCGCCGAAGCTGCGCAGCGCAAGACCAGCCTCGAGCTGGAATTCACCGAGATCAAGGCGCCGCTCGCGGGGCGCGTCGGGCGACGGCTTGTATCGATAGGCAACCTCGTGCAGCCGGATTCGACCTTGTTGACAACGATCGTGTCGATCGATCCGATCGACTTCTACTTCGACATCGATGAGCGGGCGTACTTCGCCTATGCACGGGATGCGCGGCAACGTGGCGGCTCCATGCAGGAGGGCGCGGGCGGTCTTGACGTCAGTGTGCGCCTTGCCGACCGGAGCGAGGAACCGTTCAAGGGCAAGCTCGATTTCGCCGACAACCGGATCGACCAGGCGACCGGCACGATGCGGGTGCGCGCTCGCTTTGCCAACAAGGATGGCGTTCTGCAGCCCGGCATGTTTGGACGCATCAACGTCCCCGGCTCGCTGCCGCACAAGGGCATCCTGGTTCCGGACGAGGCCGTCGGCGCCGATCAGAACCGCCGTATCGTGTTCGTCGTCGACGATGCGGGCCTCATATCGGCCAAGGCGGTCCGCACGGGACCGCGCATTGATGGCTACCGAGTCATCCGCGAGGGTATGACCGGCGACGAGACGATCGTGATCAACGGGCTGATGCGCGTGCGCCCCGGCGTCACGGTAAAGCCCGAAATGACGACGCTGCCGCCCGTTGCTCCTAACGCGGGGCAATAGCCATGAATTTCGCCCATTCTTTCGTCAATCGCCCGATTTTCGCGGCGGTTCTTTCCATCTTCCTGCTTATCGTCGGCGGCATCGCCTATACACAGTTGCCAACCGCGCAGTACCCGGAAATCGCCCCGCCGACCATCGTCGTGCGTGCCTCGTATCCCGGCGCCGACGCCGAGACGATAGCCGCCACTGTGGCGACGCCGATCGAGCAGGAAGTCAACGGCGTCGAGGACATGCTTTACATGTCCTCCTATTCCTCTGGCGACGGATCGATGTCGCTGACCATCACTTTCGAACTCGGAACGGATCTCGACCAGGCTCAGGTGCTGGTTCAGAACCGGGTCTCGATCGCGGAACCGCGCCTGCCGGAAGAAGTACGCCGGCTCGGTATCACCACCGCGAAAAGCTCGCCCGACCTGATGATGGTCGTGCACATGCTGTCGCCCGATGATTCCTACGACCAGCTCTATGTTTCGAACTATGCCCGCTCGCGCATCCGCGACGTACTTTTGCGGCTTGACGGCGTCGGCGACGTGCAGATCTTCGGCGAGCGCGAATATTCGCTGCGCGTCTGGCTCGATCCCGACAAGCTGTCAGCCAATGGCATGACGGCAAACGATGTCGTCACCGCGTTGCAGGAACAAAACGTGCAGGTTTCGGGTGGGTCGATCGGAGCGCCACCCGCCGAAAGCCAATCCGCCTTTCAGTATACGGTCACCACACAAGGCCGCTTCAGCGATGCCCGCGATTTCCGCTATGTCATCGTCAAGTCCACCGACGACGGACGGCTTATCTCGCTGCAGGATGTCGCCCGCATCGAACTCGGCGCCAAGGACTATGTCACCAATTCCTACCTCAACGGCAAGGCAGCGGTAGCGCTTGGCATTTTCCAGCGCCCGGGCACCAACGCGCTTGCCGCCGCCGAGGAAATCCAGTCGACAATCAAACGGCTCTCCGCCGATTTCCCGCAGGGCCTCACCTATCAGATCGTCTATAACCCGACGGAATTCATCTCCGAATCGATCAACGAGGTCTACAAGACCATCATCGAGGCTATCCTTCTCGTGGTGGTCGTCATCATCGTCTTTCTGCAATCATGGCGGATGGCGATCGTACCGATCGTGGCGATACCGGTATCGCTCATCGGCACGCTGGCGGTGCTCTATGGGTTTGGCTTTTCGCTCAACATGCTCACCCTGTTTGGCCTTGTATTGGCGGTCGGCATCGTCGTCGACGATGCCATCGTCGTGGTGGAGAATGTCGAGCGCAACATCGCACAAGGGCTTTCTCCGCGCGACGCCGCGCATCGCACCATGGATGAAGTCGGCGCTGCTGTGCTGGCGATCTCACTGGTTCTGATTGCGGTGTTCGTGCCGACGGCATTCATCCCCGGCATTTCCGGGCAGTTTTATCTGCAATTCGCGATCACGATCGCGGTTTCAACTGCAATCTCGGCTTTCAACTCTTTGTCCTTGTCGCCAGCACTCGCAGGCGTGCTGTTCACGCCGCATCGTGCCGATCACAAGCCCAAGTTCTTTCTGGCGCGGTTTGGGCAGTCGCTTGCCGATGGCTTCAACAAGGGGTTCGACAAGCTCTCCCATGGCTATTCGAAGCTGGTGCATGTGCTTGTCGGCTCGACGGTCGCTCTGGTCGCGATGCTCGCCATCTTTGCGGGTTTGATCTATGCGACCATTCACATGCTGGAAACGGTTCCGCGTGGCTTCATCCCCCCGATGGATCAGGGCTACGCGATCGTCGTAATCCAGCTGCCGGAAGGCGCTTCGCTGGGCCGAACCGACGCCGTCATTCAGAAGGCATCCGAGATTATCCGCAAGACGCCGGGCGTATCCGACGCTGTCGCCTTTGCCGGCTTCTCCGGCGCAACCTTTACCAACGCCAGCAATGCGGGCGTCATCTTTGCGCCGTTCAAGAGCTTCGACGAGAGGCTGAAGAGCGGCGACAGTTCGGGCAAGATCATCGGTAACCTCTTCGGCAGCCTGCAAGGCATCCAGGAGGCCTTCATCATCGCCTTGCAGCCCCCACCGGTGCGCGGCATTGGCAATTCCGGCGGCTTCAAGATGATGCTGGAGGAGCGTAACAGCGCCGACATGCGGCCGATACTGGCGCTCGCCTACGAGATCGCCGGAAAAGCCAACCAGACACCCGGCCTCACAGGCGTCTTCACCACGTTCTCGGCGTCGAGCCCGCAGTTCTTCCTGGAAATCGACCGGGACAAGGCGCGGATGCTGAATGTACCGATTCCAAACATCTTCGATACGCTGTCGATCAATCTGGGTACTGCCTACGTCAACGACTTCAACGCCTTCGGCCGCGTCTACCAGGTTCGCGCGCAAGCCGACCAGGCGTTCCGCATGCAGCGCGAGGACATTCTCAAGCTCAAGGTGCGCTCTGCCACCGGCGCGCTGGTGCCGCTGGGCACGCTTGTGGAGATCCGCGACGTTACCGGCCCGACGCTGGTGCAGCGCTACAACATGTATACGGCAGTGCCTCTGCAAGGCAGCGCGGCGCCGGGCGTTGCGACCGGCACCGCGCTCGACCTGATGGAAAAGGTCACGGCCGAGACCCTCCCGCAAGGCACTGCGTTCGAATGGACCGAACTGGCGCTTCAGGAACGGCAGACCGGCAACACCGCCGTGTTCATCTTCGGCCTGTCCGTGCTGTTCGTGTTCCTGGCGCTCGCCGCACAATATGAAAGCTGGATCCTGCCGTTTGCGATCGTGTTGATCGTCCCGCTTGGCGTACTTGCCGCGCTGCTCGGCGTGGCGTTTCGCGGGCTCGACAACAACATTCTGGTGCAGATCGGTCTGATCGTGCTGGTGGGCCTGGCGGCCAAGAACTCGATCCTCATCGTCGAGTTCGCGCGGCAAGCGCAGGACCGAGGCGCGTCGCCGGTTGATGCGGCGGTGGAAGCCGCACGGCTGCGGCTGCGGCCGATCCTGATGACGGCATTTGCCTTCATACTGGGCGTGGTGCCGCTGATGATCGCCACCGGTCCCGGCGCCGAGATGCGCCAGTCGCTTGGCACGGCGGTGTTTTCCGGCATGCTCGGCGTGACCATCGTCGGATTGTTCCTGACCCCGGTGTTCTACGTAACGCTGCGCAGGCTGGTACCGCACAGGCGGACGGCCGGAGAGGCTCACGATGAAGCACCGCCCGCACCGGCGGTGCAATAGCGACGAGGCATGCCTGCAAGCGCATGTGGCGGGGCCGCACGGCACTCGCGCGCCTGCCTTACTGGACTGGGTGCTGGTTGGCGCCTAGTCTTCCGTGGTGATGTAGGCGATGCGCAGCATGTTGGTCGAGCCGGGCGTGCGCAGCGGCACGCCTGCCGTCACGATGATGCGGTCTCCCTTTTTGCCGAAGCCTTGCTCCTGGGCGATCTGGCAGGCCCGCTCGACCATGTCGTCGAGGTCGCTGGCGTCCGGGCTAACCACGCAATGGGTACCCCACAGCAGCGAGAGGCGGCGCGCGGTTTGCAGAACAGGCGACAGCGCGATGATCGGCACGCGCGGCCGTTCGCGGGCGGCGCGTAGCCCGGTGGCGCCGGATGCGGTGTAGGTGACGATTGCGGCGAGGTTGAGCGTTTCGGCGATCTGCCGGGAGGCAGCCGAAATCGCGTCCGCGCCGGTTGCTTCCGGCTCGGTTCGCTGAGCATTGATGATCCCGCCATAGGTGGGGTCGCGCTCGACGCGCTCGGCAATGCGGTTCATCGTGGCCACCGCCTCGACCGGATATTCCCCCGCCGCCGATTCGGCCGACAGCATGATCGCATCCGCGCCTTCGAACACGGCAGTAGCAACGTCCGACACCTCCGCGCGCGTCGGCACCGGCGCGCTGATCATCGACTCCAGCATCTGGGTGGCGACGACGACCGGCTTGCCGGCGCGGCGTGCGGCGCGCGTGATCTGCTTCTGGATGCCGGGTACCGCCTCCAGCGGCATTTCGACACCAAGATCACCTCGAGCCACCATGATGGCGTCTGACAGCTCGATGATTTCCGGCAGGCGGGCGACAGCCTGCGGCTTCTCGATCTTCGACATAAGGTGTACGCGACCGCCTGAGAGCTTGCGGGCTTCCGCAAGGTCGTCCGGCCGCTGGATGAACGACAGCGCCACCCAGTCGACACCCGCAGCGACAACCGCGTCGAGATCGGCGCGGTCCTTGTCGGTCAGCGCGCCGACCGGCAGGTCCGTATCAGGCAGGCTGACGCCCTTCTTGTCGGAAATCTTGTTGCCGGATATCACGACCGTCTCGATCGACTTGCCGTCGCAACGGGTCGCCTTGAGCTCAAGCTTGCCGTCGTCGATCAGCAGGCGGTGGCCGACTTCCACGGATTGCAGGATTTCCGGATGCGGTAAATGCACGCGGTTTGTGTCGCCCGGCGCGGGATTGTTGTCGAGCGTGAAGGTTTGGCCGACAACGAGAGTCACTTTGCCATCGGGAAATTTGCCGACGCGCAGCTTCGGTCCCTGAAGGTCGCCGAGAATACCGATCGGCCTGCGAACCTCGTCTTCGATCGCCCTGATCCGACCGACCAGTGTCCGCATCAGCTCATGATCTGTGTGGCTCATATTGATGCGGAAGACGTCCGCGCCAGCGTCGAACAGTTTGCGGAGCATTTCAGGCGATGAAGACGCCGGTCCGATTGTGGCGAGGATCTTGACCTTGCGACTGCGTCTCATTGTGCGGGAGCTCCCGTTGCGGCGGCATCTCCGCCTTCCGCAGGTTCGTCGGTCAACTGAACCATCCAGCTTGCCTGCTCACCCGTGTCATATTCCTGGAAACCGGCGCGTTGGAAGCCTCTGGCCACGCAGTCAGTCACGCCGGCGATTTTGAATTCCTTGTCCGCCACGCACATGGTGATTGGACCGTCCCACCGGCCGCCGCGCTCGGCGTCCTCGGCATAAAGATAGTAGAAGCGCGACGCCAGCGGGCCCTCGATCAGCGTCTTGCAGCTTGAGCCGTCCACATGCCACCAGCCCTCTGTGACCCAGCCCGCCTTGGTGCGGTAGCCGATGCCCACGCCGACAAGATTCTGCGTTGCGTTGCAAACGCGAAAATCGGCTCGCGCGGGCGTAGCGTCTACAAACGCCAGGGCCATAAGCATAGCTGCAGCGGCAACGGCGCATCGGCTGCGCACGCAGGCGGCAAGAACCATACCCAAACCTCTTGAAACTGACATTATCATTCCCGAGAATCCCTTTTCGGAAAACTGTGCCTGCATGTCAACGCGCCCACCGGATCAATCCAATCGATTTAGGACACGCCGTTGGCCGCCGTTCGTCCCGTCGGTCGTTTGCTCCTTCTGCTACACGCGATTTCGAGCCTTGCGACCGCGACCCACGACCCACGACCGACGAGATACGCCGCCAAGATTGGAGTTACAACGGCGTTGCGCCGACCGTGACTTCATGAAAAGACGACGATGTCCCCGGCATAGCATCCTTCATCCATGGAAATCTCATGACACGTGCGGCCATATTTGCTCCCTTCGAGCTGATTGAAGGTGATCGGAGCAAGGGTCTGCTGCTTCTTGCCGACCACGCGCGGCGCGACCTGCCGGAAGAATATGGCGATCTCGGTCTGCCAGCCAGCGAGTTCGACCGTCACATCGCCTATGACATCGGGGTGGAAGCGGTGACGCGCATCCTCGCGGCAAAATTGCAGGTTCCGGCTTTGCTCGGCGGGTTTTCGCGGCTGCTTGTCGATCCAAACCGTGGCGAGGACGATCCGACGCTGATTCGCCAGCTCTACGATGGCACGGTGGTTCCGTCGAACTATCCAATGCCGGCGCAAGAGCGCGAGCGTCGTCTCGATCGTTTCTATCGGCCGTATCACGACGCCGTCGCCGCGCTCACGGCCTCGGTGGCGAAGGAGAGCGGCGTCGCGCCCTTTCTGTTTTCAGTGCATTCGTTCACCCCCATCATGCAGGGCAGGCCGCGGCCGTGGCACGCAGGCGTGCTGTGGGATCTCGATGACCGCGCTGCGAAACCGCTGATCGAGATGCTGGCAGCCGACCCGCTGCTGACAATAGGCGACAACGAACCCTATGATGGAGCCTTGCGCGGCGACACCATGTACCGCCATGCGATCGTCAACGGTTTTGCCCACGCTTTGCTTGAGATACGCCAGGACCTCATCGCCGACGACATCGGTGCGGAGGCGTGGTCCGAGCGTCTCGCGCCAATCATTGAAGCGATCAACCGACAGCCCGATATACACGAAGTCAGAATGTTCGGTTCGCGCACCGGACCGCATTAAGAACCGGGTCGGCTGGCCAAACGGGCGCCTTGTGTGCCTGCGGACCACCACACCGAATGCAGGCTGGACGCCGGTCGTTTCGCCGCGCCAGCACGAATTGTTAGGATCAGTCGACGGAGGCCGCGATGCCACATCTCAGCGAAGAGCAACAGCGCGATTTCGAGGCGGCGGCGTTCCGCCGGCTGCTGGAGCATCTGCGCGATCGCACAGATGTCCAGAACATCGACTTGATGAACCTTGCCGGCTTTTGCCGCAACTGCCTGTCGAACTGGTATCGCGAGGCTGCGGCGAATGACGGCATAGATCTATCAAAGGAGCAGTCGCGCGAGATCATCTACGGCATGCCCTTTGCGGAATGGCAATCGCGATACCAGTCCGAAACGTCTGACGCCAAGAAGGCGGCGTTCGAGACCAATCGTCCGAAGGAGCATTAAGGTCACGATCAAGCGCAGTGACCGCTCGATTGGCGCTCGACGGCGGCCCTTCATTTTGCGACATTTCAGTCGGTTGATACCGTACAGGACTGGCGCGATGAAGCGAATGATTCTCCCTGCGATTGCGGCGCTGGTGGCTGCCTCATTCGCCTTGCCCGGCGGGGCACGTGCTGAGGAAATTCCCATCCCGACGCAAGCGGAATGGGTCAATGCCAAGAAATCCATCAAGCTGGCGAACGGAATAACACTTGCCTATGTCGAGATGGGCGACACGCAAGGCCCGCCGACGCTGCTTATCCACGGCTACACCGACAACAGCCGCAGTTGGTCGCTGATCGCCCCATACCTGAAAGGCCGCCGCCTGCTGGCGATCGATCTGCGCGGTCACGGCAAGTCCGATGCGCCGGCCTGCTGCTACGCCTACACCGATCTTGCCGACGACGCCTCGCTGTTTCTCGATGCAATGAGCATTGCCGAGGCCGATGTGATCGGCCATTCGCTGGGCTCGCTGGCCGCCCAGCTGCTCGCTGCCCAGCATCCGGACAAGGTCGGAGACCTGGTGCTCATCTCCTCGACAACGGGGTTTGGTGACGGCCCCGGATCGTGGCTCTGGGACAATGTGACGGCGCTCAAGGCGCCGATTGATCCGAACAGCCAGTTCATGAAGGACTGGTATGCCAACATCAATCCGGTCGACGAGGATTTTCTGACTCGGGAGCGGACAGAAAGCGCCGCGACGCCGCTGCATGTGTGGACCGGCGTACTGTGGGCTACGGCTGTGAACGACCTCACCCTGATCGCGCCTTTGGTGAAGTCGCCGATCCTCGTTCTGTGGGGAGAGAAGGACGGGCTGTTCGACCTGTCCGACCAGGAGAAGCTGGAGAAGGCCTATCCGAATGCCCGTTTCGAGGTTTTCGCCGGCGCTGGCCACAACATGTTCTGGGAATTTCCGAAAGACGCGGCGACCATCATCAATGATTTTCTGAAGCCGGATGCGCCGTAAGGTTTAGACTGCTATCTCCGCTCGGTCCAGCCGGCCAGATGCGAGACAGACGATCCCGTGCGTACCCCGCTGCATCGCGGTCAACCTATGGCCGCACTGCATTCCTGTCAGAGCACTTGTGCCATGACAAGTTTCCCCCCCGAAAAGCAAATGGCGGGCTCTCGGCCCGCCATTTACGCAAAGGCTTGCACCGAAAAACTTAGGAAGCGGCAGCTTCCTCAACCGGAGCGGCTGTCGCGGCTGCAATCGCTGCGGCGGCCTCGTCCTGCGCCTTCTTGATGGCGTCGAGGCGAGCCTGCGCCTTCTTGCCCGGCAGAGCCTTGGTGGGGTTGCTGCGGGCTTCGCGCTTGGCAAGGCCTGCGTCGGTCAGGAAGCGGGCGACCCGGTCGGTCGGCAGCGCGCCGTGGCCCAGCCAATGCGTGATGCGGTCGGCATCGAGCTTCACGCGCTCAGCGTCCTTTGGCAGGGTCGGGTTCCAGGCGCCAACCGCCTCGATGAAGCGGCCATCGCGCGGCGACCGCACGTCGGCGATGACGATATGGTAGTAAGGACGCTTCTTGGAGCCCGCGCGGGCCAGTCGGATCTTCAGTGCCATTGGTTTCTCCTAAAGGTTGATCCGTTGAAATTTCACTGTGTCTCGGTGGCGCCGTTGGGCGACGCCGGGTTCTTGCCATCGCCGCTGCCCGAAGCGGCGGTCTTACCCACGCCGCTATTCGAAGCGGTGGAATTTGCTGCGCCGCTGCTCGAAGCGGCGATCATACCCACGCCGCTGCTCGAAGCGGCGATCTGTTCATGATGCCGGATCACTTCCTTGACGACGAAGGTGAGGAATTTCTCAGCGAAGTCCGGGTCCAGATGCGCGTCCTGCGCCAGCTGGCGCAGCCGCGCGATCTGCTGGATTTCGCGGCTCGTATCCGCCGGCGGCAGGCCATGGGTCGCCTTGAGCACACCAACCGCTTGCGTGCAGCGGAAACGCTCGGCAAGCATGTAAATCAACGCCGCATCGATATTGTCGATCGAAGCGCGATACTGCGCAAGGGTCGCCTTGACATCCGCCGTGTCGCTCATGCCGCCCTCCTCATTTCTTCCGCCCGAGACCCGGCAGGCCACCGCCACCGAGGCCGGGAAGCTTCAAACCGCCGGGCAGGCCCGGCAAACCACCACCCGCGCCGAGGCCGGGCAGCGTCGGGGGAAGGCCCTTCGGCATCCCACCGAAGCCGGAGGCCTCAGCCTGCTTCTTCAGCGCCTCGAGTTCCTTCGGATCCATCTTCGACAGGTCGGGCATGCCACCCATGCCCGGCATCATGCCGCCCAGGCCCATCTTGTTGGCCAGGCCGCCCATCATGCCGCGCATCATGCCGCCGCCCTTGCCCTTGCCGCCCATCGCCTTCATCATGTCGGCCATCTGGCGGTGCATCTTCAAGAGCTTGTTGATCTCGGAGGCATCCGTGCCCGAGCCCGCCGCGATGCGCTTCTTGCGGCTGTGCTTCAGCATGTCGGGGTTGGCGCGCTCGGCCTTGGTCATCGACGAGATGATGGCGATCTGGCGCGCGAACATCTTGTCGTCGAGGCCGGCGGCCGCCATCTGGTCCTTCATCTTGCCCATTCCGGGCATCATGCCCATGATGCCGCCCATGCCGCCCAGCTTCTTCATCTGGCCGAGCTGATCGGCAAGGTCGTTCAGGTCGAACTTGCCCGACTGCATCTTTTTGGCCATCGCCGCGGCCTTTTCCGCGTCGATGTTTTCGGCCGCCTTCTCCACGAGGCTGACGATGTCGCCCATGCCGAGGATGCGGTCGGCGATGCGGCGCGGATGGAATTCCTCCAGCGCATCCATCTTTTCGCCGACACCGATCAGCTTGATCGGCTTGCCGGTGACGGCGCGCATGGAAAGCGCAGCACCGCCGCGGCCGTCGCCATCCATGCGGGTGAGCACCAGGCCCGTAATGCCGACCCGCTCATCGAAGGAGCGCGCAAGATTGACCGCGTCCTGGCCGGTCAGCGAATCCGCGACGAGCAGGATTTCATGCGGCGACGAGACCGCCTTGATCTCGGCCATCTCGGCCATCAGCGGCTCGTCGATATGGGTGCGGCCGGCGGTGTCGAGGATCAGGACATCGTGGCCGCCGAGCTTCGCCGCCTGCACCGAGCGCTTGGCGATATCGACCGGCGATTGCCCGACGATGATCGGCAGGGTGGCGACTTTGGTCTGCTCGCCGAGCTGGCGCAACTGCTCCTGCGCGGCCGGTCGGCGCGTGTCGAGCGAGGCCATCAGGACCTTCTTGCCCTGGCGCTCGGACAGCCGCTTGGCGATCTTGGCGCTGGTCGTGGTCTTGCCCGAACCCTGCAGGCCGACCATCATGACGACGACGGGCGCCGTCGCATTGAGATCGATGGTCCGGCCTTCGGCGCCCAGCATATCGACCAGCTCGTCATGGACGATCTTGACGACCATCTGGCCGGGCTTGATCGACTTGAGGACATCGGCGCCGACGGCCTTGCCGCGCACCTTGTCGACGAACGAGCGGACCACCTCGAGCGCGACGTCTGCCTCGAGCAGCGCGCGGCGCACTTCGCGCAGCGCCGCCGAGACATCCGCCTCCGACAGCGCTCCGCGGCCGGTCAGGCCGTTGAGAATGGAACCAAGCCGTTCCTGTAGGCTCTCGAACATCCAGTTTCCTCTTTCTCCGACATCACAGCGCTGCCGGAGACGTAGTGCGTAAGCGCCGAGGCCTCAACCGAGGGCTCCGGGGACAGTTTACTTTTTTCCGCCGGGCCACCCGCGCAACCGCCAGAGCGTTCGGCGGAAAGAAGGTAAACTGTCCCCAGTTCCCAAGCTCAACCAAACCGCCAAACCAAAAAGCACCCGGGGGCGCATCGCGCTGCCGGGTGTTGGCCTCCGGGATCGATTTATACCACTAGGGGTCCCGGTCGGCGGCTCGGAGTCGAAACTCGTCGCTGAATTCGGTGGGGTTCAACAGGAAAAGGGGGCGGATGTCAAGGGTTAGACTTCTTCGAGGAGATACCTCCGATCGCATTTGTTGCCTGCAACAAGGACCGAGGAGCAAAGACCTCTTTAATGCAGGTTTGATTTACCACGGCGATCTGAGTGTGAGTTTTTTCCCGAAATCCGGCGCCATCGTAAACACTCGGCCCCTCGACAAACATTCCACGCACCGAGTCGAACCCGTTAGCGCCGAGGCTTGAGTGAAGATAGTTGATAACCGCGCAATCAAGAAACCGAAGGAGCTTATCTGCCTCCTTGTCGAAGGCAATATCCTTATTCTGCAGAATCTCCTTACCGCTCTTCCGCACGTCCTCGCAGTATCCTTCATAGGCGATCTTTAAGAACTCGTGATTCTCCCGTAGCGTGAGGTCGAGGCAATTGCCCAACTCTATCAAAGCACCAAGAACGAACGGCTGGTACGACGCGTCCTTTATCTTCTTGTCGTCAGCCCACTCCTGCGCACGCTTCGCATCATTCTCCCAGAAATAGACGCCCCTACCCAACCAGTCGTAGGTCTTCTCACTGATCAGCATCTCATCACCAGCAAGAATTTTTGTCCCAACAGCCGCGTTGCAGCCGTGGTAACCGACTACCAAGTTGCTGGTTCTTGGCACTTACTGCTTGGCTTTGGCGGGCTTCGCTTCCCTGTAAATCGGGCTGATGTTGCCCGCCTTGGTCAAGATGCCCGCCTTGGTCAGCCGCTTGGTCGCCTTACTTGCGGAGTCTTTGCGTTGTTGCCGGACGGCTTTCTTCAGTAAATTCAGTTTGTCAGCTGCTGTCATATCTTACCCGCTCCGAGGAGCCAATATAGCCTGAATCGTCGTGGTAGACGAGCGTCAATTCAATAGCTCGCCAGCATGTCGCCCCCAGCAAAACTGCGTTACATCGACGCCCAAGCTTGATGCCGCCTCTATTTCACGCCACATCCGTTGGCATGAAAGACGATAGACAGGTCCGGCGATGGGACTTGGTGTGGGGGTTGCCCGCATCGCTGGTCCTGCATGCGCTGTTGGCCGCGGTCCTAATCTATGGCCTGCCGATGCCTGCCCCGCAGATGGAGGAGCAGCAAGCGGTGAGCGTTACCTTTGTGCCTCCGCCCGACGAGCCAAAGCCGAAGCCGCCCCCCAAACAGCCGGAGGCCGAAAAACCACCAGTACCGAAGGTGGAAAAGCCACCCGAACCGAAGTTGGAGAAACCGCCGGAACCAAAGGCGGAAAAGCCGCCCCCGCCCGCCGTGCCGACACCGGCAATGCAGCAGCCCAAGCCATCGCCCATCGAGGTGCTGAAGCCTGTTTACGAGTTCGGCGACAAGGATGCAGGCCCGAGGAAATCCCTGGATGGGAGCAGCGCCCGAGACAACTCGCCGGCGCCGTCGAAGGATGAGGATCCAAAGCCTCCCATGCCCGCGACCAGCGCGGAGGATAAGTCGGCAGCGTCGCCTGGCTCCGAGCAGCAGCCAGATGCGGCCGACGATGGCGAGAAACAGGCGGCGCCGGACAAGCCGGCAACGCCAGATCAGGAAGCAGCGATGCAGCCAACCGAAGAACAAGGATTGGTAAGCGACGACGCTGACAAGCAAGCAGGAACAGAGCCTGCGCCCTTGGCCGGTGACGCCGAGGTCGCGCTGCCCGCGATGGCCGAAGTGCCGCAGCCGAGACCTGCAGCCGCGCAGCGCCGTGTGAAGTTCTCCAAGCCTGGAGGCGGGAGCACAAATGCTCGAAACTCCACAGGCTTGCCTGCTGCCAAGTCGGAGCGCTATTCGGAATTGCCGGGTGTTCGCGTGCTTCGCTCGGACATCGCTACCGGCGATGCCGGGGCGACAACTTCGATGGCCGGTGTGCCTCGCGACCAGCGAGTTGCCAAACTTTGCGCCAGCGAGTTGCAGCAAAAGCTGGTGAGCGCGTCTTATTTTCCCAATCTGGTCCCGCTCGTTTCTCTGAAGATAGGCAATGTACTTGACGTCCCGGATGCAGCCTTCCGGACGAGATCGACATGGTACAATCTGACCTTCCGGTGCGAGGTCGACGACGATGCGACGAGGGTCATATCCTTTGGCTTAGATGTCGGAAGCGTTATCCCGCCCGAAGAATGGGGACGGCTCGGACTTCCAAGCTACTAGCGCGCTTCCGGTTAATTCTGCGGGGCTTTGCCGTCGCCGAGTCCGAGGGATGGATACCCGACACTCTCTGCTCCACTTCGCTCGCTACGAGGCCGAGAATGACGACAGTGGAGAGGCTTAAGCGCCAATCGCCACCGTGCAGGGTGATCTTTGCGACGTGGGGCTCCTCACTATCGCACCATGCCAAGGCGCCCTATGGTTCGACGGCTCACCATGAGGGCTGTTGATAACGCTTCGCGGGACGGGAGGAGACGGGGAGGAGCGCCACCTCTCCCGAGCCCTCATGGTGAGCCTGTCGAACCATAGGGCGGCTTGGCATATTCGCCGCCAACCCATCCTGTCATCCACCCACCAGCCCCTTAAACAAGGGGGTGAACCGGCAAATGCCGATCGCAAGATTATATCGAGCTATTTCAATCGCTTATGAAATTGTCGGCGGCGGTTTTCCCCCCACTCCACCAAGCCTCGCGACAATGCCGGTGCTTTTTACGAGGAAGCCGCAAATGGACTGGAACCTGGCAATCGAGAAAAACCGCGAGGCGCTGAGGCGCATTGTGGCGATGCTCGTCGCCATGGTTGCCTCGGCGAACGGCGGAAGCGCTGGGGGACAGTTCTTTCCGCCGAAAGGCAGCGCGCTTCCAGGACAGGCCGCTGCGGAAAAAAGCAAACCGTCCCCGGCCCTGCCGCGCCATCTACACCGCTTCGTGCTCCGGCTGCTGCGTCCGGCCGAAGCCGCAGCGCGGCGGCTTATCATCCTCGCCGCGCGCGGGCTGGTGGTCGAGCTTCCGCCGCCGCGCCTGCGTGCCGCCAAGCCGAAGCCGGTCCTCAACCGAAGCAACGGCTTCGGCACCGGTGTGGTGATCCGGCCCGGTCCGCTGCCGGAATGGGCCCGTGCGCTTGCGCCAAAGCGGTCGTCCAGCGTGTCGTTGCCACTGCTCGATCCGTTGAAACGCTTCGGCGTCGGCCGCAAGTCCGTGAAGCCGAGCATTGATGCCGAGCATCAGGGTCCTGGGCGGCGATCCGTATCAACCTCTTCCTCTCCGCCGGCCGGAGCCGCCGCCCGCGGCGTCGCCTACCCCGGACGATCCGCTTGATGCCGGTCGTATCCATCGCCGTCTAGACGCGATCGGGAGGGCACTTGAAGACCTGCCGCGTCAGGCCAAACGGATGGCGCGCTGGCAGGCACGGCGAGATGAGAGACTGGCACAGGATGGCGGCTTGGGAGGGCAAGCGGATACAAACTTTCCCCCAGCCCTAACCCCTCCCGCTCTTGGGCAGGGCCCTCCCATCGAGGGTGGGGGTAATGCGCGAATCCCCGCTTCCGTCGCTTGTCTCCGATGCGGCCCGGCCACCCGCCCGGATGGCGGCGCAAATCCGACCATGCCGTTTACGAAGTCCTCAACGACCTCCACGGCCTTGCCGTGTGGGTGCGGGAGCGCCGCGACAGTTCTTGAGATATAGCGCTCGGCCCGCAAGCTGGTTTTTTTTTGCGCCTTGCATTCGATGGGATTCAGGGGCTGCGCTCTGTCGTACCCCCCTCTGTCCTGCCGGTAGAGGGATGGCAGCATCCGCATCATCAATGATACCCGATGTCGCCGCGCACCTTTCCGCGAAACACCCAGTACGACCAGCCCGTGTAGACCAGGATCACCGGCAGCAGGAACAGCGTGCCGACCAGAAGGAAGGCCTGGGTGGAGTTCGATGAAGCCGCCTGCCACAGGGTGAACGTATGCGGCACGATGAACGGCCACAGGCTGATCGCGATGCCGATATAGGACAGCACGAACAGCAGGACAGCGCCGATGAAGGGCCCGGATTCGGAGGTGCCGGTCAGGGCTTTCCAGACGTAGAACGCCACGGCGGCGGTCGCCAGCGGGACCGGTGAGAGCAAGACGATGTTCGGCCAGGAGAACCACCGTTCGGCAATCTGCGTGCTGGCGAACGGCGTCCATATGCTGACCAGCGCGATGCAGACGAGAACGCCGGCAAGACTGATCAAACCGTGCTTGCGCGACCGCTTCTGAATCTCGCCTTCGGTCTTGAGGATGAGCCAGCCGGCGCCGAGCAGGCTGTAGCCGAAGATCAGCGAGACGCCGGTCATGATCGAGAATGGCGAGATGAAATCATATGACGTTCCGACAAACGCGCGGCCTTCGATCTCGAAGCCCTGGATATAGGCGCCGAGCATCATCCCCTGCGAAAATGCGGCCAGCGCTGAACCGGCGAAGAAGCCGTGATCCCAGAAGGATTTATGCTCGCGGTCGCGAAAGCGGAACTCGAACGCGACGCCCCGGAACACAAGCCCGAGCAGCATCAGCATGACAGGGAAGTACAGTGCCGGGATAATGATGGCGAAGGCCAGCGGAAACGCTGCCAGCAGCGCTATGCCGCCGAGGACGAGCCATGTCTCATTGCCGTCCCAGATTGGCGCGATCGAGTTCATGACGAGGTTGCGGGATTGAAGGTCGGGCTCGAAACCGTAGAGGATGCCGACGCCGAGGTCGAAGCCGTCGAGCAGCACGTAGAGGAAGATGCCGACGGCAAGAATGACCGCCCAGACCGGGACGAAACTCAGCACCGCGTCCATCAGGGGATTGCCTCGCCAAATGCGAAACAGCAGGGTTCAATCTGGTCAGACATTGTCTACGCCTCTCCCTTCGGCTGCAGCTGCACTGTGATCGGCTTGCTCGGCCGTCCGGCTTGGATCGGTCCTTCGCCCGCCTCGGGGTGCTCGGGGCCTTTGCGGATGATGTGGAGCATGACCCAGAAGCCGGCGGGGAAGACAACGAGGTAGACTGCCATATAGGCAAGCAGCGACAGGAGCACGTCCATGCCGGTTAGCGAAGGCGAGACTGCGTCGGCCGTACGCATCAGCCCATAGACGATCCACGGCTGCCGGCCGACTTCCGTCGTGGTCCAGCCGGCCAGCACCGCTATGAAGCCAAGCGGCGCGGAAAACTGGCATGCACGCAGAAACAGCGGGTGGTCGTAGAGGCGACCGCGCCAGCGCAGCCACCAGCTCGCGACAACCATCGCCAGCATCAGGAAGCCGATGCCGACCATGATGCGGAAGCCGTAGAAGGGCAGCGCCACCGGCGGCCTTTGATCCGGCGGGAAATCTTTCAGGCCGCGTACCGTGCCGTCCAGGCTGTGCGTCAGGATAAGGCTGCCGAGATAGGGGATCTGGATCGTGAAATCGTTCTTAGCGTTCGCATCATCCGGGATGGTGAAGAGGATGAGCGGTATGCCGGACCCCGTTTCCCAATGCGCTTCGATCGCGGCCAGTTTCGCCGGCTGATGCTCCAGCGTGTTGAGGCCATGCTGGTCGCCTATGAAGATCTGCAGCGGAACCAGGATCGTCAGCAGCCACAGTGTGATCGACAGCATGGTGCGCCCCTCGGGCGAACGATTGTGCTTGCGGATGAGATAGGCGCCGACCGCGATGACCACGCAGCCGGTGGTGATGTAGAAGCCGACAACCGTGTGGGCGATCCGATACGGAAAGGACGGGTTGAAAATCACCGCGAACCAGTCGGCCGGGAAGAAGCGGCCGTCGATGATCTCGTAGCCGGCCGGCGTCTGCATCCAGCTGTTGGCAGCGAGAATCCAGAACGATGAAAGCAGCGTGCCGAAGGCCACCATCAGCGCCGAGATGAAGTGCGCCCAGGCAGGTACGAGCTTGCGGCCGAACAGCAGCACGCCGAGGAACGCCGCCTCGAGGAAGAAAGCCGTCAGGCCTTCATACGCGAACAGCGGCGCCAGAACATTTGCGGTGGCGTCGGAATAGCGGCTCCAATTGGTGCCGAACTGAAACGGCATGATGATGCCCGACACCACGCCGATGCCGAAGGCGACGGAGAAGATCTTGATCCAGAACATCGAGATGCGGAAATAGATCTCGCGCCCGGTGAAGAAGTGCAGGCCTTCGAGCAACGCGATGAAGGAGGCGAGGCCGACGGTCAGGGCCGGCATCAGGATGTGGAAGCCGATAAGCCATGCAAATTGCAGACGCGAAAGGAATACCGGATCGAGCTCCATTCCACCCTCGCTGGTTTCGGTATGCCTCGTCTTTCGAAATTCGCCGGCACGCGATAGTGAGGCATAGCCCCTTCAAGTCAATGGCACAGGGGTTAATTGCCGCTGCGGCATGAAGCCACCGGGCTCCGCTATTTCGGCGTTGCTATGCGAATCCATACCGGCGCGTGATCGCTGGCTTCGTCTTCGCCGCGAACGTCACGATCGATCCCGGCTTCCGCCAGCCCACCGGCCAACGCCTCGCCAACGAGCAGATGATCCAGCCGCATTCCGGCGTTGCGCTCCCAGCGGGTGCGCCGGTAGTCCCAGAATGTATAGACGATCTGATCCGGAAATGCCCTGCGAATGCAATCGGTCCATCCCTGCTTCAACAGCTCGGCATAGGCTTTCCGGCTTTGTGGCTGCACCAGCGCGTTATCATCGTACGACCTGGTTGGGTAAACGTCCGCCGGCGTTGGCGCGACGTTGAAATCGCCTGCAAGCACGACCGGTATGCCGGCCTGCATCAAGCTCTTTGCGTGGCTGTTCAGCCGCTTGTGCCAGGCCAGTTTGTAGTCGAATTTCGGACCGGGTTGCGGGTTGCCGTTGGGCGCGTAGAGACAGGCAATCAGGACGCCATTGACGGCCGCTTCGATGTAGCGGCTCTGAGTGTCGTCCGGGTCGCCCGGCAGCTCGTCGCGGGTAAGGACCGGCGCGGCGTCTCGCGCCAGGATCGCTACGCCGTTCCACGTTCGCTGACCGCGCCACACGGCGCCGTAGCCGGCCTTTTCAAGGGCGGCGACCGGAAAGTCGCGCTGGCTGCATTTGAGCTCCTGCAGGCAAACCGCGTCGGGCTCAGCCTGATCGAGCCATGCAAGCAGATTGGCCAGCCGCTTGTTGATGTTGTTGATGTTGAAGGTGGCGATTTTCATTCCGCACTCAAGGACACACGCGGGCGGTCCATCCCGACACCGCTTCGGCCAAGGATTTCAAATGATCGGCGGCCGAGAAGCCGGAGATGCTCTTCCTCGGCTTCAGATCGTGGTCGCCATCCTCAAGCCACAGCAGTTCGATGCTGTCGGAAAGCGCATAGGCCATCCACCTCATCGCGCGTCCCGAACTCGTCGCGCGTACCCTGGCAGACGAGCGTGGGCGTACGGAGATCGGCGAGGTGGCGTGTACGCAGCTGCGTGGGCTTGCCTGGAGGGTGAAACGGATAGCCGAGACAGAGGAGCCCGGCGATCCTGCCGCCGCTATAGGCCTCGTCGGCAATCATGCTCGCGACCCGCCCGCCCATCGATTTGCCGCCGATGATCAGCGGCCCGCTCGCGCCGAGCTCCGCGATCGCTGCTTCATATTCGGGGTTCAGCGTCTCGGCGCGCGGCGGCGGCTTGCGCTGGCCATTTCGGCGGGCTGCCATGTAGCCGAACTCGAACCGCGCGACACGAAACCCGACCGCGGCGAGCGCTTTTGCGGTCGCCGTCATCGAGGCCGAATCCATCGGTGCGCCGGCGCCATGGGCAAGCAGGATGGTGACATACGCGTCCTCCGGCCCGTCGAAGATCATCAACTGGCGGTCTTCTGGTTCAGGTGGAGGTCGGCATATTGCACGCCGCGCGCCGCGGTTCGCGCCCAGTCGGAGGTGCTGTCGAGCTCGAGATAGCGCTCCCACCAGCGCCGTGCCTCGGCAAGGTTGCTCGCCTCGAATTCAAGGTTTGCCAGGTTGAACACCGCATCGGCATAAGACGCGTCGAGCGATATCGCCTTGTGAAAATGCCGGCGAGCGCTCTCGGCGTTTCCCTGCTCGCGCAGGATAACGGCAGCGTTGAACCAGGCCTCGACAAATTTCGTGTCGCGCTTGATCGCCCGGAAATGCGCGGCGAGTGCCTTTTCAGGCAGACCGGCAGCGTGCAGGCAGTTGCCCAGGTTGAACGGGGCAATTGCGTCGAGCGGATCCATCGCGGTGCAGCGCTCGAAATATTCGGCCGCTTCAAGATGGCGACAATCTTCCTCCGCCGACGTTGCCAGCTCGAACAGCCTTTCGAGTTCCTCGTCCTGTTCACGATCGAGCGGCAGGATGCCCTGGCCGTCCAATTCCCGCATGCCGTCGCCGCTGACGGCATAGACGCCGTCATTGCGGTCGGCCTGAAGCGACAGCGCCGTCAGCGACGCGACCTTGCCGGTACGGCGAACCGATTTCGCAATCGTGTGCCATGTCGTGCCTCCAACCAGCAGGGCCGCATATTTGCGGGCCAGGATCACGTCACGAAACGAAAAAGGCTCGATGTCATGTTCAAAGGCATCGAACAGGCAAAGCAGGTCGAAATCGCGCGACGTCAGTTTGGACTGATCGAGGAGCGAATGCCGCGTCAGTCCGGACGTCGACGGCGGCTCCAGCGCGCCAAGCAGGCGGAGAAAACCGCTTTCGCTGAGCAGTGTCCGCCCGCTCTTCGCGCAGTCATGGAACAGGGTGGCAATCTTGGTTGCTGACAGTTTCGACAGGACCGTGCGGCCGAACACAATATGAGTCGTGCGGCGCGTGACGCCGCGCAGCAATTCGCCGCCTTGCCTTTCAACTTCACGCACCGCAAGCCGCCGAGGAAAGGCGGCCAGCGAACCGATCAGACCGAATGTTTTTCCGCTGAGCGCAGTCACTTCTTCCCTTTGGCGGATGTCTTGCCGCCCGACGCGGCCGCCTTGGCCGGCGGCGCCGCCGCCACCGCTGTTTCCGCCTTCGTCTTGCTCTTCGCCGGCGGCTTTGACTGTCCGAGGCTGGCCTTTAGCGCATCCATCAGATTGATAACATTGCCACGTTCGGGAGCGGCCGCGAGGATCGGCTTGTGGCCCTTCAGCTTCTCCTTGATCATAGCCATCAAGGCTATCTCGTAGCGGTCTTCGTAATTCTTCGGATCGAACTTGGTCACTTTCTGTTGGATCAACGCCTCGGCCAGCTGCAGCATTTCCGGTTCCGGATTGCCGACGGGAATGTTGCCGAAATACTCGGCGGTGTTGCGGACCTCATTGGGGTTGCGAAGCGTGCAGACGAACATGCCGTTTTCGCGCGGGCCGATGGTAATCACGCGCTCCCGGCTCGAAAGCACCAGGCGGGCGATCGCCACTTTGCCGGATTTGCGCATGGCTTCGCGCAGCACCGCGAAGGTTTCTTCCGCCATTGCACCGTCGGGAGCGAGGTAATACGGCGCATCCTGATAGATGACGTCGACATCGCCCTCGTCGACGAAGGCCTCGATGTTCATCGTATGATTGGACTCGATGCGGACGCTTTCGAGGTCGGATTCGTCAATGATGACGTACTGCTTGTCCTCGTATTCATAGCCCTTGATCAGATCGGCGCGTTCCACAAGGCCGAGTTCCGGATCCACGGGCTTCATGTTGATGCGGTTGTGGGTCTGTCTTGTGCAATTGATTGAAACTGATGCGTTCACTGGAACTCGTGGCCGGATACAGCCTGACCGGACAGCTGACCAAGCTCAGCTTGAGATATCCCTTCCAACTGGCTCTGGGCGCCATACTGAACTCCTACACCGCTGACACGATTCACTCTGTAGCCATCGAAGGCATCGGCAAGTCTCGGGCAAAGTCGTTAATGTTCGCCCAAGGATCGCCGGTGCTCTGCAGCAGACCCGGCAGCGAAGAGTAATTCAAATCCTGCGGGGCGTCGATGGATTCCAGATTCTGCCAGCTCAGCGGCGTCGAGGCCGGCGTATTGGTCCTTGACCGGAGAGAATAGGGCGCCGCGGCCGTCGCGCCGCGTGCATTGCGGTGAAAGTCTATGAAAATGCGCTTGCGGCGGTTTTCCTTGCCCATGGTCGTGGTGAAGATCTCCGGCGCCTGGGCGGCAATACGCACGGAGATCTCGCCGGCAGACTTATGAAAATTCTTCCAGGACAGCTTTCGGGTCGTCGGCACGACAAGGTGGATGCCGCTGCCGCCGGAGGTCTTTACGAACGGTTCGAGGCCCAGCCTTTCGAGCTCGCCGCGAACGTGGAGCGCAGCTTCGACCACGACCCGCCACTCGATGCCTTCGCCAGGGTCAAGGTCGAAAACCGCCCGGTCGGGCTTGTCGAGAGAGTGTCGCGTCGTGCCCCAGCGTGTGATATTCGACGACGCCGAACTGGGCCAGCGCCAGATAGGCCTTGGCGTCCTCGACGGAAATATAGTTCTTGATTTCGCCTTCCGAGTTCCGGGTGTCGAACGAGGCGATCGTCGACGGCATGCCGCTGAATGCATGACGCTGAAAAAAGCAATCCTTCGCCGCGCCGGTCGGGCACCGAAAGAGCGATACCGGCCGCCCAAGCAGATGCGGCAGCATGAAATCGCCGACCGCTGCGTAATAGACGGCGATGTCCAGCTTTGTCGGCCCCGACTTCCCGAAAAGCCTGCGTGTCGGGTTCGTCACCCATATCGTTGCCAGATCGGCGTCCGAGATCAGCCGTTTACGCTCGAACGAAGACGCGGAGAGCTCGACATCGCGCAATCCCTTGAAAACCGCGTGGAAGACGTTGTTGTCGCCGGTTCGGCTGGCATAGTGTATCCGAGCGGTCAGGACCGGTCGCACTGGGATCATCTCCTTCGGCATTCCCGCCAATTTCACCGCGTCCGGTCGAAGCGGCTCAAGGCGTGCAAGCAATCGCGGCAGGGTTTGCGTGTCGAAGCCGGTCCCTACCTTGCCACGATAGTGAAGTTCGTCGCCCTCCCACTCGGCGAGGCCGAGGGCGCCGAGACCGCCGGCGGCTTCCGACCTGGTGAAGCCTGCAATGACGAAATCGTTGACCTTGCGTGCCTTGGTCTTGGTCCAGGCGGTGCTTCGTCCGGAAACATATCGCGACGAAGCCTGCTTCGACACGATCCCCTCAAGGCCGAGCTCGGCCACCCGGTCATACAATTGCAGCCCATCGCCGGTTACATGGTCGCTGAATTGCAGGGCGCTGCGTCCGGAGACATGACCGGCGAGCAGACGCGCCAGCAGTTCCTTGCGCTTTTCCAGAGGCACTCCGGTCAGATCCCAGCCATTCAGATACAGCAGGTCGAAGGCGTAGAAGACCAGCCGGTGGCCCTCGCCCCTGGACAGGGCATCCTGCAGCGCCGACATTCGCGTCACGCCCTTTTCATCGGGAACGACGATTTCGCCATCGATGATCGCCTCGGTGCAGGGCAGGTTGCGAAACGCGCTTTCGAGGTCGCGATACTTCTTCGTCCAGTCGAGACCGCCGCGGGTGATCAGCGAAAGCTTTCCATCGTAGAGATGCGCTGCGGTTCGATATCCATCCAGCTTTATCTCGTGCAGCCAATCCTCGCCATTGCCGGGCGTGGCGGCGGGCGTCGCCAACTGCGGATCGATGCGAGCCGGCATCGGCGCCCTTACCGCGCCAGGCAATCTGCCGGGCTTGAGATCGATCGGCTTTACCGGAGGCGGCGAAACAAGCTCCTCGATGCGCCGGCCGGATTTCACGCTTTCGGGCCGGGCGGCAAGAATGTCGGTCTTCGTGTCGGCGGCCTGATCATGTTCCTTGATCAGCAACCATCCCTGCTTGTCGCCAATATCCGGTTTGGACTTGAGGCGCACCAGCATCCAGCCGCCGCTGAGCTTCTCGCCGGACAGCCGGAATTTGAACGCTCCCTTCGCCAAGGATTTGGTGGCGTCTTCCATCGGTGCCCAGACGCCCCTGTCCCAGACGATCATCGGTCCACCGCCATATTCGCCTTTCGGGATCACGGCTTCGAAGTCGATATATTCGATCGGGTGATCCTCGGTCTGGACCGCAAAGCGCTTGTCCGCCGGGTTGAGCGACGGGCCTTTGGGGACCGCCCAGCTTTTCAGGACGCCGTCGAGTTCAAGGCGGAGATCGTAGTGGTCGGCGGTCGCATTATGTTTGTGGATGACGAAGCGGTTGCCAACCGGCGCGCTCAACGCCCCGGCAGGCTCGCCGGTCTTCGAAAAATCGCGCTTGGACCGATAGGTTTTGAGCTTGGGTGTCGGCATCACTGACGGGTCATGAGCGGGTACTCCAAGCTTACCGTTGCTTTGCCGCGATCCGCAAGGATGAGCTGACGGTTGCAATTTTCGGCCATATAGCGCTGAATGAAGCGGCGTTGTACGGAGTTATGCGTAATGGTTGGCACGAAGAATGATCGCCGAGCGGCGCATGCAGGCGCGCCATCCGTGTCCAACCTGAACAGGCAGCGCAAGGCCGTCGCCGCGCACAAGCAGCGGATGCGCATCGTCAGCTCGGTTTTTGCCGGCGGCGGTATGAAGTCGGCCCTGGTTGCAATCGACGGCGAGTATTACGAGGTCGACCCGCGCGAACTGGCGCGGCTGGAAGGCGGCGCGTCCCCTTCGACGCTGGGGCTGGTGCCGCATCCCGACCCTGATCATTTCGGGGCGGAATGACCGGGATCTGCATCGTTCGCGCTTTCCCAGCCGCCCATCCCCGACGTGTCGGTAGGATCGAACTTCGCTCCCGCAGGAAGATAAGATGTCCTCCCGCATGTGCGCCGTGTGAACTTACCGGGAAGGCAACTCCCAACCTATCTCAGCCCTGTCGGCGATTGCCCTGCCTTGCGGGGAATGAGAAGCACGGCATTTGCCCAAACGGCCCTTGTGCTATTTCTTCTTCGGAGGAGGATTGATTATGTTCTGCAGATCGAAGGTGATGACACCGCCCCAGTCGCCATCGACCCCCAGGCGGGGCTGAACGCTCAGCCAATCCACCCCGAGCAGGCTGAGCGGGATGTCCGTGCCATGAAGTTTGTCACGGATGAAGTCCCGCGATGGCTTCAGGGTGAGCAGCACTGTTCCCCCAGCGACGCCCAAACCGATCTCGAGGCTTCGCTGCCACCAGGGCGCGGATGTCCAGGCGAAGTCGACCGCGCTATCTTTCAGCAGGCCGAGGCGGCTTTGCACCCCCGGATATTTGAGGAAAGCCTTACCGCTCCATTTCAGCGCCTCGCCATAGCCGCCGTGAACGGGTTCACCGCTGATTGTTACGGGATTGTCGTAGACAGGCCCTCCCAAAGTCACACTGCTGGCGGGGGAGCCGAAATTGAACGCTGGATTCTGCGGCGGAGAAAGCTGTGGCCCCAGCTTGAGCAGGTTGGGGCGAGTAACAGGATCGAGAAACACGGTCTGCGGCAATTCGAACTTGCTGGCGAAATTCCAGGGCAGCAGCAATTTCCCCGCAGGTGGCGTGGTTGAAGGCACATCCGGCAGTACCAGCACGTCTCCGGGCTGGATCAGGTTCGGGTTCGGTCGCTTCCGGCGGAAATCAGCGTTTTCCGGGCTGTTGTAAACCATGCGCCATGATGGGAGGCCGTGGCGCGTCGCAATGCTGGAAAGCGTGTCGCCTCGCTGAATGGTGTAACGTGTGCCCATCGGAAACGTCCTCTCGATGATACAGCGTGGCTGCGCTGTGCCCCTTTTGGCAAGCAGGGCTTATGAGAACTTTGCGCGGCAGCGTTGGGCTGCGAAAGTTAAATTCACTGGCATGCGCTGTTGTTCGCCGCCGGCCATCTGTCGTGTGTTGTTTCCAAGTGGCAAACTGATGTACATATTGCATAAGCATTCAACTCGTTGCATGACCGGCGACCGTGCGGATCGCCTCCATGGAGGCTCAGGATGACTGCTATCAGGATCCTCTCAATCCTTTTCGTGATGGTCGCCGCAGGCTTGGCATGCTTGCGGCCGAGCGTTGCCGCGACGGGTTCGGAAGTGGACGGGGACACCCGCCGCCGGCTGGCCATCGTTATCGGCAATTCGAACTATCTCAGCGATCGCTATGGCGACCTCGCCAATGCGGGTAACGATGCCCAGAAGCTTTCCGAAACGTTGAAGCGGTTGAATTTCGAGGTCGCTACCGGCATCGATGTCACCGCACCGCAATTCGAAGAGATTTTCGCGCGCTATGCGAACCACCTGAATGACTACAGCGCCGTGCTTATTTTCTATGCCGGGCATGGCGTCCAGTTCAATGGCGAGAACTACCTGCTGCCGGTGGACGCACTCGATCCGGTGACCGTCGGCAAACTTACCGAGCGCGCAATCAAATTGAATGCCGTCATCGAGCGCTTCGCAAGCCGTGAACGCCAGACCTTCATTTTCCTGGACGCCTGCCGCAACAATCCGCTGGGCTCGAAGGCGCCCGGTGCCGGCAACGGTCTTGCACAGGTGGAGGTGGGCGAGAATACCTTCATCGCCTTTGCCACGCAGCCCGGCAACGTCACGGTGGATGGAGCGGGCAGCAACAGCCCCTTCACGATATCGTTGTTGCAGAACGTCGAGATCCCCGCACTGAGCATCTCCGACCTGATGATCCGCGTGCGCAACAGCACCGAGCAACTGACGCTCGGCCGCCAGGTGCCCTGGGATCAATCCAACCTGCGCGAGCAGTTCTATTTCACCGAGCAGCAGCAGCTTGATTCCGGCGAACTGAGCGCCACCCTAAGCCGAATCCTGGCCGAACCCAGCATGAAGGAGCAATTGCTGGTGCAACTGGCATCAGCCGATAGCGACTTGCAAAGCGCTGTGGTCATGCTCGGAAAGAAGCTGCCCACGGTTCGTGCCGTCGAGGTTGGCAAGAGCCAGGGTGAACAGGTGGCGAGCCTGGAGCCCGGCAACAGCCCGCAGGGCGTCGTGGCGTCCGACATCGAACAGCTTCTCGTCCTCGGCAAATCGCAGGAGGGCGAGAAGACGGCCAGTCTCGATCTCAGTCATCGAATTCAAACCGAACTCGCACGTGTCGGCTGCTATCGGCAGACGGTCGACGGCGTGTGGGGTCCCGGATCGCGCAAGGCGCTGGGCGACTATTATAAGCGCACCAAACAGCAGGCTGAGCTTGAACCGAGCGTCAATCTGCTCAGCGATCTGTTCCTGAGGTCCGGGCGCATCTGCCGCCAGCCGGTAGCCGCACCAAAAGTGACCAAGACCGCAACCATGACCAAGCAGTCACTCGGAAAGGCCGGCAAGGCAAAGGCGGATCGGAACACCAAGAAACCGGCCCGGAGCAGGCCAGCGGCACCGCCTCCGGACATCGGAGCCGGTATCGGCATCGGCGGCATTTTCTGAAACGGCTCGATGCTTCAACTGCTGACGTCAAAATCGTACGGAAGCTCCGGTTCCCTTCGCCTCAAGATCAGGCGTGGCGAGGCGGCAACACGCGCGCGTCGACAGAACGCCAGAGCCGGTTCCCAAGCATCGCGTCGATTTGTCAGGCACCTCAAATCATGACTATCCTTAGGCTGGGGCTCATCCGGGATCTGCGGCATGTCTGAGTATGAAGGCCGCGAGTTGGGAAGTGCGATCGCGCCGGTGGATGGCGGTAAGGTCGAGAATACACCCACCTCAACCTATTCCATGTCGGCCGGGTTGGTGGCCCGGCTAAGAACGCTCGATATTGCGCTCGCAGTGACCTCATATCAGTCGGGCCTGCTCTACCTGATCGGCCGCAATCCGACGACAGGCGGTTTGAACGTTCATCAGACGCCGATCCTAAGACCCATGGGACTCGCGCAGGCGCCCGGCGGGGTGCTGATGCTGGCCGCGGGATTGCATCTCATCCGCTTCGTCAACGCGCTCGAAACCCACCAGCGCGCCAACGCGATATTTGACGCCTGCTATGTGCCGCGTACGCTCCATATGACCGGTGACCTCGACGCGCATGACATCGGCTATGGGGCGGCGGGTAAGCCGGTCTTCGTCAACACCCGCTTCAATTGCCTCGCGACCGTTTCCGACCGCTACAGCTTCGATGAGGTGTGGCGTCCGTCCTTCATCTCGGCGTTGGTGGACGAGGACCGCTGCCACCTCAATGGTCTGGCGATGCGCGACGGCAGGCCGGCCTATGTTACGGCTGTCAGCCGCTCCGACACGATCGACGGCTGGCGCGACCGTCGCGCCGATGGCGGCGTGGTGATCGATGTGGTCACCGGCGCCGTGGTCTGCGAAGGGCTTTCCATGCCGCATTCGCCGCGCCTGCACAATGGCGATCTCTGGGTGCTGAATTCGGGGACAGGCGATCTCGGTATCGTGGAGTTGCCGAAGAGCGGCGGCATGGGGAGGTTCCGGCCAATCGCCTTCTGCCCCGGCTTCCTGCGGGGCCTTTCATTCTGCGGCCGCTACGCCTTTGTCGGCCTCTCCAAGCCCCGCTACAAGCGCTTCGAGGGCCTGGCGCTGGGTGCCCGCCTGGCGGCTGCCGACTCCGAGCCGTGGTGCGGTGTCCAGGTCATCGACCTTGAGAAAGGCAGTTGTGTCGATTGGTTCCGCATAGATGGCTCGGTTGCCGAGCTCTATGACCTGGCCGTGATCTCCGACGTTGCGTGCCCGATGGCTGTGAGCCCGTCGTCACCTGATGCAGCGAGCGTAGTCAGCCATGCCGGCAGCTCAAACCTGCCGTCCCACCAAACTTCTGCCGAAGGAGAGCCTGCTGTGGCCCGCTCGTAGAGAGCTGAAGCACCGTCGCGCTCTAACGCGCAGTTGCGCTGATCCGTACAGTCTGGCTCATCTGCCTTCATTCGCGAGGAAGATTGCGCATCCTGGTCGTCAACAAACGCTACATACCGCACGCCCAGGCCGGGCCTGCGTTCTCCGTGCAATACCTTGCGGAAGGACTCTTACGGCAGGGTCACGAAGCGAGCGTCCTGTGCCGTAACCCGGTGGAGACGGGTGAACGTCTGGTGCGCGGGGTGCGCTGCTTCGCAATCGACGAGCGCCTTCCAGTTGATCAGGCGTTCGAACTCGCCCTGGCACGCATCGACGAATTGAGGCCGGACGTCCTGCATATCTATTTCGATCAAGGGTTTCCAATCCTGCCGCTCCTGCGTGCTGCTCAAATGCGCGGCATCGCCACGACCCACACGATCTGCACGTACTCTTACATCTGCTCGCGCGGCACCATGTACGGCGAAACCGGACGATGCATGAAGGTGTGCGCAGACTGCGCCAAGAATTGCAAAGGCCGCCGGGAAGTGGAATACGCGCTGGACGCTGTAGTCTTTGTGAGCCAGTTCGTGAAAAGGACGCACCAGGCGCTGGGACTCTTCAATGCAATCCCCTTAGAAGACGTCATTTCGTGCTCCTATGATCGTGATGGGGTCGCACCTGTCCTCAAATCCGTCGCCGACAGCAGCAAGCGCCTTCGGTTTGGCTTTCTGGGCCGTATAGAGCCCGCCAAGGGCCTCCCGATCCTGCTCCCCTTGTTCGAGAAACCTTCGCTCGGGGAGTGCGCAGAGCTCGTGATCGCCGGAGGCGCGCCCCCGGCGATTTTGGATTCGCGTCGGCGGCAATTTCCATCGACCCGCTTCCTTGGTTTCGTTGCTAGGGAAGCGTTGTTTCGGCAGATCGACGTGCTCGTGGTGCCATCGCTTTGGGAGGATCCGCTGCCGCGTGTTATCTACGAGGCGTATGCGCATGGTATTCCGGTCATCGGCTCGCGGCGTGGAGGGATCCCGGAGGCGATCGACCACAATGTCACGGGGCTTTTGTTCGACCCCGCCAATGATGATGCACTGGAAACGGCGATCCTCTCGCTGGCCAACGATCGCGGGCTTGTCGTAAGGATGAGCGCCAAAGCTCTGGAGAAAGCCGAGGCATTCGGAACCCTATCTGTCGTGCCGCGCTACATTCGCCTCTTTGAACAAGCAATCGCCAACGCCCAGTATCGCATGAAATTGGTGTGAAACGCGTCCAGTTTCCGATCCGTTGACGCAGCGCCTACATGGCAGCCCTCTAGGGGTTCCGAAGCTGTTTCAGATACCAGGGAAAGTCGTCAATCGTTGCCGGGCAGCAACAACGCCGTTGGAAAGCAGTCCCCCCAGACAGCCTGCGGAATTGTCAATCGACTGGACTTAAGCCTATGATTTTTGCATCGGAATTTATGGGCATGCGGCAGAGTCGTGCATAAGCTGGGGAGTTACGGCCAAGTCTGTTCCGGTTGGAAACAGACGCATTGTACCCTTCCGCTTTGGGAAATTTCTGCAAAGAGACTACGGGCAATCACCGTTGCCCAATGACCTGACTGCGACTGTGGGGGTTTCATGAGTCAGCGCTTCAGACGGGGAATGAAGGCAGATTCAGCGCCTGGCTTGCGTAAGCGACTCGTGCTCGGCACCACATTGGCGACAAGCGCTTTCATCGGCGGCTACGTCAGCTATGTCCGTCGCGCCCAGGCGGCCTGCTTAGGAAGCGGCGGCGTTTACGATTGCAAGGGACAAACACGGCGCCGCAGTTTTTGGCCAGTGACTCATTTTTGACCGTCACCACCTCTCCCGGCTTTAGCATCGAGACGGATTACTACAGCGCTATAAATCTAGATACGCTGGGCGGCGGCGCAACCGGACTGACATTTCTGGATGGCAATGCCTCCACAATTATCGGAGCATAATCCGGCATCGATGCCACGAATTTCGGGCTCGGCGTTCTATCGATTACCACCACGGGGACTGTGCAAGGTAACGATGGTAGCGGCATTAATGCAATCAACTATGCCTCTGCGCCTATGACGATAAGCGCAAATAATGTTAGCGGCAGCCAGTACGGAATTTATGCGATTCACTACGGGAGTGGAGCACTTTCGATTACCACGACCGGCAACGCTGCCGGAACCAATCTTGATGGTATAACCGCAGTACAACCTACGCTTCAACCGACCTGACTATAAATGCTGCGAGTGTGACCGGCGGGCGATATGGCATTCTGGCCCTACACAACGGAACTGGCGCACTGTCGATCACCACCACCGGCGATGTTATGGGCGAAGGCGGCGACGGCATTGATGCGGAGACCGCGAGCACCGCGACAGATCTGACGATCAGCGCCAACAATGTGACCGGCAATGCAAGCGGAGTTTATGCGCTCCACTATGGGAGTGGTGCGCTTTCGATCACCACGACCGGCAACGTGATCGGTAATGGCGCTGACGGTATCTACGCCCTCAATGATGTCGGGACAGATCTGACGATCAGCGCCAACAATGTGACCGGTAATGATCGCGGAATCTACGCGCTTCATTTTGGGAGTGGTGCGCTTTCAATCACCGCGGCTGGCAATGTGATCGGTAGTAGCGCTGACGGTATTTACGCCCTCAATGATGCAGGCACAAATCTGACGATCAGCGCCCAGAATGTGACCGGTGATGCAACCGGTATCAATGCGTTTCACTACGGGAGTGGCGCGCTTTCGATAAGCGCAACTGGCAACGTGACCGGTAACGGCGCCGACGGTATTTACGCGCTCAATGATGCCGGGACAGATCTGACGATCAGCGCCCAGAATGTGACCGGTAGTGCAACCGGTATCAATGCATTTCACTACGGGAGTGGCCCGCTTTCGATCACCGCAACTGGCAATGTGACCGGGACCGATCTTGATGGCATTGCAGCACGTACAAGCTACGCTTCAAACGGTTTGACGGTAAACGCTGCCAGCGTGACCGGCGGGCGATACGGTATTTTGGCCCTCCATAACGGAACTGGTGCACTGTCGATCACCGCTACCGGCGACGTTGTGGGCCAAGGCGTAGACGGCATCGATGCGGAGACAGCGAGCAGCACGACAGATCTGACGATCAATGCCAACAATGTGACCGGCAATGAAAGCGGAATCTACGCGCTTCATTATGGGAGTGGAGCGCTTTCGATAACCGCGACTGGCAGCGTAGTGGGTAGCAACGCCCTCGGCATCGACGCCCGCAACTACTATGGTACCAGTCTGACCATCGAAGCCGCGGATGTTCGTGGTGCGGTGCTGGGCATCGGTGCCCTTCAATACGGGAGCGGCGCGCTCTCGATTACCGTTAACGGTGCCGTAGTGGGTGATACCGCCGGTATTGTGGCATATAACGCTTCGTATGCGGCGAGTTCGACGACGAGTGTGACCGTGCAAAGCGGCGCATCAGCCAGCGGACTGGACTTCGGCGTAGCACTTATTTCCCCCACAGGGCGGTCGGCGAGTTTGGTGAACGACGGCGCGATTTCGGGAGCGACGGGTGTATACGCCAGCACGGCTGGCTCCGTGACCGTTACCAATCGGGGCTCCATCGAAGGCACCGATGGATTGGCCGTGGATCTCAATGCTGTGGGAAGCGCCATCTTCAATCAACTGGGCGGCACAGTTACGGGCGGCGTGCTGCTCACGCCGACGGGTCCGGATGTTGTGACTGTCAGCGGCGGTACCATCACCGGCTCGCTCTTCGGCCTCGGCGGGGGCAATACGTTCAACGTCAGCGGTGGGACGATCGAGGGGTCCATTTTCGCAGGCAGCCAGAACGATACGGTGAACATCTCCGGCACCGCGTTTATCCAGGGCGATCTGTCGATTGGGCCGGACGCGGTGGGCCTGGAGGATGGCGACGACGAATTCACGATGACGGGCGGCACATTGGGCGGCGCAGTCAGCGGCGGCAATGGCGACGACCTCCTGACAATCTCCGGCGGCACCATTAACTCTTTCGTCGCGGGCAACGATGGCGACGATGAGATCACTGTTTCAGGAGGTTTGATCGCAGGCGATGTGGACGCAGAATCCGTAACGCTCCGTGGCGGCACCCTTCAAGGCAGCGTCACCGGCGTTTCCAATCTGGTTATCAACGACCCAGCAGGCGCAATCGATATCCCCGACGGCATGGTCTTCAGCGGAAACAACGCGGTCGCAAATATCATTGATACGGACCTTTCGCTGGGCGGCACCAGGAGCCAGGTCTTCACCGGCTTCGACACGGTGAATGTGGATCCCTCCACGATCGCATTTACCACAGGCACGATCGGCATCAACCAGCTCAATATTCAAACCGGATCGACATTGTTCGTAACCGGCAATGTCAATCTGCTCGGTTCGGCCAGCTTTACCAATTCGCTCCTGGACATGCAGAATGGATCGCCGACCGATCGCTTCACGCTCGGCGGTTTGGTGTTCAACAATTCCACGCTGGCAATCGATATCAATCAGCAGACCGGCCAGTCGGATCAGATTAGCGCCACCAGCGTATCCGCGCTGAATGGGAGCGCTTTAAGCATAGCCTTGTCGGGCGCGCCGGTTTTCGGACAGGTCACAACGATTCCTGTCATTTTCACCCCTGGCGGAGTCAACGGAACATTGGTAGCGACGGGGCTCCCCGGCACACAGGCGTCGCTATTTGCCTATCAACTGGTCAACGGTCCGAATGGCCTGGCTTTGCAGATCACACCGGCAAATGTCGGTCTCGCAGTGGCGACAAACAATGCCATTGACGTCGCTACCGTAGATACGGCTCTGGATACGCTCGATAGCATCAACGACGATGCCGTGAGTGCCGATCTCGGCCTCGCGGTAGGGTCTCAGGGCGTGCAGATATCGCCTACGGTCGGCGTATTCGCGTCTGGTGTGTGGGCGCATACAGAACATGACGGCTTCACCGTCACCACGGGTGACGTGGTAGCAGCCGGGCCGGACTTCGATGTCGACGAATTCTCGGCCGCGATCAGCGTCGATTTCAATGCGGCCAAACATTTCGGCTTCGACCAGAATTACGGCCTGAACCTCGGCATATTTGCCGGTTATGCTTCCACCGATGTCGGCCTAGGCTCATTCGAGGGGTTCGACGCGATCGGCGATGCGACGAACAAGAGCGGAATATTCGGCGGCTACGGCCTGTTTCGCGAAGGCTACAACTACGGACTCCTGTCCGGGATGGCTTTTCTGGGAGAAACCGATATCACCAACGACGTCCTGGATACGACGGGCAACTACGACACCGAGGGCTACGCAGTTGCCGGGTCGGTCGGCCACATCTTCAAGATCGGCGAGCGCGCACGTTTCGATCTGCGCGGTGGATTGCTGGGTGTGACATTTTCGGGAGACGACTTCACCGACAGCGGCGGCAACCGCTACGGATCGAGCGAGATATCGTTTGGCGCAATCAAGTTCGAGCCGGGTATCTACGCGGATTACGCGATGGAAAACGGTATGATTTTCAGCCCTTATGCGCGGGCGGATGTTCAGCAGCGCTTCGGCTACACGAACACCGCAAGCATCGACGGCGTCGACGTTGATTTTGAAGACGCCGATTTTTCGGGAGCCGTTTCAACCGGCTTCAATTTAAAGACCTCCGAGCGGTCGACGGTTAGTGGAGAGATCCGTGGCAAATGGTCCAGCGACAGTTCCACCATCCTTGGAAAGGTTGGCTGGAAGGTTGCCTTCTAAGAGCATCTGGCGTGCATTCGGCCTCACCGATGCGAACCTGAGTTTTATCAACCGCGGCCCGCATGCATGGTGCCCGAGATGGGTTGTTCTCGCCAACTGACGAGCATACCGGTAATGTGCGCCGGCGCTAACCCTCCACAACCGGTTGGCGCCAATTCCCACTGTCTTCCGGCCGGTCTCCCTTGAACTGGTCGGTCCAGGGCAGTGCATGCAGCCAGGGTTCGCGGCGCTTGATCCATAGCTCATAGGTGGGAATAAGGTCACTCGGCCCGTCATCGATTGACCCCACCATCACCTCCGCCTCGTCTGCGCGGAGGTGAACCACGCGAGAGCCGCAGGCCGGGCAAAAGCTGCGGCCGTTGAAGGTCGCCAGTTCCCCGGTGCCTTCGTAGGCTTGCCGCGGCCAGACGGCAAACATCGTGAAGGCGCTGCCGCTTGTCTGCCGGCAGTCCTGGCAGTGGCATAGGCCCACGCGAAGAGGCTCGCCTCGAACTGTGTATCGTACGGCCCCGCAAAGGCACCCACCGTGCCGGATCGAATTGCTCATTGCGCTATTTCTGCATTTATAAATCGCAAGCGCATTAAAATATGATGTAGCACCTGCGTTCCATCGCGACCCTGCAATCGGACCCTCTCTGGTATGCATGGCAGTGGCGCGATTCACGGTATCACCACCTCCGTGCAGGCGCTGACATCACACGGATGTTCCTTGCGCGGATCAATGCGCCGGGCGACGATGTCGCTCACCCCGGCAAGAAGGGCAACTCGTGATGAGACTGCTTGCTATCTGCACCTGCTTGGCGATGCTGTCGATATCGGGGTGCCAATATACCCCGCCCGACGAACGGTTCGTTCCCTATGGAGGGCGAAACCGCTAGGGCCGTCGCCCTCGCTGTCGCCTTCTACGGACTGGTCGAAGCTCTAAGCCGCTTCACCGGGGCGGGCGGTCCCGGCCCTGACTATCGCCAAGAGCGCCGACCATTGATCAACGCAAAGGTCGCCGCAATCAGGCAGATCGTAATTCCAGTTGTTACTATTCCTGCAGGCGTGATTCTCGCACTGCCCTGAAGTGAGATGCTTTTGCCGACGCGAAGGTTGTACGTGGCTTTCATCTCCTCGGGATGAGTCGGAATGTCAGAATCTGCTGCTTGTGTGGTCGCGTCGCTCATAGAAAGTTTCCTTATGATGAGGTTGCTTCTAGATTGGTGCCGGCTCGCTGCGGTCTTATGAAGACGGCTGTGATCCAGGGCTCGGCTTGCTTGATCTGGCGCTCGATCCGCTCGACGGCCAATTCGATCTCGGGGGCCGACGCGTTGTCGACGAATTCGACGCTCAGGTTGGCTACGATCTGCTCCGGCCCGAGATGCACGGTTATAACTCCGTTGGCCCGGTCGACGATTGGGTCGTCGGCGGCTATGCGAAGTATGGCGGCCTGGAGTTCGGGACTGGCCGCTTCCCCGATCAGCAGACCTTTGCACTCTCGCGCCAGGATCATAGCGACCATGGCGAGCAGCAGGCCGATCGCTATCGACGCCACGCCATCCAGTTCGGGCATTTCCAGCGCCTGGGCTGCGACGATGCCCACAAAGGCGATAACAAGGCCCACAAGCGCGGCGCTGTCCTCGAACAGGACCGTGAACGTCGTTGGATCCTTGCTCTGCCGCATAGCCTGGAAATAGGTCTGTTCTCCCTTGGTGGAACGAAATTCCTTGAACGCGATCCACCAGGAGATCAGCTCGAATACGAACGATATGGCCAACACGACATAGGTCACGGATGGGTCTGTGATCGTTTCGGGCGCGGAAATGTGGATGATGCCTTCGTATACGGAAATTCCCGCGCCCATCGAAAATATCAGCAGCGCCACGATGAACGACCAAAAGTAAAGTTCTCGCCCGTGCCCGAGCGGGTGGCCTCGATCCGCAGGACGCGAAGCGCGATGCATTCCGTAGAGCAGCAAAAACTGGTTGCATGTATCCGTCAGCGAATGGACGCCCTCGCTGAGCATGGCCGAGCTTCCCGTCCAGGCCGCTGCGCCGAACTTCGCGAGAGCGATCGCGAAGTTGCCGGCGAGCGCCGCGTATACGACTTTCGTTGATTGGTTCTTTGACGCCATATTGTCGTCCGTAAATGGAGCACTCTGGCCAAATGCCACTGTAGGATAGTAGCGGCGCTTCGCGATGGCGCGGTGCCGCATGCCCGGTATCGCAACTGCGCGCACTCACTCCCATCATCATAGCCCGGCGCACGACCAGATACAGTAGGAGATGCGCACGTACCAGTTGTTGCGTTTCGCCGTTTCCAGTGCGGCCACTTCAATTCAACGGTCACTCTCAACAGATAAGCCTCCCGCCTGAAACGACACGCACTCGAAACTATCGGCGCAACTCCGCTTGGAGCGCGCAGCATGAGGCAAGGCCCGCCATCTTGAGACGCCCGCCAGCTATTTTCGGCGCATGTTGGTTGTGGCGCAGCTCTTAACGGAATATTCGATGAGGGTCTGATCTCCCGGGCCGTCAAGCGCGTTAAGGTTGGTCGGATCGGAGTCACCATGCCCAGAAGAGTTGCTCTAGAAGCATTCGCCATTTTTCTTACCGGTGTGGTGATCTGGTTGGCAGCCATTCATTTCGATGCGATGGATGCGCTGGTCGGCGCGATGGAGGAGCATGAGTCCTGGGAGCTTGACGAGATCGTACTCGCATTGGTCTGTGTCGGCCTATCCGGATTCGTGTTTGCAGCACGACGGTTGACCGATCTAAGAGGCGAAGTGCGTCGCCGACGAACCGCCGAAGACGACGCCAGCTGGATTGCGCATCACGATCCGCTGACCAGGCTTCCGAACCGGCGCTATCTCGACGAATACACGGCCGGAACAGCGGCGGGCAATGTTCAGGTCGTGTTTGCGCTGGATCTCGACGGCTTCAAGCGGGCCAATGATCTGCTAGGCCATGCGGCGGGTGACCAAGTGCTCATCAGTGTCGCCGATCGTCTGCGCAAACAGTTTCGAACATCCGTGATTGCACGACTTGGCGGCGACGAATTCCTGATCCTGACGTCTCAAGAAGCGGTGCCGTTTCCGTTGGTCGCAGCCCAGGAGGCAATCGCGTTCATCGGCGAGCCGATCAAAGTCGGCGAGACCGAGGTTGAGATCGGCGTCTCCATCGGCATTGCCCTGGCCGAACCGGGCAGGGACGCTGGCGATCTGATGGATCAGGCCGACATCGCGCTCTACGTGGCCAAAAGCGCGGGACGCAATACCGCCAAGCTCTTCGATACCGCGATGATGGAGTTCGCGTCGCAGCGGGCGGGTATGGAACAGGCGCTGCGCCGCGCCATTCGCAATGGCGATATTGTTCCCTACTTCCAACCCCTGATAGATCTTCACAGTGGACGCTTGATGGGCTTCGAGGCACTGGCGAGATGGCATCGGGACAACGGAATCTTCACCCCGCCGGACGTGTTCATCGGCGTGGCAGAGCAGGCTGGGGTGATTACGGAATTGTCGGATAGCCTGCTGCACCAAGCTTGCCGGGTCGCTACAACATGGCCGAGCGACCTGATGCTGTCTTTCAACGTGTCGCCGATGCAGATGAGCGACAAGCTGCTCGGACTTCGCATCATCAAGGCGCTGGACGCGGCGGGGCTGCCACCCAATCGGCTGGAGATCGAGATAACTGAGAGCGCGGTCGTGCGCGAGCTCGACGCTGCAACGCAGATCATATCCGACCTTAGGAATGCGGGAATCCAGGTGGCGTTGGATGATTTCGGCATGGGCTTTTCAAGTCTGTCGCAGCTGGGCAATTTCTCGTTCGATCGCATCAAAATTGACCGCAGCTTCATTGCCGAGTGCGATCGGGACCCAAGGCGGCTCAAGATCATCAAAGCGATCCTTAACCTAGGAAGGGGGTTGGGGATCCACACGACTGCCGAGGGCATCGAGACAGCCGCGCAGTTGGCCCTGATGAAGGGGATGGGTTGCGAGAACGGCCAGGGCTATCTCTTCAGCCCCGCCATCCCTGAGAGCGACCTGGCGCAATTCATCGATGGAAGGCGCCTGCGTCTGCGCGCGCCAACAGCGACCTCCGATTAGCTTCGAAGCAAACCCGCAATCAGCTCCGTCGGTTAGATGTCTTGAGAAATGCGGGAACCGTCCTTACAGAGTGCCTCGTACGGCATGACACGAGCGAGGCTGCATCAAGCGCAAGTCAATAGGTGATGCTGCTCAGGACCAGATAGATGATGCTCGCCGTGACCGAGAATAAAAGGAGCATCAGGAGCCAAGCGGTCGGCTCTGTCGGCAGGCGATCGGGGTATCTCATGAAGGCGCCTCTTTATCGCGAGTTTTGCGGGTGAACGCTGGCGCAAGGCTCCGACGCAACGCCTTCAGCAGCGTGGCGCCGGGACGATACCCCGAGGCAGCCGCTCAGTGTCCGCCTTCCGATGGACGCGGGCGGCGAGCGACTTCTGTTTCCAATTGGCGATGCTTTTCGGCTGCCGCCTTTCGAATTTGTTCAAATCGGTTGTCTTCGACGTCCTTGGCCGACGGCTGAACTTCAGCTTTCTTCCGGTAATTGATCATTGCATTGTTCCTTGTCGTGAACCAATGAGTGAGAGGCAATTCCGCTGTTAGGGCTAAAGCGTGTCGCGATCATAAATAAGCTTCGTACGCTTTGGCCCCTTTTTTTGGCATGTCTCCCGAAACCGGTGTCCAGTTTCGGGAGAGATGATCTAGGTGGTCAAGGCAACCGAGCAGCTTTCCGCAGTGATCGTATCCGGCGTCTTTTGCCCCGGCATGGTCGCCCAGCCGCCGGCTTCGATGAACTGACGCTTCTTATAACTATCGGCCAGGGCGAGGAACTCGACGCGTTTTGCCGCAGCGTCTGCGGCGGCGTTGAAGCGATCAACACAGATCAACGACGCAAGTTCGCCATGCGCTGTTTTTCCGGCGGCGGCAGCGATCGTGCGCGAAGTACCGCCGGTGACCCAGCCGCCCCAGCTGAAGCCGATGAACATCGTAGCAGCTGCTGTGCAAACGCAGGCCCAGACGAGCACGGACTTTGTTGGCTGATAGTTTTCCCATCGCCTCGACAGAGATGGCTTGCTGTCTTGAACGGTCATGGCAATTTTCCTTGTTGGTTGCCGGGATCGGCATGCGTCCTGCACGTCGCGAGAACTAGTAACCCATTCCACCCATGCCGCCGGCGGGGGCGGGAGCCTCGCTGGTGGGAGCGTCGGCGATCATCGCCTCCGCAGTGATCAGGAGTGCCGCGATGGAGCCCGCATCCTGCAAGGCGGTGCGGACGACCTTGGCAGGGTCGACGATACCGGCCTTGATCATGTCGACATAGGTTTCGGTCTGGGCGTCGAAGCCATGGTTCCGATCCTTGCTGTCGGAGAGTTTACCCACCACGATCGACCCTTCGACACCGGCATTCTCAGCGATCTGGCGGATCGGGGCTTCGAGCGCCCTGAGCACGATTGAGATGCCGGCGGTCACATCCGAGTTGGAATTCGTGAGCGAGGCCAGAGGCAACTCTTGAGCGCAGCAGCGCTACGCCGCCGCCTGGAACGATACCTTCTTCGACCGCTGCGCGGGTGGCATTCAGCGCATCGTCGATGCGGTCCTTCTTTTCCTTGACTTCGGTTTCGGTGGCGCCGCCGACGCGGATGACCGCAACGCCGCCCGCCAATTTGGCGAGACGCTCCTGCAGTTTCTCTTTGTCGTAGTCCGAGGTGGTCTCCTCGATCTGCTGCTTGATCTGCGCGACGCGCGCCTGGATCGTCGCCTTGTCGCCCGCACCATCGATAATGGTGGTGGTGTCCTTTTCGATGACGATGCGCTTCGCCCGTCCAAGCATGTCGATGGTCACGTTTTCGAGCTTGATACCGAGATCCTCGGAGATGAGCTGCCCTGCGGACAGGATGGCGATGTCTTCCAGCATCGCCTTGCGGCGGTCGCCGAAGCCGGGAGCCTTGACGGCTGCCACCTTTAAGCCGCCGCGTAGTTTGTTGACGACAAGTGTGGCGAGTGCTTCGCCTTCGACATCCTCGGAAATGATGGCAAGCGGCTTACCGCTCTGCACGACCGCTTCCAAAATTGGCAGCAAAGCTTGCAGATTGCCGAGCTTCTTCTCGTGGATGAGGATGTAGGCGTCCTCCAACTCCACGCGCATCTTCTCGGGGTTGGTCACAAAGTAGGGCGAAAGATAGCCGCGGTCGAACTGCATGCCTTCAACGACTTCGAGTTCAGTTTCGGCCGTCTTTGCTTCCTCGACGGTGATGACGCCTTCGTTGCCGACCTTATCCATGGCCTTGGCGATCATTTCGCCGACCGTCGCATCACCATTGGCGGCAATCGTACCGACCTGCGCGATCTCGCCCGACGATTTCAGCTTTTTGGCGCCGCTCTGAATTTCCTTTACGACCGCTGCGACCGCGATATCGATGCCGCGCTTGAGGTCCATCGGATTCATGCCGGCGGCGACCAGCTTGAGGCCTTCCCGAAGGATAGATGCGGCCAGCACCGTCGCGGTGGTGGTGCCGTCGCCAGCCTGGTCATTGGTCTTGGAGGCGACTTCGCGCACCATCTGCGCGCCCATGTTCTCAAACTTGTCGGCAAGTTCGATTTCTTTGGCTACCGTAACGCCGTCCTTGGTTATGCGTGGCGCGCCGAACGACTTGTTGATGATTACGTTGCGGCCCTTCGGCCCGAGCGTGACCTTGACGGCATTGTTGAGAATTTCGACACCACGCAGCATTCGGTCGCGGGCATCGGTGGAGAATTTGATTTCCTTGGCAGACATGATTGTTCGTCCAGTTCATTCTTGAGAAGGGTTTGGGGAATGATCGGTCAGGCGGCCTTCTTGGCCGCTTGCGGCTTTTCGACAATGCCCATGACGTCGCTCTCCTTCATGATCAGGAGGTCTTCGCCGCCAATCTTGACCTCGACCCCCGACCATTTGCCGAAGAGGATCAAGTCGCCGGTCTTGACGTCGAGCGGGATCAGCTTGCCGCTATCATCGCGGGCGCCAGGGCCGACCGCGATCACCTCGCCTTCCTGCGGCTTTTCCTTCGCCGTGTCGGGAATGATGATCCCGCCTTTGGATTTGATATCGCCTTCCGCACGTCGGATGACGACGCGGTCGTGAAGAGGCCGGAATTTCATTGGGTTCTTTCTGCGGCCGGCGCATAGGGCGACCACATCACCTTTGTATCCTCTTTGGCACTCGAATGATAGGAGTGCCAAAACTATTTTGATGGACGGCGTGCATCGCGAATCGTGAACGCAAGTGGGCGAAGGGTTGCCGCCGATCCCCGGCCCTTGGCGCCAAAGGGTTCCGGAGCCTGGACAGCAAAAGGCCCGGATACCCCAGCCTCTAAGCATTCCAAATCTAGAGTAGATTTGGAATGGGTGAAGCGATTCGAACGCTCGACCCCCAACCTTGGCAACCCGTTCGGGCAGTTTTCGCCACAGCAAGTATTTTTATCCCGTAGCGCGAAGGGGCCCTACGATTTAATTACTTGGATTGACATGCCTGTCGCAGGCCTACGCAGCAAACACCTTGGATTTCCGTTCTGCTTCTTCCCGGCCATGCTGCACCTGCGTGGGGAAGCAGATTTTCCAATCGTGCGCGCCTCCGGCCAATCAGCTTCTCACAGCAACGGAAGCCGTATCTAAAAAAGGAATGCAGGAATGCCGAAACCTACAACGCAGCTCGTTGACGCCCCGGAGCGTAAGGCCGACCGCAGGCGAGCACCGTTTTCGCCTTCGATCTTCTCGATCTTGCCGAGATAGGTTGTCGCCGAGGTGGTCGGATCAAGCCCTTGACTGGCGCAGCGGGTTGATGATCTCGACGTCGGTGAAGTCCTTTTCATTGTCCGTGACGACGACGCAGCCGTTGGCCTCGGCAACCGCAGCGATGATCGTATCGAGCGCGCTTCTTGGCCTGCCTGCCGACTTTCCATCGGACATCAAGCGCGCCCAGATCAGCGCGGCCGCCTCGTCGAAGGGTAGGACCCGTCCCACGAATAGGGCCTGTGGTCCTTCGGGTCCGAGGAACCAGTCCTCAAGCTCGTCTCTCCGTTTGCCCGCCGGTTTTTCAAGGATGCCCCGACGGATTTCGGCCACCGTCAGCGAGGCGATAAAGAGATCGTCGTCCTTTTGCTCCCCCATCCAGGCGACTAGGGACGGCGACGGCGTTGGCTTGGTGACGTTGCTGAGGATGTTGGTGTCGAGCAGGTATCGCATCAAATGTCGATCTTGCGCCCCTCGTCGCGGGAACGTGCGAGATCGAGACCTGCGCCTACCAGAGGCGAGCGGCGGAGCGCGGCGAGTATGCCGCCTTTCTTCAATTCGTCGCCCTCCATGGTCTTGTTGACAGTCGCGCGAAGACGGGACGCCTCCGGCGTGTCTTCCGCGAGACGTCTTGCCAGAGACCGGATAAGGTCACGATCGGATTCGCGGCCAAGCACCTCGAAGCGAGCCAGACCTTTCTCATTGAGGCGTGAACGATAGTTCTGAATTGCGCGGCGCTGCGAGCTTCCCACGGTTGATCTCCGAAATATTTCCAGTAATATAACCGGTGAAAGCGTGATGCGCAAGGTCGCGCCATGGCGCGCAAGCGACCGTCGCAAGGAGCAAATCGTTGGTGGATATAGAGACGGGAGCGGAAAAGCGTGGTGGGGGAGTCGCCGATTTCGCGCTGCAGCACGCGGGAACTTGCTTCCCCGTGCATCCCCCGTCGTCCGACGGGGTCGAGGAAGCAGAAAACGCCCCGAAGGGCGATTTCTAATTGCTTGATTTTTATTAGGAAAATTGGAGCGGGTGAAGCGATTCGAACGCTCGACCCCAACCTTGGCAAGCGATGAATTGTGTTGTCGCTTGAGTGCATTAAGGTATCAAAGATTACCGCGGAGTGCGCGGGAGAACGCTGGCGGCGGCATCCGCGATCTTGCTTAATATTGGAGCGCTCGAGACCAAGGTGGACTTCGCTGAATTTTTGTACACGCTGGAGACGGTGACCGCGTGGTGACCGGAGGACCTCCGGATGAATTGTTGGTCGCGGTGCAGGCAATATGGACAAGGCCTGGACTTCGGCAGCGTCCCGGCTAACATCACTATTTGAATTCCAGAATGAAGCCGTTCGAGCCGTCCATGTCAGAAAAATCGATCCACGTTCGGGCGTCAGCATGTAAAACGTAGCCGTTGCCCTCGACGTATGTACCGAACCGCGCATAATCGGCGCCGTCACGCCACTCGTCCGGAGCGCCAGGCAACCAGTTCTTATACTTGAGCGGCTCACCTCCGTCCCAACGCCACCCTCTATCAGGTTCTTTACCTGCCGAGTCTTGTATGAGACCTATGATTGGACCGTTCCTGTAGAAGCCGTTGCCGTCGTGCCCTTCCTGAAAAAACCGACCATCCCCCGAGAAGAGACCGTAAACGAAATCGTTCTCTGCTTTCGATGTTATCGTAGCAAGAATGGCGCCGCATTCCTTTGCTCGATCTCTTGCTGAAACGTAGTGAACGTTAAACGAGTAGACAGCTACGAAGATCCTGGCGTCGAATTCGCCGTAAACAAATTCCCGGTCGGATAGACAGTCAGCCGCACGGATCACGCGTTCATCCGTTTCAATTCCCCTGAGGTCCTCAGAACTGAACGAACGAGCCCGACCTGCCGATACGGCAGTGGAAGCTGACTGAACATTGGGAATGCCAAGTTGGGCTAAGGTTTCAAAATTCAGATAACCAGTCGGATCCAGACCAGCCACTCGCTGATATCGTGCTATCTCGCGCCGGGTTTTGGGGCCAAGATTACCGTCAACGTTTCCTGCCGAAAACCCGAGGCGGGCTAACGACTGTTGTAACTGTCGCACGTGCGCGCCTCCCAGCTTAAGTTTGCCTTCTTCTACGCTTGGATTGCCCGTGTCGTTCAAGCTTTGTAGCCGTGCCAACACCACACGCTTGTGCTCGGCATCAGGGTGTTTCTTCAGAAAGAGGTGCCATCCGCGAACTGTTCCAATTCGCTCTGCCTTCTCGAAGTCCGCTCGCTCCAACGCAGTTCGCGCAGCGCTACGATTAGACTGTTCGCGAAATTGCTCCGTCGTTATTGGAGTTAGAAGCGCGAACGTTTCTGTAATTGGCATTGACGGGCTAGGAGGGGCAGAAAGCCCGATTTGCACATCTGCCGTCTTTGACACTGAAGGCTTGTTAGCCATCGAAGGAGGCTGTTCCAAGCTCGATATTCTTGCGCGTGCGAGCGATGCAAATGGGTTACCTTCGAACTCGCCTATGAATGCCTGCAGGCTTTTCACGTCTGTGCTGAACTCAAGTTCCTTCCATCTATCCGCAGCCGCTGCGTAGGGCGAGGCGGGCATGTTCGGAACACTTCGCGGCACAGTCGGTGCTGGTTCAAGCGTTGCCAGCCTCGCCTGCGCAAGCGAAGCGAACGGATTTCCCTGAAACTCAGAGATAAAGTCCCGGAGGGCACCTTTGTCGTCAGAAGCTGAGCTCCTTCCAACGTTCTGCTGCCGCGAGATACGGTGAAGGGGGTTGAGGGGTAGGCAATGGCGCCGGTATGAAAAAAAACTCTCCAACAATCGAGCTACTTTCCCAAGGCGTCTGCCGATCGCCTGTCTCTTCAATCACACTTTGCCGCACGCGGCGGAATACCTGCGCTATTTCGAGACCAGGTTCTACAATGTACTTGCCAAGGGCAGCGGAGAAGTAGCTGTTGTCATTGCCTCCGTCATAAGCGACAGCCCCCGGCGCTGTGGAATACGCAATGAATGTACCCCGCGGCGCGAGCACCGGCGCCAACCCGCTCGATAGAGACCGTATGCTAGCGGGAAACGGGTTGTTGCGACATGCATCCAGCACGACGATGTTCACAGTGCTGGAAGAGCCGTCGAGGACCCGAAGGAAGTCATTTGCGTTTATCCCCTCCAGCGGCACCTCATCTTCGCGCGACACATTTGCGTCAATTGGCATCAGGTAATTTTCGCCGTCCACCTGAAGGCCGTGGCCTGCATAAAATATGAAAGTTGCTCCGACGTCGCCTTGAATTGCGCGGGCGAACGACAGGAAGGCGCGTCGCATAGTGCGCAAGTCGCTATTGACCAGCGTCGTTACTTCGAAGTCGGCCTTTCTCAGCGCGTCGGAGAGAAAGGCTGCGTCCTTTGGTGTATTTCTGAGATGAGGGAGGTTTTCGTAAGCCCCGTTGCCGATGACAAGCGCAATACGCTTGGGCGCTGCGATGGATGGCTGGGCAGTCACCCACATCGCTATCAGAACCAGGAGAACGCTACACAGGGATCGCACTGTTATCCACACGGCGACTTTGCTCTCTCAAATGTGACCTAACGTGGGGTCAACCGCAAGCACGTTGGAGACCGCTCGGACCGTGCACATGCCGAAGAAGTTGTTCAGTCTGCCGATTTTCGGTCGGAACTCAGCGGCCGGGTACCTTGGTTAGCCGCCTTACGCTTTCGAACGAGTTCCTCACTCTAAAGAACCGGTGCGCGTCAGGGCCTGATCCAAGATGGAAGTGCGGAAATTAATGCGGTGGCGTCTGGACTGTAGCGATATACCGCGTGCTCTGGCTTGGCTTTTCGGTAGCCGGGGCCACCCCACATATCCGACTGCTCAAAATCTGAAACCCAGCGGTTCCGCTATACATGGCTATATGCCCATGAGAACTGCCGCCTTCGTAAGGTTGGATCACGACCACGTCCGCCTTGGAGAATGCCCCTGTTTCCACGTCGTTGTCTGGGACCGGTTTGAACTGTTTGTTCGTCAGAAATGGACCATAATCCTTTGCTGAGATAGGATTTTCCGACGTGTCCAAACCACCCGCCACGAGGGCCTCGCGAACGTGTTTGGCACATTTTCCAGTCGAGCACTCCTTCTTGTTAGCCACGATTTGGCAACCTCCTTATCCGTATCGAATGCCAGGGCTGGCCTCCCGCTCAGACCTTCGTGAAGTCGCCTACTATGTCGTCACTGGCCATGAAGCGAACGGCGGTATCCGCCACATCCACAACGACGCTGTTGGTCCCTAGCACTGCGCCAACTTATCCTGTCCGGCTTCTCACGAAATTAGCTTGACATGTCCATTTTACAGTG
>CAWHHO010000007.1:0-215492 GCA_963829135.1 uncultured Alphaproteobacteria bacterium | reverse complement strand
ACATATTTGGCTATGCGCATAGGGCGCATTCGTGCGCCGGAAGTTGGAGAACTCGAATTCGGTACCCCGGGCCAGTACGCCAAGCGCGTCGGCCTCGGTAATCCCGTCGTCGCGCATCGAGCCGGCCGGATGACACGCCGTTGCACTCCGCATCAAGCGCCGCTATCGGCCGTTCACGATCTCAGCGGCTCGGCGTGCTTCGTCGCTGATATATGGTGTTGACAACCTCACTTTGTAACCTCTATGTGCACATGCGATCGTAGCCGCGTTAGACATGGTAATGGACTGGAATGAGGCAATTGAGAAAAACCGGGAAGCGCTGAAACGCATTCTGGTGACGCTCGTCGCCATGGTTGGCTCGGCGAACGGCGGAAGCGCAGGGGGACAGTTATACCCCAGTCTACCCGATAAGCCGAAATTGTTGGGCAGACGATGCGGAAATTGTCGGTGATTGGTCGCGCGGATGGTTTCCAGTTTTTGGGCAGGGTTGCTTGAAGAAACCCAGGACGGCTTCGGCGAAAGCGCGGAAGCTGGGTGAAGCGGTTGTGGGTGACATGCTCGTGCATCACCCTCCAGAGGGGTTCGATGGCGTTGAGGTTGGGAGCATTGGGCGGGCAGGAAATGCAGTTGGATGCGGCGGCCGGCCGCGGCCAGCCAGTCCCTGACGGCCCGGGCGCGGTGGATCTGGGCATTGTCGAGGATGACATGGATCAGACGTTTGTCCGGGTTGCGCCGCTCCAGCCTGGCGAGCAGCGTCGATGGTGGTCTCGGCGTTCATCTTCAGGTTCTCGATCAGCTTGCAATCGAAGGTCTCCAGGCACAGCGCGCCCTTCAGGTTCATCCGTTCCCGACCCTTGCCTCGGCTGACCGCGAGCTGCCCGCCCGCCTGATCCAGCCATGGGCCGGACGGCTCTGATATTCGGGGTGGACGGCATCGCGAAATACACCTTCTCGTCGGCGTCGAGGCCGGTAAGCAGGCCTCATAGGCGGCGACGAAAGCCTGCTGTGCAGCAGCATCCGCCTTCGCCGGCAGGCCCTTGGGCTTGCGGTAGTCGAAACCCAGGCGATGCAGCAGCTTGATGGCTCCGGATTTGGAATACTCGACGCCATAGCGCTGGGCGATGTGAGCCATCACCGCGCCGTGCTCGGCAACAGCTTGGACGACAGAATCTCGATGAGTTCGGCTTCCTGAGCCAGCGTGAGCGCCGGCTCTGGCCGCCCTTCCAGCCAAAGCCGCCAAGGCTTCAGCGCCGCCGCTGTAAACCTCGTGTGCCAGCCGCGCACCGTGTCGTCGTCAAGATAGAGCGCCCGTGCGACCTCCTCGCAGGTCCAGCCGTCATCCAGCAGCAGGATGGCATTGGCGCGCCGCCCCACACCATGCCGCTCGCTCGGACGCCGCACCACGCCTTGCAGATGGCTGCGCGCCTTCAACGCTCAGAAATCCGCCGCAAATCATACACCAGAGAGGGATCCACTAAGACTGATCCGTCAACCGCCCTATTCGGCTTCCTTCGAAGTCGGGGTATTACTTTTTTCCGCAGAAAGGCAGCGATGCGTCCGGGCAGGCTCAATCGGAAAAAAGTGATCCCCCGTCTACCCGATAAGCCGAAATTGTCGGGGCGGACGATGTGGAAATTGTCGTTGATCTGGTCGCGCAGCGATTTCCAGTTTTTCGGCAGGGTTGACTAAAGAAACGCATGATTGCTTCGGCGAAAGCGCGGAAGTTGGCGTAATAGCGGTTGTGGGTGACGTGCTCGTGCATAACCTTCCACAGCCGTTCGATGGCGTTGAGGTTGGGGAGCGTAGGCGGGCAGGAAATGCAGTCGGATGCGGCAGCCGTCCTCCAGCCAGTCCCTGACAGCCCCGCCGCGATGGACTGGCGCCCTGTGAGGATAGATGGATGACCCGTTCTGCCCGGGTTGTGCCGCTCCAGCCTGGCGAGCAGGTCGATCGTCGTCTGGGTCGACATCTTCAACGTCTCGATCAGTTGCAGATCGAAGGTCTCCAGGCACAGCGCGCCCATCAGGTTATCCGTTCCCGACCCTTGCCGCGCCTGACGGCGAGATGCTCGCCGCGCCTGATCCAGCCATGCGCCGGCCGGCTCTGATATTCGGGGTGGACGGCATCGCTGAAATAAACGACCTCGTTGGCTTCGAGCCCGTTGAGCAGCGCCTCATAGGCGGCCACGAAAGCCTCCTGTGCCGCCGCGTCGGCCTTGGCCGGCAAACCCTTCGGCTTGCGGTAGTCGAAATCCAGCCGATGCAACAGCTTGATCGTTCCGGATTTGGAATAGACGATCCCGTAGCGCGCCTCGATGTGAGCCATGACCGCCGCCGTCGATGGGAAAAGCCTGGACGACAAAGTCTCGACCAGTTCGGCTTCCTGGCAGCGTGACAACCGGCTGTGGCTGCCCTTCCAACCAAAGACCGCCAAGGCCAGCACGCCGCCGCTAGTGAACGTCTTGTGCCAGCCGCGAACCGTGTCGTCGTCAAGATCGAGCGCCCGTGCGACCTCCTCGCAGGTCCAGCCGTCATCGAGCAGCAAGATGGCGTTGGCGCGCCGCCCAACCCCGTGCTTCTGGCTCGGCCGACGCACCACCGCTTGCAGATGGCTGCGCCCTTCCGCGCTCAGAAATCCACCGCAAATCATCACCGAGAGGAATCCACTAAGACTGATCCGTCAACCGCCCTATTCGGCTTTCCTAAGAAGTCGGGGTAAAACTGTCCCCGGCCCTCCCGCTTTCATCTCCATCGCCTGATGCTTCGGCTGCTGCGTCCGGCCGAAGCCGCAGCGCGGCGGCTCGTGATACTCGCCGCGCAGAGGTCTGGTGGTCGAGCTTTTCCCGGCGCGAGCGCAAACCGAAACCTAACTCCATTTTTGTGCGCAACGGCGTCGGCACAGGCATCGTGCGGGTGGGCTCAAGGCTGGATCGTCCGGTTGTCCCGCCACGCTCGCTATCGCTTCCGCTGCTCGACCCGCTCAAGCGCTGGAGCGTTCGCCGCCGGTCGGTGAAGCCAAGTGACGTGCCGCGCATCAGATCCTTTGACGACCCGCGCATCGGCTTCTTCGATCGGCCCCGCCAACCCGATCCGGTTCCGCCATCGCCCGACGATCTGCTTGATTCAGGGAGTCTGTCTCGCCGTCTCGAAGCGATCGCCCGCACGCTGGATGACCTGCCGGGTCAGGCGAAGCGTCTTGCGCGCTGGCGGGCACGCCGCTACGCCAGACGGGCAGGGGAAAGCGGCGAGCCGGGGCAATTATGTTCACCCCCACCCCTCCCCGCACAGCCAAACACAGCCGAAACAAAGGTCCGATTTCGGCGCCTCTCGCCGATGCGGCAGGTCGTCCGCCGGGGTGGCGCCGCAAGCCCGATCACGAGGTCTATGACGTCTTGAGCGAACTTCAAGGCCTTGCCGTCTGGGCTGGGGAGCGTGCCGACACGTCCTAGAGCTCTGTTCATGGCTGGATTGAACGTTCTAGTGCCGGAAGTGCCTCACGCCGGTGAAGACCATGGCGATGCCATGCGCGTCGGCGGCGGCGATCACCTCGTCGTCGCGCATCGAGCCGCCCGGCTGGATGACCGCCGTGCGCCGGCTTCGACCGCCGCCATGCAGGCCGTCGGCGAAGGGGAAGAAGGCGTCGGACGCGACCACCGAGCCCTTCGTCAGCGACTCGGCGAGAGCCGGCGGCCTCGGCCGCATCCAGCGCCTTGCGGGCGGCGATGCGTGGCCGAATCGACGCGGCTCATCTGGCCGGCGCCGATGCCCACCGTCGGCGCCGTCCCGGCATAGACGATGGCGTTCGACTTCACATGCTTGGCGACGCGGAAGGCGAAAGCAGGTCGGCGAGCTCGGCTGGCGTCGGCGCGCGCTTGGTGACCACCTTGAGGTCGGCGCGCCTCCACGACGCGCATTGTCGCGCGACTGAACCAGAAGCCGCCGGCGACCGACTTGACCGTCAGCCCGGCGCGCACCGGGTCGGGCAGGCCGCTCGGTGACCAGCAGGCGCAAGTTCTTCTTCGCCGCGATGATGCGCCATGCGCCTCCTCGGTCGCGCCCGGCGCGATGATCACTTCGGTGAACATCTTGACGATCTCCGCCGCCGCCTCGGCGTCGAGCAGGCGGTTGAGCGGCGACGATGCCGCCGAAGGCCGACACCGGGTCGCAGGCGCAGCGCCTTGCACATAGGCCTCGCGCAGCGTCGCGGCTCGGCCACGCCGCATGGGTTGGCGTGCTTGATGATCGCCACCGCCGCCGAGTCGCCGGTCGAACTCGCCGACCAGTTCGAAGGCCGCATCGGTGTCGTTGATGTTGTTGTAGGAGAGCTGCTTGCCCTGCAATTGCCTGGCGGTAGCGACGCCCGGGCGCTTCTCGCCGGTGACGTAGAAGCCCGCCGACTGGTGCGGGTTCTCGCCATAGCGCATCACCGTCTCCGAGCTCCGCCGCCGAAGGCGCGCCGACTGCGGGATGCTCGATCTCCAGCGTCTCGGCGAACCATTGCGAGATCGCGGCGTCATAGGCGGCGGTACGGGCGAACGCCTTTGCGCAAGCTTCTTGCGGAATTCCAGCGTCAGGCTACCGGTGTTGAGCTCCAGCGCGTTCAGTACCGCCGCATAGTCGTCCGGATCGGTGACGATGCCGACATAGGCGTGGTTCTTTGCCGGGCGCGCACCATCGCCGGCCCGCCGATGTCGATGTTCTCGACCGCTGCGCGTAGCCGCGCGCCGACCGCGGTACCTCCTCGAACGGGTAGAGGTTCACGACGACGAGGTCGATGCGGCTCGATGTGGTTGCGCGTGCATGGCCGCGCACGTGCTCGGGGTCGTCGCGCACGCCGAGCAGCCCGCCATGCACCGCCGGGTGCAGCGTCTTCACCCGCCCGTCCATGATCTCGGGAAGCCGGTCAGTTCGCTGACATCGCGCACCGCGATGCCCGCCGCCGCGATCGCCTTCGCGGTGCCGCCGGTCGAGACCAGCTCGATGCCGTGACCGGCGAGCGCGCGCGGCGAACTCGACCAGCCCGGTCTTGTCGGACACCGACAGCAGCGCGCGGTTCACCTGCACCAGGTCCGGGACAGCGATGTTCTTGGAAGCAACGGCCATGCGGCGGGCCTTTCGATCCGGGATAGGATGGCGCGGCCTAACACAGCGCGTACGGAAATCAAACCGCGACGAGGCGGCGCAGCGTGACGCGGTTGGCGGCGCATGTGTGAGATCGCCGCTGCAGGAATGTGCACCGTCCTATCCAAATGCTTTCTCCGCCTCCTGCCGCCCTGGCAATTAAGGATACGGCCGGCGGCAACGAAAGGATTATGGAGCCGGAGTCGATACGGACCCGTCACGCCGCCGCCTCTGAAACTGCCAGCGCACCTCCTCATCCTCCGACGCCGTGCAAGCGAGCACGATCTGGCGGCTGCGGCGCGGACCGCCGAGCGCGGCGAAGAAGATCGATTCCTCGACGCGCGGCGTAGATTGCAGGAAAAGAACCAGCGGTCGGCCTGCGGGGCGGCTAGCACCAGCCTGCCCTTGTTGTCGCGGAAAAGCTCCACATCCGGATGGAGATGGAAGCGGATCGCGATCTCGTGCTCGTCCGGATAGGCAGCACCTTGCGGGATAAGCGGTCGATGCCGGCCAGGCCCTCGCCGTTGCCGGTCAGCGCCAGCTTGCGCTCGTGGTAGAGCCCGAACCGCGCCACGTAGCCGTCATGCCCGGCTACGAAGCCCTGGTTGCCGACCGCGGTCGAGGCGTTCGCAATGGACGTGGCGTGGACCGTCGATCAGCGGCGTGCCGATGATGCCGCTGACCCGCTCGGAATGGCTGAAGCGCGCCGACGAGGTGTCGTTGACGCAGGCGGTCGAATGCGCGGCGGTGGCGCGGCCGAGCGGGCGGAATCGTCGCTGCCGAAACTGTCGACACCGGCATTGACGACGAAAAGCTGGCGGCCGGAGGAGAGTTCGAATGATAGGCAGCCGGCATGCGCGGTGTCGGCGATCTCCACCGGCGGGGCGCGCCGGTGTCGGCGATCACCACGGTTCCGTTCGCCGCCAGCCGCTCATAGCCGGAATGTGGCGCATGCAGCAGCGGCGCGCCGGCGGTATCGTCGTGGCGCAGGATCGCGGCGATGCGCTCATGCACGGTGACGCCCATGCCGTTGAAATGCGCCAGGCTGCCGTCAGCATGGCGGAAGAAGCGCAGCGCCGGCAGCATGCGCTCCACCGCGCCGATCAGCACGTCAGGCGGCGCTTCCGCCTGGTTGGCATAGGTCTGGCGCAGCGGCAGCAGGTCGGCGAGCAGTTCCACGACCGCCATCGGATTGCGGGAGACATGCCCGCCATCCGGCAGGATCTGACGTTCAATTTCCTCGGTCAGGTTGCGCGTCGCGTTGCGCAGCGCCGAGGGCGGCGCAGGCAACGACAGCGCGGCATAGGCGAGCGCGATGCGCGCCCGGAGCTTGCCTTCGCCTCCGGCATCTCGCGCACGACCGACCGCAGGTAGCGTATCTGCAGCGCAAGCGACCGCAGAAACGCCCGATAGAACGAGAATTCCGCACCCTGCAGCACGGTCGAAGAATGCTGCAGCCAGGCAATGATGCGCTTCGCCGTCGTTGCCGGTTCCCATGCCGCGCCGGAGATGCGGCCCCCTGCGCGCCGATCCAGTCCGACACCAATGCACGCGCATTGGCAGCCGCGAGTTCGGTTCCGGCTGCGCGCATGTGGCGCAGCCAACGAAAACCGTGCAGCGACTTCTGCCAGCCGCGATGCGAGACGTTCATCAGGAAAGGCGAACGGCCGGCCGTCTCGATCATCACGCCGCACAGCGGAAAGCGGCCGTGGTAGATTTCGACGGCGATCTGTGGATCGGCGAGGCGGAGATCCGGCGGCGCGATCAGCACGCGCTCGGGCGTGCGGCCGGTATAGCGCCAGCGATAGCCTGGTACGCAGGTGGCGGCGCGCCTTCCGCCAGTATTCCCTGGCGATCAGCGTCCAAAGACGCCGGCTATCTGCTCCAGCAGCCGCCAAACGGGCCCTCCGAATGCCAATCCGATGGTCCCTGCAAGTCGATCAATGCCCTAGCAGCTCAGATCCAACTCCACCATTAGGCATTGATCTCTCCAGTCGAACGCGCGCTGACCGGCGACATGCCCGACCTCGGACGAAGTGCGAACATTAATCGCCGTCCTTAGATGATTCACCGGCGCACTGCGAAGGCAGAAAGCACAATGCGTCAGGCCCGGTCCGCGCAGTCGCGCAGCGAAGAACCCGTCCATGCCGGAAAGCGCCGGATCGCCCATCTCCATGTCGGCCGGCGTGGTTCGCAGCCAGCCTTCCGGCTGAATAAACCATCTCTGCCAGGAACTCTCGCCGGCTTTGATGGGATCGAGACCAAAAGCCGGATTCTCCTTGAGAAACTTCCGCACCATCTCCTCGCCCTCGAGCGGGTCGAGCGAGCAGTTGGAGAACACGATCGTCCCGCCCGGCTTTGACCAGCCGAAGGCATGGTCGAGCAGGCGACGCTGCAGGCCCGCCAGCTTCTCGACGTCGGCAAACGATTTTGTCCACGGCACATCGGGATGGCGGCGGACCGTACCGGTCGAGGAACACGGCGCATCGAGCAGGATCGCATCGAAAAGCTGAACCGGCTTGCCATTTCAGGATTCGGCCTCGACGATCTCGGCCTTGAGCCGAGACGGTCGAGGTTGCCCTGCAGGCGCGCCAAGCGGTTGCGCGAGGAGTCCACGCCGTGACGTGCGCGCCCGCTGTCGCCAGTTGCGCGGTCTTGCCGCCGGGCGCCGCACAGAGATCGGCGACGCGCTTGCCCTCTGACATCGCCGAACAGGCGCGCCGGGAGAGCGGCGGCGGCATCCTGCACCCACCATTCGCCATCGTGCGAAGCCCGGCAGATCCGGGAACCGAGGCTGGCAGCCGCGCGACGCTGAACCGAGCCTGTCGGCAGCACGATCCGCCAAAGGCATCGGCCCAGCGCTGCGGGTCCGACTTGACGGTGAAATCGGTCGGCGACTCGATGCGATGCGCTTCGAGGATGGCGGCGTGTCGACGTCGCTCGTCACCATACGCCTCGGCGTCAGCCGATCGATGAACCAGCTCCGGGAGCATCGGGTTTGCGAGCGCCGAGCACCGATTCGGAGCGCCGCTGCAGCTTTGTCCCGGGCGATCCCGCGCAGCACGGCATTCACCAGCGCGGCGAAGCGCGTTGTACGCGGATCGGCCTTGGCGTGGGTGACGGCGAGGTCGACGGCGGCGCTGTCCGGCACATCCAGGAAAAGGATCTGCGCCGCACCGACATGCAGGATGTGCGACAGCGTCGTCGCATTGCGCCGGCAGGGGCGAGCGCAGCCGCGACGGATCAGCGCCTCGATGGTGCGGCGATGACGCAGCGCGCTGACCAGGATCGCGCGCACCAGCGCACGGTCACGCGGCTCCAGCGCCCTGTACTGCGGATGACCATGCTCGGCATCGGTCAGGCCGTCCAGTGGGGTTTTGGCGTCGATGACGGCGGCAAGCAGCCGCGCCGCGGCCTGCCGCGCACGCGAGGCCGGGCTGGCCGGCTGCTCGGTGTTCATGGGATCGGTCATCGCTTGCCCTGTTTCGCGCGCCGGCGCCGCCGGACGCTTCACGACCAGCGGCCCTTGCCGGCACTCTTCGGACCGGTGGGATTGCGGCCCCATGGATTGGATTTTTGCACGGGCTCGGCCGGCTCATCCGCCGGTCGTTCGTGGCGCGCCCCACGGACCATTCGGACGGCGCGGATTGCGCGGGGCTGAGCAGGCTGCTGCGGCGCCGGCGGTCGGTGACCTGTGGCGTGGGCAGCGCGTCCGGTCTCGGCGATTGCAAATTCCTGCTCCATCGCCTGAAGCGCGGCAATACGGTTCTCGGTGTTCGGATGCGTCGAGAACAGATTGTCCATCCGCTCGCCCGACAGCGGATTGATGATGAAAAGATGCGCCGTCGCCGGGTTGCGCTCGGCATCGTCATTGTGGATGCGCTCGACATTGCGGGCGATCTTGCCGAGCGCCGACGCAAGCCACAGCGGGTGGTCGCAGATCTCCGCGCCGCGCCGGTCAGCGGCATACTCGCGCGTACGGCTGATCGCCATCTGCACGACCGCGGCAGCCAGCGGCGCGACGATCATGCGCGACGAGCACGCCGATGCCGCCGAGCGGATTGTTGTTGTCGCGATTGCCGCCGAAGAAGAAGGCGAAATTGCCGAGCATCGAGATCGCGCCGGCCAGCGTCGCGGTGATCGTCATGGTCAGCGTGTCGCGATGCTGGATATGCGCGAGTTCATGCGCCATCACGCCTGCGACCTCCTCGTAGGAAAGCCGGTTGAGCAGGCCGGTCGTTGCGGCCACCGCCGCGTTCTGCGGGTTGCGGCCCGTCGCGAAGGCGTTGGGCTGCGGCATTGTCGATCAGATAGACCTTCGGCATCGGCAGGCTCGGCGCGCGCCGCAAGATCGCGGACGATGCGGTAGTATTCCGGCGCATTTCGCTCGTCGACCTCGACCGCATGGTGCATGCGCAGCACCATCTTGTCGGCATTCCAGTAGCTGAAGATGTTCATGCCGGCGGCGATGACGAAGGCGATCATCATGCCGCCCGAACCGCCGATCATGTAGCCGACGCCCATGAACAGCGCGGTCATCAGCGCCAGGAGCATCGCAGTGCGAATAACGTTCATCTGTCTTCCTCGAAGGCCGGCGCGGTCGATCCGCGCCGAAATCCTGCTATATGATGGGTGAATATTGTCCGCCTGTTTCAATGATTTCCGGATGACGGCGCAATGGCTGAAACCGCAGACGAGAAGACGACCACGCGACTGGACCCGACGCCGGATACGCCGGCGCGTTCCTTTCGCCGGCCGCGCAGCGCGCGCTTGCCGAAGCAGCCGCGCGGCGTGCCGAAATCGAGGCGCGTGTCGCCGCCATGCCGAAGGAAATCGGCGGGCGCGGCGGCAAGGAACCGGTGCGCTACGGCGACTGGGAAGTGCAAGGGTATCGCCAGCGATTTCTGACAGTGCCGTTCGGGAACGCGGCTAGCTCATACCACGCCTTTTGGCTCGGAACCAAACGAGCATGTCTGACGTTTCGGCCGACATTTCCCTTCTCATCGCGGCGAGGTCTTTCATGCTCATTCGGCTAGGCTACGAAATTGCGATCAGCTGCGCAGCAGCCGACGCCGGTCATCTCGCTTCTCGACATCCATCCAGACCGCCAGCGACATCAAGCGGCAGACGCGCGTAATGACCTCGCCCTCCGTGCCGACGCAGATTTACGGCGACGCTCTTCGGCAACACCTGCCGGCGGTTTACCGCGCCTGAGGGCGGCATTCGGATACTCTATGACGCGGTAGTCGAGGACAGCGGCTCACTCGACGAAGTCAATACGCTGGCGCGGGAAACGCCCGTCGAGCAGCCTCCCGACGATACTGCTCGGCTACATGCTTGGCAGCCGCTACTGCGAAACGGATCATCTGGTGGGTCTGGCCTGGCAACAGTTCGGGCATCTGCCACCGGGCTGGGCACGCGTTCAGGCGCATCGTCGACTATGTGCATGCACGGCTGTCGTTCGGCTATGGCTACGCTCGTTCCACCCGAACCGCGGCGCAGGCGCATGACGAGCGCGTCGGCGTATGCCGGGACTTCGCTCATCTCGCGATAACGTTTGCCGCTGCATGAACATTCCAGCGCGCTATGTGAACGGGTATCTCGGCGATATCGGCGTGCCGGCCGACCCCGCTCCGATGGATTTCAGCGCGTGGATGGAAGTCTTTCTCGACGGCAAATGGTACACGTTCGACCCGCGCCATAACCAGCCGCGGATCGGCACGGGTCGTTATCGCGCGAGGCCGCGACGCGACCGACGTGCCTCTGCTGCACACGTTCGGACCGCACACGCTGTCCACCTTCAAGGTATGGACCTATGAGCAGGAAGCGGCCGAGACAAAACCGCCACTTCAAACTGTCGGGCATGCTGCCGCGATAGGAGCACACCTGCTCGGGTGAAGCGTACCAAATGAAGAACTGCAAAGACGGTCTTGAAAAACTGTTCGGCGCCCGACTCGGTAAAGTACGACTCGAGTGTCCACGGACCTGAACTCGATCACGCCTTTCAAGAGATCGTCAGCAACAGCGAGCGTGGGGCACTAACGAATTAACGGGCGCGGCGCTCGATATCTCGTGCAGAGAAAAGGCCGCTGTCTCATCCGAGACAGCGGCCTCCGTGTTTTCGTCCAGCGCGGCCGTCAGCGGCGATCCCAAGGACCGCCTGCCGCACGTGATCGCGCTTCAGCGGGAAGACTGCTCCCCGAAAAGGCAATCCGCCGAGACCTCACGCTGGGAAACGAAATCACTCGACATTGGATCACCTCCTTTCGATTGGTTGAACACGCACTAATGTGGGAGAGTTCGGCCAAGGTTGCAAGAGCTATATGACGGCCAGTTCTCGAACCTTCGTCGAAGGGCCCTGCGTCTTCGGCGATACGATCGCCAGGCACTGCCGGGCGGCTGCGCTCGCCAGAAGCTCATCGCCGCCGCAAGCGATGAACCAGGGATTGGCGAAATCCGTATCGTCCGCCTGGTTCCGCTTGCCATAAGCCAAAGGCTTGCCGTCGAAAGTCAGCGTCCATCCGCCTGCCGCGCGCAGCACCGCATCGCCTGCGGCGGTGTCCCATTCCATGGTTCGACCGAACCGCGGATAGATGTCCGCACGGCCGCTGGCCAGCAAGCAGAACTTCAACGATGAGCCAACCGAAGTCGTCTCGGAATGCGGATAAAGATCGATGAAGGCGTCCGTTTCGGCGGTGCGATGCGAGCGGCTGGCCACGATCGTCGGGCTTGGACCGCTGTAGCGCGCATTGATGGGTTGGCGCGTGTAGAGGCTGCCATTCGGGGCAACGTTCGTCCGCAGCGCATGTCCAGGCAAGCCGGAATAGAGCGACAGCTTGGCAGGCGCATAGACAACGCCGATGGTTGCAATGCCTTCGACGATCAGCGCTATGTTCACCGTGAAGTCCGGCCTGCCGCCGATGAATTCCTTGGTGCCGTCAAGCGGATCGACAGGAAGAACCGGCGGCCGATATCCCGGGGTAGGTTGCCGGAAGATGCCTCTTCCTCTGCAACACAGGGGATATCGGGAAAGCTGTGGCGCAGACCGTCAAGGATGACCGCCTCGGCGCGGCGGTCGGCTTCCGTCACGGGCGACGCATCCGACTTCGTCTCGGCCGTCACGCCGGATCGCATGACGTCGAGTATTTCACGGCCTGCGACCAGGGCAAGCTCCTCAAGCCTCTGCAACAGTGCCGCATCGTTCATGAAGCTTGCTCTGTAGCCCATCAATACCCGCTCTCCTTAAGCCAATTTTCCACCGTATCAGCAAGGTCCTCCGGCGCGCGTCCCATGGTTTCGAGATGAATCTCGGCATGCTGCGGCGCCTCATAAGGCGAATCGAGGCCTGTGAAGTTGGTGATCTGTCCGTTCAATGCCTTGGCGTACAGCCCTTTGGGATCACGCCGCGCGCACTCATCGAACGGAGTATCGACAAACACCTCGGCAAATTCGCCCGGCTCCATCAGTTCGCGGGCCATCCGGCGTTCCGCGCGGAACGGCGAGATAAACGACACCAGCACGATCAGGCCCGCATCGGCCATCAGCTTCGCCACCTCGGCAACGCGGCGGATGTTCTCGACACGATCCTGATCCGTGAAGCCAAGGTCGCGGTTGAGGCCGTGCCGCACGTTGTCTCCATCGAGAATGTAGGTGTGCCGACCGAGGGCGTGCAGGCGTTTCTCGACCAGATTGACGATCGTCGACTTGCCCGAACCCGAGAGGCCGGTGAACCACATCACCATGGGGCGCTGCTGCTTCAGCTCGGCGCGCGCCTTGCGATCGACATCGATCGCCTGCCAGTGCAGGTTTGCCGCACGTCTCAATGGATGCATGATCATGCCGGCGCCAACCGTATGGTTGGTGATGCGGTCGATAAGAACGAATGCGCCGGTGGTCTTGTTTTCCGCATAGGCGTCGAACGCAATCGGCGCCTGTGTCGAGATGTTGCAGACGCCGACCTCGTTCAGTTCCAGCGACTTCGCGGCCTCGCGGGCAAAGGTGTTGACGTCGATACGGTGCTTCAAATCGGTGATTGTAGCGTTGGACTGGTCCGTCTCTGTTCGCAGAATGTAGGATCGCCCAGGCAGCAGCGCCTGTTCGTCGAACCAGACGATCTTCGCCGCGAACTGGTCGGCCACTTGGGGCCGCCCGCCGGGCGCAACCAGCATGTTGCCGCGTGAAACCTCGAGTTCGTCCTCCAGCGTCAATGTGACGGCCTGGCCTTCGGCGGCCGAATCCAGATCACCGTCCGCGGTGACAATGCGCTTGATGCGAGAGGCCTTGCCGGATTTTGCAACGACGACGGAGTCGCCCTTCGACACCGAGCCGGACGCGATCGTCCCGCAATAGCCGCGGAAGTCGCGGTTCGGACGGTTGACATACTGCACGGGGAACCGAAACGGCCGCAGGGCCGCATTGTCATCGATCTTCACCGTTTCAAGGTGATGCAGGAGCGTTGGACCTTCATACCACGGCATTTCGTCGGCTCGCCGGGTAACGTTCTGGCCATAGCGTGCCGACATCGGGATTGGCACGATGCTGGAAAAGCCGAGGTCGGCAGCGAATTCGCGATACTCCGCGGCGATCCGCTCAAAGGTCTCGCGGCTGAAATCGACCAGATCGATCTTGTTGATCGCGAGGACGATGTGGCGGATTCCGAGCAACGAGGCGATGAAGGAATGGCGCCGTGTCTGCTTCAGCACGCCTTGTTGCGCGTCGACCAAGACGACCGCGACATCGGCGGTCGAGGCGCCCGTCGCCATATTGCGCGTGTATTGCTCGTGACCCGGCGTGTCGGCGACGATGAACTTGCGCTTCGATGTGGCAAAAAAGCAGTATGCGACATCGATCGTGATGCCCTGTTCGCGCTCGGCTTCCAGGCCATCGACCAGCAACGCAAGGTCGATGTCGTCACCGGTGTGCCGTGCTTCTTCGAATCGCGCGCTACGGCGGCAAGCTGGTCCTCGAAGACCAGCTTGGTATCGTAGAGGAGCCTGCCGATCAGCGTGGATTTGCCGTCATCAACCGAGCCGCAGGTGAGAAACCGCAGCAGCGACTTGTTTTCCTGCGCCGCCAGGAACGCGCGCACATTGGCGGGTGCATGATTGCCCAAGTCGCTATCGGGCTTTTTAAGGACGTTGCGCATGGCGATCAAAAATACCCTTCACGTTTCTTACGTCTCCATCGAGCCGGTCTCATCGCGGTCGATGAGGCGACCTTGCCGCTCGGAGGTACGAGCGACCAGCATTTCGCCGACGATCGCCTCAAGGCTGTCGGCATCGGAGTCGATCGCACCGGTCAGCGGATAGCAGCCGAGCGTGCGGAAGCGTACGCGCCGATTCTGGATCACTTCGCCAGGCTTGAGATCCATCCGCTCGTCGTCGCGCAGGATCAGCATGCCGTCGCGCTCGACAACCGGCCGCTCCTTGGCGAAATACAGCGGCACGATCGGGATGTTTTCCTTGAGGATGTACTGCCAGATGTCGAGCTCGGTCCAATTGGACAGCGGGAAGACACGGATCGATTCACCCTCGGCGACACGGGTATTGAATATCTTCCACATTTCAGGCCGTTGGTTCTTCGGATCCCAGGCATGGCTCGAATTGCGGAACGAGAAGATGCGCTCCTTCGCGCGGGACTTCTCCTCGTCGCGGCGGGCACCGCCAAAGGCTGCGTCGAACCGGTATTTGTCCAGCGCCTGGCGCAAGCCCAGCGTCTTCATGACGTGGGTGTGGACGTTCGAGCCGTGCGTGAAGGGACCGATACCGTCGCGCACGCCATCCGGATTGATGTGAACCATCAGGTCAAAGCCGATCTTGTTCGCCATCTGGTCGCGAAATTCGATCATCTCGCGGAACTTCCAGGTCGTATCGACATGCAGGAACGGGAATGGCGGTTTGGCAGGGTAGAAAGCCTTCATCGCCAGATGCAGCAGGACCGACGAGTCCTTGCCCACCGAATAGAGCATGACAGGATTTGCGAAGGTGGCAGTCACCTCGCGAAGGATATGGATCGCCTCCGCTTCAAGCCGTTGCAGATGGGTAAGGGGAACATTCATCAGAGTCTGGTCTTCCGTACGCTGCGAAACTGGATTGAGTTGGTGGCTGGTCACCGAACGCGGCTTGGCAGAGCCTGGAGTCGCAAGAGCCGGGCTGTCGCATCATGAGAACGAGTTCGCGGGCTGCTCGTTGCCGGGGCGACACGGCTAGTGCTGCCCAGATGGCGCGGCGCCGCGCAGTGCGGTGGCAATTTCGGTCTGCGTCGGAATCTTTGGCCCGGCTTCCTTCGTCTGCGGCCTTGTTCCTGCCCTTGAAGCGAGGAAGCAAGGTTCCCATCGTGTCGAACAGACCGACCGTATCGCCGGCCGATGCGTAGGCGCGAAGCCTGTCGAACGTGTCGTAGAGTATCGGCAGCGGTACGGGATTTGGCACCGCTCCGAAAACGCCCGGCACAGGCGGCGAGACGCGCTTTTCGGTTTCGTCGAACAGTTCTTCGAACAGCTTCTCGCCCGGACGGGTGCCGACGATCTCGATCTTCACTTCCTTGTCCGGCGTGAAGCCGGCAAGCCGGATCATGCGCCGTGCGATTTCGACGATCTTGATCGGCTCGCCCATGTCGAGAACGAAAATTTCGCCGCTGCCGAGCTTCTTCTCGACAGCATATGCCGATGCCTGCAGCGTCAGTTCCACGGCCTCGCGAATGGTCATGAAGTACCGCTTCATCTCCGGATGCGTGACCGTCAACGGGCCGCCACGCGACAGCTGGCGCTTGAACAGCGGTATCAGCGATCCGCTCGAACCAAGCACGTTGCCGAAGCGCACGGTGACAAAGCGCGGAGACCCTTGCGTCTTTTCGCCCTCGAGATCGAGCGATTGGCAGAACAGTTCGGCGAGCCGCTTGGTGGCGCCCATCACATTTGGCGCATTCACCACCTTGTCGGTGGAGATCTGCACCATGCCGAGGGCGCCCCAGCGCTTCACCGCTTCCGCGACATTCATCGTGCCGCAGACATTGGTCAGCACGCCTTCGCAGGGGTTCATTTCGACCATCGGCACATGCTTGAGCGCGGCGGCGTGGAATACCAGTTCCGGCTTGTGGCGGGCAAAGATTTCGTCGAGGCGATTGGCATCGCGAACGTCGCACAAATGCGCCCACCGGGGTACGCCTGCAAAGCTCTCGGCAAGGTCGAGATCGATGGAGTAGAGGTTGAATTCGGAGTTATCGAGCACGATCAGCTGGGATGGCCCCAGTGCCGCGACTTGACGGGTGAGCTCGCTGCCGATCGACCCGCCGGCGCCGGTAACCAGCACACGGCGGTCATGAATGAAGCGATGCAGGGCGCCGATATCGAGCGCCGCCTGCGGACGTTCGAGCAAATCCGTCAGTTCGATCGGACGCAATTCGAACGCATTGGCACTACGGGTGTTGCGAAGCTCCGTCGCGGGATTCAACCGCGACACTGCCATGCCCATCTTGTCGGCCATCTCGATAAGGCGCTCGGCTGTCGCGACGCTTTCGAATGTCGACGGCGGCGCCGTGAAGATCAGGTGGCGCGGCTTCTGGCCACGCCCTGCCAAGTTCGGTCACCACGGACTCGAACTCCTCCATTGTGCCCAGCACGGGCACACCACGGAGCATCGCACCGATCTCGGCGGACGAGTCGTCGATGAAGCCGACGGGCGAGTAGGTGGATGTGCTGTCGCGCTGCAGGGCGCGAAGATAGTGATCGGCTTCCTTGCCGGTTCCAACCAGCAATACCGGCACACGCGATCCCAAGTCTGCGAGCGTGCGGCGTGCCCTTGGAACAAGTGTCCGCAAATCCTCCTGGCGGAAGGTCAGGCGAACCGCGGCAAGCAGCGAGGTCAACGTCATGATCTCGATGGCAATGATCGCATGCGGGATGATTGTGAGGCCGGACGAAAAGAAGACACAGGTCGTCAGGATCAGCGAGGCGATCAGGATCGCCTGAAACAATGCGATGTAGTCGATGATCGAGGCGTATTTCCACTTGCGCTTGTAGAGGCCGGCTGCCGGGAACGTGATGGCGCAGATAGCGACGAAAATAGCTGTGAAGCCAGCCAGCAGCTTCACCGTCGTCGGGTTGGACGCAATCTCGATCGGTCCAAGGCGAAGGATTGCCGCAAGCACCAGCGCAAAAGCGCTCAGCGTAAGATCCACGGCATAGAGCCGCTTGTTGCGCGCTGCGGACCTTGCCGCCGCGCCAAAACGCAGACGCAGCTCGCGAAGCACGCTCCGAACGCCGCGGCCGCCTGCGGGAACCACAGCTGGAATTGTCTCTGTGGCGGCGGCGGCATTGGGCTTCGCCCATTTCCGTGTCACGTTATCATCAGTCATTATCAACCGCCGATGCTTTTTGACGAAGGGCCGTGGCGAGGCGGCTGTATGCCACCGCCAATTGCGGGCGTGAATTTCTAGAACGCCCGCCGAATGCCTTCGTTTTGATCCTGATTAGCTCGGTACATATTCGAAGAATCGGCACCGTAACTGCACGTCAGGCAAAGCCCTCAAGGGGTTAGGACGATACGAACTGCCCATCGAAACTAGCGCTTGGCGATGAATTTCGGAGCTTCCGAAAAGCTACACAAATCGCCGCCAGACTGCGCTGGCGGCTCTGCTCAACCGAGAGCGACAGCCGTCGTTGACCGAGCTTTCGCTGCCCGGCTAAATTGCTTCAGGACGCGTCCGCCCACTCCTTGGCCTGACGTTCCGGAATAATCTTCGGGCGGATGATCCTGGCGCTCCAATTGGAGCCTCGCGTCGCAGATACGGGCTCCGCGAGGTTCACGACGCCGCCCAGAAGGCGGCCGTTGTTTCGGGTGAGGCGGTTGGCTGCCTCGATCAGATCTTCTTCCTTTGTCTGCCCGACGGCAGCTACCAGCACCGTGGCATCTATGAGATGCACGATTGATTTTGCGTCCTCGCCGATCAGCACGGGCGGTGTATCCAGGATAATAAGGTCGTAATCCTTGCGCAGGGAAATCAGGAATTTGTCGAACCGGTGAAGGGTCAGAGCCGCGGATACGACCTCAAGGAACGGATAGCCCGGCAGGTGGGATACCCGGATGGGTCCGCCCTCTATCGTACGATCGGCGACAGCGGTTGGCCGGGAGAACCTCAGCAGCTTTGAAAGGCTCCCGCCCTCGGGATCCATGTCGATTATGATCGTTCGCAGCCCGTCCAGAGAGGCAGCCGCACCGGTCGCCAGAGCGATCGACGACCGTCCTTCCCTGCGGTTGGCCGAAGTAATCATGATGGTTTTGGTCAGTTGGCTGTCGCCAATGGGCCTGCAACTGAGACATAGAGCCCGGGCCGCCGGGCCGAAGTCGGATTTCGGATTTGCGAGAATGTGGGAAAAGAGTTGATCGCTTGAGAGTTTCTGGAACCTTGGCAGCACCGGGAACGTCGCGAGGTTGGACCTGCGCAGGATGTTGCCGACATCCGCTGCCGACCTGAGTGTCCTATCCATGCCTTCCAGCAAGATAGCAAGCAGCACGGCAATCAGGCTGGACCCGACGAAGCCGCACGCAACAATGAAATTGCGTTGCGGAAAGCTCGGGAACTCAGGCACCGCCGCGATAGAGGCGACGCGAGCGCTGGCCTTGACCTCTTCGTCAACCGTATTCAGGTTACCGAGACGATCCACGACCTGATCGAACCGCTTCTGTTCCGTGACGAGGTCGCGCTCGAGTTTGCGCCTGCGAATTTCGGCAAGGTTTCGGCTGTGGCGCCGCACCTCGAAAGTCGCAAGCTCCCGTTCGAACTGGGCGACGCGTGCAGCAGCGACTTTGCCATTATTCTCAAGCTCGAAGACGATGCGCTTGATCTCGTTGTCAATCATCTCCTTGTTCGTTGCAAGTTCCGCATCCACATCCATCACCTGCGGATGGTTCTTGCCGAATTTAGCGGCAAGCTGCGCTCTGCTTTGTGCAAGCTTGGCCTGTTCGATACGAAGGGTGCGAAGCTGCTCGGAATCGAGAACCGTTCCGACGGAATCGGTTCCTTTCTTGAGCAGCAGCATGATTTGCTTCAGACGTGCCTGGGCCCCGGCCTCTTCGACGCGGGCAAGCGTCAGCTGTTCGTTGAGCTGGTCCGTCCTGGCGCGAAGAAGATCGTCGAGAGGATCGAAGGCGAGGTCGTTCGCGTAGGTGAAGCTGGCTATGTCGCGTTCCTTCTCGGCGATCTTGCTCGCCAGTTCGTTGGAGCGCTTGCGAAGGAAGTCGACAACGCTCGTCGTTGCCGTCCGCTTCATGTCGGTCGACCAATCCACATATCGCTCGGCTATGTCGTTCGCCAGCGCAGCAGCCTTCTGGGCGTCGTTGTCGCTGACATTGATAATCATCGCCAGGCTTTCGCCATTTCTAAGAACGGAAAGCCGAGAGAGCAGCCGGGAGATCGCTTGATCACGCTGGGCAGCAGGCACGTTTGGCTTGACAGCTGTCGAGCCGCGGGATGCATCCTTGACGCGGTCATCGCTCTTGTCGCCCGACGCCGGCTTGGTCGACTTTTTGTCCGGCTTTTTGCTGGCATCCTTCGTGACTTGTGGATTTGCCTTCGCCGTCTGGGTGGATGTACCTCCGAACGGCAACCACCCGAACCATCCCGTATCGGGCGTCGGAGCGGAACCTGCGGCCCTGGGGTTGAAAGAGGGATCGTTCACGAGGTTGAGTCCGTCGACCACGGTTCCAAGGAAAATGCGGGAGCGAATAACGTCGAGTTCCGTTTCCATCGTCGCGCGATCGCGTTGCAGCGTCTGGGACTGAAGGATCGGCTCGTAGAGGCGCGTATCATTCGGCTCGAACACGATTGAGGAGGTGGCGGTGTATACCTTGGCCATGCTCAGAGCTGCTATGATTGACAGCAATGTCCCGGCACCGATGATCGCGGCAAGAAATTTCGACCTGCGCTTTATGAGATCGTAGCCGTCGCGGAACCCGATGGATCGCACGCGGGGCTGCAACTCAGGTTCTTCATAAACCGGCTTCTCAGACGGAGCCTTATTCTCAAGACTTGCCAGCATCACCCGCCGCGACCTTATTTTCCAGGTAGTAGGTCGAGCATATACGATGTCAAACCCGACGCGGAAGTTAGGTTTCACAGCAATTTACCGGTGGTTTCGATCCCTGTATGGAAATCCATCGCGTTGGTATTGCGCGATAGTGGTGTGCCTGCGGGAACCGAAATCGGTTCGCTTGGCAGGCCCAGGGTATGGCAGGGCCCGGATGGGCTAAAGAACGGTCAGGGCAAAGAAAATTGCTGTGATCCGGTGAATTTACACACGGCAATATCGGCCTTTCGGTTGCTCTTTGGTACCGCGGCGCCGGCTTCAGAATGACGGTTCAGGAACCTCGTGAGGAAAATCCGGGTAGGCTTTCCATTCGTGGGCGGAGAGGTTGGCGGAAGTCACATTTCCGCGATCAAGCTCATCCGCGGCCTCGATCCGGATCGAATCACGCCTGTCATATTCCTTCACGACGAAAACGGCCCTCTCGCCCAATATATTCGAGACTGCGGCCTCGAATACGTCACCACTTCCGCAGCGGTCCTTTCAGCGCGCGGAGGAACCAAATCCGCCAAACTGGCGGCGGTATGCAAATATCTCAGCAACACCGTGCCTGTCCTGCGCTCGCTTTTGAAAAGTCAGCGCATCGATATCGTTCACACCAACGATGGAAGGACCCATGCGACCTGGTCCCTTCCCGCCTACATCTCCGGCTCAATGCATCTGTGGCATCATCGCGGAGACCCGGATGCGCGCGGCGTCAACCTTATCGCACCGCTGTTCGCTCATCATATCGTCACCGTATCCCGGTATGCGCGCCCAAATCGGCCGGTGCTGTCGGTTGATGGCCGTTTGAGTGTCATTCACAGCCCGTTCGAACATCCGGACTCGATTCCCGACCGCGAGGCGGCAAGGCAATACGTGGCTTCTGAAGTCGGCAAACCATCGTCAACCCGGTTCCTCGGCTACTTCGGCGCGCTGATTGAACGAAAGCGGCCGCTGCTCTTTGTGGAGATCATTCACGCTCTGAGGCGGGCTGCTCCCGATCTAAATGTTGAAGGATTGTTGTTCGGCACGGCCCGTCCGGACCGCCCGAACATCGACGCCGAAATCAGGCAGCGGGCGCAAGAACTGGGCATCGCCGACAATATCCATCTGATGGGATTTCGGTCCCCGATTGATACCTATATGTGCGCGATCGACGCCCTACTGGTGCCGGCAGTCAATGAGCCCTTCGGGCGCACCCTGATCGAGTCGATGCTGCTGGGGACACCTGTCGTGGCTACCGACCACGGGGGCAATCCTGAAGCCATAGACAACGGACGTACAGGTTTTCTTGTACAGCCGGAATCCGCTGAAACGTTCGTCGAACCGCTTCTTGCGCTGATGCGCAACAGCACCACTTGGGGCGAGATCAGCACAGCGGCACAGGCAAACGCCAAGTCGAAATACGGGATGCATCAGCACATTTCGAGCGTCACCGAGCTCTACGAGAAAATGATCGCCGATTAGAACTCCGCCGCCACGAGATCGAAAGTCGCATCGCTTGAACAGCCGGGGATCGTCCCGCGACTACCAACAAGGCAAAATCAGGCCAGTTGCGCGCTGGGCGTCTTTCAGATCAGCGATCTTTCCGCCCTGCTACTTCTTTGCTTTCTTTGCGATGGGGGTCGTTAGCCTGTAGCGCGTCATCTCCTCGGCGGTGAAATAGTACAATGCCCTCGGCGGCGTATCGAGCGCATGCATCCACAACGCCGGATCCACATCCATCGAAACCAGATGGCGTGAAATGCGCGCCGTGGTCGCCTGGGCGTCCGCCATCACTTGTTCGGGGCCAGCGCTTGTTTGGCTTGCCGCATAGAACTGGTGGACGCCGACTGCCGCCTTCTGCTCGACAGCGCGATGATTGCCGCCTGCGAGCACGAGCGGGCAGGATGACGCGCAGAGCGCCCCATCCACGATCTCGGTGTCCAGACCATGCTCGCGGACGAGCCGCGCCATGGCCATCGCATCGTCCAACGCGCCGCCGGGCGAGTTCAGCGACACAGTCTTTACATATTCGCCCCGCGCCGCGATTTCGGCTGCGAACCGCTCGGCGGTTCCGGGCTGTATCGTGCCCTCCGCCTTCAAGCGGCCCCCGGACTCCAACGAAAATGTCATAGGCTGACCCAGCAGCCCATCATCCGTGGTAACGAACGGTCGCGGATCGTTGACACCCTCGGGCGAGTCGAGCTCAACAGCAGGCGGGAGAACCGGCTCGGTTGTCGGCGCCGTCTCCGCGCCCGTCATTGCCCATCCATTGGCGGAAGCCAAATCGCGCAGGTCGAGCCCAAGCACGATGATCGTTCCGGCCAACATGCCGCGAAAAGCCCAACGGATGATTTCGCCATCATCGAAGCGCGAAACGTAGCGGACGAACCAATTCCCGCGCATCGCCCTGTCGCCGGCGAGCCTTGCCTTTGGCGCTTCGCTCTCCAGCGTCATGGATCGGCCCGTTTGCGGTCCGACAAGGAGAGCGGCGTGACGTTTTCAGCGGCGGCAGAACGCGCCGCACCTGAAACGCGCCCGACATCGACGCCCGTGTCCCCTTCTTGGCCCGGCTCAGCATCGGCACGTTCTATTTCGGATGGGCGCTGCACCTTGAGCAACTCGCTATATCGCAGAGAGCGGATCATATCGCCGGCGGTAATGCGGTCGGCTTCCTCCATCTCGTCCTCACCGCGCCGCATCGCGCCATGCACAACGGCCATGATGCCGACGAGAACCGCGGGCAACAGATCGATCGAGATCGCGCCCGCCCAGCTTGGAATAAAGTCGCCGGCATAGCGAAGCACGGCCTCGGCCGAGGTGAGCGGCACGTAGCGGCGTTCCGGCACCTTGGGCTGATTGAGAATTTCGTCTGCCGCATCCGCCAGCGCCTTGGACTGCGCTGCCACTGAACCGCGAATGGTCGTCATCACCTGGTCCTGACGCCCGGCAAGATCTGGCGACGTTCCATCAGCAACCGGCGCGATGAAGCCGACCGAAAGGTCAGCCGCAGCACGGCTGACCGAGGCTGCGATCGAGGTTTGCTCGAGCGAGGCGATGACCCCTGACAGCGCCACGGATTCGGCCGCGAACTGATCGGAGCGCTGTTCGATGGGACCGGGTGCGGATACAAGGCCGCGCATTGCCGCCAGATGCTTCTGGCCTTGCTCGAAGGCCTGTTGGATCGGCTCGCGCGACGACTGGATAGTGGTTTCCAGTTCCTTCATCTGTGCCGACATCTGGCTGAGCAGTTGCACAACGCTGCCGGACCCCGAGGTGCCAGTCAGCGCTCCGGACTCCTGCTCATCGGCCGCTAGACGGGCAAAGCGCTCGCCCGCACGCTGGATATCCGGCAGCAGCGATAGCGCGCCCAGAGCATTGCCATGCGCCTGGTCAAGGTCCTCGGTATAGTCCTCGATTGTCAAGGCAAGATGCTGCTCGACCGCCGCCGATCCTGCAAGCGCAGCAGCGTTCAGCCAGGAGGCCATGGCAACGATCATCGCGGAGCCAATCGCCATGATGAAGAGCAGGGACAGCCGCGACCCGCCGTCCCGCATCTCCGGCAGGAAGCGAATTAGATATGTCCAGAAGCCGTAGATCGCGACCGAGACAGAGACGGCGTAGATGACAGCTGCGAAAAAAACCACGGTCGCGGAACCATCCAGCAGGCTGCGGACGCCGAGGTAGGTGTAGACGCCACTCGCCAGCGCCAGCGTGGCGAGCACGAAGCGCGTCATGGTTTCAAGGCCGGCGATATGGCTTCTCAGCCGGCGTGCCTGATCTGCATGGCTCATCGATGGTCAACCGTTCCCTGACGCCGCCTGCACCAAGCTTGGCCGTACAAAGGTGACCGAATCAGGGCCGAGCTCCGGCCCTTCGCTTTCCGGAAACCGGATCAGCGGCAGGGGCCACCCTGCAGCGGGATCTCGCCCTGATCGAAACCACACATACAGCTTCGGCCTTTGACGAGCACGGGGCGATGGCCCTCGCCTTGTGCTGCCACCAGGTTTTCCGGAGCGTCGTAGGTGTGCTCTGGTTGGCCCGCATCGGAAGATATCTTCATGCGGGCTGCCTCATGGCCCTCGTCGACGAGTATGCGCTTGTAGCCGGCAGCACTCTCGATCACGAGATTGCCGAAACTGTCGGTGTAGATCACATCGCGGCCCCATGCCGCTGCGGCGATGCTGCTCCGAAGGCTGATTGCGTCGCCGACACTCGCGCCGGATAGAAATTCGAGAAGCATGTTGCTCGCCTTGATTCGAAGCTAAGGCTCCTCGGATCTGGAAATTGACCTTTCCTTAACCATTGTTAAGGTCGCGCACGGGTCAGCACCAGGCAATTGATGATTATGGTTAATTTTCGGAACCGCGAGGCCTTGCGGACTTGCGTCAGCCCGCCAGCAGATCGAGCTCAGCCGCCATTGCCCTTGATGATGTCGGTGATCGAGGTCGAGCTCCTGACCTTCTTCGCGCCGACATCCGCGCGCGGCACAGGATGCGGTATCGATGCCGTCGGTTGTTCCTCGACAGGGAGGGTTTCTACAACGGGCTTGGGCTTGGACGGTGCACGCCTGACCGGCGCGGGCTCCGGCTCCACGGGCCGCTCGATAACGCGTCTTACCGCATCTTCCAGGGTTGCCATATCGGGAACAGCCTTGTCGACAAGGTTTGGCGCCGGCGGCTGCCAGTTGCCGGGCAGCCTTGCGACCTTCTTGCCGTCATGCGCAATCGTCATGAATTCGTGCCAGGCAAGCGCCGGAAGCGCCCCGCCGGTGACCTTCTTCATCGGAGCGCCGTCATCATTGCCAAACCAGACGCCGGTGGTCAGGTTGGCCGTATAGCCGACGAACCAGGCATCCCGGGATTTCTGGCTGGTTCCGGTCTTGCCGGCGGCCGGCCAGCCGAAAGCCGCCTTGGTCGCGGTGCCATCGGCGATCGTCTCGGACATCATGGCATTCATCATGCCGACGACTTCCCCGCTGATGACGCGGGGCGAACCGCCGTCCGGATGTTCGTAGATAAGTTCGCCCGCAGCATTGAGGATGCGCGCGACGAAATGCACATCCGGGCGGAAACCGCCATTCGAAAACGGCACATAAGCGGCGGTCAGTTCAAGCGGCGTCACTTCCGAGGTGCCGAGCGCAATCGAATTATTGCCCTGCAGCGCCGATTCGATACCCATGCGCTGCGCGGCTTCCACAACGGACCCAGGGCCAACCTCCATGACCAGCTGCGCCGCCACCGAGTTCAGCGACTTGGCCAAAGCTGTCGCCAGCGTAACGCGGCCATAATATTTTCCATTGTAGTTTTCCGGCGTCCATTTGCCGATGCGGATTGGCGCATCGTTGCGCATACTGTCGGGGCTGCTGCCTTGCTCCATCGCGGCAAGGAAGACGAAAGGCTTGAACGCCGAACCAGGTTGGCGGCGTGCTTCCGACGCACGGTCGAACTGGCTGTTTGCGTAGTCGTAGCCGCCGACCATGGCGCGCACCGCGCCATTCCTGTCAATCGACACCAGCGCACCCTGGCTGACATTCAGCTTTTCGCGGTTCTGGTCGATCAGTCTCCGGATCGAGGTCTCCGCCGCCTGTTGCAGGCCGAGGTCGATCGTCGTTTCAACCACGACATCAGCGCGCACGTCACCCATAAGCCCGGGCAGTTCCTCCATGACGCGATCGGCGACATAGTTTTCGGATCCCGTCCAGAAAGAAGCGGCGCGCGTCGCCGGTGCATTCATCGCGGTCTGCAGGTCGCTTCTGGTGATCATGCCCTCTTCGCGCATGGCGTTGAGCACGAGCTGAGCCCGAGCCTCGGCGGCTTTCGGATCGCGGGCCGGCGAAAGCTTTGACGGCGCCTTCAGCAGGCCGGCAAGCAGTGCAGCCTGCGCCAACGTCACATCGCGTGCCGATTTGCCGAAATAGCGCCGGGACGCCGCTTCCACTCCGTAGGCGCCCGAACCGAAATAGACCCGGTTGAGATACATTTCGAGGATCTGGTCCTTGGTGTGCTCGTGCTCCAGCCACAAAGCCATCAACACTTCCTGCACCTTGCGCTCCAGCGTGCGGTCGGGCTTCAGGAACAGGTTCTTGGCAAGCTGCTGAGTCAGCGTCGAGCCGCCCTGCGTAAAGCGACCGTGCACGAGATTGAGCGTCATGGCGCGCGTCAGGCCGATGGGGTCAATGCCGAAATGCGAATAGAAACGACGATCCTCGATGGCGATGACCGCCTGCGGGATATAGGGCGACATTTCGTGCAGCCCGATCGCCTCGCCGCCGGTAATGCCGCGATTGGCGACCAGTTCGCCGTCGACCGAGACGATTTTCACATTCGGCGGGCGATCCGGCACGGACCAGTCGGCGACACTGGGCAACTTGGCGCCATACCATGCCACCAAACCGGCCAAGCCGATACCGGCCCAGAGCATAAGCACGAGGCACCAATAGACCAGCCGGCCCAGTCCCAGGCCGCGACGACGGAGTTTCGTGCGACGGCGCGGCTTATCCCGCACGACCTTTTGGGAACCGCGCTTGCGCTCGGTCGGCACGACGCGATCGTCATCGTCCACGGCGAACGTATTCGAGGAGCGCCCTCGTGACGGTCCTTCGAAGGTCGGCTCGATCCTTGTGCCGCTTCGTCTTGCCATTCGCCGCGTCGATATCCCTTTTGCCGGACGGCCCCGGTTGAAGGTTAATTGCGGCGAATTAAGGGGACATTAAACAAGCTTTTTCAGCCGGACAGCGGTTTTTCGGAGCTTCAAACGATTGAAGCGCGGCCGCACGCCGATTGCTCAATCTCCGTGACTAAATCAATGTGCGGCAACGGTTTTTTGGGCTTTGACGCAGTGCAAAAACCGCATTAAACACGGGTTCGTCCAGTCGCATTCGGATGCGGTGAAGGCCGTTCCGACAATGTGAAAACTTGGCGACAAAGGGGAGCCATGAGCCAATCACCAGCCACCCGCACGCGCGCGACCACTATCGCCGCACCTGACGATCTACCGTCCGCCGATCACCATGACGACGTCGATCATCCATCGCGTTACCGGCGGCGCGTTGTATTTCGGAACGCTGCTGGTCGCGTGGTGGCTCATCGCGGCATCGATCTCGGAAAGCTATTTCAATTTCGTCAACGCCATCCTCGGCTCGTGGATCGGCCGGCTCATCCTGCTGGGCTACACATGGGCGCTTACGCAGCATCTGCTGGGCGGCGTGCGGCATCTGGTCTGGGATACCGGTGCCGGACTTGAGAAACATACGGCGTCGAAAATCGCCTGGGTTACGCTCGCCGGGTCGATCTTGCTGACCCTCGCAATATGGGTCGCCGGCTATTTGGTGCGGGGAGCCTGGCTATGACCGGCAGCAATGACATGCGCACGCCGCTCAGCAAGGTCCGCGGGCTCGGCTCGGCGCGCGAAGGCACCGAGCATTTCTGGCGGCAGCGGCTGACGGCAATCGCCAATATTCCGCTGACGATGTTCTTCATAGGCTTCCTCGTCGCCATCAACGGCGCCAGCTTCGCGGACACGCGCGCAGCCCTTGCCAATCCGCTCGTAGCGCTGATCCTGCTGGTGTTCGTGGTTTCCGGACTCTACCACATGCGGCTCGGCATGCAGGTAATCATCGAGGACTACATTCACGGCGAAGGATCGAAACTGGCGCTTCTGGTACTGAACACCTTCTTCACGATCGCAGTCGGCGTCACCGCCGGCTTCGCGCTGCTCAAAATGGCATTCGGGGGTTGATCGATTGGCCAAGGAAACCTCCGCCGCCAAGGCTTACACATTTGTCGATCACAAATTCGATGTGGTTGTGGTCGGTGCCGGTGGCGCCGGTCTGCGCGCCACGCTCGGCATGGCCGAGCAGGGCCTGAAGACCGCCTGCATCACCAAAGTCTTTCCGACCCGCTCGCACACGGTGGCAGCGCAGGGCGGCATTGCTGCCTCACTGCAGAATATGGGGCCGGACAGCTGGCAATGGCACATGTACGATACCGTCAAGGGGTCGGACTGGCTGGGCGACACCGATGCCATGGAGTATCTGGCGCGCGAGGCGCCCGCCGCCGTCTATGAACTCGAACACTACGGCGTGCCATTCTCGCGGACCGAGGACGGCAAGATCTATCAGCGGCCGTTCGGCGGCCACATGATGAATTTCGGCGATGGCCCGCCTGTGCAGCGTACCTGCGCCGCGGCCGACCGCACCGGCCACGCCATCCTTCACACGCTCTATGGCCAGTCGCTTAAGCACAACGCGCAATTCTTCATCGAATATTTTGCGCTCGACCTGATCATGGAGCCGGATGGAACATGTACCGGCGTCGTCGCCTGGAACCTGGACGACGGCACCATTCACCGCTTTGCCGCGAAAATGGTCGTGCTGGCGACGGGCGGCTACGGCCGCGCATATCAGACCGCGACCTCCGCACACACCTGTACCGGAGACGGCGGCGGCATGGTTGCCCGCGCCGGCCTGCCTTTGCAGGACATGGAGTTCGTGCAATTCCACCCGACCGGCATTTTCGGCGCCGGCTGCCTCATCACGGAGGGCGCACGCGGTGAAGGCGGCTATCTGGTCAATTCCGAGGGCGAGCGCTTCATGGAGCGGTACGCACCTTCCGCGAAGGATCTGGCCTCGCGCGACGTGGTATCGCGCTGCATGACACTGGAGATCCGCGAGGGCCGTGGCGTCGGCAAGAACAAGGACCACATCCACCTGCACCTCGATCATCTCGACCCGGCGGTGCTGCACGAGCGCCTGCCCGGCATTTCGGAATCGGCGAAGATCTTCGCTGGCGTCGACGTTACCCGCGAGCCGATCCCGGTTCTGCCGACGGTGCATTACAATATGGGCGGCATCCCCACCAACTACTGGGGCGAGGCACTAAACCCGACCGAGAACGAGCCCGACCGCACGACGCCCGGCTTGATGGCAGTGGGCGAGGCCGGATGCGCATCTGTCCACGGAGCCAACCGGCTCGGCTCCAACTCGCTGATCGACCTGGTCGTATTCGGCCGTGCCGCCGCGATCCGCGCTGGCAAGGTTATCGACCGCACCGCGCCGATCCCGTCCATCAATGACGCGTCTGTGGAGAGGATCATGGATCGGTTCGACCGTCTTCGTCATGCCGACGGCAGCACCCCAACCGCCAAGCTGCGCGACAAGATGCAGAAGGCCATGCAGGAGGACGCCGCCGTATTCCGCACCCAGGAATCGCTCGAGCAGGGCTGCAGGCGTATTTCGGAAGTCTGGAGCGAACTGAAGGACGTTAAGGTTTTCGACCGCTCGATGATCTGGAATTCCGATCTGGTGGAGACACTGGAGCTGGAAAATCTGATGGCTAACGCCATCACCACGGTCTACAGCGCCGTCGCCCGCCAGGAGAGCCGCGGCGCGCATGCCCGCGAGGATTTTTCCAGCCGTGACGATGTCGAATGGCGCAAGCACACGCTGTCGCGCCTCCTTCCCGACGGCACGGTTACGCTTTCCTACCGCCCGGTTCACACCGATACCATGCTGCCTGTCAACCAGGGTGGCATTGATCCAATGAAGATCGCGCCGAAGGCGCGGGTGTATTGATCATGGAGGCTGCCATCGCTTCCGGTTATTCCGGCACGCCCTTGAAGGCAAAGCTGGGCTTTAGGGACGGTATGAGTGTGGCTTTCATCGCTTTGCCTGAACCGCTGGGCCAACTCGTAGAAGCGGCAGATTTCACGGCCGCCGACCAGTTGCGAGACTGGCCGCATCTTATCGGCTGCAGTCAAAAGTACGACGCTATTCACGCCTTTACAAAGGGCCGGGGCGAGATCGAATGCCATCTGGCCGCCCTCCAGAATGCGATCAAGCGCGACGGCATGATCTGGGTTTCATGGCCGAAGAAGACCTCGAAAGTGCCAAGCGATGTGACCGAAGATGTCGTGCGCGCCGAGGCGCTGAAGCTTGATCTGGTGGATGTGAAGGTCTGCGCGATCAATGAAGTCTGGTCGGGGCTGAAGTTCGTGATACGAAAGGACCGCCGCTGATGGTCGAACTCACGCTGCCGAAGAACTCGAAGATCCATCCCGGCAAGACCTGGCCGAAGCCGGAGGGTGCGACCAATCTGCGCGAGTATCGCATCTATCGCTGGTCGCCGGACAACGACGAAAACCCCAGCGTCGACACCTATTTCGTCGATATGGATGATTGCGGGCCGATGGTGCTCGATGCGCTGCTGTGGATCAAGGACAACATCGACCCGACGCTGACGCTGCGTCGCTCCTGCCGCGAGGGCATTTGCGGGTCCTGCGCCATGAACATCGACGGTGGCAACACGCTGGCTTGCACCAAGGGCATGGACGACATTTCCGGAGTGGTGAAGGTTTACCCATTGCCGCATATGCCGGTGGTGAAGGATCTCGTCCCCGATCTCAGCAATTTCTACGCTCAGCATGCTTCCATCCAGCCCTGGCTGCAAACCGTATCGCCCGAGCCAGCCAAGGAATGGCTGCAAAGCCATGACGACCGCCAGAAGCTCGATGGGCTCTACGAGTGCATCCTGTGCGCCTGCTGCTCGACCTCCTGTCCGAGCTATTGGTGGAATGGCGACCGCTATCTTGGCCCCGCCACGTTGCTGCAAGCCTATCGCTGGTTGATCGATAGTCGGGACGAGGCCAAGGGCGAACGGCTCGACGATCTCGAAGATCCGTTCCGGCTCTATCGCTGCCACACCATCATGAACTGCGCGCAGACCTGCCCGAAGGGCCTCAACCCCGCCAAGGCCATCGCCGAGATCAAGAAGATGCTGATCGAGCGGAGGGTTTGAGTCCCCGCGTCAGCACACAACGTCCCATTCAACCGCGAACAAAAGCATGACCGAACTGCCTGTCCTGAACCCTGTCGAGGCCCGCGTTCTCGGCTGCCTGATCGAGAAGAAGGAAACGACGCCAGACGTCTATCCGCTGACACTTAACGCCGCTCATGCCGCCGCCAACCAGAAGACGGCTCGCGACCCGGTGATGGCGCTGGAATCGACCGAGGTTCACCGCACCTTGAAGTTGCTGGAGCAGAAGGGATTGGTCCGGCAGTCATTTGCGTCGCGGGTCGAACGCTACGAACACCAGATGGCGCAGCGGTTCTCGTTGACGCAGCCGCAGATCACGATTCTTGGGCTGCTGCTGCTGCGCGGCGCACAAACGGCGTATGAACTGCTGGCGCGGTCGGAGCGCATGGCCCGCTTTCAGTCGATCGAGCAGCTGCGCGCCGAACTCGACATGCTGATCGGCCGCAAGCCACCGCTGATCGTCGACCTTGGCCGTGCGCCCGGGCAACGCGAAGAGCGGTTCGCGCATCTCCTGTCGGGGGAAGTGCCAATCGCCGCGGCCGCTGCACATCAGCCCGTTTCGTCCGGCGCGTCGTCCGACCTTGAGGCTCGCGTCAAGGCGCTTGAAGATCAAGTCGCTGAATTGCGCACGCAGCTACAGATCCTGATCGGTTGAGTGGCTACTTCGTCCGGTGCAGACGCCGCCCGCGCCTGCCCGCTTGCATTCTGGCGCGAAATCGAGGAGCGCCACGTGGCGCCCTCTGTATTCTGTCGATCACGCCAGCTTGGCATCCAGCGTCACGTTGATTGCGCCATATGCCTTTGAAACCGGGCATTCGGCCTTGGCTTTCTCTGCCAATTCCGCGAACTTGGCGGCGTCGATGCCCGGCACGGTACCGACGACCGTCAGCGCGCTGCCGGTGATGCCGGTTCCGGGTACCAGCGTAACCACCGCCTTGACGTCGAGCTTCTCTGCCGTCGTGCCATTCTCGGCCAAAAAGTGCGACAGTTGCATGGCGAAGCAGCCGGAATGCGCAGCGGCCATCAATTCCTCCGGATTGGTGCCGGACTTGCCGCTCTCATCCTCAAACCGGCCCTTGAACGAATAGGGCAGGCTCTTCAGCGCACCACTCTGCGAATCGATCGTGCCGGAGCCCTCTTTCAGAGTGCCTTTCCAAACGGCGTTGGCGTGACGGTCCATAATGATCTCCCTGTGGTTGGTAGATGGGCCGTTCTGCGGCCTCAAACGCGACTATAGCGCTAGCGACCGGCCATGCCACAGGACTTTCGCATTGGACCGATCTCGACGCAGTGACGCGCGCAAAAACTGTGTGCACAAATTGTCGGGTCCGTCTGGTGCGACCCGTCCTCGGGTCGAACGAGAGCTTTTTCTCGGCGACCTCAGGAGGCTTTCTCATGCAGATGCTGCCCTTTCCCACCTATCTCAATTCCCCGAAGCGCAGGCCTGACAATCCGCGTCAACCCGACGAAGCGCCTTCCGGTTTCGGCCGGCTGGCCCTGGCGCTCACCATTGTCGCCGGCGTTCTGGCGGCATTGCAGATTGCCGCTACAAAGCAAAGCAACGATACGGATAGCAGTGTTGCATCCCTCGAACGGCAGGAGATCCAGCCATGAAGTACGTATGCCTTGTCTATGGTGAGGAGCAAAAACTCACCCAGATGACGCGGGATGAATCTGCGACGCTCGACCGCAACTCACTCGCCTATGATCGTTCGCTCGATAAGAGCGGTCATCTGATCGTCGCTCAAGCGCTGCAAACGGTGAAGAAATCGAAAAGCCTGCGCCGCCGCGCCGGCAAGGTAATGGTCACCGACGGTCCCTTCGCCGAAACCAAGGAGCAATTGCTGGGCTTTGTCATGATCGAGGCGAAGGACTTCGAGGAAGCCGTTGAGATCGGAGGCAAGATCCCGCTTGCGGAACTGGGAACGATCGAGGTGCGGGCTGTCTACGATGTGCCGGAACCGTGAGTTGACGTCACTGAGGCCGCTATTGCTGCAAACATGTAAACGGTTCCATGGCCTCTCTATTGGCACACATCGACCCAACCCGCGTTCACGAGGGACGCCATTCGCTCCGGACTTATCCTCACGGCTGCGTTGGTGGCGCCGGCCGCCGGCACGACCTCCTGAAACGGCTTCAGGGAGATATCGCAGTAGACCGGCAGGACTGAAGGCAGGCCGAATGGGCAGACGCCGCCGACCGGATGGCTGGTGGCGGCGACCACTTCTTCGGCTATCCAGCATCCGAGCCTTGCCGCCGAACCGATCCTTGAATTTGCGGTTGTCGAGTCGCGCCGTACCCTTGGCGACGATCAGCATCACCTGATCGCCAACGCGCAGACAGATTGTCTTGGCGATCTGTTCCGGCTGCACGCCGTGCGCCTCGGCGGCCAGCGCCACTGTCGCCGAACTGGCTTCGGTGACGATGACGGCGATGTCGGGGGCATGGGCGGCGAAGAAGGCACGGACGGAATCGAGGCTCATGGCTCTGACGTTAAGCGGAACTGCCTAAACAAGGCCAGAGCAATTTGCGCGCTTTGGAGCGTCTAAATACCTTCGCCGCGCAAAAGCCTGGGCGTATCCGGCGACAGCCCCGATGCCTGGCGGATGAAATAATCCTTCAGGCGCGGCATTCGATCGACAAGCCCAAGACCGATGTCGCGCATGGCGCGAAGAGGTGCAAAATCGTTCGAGAACAGGCGATTCAGAACGTCGGTGGTGATGCCCATCTGCACGGTGTCGAAACGGCGCCAACGCTCATAGCGCTGCAGCGTGTCCAGCGCGCCGATGTCCCGGCCAAGCCGATCCGCCTCGACCACCGTTTCGGCAAGCGCCGCGGCGTCCTTGAAGCCGAGATTTAGCCCCTGCCCGGCAATCGGATGGATGCCGTGAGCCGCGTCGCCGACCAGCGCCAGCCGAGGCTTCACGAAATCACGCGCCAAAGTCAGGCCGAGTGGCCATGCGCGTGGCTTGTCCTCCACCCGGATCTCCCCGAGCTTCAGGCCGAATCGCTGCTCGAGTTCGACTTCGAACACCAGATCGTCGGACGCAACAAGCCGGTCGGCGTCGGCGGTCCGCTCGGTCCACACGATCGACGAGCGGTTGCCCCCATTCTCGTCGGGATGCAGCGGAAGGATGGCGAACGGGCCAGCCGGGAGGAAATGTTCTTCGGCGCGTCCGCCATGTGGCCGCTCATGCGCGACCGTACAGACGATGCCCGATTGGCCATAGTCCCAATGCACAGTCTTGATGCCAGCCATGTCGCGCAGCCGTGACTTCACGCCGTCGGCGGCGACGATCAGCGCAGTGTGCATAGTGACGCCATCGGCAAGATGCACCACTGAACCGCCCCCCCGCGTTTCGAAGCCCTCAACCGCGACACCCTCGATCAGATCTATCCCCAGTTCGGAGGCGCGCCTGCGCAGCGCTCCGTTCAGCACCTTGTTTGAAACCATGTGGGCGAAGGGTTCACCGGCTTGGGCATCCCCGCCAAAGGTGAGGAAAACCGGACGGACCGGATCGCTTGTGCGCGAATCTGTGACGACCATATCGTTGATCGGCTGGGCGTGCGGTGCAATCTCGTCCCAGCAGCCGAGATGCTTCAACATACGGCAGGCAGCGGCCGCGATCGCGGACGCACGCTTGTCGCGTTCCCACACACCGGCGGGCGCTGCATCGACGATCGCCACGGCGAGGCTCGGGCGCGCATGGCGGATCGATACGGCTGTGGCCAGGCCGACATAGCCGGCGCCGGCGATCAGGACATCCATTGCCGGGGTACCGTCAGCCAGCTTCTTGCGCATTGACGCGCTCCTTTCAATCGAGAGGCATTCCCAAGCATGCTCTACGCGCCGCCCTGCTTGACTGTTTGGCGGTCCTGTTGCAACCCCGCGCGACGATCCGATGGAGAGCCGATCCAATGTCAACCGCCATGCAGGAGCTTCTCTCCATTCTCGACCTCGAGCAGCTCGAACACAACCTGTATCGTGGTCGCAGCCCCAAGGAGAACTGGCAACGCGTGTTTGGCGGCCAAACCATCGCGCAGGCACTGGTCGCAGCGCAACGAACCGTAGAGGCAAATCGCCATGTCCATTCGCTGCATGGCTACTTCATGCGTCCTGGCGACACCTCCGCTCCAGTCGTCTACGAAGTCGACCGCATCCGCGACGGCGGCTCGTTCACCACGCGGCGCGTCGTTGCAATCCAGCACGGGCATGCGATCTTTTCGCTCGAGGCATCGTTTCAGGCCGACGAGCATGGCTTGGACCATCAGATCCCGATGCCGCTGGACGTCGCGGCACCTGAAACCCTGAAGGCGCCAGCCGAGATCCTGCGCGAGTTTGGCGACGCCGTTCCCGAAGGTGTTCGGCGCTATTGGGAACGCGAGCGACCTATCGACATGCGCCCGGTCATCCTGGAACACTACACCAGCCGCGAAAAGCTCCCGCCAATCCAGCATGTGTGGATCCGGATCAATGGCGCTGCGCCACAGGACCGGGCGGCGCGCTCCACGGTCCTGGCCTACCTCTCCGACATGACCTTACTTGACACCTCGACCTTTGCGCATGGCCGCGCCGTTTTCGATCGCGACCTTCAGGCCGCAAGCCTTGATCACGCAATGTGGTTCCACCGCGACGACCCGCTGGATGGGTGGCTTCTCTACACACAGGACAGCCCTTCCGCACAGGGTGCGCGGGGCTTCACGCGGGGTGCGCTCTATTCACGCAATGGCACTCTGATCGCTTCGGTTGCCCAGGAAGGACTCATTCGCGTACGGCGACCGCCTGAAAAATAGGCAAATTTCAAATTTTGCCTATTTCCTAATCAAAGTTATTGCTGCACGTGCGAACAACTCGCCCGGCATTTATGGCGTTTCCTTTCATTTACAAGGCTTTAATACCGCGCTTGCTCAATTGGCATGGAGCTTGAATTACCCTTTGTACTCATCGGCTGCCTTTTGGTGACCGGCCGAGGCACGAAACGCGGGGGACCGCAAAGCAGAGGGTGCAACCTTATGAAAATCGTGATGGCAATCATCAAGCCGTTCAAGCTCGACGAGGTGCGTGAAGCGCTCACCGCTGTCGGGATTCAGGGCCTGACCGTCACCGAAGTCAAAGGCTACGGGCGTCAAAAGGGACACACGGAAATCTATCGTGGTGCCGAGTATGCCGTCAGCTTCCTTCCGAAGATCAAGATCGAAGTCGCCGTCGGGTCGGACATGGTCGACAAGACCGTCGAGGCGATCTCGTCTGCCGCTAAGACCGGCCAGATCGGGGATGGAAAAGTCTTCGTTTTCTCGATCGATCAAGCCGTGCGCATCCGCACCGGCGAGACCGACACCGACGCGCTTTAAGCACGCCACCAGCATTATGGAGAAATCAATGTCATTTCTGAAGAAAATAGCGCCGGTGGCGCGCACCGCCCTGGTAGGCGCGGTGGCCTTGGGTGCTCTCGGCACACTCGCCGCCTTCGCCCAGGAAACAGCCCCCGCAGCAGCAGACGCCGCCGCAGCAGCGCCCGCTGCCCCTGCCGATGTCGTGGACAAGGGCGATGTAGCCTGGATGATGACTTCCAGCGCGCTCGTGCTGTTCATGACCATCCCCGGGCTCGCTCTGTTCTATGGCGGCCTCGTTCGCGCCAAGAACATGCTCTCCGTGCTCATGCAGTGCACGATGATCGCATCCGTCGTGATGATTGTCTGGGTGCTGTGGGGCTATTCGGTCGCATTTGGCGGCGGCACCGGTCCATTCTGGGGTGGCCTGGGCAAGGTCTTCCTCTCCGGCGTAACGAAGGACACGACAGTCGCCACCTTCACTGCCGGCGTCGTGCTGCCTGAGTATGTGTTCATCTGCTTCCAGATGACCTTTGCGGCAATCACGCCCGCTCTGATCATCGGCGCTTTTGCCGAACGCATACGCTTCAGGTCGGTGGTGCTGTTTGTGATCCTGTGGGTCACATTCGTCTACTTCCCGATCGCACACATGGTCTGGGACGCCAATGGCTACATCTTCAAGATGGGCGCCATCGACTTCGCCGGTGGTACGGTCGTTCATATCAACGCCGGCATCGCCGCACTGGTTGGTTGCATCCTTGTTGGCAAGCGCACAGGCTTCGGCAAAGACAACATGGCACCGCATTCCATGACACTGACTATGGTCGGCGCAGCGATGCTCTGGGTCGGTTGGTTCGGCTTCAACGCCGGTTCCAACCTGGAGGCCACTTCGGGCGCGGCGCTTGCCATGATGAACACCTTCGTTGCCACCGCGGCGGCGGTCATCTCCTGGTCGGTGGTTGAATCGCTCGCCCGCGGCAAGGCCTCCATGCTGGGCGGCGCATCGGGAATGGTGGCCGGCCTCGTTGCTGTTACACCGGCCTGCGGGACAATCGGCCCAATCGGCGCGATCGTGCTCGGTCTTATCGTCTCGCCCGTCTGCTACTTCTTCGTAACGACCGTGAAGAGCAAGCTAGGTTACGACGACAGTCTCGATGTGTTTGGCGTGCACGGCATTGGCGGCATCATCGGCGCTCTCGCCACGGGCATTCTCACCGCCCCCTTCCTGGGCGGAACGGGCGCTGAGGACTTCTCGATCGCCAGCCAGTTCACAACGCAGCTGACCGCGGTGGTGATCACGATCGTCTGGTGCGGTGTTATCTCGGCGATCCTCTACAAGGTGGTTGACGCGATCTTTGGCCTGCGGCCGACCCTCGAAGCCGAGCGGGAAGGTCTCGACCTCACCTCGCACGGCGAAGTGGCGTATCACACGTAAACGATTTGGACGCGGGAACCACCCGCTCCGAATCGTCGAATCCTGTCGGTAGACGCCAATGTCTTCCGACTTCGAACCCGGCTCAGGCCGGGTTCTTTTTTTCGAGTTCTTCTGGTGTAGTCACGGCGCGACGATCACATTCCCAACACAGCGATCACGATTGAACCTTGGCCCAACCCTTGTTTCGCGCGTCGACTTGACTTGCCGTCGGACAGACTTAGAGCGGGTACTTCCTTCACTCGCCGCGAAAGACGACGATGGACGCCTCCAATTATAACCTTACAGGTCAGGGCAACCGCTGGGCCGTGGCCGGGCTGTTCCTGATGAACGGCTTTCTCGTGGGTAGCTGGGCACCCCATATCCCGGAATTCGTGACGCGTCTCGGCATAAGCAAGGTCACGCTTGGGCTGCTCATTCTGGTGTTCGGCGTTGGTGCCGTCGTGGCGATGCCCTGGTCGGGCTACCTGATGTCACGCCACGGCTCGCGTAAGGTCGTGCTCGGCTTTGCCATCGTCACGACATTCGGCCTACTGATGGTGGTCGGCGCGCCAAATGTGGCCTTCGCGGCGGTTGCCCTGTTTGCGTTTGGCGGGCTCATCGGCGGCATGGATGTTGCGATGAATGCCAACGCGGTGGTGGTTGAACGGCATATGTCGCGCGCCATCATGTCGTCGTCCCATGCCTTCTGGAGTCTCGGCGGCTTCTTCGGCGGAACGCTCGGCGGCACGGCAATCCAGAATTTTGGCTATCTGACGCACGCGATTGGCGTTACGCTGGTTGCGCTGGTGATCCTCGGGCTCTGCGCCAGAAATGTCATCATCGACAAGGCGCCGCCGCGTCAGGAGCATCATCGCGCATCATTGCCACGCTCGCCGACCGTCTATCTTGTCGGTCTCATGGCGCTGTTCTCAATGATCCCGGAAGGTGCCGTTCTCGATTGGGCCGCGTTGTACCTGACGCAGGAGCGAGGCGCCGACCTTGAAACGGCCGGCCTTGCCTATGGGTTCTTCGCCGGCGCGATGGCGCTGATGCGCTTCCTTGGTGACGGTGTTCGCAACCGCTTGGGTGCAGTTAAAACATTGCGCATATCCGTCTTGATCGCAGCCGCCGGCATGCTGATGTCGGCGCTGTCACCGAATGTGTGGCTGACGATCGCCGCCTTCGCCGTGACTGGCATAGGCATCGCCAATGTCGTGCCGATAATTTTCTCGGCTGGCGGCAACCAGCCGGGCATGGCCTCGACCACCGGCATGAGCGTAGTTACCACGATGGGCTATTCAGGGATCCTGCTTGCGCCATCGGCGATCGGCTTTACAGCCGAGCATACCGGCTTCACTGCCGTTTTCATCGCCATGGCGGGACTACTGATCGTGGTCTTTTGCATGGGCAACCTCGCTCACGCAGCTGATTTCGATCATGGTGGTCAGTCGTAGGTCGTCCAACCGTGATCGATCGGACCATCAAGACGCAAGATAGCCGCTTAAAGGCGTCCCATCAGCATCAGCACCACAAGGATAACGAGCAATACGCCCACGATCCCCGACGGGCCGTAGCCCCAGCTCCGCGAATGCGGCCAGGCCGGCACGGCTCCTAGCAGGATCAAGATCAAAATGATGATGAGAATGGTTGACAGGGTCATGAGCGCCCCTCCGCTTCGAGCCAAGGCTGACAGCATAATGCCTCGCAAGCCTACCGGTTCCCGTTAGCAGGAAACGGGCTCTAGAGAGAAGGTGGAGAGGGAGCGCCCCTGCAGCCGTCGGACCGCGATTGCGGAGACCGATTTCAGCCCGGCGGCGCGTGCACTGCGCAGGCGGTGCCTCTCTATTCTGCGGCCTTCGGAAAGATTACCGGCTCGAGCGCCGGTTCCGGCACGGGCTCGCTGCCCTTCCTCGCGCGCCGGAAAGGCTTGCTCAGGAAAGCGCCGATCCGCCGCCAGAAGGCGTAGAACCGGCTGTCCTTGCCGCGGGTGAATACCATCAGCATCGACGGCGTCACCACCAAAGTCAGCACAGTAGCGAAGGACAGCCCGAAGACGATCGCCGACGACAAGGCGATCCACCACTGAGTCGACGGCGCATTGATCGTCGTCTCCTGATGAAATATTTCGAGGCCGAGGCCGAAGGCGATCGGCAACACGCCGAGGATCGCCGACGCGGCGGTCAGCACCACTGGCCGCGCGCGCTCCCGGCACGTCTGCAACACCGCCTCGCGCTTGTCCCAGCCCTCTTCACGCAGCCGATCATAGGTGTCGATGAGCACGATGTTGTTGTTCACCACAACGCCGGCCAGCGCAATGAAGCCGATGCCGGACATGACGATCACGAAGGTCTGCCCCGTGAGCAGCATGCCGAGCAAGGCACCGACGATCGCCATGACCACGCAGGTCAATACCAGAACGACGCTGGTGAACTTGTTGAACTGTGCCAGCAAGACAATGAAGATCAGGAACATCGCCGCGCCGAAGGCATTGATAAGAAACGCTCCGGCCTCCGCACTGTCTTCATTCGAGCCTGCGAGCTTCCAGTCAATACCGGGTGTCGCCATATCGCCGACAACCTTGCTGACTGCAGCCTGAACCTCCGCCACCTGGAAACCGCTCGCCACATTGGCCTGGATGGTGATGGTGCGCTTGCCGTCAATGCGGTTGAGGATACCGACGGTTCGTTCGGCATTGCGCGACACGAAATTGGAAATCGGTACTGAGCCCTGCTCCGTCTCGACTCTGAGATTGTCGAGCGCTGATAGCGTGCGGCGATTCTCCGGCAGGCGCAGACGGATATCGACTGCATCATCGGCGCCCGGCGGCCGGTAGTCAGTCAGCTTGAGGCCGGTCGTGACCAGTTGGACGACCGTACCTACCGAAACAGGCGAAACGCCATATTGCGCCGCCTTGGCGCGGTCGACCTGCAGTGCCCAGTCCACGCCGGGAGGCGGCAGACCGTCGGAGAGGTCAATAACGCCAGGCACATTGCTCACAGCGGCGGCTACGGTCTTGGCGTAGCCGTTCAATCCAGCGGGATCGGTTGCCGACAACTGCACCTGGATCGCCTTGCCGGTCGGCGGGCCTGCGTCCGGTACGCGCACCTCGACATCGACGCCGGGGATGCCGGCCATCGCAACGCGCAAATCGTCAAGGATGTGATGCGCGGACTTGCGCTCACGCCAGTCGATGAACTCGTAGTTGATCACGCCGATAACATCTTCGGGGATGTCTTCGCCACCGCGTGTCTTGCCGACTTTCGTCAGAACCGACTTGATGCCGGGGAAGCCGAGCATGCGCTGCTCGGCGATGCTTGTTGCCGCATCCATTTCGTCGAGCGACAGGTTGCCGCGCGCATGTACGTATAGCAGGCCGTAGTCAGGCTCAACCGAGGGGAAGAACTCGACGCCATTCCCGTATTTCACATAAGCCGCCATGCCGCCGCCAAGCAGCATCACCGCAAGCACAAGTGCGGTGATCGGCCAACGCACGGCGGTCTTGACCACCGCCATATACACGCCATCGCGATTTTCATCTTCGCCATGCAGCGGGGCCTTGCCGATCAGGGCGCCGATTGCCGGCGCGAAGATGAGTGCATAGGCCATCGACGCGGCCAGCGTGACGATCAGCGTAATGGGCAGGTACTTCATGAAATCGCCGACGATGCCGGGCCAGAAAAGCAACGGCGAGAAAGCGGCGATGCGCGTCAGTGTCGCTGCAATGACCGGGCCGGCCATACGCTTGGCGGCTTCCTCGAAGGCCTGCGCCCTCGGCATGCCCTCCGACATTCGCCGCTCGGCATATTCGGTAACGATGATCGCGTCGTCGACCAGCATGCCGACGGCCAGGATGAGGCTGAACAGCACGATCATATTGATTGTGTAGCCCATCAACGCCAGCAGCAGAATTCCCATCAGGAATGATGACGGGATTGCGAGCCCGATCAGCAACGAGGCCCGACCGGAGAGCGCGTAGAGAATGACGATGAAGACCAGGATGACCGCGATGAGCACGTGGTTCTGCAGGTCGTTGAGCAGCTGGTTGACGAAGATCGACTTGTCCTGGGTATAGGTCACCTTGAGGTCGGGAAGCGTCTCCTTGCTCTGGGCGACGAACGCCTCGGAGACCGCCTTGGCACCCTCGATCGTCTCAACCACATTGGCGCCGATGCGCTTCTTGACCGCAATGGTGATAGCGCTCTTGCCGTCGATGCGGGCGATCGTCTCGGCGTCCTTGAAGGTCGAACGCACGGTCGCGACGTCGCGAACCCGGACCACCGCATTGTCGGTGGCGACGACCGGAAGATTGGCGATATCTTCCGCCGTCTCGATCAGCGATGGCACGCGGATGGCATATTTTCCTTCGGAGCCCTCGATTGCACCGGCGGCCACGAGGCTGTTCGCGGCACCCGCACCCTGGATCACCTGCTCGAGCCGCAGGCCGTACGAAGCGAGCTTGACCGGGTCTATAATCGCCTCGACCATTTCATCGCGCGAACCCTGGATCTCGCCTTCCAGCACGCCCGGCACTTCCTCGATCCGATCGCGCAGGGTTTTTGCCGCCGCGGTCAGCAGGCGTTCGGGGATATCGCCGGAAAGGGTGACGAAGACCACCGGGAACTCAGAGAGGTTCACCTCATTGACGGTTGGTTCCTCAACGCCCTCCGGCAGATCGACCTTGGCGTCCTGAACTTTGTTGCGCGTGTCGATAAGCGCATCACCGAGGTCGACGGATGGGTCGAACTCGACAATGACGTTGGCGCCGCCCTGATAGGCGTTCGACTTCATCTCCTTGAGCCCCTTGAGGCTCTTGAGCTGCGTTTCCACCGGCCGCAGCAGCAACCTTTCGGCATCCTCGGGCGAAATGCCCTGATAGACGAGGTTGACATACATGATCGGAATCGCGACGTCCGGTTCCGCTTCCTTGGGCACGGAGTTGTAGGCCACCGCTCCTGCCATGATCAGGAAGGCCAGCACCGAAAGCGTGAGCCGCGCGTTGCGTATGGCAAGCTTGACGATATCCATGTCGGAACCTTTCCGCCTCGGGCGCCGCTACTTGGTGCTGCCGGTGACGTCGCCGCTGAGCTTGCGGACAGTGGCGGGATCCGCCTGAACAGGCTTCACGGTATCGCCTTCGACGACGAGGTCCTGGCCGGCGACAATGATCCTGGCGTCGGATGGAATACCGGCAAGCACCAAGCCCGAGGGTGAATCGTCAACAATGTCGATCGGGAAAAATACCACCTTGTCGGCCTTATCGACCGCGCGGATGCCCAGGTCTCCTTCATCGGAGAGCGTCACGACCGAGCGGGGCAGAATAACCGACTCCGTCGGATCGGCCCGCAGGGTGATCTCGGCGGTCATGCCGGCCGGCAACGCCTTGTCCTCGTTGGGCACGGCGATCTCGATGCGGAAGGTCCGGGTCGCGGTCGTCGCGTCGCGGCTGATATAGCGTAACGTTCCCTTTACAGTGGTACCGTCGACGAGCCTGATTTCCGCTTCGCTGCCGACCTTGAGAAAGTGCAGATCGCGTTCGCTGACTTCTCCCACCGCCAGAAGCGGGTCGAGATTGATCAGCGTGGCCACCTCGGCTCCGGCCAGGATCGCGCTCCCGCGCTGGACCGGGACACGGTCGATAACGCCGTTGTACGGCGCATAGATCGCGTATTGGGCAAGCTCGGCCTTGGCACCTTCCAGCTGCGACTGGGCCGTCGCCAGCTCCGCACGGGTCTGGTCCGCCTGGAGCTTCGGCGCATTGCCGCCCTTCACCAGCCGCTCGGCGGCGGCGGCTTCCGCCTGGCGTTGCACGATGACGCTCTCGGACATACGGACAGCCGCTTCCTTGTCTGCCGCGTCCAGCTTCATGACCAGATCGCCGCGTTCGACACGCTGCCCCTGCTTGACCGGCAGTTCGGAGATTACGCCCATGACGCGGGTGGCCAGCAAGACGCGCTTCTCCGCCTCCGTGCGTCCGGAGATGCGAATGGCGCGCGCGTGCTCGACCCGCTCCGGCGTCAAAACGGCGACGGTCCGCAATGTCGGCGCAGGCTTGTCTGCTTCGGCCTTCGCCGCAGCCACATTCGCCTCGGCGGCTTCGCTGCCAACCGAGGAGAACTTGCCGGTCCCGATCCAGACGGCGAATCCAATGGTCACCAGAATTGCAGCGGCCTTGTGAAATCTGAACTTCGCCATCATCCATTTCCGTTGATAGATTTGCCAGCCATCAAGCCCATATGGGGGCACTCGGCCGAACTTGCACGCCTTGTCGGTGGTGGCACCGTACGGCGGCGGAGAACTACATCATCTTGTCACTGTCTAATAGTGACTATTTTTTATCAACCGATCAAATCTGGCGTGCCTTGCCCCTATTCGGGGCACGGCGCGCCGGCCGCTGACCAGCGCTCAAGCGCCTGATATGTCTGCTCTGCCGAACCCGGTGCCGGTTCCCGCCCTTCGCCAGGAGCCCATCCCCAGGCAACAAGCTCATTGTCCCGCACGTGCAACGCGATGGCCTTGAGCGTTCTTCCGCCATTTCGCTCCATGTCCTTCACCTGAGCACATATCTGCGCGGACGTCTTACCGAACCATGCCATTTCGACGGGTGCGAGATGCCACTCCGCCGCACCCGGCGCGCCATGCAACACGCTGGAATTGCTTGCGGAATGGCACGACGTGCAGCGCATGGCATCGGTGCCGAAGCCCGAGCCATCCGTTCCGCGCTGAACATTGAATGCATGCACCCTCACGCCTCCATAGTGATCCCCCACCCACCGGGGACGGTCGTCCTCGACATGACAGCCCGAACACCGCGGGTGCGATAGGACAGCCACGATCTTCGCCCACTCCATTAGGCCGTTCGCGGCGTCGGCCGATGTGAGGGCTGACGACGCTGACGGCTGCGATGTTTCCTGCGCGGGAGCCGAGACTGGTGCGGTGAAGGCTATGGCAGCAGCCGTCAGCAATGTTTTCGCAAAGCTTGCCCGAAGTCTCATGCGAATGAGACCTCCTTGTTCAAGGGCAAACTGCGGATGCGCTTGCCGGTCAAGGCATAGATCGCATTGGCCAGCGCCGGCGCGGCGGGTGGCGTTCCGATTTCGCCGACACCTCCCATCCTGTGATAATTCTCGAGAATAGCCACTTCGAACTGCGGACACTGAAAGATGCGCATTGCATCGAAGTCGTGGAAATTCGACTGATTGACCGAGCCGTCCGTGAACGTGATCTCCTGCATCATCGCGGCCGACAGGCCGTAGATCGCCCCGGAAATCAACTGAGCTTCAATGATGCCCGGATCAAGGGCCGTGCCGACATCCGCCGCGATCCAAACCTTTTCGATGCGGATGCCGGAGGGCGTATCGGCGACCTGCACAACTTCCGCGACCCAACTGCCGAACGACAGGGTGAACGCTATGCCCTTGGCTTTGCCGGAAGGCAGTGCTTCTTCCCACTTCGACATCTCGGCAGCCTTCTCGACGACTTTCACCGCGGCTGGAAAGTCAGCCATCAACGTCTTGCGCATCTCCACCGGATCGACTTTTCCGGCAACGGCGACTTCGTCTAGAAAGCTCTCGTGGAAGAAGCCGTTGAATGAACATCCGACGGATCGCCACGAGCCGACCGGGATCGTCACCGGTGCGGCCACGCCCGTCACCCGGTAGTCCGTGATCGTGTAGGGCTGATTGTTAGCGCCGTCGGTGATCGTCTTGTCCGCACCCAACGGCGACATCGACGGGAACAGCCGGCGCAGCGTGCTCGCGATGATCGACGGCGACGCGACCGTCATGTCGAGCGCTACAGGAATCCCGTTGTCGCCAAGCCGCGCCCGCGCTGTCGCGACGGCTGCGGGACGATATGCGTCGCTTTGCATATCCTGCTCGCGTGTCCAGATGACTTTGACGGGACGACCGCCGGTTTCCCTCGCCATCAGGGCGGCGCACAGGGAATAATCTACCTCGACGCGGCGTCCAAAGCCGCCGCCCAGCGACGGCGTGTGCACATTGACCTTGTCCTGCTCGATCTGCAGCGCGTTCGCGCACAGTTGCTGTGTGATCGTCGGCGCCTGGTTGCCCGCCCAGATATCCAGAACGCCGTCCTTGAAGCGGGCGGTGGCGTTCATTGGCTCCATCGTTGCATGAGCGAGATAGGGTACCGAATATTCTGCCTTCACGATCCGTTCTGGCGGTGCATCGGCGAAGGCCGGTATCGACATCGCCATCGTCGCGCATGGCCGTCCCATCGGGTGAAGAAAGGCTGTCCACCAGCACTTTCGACACCGCCGCGCTGTGGAGCGGATACTCGGGTTGCTCCCATTCGGCCTCTATCGCCTCAGCGCCCTTGAACGCCGCCCAGGTATTCTCGGCGATCACGCCGAACCCGTGGCCATAATTCGTCGACAGCGGCACGATCTTGACAACGCCGGGCGTCTTTTCAGCTTTGGATGTATCCACCTTGAGCGGCTTCACCCAAAAGCGGGGGCTAAGCTTCACCGTGCCGTAGAGCATGTCCGGCAGCGACACATCGATACCGAAGATCGGGGCACCAGTAACCTTGGCCAGCATGTCGACGCGCTTTTGAGACTTACCCAGCAGCTTCCACTGCGACTTGTCCTTTAGCGCCGGATCGGTCGGAATCGTCCAGCGAAGCTGCGTCCGCTGCGACCTCGCCATAGGTCAGTGACTTGCCCGACGCCTTGTGCAGAATAGTTCCGTCCGACGTCTCGAGTTCGGTGCTCGGCACACCAAGTTTCGCCGCAGCCGCCGCGACCAGCATCAGCCGCGCCGCCGCCCCGGCCTCGCGCATTTTGGCGAAGCCGTCGCGCGTCGAGGTGGAGCCGCCGGTGCCCTGCAGTCCGAATACCTTGCCAAGCTTGCCCATGGCGTTGCGAACGGTTTCCGCGACGAGCCCATCCTCATAGAAGGCGAAAGGCCCGCCTTCCGCCAGCATCTCCTCATTGTAATAGGCCCAGGAGGCCGGGCCGTGCTCGACCTTCACCTTGGCGAGATCGACGTCCATTTCCTCTGCGACCATGGCCGCAAGCGTGGTCGATATGCCCTGCCCCATCTCAGCGCGCGGAACGATGATCGTCACGCTGTTGTCCGCGCCGATTTTGACGTAGGGATTGAAGGTCGTTTGACCCTCGGCAAGATCGTCCTTCAGGGGGTTCGGATAGGGTTTTTGAACGTAGTAGTAACCGAACGCAGCACCACCGGCGACGGCTGCTGCTCCAAACAGGAAGGTACGGCGCGCAATCTTTGTGAGGCTGGCCACTGTCAGAGTCCTGCGGTTTTCAAAACAGCGGCGCGCTTGATCGCCGTTCGAATCTTGGGATATGTCCCGCAGCGGCAGAGATTGCCGCCCATGGCGTTGTCGATATCCTCGTCCGACGGATCCGGTACGCTATCCAGCAGTGCGACGGCGCTCATGATCTGGCCGGCCTGGCAATAGCCGCATTGCGCGACTTGCTCCTCAAGCCATGCCTGCTGCACGGGATGCAGCTTGCCTCCCTGGGACAGCCCCTCGATCGTGAGTATCTCACCACGAACTTCGCCGACCGGGATCGAACATGACCGCACGGCCTGCCCATCGATATGCACCGTGCAGGCGCCGCATGCAGCGATGCCGCAGCCGAATTTCGGCCCTGTCTTGCCAGCCAGATCGCGTAAAGCCCACAGAAGCGGCATTTCCGGGTCCGCTTCAAGATCGATTGGACTTCCGTCCACGACAAGACGCATTGCAAATTCCTTCTGCCAGCGGGTAAAAGGTCCAATTGACTTCCTCGAACATTCTGACAAAATCTGTCAATATGTCAACACGCCTTCGCGAAGCCGATATGACCGCAGTGTCCGAGGCGTCAGCCGAAGACGCTAAGCGTGTGCGCATCCTTCAGGCCGGGATGAAGGCTTTTCTTGCCTATGGCTACTCGCGTGTGACCATGGATCAGATCGCGCAGACCGCCGAAATGTCGCGGCCGGCGCTCTACCTCCTCTTTAAAAACAAGGCCGACATCTACAGGGCTCTTGCAGCTAAACTGGTCAGCGAATCCTTCGAAAAGGCACGCGTCGCTCTCGAAGCGGACGGTACGTTCGGCGAACGCGTCAATGCGGCGGTCGAGACCTGCATGATCTCTGCCTACGCCGATATTGCCGCCTCGCCGCACGGCGCCGAAATCCTCGACGCGAAGAGCACTCTCGCCAGCGACCTGCTGGTGAGTTGGAAACGAGATCTCGGCGCGATCGTACAGAGCGCCATTGAAAGAGAGGCGCAGCGCACCGGCGTGGACCTCGCCGCAAGTGACCTCTCCGCCGAGATACTGTCGCAATTCCTGCTCGATGGTATCGAGGGCATGAAACACCGCCTCACCGATCCAGACCAGCAGCGCAAGGCGCTGCGCGGCCTGCTCAAGATCGTTGAACGTGCTCTCCAGCCTTAAGAAAAGGGCAAGAAGCATACACCGTTGGTCCAATACGATTTGTCGGCCGCAAGCGGTTCTCGTTGGCTGGTCGTCGCGCTAGATATCGGGCGCAATGACCAACGGGGACTCCCGCAAGTGGAAGACCGCGCATCATCTTTGGCTCCGATGCAGTATGCCACCTTCCGTTCGGTCTGGTTCGGCAGCCTCGCCTCCAACCTCGGCGGATTGATTCAATCCGTCGGCGCGGCCTGGCTCATGACCTCGATCGCGGCTTCGGACGATGTCGTCGCGCTGGTGCAGGCCTCCACCGCCTTGCCAATCATGATCTTCTCGCTGGCATCCGGCGCCATCGCCGACAATTTCGACCGGCGCCGCGTCATGCAGATCGCTCAGGCTTTCATGCTTGTGGTGTCGGCCTTGCTTGCTGCCTTCACCTATTTCGGGCTCATAACGCCTTGGCTGCTGCTGGCGTTCACCTTCCTGATCGGCTGCGGCACAGCATTGAACAACCCGTCGTGGCAGGCGTCTGTCGGCGACATGGTGCCGCGCGCCGCATTGCCGGCGGCGGTCGCTTTGAACAGCGTCAACTTCAACCTGACGCGCAGTGTCGGGCCGGCGATCGGTGGCCTCATCGTCGCGGCAGCAGGCCCGGCGGTTGCCTTCATCGTCAACGCCGTCAGCTACATTCCGCTGATCTTCTCCATCAGCCTTTGGAAGCCGGATTTTCAGCCCAACCCGCTACCGCCGGAAACGCTGGGCCGCGCCATGACGGCAGGGCTGCGCTACGTCGCCATGTCGCCGCATATCGAGAAAGTGCTGCTGCGCGGCTTCATCTTCGGGTTTTCCGCCATCATCGTGCTGGCGCTGCTGCCGCTGGTGGCGCGCGACCTGCCGGATGGCGGGCCGCTGCTCTACGGTATGCTTCTCGGCTGCTACGGCATCGGCGCGATCGGCGGTGCGTATCTCGGCGGAAGGGTGCGCGGCCGGTGGTCGAACGAGACGGTTGCGCGCGCCGCCTTCCTCGGCTTTGCCGCGAGCGTGACCATCATCGCAATAAGCCCGAATGCCTGGCTCGTCGGGTTCGGCGCGGCAATCGGAGGCGTATGCTGGGTACTGGCGCTGGCCATGTTCAACGTAACCGTCCAGCTTTCAACGCCGCGCTGGGTGCTGGGCCGCGCGCTGGCGCTTTACCAGACGGCCACCTTCGGCGGCATGGCGGTAGGCGCGTGGGTCTGGGGCCTGATCGCTGAGGAATACACGACAGCGACGTCCCTGCTGTCGGCTGCCGCGGTAATGCTCATTGGTGCGGCAATCGGCTTGCGCTTCTCGCTGCCCGACAAGACGCCGGACAATCTCGACCCGCTGAACCGCTGGCAGGTGCCCAATGTCTCTCTCGACCTGCGCGGCCGCAGCGGGCCAGTCGCCGTGCTGATCGAATACATCATCCGCGAAGAGGACACCCACATCTTCCTCGAAGCAATGAACGACCGCCGCCGTATTCGACGCCGCGATGGCGCGCTGCAATGGGAACTGCTTCGCGATACCGAGAAACCGGAACAGTGGATGGAATCCTACCACGTCCCGACCTGGGTCGACTATGTCCGCCACAACCAGCGCCGCACCTATGCCGACGCGGGGATCGACGACCGGGTCCGCGCCCTTCACAGCGGCTCCGAGCCACCGAAAGTGCATCGAATGGTTGTCCGCCCGACGGATTGGACCGAGCCCGGATTGCAGACCAAGACGCCGGTTGATCTGGGATAAACCTGCCCGATCACCTGAAATGCCGGTCTCGCTCCGGTCATCAACCGCATGTTAGAGGATACACCTTAGCAGAGACAAAGCATCGCCATTGACAAGCCGAACAGCATCATCCACCTCAATGCCGATATTGACTGCATCCGAGAGGCGCCGGGCATGACCGGATATCAATCCTCCCCCCTGTCGCGCAGGCACTCTGTCGGCGTCGACGTCGGTGGCGTGCTCGTCGGTGGCGGTGCGCCTGTCGTCGTTCAATCGATGACCAATACCGACACCGCAGATGTCGACGGCACCGTCGCGCAGGTCGCGGCACTCGCCAAGGCCGGTTCGGAGATCGTGCGTATTACCGTCGACAGGGACGAAAGCGCCGCTGCTGTGCCCGGTATCCGCGACCGGCTGGAGCGGTTGGGCATCAATGTGCCGCTGGTCGGCGACTTCCACTATATCGGCCATAAGCTGCTTGCGGACCATCCCGCCTGCGCAGAGGCGCTGGCGAAGTACCGCATCAATCCCGGCAATGTCGGCTTCAAGGAAAAGAAGGACCGGCAGTTTGCAGCGATCGTCGAGACGGCGATCCGCTACAACAAGCCCGTCCGCATCGGCGTGAATTGGGGCTCGCTCGACCAGGAATTGCTGACTGCGTTGATGGACGAGAACCAGCGGAACGGCGCACCGCTGACCGCCGACGAGGTGACCCGCGAGGCGATCGTGCGCTCGGCGCTGCTCTCCGCGGAGGCCGCCGAGGAGATCGGCCTGCCGCGAGACAAGATCATTCTGTCGGCCAAGGTGAGCCGGGTGCAGGACCTTATCGCTGTATACACTGAACTCGCGTCGCGCTCCGATCACTGCCTGCATCTTGGCCTGACCGAAGCGGGCATGGGTTCAAAAGGCATCGTTGCGTCTTCCGCCGCGATGGGCATCCTGCTCCAGCAGGGCATCGGCGATACGATCCGCATCTCGCTGACCCCTGAACCCAACGGCGACCGCACCCGCGAGGTGCAGGTCGCGCAGGAACTGCTGCAGACAATGGGCTTCCGCCAGTTCGTACCGGTCGTCGCCGCTTGTCCGGGCTGCGGGCGCACGACCTCGACGGTGTTCCAGGAACTCGCTCAGAACATCCAGTCCGACCTTCGCAAGAACATGCCTGTGTGGCGCGAGAAATATCCGGGGGTCGAAGAACTGAAGGTCGCGGTGATGGGCTGCATCGTCAACGGACCCGGTGAATCCAAACATGCCGACATCGGCATCTCGCTGCCGGGCACCGGCGAGATGCCGTCCGCGCCGGTCTTCATCGATGGCAAGAAGGCGACGACATTGCGCGGGCCGGATATCGCCCAGGATTTCGAGAAAATGGTTGCCGACTACATCGAGGCGCGGTTTGGCCAGTCGGGCAGACAAGCAGCTGAGTAAATCCGGCGGACGATTGTTGGAGACAATATCGCGCGGGTTTGTCCCGCGCCGCCTCTTTGACACCCCCCTCAGGTCTGCCGGACTGTTCGGCAGGACAGAGCGGAATGCGACAAAGCGCCGAGCATACTGGGGAGCCCTCTGGTCTGCTCTTCTTCTGTCATCCGTCCCCGTCTTCGCCGATCCGCCGAAATCCCGCATGGTGACGACCGACCGCATCTGCAACCTCATTGACATCCACGCCAGGCGCAACGGTCTGCCCAGCGACTTCTTCGCCCGGCTCATCTGGAAGGAAAGCCGCTTCGATCCAAACGCGGTAAGCCCCGCCGGCGCGGAAGGCATTGCTCAATTCATGCCCGGCACTGCCGACATGCGCGGTCTGAAGAACACCTTCGATATCGACCAGGCCTTGCCGGCGTCCGCGACGTATCTCGGTGAGCTGAAGCAAGCTTTCGGCAATCTCGGCCTCGCCGCGGCCGCCTACAATGCCGGGGAAACGCGCGTATCGCGGTGGCTCTCGTCTGGCGGCTTCCTGCCGTTGGAGACGGAGGAATACGTGCTCGATATCATGGGCGAGCCTGCCGACACCTTTTCCGACCGCAACTATGCCGGCACGATCAAGCCGCTCGACGCGAAGCGGCCCTTCATTGAGGCCTGCCGCGACATGCGCACCATCTATGCCGCGACCATCGCCATGGCGACGATCCACACCAAGCCCTGGGGCGTCCAGGTTGCGGGCAATTTCCGCCGTTCGGCAGCGATCAGGCAGTGGCAGCGCGTCGCCGGCAAATTCAAGGGCATCCTGAAAGACCCGGACCCCGTGGTCAGCCGTATCAGGACGCCCCGCGGCCGCCGCGGCATCTACGCGGTGCGCGTCGGCGCCGACGATCGCGCCACCGCAGACAAGGTTTGCCGCATGCTGCAATCGGCTGGCGGCTCCTGCATCGTACTTAGAAATCGCTGAGGATCGAACACTACTCGAAATTCGCTCATGCGAGTCGAATGACGAAGGATTTCGAGAACCGGAGCGCAGCGTACGTTTCGGTACGTGAGCACCGGAAGCGCAGAAAGCCATCGTCAGGCGACCGCAGGAGTAGAATTTAGAGAACCGCCAGCATGCCGCCATCGACATAGATCATCTGCCCGCTGATATAGTCGGACGCAGAGGAGGCGAGGAAGATCGCGGCGCCGGCGAGTTCCTCCGGCCTACCCCAACGCCGCGACGGCGTGCGGCTTTTCACCCAACCGTCGAACTGCGGATTGGACAGCAGCGCCTCGTTCATGTCGGTGATCATATAGCCTGGGCCGATCCCGTTGATCTGTATGCCATGCTCGGCCCATTCCGCCGTCATCGAGCGCGTCAGCATCTTCAGGCCGCCCTTCGACGCCGTATATGGCGCGATGGTGGCTCGGGCGACCTCGCTGGTCAGCGAAACGATGTTGATGATCTTGCCGCGCTTGCGCGCGATCATCCGCTTCGCCGCCTCGCGCCCGACCACGAAGGCGCTAGTGAGATTGGTGTCGATCACCTTGCGCCAATCATCGATGGCGAGGTCGATCAGCGGCTTGCGGAACTGAATGCCCGCATTGTTGACGAGAATGTCGATCTCAACGCCCTCTGCATCCAGAGTTTCGAAGGCAGCGACCACCGCGGATTCGTTCGTGACGTCGAAGCAGGCCTCCAGCGCATCGTGTCCGCGACGCCGGAATTCCTCCGCCGACTTTGCCAGGCGCCCCGGATCAATGCCATTGAGGACGATGCGTGCCCCGGCACCAGCGAGTCCCTCGGCGATGGCGTGGCCAAGCCCGCGCGACGAGCCCGTGATCAGCGCCGTGCGGTTCTTCAAGCTGAACAATTCGATCGACATCCTGTGCGCTCCGTCATGTTCCTTCGGGAAATGCCGTATTTGAGGCAGTCGCCAGTAAGCAGTAGCAAAGATGCGATCAACGGCAATGCTGTCCCTCTGCCAACTGCCTACTGCAAATTGCCGCCTGCCCCCTTAGCTTTTTCGTTCGGCAATGAAAGTCGCTGCGGATTTCAATATTGCCGCCCGCGCACCGAATGGTTCGAGGAGGGAATGGGCTTGCTCGACCAGCCCGACAAGCTGCTGGCGGGCCCAGTCGGCTCCATGCAGTGCAACGAGTGTACCCTTGCCGGCCCTGGCGTCCTTGTTGGTCGCCTTGCCCATTGTCTCCTGCGTGGCGGTCACGTCGAGCAGGTCGTCGGCCAGCTGGAAAGCGAGGCCGATGGCCGAGCCGTATTCGGCCATCCTTTCCCTGTCGGACAGGCTGGCTCCCGCCACAATGGCCCCCGCCTCGCAGGCGTAGCGGATCAGCGCCCCGGTTTTCATCGCCTGCAATGTGATGATGCCCGTCTCGTCGGGCGCCACTTTCTCCGCCTGAAGATCGAGCGCCTGCCCGCCCGCCATGCCGCCAAGGCCCGCGGCGCGCGCCAGACCGAGCATCAGTTCGAACCGTCGCGGGATTTCGAGTGCCTTCAACCGCGGATCGTCCGGCAAATCACCCCCGAGGATCTCGAATGCGTAAGTCAGCAGGCTGTCCCCCGCGAGAATGGCCGACGCCTCGTCAAACGCGCGATGAACCGTCGGCTGCCCGCGCCGCAGATCGTCATTGTCCATGGCAGGCAAGTCGTCATGGATCAGAGAGTAGCAGTGGACACATTCGAGCGCTGCGGCGACCCGCACCGGCGCTTGGCCATCGTCTCCGAAGAGGGCTGCACTTTCGATGACCAGGAAGGGTCGCAAACGCTTGCCGCCATTCAAAACACCATGCCGCATTGCCGACATCAGTCCTGCGGGCCGGGCAAGTTCGTGCTCGCGCGGCGCGTCGTCCAACACGCCTCTCAGCAAAGCCTCGACCCTCATGGCCTGGACGGCAAGCGCATTCTCGAAATCCGCAGTCGAATAATTCATGTCGCTTCGTTTAGGCGATCCAATGTTTTGGTCAAGCCGAGCCGCATTCCTGCGCGGCATCGCAGTAACACGCGTTGGATGCGCCACGGTACCATTCGGTTCCTGGGCAATATCGGGCAGAGCGAGCATGGCATCGCGCCTTATAAGTCAGGTTGGTGTCGGCATACGCAGCCGGCAGCTTCCCAAGCGAAGCCGGCAGATCATAAGAAAAGCCCGCGAGCTTGAGAGCGACCGCGCCCGCAGTCTCACCCGCTTCGACCAGGCACGATCCGAGTTTGTGCCAGAAGCGTTGCACTTGGCTTTTATCGCCATTATGCCAATCTGAGCGACGCGAGCGAGCGTTGCGGCCAACTGAAGGCGGGGGATTGAGCGACACCCTTCAATCGGAGAATGGGGACCTAGACGTGGCTGCGACGAAGAAGCGCCTATCGTCTGGCCGCGGCCTTCGCTACTGGCTGCGCCGCGTTTTCGGCTGGGCGGTCATTGCAGCACTGGTGCCGCTGGTGCTGACGCTGCTCTACCTGCCGCCCTTCGTGCGCCCGATATCCACCCTGATGGCCGCCGATCTCGTCACGCTGAAAGGTTACGACCGCCAGTGGGTGTCGATTGACGATGTGTCGCCTGTGATGATTCATTCGGTGATCATGTCGGAAGACGGCCAATTCTGCAGCCACCATGGCGTAGACCTCGGCGAACTGAAGATCGTGCTTACCGACGCGCTAAAGGGAAGGTTCACGCGCGGCGCCTCGACGATCACCATGCAGACGGTCAAGAACCTCTATTTGTGGCCGAAGCCTTTGGGCAGCCTCCGCAAGATCATCGAATTGCCTTACGCAGCCTATGTCGATCTGGTCATGCCGAAGCGCCGGATCATGGAGATCTACCTCAACATCGCCGAATGGGGTCCCGGCATCTATGGGATCGAAGCGGCGGCGCAGCACCATTTCGGCGTGTCAGCTAAGAATCTCAGCCGCAAGCAGGCCGCATTGCTGGCGGTGACGCTGCCCAATCCGATCCTGCGAAACCCGGCCAGACCGTCGCGCGGCATGCGGGCACTCGCTGGCCGGGTCCAACGCCTCGCGGGTCAATCGGGCGATTATGTCGGCTGCATCGAATAGGCGCAGGCTTCGGCAAAAAAGTTGCCGCTGCCGCTGGTCAAACAGGCCTGCCGCGTGTATAGGCACGCCGGATTTCTCTTATCGGCCCGGAAACGCGCGGCTCTTTTTGCCAGAGCAGCCGGGTTAATTGACCGAAGGAATACACGAAATGGCTGTGCCAAAACGAAAGACCTCGCCGTCGAAGCGCGGCATGCGGCGCTCCGCCGACGCGCTCAAGGCTCCGACCTATATCGAAGACAAGAACTCCGGCGAGATGCGCCGTCCGCACCATATCGACCTGAAGACCGGCATGTATCGCGGCCGCCAGGTTCTGGAGCCCAAGGAAAGCTGAGCATTGCTCGCCTTCGGAATGTCTTGAAAGACCGGCTTCGCGCCGGTCTTTTCGTTTCCGCCTCCCTTGACGGCGCTAAGCCGAGGCTGGAAACAGAGTTTCCGTGTCGAGGAGACTTATCATGCTGGGCATGATTCCGCTGCTGATCATTCCTTTCCTGCTTTACAATCTCGGCCTTGCCGGCGTTCTCGGCACGGGCGCCGATCCGTTCGCTACGCAAATCTTCTCGGCCACCATGATGTCCGGCGGTGTCTGGAGCATGTCCGTAGGCGATCTGCTCGTGGTGATCGCTCTGATGCTGCTTTTTGTCGAGATGATGAAATCGACCCGAAGCTCGAACGCCTCGATCATCGATCATCTGCTCTCCACCTTTGTCTTCGTGGCGTTCCTGGTCGAGTTCCTGTTGGTGCGCGGCGCCGCCCATCCGGTGTTCTTCACGCTGATGGTGATAACGCTGATCGACGTGCTTGCCGGTTTCTCCGTCACCATCCGGACAGCCGGTCGCGACCTCAACGTCGGCTGAGCACGGCGAGGCCGCGCCTGTGAACGCGGACGGCGCTCCCGACACCGCTGCAGCCGGTTTGCGCCGGTTTTTCGCGTCGCGCTGGAATGGCGCTTTTCCGCTTGCAACGCTGTTTTGGCGCGACATGCTGCTGGTCGGCAGCGGAATGAACATTGCCGCCACGCTTGGTGCGATCGCTATGCTCGGCGCGAAGCTGCCGCTGGCGGCAGCGCTTGCCGTGCATTTCGGGCTTACGCCATACAATCTGTTTCTCACATTCGCCTTGTGGCGAACCGCGGAGCGGCGCGGCGGCGGCACCGCCTTCATCTGGCAAATGGCTGCCATATTCTGGCTGGTCGCGGTGATGATCGTCTAGGGTCGAATAACCACCTGCGAATCATTGGCCAGCGGACGCCGTGCTGAATGGTTTTCCCCGGGAGGGATCGCCGCCGCCCCACCGACGAGCTTCGCAATCCACAGGCCGATCACCATCGCCGGCAGAAACACCAGCGTTCCCGGCTGGCCGAGGCCAAGTGCGGTGATCGCCGGGCCGGGACAGAAGCCGCCAAGACCCCAGCCGATACCGAAGATCGCAGCTCCAGCAACCAGGCGGCCATCGATTTTCGTCGATGTCGGCAGGTGGAACGCACTGTCGAGCAATGGCTTGCCACGCGCGAATACAAGCCGATATCCGATGAAGGCCACCAGCACGCCACCGGCCATGACGAAGGCCAGCGACGGATCCCACGTTCCGGCCAGATCGAGAAAATTCAGGACTTTCGCCGGATCGGACATGCCGGAGACGACGAGGCCCATGCCGAAAAGCAGACCGAGCAGCAGGTTCATGAGAAACGACATGGGTCAGCCTCCGACCAGATGGCGGGCGATGAAGACGGTCACAAATGCGGTCGTCATGAAAGTGAGTGTCGCGACGATCGAGCGGACCGACAAGCGCGACAGGCCACAGACGCCATGCCCGCTGGTGCAGCCGCCACCGAGGCCAGCGCCGAAGCCGACGAGCAAACCAGCAGCGGCCATCAGGATGAGATTCAACGATACTGTTTGCAGCACCGGCACGCCGGTAGCCGCCATAACCACAAATGGCGCGGCGACGAGTCCGGAAACAAAACCGATCGCCGACAATGCCCGGCCTTGCATTGGCGGCAGCAGCCGCGCGACAATGCCGCTTATTCCGGCGATACGGCCCTCGAACAGCATCAGCAACACCGCCGACAGGCCGATCAGCGCGCCGCCGAAAAGCGACATCCAAGGCGTGAACTCAGTCATCAATCACCTTTCGGGCAGGCGCCGGCTCGTCGCAAGGGATCACAGCAAATCATATTCGATGAAACCCTGTCCGACGCGCCACGCGGTCGTAGAGCTTGCGCGCGGTCGCGTTCGTCTCATGCGTCATCCAATAGACGTTCGTCACCCCGATCCTGCCCGCCTCCTGCCGAACCGCCTCGATAAGCGCCGCACCGACGCCCTTTCCGCGCGCATTCGGATCCGCGAACAGGTCCTGCAGATAACAGTTGTTGACCAGCGACCAGCCGGAACGATGGTAAAGATAATGGGTCAAGCCGACCGCTTTTCCATCGAACAGAGCAATGAACCCGCGCGGTTCGTATTCGCCGCCATCGAAAAGCCGGCGCCACGTCTCGGCATAAACCTCTTCAGGAAGCTTGGTTTCGTAGAAGGCGAGATAGTCGGACCACAGCCGCCGCCAATCGGCGTGGTCGGATTGCTGTAGCGGACGAACAGTGACAGACGACATTTCGGCTCCCCTTGCTTCGGCGCGACCTTATCGCGCCGATCGCAGCGCGGCGATAGCACAGAGCAGTTTTCCGATCAGCGCCAAGCGGTTGCGAGATCGCGAATGGCGAAAGCATTGGCAGAACCCTCGCATCGAGCGGAATAAACTGACTTTGTTGCTGCCGGGAAATCGCTTCCCTTGTTGGGCAGAGGTTCATGGCCAACGCATTTCGCAGGATCGTTTTTTATGGCAGGCATCGTCACCAAAATCCGCCGCTGGACAGCACATCGGATCACCTACCCGAAATTGGCAGCCTCGACCGACGCCGTGTTGGCCTCCTATCCGAAATCCGGGCGAACCTGGTTCCGATTCATCGTCTCGAACTACCTTGCCGATGTGCACAAGCTGGGCACGACGATCGATCTCCACACGACCTTTTCGGTTACGCCCAATTTGGATCGCGACCCGATACGCGGCTTACCGGGCTTCAAATACGAGCAGTATCGGCCAGCATTGCCGAAGATTGCCGTCAGCCACCTGCCATACGATGCCCGCATGTTTCAACAGAAGCCGGTCATCTTCATGGTTCGCGACCCGCGCGATGTGCTCGTCTCCTCCTATTTCCATGCGACACGCCACAAGCACCGGTTTTCGGGCAACATCGGTGCCTTTCTCAGGGACAAGGAACAAGGCGCTGCGGATCTCATCCGCTACCTCAATGGCTGGGCGGAGGGCCTCTCGAGGCACCCGCACTTCATTCTCAGCTATGAGGCGCTGAGCGCCGACCCCGAGGGCATGACCGCTGCGGTCCTCCGCTTCCTGAAATGCCCCGTAGACGCTCAAGCCGTTCATCGCGCGGTTGAAGCGTCGCGTTTCGAGGCTATGCGGGAAATCGAGAAGTCGGATGGCATTCCGGGCCACGAATACGATCTGAGCGATGACGAAAGCCTTCGCATGCGTCGCGGCGTTGCCGGCGGCTTTGCCGATTACCTTTCATCCAGCGAAGTGGCTTGGGTCGAAAAGGCCTGCGCCGAGGGCCTGACGCCCGCCGCAAGATCACTTGTCGCAATGTCGAATATCGATCTGCGCGCTGCTTGATCCCTAGACGATACGTTTTCCGTCATCGGCACTGGCGGCAGACCTCGCGCCAGCTTATATTCACTGCGACGGTCTGCGCTTCCCGGCAGGAGAGACATTTCCCCGGGGCCTTATTGATCCCTAGGGAGCTGTCCCTGTCCCGACCCGTGGGTTTGGACACACGGCGCCCACCTACTTTGTAGGTTCCCGGGATCAACTTCTTCACCGGTTGTGTGGATCGTCACTCGCTGCCGCATTTGGCACAGTCTTGCAATGCCGCATCGTCTATCGTGTCCGGCGACGGGGTTGTGATGACGGACACACTCAAGGCAATCAAGAAATCACTTCGGCTGGAAGCGCTCGCACGTCGCGACGCGCTCGATCCGTTCTGGCGCATCGAAGCATCCATGGAGATGGCCGAGACTGCCCGAAAAGGCATCGCTATCGAACCGGGGCAGATCGTGTCGGGCTTCTGGCCGATCCGCTCGGAAGTCGACGTGCGGCCACTGATGTTCGCCTTGCGCGAAAAGGGTGCGCGGCTCTGCCTGCCGGCAATCCTCGACAAGACCACCATCAGCTTCCGCGAACTGGTGCGCGGCGCTCCCATAATAGACATGGGCTTCGGCACCTCCGGCCCCGGCGAAGACGCCGAGGTTCTCGATCCGCACATCATGCTGGTACCGCTTGCAGCCTTCGACGGGCGCGGCCATCGTATCGGCTATGGCGCCGGCCACTACGACCGCGCCATCGCGCGCCTCCAGTCCATCGGTCATGCGCCTCGCCTCATAGGCGTTGCCTTCGACTGCCAGCAGGTGAACCAAGTGCCCGACGAGCCGCATGATATCGTGCTCCACGAAATCGTCACCGAGCGCGGGCTGCGGCTGTTCGGTTGAATTGACTCTCTAAAGCAAGAGGATAAGCTACTGGAATTCAGTAGAGGCAGATCGTGGAATTTGAGTAGGGATGAGGCGAAGGCTGCTAGCAACATCGACAAGCACAAAGTGTCATTCCAAGAGGCCCGGTTGTCATTTGCAGACATCTTCGCACTTCAGTTTATCGAGCGATCAGCAGACTATGGCGAAGAACGTTTTGTCTCAATTGGGATGGCTAGCGGCATCATCTACCACGTCACGTACACAGAACGCGGCGAACGAATTCGCATAATTTCAGCGCGGCGAGCGACAAAGGCAGACAACAGCAATATGATCGAGAACGAGACTGATCGGGCGAAACGATTGCATCATCTGCGCACAATGAGCGATGAGGAGGTTGTTGCCCGGGCGCTCGCCGATCCGGACTCTCAACCTGTTTCTGATGAATGGCTCGCGACTGCACCTAGAGTTCCGCGTGTGAAAACGATTCGGCGTGCACTTGGCATGACGCAGGAGCAGTTCGCCGAATCGTTTCACATCCCGCTCGGAACGCTGCGCGATTGGGAGCAGGGGCGCACGGAGCCGGATCAGGCGGCCCGAGCCTATCTGCAGGTTATTGCGAAGGAACCGGAGACGGTGAGCCGAGCGCTTGGTACACGCAGCGCCGCATGAGACTTCTTTTCCTGGGCGATATGGTTGGCAAGACGGGCCGCACCGCGGTGTGGGAAAGGCTGCCCGGCCTGATCTCCGACCTCAGACTCGATTTCGTTATCGTCAATGGCGAGAACGCAGCCGGCGGCTTCGGCATCACCGAGGAGATCTTTCGCGAGACGCTGTCAGCCGGCGCCGATGTCGTGACCACCGGAAACCACGTGTGGGACCAGCGGGAGGCGCTCACCTTCGCGCCGCGCGAGGAGCGGTTCCTGCGGCCCGCGAACTTTCCCAAAGGCACGCCTGGGCGAGGTTCAGGCGTCTATCTAGCCCGCAACGGCGCGCGCGTCCTGGTTTCAAACATCATGGGGCGGGTGTTCATGCATCCGGAACTCGACGACCCCTTCCAGGCCGGCGAGCGCGAGCTTTCGGCCTGCCCGCTCGGCGAACAGGCGGATGCCGTCGTCATTGACTTTCACGCCGAGGCAACTTCCGAGAAGATGTGCTTCGCGCATTTCGTCGATGGGCGGGCCAGCCTTGTCGTCGGTACCCATACTCACCAGCCGACAGCAGACCATCAGATCCTTAACGGCGGCACCGCCTACATCACTGACGCCGGCATGTGCGGCGACTATGACTCGTCGCTCGGCATGGACAAGGAGGAGCCGCTGAACCGCTTCCTCTCGAAGGTGCCCAAGGGTCGCTTCGAGGCCGCAATCGGTCCCGCGACAATTTGCGGCGTCGGCGTCGAGATTTCCGATAGGACCGGCCTCGCGGAACGCATTGCACCGCTGAGGCTGGGAGCCCGGCTCGAAGAAACCATACCGACTTTCTGGCAGGCCGGTTGACGGTTAAGCAGTGGCCTCCTACGTCTGTCGCGACTTCCACTACGCTCCACCAGCAATTCGATGAGGGACCGATGGCCGATTTTTTTGCGATGCATTTTGACTGGCTTTCCGATCCCACAGCCTGGGTGGCATTGCTGACGTTGATCATCCTTGAAGTCGTCCTCGGCATCGACAACCTGATCTTCATATCGATCCTGACCAACAAGCTGCCGGTCGAGCAGCGTGCGCGGGCGCGTCGGTTGGGCATAAGCGCCGCGCTGATCATGCGACTGGTGCTGCTGGCCACCATTTCCGTCATCGTGCGGCTGACGACTCCGCTGTTCAGCGCCTTCGATCACACTTTTTCCTGGCGCGACCTGATCCTGATCGCCGGTGGTCTTTTCCTTGTGTGGAAGGCGACCAAGGAAATTCATCACACGGTTGATCATGAGGACCACAAGGACAGCATCGTCAGCGGAACGCTTCAACTCACACTCGGCGCCGCGATTTTTCAGATCCTGTTGCTCGATCTCGTTTTCTCAATCGACTCCATCATCACCGCCGTGGGCATGACCGACGAGATCGCGATCATGTACATCGCCGTGATTGTCGCCGTTTCGGTGATGATGCTGGCTTCCGGCCCCCTGGCGCGGTTCATTGAGAAGAACCCGACCATCGTCATGCTCGCCCTTGGCTTCCTGCTGATGATCGGCATGACCCTGATCGCCGACGGCATGGGCTACCATGTACCGAGAGGCTATATCTACGCCGCCATGGGCTTCTCCGCGATGGTCGAGGCTCTCAATATGCTGGCGCGGCGCCGGAAGCAAAGGAAGGTTGGCGCGGACCGGGGCTAGAGCTTGCAGGAAAGTTCGCAGCGGTTCTCCGCTACGAAACGCGACAAGACCTGGGTTTAGGGCGTTTCAATCTCATGAAAGTTTTCCAATGCTCCAGGCCCCTGGCGGCGACTTAGGCTTCACAACCCCTTGAAGGGGATGAAGCCTCCGAAGATCATGCGCTTTCCGTCTACAGGCACGTCCCTCATTGCTTCCATCATACGCTCGTCCTTCATGATCCTGGCATTGGCGGCATCGCGCACCTCACGCGATGGATAGGTTATCCACGAGAATATCACGACCTCGTCTTCGGTCGCCTGCACGGCGCGCGGAAACGATGTCAGTTCGCCATAAGGTACATCGTCGCCGACGCATTCGACATAATCGATCGCGCCATATTCCTTGAAGATCGGAGCCGAGACGTCGACGGCCTTCTTGTACTGTTCGATCTTATCCTTGGGCACGGCAAGCAGAAAACCGTCAACATAAGGCATGGCCAATCTCCTTTCGTTTCCATGATCCAAGGACGTAGCGCCAAAGCCAAATCCGACAGGGGGCGCAGCTTTTTCCAGGGAGCGGGCCTACGCGAGCTTATCGGTGCCTTCGCCGCGACCATCAAACTAGGCTATCGCTTGTCCGATCCAACGAACCGTCCATCATGGGCGCGCAGCGAGATGGCGACTTCATCGACCATCTTGCGGAGCCTAGCCAAAGCGCTGGCAGCTTTAGCTCTACACCCCCTTCAGCACGATGATTGTCGGTCTGTCCGGCAGGTTGCGCAGCGATACTGTCAGCGACCGGCTGTCGCGGAAATCCACAGCGAAGCCATCGCCCATCATGCCGAGGAACTCCGCCATCGGCGTCGCATGGCGATGCATTGGCAGGACGATCGAAGAATGCAGCCGGTCGGTAATCTCGGTCATTCCGCCGAGCGACTGGGTCATGCCGCCATCGATCGGCACCATCAGGATATCGAGACGGCCGATGGCGCCATACTGCGCATCGCTGAGGCCGGTATGCAGATGGCCAAGATGACCGATGCAGAGATCGGCGACCTCGAAGATGAAGATCGAATTGCCGTCGCGCTCCAGCGCCCCGCCCCAGCTCCGTATATCGGTCGGCACGTTGCGGATATAGACATCGTCGACCATCACCGCGTGACGTGCCGCGCCGCCATCAGGGTTCCAGCCGCGCAGCACATATTCGATGCCCGGATCGGGAAGGTCGGTGAAATGCGTGCGGTGCGCCTTGTTCATGGTGACGACGCGCGGCGTCGGGTTGGCGCCGTAGATACCGCTGAAATCCGTGGCGATGCGCACCCCGGCGGGTGTGTCGATCAGATAGGTCGAATGTCCGGCATAGGTGATGACCACCTCGTTGGAACTGGTTGCCTGTACTGGCGTGAAATTGGCGTAGGTGACGTCCGGAAAATTCTGGGCGATCGCCATGCATTTACTCGGAGGCGCGTCCTGCGCGAACGCAAGGGCCGGTATGAACAATACGAAACACAGGACGGCAATCAGGCGGAAGGGCATGGCATTCCGGTCCGTGCGAGTTGCGATCCCGCCACGTTAAGCACCTGCGCCGTCGCTGCCAGTCGAAATCCTGCTCCAGAGGATCAAACCTTCGCGAGCATTTTCACCCGAGACGGGATCAAAGACGATAAGGAATGCGAACACCCGGGAGGTCTGCCGCGAAATCCTTTTCATTGCGCGTGACCAGGAGCATCGCGTTCACTTCACCTCCAAACGAAATCCATCCGCAACGATGCGCATCAAAGTGAAGGCCCAGCCAGCTTCTGGACGTTTGTCGGCAACTTATCTATAAGCCCGCCATTCCGGAAATCGCCGAATTTCGAAGACAGGGACGTCATGGCCGGCCATTCACAGTTCAAGAACATCATGCACCGAAAGGGCCGCCAGGACGCGGTCCGCTCCAAGATCTTCTCCAAGCTGGCGCGCGAGATCACCGTCGCCGCCAAGTTGGGTGTTCCCGACCCGGCAATGAATCCGCGGCTGCGGCTGGCGATTCAAAACGCCAAGGCCGAGTCGATGCCGAAGGACAACATCCAGCGCGCCATCAACAAGGCGTCGGGCGGCGATGCCGAGAGCTATGACGAAGTGCGCTACGAGGGCTATGGCCCAGGCGGCGTCGCCGTCATTGTCGAGGCGCTGACCGACAATCGCAACCGCACAGCCTCCAACGTGCGCGCCGCCTTCACCAAGGCCGGCGGAGCTCTCGGTGAGACCGGATCAGTGTCCTTCCTCTGGGACCGCGCCGGCGAGATTTATTACGAGGCAAAGGCCGGCAGCGCCGACACGGTAATGGAAGCGGCAATCGATGCCGGCGCGGACGACATTCAGTCCGACGAGGAAGGCCACACAATTCTTTGCGGCTTCGAAGCCGTCAACGACGTGTCAAAAGCGCTTGAAGCCTCGCTCGGCGAGGCAGAATCGGTAAAAATCATCTGGAAGCCGCAGACCAATGTGCCGGTCGACGAGGAGCGCGCCCAGTCGCTGATGAAGCTAGTCGCCAATCTCGAGGATGACGACGACGTGCAGAACGTCTACACCAACTTCGAAGTCGACGACGCGACACTGGCGAAGCTTAGTGCCGCATAACGCCGAGGTTATCCAACGACCGCGCAGCGCGATGAGGATAGGACTGAATGTCGGATCGCCACCCGACTTGCTTCCCGCCGACGCCGACTTTCGGCGCGCCGTCTGAATGCGTTCCTCCCTGCAGTTTACGGCCGCAGCCTGTTTCCCTTGCTGTGGACGCCGTAGTCGACATCTCCTCGCTACACCATCTCTGACCGATTGGCCGGAACCGTTGTGATCCATAAATGAACAAATTGCCCGTCTTGCGGATCACCTATTGCACGCAGTGCCAGTGGCTGCTGCGTGCGGGCTGGATGGCGCAGGAACTGCTCTCGACCTTCGGCACGGAGCTCGGCGAAGTCGCGCTGGTGCCTGGTACCGGCGGCGTTTTCACCATCACCTGCAACGATACGCTCATTTGGGACCGCAAGCGCGACGGAGGGTTCCCCGATGCGGCCAAACTGAAGCGAATGGTGCGCGACGTGATCAATCCAGAGCGCGATCTCGGACATTCTGATCGCAAAGGACTTATACAGGAAGAGGATTGAGAACTGGGCTCTTCCGATGTCGACGCTATTGGCACTCTACTCCGCCAGCGGCGTCCACAATACATCGTCGATACGCCGAGCGCCTGTTGCCAGCATCACCAGGCGGTCGAAGCCGAGCGCGACGCCACTGGCCTCTGGCATGATAGCGAGGGCAGTAAGAAAGTCCTCGTCGATCGGATAGCGCTCGCCATAGATGCGCTGCTTCTCATCCATCTCGATGACGAACCGCCGCCGCTGCTCGACCGCGTCGGTGAGTTCGCCGAACCCGTTGGCAATCTCGACCCCGCAGCAGTAGAGCTCGAATCGCTCGGCAACGCGCGGATCGTTGGCGGAAGGCCGCGCAAAGCCGCTTCAGACACGGGATATTCGTATAGACACTGTGGGTCGGCCCATGCCGAGAGCGGGTTCCACCCGCTCCACCATGACGCGGCTGTAAAGGTCGGCCCAGCTGTCATCCGCGGCAGTGCGTAAACCCGCCGCTGCCAGCGCCGCATGCAGCGCATCGCGATCCGTTTCGCCGGATGGCGAGATCGTCGCCAATAGGTCGATGCCCGCATGGCGTTCGAACGCCTCTGAAACGGTCACCCGATCCGGCTCGCGGAATGGATCGGCTTCGCGGTCGCGGTAAGTGAGATTTTTCGTCCCCGCCCGCTCGGCCGCCAGCGCCAACAGATCGGCGCAGTCGCGCATCAGCCTCTCGTAGGGCTCGCCGGCTCTATACCATTCAAGCATGGTGAATTCCGGATGGTGCAAGCGGCCCACGTTCGCGATTTCGATAGACCCGCCCGAGGTTGAACAAACGCGATTCACCTGCGGAGAGCAGCTTCTTGCAGGCGAATTCCGGTGACGTGTGCAGATAGAGCGGCTGCACCGTACCATCGGGGCCGATCGCCTGTGTCGCAAAGGCCGAAAGATGCGCCTCGTTTCCAGGCGAAACCTGCAAGGCTGCCGTCTCGACCTCGATGAAATCGCGCTGTGCAAACCAGTCGCGCACGGCGGCGGTGATGGCATTGCGGGTCATGAGGCGAGGCCGCCGGTCGGCGTGCACATGCGGGATCCACCAGGGCGAGGCATTGATCATCAGGCAATCCGGACGAAGCGAAGGAGACTGGCAGCGGTTCCTAAGATAGGCTAAGGGCCGGTGCAAGAAATCAACGCCGGCCGGGCCGGCTATCGTTCAGGAAGTCATCATGGTCAAGGTCATCGCCAGTTCGCTGCGCAAAGGCAATGTCGTCGATCAGGACGGCAAGCTCTATGTAATTCTATCGACGGAAAACATTCATCCGGGGAAGGGCACACCGGTCACGCAGCTCGACATGCGCCGCATTTCCGACGGCGTGAAGGTCTCCGAGCGCTACCGCACCACCGAACAGGTCGAGCGCGCCTATGTCGAGCAGCGACCTCACACGTACCTTTACGGGGATTCCGAGGGGTATCATTTCATGAATCCCGAGACCTACGATCAGGTTGCCGTCCCGGAGAGCGTCATGGGCGATCTAGCGCCCTACCTGCTGGAGGGCATGGAAGTGCAGATCTCGCAGCACAACGGCATTGCGATCGCTATAGAATTGCCGCAGCGCGCTGTGTTCGAAGTAACCGATACCGAACCGGTAACCAAGGGCCAGACCGCATCGTCCTCGTATAAGCCCGCAATGCTTTCCAACGGAGTTCGTACAAATGTGCCGCCGCATATTTCGGCCGGCACCCGCGTCGTCGTCATGACCGCCGACGGCTCCTATGTGGAACGCGCGAAGGACTGATCCTTCATCGCGAGAGGTCGCCAACAAAAAAACCCCGCCGAAGCGGGGTCTTTTTAATGCTGACATATGGTCCGGAACTACATGCCCAGCCCTTCGTAGCGCTTCTTGAACTTCGACAGGCGGCCGCCGCGATCAAGCAGCGTCTGCTGACCGCCGGTCCAGGCCGGATGGGTGGTCGGATCGATATCGAGGTTCATCGTATCGCCCTCATTGCCCCAGGTCGAACGCGTCATATACTCGGTGCCGTCGGTCATGACGACCTTGATGGTGTGGTAGTCGGGATGGATCTTGTCTTTCATCGCTTTCGTCCTGGCTGGCTAGGGACATACGCCTGCGGCGATGCGCCCACTGTCAAAATGAATGAAGCCGCAGCTATTGAACGGCCACGGCTACAAAAACGGTCGGCGGGCGTATACACCAGCCGGAATTGAATCACAAGGCCGCGCTGTCCGGAAGGGTTTCGATGGACGACACGAAAAGGCGCTCGCTGAAGCCCCTGAGGCGGCTGGCGCCTTATCTCACGCGCTACCGCCTGATAGCGTTGGGCGCCGCTGTCTCGCTGGTGGTTGCGGCGGCAACGACATTGGCCCTGCCTTTGGCCGTGCGCCGCATGATCGACCATGGTTTCTCTTCGTCGGATTCCATCTTCATAGCCAATTATTTCTCGATGCTGGTGGTCATGGCGGCGGTGCTGGCGGCAGCATCGGCTGCGCGCTACTATTTCGTCATCACGCTTGGCGAACGTGTCGTCGCCGACTTCCGGCGCGATGTATTCGCGCATGTCACGACGTTGTCGCCAAGTTTCTTCGACAGGGTGCAGTCCGGCGAAATCGTCTCGCGTTTGACGGCCGACACAACGCAGATCAAATCTGCAGTGGGGGCGACAGCCTCGGTGGCGCTGCGAAATGCCATCCTCGGCATCGGCGCGCTTGCCATGATGGTTTTCACCAGTCCGAAGCTCTCCGGCCTTGTCATCGTCGCGATTCCCGTCATCGTGCTGCCGCTGGTTGCCTTCGGCCGCTCGGTGCGACGCAAATCACGCCTCGCGCAGGACACGCTTGCCGAGGCCTCCGCCTACGCCAGCGAGCAGATCGGAGCGATCCGCACGGTGCAGGCCTTCACCAACGAAAACCTTGCCACGAGCCGGTTTGGTCGGGCGGTAGAGGCGGCATTTCTGGCGGCGCGATCATCGGTATTGGCCCGCGCGCTACTGACCTTCTTCGCCATCTTCACGATTTTCACCTCTGTCGTCGCAGTGCTTTGGTTCGGGTCCCGCGATGTCCTGAGCGGCGCGATGTCGCCCGGCACGCTCGGCCAGTTCCTGCTTTATTCGGTGTTTGCGGCGGGCGCCCTGGGCGCGCTTTCCGAGGTCTGGGGCGAACTCAGCCAGGCCGCCGGCGCTGCGGAAAGGCTAACCGAACTGCTCGCCGAAATGCCCGCCGTGTCGAAGCCCGCCGCGCCGGTACCGCTGCCGGCAAAGCCGCTCGGCGCCGTTGAGTTCCGCAACGTATCGTTCACCTACCCGTCCCGGCCCGATCTGCCGGCGCTTCACAATATGAGCTTTTCCGTCAAACCCGGTGAGAAGGTCGCGATTGTCGGTCCATCGGGCGCCGGAAAGAGCACGATCTTCTCTCTGATCCTTCGCTACTATGATCCGCAGTCCGGATCAGTTCTGATTGATGGCATCGACGTCGCCATGGCCGACCCCGCTGACATCCGGGATCGTACCGCGATCGTACCCCAGGACGTGACGATCTTCGCCGCCTCGGCCAAGGAAAATGTCGGCTTCGGCAAACCGGGTTCGAGCGATGAAGCAATCGAAGCCGCAGCCCGCGACGCATTTGCCGACGAGTTTATCCGCAGGCTGCCCCGAGGATACGACGCGGAGGTCGGCGAACGCGGCGTCACCCTCTCCGGGGGCCAGCGCCAGCGCATCGCGATCGCCCGCGCCATTCTGCGCGACGCCCCGATTCTGCTTCTCGACGAAGCCACATCGGCGCTCGACGCCGAAAGCGAAAGCGCCGTGCAGACCGCGCTTGAGCGGCTGATGAAAGGCCGCACCAGCATCGTCATCGCGCATCGCCTGGCAACGGTCCTCAAGGCAGACCGAATTATTGTCATGGACGAAGGCCGCATCGTTGAGGAAGGCACCCATAAAAGCCTCGTCGCCAATGGCGGCCTCTACGCGCGACTGGCAGAGCTGCAGTTTGCCGAGGGTAACGCAGCCTTTACGCGCGCCGCAGAGTGAGAGGAACGGCGCTGTCGCTGATCTGCCAAACATGACGAGGACCGCCGGCGAAATCGCCAGCGGCCTCCAACGACCGACCTGGACTAAACCTATGTCGTCGCGTCGTGGTGAATCTCGTTGTTGAGCTTCGCAACCCGCTGTTGCAGCACCTCATACTTCGCTTTGGGCAACGCACCGCGGTGGTTTTCCGCTGTCTGAACAGCATCCTTGCGTATGTTGTGCGCGCGAGCCTCCAGAATACGAGCCTGACTTGGCTTCAGCGCGCCAAGTCTCTGATCGACGGCGATCCTGTGATGGGCGACGCCGATTTCTCCGGCTATTTGCGCCAAGCGCGGTTTGAGTTCCGCCGTCCGAGCGGCCGGACCAGCGGCCTGCGCCCGTCGCGTCGGCAAGGGCAGCGTTGCCGGCCCCATCGTCATATGGTCGAAGTAACCGCTGTCGTCGGCCCGACCGGCGGATTGGGAACCGTGAGAGCCGCGGTCGGACTTGGCAGCGGCGCTACCCACATCGAAGCCCACCAGCGAGGTTGAAACGAGGATTGCAGCAAGGGCTGACTTGAAAATGAAGGAACGCATGGCGCGTCTCCTTTGCAGACATGCGGTGAGAGCTTTGTCTCTCCGCCATATGGGCTGTCCGGTCCTGTCGCGTCGCGGTGTATTGTTCGATCGACCCGTGAGTGGGTGTTCGATCGGGCATCGCCGGCAGTTCCCAGCCGTGCTCTACGCTACGCCCGACAGGCGCTCATAACCAAATTACAAAATGATAATCTTTCAAGGTCTTGACCGCCGCAGTCGCCGCCATAAACCGGGTGAGCTAACTCAGCGTTCCGTCAATTTCAGCTCGATACGCCGGTTGCGGTTACGGGCCTCCTCGGTATCGGCGGGATCGAGCGGCTGATATTCGCCGAAGCCAGCGGCCACCAAGCGATTGGCCGGCACGCCATTTTCGATCAGGAGCTTCACCACCGATGTAGCGCGCGCAGAGGAGAGTTCCCAATTGTCGCGGTAGCGGCCCGCCCCGGAAAGCGGCCTGTTGTCGGTGTGACCGTCGACACGCAGGACCCAGTTGATTTCAGGCGGGATTTCCTTCGCCAGTTCGATCAGCGCCTGCGCGAGCTTCGCCATTTCGACACGACCCGCATCGTTGATCTCATCGGAGCCGACCGGGAACAACACCTCCGACTGGAAAACGAAGCGGTCGCCGACGATGCGGATGTTCTCGCGATCCGACAGGATTTCGCGAAGCCTCCCAAAGAAGTCGGACCGGTAGCGGTTGAGTTCCTGTACCCGCTGGGCGAGGGCCACATTGAGCCGCCGGCCGAGATCCGCGATCTTTGTGTTGGAGTTGCGGTCGCGCGATTCGGATGCATCCAGGACCGTCTCAAGTGCGCCGATCTGCTTGCGCAGTGCCGCGATCTGCTGGTTGAGAAGCTCCACCTGGCTGAGCGCCTGCTGGCTGATCTGGCGCTGCGAGCTGAGTTCGCCGGAAAGCGTACCGATCCTGGCATCGGCCTCGGCGCCCGCGCCGGCGCCACGGTCGAGCAATTGTTGCAGCCGCGACCTGTCCGCCTCTGCCGCGCCGAGCGAGGCCTGGAGGTTTGCAAGCTGGTCCTGAGCGTCCTGGGTATTCGTCTGCTCCAGCGCCAACAACTGAGTCAGCTCGTTGATCTGCGAATTGAGGCGATTGAGCACCTCATCCTTGCCCGAGATTTCGCGGCTGAGCAGGAACTGCGCCAGTACGAACACCGACAGCAGGAACATGATGGCGAGCAGCAGGGTCGAGAGAGCATCGACGAAGCCCGGCCAATAATCGATGCGGCGGTCGCCGCGTCGGCCCCGAGCCAACGCCATTTCAGTTCCGCTCCCGCTGCTTCAGGGCTTCGGCAATACGGTCGAGCGTCGCGCGCAGCGCCTTCTGCTCCTGCGACTGCGCCTCCACCCAGTCTCGCATGATTTGCTGTTCGTTGCGCATATTCTTGACCAACCCGGAAATGCCGTCCGCCAGATTGGCCATAGCTGTTGCGACACGTGGGTTGGACCCGCCATTCTCCTGAAGCACGCGCAATCTTTCGCCAAGCGCCTTCAGCTCGTCGGAGGAACTTGGGCGCGGCGTGGCCGCAGATTGAGATGTTTCCGAGGAGAGATCCGTGACCGAGGAAAGCCAGTTTTCGAGCTCGGTGTAGAAGCGCGTCTGCGCCCGGCCCGCCTGCAAGTCAAGGAACCCGAGAATGAGCGATCCGGAAAGGCCGAAAAGCGATGACGAGAACGCCGTGCCCATGCCCGAGAGCGGAGCCGAAAGGCCGGATTTCAGTGCATCCAGCACCGCGGATGCGTCACCCGTGCCGGGATCGAGCGACTGGATCGTATCGCTGATCGAGCCGATCGTATTCAACAACCCCCAGAATGTGCCGAGCAGGCCAAGGAAAACCAGCAGGCCAACCAGGTAGCGGAGGACATCACGGCTTTCGTCCAGTCGCGTGGCGATCGAGTCCAGCATGGTGCGCATGGAACTGGTCGACAGTGCCGTATTGGCGGCGCGCCCGAGCAGTGCCTTCATCGGCGCCAGCAACACAGGATCGTTCGCCTCCGATCCCGCACGGAAAGAGTTGACCCAGCGCACCTCGCGGAAAAGCCGCGTCACCTGTCCGAAGGCAAGCAAAATGCCCACCAGCAGCACACCGGCAATCAACCCGTTGAGGCCCGGATTGGTGGAAAAGGCCGAACTTATCTGCCGTGTCAAAATCGCCGCGATGAAGCCGACGATCGCCAGGAAGACAACCATCGAGAACAGAAACACCTGCGGACTGGAGAGTTTGTACGGGTCATAGCCGTCCGTCGTCTCTCCAGCCTCAAGATTATTCAAGAACGACATCAGCGCCCCGAATCCGTGCGTGATTTCACATTGACCGGGATTTTAAACGGAAATGCGACAAAATTGAAAGGCGAAGGTCGGCTCTCGCATGGATTGGTTGCCGCAACGAACAGCATTCGCGCTGGGGGCCATCCAAACCGCATCATCACGCCGAGACAGGCCTCTTCAGCGTATTCAGCAGCGCCTTGTGGATCGTCTCATTGCCGGCGACGATCGAATGGTTGTCGAACATGCCCTGCTCGCCGTGGCGGTCCGAGACGAAGCCGCCGGCCTCGCGGATCAGCAGCATGCCGGCAGCAATGTCCCACGGGTTCAGTGGATCCTCCCAAAAACCGTCCAGGCGACCGGCAGCCACATAGGCCAGGTCGAGCGCGGCCGAGCCGAGACGGCGAATGCCGGCGACCTCGCCCATGACATTGCGCAACTCGACCAGATAGTTGCCGTGATGCCCGAGGCCGAGATGCGGCACGCCGGTGCCGATCACCGCATCCGAGAGTTTCGTACGGCCGGCGACGCGCAGGCGGCGGTCGTTGACGAAGGCGCCGCCGCCACGCTCGGCGATAAACAACTCATCCATCGCCGGGTTGTAAATCAGTCCGGCAACGATCACGCCTTGCCGCTCCAGCGCGATCGAGATCGAGAAGATCGGCAGGCCGTGCAGGAAGTTGGTCGTTCCATCGAGCGGATCGACAATCCAGCGGTGCTGGTCATCCTCGCCCGCAACCTCGCCGCGTTCCTCCATCAGGAAGGCGTAGCCCGGCCGGGCGCGCGACAATTCAGTGAAAAGGATGTCTTCGGCCTTGTGGTCGGCCTGACTGACAAAGTCTGCGGGCCCCTTGCGAGAGACCTGAAGGTTCTGCACCTCGCCGAAGTCGCGCGAAAGCGAACGCCCGGCCTTCATTGCCGCCTGGACCATGACATTGAGAAGTGCGGAGCGTGCCATTTGTCTCGTTATTCGTGGTTCGTTGCTGGTGGTTCGTATTGCGCAAGATCGACTGACGACCCACGAATAACGAACGACTCTTTTCGCTAGTCAGCCCGGCGCAGATAGGTCAGTTCATTGGTATCGACGAGAATCCTCTCGCCAGCCTCAATGAACGGCGGCACCAGCACGCGGACGCCGTTCTCCAGGATCGCGGGCTTGTAGGAGGAAGCCGCCGTCTGGCCCTTCACCACCGGATCGGCCTCCGTGATGGTCAGCACCACCTGGTCGGGCAGCGAAATGCCGATCGGCCTTTCCTCATAGAGTTGAACGCTGACCATCATGCCATCCTGCAGGAATGCAGCGCGGTCGCCGACAAAGTCCTTTTGCAGTTCGAGTTGCTCATAGCTCTCTGTATCCATGAACACCAGCGCATCGCCCTGCTCGTAGAGGAAAGAGAAGTCCTTGAGTTCGAGGCGGATCATCTCGACAGTTTCCGCCGAGCGGAAGCGCTCATTCAGCTTGGTGCCGTTGATCAGGTTCTTGAGTTCCACCTGATTGTACGCGCCGCCTTTGCCGGGCTTCACCGTATTGGTCTTCACAGCCACCCAAAGGCCGCCATCATGTTCGATGACATAGCCCGGACGGATTTCGTTGCCATTGATCTTGGCCATGGGTGTATTCCGGAAGTAAGGGATTGCGCCGCCCAGCGGCTCGTGGCGCTCCCATGACCACAAAATACCACAAGAGGCAAGTGATGCGCGTTGCGCGTGTTATGTGGCTGCCCAGCTACTGAAGCCTATTGGCTGTCTGCAAAGCTTCCTTGATCTCGTCGTCGGTCAGTCCGTCGAGGAAATCCTCCATCAATGGATCGACCAGCCCTGCGCGGCGGGCGAGCATGTACCACGATGCCGCCGCCTTGGTGTCGGGTTCGACACCAATGCCCTGCATGTAAAGCTTGGCCACCTCGTTTTCCGCCGCGACATTGCCGCCGCGCGCCGCGCGAAGCAGCCAGCCGAAACCTTCCTTGGCATCCTTGGGACCGCCTTGGCCGTTCATGATCCACTGGCCGAGATCAAATTGAGCGGTATCGAAATTCTGGCGTGCGGCCAGCAACAACCAGCGCCTTGCCGCGACATCGTCCGGCTTCCTGCCGATACCGTTGGTGAGGATTTGCGACATCGCATATTGCGCATCGGCCACCCCACCCTCGGCGGCTTTCTCGTAGTAGGGCACCGCCTTTTCGAGGCCGCGCCCATCCTGATTCTGTTTCACCAGCATTTGCGCATAGTTGAACTGGGCAAAGAGATTGCCGGCCTCGGCGGAGGCTTGCATCAAAGCATAAGCCTGCTTCTCGTCCTGTTTGACGAGGCGGCCGTCAAGCAAAAGCAACGCGTATTGGAACTGCGCCTCGGGAATGCCTTGCTCCGAGGCGCGTTGATACCATTTCGCCGCAGCAGCCTCATCGCGCTTCATGCCGAGACCGCGCGACAATATTTCCGCGACGAGCGTCTGTGACGCCGGATTTCCGTTCTCCGCAAGCGGCAGCGCGAGATTGTAGGCAGTCTTGTAAAGTCCTCGCTGAAAGGCGCCGAACGCCTGGTCGCTGGGCTTGCCGCCAAACCGCTCCAGATCGACGCCGTCTCCGGCGCGGGTCAGACCGCCCGAAAACCGCTCTGGATCGGCTGGGTGCATGATCCAGTTGCCCTGGGGCGCTGCCACTGGCTCTTGCGGGGTTTGCACTTCCTTCGCCGGTTGCGCGGGCGCCTCCTTAAGCTGCTGAGCCGGCGGGATTGAAGGCGGTTCCACCGCAAGCGTGTCATGCAGCGAGCCGCAGAGAGCGGATGCAAGCAGGGTCATTCGCAGCCAGGAAGAGGAAGCCGACAACCTAGCCTCCGAAAGACGGCGCGGTTTCGTCAAGGATTGCGTTGGCGGTGCGGACGGCTTCGCGCGGGTCGATGCCTTCGCCAAATACCGCACTCGACAGCGCCACGAACTCAACCCGGGTTGCCGCGACGACCTCGACCGATGCTACGTCCGATCCTCCCAGGACCACGCATGGAACCTCGACAACTTCCGCCCACCATGCACCGAGCGCGAGATTACGCTTGTGAGGCTCCGGTTTGTTGTCGAAGCCAAACCGGCCGAAGAAGATGTAATCCGGCTGTGCCTCGCCCAGCGCCAGCGCATCGTCGCGCGTCGTCGCTCCGCCTGCCCCTACGATCATCTTGCCGCGCCCACGCTCCACCGCCTCGCGCAAGCCATCCGGTTTGGTCTCCAGGTGGATGCCATCCGCACCCACACGCCCGGCGATGCGAGTGTCCTCGGCAATGATCGCAGCGAGGCCGGCTTCCTGAGCGATGCGAACGATGGGTTCGGCGAAGGCCTGGAATGATGCTTCATCCGGACGCGCCGGGATGACCAGGGAGGCGACGTCCCCGCCTGCTACCGCATCCACCAGACGCGGGCCGAATGTGTCAGCGCCCTCATCCAAGGGAGCGATCAGGATAAGGCGGCAGCGATTGGGGGGCGACGTGTCGGTCATATGGTCTCTGTGGAGGCAGCGCGCAGCTCTCTGCCGTGCGATCGTGGTTGGATTGGGGCATAGACGACCGGGCGCGTTTTGAACAGGCCGTGCCTGCAGCAAGGTAGCGACCAAAGGCCAGCGCTGGATCACTCGCCAAGAAGCCCAGCGCGCGCTAGACAGCGCCTGAGGAGCCCGTTCCGCGCATCGCCGATGGGAGTTGGGGGACGGCTTCGGAGGTCCCGCCGCATGTCTCCCCTTTTGCTCGATCCGTGGTTCTACGCCGCCGCAATCCCTGCCGTCATCCTTGTCGGCCTGTCCAAGGGCGGTTTCGGCGGCGCCGTCGGCTTCGTCGGCGTACCGCTGATGGCGCTGGCCATCTCCCCGGTCCAGGCGGCGGCGATCCTGTTGCCGATCCTCGTGATGATGGACCTGGTGTCGCTGTGGACCTGGCGAGGCGTATTCGATCGCAATCTTCTGTGGTCGATGATGCCCGGCGCGATCCTGGGCATCGGCGCGGGGTGGCTCACCGCCTCTCTCGTCACTGCGGACATGGTTCGCCTCATCGTCGGCGCGGTCGCCTTCGTCTTCGTGCTGCGCTGGGTGTTTCAACAGATTCGCCATGGCAGCGGTCATGTCGCGCAACGCAATCCCGCGCTCGCGGCGTTCTGGGGCACGGTCGCCGGGTTCACCAGCTTCGTCGCGCATGTCGGCGGCCCGCCCTTTCAGGTCTACGCCTTGCCGTTGCGGCTCGATCCCAAGGTTCTAACTGGAACCAGCGTCATCTTCTTCGCCGTGACCAATGCCCTCAAGCTCGTCCCCTACTTCGCGCTGGGCCAGTTCGACGGCACGAACCTGGCCGCATCCTTCGCGCTGATGCCAATCGCGCCGCTCGCCACGCTGGCAGGCGCTTGGCTGGTGCGCCGAATGCGGCCCGAGGTGTTTTATCCCTTTACCTACGCCACGGTGGCCTTGATTGCGGTGAAGCTTCTATGGGACGGCGCGGTGCAGTTGTTCTAACGCTTCAATTCGCAACGGAATTGCTTCCACTCAAGCCCGGAGCGCTCTAGGATCGCCGCAAAAATCGCCTTTTGGGGAACTCTCTTTGACCAACATCTATGAGATCGGGCTCGACCGCAACGCAGCCAATCACCAGCCGCTGACGCCTCTCACCTACCTGGAGCGCGCGGCAAGGACCTATCCTGACCAAACGGCGATTGTTCACGGCGGCTCGCGCCTGTCCTATCGCGATTTCTGGCAGCGCTCGCTACGGCTTGCTTCCGCACTGGCCGCCAAGGGCATTGGCAAGGGCGATACGGTCTCGGTGATGCTGTCCAACACACCGGCAATGCTCGAAGCACATTTTGGCGTGCCGATGGTCAAAGGCGTATTGCATTCGCTTAATACACGCCTCGACGCGGCGATCATCGCCTTTCAGCTCGACCACGCGGAATCCAGGATCCTGATCGTCGACCGCGAGTTCGCGGACGTGATGCGTGAAGCTCTCGCGATCGCCAAGGTGAAGCCTCTGGTGATCGACTATGACGACCCGGACTACCCGGCCGATGCTCCCTATCCAAAGGGGGAGCGGATCGGAACGCTCGACTACGAGGCCTTCGTTCAGTCCGGCGACCCAACGTTCGACTGGTCGATGCCGGACGACGAGTGGGACGCGATCTCGCTGAACTATACGTCGGGCACCACTGGCAACCCGAAGGGCGTCGTCTATCACCATCGCGGCGCGGCGCTGATGGCCTACACCAATACCATTCACGCGAGCATGGGCAAGCATCCGGTGTATCTGTGGACGCTGCCTATGTTCCACTGCAACGGCTGGTGCTTCCCGTGGACGCTGGCTGTCCAGGCCGGCACGCATGTCTGTCTGCGCTGGGTGCGCGCCAAGGCGATCTATGATGCGATCGCCGATCTTGGTGTTACCCACCTTTGCGGCGCGCCGATCGTCATGGCGATGCTGGTCAATGCGATCGATGCCGATAAGCGGAGTTTTTCGCAGACCGTCATTTTCAACACTGCCGCAGCCCCGCCCCCCGAAGCCGTGCTCTCCGGCATGGCCGACGCCGGTTTCGCGGTGACGCATCTTTACGGACTGACCGAGACCTACGGCCCGGCCGTCGTCAATGAGTGGCATGACAAATGGGACAGACTGGAAAAAGGCCCCCGCACCGCCAAGAAGGCACGCCAGGGCGTGCGCTACGCCGCGCTTGAAGGTCTGACCGTGATGGACCCGGAAACCATGCAGGAAACGCCGGTCGATGGCGAAACCATCGGCGAGGTCATGTTCCGCGGCAATATCGTCATGAAGGGCTACCTGAAAAACCTCAAGGCCACGGAGGAAGCCTTCGCGGGCGGATGGTTCCACTCCGGCGACCTCGGCGTCATGCACCCCGACGGCTACATCCAGCTCAAGGACCGCTCCAAGGACATCATCATCTCCGGCGGCGAGAACATCTCGTCTATCGAGGTCGAGGACGCGCTCTACAAGCACCCGGCAATCGCCTCTTGCGGCGTTGTGGCACGCCCCGATGAGAAATGGGGCGAGGTGCCCGTCGCCTATGTCGAGCTGAAGCCTGGCCGCGAAGCGACCGAGGCCGAGATCATCCAACACTGTCGCACGCTGCTCGCCCGCTTCAAGGTTCCAAAGTCGGTGACTTTCCTGGAGGTTCCAAAAACCTCGACCGGCAAGATTCAGAAATTCCGCCTGCGGGACATGGCGAAGAGCGGCTGATGGACCGCGTGCTCCGCCTCGGCCTGAAATGATCCGGTATCAATTGCCATAGCCGCCGCCACCGATCCGATACACGCCGGGTGTTTAACCGCGCAGCCATTTCGGAGGGCGCGGATAGTCCGTCGCGCCAAATCTAGATCGGAAAGGATCCGGTATGCACGGCGTTGCACGCAACTTCTTCACACTGGCGGTTCTCTATGCGCTTTGTGGCATGGCGCTTGGTCTCCAAATGTCGATCACCCATGACCACTCGCAAATGCCGGTTCACGCTCACGCAATGGTGGCCGGCTGGCTGATGTCTGCGGTTTTCGCCTTCTTCTACCATCTCGTGCCGGCTGCGGCGCGCTCCCGGCTGGCGCCGCTCCACTTCTGGCTGACGGCAGTCAGCGGCATAGCCCTGATCCTCGGCCTCTATTTCCTGCTAGCCGGCCGGGCGGCCGTCGAACCGGTTGTGGCGATCGGCTCCATGGTTTTCTACGCCAGCCTGATTCTCTTCGCGGGTATTGCGATGAGCGCTCTGTGGAAACCGGAAGGGCGTGAGCTGTACCCGCATGGGACAGACGCCGGCGGCTCGCTAAAAAACCGTCCAGCCCGTTAAGGCTTCATTAAGCATTTTCGGTGCAAATTGTGCGTATCCAGACATCTGGATTCTTACCGAGTGGTTGGAGCCACTTCGTTTGACGCCTCCCTGTTAAACTCTCGAGAGCCGCTTCGCGCGGCTCTTTTTTTAGTTTCGAAAGCGCGCTCCCCGCGTTAACCCTTCGTTAAACATGCGCTTGCCTTGAGGGCCCGCTCGGCGCATCTTTTGCATTGTAGGAGATCGGGGATGGGGTTTGTCCCAATGTGGGACCTGCGCCGGCTTTCGAGCTTCGGGGTACGGGTGTCAGATGGCAAATGAACGATCGTTGGGACACGGAAATCCGATCAAGCTCGCGGAGCACCGGATTTTTTCCGAGTCATTCAAGTCGCTTTATGATGAAGGCATGACGCTGGTCGAGCACACCGCCGAATATCTCGACGGCGACGGCCGTGCCGAAGCCAAGAAACTCTCGCGTTTGGCGGCAACGCTTTACGCGGCAGAGTCAATGCGGCTGACGACGCGGCTGATGCAGGTCGCCTCCTGGCTTCTGCTGCAGCGCGCCGCCAATTCCGGCGAGATGACGCGCGATCAGGTGGCTTGCGAAAAGGTCAAGGTGCGGCTGGATACCGCCTCCGCACCGGACAATGCCATCGGCTGGGACGAACTGCCGGACGGCTTCATGAAACTTGTCCGCCATTCGCTGCGCCTGCAAAATCTTGTCCGGCGTATGGACGAGGAGATTTATGGATCGAGCTCGGCGACCTCGGTTACTCCTGCCCGCCGCAGCAATCCGGTGTCGGACCAGATAAATCTGCTGGCGACCGCCTTCGCCCGTTGAAAGGAATTTCAGCAAGGCGGTTTTTTGGGTGGCCCGATCTCCCCAGCTTTGTTTTTGTTTCGTTCACTTATTGCTGACACTTGTTGCGCGGCTGGCTAAGGTTCGCGCATGCAGGACACGATTCGCATCATTGGCATCGATCCGGGATTGAGGCGAACCGGATGGGGCATTGTCGAGCAGCAAGGCAACGTCCTTCGCTTCATCGCTTCCGGCACCGTGAAATCCGACGACAAGGCCAGCCTCGCCTCACGCCTCTGCCAGCTTCACGATGGCCTAAGCTCGATCTTGGCCGACCATGCCCCGCAGGAAGCGGCGATCGAGAACACCTTCGTCAACAAGGATGCGGCAGCGACGTTGAAACTCGGCCAGGCGCGCGGCATCGCGATGCTTGTACCGGCCCGCGCGGGACTGGCTGTCGCGGAGTACGCGCCCAACGCCGTCAAGAAGGCTGTGATCGGTGTCGGCCATGGCGACAAGGGGCAGGTGGCCATGATGGTTAAAGTGCTGATGCCGAAGGCTATTTTCGATAGCGAGCACGCCGCCGATGCGCTGGCCATCGCCATCTGCCACGCGCACCATCGCAAAAGCATCGCGATGCGGCTGGCGCTGGCGGGTTGAGAATGCCTGCGAGACAATGCGATCTTGCTGGCCCGCTCACATTGCCGCGAAATTCCGACGTGAACATGCAATGTTCTTGACTTGTTCTATCTGAGGTGGAAGAGTAATACCGAAAGGTATTACGATGCGCGTGACGACAAAGGGTCAAGTGACCATTCCGAAGGAAATTCGAAATCGCCTTGGTATCGGGCCGGGATCGGAAGTCGAATTTGTGGAACAAGGCAATGTTATGCTCTTGCGGCGACGACGGATCAAGTCGAGCACAACTGCATCGGATTTCGACGATTGGGCGCGCAGCGTAGCCGGTACAATTGATACGGGCGGTCTCGATGGAAAAGCCTATGTCGACTGGCTGAGGGGCGACCGTGACGACCGCGACCCTGGTTGATTCAAATGTTCTGATCGACATTCTCGGCCCTGAATCGCTGCCGGAAAGGCCGTGGTCGACCAAAGCTCTCAAGGCCTCTACTGAAGCGGGCTCCATAGTGGTCAGCGCGATTGTTTGGGCGGAGTTGGCTGGCATGAACTTGCCACAGGATCAGCTTCGAGGCGCTCTGGATTGGCTGCGGCCGGTGCGAGAGGATTTTCCATTTGTCGCGGCATACGCCGCGGGCGCCGCTCATACGGCCTATCGCCGAAGAGGCGGGAGTCGTGAACGCACCTTGCCAGATTTTCTGATTGGAGCCCACGCCCAGGCAAAGGGCTATCGCCTGCTTACCCGGGACGCGACCCGCTATCGCAGCTATTTTCCTTCGCTTGATATCGTCAGCCCCGATACACATCCATGATCGGAAAGCTCAAGGGCATCATCGACGAGATCGGCGAGGACCATTGCATCGTCGATGTGCACGGGGTCGGCTATGTCGCGCATTGCTCGACCCGCACACTGGCCGCGCTACCGGGCACCGGCGAAGCCGTTACGCTGTTCATCGAGACCTATGTGCGCGAGGACATGATCCGCCTCTACGGTTTTCGCACCGGGCTGGAACGCGAATGGTTCCTGCTGCTGATGAACAACGTCCAGGGCGTTGGCGCCAAGGTGGCGCTGGCTATTCTGTCGACTCTTGAGCCGCCAGACCTCGCCAATGCGATCGCCCTGCGTGATATCGCCATGGTCAGCCGCGCGCCCGGTGTCGGCAAGAAGGTGGCCGAGCGCATCGTGACGGAGTTGAAAAACAAGGCGCCGGCCTTCGCCGGCTCTGCGTCTGGCACCATTGGGCTCAAGCAGGAACTGGGCGAGGGCGTTGCCCCTGCACCCATCGCCGATGCGGTATCCGCGCTGACGAACCTCGGCTATTCGCGCGATATCGCTGCCAACGCGATAGCCGCTGCTCTCAAACTTGCGGGTGAAGGTGCGGATTCAGCCAAGCTGATCAGGCTCGGCTTGAAGGAGCTTGCGCGTTGATTCCTTGCGTCTGGCGTATTTTGACATAATGTAAGGAATTGGAAGAGGTTCCTTAACATGGGCATAGAAGCAAAGATATCAAGCAAGGGTCAGACGACGATTCCGGCGGAGGTACGAGAGAAACTCGGGCTGCACACCGGCGACCGTATAGCCTTCATCGAAACGGAACAGGGGTACCTCATCATCCCCCGAAACCGCCCTGTGGATGTTCTGTTCGGCGCATTGGCGGACTACGCTATCCCGGGTACGGCGACGGACGACTATGACCGGGCAATTGGCGAAGGCATCAGCGACCATGTCGAATACGCGCGGTCAGGCACGGACAGGTCACGCCCTTGATTGGTCTCGACACGAATATCCTGCTGCGCGCCACCCTGAACGACCATCCGGCACAATCGATCGCCGCGCAAGGATTGTTGAAGAATCTTCGCGACGATGAGCGTGGCTTCGTCAACATTCCCGTGCTGATGGAATTTTTTTGGGTCCTGCGCTCTCGATACAGGCTTCCGCAAGCAAGGTTGTCTGCTGTGATGCATGACCTCCTGGGGGTGGAGTATATCGAGTTCGAAGCTCTGGAAGTGGTGGGAAAAGCTTTGGCGATATATGAAAGCGGAACCGCGGATTTCGCCGACGTGGTCATCGCGCTGCGAAATCGCGAACTGGGCGCTGCCAGCACCTTCACTTTCGATGAACGGGCGGCAAAGTCGGTTGCCGGCATGAAGCTCTTGTCATGACGGCAGCCCCCCGCCTGATCTCCGCTGAAAAGCGCGGCGAGGATGCCGATGCGACGCTGCGTCCGCAGACGCTCGACGATTTCGTCGGACAGGCGGATGCCCGCGCCAACCTGAAAGTGTTCATCGAGGCGGCGAAGGGCCGTGGCGAAGCGCTCGACCATGTGCTGTTTGTCGGTCCTCCCGGCCTCGGCAAGACGACGCTGGCACAGATCATGGCGCGCGAACTCGGCGTCAACTTCCGCTCCACCTCGGGCCCGGTGATCGCAAAGGCTGGTGACCTTGCCGCGCTGCTGACCAATCTCGAAGAGCGCGACGTTCTGTTCATCGACGAAATCCACCGCCTCAATCCGGCAGTGGAGGAAATCCTGTACCCGGCTATGGAGGATTTTCAGCTCGACCTTATCATCGGCGAGGGGCCGGCTGCCCGCTCGGTCAAGATCGAACTGGCGAAGTTCACGCTGGTTGCCGCCACGACGCGGCTCGGGCTGCTGACCAACCCGCTGCGCGACCGGTTCGGAATACCGGTGCGGCTCAATTTTTACACCGTGGAGGAACTTGAGATGATCGTGCGGCGCGGCGCCCGCATCCTGCAGATGCCGCTGGCTGAGGATGGTGCGCTGGAGATCGCCCGGCGAGCCCGCGGAACACCGCGCATCGCGGGGCGGTTGCTGCGCCGCGTCCGTGACTTCGCCAGCGTCGCTGGAGCGCAGACCGTTTCCCGCAAAGTCGCCGACGAGGCGCTGCTGCGTCTGGATGTCGACGCGCTCGGCCTCGACCAACTCGACCGTCGCTATCTCACGATGATCGCCAACAATTTCGCAGGCGGACCGGTCGGCGTCGAAACCATATCGGCCGGCCTGTCGGAGCCGCGCGACGCCATAGAAGACATCATCGAGCCCTATCTGATCCAGCAGGGCTTTCTCATGCGCACGCCGCGCGGCCGCGTACTGACGGCCAACGCCTGGAAGCACCTTGGCCTGGAGGCTCCCCGCGACCTGGCGCTGACACAGATCAATCTGTTCCAGGAGGAGTAGCTGATAGAGGCATGCTTTACGACAGCGCCGCAGTCCAGCGTGACTCTGTAATTGTGTCAGGCACATCCGGTTCGGTGTTTCGGTCAATCGAAAGCGTCGACGAGGCCAAAGGCTCCGCCATAGCTCGACATCCACCAGGCATAGCCATGCTTTCGGCGCGGGTGATTCAAGGTCTTGATCGCGGCCGCCAGGCCTTGATCGTATTGCGCATTAATGCAATCCGGTTCGTCGCAAGGACAGGCTGTCAGGACCGCGGGAAAGAGGAAGCTGGATGGGCGATCATGGTGAACAGCCAGCGCTGCTGGCCGGACTTTCGGGCGAACTCACGGCCGATGGCCATCGTCTCGCGGCGCGCGTCTACTATGCCGATACCGACTTCTCGGGTGTTGTCTATCATGCCCGCTATCTTGAATTCCTTGAGCGCGGCCGCTCCGATTTCCTGCGCATGGCGGGCGTCCACCACACGGAACTGGCTGACGGAAAACATGGCGAGCGCATCGCCTGGGTTGTGCGACGCATGGAGATCGACTTTCTATCACCGGCCCGCATCGACGACATCCTGACCATCGATACACGCACCGTCGACATATCGGGCGCGCGAATCACCATGGCCCAGACGCTGACGCGCGGCGATGAGCTTCTGGTCAAGGCGCGCGTCGAAGCGGCGATTATCGGCGAGCACGGGCGGCCCAAGCGGTTTCCAAAGGAATGGATGCCGGCCTTTATGCCGCGTTCTTGACCGGCGTTTTCCTAACACATCATTAACCATAACAGTCCATGAAGGAATTGGTGAAAATGTTAGGCGTCCATGCGCCTTCGTTTCACCAAACTTTGTCTTGAAAAGGCCGCATCGGCAGATTCAGGGCAGGCGCTGTGAAGCGCCGCAACGTCGTGACGGAAGCTGCCAGGGGCCGGCCGGGGCCGAAGCCCATATGTTAAGGACTGTCTAACCATGGAAAACCTACCCCTCGCCGACGCGGGCGCGCAGCTTTCAGTTTGGGCCCTGTTCATGCAGGCCGGCTGGGTGGTGAAGCTGGTGATGATCGGCCTGCTCTGCGCGTCGATCTGGACCTGGGCCATCGTCGTCGACAAAATCCTGTCCTATTCGCGCATGCGGCGCGCCCTGGAGCGCTTCGAACAGGTGTTCTGGTCTGGCCAGTCGCTTGACGATCTCTACCGCACCTTGTCGGAACGCAATGCGCCGGGCATGGGCTCGATCTTCGTTGCTGCCATGCGCGAATGGAAGAAATCCTTCGAGAAGGGGGCGAAGTCGCCGATCGGCCTGCAGAACCGCATCGACAAGGCCATGGACCTGGCTCTGACGCGCGAAATGGAAAAGCTGGAGGGCCGGCTCGGCTTCCTCGCAACCATCGGTTCGGCAGCACCGTTCATTGGCCTGTTCGGCACGGTTGTCGGCATCATGACCTCGTTCCAAGCGATCGCCGGCTCGAAGTCGACCAACCTCGCCGTCGTGGCGCCCGGTATCGCTGAAGCACTTCTCGCTACCGCGATCGGCCTGCTTGCTGCCATCCCGGCGGTTATCGCCTACAACAAACTGTCGTCGGATGCGGGCAAGATCGGACTGCGCATGGAGGGCTTTGCGGATGAATTCTCGGCCATACTGTCGCGGCAAATCGATGAAAAAGTGACAGCTCGGGCAGCTTGAGGTACCGAAAATGGGAATGTCTGTAGGCGCAGCAAGGTCGGGTCGCGGCGGCCGCGGTCACCGGCGGCGCGGACGCCACCACGGCCTGATGTCCGACATCAACGTCACGCCATTCGTTGACGTCATGCTCGTGCTTCTGATCATCTTCATGGTTACCGCGCCCCTGCTGACGTCGAGCGTACCGATCGACCTGCCGGAAGCCGGGGCGCCTGCTACGGCGACCGATACCAAGCCGATCGAGGTTTCAGTCAACAAGGCGGGCGAAATCTGGATCGGCGACGAGCCTTACGAGATAGCCGAACTCACCGACAAATTGCAGGCAATCGCCAAGCTCGATATCGAGAAGCGCATCCTGATCAAGGGCGACAAGACGGCCGACTACGGTACGGTGATGAAGGTCATGGCCGAGATCCACTCCGCCGGCTACAAGAATATCGGGTTGGTCGGCCTCCCGCTGCAGGGCAGCTGAACCTGGAATGAAAGCCGGCCTCACAACATCGGTCGTCATGCACGCAGCGCTGCTCGGCTTCGGGCTGATCTCGCTGTCGGCGCCAGCGCCGATGAACGTCGCCGATGTTGAGGCGCTGCCCGTCGACATCGTGCCGATCGAGGAACTGACCCAGATCCAGCAGGGCGACAAGAAAGCCCCGGTGTCGGAAAAGCCCGCGCCGACGCCGACCAAGCGGCCCGATACCTTACCCGACGCACAGAAGGTCGGCGACAACGAAATCGATACCGACAATCCGATAACGCCGGACGAAAAGATCAATCCGGTCAAGACGGCAGAGGCGAAGGCGCCATCACCGAAGCCGGTTGAAAAGGTCAAGCCGGAAGAAACGCCGAAGCCCAAGGAAGAGCCGAAACCCGTCCCGGCGACGGAAGTGGCGCCCGTCCCGGCGCCGAAGGAGGAGATAAAGCCCGAGCCTGTGAAGCAGGTCGAGCCGACGCCGGAGCCGGCCAAGGAGCCCGATCCGAAACCGGTCGAAAAGCCCCCGGAAACGGTCGCGGCGATTGAGAAAAAACCCGACGCCATTTCGGAAGCGATTGCCGAGGCGAAGGAGACGCCTGCGGAGGAAGCGACCAAGTTGCCGGACTCCGCACCGGCCCCGCAGGCACGCCCGAAGCCCGCGGAGGCCCAGACGGCGAAGGCCCCTGACCGCAAGGCAGCGGAGAAGCCGGTGAAAGAAGCGTCCTCAAAGGCGCAATCGGAGGAGACCGGCTCCATCGAGGATGACATCGCCGCCGTCCTCAACAAGGATAAGGCGAAGGGCGGAGGCCGAAAGAAGTCTACGCAAGAAGCGGCGCTCGGCGGTAAGAAGACCACCGGCGCGAAGCTGTCGCAAGGCGAAATGGACGCATTGCGCGGCCAGTTGAGCAACTGCTGGAGCATTCCGGCGGGCATGGAAGAGGGCGGCGGTTTGCGCGCTTCGATCCGCTTCAACGTCGACACCTCCGGCAAGGTCGAGGGCGCTCCGCAGGTCGAAACATCCAGTGGCAACACTCATTTTTGATGAGAGCGCTGTGCGCGCGATACGCAAATGCGATGCGCAGGGCCTGAACCTGCCAGCTCAGAAAGCGGACATCTGGTCCGAAATCGTCGTGAATTTCGATCCCAGCGAGATGTTCTGACCATTTCGCGGGATCTGGTGGAAGAGGCTGTTTGAATGAAGAAGTTACTGACATCTATGCTCATGGTGGGCTCAATTGCCTTCGGCTTTGCAGCAATTGCAACATTGCCTGCGCGAGCTCTCGTCGAGATCGACGTCAACAAGGGCGTGATCGAGCCGATGCCGATCGCTATAACCGACTTTCTCTCGGGCAATGGCGTCGGCGCCGAGATATCCTCGATCGTATCGGCTGACTTGCAGCGCTCCGGCCTGTTCGCTCCGATCGACAAGGGCGCTTTCGTCGAGAAGATTTCCAACCCGGATGCCGCGCCGCGCTTCGAGGACTGGAAGGTCATCAACGCCCAGGCGCTGGTTACCGGCCGCGTCAGCGAGGAGGCCGATGGCCGACTGCGCGCCGAATTCCGCCTGTGGGACACCTTTGCCGGCCAGCAGTTGATCGGCGAACAGTATTTCGCACCGAAGACCAACATGCGCCGCATCGCCCACATCATCGCCGATGCTATCTATAAGAGGCTGACCGGCGAGACGGGCTATTTCGACACACGCGTCGTATTCATCGACGAATCGGGTTCCAAGAACGACCGCAAGAAGCGCCTCGCCATCATGGATCAGGACGGTGCGAATGTCCGCTACCTGTCCGACGGCCGCACCATTGCGCTGACGCCGCGTTTCTCGCCGACGCGGCAGGAAATCACCTACATGTCATACGAAAGCGGCCAGCCGCGCGTCTATCTTTTGCAGATCGAAACGGGCCAGCGCGAACTCGTCGGCAACTTCCCCGGCATGACCTTTGCGCCGCGCTTCTCGCCGGATGGTCAAAAAGTGGTGATGAGCCTGCTGCGCGACGACGGCAATTCCAACATCTACGCCATGGACCTGCGCAGCCGCTCGACGACGCGCCTGACCGATTCAAACTCAATCGATACCTCGCCCTCCTACTCGCCGGACGGCTCCAAGGTGGTGTTCACATCGGATCGTGGCGGTCAGCCACAGATTTATGCGATGGGAGCGGATGGTTCCGGCCAGGCCCGTATCTCGTTTGGCGGCGGCAGTTATTCAACACCGGTCTGGTCGCCGCGCGGCGACCTGATCGCCTTCACCAAGCAGGTTGGCGGCGAGTTCCAGATCGGCGTGATGCGCACGGATGGCTCTGGCGAGCGCATCCTGTCGTCAGGCTTCCAGCAGGAAGGCCCGACCTGGGCGCCGAACGGCCGCTACATCATGTTCTTCCGCGAGGCATCCGGTTCGGGCGGCCCTCGCCTTTATTCCATCGACCTTACCGGCCGCAACGAACAGGCGATTCCGACCTCGCATTTTGCGTCTGACCCGGCCTGGTCCCCCCTGCTCGAGTAGCACTGCTTCTATGCCCGAGATGGTTGACGCGGCGGCCGGTAAGGTGCGCCGCGTTCTTGTGAGTTGATCGCAGTTTCACGACTTGGTCGTGGTTTCGTCGCATTTTCGCCCCGACGGCGGGTCACGGAAAAGCGGGGGGACCGCGAACGGCTCAATTCGGCGCGGCGGTAACAAGCCGACCCTATACCGTCAAAATCGGCGCGGCAGCGAAACGTTAACCATGTCTCTTGAGCGGCGGTTAACCGAAACGTGGTTACTCAAACTTCAATGTATTTGCTCGAACTTTAAGGAGAGGCGCATGCGCCGCATCGCAAGGCTTACTACCAATCCAGTCATGATCGCTCTTGTTGCGGGGCTCGCGATGGCCGGCTGCGCATCGAAAAAGAATCTGAACAGCGCAAGCGATCTCGGCCTTGGGGCCGGCGCTTCGAGCCCCGGATCGGCACAGGACTTCACGGTCAACGTCGGCGACCGCATCTTCTTCGACACGGACTCTTCCTCGATTCGCAACGACGCACAGCAGACGCTCGCCCGCCAGGCGCAGTGGCTGAACAAATACAGCAGCTATCGTATCGTCGTCGAAGGCCACGCCGACGAACGCGGCACCCGCGAATACAATCTCGCGCTCGGCGCCCGCCGTGCTGCAGCAACTCGCGATTATCTGATCTCGCAGGGCGTCTCCGGCGGCCGCCTGAAAACAATCTCCTACGGCAAGGAACGTCCGGTTGCGGTCTGCGACGACATCTCCTGCTGGTCGCAGAACCGCCGCGCTGTTACCACGCTGAGCGGCGCCGGCAGCTAATCGCATAGAGCAAGGCGAGCATTGCACGACGGCGGCCCAAGGGTCGCCGTTTGTGCATTTAGCACCGAAACAAAATTTGGCCGAAGTCTCACGGCCTGATATGAGGCGACAGCGGGCCGCTCAGCTGGCGCGTATTGATTTGCCTCGTTTGCTGCCCGCCGAACCCGCTATTTTCTATTCTGCGAGATGCTGATGTATTTTCGAACAATCCTGAGCGGCACCCTTGCCGCAATGCTCATTTCGGTTGCCGCCGCTCGCGCCAACGACCGATCGGCACCAACACCCGACCATCGCCTGGTCACATCGTCCAACGCACTGCCCGGTATTTTCGGCACCGCTACGGATGACGGCAGCTTCCAGGTCGCGCAAGCGTCCGATCCTCGCGTCGGTCAACTGGAGGAGCAACTGCGCAAGCTCAACGGTACGGTCGAGGACTTGAACTTCCAGATCCTGCAGTTGCAGGAGCAGCTTCGGAAGATCCAGGAAGACTATGACTTCCGACTCCAGGAGTTGGAGAAGAAGTCGGATGCTTCGGGGAAAACGACACCCAAGGTGGCGGGCAATGGCACTCGGGCACCTGTTCCCGGCCAGACCGCTTCGGACCCGAACAGTGTCGAGGGTGTCATTGCCGGGGACACTGCCAACACCGCCACAATCGACGGAAATGGCGATCCGGCCAAGACCTTCGGGGTTATCACCGTCGACAAGGACGGCAACGTGAAGAGCGTCGAGAGCCCGGGTTCCGACGTCACTGCAGGCGGTATGCCGCCCGCAGCCGGCAATTCCGGTACCGGCACCGACAACGGCGGCTCGATCGTTGCCGCTCTGCCGAAAACCGAGGATGCCGAGGAGCTTTACCGCAATTCCTACCAGTCGATCCTTTCCGGGGACTACTCCACCGCCGAATCCGGTTTCCGCGATCACATTGCGCGGTTTCCGAAGAGCGAACGCGCGGCCGACGCGCATTTCTGGCTTGGCGAGGCGCTGCTGGGGCAGAAGAAGTATCGCGATGCAGCCGAGACATTTCTGGACGCCGGCAAGCAGTATCCCAAGGCCAAGAAGGCCCCGGACACGATGCTCAAACTCGGCATTTCGCTGGCGGGGCTCAATCAGAAGGAAGTCGCCTGCGCTACATTCGGCGAGGTCACGAAGCGCTACCCCAATGCATCGGCCGCGCTGAAGGAACGCGTCAAACAGGAACAGGCACTGGCTTCGTGCTGAGCCCAGCGGGCGACCTTACATTTGTTTTCTCTGAATTTCGGCTTGAGCGCTTTCCCGCAGTCGTAGCCGCGGTATCGGGCGGAAGCGATTCCACCGCCCTCCTCCTTCTTGTTAAGGCTTACCTCGACCGCGCCGCATCCGGAACACGTCTTCTAGCGGTTACTGTCGATCACCGCCTTCGGCCGGAATCCGCTCGTGAAGCCGACACTGTGCGGCGGCTGGCGGCGAGCCTGAGGATCAATCATCAAACTCTGAGTTGGGACGATCCCAAGCCGGAGACAGGCATCATCGCCGCGGCACGCGAGGCGCGTTATGACTTGCTCAAGCAGGCAGCGCAAAATGTGGGCGCCACGATCATTCTGACTGCCCATACCGCGGACGACCAGGCTGAGACGGTGTTCATGCGCAAGCAGCGCGGCGCAGGCCCGGGCCTTTCCGGCATGGCACCGGCGACATTGTTCGATGGAACGCACTGGGTTGTGCGCCCGCTGCTCGGTCAACGGCGCGCGACCCTGCGGGAGTACCTCTCCGCCAACGGCGTGGGTTGGTTCGACGATCCAACGAATAGCAACGTCAAATATGAACGAGCGCGCATTCGATCGGAGCTCGGGACGACACCATCTGCGATTGCCGCGCTCCTTGCGCTGGCGGCCCGGAGCGGCAAGGAACGCATCACGCTTGCGGCCAGCGCCGCGGCCCTGCTTTCCAGCCAGGCCCGGCAGCCTGCGCCAGGGCTATTCCATGTCGACCCCGATTTTGTCCACCCAGGAAACAGCGCCGCGGCCGTTCATGCGCTGCGTCATCTTTTGGGCGTGGTCGGCGGCGTCGAACATCTGCCGGACCGTGATCGGGTAGCTACCCTCATCGCCAGGGCGAACAGCGCCTCCTACCGTACGACCTTGTCGCGCTGCGTCATTGCCTGCCGGCGCGACGGCATCTGGCTTTGCCGCGAACAGCGGGCACTCCCCTTGCCGGCTCTTTTGCGAAATGAGATGGTTTGGGATCGACGCTTCCGGATTTCCCCGGAGCCCAATTCCCGTCCAGAGGTGATCGTGCCGTTCGGCCCCGACAACGCCAAAGACTGTGAGATCGACAGCCGCGTACCGCGAGGCCTGGCGCGCGCGGCATTGGCGTCTCGTCCCGCTGTCCAGAGCAGCGAAAAGGCGGTTCAGATCGACGCTCCGACACCGATTCTCGCACCGTTCAGCCGCTTCCTGCCGAGCTTCGATCTCGCGCTTGCCAACGCGCTGAGTGAACTGGTTGGCGCACCCGCGCCTGCGGCTCCGCCTTGGGCTGGACACATTGTCACGCGAGCTTAGCAGCCTGGAGGGATTTGCTTGGCAATATCCGTTGTCCTCCCTATGTTACGGGGCATAATATCCAACTCTGAACGCATGTCCGCCAGCGGGCGTGAACGGGATACCTGATGAATCCGAATTATCGCAATCTCGCGCTATGGGCTATTATCGCCGTTCTGCTCATCGCGCTGTTCAATCTCTTTCAGACGGGGCCGCAGGCACGCGGCGCCAGTTCCGAGGTTGCCTATTCCGAGTTCCTGAAGGACCTTTCAACCGGCCGCATAAAGGAAGTCACTATTGCTGGGGACCGCATCAGCGGCACCTATGGGGACAACGCGCAAGGTTTCCAGACATACTCGCCCGGCGACGCCTCGCTGGTGTCGCGGCTTGAGGAAAAGGGCGTCAAGATCAACGCGCGCCCGGAGAACGAAAATTCCGGCGGTATCATAAGCATGCTGATCAATTGGCTGCCCATGCTGCTGATCCTTGGCGTGTGGATTTTCTTCATGCGCCAGATGCAGTCCGGTTCCGGCCGCGCCATGGGCTTCGGCAAGTCCAAGGCTAAACTCCTGACGGAGGCGCACGGCCGCATAACCTTCCAGGACGTCGCCGGCGTCGACGAGGCGAAGCAGGACCTTGAGGAGATCGTCGAATTCCTTCGCGATCCGCAGAAGTTCCAGCGGCTTGGCGGCAAGATTCCGCGCGGCGTGCTGCTCGTCGGTCCTCCCGGCACAGGTAAAACTCTGCTGGCGCGGTCCGTCGCGGGCGAAGCAAATGTGCCGTTCTTCACCATTTCGGGCTCGGACTTCGTCGAAATGTTCGTCGGCGTCGGCGCCAGCCGCGTCCGCGACATGTTCGACCAGGCCAAGAAGAACGCGCCCTGCATCATCTTCATCGATGAGATCGACGCGGTCGGCCGCCATCGCGGCGCCGGTCTCGGCGGCGGCAATGACGAGCGCGAGCAGACGCTGAACCAGTTGCTGGTCGAAATGGATGGCTTCGAGTCCAATGAGAGCATCATCCTGATCGCGGCGACCAACCGGCCCGACGTTCTCGATCCGGCGCTGCTGCGGCCGGGCCGCTTCGATCGTCAGGTCGTGGTCCCGAATCCCGACATCATCGGCCGCGAAAAGATCCTCAAGGTTCACGTCCGCAACGTTCCGCTGGCGCCGAATGTCGATCTCAAGGTGGTAGCGCGCGGCACGCCGGGCTTCTCCGGCGCGGACTTGATGAACCTCGTCAACGAATCCGCCTTGATGGCAGCACGCCGCAACAAGCGCCTTGTCACCATGGCGGAGTTCGAAGACGCCAAGGACAAGATCATGATGGGCGCCGAGCGGCGCACCACCGCGATGACGCAGGAGGAGAAGACCAAGACCGCCTATCACGAGGCCGGCCATGCGATCACCGCACTCTATGTGCCGACGGCTGATCCCGTTCACAAGGCAACGATCATACCGCGGGGCCGCGCGCTCGGCATGGTGATGCAATTGCCGGAGGGCGACCGCTATTCGATCAGCTATAAGTGGATGATCTCGCGGCTTGTCATCATGATGGGCGGACGCGTCGCAGAGGAACTGAAGTTCGGCAAGGAGAACATTACGTCGGGAGCCTCGTCGGACATCCAGCAGGCGACCAAGCTTGCCCGCTCGATGGTCACGCAGTGGGGCTTCTCGGACAAGCTGGGCCGCGTTGCATACGGCGATAACCAGGAAGAGGTTTTCCTTGGACACTCGGTGGCGCGCACGCAGAATGTGTCGGAAGATACCGCACAGATCATCGACGCCGAAGTCCGCCGTCTGATCGACGACGCCTATACGGAAGCGACACGCATCCTGACCAAGCACAAGAAGGGCTGGATCGCCATCGCGGAGGGCCTGCTTGAGTATGAGACGCTGACAGGCGACGAGATCAGGCAGATCATCGCGGGTGAGAAGCCTTCGCGCGACCTCGGCGACGACACGCCGCCATCGCGTGGCTCGGCGGTGCCGAAGGCCGGCGCGTCCGGGGGGCGGCGCAAGAAGAGCGGCGGCGAGGAGCCCGAGAGCGGCATGGAACCCCAGCCGCAATCCTAAGGGACCGCGCGACCAAAAATTTTAACCAGCAAACGCCGCCGAAAATCATGTCGGATATCCGATCTGTCGGCGCCGGGTGCCCGAATATCTCCGCTTTGGCAACAATCAAGGCGCCTACACGGCAAGGGACTGGACTATCATCTGGTCAAGGTCGGCTTGCGCTACGATATCGGGTGACCGCAAAGAACCGACAACGGCCCTCAGCGACCGCCAGGCATATTTCCTTGAACCCTGCTCTCACGAGCGAGGTTCTTCATTTCGGACCACGAATTGAGGGCGGTGGCCAGCAAGCCAGGTCTTCTGTCTCACCAGCGTAGCAGGCGGCGACCTGCAAGAGCGCCTAAAATCGCCAGCAATGCAATTGCAAGCGTATACCAGGTGGCCACGAAGAAGGGTGAATCATCCGGGCAATGCGCTGCGTAAAAGGTGGCCGCCACCGCTCCGGCGAGCAGTCCGGCGACGGCGCCGGAAAGACCCGGTCGGACCGGCGCCCCTCGCCGCATAGCCAGAAGCAGGATCACCAAGGGCAGAAGGCCTATCGCAGGAATATAGGTCAGGCAATATTGCGCATTGCTGCCAATCCAGCGTGCTTCCCAATTGCTTGACGGCACCATCGCAAATTCCGCAGCAACGGCTAGCGCAGCCAACATGGGCGCAACCGCGAGCAGGAGCGTGTGTACGCGCGCGCCCGGCCTTGCGGCAGCGAAAAAGGTGGCGGCGGCGGTCACCGTCAGTGTCAGCGTCAGCACGAACTTCAGCAGGAAGCGCGGCGTTTGCAGCGCCGTCGCGATGTCCGCACGCGGGTGCAACAACCAGAAAAATGCAACAGCCGCAATAAGGACGGCAGCCGCGCAGCCAACAGCGAGGACGATATCAATGCGCCGCGAACTCAGCCGCGCATCCTTGGACAGTCCCTGGATCAAGCTTTCGGTATCCAACTCAATGCCCTCCCGCTTCCCTGGAAATCGCAGCAAGGCCGCGATGCAGGGCGACGCGCACCGCGGTTTCGTTCATGCCGAGTGTTTGCGCGGTTTCGGCGATCGAACGTCCCTCGACGGAGATGGCCGTTACTACCTGTCGCTGACCCAGCGGCAGGCGCTCGAGCGCCCGCTCTATATCGCGGGAATTGGCCGTTTCCTGCTGTGGTTCGGCGAGAATTTCCGCGAAGTCGGCGATATCCACATCAATGCGCCGACCGCGCTTGCGGAATGCGTCGATCAGCTTGTAGCGGGCGATCGCGAACACCCATGGCAACACAGCGCTGTCCTCCCGCCAGGTGTGGCGCTTCAGGTGAACAGCAAGCAATGTCTCCTGCACCACGTCCTCCGGGTCTGCGCCATATTCGATCTTCCGTCGTGCAAAGCCGCGGACCATTGCGGCGATGCGCGACAGGAAAACGGCATAGGCTTTTTCGTCGCCGCCAATTGCGGAGCGCAGCAAGCTTGCGAGTTCGGCGTCTTCGCTGTTGATCACCACGCTCTTCCTGCATTTCGGCGTGGGTGCGCGATTGTTACGTCGCCATGCGTATCAAGCCGAGACGAGGAGGAAAGCCACATCACGAAACCGTGTTGAAAAGTATGCGTAACGAAGTCCGGCGAACCGACGAAACCGTGGCGTGGAGCGCAGCACGTGCTCCTGCAACCGACTTCTAGAGGAGAACCCAATGAACCGCCAGACCTTCGCACTTGCCCTCGCGGGCTCGCTCGCCACGGCTATGGCTTCCGTTGCTATCGCCGCCCCGCTTACCGCCGAACAGATGTCCGGTAAGGAAAAGTGCTACGGCATCGCGCTCAAGGGCCAGAACGATTGTGCCGCAGGCGCCGGCACCACCTGCGCCGGCACTTCGACGATGGACTACCAAGGCAACGCTTGGAAGGCAGTTCCCGCCGGAACCTGCACCACGATGAATGTCGATGGGCACATGGGCATGCTTGAACCCGTGAAGGGCTGACAGCTATCGCGAAGCGCGCTGCGGCGGTGTCCACTGGCGCAGCGCTTTCGCCACCATACTTCCCTCAAGGCGTAAGCGCCGGCGGGTCGAGCTTCACCGCATTGCCAGGAGCACATTCATGATCGCGCCAGCCCTGACGAGCTCCGCCCTTCCCCCGCGTGCCGGGCTGGGGCTAAAGCCGGAACACTACACCGAGATCCTGACGACACGGCCCGATGTTGGCTTCTTCGAGGTGCATGCGGAAAACTACATGGGCGACGGGGGGCCCCCACACCGAGCGCTTGCCGCAATCGCCGAACACTATGCTCTGTCGCTGCATGGAGTTGGACTTTCGATCGGGGCTGCGCGGCCCCTTGATCGAAATCATCTGGCGCGGCTGCGCAAGTTGATCGACCGATACAAACCACAGTCCTTTTCCGAGCATCTTGCTTGGTCGACGCATGATTGCGGCTTCCTCAACGATCTGTTGCCGCTGCCCTATACTCCGGAGACGCTGGAACGGGTAATGGCGCATGTCGATATGGTGCAGCAGGCGACCGGGCGCCGTATGCTGCTCGAGAACCCATCGACCTACATCCTGTTCGAGGACAGCACGATCAACGAGATCGATTTTCTCGACGCAATTGCCGAACGCAGCGGCTGCGGCTTGCTGCTCGACGTCAACAACGTCATGGTTTCGGCTGTCAATCACGGTCTCGACCCGTTTGCCTATATCGATGGCTTCCCCACAGAGCATGTCGGCGAAATCCATCTTGCCGGCTATGACGAAACGCTCGATGGCCAAGGCGACCGGCTGCTGATCGATGCCCACGGTTCGACCGTTCGCGACGACGTGTTTGCGCTCTACCGCCACACGGTGAGCCGCACTGGGCCTGTTGCGACTCTGATCGAGTGGGACAACAACGTCCCCGCTTTTTCGATATTGCTTGCCGAGGCAGAACGCGCCGACATCGCTCTGGCCGGCGAGGTGGCACGGCGCGATATCCGGCGAAGGCGGGCCTGACCATGGATCACGCCGAAACCGAAAGCGCATTCGTCAATGCTCTGCTCAATACGGATATGCCCGTGCCCGCAGGTGTCACGACGTCGCGCGGCCGGCCAGACGCCAAACGCTTCGCCGTATACCGCAACAACGTCGCGTTTGGCCTATCGCGCGCGCTGGCGAGCCGGTTCCCGATCGTCGAGAAGCTTGTTGGCGCCGAATTCTTCGCGGGAATGGCAAGAGCCTTCATGGCGGCGAGCAAGCCGGCTTCTCCGATCATCACCACTTATGGTGATGATCTGCCTGATTTCATCGCAAACTTCGCTCCCGCCACGAGCGTACCCTATCTCGCCGATGTGGCCCGGCTGGAAGCTGCCTGGACCCGCGCCTATCACGCCGCAGATGCGGAGCCGCTTGCCATTGCAGCACTGGCGGCGCTCGACGGCGCGGCACTTACCCGGGCAAAGCTCGCGGCTCATCCTGCGGCCACGCTGTTCCGCTCAAGCTACCCGGTCGGTAGCATCTGGCAAGCGCACCAGGGCGATGCGGGCAGTAGCAGGGATATTCGTGGCGGAGAGTGCGTTTTGGTGGCACGCGCCGCCTTCGACGTGTCGGTCCACATAGTGCCGGAGCAAGACGCGGACTTCGCAACCTTCTTGTTTGCGGGCGAAACCATAGGTGCCGCCGCCGAGAGCGCGTTGTCCACCAGCCCCGAATTCAACTTCGGCGCGGCGCTGATCGGCCTGCTGTCGCTGGGGGCTTTCACCGGAATTGCGATTGCGGAGGGAGCATCGTCGTATGGTTGAACTGACCAACACCAATCATTCAGGTGGCTTCCTGGGGCCGCTGCGCCGCGTCGAACGCAGCCTGGCCGCAATCCCCGAAGCGCTGCCGCTCCTGGCACTGCGCCTCGCAATCGCCGTGCCGTTCTTCTATTCGGGGCTGACGAAATGGGATGGCTTCCTGACGCTCTCCCCGGGGGCTCACTACCTTTTCGAGGAGGAGTTCAAACTGCACATTTTTGGTAGCCTCTACCCCTATCCCGCCCCCATAGTGATGGCCGCGATGGCTGGCGTCGGCGAAATCGCTCTGCCGATCTTTCTGGTTCTCGGCCTTGGCACCCGCCTCGCGGCCCTCGGGATCCTTGCGATGACCGCAATCATCCAATTGACGGTTCCGGAGGGCTGGGCAAATTTTCACCTGCCCTGGGCGGCAATGGCGCTGACGCTCATTGTGTTCGGCGGGGGTTCGATATCGGTGGACCGCCTGTTGGGGCTGGGACGGTCGGGACGTCTGAGACCAGCCCCTACGAGCGAGCGATAGCACGCAGCGAGTTCAGCCGCTTGTATTGGCCTGCCACGCTTTCAGCGCTTCGTCGAACACCTTGGCGCCGGGAATGCCCTTCTCCATCGTGAACAGGGCCCGCCGACCGGACTTGTACTGAACCGGCACGTCGATCCAGAGCTGTCGCCGCAGCAAGGATGTGTTCGCATCCGCGTCCGGCTTGCTGTCGTTCAGTGCGATCAGGAAAAAGCCGTCGGCTATCTTGGCAGGAATACCCAGCAGCGGGCTGCCGGCTTCCTGCTCGGAGCCCTTCATGGACATGCGCAGTACATTGTCGATGCCGCCGCCCTCGAACCCCTGCGGCGTCAGGAAGATCATCTCGACGATGTGGCTTGCCGGCAGGGTCTTGTCTGCGTTGCGTCGAATGGTCATTCGCAACTGCACATCCTTGCCCGGAATCGTGACTTCGGCGCGGACCGCCGCTTCCGCCGGCAAATCATTTCCCGGCGATTCCTGCACCAGCGACCAAACGATCGAACCAGGCTCCGCCGAAGCGTCGGAGACATTGGTGCGTTCCTCATAGAAGATCGCACGTTGGCCGGCTGGTATCGTCTTTTGCTGGCTTGCCGGAGTTGCCGAACTCGGTGCTTGCATTGTCGGAGCCTGCGCCGTGGCATCGGGCTGCGTCGGCGTTGGCGCGGCGCATCCGCTGACACCGGCGGTTTGCGGCGTCGTGGCGGCGCCGTCCGCAGCTGGCGGCGTGGCCGGCTGTGTTGCATCCATCGGAGGCGTCTCAGCTGCTGTGTCGGCGGGAGGGACCACCGCGCCATCGGTGGGCGGAGTGACCGCCGTATCGCCGGCAGGCGGCGTGACTGCGGGATCGGCAGGTGGCGCCGCGCCGGGCGCAGACGGTGTCGTCACCATGTCTGCCGGCGGGGTACTCGCAGCAGGTTGATCCAGCGCCCCGGGCACAGGCGCAGCGCCATCTGCAGCCGGCGTCTGATCGGACGTTTCCACGTCTCTATCCGCAGGTTGATCTGCGGAATCGGGCTGTTGCACGGCAGGAGCAGTCGCGGCCCCGGCGCCCGGCAATGACGGCTGCGTCGCAGCGGCGACTGAAGTGCCCTCTCCGATGATCGGCGCGCCGCCAGCTGGGCCGGCGTCCACCTCCGCGCCCTCAGCAGTAAGGCGCTGTGTGAACTTGTCGGGACCATTGTCGGCCGCGTCGCTGGCCGCAGGAGCCGGAACCGCCGGTTCTACTGCCTTCGCCGGTTCGTCTACCGTCGCCGGCGCTTGCGGCGGAGCGGAATCAACATCCGTGCTGGCTGACGGCTCCTCGTTCGGAGAAGTTGAGGAGCCTGTCATGCTCGTCCAAAGCTCCTCTCCGGTCGCTTTGGCGCGTGCCACAAGGCTTTCGACCTGATCACGCTCTGCCCAATAGGCATATGCCCCGCCGCCAACCAGAGCCAAGAGTATGGCAGCTGCGACGAGTCGGCCGTAACTACCACGGCGGCGCGGCGCCACCTCATCATCGGCAGCGATCAGTTCGCGGCTTGAAGTCTCCGGCCGATAGGACAGCTCGTCGTCGGGTTCCGCAATCGTCTCCTCGTCAGACAATTCGGGCGCCGGCGCCTGCTTATCGACAGGAACCGTTGCTGACGGCGGCAGCGCCATGTCAGCAGCAGGCTTGATATAGGGCGAAGCGGGAGGCAGCGGCGAGGCAGCAGCAGGCGTGACATAGGGCGCAGGAGGCGGCAGCGGCGGAGCAACAGGCGTTGGCTTTGCCACTACGGCTGGCCGCTCCACAACAACGGGCCTCTCGGTCGCAACCGGCCTCTCGACAACCGGACGCTCGGCGAGGAATGGCCGTTCCACCACTGCGGGCGCAACGCTGGGCTTCTCGACACTCGGTGCGGCAACCTTGGCGGGCTCTTTCAGCACGGCGCGCGGATCCGGATTCTTCAATGAAGCGAAAACGCTCTCAAGCTCAGAAAGAGGGTCGGCGTTCTTTCGGTTGATTTCCGCCTCGACCTGAATGATCGCTTCCTCAAGCGCTTGCTTCTGGCGGGTGACGACCGCGTCGGGCAGCGGGGGGTTCATCGCCGTCAGCTTGCCGGCAATGGTGACGCGCGCCTTCTCATACACCTTCTCCCGCGTTTGCGGGGTCGTGTCGGAGAGACCGTCCAGGGTCTTCTTCAGGACCGCTACGAAATCTGCCATTCTATCTCTGACCTATGGTCCCGATTGTCCCGTGAGGGCCCAAATACCAAATCTTTCGCTGAAATTAGTCTTGAAACGGATCCGTCACAAGTATTGTATCGTCGCGCTCCGGACTTGTAGAAAGAAGCGCCACCGGCGCGCCGATCAACTCTTCCACGTATCGCACATATTTGATCGCCTGCGCAGGCAGATCCGCCCAGCTGCGGGCACCTCTGGTTGTTTCCTTCCAGCCTTCCAGCGTCTCGTAGATCGGCTCGACCCGAGCCTGGGCACCCTGGCTGGCCGGTAGGTAGTCGATCACCTCGCCATCCAGCCGATAGCTAGTGCAGATCTTAATCTCGTCGAGACCGTCAAGCACATCCAGCTTGGTCAGCGCAATTCCCTTGATGCCGTTTACGGCGACGGCCTGCCGCACAAGCACGGCATCGAACCAGCCGCAGCGACGCTTGCGGCCGGTGACCACGCCGAACTCATGGCCGCGCGAGCCGAGAAATTCACCGATCTCGTTGTCCTGCTCGGTCGGGAACGGCCCCTCGCCCACACGGGTCGTGTAGGCCTTGGTGATGCCCAGCACATAGCCGACGGTGCCAGGGCCCACGCCTGCGCCCGACGAGGCCTGGCCGGCGACAGTGTTCGACGAGGTGACGAACGGGTACGTTCCGTGGTCGATATCCAGCATCGTGCCCTGCGCACCTTCGAACAGGATGCGCGCGCCATTTCGGCGCTTGTCATCCAGAATCTTCCAGACGCGATCCATGAAAGGCAGAATCTCCCCGGCCACGGATGTCAACTCGTCCATGATCGCCTCGTGGGAGACCTCCGGATGGCCAAGCCCACGTCGCAGCGCGTTGTGGTGCGAAAGCAGCCGGTCAACCTTCAGTGGTAGCGTTTCCAAATCCGCCAAGTCCATGACCCGAACTGCCCGGCGGCCCACCTTGTCTTCATAAGCCGGACCTATCCCCCTGCGGGTTGTGCCGATCTTGGTGCCCGAATTGGAAGCCGCGTCTTCGCGGAATCCGTCCAGCTCCCGATGCAGGGAAAGGATAAGCGCGGTATTTTCGGCGATTTTCAGGCGGTCCGGGTCTACGCTGACGCCCTGCGCCCGCAACTTGGTGGCTTCGGCGACAAATGCATGCGGATCGAAAACCACACCATTGCCGATGATCGACAGCTTGCCATCGCGCACGATGCCGGACGGGAGCAGCGACAGCTTGTAGACCTTGCCGTCAACAACCAATGTGTGGCCGGCATTGTGCCCGCCCTGGAAGCGCACGACCACCTCGGCGCGCTCGGAAAGCCAGTCCACAATCTTGCCCTTGCCCTCGTCGCCCCACTGCGAGCCGACGACCACTACATTGGCCATATAACACCCCTGTCAGGACCGCCCGGCCAACGCCGGGCAACGGGCTTCTATAGCGGCAAGGTTTTGTTCGCGCGACCGCTGAATTCGACCAAAGTGGCATGCAGGCACAATATTTTCTCGGTTCGGCATCGTTTACGGATGGTCTGTAGGCGGCTACCCCTGACGCCCCCGCAATCGCGCACCGACTCGATGCATCGCACTGCCTACGTCCTGCTGCTACTGACCACCCTTTTCTGGGGCGGCAATGCAATCGCCGGCAAGCTCGCGATCGGCCACATATCGCCCATGTTGCTGACCACCATGCGCTGGGCACTGGCTTTTGTCATTGTAGCATCGTTCGGCCGACGCCGCTTCGCCGCTGACTGGGCGCTGATACGGTCGAACCTTCCCTACCTGTTCGGCCTCGGCTTCCTTGGCTTCACTCTGTTCAACGTCGCGCTCTATGGCGCCTTGGTCCATACCAGCGCCATCAATGTCAGCATCGAGCAGGGTGGTATGCCGATGTTGATCTTCCTTTTCAGCTTCCTACTCTTTCGCACGCCTGTATCGCCTTTGCAGATCCTCGGACTTCTGATGTCTCTAACCGGCATCGTAATTACCGCCAGCCACGGCTCGCCGATGCGGTTGCTGGAACTGGATGTGAATGCCGGCGACGCCATCATGCTGCTCGGCCTCGTTACCTACAGCGCCTATACCGTGATCCTTCGCTACCGCCCTTCCATACATTGGCAGAGCCTGATGATCGTGATGACGGCCGCGGGCGCCATCACATCGCTGCCCTTCACTATTGCAGAGTTCGAGCTCGGCGCCGGGATTTCGCCCGATCCCCGCGGTTGGGCAATCCTCGTCTATGTGGTGATCTTCCCGTCGCTGCTGTCGCAGATCTTCTACATTCGTGGCGTCGAAATGATCGGCGCCAACCGCGCCGGGCTGTTCATCAACCTCGTGCCGATCTTCGGCACGCTGCTGTCGATCCTCATCGTCGGCGAGGCTTTTCACCTGTACCACGCGCTCTCCCTGGCCATGGTTTTCGGTGGAATATGGCTGGCCGAGATGAGGATGGGGAAGATCGATTGATCTGCTACACACACACACACACCGTGATATCGTGATTCACCGAGTCGACTTTGGCTCAATTGGCAATCGATCGCCGCATTCTCCCTTTTGACGCGAAGGCAGCTGAGAATGCTGCACAGATAGTGGCGGATCGAACCGCCAAAGGTCGAAATGTCGGCGACCACAACACTCAGATTGGGGGCATCGTGGTTTCGCGGAGGGCAATTTTTGCAACCCGAAACACCAAGGATTTCGGCGATCTTGGCTTGGTGCTGATCGATCCTCAAGCCGCGTAGGGTCTCTCGGCATGCAATGATGGCGCGGCCTTCGATGTTCATGCAATAGTCGCTTTAGCACTGCCTGCCGGGCTCGCGCAGGATTGCGTAAATAGGGAGGAACAGATGCCGAATGCCGATATGATGAACCAAGTCGCCAGTAAGGCAGGCTTCATCGCCGCACTCGATCAGAGCGGCGGGTCCACCCCGGGCGCGCTGCGGCTCTACGGTATTCCAGAAACCGCCTACAGCGGCGATGCCGAAATGTTCAAGCTTGTGCACGCCATGCGCGAGCGCATCATCACCGCCCCGGCATTTACCGGCGACAAGATTCTCGCTGCCATCCTGTTCGAACGCACGATGGACGGACTGGCGCATGGCAAACCCGTCCCAGCCTTCCTGTGGGAAGACCGCAGGATCGTACCATTTCTAAAGGTGGACAACGGCCTCGCAGCTGAAAGCGATGGTGTGAGCCTCATGAAGCCGATGCCCAACCTCGACGCGTTGCTTGAACGCGCGGTGAAGCTCGGAATCTTTGGAACGAAGATGCGCTCTGTCATCAACCTGCCCTCGAGCGAAGGCGTTGCCGCCATCGTGGCACAGCAATTCGAGGTCGGCGACCAGATCGCCAAGCATGGCTTGATGCCGATCATAGAACCGGAGGTGTCGATCAAAAGCCCCGACAAGCCCGGTGCGGAATCGCTTCTGCGCGCCGAAATCCTGAAAAGGCTCGACGCGCTTCCTGACGGCCGCCGCGTCATGCTCAAGCTGACCATTCCCGACGAGCCGGATTTCTACACGCCGCTTGTCAGCCACCCGCGCGTCGCCCGGGTTGTCGCTCTCTCTGGCGGCTACACAAGGGAGGACGCCTGCAAGCGTCTTGCCGCCAATCATGGCATGATCGCAAGCTTCTCCCGCGCGCTTGCGCAGGACCTCCGCGACTCGATGAGCGAAGCCGAATTCGACGCGGCTCTTGCCAGTTCCATCGACGAAATCTTCACGGCTTCGACGGTCAAAGCCTGAACCGGAGCCGCGAGCGCCGTCCCGGGCGCAGATGCTCCGGGACAGGCTCAAGAATGCCGACGCCTATACACCGGCCACGTCGAACTTCAGCGGCTTGGCCGAAACGATTTTCGGGTTGGCGCGCAGTTCTGCAAGCACATCCTGCGGGAACGGCGCATCGAGATAAAGCAAGGCGATCGCGTCGCCGCCGGGTTTGTTGCGGCCAAGCTGGAAGTTCGCGATGTTGACATTGTTTTTGCCGCAGATCGTGCCGAGCAGGCCGATGATGCCGGGTGCGTCGGGATTGGTCGTGTAGAGCATGTGCTGGCCAACCTCTGCATCCAGATTGATACCCTTGATCTGGATGAATCGCGGCTTGTGATCCGAGAAGCAGGTGCCGGCGATAGAGCGCGTCTTCTTTTCAGTCTTCACCGTCAGCTTGATATAGCCGTCGAATACGCCCGATTTGTCGCGCTTGACCTCGGCAACGATGACACCGCGTTCCTTCACCATGATCGGCGCCGATACCATGTTCACATCCGACACTTGCGGGCGGATCAAGCCGGCAAGTGCGGCGCTGATCAGCGCCTTGGTGTTCATCGCCGCGGTCGAGCCGTCGAACAGGATCTCGACCTCCTTGATCGGCTCTTCTGTGACCTGTCCGACAAATGCGCCCAGAACTTCGGCCAGCTTGACGAACGGCTTGAGCTTCGGCGCCTCTTCTGCCGTGATCGACGGCATGTTGATGGCATTCGAAACGGCACCCTTGACCAGGTAGTCGGACATCTGTTCTGCCACCTGCAGCGCGACGTTTTCCTGCGCCTCGCTGGTGGAGGCGCCGAGATGCGGCGTCGTGACGACATTTTCCATACCGAACAGCGCGTTATCGGTCGCAGGCTCGACTTCGAAAACGTCAATGCCGGCGCCGGCGACCTTTCCGCTTTTCAATGCCTCGATCAGGTCCGCCTCGACGACCAGACCGCCCCGCGCGCAGTTGATGATGCGCACGCCCGGCCTCATCTTGGCGATCGCCGCAGCATCGATGATGTTGCGGGTCTTGTCCGTCAGCGGCGTGTGCAGCGTGATGAAGTCGGCACGGCGGAACAACTCATCGAGCTCAACCTTTTCCACGCCGAGTTCAGACGCGCGGTCTTCCGACAGGAACGGATCGAAGGCAACCACATGCATCTTCAGGCCGACGCCGCGCGTCGCGACGATCGATCCGATATTGCCGCAGCCGATGACGCCCAGCGTCTTGCCGGTGATCTCGACGCCCATGAAGCGGTTCTTTTCCCACTTGCCGGCATGCGTCGATGCATTGGCTTCGGGAATCTGCCGCGCCAAGGCGAACATCATCGCGACCGCGTGCTCGGCGGTGGTGATCGAATTGCCGAACGGCGTGTTCATGACGATGATGCCGCGGCGCGATGCCGCCGGTATATCGACATTGTCGACGCCGATGCCGGCGCGGCCGATCACCTTGAGATTGGTCGCAGCAGCAATCAGCTTCTCGGTGACTTTGGTCGCGGAGCGGATGGCCAGGCCATCATACTGGCCAATCACTTCGAGCAGCTTGTCCTTGTCCTTGCCGAGATCAGGCAGGTAGTCGACCTCGACGCCGCGATCCTTGAAGATTTGCACGGCCGTGGTGGAAAGTTTGTCGGAAACGAGTACGCGGGGCATGGGAGAGATCCTTGATCTTGGAGCGCCCCCCTCATCCGGCCTCCGCTTCGCTCGGCCACCCTCTCCCGTTGGGGAGAGGAGCTTTGTCGGCGGTTTCGCGGCCTCTGCTCCCCACCGGGGAGAAGGTGGCCCGAAGGGCCGGATGAGGGGGCTGTTAAATTCGCCTGAAGGTTAAGCCGCAGCCTTCAGCGACGCTTTCTGGTTGACAAAAGCCCAGTCGAGCCAGGGTATCAGCGCCTTGAGGTCGCTCGCCTCGACGGTGGCGCCACACCAGATGCGCAGGCCTGGCGGCGCGTCGCGATAGCTGGCAATGTCATAGGCGACCTTCTCGGCCTCCAGCGCGGCAGTTAGCCCCTTGACGAAGGCCTGTTGGCCCGCATCGTCGAGCGCGGCGACCGCAGGATCCCCGAAGCGCAGGCAGACCGACGTATTCGACCGCGTTGACGCAACTGCGGCCAGGAAATCCACCGCGGGATTGTTCGCGACCCAATCCGCCAAGACCGCGGCATTCGCGTCAGCGCGTGCGACCAAAGCATCGAGCCCGCCGATCGACTTCGCCCATTCCAGTGCGTCGATATAATCCTCGACGCACAGCATGGACGGGGTGTTGATCGTCTCGCCCTTGAAGATGCCTTCAATCAGCTTGCCGCCGGAGGTGAGACGGAAGATCTTAGGCAGCGGCCAATCGGGCTTGTAGCTTTCCAGCCGCTCGACCGCGCGAGGGCTGAGAATAAGGATGCCGTGCGCACCTTCTCCACCCAGCACCTTTTGCCAGGAGAAGGTAACCACATCGAGTTTCTCGAAATCCAAGCGCTGCGCGAATGCCGCCGAAGTCGCGTCGCAGATCGTCAGGCCCTTGCGGTTCGCCGGAATGAAATCCGCATCCGCCACGCGCACGCCGGAGGTTGTGCCGTTCCAGGTGAACACCACGTCGCGATCGAAATCGACCTGCGCAAGGTCGGGCAGCGCTCCATAGGGCGCCTCGAAAATCCGCGCATCCTTAAGCTTCAGTTGCTTGACAACGTCGGTTACCCAGCCGGCGCCGAAACTCTCCCAGGCAAGCATATCAACGCCGCGCTCACCCAGCAGCGACCACATCGCCATCTCCACCGCACCGGTATCGGAGGCCGGCACGATGCCGATGCGATAGTCGGCCGGAACCCGCAGCACCTCACGCGTCAGCGCGATGGCCTGCTCCAGTTTCGACTTGCCGATCTTAGCGCGGTGCGAGCGTCCGAGCGCAGCTTTCCGCAGCGCCTCGACCGACCAGCCAGGGCGCTTCGCACAGGGACCTGAAGAAAAATTGGGATTTGCCGGACGCACGTCCGGCTTGGAAATGGTCGTCATCGTTCTATCCTTCCAGATAGCAAGCCCGCTCGTTGGGGAGGGGTGGCCCGCTGCGGCCATTATGCGAATGCGCCGAAAAGCGCAAGTCCCATGGGCCTGTGCGATGCAGGTTCATGCACCGTCGTCCGGCTGAGATGATAGGCGGGCAGAGTCGCAGACCCTGACACATATGCCGTCGACGATAACCTGCGCCGCACTCGTCCCCTCAGGGTCGGCTCAGCAGAGTGTTCTTGAGATATCGAAGGTACAAAACCGCCAATATGATAAAGAATGCAAAATCGAAGGCCGCGAACCACAAGAAACCACCGCCACAGAACAACCAGATGATCGCCATCCACAGCCGGCCGCCAAGGCCAATGAGGTTAGGCATCCGGGCGCGGAAAGGGTCGATCAGGCCCGGAACATAGAGCGCGGTCACGAGGATCAACGTCGCACCCCATCCGCGCACCCAGCCGGTCGGGATCGGTCCGGGCAGGCCGAACGTGTCCGAGACCCAGTATGGCAGGAAGATGCATGCGAGGCCGATGAGCAGATGCAGGACCAAGTTTAGCCCAAGCACGCGTCGATAGAGGGTGCGGCTTGCTTCGGCCCTGTTGTTGGACCAACCTAGCGTCAGCGCTTCCGTCATGACGTTCCTCACATCCTTCAAAAGGTCAGCAGATAGGCGAGCAGCGCAGCCTTGTCGGCCGGCGGCAGATCGACGCCGTAGATATGCCCGCCGGAGCCGTTGCCCGGCAGCGTGGTATCGTAGCAGAACGGCTTGCCCGGCGATGTCACGGGGTCGCAAGGAGGCGACAGGAAGCCGCCATTCGCCGGATCGATCACGTCGAGCCCACGTACGAAGGCCCTCGGGCGCTCAGCCGGCGGCTTGAGCAGGTCGGCCAATGTCGGAACCGAGCCGTTATGCAGATAGGGTCCCCGCAACCACAAGCCGTCGAGCGGGAGGTTTGCGTATCCGTCCGTCTTACGGAAATGCTGGAAGTGATAAGGCGTCCCGACGAAGAGCTCGCTGAGCTGCCTTTGCCGGAAAGGTTCGGTATAGGAATCCAGCCTCGACCGGTCCGTTCCGAGCTGTTCGATGGGATCGACCTGGCCGATGTAATCGCCTTCGAAGACATAACGGTCCGGCTCCTGCCAGCCATGGCAGCCGGCGCAGGAACCCAGATAGACCGCTTTGCCGCGTTCGACCCTAGCGGGATCCGGGGTATTGGGGCTCACCGGAGGCTTCAGCGTCTTTAGCCAGTCGGCGACCCGCTCGATCGCATCGTGATCGACCGTTTCCGGCGTGACACCGGCGCCGATCGCCGCCGACAGGTTGCGTTCTTGCAGGCTAGCGTTGTTGCCATCCCAATGCAGGTTCATGCCGGCGCGCGGCCCCTGCTCGAACACTGCGGGCAGATCGGCGACACCGATACGCTCTTCGGCAGTCAGACCGACGGCACGCATGTCGAACTGGATCAGCTTGTAAGGGTTGAAGGTGTCGACGCGGCCAAGGCCCCAAGCCGGCTGCAACTCGATCAGCGGCAAAAGCCGCTCGCGCGTACTGACCAGTCCCTCGCGCAATCGCGGCAGGACGCCAACCCGCCAGACGAGTTTGTCGAGCAAACCGAGTTCGGTCCCGTTCTGCTCCAGCAGTGGAAAAAGACGATCGGGCGCCAACCGCTCATCGACGGACAGCATTAGCACCATACGCACGAAGCGACCGAAGTCTAGATTGTTGGATGGCATGGCCGGCACGATGGTGCGCGATGCACCTTCAGTGAGCCGCACCGTGCCGGTATGGCATGTGGCGCAGTTCAGCCACACCACTTCCACGCCGCTGACATTCCGCTGCGCGATACCGATCGGCAGATCGCGCTGATGGCCGTCAGGATCGGTCTCGTAGAGGAAGCCAAAAGCGGAAAAATCCTTCCTGCCGTCGAACTCCTCCGGATAAAGCGTCGGCAGCAGATCCCAGATGGCGCGCGGGATGCCGCTAGACGGCTCCGCACCGATCGAGCCATAGCGGAAGTGATCAACCGGATCGGCATAGGCCGGAGTGCTGTTATCGGTCAGCCGCCGGACGACGATTGCGCCGAGGATCACCAGGAGGAGCCCGAGGACGATCAGCAGCCCAACGAGAATCAGGCCGAGGTTAAGCCGCCACGCACGCGCCGCACGCCATGCTTCAACCGCCGTCACGGCTTCGCCCGATGTAGCCACCTAGACCTCCGTTGCTTCGGGGATCTGCAGCACCGGCCTCGTCCTGTAGATGGTCATGAGCTGGTCGATCATGGCTTCGCGCGATGGGAAGCGGGACTGCTCGTAGCATCCCATCGGGTTCTTCGGAGCGTTGGCCAGGCACTTGTTGCAGTATGTGCAGGGAACGGCCGGGCTATCGGCGCCGGCCTTCCACTGCTGCAGGAGGTCGGGATTGGCGATCAGCGAGCGGGCAATGGCGACCGCGTCGAAGGCGCCGTTGGTCAGGCCATCGCGGATAACAGATGCGGTCTGGTAGCCGCCGGTATTGATGACCGGGATCGACACCGCCGCCTTTATGGCGCGCGCCTCCTCGATACTGATTGCCTCGAAGGGCAGCCCCTTCTTCATGCGGAACCAGACCCAGCGAAAGATCGGTCGCAGGAAAGGATAGCGAAACATCAGGTAGTTGCGGAAGCCGTGTGTCCCGGACGAGATCATCGTGTCGTAGGTCACAGCAAGCACGTCAAGCGGCAGATCGCCCGGCGGGTTGAGCGGATGCGGAAACAGCGAGCCGGTGGAGATGTGGAGAGCGTCGACGCCGGCGGATTCGCACCATTTGGCGACCTGCAGCGTGTCTGCCAGCGTGTTGCCCTTGCCCTCCCACGGAACGACATTGTTGCGTTCCACGGCGCTGAGCTTGACCTGAAGGTGGAAGTCCCGCCCGACCTTGTCGCGGATCGCCTGGATCACCTCCAGCAGGAAGCGGGCGCGGTTTGCCAGAGAGCCGCCATAGTCGTCGGTCCGGTCGTTTATGCCGGACGACAGGAACTGCGTGAACAGGTAGCCGTTGGCGGCATGAAGCTCCACGCCGTCAAGTCCGGCCTCGCGCGCCCGCCATGCACCCTTGGCGAAGGCCTCCACCGTTTGGGCAATCTCGGCCTTGCTCATAGCCTGGCACAGAAAGCCGTGGAGCGATTCCTTGCGGCTGGTTGAGCTGAGAGTCGGGCGGTGCTGGTTATGAATGCCAGGCAGGTCCATCTGCCGCCCCGAATGGCTAAGCTGCATGATGAACCGCGCGTCGAAACTGTGAACGGCTTCGCCGAGCCGCGCCCACAGCGGGATGAAATCGTCGCGATGGACGGTGGCGTAGCCTGCAATGATGCGGCCTTCCATCAGCACCGGCACGTAGGAGGAGATAATGGCGCCGACGCCGCCGTTGGCGAATTTGCACTCCCAGTTGATCCGCGTCTGGGTAAGCGATCCATCCTCATTGTCGAAGCGACCGGAAACGTTCGAACGGAAGATACGGTTCTTGACCGTCAGGTTTCGGAACCGCAATTCCTGGAAGATCGGATCGGCGCTCACGGCGCGCTTCCTCCCGCCAGCTGATCCGGTTCCGCGGATTTCTCCCATACAATCGTCAGCAACGCCTCACACCAACGGTAGGCGGGACATCGGCTCCAGCTCCGTGTCATGAACACGACCTCGCAACCGGGGTCGCGCAGCCTCGCCCTGTCGAGCTCGAACACGGCCAGCGCGCCCTCCGGCATGTCCCCGAACGGTGTGCTTGATCGCTGGGACCAGCGGCGCAGCACCGAGGACGGCGCCCTCAACGATCGCACTACGGCAGCTTCCGTGGTCAGCCGGTCGGGCAGACCCGGCTCGGTGCGGAGCGAGCGCATCGCCTCGAACGACCGCACCAGCGTATGGACGGCGATCGTCGTCGCGTGCATGGCCTGGGTATCGCCTTTGACCGGACCAGCCAGCATACGGCGCGACCGAGCCAGCGAGCCGGTGAGAGCCCAGAACAAGGCCCGAAGCGGATTGCGATTGCGCGGCGCGTCGTTCATCAGGCGTGCTGCCTCGAAAGTCGATCGAGTTGCGGCATAGTCCGGCTCGAACAGGCGGCCGATCGCTTCTTGGACGAGCGGGCCGATGGCATCGCCACCGAGGTCACCGCGGACGTAGGCGGCGAGACGTTCGACATGCTCGGGTGCAGGCGCCTGGGCTTCGAGCAAGGCGTCGAGACGCGTCTCCAGCGCGTCCTGGCGTTCCGCCCGATGCGGATGCCCTCGCGGCGCCAGCGAAGGCAGCGGCTCGCCATCGACCTGCATGATCCTGTGGATTCGCGACGCCAGGATGCGATTGACCAGCGGTCCCCCGCCTCTTGCAAAGTCGCGGTCGAGGCTGCGGTCGCGTGTCGCAGTAGCGATTGCTTCCGGCTCGTCAATCCTGACGATGTCGACGAGCCAGGGAATGCGGATTCGGCGGCTCATTGCTCCCAGCCCTCACGATGGTGCTCTGGTCCAGGGGAAGAAGACATTGCGAGCATTGGCGAAGCGCGCCGCGAGCGCGGGCGCGTGTCGCTCAAGGACGCTGCGCATGCTGTTGTCACGGACCCAGTTGAAGCCCGCCACGGTATAGACGTCCGGGCGGAAGTCCTCGGTGAAGAAGCGGTCGCTCTTCAGGCGGCGCGATGCCATCAGAATGAAGATGCGAAAGGCCGTGTCCGAGAAACCGAAGCCTGGAGGCGTGCCGTTGCGGCTGGACTTGCTTTCAGCAAGAGTGCCGACCAGCAGATCGACGCGCTCGACATCTCCGTAGACCTCGCGCAATTCCGCCTGCCATTGCGGATCGTCAGTCAGCTCCTCGAAGGTCTTGGGGACGAACATGCCGAGGTGACGGCGGAAGGCGCAGTAGCGTGGTACGCCGCGCTCGCGGTCGCGGAATATGTCGACGCTTGCGATATCGATAAAGACGTTGGCGGTGGCCGGATCATTCTTGTCAGGCGCTTCCGGCATCTTGCGCATGCCGACCGGGAAGTTGTGCAGCACCAGCGCGCCCGGATGGCTGGTTCCAAAGGAATAAAGAACGTCGTCGAACGCCGCCTGCCGGTAAATATCCGCAACCTTGCCACGCGTAGTACCGAAAAAGTCGGTCTTCACGAGTTCTGCGTCATCAACGTGCCGCCGGAAGGAAAATTCGTCCGGAATCAGGCTATGCATGCGGTAGACAGCGGCGAACTCCTCCGTCATCGCGTAGGCGGCAGCGTGATGGTCCGCGGGCGAACCCGGGATTCCCGACAGCACCTCGCCTTCGCCGAAGCGGCCGAAACCGCGTGACGCATGCTCGCCGAGCAAGCCCCACCAGTTGCCGCGCATCGCCAGCCGCCCTTCGGGCGAGTTCATGAGCGCCGGCGTCCATTCGGTTGTGTGGATCTTGGCGATCAGCGCGGCATTGACGAGGCGCGCCTTCTGAAACAGCCATTCGCCACTCGCGGCCGGATGATCGATCCGCAGCCGGTCGACGATCGCGTTGTGCTCCCTCGCAAACAGCGTGTGCATCAGCGAGAGGCCGATCCACCAGTTTCCGTTTACCCCCGCGAGTTCCTGGGATGGAGTCTTGTGTCCGGGATGCGGTGGCAGGTGGCCATCGGCGAGCAGGCCGATCTTCCCATCGGCCAGCGGCTCACCGGTCGCCGGATTGCTGCGTACCAGTGCCATGCGCTCAGGCGTCGAACCATAGATCTGCGAACCGTCCCACCAATGGGTCTCGATGTTGTGGTACGCGTCCGGCCTTCCCTCGTCGCCGGCGCGGCGTGGGTCTGGTGTGGTCCGCAGGATCGTCATCCTGTCGTCGGGCCAGCCATCTTCCCGCGGGACGGGGAATTCGTGCTTTTCATTGGGATTGTTGGGTCCGTGGCTCAACCAGTCGTGCACCATAAACTGCAGCCATGCCGGCACCAACAGGTTGAGATGCGGCACGGGAACAAACTCCCGCCGTTTCAACAGTTTCTCGCTGACCACCCGCGGATTCGGATCGTAGAGGCCGGGCGGCTGCTCGCCGAACGTCTCGGGGATCGGCACATTGCGCCCGAAGCGTACATTCGCCATACCCATCCACGGCTTTGCGAGGTCGTTGAAGGAGCCGTTGATGGTGCGCTGCGTGCGGATGTCAACGCCGGGCGGCGGCTCGGGATGCGGCTGTGGCTCGACTTCGGTGTCGTACAGATTGTCGCGACGCATGTTGACCCGCAGGCCCACCAGCGTGGGCATAGCGATAATAAAGGGCCATCGATGCCAGGGACGGCGTCGCGACAGCAATCGCGCGGCGCCACCGAGAATTCGCTCTAGAACGGAGGTTGCCATCTGCTGCCTGCCGAGCGCAATTGTCACCTAAAGCAATACATCCTCGTATTTTCCGCACCAGTTTAGTCAAATTTCGATGGGCCACCCGACAGGTTAAACCTGAGTCTAAAGCAGGTCTGGAATATCACGAAATCGCCCTCGAATTCTGACGATGGATGCGGTCGAGGCTTCCGGGGCTTGTTAACGATTTCCGTCTGAGTTGATTGAGTGAAGGCTTGTTCAGCTCTTGGAAGCAACAGGAATTCTTCAGTTAAGGTTGGTGGACTGTTTGCCGTGCTCCTTCAGGTATCGTCCTGCTGCCCAACCCGTCTGGCGCTCGCCCGCGACCAGATCCACCAGGCACCACTTATGTCCAGCGATCTCTCGACAGCCCAACTTCTTGACCACGGCTCCATTGTTCAATCGAGCGACGACATTCGCGCCGGGGCTTGGACTCACCCGGATATTCAAGAGGTCGCCGGCGGCAACGCCATCAACCATCAGGTCGGTCGGCTGTACCATCTCGAACTTCGCGTACGCGTTTTCCGGAAACGCGCCGTCGTGCCCGGATGGTTGCTTCTGGAGGATTTGTTCGCCGGAGACTTGGTCCTTCTCATCGAAGCTCGACAGCGACACCGTCTCGCGCGGAGGGATATCAGGCTCTGGTGACACAAAGCTCTTCACGCTAGCCGATGCGAAAACTGTGAAGCTCAATGCAACCGCTGCTAAGCCTGTTAAGATCTCGGGCTTCATAGGCTACGCTGTCTCCGCGTCCTTTGGCCTAACTACGCATCGTCTCACATTTTTACTAAGAAAGTGCGCAACCCCAAAGGGGCCAACACAGGGAGATCATTGCCAAGGATGTGTGCGGTAGCGCAGGCATGACCTAGTGTGCTGTGTAGGCCCCGTCCACCAGATGATAGCTGCCGGTGATAAAGCTTGCCTGCTCGGAAAGCAGGAAACAGACAAGCGACGCCACTTCTTCCGGCTTCCCGCGTCGCCCCATCGGCTGAAGCGCCACCAGCCGGCGGACGTTGGGATCTTCTAGATACTCGGACAACATAGGCGTGTCGATCCAGCCCGGAGCGACCGAGTTTATACGGATGCCCCTTCGCGCATAGTCCATCGCCGCAGCTTTCGTCAGGCCGACAACCGCGTGTTTTGCCGCCGTGTAGGCCGCGGCGGTCGGCAGCCCAACCGAGCCGAGGATGGACGACATGTTGACGATGGAACCGCCGCCGCTTTCGATCATCGCGGCGATCTGGTACTTCATGCAGTGAAAGACGCCGTTCAAGTTCACGTCCATTATGCTGCGCCAGTCGTCCAACGAAAAGTCAGCAGCCGGCATTCTCGGCCCGCCTATACCGGCATTGTTGACGGCGAGATGAAGGCCTCCACATTCGTCCAAGGCAAACTTGGCGAGCTTTTCTACGGACGAGGCCTCCCGGACATCCACGACGAAGTCGCGCGCGTCGCCGCCCTCAGCACGGATTTCCGCAACGAGGGCTGCCGCGGTTTCAGCCTGAATATCTGCGGCGATGACTACGGCGCCCTCTGCTGCAAGCTGCCTGGATATTGCGCTTCCGATGCCAGAGCCCGCCCCCACCACGACTGCAACTTTGCCCTTCAGGCATAGGTCCATGTTGTTTCTCAGATTTCGCGACCGTCCAGAGCGATGTAACTTTGCCGGGAACGGCATTGGTTTCAATAGTCGACGAAGTGCGGGAGTCGACGCACGTCGCGAAGCGGCGCGCCGCCGACGCGGCCATTTCGCTCCGACAATGGGTCGTGTACGTGACTTGGCCGATAAATACCAGAATGCTAGAAGCCCAAACGTTATGGATTGAGTAGGTTGCGATGATTACCCACAAGTCAACTCGCCGGGCAATGCTCCTTGGAAGCCTCGCGCTCGTTTCCGGCTGTGTTCCCAGCATGCGGTCGCTCGTGGGATCCTCATCCCCGTATACGCTGGACCGGCGCTTCAGGCGGCAGCGCGTCCAGTACGATGCCGGTTATGCGCCCGGAACGATCGTGGTCGATACTGGCGAGCGATACCTCTACCTCGTGGAAGTCGCCGGTAAGGCGATGCGTTATGGCGTCGGCGTCGGAGAAGCTGGCAGAACCTTGAAAGGCCGAGCGACAATCGGACGCAAGGAGGAATGGCCATCCTGGACGCCGACCGCCAATATGATGAGGCGTAAGCCGCGTCTGGTTCAATACGCTGGCGGTGTCGGTGGCGGGCCCCACAATCCGCTCGGCGCGCGGGCGCTTTATCTTTATCGGGGCGGGAAGGACACGATGTTTCGGCTGCACGGCACGAACGAGCCGTGGAGCATTGGCCAAGCGGTGTCGAGCGGCTGCGTCCGTTTGACAAATCAGGATATCGTCGACCTTTACGAGCGCGTACCGGTAGGCGCCTCTGTCATGGTGATCTAGGCGCGTTTTCGAGACGGATGTCTCGTTGCAGACCGACACCAAGTGTGACTTTTCTGCACTATGCTCTTTGAGCAAGGGATACTAGTCTGGCAATCGTACTGCGACACCTGTTGCGTGTCTGAACGAAGGGAAAGCATTATGAGGAAATTCATAATCGCGGTAGCTGCAATAGCCGCAGTGTCTAGTTTGAGTGCTTGCGAGACGATTGGCAAAGGCAAGGGCAAAGCGCCCCCACCAGAGCCGGTGTCGAGCGAACCGGCACCCGTCTACAAGTAGCAGCAAAAGCTGTGGGGGATTTTGTGTCCCCCACAGTGTTCCCGTTCAAACATATGTCGCTGCTTGGTATTCCCAAGCAACGATATTTTGTTGATTTTTGAGCCGAACGGGGCAGGCGGCGTTGCTTTTATGCAGCCCGCAAGGGCTCTGGTAGAGGCTCGGCTGAGCCGTCAAAGGTCGAGATCTGCTTAGATGAAATCGATGACCAGCCGGCTCATTCTGTTTTTTCTGCTGCTTTTTTCCGTCGCTGCGTGCCAGTCGGACACCGGTCCGAAGCCACGCTACACGACTGATATCAGCAATGGCGGCAACGCAGTTCCCAAAAATGAAGCGAACCGATATTTCATCGAGTTCCGCTCGCGCTACGCTCTGAGTTATGGCCATACCTACGCGGTTTTTGGGCGCACGGATGCGGCCGGACAGATGATCGATCCTCAAGTGGCTGGACTTCATCCGAAATCCTACGACGCAGCGCCGTACGTCGCGGGCCATTTCATACCGGTGCCCGCTGAAACGGGATTGAGTGACGGTGACCTTGAAGAACCCTACCGGTCGGCAAGCTGGCGATTGTTGCTCAGTGAGGCGCAATACAACAAAGTGGTCACCTACATCCGGGGCTTGCAGGCGCGTTCACACTACTGGAACGCGACCGTTCACAATTGCAACGCCTTTGTTGCGGATATTGCCCGATCGATGGGATACAAAACGCCGCCTATCTGGCTACGGCCGCAACAGTTCATCACCCAGCTTCGGGAAATGAATGGCGGATAGCCCGAGATAGCGCGGGACGTATTCGCATTCGACTAGAGCCAGAATGATGGACCCTGTGGTTGGCAAAGTGGTGTGGGCGCTGGGTGTGATTGCCTGGTACGTCATCCGCTATCCGTTCGAACGCCGCGCCAAGCGCGTAGCATCAGTCAAGCGAAGCCGACCGGTGTCCGAGAGGGCTGGCCTTGCAGCAGCCACGCTTGGCCTGGCGGTCGTGCCGGCGGTGTATGTCGCGACAGGCATTCCGCGTGCGGCGGACTATCTGTCAAGCAGTATCGCTATCCTCGCCGGGGCGGCCGTCTACCTCGCTGCTCTGCTAGTGTTTCGGCTTTCGCACAAGTCACTTGGAAAGAACTGGTCGATAAGCCTGGATATTCGCGAGAAACACCGTCTGATCAGCAGCGGCCCCTACCGTCTGGTACGGCATCCAATGTACACGTCGTTTCTGCTGATGGCGATCGGTCAAGCGTTATTGTTGCCCAATTGGATCGTAGCCCTCGCGGGCATATTGGGCGTTGCTCTTCTCGTCTCTCTAAGATTGAAAAAGGAGGAGGCGATGATGCTTGAAGTCTTCGACAAAGAATATGCGAGCTACATGCATCGCACTAAGCGGATGATCCCGTATATATTCTAGGAGTCGTTAAGATGCGTGGCAAGGCGATACGGCTATCGGCTGCGCGACGCCTGGTCTGCGACCTGATGGTATTTTCCGTCCGGATCCCGCGGATTACCGTGCAACGGCAGATGCAGATCAGTGTGCTTGTTCGCGCGAGAGCTGCGCTCGAGTTAAAGCCTTCCTGGACAACGATTTTTCTAAAGGGGTACGGACTGCTGTCGCAGGAGTTTCCTGATCTGCGGCGCGCCTATGTCAAACTGCCGTGGCCGCAACTCTATGAATACCAACATAGCGTGGCTTCGGTCGCCTATGAACGCGAATACGAGGGAGAAAAAGCGGTACTGCTGAACCGCATTCGTGCGCCCGAGCGAATGTCACTCGCCGACATTGAAGCACAAATTGCCGCAGCCCGTTCCCGGGACGTGATGGAGGTCAAGGATTTCCGGCGCGCGCTGACCCTCGCACGCGCGCCGACATTGCTGCGACGGTTGGGCATGTGGATCGGGCTGAACATCGGCCGGCAGCGCGCAAACTATTTCGGCACATTCCATTTCTCGGTCTACTCTGGTTTGGGGGCCGAGTCGCTCAATCCCCTCTCGCCGCTGACAACCCTCCTCAACTACGGACCGATCGGTGATGACGGGGCGGTCCATGTTCGCATCCACTATGATCACCGCGTCACCGATGGCGCAAATATCGCGCGCGCCCTGCGACGGTTCGAGGAATTGCTGGTAAGCGTTGTCGCGCAGGAAGTGACAAGCTTTCCGCAGGGCCCATCGCAATCCGGTGGATAGGTGGGCCTAGAATCGCGGCGATCCGCGCCGCGGGGTTGCCGCGTCGGGTCGGAATGACGAGATGACTATGACAGTTGAGCTTGACTTTCGGCCTGCGGTTCTGGTGACGGGCGCGTCCGCAGGAATTGGCCGATCCATCGCAAAGGTGGCCGCCTCTGAGGGTCGCACGGTGGTGCTTATCGGAAGGTCTTCATCGGGATTGAGCGAGGCCGAGGAAGAGGTTAGGCGAGCCGGCGGCGAGGCCTTCCCTCTCCAATTGGACCTGCTGAGTCCCGACGCTGTCGAGCAGATCGACCGCCTTCTCCATGAGAACCGCTTGATCTGCGATGTTCTGGTCAACAGCGCAGGGTATGGCTTGCGCGGCGCCACCGCCTCCCTTCCTGTCGACAAGCAACTCGGCATCATCGACCTCAATGTCAGAGTTCTAGTCGAGCTCACCCTGCATTTCCTGCCGGGTATGCTCGAGCGCAAGCGGGGAGGCGTCATCAATCTGAGCTCCGTCGCGAGCTTTACTCCTGGGCCTTACATGTCCCTCTATTACGCGAGTAAGGGGTTCGTGCGCGCCTTCTCCGAAGCGATCCATCAGGAGACCCGCGGCAGCGGGGTCACCGTGACGTGCGTCGCCCCCGGGCCGGTCAAAACGAGCTTTCTGAAGAAAGCCGGCGCCGACCGTGCCACACTGTTCCGGCTCTTGCCAAGGCATGATGCCGACTACGTCGCACAGTGCGCCTGGGCCGGTTATCGATCGCATCGGCGTATGGTCATACCGGGCTTAACAGCGAAACTCGCTGTTTGGGGGTCATCACTGCTTCCGAACCGTGTGCTGATTGCAATCATCGTCGCGATGCAACGCTAGGCGACGACAAATGGGAGAATTCGGCAAAGCGTCGCTTCGTTAGCGTCAGCTGTTTTGTCCGCGCATGCTGCAATTCACCGCTTTCTTTGCAGAAGGACGGCATCCGCAAACAGGGGCGGTATCTTCGATGATTCTGGTGTTGCCAGGTCGATGATGGCCGTGGGAGATATTCCATGCCTTGAAAAGCTCGGCATAGACCCCAAAGTTGCGCTTCGCATTGGCATCTCTTGACGTTTCCGACCCAATTTTGATCAAACTTATATATCGACTGCCTTGTTTCCGCTTTTGCAAGGAGGCAGGCATGGGGGAGGCCACTTAGATCCCGGCTATGCTCTGGGAGCTCTCAAGCCTTTCGTTCTGCATTGCTGCCATGATACAGCGCGGCGCATGACCCACTTCACCATCCTGCTTGGCGGCGATTTGACGCCAACGCCTGCCGTCGCGCGGCAGGTCGCCGGAACGCGCGTCATCGCCGCCGACGCCGGTATGAAGCATGCGGAAGCGCTCGGCCTGCTTCCCGAATTGTGGGTTGGCGATTTCGATTCGGCGCCGGATGGATTGCCCGATCATCTGGCGGGCGTGACCAGGCAAGGTTTTCCCCGCGAAAAGGACAAGACCGACGGGGAGCTTGCGGCAGATATCGCCATCGAGCGCGGCGCGACATCGCTGCTGTTTGTCGGCGCTTTTGGCGGCGACCGCAGCGACCACGAATTCCTGCATCTGTCGCTCGCCATCCGGCTGAGCGAGGCCGGCATGCCGGTAGCGCTCACCAGCGGCACGCAGGAAGGCTATCCGCTACCGCACGGCAAACTGGCGCTCGACTACCCGCAGGACACGCTGTTCAGCATCCTTGCCTTTACCGATCTCACTCGTCTATCGGTGCAAGGCGCGAAATGGCCGCTCGATCATGTCGAAGTGCCATTCGGTTCGTCGCTGACGATCTCCAACGAAACGCGTGGTCGGCTGACCGTCACACTTGGCGGCGGACGAGCCATGCTGATCGCCCATGCCGCACAATTGCCCGTCCCTTCGAAAGACTGACATGGCCCCTCCGCTCCTTGCCCTCGACGGCATCCGCCTGACCTTTGGTGGCACGCCACTGCTCGATGGGGCCGTCCTTTCGGTCTCCGCCGGCGACCGCATCGCACTGGTCGGGCGCAACGGCTCCGGCAAATCGACGCTGCTGAAGATTGCCGCCGGGCTGATCGAACCGCAGGATGGCGAGGTGTTCCGTCAGCCCTCGGCGACGGTGCGCTATCTGCCGCAGGTTCCGGACATGGAAGGCTTCTCGACTGTCCGCGCCTATGTCGAATCCGGCCTGGGACCGGCTGACGATCCGTATCGCGCCACCTATTTGCTTGAAAATCTTGGCCTTGCAGGCGAGCAGGATCCGGACGCGCTGTCCGGTGGAGAATCCCGCCGCGCCGCTCTCGCCCGCGTGCTGGCGCCGCAGCCGGACATCGTGCTGCTCGACGAGCCGACCAACCATCTCGACCTCGAAACCATCGAATGGCTGGAAGACGAGATCAACCGCAGCAGCTCGGCCATTATCCTGATCTCGCACGACCGCCGCTTCCTGGAACGCGTTACCCGCGCGACGGTGTGGCTGGATCGCGGGCAGACGCGCCGACTGGAGAAGGGCTTTGCGCATTTCGAGGCCTGGCGCGACACGGTCCTCGAAGAGGAGGAGCGCGACCAGCACAAGCTGGCGCGCCAGATCGTGCGCGAGGAACACTGGCTGCGCTATGGCGTGACCGCACGGCGCAAGCGCAATATGCGCCGGCTCGGCGATCTGCACGACATGCGCAAGCGCCTGCGCGGTCATCGCGGTCCGGAGGGCGTCGCTGTCATGGCGGCAACGGACGCCGGCGAATCCGGTAAGCTGGTGATCGAAGCGAAGGGGATAGGCAAGCGCTATGGCGGCCTGGTCGTCGTCGACAATTTCTCGACGCGCATTGCGCGCGGTGCCCGCATCGGTCTTGTCGGACCGAACGGCGCCGGCAAGACCACGCTGCTCAAGATGTTGACGGGCGAACTGGCGCCGGACACCGGCTCCATCCGGCTCGGCGCAAATCTCGAAATCGCCACGCTTGACCAGAAGCGGACCGTCGATCCGGACGAGACGCTCGCGCATTTCCTAACCGATGGGCGGGGCGACAATCTCGTCGTCAATGGCGAGGAAAAGCACGTCGTCTCCTACATGAAGGATTTCCTGTTCAAGCCGGAGCAGGCGCGCACGCCGGTGCGCGAACTCTCCGGCGGTGAAAGGGCCCGGCTTATCCTGGCGCGCGTACTCGCGCGGCCGTCGAACCTGCTGGTTCTCGACGAGCCGACCAACGATCTCGATATGGAAACGCTCGACCTGCTGCAGGAGCTGGTTGCCGGCTTTTCGGGCACCGTGCTGCTGGTCAGCCACGATCGCGATTTCCTCGACCGAACGGTCACCAGCGTGATCGCGCCAGACAGCGGCGGGCGCTGGATCGAGTATGCCGGCGGCTACACCGACATGCTGGCGCAGCGCGGCGGCACCAAGCTTGCCGACCGGCGCAAGGAACCAAGAGCCGAAGCTGCGCCAAACACGGAGAGTGCTACGCCCGCCACGCCGAAATCGGCCGCGCAGAAACTATCGTATAAGCAGAAATTCGCGCTCGAAACCTTGCCCAGGAAGATCGAGGCGGTCTCGGCCTCGATCTCAGCGCTTGAGGACCGCATCGCCGATCCCGCCTTCTATGCGCGCGACCCGGGCTCATTTCAGAAAACCATAGCCGCCCTCGATAAGGAGCGCTCCACATTGCAGGCGCTTGAGGATGAATGGCTGCAGCTGGAAATGCTGCGCGAGGAAATGGAAGGCTGAAGCAGTTGCATTTCGCGAAACTATGCGCATAACCTATGCGCATAGTTTGGAGAGAGCCATGCGAACCGCCTCCCGTCCCCTTATCCGGAAATCGACCAACCTGTCGCTCGACGCCCACTTGGTCGCCGAGGCCAAGAACCTCGACATCAACATCTCGCGTGTTGCCGAAGAAAGCATTGCGCGTGCGGTTTCGGAAGAAAAAGCCCGCCTGTGGAAGATCGAGAACCGCGAAACGATAGAAGCCTGGAACGAGTGGGTTGAGCGCAACGGCCTTCCCCTGGCGGAGTTCCGGCAGTTCTAATGGCGCGCTACGACCTTTACACGATTGGAACAGGCGACCGCCTTTTCATCGACGTGCAGGCCGCCTTGCTGGACCGGTTTCACACGCGCGCGGTCATTCCCCTGATAGAGGCTACATCGACGCCTCCTGTTCTCAAAAGGCTTCACCCGATCTTCGATGTGGACGGCAAGAAATATGTTCTCGCTACCCACCTCATCTCCGCCGTGCCAGTGGCTGAACTGACGCCAAGCAACCGCAATCTCGCGAAGCATCATGACAAGGTTGTCAGCGCACTGGACATGCTGTTTCAGGGTTTCTGATCCCTCCGAATAGCAACCAACCTGCAATTCGCCATTCAATCCGCTTGCGCCCGCTCTCGGCGCGACCTATGTTCGTTTCGCTCTAACGGGGTGCCGGACGCGTTTTCGCGGATCGGCTGAGAGGCAGAAGCCAACCCGCTGAACCTGATCCGGTTTGTACCGGCGGAGGGATTAGATGCGATCGGTTCATCCCGGCGCCCCATTCCCTTCAACCCACTGAGCATGATCGCGAAAAGTTGCGACTTTTCGGACCAGGATCATGCCTGAAAGCTGAATGGAGGCTCCGATGCGCAGGACGCTACGACTTTTCACCTCGCTTCCGCTGCTGGCTCTCGGCAGCTTACCCTTGGCCGCACAGGCAAAGACCCTTACCGTCTACACCTATGAAAGCTTCACCGCCGAATGGGGACCCGGCCCGCAGGTCGAGAAATCATTCGAAGCCGAATGCGGTTGCGATCTGAAGTTCGTCTCGGTTGCCGACGGCGTGGCACTGCTTAGCCGGCTGAAGCTCGAGGGCAGCACGACCAAGGCCGACATCGTGCTCGGCCTCGACACCAACCTGACTGCCGAAGCGAAGGCCACCGGCCTGTTTGCACCATCCGGCGTCGAAGCCACCGCAATCACCGTACCCGGTGGTTGGAGTGACGATACGTTCGTGCCGTTCGACTATGGCTATTTCGCGGTCATCTACGATTCCGAAAAGCTCGCTATCCCGCCAAAGAGCCTGAAGGAGTTGGTGAATGGTGATCCTTCGCAAAAGATCGTGATCGAGGATCCCCGTACCTCGACACCGGGACTCGGCCTGCTTTTATGGGTCCGCTCGGTCTATGGCGATCAGGCGTCGGAAGCCTGGGCAAGGCTGAAGAAGCGCGTGCTGACCGTGACGCCGGGCTGGAGCGAGGCTTACGGCCTGTTCACGAAGGGCGAGGCACCGATGGTGTTGTCCTACACAACCTCGCCCGCCTACCACATCATTGCGGAGGGCATCGAAAAATATAAGGCTGCAGCCTTCTCAGACGGCCACTATCTGCAGGTCGAGGTGGCCGGCATGACAACGCTCGGCGCCGCCAATCCGCTGGCAAAGCAGTTCCTGACGTTCATGACTGAGCCCTCTTTCCAGGACGTTATTCCCGAAACCAACTGGATGTTCCCCGCTGCCAGGACGAAGAAGCCGCTAAACCCGGCATTCGCAACGCTGGTGAAGCCGGAAAAGACGCTGATATTCAGCCCGGGAGAAGTCGAGAAGAACCGCAAGGCCTGGGTGGATGAATGGCTTTCGGCGATGAGTGAGTAAGCGCTTACCCCAGCATACGATGGACATGCTGCACCTTCCGCCTGTAAACCCCCGCATTCTCGCCGGCATCGCCGCACTTGCGGCGATCGCGGCTTTGATCGGCGGAGCGTTCCTCGGACTGACGATCGAAGGCGCGCGCGATTGGTCGGGTGCGATTGCTGCGTTCGATCCATATCTGGTGCGTATCGCGCGCTTCACATTGTGGCAGGCGGCGCTGTCTACAGCGCTCTCCACCATTCCCGCCATAGTGCTGGCGCGGGCGCTCTCGCGCCATCCGGCATTCCCGGGGCGCGCCTTCATCCTGCGCTTGTTCGCGCTGCCGCTGGCGCTGCCGGCCATCGTCGCGGCACTCGGATTGCTGGAGTTGTTCGGCCGCGGCGGCTACATCGCCCGTCCGCTCGGTCTGCTGACAAATGGGCAATGGCCGGGCATCTACGGACTTTCCGGCATTCTGATCGCCCACGTCTTCTTCAATTTGCCGCTGGCCACACGGCTGTTCCTGGAAGCGCTGAATACGGTCAGCGGCGACCAATGGCGGCTGGCCAGCCAGCTTGGCATGGGCGCCCGCCCGTCCTTTCGTTTCATCGAATGGCCGGTTTTGCGCGCCGCGCTCCCTGGAGTCGCGGGGCTGGTGTTCATGCTCTGCGTCACCTCGTTCACATTGGTGCTGACTCTGGGTGGCGGTCCCCGCGCCACAACGCTGGAAGTCGCGATCTACCAGGCGCTGCGCTTCGATTTCGATCCGGCCAGGGCAGTCACGCTGACCACCCTGCAGATCCTTCTGACCATCGCGGCGGTTTTCATTCTGACGCGCTTCGGCGCGAACGTGACCGGCGAGACCAATCTGAGTGTAGCGAAACGGCCTCCGTCTGCAGCCGGAACAGGCGAATCCATGATCAACGCGGCATTGCTCATCGTCGCGGTTCTGTTCATCGCCGCCCCACTCGTGGCAACCATGATGTCCGGGCTAGACGCCGACCTTGTACGGCTCGTTAGCGAAGACTCCGTGCAGCGGGCGGTAGCAACCAGCATGGGGCTTGCCATCGGCGCTTCGCTGCTCTCAGTTCTGTTGGCGCTGTCGCTGGTTTCGGCACGGCAGGAAATGGCGTCGGCAGGCCATGGAGCGTCCGTTCTGGAGCGCATCTTCGACACCGGCGCAGGAATCGCGCTGGTGGTGCCGCCGATCGTGATCGGCGCCGGATGGTTTGTGCTGGTGCGGCCCCTCGCGGATGTATTTGCGCTGGCACCGGTCATGATCATCGCGGTCAACGCGGTTATGGCCACGCCTTTCGCCATTCGCGCTATCCGCCCGGCTTACGATTCCGCCGCGGAGCGCCACGACCGCCTCTGTGCTGCGCTCGGTATTCACGGCTGGACGCGGCTGACGCTGATCGACTGGCCCGTTCTGCGACGCTCGCTAGCCACCGCCGGCGCTTTCGCAATGGCCCTATCGCTCGGCGATCTCGGCGTCGTCGCGTTGTTCGGCAGCGATAGCGTACAGACCCTGCCTTATCTGCTGCTTGCGCGCATGGGCAGCTACCGCACCGCCGACGCCGCCGGTCTGGCCTTGCTGCTGGGCCTGCTTTGCCTGGCCCTCATCACGGTCGCCGACCGCCTCGCCAGGGAACCGGCCCGATGACCGAACCAGGCATTCTGGTCGATGCAGTTCAGTTCCGCTATCCGGACATGGAAATGCGCTTCGACGCCTTGATCCCGGCGAACGCCATCACCGCTATCATGGGTCCAAGCGGGTCCGGAAAGTCGACTCTGCTCGATCTGATAGCCGGCTTTCGAATGCCTCGGTCCGGGCGCATCCTCATCGGCGAGCAGGATGTCACCGCCCTTTCGCCGGACCGTCGCCCGGTCTCGATGATCTTCCAGGAGAACAATCTGTTCGCTCATCTCGATGTGGCCCGGAATGTCGGTCTGGGTCGCTCGCCGTCGCTCAAACTCTCTGCGCAGGACCATGAGGCGGTGGCGGCAGCGCTTGCGCGCACCGGTCTTTCCGGCAAAGAGAATCGCGTGCCGCGCGAACTCTCCGGCGGCGAGCGGCAGCGCGTGGCGATTGCCCGCGTGCTGGTCCGCAACCGCCCCGTGCTACTTCTTGACGAGCCGTTCGCCGCACTCGGCCCGGCCTTGCGTGACGACATGCTCGCCTTGATCGTTGAATTACAAGCAGAGCGTGGCCTGACGGTCGCACTCGTTACCCATCATCCGGAAGACGCCCGCCGAATCGCCAAGCACGTGGTCTTTGTCGAAGGCGGAAACGTCGCTGCGAGTGGGCCGGCAACTTCATTCTTCGGAGATTCTGGACCCCAGGCGTTCCGGCGCTATATCGGCAAGTGAAGGCTATCGGCGAACCCCGGCGATGGTGGAACACGCATTGTGTCAACATAGTTGTCACATTTGCGATCAAACTGCTAGGGCGCTGCCTGCAAGCGGACATATTTACGAGGCAGAGCGACCGTTGCATTTGCTATGCTTGAAACGCTCAACGGCGAATTCGCGAAACTTCGAGATTTGCGCGGTATTGAGGCGAGAGGATCACAACCCTGTCTATTGCTTTCGTCAGACGTGACACTTCGCAGGCGGCGCCGCTTGCAGGCGCCAGCCGTCTGACCGCGCTGGCATTGGCAGTGCTGCTGGCTGCATGCAGCACGTTTCCGACCACGGTCGAGGAGCAGAACTTTCAGCCGTCCAACAGCCCGATCACGGTCGACACTGTCACCCGCAACGATCGGCTGGCCGAGTTGGCGCGTGCGCAGCATCCGCGCATTCTCGCGACCTATGGCGGAGAATATTCTGATCCGAAGCTGGAGCGTATGGTCGCCAAGGTGGTCGGCAGCCTCACAACCGTGTCCAACAATCCGACGCAGTCCTATCGCATCACTATTCTCAATTCGCCGAACGTCAACGCTTTCGCGCTGCCCGGCGGCTATCTCTACGTGACGCGCGGCCTGCTGGCGCTCGCCAACGACTTGGCGGAACTGGCGGCCGTTGTTGCGCACGAAATGGGCCACGTGACCGCCAATCACGGCTTGCAGCGCCAGCAGAAGGAGGCCGAGGAGGTGCTCGCCAGCAAGGTCGTCAGCGACGTGCTCGGCGAAACGCCGACGGCGAAAGTTGCTCTGCTGAAGGGCAAGCTGCGCATGGCACAGTTCTCGCGCAACCAGGAGCTTGAGGCCGATGCCATCGGCATCAAGGCGACGGGCCTTGCAGGCTACGAACCCTTCGCCGCGGCGCGCTTCCTGCAGTCCATGGCCGACTATACCAATTTCCGCTCGATCACCGGGGCCAGCGATCCCAGCCTCGACTTCCTGGCCAGCCACCCCAACGCACCGCAGCGCATCGAACTGGCGCGCGCCCATGCTCGCGAATTCGGACAGCAAGGCACCGGTGCCACCGATCGTGACTTTTACCTGGCCGGCATTGACGGCTTGCTGTTCGGCGACACCCCGGAGGAAGGCTATGTGCGCGGCAGCACCTTCATGCACCCTGGCCTCGGCATTTCGTTCACGGTGCCGTCAAACTTCGTCATCGACAACACGGCTACTGCCGTCACGGCGACGGGTCCGGGCGATATGGCCATCCGCTTCGACGGCGTATCGCTTGACCCTAAGGTATCGCTCGCCGACTATGTCCGCTCCGGCTGGGTGGCAGGACTCGATCCCAACAGTGTGCGCAACGAAACCATTAACGGCAACGAGGCGGCAATTGCCAGCGCCCGTGCCGAAAAGTGGCAATTCGACATTACCGTGATCCGCGTTGGCGGCCAGGTCTATCGATTGCTGACGGCGGCACCCCTCAACAACGCAAGCCTGAACGTCGTTGCACGCTCCGTGGGGTCGAGTTTCCAATCCCTCACCGCCGCTGAGAAGGCCGCGCTCAAGCCCCTGCGCGTGCGCGTTATAACAGTGAAGCCCGGGGAGACTGTTGGCACGCTGTCGTCGAAGATGGCCGGGGTCGACCGCAAGATGGATTTGTTCCGTCTTTTGAACGCGCTTTCGCCGGTGGCCACAGTATCGGCCGGCGACAAGGTCAAGATCATCACCGATCAATAGTCCAACCGGAACTTGCCGAGCAAGACGACAGCTCTCCGCTGCATCTTGTTCACGTTCTTGTGCGGGCGGAACTAATGACTCCGATGCAACGTTCAGTCGAAGTTGCGCTATGTTAGGCGCCTGTTTCGCACGCATGCGGGGCGACAATCATGGAAGACAAAGCAGCAAGATCGATGATCACCGCGGCGATGGCCGCGCCCTATCTTGCACGCGAGGAAGAACTCGAACTCGCCAATCGCTGGAAAGGTGCCCGCGACCAGGATGCCATGCACCGGATCACCATTGCGCATATGCGGCTGGTGATTTCGATGGCCACGCGCTTCCGGCACTTCGGTCTCTCCATGGGAGACCTCGTCCAGGAAGGATATGTGGGCCTGCTTGAGGCTGCTGCCCGCTTCGAGCCCGAGAGGGAAGTACGCTTCTCTACCTATGCTACTTGGTGGATTCGTGCATCGATGCAGGATTATATCCTGCGCAACTGGTCTATCGTGCGTGGCGGCACGAGTTCCGCCCAGAAGGCGCTGTTCTTCAATCTGCGCCGCTTACGCGCCCATCTGGCACGGGGCGACAGTACCCTGACAGGTTCGGCGCTCTACAGCAAAATCTCGTCTCAGCTTGGTGTATCGGAAGCCGACGTCGAGTTGATGGATGCGCGCCTTTCCAGCCCCGACTACTCCTTGAATGCTCCGCTCAAGGAAGAAGAGGCTGCCTCCGATCGCATGGACTTTCTTGTCTGCGACGATCCGCTCCCAGACGAGGTGGCCGGCGAATCGATTGACCTGGAACGCCGCTCGAACTGGTTGCACAAGGCGCTCGACGTGCTGAGCGCCCGGGAGCGGCGGATCGTCGCAGAACGTCGGTTGCGTGACGATGGTGCGACCCTGGAGGAACTGGGCGTCCGGCTCGGCATTTCCAAGGAACGTGTGCGCCAGATCGAAAACCGCGCGCTCGAAAAGCTGCGCATCGCACTTGTTAAGGAAAGCCCGGCCTTTTTGGCGTGAGCCTTTGCTCAGCAATATCCCGCCAGCAATCACTCACGCGGTCTTTCCAGCAGTGCCCCTGTAGTCGCTCAATGCAACCCCTGATCAGGCGCCGTGGAAGTACGGTCTGGCGGCAGACCGGGAACTCAGCCATTTAAAAAGTGGTCGCCCTACATCAAAGTTTATAGCGCTTCAAAATTAAAGAACGTATCATGAACGCATGGCATGTTTTTCGACACGTGAAAAGCTGGCGATCCTGTCCGATGCAGCAAAGTATGATGCGTCCTGCGCATCATCCGGGGCGGCACGGCGCAACTCTCTAAAGACTGGCGGCATCGGCTCGACCGAAGGCATGGGTATTTGTCACTCCTATGCACCCGATGGCCGCTGCATCTCGCTGCTGAAGATCCTGCTCACCAATTTCTGCATCTACGATTGCAGTTACTGCATCAATCGGTCGTCGTCGAATGTCCGCCGGGCCCGCTTCGCCATCGACGAGGTCGTCTCGCTGACTATGGCGTTCTACAAACGCAACTACATCGAAGGTCTGTTCCTGTCGTCGGGGGTGATACGCTCACCGGACGAGACTATGGGCGAACTTGTCGAAGTTGCGCGGCGACTGCGCGTCGACGAAAAATTCGGCGGCTATATTCACCTGAAAACCATCCCCGAATGCAGCCAGGAGCTTGTCGAAGCGGCTGGGCTTTATGCGGACCGGCTATCGATCAATGTCGAATTACCGACGGATGAGGGGACAAGGCGGCTCGCGCCAGAAAAGCGGCCGGAAACGATCCGGCTTTCCATGGCGCGATTGCGCAGCAAAATTGAGGAAAAACGCGAGCCGACACTGCGCACGCAGAAGCGTCAGCGGTTTGCACCTGGCGGGCAATCCACGCAGATGATCATCGGTGCGGATGCAACGTCGGACGACGGCATCCTTCGCACCAGCAGCCGACTATACGGAAGCTACAGGCTGAGACGCGTCTACTATTCGGCTTTCAGTCCAATACCGGATTCCTCCTCTGCCCTGCCGTTGATGAGGCCGCCTTTGATGCGCGAGCACCGCCTTTACCAGGCCGACTGGTTGATGCGCTTCTATGGATTTTCCCAGCCGGAGATTTTGGAGGGCAGTGTCGACGGCATGCTCGATCTCGAAATCGATCCGAAACTCGCCTGGGCGCTGCGCCACCGCGCAAGCTTTCCCGTCGATGTCAACCGTGCGGATCGCGAAGCGCTTTTACGGGTTCCCGGGCTTGGCGTGCGGGTCGTGGACCGCATCCTATCGACCCGGCGCTTTCGCCGCTTGCGGCTGGAAGACATCGGACGGATTTGCGCCTCGATCGCCAAGGTGCGGCCATTCATTGCCACGGACGGCTGGTCGCCCGGTTCAACCATCGACGATCTTCGCCTGCGCCGCAAACTCGTGCGCAAACCCGTGCAGATGGAGCTCTTTGGGTGAATCCCGATCCGGTTTCTGGTCTGTCTGTCTGGGCAGACCGACTTTGACGGATGGCGAACCGCGGCTCGCGCTTTGGTGCTCAACCGCATACCGCCCGATTGCGTAACCTGGGCGATGGGAGATGCGAGTTCCGACCTTTTCGGCAAGGACGAAACAATACTGCCCACCCTTCCGGACGGTGCCACCCTGCTCGTCCCCCGCGATTTTACCGAACGCGCGGAGAGGGTAGCATGTCATTCCGATCCCGACCGCTTCGTGTTCCTTTATCGCCTGCTATGTCGCCTTCAAGCCGACGCGAATTTGCTCAAGGTCGCATCGGATGCGGATGTCCGGCGCTTCGAGGCGATGGAGAAGGCAGTGCGCCGCGACATTCACAAGATGCGCGCCTTCGTTCGCTTTCGGCAGATCGGCGAAGAGCCCGATGTCCGCTTTGTTGCCTGGTTCGAACCAAGCCATTTCATTGTCGAGCGAAACGCACCGTTTTTCGTACGCCGCTTTACCGGCATGCGCTGGACGATCCTGACACCTCATGCGACCGCGTCCTGGGACGGTCAGCAACTGCTGATTGGCCCGGGCGCTTCGAAGCGCGACGCGCCGGCAGAAGACGCCGCGGAGGAACTCTGGAAAACCTATTTCCGGAACATCTTCAACCCAGCGCGATTGAAGGTGAAGGCAATGCAGGCCGAGATGCCGAAGAAATACTGGCTTAACCTGCCGGAGGCGAATCTTATCCCGGAGCTGATCGCCGGCGCCGAAGCCGCGGCAAAAGAAATGGTCGACAGGATGCCAACCAGCCCGTCTTCTCATCACGCAGCCATCCAATCGAAGCATTGGCCACAACGCGATACGCTCGTCGAAGTCGACGACGGGTCGAACGCTTCCACGATATCCGGCTTGAGGCGCGCCGCGGAATCCTGCCGGCGCTGTCCGCTGTGGCGCGACGCCACGCAGACTGTTTTTGGCGAGGGGCCGCAGGACGCAAGCGTCGTTTTCGTCGGCGAACAACCCGGCGACCAGGAGGATATCGCGGGCAAGCCATTCGTCGGCCCTGCAGGGAGGGTTTTCGACGCCATCCTCACGGAGGCTGAGGTGGACCGCCAAAAGGTCTATGTCACCAATGCGGTGAAGCATTTCAAATTCGAGCCGCGCGGCAAGCGGCGTATCCATTCCAAGCCAAATGCGGGTGAAGTGCAGGCTTGCCGGTGGTGGCTCGATCACGAGTTGTCGCTCATCAAGCCCGATCTGGTGGTAGCGCTAGGCGCGACTGCTGCGCAATCGCTGCTGGGCAAGCCCGTTCCCATCACAAAAATGCGTGGCCAGGTGGTCGAGCGTGACGATGGACTGCGCGTGTTCCTGACGATCCATCCCTCCTTCATCCTGCGCATTCGTGAGCGCGACGAAGCGGAAGCCGAGCGTGATCGCTTCCGTAACGATATGCGCAAGGTGAAAGAACTGATGAGTTAAATCACCAATATCGCCCGCAGGTCGTTGACGTTGGTGCCGGTCGGACCCGGCACGAACAGGTCACCGACCGCGTCGAACGCAGTCCAGGCATTGTTGCCGGCAAGCATGGTCTTGGCGTCGATTCCTGCGGCTCGCATGCGTTCAACGGTGGCACCGTCGCAGAACGCACCGGCGTTGCTCTCCGAACCGTCAATGCCATCCGTATCGGCGGCAAGCGCGTAAATGCCATCGATACCATCGATTCCGATCGCGAAGGAAAGCAGGAATTCGCTGTTGCGTCCGCCCTTGCCCTTGGCCCGCAGGGTGACGGTGGTCTCGCCGCCGGACAGAATCAGCACAGGCCGCGCGAATGGACGGCCCCGCGTCGCAACCTCACGCGCGATCGCCGCATGTACGGAGCCGACATCGCGCGCCTCACCCTCGATGGAATCCGAAAGGATGACCGCCTGGATCCCCCGCTGGCGCGCTGCCACGGCGGCGGCCTCCAGCGACACCGCCGCCGAAGCGATGACATGCACCTCGTTGCGCGCAAAGCGGCTATCCTGCGGGCTCGGCGCATTTGCCGCCTCCGTCTGAAGATGCGCCATCACCGCGTCGGGCAGTTTCATGCTGTAGGTCTCGACGATCCTCAGGGCATCGGCGCGCGTTGCCGCTTCCGGTACGGTGGGTCCGGAGGCAACCAGCGCCGGATTGTCGCCCGGTATGTCCGAGACGACGAGCGTACACGACCCGCGCCGGCCAGGCGGCAGCGGCGAGCCTGCCTCCCTTGATCGTCGAGACATGTTTGCGCAGCGTATTCATGGCCGAAATCGGCGCTCCGGAAGCGAGGAGCGCCTCGTTGACCGCGATTTCGTCGGCGAGCGTCAGGCCGGCGGGAGGCGCAGGCAGCAGCGCCGAACCGCCACCGGACACCAGCGCGATCACCAAATCGTCTTGCGTCAATGCTGAAACCGCCTTCAGCAACCGCTGGGCGGCGAGCAGCCCTGCTTCGTCGGGTACCGGATGCGCGGCTTCCAGCACCTCGATCCGTCGACATTTCGCACCATAGCCATAACGGGTGACGACAAGACCTTCGAGTGGCCCATCCCAGGCCTTCTCAAGCGCTGCGGCCATCTGCGCGGAACCCTTGCCGGCCCCAACCACGATCGTTCGCCCTTTGGGCTTGGCCGGCAGATGTTTGCGGATTGTCCGTTCGGGATCCGCCGCTGCAACCGCTGCGGCAAAGATCGACGTGAGGAAGGCTTTCGGATCACAAGCAGTCATGCCCGCTGCTCCGCCGGTAGCGCAAGATCGGCATAGTTCAAGCCGAGATGGCCGCACAGCGCCCACACGACAACCTCGTGATCCTGCCGTTCCGGCAGGCCCGAGACCGCGATCACGCCGATTACACCGGCGCCCTGCACGGTAATTGGAAAGCCGCCGCCGGCGAGAACGTAGTCGACGGCGTCAAGGCCCTCGGAGGCCGGAAAGGTGCGGTCGGGACGCGCCTTCTCGAGCACCATCCGATAAGTGCTTCTCAGAAACATCTGAACGACGTTGCGCTTACGCCGCGCCCAGTTCGCATTGGACGCGGTAGAGCCTGGGAGCGCTGCGTAGAACAATGGACGGTCCCACGACCGGATATCGACAATGATCGGCAGGCTTTCGCCGAGTGCACGCTCCCGGATCGCCGAGCCGATGGCAAACGCGGCGGCCTCGTCGAAGAACGGAAAGACCAGCGCTCGTTCCTGCACCTTCACAATATCCAGATCGGTGTTCGTTGGCATATCGACCCCCGCCATCACAGATCGCCGTCCTTCAACCCTGCCTTGCCAAAAGATCACTCTTGGCCGGTTTGCCGGCGACATAAACTTCGGCGATCGCCCGATCATCGCCGAGGGTTTGCAGTAGGAACAGTTCCTCGGCAAGCGTCCTGACTGTCTCCATCCGCAATCGCATGGCTGGGGTGGCGCCCGCGTCAAGAACGGTGATGTCGGCGTCGGTGCCGACCTCAAGCGTGCCTATCCTGTCAGCCAGGGACAGCGTCTCGGCGTTTCCGCGCGTGATTTGCCAGAATGACGCGAACGGGTTCATCTTCTCGCCATTCAGCGCGACCACCTTGTAGGCTTCGTCCATGGTGCGCAGCATCGAATAGTTGGTGCCGCCGCCAACATCGGTCGCCGCCGCGATGCGTACGGCATTGTCGCGCGTCCGGTAGCGCTGGTAGTCGAACAGACCTGAACCAAGAAACAGGTTCGAGGTCGGGCAGAACACCGCCACCGAGCCGGACCGCGACAGTGCATCCGCCTCGCGCTCGGAAAGGTGGATGCAATGACCGAACAGGCTCTTTGAGCCGAGCAAGCCATAGGTGTCGTAAACGTCGGTATAGTCTTTCGCCGATGGATAAAGCTCCTGGGTGAAGGCGATCTCGGCGTGGTTCTCGGAGAGATGCGTCTGCATGTGCAGGTCAGGATGCTCGCGCATCAGCGCCTGCGCCATCTCCATCTGCTCGGGCGACGAGGTGATGGCGAAGCGCGGTGTGACCGCATAATGCTGCCGGCCCTTCCCGTGCCATTCGGCGATCAGTGCCTTGGTGTCATCGTAGCTCGATTGCGGTGTGTCCAGCACGCCGACCGGTGCATTGCGGTCCATCATCACCTTGCCGGCGATGTTGAGCATGTTGCGGCCGTGCGACTCGGCAAAGAAGGCCTCCGCCGACTCCTTGTGAACGGAGCAATAGGCGACGACGCTGGTCGTACCGTGACGAATGAGTTCGTCGAGGAACAGTCGCGAGATGCGGCGACCGTGCTGGGTGTCGCGGAACTTGGCCTCTTCGGGAAATGTGTAGGTGTTCAGCCAGTCAAGCAACTCCGCGCCGTAGGATGCGATGATCTGCATCTGCGGCATGTGGGCATGGCAGTCGATGAAGCCAGGCAGCAAAAGATGCGGCCGGTGGTCTACGATCACAACATCGTCGCCCGCCTCCGCTAGGAGTTCTGCAAACGGACCCGCTGCACGGATCTTGCCCTTGCTCAACAGCAGCCCGCCATCTTCCTCATAGCGAAACGAATCGAGGTCCCGGGCGCTGTCGGGCCAGCGCAGGAAGGACAGCGTTCTACCGCGCAAGAGGGTTTTGGTCATGGATGCTAGGTCCCGTCGAGCGTCATTGTTGCGCATGGGCGTGGGTCGTTGGTCGTGAGTAGTCGGTCGTGGGTAATACTTCGAGGTCGCGCACTGGCTTTTCGCTACAACCGACTAATCACGACCGACGACCAACCATTCACTTGCTCTCCGCTTCCTCGAACCACGTTACCAACAAGGCTCGCTCCTGTGGCGTGATCTGGGTAACGTTGCCCGGCGGCATGGCGTGGCTGCGACCGGCCTGCAGATAGATTTCCGTGGCGTGCTGAGCAATCGCACCGTCGCTCTCCAGCACGACGCCCTTCGGCGCATGATAAATCCCCTCAAACGATGGCTCAGCGGCATGGCACATGGCGCAGCGCCCCATGACCGTATCGCGCACCGCGCCGAAATGCGTCGAAGCGATGAGCGTCTCAGTGCCTACGGAAACCTTTTGCTCGCCCGTCAGCACCTTCGGCACGGTCGAAAGCCAGATGATGATGACGAACAGGATAGCCGCGGCGAGCCACGTCCAGGTGGGGTTGCCCTTACGAGCGTGCACCGAGTTGAAGTAATGCCGGATCAACACGCCGATGATGAACACGATGGAGGCGATCACCCAGTTGAATTGCGTTCCGAATGCCAGCGGATAGTGGTTCGACAGCATCAGGAACAGCACGGGCAGCGTCAGGTAGTTGTTATGCAGCGAGCGCTGCTTGGCGATCATGCCGTATTTCGGATCCGGCTTGCGCCCGGCGATCAGGTCCGCCACGACGATTTTCTGGTTGGGGATGATGATCATGAAAACATTAGCCGACATGATCGTCGCGGTAATGGCGCCGAGATGCAGGAACGCGGCGCGTCCGGTGAACAGATGCGTCAGCCCCCAGGCGATGAAAACCAGCACCGCATAGAGAAGGAGCATCAAAACAGTGTCGCTCTTGCCCAGCAGCAGTTTGCAGAACAGGTCGTAGACCACCCAACCGATACCGATGACGGCGAGCGACAGAAGGATACCAACCGGCGCGGAGACGTCGAGGACATTGCGATCGATCAGGAACAGATCGGCGCCGGCATAGTACACGATGCAGAGCAGCGCGAAGCCCGACATCCAGGTCGCATACGATTCCCATTTGAACCAGGTCAGGTGTTCCGGCATCTCCGCCGGCGCCACGAGATATTTCTGGATGTGGTAGAAACCGCCGCCATGAACCTGCCATTCCTCGCCATAGGCACCCACCGGAAGGCCGGGCCTCTGACGCAGACCGAGATCGAGCGCCACGAAATAGAAGGACGAACCGATCCAGGCGATGCCTGTGATGACATGCAGCCAGCGAACAGCAAAACTCAGCCAGTCCCAGAGGATTGCTACATCAAGCATTCCCGCACCCTTCTTCCGTTCCAGCGATTTTGCCGGTCGGTATCCTTTTAGAGAAGAGCACGAATACCTCATGACTTTCAAAAAAAACTGGAAAATAATACGACAGGGCCGGCCATACCGGGAGGGCCTGGGGAGTTGGGTAATCCAAGCCGGGAATGGCCTATCTGGATAACATAACCGTTTTCGTTCGCGTGATCGAACTCGGCAATCTGTCGACCGCCGGCCGCGACCTGAGGGTCTCGCCCGCCGTCGCCTCCAACCGCATCAAGGAACTGGAGAAGCATCTCGGCGTGCGGTTGTTCAACCGCACGACGCGCCAGTTGATGCCAACCGAGCAAGGCACGGCGTTCTATGCAGGCGCCAAGCGCGTATTGGAGGCCATCGAGGAGGCCGAGGCGGCAGTCAGCACGCTGTCCGGGCAGCCGCGCGGGTCGATCCGCGTGACCGCGCCGCTCGGGCTGGGACGACGCTTCATCGCTTCCGGCATACCTGAATTCCGCGACCGATACCCGCAGATAGAGGTAAGGCTGCGCCTCTCCGACCACAACGTCGATATCATGAAGGAAGGCATAGACGTGGCTTTCCGCCTTGGCCTGCTGGAGGATTCCAGCCTGCGGATGCGCGGCATCCTCGAATGCGAGCGCGTGCTGGTTGCCGCGCCGCAATATCTCGCGAAGCGCGGCGAGCCGACAAATCCGCAGCAACTGGTCGATGATGGCCACGATTGCCTGATGCTGAGATTCCCAGGCATCCGCGAACATTTCTGGACATTGCGCACGCCCACAGGACAAGCAAAATTCGAGGTGAAAGGACCTTTCGATTCCGACGATGGAGACGTGCTCACCGGTTGGGCACTCGCAGGGCGCGGCATCATGAACAAGCCGCGCTTCGAGATCGAGCCCTTCATCCGCGACGGCCGACTGAAGGTGATCCTGCCGGATAACCCACCAGCGCCAGTGCAGCTTGCGGCGGTCTATCCACACAAGAAGCTGCAGGATCCGAAAGTCCGTCTGCTGCTCGACTTCATGGCCGAACGCTGCCAGCGCTTGATCCGGGAAATTCTTGCCGGGAAGTGAACCCTCGCCGCGCGTCGTCTTGCGCTACCGGCAAGGTCGCGCTTTGATGAAGCCGCCGTCAACCGGAGGAAGTCGATGATCACCACCCGCAACGATCTGAAGTCGAATGCCCGAAAGGCATCCATTGGGATCCTCAATGCACGCCTCGCCGATGCCATCGACCTTTCGCTGATTACCAAGCAGGCGCACTGGAACGTGAAAGGCCCGCAATTCATTGCGATCCACGAAATGCTCGACGATTTTCGCAAGGAGCTCGACGTTCACGTCGATACCATCGCCGAACGTGCCGTGCAGCTCGGGGGTGTTGCTCTCGGCACCTCGCAGATTGTCGCCAAACAGACGCCGCTGGACCCCTATCCGATCGACATCCACAAAACCAAGGATCATCTGGCGGCGCTGATCGACCGCTACGCGGCGACCGCCAAACTGGCCCGCGCCGCGATTGCCGAAGCGGATGAGGCGGATGACAAGGATACCGCCGACATCTTTACCGCCTATTCACGGGCGCTGGACAAGTCGTTGTGGTTCCTGGAATCGCACACCCAGGAAAGCTCCTGAGTTCAGTTGGGATCGATCACGGCGGGAACGAGCGATGGCTTGTCCGGCAGCGGGAAGAACTTGAGATACGGCTCCGCCTCGCGCAAAACGCGCTCGACCGAGGGACGCCGCATCAGTCGGCCATAGTAGGCCCACAGCCGTTTCCGATCGTCGAACGGCACGATGACGCTGCTGAAGAACAGACCCGGCAACGCTGCGCAATCCGCCAGCGTAAACGCGTCGCCGGTAATCCAGGTCTTGTCCGCGAGTTGATCCTCGATGAACCCATATGCCTCCGCGAGTTGGCTCTTCGCCTGCGCGACGCCGAACGGATCGCGTTGGCCATTCGGACGCAATTGGTCAATGACGACCTTCTGCATCGGCTCCTGAACGTAGTGATCGAAGAAGCGATCCCAGAAACGCACCCGCCAGGCCTGGTCGGCATCCTGCGGAATGAAGCGGACCGCGCCCGGATAGAAATTGTCGAGATACTCGATGACGATGGTGGATTCCGCCACCGTCGCGCCGCGCGCCTCGTCCACCAGCACCGGCATCTTGGCCATCGGCCAGATCGCCTTGAACGACGCCGATGACGACGCGTCGCCGAGATCGACGATAATGGGCTCGAAGGCGGTGCCGTTCTCGTAGAGCGGGATCAACGCCTTGTGGCAGAACGACGCCAGAGGATGGTAGTAGAATTTGAGCACCACGACAGTCTCCGCTCATAAAAACGTACGAAAATGGCGAATTCTACAAACCCACGGCGACGATTTTCACAACGCCATCACAAGCCGACCACGACCGGGGGGAACCGTAGACCGTTCGGCTAACCTGTGCTCAACCGCCGAGTCCCCCCAAATCGATCTCGGTGATATGCCACCGCCCGAGATTGGACGCGTAGAGTTTCTGACCCTTGAAGGCGATGTTTGTCGGGTGCGCGATCACAGTCGCGGTGGGATCCTCGATCAGCAGTTCCAGCCCGCGATCCTCACGCCAGCGATAGATGCGGCTTGGTTCATAGCAGGAAATGAACAACGATCCGTCCGGCGCGAACGCCAGTCCGTCCGGAACATTGCGCACCTCCTCAACAACAACGCGCCTGCGACCCGCCGAACCGTCCTCAAGGATTGGCACATAGCTGATGCAAGACGCGTCGCTTTCGACAACGTACAGTCCCTTCCCGTCCGGCGCCATTGCCATGCCGTTGGCAAAGGACATTTCGTCCTGACACCACAACCCCCCTTCTCCGGTCTTCAGATCGTAGCGAAACACGCCCGGTCCGGGCGCTGGCCCGATGCTGTCGGAAACGTAGAGAAAGCCGCGCGCGTCATCGACGACCGGATAGTTCGGTACGCGGATGCCGGATGCCGCGAAGTGCCGCATCTCATGACTTCGGGCGTCCCAGCGGAAGATCGCGGCATGTCGCAGATCGCATGCGAAGCAGTTGCCGGCGCTGTCGAAAGCGATGCCAAGCAGGAAGCCATCCGTGCCGCCGATACGCTCGACCGCGCTGCCATCGGCGGCAATGCGCAAGAGTTCGCCGACCTCATTGCCGCACCAGATCGACCCGTCGGCATGCACCGCTACGCCTTCCGGATGCGCCACCCGCGGCGACGTAAAAATGCCATTGAAGAAGACCCGCGCGGCAGTCATCGGCAGCAATGGTTTCATTGTGACTTTCTCCCAACTTCCCCCCACCGCTACGCTTGGCGGTACCGCACCCTGAGTTATCCCTGCATGTCAAAACACTGCTCGACAATGGCCAGGTCCGCCGCGAGGATCTCGGCGATCAGTCCGCCGCGCTCCTTGGCGCTGACGAATTCCAGCCGGCGCAGGCCCAGCGGGTCGATGCGCGAGCGCAGCATGTCCAATATCTCGGCGGTCGGTGTCGCCACCTCCCGGCAATCCGGATCGAACACGACTTCGAAACCGGTTGCCTCGCAAATGCGCTCCCGGCTGACGCCCGGCATCGTTTCGATCACCACGAGTTCGCGCGAAACCGAATCCAGCCGGAATACGCACAGATCGGTAAAAACCAGCGCCTTGCCGGTGCGGTAGCCATGCGGCGCACGCTCCGCCTCGGTCAGGAGCCCGCGCGCCGAACTGGCGATACGGACCGCGTCCACCACCGAAAGCGGCGTATGGCGGGTGATGTAAAGCAGGTAGTCCCGGTGCATGTTGGCGACATCGGCCATGCCGCCTTGCCCCGGCAGGCGGATCATGCCGCCGCTCGGCTTTGTCAACGCGATCGTGTTGACCCGCCCGTGCCGATCCACTTGAGCCGCCGCAACGATCTCATGCGTCACGGCGCCCGCCTGGTAATAAGTGGAGTAGGTATCGTCTCCACCAGCATGCGCAGCCGCCGTCTCGCCATCCAGCGTCTCGATCAGCGACAGAATCAAAGGGCTGGGTGCAACATCGATGTGGCCGCAACTCATGGTCGCGAGGATCATGTCCGGCGCATGCGTCGCCTTTGCCAGCCGGTAGGCGACATTGGCCAGCGGCGATACCGCGCCGGCGCTGGCAAAGCTGTCATTGCCCAGTTCGGAGGCGATGCGCACAGCGAGAATCTCGTCGATTGTCGCGGGCAGACCGCTGTTCTCTGCCAGCGGCAGATCGGCGACCATTTTTGCTGTAACTCTGGCCGCGGAACGAAGATGCGAGGGAACAGCGCCTTTCCCCGCCCCCGTAACGCGGGGAAGAGATGGTGAGCCCGAAGGGCGAGACGGTAAAGGCGGGCTAGACGCAAACGCTTCCACCAGCGGCTCGTCACCCGCAAAAGCATGCGACAGCGCAGCGTAGTCCGTGACGTAGAACGGCAGGCAGGACGCCGGCCACGCGCCGCCCGGCACCACGGCGATTGCCGACACCTGGTTGCGTGTCAGTACAGTCTGGCGGCCGTCGCGAGAGAGCGTACCGACGGGTACGGTTTCTTCCACTGTCACCAGCACCTTGTGCGCCGCCCCCACCATGGCGAGGTCGAGTGCTTTCGGACCCAGAATTTGCACATTGCCGCTCTCGTCGGCGCGCTGCGCATGCAGCACCAGCGTGTCCAGCCGCAGCGCAGGGATGGCGCCAACCGGCTCGCCGCTGATCGGATCGGCAGCCACGACCGCGCCGGGTATGCGCGCCATCATGTCCGATCCCGCCGGGATCTGGAACGGCATTGACGGCAGGTTCTGTTGTCCGGCCCGTAGCGCCTGAATCATGGCGAGAGCCGTCCAGTCGCGCACCGGAATTGTTCCCGCTTCGGCGGTTGCGCGAAAACGCGGCGGCAGGCCGAAGATGTCGAGGCTGGAAAAGCAGATGTCGATCGCGGCCACCGCATCGGCTTCCAGCAGAAGCTCCAGCGGCAGGCCGCCGGCCCACGATATGTATCTCAGATTTCCGACGCCGCGTTGCGCAATCGTCCTCAGCAGTGCAATCGGCAACCGCGCGAAATGATGTCCGCCCACGCCGAACCGGTCGCCGGCTTCCACCATCGCGGCCAGGCCGGCCAGGTCGGTGAATACGGGGCGGTTGGGTTTGACGAGGGAGGTCAAGTTAGTAGCACCTCGCCTGCGGAATGCCGTCAAGCCGGCCAAGGGAGCGAAGCGACCGCAGAGCCGGGACCCAGCCTAATAGTCGCCGAAGGCACAGTCTTCGCGCATGTGCGCGGTCGTGAAAGAAGATTCTTACGCTGGGTCCCGGGTCTTCCTTCGCTTCGCTCAGTCGCCCGGGATGACGAAGTTCAAATACCGGCGCCAATCTCCGCTGTCGCTGTAGCCAATACATCACAACGGCTCCACCTCGATCCTGTAGCGCGTCACGAACGTATGCTCCGGCGAAAAGTCCAGCGCGGTGGGTGTACCCGAAAGCGCGATCGGGTTGTCGGCCAGCGCCGTTGCCGGCCCGAGACCGAAAGGCGAGCAGACCGGCTCGATGCCAAGTGCCAGATGCCGGCCGTTCCACGGTTCGAACTTGCGGCCGCGGTTGGACATCCACAACAGCAGGCTGGGAAAATGCTCCCGCTGCCAGGATAGCCGTGCGCGGTAGCCTTCGGCGTGGTTGGCAAGCGCCACCGTGCCGTCCAGCCCCTGGATTTGCAGCAGTTCCTCGAAATCGCCGGCAAAGGGCAAACGCGACGCATCGACAGTTCCGCCCGACCGTGCCGGGACGGCCGCGAGGTTCGTGAACCGCTGGTTCTTGGCGAACAGCGCGGCTCCTGGCTCGACCGTATCCGGATAGGTAAGGCCATGATCGAAGCTGCCCAGTTCCAGCTGCGCCGCGCCTGCCTCCTTCGGCAAGCGGAACACCGGATGCAGCCCGATCGGCAGTCGGCAGCGCCGCCGTACGACGATGCGGAATTCGAGATCGACGGCCGGCGCGTCCGGGTCCGGGGTAATCGTCCGCTCTACTCGCAGCACCGGATGCGGCAGCGGGTATTCGAGGAACAGTCTTAGCGACTGGTCGGCCGTGGATTGCCAGCGCCATTCGTGGTTGGAGCAGTACCCATGCACTTCTTCGTCCGCGGCGGGCGCACCCATCCCCTTCGCCCATTCGACCGGCCAGCCGTCGCTCGGCACAGAATAGCCGAACGGCACGCAGGGCCAGTCGCCGCGCAGCTTCTGCAGGATCCCAGGAAGGCCGTCCGTACCCGTGTCGCCCGCCCATGGCGCGATATGCAGCGGCGACACCTGCCGGCCATCCGCCAAAACGAAGGTCACCGGCGCCATCATGGCGCCGAGCCTCTGCACCGTGAGCGCGCCATGCGCCCAGCCGAGCCCGCGATAGTCGTCGGCGTCTTCAGGTTTCATATCGGAAGCTCCTCCACCGGGCAATTAGCGCCATTGCAGAAGCCGCCTCACCCGACTCTGCAGGCAACGGGGCAGCGATCAACTCTTATACCCTCGCCTTCTCCGCTGCCCGCGCCGCACTGTTTTCGGCGAACTCTCGGACGCGACGCTGGCCGATCTCGCTGCGGTAGAGCCCACCCAGAATGACCCGCTCCTTCTCCAATCCGACGGCAAGATCATTCTTGAGTGCGAGGGCCGTAAGTGCCTTCAGCCCCTCGATTGCTGCGGGCGGCTCCTCGGCAATCATACGCGCCAGCTCCAGCGCGCGTGGCATCAGCCTATCCACCTCTACGATCTCGCTGACGAGACCACTCGCCACGAATTCCGCGGCGGACACGATCGCCCCTGTCATCACCAGCATATTGGCACGGTTGCGCCCTAGCTTCGCCACGCTACGCTGCGTCCCGCCACCACCCGGAATCAAACCGAGCTTGATTTCCGGCAGACCGAGCTTGGCAAATTGGTTGGCAATCACGATGTCGCAACAAAGCACCAGTTCCATGCCGCCGCCGAGCGCAAAGCCATTGACCGCCGCGATTACCGGTTTGCGGTTGTCCTCGATCGCGGCATACATACGCGTGCCGGCCGCCTGGAAGATGTCGAACTCCTCGCTGCTTTGCGCAGCGTATTCCTTGATATCGGCGCCCGCCATGAAGCCCCGTCCTTCGCCGGTAACGACGATCGCGCCGACGCCGTCATCCGCCGACAGCGCCTCGAATGCAGCGGTGATCTCGCCCTGCATGAGCTTATTCATGGCGTTGAGCTGGTCGGCGCGGCGGAAGGTGACGATGGCGACCCGGCCATCGCGCTCGAGGGTGAGCGTCTTGTAAGCCGCCACGGCTCAAGCCTCCTGCACGGTCATGTCGCCGGCGGCCTCCAGTGCCGCTATGTCTGCGGTGGGCACGCCGAACTCAGCCAGGATCTCCCGGCCGTGCTGGCCGATCAGCGGCGCCGGGCGGCTGATTTCAGCCGGCGTCTCGCTCATCTTCACCGCCGGCGCCACCACCCTCACCGTGCCGCCGAGCGGATGCTCGTAGCTGGTAATCATGCCCATATGCGTGACTTGCGGGTCTTCGGCCGCGTGGCGGATATCCTGCACGGGCGCACACCAGATGTCGGCGGCGAGCAGGCGCTCGAGCAATTCCTCCGCAGTGAACTTCCTGGTCTCGGCATTGACCTTGTCGAACACCTCGTCGCGCTTGTCGAACAGTGTCTTGAGGTCGTCATAGATCGAAAGCTGAGGCGCTTCGAGCACGCCGATAAGCGATTTGAACGGGCTCATCGCGATCGAAACATAGCCGCCGTCCTTCGTCTCATAGATGCCGAACGGCGCCTGCATGCCGGGATGCCCAATGCCGGAATTTGGCCGCACGAAATCCTCGCCGAGGTTCAAAACCGCCACATATTCCTGATTGAGATGAGCCAGCATTCCCGCCAGCAAATTGACCTCGATCTTCTGCCCTTTGCCGGTCTTCTCGCGATAATAGAGCGCCGAGAGTATGCCGTAGACCATGTTCATCGCGCCGATCTGGTCGGCCAGCCCCGCCCCTGCCGGAACAGGCGCCTGGTCGCCGCGCCCGGTGTTGGAGATCAACCCGGCGAGACCCTGGATCAGCATGTCCTGGCCGGGCCGTTCGACGTAGGGACCCTCCTCGCCGTAACCCGACCCGGAGCAATAGATGATGGCCGGATTGACAGCCTTGAAGTCCTCGTAGCCATAGCCGAGCTTGGCCAGAACGCCCGGCCGGAAATTCTGCACGACCACGTCGGCCTTTTTGGCCATGTCCATGATGATCTCATGGACTTTCCGGCTCTTGAGATTGAGCGCGATCGATCTCTTGTTGCGGTTCCAAGCGAGAAAATTCGGGCTTTCCGAACCGCCCACCCATTTGGCGAAGAAGGTCATGCTCCGAAACATGTCGCCGGCTCCCGCCCGCTCGATCTTGATGATATTCGCGCCCATATCGCCAAGCAATTGCGTTGCGAACGGCCCCTGCAGCAGATGGCTGAAGTCAAGGATGGTGACGCCTTCAAGGGCCTTGTTCATGGATGTTCTCGCGTGGGCAGTATCAATAACAATGCGCTCAAAGCAAATCAGGTACGTAGCGCGGGGCGGCGGTGAGCCCGCCATCGACGCGCAGATCGATCCCCGTCGTGAAACCGGCGGCATCGGAGGCAAGATAAACCGCTGCCTCAGCGACTTCCGCCGGATGGCCGATACGGTCGAGCGGATGCATCTTCACCCAGGCTTTCGACAACGTATCGCCGAACTGCGCGACCAGCTTTTCATTCATCGGCGTATTGATCGTACCCGGCGAGATCGAGTTGACGCGAACGTTATGGGGACCGAATTCCACCGCCATCTGCCGCGTCATCGACATCACCGCGCCCTTGGCGCCCGCATAGGCGGTCCAGCCGTCGAGGCCGATATGCCCCTGCGCCGACGCCATGTTGATGATCGATCCTGCCCTCTGCCGGATCATATGCGGCAGCGCATGTTTGCAGCCGCGGAAGACGCTGGTGAGGTTCACATCGATCAGCCGGTGCCACTGCTCGTCGGTCATTTGGTGAACCGGAAAGCCGCCGATCGCAATCGCCGCATTATTGACCAGGATGTCCAGCCGCCCTGTCTTCTCGACCGCTGTGGCGACCAGCGCCGCAATGTCGGCGTCCTTGGAGACATCGCAATGGAGATAGGTTGCGTTGCGACCGGCAGCACGCAGGTCAACCGCAAAAGCTTCCCCTTCAGCGTCCGCAATATCGGACAAGAAGACGTTGGCGCCTTCTCTCGCCATTGCCTCGGCGATCGCATGGCCGATGCCGTCGGCGGCGCCGGTTATCGCGGCTGTCTTGCCCTCCAGGCGTCCCATTTCAACCTCCAACTCTTCGCGCATGATCTGTTCCAAAAAGTCTGCAACTTTTCGGGATCATGCTCCCTGCGCACGCCGCCGCTTGGCTTCGTCGAAGGCAACAGCGGCGATAATGATCATACCGGTGATGACGAGCTGCCATTCAGTCGGCAGGCCGATTCCGCGCAGCCCGTTGGACAGGAATTGCAGGATCAGGACGCCGAGCGCCATCCCCCACAGGCTGCCGATGCCGCCGGCCAGGCTGACGCCGCCAAGCACGGTCGCCGCAACCACCTGGAACTCGAAATTGAGGCCTGCCGTGTGCTGCGCGGAACCGACGCGGGCGGCAAGGATGATGCCGGTGACGGTCGCCAGCAGCGCGCTGATCAGGAAGCAGATGAACTTGACCTTGCGCACATCATAGCCTGCCAGCCGCGCTACTTCCTGATTGCCGCCGACGGCATAGATCTGCCGTCCGAACGGCCGGTGCCGCATCATGTAGGCGAAGGCGCAGAGCAAAATGAATGCGATCACTGCAGCGACGGGAACCGTGTTGAGCAGCCGCCCGTCCGACAGGTAGATGAAGTTGTCGAGCATGATGTCGTCGGAGATCGCCCGCTGGCCGGTGTAGAGGTAGACGCCGCCGCGCATGATGAACATCGTGCCCAGCGTGACGATCAGCGAATTTATGCCGACATACGCTGTGAGGTATCCGTTCACTGCACCGATGATCAGCCCGAACAGCAACGCTGCGGCGATGCCGAGCGCCATGGACTCGGTCGCATTCATGATGACGATCAGCGGCAGCGCGATAGCCGCCAGCAGCGAGCCGATGGAAATGTCGACCTCGCCGGAAATGAAGACGATGGCGCAGCCTATGCCCGCGATCAGCGCCAGCGACGCTTGCCCGAGCACATTGGTCATGTTGCGCACCGAGAAGAAGTTCTCCGCGGTAAATGAGAAGAAGGCAATCACCAGCAGCAGGCAGATCAGCAGCGCCAGTTCCTGGCGCGCGAAGATGCGGGCGAGGAGGGAAGGCTCGGAGTGCGTTGCAAGGGAGGTACATTTCGGCATGTGTCATCGCGCCGTCTCCGTCGCACAATCATATCCGTCGAGCGCAATGTCTGGCGCGACGCAGACGACCCCCTCCCCCTTGTGGGGAGGGATACAGGGTGGGGGTGACTTGGCGCCACTCCCAGGAATTCTGAGTGAGAACTTTCCGTCTGAAAGGTGTGGGCGGTCTCTACCCCCACCCTGTATCCCTCCCCACAAGGGGGAGGGGGACGTCAGCGCCGCGCTATATCCATAGCCGGCAGTTCTGAGCGCACACCGACCCCCGAGCATTGCCATCTCACCCGATCGCCGCATTGAGGATTCTTTCCTGCGTCGCCTCGTCGCGAGACATGGTGGCGGTTAGGCGGCCTTCGCACATCACCGCGACCCGGTCGGACAGGCCGAGCAGCTCCGGCATCTCCGACGTCATCATCACCACGGCCAACCCCTCGCCGGCCAAGCGGTCGATCAACGCGAAAATCTCCGACTTGGCTCCGACATCGATGCCGCGTGTCGGCTCATCGACGACGATCACCTTCAGCCCGCGCATCAGCCAGCGCGAGATCAGCACCTTCTGCTGGTTGCCGCCGGAGAGATTCTTGATCTGCTGGAACAGCGACGGCGTCTTGATGCGGAAGCGGTCGACATAGTCCTGCACCGCCTTGCGCTCGCGACCGGTATCGACGAACCCCATCTTCGCGAAACTGGGGAGCGAGGCGAGGCTGGCATTCTGGTAGACCGGCAGTTCGGGCATCAGGCCCTCGCTCTTGCGGTCTTCGGTCAGCAGCCCGATGCCAAGCCGCACGCCCGTCCGTGTATCGTGCGGCGAAAGCCGCCGCCCCTCGATTTCGATTGTGCCTGCGCTGATCGGATCATACCCGACGATCGCCTTCGCGAGCTCGGTGCGCCCCGCGCCCATAAGGCCGAAGAAACCCAGCACTTCCCCTGCGCGCGCCTCGAAGCTGATATCCTTGAGCTTCCTGGCGGTCGACAAGCCCTGAACCGATAGCGCAACTCTCGTCCCCGCAGCGCCGCGCTGGCGCGGAAACAGATTGTCGATACGCCGCCCGATCATGTCCTGGATCAGGGTATCGTTGGTGTGTTCTCCGATCGGCTTGGTCGAGATGTGGCGGCCGTCGCGCAGCACTGTCACCATATCCGCGATCTCGAATACCTCGTCCAGCTTATGGCTGACATAGAGCACCGCAATGCCCAGCGACGTCAGCCGCCGGATGACGTTGAACAGCAGCGCCACCTCATTCGGCGTCAACGAAGAGGTCGGCTCGTCCATGACGACGACGCGCGCCTCATGCGCGAGGGCGCGGGCGATCTCCACCATCTGCTGCTGGCTGACCGGCAGCGAACCGGTACGCGCCGCAGGATCGACATTGAAGCCTATGCGCTTGAACAGTGCCGCCGAATCCGCCTTGATCTTTCGCCAGTCGATCGAGCCCGCCGCGCTCGTTGGATAGCCCTCGAGAAAGATGTTCTCGGCAACCGTGAACTCGGAAATCAGCGCGATCTCCTGGAACACCACCTTGATGCCTTGCTTGAGACTGTCACGCGGTGACTTGATCTCGACGTCGCGGCCCTGGATGCGGATCGCACCGGCGTCCTTTTCGTAGACGCCCGCCATGATCTTGATCAGCGTCGATTTGCCGGCGCCGTTCTCGCCCATCAGCGCGTGCACCTTTCCGGGCTCGAGCGTAAGATCGACGTTCTCAAGCGCAAGCACGCCTGGAAAGCGTTTGCCGATGCCGTGCATTTCCAATGCCGGAACAGTCGGGTCGACGATCCGTTCGCCATCAGGCGCGGCGTGGAAGATGTCAGCGGGCATTGGCTCTGCTCCGCACGATGTCGAGATAGGTGGCGAGGATGATGACGACACCCGGGACGATCATTTGCAGGTCCTGGTTCCAGCCAAGGATGATGATGCCATTGTCGATGACTTTGAGAACCAGCACGCCGAGCAACGTGCCGAACAAGGAGCCTCGCCCACCGGCAAGGCTGGTTCCGCCGAGGATGACTGCGGCGATAACTGTCAGTTCGAAACCGCGCCCTGCGGTCGGCTGGCCGGCATTCATCAGAGACGACAGGATCATGCCGGCGACACCGACGGTCAGCCCGGTGACTACAAAGGCGAAAAGCTTCAGCCGCTCCGACCGCACGCCGGATAGCCGCACCGCTCTCTCGTTCGCTCCAACGGCGTAGAGGTAGCGGCCCAGCGTGGTAAAGCGCAGTGTTACATAGGCGACCGCAAAGATCACCGCCGCGAAGATGACCGGGAGCGGGATTGCCCCTAGATAACCGGCGCCAAGATCGGTGAAGGCAGCGATCTGGTGGTGGTTCTGAACCGCCTCGCGGGTAAAAAGATAAACGCCGCCCTGCAGCATCATCATCGTACCGATGGTGGCGATCAGTGAATTGACCCGGAGGCGGGTGACGACCAGCCCGTTGACCAATCCCACGAAACCCGAAAACGCCAGCGCCGCCGCTATGCCGAGCGTCAAGCTCTGCGTGTCGTTGAGAACTGCCATGCCGATGCAGCCGACGAAGGCCAGCGACGCGCCAACCGAAAGATCGACCTCTGCCGTGATCACCAGCATCGTCATGCCCGACGCGACAATCAGCACCAGTGCGCATTGGCGCAGGATGGCGATGATATTGGCTTCCGAATAGAATTGCGGCGCCGCAATCGAGATGGCGATGCAGAGGATCGCCAGAATTGCGCCGAGGACCAGTTGGCTGCTCCCGGTCAGGGCGGCAAGCGATATGCGTCGCGGTGGCAGTGGATGTGAGACTTCAGTCATCACAGTTTGCTTTCAAATAAACAATGTCACGGCACGTGTCTTGCTAGAGCGACCGCCGCTGCGGCTGCTTGGCGGATCACCTCTCCCCCGATCGACGGGGGAGAGCAGGATCGGTTACAAGCTGTTGCTCGTCCTCTACCTCGCACAGCGAGGGGAGAGGTTTCGAGCAACGCCGTGGCGCATCGCGAGCATTAAAAACGTTCCGCCATTAAAGATGACCACAAGGCCTATTTCTTCAAATCGGCGGCGGTCTTCATGCATTTGTCCGGCGCTTTCAGCGCGTTGACCGCATCCCATTTAATGGTACGCGTCGTGCCGTCATAGTCATAGTAGGTCTTCCACTCTTCACCGATCATCGGCGCGGTCGGGCTGACGATGTGCTCCGGCACAGCCTCGTTGTTGAAGAGCTTGACCGCCGCGTCGATCGCGGTGAATCCGTTCTTCTCCGGGAACATTGCCGCTTCGATCCGGTAGGACGGTTCCTTCTCGATAGCGTTGATGAAGGCCAGGCCCTCGCCACCGGTACCGACGGTCAACAGACCATCCTGAGACTTGCCGGCGGCTTTCCATGCCTGCAGGCCGCCCAGCGACGAAGAGTCGTTGATGCCGTAGATGATGTTGATGTCGGCGTTCTTGGCGAGCGCCGCGGCCGAGACTTCGAGCGCGCGGTCCGGGTTGCCGCCACCGTCGAGGTCGTGGACCATCACCGCCTCGGGGATCTCGGTCTTGATGCCATCCATGAAGCCTTCGGAGCGCAGAACCGTCGCCGACAGCAGCGGCAGACCGACATTCATCACCTTGGCGACGCCGCCGAGCTTTTCCTTGGCGTATTTGCCGGCGGCAACGCCTGCGTGATAGCCCGTGTCGTAGTCGCAGATGGCGACCATGGTCGTCATGCCCTTTACCGGGTTGCCTTCCAGCACGACCGGGATGTTGGCGGCCTTGGCCTGGCGCAGCAACGGCACTACGCCCTCTTCATTCACCGGCGTGATGATCAGCACGTCGACGCCCTTGGCAATGAAGTCTTCGGCGGCCGCGACCTGCTTGGCGATGTCGAGGTTGGAGTCCTGGACCTCGACTTCGATGCCCAGGTCCTTGCCATGAGCCTGCATGCCCTTGATGACGTTCTGATACCATTCATGCGTGGCGTAGTTGGTGACGTAGCCGATTTTCTTCGGCATGTTTTGCGCCTGTGCGGCACTGCCGGCGATCGCCATTGCAGCCGATGCCAGCAATAAAGTCTTGAGCAGTTTCATCTTGTCTCTCTCCCAGTTTGTTATCTGCGCTAAGTCATAACGGGTGCCCGCCGTTCCGGGTATGCGGATCTGCTACGGGGATGCCTCTCCGGCGCCGAGTGCAACCGAGATCTGTTCGGCTGCAAGCACAGCGCGGTCGAACACGGCGTCCGTGTCGAGGCGAGCGGTTTTCTGCGGCAGAAATGGAACGGTCAAAGCGGCGATCACCGACCCTGTGTGATCGTGGATGGGCAGTGATATGTTGGTGCAGCCTTCGACGGCCAGCGATGACCGCACCTCGCAGCTTAGTTCCCGAGCCTTCGCCAGGCGCACCTCAACCTCGTCACGCGTCGCTCCCGCCTCGTCGGCGGCAAAGATTCGGTCGATGAGCTGGCGGCGCTCCTCGTCTGGAAGGTGCGCTGCGATGACCGTGCCCCCGCTGGTCTCCAGGATGGGGAACTGCGATCCAAGCGCCACCGAATAGCGCATCGGCAGCGGTGAATTGATCTGCAGCACCACGAGCACGCGCTGATCCTTCAGCACCACGAGATGGCAGCTTTGGTCGGTATTCGCGGCGAGGTCCTTCATCACGGGTAAAGCGCTTTCGATCAGCCGGTTAACCGGCGGATACATATGCGCCAATTCGAACAGTTTGAGAGACAGGTGGAAACGATCCGACTTGGTGCGGAGCAGATAGCCTCGCTTCTCGAGCAGATAGAGAATGCGGTAGATTTCGTGGATCGAACGTCCGAGGCCGGCGGAAATTGCGGTTTGGGTCAGCGACTGCGGCTGCGTCGCCATGAATTCGAGGATGTCCAGCACCTTTTCCGCAGCCGGCGCGCGATACTCGCTCCGACCGGATTCCCCATCGATCTGTACGACTTCGGCCATCATGCGACGCTCAGTTTTGCCTGACCGGATCGCGTTTCGCGATAGAGCCGGTTGACCAGACCATGGAGTTCGGAAGCGCTTAATTCGCCGGCGATTGCCGCCACGACGCGCGGCGCTGCCTCCCGGAAGAAGGTAAGGAAGCCGGAATGTGTCGGCCGCAAATAGGAAGCCTGGATGGTTGCCAGCGTGTCGCGGAAGAAGTCGCGCGAGACCCGGTTTACGCCGTCATCCTGCCAGGCGGCGAGCGAGCCGGGCTGGCCTCCAGCCGTTACGTAGGCGCCGCGCTGATAGTCCGCCGAACAAAGATAGCGCGCGTAGTCGATTGCCGCGCTACGGTGCTTGGAGCGGGCGCTGACACCGATGCCGGCACCGCCGAGCAAACCGCCCGCGGAATTGGCGGTCGGAATATTGGTGAAGCGCAGATGCCGCTCTTCCGGGCGCGACGCATAGTTCACATAGCCGAAGGCGAAGGGCACATAGACCACGTCGTCATTGGCGATCATGTGATCGTAGCAGCGAATCGGATTCCACTCGCGTGATTTCGGGTGGGACAGCGCCACAAGTTCTCGCAACTGAGCGATCGCGCGCTCGACCGCCGCCCGATCGATGAAATCGTCGCCATCGGCCTTCGGCGACGATAGCGTCAGCAGAAGGCACATGGCATCGGTTGGAATCCACGGCAGCCCCAGCCATTTGCGGTCGCGCCGCAGGCGCCTGCCAAGCGCAACGACCTCGTCATGCGACGCCGGGGCATCGCCATAGACGGACAGCAGGTCCGGACGATAGGAGGCGACCTGACAGGCGGCATCGATCGGCAGCGCCCAATGCTGCCCGCCCGCCTCGTAGGACTGCCAGGACTTTCCGACCGAGTTGGCGGCGAAGTGCGCCAATTCTTCATCGGATAGATGGCCGTCGAGCGGCACCATCAGCCCGCCCTGCGCAATCTCGCCGATGAACGGATGATCGAAGACGATCAGATCGTAGGCTGCAAGCACGCCCTCGAGCGCGGCCTCGCCAAATTCGTAAAGGCTGCGGCGGTCCCAGACGATGTCGAGTTCGGGGTGCCGCGCGCCATAGTCTGCGACGCTCGCGTCCAGAGGACCCCAACACCGCCGGTGGTCCCATGCCAAGCCGCGCAAAGTGGCCATCGGCAATCTCTTCCCTTCAGCTCCCTGATTGGCGTCACTATAGGACTCGATTTTCACCCAGGCAATCTACTTTCTTATATGCAAAACATTATTTGCATCCTGGAGTTGTGCCCTGTTGCGGCTATGCGAGTCCAAACGTTTCCACTGCTCGCATGATGCCGCGCAATTCAGCCAGTCCCTTCAGCCGGCCGATCAGTGAATAGCCGGGGTTGATGCGCTTCTTGCCGATGTCGTCGGCAAGCAGATGGCCATGGTCCGGCCGCATCGGGATACGCCAATCCTTGCGGCCCGCCTTGCGACGCCGCGCCTGCTCCTTCATCAGCGCGAGAACCACCGAGGCCATGTCGGTCGACCCTTCGAGATGCTCGGCCTCATAGAAGGAACCGTCGGCCTCGCGCGTCACATTGCGCAGATGCGCGAAATGGATGCGGCTGCCGAACTCCTCGATCATCGCAACGAGATCGTTGTCGGCCCGCGTGCCGTAGGAGCCCGTGCAAAACGTCAGGCCGTTGAACGGGCTCTCGACCGCATTCAGGATGAAGCGAGCATCATCGGCGGTCGAAACGACGCGCGGCAGGCCATAGAGCGAGAAGGGCGGATCGTCGGGATGGATGCACATGCGCACCCCCTCTTCCTCGGCGACGGGGATGATCTCGCTCAGGAACCAGGCAAGGTTCTGGCGCAACTGGGCGTGGTCGATGTCGTCATAGTCCGCAAGCGCTTCCGTGAACGACGCGCGGTCATACTGCCGCTCCGTCGCCGGCAGGCCGGCGATCAGATTGCGCTCGATCTGGTCGATCTCGGCAGCGCTGAGTTTCTTCAGCCGCGCCTCCGCCTCGGCGATGCGCGCTGCACTGTAGCTTTTCTCGACATCTCTGCGCTTCAGCACGAACAGATCGTATGCGGCAAAATCGATCGCATCGAAGCGCAATGCATAGCCGGTGGTCGGCAGCCGGTAAGTCAGATCGGTGCGCGTCCAATCCACTACCGGCATGAAATTGTAGCAGATGATGTCGATGCCGGCCTTCGCCAGGTTGCGGATGCTATCCTTGTAGTAGCCGGCATAGCGCTCGCGTTCCGGCGCACCGATCTTGATCGAATTGTGCACCGGTATGCTCTCGACCACCGACCAGGTAAGATCCGGCATCCTCGATGATCTTCTTGCGCTTGAGGATTTCATCCTCGCGGCCAGAGCGCGGCCGTCATAGATGATGATGCAGCGCGGAGACGACGCCCGTCGCACCGGCCTGTTTTACATGATCCAGCGTCACCGGATCGTCCGGCCCGTACCATCGCCAGCACTGTTCCATGCCGCTCCTCCCATATTTTTGCAGCAGCGTATTGTTGGACCACAGCATTGTCAATCGCCTTGGAAGCCGAGTATCTCGGCCAAGACGGCCCGGATTGAATTGCATTTCCTGAGTTAGAATGCTAATCTGGTCCAACAATTGGAGTATAAATGGTGGGACACGCCAAGCTTGGCGCGCAAGTCGAAACACCGCGTCGCCGGACCAAGGGCGAGTCGGCGGTGGATATCACCGCGCGCCATATTCTTGACCTGATCAAGGAGCGCGGCCTTGGCGTCGGCGATACCCTGCCGACCGAGCGCGAGCTTTGCGACCTCTGCAATGCCAGCCGCAATACGGTGCGCGAAGCGCTGCGTACCATTCGCGCCTATGGGTTGATTGAAGCCAGACCGAGGGTGGGCGCCGTGGTAGCCGACAGGCAGCGCGCGGCCACACATGACTTCTTCGCCGCGCAGATCGATGTTTCCCGTTCTTCGTTCCGCGACATTCAGGGTTTTCGCCGCATCGTCGAGGTCGGTATCGGCGATCAGATCATCCTCGGCGCTTCGGATGCGGAATTGGACGAACTTGGCCTGATCAATGACCGCATCGAAAGCAGCCTTTCCACCGACGAGGCGGCGCGTCGCGATTTCGATTTTCATATCGCGCTGGTGCGCCTTGCCGGCAACAGGACGCTCGTCGATATCTACGAGTTCCTCTCACCGGTCATCTTGAGCGTGATGACTGTCGGCAAGACCAACCGGCCGATCCTGACCAGCACGCGCGAGACGCACGCCGAGATCGTCGCCGCACTGCGGGCGCGCGATCGTATCGCCTATGCCTACCTGATGAGCCGTCACCTCGATTTCGCCGTGCAGTTCCTGCCGGAGGAGGGTGGCCTTGATCCAAGACGGACTGTTGCTGCCGAATTCAACTAGGTCAGGAGCATCGCATGAAGATCGGACTGGGACTTTATCGCGAGTCGCTGACAGCGGACAATTTCCGCTTCGCGCGGCAGGCCGGCGCCACCCACATCGTCGCCCATCTTACCAACTATTTCCGCGGGCGAGACCCGAGCCTGACGAATGGAAGCGAGCTCGACGGCTGGGGCGACTGCTCAAACGACCGGCTCTGGACGTTCGAGGATTTCTCCGGCCTCATCAAAACCGTGCGCGAAAACGGAATGGAACTGGCGGCGATCGAGAATTTCTCGCCGCGCTTCTGGTCGGACGTGCTGCTTGACGGCCCCGAGCGCGCCCGGCAAATCGAAGGGCTGAAGCGGCTCGTTCGCGATGCCGGCCGGGCGGGCATTCCCTGCATCGGCTATAATTTTTCGATTGCCGGCGTGTGGGGCTGGTCGAAGGGTCCCTTCGCGCGCGGAGAGGCGTTATCGGTCGGCATGGATATGGCGGCCATCGACCCGAACCTGCCGCTGCCGGACGGCGTCGTCTGGAACATGCGGTATCGTTCGGCTCGCCCTGGCGCAGCACCTGTCAGCGTCAGCAGCGACGAGCTCTGGCAGCGGCTCAGCTATTTTCTCGAGGAGATCATACCGGTGGCGGAGGAAGCCGGCGTGGTGATGGCCGCGCATCCAGACGATCCGCCCGCCGAATCGCTGCGCCGTGGTGCGCGGCTGGTCAATCGCCCGGAGAAATACGACCGCTTGCTCGACATCGTCGACTCGCCGGCAAACGGGCTCGAACTGTGCATCGGGTCGCTGCAGGAGATGCCTGACACTCCGGAGATCTACTCCCACGTCCGCCGCTTCGCCCGCAAGAAGCGCATCGGCTATATCCACTTCCGCAATGTCAGCGGAAAAGTGCCCAAATACCATGAGACATTCGTCGACGACGGCGATATCGACATGGCGGAAATCGTTCGAATACTCCGCGACGAGGATTATCAGGGTGTCATGATCCCAGACCACACGCCGGAAATGGCCTGCGCGGCGCCCTGGCATGCTGGCAAGGCGTTCGCGCTCGGCTACATGCGCGCGCTGGTGCAGAATGCCGAAGCGCTGGGGCCGGCACGCATGGCCGCGGAGTAGACAATCGGAGCTTTGTGGATAGTGTTAAATCCTATTCAATAGGATCGATGGCTAATGAGAACGACACAGCAATTCAGCGTGACGCTGCCGAATGAAATGGCCGAGATGGTAAAGAGCAAGGTCTCCTCAGGTGAGTATGCCAGCGAGAGCGAGGTCATTCGAGATGGGTTGCGAGCCATGATGTCTAGAGAAAGGGCTCTCGAAACCTGGCTGCGTACCGAGGTGGTAGCGGCATACGATGCGATGAAGGAGGACCCGTCCCGTGGGCATTCCGTGGCTGACGTGCGCGCTGCCTTGTATATCGAATACGAACGCTCCAGGAAGGCGCGGTGACAGTTGGAGTACCGGACTGTTCTTACCTGAAGCCAAAACTAACTAATCGAGATCATCGATATATTGCGGCGCAATCTTCTTCGGTGACCGCCGCGGAATTCGCCGCTTCGATTGTAGATTTTTGTGGGAGACTTGCAATGTTTCCTCAGCGCGGAACACTGAGAGATGATTTGCGGTCGGGAGTACGCGTACTAGGTTTCCGCCGTCGCGTTTCGATAGCGTTCACCCTCGATGAAGGACGTCAAAATTCTCGGCATATTCTATGGCGGCCAAGATCTTAAGGCGGTTTTCAAGGAGCCCTGAATTACCGTGACAACCAATCCATACACGAACGACACCGAACTGTTCCGGCTGCTCGAGACGGAGCTTTTCGTCGCCGTTGTCGGCGATGTCATGGACACGATCGGCCTGCAGCACCAGTTCCTGCCTCCTGTTTACAGACCGGTGGACGACAAGACGCGGCTGATCGGCCGCGCCATGCCGGTGCTTGAGGCCGACATCTTTCCGCTGGAGGGCAGCGAAACGCGCAATCCACTGATGTCCAAGCCATTCGGCCTCATGTTCGAGGCGCTCGACGATCTGAAGCCCGGCGAGATCTATGTCGCGAGCGGCGCATCACCCCGATACGCGCTATGGGGCGAACTGATGTCGACCCGCGCAAAGCATCTCGGCGCGCGCGGCGCGCTTGTCGATGGATTCGCCCGCGACATAGACGGCATCCGCGCATTGGATTTCCCCTGCTTCTGCACCGGCTACTACGCCCAGGACCAGGGTCCGCGCGGAAAGGTCATCGATTATCGGTGCGCGCTGGAGATCGGCGGCGTGCGCATCGTCCCTGGCACGCTGTTGTTCGGCGACAAGGAGGGCGTGATCGTCATCCCGCGCGACGCCGAGGCTGAGGTCGTGCGGCTGGCCCTGGAGAAAGTACGCGGCGAAAAGCTCGTCGCCACGGCAATTCGCGACGGCATGAGCGCGGTCGAGGCGTTCACGACCTTCGGCATCATGTAGTCCGGCCGCTGACCATCGCCGGCGGAACCCGCTCACCGGCCTGGCACGACCAGCACCCGAATCTCCCCAGACGCAGCAGGATTGCGGATGACATCCGCCGCTTCATCGAACCCGATCACCCGCGAAATCAGCGGCGCGACCTTGATCACACCGGATGCGATCAGATCTGCCGCGCGACCGTGAACGAACGGATTGATGAAGGAACCGAGAACCTTCAAGCTCACGGACCAAAATATCGAACGGTTCGATCTCGACCTTCGCGCCTTGCGGCATGACGCCGAGGATGACGACGGTGCCGCCCTTGCGCGCCAGTCTCGTCGACTGCATGACGGTTTCCGCGACGCCTGCGCACTCGATCACCACATCGACACCGCCAGGGACGAGGCCGCCCGCTCCCGCGATCGCCTCGACGATATCGCCATCGGATGGAGCAACCGTGGCTGTCGCGCCGAGCTTTTCCGCGAGTTCTCGTTTGGAGGGCTGGCGGGTAGAGAGAATGACCGTGGTCGCGCCCGCGAGCCTGGCCAGTTGAACCACCAGCAAGCCGATGACGCCGCCGCCCAGCACCACAACCGATGACCCTGTCCGGATTGCCGCTGTGTCGATGCCATGCAGGCAGCAGGCCAGCGGTTCGCAGAACGCGCCGTGCAGAGGGTCGAGCGTCGGCAGGCAGGAGGAACGCCTGCTTCTGCGGCACGATCACGTAGTCGGCGAACCCTCCGTCGCGGTGAATGCCAATCGCGCTGAGGTTCTGGCAGAGATTGACGCGGCCATTCTGGCAGTGCGAGCAACGTCCGCAGGAGATGTTGGGATCGCCGGTGATGCGATCGCCGAGGCGAAAGCCTTCGACCCCTTCGCCTATCGCCTCGACAATGCCGGAAAACTCATGGCCAAGCGTAACCGGCGGGTTGGACGGGAACTCGCCCTGCAGGATGTGCCGGTCGGTGCCGCAGACGCCGCAGGCTTCGACCCGCACCAGCAGGTCGCCCGGGCGGGGCATCGGCTTTTCGATGTCATGCGCCGCCAGGCTGCCAATTGCGTCAAGGCGGATCGCTTTCATCGATGACACTCCCTGCTCAGTTGAAGCTAGGCGGTTGCGACAGATCGTTTGGTGGCGGCGCCGGTTGAGCGGGAGGCTGTACCGTCCATGGCTGGCGGCTGACTGAGATCGTTCATCGCCGGCGGTGCTCCCAGTCCTCGGCAGTCCAGGCTGCCCGCCGGACAGCGCCGGCACGTGGATCTCGATCTTGTCCGGATCGACGCGTCACCGGGCCCTTGTAGTGCATGACCATCTGCGGGAAGGCGATGATCAGCCCGATCATGATCACCTGGATGCAGACGAATGGCACAGCGCCCCAATAGATCTGGCCGGTGGTGACCGGCTCGATCGTCTTGCCGGTGATGCGGTCGAGATAGGGCACGCGCGCGGCCACCGAGCGCAGATAGAACAGCGCAAAGCCGAAAGGCGGATGCATGAAGCTGGTCTGCATGTTGACGCCGAGCAGCACGCCGAACCAGATCAGGTCGATGCCGAGCTTGTCGGCGGCGGGCGCCAGCAGCGGCACGATGATGAAGGCGAGCTCGAAGAAATCGAGGAAGAAGGCGAGCACGAAGACCAGCATGTTGACGACGATCAGGAAGCCGATCTCGCCGCCCGGCAGCGACGTCAGCAGTTGCTCGACCCAGAGGTGCCCGTTGACGCCTAGAAGGTCAGCGAGAAGACGCGCGCGCCGATCAGGATGAACAGCACGAAGGACGGACAGCCGCGTCGTCGAGGCCAGCGCCTGCTTGATCACGTCCAGCGTCAGCCGGCCCTTCGCCGCGGCCATGACCAGGGCGCCGACGGCGCCCATCGCGCCGCCTTCGGTCGGCGTGGCGATGCCGAGGAAGATGGTGCCGAGAACCAGGAAGATCAGCGCCAGCGGCGGAATCAGGACGATGATCACCTGCTGCGCCAGCCGCGACATCATGCCGATGTTGAGCGCTTGTCGGCGATCGCCACGATATAGATGACGATGATGCCGACGGTGGCGCCGAGGATATCGGCATTGGCGCCCTGCGTCGGCGACAGTAGACGTGCGCGCCATAGGAGATGGCGCCGCACAGCGAGCGCCACCAGCAGCGAAGTGACGCCGCGCCGAGCGTGCGCGCCTCCAGCGGCAGCGCCGGCATCGAATTCGGCCGGACGATCGACATACAGGATGTAGAGCATGTAGAGGCCGGTCAGCACCAGGCCGGGGATCAGCGCGCCCATATACATGTCGCCGACCGAGCGGCCGAGCTGGTCGGCAAGAACGATCAGCACCAGCGATGGCGGGATGATCTGGGCCATCGTGCCCGATGCCGCAATGACGCCCGTCGCATGCGCGGCGATCGTAGCCGTAGCGCAGCATGATCGGCAGCGAGATCAGGCCCATGGCGATGACCGACGCCGCAACCACGCCGGTGGTCGCAGCAAGAAGCGCGCCGACGAAGATGACGGCATAGGCGAGGCCGCCGCGGATCGGCGCCGAACAGCTGGCCGATCGTGTCGAGCAGGTCTTCGGCCATGCCGCATCGTTCGAGCATGATGCCCATGAAGGTGAAGAAGGGGATGGCGAGCAGCGTCTCGTTCGACATCACCCCCCGTAGAAAGTCCGGCAGCGTCAGCAGCGGCCAGGACAGATTGATCGGGCCGGAATAGGGCGCCGAGCTCGACGCCGATGAGGAAGAACGAACAGACCGTTGGCGGCCAGCGAAAAGGCGACCGGATAGCCGATCAGCATGAAGAAGATCAGCGCCAGCGAACATGATCGGCGCCATGTTCTGGGCGATGAACTCGATCATGGCGAGCTCCTGCGACGAGCGCCTTGGCCTCGAGTTCGGCCTGCTCTGCGCGGAAATGAAGGGCGTTGGATCGTCCATGTCGCCACGCATGATCGCGATCTTCTTGATGATCTCCGAGATGCCCTGCAGGCCGAGCAGGACGAAGCCGAGCGAGCAGCATGGCTTTGGCCGGCCAGAGGATCAGTCCGCCGGCCTGGTTCGAACCTCGCCGGTGCGGAAGGACAGCCAGAACGTAGGGCACGAAATAGATAGATCATCAGCGAGCACAACGGCATCAGGAAGAAGATGTGGCCGAAGAGGTCGATCCAGTGCTGCACGCGTCGCGAGAACGAGCCGTAGACGATGTCGATGCGGATATGCTCGTTCTGCTTCAGCGTATAGGCGGCGGCCAGCATGAAGGCGGCGCCGAACATATACCATTGCAGCTCCGAGCCAGGCGTTCGACGACATGTTGAAGAGCCTTGCGAATGACCGCGATTGCCGGCGCCGACCAGTATGGCCAGCCAGATGCAGCCAGGATATCGAGTAGCGCGATGATCTCGTTGATGGCGGTCGATCAGCGATGAAAGCAGGAGCCATGTAGATCGCGCCAATGCCGATCCTCCGGTTCAGCTCATCGATCACACGCGTGACCGCGATAGCCGGTTCCAAGGTCGTTCCTCCGGTATTCCTTGCGCGTTTCGTGCCCGACTGTTCCCTGCGACAGCTATGCCGGGAGGGATGATGCGCGTCAACGAGCAATGCCGTTGTCAGGCGCGGCGAGCGAGAAGTCTTGACCAAACGGCAACAAGTATTTGACGCGAGACTAAGACCAATGTCTTAGACGCCGCCGCTCTTCACTTCGCGGGCAGTTCGCGCTCCGTGCGAAGCACCAGCAGCAGGACCAGAAAGCCGAGCATCCAGCCATCCCGCCATTCGATCGGGAAATAGCCCGACCAGAGAGATTCGGCGATGCCGAAAAGCGCACCGCCGATCGCGGCACGCGGCGGCGAGAGGTAGCCGCCTACCGCCGTGACGAACAGAATCTTCAGCCCGAACACCAGCCCGGCGCCGAAGCTGATATTGCCGTAGTAAAGTGCGGCGAGGATGCCGGCGAAAGTTGCGGCGAGACCCCCATAAACCACCGCTTGCCGGAACACTTTCCCGGTATCCACCCCGCACAGTGCGGCGGCCAGTGGATCGTCGCTGAGCGCCCGCCATTCGCGGCCGAACCGGCTGCGGGACAATAGCCAGGACGCCGCCAGCAGGAGAGTCAGGATAGCCAGCGCAGTTGATCACCTGCAACGTCGTCAGCGTCGCTTCGAAACCGTTCGCTTCTGCGAAGGACGATCGGATGTGAAAGCATCGGCGGCAACCAGAAATCGTGGGTATCGGCGGCGATACGGCCGAGTTCCATCAGGACCAGCAAAACGCCGAGTGTCGCAGCGACGATGGTGTTAGGAGAGCGGTACAGCAGGGGCAGGAAGACGCTGCGCGAAAGGATGTAGGACACGACCGCGCCGTAGAACAACGCTATCGCCGCGCCGAACGCCAGCGTTGCCGGAAGCGTCAGCCACAGAACCTGCCAGCCGATAGACGGCGGCGAGGATCATGATCTGTCCGCCGAAACCGAAGATCGCGCCATGCGCCAGATTGGTGCGGTGCAGGACGGCGTTGATCAGCGCATAGCCGAAGGCAAGCAGGGCGTAGATCGCACCCATATGCAGGCCGTTCAGCAATTGCTGCAGAAAGTAGAGCATGCACGATCCATGCTGTGCGCGTCAGCACGGCCCCAGATGAAGTTGCCTCGCTGATCCTAACTTGTCAAACCAGCTTTACCAGTTAGATATATCGGTCATGGCAGTCTCGTGGACACCCGCATCGCTTTTCCGGCGGCACGCTTGCGCTCGACACGACCAACACGGTCGTATTGCGCAACGACCCCGAGCGCACGTTCGACCGCTTCGACGATATCTCCGAAATTCAGCGCTTCGCGGAAGCAGCATCCGTGCAGCGCGCAGAGGAAATCTCAGGCCGACAGCTTTGCGCCGCCAATGCTGAGCCGCACGAGGGTGCTGGCCATCCGCGAGACGACGGATCGGCTCTTCCGCCACGTTGCGTCAGGCGGCTCAGTCGACGCAGCCGATCTCCCGCCTTTCCTGTCCGCCTGCGCCAGCGGCTTGGCTGGTCATAAACTCAGGATCGGTATCGACGGACGCCTGCCGCGCTCAGCCGGAGAGCCGGTGCCATTCGAAGCTGCGCTCGCAATATCGGCGCTGGCGCTGATGCAGCCGCAAAAAGCCGCCCGCATCCGCATCTGCGCCAATTGCTGCTGGCTGTTCCTCGACGAGAGCCGCAACCGCAGCCGCATCTGGTGCGACATGGCGGTGTGCGGCAACCGCCAGAAGGCGCGGCGGCACTATCGACGCCGCGCGGAAACGGAGGTGGCCAATGGCTGATCGATCGAGGCCGGCGGATCGCCGCAGCTGTCGCAATGGGGCTTGTTGCTTGCCGCCTGCCGGGATACCGGCGAAGGCGACCTTTTCGCGCTGGATGGCAAGCTCGTCGTGTTCAACTACCGTGTCGCCACCGCAACCTTCCTCGTCAACCTGAAACCGCTGCGACCGGTCGGCAATGGCGAAATCGCGATCGCGCTGTTCGACGACCCTGCCGGCGGCGCGCCGATCGAGGTGCGCGAAAAAATATGGCCGAACCTGGCGAAGGTGACCCTCAACACCCCGCCGCTGCGCTGTATCGTCAAGGACAAACCATACAAGATATCGATCCGGATTGAGGACGCAGCGGGCCAGCAGTTGCAAACAATCGAAACCACGATCCGGTCGTCTCAGGATCAATCGGACCTGCCGGACAGGCCGCTGGTGGTTGGACCGCTCTACACGCCGAACCCCGAACTCGCCGGCCATCCCGACGGCAAACTGCCCGGGGCGATGCCGCCGTGTCCGGGAGACGCTCGGCGGCTGACGGTCACAGTTTGCTGGCGATCTCGGCTGCGACATGCTGCAAGGCGTCACACCCCTTGACCCTCCCTCCGGCTTCGGGCATCGAACCGCCTCCCAGCCGCTGCGAGTCGCGGCCGTTCCATACGCCTCCGGAGTCCATGATGGCCGAAGATATCACCGAAACAAGCCAGACCGTCGCGGCGGGGCAGTTGCGCGCGCTTATCGAGCGCATCGAGCGCCTGGAAGAAGAAAAGAAGACGATTTCCGACGACATCAAGGATGTTTACGCCGAGGCCAAGGGCAATGGATTCGATACCAAGGCGATCCGCACCATCATCCGCCTGCGCAAGCAGGACCAGGCGGAGCGCGAGGAGGCCGAAACCATCCTCGACCTCTACAAGGCCGCTCTCGGTATGGCGTGAGCCGAGGCCTGCCGCAAACTGCGTCACCCCCGGCTGATACCCCCGAACGAGGTGGCTTGTCGCTGACCGGCCGTCAGTAGGTAGCCCTGCCTCCGGAAAGATCGAAAACCGAGGCAGTGGTGAAACTGTTCTCCTTCGAAACCAGCCAGGCGACCATGCTTGCGGCTTCTTCGATCTCGAGGAAACGGGCCCGTGGGATGCGCGACAGCATGTAGTCGATGAATTCCGGTTTCAACTGGTCGAGGATTCGCGTCTTGGCGGTTGCCGGCGTAATGCAGTTGACGGCGATGTCATAGCCTGCGAGCTCCTTGCCAAGCGACTTTGTCAGCCCGATCACGCCGGCTTTCGAGGCCGAGTAAGCCGACGCATTGGGATTGCCCTCCTTGCCGGCGATCGAGGCGATATTGACGATGCGCCCGTAATTGCGGGATTTCATGCGCGGGCACGACCGTCCGGTTGACGATGAAGGTCCCATTGAGGTTGATGTCGATGACGCGCCGCCAGGCATCAACCGGATATTCGTCGAGCGTATGGTTCGGCCCGGCGATGCCCGCCGAATTCACCAGGATCGATACCGGCCCGGAGTTCGGCCTCGGACTTCGCATGGGCCGCCGCGACAGCGGCGGCATCGGTGATATCGACCTTGACCGACTTCGCGGCGTCGCCGAGCAAGGCGGTTGCCTCTCCGAGAAGCGTGTCGTCGACATCCCAAAGGCTGACCTTGGCGCCCGACTGGATCATCCTTCGCGCCATTGCGAGGCCGAGCCCCTGCGCGCCTCCCGTCACCACAGCAACCTGCCCGTCGAGATCGATCCTGTTCATGCCGTCCCTCATTCGTTGCGTCCAGCGGCAATCGCCGGCCATTTTTTCTGACAATGAGCTGCAATGCCCGCCTGCGGATCAAGCGCGGCCAGCTGCGATGCTGCGGCGGAAATCGGAAGGCGACATGCCGGCCAGCTTGCGGAAGGATTTGTTGAACGCACTCAGCGACCCGAAGCCGCTGTCCATGGCGACGCGCAGCACATTGGCGTCGTCCTTCATAAGCAGCGCCTGCGCATAGCTCAGCCTCAAGAGATTGACATATTCGCTGAGTGTCATGCCGGTGGCCCGCCGGAACACGTTCATCATGTATTTGGGATGGAGCCCGGCAGCCGCGGCAATGTCGATGGAATTGATTTCGGTGAGAAAGTTGCCGGCGATGAAGTCACAGATACGCAGCACGGCGCGCGACGATTGCTGGTCGAACGGGCCAACGGCACAGCTGGCGCCGCCTCCCGGAACCAGTTCGTACGGTTCGAAGCGCACACGCTCCAGCCGCAGCAGCAGCTCATTAACCGCATGCTCGGCCTTAGCCGTATCTTGCGAGCGGGCATAGCGGTGCCAGCGTTCGAAATTGGTGTAGTCCGCCGCGTCGGTCGCCCGCATCAGCAGCGTCTCGCCCGCCATCAGCCGGTGCGGCACCAGGTCGGGCAGTTGCAGGCGAAAGAAGTGCACCAGAGGCAGGTGGCAGCCGGTATAGATCGCATCGTCGGTGCGCCAATCCATCTGATGCGGCAGCCCGCCCCAGAACAGGCACATCTCGCCTTCCGACAAGGTGATTTCGTGGCCGGCCATGAGGTAGTGGACGGTACCCTTGATGATGAAGTTTACCTCCACCTGCGCATGCCAGTGCGGGTATTTCATCACCGTGGGGTGATTATAGAACATCTCCAGCGCCATAGGTTCGCCCTCGACGGAGCTTATGCCGGGCTGCCAGAGTGTTCCCATCACGACCTTACCATCCGCCGAAACAATGTTCCCATTTAGAGAGACAAGCGCCTATTCCGCACTAGTCTAGCGTTGTTCGCGAGGAGAGCAATGGGAGGATGCTATGCTCGACGTTGCGGCTGGTCCGCTGATCTCGAACGGCTACGTGCTGGACAACGCGCCATCGCGGCTGGGCTTGCTCATCGCCAGCGATCCCGCCGAACCGCTGGTTCAGTTGGCTGCGCGCTATGAGCAGAACGGCTATCTTTGGCTGAAGGGCCTTCTCCCCCGCGATGAAGTGCTGGATTTCCGCCGCTATTTTTTCACGCATTTCCGGGCGACCGGCCTGCTGGCGCCCGATACCGACCCGATCGACGGCATCGCCGATCCGCAAGCGGAACCACATGACGCGCGCAAGCGGCTGATGGAGCTGGTGCGCTCGGCGGCCTACGAAGCGTTTTGCCTCAAGCCGCAACTGTGGAGGTTCCTGGACAATTTCCTCGGCGGTATGTCTTACCTGCACAAGCGCAAACTGATCCGCTACACGCGTCCCGGCGATCCCTCCTCCACAGGCGCGCATTACGACCTGATCTACCTGCGCGGCGGCACCAACCGGTTGGTGACTGCGTGGATACCGATCGGCGACGTGCCGATGCACATGGGCGGGCTGGTCTATCTGGAAGGCTCACACTCCCTTGGCCGCGCTATGGAAGACGCGTTCACCGCAGCCAATACCGAGTTGTCATCCGAGGAGCGCGTCAGCGCCTTCAACAAGAACATGTCGGCGGGCGGATGGATTTCGAAGAACCTGCCCGACATGGCCAACCGTTTCGACCGCCGATGGCTCTGTGCGAATTACGAGGCAGGCGACGTCGTGCTTCACAGTCCCTATACAATCCATGCGGCGACCACCAATACCGATCCGAACGGCATCATGCGTCTCTCCACCGACATACGCTATCAGAACGTGCTGGACGAGATCGATGCGCGCTGGTCGAACCATTGGTCACTTGACGACATGCTTTGATGGATCGCTGAAGAGCTTCGCCAGGCGCAGGCAGCTCCTCCCAATAGTCACGTAGAACCCGCACTATCTTACTATCCGCCAAGTCGGCATTCCCTTTTTGGGAGACACCGCGCTCCAGCGGACTAGTCTGGACCGGCTCAAGAGGAGAGCAGGTGAGTTGGGAGGAATTTCATGCGTAACACATTGGCTTGCGCCACATGTGCGCTTGTGCTGGGCGCTGCCCCTGCATTCGCGCAATCCGGCGAGATCACGATCTGGAGCTGGAACATCGCAGCGTCTTCGCTGAAGGCGACCGTTGCCGGTTTCAATACGAAACACCCGGACATCAAGGTAACGGTCGAGGATCTCGGCAACCAGCAGGTGTTCGACAAGACGCTCGCCGGTTGCGCGGCTGGCGGTGTCGGCTTGCCGGACATCGTCTCGGTCGAAAACCAGGAGGCAGAGATCTTCTGGAGCCAGTTCCCTGACTGCTTCGCCGACATGAAGACCCTCGGCTACACCGACGACACCGCGAAGATGTTCCCGGATTTCAAGCGCATCGAGCTTGAGGCAGGCGGAAAGGTCTATGCCATGCCGTGGGATTCCGGTCCTGTGGCCGCCTTCTACCGGCGCGATTTTTACGAAAAGGCCGGCGTCGATCCGGCTTCGATCAAGAGCTGGGATGACTTCATCGCCGCCGGCAAGAAGATTCAGGAGGCCAATCCCGGGGTCATCATGACCCAGGCGGACCTGAACGCCGACGACGAATTCTTTCGCATGATCTCCAACGAGCAGGGCTGCGGCTATTTCAGTGACGACGCTTCCTCGATCACCGTGAACAAGCCCGGCTGTGTCGCCGGTCTCGAAACGGTGAAGAAGATGAAGGACGCAGGCGTCGTCAACGCGGGCAATTGGGACGAGAAAATTCAGGCCAATACCGCGGGAAAGGTGGCAACCCAGGTCTATGGTGGCTGGTACGAAGGCACCGTGCGCTCGACATCGCCCGACCTGGCGGGCAAATGGGGCGTCTACGCGCTGCCAAGCGCAACCGCCGACGGTCCCCATGCAGCCAACCTCGGCGGCTCATCCCTGGCCATCACAGCCAACTCCGCCAACAAGGAGGCAGCGATGGCTTATGTGAACTACACGCTTGGCACCGTCGAGGGTCAGGTCACGATGCTGAAGGAATTCGGTCTCGTGCCGTCGCTGCTGACAGCGCTTGACGACCCCTACGTGCAGGCCGAACAGCCCTATTGGGGCGGCCAGAAGGTCTGGGTCGATATCCTCTCGACCCTGCCGAAGGTAAAGCCCAGCCGCGGTACGCAGTTCTACACCGATGCACACAACATCGTCGTCGCCGCACAGCTGAAGTATCTGGAGGGTGGATATCCGGATGCCAAGGCCGCGCTTGACGATGCCGCCAAGCAGATCGAACTGTCGACCGGCTTGCCGATCGCTCAGTGAGTTGCAGTGGCGGGCTTGTCGAGAGCCCGCCGCTTAACAGTTTGAGGTGCCCCCGGCAGCAATGGATTTGCTGCTGTGGGACGACTGCAACTGGGAACGCGCACATGCGCAAGCGTACAATCACGGCATACGGGTTCCTGACCCCATATCTGCTGATATTCGCCACCTTCTGGGTCTGGCCGATCATCAGTTCGTTCTGGATGTCGTTTCTCAACACCCGCAAATTGCCCTGGACCTTCAATCCGTCGGCGAACTGGGGGCGGCTTCTGGTCGATCCGGCCTTCGCCAATGCCTTGAAGAATACGCTGATCATCCTGGTCGTTCAGGTGCCGTTGATGATCGCCCTGGCGACGGTGCTCGCCGTGCTGCTGCATTCGCCGCTGCTGAAAGCGCGCGGCCTGTTCCGCTTCGCCTTCTTCGCGCCCGTCGTGGTCGGCGAAGTCGCATACGCCGCCGTTTTCCGGCTCATGTTCAACTACGAGTTCGGCATCGTCAACAAGCTGCTCTCGTCGGTCGGCCTTCCGGAGGTCTCGTGGTTCTCCAATCCGACCGCAGCCATGGCGCTGATCATCATTGCGGTGACCTGGCGCTGGGCGGGCTATAACGCGATCCTGATCCTTGCGGGCCTTCAGTCCATTCCGCAGGACATCTACGAGGCCGCGACGCTCGACCGCGTGTCGAAGACGCGGCAGTTTTTCTTCCTCACACTGCCGCTGCTGAGGCCGGTCATCCTGTTCTGCATCGTGCTGTCGATCATCGGAACGATGCAGCTCTTCGCCGAGCCCTTCCTGATCACCGATCGCGGCGGGCCGGGCGGCGGAACGGAAACACTGGGCCTGCTCCTCTACCGGCAAGGATTCCTGTCGTTCAATTTCGGCTACGCTTCGGCCATCGCCTACACGATCGCGGCAATCGCCGTCGATGATCTCGCTGGCCAATATGTGGGCCGCCAGGGAGCGCACCGCATGAGCAAGAATAGCTCGACCCGGATGCGTTCTTTCGGCCTCCATGCTGTGCTTTTGCCGCTGGCGTTGATCTGGTTGTTTCCGCTGTGGATGATGTTCGTGTTTTCGACGATGCCGGAGAACGGCATTTTCAGCCCCAACATCGAACTCCTGCCGTCCACGGCCTTCGGAGACAATTTCGTCAACCTGCAGAACGACACGGATTTCGTTCGGTCGATGACCATTTCGATCATGGTTGCGCTGGTTTACACGGTCCTGTCGGTGATGCTGACCTCGATGGCTGGCTGGGCGCTGGCCCGCTACCGGTTCTACGGACGTGGCGCGATCCTGGGCATCATCCTCGGCACCGTGACGCTGCCTTATTTCGCCGTCGTCATCCCGCAATTCATCATGGTCGCGCGCGATTTCGGGCTGGCAAACAGCTGGTTCGCGCTGATCGTGCCGCCGCTTTTCAATTCGCTGGGCGTACTTTTCATGCGGCAGTCCTTTTCGATGATGCCGACCGAAGTGTTTGACGCGGCGCGGGTCGAAGGCGTGTCGGAGTGGCGCATCTTCCTGTTCGTCGCCATGCCGATGGTGCGTCCGACCATCGCGGCACTGTCGATCATTCTGTTCCTGGCCAGCTGGAACAACTATTTGTGGCCGCTGCTGGTCAACAGCCGACCCGAGATGATGACCGCTCCTGTCGCCCTTGGAAGCCTGATCGGACTGACCAAGGTCTCGTGGGGCGGCATCATGGTCGGCGCAGTGGTGCTGACCGCGCCCATGCTGGTCGTCTTCATCCTGCTGCAACGGCATTTCATTGCCGGCATTTCCACGGGCGCGGTGAAATGACATCGCGCCGGCAAGCAACCGCAAAGATATCCGTTTCAGGAGCTGACAATGAACGCTAAAATCCGCTGGGGCATTGTCGGGCCCGGTACCATTGCCAAGGCATTCGCCGGCGGCGTCGCCCATTCGCGAACCGGCGAGCTTGTGGCCATAGGCGCGCGCGATAAGACCAAGGCGACCTACGCGACGGATTTTCCGGGCGCGCGCGTGGTTGGCGGCTACGAGGCGCTGATCGCTGATCCGGAGGTCGATGCGGTCTACATCGCCACGCCGCATCCAAGCCACGCCGAATGGGCGATCAAGGCGGCAGAGGCCGGCAAGCACGTTCTTTGCGAAAAGCCGATGGGCCTTACCGCCTTCGAGGCCGATGCGATGATCCACGCTGCGCGCAAGGCTGGCACCTTCCTCGGCGAAGCCTTCATGTATCGCCTGCATCCTCAGACGCTGAAACTGGTGGAGCTGGTCAAATCCGGCGTCATCGGTGAGGTGCGTCTCATCCGCTCGAGCTTCGGCTTCGCCATGCCGGGATTCATGCCGGAGCATCGGCTTTATGCAAACGATATGGCCGGCGGTGGTATTCTCGATGTCGGCGGCTACCCGGTTTCGATGGCGCGACTGATCGCCGGCGCCTCAGCCGGAAAGCCCTTTCTCGAGCCCGACAAAGTGATCGGTACCGCCCATCTCGGCCAATCCGGTGTCGATGAATGGGCCTCAGCGATCCTGCATTTCCCGAACGACATCATCGCGGAAGTCTCCTGTTCGATCTCGCTCAATCAGGACAATGTGTTGAGGATCATCGGCACCAAGGGCCGGATCGAGGTAGCCGACTTCTGGTTTGCCGGTGGCAAACAGGGTGGTGTCGGCAAGATCGACGTGATCACCTCCACGGGCACAGAGACCGTCGAAGTCGCCGAAAGCGGCTGGCTCTACGCCTTCGAGGTGGACGCGGCTGGAGACGCCATCCTGGCGGGAAGGCAGCAGCTTTCCTGGCCCGGCATGGACTGGGCGGACAGCCTCGGCAATCTGCGCGTACTTGACAAATGGCGCGCGGCGGCTGGCCTTGAATACGGCATCGAGAAAGGCGACAGGCGCCCCAACACCATCTCGGGGCGCAAGCTCGCGCTTAGCGGCGAGCGTATCCCCAAGCGGCATATTCCGGGCTTCGCCCGCCCGGCGTCGGTTGCTGGCGCTTGGCTTCGAGGATTTCCGAACCTTCTCCTCCGGGCTCGATCCTGCTCGATGCGTTCTTCGAGGCTAGGCGGCAATCTGTTCGACACCGCCTTCGTCTATGGATCGGGCTACACGGAGAAACTGTTCGGCGAGTGGCACCGCAATCGCGGTACGCGGCAGCAATCCGTGATCATCGGCAAGGGCGCGCATACGCCTTTCTGCACGCCGGACGCCATCAGCAGACAGCTCACGCAGTCGCTCGACCGGCTGCAGACCGACCATGTCGATGTCTATTTCATGCATCGCGACAATCTCGATGTGCCGGTTGGCGAGTTCGTCGACGCCATGAACTCCGAGGTCGAGGCCGGGCGTATTCGCGGACCGTTCGGAGGGTCGAACTGGACCCGCGAGCGCATGGACGAGGCAATCGACTACGCCCGCAAGAATGGAAAGCGGGCGCCGGGCGCGCTTTCCAACAACTTCTCGCTCGCTGAAATGCTATCGCCAATCTGGGATGGCTGCGTGGCCTGCTCGGATGATCAATGGAAGGCGTGGCTCACCGCCCACCAGATGCCGAACTTCGCCTGGTCGAGCCAGGGTCGCGGCTTCTTCACCGACCGCGCGGGGCGGGACAAGCGCGATAGTGAAGAACTGGTGCGGGTCTGGTACTCGGAGAAGAATTTCGGCCGGCGTGATCGTGCGATCGAGCTGGCAAAGAGACTCGGCAAGAGCCCCATTCATGTCGCACTCGCCTATGTGCTGGCGCAGCCTTTCCCGTCCGTTCCCTTGATTGGTCCGCGCACACTTGGCGAACTCGACGACAGCCTGAACGCCCTGGATATTTCGCTGTCGCCCGCCGAACTCGATTGGCTGGACAATGGCGTCGAGATATCCGGCCGCAAGGCGGGATAGATGAAGTGGAGTGGGTTGTGAGTAGTGGGTAGTGAGTCCGGAGTACCAGTAGTCAGTACAGTAGTGGTCGGGACGCGTGCCGGTGACTATTGCGGCTGTGATCTTCATATCCCTCACTACTCACGACTCTCGACCTACGACCCACGACCCACGACCCACGCTGGGAGGAGCGTATTTTGAGTGCCATCGAGTTGAAAGCGGTTCGCAAGTCCTTCGGCGCGGTGGATATCATCCACGGCGTCGACCTTTCCATAGAACCCGGCGAATTCTGCGTCTTCGTCGGCCCGTCGGGCTGCGGCAAGTCGACCCTGCTGCGAATGATCGCCGGATTGGAGGACATCACCAGCGGCGAGATCCGGATCGAAGGCAAAGTCGTTAACGATGTCGAACCGGGAGACCGGCAGCTCGCCATGGTTTTCCAGTCCTATGCGCTCTATCCGCACATGACCGTTGCCGGAAACATGGGTTTTGGCCTGCGTATGACCGGCACGCCGAAAGCCGAGGTCGAGCGTCGCGTAAACGAGGCAGCGGGCATTCTGCAGCTCGAGCAACTTATGCATCGAAGGCCGGCGCAGCTTTCTGGCGGCCAGCGGCAGCGCGTCGCGATCGGCCGCGCGATCGTGCGACACCCGAAGGCCTTCCTGTTCGATGAACCGCTCTCCAATCTCGACGCCGAGTTGCGTGTGCAGATGCGCATCGAGATCGCCAAGCTGCATCAGGAGCTTGGAGCAACGATGATTTACGTCACCCACGATCAGGTCGAAGCCATGACGCTGGCCGACAAGATCGTGGTATTGCGCTCCGGCAAGATCGAGCAGATGGGCCGCCCGGTCGATCTTTACCGCGACCCTGACAACATCTTCGTCGCCGGCTTCATCGGCTCGCCCAAGATGAACTTCATGGAAGCGACAGCGCTCGGGAATGGTACCCTTGCGCTCGGCGAAACGGTATTCAGGCCGACGCTTCGCACCCATCTGACGGCGGGTCAAAAGGTGGTTGTCGGCGTGCGTCCGGAGCAGTTCGATAAGGCCGGCACGAATGCGGTTCAGCTGCTGCTGGCGGTCGAGGTCATCGAGAACCTTGGCGGCTCGTCGATCCTCTACGGCGCACTCGAGACAGGCGAAAAACTGCTCGTGGAGAAGCGCGGCATCCACGAGTTTCGCCCGGGGGACAGTGTAAATGCCGGCTTTGCGGCAAGTGAAGCTCTGATCTTCGACGGGAAAGGCGCACGCATCCGGTAGCATTTCCAAGCCGTAGCTGGACGGCTATGCTGCACATCGACGCCGTTCGGAGGAATAAGGTTTGATCGACCCGAAGTTGTTCGCAAATGCTGCGGCCGAAGGCCAATGGGTCGCCACGCCCGATGGCAACCGCCGCCGCGTCGTTCTCCACACCGACGAGCTGATGATGGTGGAGTTCGCCTTCGAAAAAGGCGGCGTTGGCGTGCTGCATTCCCACCCGCATGTTCAGGCAAGCTACGTCGCCGAGGGCCGGTTCGAGGTTACCATCGACGGCAAGATGCAGACCGTCGCCAAGGGCGGCGCATTCATCGTGCCGTCCAACCTCGTGCATGGCGTAAAGGCGCTGGAAGCCGGCAGGCTCGTTGATACTTTCACGCCGCACCGGGCCGACTTCCTGATCTGAAGGCACAGCAGGTGCGCTATCTGATCGACGCTGACCACCGCTGCGTCGGCGCGAATACCTTGATCGGGTCGGGATGGCCCTTGATCGCGTGGACACCGCACGGGTCGAACAGGTCGCCGGCCCCTTGCCATCCATCGAGGAAGGCGGCGCTGACCAGGATTGGCCTGCCGATGGCTCGGGTGAGGTTCTCGATGCGGAACGCGACGTTGACCGCGTCGCCCAGCGCGGTGTTGATGCCCTTGCCCATCGATCCTACGGCGACCTGGCCGAGATGCAGCCCGACGCCGCAATCGAGCCGTATGCCGTGCTCGGCCCTCAGCAGCATGCGCGTCGGCGAGGCAGGAACCTGTTCGATGGCCCGCAACGCCAATGCCGCCTGCACCGCTCTTTCGCGGATGTCGGCATCGGTGCCGTGCCAATAGGCGAAAACGCAGTCGCCGATGAACTTGTCGATCGAGGCTCCATAGCGCTTCAGGATGAGTTCGCAATCGGCGTACCATTCGCGGAGCAGGTCGGCGACCTGCCCGGATGACAGCAGCGCACAGATGGCGGTGAAACCCTTCAGGTCGGCGACCATGATGGTCGTCGGCATGTTCTTCGACGGCTGCGGCGCCAGTCGCGAGATTTGCGTTTTCTCCTCGTAGGTGGCGCCAACTGTGGCCGTCGAGACTGTCTCCTCAAAAATCAGGATTGCCTTCCCGAACTGCAGCCGATCGCCGCTGCGCAGCGCGCGCGCTGATGTCAGTGCCATGCCGTTGACGAAGGTGCCATTGGCGCTGCCGAGATCGACCAGCCAGAAGTTACGATCCTCGAAACGGATCGTCGCATGCTGGCGCGAGACGCTGGCATCAGCCAGCCGGACTGTGACGGTATCGCCGCGGCCGATCAGGGCCACGTCCCCAAGCTCGAAGAGCTCACCGCTGTCCAACGCGCGTACAACCGCCGGCATTATTCCCCGCGTGCGGATACAACCGCTTTCACCATTTGTATTATGCGGCGGTATAGACTGGATGGTCCAGCGATTCCGTCAGGTTGTGCCTCACATCAGCGGCTTCAGTCCTGCGAAGACGGTCGGCAGGAACTCCGAGATTGTCGGATGAATCGGCACTGAACGAACGATCGTATCGACCTTGGCCCTGGCGTACATCAGGTCGAGAATCCCGTGCACGACCTCATCGCCGCTTGAACCCAGGATCGACGCACCGAGAATCTGCCGGCTGTCGGCATCGACCAGCACCTTCATGAATCCCTCGGTCTCGCCCTTTTCGACGGCGCGGCCGACACGGGCCATATCGATGCGGCCAATCAGGCATTTGCGGCCTGTCTTGCGCGCCTCCGCCTCAGTCATACCCACCCGGCCAAGCGGTGGATCGGTGTACAGCGCATAGCAAGGGAAACGGTCGGTGACGCGGCGCGGATCATTGTCGAGCACATTCGCCGCGACGATCTCGTAGTCATTATAGGCAGTATGGGTGAACGCGCCACGACCGTTGCAGTCGCCCATCGCCCAGATACCGGAAGCGCTGGTGCGAAGTTGGTCGTCGACCTTGATGTAGCCGCGCTGGTCGATCTCGACGCCGGCGGCGTCCAGCCCGAGATCGTCGGTGTTCGGCCTGCGCCCCATAGCCAGCAAAACGTGGCTGCCAAGGATTTCCGGCGCGCCATCCGTGCAGTCGACACCGGCTGCGATCTCGTCACCCTGGCGTCGGAATTTGATGCAATCGGCATTCAGCCGGAAGGCGATGCCCTCCTTGGACAGAATGTCGAGGATCGCGGCCGAGACATCCCCATCCTCGCGGGAGGTCAGCCGCGAACCGCGTTCGATCACCGTGACCTCACTGCCGAAGCGGCGAAACATCTGCGCGAATTCCAGCCCGATATAGCTGCCGCCAATCACCACCAGATGGCGTGGCAGCGTATCGAGCTCGAGGATTGAACTGTTGGTGAGATACGCAACACTATCGATGCCAGGCAGGTCGGGCACGCTGGCGCGCCCGCCGACATTCAGGAATATCTTGTCCGCCGAAAGCACGTCGCCACCCACTTCGATTTCGGTCGCGGACCGGAACCGCGCATGGCCTTCGATGTAGGTAATGTTCGGCGTCGATTGCAGCCAGTCGCGCAACCCTTGCCGCGAGTCCAGCGTCACCTTGTCCTTGCGCGCCTTGACGCGCTCCATGTCGATGCCGACGCTGCCGAGAACCACGCCATAGTCCGCGCCGCGACGCGCCAGCTGGGCGGCATAGGCGCTGGCGACCATGGTCTTTGTCGGTTTGCAGCCGGTATTGACACAGGTGCCGCCGAGGAATTTCCGCTCGATCATCGCGACCCGCATACCCGCGCCGGCCAGACGCACCGCCAGCGACGGGCCGGCCTGGCCACCTCCGACCACGACAGCGTCGTAGGGCCGTGCTCATAGCGCGATCGATGCGGCCACGAGGCCGAGAACAATCGCCACCGCATCTTCGAGCAGTGCGATCGGCAAGTCTTTGCCTCCACTCGCCGCGACCAGTCGCTTGCGCGCCTCGTAGCCGCCCAGAGTGCCCAGCACCGCACCGATCGCGCCGGCGATCAGCCCGCCGATCAGGCTGCCGCCCGCCGCGCCGATAACGGCGCCGCAAAAGGCGCCGCTGACGATGCGCGCACCGAACTGCTGGGGCACCTTTCGGCTTGGTGTCGACGGCAGCTGATCCGTCACGAACTCGACAAGCGCCAGCAGGCTGAAAATCCATGGCGTGAAACGGTAACCCATGAACGCCGCCCAGGTCTCGGAAACCGGCAGCCAGCCGAGGTAAGCCCCCCAACTAACCGCCGCCGGCGCGGTCATGGCCCGCAGGCCGGCGACAAAGCCAATCAGCAATGCAGCGATGAGGATCGACAAGGGCGGTCTCCGTTTTGATGGATACTACATCACGACTTGCGAAGGACGCATAACCGTTTCGCGCTGATGGAATGTCTGACTTTGGTCGAATAAAACCTGTTGCCGATTCCGGCTGGCATCAACGATCGCCTGTACCCCCGCCTCAATTGCAGCGCGCTAACTCGGTGACGCCTCAATGACTGCGAATGCCGGCAAGACCTGTGCACTTGCGAGCGGATTCTGGTGTGGTCGATCCGCGAACCTCGCATACGCCGAATGTGTCGTCTCCCGAAAGGGAGGTAACCTGCGGGCAAGTCACAGAAGACCGAACTATCAGCTCATCGAGTCGATTTTGCGTTGCATGGCCGCGATCTGCTCCTTCAGTTCCAGCAGATCTTCGGCTTTGCCGGGCACCGCCTTCGGTGCGGGCTCCGGCGCTGCGGCCGCGGGGGCGGAGGGGGCCCCTTGCGGGAACGGCATGAACATGCGGATGGCGTTCTGGAACATTTCCATGTTGCGCCGCGTCTGATCTTCGAGTGCCTTGATCGGCGTCGCTATCTTCATGACATCGAGCGGCGTCTTGCCGAGCGCCGACTTCATTTGCTCGCGAAACCGCTCCTGCTCCTTGGCAAAAGCGCTCATCGACTGTTCAAGAAAGCTCGGCACGATCATCTGCATCTGATCGCCGTAGAAGGCGATGAGTTGGCGCAGGAAAGGTATGGGCAGCATCGTCTGCCCGTCCTTGTTCTCCAGCTCGAAAATGATCTGCGTCAACACCGGATGTGTGATGTCTTCGCCGGACTTCGCATCCTGGACGGAGAAATCCTCCCCGCGCTTGACCATCCCGGCAAGGTCTTCAAGTGTCACATATGTACTGGTTCCGGTATTGTAGAGGCGCCGGTTGGCATATTTCTTGATGACAATGGGCTCATTTTTTGCGGCCATCAATGTCCTCCCAGACAAGCACCCCGCTGCCATGTAAGCGGCTGGTCACGGTTGCATGACGGCAAGGATACGCGCAAAACCGTCGCAATTCCAAGCACTTTGTGCGCTGCGAGAGACTTCTTTGGGCGTTGCGGCAAAAAAATGCTGCGCAGCATTGTGCGAACAGACGCCCGATGCATGCCTGCTGCCCGATTTTCAGGTTTGACTTGGTCCCTTGGGCGGGTCAGAACAACTTAAAAATAACACGTCTGGAGAGAGAAATGTCCGCATCAAACGCAATCGTCATCGCAAGCGCGGCCCGCACCCCGGTGGGATCCTTCAGCGGCTCTTTCGCAACAACGCCCGCGCATGAGCTCGGCGCGGTGGTCATCAAGGAATTGCTGGCACGCTCCGGCGTCGAACCGGGAGAGGTCGACGAGGTCATCCTCGGTCAGGTGCTGACGGCTGCCCAGGGCCAGAATCCGGCCCGCCAGGCGTCGATCAATGCCGGCTTGCCCAAGGAGACCACCGCGTGGGGCCTGAACCAGGTCTGCGGCTCGGGCCTTCGCGCCATCGCGCTCGGCATGCAGCAGATCGCTTCGGGCGACGCCAAGGTAATCGTCGCCGGCGGCCAGGAATCGATGTCGCTTTCCAATCACGCACAACTCCTGCGCCCTGGCGTGAAGATGGGCGACTACAAGATGATCGATACGATGATCAAGGACGGCCTCTGGGACGCTTTCAATGGCTACCACATGGGCAATACCGCAGAGAACGTCGCCAAGCAGTTCCAGATCACCCGCGACGCACAGGACCAGTTTGCGCTGGCCTCGCAGAACAAGGCCGAAGCCGCGCAGAAGGCGGGCAAGTTCAAGGACGAGATCGTTGCCGTTACGGTCAAGGGGCGCAAGGGCGACACCATCGTCGATCAGGACGAATACATCCGCCATGGCGCGACGCTGGACGCCATGCAGAAGTTGAAGCCGGCCTTCGACAAGGACGGCACGGTGACCGCCGCCAACGCCTCCGGCCTCAATGATGGGGCGGCCGGCGCGCTGCTGATGAGCGAGGCTGAAGCCGTTCGCCGTGGCATCACCCCACTGGTGCGCATCGTTTCGTGGGCGACGGCCGGCGTCGATCCGGCGGTCATGGGCACCGGGCCGATCCCCGCCTCGCAGCGTGCGCTCGAAAAGGCCGGCTGGAAAGTCGACGACCTAGATCTCGTTGAAGCCAATGAAGCCTTCGCCGCTCAGGCCTGCGCGGTCAACAAGGGCATGGGCTGGAACACGGACATCGTCAACGTCAATGGTGGCGCGATTGCGATCGGCCATCCCATCGGCGCATCGGGCGCGCGTATCTTCAATACGCTGATCTATGAAATGCGCCGCCGCGGCGCCAAGAAGGGTCTCGCAACGCTCTGCATCGGCGGCGGCATGGGCGTGGCCATGTGCGTTGAAGCTTTGAACTGAGTCGATCGTGATTGGTCGGTCGTCGGTCGTGACCGATACGACCGGCGACTGACGACCCGACGAACACCGAACATTCTGGGAGGACGAATACAATGGCACGAGTTGCACTCGTAACGGGCGGATCGCGCGGCATCGGCGCGGCGATTTCGATCGCGCTGAAGAACGCCGGCTATCAAGTTGCGGCGAACTATGCCGGCAATGAAGAGGCAGCGGCGAAGTTCACCGGCGAAACCGGCATCAAGACCTACAAATGGTCTGTCGCCGACTACGACGCTTGCGTTGCCGGCATCAGCCGAGTTGAGGCCGACCTCGGCCCTGTCGAGATTTTGGTGAACAATGCCGGCATCACCCGCGATGCCATGTTCCACCGGATGACCCCGCAGCAATGGAAGGAAGTGATCGACACCAACCTCAGCGGGACCTTCAACATGACGCATCCGCTGTGGAGCGGGATGCGCGACCGCAAGTTCGGCCGCGTCATCACCATTTCTTCGATCAACGGCCAGAAGGGCCAGATGGGCCAGGCGAATTACTCCGCGTCGAAGGCCGGCGACATTGGCCTAACCAAGGCGCTTGCCCAGGAGGGCGCGCGCGCCGGTATTACGGTCAACGTCATCTGCCCCGGCTACATCGGCACCGAAATGGTCCGTGCCGTGCCCGAAAAAGTGCTGGAATCGATCGTCGCGCAGATCCCGACCGGCCGTCTCGGCGAGCCGGAGGAAATCGCGCGTTGCGTGGTGTTCCTGGCCTCCGATGAAGCGGGCTTCATCACCGGGTCGACGCTCTCCGCCAATGGCGGGCAATATCTGGCGTAGAGCACACGATGCCGGACATCTCCCCGTCTAAGGGATTATGCGCGCTGAGCATGGACTGGAATTGACGTTCGTGGTTGGCGACGAAATCCCGTCACCGTCGTCATTCTCGACCTCGTGAGTGAGCGAAGCGAACGGAGAGTGTCGGGAATCCATGCCTCTCCGTTCCCTTAGCTTTTAGTGAAGAGCGGATAGCTGGCTGTATTTCGCCGCGCTCATTGTGGTCGGGGGTCAAATCGGAGATTTCCGAGGCCTGGATCACCGACACTCTCCATTCGCTTCGATAACTTGCGAGGTGAGGATGACGACAGAGGGGCGTTCCTCACAAATTCACCGGGCTACCTAAGCAATGCAGACCGCCCTTGCATCGCCCGCGCGGAACGATAATGTCCGCGCGATTTGAATTCCTGGAGCAGAATAATGGCCGCCTTCAAGACTCTCGACGATATCGGCGACGTGAAGGGCAAGCGCGTGCTTTTACGCGTCGACCTGAACGTGCCGGTTGCCGATGGCAAGGTAACGGATGCCACCCGCATCGAGCGCGTCGCGCCGACCATTACCGAACTCGCCGACAAGGGCGCGAAGGTCATCCTGCTGGCGCATTTCGGCCGCCCCAAGGATGGACCGACACCTGAATTCTCGCTGGAGCCGATCGCCCAGGCGACGTCCGAGGTCATTGGGCGGCCGGTCGGCTTCGGCGCCGACTGCATCGGCGACAAGGCCGCCGCCGCGGTCTCGGCGATGAAGAACGGTGACATCCTGCTTCTGGAAAACACCCGCTTTCACAAGGGCGAGGAGAATAACGACGACAGCCATACCGAGACACTCGCAATGAATGGCGATATCTTTGTCAACGACGCCTTCTCCGCGGCGCACCGGGCTCATTCGTCGACCGAGGGCCTCGCGCGCATCCTGCCCGCCTTTGCCGGCCGCACCATGCAGGCCGAACTGGATGCGCTGGAAGCCGGCTTGGGCAATCCCAAGCGCCCTGTCGTCGCAATCGTCGGCGGTGCAAAAGTGTCGACGAAGATCGACCTCCTGATGAACCTGGTGAAGAGGGTCGATGCGCTGGTCATCGGCGGCGGTATGGCAAACACGTTCCTCGCCGCGCGCGGCACCAATGTCGGCAAGTCGCTGTGCGAACACGACCTTGCGGAGACGGCAAAGCAGATCATGATCGAGGCCGCGACCGCCGGCTGTGCCATCATCCTGCCGTCCGACGGGGTCGTCGCCAAGGAATTCAAGGCCGGCGCGTCCAATCAGGTCGTTGATATCGAAGCTGTGCCTTCCGACGCCATGATCCTCGATGTCGGTCCGAAGACCGTCGAGAAAATCGTCGAATGGATCGACCGTGCCAATACGCTCGTCTGGAACGGCCCGCTCGGTGCCTTCGAAATCGCACCCTTCGACAATGCCACGGTTGCGGCCGCAAAGGCAGCGGCCGAGGAAACCAGGGCTGGAAGGCTCATCTCGGTGGCCGGCGGCGGCGACACCGTCGCGGCCCTCAACCACGCCGGCGTCGCCGATGACTTCACATATGTCTCCACGGCAGGCGGCGCGTTCCTGGAGTGGATGGAAGGCAAGGCATTGCCGGGGGTCGAGGTGCTGAAGAAGGCGTAATTTGCTCGGGACCGTTTGCTTATCCCGCCGGCGCCAACGCCGGAAGTGACGCTGCCTTTTTCGCGGACAGTGGATGTCTCCGCCTATTCGCCAGAGCTCGTCTTCCAAAGTTGGCTCCGGTTTCGGGAAGCGGCTGCGAAAACAAAGGCTTAAAGCGTTCGGCGCGCGCCTGAAGACTGCGACGCGGATACTTTAAGTGGTCAGATGCGCCAATACGACCGTCAGCGACAGGGCGGCGAGAGCGACCACGGCCAGTTTCCAGAAATCGCGACGCTGCTTCAAACCCGGCAGGCCGAGCGGCTTGATGATCTGGACGATCATCATGCCGATGATGACAAGGGCGAGCGCTTTGGACATGCCGCCTTTGAGCAGCATCCATGCCCGCTGTCAAAGCGCCCCCTGCCGAATGGATTGCGGCACGGGCAAGCGCCAACACTGCTGTCAGCTTGGGTCACAGCCCTATATCCGCACCCCGCGCAGCCGCAGCGCGTTGCCGATCACCGACACCGACGACAGGCTCATCGCCGCGGCGGCGAGCATCGGCGACAGCAGTGTGCCGAATACCGGATAGAGCACACCGGCGGCCACTGGCACGCCGATCATATTGTAGGCGAACGCGAAAAACAGGTTCTGGCGGATGTTGCGCATGGTCACCATCGCCAGCCGCCTGGCACGCACGATGCCCGATATGTCACCCTTCAGTAGCGTGATGCCGGCGCTTTCCAGCGCGACATCGGCACCCGTGCCCATGGCGATCCCGACATCGGCGGCAGCGAGCGCCGGAGCATCGTTGACGCCATCGCCCGCCATAGCGACAATTCGGCCTCTGCCGCGCAGTTCCTGGACCAGAGCATGCTTGTCCTCGGGCGTCATGTCCGCGCGCACCTCGTCGATCCCGAGCCTTGCCGCAACAGCTTTCGCCGTAAGCGCATTGTCCCCGGTCGCCATGATGATCGTCAGTCCGCTTCCGTGCAGCGCCTTGATCGCCTCTGCGGCGTTGGCCTTCACCGGATCGGCCACCGCAACAAAGCCGGCGGGTCTTCCGTCGATAGCCACCAGCATGATCGTACGCCCTTCGGCACGCATGGCGTCGGCCCTGTTGGCGAGCGAGGCGGTTTCGATGCCGAGGTCCCGCAGCATTGCGGCATTGCCCAGCGCCACGGACCGCCCCGATACCGTGCCTTTCACGCCCTTGCCAGTGACTGCCTCGAAATCCACCACCTTGGCTATGGTTGCGCCGCGCTCGCCGGCACCCGCGACGACCGCCTCGGCCAGCGGATGCTCCGATCCTTGCTCGAGCGATGCGGCCAGGCCGAGCAGGGTTCCCTCGTCAAAATCCCCAATCGCCACGATGTCGGTTAGTTTCGGCCGTCCCTCTGTCAGCGTGCCGGTCTTGTCGACGATCAGCGTATCGACCTTGGACAACCGCTCCAGCGCCGCGGCGTCTCTGATCAGCACGCCCTTCTGCGCGCCGCGGCCTGTCGCCGTCATGATCGACATCGGCGTTGCCAGCCCCAGCGCGCACGGACAGGCGATGATGAGGACCGAAACTGCGGCGACGATCGCATAGGCGAGGCTCGGCGACGGCCCGAACAGCGCCCAGGCGGCAAAGGCGATGATCGCGACAAGCACCACCGCCAGGAACGAAATAAAACGACACCCGGTCAGCCAGCGCCTGCACCGGCGCGCGGCTGCGCTGCGCCTTCGCCACCATTTCGACGATGCGCGACAGCATGGTCTCGGCGCCGACCTTCTCGGCGCGCATCAGCAGCGTGCCGTTGCGATTTAGCGTACCCCCGGTGACGCGGTCACCCTGCACCTTCTCGCGCGGCAGCGGCTCGCCTGTCAGCATGGATTCGTCGACCGACGAGCGGCCGTCTTCGACGATGCCATCCACCGGAACGCTTTCGCCCGGACGGATGCGCAAAAGGTCGCCGGACCTGACCGCCTCCAGCGGGACATCGACCTCGCCGCCATCCGCGCCGACCAGCCGCGTCGTCTTCGGCGCAAGATCGAGCAGCGCGCGGATCGCCGAGCCGGTCTTTTCGCGGGCGCGCAGTTCCAGCACCTGGCCGAGAAACACCAGCGCGACAATGACGGCTGCGGCCTCGAAATACACCGGGACGGCGCCGCCATGACCCACGGATCTCATGGGGAAATGCGCCCGGAAATACCGTCGCCGCCACGCTGTAGAGATAGGCCGCGCCGACGCCGATGGCGATCAGCGTGAACATGTTCGGGCTGCGATTGACGATCGACTCATAGCCGCGATGGAAGAACGGCAGCGCCGCCCACAACACGACCGGCGATGCAAGCAGCAGTTCCACCCAAGCGGACGCGCGTTCGCCGAGCCATTCGCGCACCGGCAGACCGAGCATCGGCCCCATGGTCAACACGAGCAGAGGCGCCGATAGCGCCGCACTCGCCCAGAAGCGCCGGGTGAAATCGGCCAGTTCCGGATTTGGCCCCGCGCCACTGGCCGGCACGCCCATCGGCTCCAGGGCCATGCCACATTTCGGGCAGGACCCCGGACCGTCCCGCACGATTTCAGGATGCATGGGACAGGTGTATTGCGTGCCTTTCGGCGCGGACGGGGCTGGATGGCGATCACTGAGATAGGTTTCCGGCGCCGCCTCGAACTTGGTTCTGCATCCGGCAGAACAGAAATAATGCTCGCTGCCTTGGTGGCGGGCGAAATGCTTCGCGGTTGCCCGCGTCACTTTCATGCCGCACACCGGGTCGACGGCTTTCAGGTACGCGTCTGGATTGGCTTCAAACCTGGCTTTGCAGCCGGCAGAACAGAAATAATAGGCGCGCCCGCCATGTTCCACCGACGGTTTTCCCGCCTGCGGATTGACGGTCATGCCACAGACCGGGTCGCGCACGACCTCCGCCGGGCTGGTGCCATGATCATGAGAATGCGCGTGGTGGTTCACAGCTTCGTTCCTGAAAAATCGATCCGGAACGAAAAGTAGTGCTTCCAGTCGCTGGAAGGTCAAGGGGCGTGCCGGTGATTAAGGGAAATAGTCAGAAGACTTGTCCCTGGCGAGGCAGGCCCCCAAGGACAGAAGGGACACGTAGCACATCTCAATCGCTGCTTTCCTCGTCATCCTCGTCATGCGGGAGGGAAATGTCCGACAGATTGGACTCCATCTTTGCAAGCAACTTGCCCAGTGCCTTCTGGTCTTTCTTGTCCAGCCCCTTCAGCGCCTGCTTTTCGGTCTTTCGCACCGACTTCTCGATATCGCGGATCGCCTCGCGGCCTTTGTCAGTCAGGAAGATGTGCGCCTGCCGCGCGTCCTGGTCCGATGCCTTCTTGTCGAGAAAGCCCTGCGTTTGCAGGCGGTTGATCGTCTTGGTAATGGTCGGTGGGCGCACGCCGATGCGCAAGGCCAACTGCCCGGGCGATTGGCCGTCCTCCTGAAACAGCGCCAGCATGATCTGATCCTGCCCGGCATAGAATCCATGCGACAACAGCCGCGCGGCCAATGCGGTGCGGGCAAGCCGCGCCGCCGAATGCAGCCGGTTCATCGTCGCGCTTTTGTTCGTCTTTGCCATAGTCGCTCCCCTCGGCGAAGTCTGCCGGCGGGCGGTCAGACTGGATCCACAAACTTTGCCGGCAATCGAATTCGGCGAATTGGCTAATGACAGAGGTTTTTTACAATTACATGACAGCCGCGCGCGGTGACCAGCCCATAGAGCACCCATTTGCTTCATTGAGACGTGCAATCCGGCACTTGGCATCCTATATGGGGACGACAAATTCCCCGAGGCACAATCCATGAGCGACGCACAAACCCAGATCCCCGTAACCGTGCTGACCGGCTATCTCGGTGCCGGGAAGACGACTTTGCTCAATCGCATTCTCTCCGAGAATCATGGCAAGCGCTATGCGGTGATCGTCAACGAATTCGGCGAAATCGGCATCGACAACGACTTGATCGTCGAATCCGATGAAGAAATCTACGAAATGAACAATGGCTGCGTGTGCTGCACGGTGCGCGGCGACCTCGTGCGCGTGGTCGAAGGCCTGATGCGCCGGCCCGGCCGCTTCGACGCGATCGTGGTCGAGACCACCGGCCTCGCCGACCCTGTCCCGGTCGCCCAGACCTTCTTCATGGATGAGGATGTGCGCAGAAAGACCAAGCTCGACGCCGTTGTCGCGCTGGTTGATGCGAAGCATTTGCCGCTGCGCCTCAAGGATTCGCGCGAGGCCGAGGACCAGATAGCCTTTGCAGACGTCATCGTCTTGAACAAGACCGATCTGGTGACCCCGGACGAGTTGCTCGCCGTCGAACACGCCATCCGCCACATCAATCCAGGCGCGCGCATCCACAAGACCACGCGAGCCGGCGTCGATCTAGCCGCGGTGCTCGACCGTGGCGCCTTCGACCTTAAGCGCGCGCTGGAGAACGATCCGCATTTCCTCGATGCGGATGACCATGATCACGATCATGAATGCGGCCCGGATTGCGATCACGACCATCACCACCATGGTCACGATCACGATCACCATGGTCACGAGCATCATCATCACGACCATGCCAATGGACCGATGTCGCCCATTCACGACGTGACGGTGCAGTCTGTATCGCTGCGCGGCGGCGAGATGGACCCGAAGAGGTTTTTCCCGTGGATCGAGAAGATCACCCAGCTCGAAGGCCCGAACATTCTGCGCCTCAAGGGCATCATTGCCTTCAAGGACGATCCGGATCGCTACGTTGTGCAGGGCGTCCACATGATCATGGAAGGCGACCACCAGCGCGCCTGGAGGGACGGCGAGAAGCATGAAAGCCGTCTGGTCTTCATCGGCCGCAAGCTCGACGAGGACAAGCTGCGCAGGACATTCGAGGCCTGCCAGGCCTAGAGGTTCATCCCCTACAAATTCAGCGGCATCAGACTGGACGCGACGACAACTTCACGCTACGGCCTCGCCCATGCCAACGGTAGCTCCCCTTGATCTCGACGGTCACTGCATCGCCGCCGTATTTCTCGGCGAGGTGCCCCATTTCGCCCTGGCGGATGGCGCCATTCACCGGCTCGACAACGGCCACAAGACCGTGCAGGCCAATGACGGATTGCTGTCGGCGACGGTCGACCTGACCGGAAAGCTGCTGATCACCGGCGGCGAGGACGGCAAGGTTTTCGTTACGAACGCTGCTGGCGAGACGAGAGTCGCCGCAGAGGCCGGCCGCAAATGGATCACCAGCGTCGCCTGTGGTCCGCAGAGTGCGCTCGCCTATGCGACTGGCCGAACCGCGTTCGTCAAGCTGCCGGACGGCAAGACAAAGGAGCTTCTGCATCCGCGCTCGGTCGAGGGCATCGCCTTCGCGCCGAAGGGCATGCGCATCGCCATTGCCCGCTACAATGGCGCGACGCTGCATTTCCCGGCCACCGACGGCAAGCCGGCGGAGCTCGAATGGGCGGGCGCGCATACGGGTGTGACTTTCTCGCCCGACGGCAATTTCCTGGTCACGACCATGCAGGAAAACGCTCTCCACGGCTGGAAGCTCGCCGACGGCAAGCACATGCGCATGTCCGGCTATCCGGCGAAGGTGAAGTCGCTTTCATGGAGCGCCAGAGGCAAGTGGCTGGCGAGTTCCGGCGCGCCGGCGGCAATCGTCTGGCCTTTCCAGGCCAAGGACGGGCCGATGGGGAAGGCGCCGCTGGAACTTGGCACGCGCGCAAACATGATGGTCACGGCCGTCGCCTGCCATCCGGCGGATGATATCGCTGCCATCGGCTACGACGACGGCATGGTACTGGCCGCCCGCTTCGCCGATAATAAGGAAGTGCTGCTGCGCCGTCCCGGCAAGGGGGCGATCACCTCGATGGCGTGGGACCACGAAGGCCGCCGCATCGCCTTCGGCAGTGCTGTCGGCGACTGCGGCGTTATCGACATCTCGGCTTGAGGAGTCCGAAGAACCCACTGCTCCCACACGCCGCGAGTCGGAGGCCTGTCGACGCCTGCGCCGATATTGCCGTCGCGCCGATCGCGTGAGACAACCGGCGGAAATCCGAGGGCAATCATGACATCACCGTCAGGCTCGACTATCGACGAGGCCAGGGCGTTTCTCCAAACCAATCCCGACATCGAGGCTTTCGACATTGTACTGACCGACGTCAACGGCATCGGTCGCGGCAAGATAGTCCGCCGCCACGAGGTGATGAGCCTTTACGAGAGTGGGCGGCATCTGCCGATCTCGATCCTCGGCCTCGACATCACCGGCGAGGATGTCCACGAAACCGGCCTGGTATGGGACTCCGGCGATGGCGATCTGCGTGCGTGGCCGATCCCCGGTACGCTTTTCCGTTTGCACGGCACTGAGCCGCCGCGCGGACAGCTGCTGATGGCTATGTACCATCTTGACGGCGCACCGATGCTGTCCGACCCGCGCCATGCGCTCGCCCGCCAGGTGCAGCGGCTGGCGGACAGGGGGTTGCATCCGGCCGGCGCCTTCGAACTGGAATTCTTCCTGCTGGCCAATGAGCGCGACGCCGAGGGCCGGGTGCAACCAGCCAAGGCAGTGCTCGACGGCCGCGCCAGCGGCAAGACTGAGGTTTACTCGGTAGATCATCTCCATGGCATGCAGCCGCTGTTTTCCGACATCTACGCTGCCTGCAAGGCGCAAGACATTCCCGCCGAGACGATCATCTCCGAATATGCCCCCGGCCAGTACGAACTGACGCTACGCTATCGCAAGGATGTGCTGCGAGCCGCCGACGATCTGGTGCTGCTGAAGCGGATCGTGCGCGCGCAGGCGCGCCGTCATGGCGTCACGGCGTGTTTCATGGCCAAGCCGATCGAGAAATATGCTGGATCGGGGATGCACATCCATGTGTCGCTTCTGGATGAAGCAGGCGCCAATGTGTTTGCCGAAGCAAGCGGCGAGAACTGGTCTCTGTCGCTCTTGCGGGCGCTTGGCGGATTGGTCGACACCATGGCCGAATCCATGCTGGTGTTTGCGCCGCACGCCAATTCCTGGCGGCGCTTCGTGTCGCAGTCCTACGCGCCGATTGCACCGACATGGGGCATCAACAATCGCTCGGTAGCACTGCGCGTGCCCGCGGGCGATGTCAGGAACCGCCGCATCGAGCACCGCCCGTCAGGTGTCGACGCCAACCCCTATTTGGTCGCAGCAACCGTTCTTGCGGGCATTTCGAGGGGGCTGGATCACATGCTCGATCCCGGCCCGGAAACCACTGGCAACGGATATGCCAACAGCGCGCCGGACGCCAGGATGCCGGCGGACTGGCGCACCGCCATCGAGGTCGCAAAGTCTTCGGCGTTTCTTCAGGACGCGCTCGGCATGGACCTTCACCGCACCTTCACTGCGATCAAATATGCCGAATATCTGCGCGTTGCGCGCACCGTCAGCGAGCTGGACTACCACCTCTATCTGCATGAAGTGTAAGGATTCATGCCGTCCAACGGCCACGAGCGAACGCACCGGCGATGAGGCTATCGCAAGGTCTTTGTCATCATGATGTGCGGCACCGTGACATCAACAAACTCGGCGCCGAAGGCTTTGTATCCCAGCTTTTCGTAAAAGCCCTGAGCGCTCCTTCTCGCTGCCAGTTCTATCTCGGCCGCGCCGCGCCGGAGTGCCACTCGCTCGGCATATTGCACGAGCAGCGCTCCTAGGCCCGAGCCGCGCATCTCCGGTGCCACCGCCATCTGGCGAAGTTTGAACACAGCGGACGAAACAGGCTTTAGCACGACGGTTCCCACGACAGCGACCCCATCCATGCCAGCAATGTGTATCTGAAGCCGTTCATCATGGAGGTCATCTACCATCATTTGGAGCCCCAAAGGATGCCGCAGATGCCGTGCGCGAAAAGCGACCATCTCGTCGTAGGCAGAGGTTCCGAACTCGACCTCGTGGATCGTTTGCAATGGCGTGTGAGCTCCTGCGAAATCCGAAACGATCGGCTGTTGCAATTTGCGAGATGTAAGATGAAATCTCAACGCTGCCTGGGCCGATAGAACTGGCCGCAGCGGAATCTTGCGCGTGCGCCACCCAATGTCACCGATATGACGCTATACTGGAGTTGATCGTGCGGGTATTGCCTGCCGCATTGAAGCTGGAAGTGATCGACCGGCAAACACCAGAGGGAACAATGTCCAAGAACGCATCGCTTCAGTCACGTCGGGTCGCGGCCATTCCGCGAGGCGTGTCCACCGCGTATCCGGTATTTGCCGAACGCGCGGAAAACTCCGAACTGTGGGATGCCGAAGGCCGCCGCTTCATCGATTTTGCAGGCGGCATCGCCGTGCTCAACACCGGGCATCGCCACCCCAAGGTGATCGCCGCGGTCAAGGCGCAGCTCGACGCCTACACCCATACCGCATTCCAGATCGTGCCATACGAACCCTATATCGAACTCTGCGAACGGCTGAACAAGCTTGCTCCGTTCAAGGGCGAGGCGAAGACGATCCTGTTTTCGACCGGCGCGGAAGCCGTCGAGAATGCGGTGAAGATCGCCCGCGCTGCCACCGGCCGCACCAATGTCATCGCCTTTTCCGGCGCCTTCCACGGCCGCACGCTGATGACCACCGCGCTGACCGGCAAGGTCGCGCCTTACAAGAAGAAGTTCGGACCGATGCCGGCCGGGATCTGGCATGTACCGTTTCCGGTGCCCCAGCATGATGTGTCGGTGGCGGATTCGCTGAAGGCGCTCGACTATCTGTTCCGAGCAGATGTCGATCCGGTCAACGTCGCCGCCATCATCATCGAGCCGGTACAGGGCGAAGGCGGCTTTCATCCAGCTCCGACCGACCTGCTGCAGGCGCTGCGCAAGATCTGCGATGAGCATGGCATCCTGCTGATTGCCGACGAAGTGCAGACTGGATTCGCCCGCACCGGCAAGATGTTCGGCATCGAGAATTCCGGGGTTGAACCCGACCTGATCACCATAGCCAAGTCGCTGGCGGGCGGCTTCCCGCTTTCGGGCGTCATCGGCAAGGCGGCGATCATGGATGCGCCGGAGCCTGGCGGCCTTGGCGGCACCTATGCAGGCAGCCCGATCGCCTGCGCGGCGGCGCTGGCCGTACTCGACGTAATCGCAGAGGAAAAGCTGATTGCGCGTGCCAATCTGCTGGGAGATCGCATCAAGGGGGAGATCGCCCGTATCGCTCAACGCAACGACACGGTGGCTATCGACGCGATCCGCGGCCCCGGCGCAATGGTGGCATTCGATGTGGTGAAGGGCCGGGGCGGCTCAGAACCCGACGCGGACGCCACCAAGCGCGTCACCCAGGCCGCGCTAGCCGAGGGTCTGGTGCTGCTGTCATGCGGCGTTCACGCGAACACGATCCGCATCCTGATGCCGCTCACCGTTTCCGATGCAGTTCTGGCCGAGGGCATGGGCAAGCTGGAAAGGGCGCTGGTTGTGGCGAACGCCGCCTGATTTCGGCAGCGCGGCGGCGGAGACGTTGAACCGGCCATCCGCCGCGCAGGAGGCCGCCACACCCGGCCTTGCCATCTTGTTCGTTCTAGCGACCGGGATCCTTTTCACCTGCCTGGACACCAGCGCGAAGTACCTTGTTCTATCCGGCATGTCGGCGCCGTTCGTCTCATGGACGCGCTTTGCCTGCCACACGCTACTTGCCTTTGTCCTGCTGCGCGGCTGGAGCAGTTCGCAGGTACTGAAAACATCCAGCCTGTCGATGCAGGTGATGCGCGGGCTGTGTCTCCTCGGCTCGACCATCTTCAATTTCTTTGCGCTGCGCACGCTGCAGCTCGCCGAGACCTCGGCAATATACTTCTCCGCACCGATGGTCATCACCGCGCTTGCCGGCCCGCTGCTCGGCGAATGGGCGGGCTGGCGGCGCTGGCTCGCGGTCATTGCCGGGTTCGTCGGCGTACTGGTCATCACCAGGCCCGGATATGGCGCATTCGGCATTGGGCACGTCTTCGCGATTTGCTCGACTATCAGCTATTGCTTCTATGTGATCATGACCCGGCGCATGTCGGCCAGCGAGAGCTCGACCAGTCTGATCTTCTATTCGGCGCTTGCGCCGACCCTATTGATGCTGCCGGTCGTCCCGTTCACCGCGTCCGCACCGCCACACGCCCTGGGCCTCGTACTATTGCTGATGCTCGGCGTCTTCGGTGGCGTCGGCCACTGGTTCCTGATCAAGGCCTACCGGCTGGCCAGCACGACGGCGCTGGCGCCCTATCCCTATATGCAGATGGTCTGGATGACGCTGTCCGGCTATCTGTTTTTTGACCAGTTTCCGGATCGCTGGACACTTGGCGGCGCGGCGATCATCGTCGCCAGTGGACTCTACATCGTCCATCGCGAGCATCAGGTTGCGCGTCAGGATCCGCGCCGCGCCAAATGCAGATTCCGCCGACCTTGCAGACAAATTGTGAATTGTGCTTTGAAACCGCAGACAATGGTGGCAAAAGGGTCTTTAAACAGTTTAAAAACAGTCTAGAATCAAGGTACGCAAGAGCGTTTGGGAGTTCTCATCCGTCTCTTCTCAGCTTGTCGGGGAGGACACGCTGGCCCAGAAAATCAAGCTTTCCACAATCGCTGACGCGCTCGGCGTGTCGACTGCGACCGTATCGCTGGCTTTGCGCGACAGTCCGCTTGTCGCCGATGCCACCCGCGATCGTATCAAGGATCATGCCCGCGCTATTGGTTACATCTACAACCGCCGCGCCGCCAGCCTGCGCACATCGCGGTCGGGCATTGTCGGGGTCGTGGTACACGACATCATGAACCCTTTCTTTGCCGAGATCCTGCGGTCGATCGAAAGCGAGCTCGACCGCAGCCGCCAGACCTTCATCCTGTCCAACCATTACGATCAGCTCGAAAAGCAGCGCACTTTCATAGACACGCTTCTGCAGCTGGGCGCGGACGGCGTGATCATGTCGCCGGCGATCGGCACGCCACCGGAAGACATCATCATGGCAGAGGAAAACGGCCTGCCTGCAGTGCTGATCGCTCGCACTGTCGAAGGCGCAGCGGTGCCGGTGTTTCGCGGAGACGATGCCTATGGCATCGGGCTCGCAACCAACCACCTGATCTCACTCGGGCATACCCGCATTTCGATGATCGGCGGCACCGACCAGACATCGACCGGCCGCGACCGCTACCAGGGCTATGTGACGGCCATGGAGCGCGCCGGCCTGGATGTGCTGCCCACCTGGCGCATTCCCGGCCCCCGTACCAAGCAGGGCGGCTTCGAGGCCGCGGGGCAGTTCCTGGCGCTGAAGGATCACCCGACGGCGGCGGTATGCTGGAACGACCTCGTCGCCATCGGCTTGATGAACGGCATAGCGCGTGCCGGGCTGGTGCCCGGTGTCGATATTTCGGTCACCGGTTATGACGATCTCGAGGAAGCGGCAATCGCTACACCGGCGCTGACCACCGTGTGGAACGGACAGCGCGAGGTTGGCCGGCGCGCGGCGCGTGCCTTGCTTGATAAGCTGGGCGGCTCACAGGTAAGGCTGTCGCAGGAACTCATCAAACCGGAGCTGCATGTGCGTCAGTCCACTGCCCGCCCAATGGAACGGCGCAGCTAGAGCCGGGGTACCGATTTTTGAAATGGCGGCTGAAACGGCAGCGAGCACAAAGAAGCGCGAAGCTCGGGGCGGTTGACCCGCGGAGCGGTTCGACGCGGGAGCCGCCGCCGTTTCGGTGTCCTTCCTATGTGGTCCGTCGACCTCACACCGTTTTCGACAGTTTGTCAGCTTTCACCTCGGCGCGCGGCGCAGCCAAGACAATAAACACCGCGCAAAGCCGTCCCGGAAGCAGCAGCCGACGCGATTGAACATTTGCGGCAGTATCACGCTTGCTGATCGCCGCTCACATCTTTACAAGGTGTTCGGGAATACTCTGTCCAACAAATTGTGGCGTGGCTTGACGTGGCGGTTTGGGATCGCGCGCTGAGCGGACGTCGACGCTGAGTCCCGCATTAGAATTGGAGACGGTGTTGGCCGGCAATACGAGTACCTGGACACTCCTCTCACGGCACGCGGTGAGTCTTGGTGTCTTCTCGACTGTCATCAATCTGCTTCTGCTGGTCATGCCGATCTACATGATCCAGGTGTATGACCGCGTGTTGCCGGCTGCGAGCGGCAACACGCTGGTCTATCTGTCCATCATGGCCGTAGCGGCGTTGGGTTTCCTTGGATTGATAGAGACCATTCGCGCAGTATACTTCCTGCGCATAGCTGCATCGATCGACCGGCAACTGGCGTCGGGCGCGTTTGAGGCTGCGCTCTCCGGCCCGCGCGCCGATAGCGGCGATGTCCAGCCGCTTCGCGATCTCTCGACTGTCCGCAGCTTCATTGCTTCGCGCGGCCTCGCGACCCTTTTCGACCTGCCCTTCGCACCCTTGTTTGTCCTGCTGTTGGCGTTGGTGCACCCTGCCCTTTTGTGGATCACCCTCGGCGGCGCAGCGGTGATGATCATCCTGGTGCTGCTGAATGGGATCGCGGTTAAGTCCGTCGCCGCTGAAGCCGGAGAGATGTTCAGCAAGACCGACCTCACCGCCCAGGCCTTCGCCCGCAATGGCGACACTCTGCGTGCGATGGGCATGGAGCGTGACGCCGGAGCGGTTTGGGGCAAGGCCTTTGTAAAGGCGCTGAATGCGTTCGATCGATCCGCAACCGTGAATTCTATATTTTCCGGCATTTCGCGAGCGGTGCGGATGCTGTTGCAGATCGCGATCCTGGGGTTTGGCGCCTGGCTGGTCCTGCACGGCCAGATGACCGCTGGCATGATCTTCGCATCAAGCATACTCGCAGGGCGTGCGCTGCAGCCGCTCGACCAGTTGGTGGCTGGCTGGAAGCAGACGACCGATGCCTGGCGCGCCTGGAAGCGCCTTCGGAACATCGTCCCGGAAGATCGGAAGGCGAAAATGCAGCTTCCTGAGCCTGCCGGAAAGATTACCGTGCAGCAGGTGGTTTTTATTCCACCCGGCGCGCCTCCCGGCACCGAGCCGATCCTCAAACGTGTCAGCTTTCAGTTGGAAGCCGGTGAATTGCTGGCGATCATCGGGCCGAGCCGCGCCGGCAAATCGACCCTGGTCCGGCTGATGGTTGGCGCATCGCGTCCCAGCGCCGGCGCGATCCGTATCGATGGCGCCGACCTGGAGAGTTGGGACAAATCGCAACTCGGCAAATATGTCGGCTACCTGGCGCAGGACATTCAGCTTTTCCCCGGCACGATCGCCGAGAATGTCTCGCGCTTCGACCAGAATGCAAGCGACGAAGCCGTCGTTGAAGCCGCACAGCGAGCGAGGGCGCACCAACTGATCCTCAGCCAACGCGACGGCTATCAAACGATGATCGGATCCGTGAGTTCAGCCTTGTCCGGCGGCGAACGCCAGCGTATCGGCCTTGCCCGCGCCTTCTATGCAAATCCCAAGATACTGGTGCTCGACGAACCCAACTCCAATCTCGACCAAGAGGGTGAGGAAGCCCTGGCGCGGGCGGTCGCAGGAGCAAAGGAACGCAAGGCAACCGTGGTCATCGTGACGCACAGACCCTCGATTGCCATGACCTGCGACAAGGTTCTCATGATGCGCGATGGAATGGTCGAGGCTTTCGGGCAGAGCGCCGACATCCTGAACAAGGTCGTCGGTCTCAGAACGGCCCCCCCGCAAGCCCCGGCGCCGGCTCAGAAGCCGCAGGGGCAGCTGCGCTCGGTCGGCCCTGCCGGCAAGGTTCTGGTGGAATAGCGAATGACAACCGCAGTTGTGAGCACGACAAACCGATACGATTGGGAAGACAATATCCACTCCGACAGCCGCAGGGTGCAGCTCGCGGGGTATTGCGCGATTGCACTGATGGTTGCCTGCTTTGGCTATTGGGCGGTGACTGCGCCGCTGTCCGGCGCTGCGGTCGCGCCCGGGACGATCGCGGCAGCCGGCCGCAACATGCTGATTCAGCACCTTGAGGGCGGTATCATCGGAAAGATCAATGTCCACGAGGGTGACCGTGTCACGGCCGGTCAGGAGCTCATCCTGCTCAACGACACATCCTCCAAAACGCAGGTCAACAGGTTGCGCAAGCAGTTGATCACCCTGTCGGCGACAGCCGGGCGGCTTGCCGCCGAACGTGACGGGCTGCCCGCACTTATTTTCTCTGGCGACGTTACCGGCAACGCCAGCGACGCGAAGTTGCCCGGTCTTCTCGATGAACAGAGGAAAGAGTTCACCGCAAGGCTCGACCGCTTCAAATCCGAGAGGGAAATTCTGAACCAGCGTGTGGAGACGCTGAACGAATCGATTTCAGGCTTGAATGCGCAGAAGCAGGCCGTGGAAAAACAGCTGAAGATTGTCGAGGACGATCTGGAGCGGAAGAAGGGCCTGCTGGACCAGGGCCTCACCAATCATTTCGAGTTCACGCAAATGCAGCGCAATCAGGCCGAACTGATCGGTCAGGCCAGCACGATAGAGTCGGACCTCGCATCGACGCGCAGCCAGATCGCCGAAGCCCGCGAGCAGGTCGAGCGGCTGCATACTCAGCGCGTTGAGCAGGCCGTGAGCCAGCTGACGGAAACCCGGACGAACCTTGCCGACGTCGAGGAACAGCTGGAGGCGGCCGAGGCTGTCCTTAGCCGCGTCTCGATCCGCTCGCCGACCGATGGCGTTGTTGTGTCGTCACTTTACAACCACGAGGGCAGCGTTGTGTCCCCAGGCGAGAAGCTGATGGAGATCCTGCCGATCGGGGAAGCCTCGATTGTCGAAGCAAGACTCGCTCCAACCGATATCGACGCCGTTCGGGTCGGCCAGGAAGCGCGATTGCGGCTGGTCGCGCTTAACGCCCGATTGACACCGGAGGTCTCGGCGACGGTCACCAGTGTCTCGGCTGACCGGCTTATCGATCAGGCGACACAACAGCCCTATTTCCGGGCGAGGCTGGAGATAACAGACCACCTTCCCGACGGAGTCAACGCCAGCCAGCTCTATCCGGGCATGCCGGTCGAAGCTTTCATCAGCACCGGCGACCGCACCTTCGCCGAATACCTTGTGCGACCCATGATCGATTCGTTCCAGCGGGCTTTCAAGGAGGAGTAGCCCGCTGTTGCCAAGTGCGGTTCCCGCTACTTCTTGTCGTTGGCCGCGTCGTCGACACGTCGTGCTTCGGACGGTAGAAGCACCGGAATTCCGTCGCGCACAGGATAGGCAAGCTTCGCGAGCCGCGAGACCAGTTCGTTGCGTTCGGCGTCGAGCTTCAGCGGCCCTTTCGTCAACGGGCAGACCAGAAGCTCCAGGAACTTTACGTCGATCGCCTTTCGCGCGTCTTCCTTCTCCTTGGTCATTGCAGGCTCGAGCCGAAATCGTCGCTGTCGCGAGCCAATGCCATTTCGGTTATGGCAATCAGCGTATCGGCGCGCGTCTTCAGATCGGCAGCTTCCAGCAATGCCTGTTTCTCGGCAGCGCCGTATGGCGCCATCATCGATAGCGCGTTGACCAGCATCGCGTTGTCGGCCCGACTTACGCTGTCCCAGTCCGCATCGAGATCATTCGCCTGCAAATAGGCTCGGAATGCCTTGAGCAGAGCCGGGCGATTGACTTCGCCGGCGCCCTCGTCCTCCACCAGATCGCCCAGGAACGGGGCGATCCTGCATTGCCGAAACGCAGTCTTGATCGGCAGCTCGGTCAAAATTCGAAAACGGCAAATCCCCTGGAGGGAGATCAGGTAGCGGCCATCGCCCGTCTCGGAGAGCGAAATGATGCGCCCGAGGCAACCGACCTCGCACAGGTTCGGCTCGTCGTCGCCACGCTTGGATCCATCCAATGACGGCTGCACCATCCCAATAATGCGGTCACCGGCAATGGCATCGTCGATCATCTGCAAATAGCGCGGTTCGAACACGTTGAGCGGCATGCGCCCGCCCGGCAGCAGCAACGCCTCGGCCAGAGGAAACACCGGCACGGCGGGTGGGATATCCGCAGCAGACCTGTAGCGGGCATTTCCCACCTGCATCAAACTTCTCCGTTTCGGCACCTCCAGAGAGGTGGCGCGGTCAACGCAAATCTCAAGGCCGGTTCACCCATGGCCGTCAACATTGCCGGGCCTCGCCCTCTCCTTGTACGCCTTGCACAGGCTTGCGCAACGCGCGGTTACGAGAACAGCAACGACGACAGCTTGCGCCGAGTCGCCAGCGTAATCTCATCGGTCATCCCCCACGCGTCGAAAAACTGCAGCAATTGCGCGCGCGCCCCATCGTCCCGCCAGGTGCGGTCCGCCTTGACGATGGCGAGAAGGTTGTCCGCCGCCTCGCCACGCTTGCCGAGCGCGTTTTCGATCATTGCAAGATCGAAACGCGCTTCATAATCCTTGGGATTGGCGGCCAGCCGGCGCTCCAGTTCCACCGGATCGCCGAGCGCGGCGGCCTGGTCGGCGAGCGCGATCTTGGCGCGAACACCGGCTATGGCAGGTGCGTTCTTCTTGTCATCCGGCACGCTGGCAAGCAATTCATCCACCGCCGCACGATCCCCAGCCTCGAACAGGATATCGGCCAGTCCTCCCAGCGCGTCAATGTTGTCGGGCTGATCGGCGAGTACGGCGTCGTACAGGTTCGCGGCGGCCTCCAGGTCCCCCGCCTCGCGCGCCTTTACCGCCGCGGCAAGCGTCTCCGCGATCTGCGGCCCGGCGCCTTTTCCTGCGATGCGCGTGATGAATTCCTGGATCTGGCTTTCCGGCACCGCCCCCATGAACCCATCGACCGGTTGGCCATTCTTGAAAGCGATGACGGCCGGGATCGACTGGATGCCCAGCTGGCCGGCGATCGACGGATGCTCGTCGATATTCATCTTGACCAGCTTGACCTTGCCGCCGGAGGCCTGGACCACTTTCTCCAGCACGGGCGCCAACTGTTTGCACGGTCCGCACCATGGTGCCCAGAAATCCACGAGGACCGGCTGCTTTCGCGATTCCTGGATGACGTCGGCCGTGAAACTTGCGGTGGTCACGGCCTTGACCGCCACGGACACGCCGGCTTCAGGCGCGCTGCCGTTCGGCGTAGAGCCATACTGGACGCTGGCCGAGTATTGCCCGCCGGCACTGGCATAGGGATTGTTCTCGTTGCTCATCTCTTGCTCCGCCCTGTGGCTGGTTCGCCCAGCATGTGGCTATGCCTGCGATACTTTCAAGACTTGTGGTTCGTGGCCCGTAGCGCGCACGAATGCAAGCAGGTCACTCGCCGCGATCGACGTGGTTGCCTCGTTCGTCAGCGGATGGCCGTTAATGATGTCGCTCTCCATCAGAACCTCGTCGAGGATCAGCTTGACCTTGCCTCCAGGGTCGTTGATGAGGCCAAAAACGGTTACCGCACCGGGCGTGACGCCGAGCAGGTCCAGCAGTGCCTCGGGCCTGCCGAATGAAACTCTGCTCGCCGCTCCGATCAGATGATGGATCTGCTTTAGATCGACCACCGCATCCTCATCGACCGTGACAAGAAAATAGCTGTCCTTCTTGTCCTTGAGAAACAGGTTCTTGGTGTGGCCACCAACGATCTCGCCGCGCAGCGCTTGACTGTCGGCGACCGTGTAGAGCGGCGCGTGCCACTTCGTCGTAACCGCAATTCCGAGCGAATCCAGAAATGCGAAAAGGTCTTCGGGCGTTCTTGGCATGGTGCGCTCTGTTACGGACTGTCGTGCCTTATGACGAATGCTCGAGCGCGAAACAAGCATCCCGGTCTTCGCCGCAAGCCGCTGGCGACTGTTACATCCGCGCCGTTACATCCATTTCCAGCGTTTTCCGAAAGCTGCGTTTTCCCTGTTGCAATCGCGCGGGGCTTCGGCCATATAGGCGCGGCTTGCGGCGCCTGCGCCGCGCGAGCGGGTGTAGCTCAGGGGTAGAGCACAACCTTGCCAAGGTTGGGGTCGAGCGTTCGAATCGCTTCACCCGCTCCAAATTTCCTAACCACCAAAGCCGCGGAATTCCGCGGCTTTTGTGCGTTTTGGGCTGTTGAAATCGCAATCAACAGAAGTGCTTCTGAGGCGAGGGTTACCTGCGGGTTACGAGCCTGCGAAATCGACCCGGCGTGAAATCGCGGCGTCGATGCGATATGCGGCAGCAACTCTCGAGTGCGTCCCTAGAGCGGCTCGCAGGTCATTCCTCCTAGCTTATGTCTAAAGGGATTTCCTGGTAGTTTGTTCAATTCCAAGTGCTAAACAATTCTATTGACCGGATCGATATCGCTTATAATGAGCATCGAAACAGAGGGCCCCCTTTCATGTGTGTAACCTGTATGATGATCCGCGTCAGGTACCATCTGATGGGTGACCAAGCGTTGCCGGATTGCGAGGCTGATGATGGCGGGTGGCCAAATATGCCGCGCAACAGCGACTCTACTGGATTGCGATACGCATGTGTCACGGAGGACTCAGAGACACTGGACCGTTTCGAGAACGAGAGTTATAGGCTGCTCCATTTGAACAAGCGGGTCGAGTAGCGGAACTTGGAAACCGCGCCCTCGGTTTGGCATCGAAGCCAAGACCTCTTCGGCTTCATCCCGACAAAGGATAGTATCGCTGCATCGGGCCCACCGAGGCGGCGAGCGGTGTCTCCATGCGGTCAACTTCCTTCTGCCAGTTGTCGAACCGACCGTACGCAGCCCAGATCGTAGAGCCACATGGCAATTCCGGGAACTCGTTCTCGCCATTGGTGCCCCAATTGACCCATCCCGACTCAAATCGTTGCACTATCTGCATTCGTGGGACAACCGCACTGACGTAATGAACAAAAGAGTAGCCGTTAAGTGGATTATGCGCGCAAGTCTTCTGAGCATTTGTAGGAAAAATCGTCTGCTCTGGTTCACGACTGACATCGATCATGCCGTCTGTATATTTTGCACGATTGTGGTCGAGGTTGCTCCAGACGACATCGTTGGCATGCCGCCATATGCTATCAGTCTCGCGTTCAAGAACAGACCTTTCCAGCGCACCTTCGAGAACGCAGAACATGCGCCAGTAATTGTCCCAATGCCACGCTGAAGGATCTTCAGCGGGATCGATTCCAAGTTTGGCCATCGCCTGTGACACCATATCGGGCTCCCGCGCTTGGAGATCGCGGATTCGATCCAGGAGTATTTCAGCGTATAGATCACCGGATCGATAAGCCGTTCCGCCCTTGTGCATATAGCCGGAGAGGAGAAGGTTGTTCTTGCCGCTCTCTAACTCATCGCCCACGGTAATCCGGTTCACGACTGGACGGCCGTCACAACAGTCTCGAAAGGATCGACATTGTAGGTTCGCACGAACCATGGTGAGTGCGCAAAGAATGTCCAGGTCATGTCCAGACGCTTGCCTGCGAGTTCGGGTCTCAGACCCTGCGGGATTTCGCCGTGCAACCTATAGCGGCAGGCCACAGGTCCTTCGAAGATAGGTTCGACGTTGATGATCATGTGAGCAGGCGGGTTCACCAACCCATTCTCTGGGGTGAAGAATGGTCCATAGACGCCACCAAGAGCGTTGTGTGCGTTGTGAATGAGCGGGATACCCTGAGCTTTTGCCTCGATATCGCGAATTCCCCATTTCGATCCGCCGTCGCCCCTCCCAGTGCCGCGGCAAAGTTCCAGGACGTAATGGCCCGTGTCGAGCCGACGGACACCATCTGCGAGGCGGGGGGGAAGCTGCCTGATGCCTTCGAATGAGTGAGGTGTCCGCTCTGTAGCGGAGAGATAAAGATGATGCCGCGCGAGCCCGGTGCCGCCCTCTGCCACGTCCGCGAGGAAATAGAGGCTGGCACTCGAAATATCGGCCGCTCTCATCACGCGATATGACCTGCGAGGGCACAGGCCTACCGTCGGGGTCGGTGACAAGGAGACCATCACGATGCGGCCTGAAGTCATCAAACACCAGATCGATGCGTACCGGCTCCCGCCGCCGACCAATCCGTAGAGGATCGACTACATTCAGGATCATCCTATGATCATAGGCAGGGTGTGTCCACTCAGTCATGTCGCACTGTCTTTCTAGAAACGGAAACAGACTTCGCCGTCAAAGAGATCTTAAGGACCAGCCCTTCAAATCGGGCACTACCCTCTCTGACAAAGAGCCCGAATGGGGTCGGAGACGTTTCATAAATTCTGTAGCTTGCCGCCACCTGATCCCCGACAAAACATTCCACCAGCGACCCACTCCTCAAGATGCGGACACGATAGCGGTTGTCCGCCGGGAGCGTCGCAAGCTGCCGCGTCACCAGCGGACTATCGAGTTCGGGTTGTACAAAGTCGTCCGGTGCGAGTGCCTGCCAGTTCGGGTCCATCGCCGAAGGCCATCGGTCAAGGACCACCCTTTGCCTTAGCGGTTCTATTGCCAGCAGATAGCCCGAGGACGGCCCTCAGATGGTTCTACGATAAAGCCCGGCTTGGTTTGTGCCGGGTTCGATCTCAATGGTTGTGTCGAGGAGAAGATGATCTGGACGTTGATGGGCTAGAAGTACGTAGCTTAGTGTCCCGGCGGCGTTACTGGATGGGCTGGGCGGCCGCTCCATTCACCGACGCCCGGTACCATTTGCAAGGCGACTTCTTTCGGTAGGCCGCGGCGACCTCCGGAACCAAGGACGTTATCAGTGTTCCGTCCTCGAGCTGGTTGAGATCACGAGGAGCTGCGAAGGTTCCGCCCCATTCCCAGGGCGCATCTGCGCCGTAGTTGGTCCGTGCGTTTGTCCACGCAAAGGTGACGCGCCGTCCAGAACCGTCTGCAGCAGACTTGGCCGCATAAAAGCGACGGCCCTCGATAGAATCAAGGGCCCGCGCCTCCCAAGGCCCGTTGGGTGATCGAGCAACGCGGTATATCGTTTGAGAATGTTCCGAGTAGCGGGAATAGACGAGGTACCACCAGTCCCCTAGCTTGAATATTTCCGGGCATTCAGGGCAGTGGGTCAGTCGTTGACGTACGAACGGCCCGTCCTTTAGCTCCCAAGTTGCAAGATCATCAGAGTATGCAACAGCAAGCGTGCCGCGACAGAACGAGGGTCCCGTGTTCTCTCGTCGCCGCGATGAGCATTGCATATCTTCCACTGTCCTGATCGCGAAAGAGGAATGGATCGCGCCAGTCATGTGCCTCGAAGCGCCGCGTGTCGGACTGAATAATCGGGTTCGATGGATCTTTAGTCCAGCTGATCAAGTCAGTGCTCGTGGCATGGCAGATCGTTTGTCGCGTCGCACTCTTGGTATTGAAGCCCGTGTAATAAAAGTGAAATACGCCATCTCGCTCCATAACCGAGCCGGTCCACACGCCGTCGCAGTCGTAGCTGCCGGGCTCTCCTGGGTTGAGGCAATCCGGCAGTTCAAGCCATTCGACGAGATCCCGGGAAACTATGTGGCCAAGCGCGCCGCGAACTCGATCGGGATACCCCCAAGCGCCGGGCGGTGATTTCAAAAAGAAGATGTGCCACTCGCCATTCCAGAAGAATGGCATCGTATCGCCCGCCGCTTCGGCCTTCGATGGCGTAAATCCGGATAGCACGTTCATCGATCATCCTCTTCCTTGTAAAACGGCAAGCGTCGTCGTGGGCTTGGTTACTGTTCCGGCAGCCTTTTTTCGAGTTCCCGCATATAGGCGAGCGCGCGCCGCGCGATGCCGTCGGGATCGATCGAGCGTTTGTGGAATCCGATCTCCATGGTGCAATGGCCCTAGAACCCGACCTCACGAAGAGCCGAGAAGCACGCCCGTCCAATCGACAGCGCCGTCGCCTGGAGCACCCCGGTCGGTGTCCGCGAAGTGCACGTGGACCAGGTGCTCGCCCATCTGGCGCACGTAGTCGGACGAAACTTCGTTCCGATAGAGCGCGTGGATAGGTGTCGAACATCACTTTCACGTTCGGCAGTCCGCACTTGCGCATGAGCTCCAGAGCGTCGTCGGCCTTCTCGATTAGGTTGCTGTCGGTCGGCGTGGGCTCGACGGCGATGGTGATGCCTCGCTCCTGGGCATGTGCGCCGATCTCGCGCAATGCCTCCGCGCTCCAGGCAAAACCGTCAAGCCGCGAAGTGCCGTGGCTGAGCCATCCTGCAATGTAAAGGACGAGTCCTGCGCCGAGATCGGACGCAAGGTCGACGACCTGCTTGTAGTGATTGATGGCGAACGCCCGCTCCTCCGGCATGCACGAGGCGGTGTTTACGCCGGGGCCACCGCCCGGCGCAGGCAGCAGGCTAACGGGCGTGAGGTTTACGTCGCTCATCAGCGCACGCAGCTCTCGCCGTCTCTCAGCGGACACAAAATCCGGCCAAGCATGCGGCGCAGCGCAGCCGATCTCTATGCCGTCATAGCCGATAGCCGCGATTCGTCGGATCGTGTCCTCAAGCGGATAGGACGGCACCCAGACCGGGAAGCTGCTGTAGGGCCAGGTGTTGAAGGCATATTTCATTGCGCGCCCCTACGTCCTCAGAAGACGAAGACGGCCTTTTCGGTCTTGCGCTCGTCGAACAGACGGAAGGCGGTTGGCGCCTCGTCGAGGCTGAACCGGTGGCGTCACCAGCTTCTCGATCGGTATCGACTTCTCAACGATGACGCGCGCGATGTCGTCCCACTCGGAGATGTTGAAATACCAGGAGCCCATCAGCGTCAGCTGCTTGCGGATGAGCTGGTCGCTTGGGTTGATGGTGGTCTCGCGCGACTCGCCTATGAAGGCGACCTTGCCGAAGCGACGCGTCGCATCGAGCGCTGCGTTCTGCGCCTTGGAGTTGCCGGAGCAGTCGATCGCAACATCGACGCCCCTCCCGCCAGTCGCCTGGATCAGGGAGCCCACTACGTCCTCCTTCGCCGGATCGAGCACGGTATCGGCGCCGAGCTCGATTGCGAAATCGCGACGCGTCTCCAGTGGATCGACCGCAATCACGCGCGCGCCGCGCGCCTTTGCCGCCAGTATGCCAGCGCACCCCATCGGCCCGATGCCGAAGATCGCCACCGCCACGTCGCCTGCGACTCGAGCTTGCGGCAGGCGCTGTAGAGTGTCCCGAAGGCGTCGGTCGATACTGCGCCGGCGACGAACGACATCTCGTCCGGGAAAGCAGGCAGTTGGCAGCCGGCACCACCATGAACTCGGCGTTGCCGCCGTCACGCGTGAAGCCAAGGCACTCCCAGTCCGCGCAGAGTTGCAGGTCGCCGCTGCGGCAATAGCGACAATGGCCACAGCCGACGGCGAGATAGATGGCGACGCGATCGCCCGGTTTGAAACCGACGACGCCGGCGCCCGACCTCCTCGATGATACCTGCGGGCTCATGCCCGGAGATGACGGGTTTGCGTTACCCCAGGCAGCACTGCATTGCCGTAATAGAGGCTGAGGTCGCTGCGGCAGATTGCCGATGCTTTGACTCGCACGACGACCTCGCCTACAGCCGGTTCGGCATGGGAAATGATGTAACCACGACTTCCCGGTTTCCAGGCAGCAAAACACCCTTCATGATCTACCTCCTTGGTAGGGGCCGGCACGTCAGCTATCGCCATTCGAGTGGACCGACGGCGACTGCGAGGGGTGTCTCCATCTTGTTTGCCTCCGCCTCCCAGTCGTCGAATTGACCGTAGGCCGCACGAATTGTCGCCCCGGACGGCAGCTCCGGATATTCATTCTCTCCGTTGGTGCCCCAGTTAACCCAGCCGGAATCCCGGCGTTGGATGATGTTCATCCGTGGGATGGTGCGGTTGACCACGTGGATGAAGCTGAACCCGGTCTCCACGCTGTGCGCGCAGGTTTTGCGCGCATCAAACGGGAAAACGGATTGCTCGGGTGCGGCGTTCACGTCAATAAAGCCGTCCGTCGCGTGCACCTTAGCGTGTACCGCGTCGGACCAGACCACCTCGTTGGCGCGCCGGCTAATAAGCTCTACCTCGCGCTCGAGAAGCTCGCGCGGCAGCGCCGCCTCAATAACGCTAAAGAGCCGCCAGTAATTGTCCCAATGCCAACGCCGCGGTCTCTTCCCCCGGATCGATGCCAAGTTTCTGCATCGCGGCTGCGACTGCGTCCGGCTCCCGTCGCCGAAGATCCTCGATGCAACTGAGGAGCAGTCGGTGATACTGGTCACCCTGCCTGTAGCGGGTGCCGCCTGCATGCATATAGGAAGTGAGGAGCAGCTTGCCTTTACCGCTCTCGATCTCGTCTCCAACCGTCATCCGGTTGCGTGCACTGCTTTCCATCGATGGTCGTCTCGAAATCGTCGAGCCTGTAAGTTCGATCGAACCAATGCGAGCGGTTGTAGAAGGTCCACCATGATCTCCAGCCGCTTGCCGCGGAGCTCGGGACGTAACCCGTCTGGGATAGTGCCGTGCATCCGGTAGCGGCAGAAGACGGGCCCCTCTGCCACCGGCTCCACGGCGATCACCATGTGCGCTGGCGGGTTTACCAGCCCGTTCTCAGGCGTGAAGAAAGGACCGTACACGCCACCCCAAGCATTGGAGTTCCCGGCGATGAGATTGATGTTCTGCGCGGTGTGCTCGAAATGGCGGATCCCCCACTTGCTGCCACCGTCCCCTTGTCCGGTACCGTGGCAGAGTTCGAGTTCGTAGGTGCCGGTATGGAGACGCCGCACACCATCGGCCATTGAAGGGTTAAGCTGCCTAATGCCGCCCTGGGGTTGCACCAGCTTTGCATCGCTCACATATGCGTAGCATCGTTGGTTTGTAGTCCCCCGCGGCATGTCCGCATTGAAGCAAAGCGTCGCAAACCCGCGCGACTTGGCGACGATCTGGGTAGAAACTGTCCGGCCCGACTGATCGACGACCACGATGCCCTGGTCAGCCGGTTGCGTCGATCCCAGGTGCAGAGATAGCTCGATCGGCTCGGCTGTGCGGCCGACTGCCAGCGGATCGTAAAGGTCCAGCGATATGCGGTTGGATGCTTCGATGATCGCCCATGGTGCCTCTCTGGTCATGCCGCGAATTCTCTCTCCACTCAGCCCAAAATCCGCCGGCCACTGTCGGCGGCGAAAACGTGCACGTTGTGAGGATCGACAGAGAGGCTAACCGTTTCTCCGACCGCTACGCCGAGCCGCTCCATCCGCTGGACTAGGATTTCGGCGCCGCCAAGTTGACAAAGGAGGATCGTCTCCACGCCGGTGGGCTGAACGTCCTTAACGGTAGCTCGCAACGTGCCACCGGAATCCAGCAGAAAATGATGCGGCCTGATGCCGGCGGTCACAGCCTTTCCACTGTGTGCTTGTGCGGCGGGCGGTAGCGGCAGTGCCGAGCCGTCACCCATATGCATCTTCGCGGCTCCCGCCGTGACTTCGACCTTCCCAGCAAGGAAATTCATCGAAGGTGAGCCGACGAAACTGGCGACGAACGTGTTGGCCGGGACGTCGAAGACCTCCAGTGGCGTACCAATCTGCTCGATCACGCCGCCATTCATGACAACGATGCGGTCGCCCATGGTCATCGCCTCAACCTGATCGTGTGTGACGTAAATTGAGGTCGTTCCTAGCTTGTGATGCAAATCCTTGATCTCGCCACGCATATGCACCCGAAGCTGCGCGTCGAGGTTCGAAAGTGGTTCGTCGAATAGAAAGACCTGGGCGAGACCGCACAATGGCACGGCCCATCGACACACGCTGTCGCTGACCTCCGGAGAGTTGGCGCGGGAAGCGGTCAAGAAGCGCCTCTAGCCCCAACGTTCGCGCCGCATGGGTGACGCGTTCGCGAATCTCTTCCTTTGGCTTGCCTCGCAGCTTCATGCTGAACGCCTGGTTGTCAAAGGCGGTCATGTGTGGATAGAGCGCATAACTCTGAAACACCATCGCGACGTTGCGCTCCTTCGGCTCAAGAGCGTCCACGCGGCGGTCGCCCATCCAGACTTCGCCAACATCGGCCCATTCCAGCCCGGCAAGGATGCGTAGAAGCGTTGTTTTTCCGCAACCCGACGGTCCCAGCAGAATGACAAACTCGCGATCGGCGATCTCGAGATCGACTCCCTTGAGCACTGCGTTGCGGCCGAACGACTTCTCGACCTTTCTGATGCTCACCTTTCCATCTGACTTTGACGTTGGCATACGCGCGGGCTGGCTCATTTGACGGCTCCCATGGTGACGCCTCGCCGGAAGCTACGCTGGGTCAACAAATAGAGGACTAGGATTGGTACGAACATGATCACGCATGTCGTCGCGACCAGCTCATAATTGAACGTAAAGCGACCCATGAAATCGATGATCGACACGCTTAGCGGCATGAGATCTTGCCTCGTCGCGATGACGAGTGGAAAAAAGAAGCTGTTCCAGGTCCACATGAATTCGATAACAGCGAGCGCATTGATCGCCGGCAGACCAAGCGGGATCATAACATTCTTGAGGAGTTGCAAGTCAGTGCAACCGTCGAGCCGCGCGGCATCGATGAGGTCTTTGGGTACCTCTCGAAAAAACGTTGTCATCAGAAAAATGCCGAATGACAAACCAAGTGCGATCTGCGGCAGGAGCATGCCGACGAAGGTGTTCAGAAGATTCCAGTTCTTGAGCAGGGTGTAGACGGGGATCAGGATCGACACCTCTGACACCATCAGCCCTATAAGAACCATGATGAAGAGCGCGCGCTTCCCAACAAAATCGAAGACGGCAAAGGCATATGCCGCCAAGACCGAGAGCGCGATGGTCAGTATCGTCGTTAGGCCGGCAAGGAGCAAGCTGTTGATAACCGCGCGATAATAGCCACGCTGGATCAGGACGAGTGAATAATTGCTCCACTTGGGATCTTGCGGCAAAGCAAAGACATTCCGGATCAACTCACCCTGAGACTTAAGTGATGTAATGAACATAAGATAGACCGGGAAAAGCGAAATAAGCACGAAGATGATAAGAAGGCCGTTGGCACCTAATGTGCTGCTAATCCGCGCGGGAAACCTCACAATATTCATTATGTGCGCCTCATTACATTACGGATGACGACAAGGCTCATCAGCAAAATGATCGCAGTCAGGACCACGCTCATGGCGGCGGCGTAATTCACCTCGCCTTGGCGGATAAAGAGGTCGAACATGTAGACCGCCACGATCTGCGTTGTATTGTCAGGCCCGCCTTTGGTCGCCACGTAGATGATGTCAAAGAACTTCATGGAACCAATGATCGTGTAGACGATGACGAACATGAGCGTCGGGCGGAGAAGCGGCAGCGTGATAGACCAGAAGCGCTGAAAGGCATTAGCGCCATCGATCTTCGCGGCCTCATAGATCTCGGGATCGATACCTTGGAGGCCGGCAAGGAAGATCAGCGTGCAAAAGCCGTAATAGCCCCAGCTTCCGATCATGTTTACGCTAACCAGCGCGCTGGCTGGGTCCCCCAGCCAGGGGTGCTGCAGAACTCCCAGGCCGATAACTCCCAGAAATTGGTTTAGCGCCCCAAACGTTGGATTGTATATCCACCCCCAGACGATGGCAGCCATTATCGGCGCCACCGTCGCTGGGAGGAAGAAGATCGCGGCATAAAACAGGCGGGCACGCCTGTTCACGAGAAGCACTGCCAGTACCAGGCCAATAACCACGGGGACCACTATACTCAGCGCTACCCACGCGAGATTGTGGAGCAGCGCGCGATGGAACAGTTCGTCCGAAAGAAGCTGACGATAATTTTGGAGGCCGACGAAATGGGAGTTGTTCGAACGCGTTTGGTCGGAGCCGAAGAAGCTCAGATAAAAATTCTTCGCAATAGGATAGTAAATCCAGATACCTAGGTAGAGGATCGCCGGCGCCAGGAAGAAATACGGGCTCAGTCGGCCGCGGGAATCGATCATCTGCCTGACTTGACCAACTTGAGCAGCGGGAAAGATGGGTAGGGCGTCTACTCGCGACGCCCCACTGTAGGTACTTGCGCTCAGGGCGCCGGAGACCAGACTTCGCCCGCCTTCTTCGCGATTTCCATCTGCTCATCGAGCTTCTTCAGGAAATCCTCCGGCTTTGTATCGCCGGTCAGGACGCCTTGGATGTCGTTATACATAACGAACGTAACGCGTGGTGGTGCGGTGGTATGGAAGGCATCAACATTGTTCTCTACCATGGCTGTGCCGGTGTTGAATGCCTTTGCTACGATCGGTGACATTCCGTAGGTCGTAAAGTCCAGCGGCTTCTTTTGGATTGGGATCGTATAGCCGTCCTTAATCCAAGCTTCCAAGCCACCGTGGATCTGTTACGAAGTTAATATACTCCGCGGCGAGGTCCTGCACCTTTGAGCCAGACCAGATATACCATGCCGAACCTTCCGACATATGAGTGGCTTGCGGGTGATTCGGGCTGAAGCGGGCATGTAGAAGATATCCAAGTTGTCCTTCATATTCTGGGACACGTCCTGGATCACCCACGTCCCGGTCCAGACTGCTGTCGCTTGCCCAGAATAAAACTGAAGCAGGGAGTCGTTGTAGGATGTGCCGTTGAAACCAGGGCTGAAGCACTTGTGCTCGACCATTTTTAAGATGTGGTCAAACGCGTCCTTAGGCTCCGCCGAATTCCACTCCTGTCGGTCCTGAAGGAGCGCAAGGCCAGTCTGACGTCCGCCAACCAGAGCAGTAACGTCGGTCCACATGTTCACAGCGGGCCAAAGATCCTGGTTGCCGAGGGCGATCGGTATCTTTCCTGCCGCTGACGCCTTGTCACACCAAGCAAGAACATCATCGAAGGATTTTGGTATCTCAAGGCCGAGTTCCGCGAATAGAGCCTTGTTGTAGTAAACGAACTCTAGATCCTGTTCCCACGGGTAGGCGTACAGCTTGCCCTTGAAAGTGTTGCGCTCCAAGGCCCAGTCGGGCAGGCGATCACGCCATTTATACTTGTCTGCATAGGGCGTCAGATCGGTCAGATAGCCCGCATTTGCGTACGTTGTGAGGCCAGCCCCGGAGGGCCATGAATAGAATACGTCCGGAGCTTCGCCTGAGGTGAGCGCCAACTCTACCGCGTTGCGGATTGGGAACCCGCCGCCGAATACCGACCGAGAGAAAACCACACAGGGGTGCTCTTTCTGAAAAGCCGCGTGGATCTTCTCGACTGCTGGGCCGGCGGCAGTCATGCCGTAGTATTCGAACTGATCCCAAACTGTCAAAAGCTGCCGATCTTCAGGCTTGCATTCCTGCGCTACGGCGGGCGCGCACCAGGCCAACGCCGTCGCTGCTAAGAGTATCCCCTTGTGTAGAGCCTTCATTGCTTCCTCCCTTTGTGCCGCAGATCCTAAAGGCGCGACGAACCCATCAGTGCCTGGAATGGAACCTTCGCGCCGCGCCGCTCCCACAGCAGGCACTCCTGAAGCCATTCTCGGTAGCAAGTAATGGGTAGTTGGAAACGAGACAGGGGAATAGCCGGAAAGACGTCCAGCCTGGACATTAAATATCCAAAACGGATACTCCGTGGGCGCCGCGTACCGTACTAGACTAGTAGTGACCCCGGTTGCGCATCAGGGAATCGGCCCGGTTCTGCGCCGCAGTCAGTGCCTGCTCCACGCTTTTGCGTTTGCTGAGCATGTCGTGAATTTCCTCTCCTGCAATAGCGACCAGTTCGGACCATTCGGGTATCGGGGGGCGCGGCCACACTCTGATGATCCCGGCCTTGGCCATCGCATCTATGGCCGGGATCATCGGTGACGCCGAACGTATCTCGGGATCGCTGCTGACGCTGAAACGCGGAGAGGAAAGGCTGCCATTGGTCAGATACAGTTTGGCAGCACTCGCTGACGTCAATGCCTGTAAAGCGAGCCTCACAGGGGCAATGCGCCTCCCTTCGAGGTTGGACGGCATTGCTAGTGCGTAGCCGCCGAGTGGTGCCACCGCGCGACCTTTCGGTCCCGCCGGATGAGGCGTATATCCGGTGCGCCGATACGCGGGGGACATCTCGTTGCGCTCAAACAACGGCGCGAGGAGTGAGTGGGAATAGGCGCTTGCGACAGTCCCTTGGGCGTATGCTATTGCACGGTCATACCAGGCCATGGTGAGGGTGTTTGGGGCTGAGTATTCCAGCAACTCAATCAAGTATTCCGCTGTCTCATGCGCGGCCTCGGTGCGGAACATCGGACGCAGCTCATCGCCGCTTACGTGCTCGGCGTCGAAACCATCCGCCGTTCTCCTCAGGTTGACTATCGGCTGTCCAAACGCACCCATAACCATTATGAACGTGTGGCCAACCGGGGTCCCCCTTGCGCCCGTCCAAGCGATGCCACTTGTACCTCTGTGGGGGCGGTGGAGTACCTTCGCGTTGGAGAGGCTGGCTGCTACAGTTGCTGGGGGCGACAGGCCCTCCGCAGAATAGAGGTCCGTCCTGTAGACGAGAATTTCCGCCGTTGTCAAAATCGGAACGCCAAAGTGCACCCCCCTGTGGCGCGTGCTGGCGAGTGCATCAGGGTGGAAGTCCGCGCTATCGAAATCAGACCGCTTGAAGATAGAATTGAGGGACATTAAGCGGCCCATCGACGCCATTTCGCCAAACCAAGGCAGATCACACGCGACGATATCGTATTGAGACGTCTGAAGGGCGCTGTTTGCTATGATCTCGCCACGCAGGCGGTCAATGGACAGGGCGCGGCTCCGGATCTCCACCCCGAACATCATCTCGAACCGTTTTTTCAGAGCATTCATCGCTGAGAAAGTTGGATCAGCGTGAACTAAGAAGCGAATGCTCTTTCCGAGATGGAGTTTCTCCTCCAACACCGTCGGTGCAGGAAGGACTTCGCGCCTCAGGGGAAGCCTGTAACCTTGTCCTGTCAGCGCCATCGGTGGCTTGAACGTGCACGCTAGTCGAGTAGACGATGGCGCGAAGCCGGCGTGCATAGTCCTCCCAGCGTGTCAGAAGCAGAGCCGACGGATGCAGTGAATATGATTTGCCTGTGTCCGTGCGAGCCCGCTTAATTATCAGCCCCCGCTGCTCCATATTCTGGAGGGCACGCATCGCCGTTCCGTAGGTCAGCCCTGATGCCAGAGCGAGTGCGGTACTAGTTACTAGGTTGCCGGTGAGGTGACGCCGCAGCAGCTCTGTTGCAATGCGCAACTCGCGGTACCCCGACTTAAGCCCCAGCGACTGATCGGTATCCACCTCCAGCTGATCTATGAAATCCAGAAGCGGGCCGGCGTCACCGGGGATTGCATCCGCAAGGCCAGTGCTTCCCTCATAGGGGCCTTCCGGCCGTGTAGTATCAAGGTTCTTTGATCCACTGCGAACTACTGACCTTGCCATTTAGGAACTCGTGACTTCCAAGACTGAGGTGATAAGAATATCCAAATTGGATACCAGCTCCAGCCATTAATTGCCGCATTTTCGGAACGCACGAAGGTCGTTGTTGACTCGAAGCTGGCTCGCCATCGGCGCAAGGATAACTTGGACTGACAACGCTATCCCAGTTGCAGCGTAATAAACAGCTCAGCAAACCGGCAGCGGACGGTCCTCGAACAAATGGCGACGACTCATAACAACGACGTAGAGTATAATGTAGGTCCTCGGATCGTTGGTTCCATCAATGCGCCAACGCAGATACTGTAGAGGCGCGCACGTGGAGAGTCACGGCGATTGGTCGCCCTGTCCTTGAGCGTAACTTTAAGCCAGCTTCGACCGTGATCTCGAGCGGAACTCAAAACAGAAATGCGCCCCAAGCTCGGTGAACCCTCAAGCCGGGCGGCCAGATTGACCGCGAACGCAGTCGTCTGTGCTGTAGCGATCCAACGCACTGAGCGAACCGAGTGATCATTCGCTAAGTCGCGGCTTCGTCAATCGCAAAAGTAAAACTACGGCAAAACCGAGCTGAACTATAAAAATGCAGTACTAGTGCTGCAAACTCTGCTCAGCAGCAATTTCCTATCGAAGCAGATAGTTTTCAATTCCTTCGTTGACATTCATATCGATATTCCTACCTTCATCGTCTTTTATTTGGGCCGTATAGGGTATAAGTATTACACTAAGTATAGGTCTGAAATAATCGAGTACCTCTTGTGTAGACTCACGATAAACGTGGATGATATCTGGCTCGATATGAAGCAGAACCTTCCAGGGATTTCTTGGTGGAGTAATCATTAAATTGCGAGCCGCATCGGTGGCTTCCGCGCGCGACTCGGCAATAATCAAGCCAGCTGGATCCGTCGGATCACGCAATGCTCCATCGTAGCGGAGAATCTTATTGCTGATTTCGCGCGGGTCGAATTTTTGTTTTTGGATAAAGAAAAAAGGTGGCGCTCATATCTATCTTAAAACCAATTGATGTCCGGGTTCGATCAGGGCCCGAATATGCAGTTCCCTTGCGGCAGGCGATAGGTTTCCTGGTATGTCCATCTCGTTGGGTGATTTAGGTACAGGCGTACCGTGTTTGGAAACCTTGAACGCTTCGTTCTGATAGGTCTCCGGCATTAGTTGACCGTTAGCGTCACGCTTTACAACGCCAATAGAGAGCGATGGCTCGTCCCTAAATCGGTCAACTCTGAGGCCGGGAGGTACAGTCTCCTTTAACTTGACGACAGTCCCGTCGGGTAGTTCCCACTTTGTTTGTACCACCCGATGATGTTGGTTCGGCGGCGGTTGCAGATCGGAAATCGTTTTGGTTGCGCCAGTCGAATCCATATAAGCTTTTGATCACCTAGAAATTGCCATCTATATTGTGTGATCGGCCCCGCATCCATATGCGGAAACGCATTGAGGGCCCGCTTGGCACCATCATCGATTGTCGCAACGAAGCCGGGGGGAAGGTTTGCAATCGTAATTTTGGCTGCATCTAGCAATTGTTGAGACTTGAGATCGATGTTTTGACCGATTTTGCAAGACACTACGACACCGCCCACCACTCCAACTCCGGCAACAACAAGAGCAGCGATGGGCCCGATGTAGCTTAGCCGATAGGCGATTGCGGAGGCCGCGGGCATGAGCACGAAACCAATGCCTTGTATGACACGCTTTGCAACCGACTGGTCGCTCATCAGGGTGAGTCCCGCTTGAGTTGGAGTTCGCGAAGATAGGCGAGCGATGCGGCGGCCAAGCGCTGAACGCGGCTGCCGAGTGATCAACGGGTCCGCAAGAGTGTCCGCCGCCCAGGGCAGACTGGGATCACGATCGAAATCTTCTCCAAACAAGAACATATGCTGAATGTAAACGGTCATGCCGGCTTCGAGCCGACTATGCCGTAGCTCTGCGCGCGCTCGATTCCGAGTTGAATGGCGCCGCGCGTCCCGGATTCCCCAGAGCGCGATAGTGCTCCGGCAAGTGGTCTCGGAAATGCGCGGTCAGCTCATCCTCGAACCGCTTGATCCCCGCGTTCGAAAGAGCGTCGATTTGCGTCTTACGAATTTTGAGCATGATAAAAAAACGCTAGGGGCGCGCGAGCCGTCGCTGGCCGCTTTCGCAAGCAAACCATGCTAAGGACCTGGGCGAAAAAGTCGACTTTTTTGTTGCTTCGGTATTAGTCCGCTGCCCCAAGCCGGCCCGCGTGAAGAGGGTTCCGCTTCGCATCTTACCAACGCGGCAGCGAGTTGCTGGAGAGCGCGTGCACTACATTCACGCAATCAGCGTCGGCGCTAGGTCGACCACAGGCTTAAGTCCAATTTACGACCCACTGTGAGCCACGAACCTAGTCCACGGACTTAGAAGCCGTATCTCGCGATGACGTGCGAGGCGATGTCGACCGAAAATGCCGGCGAAGGTCGGATGGCATCGAACGGAAAGTTGAACTCATTGCCAGCAGGAGGAAGTGGTTCTGAGAATTCGTCTTTTGGAAAGAGTGCACTAATAATCGATAATGCCTCGCCACAAGGCGTCAGTTCTGATTATCATGCACGCAGCACATTGCCGTCGGTGACAAGGATGCCAACAGGTCCAGCCGCCCGAATTCTCGATCCAACCGTTCACCTGCTACCGGGTATGCTGCTCCCAGGTCCGGGTGCAATAACCGTCCTCATCGGCGGAAAGCCCGCGTGGCGCGCGGCATAGGCGCCGCCGCCGTTGCCGGCCTGATGGCGGCAAAGACGGCGTCCGATGTCCGAGTGACCGCTTCGCTTGCTACCCGCACCGCGGCGATGGGAACGCCTGGCGCGCCGGCGGCCATCGCCGCCGATGAAGCGTTGAAGGCGGCAGAAGCCGCATCCATGAGCGCCACGATAACGAGTTCCGCGGGCGGCGCCGATATCCACATGTGCGTTTCCGCCGCGCCGGTTCCCTTACCGCCGCCCCCGCATGGGGCGGGCGTCGTCATCGACGGCCTCCACCGGGGTGTATATCAACGGTCCGCCCGGCATGCCGGATGGGCGACACCATTCTTGAGGCGTTCGGCCCGCCGGACAAGATCCTGATGGGTCTGCCGACCGTTATCATCGGCGAAGTGAACAGTGGAGACGCTGAGCATGTCGTCCTCGCAGGTCGAGGGGGTGCCTGCGGGTGCTTCGCCGACGACCGTCGCGCCTCCTTCCGCTCAGGTTGAAGTGATGGCAGGGGCCTCGGCGTCCGGCACGCCGTTCTGCGAGGTCTGCGGTTCTTGAGGCGATGACCAGGCTGTTCGGATTGATCGACTGCGCCCGTGACCCCGGCCTACTACGTCTTATCAAACGATCGCCTGCCTATGTATGTCTGTTTGCCGGACGGCAGGACCCTGCCGTACAAGCGGTTTCGCCCTTCCTTGTCGATCTATCCGTCAATACGCAACTGTCCGCATATTGGCGTGACTAAGGATGGGGGAAGAGCTGGGCCTGGTCGTCGATCTGAGCGCGGATTAGAGGAACTGCGCAAGCATTTCCGCCATTTCCTGCTGGGCGGAATTTCCCACGGTCGCAAGGTGATGTTCCGCTTTTACGACCCG
>CAWHHO010000006.1:0-739109 GCA_963829135.1 uncultured Alphaproteobacteria bacterium | reverse complement strand
TGCCGCGCGACGCGCCGCCAATCCGTTATCCGCCCACCGTGCATCGGCACAGCGTCGCGCCCCCATAGATCGCGGCATTCCGCTTGCTCTCGGCCTCGCCTTCTTCCCGGCTATAGACGTTGTGCAAGGTGAGCGTGCCTGGTGTCGACGCCACCGTGACACCTCCCTGGCAGCCCCGAGGCTGGCCACCAGCGCAATTATCGGCAATCGCCTCATGTGCCGAAACAACGTGCCTCCGCGCGCTGAGCACGGTAACCGAAATCAGGACGATATTGGGTAGTAGGCCAATCCGGACATGCAGGATCTACAGGCATCACGCGGCTTGCTTGCTTGGCAACGAGCGCGGGTGCTCGTCGCGCAACGTTACCGGATAATCGAGGCCTTCAACCAACCGGGGTTTGCCGCTTCGTGCACGATTGTCCTTTCGCCAGACAGGGTACCGGCCGCCTTCGCCGATGACTCTTGGGTTTCCGTGCCATCTATCAGCGGTAACTTTCGCAGGAAGAGCCGACCATGGCGCAGCTGGTTGGCTGGTACCCGGGTTGGCCCGCCAAGTTGGAAGACTGGCACGCGGCAAGAACGCTCGTCGCGACAATCGCCACCAGAAACCGGCGCGGCTTGCAAGATTTCGATTTCCTGTGAGGCACGCGCGTTTTCATTGCGGCAATATCCTGGTTGGCGTTGTCGAATGCTCGGGCGGGGAAGTTCTCAACACTGAAGCCGAAATCCGCACTTCGCGTTGCGATATCGTTACGTTACCGGCCGGGCACGCCCGCTCTTACGATCAGCCCATCCTCGGCAGAAGCTCGAGAATTGTGATGTGCTCCTTGATCTGCCCGCGCGCCAGTTTAGTTACCGAGAGATGCTCGCGGTTCTGGCCGATTTTGAGATAATCTTCCTGAATGAGGAGCAGCTCTTTGTGACCCTCCACCTGGACTGCTAGATAGGCCTTATCAAAGTCCGCGCCTGACATCGCTTTTAGATCACCAAGCTTTTTCTTCGCCTGCTCGTCCAAAGCTGCTTCTGTTTCAGCCTCGGTCGGCGGATGCAGAGCGCCCTCGGCCTTTCCGCTGTCAGCTTCCATACTCTTTAGAATGTCGGCGATTGTCTCCTGCTCAGCGACCTCCCATTCAGCAAATTGCTTGACTTTGGCATCGGTCGCTTTGGCCACCGCGACACGACTGCTGGCGAGTGACAAGCCCCCAACCTTTTTAGTCTCCTGAGTGTGCTTGAGTTCTGCCTCGCCCATATCAGTGCTGGCGGCACTTGCCGTTTGCGAGTTCAGTGAAAAAGCGAATGTGCTACCGATTCCTGCGAGGGCGAGATTGCGAAGTGCGAAGCGGCGATTTATGAGACTTCCTTCCAGTTGAGGATTTCCGCTTCGAACCTCTAGGTGAGGCCGATGTTCCATCATTGCGGCGGAACCCTCAATGATGAGGTCAGGGTGCTCTTTGACATTACTGGAGTTGCAGCAAATTTTGGCCCATGCCTAAGTAGACAGCCGGGGCCTTTCGGACGCCCTCGGCTACTTGGGCCGTAGAGGCTTGATGAAGTGCGGGGAAGATACCGTGACGACTAGGCGCTCAAACTAAAATCGCAAATGCGGGATTTCGGAAGAATCACGAAGGACTCTTCAGATCAACGATTGGCCGCTTCCGCATACCGCGCTGATAGAGCGCCCACCCAATCAGAAGCATGGCTGCTCCCCATCCTAGAAAGCCAATATCCCAGTAGATCCATTGATCACGTGGGGCTGTCTCATTGACGTGATGCAGCCCCAGCAGATGATGGTCGATCAGCCCTTCTATCAGGTTGAACGCGCCAAAACCCATCAGCATCGTTGCCGCCAGTAGCTCGAAGGACCAGCGGAAATGCGGGTGCCGAGCTTTCCGCCACAAAATTAATAATCCGGCGGCAGTGAAAATGTAGGTTCCCGCATGAAACGCACCGTCGAGTGCAGTGTTGATCTCCAGATTGCGCAAGGTATCCGCGGGATAGCCTGCACTGGTTACCATATGATGCCACTGCAGAATCTGGTGTAAAACGATCCCGTCAAAAAACCCGCCAAGACCAAGCCCCAGCAAAATCCCTGCAACTTCGGGGAAGCGCTGATCTTGAGCTGCCTGTTTCACTTAGATGGCTCCGTTGCGAATTGCCGTGGGGGCGTGGGCCCCCACGATGAAACCTCCGATGCTTAGCGCGATTCGGTTTTCTTTGTGGCCGGTAGGCTCTCCGCCTTTTGGCGGGTGACGGAGGTGGGGCGTAAGCTCGGTCTGCCATCTGGAAAGTTTACGGCTTCCCAAAAGGCGCGTCTGCTATCGCCTTGATTTAAGGTTTCAGGGCGCGTGTCTCCAGAAGCATTTGGCTTTTTCACCTTGTCCATATTGGTCACTGGCTGATCCTCCTTCGGCGCCTCCAAAACATCAAGTCATGCACGCTGTTCCCGCTCGGCGAAAATTTTCTACCCGTTCACAACACGTCAAGGAACGAACCCCACTGACCGATGTTCGGGGCGGACCACCAAAGCAAAGCGACTTGGAGGACACGTTGAACAAGCAATCCCTTGAATTTCTGGCCACGCTTGTGGCGACCCCATCACCTAGCGGTTTCGAGCAGCCTGTGGCGAAAATATTCCGAGACTATGTCGGTAACTTCGCCGACAAAGTGACAACCGATGTAATGGGAAATGTGACCGCGGTGATAAACCCGGACGCCACTCAACGTTTCATGTTCTCGGGGCACATGGATGAGATTGGTTTCATCGTCCACTATATTGACAACGATGGGTTTCTTTTTTTCAACACGATTGGGGGCACCGACGTCGCTACAGAAATTGGCCAGCGGGTCTGGGTGCACGGCCATGAGAAAATACCAGGCGTAATCGGGCGCAAGGCTATTCAGACATTTGGATCGGTAGACAGTAGCCAAACCCCCACACTGAAGGATCTTTGGATCGATATTGGTGCAACCTCTCGGGAGAGCGCAGAAGCCGTAGCTAAGGTTGGTAGTCCTGTAACCTTGCAAACCGAATTTGTTCCTCTGCTGGAGAACCAGGCCGCCGCGCGAGCTTTTGATAATAAAGCAGGGCTGTTTATTGGCGCGGAACTCGTCCGGTGCCTTCGTGAAAAAAACGGTGTGCATCCTGATGTTGGCATCTACGTGCTAGGAACCGTCCAGGAAGAGATTGGCTCCAGAGGCGCGCAAACGGCGGCTTTCAATCTTGCACCCCACACTGCTTTAGCTGTCGACATGGGTGTTGCTACGGACTACCCCCGCGCCAGGCCCGAGGATCAGGGGCGTTTAGACTTGGGCAAGGGGCCAGGCATTTCCCAAGGGCCAAGCACCAACCCCGTCGTCTTTGACATTCTCATGCGGGCTGCGGCAGAAGAGAGCATTCCCTATCAGCTGCAAGCCTATGGCGACAAAAGTCCCACCGACGCGCGCCTTCTTCAGACTAGCCGTGGGGGAGTGGCGACGGGGCTGCTGTCTGTACCCCTGAGGTATATGCACACCCCCTCAGAGGTGCTCTGCCTTGACGATGTTCAAGCGACGATCGACCTTACTTGTGCATATTGTCGCCGTTTGCGCGCCGATACCGACTTTACTCCGTGGTAATTGCATGAAAAAAGCCAACGAAGGTTCCCCTGCTACCGTTACGCCCTCGATGGACCGCGGCGCCATAGATGGCGGTCATACCGGCGAGAAAGTTGCAGGCTTCGATCCCGCTACCGCACCCATGGAGACCGACGCAGAGGCGGGGGGTACGCCCACCGTACAGCCTGAAGTCAAGCAGGCTGGAGCTATTGCCGGTGCGCAGGGAGCTTCGAGTGACTTGAACGCTGCTTCGACTGGCTCGGCGATGCGAGGGGAAGACAAACTGGCTACTGAATATCGGCGGTTCAAGGGCTGGGCAGTAGCGATCATAGTCGTCGGAATGGCAATGCTCGTTGCCGTTTTTATCGGTGGGAGTTTGATGGTGCGATGAAAGGGAGCGAGTTTGGGTGCTAAATGGGTAGTCGAGCGCTTAATCCTTGCGAGCATTACCCGACGAAGCAACCGCGTGTGGAGCGCCTTCATCGCGATCCGTCAGGGGCTTCTCACCACTTAGTCGTCGGCTTTGGCCATGCAGCCGAGGCCGCAACCCAAACTCATAACAATCTGCATAATGACGGCATAGCTCAGACGGCCATCGTGGGATGCACATTGATAAAAGAGGAAACCTTGCACACTCACTTTCCCCCGCGCGTAGTCATCATCGGCGGGGGCTTCGCAGGCCTTGAAGTTGCGAAAGCGATGGGCGCCGCCGGGATTGGCGCTACCATCATCGACAGGAATAATCATCACTTGTTTCAGCCATTGTTATACCAAGTGGCGACAGCCGCCCTCGCGGCTCCGGACATCGCAGAGCCGATTTGCAAGGTGTTGCGACGCTACAAGTCGGTGCAGGTTCTGTTTGGGGAAGTCACCGATATCGAGATCAGGGCAAAGCTGGTGCGGCTTTCCGATGGCACAGCGGTCGCATACGATCTCCTCGTTCTCGCCACTGGCTCGAAGCCATCCTACTTCGGCCATCTGGATTGGGCAGCCATCGCACCTGGACTCAAGACCATTGAGGATGCTCGCGCGATAAGGTCTCGTATATTGCTGGCATTCGAGGAAGCGGAGAGAACGACTGATCCAATCAAGCAGCGCCGACTGATGACCTTTGCCATTATCGGCGGCGGCCCTACAGGAGTAGAGATCGCAGGAAGCATTGCCGAGCTCAGCCGCCATACACTGGTGCGCGACTTCCGCAATATTCGGTCCGAGCGCACTCGAATCCTATTGATCGAAGCAGGCGAACGTATCCTAGCGGGATTTGCGCCAGGGTTATCTTCCTACGCACGTGAGGGCCTCGAAAAACTCGGTGTGGAGGTTTCCACAGGCGAACGTGTAGAGGCGATTGAGGAGGGTCATATATCGGTGGCCGGGAAGATCATTCCGGTTGGCCTAACTATTTGGGCGGCCGGTGTATCGGCCTCGCCTCTCGGTGCGAAAATTGGGGTGGAACTTGATAGCGGCGGCCGTGTATTTGTGGGACCCAACTTGGAAGTGATCGGCTGCCCAAACGTCTTCGCACTTGGTGACATTGCGCATTTTATGGACGAAAGCGGCAAAACGCTGCCCGGCTTGGCACAAGTTGCCAAGCAGCAAGGAATTTTTCTGGGCAACTTGCTGAGAGACCGAATCCGGTGCGGTGTAGAGCGTCCTGCCTTTGTCTATCGGAGCCGCGGCAATACGGCGATCATTGGGCGACACGCTGCGGTGTTTGAATTCCGACGATTGCGGCTGAAGGGCTGGTTAGCCTGGCTCTCTTGGGCACTCATACATGTGTACCTGCTGGTCGGCTTCCAACATCGATTGCAAGTGTCAATCCAATGGCTATGGCGCTATCTCACCTATGAACGGGGGGCACGATTGATCGCGGATGCTGGAACTCAACAACGCTACGGTGCTAATTAAGGACTGCAAGAGCGTCGGTGCTGCGTTCTCTAGAAATGAGGAGGGACCTCGCACACAGGAGCGTTTTCATAGAAATTCGAGAAGTGGCGGTCGCCGCCGTCGGTCGGCCAGTGCACAGCGCCAGTGACCTTATTATAACATGGGCCTCCCACCCGTAACTTCATACAGCGCCCCTGTCGTGTAGCTGGAACCTTCAGAAGCAAGAAGGACGTAGGTTGCCGCGAGTTCAGCAGGTTGGCCCGGTCGCTTTAGCGGCGTGTTTATTCCGAAATTTTTTACCTTCTCAGCCGGCATGGTGGAGGGAATTAGTGGCGTCCACACCGGGCCTGGCGCGACCGCATTGACGCGTATTCCCCGGTCAGCGACGAGACCGGCCAAACCAGCCGTGAAGTTGGCAATTGCGCCCTTGGTCGTAGCATAAGCAAGCAGCGTCGGCGAAGGGCTAGTGGCATTGATGGATGAGGTGTTGATTATCGTGGCGCCCGACTCCATGCATTTGACCGCCTCCTGACACAGGTAGAACATCGCATAGACATTGGTTCGAAACGTCAGGTCCCATTCCTCAGAAGTGATATCCTCGAGCTTGTCGAAGGTTTGTTGATGTGCCGCATTGTTAACCAGAATATCGAGGCGTCCACACTCGTCTATCGCCAGCTGCACCAACGAACGAGCAAACGTCTCGTCGCTTAGGTCACCCCGAGCCAGAACCGCCCTTCGGCCTGCTTCTCTTACCCACCGAGCAGTCTCCTGAGCGTCTTCCTCCTCCTCAAGATAAGAGATCACGACGTCCGCACCTTCGCGTGCAAAGGCGATGGCCACCGCGCGTCCGATGCCAGAGTCCGCGCCAGTTATCAGGGCGACCCTATCGATTAGCTTGCCGCTGCCGCGATAGCTGTGCTCACCGTGGTCAGGCCGAGGATCCATCTGCTCTGTGTAACCCGGGATCTCTTGTTGCTGTTCGGGCATGGGAGACCGCGGGAATTCATTATGAAAATTGGTCGGAATGGTGCTTTCGGGGTTTGTTCGGCATTGTCGTCTCCTGATCAGTCTGCCGAACAAACGTCGCAAGGCGATGTTCCGTTCAATGAGTTGATGGTCAGCGACGAGGGTCCTTTCGCAGGTGATTCCGGTGCTGCAATAAATTGACCACCGAGGAGCTGTCTGCACGCCGGCCGTTCAATGCTCTGGCGGATCTGTCAAATGCGAAGTCAAATTAAGAGGCCGCACCAACCTCCCTTTTCAGTGTCTGTCGCCTGATCTCGCTAGCCAAGGAGTTGTCCAAACTCATGTCCTCACGGATCAGCCCGTGGTCCCAGCGGCGCCGATAAGGCGCATTCCAAGCGGGAGAGTTTACGATTGGGTAGAGGCAAACCCCCACGACATGGACACGTGATCGTTCCACGGCATCAAGAACGTGGCGTAGCCATTCGCCCTTGTCGTTTATCCCCTTCCACCGTCGGCGATGACCCAGATGCAAACCTGTCTCGGTGATCATAACTGACTTAGCATAGCGGTGCGCGACATCTCGTAACGACCGGGCAATGTCACGCTTCAATGCATGGGGATAAACGTTGACGCCTATCACGTCGGCAATGTCGGAAAGCGCATGTGCTCCTATATCGCGTGGCGTATGCGCTGGCTCCGCCGTGACGAGCCGGACATCTGCAATCGAACTGCGCAGTACATGAGTGATCGATCTCGCTTGTTCGATGACATAAGCGGTGCTTTCTCCGTGCACCATGCGCGGGTGCATAAGGGTTTCGTTGAAACAGCACCAGAAAGTTTCATGGGGTACCACCGCGTTTACCGCAGCGGCGACCCGTTCGGCGTAGCCAATAGGGTCGGGATGACGCCAGTAGTGGTTCAAGTCCCAAATGACCTGGATATCCGCCTCATGTGCAGTGCGCAGGCGAGGCTCCACGGGAAGCCACCAAGGAAGACCATCACGAACGGTGTGTATTCCGTGGGCTTTGGCAATTTCGTAGTGAGCCCGCATCCTCAACTCGGGCAAATGCCCGGTGCCGGTAAGCAAGCAGAAATTCTTCTGCCACTCAAGCCGGCCACAGTCGAAGCCGGCCTGAAGGAAGCTGCGGAACATGGTCAGCATTGTTCGGGTGGTAGAGGCTCGGCCGATTTGGCGCAAGGCGGACGAAACGTATGGATGGTAGGCTCGAAAATGGAACCTACCTTGGCACAGCTAGTTTTTGCGGGGTCGGGAAATTCCATCCCCCGGCGCGCATCGGGGGCAAAGGTTGCCTGCCTTCCGATGGAGTGATTCCTCCTAAGTATGTCCTGCCAGCGGCGGATTTCACCAGTTGTGCTTACCCATCGTCCGATTCCTTTGTCTCGCGTGCAGAGGTTTTCGGTGGTGACCATAGCGATAAAGCACCGCACGAGAATTCCGTTCCCTCCTCGATCCGATTCCGCAGATAGACGCAATAACCTCCCAAGATGGGCCCTCATTGTCCTTGCGTGTAATTGGCGTCCAGTCTTGCGTCTGCCGGATTATCTGGGCCGCCTTGCCTTGCATAGTTTGCGACTTGAATCGGGCCGGGGATTGGCTCCTGCTAGATGACGAACTCACGACGCCAAATGGCGCGGCGGCGGACTCCACCGCGACACGGCAGGTGCGCACTACTGCCGCTTGCGTGCCGCGCACCTCCATAAATGCAGGGGCGGCCGATGCGCGTGACCCCTCCCACCCCAACCCACTAGAAACGCGGCCCAACGGCGAAAACACGGGGAAGCGTGGAATGGGCACTTGCTTCGGCTTCTATGCCGCCCACTTTCATAACTTAGACCCGTCGCCTCCCTGTTTCGGCGGTCCGCCGCCGCGGGCCTGTCCGGGATTAGGGTCACGGGGCTTGCCGCCTGACCCATCTTGTCCAGGCTTTACGCCTCCACCTTGGCCGCTACCGCTGTCTTGGCCGGGATTAGGGTCATTTGACATGAATTGTTCCTTCTGTCAGGCACGTTTGCCTAGTCGTTCAATGCGCTACGTACCCTAACCTTTGAAATGAAGTCGGCAGTTTAGCTCAGGTAGGCTTAGTTAATCTTTATTCCCCGCGAGGCGGCGGCGCGTTGCTGCGCGTTGAGCCGTGCGGGTCCTCATAAGCTGATCTATTGCCTGGACTTGAGCCTGTTTTTCTGTTGGCGTGAGTCTCCGCCTGGTGGACAGGGCGTAGATCATGACCGCGCCCAAGACGATTGGGCCTAGGATGGTAGCCCACCACAATTCGCGATCCATCCATAACCCGCACTACCTCACCGGTCATTACCATGTTGCCGGCCACCTTCACACCGAAGGCCTCGGCTTTGCTGATATGAATTCGTCGCCTGTCGTGTCCAATGCCAGGCCGCTGAGACGCTCTCAACGGCCAGCATCCCGGGGTTAATTGGTGCCCATGAGGACTTTCAGTTCGGTCACCTTCTGCATGCATCCGGCTTCATCGCCGGCGTCAGCCATTTTTTTTGCGTCGGTCATGATTGTCGCTACCCTCGGGCCCTTATTTTGGGCAGCGCTGGTAACCTCCTCCTGGTGGGGAGTGCTAGAATTTACGGAACCAGTGGTTTCCGCGCTTGCTCCTCCCTGATCGCCTTTTAAGAGTTGCTCCTGGTGCTTCGTGACCGGCATACCGGATTGGTTGGTGGCCGCACCTGTCTCAGCGGTAACGGCCGCCTGCTCAAGCTTGGTCAGTTCCGCCCGACAATCGGCAAAAGCCGGCGTCGCCACCATTGCAGCGAAGGCGGTTAAGGTTGCAAATCGCGTCAACATAGCACTCCTCCTTTTATAGGTTTGATAGATGTGGAGGAACGAGGCGCTATTGCGGATGTTCCGGCGCTCGGAATATTTACAGCTGGAGGATAGCTGACAGGGCGCCCGCGGCTTGGGCAATCGCTGCTCGATCCAGGATCCTTCCCGAAGGTTGTAGCGCATTGAGGCGACCGCCCAGATGGTCGCGCCTTTGATGATTTGGGATGATGGTAACATCGCGACATCGCCGGGCGGCCGGCCGCACCCGAACTAATGCGAGCTGGCCATGCGAGCTGGCCTGGTTCAGATGGGAGAGCGCTTCAAATCTCTTTTGGCATTTTACGGTCGGTGATAGGTTAAGTTCTCATGACCTCAGAAGGTCAGTAGGCGTCGGACAGCTTGCGACCAAATGCTGACTATCGGCAAGCCAGCTGATAGTTGATGCAACCTTGACTTATGTTCATCTCGCGAGTGCGGCAGGAAACCGAGCAAGCCCATTCGCCAATTTGCATCTTGTTTGTTTCCCCGTCTTCCTCCCCACGCAAAAAATTTGTTGACCCCCTTGCAGCGGTTTTTGGCCCTTCCTAAGTCGTCTGCCGTCGAGGCGTAAGCTCGTAATCTCTGGCAGACATCCACTTTCACTGTCCAACCACACCCGGGAGCGCCTGGACCTTCGTCACCGCAGGCGGATTCCACTTGCCAGTGAGGGCGTCCGACTTCGGCGCATAGAGCCGCATTGTCAGGTTGAACGGACCCTTGGGCGCAGGCAGCCAGTTCGCCTCTTTGTCCTTCCCTGGGCTTTCATTTTGGAAATAGAGATCAAGCGAGCCGTCGCCATTGTAGACGAACGGCATCCATGAACTCACGGCGAAGCGTTCGAGGACATTGCCGACTTGGAAGCCAGCCTCATCGTACAGTGTGATCGACCAAAACGCATTTACAGGAGGCAGGCTGCTCTTGTCGAAAGTCATGGTATATTTAGAAGCACCATCCAGCGGTTTGCCGTCGCTATCAGCGAGATTGAGCGGGTATATCGCGTCCTCGACTAGGTTCGCTCCGAGACCCTGTTGTGCGACGATCGCGCGCTTGAGATAGTAGTTTCCGTAAACGCCCATCGTGTCAGTGTTCATGGACCAGCCATTGGCGACGCGCGCTAACGTCGCCAGTTTCCAAGCCATCAGTTTCTGTGCATCGGCAGGCACGCTCTCCAGTGCTTTGGCAACGGTCGGATCAACCTTGCCCATGTCGAAGCTCTTGCCGACTTCGATGCCGATTTTCTTGAGCTGTGCCAGCATCGGCTCATCGGTAATGTGCGGCGGATTGACCTTCATCAACTCCGCTGCCAACGCGAAATACTTGTCGGCCGGCATGGTGTCGACCTGGGTCTTAGGTGGCGTCTTCATGTCGACGTTTGGATCGACCTTGACCTCGACAGGCTTGGGTTCTTTACCCCATTCGCTCAGCGGCGTGATCTTATAGCCCGCCTGAATCTTATGCACTGCATCATAGTCTGCCGGTCCATCAGTCTTGGTACGACCGATCACCCAAACGTAAGGTGTTGGGGCGTCGATGCGCTGGGTGCCCTCGGGTAGTTTAAACTCCTCGATGAACTTGTCGCGCAGATCGGAGCGCCACCCGGGAGGAGCGATTAGGAAGTGGCCCGCCGCAGTACCTGTGGTTCGCCAGCCCGGCGAAGCAAAGACATCCGTCCACATGTCGAGCATTGGGAGCAGATAGTAGCGGCCGGCGGTATCGGGTGCCGATATCACCAGTGGTTCCTTCGTCAAGTCGAGCCATCCACTCGAATACAGGGTATCGAAGTTCGACCTCACTACGCCCTTGAAGTCGGCTGGCGGGTATTCGGACACGTTGGTAAAGGTGTTCATCGGGCCTTTCCCGATTTCCTTGCCGGCGGCAATATTTGTGAACGTCTGGCGCGATATTTCCATCGATAGCAGTGGATAGAAGTAGACATAGGCATCAACGCCGATGGCGTGTGCCTCCTCCGCCGTGAGTGCCGTCTGCGCCTGCGCCGCGAGGGTCGAGGTTAGAGCCATCACACCGGCGACCGCAAACGCCGAGAAAAACATATGTTTCATGCAGTGCTCCCTAGTCATTCCTTATCATTTGGATTTCGCCAGCGAAGCCCACCATACACAATCGGAGCGTTTATGACACAGTCGTCCTCACAACTTCGAAAAACTCCTTGAGTAGGAGAAATCAGCTTGCGTATTTAGGCTGCCTACCGCGAGACCCGCCGGGGGGGGCAGCCGTTCATCTTCTCGCACAGCCACGCAGAACCGGTTGTGATGGCCGGTTGCCGCGGTCCAGGCAATTCTCCACTGACAGGGGACATTTGCCCGCTGCGGAGAACCTGCGATCATTCGTCCTTCCAAACCGGCACTCGCTTGATCTTGATCGCCACCAATCGCCGGACCTTCATCTTCAGCCGTTCCGCAGCGGTCGGAATAAAAACGCGGGCGCTGATCTCGTCACCGCGACCGCACCGCTCGCAACTCATCGCCAATTCGAGGCTGTGGCATTCGACGTTGCCGAAAAGCTGGATTAGACAGCTAGGGCAATAATAGCGTTTAGGTTAGGACATGAGGCATCATATGTGATACTGATGGACATCATTTGCCCTCCCCGGCCCTCGAATGACTGAGAGACCCCTAGCGCTCCCGCCCGAGCTGGAGATGCAATATGCCCGGTCTCAATTCACATCCTCTCATTCAGAGGTTTGAACGTTCATTTACCCTCACCGCTGCAGAGAATAAGACTGTCAGCGCCATTGCAATGCGGGAATTGGCCATCGTTGCCGGCCATGACATTGTCCGGGAGGGTGATCGGCCCACACGCTGCGTGATCATCTTAAACGGCATTGCCGGCACATCAAATACCGGCGAGGACGGAAAGCGACAAACGTCAGCCTTTCACATGCCGGGCGATATGCCCGATCTCCTTAGCTTGCACCTTGACGTCCTCGACAGCGACATTCGCAGCGTTAGCGACTGCACCGTCGGATTTATCGATCACAAGGCCATCAAGTTGATGTGCGAACGCCATCCCCGTCTGGCCGCATCATTGTGGCGGGCAACACTAGTTGATGCATCGATCTATAGAGAATGGGTTGTGAATGTGGGTATACGGCCAGCACTCAATCGCGTCGCTCACCTCTTTTGCGAGACCATGCTACGGATGCAAGCGATTGGGCAGACTGACAACTTAAGCTGCGCGTTCAAGGTTACGCAACGCGATCTCAGCGAGGCGACGGGCATGTCGGTCGTGCACCTTAACCGCACGCTTCAGATACTGCGGAAAGCTAAGCTCATAGCGGTGGACCAAGTCACTCTCACCGTTCTTAACTGGGACGGACTTTCTGAATTGGCTGGCTTTCGAAGTGACTATCTGCACCTCGGTCGGGCGCGCGGTCAAACGCATTGAACTAGAGAAGGGAACATGCATTGGTCGTAACGTTATCGCCCAAGGAACCTTGGAAGCGCGCAGTTATGCCCCGCTATTTTTTCGACTTCCGGCGATGATCGAAGAGTACACGCACAAAGTCAAAGTTTGGGACAGGGAGGTCGAGATCGTGGTCTCCCGCAAATCGAAGACGGTGTGGATAGCGAGCGGAACCGTAAACGATCTAGACATCATCGTGAGGCGCTCCAATAGGGGTGCGGCAGTAAAGGATGGCTGGAAGCCGCAGGCGCACAATCTCACTTGACGACTAGTAACGCACCCGCTGATCAGTAGAAGTCATAGCTTTCAACTACTGGTATCTTAAACCGCCGGGCCTTCCTTTTCGCTTCTTTCAGCGCAGCAACGCATTGCGGCATGTCGTAAAGGTTCTTTTCTACTATCGCGGTATGCGCGGACCGGGCGATATCGAATCTCCCGCATGTCGGGCAGTCGTGATGGTGGTAGTCGCCAGTCCCGATTGCATCTTGTGCGGGTTCGCGGGAGATAGGGCATTCGGCGCTTTTCCAATCCACCGCAGTTCTCCAATGTCTTTTTGTTGCCCACGGTCAACCGAGTGCAAGAAGTAGGCGTCACCGCGCCAAATATCGTCCGTTGCTGTCGAGTTCGCTTTCGTCCACGACTTCCTGCGTGCCGTCGATAGGCGTCAGCTTGAGGCGGGTTATTTCCTCCATCGTCCGCTTCGTGGGCGATACCCTGCTGATGTCGTTCGTCACGTCGTAAACGTAGAAACTGGCGACGGTCACTTTGTTGCTCATTGCCGGGGCACTCCTGCTCTCGCTACCACTACACCCGCACGACAGGCAGCACTAGCCGCAGAACCTTCCCGCTTGATACACGTTACCCGCGCGGCAACGGAGGGCATGGACATGGCGCACAATCTCAAGGTCGGCGATAAGGGTACGATCTCGGTCAGGGTCACGCGGGTCGACGACCGATGGGTGACGTTCACGGTCGCAGGCTACGCGCATCCGATCACGATCTATGAGCCGGTGATCACGGTCACCGAGCCGGTGACGCCGACGCGTCGCAAGAAGGGCGCTGCCTTCCTGCCGGACGAATAGCGGCTCGCGAGCTTACGCCGAAGCGGCGGCGGGTGACGGCGGCCTAGCGGGGAAGGTATAAATCGGCGAGGTCGTCAAGATCATCCAGCAACCTGCGCAGCTTCGGTAGAGCGAGTTCGACCAACCGAACAGCGGCATCCGCGTTTTGGTGTTGCTCGTCAAAAGTGCCCCCATGTCTCGCACGGAGATAGACTGGCCAATACTGCCCCGTGCGTCTACTAGCATAGCGCGCACCAATTCGTAGTTGTCGAATATGTCGTTGTCGAACAGATTGGATGCAGCGCTGATTGTCTTGTAAGACACTATCCGATCAAGGACGGGAAACATTAGTTCGAAGGCTCTTAGGTCTTCGGCGTTCTTCGTTCTACCAGCAAACGGCCAAGTGATTTCATGTGTTCGGTCGTCTGCGCCGCGTTATCGAGGATGCGGCGGTCCATTTTTCCGGGTCTTGCCCGGTCGGCGCGCAGTCGATCCTGCCGAAGCTGCAAGCTAACCAACTCATTGTGCCGGTGTGCTGCCGCACGTCGGTAAACTGCATGGTGTTGATGGTCGCTACCGCTGCGCCGACCGCGAGGATGCCCGCGAGCAGGGTCTGCCACTGGGATACCCAATCGCCCAGCTTCCCGTCCCCGCGAGCGCCGCGCCCAGCAGCAAACCTATGATAACCGAAAGTATGTTGGTCACGGCCTGTAGCCAAAAATCGACTCGCATGTGTCGCGCCCTCCCGCCCGCTTGGGAGCATACTCGCGCATGAGCAACGCAATGCAAGATGCGCCACCATACACCACCGCGAATGTTGGACAAATGTTGGACAAAACTTAGAGCCGGGGAGGGGAGATGGAAGTTAAGTGATTGATTTTGCTTGGTACGCCCAAGGGGAATCGAACCCCTGTTACCGCCGTGAAAGGGCGGTGTCCTGACCGCTAGACGATGGGCGCGCTCAGATAAAAGCGCCTATACAGAGTTCGACGCGGCTCGGCAACCCGTTCGCCGCCGCAAAATCACAACTTGCTTGCATCGGGCCGGCGCAGGCGAATTGCCGCCTCGAAGAGGGGGGAATTCCGCCACGGCTATTAGCCCCTGCGGCGGCAGCGCCAGTTCCAGTCGCGCTCCGGCCCGACGTCGACATGAACCGAGTTGGTATGACAGTAGGTGCCCACGCCGCCGCGACTCGGCATGGCGCGCAGGAAGGTCGCGAGTTCCCATTTGCTGACGCCCGGAACCTGGATGTCGGCTGCCGCGCAATACATGTGCATGGAGTTCTTGGCGCCGCGCGCAGCGATGTTGCGGGCACGGCTGCGATAGCCGGACGTCACGATCAATTTCCGGCCATAGCGACGTTCGATCACCTTGAGAACACGCACCAGCGATGGCTTCAGGCAGGCAACGTCAACGCTTTGGGTCTGCTTCAGCAGGCCGTTGGGCGCCAGCCTCGCCATGCCTGCGGCCGAGGCAAGCTGCACGCCGCCGCTGAATTCGTCTTCTTCATGGATATCGACGTCGCTGTCATCATCGATGCCGGATTTCCGCTTGATCTCAAACAGTGCCGAGGCACGAACGCCGGGCAGTGAGTCATCTTCGTTGGCGAAGGCAGCCAGCTGGACGGGTTTGCGGACCTTGCCGCTATTGCTCTCGGAAAGCGCAGCCATATCCAGTTCGAGGGCCGCCGGTGCAGCCCGCTTCGGCGTTTCCGGCGTCGCCGGCAATTGTTCAGGAATGTTCTCCACCACGGTTTCGCGGACCGGCTTCTTCACAGGCGCGGCTGCACCGCTGCGATCCGACCTCATCGTCGATACGGATGCGGATGCGGAGGAGGGGCCGAACATCGAACCGAAGAACGATTTCTTCTTAGGAGCTTCGGGCTCAGGCGCCAAGGCGGTTGCGACGGTTTCTTCCGTGGCCGCCGGCTTGCCATTTTCCGTCGCAGCTTCGCGCCGGCTTCTGCGTCGCGATGTCTTCAGAAGGGGTAGAAGCCGGCGATACGTTCTGTTCTCCGTCACCCTCGGTCGAGAGCGCGGCAACTGCGGCTTCGTTCTGCTTCTGAGAGGCATTCGGGTTCGCGGCGGGCCTGTATGCAACCTGCGCCGGCAATCCGTCGTCGCCTGTGCCTGTTCTAGTCAGCATCACCCGATGCGCTGTCTGGCAGGTGGCATCATGGCCGCTGAATTGTTGAAGCCCTCGGCGTTCAATTGAGCGCTGGGATCGCCCGAGGAAGTACAAGACGCAAGCACAACCGAGAACAATGCCCCCGCTATCGCAAACCGTCCCCCTCTCGCGCTACGCTTTAATCGCAAACTGCTTCCTTCCCACGTGCACGACTGGCTTGCATGCCGACGGTATTTCAGCGGTGACCAAAAGCGGCACCTCAAATGGTGAGACGAACCCCTCGATTCCTCACTCGTAGCCCAGTATCGGGCTAGGGAAGAAATACGGCAGCATCAAGGTCGATCGCCATGATTTAGCCCGATTTCCAGCTTGCGCCCCGCGTCACTCACCGCGCCGCGGTGGCGTTTTCTCGGGGAAGATCGGGAGCGGATGCCGTTGGGTCATGCCAATGCTGCGCGGATTTTCTCGGCATGGGCGGCGAGTATTTCCGGCTTCTCCATTTGACCTGTATGAGGCTTCAAGCTGACGCCGTCGAAGCGCGGAATAATGTGAAAATGCAAGTGAAAGACAACTTGTCCGCCGGCTGGTTCGTTGAATTGCTGCACGGTGACGCCATCCGCGGAAAATGCTTTCACCACCGCCCTTGCGAGCTTCTGTGTTGTCGCCGCGACAGCGGAGAGGCTGGCTGCATCGACATCCAGTATGTTGCGCGACGGCTGCTTCGGGATCACCAGGCAATGGCCTTCACCGCGCGGCATTATGTCCATGAAGGCAAATGTCGCATCGTCCTCATAGAGCTTGTGTGAGGGGATCTCGCCGCGCAGGATCTTGGCGAAGACATTGTCGGGTTCATAGACTGGCATGGCGCGGTTCCGTGAATTCGCGGGATGTTTTCAGGTCTCCGGTGCCGGCAGTCAAGCGGGTTCGCTATTCGGTCTCGCGACGGAATGGACCGCGCTCTTCCAGCATTGCGGCGATCTCTGCGACCTCGCGACGCTCACGCTCCAGGTAGTCGGCAACCGCACGGCGCAGGCCGGGATGGGCGACATAGTGCGCCGAATGGGTTGTGACAGGGCAGTACCCGCGCGCCAGTTTGTGTTCGCCTTGCGCGCCTGCCTCGACCACGCGCAATCCCCTTGCGATGGCAAAATCGATCGCCTGATGATAGCAAACCTCGAAATGCAGGAATGGGTGGTCCTCGATGCAACCCCAATTTCGGCCGTAGAGCGTATCTGAGCCGATGAAATTGATAGCGCCGGCAATGTTGCGGCCATTGCGCCGCGCCATCACCAGCAGGATGTCGTCCCGCATACGCTCCCCGATCAGCGAAAAGAATTTGCGGTTGAGATATGGCCGCCCCCACTTGCGTGAGCCTGTATCCATGTAGAAGGCGAAGAAGTCGTCCCAGGCTTTCTCGGTGAGGTCGCTGCCGGTCAGCCAATCGATGGATATGCCCGACGACAGGGCTTCCCGCCGCTCCTTCTTAAGCGCCTTGCGCTTGCGTGATACCAGTGTCGCCAGGAAATCGTCGTAGGCCGCATAATTGTCGTTGAAGAAATGGAATTGCTGGTCAGTGCGGTGCAGGAAGCCCGCGGCAGTCAGCGTTTCGATATCGCCATCGCCCGCGAAGGTCACATGTGCCGACGATATCCCCAGCCGATCGGTAACGGCCTTGAGTCCTGCAGCCAGAGTCTTGCGGGTTGACGAGGGGTCGAGATCGCTACGGCAGAGCAGGCGCGGCCCGGTCGCCGGGGTGAACGGCACGGAGACCTGCAGCTTTGGATAATATCGACCGCCAGCGCGCTCGAATGCATCGGCCCAGCCGTGATCGAAGACATATTCGCCCTGACTGTGCGATTTCAGATAAGCCGGGACCGCGCCGAGGAGAGCACCTGTGGCATCCTCCAGCCGAAGGTGACTGGCCTGCCAGCCGGTGCGCGAAGCAGCACAGCCCGATTCCTCCAAGGAAACTAAAAAATCATATGAAAGGAATGGGTTGTATTCACTTTCCGGATTCTTACGCGAGGTCGCGCGCAGCGCGTCCCACTCCGTTCTCGAGAAATCCGCCATCGAGCCGGCAATGCGGATCGACTGCTCGATCTCGGATCCTTCCGTGCCGCTTTCGCTGCGCTGCATCATTTCCCTGATATGTGCACTGCGAAAGCTGCGCGGCAAGGGCCATTTCACGCGACGAGCACCTTTTGCGGTTTGAATCCCTCGAATGTCATCTGATCGGCATGCGCGAAACTGTGCCGTACCATAGCATCGTCGCGGACCGTCCAGCTTACCACCGGCATCTTCAGTCGCTCGCGAACGAAGGTCGTGAAGCGGTTCGGCAGATGGTCGACCGCGTAAGATACAAAGTCGATACCGTTGGCTAGCATCGAAAAATGCTGCTCGATTTCCTGTGTCTGCGTACCCCATGCGGTCAGACCGCGCGGAATTTCGGGCATGCACCGTACGAAATCCCGGATTAGCCAATGGTCGAACGACATGATCGCGACCTGGCCTCGATAGGCGTTGAGGATATTGCCGACCGCTTCGACCAGCCCGGCATCGTGACCGGGAATGCCCTTGAGTTCGACAATCAGCGGCACGCGGCCGTTCACCAATTCCAGTATCTCGGGAAGCGTAGGTGCGTGATCCTGGGTGCCGCCGATCTTCAGCGCACCCATCTCGGCGGCAGTCTTTTGCCAGACGAAACCTTCCTGGCCGGCGAGACGGCGGAGGTCGTTGTCGTGAAAAACAACCACCTGATTGTCGGCGGTCAGGTGCACGTCGCATTCGATGGTGAAGTCGTTGTCGACGGCGCGGGCGAAGGCGGAGAGCGTGTTCTCCCACACCGCATTGTTCATGTCGTGGTAGCCGCGATGGGCGATCGGGCGCTTGGTAAGCCAGGAAAGTTTAGCCATCGCCTTATTTGTACTCGATGATCGCTTCGATCTCGACCGATGCGTTCAGCGGCAGGCAAGCCACGCCAACAGCGGAACGCGCATGCTTGCCAACGTCACCAAGCGCAGCGACGAGGAGATCGGATGCGCCATTGGCAACCAAGTGCTGGTCGGTGAACTCCGGCGTTGATGCCACGAAGACGGTGATCTTGATAATCCTGTTGATTCGCTCCAGCGAACCGAGGGCCGCACGCGCCTGAGCCAATATGTTGACTGCGCAATGTCTTGCCGCTTCCTGTCCGCCCGCCACATCGACGTCGCGGCCAAGCAGGCCGGTGGCAGCCAGCTTCCCGTCCTTCAGGGGCAACTGTCCCGCGGTAAAAACCAGCGTGTCGGTGAGCATGAAAGGGACGTAGTTGGCTGCGGGTGCGGCCGGCACCGGCAATGTCACGCCGAGGCCTTCGAGCCGCTTTTCGATTGTGTCGCTCATTTTGTTTCCTTATTCCTAGGCGAAGGACTATCAACCTGGTCAGATTCTTGCGGCTGAAACTGCAATTTTTGCTTGGCTTTCGCCACGAATTTTTTTGAAAGACGCGCCTTAACAGGTGGTCTTTCGAGCCCGATTGGAGACGTCAATGCGCTCATCGCGCTTTCTGGCCGCTGCCCTCCTTGGAATTTGTGGGATCGGCTCTTTGCCCGCCTATTCGGCTGCGCCCCTTATCTCGCACCGCGCTGTCTATGATCTCGCGCTGGACAAGGCGTCCGACCGGTCCGGAATCACCGGCCTGCAGGGGCGCATGGTCTATGAGTTCAACGGCTCGCCTTGCGAAGGCTACACCGTGAATTTCCGGTTCGTCACGCGCATCGATAGCGAGGGCAGTACGCGCCTCACCGACCAGCAGACCACGACCTTTGAGGACGCGGGCGGCAAGACGTTTTCCTTTGTGACAAAATCCTTCAGTGATCAGGCTCTCGAGCGTGAATTGAAGGGCATCGCGCAGCGCGAGGCAAATGGGCTGAAGGTCGAGATAGACAAGCCGGAAAAGAACCTGCTGGAACTGCGCAAGACACAGTTTCCAACCCAGCATCTTGTCGAGCTGATCGACAAGGCCAACACTGGGCAGACTTTCTACGAAACGAATCTGTATGACGGCTCGGAGAATGGCGACAAGGTTATGACCACTACCGTTATCGTCGGCAAGAAGACCGCCGCAAAGGACAGCGACCCGGAGCTTCCGGCGCTCGACAAGCTCGCTAAAGACCAATATTGGCCGGTCGAGATCGCATATTTCAACGACAAAGGCGACGGCGGCGAGGAATTGCCTGAATACCGGATCGCCTTCAAGCTGCATGAAAACGGTCTGACGCGCGACCTCATCATGGACTATGGCGACTTCTCGATGACCGGCAAGCTGGTCAATCTTTCCGTGTTCGACAAAAAGCCGCAGCAAAGCTGCAAATAAGCATTCCTCTTCGAATTGGTGCAGACATGGACAACGACGCCATATCCGACCTGTTTTCAGGGCTCGGCCCGGTCTCGATTCGAAAGCTGTTTGGGGGCAAGGGCATCTATCATGACGGCGTGATCATCGCGATCGAACTGCGCGGCGAACTTATGCTGAAGGCGGATGCGACGGCGGCGCCGGAATTCGCGCGTGCCGGCTGCAAGCAGTGGACCTACACCCATGCCAAAAACGGCAACCATGTTTCGATGCCGTATTGGACAGTACCGGACGGCGCGATGGACAGTGCCGACGACATGGCCGTCTGGGCGCGCAAATCATACGAAGCGGGGATGCGCAGCACGAAGTAGCGTGCAGGTTTTGTCGCCTTTGTCGAAGGACGGAGGAGGGTGCGACAGCTCGCGACGCGCAAGAGGGGTGAATAGACAATCGTCATTCGTCGTTCGCCTGAAAATAAGTCTGAGCGTTATCAATCGTTTATCCGCCTCTCCCGATTTTCTCCCGCCGGTTTTATCCCCGCTCCCGCTTGGGCGCTTATCCTCCGCATGCCCTTCTCTTGGGAACGCGGTTCGCGACGGCGGTTCGTGGAGATGGGACGGCTCTCTCAAGCAGCGTCGACGGACGCTGTGGCGGGGCCGGGGAACGACCGTGAAGGAGCCTGTTTTTGAAAGGCTGGGCCGCTCGGTAATGCGGCGGATCCGGCTATAGCAATACGCGGAGGAGACCCCTTCGCGCTATTGGGCAGGTGCCCGGCGAGCGTGCCCGGACTGGAACTGCAGCAGGCGTGACAAGCGCCCGAATGCAGGGATGGACCGGACAGGCAAGCCCACAGCCGGCAGATAAGCCGACGGCCCCGGTAATATGCCGGCGTGACGCGGATGATGTGTGACGTTTTGACGACCAAAAAACGCGTTTACCGGAAAAACACGGCATCCGCGTCACGCTTTCCCTCTCCCTCTGCGAGCTTGCTGAGGGATCAAATGGCCAGACCGGTTTCGGGGCGTGGCGACGACGAAATGCGTCCGGCGTCTAGAATCATGTCGTCGTGATTCGACAGCTTGACCAGTTCGTCGGTGAGCACGACCGCGGTGATCGAAGCTCGATCCGGCAAGGTGGGTGTTGCCATAGAAATAGCGCTGACGCCTGACCTTCGCCCACGCTGAGTAGACGCCGAGCGTGATAATGGTCAGCAGAACGTTGACGATCCAGATGCCGAAGTATTCGCGCGCGGTCTCGGTGAACTTGAACAATTACCTTCGTACCGATATTACCGGCCGGTACGAAGGCCCTTTCGCATCCATTTGATTCGCCGCGATTATCCTATTTTCCGGCCCGTTGATGAGCAGAGTTTCCGAAGCGCCGCAAGCGGCTTTCCAACCAGCAGTATCCATGTTACGGACCACCGCCAATCCTGAAAGGGAAAACATGTGCAGGTGCCGGCTGACAGCCTTAGCGCCCGCTTAACGTTTCGTAGGAGTGGCAATGGCGCAGATCATCGAAACCGCAACCGGCGCGCTAGCCTTGACCTTCGACGATGTTCTGTTGCAGCCGGGGCATTCAGATGTCCTGCCGGGCGAAACCGACATCGGCACACGGATAGCCGGCGATATCGACCTGAATATTCCGATCCTATCAGCTGCCATGGACACCGTGACCGAGGCGCGGCTCGCCATCGCCATGGCGCAGGCCGGGGGCATCGGAGTCATTCATCGCAATTTCACGCCGATCGAGCAGGCTGAACAGGTTCGCCAGGTGAAGAAGTTCGAATCGGGGATGGTCGTCAATCCCGTCACCATCGGCCCGGACGCTACCCTTGCGGATGCGCAGGCGCTGATGCGCACCTACTCGATCTCCGGCATTCCGGTTGTCGAAGGCGGCGGCAAGGGCGGCCAGAAGGTCGGACGGCTCGTCGGTATCCTGACCAACCGCGACGTGCGCTTTGCCACCGAGCCGGGCCAGAAGGTCTATGAGTTGATGACCAAGGCCAACCTGATCACGGTCAAGGAAAATGTCGATCAGACCGAAGCCAAGCGCCTGCTCCATCAGCACAGGATCGAGAAACTGCTGGTGGTCGATGCCGCGGGCAACTGCGTGGGGCTGATCACCGTCAAGGACATCGAGAAGTCGCAGCTCAATCCTAACGCTACCAAGGACGCCCAGGGCCGCCTGCGGGCCGCAGCCGCCACCAGCGTTGGCGAGGACGGTTTCGAGCGCGCCGAACGTCTCATCGACGCCGGCGTCGATCTGCTCGTCATCGACACCGCACACGGCCACTCGCAGCGCGTTCTCGATGCCGTCAGCCGCGCGAAGAAGATCTCCAACTCGGTGCGCATCATGGCCGGCAATGTGGCCACGGCGTCCGGAGCACAGGCGCTGATCGATGCTGGCGCCGACGCGGTGAAGGTCGGGATCGGACCAGGCTCGATCTGCACGACGCGCATCGTCGCCGGTGTTGGCGTACCCCAATTGTCGGCGATCATGTCGGCGGTAGAGACGGCGCAGAAAGCCGGCGCGACTGTCGTCGCCGACGGAGGTATCAAATATTCGGGTGATCTTGCCAAGGCGCTGGCCGCTGGGGCAGGGGCGGCAATGATCGGGTCGCTGCTTGCCGGCACGGATGAAAGCCCGGGCGAGGTGTATCTTTACCAGGGCCGCTCTTTCAAAGCCTATCGCGGTATGGGCTCAGTGGGCGCCATGGCGCGCGGCTCGGCAGACCGGTACTTCCAGGCTGAAGTGCGGGACACACTCAAGCTGGTACCGGAGGGCATCGAGGGGCAGGTCCCGTATAAGGGACCCGTCGCGGGCGTGCTGCATCAGTTGACCGGCGGTCTTCGCGCGGCAATGGGTTACGTCGGGGCGCGGACGCTTCCTGACCTTCAGGAGCGTGCAACCTTTGTCCGCATATCGAATGCCGGCCTGCGCGAAAGCCACACGCATGACGTAACCATCACGCGCGAGAGCCCAAACTACCCTGGCGGGATGTAGTTTCCCCTCAGCCATCAAAGACGAACGCAAGGAAGCGCAGCAATGCAGCCGACAGCCATTTTCTGGCCCATGATTGCTCATTTCGTACTGGTCGTCATCGTCTATGGCGTTCTTGGCTTGCGCCGACGCGACGCCATCCGCCGAGGCGAGATAAAGCCTGCGCAATTCCGCGAGCGCGGCATCGAGCCGCCGTCCAGCGCGACCGTGTCCGCCAATGTCATGAACCAGTTCGAGTTGCCGGTTTTGTTTTACGTCGTCTGTCTGGCGCTCTTCGTTACCGCAGGCGTATCGTTTCTTTCGGTATTGTTGGCCTGGCTGTTCGTTGTTTTGCGCTACCTGCACGCCTGGCTCCAGATCGCCGGTGAAAACGTCCTCAATCGATCGGGCATGTTTGCGGTCGGGTTTGTGGTATTGCTCGTCTTGTGGGGCTACTTTGCCGCACACCTGCTCAGCGTGATTTGAAGCGAACCGATGGCGCTCCAGAACCGCCGCGCCTTCGGCCGATAACCGCTAAGAACTCACCAGATCAAAGACTGCAATCTTGCGGCGATCGAATTTCAGCGCGATTTCGCCGCGCACCAGTTTTGTTGCAACCTCGCCGAACACGGCGCGACGCCAACCATGCATGGCCGGCACGTCGGCTGCCTCGCCCTCGGCGGCGATACGATCTATGTCATCGCTTGACGCAAGAACCTTGGTTGCAACGCCCTCCCGTTCTGCGACCTGGCGAAGCAGCACCTTCAACAGTTCCGCCGCAGCACTTGAGCCTTCGGGCGCCTGCACCGATTTGGGTAGCCGGGGCATCTGGTCCTTCGGAAGGTCGAGGGCCGTAGTCACGGTCGCCAGCAGCGCCGTCGCCGTCGCGGAACGTTCCCATCCCTTGGGAATGGTGCGCAGGCGCGCCAGCGCTGCGGAGTCGCGCGGCTGCTGTTGCGCGATCTCATAGATCGCATCGTCCTTGATGATACGCCCACGCGGAACGTTGCGCTCGCGCGCTTCACGTTCCCGCCACGCCGCGACAGCCTGGACCACCGCAAGCTCCTGAGGCTTGCGCAAGCGCATCTTGAGACGCTTCCAGGCGTCCTGCGGATCGAGGTCATAGGTTTCCGGCGACGTGAGCACGTCCATCTCTTCCGTCAGCCAGTGGGCACGGTTCTCGCGCTCCAGTTCGGTAACGAGATGCAGGTAAACATCGATCAGGTGCGTAACATCCGCCAGTGCGTAGACAAGCTGCTTTTCCGACAGCGGCCGATGACGCCAGTCGGTAAAGCGCGAGGACTTGTCCAGCTGCTCGCCAGTGACTTTCTGAACGAGCTGATCGTAGGAGACGCTGTCGCCGAAACCGCAAACCATGGCGGCGACCTGGGTATCGAAGATCGGATGCGGGATCAGCCCGCCGAGATGATGGATGATCTCGACGTCCTGCCGTGCGGCATGGAAAACCTTGGTCACGCGTTCATCGGCCATCAGCGAGAAGAACGGCGCAAGGTCGATGCCCGGTGCGAGCGGATCGACGAGCGCGGTTACCTCCCGCGTCGCCATCTGGATGAGACAGAGCTCTGGCCAGAAGGTGGTTTCGCGAATGAATTCGGTGTCGACCGTGACGAAGGTCGACTTCGCCATTCCCGCGACGGAAGTCTCAAGCTCGGCTGTGGTGGTTATGACGTGCATCTACGGCCTTTTGCCAGTGCAGGGTGCGGGCTTCATTCCAGCCGGAGCGCCTTTCGTCAAGGACACCCGCGGCGAATGAGGCCTATTTCCCCTTATCCTTATCCCCGTTTGAGTTCTGCCGCGTCAGCCGTGCGAAGATCGTCGACGTCCTGAGCAATGCAATGAACCGACCACGGCGTTCGGCGGGCACGCTCGTGCGCATGCGCATCCGGTAGAGGATGATGACCGTGAAAATGAGATAGATCGCCGCAATAAAGCCGAAGAGGGCGCTCGGACCGAACGTTTCCATCGCGAAGGAAGCCGTGAAAGGCCCTCCGATCGCGCCGAACGAGTAGAACAGCATCAGCGCAGCGTTTACCAGCACGAACTCTCCCTTTTCTGCGCGGTCGTTTGCGTGGGCAGCCGAGAGGGAAAACAGCGGCATCGCGAAGGAGCCAAAGAAAAAGACGAGAACAAAATTCACGAGCGGGGAGGAGCTGGCCAAGCCGGCCAGGATGAGCGCGACGATCAGCGCTCCGCAGGTTGACGCAAGCAGTACCTGGCGTCGATCCCAGCGGTCTGAAAGATATCCCAACGGATACTGGATGATCGCGCCACCGATAATCCCGACGCTCACGAAGGTCACCACGTCCGTTACCGACATGCCGATTTCTTCGGCGTAGACCGGTGAAAGCGTGCGGAAAGCGCTGTTGGTGACACCCACGGCAATGCAGCCCATGCAGCCGAGCGGCGAAATACGGAAAACGCGGCGCAGATCGAGCTTGACGTTCTCGGGTGCGGTCGGATTGGAGCGGTCGCCGAGCGAGACCGGCACAAGCGAGAGGGTGATCATGATCGACATGATCGCGAAGATGGTGAAGCCGTCAGATCCGAAAATGGGAATCAGGAACTGCGCACCGGTGACGGAACCGATATCGACGATGCGATATAGCGCCAGAACGCGCGCGCGGTGCTCGTTTGACGCGCCGGAGTTCAACCAGCTTTCCATGATTGTAAACAGACCGGCAAAGCAGAACCCGGTCATGAAGCGGATCGCCGACCAGGCTACCGGTTCGATCAGCAGCACCAGCAGCAACGTTCCAGCGGAAGCCAGCGCCGCGAGCGCTGAAAAGGAGCGTACATGGCCGACCGCCTTCATGATGCGGCCGATCGCGAGGCAGCCAATCAGAAAGCCGCCGAAATATGCAGTACCCATGAAGCCGATGATGGCGGGCGAAAACCCCTCCTGCGCTCCACGCAGCGCGATCAGCGTGCCTTGCAGCCCGTTGCCGCCCAGCAGGATGCCTGCGGCGATCAGAAGCGGGATGAGGGGACGGATTGCGGACATGCTGGCCGTTGACGCGAGAAATTCTGTCGGCACCCGCGAGAGGGGCATCGGGGCGATTGAGAGAAATCTGCGGTAGCCGCTGCGCTCCACTGTAGCAAGCGGCCACGCTTCAGGAACTGGCGGGCCTGGAAACAATCCGTGAGGTATGGGTTGCCATTGCGCGTGCAAGGCACGTTCAGCCGCGCTATCGGTACGCGCTGGCCACCAGTTTCATGCCGAAGCCGCTTGCCTTGACAAATCAGGTGTCGCATGCGCTTTTCGCGCCGAATTTCGGGCAGGCCTCGGCCGGTTCCCGCATCTCAAGCTAATCGATCGGATTCTTTGCAATGCATCGCTATCGCAGTCACACCTGCGCACAATTGAGAAAGACCGAAGTCGGTGAAACCGTTAGGTTGTCCGGCTGGGTTCACCGCGTCCGAGACCATGGGGGCCTGCTCTTCATCGATTTGCGCGACCACTACGGCATCACGCAGATCGTCGCCGATCCGGATTCGCCAGCATTCAAAGTGGCCGAGACGGTGCGCGGCGAGTGGGTCATCCGCGTCGATGGCGAAGTCAAGGCCCGCGGCCCAGAGGCGGTCAATCCGAACCTGCCGACCGGGGACATCGAACTGTTCGCCCGTGAGATCGAAGTGCTGTCGGCGGCCAAGGAGCTGCCGCTGCCGGTCTTCGGCGAGCCCGATTATCCCGAAGACATCCGCCTGAAGTACCGTTTCCTCGACCTGCGACGCGATTCGCTGCACCGGAACATCGTGGCGCGCACCAAGATCATCGCCGAGATGCGCAAGCGTATGGACGGTGCCGGATTCACCGAATATTCGACGCCGATCCTGACGGCCTCTTCGCCGGAAGGCGCGCGCGACTTCCTCGTGCCGTCGCGCATCCATCCCGGCACGTTCTACGCGCTCCCGCAGGCGCCGCAGCAATATAAACAGCTGATCATGGTGTCTGGCTTCGACCGCTATTTCCAGATCGCGCCCTGCTTCCGCGACGAGGACCCGCGCGCCGACCGCCTGCCGGGCGAATTCTATCAGCTCGACCTCGAAATGAGCTTTGTCGAGCAGGATGACGTTCTCGGCACGATGGAGCCGGTGCTGCGCGGCGTGTTCGAGACGTTTGCCGAGGGCAAGCCGGTTACGCAGGAGTTTCCGCGCATCCCATATGACGTCGCGATGCGCAAATACGGCTCCGACAAGCCCGACCTGCGCAACCCGATCGAGATGCAGGACGTGTCTGTGCATTTTCGGGGCTCGGGCTTCAAGGTGTTCTCCGGCATCCTCGCCAACGATCCGAAAGCGGAGGTGTGGGCGGTGCCGGCTAAGACGGGTGGAAGCCGCGCTTTCTGCGACCGCATGAATTCATGGGCGCAGGGCGAGGGCCAGCCGGGCCTCGGCTACATCTTCTGGCGCAAGGAGGGCGAGAAGCTGGAAGGCGCCGGCCCGATTGCCAAGAACATCGGCGAGGAGCGCACCGAGGCGATCCGCACCCAACTCGGTCTCGGCGAGGGCGACGCCGCCTTCTTTATCGCTGGCGATCCGAAGAAATTCGTGTCCTTCGCGGGTGCTGCCCGCACACGCGCCGGCGAGGAACTGAACCTCGTTGAGCGGGACCGCTTCGCGCTCTGCTGGATCGTTGATTTTCCGTTCTTCGAGTGGAACGAGGACGAGAAGAAGATCGACTTCGCCCACAATCCCTTTTCCATGCCGCAGGGCGGTATTGAGGCGCTGCAGGGTCAGGAACCGCTTGGCATCAAGGCATTCCAGTACGACATGGTCTGCAACGGCTTCGAGATCGCTTCGGGCGGCATCCGCAACCACCTCCCGGAAACCATGGTGAAGGCGTTCGAGATGGTCGGGCTCGACCGTGCGACCGTCGAGGAGCGGTTTGGCGGCCTCTACCGTGCGTTCCAGTTCGGCGCGCCCCCACATGGCGGCATGGCGGCGGGCATCGACCGCGTCGTCATGCTTCTGGTCGGCGCGAAGAACCTGCGCGAGGTAACGATGTTCCCGATGAATCAGCAGGCTTACGACCTGCTGATGAACGCTCCGTCGGCGGCGACGCCGACGCAGTTGCGCGAGCTGTCGCTGCGCGTGGTCGCCGACAAGAAGCCGGCCTGATGGGCGCGGCGGTTCGCAAGGACCTGCCGCGCGTCCTTCTGACCGGCTTCGAGGCGTTTCCCGGCGCGCCGGTCAATCCGACCGAGGCGCTGGTTCGGCGCTTGCAGGCCAGGCCGCCGAGCCTTGCCGGGGTGGCGGCGTTCCGCGCAGAGCTGTTACCGGTGGATTACGACGCGATCGGACCGCGTCTTACCGACATCGGACGCGCCTTCCGCCCGCATATTGCGATCCATCTCGGCCTGGCTGGCGGCTGCAAGGGTTTCCGGCTTGAGCGGCTAGCCCACAATCGATTTTCGCAAGCCAAGCCTGACAATCGCGGCTACGCCCCGCCGGACGGCGCGATCTGCCCCGGACCGCCCCGGCTGCCCTCGACCTTGCCGACGGACGCTATTCACAACGCGCTGGCCGATGCTGGCCTCCCAGTCGAATTGTCGGACGATGCGGGCGGCTACCTATGCAATACAGTCTTCATGCTTTCCGCAGCTGCCGCGTGCGCTAGCTTTGCGCCGCGGATGACCGGCTTCATCCACGTTTCAATGATTGGGAAGGGTCAAGCGCTGACGGAACGTATGCTACATCGTGGGGTCGAGATAATCTTGAAGACCACGCTAGCTCGGTGGGCGCAGGTTTCCGGCCAGCCGGAAACGTGGTCATTATCAGGCACTAATTGAGGAGTGCCATGTCAACGCCTTTCCCCATCTTTGACCTCTCGCGATTTGAGCAGGCGAACCCCGCCGAGCGGCGCAAGCTGGGTCAGGAGGTCGATGCCATCTGCCGCTCCACCGGCTTCCTCGCCATCAGCGGCCATTCAATTCCGCAAGGCGTCATTGATGCTGTGTGGTCGAAAGCCTACGCCTTTTTCGATCTGCCTCATGAGGCGAAAGAGCAGGTGAGGGCGCCCTATCCGGGTTACCCATACGGCTATCTCGGCCCAGGCGCCGAGGCCTTGGCGAAGTCAAAGGGTCACGATACGCCGCCCGATCTCAAGGAGAGCTTCAACGGCGGACCGCTCTCCGTGCCCGAAGGGCTGACTGATCCCGAAGCACTGGCCTTCTGCTACGCCGAGACCATCTGGCCACTAGCGTCTGCAGGCTTCGTGTCGGCTTGGCAGGCCTATTATAGGGCGATGGAGGAGCTCGCCGAGCGCATCATGAGGGTGTTCGCGGTGGCGCTCGATCTCCCGGAATCGTTCTTCGACACCACAATCGACAAGCCGATCAGCGCGCTGCGCGCCCTCAACTATCCCGAGACGGACACGCCGCCAAAGCCAGGACAGCTGCGCGCTGGCGCTCACACCGATTATGGCAGCCTGACGATCTTATTGCCGCAGGCTGGCTCCGGCGGGTTGCAGATTTTCACGCCGGAAGGGGAGTGGCGCGAAGTGCCGCCAGTGCCCGGCGCGTTTGTGATTAACATCGGCGACCTGATGGCGCTTTGGACCAATGACCGCTGGGTCTCGACCTTGCACAGGGTCGTGACATCCGAGGGAAGCTCGGCGCGCCGCCAGTCGCTGGCGTTTTTCCATCAGCCGAATTGGCATCAGGAAATCGTCTGCATCCCGTCCTGCCTCGCGCCCGGCGAGAAACCGAGATACGAACCGGTGTTCTCCGGCCCGTATCTGATGTCGAAGTTCAAATCGACAGTGAAGTCGTGAACTCACACGGCGGCCCGATCGCGGCTAAAAATCAGGGTGTTACGCATTGCGTTTTGCGGCGCTTTGGCTATGACCAACCGCAAATTTAATCGATGCAATCGGAGGGTTCCATGACCGCAATCGTCGACATTATCGGCCGCGAGATACTCGACAGCCGCGGCAACCCGACCGTCGAAGTGGATGTCGTGCTGGAAGACGGGTCTATGGGCCGTGCCGCGGTGCCATCGGGTGCTTCCACGGGCGCGCATGAGGCTGTCGAACTGCGCGACGGTGGCGCACGCTATCTCGGCAAGGGCGTCGAACGCGCGGTCGAAGCGGTCAACGGCGAGCTCTTCGAGGCGGTGGGTGGTATGGACGCCGAGAACCAGATCGCCATCGACCAAACGATGATCGAACTCGATGGCACGCCGAACAAGGCCCGCCTCGGCGCAAATGCTATTCTCGGTGTATCGCTGGCAGTGGCAAAAGCCGCCGCTGAAGCCTCTGGCCTGCCGCTCTACCGCTACGTCGGCGGGCCCAACGCCCACATCCTGCCCGTGCCGATGATGAACATCATCAATGGTGGCGCGCATGCCGACAATCCGATCGATTTCCAGGAGTTCATGATCATGCCGGTCGGCGCGCCGACGCTGCGCGACGCCGTGCGCTGGGGTTCGGAGATCTTTCACACGTTGAAAAAGCGCCTCAAGGATGCGGGCCACAACACAAACGTCGGCGACGAAGGCGGCTTCGCGCCGAACCTGAAGAGTGCGCAAGCGGCACTCGACTTCATCATGGGCTCGATTGAGAAGGCCGGATTCAAACCGGGAGAGGACGTTGCGCTCGCCCTCGACTGCGCCGCGACTGAGTTTTTCAAAAGTGGGAACTACGTCTATGAAGGCGAGAAGAGGACCCGCGATCCGAAGACGCAGGCGAAGTACCTCGCCAAGCTTGCTGCCGACTACCCGATCATCTCGATCGAAGACGGCCTGGCCGAAGACGATTGGGAGGGCTGGAAGATTCTGACCGACATGATCGGCTCGAAAACGCAACTGGTCGGCGACGACTTGTTCGTCACCAACACGGCACGCCTGCGCGACGGCATCAAGATGGGCGTCGCCAATTCAATTTTGGTCAAGGTCAACCAGATCGGATCGCTGTCGGAGACGCTCGATGCAGTCGAAACCGCGCACAAAGCCGGCTACTCTGCCGTGATGTCGCACCGCTCGGGTGAAACCGAGGATTCGACGATCTCGGATCTTGCCGTTGCGACCAATTGCGGACAGATCAAGACCGGCTCTCTCGCCCGCGCCGACCGCACCGCGAAATACAACCAACTCATTCGCATCGAGGAAGAACTCGGCAAGCAGGCGCGCTTCGCGGGCGCCACCATCCTCAAGTCATAAGGCGAGCTTCGAGCCATCGCTGTAACCAAGCATTAAGCACAATCGGGCGAGATGGGGCGATCTAGGGAATCGCTCCATGTGGACACGCCAGCACAAACCCCGAAAATCCGGACGCTTGATCGTTCCGGCCCTAACCGCCGCTGTCCTGTCTTACTTCGGCTATCATATCTACCATGGCGAGTTCGGCATCGACTCCAAGGCCCATCTGCGCGAGCGCGCTACTGTGCTCCAAGCTGACTTGGACCAGTTGAAGGCTGAGCGGATGGAACTGGAGAGCAAGGTGCGCATGCTGCGCAACGGCACCCTTGATAAGGATATGCTGGACGAGCAGGCGCGACGCGCGCTCAATCTCTCCACGGCGGATGAGCTAACTGTAACCATTCCGGCTCATAAAAAGATTAACTGATTTCTTGATAATCCTGATATTCACAACAAACCTAGGTAGTTAGGGTTTGCCGCTCGTGGCTTTTTCATGTCTGCCATGCGTTTTTTTGCATGGCAGAACACGAACTCACATGGTAGCCTTTGTTCCAATGCAGGGGCAGCAACGGTCCCGCAACTGTCCGGCAAGAGACAAGTTTCCAGGGAGTGAATGTATGGCCCAGGCCGCCAGGAAGCCGTCCGCAAAATCGAAAGCGGACGGGACAGCCCAGTCCAGTATCTCCGCGCCGAGACCGGCGGATTTCAGCAAGGAGCAGGAGTTTGCGGCCTATCGCAATATGCTTCTGATCCGACGTTTCGAAGAAAAGGCCGGACAACTTTACGGCATGGGTTTCATCGGCGGGTTCTGCCACCTCTACATCGGCCAGGAGGCGGTCGTCACCGGCCTCAAGGCGGCGATGATCGAGGGCGACCAGATGATCACCGCATACCGCGATCACGGCCACATGCTGGCCATGGAGCTTTCTCCGCGCGGCGTGATGGCGGAGCTAACCGGCCGCCGGGGCGGCTTGTCGAAAGGCAAGGGCGGCTCCATGCACATGTTCTCCAAGGAGAAACATTTCTATGGTGGCCATGGCATTGTCGGCGCCCAGGTCTCGCTGGGCACCGGACTTGCCTTCGCAAACCGCTATCGCGGCAACAACAACGTCGCACTTACCTTCTTCGGCGACGGCGCGGCCAACCAGGGCCAGGTCTATGAGAGCTTCAACATGGCGTCGTTGTGGAAGCTGCCGGTTATATACGTTATTGAAAATAACCGGTATGCGATGGGTACCTCGGTGGCGCGGTCATCTGCCGAGACGGATTTTTCGCATCGCGGCGCCTCCTTTCGTATCCCCGGCATCCAGGTCGACGGCATGGATGTCCGTGCCGTGAAATCGGCGGCTGAAGTCGCACTGGATCACTGCCGCTCGGGCAGGGGTCCGATCATTCTCGAAATGCTGACCTATCGCTATCGCGGACACTCCATGTCCGATCCGGCAAAGTACCGGACGAAGGAGGAGGTCCAGAAGATGCGTTCGGAATCGGATCCGATCGAGCAAGTGAAGGCGCGCATCATTGACAGGAAATGGGCCACCGAGGACGAACTCAAGGTGATTGACAAGGAGGTGCGGGACGTCGTCGCCGATGCTGCAGAGTTCGCGCAAACCGACCCCGAGCCCGATGTGTCCGAACTCTGGACCGATATCGTTTTGTAAGGGGAGGGTGAGTTATGCCGATCGAAATTCTGATGCCCGCCCTTTCCCCGACGATGGAAGAGGGCAATCTTTCCAAGTGGCTGAAAAAAGAGGGCGACAAAATTGTCGCAGGTGACGTTATCGCCGAAATCGAAACCGACAAAGCCACGATGGAAGTGGAGGCCGTTGACGAAGGTATTCTGGCCAAGATCGTCGTTCCGGCTGGCACCGAGGGCGTGAAGGTCAACGCGCCGATTGCCATCCTCGCTGCCGATGGCGAAGATGTTGCAGCAGCCGGCACGGGCACGGGCGAGACAACTGCCGCGTCGAAAGTAAGCGCCGAGCCTGCGCCTGCCGCCTCCAGCGAGGGTGCAGCGCCGGTTGCGGCAGCACCGGTTGCGGCAGCACCGGCCATACAGGCCGCCGCGGACCCGTCCATTCCTGCCGGCACCGAAATGGTATCGACGACCGTGCGTGAAGCACTGCGCGACGCCATGGCTGAGGAAATGCGCCGCGACCCGGACGTCTTTGTGATGGGTGAAGAGGTTGCCGAGTATCAGGGCGCGTACAAGATCACGCAGGGCCTTCTGCAGGAGTTCGGCCCGAACCGCGTGGTCGATACGCCGATTACCGAGCACGGCTTTGCCGGGATCGGCGTCGGGGCCGCGATGACAGGCCTGAAGCCGATCGTCGAGTTTATGACCTTCAACTTTGCGATGCAGGCGATCGACCAAATCATCAATTCGGCCGCCAAGACGCTCTACATGTCCGGTGGCCAGATGGGCGCGCCAATTGTGTTCCGCGGTCCTAATGGCGCCGCGTCCCGCGTTGCGGCGCAACATAGCCAGGATTACGCAGCCTGGTACGGCCACGTACCCGGGCTGAAAGTGATTGTGCCTTTCACCGCGGCCGACGCGAAGGGCCTGCTGAAGGCTGCGATCCGCGATCCCAATCCGGTCATCTTCCTCGAAAACGAAATCCTTTACGGCCAGCATTTCGATGTGCCGAAGATCGACGACTTCGTGTTGCCGATAGGCAAGGCGCGTATCCATAAGGCCGGCAAGGACGTAACGCTGGTGTCGTGGGGTATCGGCATGACCTACGCGATCAAGGCGGAGGCCGAATTGCGCGGCATGGGCCTCGACGTCGAGATCATTGACCTGCGGACCATCCGCCCGATGGATCTGGATACGGTTATTGCTTCGGTGAAGAAGACCAACCGCCTGGTGGTCGTCGAGGAAGGTTTTCCGCAATCGTCGGTCGGCGATTTCATCGCCAATCAGGTATCGCAGCGGGCTTTCGATTTCCTCGACGCCCCGGTCATCACTGTCGCCGGCAAGGACGTGCCGATGCCTTATGCGGCGAACCTGGAAAAGCTGGCATTGCCGAATGTCGGTGAGGTGATTGCCGCTGTGAAAGCGGTCACGTACCGGAGTTGAGGATTGACGATGGTTCAATCGAACTTGATTGTCGTATCCGTCGCAATCCTTGGTTCTTCAGGCTGATCGGACAAATGGCCGAGCCCAAAAAGAAGCGCGCTACATACGCCGACCTGGAAGCGGTACCGCCGCATCTGGTGGCGGAGATTATCGATGGAGAGTTGATTACGCATCCCAGACCGATGCCTCGCCACAATGTGGCAACCAATGCCCTCAGCTATGAAATTACCGGACCGTTCCAGAAGGGCATCGGCGGGCCGGGCGGTTGGATATTCGCGGATGAACCGGAGGTACATCTCGGCAAGAACGTCGTTGTACCAGACCTCGCCGGATGGCGGCGGGAGCGTATGCCGGTGGCCGCACCGCATATTTCGAGGTGGCGCCAGACTGGGTCTGCGAGGTGTTGTCTGCGTCGACCGAGGCAAGCGACCGCACCAGCAAGCATCGTATCTACGCAGAGGCGGGGATTGGCCATCTCTGGTTGATCGATCCGCGTTTCCAATTGCTTGAAGCCTTTGTCCTAACCGATCGTCAATGGTTGCTTGCAGGTGGCTGGAGGTCCGACGATCTTGTTCGGGCGCCGCCGTTCGAGGCAGTGTCTTTTTCGCTCGCTGACCTCTGGCCGCTTGATCGTCCGCTGGGCTTCAACGAGGACCCACAGCACCTTTTCCTGGGAGACCGATAGCAATGCCAATCAACATCACCATGCCGGCGCTGTCGCCAACCATGGAGGAGGGCAACCTTGCGAAGTGGCTGGTCAAGGAAGGCGACAAGGTGTCGCCGGGCGACGTGATTGCCGAAATCGAAACCGACAAGGCGACGATGGAAGTGGAAGCTGTCGATGAGGGCACCGTCGCCAAGATTGTGGTGCCGGCGGGGACGGAAGGGGTGAAGGTCAATGCACTGATCGCCGTGCTTGCGGGGGATGGCGAGGATGCTGGCGCTGCCGCCAGTGGTAGCGCAACCGCAAAGGCAACACCGTCGAAACCAGAATCGCCCAAAGCAGATGCCCCGAAGGCAGAAGCCGCGCCGGCTGCCGTCGCCCCGCAAGCTGCAGTGTCCGCACCCGTCACGAACGGCCACGCAGCTGAGCGCACATTTGCATCGCCCTTGGCACGCCGCATAGCCAAGGATGCCGGTGTCGATATCGCCGCGGTAGCTGGAACTGGACCACACGGCCGTGTCGTCAAAGCGGATGTCGACGCCGCGATTTCCGGCGGTGGAGCACAGGCTGCGCCTGCCGCGAAGCCGGCAGCGGCGCCTGCCGCGGCACCGGGAACCGCGCCGAAAGGCATGTCCGAGGATGCGGTGCTCAAGCTGTTCGAGGAAGGCTCGTATGAGTTGGTGCCGCATGACGGCATGCGCAAGACGATCGCCAAGCGTCTCACGGAATCGAAGCAGACCATTCCGCATTTCTATGTCTCGGTGGATTGCGAACTCGACGCGCTTCTCAAGCTGCGCGCCGATCTGAACGCAGCCGCCCCGGTCAAAAAGACCGAGAAGGGCGACGTGCCAGCCTACAAGTTGTCGGTCAACGACATGGTCATCAAGGCGCTGGCGCTGGCGCTGCGAGATGTGCCGGACGCCAACGTGTCTTGGACCGACACCAACATGGTGAAGCACAAGCACGCGGATGTCGGGGTCGCCGTTTCGATACCTGGAGGTTTGATCACGCCTATCATCCGGTCGGCGGAGACCAAGACTCTTTCAGCGATATCCAATGAGATGAAAGACCTCGGCAAACGCGCCAAAGATCGCAAGCTGAAGCCGGAAGAATATCAGGGCGGGACTACCGCAGTGTCCAATATGGGCATGATGGGCGTTTCGAACTTCGCCGCGGTCGTCAATCCGCCGCATGCGACGATCCTGGCAGTCGGCGCCGGGCAGGAGCGCGTCATCGTCAAGAACAAACAGATGGTGATCGCCCAGGTTATGACCGTCACGCTTTCCACCGATCATCGCGCGGTCGATGGCGCGCTGGGCGCGGAACTGCTCGGCGCGTTCAAGCGCTACATCGAAAATCCCATGGGCATGCTGGTCTAGGCGGGCGGGCTGGTTTTCGTAAAAGGGTGAGGCTATTCGATGCAGACAATTCTCTGTTACGGCGACTCGCTGACCTGGGGATACAGCGCTGAGGGACCGTCCCGACATGCGCTGGAAGACCGGTGGCCGAGTGTGCTCCAGGCCGAGCTCGGTGCTGGTGTCCAGGTGATTGCGGAAGGACTTAACGGCCGCACGACGGCTTTCGACGACCATCTTGCAGGCGAGGATCGTAACGGCGCGCGTATCTTGCCGGCGTTGCTCGGCAGCCATGCGCCGCTCGATCTGGTCATCATCATGCTTGGCTCGAACGACATGAAGCCGTGGATTCATGGAAACCCGCTGGCGGCACAGCACGGCATGCGGCGGTTGGTACAAATCATTCGGGGCCATCCCTATCCGCTGGCGGCGCCGGCTCCGCAAATCCTGCTCGTATCTCCACCAACTGTGACTCGCACCGACAACATCGAGTTTGCCGACATGTTTGCCGGCGGAAACATGGCGTCGCAGAAACTTGCGGGCCTCTACGCCGATGCGGCAGCGCAGGAGGGATGCAGCTTCTTCGATGCTGGTTCTGTCGCGGTGACAACGCCGCTCGACGGCGTCCACCTCGATGCTGAAAACACGCGCGCGATTGGCAGGGCGATTGCGCCGGTCGTGCACGACATGCTGAAGACCTAGGAAGGAACTTCTGTGACTGAAACCTATGACGTCATCATCATCGGCTCCGGACCGGGTGGATATGTCACGGCAATCCGGGCTGCTCAACTCGGCCTCAAGACCGCTATCGTCGAGCGGGAACATCTTGCGGGGATCTGCTCGAACTGGGGCTGCATACCGACCAAGGCGCTGCTGCGCTCGGCGGAGATCTACCACTACGCCCAACACGCAAAGAGCTACGGCCTGAAACTGGAGGGCAGCGTAACGCCTGACCTGAAGGCCGTCGTCGACCGCTCACGGGGTATCGCTCAACGCATGAACGGCGGCGTCGGCTTCCTGATGAAAAAGAACAAAGTCGACGTCATCTGGGGCGAGGCGAAATTGACAAAGCCAGGTCAGATCGTCGTGTCCAAGACGACGAAGAAGCCGATGGAGCCGCAGGCGCCTCTGCCGAAGAACACCTTGGGCGAGGGCACCTACTCGGCCAAGCATATCATCATCGCGACGGGTGCTCGTCCGCGGGCGCTTCCCGGCATTGAGCCCGACGGGAAGTTGATCTGGACCTATTTCGAGGCCATGGTACCGCCATCGATGCCGAAATCACTGGTGGTGATGGGCTCCGGCGCCATCGGCATCGAGTTCGCATCGTTCTATCGCACCATGGGCGTCGACGTAACCGTTGTGGAACTGTTGCCGCAGGTCATGCCGGTCGAAGATGCCGAGATTTCCGCCTTCGCCAAGAAGCAGTTCGAGAAGCAGGGCATCAAGATACTGCTCGACGCGAAAGTGACCAAGGTCGAGAAAGGCGCAGCTTCCGTCACGGCGCATATCGAGACCAAGGACGGCAAGGTCCAGCAGATCACCGCAGACCGTTTGATCTCGGCGGTTGGCGTGCAGGCCAATATTGAGAATATCGGCCTTGAAGCGCTTGGCGTAAAGACCGAGCGCGGGGTCATCGCAATTGACGGCTATGGCCGCACCAATGTGCCTGGGGTCTATGCCATTGGCGACGTCGCGGGACCGCCGATGCTGGCGCACAAGGCCGAGCATGAAGGCGTGATCTGCATTGAGAAGATCGCCGGCCTTGCGAACGTTCACGCCACGGACAAGCTGAAAATCCCTGGCTGCACCTATTGCAACCCGCAGGTCGCATCGGTCGGACTGACGGAAGCGAAGGCCAGGGAAGCCGGCTACGATGTTCGAGTCGGTCGCTTCTCCTTCGTCGCCAACGGCAAGGCTGTCGCCCTCGGCGAGGACCAGGGTCTTGTAAAGACCGTGTTCGACAAGAAGACCGGGCAGTTGCTGGGCGCCCACATGGTCGGCGCGGAAGTCACTGAACTTATTCAGGGTTTTGTCGTTGCTATGAACCTTGAAACCACCGAGGAAGAGCTGATGCACTCGATCTTCCCGCATCCGACATTATCGGAAATGATGAAGGAAAGCGTGCTCGACGCGTATGACCGGGCGCTGAACGCATAGCTGCGCTGTCTCGGCGGGCCTGTTTGTAACGCGAGGATCAGCCTATATTGGTGCTGCGGAGGATATGATGGACCAGGGTTATGGGATTTTGAGCATGCCTGGCACCGGCTTCTTCGGCATGCTGGTGATCGGCTTTTTGGCGGGCTACATCGCCGAGCGAACCATGAACCGAGACCACGGCTTTCTAACCAATATCCTGGTTGGCATTGCCGGTTCGTTCGTTGGTGGAACAGCGGCGGGGCTGCTGGGATTCAACTACTACGGATTTCTTGGCAACCTGGTCGTAGCGATCGTTGGGGCCATTTTCATTCTCTGGCTGTTTGGACAGTCAAAGAAACCCCCGGCGCAATCGCCCAGGCTGGATTGAACCCAAAGAATGGTAACCGTCCTCGATACTCTCGCCAGCACCCCTCGGCAACGCCATCCCGAGAAGGCGCACCGGCCCGATCAGGAAGTGCTTCGCAAGCCCGACTGGATACGGGTGAGGGCGCCGGTATCGAAGGGTTACGCCGAAACCCGCGAGATTGTACGCTCCCACAAGCTGGTGACAGTTTGCGAGGAGGCCGGCTGTCCGAATATCGGCGAGTGTTGGGACAAGAAGCACGCAACCTTCATGATCATGGGCGATATCTGCACGCGCGCCTGCGCCTTCTGCAATGTCGCGACCGGAAAGCCGCATGCGCTCGACCCGACCGAACCCGGCAGCGTGGCGCGCGCCGTGCGCAAAATGGGCCTGTCGCATGTGGTGATCACTTCGGTCGATCGTGACGATCTGGACGATGGCGGCGCACGCCATTTCGCTGCCGTCATCCGCAACATTCGTGCACTCAACCCGAACACGACAATTGAGATCCTCACTCCGGACTTCCTCCGCAAGGAAGGTGCGCTGGAGATTGTGGTCGCCGCCAACCCGGATGTGTTCAACCATAATCTTGAAACCGTCCCTTCCAACTACCTGACGGTTCGCCCCGGGGCTCGTTACTTTCATTCGATCCGCCTGCTGCAGCGGGTCAAGGAACTCGATCCCACGATCTTCACCAAGTCGGGTATCATGGTCGGCCTTGGTGAGGAGCGGAATGAGGTCCTGCAACTGATGGACGACCTTCGCTCAGCGGATGTGGATTTCATGACCATCGGCCAATACCTCCAGCCCTCGAAAAAGCACCACCCGGTCAAGAAGTTCGTCACGCCGGAGGAGTTCAAGTCCTACGAGACAGTTGGCCTGTCCAAGGGCTTTCTTCTCGTCGCGTCGAGCCCGCTGACTCGATCGTCTCATCATGCCGGCGATGATTTCGCGAAGTTGCGCGCAGCGCGCGAAAATGCCTTCAGAAATCTTGCCTAAGGCATTGAATTAATGCCGCAATTTGAGACTGTAAAACACGTGCGGCATTCACCTGCCAACATGTTCTCGCTGGTTGCCGACGTAGAAAAATATCCACAGTTCCTACCCCTTTGCGAAACGCTGGTCGTGCGCTCGCGAAAGGAACGCGAGGGGCAGACGTTGCTCATTGCCGACATGACGGTAGGTTACAAGGCGATCCGCGAGACCTTTACATCTCAGGTGCATCTGAAGCCCGAGGATAACCGTATCGAAGTCAAATATATCGACGGTCCATTCAAGTACCTGAGCAACGTGTGGTCTTTCAAGCCCGCCGAGCCGGGCGCATCAAACATCCATTTCACCATCGACTACGAATTTAAGAGCCGGTTGCTCGGAATGCTCATGGGCACGATGTTCGACCGCGCCTTCCGCATGTTCACGTCAGCCTTCGAAAAGCGGGCCGACGAAGTGTATGGGAAAGCCAAGGCGCAAATTTAGCTGGCGACGAGCAGGCTGTTTAGAGCCTCTGTGCACACCGCGCTGTTGCGCAACTGTGGAAGTCCGGCCGGCGCCCTATCCCAGCGCTGCAATGCCGAGCTTGAGTGCAGTTTTAACTGTCTCTCGCCGAATGTAATCGCGCCCTTGGTTTTCGAACAGCCGCTTCTCCGCACGCGCCGGCTGGCCTTTCAGCGCCATTCCGAACCACACGAGTCCAACCGGCTTTTCAGGCGAGCCGCCGTCAGGCCCCGCAATTCCGGTGACAGCGAGGGCGATACCGGCTCTTGATCGGGCCAACGCTCCTGCCGACATTTCAAGTGCGGTCTCTGGCGAGACAGCTCCATGAGCTTCAAGCGTTGCTTTGGAAACGCCGGTCATCTCGATCTTGGCTTCGTTGGAATAGGTCACAAATCCGCGGTCCACCATGGACGATGATCCGGGTATGTCGGTAAGCGTCGCGATTATCAGCCCACCGGTACAGGATTCCGCGGTTGCCACCAGTATTTTCCGGTCCCCGCACGCTTTCAGGAAGCGGTCGGCCAGTTCACCGATATCGGTCATTCGTCGAGTCCTCCGGGAAAGACGACAGAGACGGTCGCAATTGCGGCGATGCCTTCCTCGCGGCCGATGAAGCCGAGTTTTTCATTGGTAGTGGCCTTCACCGATATCCGCGATGTATCGATCTTGAGCATCTCCGATATCGCCCATGTCATTGCCTCGCGATGTGGACCGACCCGGGGCGACTCGCAGATCAGCGTGATATCCGCATTGGCGATGCGTCCACCTCGCGAGCGAACGATCGACGCGGCATGCTCGACGAATATCTTCGAGGCCGCACCGCGCCATTTTGGGTCTGATGGGGGAAAGTGCGTGCCGATATCTCCCGCACCGCAGGTAGCCAGCAGCGCGTCGGTAAGCGCATGCAGGCCCACATCTGCATCGGAGTGCCCCGACAGCTTTTGGCTGTGGGCAATCCTGGTGCCGCATAGCCAGACATGATCGCCTGGCTCGAAACTGTGAACGTCGTAACCATTGCCTGTACGTACATCGGGAAAACGTCCATCGCCAGAGAGTCGCTGGTCAGCCATATCAATGTCTCTCGCCCAGGTGAGTTTGACGTTGTCCGGTGAACCCTGGACAAGCATGACCGGTATCCCCACCCACTCAGCTATCGCGGCGTCGTCAGTGAAGTCGCATCGACCGGCCTGGTGAGCCTTTTGATGCGCAGCAAGAATTGGCCGGAAAGGAAACCCTTGTGGTGTCTGCGCGGCAAAAAGTCGGTCTCGAGAAACCGTCGCCGAGACGAGGCCAGCCGCGTCAGATCGTTTAAGCGTGTCGGAAATCTCGATGGCAGGCAGAGCCGCCTGGTTGTCTTCCACGGCGGCAATCGTGCGGTCGATCAAAGCCGCGTCGGCAAAAGGCCGCGCCGCATCATGGATCAATACGGTTTGGGGTAACGCCCCCTGCAATGCTTCGAGACCCAGTCTAACAGAGTCCTGCCGGGTCGCTCCGCCAGTGATAGCGGTCACTCGCTCCTTCGCCGGGCCGACGGCTTCCGCAAAAAGCAGCTGATCGTCCGGGTGAATGACGACAACGATCGAGCCAATCGCGTGATGCCGTACAAACACTTCCAGCGTGCGAAGCAGGATAGGCTTTCCGCCAATCGACCGGTACTGTTTGGGTCCTCCAGCGGAACCGGCGCGGTCGCCGCGCCCAGCTGCCACGATGACAACCGCCACTCGGCTATGCCCGCTATTTGATGCAACTTGCGACATGTCGAAGGCTTAATTCGCCAAGGTTGGTTTCGCCAGCAAAATCAAGATGCCGTCACATTCGTCAGGCAGTAGCGCATTGCGCGCCCTTCAAAATCTGGTTAGACAATGTGCAAGAGAAATCAGTGCCCGGTTTTTGTGCATGTCTAGGTTGGCAAAACCATTGGAGATAGGTGACCTCGTTATCCGCAACAGGATGTTTCTGGCACCTATGTCGGGGATCACCGATCAGGCCTTCCGCATGCGGGCGCACGCCCACGGCGCCGGATTGGTGGTTTCCGAAATGGTCGCCAGTGGCGAGTTGGCGAAGGGCCGAGGCGACACGCGCCGGCGCATTCGGCATTCCGGTCTAGATGTGCATGTCGTGCAACTCGCTGGCCGTGAAGCCGAACCGATGGCGGAGGCAGCACGTATCGCGAGCGGCGAGGGCGCCGATATCATCGACATCAACATGGGCTGTCCTGCAAAAAAGGTGACCGGCGGCTATGCCGGTTCTGCCCTCATGCGCGACCTAGACAATGCACTTACGTTGATTGATGCAGTTGTTGGCGCGGTGGATTTGCCCGTGACGGTCAAGATGCGGCTGGGCTGGGACGAAAGCGCGCTGAACGCGCCCATGTTGGCACGCCGGGCGGAAAACGCCGGTGTGAGGATGGTCACGATCCATGGCCGCACGCGCTGCCAGTTCTATGAAGGCAAGGCTGATTGGCGCGCGATAAGGCGCGTCAAGGAGGCTGTGTCGATTCCGGTTGTCGCCAATGGTGACGTTCACAGTCTCAGCGATGCAGAGGCGATTCTCGAGCTATCCGGGGCAGATGCCGTGATGGTTGGTCGCGCGAGCTGTGGAGCGCCTTGGACAGCTGGTGCGATCGCGGGCGCCGCAGCTAGCCCGGCGGGCGGCGCCGGGCCTATGTCGGGCGATTTGTTGGCCGATTATGTTGTTGCGCATTACGAAGACATGCTCTCGCTTTATGGCGTGGAAAGCGGTCTTCGACAGGCACGCAAGCATCTCGGGTGGTATCTTGATCGTCACGCGCCGCGAACCGCTTCCGACCTCCGCGCTACGATTATGCGCTCGATAGAGCCAGTCGCTGTCATTGCCGCCTTGCAGCGTGCGTTTGAAACCTCCCTCCCGGCCGTTGACCTACGGAGCGCTGCATGAACATGGCGACTCCGCCGAAGCCCAGCACTCAAGACGCTGCGCAGATCGTGCTCAACACCATTCGCCGCCCCGTCATCATGATCGGCCCGGATGGGTTGATCAATTATGCGAACGCTGATGCCGAGGACTTCTTCCGATCGAGCGCAGCCATTCTGGCTCGAAACACGCTTGCGCGGTTCGTGCCGTTTGGGAGCCCGATACTGGCGCTGGTCGATCAGGTGCGTGAACGCAGCGCGCCGGTGAACGAATATCGTGTCGACATCTCATCGCCCCGCCTCGGTGTCGAGCGGATCGTCGATCTATACGTAGCACCGGTGCCTGAACTGCCTGGTTCGGTGGTGGTCATGTTCCAGGAGCGGTCCATGGCCGACAAGATCGACCGGCAGATGACGCATCGCGGTGCTGCCCGATCTGTAACCGGGCTGGCAGCGATGCTCGCTCATGAGATCAAGAACCCGCTGTCAGGCATTCGGGGTGCGGCGCAGCTGCTGGAGACCGCGGTCTCCGACGACGACCGCGCGCTGACACGTCTGATAACCGACGAGACCGACCGTATTGTCTCACTTGTCGATCGCATGGAAGTATTTTCCGATGAGAGGCCGATCGACCGTCATCCGGTGAACATCCACGTCGTGCTTGACCACGTCAAGGCGGTCGCCAGAAGCGGATTTGCAAGCAAGATCAAAATCTTCGAAGACTATGATCCATCTTTGCCGCCGGTCTTCGCCAACCGCGATCAGCTTATCCAGATCTTTCTCAACTTGATCAAGAATGCGGCGGAAGCCACCGGGAATGTGCCATCCGGCGAAATCACACTTTCCACAGCCTTCCGGCCCGGAATCCGCGTTTCGGTCCCAGGTTCGCAAGACCGTGTGTCGCTGCCGCTGGAGTTTTGTGTCCACGATAATGGTGCGGGCGTGCCTGACGATCTGCTGCCAATCCTGTTCGACCCTTTCATCACGACCAAGCCGAACGGCTCCGGCTTGGGGCTTGCCCTCGTCGCAAAGATCGTGGGCGAGCATGGCGGCATAATCGAATGCGATTTCGACCACACGCGGAACGACGTTCCGCATTCTTATGCCTGCCTGGAAGGAAGCCTCCCATGACGGCGCCGGCGAGAGGTGACATGAAGCCACGTGGCAATATCCTGGTGGCAGACGACGATGCCGCCATACGAACTGTTCTGAACCAGGCACTGTCACGGGTAGGGCATGAAGTCCGCGTCACATCCAACGCAGCGACACTCTGGCGTTGGGTGGCGGCGGGAGACGGCGACATCGTGATCACCGATGTGGTGATGCCGGACGAGAACGCCTTCGATATGCTGCCGCGCATCAAGAAGGCGCGGCCCGACCTCCCCGTCATCGTGATGAGCGCTCAGAATACGTTCATGACGGCTATTCGAGCCTCCGAGACAGGCGCTTATGAATATCTGCCGAAACCGTTCGATCTCAACGAACTGCTGAATATCGTCAATCGCGCGCTATCCGAGCCCAAGCGGCCTTCAGGTGATCCTGCGCCCGAGGAGCAGCCGGAATTGATGCCGCTTGTCGGACGCTCGTCGGCAATGCAGGACATCTACCGCATGCTGGCGCGCATGATGCAAACTGACCTGACGGTCATGATCACCGGCGAATCCGGGACCGGCAAAGAGCTAGTTGCGAGGGCACTGCATGAGTACGGGCGGCGCAGAAACGGTCCCTTCGTTGCGATTAACATGGCGGCAATTCCACGCGATCTGATCGAATCGGAACTATTCGGGCACGAGAAGGGTGCCTTCACCGGCGCCCAGAACCGGTCGACTGGGCGTTTCGAGCAGGCGGAAGGTGGAACACTGTTCCTGGACGAGATCGGTGACATGCCGATGGAAGCGCAAACACGCTTGCTGCGTGTTCTGCAGCAAGGTGAGTATACGACGGTCGGCGGGCGCACCCCCATCAAGACCGACGTGCGGATCGTCGCTGCCACCAACAAGGATCTTCGAACGCTCATAAACCAAGGTCTTTTCCGAGAGGATTTATTTTACAGAATCAACGTTGTGCCGCTTCGTCTTCCACCGCTTCGCGAGCGCTCTGAAGACGTCCCCGACCTTGTCCGGCACTTTTTCAAGCAAGGCGAGCAGGAGGGACTGCAAACCAAGCGCATCTCGTCCGGTGGCATCGAATTGATGAAGCGCTACCCTTGGCCCGGCAATGTACGCGAGCTTGAAAACCTGATCAGGCGGCTGGCTGCGCTCTACGCACAGGATGAGATTTCGGCTGAAATCATCGAATCCGAGCTCAAGACCGCCGAGCAGCCGTCGATGCCAGGTGGCAGGCTACTTCCAGATGACCTATCGATAGGGCAGGCGGTCGAGCACTACCTGCAGCGCTATTTCTCTGCCTTTGCCGGAGAACTGCCGCCAGCGGGGCTATACCAGCGCGTTTTGGCGGAGGTCGAGTTTCCGCTGGTACTGGCGGCCATGACCGCAACGCGGGGCAATCAGATCAAGGCGGCGGATCTGCTAGGCTTGAACCGAAACACACTGCGCAAAAAAATCCGCGAGCTCGGCGTAAACGTCTACAGGGCGGCCAAGACAGCTTAAGGCCAGAGCGCCCGTGTCGCGCAGATCACCGCCGGTGTTGGTAGGCGCAGGGCGGAAGGCCTTCTCGTCCATGGCCCCTATTGCCCGAGCATGCGCGAGTTGCGGGGGCGATCAGCCGGCTTCCGCGGTATTTGATCCCGGCGCAGCCGTATCAAAGGCGCATTTCTGGGGAATGACGTTTCGCGCGCCACGGATTTGTTGCATAATCGCCACAATGCGTTGCATACATCCAACACATTCGCGGAACTGATACAGCAGAATGGCAATCGACTCACCGACAGCAACAGGACCGATTTTTCCGAAGCCTCGTGCTTTCGAAGGACGGCGGCTGGCTGCTTTCACCGGTATCGTCGCGGTCGTTGGAGCGCTTGTCACGGCGGGTCTGTCGTTTGCCGTACTCGTCGGTGCGACGCCGATCGAACCGGACAACCCTACGACACTTGTCTCGATCATTGCCATCAATTCCGCATTCGTCCTGTTCCTCATCGGCCTGATCTTCCGCGAGGTTCGGCGCATCCTGGTGGCGCGCAGGGGTGGAAAAGCGGCATCGCGGCTGCACGTGCGTATTGTTGCCATGTTCTCGGTCGTCGCTGCCATTCCGGCAATCATCGTTGCGATCTTTGCCTCTGTGACACTGGATATCGGTCTCGATCGCTGGTTTGAAATCCGAACGAAGACGATCGTCAGCCAATCCCTGTCGATAGCCGAAGCTTATGTCATGGAGAACGCCCGCAATCTGCAGGGAACAACGCTTTCGATGGCCTATGATCTGGCCAACTCACGAACGCTCTACAATCTGGATCGTACGGGGTTTCGTGACTTTTTGAGCCGACAGGCAAAGGCTCGCGCGCTCGCGCACGCTGCCCTGATACGACCGGATGGTTCCTTCATCATGACCGCCGAAACAGGCGCGGATTTTGAAATGCCGGTATTGCCGGTTGAGGTGGTGCAGACCGCTGCCGACGGCGAGCCGGTCCTGATCCCACCGGGCAGGCGCAACATTGTCGGGGCAGTCGTCAAGCTGCGGGAGTTCGACGATACCTACCTCTACACGATCCGTCTGGTCGATCCTCAGGTCATCAAGGCGCGGCAGATCGTGACCGCAAATACCGACGCATATCGGGGCCTCGAAGCCAACCGCCGTACCACGCAGATTGCGTTTGCTCTGCTGTATCTCGGCGTCACACTGGTCATCGTGCTCGCCGCCATCTGGACGGGCATCGCGGTTGCCGACCGTCTTGTCCGGCCTATTCGTCAGCTGATCGGTGCCGCCGACGAGGTCGCCACTGGCAATCTTGATGTTTCGGTCCCGGTTCGTGCGTCCGACGGGGATGTGGCGTCATTGGGGGATACGTTCAACAATATGATCCTGGAACTGAAATCTCAGCGCAACGAGATTCTCTCAGCGAAGGACGTGATCGATGAGCGCAGGCGGTTTTCCGAAGCCGTCCTGGCTGGCGTCACAGCCGGCGTTATAGGCGTCGATCCGAATGGGATAATCACCATCGTCAACCGCTCGGGCGAAACGATGCTTGGAATTTCAGCAATCAGGGCCATCGGCCAGAACCTCTCCAAACTGCTGCCGCATGTCGGCAAGGTCTTCGAGATAGGCCGCAGTTCCGGAAAGCCTGTCTATCGCGAACAAGTCGCGTTCTCGCGGGCTGGCACGGAACGAACATTCAGCGTGCAGGTTACGTTGGAAAGCGCCGATCCCGGTGATGGCGACCAGTCATTTGTCGTGACTGTGGATGATATCACCGATCTCGTCACGGCGCAGCGTACCTCTGCATGGGCCGACGTGGCACGCCGTATTGCCCATGAAATCAAGAACCCGCTGACTCCGATTCAGCTGTCCGCGGAGCGCATAAGGCGGCGCTACGGCAAGGTGATCACCGAAGACCGCGAGGTGTTCGACCAGTGTACCGAGACGATCATCCGCCAGGTAGGCGACATCGGACGCATGGTGGATGAGTTCTCGGCCTTCGCGCGCATGCCGAAGCCGGAAATGAAGCAAATAGACCTGCGCGAAGCGCTGCGTGAGGCGGTGTTCCTTGTAGAAGTCAGCCGCTCGGATATCAGCTTCGAACGCGACTACGGAACCGAATCGCTGAAAGGCAAATTCGACAGCCGGTTGTTGGGCCAGGCATTTGGCAACGTCATCAAGAATGCCACCGAAGCGATCGACGCGGCTGACGATCGCGGCGGCGTGCCCGGTGTCGTGCGCATAGCTGCAAGAGCTCAGGACGGCATGTTCCGAGTAGACGTTATGGACAACGGCAAGGGCCTGCCGGGGGAAAACCGGCAACGTCTTCTGGAGCCCTATATGACAACCCGGGAGAAGGGTACCGGGCTCGGCTTGGCGATCGTCAAGAAGATCGTAGAAGATCATGGTGGCCGCTTGGAACTTCATGACGCTCCGCCACATTTCCACGGTGGGAGGGGCGCGATGGTCAGCATGTTTTTTCTTGGAAGTTCGGCGGCTGAAGAACCCAGAAGTCACAGCGCGCCTTTGGAACAACAACGAGAAACTGTAAGGGTCGGGAATGGCATCTGACATCCTTGTCGTCGACGATGAAGAAGACATTCGCGAGTTGGTCGCAGGCATCCTCAGCGATGAGGGCCATGAGACCCGCACGGCGCATGATGCCGACAGCGCGTTGGGCAAGATCGCTGAGCGTGTGCCACGCCTGATTTTCCTCGACATCTGGCTGCAGGGCTCGCGGCTGGACGGTCTCGCACTGCTGGATGAAATCAGGGTTATGCATCCTAGTCTTCCGGTGGTTATGATCTCCGGGCACGGCAACATCGAGACGGCCGTGTCAGCAATCCGGCGCGGCGCATACGACTTCATCGAAAAGCCGTTCAAGGCCGACCGGCTGATTCTCGTCGCCGAACGGGCACTTGAGACCTCGAAACTGAAGCGCGAGGTTTCCGACCTTAAAAGCCGCAGTACGGATAGTTCCGAGCTGATCGGCATGTCCTCGGCGATGAGCCAGCTACGGCAGACGATCGAGCGCGTAGCGCCGACCAATAGCCGCGTGATGATTATTGGACCCTCGGGATCTGGCAAGGAACAGGTAGCGCGGGCTATCCACGCTGCTTCTGCTCGCAAGACGGGCCCGTTCATAACCCTTAATGCTGCAACGATCACTCCGGAGCGCATGGAGATAGAGCTCTTCGGTACGGAATCGAACGGCACGGAGCGCAAGGTGGGCGCATTGGAGGAGGCGCATCGAGGCATACTCTATCTGGATGAAGTCGCCGATATGCCGCGTGAGACGCAGGCGAAAATTCTGCGCGTGTTGGTTGAACAGCAGTTCGAGCGGGTAGGGGGCAACAAACGGGTCAAGGTTGATGTCCGCATCATATCGTCGACGGCCCAAAACCTCGAGGGGATGATTGCCGAAGGGCGCTTCCGCGAGGATTTATACCACCGCTTGGCAGTGGTGCCGGTATTGGTCCCCGGCCTGGCCGAAAGGCGGGAGGACATTCCCTATCTGGTCGACGGCTTCATGAAGCAATATGCCCGAACTGCCGGTATCAAGCCACGCCGAATTGCCGACGATGCCATGGCGGTCCTTCAAGCGCATAACTGGCCCGGGAACGTCCGGCAACTGCGCAACAATATTGAACGCCTGATGATTTTGGTGCGCAGCGATGATGTCGACGAGCCTATTTCGGCAGACTTGTTGCCAGCGGAGATCGGCGACGTAATGCCACGGACGCCGAGCCAGTCGGACCACCACATTATGGCGCTACCGTTGCGCGAGGCGCGCGAAATGTTCGAGAAGGAATATCTGATTGCTCAGATCAACCGGTTCGGCGGCAATATCTCGCGTACCGCCGAGTTCATCGGCATGGAGCGATCTGCACTGCACCGCAAGCTCAAGTCGCTCGGCGTTTGACATTTTGCGAAAGGCCGTGAGATCCGGCGCTCGGTCAACCCTCCTCCTTTAATCATCTCGCCTAGTTAAACCTCGGATTACCCAGGAAACACATCATGCCGCGCATAGCCTATGTGAACGGACGTTACGTCGCACACTCAAACGCGGCGGTCCACATTGAGGATCGTGGCTATCAGTTCGCCGATGGCGTCTACGAAGTCTGCGAGGTCGCGCGAGGCTACATCGTGGACATGACGGGACATTTGAACCGGCTCGATCGTTCGCTCCGCGAACTTTCCATCGGCTGGCCGATCACGCGCAAGGCGCTGGAGATCGTGATGGGGGAGGTCGTGCGCCGCAATCGCGTGCGCAACGGGCTGGTCTATCTACAGGTCACGCGAGGGGTGGCACCGCGCGACCATGTGTTTCCATCGGCGGACGTACGCCCGGCGCTGGTCGTTACGTCGAAACGCACCGACCCCGAGGCTGCTTTGAAACGCGCCGAGAAAGGCTTGAACGTTATCACCGTTCCGGAAAATCGCTGGGACCGAGTGGACATCAAGTCGGTGGGACTTCTGCCCAACGTGCTGGCGCGACAGCAGGCAAAAGAAGCGGGCGCCCAGGAAGCTTGGTTCGTCGACACCGACGGTATGGTCAAGGAGGGTGCAGCGACGAACGCCTGGATCGTTACGACGGACGGCATCCTGGTTACCAGGCCCGCAGAATATGGAATCCTGCGCGGCATCACCCGGACCACTCTGTTTGACGTTTGTCGCTCGCTCGGGCTGACGATCGAGGAGCGCGGCTTCACTGTCGCCGAGGCAATGGCCGCGCGCGAAGCCTTCATCACTGCGGCGACAACGGTTGTCATGCCGGTGGTTGCGATCGATGGCGCGCCCGTCGCCAACGGGCATCCGGGCTCAATCGCGCTTTCACTGCGCAGTGCCTTTTTTGACGTTGCGGAAAAGCGCTTAGCCTGATAACCGCGACATAAGTAGGGAAACTCAATTCGTCTCGATGCGCTTGTCATAAGGCATGCGTGGGGTTTGTGCGCTTGACAGGTGCGGCTAAATTTGGCGCACTGGCCTGCATCTCCGAGGGGACCGGCGAAAGAAAAATAAGATGGCGGAACGTTCGCAGAATCTCCAGGACTTGTTCCTGAATTCGGTTCGCAAGACAAAGAACCCACTCACGATTTTCCTGATCAACGGCGTGAAGCTGACCGGCGTCGTAACCTCATTCGACAACTTCTGCGTGCTTTTGCGCCGCGACGGCCATTCGCAGCTGGTCTACAAGCATGCTATATCGACCATCATGCCGAGCCAGCCAGTGCAGATGTTTGAGGCCGAAGAAAGCGCCTGATTGACCAAGCAATCATCCCCGGGTCGCGGGTCGCCTGGACAAGCCGAGGGCACAGCACTTTCGCAAGGGACGAAAGCGACCGCGCGCGCCGTGGTTATCGTTCCGATTTTGCCGCCGGCGAGGAATGCCGATGACGACCGGCACCGGCCGCGACTAACCCGCTCCGCCGAAGCGAGACTGGAAGAGGCGATCGGCCTCGCGGGCGCTATCGATCTGGAGATCACCTATTCCGCGGCGGTTACCGTCAACGATCCCCGTCCCGCAACTCTGCTTGGCAGCGGCAAGGTCGAGGAACTGGCTGAAATCGTCAAGGAAACCGATGCCGGGCTCGTCATCGTTGATCACCCGCTGACGCCCGTTCAACAGCGCAATCTCGAAAGGGAAACTAATGCAAAAGTGCTCGACCGCACCGGGCTGATCCTTGAGATCTTCGGTCGACGCGCGCGAACCAAGGAGGGCACGCTTCAGGTCGAACTGGCTCACCTTTCGTATCAGAAAGGCCGCCTCGTCCGCAGCTGGACCCACCTAGAGCGCCAACGAGGCGGCGCAGGCTTCCTCGGCGGCCCTGGCGAAACGCAGATCGAGGCCGACCGTCGAGCCCTGCAGGACAAGATCATCCGGTTGAAGAAGGAACTGGAGCAGGTGCGGCGCACACGCGATCTGCATCGCGCCAAACGCCGCAAGGTCCCGTTTCCGGTGGTCGCAATTGTTGGCTACACCAACGCGGGCAAGTCAACCTTGTTCAACCACCTGACAGGGGCGGGGGTTCTAGCCGAGAACATGCTCTTTGCAACACTGGACCCAACGTTGCGTCGCGTGCGACTGCCGCATGGCACGACGGCTATTCTGTCGGATACGGTCGGATTCATTTCCGATCTGCCGACACATCTCGTGGCGGCCTTCCGCGCTACTTTGGAAGAGGTGATCGAGGCCGACCTAGTGATCCATCTCCGCGATATCTCCGATCCGGACACGGCCGCGCAGGCGGAGGATGTCGAACGCATTCTGGACGATCTGGGTGTGGACATAGCTGACCGTGGTCATATCATCGAGGTCTGGAACAAGATCGACAGGCTGGATGAGGCAAACCGCCAAAGGCTTCTCGACGAGGCGCAATCGCATAAGGACGGCCCGCCAATTGCCATCTCCGCAATAACGGGCGAGGGCGTAGACACGCTGGCAGAAATGGTCGAACAGCGAGTTTCGGGTGCGCTCGGTGAAATGGACGTCACAATTGCGCCGGCACAGCTTGGACAGGTCGACTGGATCTATCGAAACGGCGACGTGGTTTCCCGGAACGACAATGAAGACGGCAGCGTCACGCTCCATCTTAAGGCGACAAGAACCGCGCGCGATGAGATCGAGGGCCGTCTAAAAGCACGCAGCGGGGCAGCGGACGGCAACTAGCCGCTATGTATCACCGTATCGCCTTGGCCTGCTGCCACTTCTCCTCCATCTCCTCAAGACTAGCCGCCTCAAGCGTCCGTCCCTCGGCACGCAGCGACGCCTCGACGGCGTGAAAGCGCGTGCGGAACTTGTCGTTCGTTCCGCTTAGCGCAGCCTCCGGATCCAACTTCAAATGCCGGCCGAAATTAACCAGCGCAAACAGTACGTCGCCAAACTCGTCCTCGCTGGCGACCTTATCCTTAGTCGCGATTGCCTCTCGCAGTTCGTTTATTTCCTCCTCAATCTTGTCGAGGATCGGCGCTGCGTCCGCCCAATCGAAGCCGACGCGCGCGGCCTTCTCCTGAAGTTTCAGCGCGCGGGTAAGTGCGGGAAGGGCTAAGGGAACGCTATCGAGAAAACCCGCTCCATTGTCTTCCGGGTCGGCGCCACGGGCCAGTCTGGCTGCGCGCTTGTCGGCCTTCTCCTCAGCTTTGATCTTTTCCCACATGCCCTTTGCCATTCCGGCACTGCGGGCCTTGGCGTCGCCAAAGACATGCGGATGGCGCCGTATCATCTTGCGGGTGATGCCTTCGACGACATCGCCAAATGTGAACTCACCGACTTCCTCAGCCATCCGGGCATGATAGACAACTTGCAGGAGCAGATCGCCGAGTTCTTCGCGAAGGTCATCCAAATCCGTGCGAGCGATTGCATCGGCAACCTCGTATGCTTCCTCGATCGTGTATGGCGCGATCGTGCGGAAGTTCTGCTCGAGATCCCACGGACAGCCGGTGACAGGGGTTCTCAGCGCCGCCATGATCTCAATGAGACGGGAGATGTCGCGCGATGGGTGCATGAGGGGAGATTAGACCGCCCCGGAATGACGGCCTATGGATACGGTGCAGTTGGTGGTTCTTATCCACAAGCATCACATCGCAGCGCAGGGATCGATCACGCCACTCGTCCGCGCGTAGTCACAACGGGGCGTTCTCGTTCGGGGTCCTCGCAGCCGGGCAATTGCAATGACATTGCCATTCGTTGTAGCCAACTCCGACCGTGATATTGAAGGAGACGCGGCATGGACCAATTCAAGGGCGGTTGCCTGTGCGGCAGCGTCCGAATTGTGGCATCGGGACGCCCATACCGGGTCGGCATTTGTCACTGCCTGGACTGCCGCAAGCATCATGGCGCTCTTTTCTACGCAGCCGCGGTTTTCCCTGAGAATGCAGTGATGATCAGTGGCGAAACGCGCGACTACGCCGGGCGGTTCTTCTGTCCCCGCTGCGGCTCATCCGTGTTCGCACGCACCGCGAACGAAATTGAAGTGCACCTGGGATCTCTGGATGCGCCTGACCAACTGATGCCAACCTATGAAAGCTGGATTATCCGTCGCGAGTCCTGGTTGCCACCGTTCCCGCTGGCATGCCGCTATGACCGCGATCGGGACGCCATTGGTCGCTTTGAGGAATAGATCGTCCATCGCGGCCGCAGGAAGAGGGTCCGTCAATTTCAATTGATGCAGTGGCTTTTTCCCGACATATCTAATGCTAAAGCAAGATAGGGAGGCGACGGCGACATGTGCCTTATTGCCAACACATGGGCTTAGGGATGGCCACTGAACCGGAGAAGCGCCGGTTGATCTTGGTCTGTCATGACCGCGGTCCGCGCGACGATCGGGTTTCCGTTTTTGGAACTCGGCATGGATTTGAACTCGATTATCGCCACCCGTTTGACGGAGACGCATTGGGAGCGCCGGAGGATGATGTTGCAGCCAGCATCATTTTCGGTGGCAGGTTCGAGGCTTACGAGACAATCAGGTATCCTTTCCTCAGAGAGGAGGCGCGCTGGATCGAGGCCTGCATCAAGCAGGGCGTGCCATTGCTCGGCCTCTGCCTGGGCGCGCAGCAGATCGCCCATACCCTTGGTGCCCAGGTGGGACCGCCGTCTTCGGGCGTTCAAGAGTTCGGATACTACGAATTGCGACCAACGGAAGCGGGCCGTGCCGTTCTCCCGAGCTCGCTGCATGTCGCGCAAGCCCACTTCCACACATTCGATATGCCAGCCGGCGCAATACACCTGGCATCGAGCGATCTCTATCCGAACCAAGCCTTCAGTTATGGGGAGAGCACCTTCGCATTCCAAGCTCATCCCGAGGTGACAATCGAGGGGTTCCGCCGCATGCAGACAGCACTTGATGGCTTCTTTGGCAAACCGGGCGTTCAGTCACGCGAAGAACAGGATCGAATAATGTACGGGGCTGATCGTGCTCAAGCTGACTGGTTCTACGGATTGCTCAAAAAAATCATTGGTTCAAAGTGCCAGACCGATCAATCAGCTGACCTCGTGGCTGAAGCGCGCGTTTAAGTTCGCGGCAAGGCATAACGGCTCCGTGACGCCTGGATTGTAGCCGCAAGCCTTCCAGCTTCGTGTTCCTTTCCAGCTTCGTGTTGGCGAGCCGTCAGAGCTGTGAAAGTCGGGGACTGTCGCATCCTAATTGCTCAACTGTCGCCATGTAGCCGCTCCAATGTGGCGGCGATGTAGAAATGTCGCTCGCTCTGCAAAGTAGAAATGTCGCATCTGGGGCTTCAGAGTGTAAGGCGCAGCGAGTTAGGCATGCGACGGTGAGGCGCTTCTTGGCGCAGACGAGAGCGCCCGTTCGGGCGTAAGCTGGTCGGGGTTGCGCAGCCCGATCGGGTGCGTTCCAGTAGGCGCCCTCGGCTTTAGCTTTGAGAGCCGCTTCACTCGGCCGCGGCCAACCGCGCCAATGCCTGTTCTCGCCGTGCGATGACAGCTGGATCGTTCATGAAGTCCGTCCTGCGGCCCGGTTTCGTTCCGCGCTTCTTGTAGGCGGTCTGCTCGCTGTTGGTCTTGATCTTCGGCGGAGGCCGCGCCTCGTCCTGCTGAGCCTTGATCCAAGTCAGCACTTCGCCGAGCCGCTTGTTCTCGGTGACCGCCGTGTGCGTGACGCGCTGCTCCTTGTCGAAGACGGTGTAGGGCAGGGAACATGCTTTCCATCGAACGTCCAGCCGACCGTCGGCGAACTCGTAGATATCGACGTATTTGCCGACCAGCCCGCACGAAAGCTCGTTCTTCTCAAGCATGATTTGCCTGCGTTCGTAGGAGAACGACAACTGCTGGCCGACATAACGTTGCTCCCGCTTGCACAGCACGTCACGCAGCCGATCCGGCGCAACATTCAACGCGCGATGCAGATTGTCCGGTCGGGCAGGGACCTTGGCGAACCTCTCGTTGAAGTCAGCCGTGAACGCCGGCAGGAACGCATTGGCAGTCTCGATATCCGATATCCCGGCGAGGCGCAGTTCCTTCACAAGTCGGTCCTGCAGCGTCCGATTGACCCTTTCGACCCGGCCTTTGGCCTGACTCGAATTGGCGCACAGGATCTCGATGTTGAGTTCCGACAAGGCGCGGCCGAACTGGGTCATGCCGCGGCCCGCCTTCGCATCCTTCCGGGCAACACGAAACACCGTGTGCTTATCGGAGTAGAACGCGACTGGGCAGCCGTGTGCCTTCAGATAAAGCTCCAGCGCATCGAAGTAGCTGAAGGTGCTCTCCGACTTCACAAAGCGAAGCTGCTGAAGGGTGCTGGTTGCGTCGTCGATGAAGACGAGCAGGGTGCACGGATCGCCCCGCTCCTCGAACCAGCGGTGATCGCTGCCGTCGATCTGCACCAGCTCGCCATATGACTCCCGCCGCAATCTCGGCTGATGGAATGTTCTGCGCTGCTTTCGCGACAGCCAGATTCCGGCTTCCGCCATCCATTTGCGCAATGTCTCTCGCGACACGACCAGGCCGTGGTTCGCCGCCAACTTCTCGGCCGCCAAGGTCGGCCCGAAGTCGATGATAGTGTTCCCGAACCAACCGAACCGCCAGATCGCCGACGCCGGCGACATATCGATGGTTCGACGGTCGTCCTCGAGCCTTGTGCCGAAGGTTGCGGCGCCTTCGGCCTGAACGCCTTCAGCAGACGCTGGACCTGACGGGTCGTCATATCCAGCACATGCGCCGCCGAGACAACCGTCATGCGCCGCTCCAAAACCTTCGACAGCACTTCAATGCGCTGCAACTCTCGTTCGCTCATCAGTATCAGTCCCAACCTGCAGCCTCCCATGCCATTGAGGTGAAAACTGACACCTCAAAAGCAGGGGCGACATTCCTACTTTGCAGAAACAGGACATTTTAACTTTGCGCCAATATCCGCTAGTCGCATAAGATAGATTATGGAACTAATGTCACGACAAAGCGCGTGCAGAGTATGGTTGCTGATGTCTGATTCCGTCGCAAATCAAGCGAGTTGCATCGCTCCTCACGTTAGCTTGAGCCGATAGGAATCTCCAATACCATCCCATCAAATGCCGGCTCGACATCGGCCGGCGTTTCAAGGCGCACGGTCTCGTAGTCCAGCGGCACATGCATATGCGTCAGAACGGCTTGCTTCGGCGCGAGACGCTCGATCCACTCGAGCGATTCACCGAGTGAAAAATGGCTCGGATGTGGCTGATATTGCAATGCATCTATCACCAGAAGGTCGAGGCCCTTCAGCCGCTCGGCTGTCGGCGGCGGAAAATTGCTGACGTCCGGACAATACGCCAGCGATCCGATACGGAAGCCGAGCGAAATAATGTCGCCATGAATTTGCGGCAACGGCTCAAAGGCGAGGGCACCCCCCTCACCTTCAATGACCACTTCCTGCGAATGGTTAATTTCGCGCGCTACAAGGATCGGCGGATACGAACTGCCCAACGGAGTTTGGAAGCAATAGCCGAACGACTGGTTCAACCTCTCTAGGGTTTGGGCGTCTCCATAGATGGTCATCAGTCTGCGTTGTTCGAGAACGAAGCCGCGCAGATCGTCGATCCCATGCAGATGATCCGCATGCGGATGCGTGAAAATCACCGCGTCGAGACGCTTAACCCGCGCCATCAGCATCTGCTCGCGGAAATCCGGACCTGTATCGATGACAACCCGCGTCACGCCGCCATCTTCTGCAATGCGCTCGACCATGGCCGATGGCCGCATGCGGCGGTTTTTCGGATTTTGCGGGTCACAATTGCCCCAGTCGCCGGTGATGCGCGGAGTGCCCGGCGAGGAGCCGCAGCCCAATATAGTAAGGCGGATCCTCGCCGCCACGCTTACGAGTCCAGATCCGCCGGTTTCGGCATCTTGCTGAAAAGACGAAAGAAATTGGCAGTCGTCGTGGCGGCGATCTCGGTTGGGCTGACGCCAATGGTTTCCGCCAGCACTGCTGCGGTGTTGACGACATAGGAAGGTTCGTTGCGCTTGCCGCGATGCGGCGGGGGCGCAAGATAGGGCGCATCGGTTTCGACCAGCAGCCGGTCGCGCGGCATATCGCGCGCGACATCCCGGATATCCTGCGAATTCTTGAAGGTCAGAATACCCGAGAACGAAATGTAGCCGCCAAGCTCGACGCCGGCCATCGCCAAATCGCGTCCGGATGAGAAACAGTGGAGAATAAAGGGGAAGGCGCCCTTCCCGCTCTCCTCTCGCAGGATTGTGGCAATGTCATCATCCGCCTGACGTGCGTGGATCACCAGCGGAAGCCCGGTTTTGCGCGCGGCAGCAATATGCGTGCGGAAACCCGCCGCCTGCGCGTCACGTGGCGATTTATCGTAGTGGTAGTCGAGACCGGCTTCGCCAATGGCGACGACCTTTGGATGCGACGCCAACCTGATCAACTCCTCGGCGGTTACGTCCGGCTCCTCCGCAGCATTGTGCGGGTGCGTTCCGACCGAACAGTAGACACTGTCAAACGCTTCGGCGATTGCCAGGACATCGGGAAAGCGCTTCACGCGCGTCGAGATCGTCACCATGCGCGAGACTCCCGCTTCGAGAGCGCGCCGCACAATGTCCGCGCGCTCCTCGGCGAAGTCAGGAAAGTCGAGATGACAATGGCTGTCGATCAGCATGCGCTCAACTCTCGGCCTGCTCGACATAGCGTGGGAAGACGCCCTGCGGCACCGGTAGCGGCGTGCCCGCCACCAGCGCATGCGCATTTCCGATACAGTCGAAAGTGCGCGCATCGGCAGGGACCGCCAGCAGGTCGAGCAGCTTCGACGCCGATCCAGGCATATAGGGCTGGCAAAGGATCGCAACCCGCCGAACGAGCTCTGCCGTTGTGTGCAGGACGGTCTCCATGCGTGCCGGATCGGTCTTCTTCAGTGCCCACGGTTCCTGGCCGGCGAAGTAGCGGTCGGCCTCGGCAACCACGCCGAAGATCGCGCCAAGCGCCAGATGGATCGCTTGTTCGCTCATCGCCTTGCGGGCAGCGCCAAGCGCGGCTTCCGCCTGATCGAGGATACCCTTGTCGGCGTCCGTCAACGGTCCGCGCTTCGGCACGACGCCACCGCAGTTCTTGGCGATCATCGACAGCGAGCGCTGCGCCAGATTGCCAAGTCCGTTGGCGAGATCGGCGTTGGTGCGCGCGACGATCGCCTCATGGCTGTAGCTGCCGTCCTGGCCGAACGGCACTTCGCGCATGAAGTAATACCGCACCTGGTCGAGACCATAGTGATCGACCATTTCAAAAGGATCGACGACATTGCCAACCGACTTCGACATTTTCTCGCCGCGGTTGAACAGGAAGCCGTGCGCGAAGATGCGCTTCGGCAGTTCGATGCCGGCCGACATCAGGAATGCCGGCCAATAGACCGCGTGGAACCGGATGATGTCCTTGCCGATGACGTGGATGTCAGCCGGCCAGAAACGCCAAAGCGGATCCTTCTCGTCTGGATAGCCGGCGCCAGTGATGTAGTTCGTCAGGGCATCGACCCAGACATACATCACGTGTCTGTCGTCGCCCGGAACCGGCACGCCCCAATTGAACGTCGAACGCGATATCGACAGGTCCCGCAGGCCGGACTTGACGAAGCTGACGATCTCGTTGCGGCGCTCGGCCGGTCCGATGAAGTCTGGGTTCGCCTCATACAGATCCAGCAATCGATCCTGATAGGCCGACAAGCGGAAGAAGTAGGTCTGCTCCTCGTTCCACTCCACCGGCGAACCGAGTGGCTCCCGGCGCACGCCATCCTCGCCGAGGATCGTTTCGGACTCGTCGAAATAGGCTTCCTGACGTACCGAATACCAACCGGAGTAGCCGCCGAGATAGATGTCGCCATTAGCGGCCATCGCTTTCCAGATTGCCTGACTCGCGGCGTGGTGGCGGGGTTCGGTGGTGCGGATATATTGGTCGTTCGAGGCGCCCAACTTTATGTCCATGGCGCGGAAAATCGCCGAATTGCGGTCGGCGAGTTCCCTCGGCGTGATCCCCTCTGCCTGCGCGTTCTGCTGCATCTTGAGGCCATGTTCGTCGGTGCCGGTAAGAAAGAAGACGTCCTTGCCTTCAAGGCGCTGGAAGCGCGCCAGAACGTCTGTGGCGATAACATTGTAGGCATGACCGATATGCGGCTTGCCGTTGGGATAGAAGATCGGTGTGGTCAGATAGAATTTTTCGCGGGACATGATCGTGCCGTTGCCAAGCCTGATGGAAGCGGAGGGTGAGTAGCGCAAAGGGAGGGCAGCTGCCATCCCGGCCGGAGGCTGCGTCACATTCGAAGGGTGTCGTGCAGGCGCAGGATCATGTTCAACGTATGTTGTTTGCGGTCAAGATTGTACGTGTCCGTATCGTTTATCGCAATGCGCAATTCCTGAAACGACTGTGCGAAATTTCCGGCGCGCCGGTGATCTCCAGTCGATGCCGCCGCTGACGCTGCATTCGAGATAATATCAAGCATATGCGCATTCATCAGATCGAACCGAATCTCGTAGTCGCGGCCGCTGACGGCGTCGGCAAGGCGATAGGCCTGTTTGAAGTCGATTTCCTTACTGGCGACCAGCGTATCGATCGTCTCGGCGATTTCCAGTCCGCCGAACTCGGACAACAGGATGGCGTCGCGCACGCTGCCCCCTGCCCGTTCCAGCAACGCGTCGCACCTGGCGGCATGCTCCGGCAGCGGCACCCCGAGACGGCGCAGCGTTGTCTCGACGTCTGAAGCCGCAAGAGGCTGCAAGCCGAATCATCTGGCAGCGTGAGCGAATCGTCGGCAGCAGGCTGCCTGGAGAATGCACGATCAAGAGAAAGATGGTGCGCGCCGGCGGCTCCTCCAGATTTTTAAGCAAGGCATTGGCGGCGTTGGTGTTCATATCGTCAGCGGGATCGACGATGACCACACGGTAGCTGCCGTCATGCGACGTCATCGACAGGAAGCGGTTGACGCGGCGGATCTCGTCCACGGTGAGCAGGGTCGCGAACTTCTTCGTCTTGTCATTGTAGGGGCGAGTGAGATGGAGGATCGCCGGGTGCGCGCCCATGGCGATCTGCCGAAAAAGCGACGAGGCACGATCGGGGACGGCGAGCGTCTCGGGCGCCTTATCGGCAGACGGGTAAAAAAGCAGGTGGTGCGCGACGTGATAGGCCAATGTGGCCTTGCCGATGCCGCGTGGCCCGGCCAGCAGCAGTGCATGCGGCAGCTTGCCCGACCGATAGGCGCCGGTAATCGTTGCCACCGCGTCCGCATGACCGGCGAGGACCGGGTTCTCCGACGGCTCGGCGATACCTTCCAGCGTATCGTGCTGTTCGGGTGCGATGCGTTCAAAAGTCATTGCGCTTCACCGCTGGGCTTGTGCTCCGCCATCTTGGCGTCGAGCGCGGCAAACACTGCGGCGGTCACCATGTGCTCCACATTGTCCTCTGCCTCGGACGCATCGATGACGATGCAGCGGTCCGGCTCCTGCCGCGCTATGGCCAGGAACGCTTCCCGGCGGCGCTGGTGGGTTTCCAGTGTCTCCTTCTCGAAGCGGTCGGCTTCGCCGTCTCCGCGGCGCGCAGAGGCGCGCTTGCAAGCCGATCTCGGCGTCGATGTCGAGGATCAGCGTCAAGTCGGGCATCATGCCGTTCACGGTGATGCGTTCGAGTTGCTCGACGAACGCACGAGCCTCTTCTCCGCCTTCGCCCTGGTAAACGCGCGACGAATCGAGGAAGCGGTCGCAAAGCACGATTGCGCCCCGACCGATGGCGGGGCGTATTACCTGCTCGACATGGTCGGAGCGTGCCGCGGCGAACAATAGGGCCTCCATGCGCGGGCCGAACGGCTCCGCGGCGCCGGAGAGGATGACATGCCGTAGCGCCTCCGCGCCGGGCGAGCCACCAGGCTCACGGGTCACCACCGTGGCATAGCCCGTGCGCTGCAGCTTCTCCGCAAGCCGGCGGATCTGCGTGGACTTACCAGCGCCCTCCCCGCCTTCGAAGGTAATGAACAAACCGCGAGCCACCGTTTCCTCGTCGCAAATTTTGCAACACTCATAGAGCGCGCTATCGGCGAGGTCCATGGCGAAGCGCCTGCGCCACGGCTAGCGGCCCGTCAATTCAACGCTTGGCGGTCAAGCCCGAGGTGTCAGGAGGTATTGGGTGAGTTCATCGCCCAATTGGCCAAGCCGTGAACGTCGTTCAACACTTCATGCACATCGTGACTGGGACGACGGCACCATCCAGGCGGTCGGCCGGGCCGCATCGGGGAGAGGCGCCGGATGCGCGAGGTGTTTTCGTTTTTCGCACCAGCGCGACTACTGTTCCCGTTCTCCTGGGTTGCAACGTCCCTATTTGGGGCTCGTGCGAACGCCGCGTCACGGCGGGCCCGCCAGCACGCAAGACGTCTCGCGTGGCGTGGCAAGTCATCAAGTGCCGCAGCGGTCGCCTCGAGACGGCGGCGAAGACGGATCGCATCGACTGGATCGTCGGGAGATGGCGGAGGCGGCGGTGGATCCGGCTGGCGCGGCCTGTTGAACAGCGGATTGAATGGACGGTCGTCAAATAGGCTGACGCGCGGCATGTTTGCCTTCTTCACATAGCGCGGCCGAGCGCCCCAGCGTTTGAGTGGGTCGAACAGCGGAAGCGAGAGGGCGCGCGGCGGAGAGCGGTCCGGTCGCCGGCCCGATGCCAGTACGATGCCGGTGCCGACCCCATTGCGGACAAAGATCGACTTTGGCTTTGGCCTGGCGATGCGTGACGGCAAAAGCTCGACCACCAGCCCGCGTGCGGCCAGCACAACGAGCCGCCGCGCTGCCAATTCCGCGGGACGCAACAGGCGCAGCACCAAGCGGTGGAGGTGGCGCGGCAGCTTCTCGCCTTGATCGCCGCAGGCGCCAATTTCGATCATGGCCGCGAGTGTGACCAGGATGCGCTTGAGCGCCTGCCGGTTTTTCTCGATTGCCAGAGTCCAATCCATCGGCGCTTCCGTTGTTGGCGACAGAAACATAGAACAAACAAAGAACACATGGCAAGATGCTTTGTGAGACTTGCTCGAGCGGTTATCCTTCTTCCTTGTGAGAGAAGATGTTTTGGGGCGCAGCACCAAGACGGATGAGGGGTGTTGAACGGAGCACGGCACGCCAAGCCAAGCTGGAGCACCCCTTGTATCTGCACTTGAGTAATTTTGTGCGATTGAAGCGACTGAACCGCGAACCGGATGGCCATCCGGTTCGCGGTTTGGTGAAGTCGCCCGTTACCCCTTCGGCTACAACCGTGGGTGAGCTTGGGATCTTCGCCTTTGTCACGCACGACCGAATAGTCGCTTGGCTCCAATCGTACGCACAAGGCAGGTTACCGTGAACAGAATCGTTTGTGGAGTTGATGTTTCGAAGGACTGGCTGGACGGCCACGTCTGGCCGGGCGGGATGACGGGGCGCTTCGGCAACGACGCGGCCGGTATCGCCGAACTGGTCGCCTGGTGCGGCCACCATGCGGTCGAGTTGGTGGCGATGGAAGCCTCCGGCGGCTACGAGCGACTGGCTTACCTGCTCCTGTCGGAGCTCGGCCAGCCCTGCGCGGCGCCACTCAATGCGCGCAATGTGCGGCATTTCGCCGAGGCGATGGGTTTTCTGGAGAAGACCGATCGGATCGACGCCGGCGTGATCGCCTATTACGCCGTGGTCAGGAAGGTCCCGCCGGCGCCGCCGCCGAGCCCCGCTCAGCAGCGGCTCAAGGCGCTGGTTTCCCGACTTTCTCAGGTGACCGGCGACCTTGCCGCCAACAAACAGCGCAGGGCCGCGGCCAGCAGCGCGGAGATACTGGACAGTATCGATGAGGTTATCGCCCTGCTTAAGCGCCAGGAGCGCCGGCTGTCCGGCGAGATCGCCTCGCTGATCGACGACGATCCGCTGTGGGCGCGCCTCGACGCCGCCTTTCGTACCGTCAAAGGCGTCGCCAGCCGCACCGTCGCCGTGCTGATGGCGCAGGTGCCGGAGATCGGCCTGATCTCCAACAAGGCCGTCACCAAAGTCATCGGGCTTGCCCCCATCGCCAACGACAGCGGCAACCGCCAGGGCCATCGCCCGGTGCGCGGCGGCCGCGCCGGGCCGCGCTCCATCCTCTTCCTCATAGCCCGTATCGCTGCACGCTACGACCCCCATCTCGCCGCCTTCCACGACAGGTTGCACAAGGCCGGAAAACCCAAAATGGTCATCCGCATCGCGCTCGCCAGAAAACTCCTTGTCATCCTCAATGCTAAAGCACGCGACGCGCGAAATGAGTTTGCTAATGCAACTTGACACCAAGCATAGTCGCTCACCCGGCCTCCGCTTCGCTCAGGCACCTTCTCTCACAAGCGGAAAAGGGGCAGCGCTTCAGCAATCGCACAGCCAGTGGCTAAGAGATTGGAGATTGACATAAGTGGGCAGGAGCAGAGACGAAGAACGGCACGCCGAGTTGGAGCACCCGTCATCTGCCTTGGCTTCGTTCAGGCACCTTCTCCCACAAGAGGAGAGTGGGGCATCACACTAGACTAGCGGCCGCCTTGATGACGTTGCACGCGGCACACTTTCACCTCATCCAACCCGTCAGCAATTCACCGACCGCGTCGAAGGCGCGGCGATGGATCGCGCCGACCGGGACTGCCTGGGCGGCGTAGAGCGGTGTTTCCTGGCTGAGCATGTCGCCGACATAGAGGTGCAACTCTCCGATTTGCGCACCGGCTTCAACCGGGGCAACAACCGGGCCCAAATAGACAATACGTGCCGAGAGTCGCTCCTGACCTTCCGTTGGCGTAAAGGCAGCAATCGGACTCTTTGTCTTGAGGGTGACGCTGTCCGCGTCACCGCCATACACGCTGACCTCGCCGACAATCTCGTCCGGCGCGAAAAGCGCTGTTTTCTGAAACGCCGACAGTCCCCAATCGAGCAGCCTTCGCGCCTCGGAGGCGCGCTCCCGGTCGCTCGCCATCCCGCCCATCGCCGCGATCACCCGCCTGTCGCCTTGCGCGACCGAGCCGACGATGGCGTAGCCTTCTCCTTCGGTGAAGCCGATGCCCAGTCCGTCCGCGCCGATGTCCATCGCCAGCAGCGGGTTTCGGTTGCGCTGCGTGATCCTGTTCCAAGTAAAATCCGGCTGAGCGTAATACTTGTATAGCTCCGGATATTCGCGCTGAATATGGAGGGCAAGGTCCACGAGGTCGCTCATCGTCACCGCCTGTCCTTTGGCGGGCAGGCCGGTGGCGTTTCTAAACACCGACGCTTTCAGTCCGATGGCTTTGGCGCGCTCGTTCATCCGCTGGGCAAAGGCGGCCTCGCTACCGGCAAACCCTTCAGCGATGATGATGCAGCCATCGTTTGCGGATTGCACGATCACGCCCTGGATCAGATCCCCGAGCGATATGCTGGACTTCAGCGCCGCGAACATGGTCGAAGTGCCCGACGGTGCACCACCCGTGCGCCAGGCATTCTCGCTGACGGGAAAGGTGTCGCTGAGCGTATGGATGCCCTCCTTTAGCGCGCGGAAGACAACCTCCATCGTCATAAGCTTGGCGAGCGATGCCGGCGCTATCGGTTTGTCCGGATTCTTCGAAAACAGGATCGTGCCGGTATCGGCCTCGATCATCAGCGCTTCCGATGCCTTTGTCTCGAAGGGCTGCGCACCTGCCATCGCTGCACCGAATACGATCAGCAGCCCAGTAACCGCCAGCTTGCAAAACGTCCGACTCATTCGCGTTCCGTGGTGCCCACTCGGCCGTAGAAAGGATAACGCCCCGAAGCGGTAGTTCAATCCGCTAAGCAGCGCCAGGACGTCCACTTCGTCGTACAGACACCTTAAGTCATGGCCAAGCGACGCCCCATGGTTCGACACGCTCACCATGAGAGCTTTTGAGATGCCGCTCACGTCATGCCGCCGAAACATGGCTGAGCCGTATCCCTCATGAAGAGCCTGTTGAACCGCAGAAATGCGCTTACGACCTCGATCTATGAGAACTTGCCGCTGCGTGGGAATCCTTTCGGAACCATGCGCCCGGCAGTAGCGCGTGCACTCTTCCACTCTCCGAGTTCGTCCGGGGTGCGTGTGAAGGTGCGTCCTGACGAATCCTGCCAGGTGAGTCCGAACGCCATGATGAAGGTCCGCACATCGAGCGCACCGCCATCCTTGTAGCGCTGCAGCCGCACACCCTTGCCGCGCGCCATTTCGGGCACGCGGTCGTCGGGCCGCTTGTCATCGCGGAACGGGAAGACCAACATCTTGCGATTTTCGCCGACGATCGCCAAGTGATCGTGTTCGTCGGGGACGGCGACGCAGAGAACCGCCTCGTCCGGTGATTTCACGTTCATCACCTGCTTCCCCTTGCGGGTGTTGGCGGCGACCTCCGCCTCCGGCACAAGGAAGCCGTAGCCGCTGCGCGACACCACCAGCAGCTTGCGCTTCGGATCGTGGACGAAAGCCGTTAGAATGTCCTGGTCGTTCTCCATATCCACGATGATGCGGATTGGCTCTCCATGACCGCGTCCTCCCGGCAGCCTGTCTGCGCCGATCGTGTAGAACTTGCCGCCGGTGGTAAAGACAAGGATCTTGTCGGTCGTTTGCGCCAGGAATGCGAGTTGCAGGCTATCGCCTTCCTTGAACGTCAGCTGCGAGAAATCCGTCAGATGCCCCTTCATTGCGCGCAGCCAGCCCTTTGCCGAGACGACTACGGTCACCGGCTCCTTCTCGATCATCGCATGATGGATATCGGTAAGGTCGTGGTCGGGCGCGTCCGCGAACGTCGTACGGCGCTTGCCCAGTTCCGGGTTCTGCTCCGGCCCGAAATCGCGGCGGACTTTCTGGATCTGCCAGGCGACGGTCTGCCACTGCTTCGCCTCGGAGCCTAGCAGCGCTTCGATCTGCGCCTTTTCGGCTGTCAAAGCGTCGAACTCCTTGCGGATTTCGATCTCTTCCAGTTTGCGCAACTGGCGCAGGCGCAGGTTGAGGACGGCTTCGGCCTGGACATCGGTCAACGACCACCGCGCCATCATCACCTGTTTCGGCTCGTCCTCCTCGCGAATGATGCGGATCACCTCATCGATGTTGAGGTAGGCGATCAGAAAGCCCGCAAGCACCTCAAGCCGGCGCTCGATATCGGCAAGCCGGTGCTTCGACCGGCGGATCAGCACTTCCTTGCGGTGTTCGAGCCACTCCTTCAGCACCTGCTTGAGCGACAGCACGTTCGGCACCTTGCCGCGCGACAGCACGTTCATATTGAGCGGGAAACGGGTCTCGAGGTCGGAGAGTTTGTAGAGCGATTCCATCAACAGGCTCGGGTCAACGGAGCGGCTCTTGGGCACCAGCACGACGCGAATGTCTTCCGCGCTTTCATCGCGCACGTCCTCGAGCAACGGTAGTTTTCGGGCAAGCAGCAGTTCGGCAATCTTCTCGATCAGCTTCGACTTCTGCACCTGATAGGGAATTTCGGTGACGATGATCTGCCAGGTACCCCTGCCCTGATCCTCCGTCGTATAGCGGGCACGCAGCCGGAATCCGCCGCGGCCCGTTTCGTAGGCTTCCAGAATGGCATCGCGGCCATCCACTATGATGCCACCTGTCGGGAAATCCGGTCCCTGCACGAAATGCATGAGGTCGCCGACGCTGGCCGTCGGATTGTCGATGAGATGCAGCGCGGCGTCGCACAGTTCGGCGGCATTGTGCGGCGGGATCGAGGTTGCCATGCCCACTGCGATGCCCGATGAGCCGTTCGCGAGCAGGTTCGGGAAAGCACCCGGGAGAACGACCGGCTCCTCGTCTTCCTCGTTGTAGGTCGGGCGGAAATCGACCGCGTCTTCGGTGATGCCTTCCAGCAGCGCCGTTGCAACCTCGGTCATGCGTGCTTCGGTGTAGCGCATCGCCGCGGCATTATCGCCGTCGATGTTGCCGAAGTTCCCCTGCCCGTCCACCAGCGGATAGCGAACGGAGAATTCCTGGGCCAGCCGCACCAGTGCGTCATAGATCGATTGGTCGCCATGCGGGTGGAATTTGCCCATCACCTCGCCGACGATGCGTGCGCATTTTGCGAAGCCCTGGTCGGGATTGAGGCGCAGCAGCCGCATCGCGTGCATGATGCGGCGGTGGACGGGCTTCAGCCCATCTCGTACATCCGGCAGGGCGCGGTGCATGATGGTCGACAGTGCATAGGCGAGGTAGCGCTCCTCGAGCGCCTTCTTGAGGTCGACCGGCTCAATAGAATCGCCACCGGAGGCCGGCGGCGGAAGTTGATTTCCCATGCGATTCGGTTAGCGAACCGTGTGATTCGCGGCAAGAGCGTGTAAGGACATTCACTCCATCCGGCGTACCCGCCTTGCGTTTTCCGCAGATATTTGTCCTATGAGCGCTCGCGCCTTGTTCCGGACCATCTTCTGGAGGAGTTGAGGGTGCAGAAGATCCCCTTCAATCTCAGGAAGCGACCATGTTGATCTATCGTGACATCGTTACCAAACTGGCCTTTTCGGCTTTTCTGTTCTCCACGACCGCTTCCGCCTACGCACAGGATGCGACTGCTGTCGCCGACCGAATCAAGGAGATGCTCTCCAAGCAGGGTATGGCTGTCAGCTGGTCTGCCGTTAACGGCGACGCCTCAGCGTTCACGATTGAAGGCGTGAAGGTGACCATGGGGGGCCATCCTGCCCCGTTCGAGCTGGGCAAGCTCAGTTTCTCGGGCGTTACCGAGGACAATGGCGGCTACCGTATCGAGACAACGACCACCGAGGCCTTCAGCAAGGTGGAAGATGGCACGACCGTCGAGATCAGCCCGTTCACGCTGACCGGCCTCAAGCTGCCAGCAGCCGGCTCGACAGACCCGGTGGCAAATCTGTTGATGTATGAAGGCGCCGACCTTGCCAGCGTCAACGTCAAGATGGGCGGCAAGACCGCTTTCTCCCTGCAGAACCTGACGGCGCACATTACGCCGATGGCAGAGGGAAAGCCGATGGACTTCACTGCTTCGGCCGAAAAGTTTACCGCCGACCTCTCTCTTGCAGAGGACCCGCAGGCGAAGGCGGCTATCGAAGCGCTGGGGTACCAGAATGTGACGGGATCGCTTCAGATGGCCGGCACGTGGCAGCCATCGGATGGGCGCATGAACTTTAGCAAGTACGACATCACCGTCGACAATGCCGGCACCTTTGGCCTGACCTTCGACGTGGGCGGGTATACGCCGGCCTTCATCAAGTCGATGCAGGAGATGCAGGCGAAGATGGCCGCTAAACCGGAGGGCGCCGACGATTCAGCTCAAGGTCTCGCCATGCTCGGACTGATGCAGCAGATCACGTTCAATTCAGCAAGCCTGCGCTGGGACGACAACTCGTTGACCGGCAAGGCGATCGACTACATCGCCAAGAACCAGAATATGAGCTCGGACGATATAAAGAACCAGGCAAAGGCGATCGTGCCGTTCCTGGCGGCACAGCTCAATAATCCCGAACTATCTTCGGTCGTCACTGAGGCGGTCACCAAATATCTCGACAACCCGAAAAGCCTGCAGATTTCGGCTGTCCCGCCTGCTCCGGTACCCTTTGCCCAGATCGCCGCCACCGGTATGACCAATCCGATCGACCTGACAAAGACGCTTGGCATCACTGTCAGATCCAACGACTAAGCTCCCTCGCACTGTTGAACCGATAAAGCCCGGCATTGCGCCGGGCTTTTTCGTGACGCATCTGGTAGCTGCGATGCGCCATGTCGTAAGTCTTCGATACTGGCTACACCAGGCGCGATTGCTCGACGGCGGCTTCGATGAAGCTGGCGAATAGCGGATGCGGATCGAGCGGACGGCTTTTGAGCTCGGGGTGATACTGCACGCCGATGAACCAGGGATGATCGGGATACTCGATGGTTTCGGGCAACACGCCATCCGGCGACATACCCGCGAACACCAGCCCGCACGCCTCCAGCCGCTCCTTGTAGTCGATGTTGACTTCGTAGCGATGGCGGTGGCGTTCGGAAATCTCGGTGTCGCCATAGATTTCCGCGATCTTCGATCCCCCCGCCAACCGCGCCTCATAAGCGCCAAGTCGCATCGTACCGCCGAGATCGCCGGCTTGCTGGCGCTTTTCCAGCATATTGCCCTTCAGCCATTCGGTCATCAGACCAACGACGGGCTCCTGCGTTGGACCGAACTCCGTTGACGACGCCGCGGAGACGCCAGCCAGCGAGCGTGCCGCTTCGATGCAGGCCATCTGCATGCCGAAGCAGATCCCGAAATACGGGACCTTGCGTTCGCGGGCGAATTTCGCGGCGAGGATCTTGCCCTCGGACCCACGCTCGCCAAACCCTCCCGGCACCAGGATGCCGTGAACTTTTTCCAGGAAGGGCGCAGGATCTTCCTTCTCGAAGATTTCCGATTCGATCCAGTCGAGCTTGACCTTCACGCGGTTCGCGAGGCCACCATGCGACAGCGCCTCGATCAGGGATTTGTAGGCGTCCTTCAGGCCGGTGTACTTGCCGACCACGGCGATCGTAACCTCTCCCTCCGGGTTGTGGATGTTGCGGGAGACAGCCTGCCAGGCGTCCATGCGCGGCTTCGGGGCCGGATCGATGCCGAAAGCGGCAAGCACTTCCGAATCGAGGCCTTCCTTGTGATAGGCTAACGGCACATCATAGATATGGCCGACATCGAGCGCCTGAATGACCGCGCTTTCCCGAACGTTGCAGAAAAGCGATAGCTTGCGACGCTCCTCCTTCGGGATAACGCGATCAGCGCGAACGAGCAGAATATCCGGCGCGATGCCGATCGAGCGAAGTTCCTTGACCGAGTGCTGGGTGGGCTTGGTCTTCAACTCGCCGGCCGTTGGAATATAAGGCATCAGCGTCAGGTGGATGTAGACGGCCTGCCCACGCGGCAGGTCATTGCCGACCTGGCGGATTGCCTCGAGAAAAGGCATCGCCTCGATATCGCCGACGGTACCCCCGATCTCGCAAAGCACGAAGTCGTAGTCTTCATTGCCGTCGCGGATGAAATTCTTGATCTCGTCGGTGACGTGCGGGATGACCTGGACGGTGGCGCCGAGATAGTCGCCACGCCGCTCGCGATCGATGATGTTCTTGTAGATGCGTCCGGTGGTGATATTATCCGACTGATTGGCCGAGCGCCCCGTGAAGCGCTCATAGTGGCCGAGATCAAGGTCGGTTTCCGCCCCGTCGTCGGTCACGAAAACCTCGCCATGCTGATAGGGCGACATGGTGCCGGGATCGACGTTGAGATAGGGGTCGAGCTTCTTGATGCGGGCGCGGTAGCCGCGTGCCTGCAACAGCGCACCGAGTGCTGCTGCCGCTATGCCCTTTCCAAGTGAGGAAACCACGCCGCCAGTGATGAATATATATCGCGCCATGGGAATTATCGCTTAGCGTTGCGGAGATGATTCCGCCAGTGAAAAATTCAGCTTGGCGCGATTATCTCCGGCAGTGAAAAGACGTCACACAAACAAAAGGGCCGGCGCGTGCCGGCCCTTCGCATTGTTCCGATACGAATCAGAGAATGATGACCGGCGTGCCGACCCTGACGCGGCTGTACAGGTCGATCACATGATCGTTGATCATGCGGAAGCAACCGTTCGACGAGTTTGTGCCGATGCTCTGGGGAGCGATCGTGCCGTGGATGCGCAGATGCGTATCCGACCTGCCCTGGTAGAGATAGATTGCCCGGGCGCCGAGCGGGTTCTGGCCGCCGCCAGGCATGCCATCCTTATACTGACCATACTTCTTCGGTTCGCGCTTCTGCATATCCAGCGTGGGGATCCAGCGCGGCCATTCCTGCTTGTCGCCGACCGCGACCTGGCCTTTGAACTGCAAGCCTTCGCGACCGACAGCAATGCCGTAACGGCGAGCGGATGAGCCGTTTTCGACGTAGTACAGGAAGTGCTGGGCGGTATCGATAACGATGGTTCCGCGCGGATAACCGGAGAACTGAACGCTCTGGGGTTCGTACTCGGCTCTTGGCTTGAACTTCTTCTTCGTTTCGAGCACCGCATCGAGGGCACGCGTTTCCGGCAGCATGCTTGCTGTCATAGGCTGCTCGTCACCGAAAAGAACCTCGAAGAAGCCGTTGTTCGGTCGCCTTGCGACGGTCTCGCTGCGCAGTTCGCCGTTGTTGCCCTGGCGAACCACCACATCCGCACCGACAGCGGCAGCCTCTTGGGCGGCAATGCGTTCGGCGGTCATCCCGGTAACCGGCTTGCTCTTCAGGCTGACCTCGATAGGCCTTATAGGCCGGACCGGCTCTGCGCTGACCAGTTCGACTGCCTTGCTGCGCGGCTTGAAGCTTCTCGCTGCCTCACGGCGCGCCTCGGCGTCGGCCTTAGCCTTGGCTCGCATCGCGAGCTTCTTGGCTTCCCGCGCCTTTTCGGCAGCTGCTTCCTTGGCTTTCGCCTTTTCCCTTTCAGCGAGCTTCTTGGCTGCAGCCTTGTCGGCGTCGCTCAACTCGTCCTGTTTTGGAGCCTTCTTCTTACCCTTGTCGGCCTTCGCGACCTTCTTCTTGAACTTAGACGGCTTTTCGGCATCGGCCTGCGCCTTAAGCTTCGCCGATTGCGTAACCGAATTCCCTGGCTTTGCCGTCGCGGCAATGGATGGAGAGGCCATGCCCAAGGCGGCGCATAGGCCCAACAAAAGGAGGCTGCGAGATAGCATTCTTAAAGATCCCGAAACATTGATGCGTCGACCGTGCGTCGGAGCTGATTTCTCCTTCGCGCCCACCGGGTCGCTTGTCCGGGACTTATAAGCTCATATCACGAGTACGCTCAAGGGATGGTGGCCGCTGGTTCAGAACGATTTCTCGTGATCATAGCGGCATTTAGGCCGAGTGTGTTCAAACAAACACAGGTTGAAGGCAGTTATTGGTTTGGAACCTGCGGCGTGGTGGGAGCGGCAGGTGCCGTCGCCGCAGGAGCGGTCGTTGCGGGTACCTCCGCGGGGGCGGTTGACGAGGATCCAGTGGCCGCGGGTGGCGTGGCAGCCGGCGCGGTGCCCGAGGCGGGTGCCGAATTCGTCGGTGCGGCCGGGGCCGGTGCAGGCACATCCGAAGCACCACCACCGAGTTTGTCGAGTACGCCCGTACCCTCGCCCTGGGTGACCGGAGCCCTATCCAAAATATCGGTCGGGCGGTCGCCATACCTCGCAATCAGGGACAGCCCGAGAGATGTGGCAAAGAACGCCGCAGCAAGAATGGCTGTCGCCCGGGTCAGCGCGTTCGCGGCGCCGCGTGCGGTCATGAAGCCGGAACCGCCGCCGATCCCCAGTCCGCCACCCTCGGAGCGCTGAAGCAGCACGACGCCGACAAGCGCTAGGACAATCATCAAGTGGATGACGATAACAATGGTTTCCATAACTTCCCCGGAAGAATTCAAGACGCGGACAGGAGCGGCCTGCCGAAACTCGGCGGCTCATTACATGGGTTTCGTGGCATTTCCAAGCCCGCCGCGAATATGGGGGGCTGCACTGGGATTGCAATCGGTCCCGCCGGAGTAGGCTGATCTCGCCTTCCTCGCTTCCGCGAAGTCGTCAGAACGAGGAATAGGCCTCTACGATGCCGAGGAAATCCTTAGCCTTGAGGCTCGCGCCGCCGACCAGAGCGCCATCGACATTGGCGACCGAAAGCAGTTCGACCGCGTTCGACGGCTTGACCGAGCCGCCGTAGAGAATGCGAATGCGCTTGGCCGCGCCTCCGATCTTGGCCGCCAGTTCAGCACGAATATGCGCATGGGCCTCCGCCACGTCTTCCGTGGTCGGCGTTAGACCAGTGCCGATTGCCCACACGGGCTCGTAAGCGACAACCGTGTTGGACTCCGATGCGGTTGCCGCAACGGAACCGGCGATCTGCCGTGATAAGACCTGCATGGTGGCGTTGGCTTCACGCTCGGCACGAGTCTCGCCGATGCAGATAATCGCGATCAGTCCCGCCCGCCATGCCGCCTCCGCCTTCGCCAGGACGATAGCATCGGTCTCACCATGATCGGTACGGCGCTCGGAATGGCCAACGATGACGTGTGTGGCTCCTGCATCCTTGAGCATTTCAGCGGAAATGTCGCCTGTATGGGCACCATTGGCCGCCGGGTGGCAATCCTCGCCGCCGGCCTTCACCGGCGTGCCCGCCAAAATCTCCGAGGCTCTGGTCAGCAATGTAGCGGGCACGCAGATCAGCGTATCGGCTTCTGCCGGCAGGCCGCCGAGGAGAGCGTGGCCGATCGAGCGCAGCTCTGGAAGCGACTCGGCGGTGCCGTTCATTTTCCAGTTGCCGGCGACCAAAGGGCGTATTCCGGGTGTCATTGTCGTCTCCTACAGGGCGTACTCGAGCCGGCCCTCCCTACCAAAATCAAGCCACAAAGCAATCGACACATTGCGACAAGGGCGCTATTGCGCTTCATTCATCGGTTTGACCCTTTCACGGACGCTTCCATGCTTGAACAATTGAGAACCGCTGCCGGCACATGGGTAGCCAAGCTCTTGCTGCTCATTCTGGGCTTGGCCTTCGCCACCTGGGGCGTCTCCGGCAAGCTGACGCAGACTGCGGGAGGCAACACAGTTGTAGCCGCGGGCGACAGCACCATCTCGGCGACCGAATTCCGGCTCGCCTACGATCTACAGGTGAATACGCTGGCTCAGCGGTTCGGCCAGCAGATCACGCGCGAGCAGGCAAAGGCCCTTGGGATCGAGAATCAGGTGCTATCGCAACTGGTGTCCAGCGCGGTCCTCGATGAACAGGCACGAAAACTGACGCTCGGTGCCTCCGATACGCAAATTTTCGACGTGGTCAGCAGGAACCCGTCTTTCTTCGGGAGCAATGGCAGATACGATTCCGTCCAGCTGGACCGGGTCCTCAACCAATTCAAGCTCAGCCGCCAGGACTATTGGGACATGGAAAAGAAGACGGCAATTCGCCAGCAGATCGTTCAGGCGGTCGCCGATGGTGTCGAGACGCCCGACACCTTCCTGCATGCGGTCGCGCTGTACAACGGTGAGGACCGTACCGCCGAATATCTGATCCTGCCGCAGTCGCTGGTACTGCCGATCGACCCACCCGCCGATGCGGTTCTCTCGACCTGGTTTGAAGAGCGCAAGAAGGATTATGCCGCGCCGGAGTATCGCAAGATCTCCTACGTGAAACTGGCGCCTGAGGATATCGCGGATGAAAGCTCGATAACCGACGAACAGGTCCGCGCCGACTACGACAAGAACAAAGCGCAGTTCACCACGCCGGAGACCCGCGCCGTCGAGCAGTTGATATTTCCCACCAAGGAAGCCGCCGAGGCAGCTGCGGCTGCGCTGAAAAGCGGCACGACCTTCGAGAAGATCGTGGAGGGCCAGGGCAAAACGATGGCCGACGTTCAGCTCGGGACACTTGCAAAGGCGGGCGTGCCGGACAAGGCGGCGGCCGAGGCAGCGTTCTCGCTACCCCTCAACCAGACGAGTGACGTTATCGAAGGCACCTTTGGCCCGATACTTGTTCGGGTAACCGCGATCAATCCAGAAGTCGTCAAGTCCTATGAAGAGGCAGCGCCCCAGATCCGCAAGGAGCTGGCGCTCGCCGAGGCCCACCGCATCATCCTTGACGTGCACGATACCTATGACGACGCTCGCGCTGGTGGAGCGACCTTGGCGGAAGCCGCCGAAAGGCTGAAACTCAAGGCCGTCACGATCGACGCGATCGATCAGGGTGCCAAGCGGCCGGACGACAGCCTGGTGAGCGATTTGCCGGAGTTGAGCGAACTTCTGCGTGCCGCCTTCGCGAGCGAGGTCGGTGTCGAGAATGAAGCCGTCAACATTGGATCCGACGGGTTTGTATTTTTCGAGGTCCAGGGGATCACACCAACCCGTGAGCGCCCGCTTGCCGAGGTGAAGGACAAGGTGATCGCCGATTGGACGAAGGCAGAAGCCGACAAGCGGATGACCGACAAGATTGCCGAGTTTGAGAAGCGGTTGAAGGACGGCGCAACGCTCGACGCGATCGCGACTGAGGCTTCGCTTGAGAAGCAAACGAAGCGCGGCATCAAGCGCGGAGCTGAGGATGCCGATTTCGGAGCCGAGGGGGTAGCCAAGATCTTTGGTGTTGCCGAGGGGGGCATCGGCGATTTCAAGTCGCCCTCCAGCGACGACCGCATCTTGTTCAAGGTCGCAGAGGTTTTCGAGCCGGCAGCCTCCAGCGCCAATGAGGTTCCCGAAAACGCGCGCAGGGCCTACGCTTCCGGCATTGCCGACGACGTGCTCGACCAACTGGTTGCAAAGCTGCAGTCGGAATATGACGTGCGCGTCAATCAAGCTGCGGCCGAGAGCGCGCTGGCTTACTGATCAATGAGCGCGCTGAAACCATACATCGCCAAGGTCGCGACGGGTTCGGTCCTCTCCTTCGACGAGGCCAAGGAGGCCTTCGGCATTATCATGTCGGGCGAAGCCACGCCTGGCCAAATCGGCGCCTTTCTCATGGGTTTGCGGGTGCGGGGCGAACAGGTGTCGGAAATCGCCGGCGCTGTCGCGACGATGCGCGAGAAAATGCTGCAGGTTCAGGCGCCTGACGGCGCTATCGACATCGTCGGCACCGGTGGCGACAACTCCCACAGCGTGAACATCTCTACCGCCTCTGCCTTTGTGATTGCCGGTAGCGGCGTGCCTGTCGCGAAGCATGGCAACCGCGGCCTCTCATCATTGACCGGTGCAGCAGACGTGCTGATGGCGCTCGGCATCAAGATTGACCTTGCGCCCGAAGCCATTTCCACGTGCATTCGCGAGACGGGCATAGGCTTCATGTTCGCGCCATCGCATCACCCAGCCATGCGCCATGTTGGTCCGGTGCGTGCCGAACTCGGCACGCGCACGATTTTCAACTTGCTTGGCCCCCTGTCCAATCCGGCGAGAGTTCGCAGGCAGATGGTCGGAGTGTTTGCGCCCGAGTGGATCGGTCCAGTCGCCGAGACGCTGCGAACACTTGGTACCGATCGCGCCTGGGTGGCGCATGGCGATGGCCTGGACGAGATCACCACCACCGGCGAAACGCATGTCACCGAATTGAAGGATGGCGCAGTTCGCAGCTTCGTTTTGACGCCGGAGACCTTCGGACTATCGCGCCATAAGCGTGAGGACCTGCGCGGCGGCGATGCGGCGTACAACGCTGCGGCGTTGCGCGCCGTGTTGGAGGGCAAGCCCGGCGCCTACCGCGACACCGTTCTGATGAACGCCGGCGCGGGGCTTGTTGTTGCCGGCAAGGCCGCGGACCTTGCGGAGGGCGTGCACCTCGCCGCCGCCGCCATCGATCAGGGGCGCGCGGCTGCTGTGCTGGACCAGTTGATCGTCGTGTCGAACGGGTGAAGTTGTGGGCGATATCCTGAAGCGGATCGAGGAGTACAAGCGCGTCGAGATTGCCGACGCCAAGGTACGCGTTCCGCTTGCAGAACTGAAATCGGCGATCGCGGACGTCGAAGCGCCGCGCGGATTTGTCGAAGCGCTTCGCGCTATGCGCCGCCGTGGCAGCTATGCCTTGATCGCCGAAATCAAGAAAGCCAGTCCCTCACGCGGCTTGATCCGCGCGGATTTCGATCCGCCGTCCTTGGCAAAAGCCTACGAGGCGGGCGGCGCGGCTTGCCTTTCCGTCCTGACGGATGGTCCCTCGTTTCAGGGCTCGCCGGAGTATCTCACCGCCGCGCGCGACGTCACGTCGCTGCCGGCGCTGCGCAAGGATTTCATGTTCGATCCTTACCAGGTCTACGAAGCGCGCGCCTGGGGCGCCGATGCCGTGCTTATCGTGTTGGCGGCAGTAGACGACGGCGAGGCCAACGAGATCGAGGGGACGGCAATCGAACTCGGCATGGATGTTCTGCTCGAAGTTCACGATGAAGCCGAAATGACACGTGCGCTGGCGATGCATTCGCCGCTGATCGGCATCAACAATCGTGACCTGCGGACGTTTCAGGTCGATCTGGCAGTTTCGGAGCGGCTGGCGAACCTCGTTCCGCACGATCGGCTGCTGGTGAGCGAGAGCGGCATATTCACCATTGACGACTGCCGTCGATTGGCGCGCGCCGGCATCGAGACGTTTCTGGTGGGCGAGAGCCTGATGCGCCGGAGCGATGTCGCTCAGGCGACACGCACCCTGCTCCGTGGCGAGGCAGCGGCTTCGGCAAGCCTGGGCTGACCATGGCAGCCGACGCTTCATCCCTCACCCATCTCGCGCCTGACGGCAAGGCCGAGATGGTCGATGTGGGCAGCAAGCAGGAGACGATGCGGACGGCGATTGCGGAGGGCTGCGTGACCATGCGGCCCGAAACTTTGGCGATGATCCGCGCCGGCAACGCCAAGAAGGGCGATGTCATCGGCATTGCGCGCATTGCCGGGATCATGGCCGCGAAGCGCACGCACGAACTGATCCCGCTTTGTCATCCGCTGCTTCTTACCAAGGTCGGTGTAGACATCGTCGAGGACGCTGCCCTCCCCGGACTGCGGGTTACCGCGCATGCCCGCGTAGCCGGCAAAACAGGCGTCGAAATGGAGGCGCTGACCGCGGCGTCCGTCGCGTGCCTGACGATCTACGATATGGCGAAGGCCGTTGACCGCAGCATGGTAATCTCCGGCATCCGGCTGCTTGAAAAGACCGGCGGCGCATCCGGCGACTTCAAGGTCGCAGACTGACATGGCGTTGCTGCCGGTAGCCGATGCGCTGCGCCTGCTGCTTGATGGCGCAGCCAGGCTCGGCCCGGAGCGTGTTTCGTTGCATGAAGCTGCGGGGCGTGTGCTTGCCACGCCGATTTCTGCCCTGCGGACTCAACCGCCTTTTGATGCCTCTGCGATGGATGGCTACGCGGTTCGTTGCGAAGATGTCGAAACGGTCCCCAGCCGTCTCGTCGTGATCGGCGTTTCGGCCGCCGGTCACGGCTTTGGGGGCAAGGTCGAAAAAGGTCAGGCTGTCCGCATCCTGACGGGCGCACCGATGCCGCAGGGCGCCGACACGATTGTCATCCAGGAAAACGCCACGCTGCTGGGAAATGCGATCGAGGTTCTCGAAACCGTCGCGGTCGGCCGCCATATCCGCCGGCGGGGCCTCGATTTCTCTCTCGGAGACGCGCTTCTCCCTATTGGACGTACGCTCGATGCGGCAGCATTGTCACTCGCTGCGTCGGCCAACCATGCAATGCTCGACGTCGTCAAGCGGCCCGTCGTCGCGGTAATCGCCACAGGCGATGAACTGGTGGCGCCAGGCGGCACCCCCGGGCCGGACCAGATCATCGCCTCCAACAGCTTTGGCGTGGCAGCGATCGCATCCGCCGGCGGCGCGAAGGTGATCGATCTGGGCATCGTTTCCGACGACCGCGACACGCTTGCGGCCTGCGTTGCCCGCGCAACCGAAGTCGGCGCGGACATCGTCGTAACGCTGGGCGGAGCCTCGGTCGGCGATCACGATCTTGTCCGCGAGGTGCTTACAACTAGCGGCGTGACGCTCGATTTCTGGAAGATTGCCATGCGCCCCGGCAAGCCGCTGATGGTCGGCCGGCGTGGCGCGACTCGATTCGTAGGGATGCCGGGAAACCCGGTGGCAAGCCTGGTCTGCTCGCATCTTTTCCTCAAGCCGCTGATCGCCAAGCTCTCGGGCACCGTCGCCGGACACGATATCCGGGCGGCTGTTCTCGGCGCTGCGATGACAGCCAACGATCTGCGCCAGGATTACGTCCGAGCGAAACTGACCTTCGACAACGGGACGGCGGTCGCAACGCCCTTCCCTGTGCAGGACTTGTCGATGCTGCGCGTGCTGGCCGAGTCCGGCGCGCTGATAGTCCGACCGCCATTCGCGCCTGCTGCCGATCCCGGCGATGCCTGCGAAATTCTCATGCTGTAACGGTTTGGCAAGGCATATTGGCCAATATTTGCTTCGCCCGGCAGCGATGTCTTGCGGCGATACTCCGATTGGTTCGCCTGCAACGACTTTTACCCGCTTTTAAGAGTTGCGGAACACAACTGGAACAGATAGTGTTTGTTCTGGTTTTGTTTTGCATTCGATTCTGGGAAGGGACAGCGATGCTAACGCGCAAGCAACATGAATTGTTGATGTTCATTCATGAGCGGCTGAAGGAGGCGGGAATACCTCCCTCCTTCGATGAGATGAAGGAAGCGCTGGATCTCGCGTCGAAGTCGGGGATTCACCGGCTAATCACCGCTCTGGAGGAGCGCGGCTTCATCCGCAGGCTTCCCAACAGAGCGCGTGCACTGGAAGTCATCAGGCTTCCTGATTCAATCGCTCCCGGTCTCAATTCCGCCCGGAAGTTCTCTCCCAGCGTTATCGAGGGAAGTCTCGGCAAGCGGACAAATGATCCGGCGCGATCGCCTTCGCCAGGCAACGACGATGACGCATCCGCGGGCATTGCCGTCCCGGTCATGGGTCGCATCGCGGCTGGCGTACCGATAGACGCCATACAGCACAAGACGCACTCCATAACGGTTCCGCCCGAAATGCTGTCTGCTGGTGATCACTATGCGTTGGAGGTCAAGGGCGACTCAATGATCGAGGCGGGTATCCTCGATGGCGACATGGTGATTATCCGCAATGCCAATACGGCAAGCCCGGGCGAAATCATTGTTGCGCTGGTCGATGACGAGGAAGCGACTCTCAAGCGCTTTCGGCGCAAGGGCGCCTCAGTCGCGCTTGAAGCCGCAAATCCCGCCTATGAGACCCGAATCTACGGCCCGGACCGCGTCCGTGTGCAGGGAAAGCTTGTAGGACTGATCCGGCGGTATTGAGGGAGTTAGGGACAGGCCAATCCGCTTGTCTGACTTGGCGCTTGCGACGATTACCGGATTGAGGGCTGACGCGCTGCTGTTTCGGTTTGGGTCACGCCGGTTTCGTCTAAAGACGTATATGGGGGATTTGCGTCCTGCGCCGAAATAACCGCTCCTGGCTTTGTCGCCGGCTTGCGGTTCTTGTTCGGCTCGATATGACGGCAGCCCTCGCGCCTCACGCGAGAAAGCGCGATGTAGGTGCCACGGGCGGCTCGTGCCGGCAACGGCGTAGCGGACGACTGGAGCAGTGTTGCTGCCGGCACGTGGCAAATAGATCGCGGCGCTGCCATACCGTGCGAGGTCGCGCTTGGTGATGACGACTGTCGACGGATTGGCGCAAGCTCAGTTGCAGGGTGGCGTCGTCGAGGATAACGACGGTTGCAAGCACACAAGCGATCCGGGCTTCCTCCACATCGCTTGTGTGCACGATAAGACCGCCGGACGAAAGCCTGCCGACGCAGGTGACCTCATCGCACTGAAACGCGGTTTCGAAGGGGTTTCCGTCGGTTTGTACCACGGAAGCGACGTAATCGGTTTTGCGCGGCTGGTCATCTGGAGGTTCTTCCCGGTCGAGTACGGGCTTTCGGAACCGCTCAGCCTCAAACGCCCGCTTCCAGTTCTCCGCGGTGAATGCATTGGGTTGATGACGGTTTACGGCAAGAGCCCCATCCGTCGCACGGAATCCGGAAAGCTTGCCATCCTCGGTAACCAGAACGTCCGGCGTCGCAGCGTTGCCCAGTGTAAAAACGGCAGCCAATGCGAAGGGAACGCTCATCAGCCGCAAGCGCGTTGACATCACGGTGGCGATGACGAGCGCGATCGTCAGCAGCACGACCGAATGGCCGGGGATTATCCCAACCGCATCGATGGGTGAGCGATCGGAGAACCACTCCGCGACCGAATCCATCAGGGCAATGCCCTTGCCCATGACATCCAGGAATGGGCCGTCCAAGCCGAGGGGCATCGTTACCGCCGCCAGTACGGCAGAAGGCATGACGACGATCGAAACGATCGGCATTACGAACAGGTTGGCGAACAGGCTCAGTGGCGCAACACGCTGGAAATGATACACGCCATAGGCTGCCGTCGCGAAGCCGGCGATGACCGAGGTGGCGATCAAGCTGCTCAGCACTGTCATGAAATGGCGAGCGGAGCGCAGGCCGAGGCCATCCTGACCTTTCGTGCGACGCTTCCAACTTGCCCGGGCTCGCCGCGCTGACCAGATGGCGTAGGCTGCAACCAGTGCCGCCGTCGCCGCAAACGACATTTGGAAGCTTGGACCCATCACCTCATGTGGCGAGATCATCAGAACAATGATCGCGGAAATCGCGAGATTTCGCATCGTCAGCGCGGCGCGATCGAATAGAACGGCAATCAACATCACAGCGAGCATCAGGAAGCTGCGCTGCGCCGCAACTTCGCCTCCGGAAATCGCCAGATAGCCGGCAATCGCCACAAACCCGGCGAGCGCAGAGAATTTCTTGGCGGGCCATCGCAGAGCCAAGCGTGGAAACAACGCGAACCCCGCACGGATCGCGGCAATTACTACGCCGGCAACCAGCGCCATGTGCAGGCCGGAGATTGAAATGATGTGATAGAGGCCGGTCCGTCGCAGCGCCTCGCTGACATCGTGCGGAATGCCTGCGCGGACACCCACCATTAGCGCCGCCGCGATCTCGCCTTCTGCGCCGCCGATTCGGCTGCGGACGTGAACGGCGATGTTCTGCCGTGCATTCTCGAAGAGACTTTGCCAGCTTCGCTCGCCGGTCGAAGCCGGCTCAAGCTCCGGACCGCGCATGAAATATCCACTGGCGCCGATCCCATCGAAATAGCTTTCAAAGGAGAAGTCGTAGCTCTCCGGCCGAACCGGCCCTGATGGCGGCCGAAGCTTGACCAGTCCTGCGACAGTCGATCCGGCGTTTATGTCCTCGGCCAAATACCTTGCGGTCGCACGAATGCGGTCGGGCGCATATTTGAGCCGAGGTCGCTCGGTCGAGATCAGATCGACCGTGAGCCGGGCCCGTCCGCTTTCGAGCCGCTCCACCGACACGACTCGACCAACGATCCGTGTCGAAATTTCCCCGCCAATGATCCTGGTGCCGAGGCGCGCGGTTTCAAGTTGCGCACAGGTAATACCGAGAGCGAAGAATAGCACGGCGCAGGCCGCCAAGTGGAGCGGCTGACCCCGTCGAAACGTCCTTGACCCGACCGAAGCGACAAGAACCAGGCCTGAAGTCAGCCAGAGGCCGGGCTCAAACGACAGCGAGAAATAGAGAAACGATCCCGCCGCGAGCAAAACCGGCACCAGCAGAAACGGCGCGCCCCTCTCGATTTCCTGCTGCACTGCCGTCCTGATGCCGCCAGCGCAGATCAGCGTCAATCTCGTTGCGCTCTTGACCGCGGCGCCGCGATATTCCGCGATCGTCCAAGTCATGGCGGACCGCTTTGCCACAGGCGCGACCGGGTGCTCGACGATATCGCCGGAAGGCTGGAACATCAGCCTTTCATTTAACTGCGCGTCGGCCGTTTCCGGCATGCCATGCACCACTGCGGCAAGGCGGCTGGCAATCCTATTGGATGCGATGCCGGCCTTGCACCCCCAACCTTCTATGCTACATGAACGCCAACTGTTTTCCATGCGATGCCGAGCGGTAATTTCACGCTCGACGATGCGTCGCCCACGTTGTGAAGCCTAGTGAAAGTCTAATGTCGAAACCTGTCGTCACCCGCTTTGCTCCCTCGCCCACCGGCTATCTCCATATCGGTGGCGCGCGCACAGCGCTGTTCAACTGGCTTTTTGCTCGGCATACCGGCGGCAAGATGCTGCTGCGCATAGAAGACACCGACCGCGCGCGCTCCACCGATGCGGCAACGGCGGCCATTCTGGACGGGTTGACCTGGCTGGGTCTCGGCTGGGACGGCGAGGTGATTTCACAGTTCGAGCGGGCTCTGCGTCATCGCGAAGTCGCCGAAGAACTGGTCCGCATGGGGAAAGCATACTACTGCTACGCAACGCCCGATGAACTCAAGGAGATGCGCGAGAAGGCGACGGCGGAGGGCCGCCCGCCGCGCTATGATGGCCGCTGGCGCGACCGGGACCCTTCTGAGGCGCCAGCAGGCGCCGAAGGGTGCGATCCGCATCAAGGCGCCGAGCGAAGGCGAGACCATCGTGCATGACCGCGTGCAGGGGAATGTCCGCTTCCCCAACAAGGATCTCGACGATTTCATCATCCTGCGCTCGGACGGCAATCCGACCTATATGCACGCTGTCGTCGTTGACGACCACGATATGGGCGTCACTCACATCATCCGCGGCGATGATCACCTTACGAATGCGGCACGTCAAACCGTGATCTACGACGCTATGGGCTGGGACGTTCCGGTCATGGCGCATATTCCGCTGATCCATGGCGCCGATGGTGCAAAGTTGTCGAAGCGTCATGGCGCGCTCGGTGTCGATGCCTACCGCGCCATGGGTTATCTCCCCAAAGCTTTACTCAACTACCTCGCCCGACTTGGCTGGAGCCATGGCGACGACGAGGTCATGACGATCGACGATATGATCCGATGGTTCGAGATCGAGGATGTCAACCGCGGAGCGGCCCGTTTCGATTTCCAAAAACTCGAGGCGCTCAACGGCATCCATATGCGCCAGACCGGCGATGCCGAACTGACGGATATACTCATCGCGACGTTGCCGCATCTGGCGGTGACCGGGCCGTTGGCGGAAGGCCTCGACAACGGACAGAAGGCCAAGCTTGCCGCCGCAATGCCAGGATTAAAGGAGCGCGCAAAGACTCTGGTGGAGCTTGCTGAAAGCGCTGCCTATCTGTTCGCCAGCCGCCCGCTGGACGTCGACGAGAAAGCGGCGGGCGTTCTAGGTGAACGGCCCCGCACGGTGCTTGCGGGGGCACACGCCGCGCTGAAGTCAGTCACCGGGCAGTGGTCTGCGCAAACGACTGAAGCAGCAATCCGCGACTACGCCGCTGAGAATGGATTGAAGCTGGGCGGCGTTGCGCAGCCGTTGCGCGCAGCCCTGACAGGCCGCACGACATCACCGGGCGTTTTCGATGTGCTTGCCGTCCTCGGCCGCGATGAGAGTCTCGCTCGTATCGCAGATCAAATCGATTAGCTATTTCAGTGGCCTCATCAACAGCCATTGAATCAATTCTATTGCGGTGCAACATTGCCGCGGGCACTGAGCGGACCCCGGAGCCTGACAACGGCTTGCGCAAATCACCGCAGTCTGGTCCGGTCGACGCTTCGCAGCATCTTTGCGCTGCGGCATAGGGTTGAATGACAAAGGGGTACCCGTATGAGCGAATCGACAGCCAAACTCGAATACAATGGCAAGACGCACGAACTGCAGGTTCGAGCGGGTTCTGTCGGGCCGGAAGTGATCGATATCGCGGCGCTCTACAAGGATACGGGCGCTTTCACCTACGATCCGGGTTTCACCTCAACGGCCAGCTGCGAGTCTGAAATCACCTTCATCGATGGCGACGCGGGTATTTTGCTGCATCGCGGCTACCCGATCGATCAGTTGGCGGAGCACAGCGATTTCCTCGAAGTCTGCTACCTGCTGCTCTATGGGGAGTTGCCGACGAAAGCGCAGAAAGACGATTTCGATTACCGCGTCACGCGCCATACCATGGTGCACGAGCAGATGTCGCGCTTCTTCACCGGGTTCCGCCGCGATGCGCACCCGATGGCGGTGATGTGCGGTGTCGTCGGCGCGCTGTCTGCCTTCTATCACGACTCGACCGATATTTCCGATCCATACCAGCGCATGGTTGCGTCGATGCGCCTGATCGCCAAGATGCCGACCATTGCGGCGATGGCTTACAAGTACCACATCGGCCAGCCGTTCATTTACCCCAAGAATGAGCTGAACTTCGCCGCCAACTTCCTGCACATGTGCTTTGCGGTGCCGTGCGAGGAATACAAGGTCAATCCGGTGTTGGCGCGCGCTATGGAGCGCATCTTCATCCTGCACGCGGACCACGAGCAGAATGCGTCGACGTCGACGGTGCGGCTCGCCGGCTCGTCGGGCGCGAATCCCTTCGCCTGCATCGCGGCGGGCATCGCCTGTCTGTGGGGTCCGGCACATGGCGGTGCCAATGAGGCGGCGCTGAACATGCTGGCGGAGATCGGCACGGTCGACCGCATCCCGGAGTTCATCGCCCGCGCCAAGGACAAGGACGATCCCTTCCGCCTGATGGGCTTCGGCCACCGCGTCTACAAGAACTACGATCCGCGCGCCAAGATCATGCAGAAGACCACGCATGAAGTGCTGGGCGAACTCGGCATCAAGGACGATCCGATGCTCGACGTGGCGCTGGAACTGGAAAAGATCGCGCTGACGGATGAGTATTTCATCAGCAAGAAGCTCTATCCGAACATCGACTTCTATTCCGGAATTACGCTGAAGGCGCTGGGCTTCCCCACCACGATGTTCACCGTTCTGTTCGCGGTGGCGCGCACGGTCGGCTGGATTTCGCAGTGGAAGGAGATGATCGAGGATCCGAACCAGAAGATCGGCCGGCCGCGCCAGCTCTACACTGGCCCGGCAGCGCGCGACTTCGTTCCCATCGCCAAGCGCTGATCGCTGACGCCGGCCGCAGGTCAACTTCCCGATCAGTTCTGCCCAAGCGGTTGGGGTAGGCTACGCGCGGCGGCAGCCGGTGATGAACCAGCACCACGGTCGCACCGAGCGGCGCGATCAGCAGAGGCAAGCCGGCAATGTCGCGAGGCCATCGCCGCCTCTGTGACTACTTACCCCAGTCCATCACGACCTTGCCAGAATTGCCGCTCTTCATCGCTTCGAAGCCAGATATGTAATCGTCAATGCCGATTTGATGGGTGATCAGTCCGCTGACATCGAGCGGACCCTGTACCAGCGCGATCATCTTGTACCAGGTCTCGAACATTTCGCGGCCATAGATGCCTTTGAGATGCAGCATCTTGAAGATCACCTTGTTCCAATCGATCTCGAAGCCCGTCGGCGCGATGCCGAGAATGGCGATCTTGCCGCCATTGTTCATGGTATCGATCATGTCGCGGAAGGCGACCGCCGAGCCGGACATTTCAAGTCCAATGTCGAAGCCTTCGGTCATCCCCTCTTCGCGCATGACATCGCGCAGCTTTTCCTTGGACGCGTCAACCACGTGATGCACGCCGAGCTTCTTGGCGAGCGCAAGCCGCACCGGGTTGATGTCGGTGATGACGACCTTTCGTGCGCCGACGCATTGCGCCACCAGTGCGCCCATGATGCCGATCGGCCCGGCACCGGTAACCAGAACATCCTCGCCGACCAGATCGAACGACAGGGCAGTGTGCACGGCATTGCCGAGTGGATCGAAGATTGCCGCGATCTCGTCCGGAATATCGTCGGGAATGGGCACGACATTGTGCTGTGGGATTGCCAAATATTCGCCGAACGCGCCCGGCCTGTTGACCCCGACACCGAGCGTGTTTCGACAGAGGTGCCCCCTTCCCGCCCGACAGTTGCGACAATGCCCGCACACGATATGGCCCTCGCCTGAGACGCGCTGGCCGACCTTGTATTCGGTAACCGCCGCGCCGAAGTCAGCAACTGTGCCGACGAACTCGTGACCGGTTACCATCGGCACCGGCACCGTCTTCTGCGCCCACTGATCCCAATTGTAGATATGGACATCGGTGCCGCAGATCGCGGTTTTCTTGATCTTGATCAGCACATCGTTGGGGCCGATTTCCGGAACGGGAACCTGCTCCATCCAGATTCCCGGCTCGGCCTTCGCCTTTACCAGTGCGCGCATCATGTTGGACATTGGGTGCTCCCTGTGACGCGGCCTGGACGCCAGGCGTAAGGCGACGTGCTAGTCGATTTGCTCTGCCTGACGGCCGGTGATTTCGTCCATGGTGATCCGATAGAACAGATGTTGTGTTGGTGCGCCCTCAGCCGGCTTGAGCCCGCCCGGCTCCCACCACTGTGCAGTTTGGCTAAGCAGCGACCAGGCGCGATCGCGCTGCACCTTGGTGCCGACGCGATCCGGCAGTTCCTCATAGCGGCCATACACCACGACGCTGCGCCATCTTCTCCGCGTGTCGATCTCATCCACTTGAACGCATGCTTTTGCATTCTCGCGCATCCACTCAATCTTTCGGCCAATCAGCGAAAAGCCGTAGAGAAAATTGCCTTGCGCGACAAAGCTGATCGGCACGATATAAGGCTGACCTTCGTTTGCGCATGCGAGACGTCCCAGCCGGGTCGCGTGCAGAAGAGCCAGACACGCGGCGCGATCCATCTCCGTGATGACCATTTGCTTTCTCCCATCAAACCTATGCCGGTCATACCACGCCCAGTTCCCTGCCGACCGCGCCAAAAGCTTCGACGGCCCGGTCGATGTCATTGAGCGAGTGTGCTGCTGACATTTGTGTGCGGATGCGCGCCTGTCCCTTTGGCACTACGGGGAAGGAAAACCCTATGACGTAGATCCCGCGCTCCAGCATTTTCGCCGCCATTGCCTGCGCCAGCGAAGCGTCCCCGAGCATCACCGGGATGATCGGATGATCGGCACCGGCAAGCGTGAATCCGAGCTTGACCATTTCGGCGCGAAACCGCTTTGCATTGCTATCCAGCTTTTCCCGCAGAGCATCACCCTTGTCGACCAAGTCGAACACTTTGAGTGAAGCGCCGGCGATCGCCGGCATCAGAGTGTTGGAAAACAGGTATGGCCGCGAGCGCTGGCGCAGCCAGTCGATGACCTCTGTTTTGCCCGATGTGTAGCCGCCCGACGCGCCACCCAGCGCCTTGCCGAGTGTACCGGTGATGATGTCCACCCTGCCCTCGACGCCGCAATGTTCCGCCGAACCGCGGCCATGTTTGCCGACGAACCCGACCGCGTGGCTGTCATCGACCATGACCATCGCGTCATACTTTTCGGCCAGGTCGCAAATGCCCTTCAAATTCGCAATTATGCCGTCCATCGAGAAGACGCCGTCCGTGGCGATCAGCCGGAAACGTACATCCTTCGCCTCCTGGAGGCGTCTTTCGAGGTCAGCCATGTCGTTGTTGGCATAGCGCAGACGCTTCGCCTTGGAGAGGCGCACGCCGTCGATGATGGACGCGTGATTGAGGGCATCCGAGATGATCGCATCCTCCTCGGTGAGCAACGTTTCGAACAGGCCGCCATTGGCGTCGAAGCATGACCCGTAGAGGATCGTATCCTCCATGCCGAGGAACCCCGAGATTGTGGCCTCAAGCTGTTTGTGCTCTTCCTGTGTTCCGCAAATGAAGCGTACGGACGCCATGCCATAACCGTATCGGTCGATCGCCTGCTTGGCGGAGTCGCGCAGTTCATTATTATCGGCAAGGCCGAGATAGTTATTGGCGCAGAAATTCAGCACCTTCTGCCCGCCTGATACTTCGATTTCACCCGACTGAACGGAGGTGATCACTCGTTCGGACTTGTAGAGCCCGGCATATCGAAGACCCTCCAGTTCCACGGCGAGATGTGCGAGAAATCGCGAGCTCATACGACAGTCTCCCTTACGATGCTGAACTTACGTTCGGCATCATCGTGAATCTAACAGAAAAGCGACCTGCACTCTCGCCGCTTCTCTGGCTTCACTAAATTGCAACTGAGGTTAGCGTGCGGTCCAGCCCGGTCAACAAGCAGCGCGCTCATGACGATTTCCTCGATCACCCTTTATCGCCAGTGGCAGCCATTTCGAGACGGTACTTACCGCTGCTCGGGCGGACGCAGTGCGGAGGGCTTCGATTCGACCATCGTCCAGATCAGATCGCTGGATGGCGCGGACTGGCTATGGTGAAATGGCACCGCTGGGCAGCTTCTACGACCCGGCCTTTGCGGAAGGGGCTCGCGCGGCGATGCGCGAGCTTGCGCCAAAGCTGATGGGCGAAAACGCCGGCGGCATCGAAGCCATCAACCGCCGGATGGACCTGCTGCTGAAAGGCCACCCCTACGCCAAGGCGGCGATCGACATGGCGCTCTGGGATCTAGCCGGCAAGCGCGCCGGCGTCCCCATAGCAAGTCTGGCCGGCGGCGCCGAGGGAACCTCCATTCCGCTCTATCGCTCGCTCGCGCAGGAACTGCCTGACGCCACGGCGAAACGTGCTCAAAAATACATCTCGGAGGGCTATCGCCGTTTGCAGGTGAAGATCGGGCTCGAAGTCAACGAGGATATCGAGCGGCTGCAGGCCGTTCGCGCGGCCGTACCATCGAGCACGGTGCTCTATTGCGATGCCAATGCCAGTTGGGGCACCGCTGAGACGCGGCGGTTCCTTCAGGCGACACGCGACCTCGACTACACGCTGGAACAGCCCTGTGCGAGCTACGAGGACAATCTGGCAGTGCGCCGTTCGTGCGATCGGCCGCTGGTGTTGGATGAAACGATCGACAGCGTTGACACCTTGCTGCGCGCCATCGCTGATGGGTTGGTCGACGGCATAACCATCAAGCTCGCGCGTGTCGGCGGCATGACAAAGGCGAAGCTGCTGCGCGACATAGCCATCGCACGCAATCTGAAGATCACGATCGAGGATACGGGCGGCGCCGAGATCGACACCGCTGCCTTTTCGGCGCTGATGCTGTCGACGCCGGAAAACCTGCGCCAGCACACTGTGGACTTCCACAACTGGGTGACGGTCTCCAATGCCCGCGCCGATTTCCGAATTGCTGATGGCGCGATGACGCCACCGGTCGGGCCCGGTTTGGGAGTCGAGGTTGATGCCAAGGCGTTGGGTGAGCCGATTTTTGTGGCATGACCCGGCATTGGTCCGGCCGATGACACAAACGACGGGTCAATTGAGGAAGGGGGAACTCGGTGCCCTACTACCACGCAGCACCCATACCATTGGCGCCTGGCAGCATAATCCTCCCCGGAAACTGGGGCCGGATCATCTCAATCATTGGCGACCAGCACCCGAATTGGGAACTGGAGCAGATTTTCGAAGCGGTTCGAAAGGATATATTCGTGCAACTGCCATCGCGGCTTGCATGCTGCTACTGCACGCCGAACGAGCCAGCTCTCCGCACTTTCGTCGAGCGCGCTGCCAAGGCCAAGGCAACCTCGATATGCTACGAAGTTGAGCTTGTTGATCCAGGCGCGCCGCGTCACACGACCGATTATTGGCTCGTCAACAGAGACTTCACACAAGCCGAATTGCAGGATCGCGCCTTCCACTACTGGACCGGCGAATTCCGCAAGACACATGAAGACCGGCCGGATTTCCGGTCCGAAGAGATCCTGACTTTGAGCCCGCTGAGGATCATTCGTCCGTTAGACGATTAGACCCCACTTGCGCACCCACCAGGTGGCTGCAAGCTTCTATGCACACCTCAGAAAAACGCCTGCAGCCCGGTCTGCGCGCGTCCGAGGATCAGCGCGTGCACGTCATGCGTGCCTTCGTAGGTGTTGACTGTTTCGAGGTTCTGCGCGTGACGCATCACGTGGTAGCCTATCTGAATACCGTTGCCGCCATGCATGTCGCGGGCCTGGCGAGCGATGTCCAGCGCCTTTCCGCAATTGTTGCGCTTCACCAGCGAGATCATCTCGGGCGCAAACTTGCCCTCGTCCAATAGCCGGCCGACACGCAGCGAGCCCTGCAGGCTGAGCGCGATCTCGGTCTGCATATCCGCCAGCTTTTTCTGATAAAGTTGGGTGCCGGCGAGCGGCTTGCCGAACTGCTTGCGGTCCATGCCGTATTGCCGTGCTCGAAACCAGCAGTCCTCCGCTGCGCCCATCACCCCCCAGGAAATACCGTAGCGGGCGCGGTTAAGGCAGCCAAACGGGCCCTTCAGCCCCGATACATTCGGCAGCAATGCGTCTTCCGAGACCTCTACACCCTCCATCACGATTTCGCCGGTGATCGAGGCGCGCAGACTAAGCTTTCCATCGATCTTTGGCGCGGACAGCCCCTTCGTGCCCTTCTCGATGACGAATCCCTTGATTTGGTTGTCATGCGCCGCCGACTTGGCCCAGACGACGAAAACGTCGGCGATCGGAGCGTTGGAAATCCACATCTTGCTGCCCGAGATCCGGTAGCCGCCATCGATCTTCTCGGCCCGGGTCTTCATGCCGCCCGGGTCCGAACCGGCATCCGGCTCGGTGAGGCCAAAGCAGCCGATCCACTCGCCGGATGCCAGTTTCGGCAGGTATTTCGTGCGCTGCCCCTCGGTTCCATAGGCATGGATTGGATACATCACCAGCGACGACTGCACGCTCATCATCGAGCGGTAGCCGGAATCGACGCGCTCAACCTCGCGCGCAACCAGGCCGTATGCCACATAGCCAGCGCCGAGGCCGCCATACTCCTCCGGAATGGTGATCCCCAACAAGCCAGAATCGCCCATCTCGCGGAAGATGTCCGGGTCGGTCTCCTCGTTGAGATAAGCAGACTCGATGCGCGGTGCGAGCTTATCCGCGGCAAATGCCGCCGCGCCGTCGCGCAACATGCGCTCATCCTCAGAAAGCTGGTCCTCAAGCAGGAACGGATCCTTCCACACGAAAGATGCGGCTGAACCCGCTGCCTTGGTCTCAATGTTCATCTTGATATCCGTTTCTACCTGGCGCGATTTTAGTTCGGAATGAGCGCCGGGTCGAAGCCTTTATGCCAGACGTCGCCCGGAACACACTGTACCAGCTATTCGCAGCGATTGAACGACGTCTCAGCCTTGACATTCCACTGTTGAAATCGTGACGGTCGCCGAATTGCATCCGATGGAGACCGATTTGCGCTTCTTTGCCCGGCTGGCGACGCTTGCCCTTATGTTTCATACCGTTACCGCGCATGCGGCAGACCGCACCATCTATCTGACATTTGACGATGGCCCGCTGAACGGCACCAAAAATGTGCTCGACGTTCTGCAGACCCAGAAAGTCCCCGCAACGATGTTCATGGTCGGCATGCATGTCGAAGCCAGCGCGGAACACAAGGCGCTGCTCGCCAGGGCGAAAGCTCTTTCCAATGTCACCGTCGGCAACCACAGCTATAGCCACGCCCATGACAGATATCGCCAATTCTATTCCCAGACGGAAGCGGTCGTTTCCGATATGCAAAAGGCCAATAAGGTGCTCGGGCTGACAGTGAAGCCCGTAAAGGCAAGGTTGCCGGGCCGCGACGTGTTTCGCCTGCCGGATGTCTTCAGGAACGACATGGGAATCGGCGTTGCCGAAAACCGCGTCGAGGAGATCGATTTCGATTTCGTCTCGGCGTCCGGTTTCAACCTTTATGGGTGGGACCATGAGTGGGTGCACGACGGTCGTGGAAAGCCCGTGCAGACGGTTGAACATCTCGTAAGCGAGATCGACCATCTTTTCCGTGGGGTCCGCTTCGTGCGGCCCGGCAAACTCATCCTGCTGATGCATGACGAAATGTTCCAGGACGTGTATAATGGCACCGTCAATTTGACTGCTCTCATCACCGCCCTCAAGCAGCGCGGCTATGTCTTCGGCGACCTGCAATCATACGACAATTGATCACGGGAGGTGACGGCCTTGGGGGTAACCGATCCAACCGAGGCGGACGCCGCTCCAACCTTCCCGACACCGCCGACGCCGACGACACCCTCGGAATACATCACCGTGCTCGCGCATTATCACCGCGCCGAGATTGCGCGAATGGCTGGCTGGCGCGACCGCATAGACCGGACGACGAACTGGGCCATCACCGGCGGCGGCGCGATGTTGTCCGTCTCGCTGTCGACCCCATCATCGCATCATGGCGTCCTGCTGTTTACGATGCTGCTGGTGCTGCTCTTCCTCATCATCGAGGCGCGGCGCTACCGCTTCTTCGACGTCTACCGCGCTCGTGTCAGATTGGTGGAGCGCAACTATTTCGCGCCGCTCTTTGCCGGGGAGAAGTCTAACGATCCCGATTGGGCGAAGATGCTCAGTGCCAGCCTTAAGGCACCGCGGTTCCTGATCAGCCTGCGCAGCGCAATGTCCCGGCGGTTGCGCCGCAACTATCTCTGGATTTTCTTGATGATCCTCCTGGCATGGGTGCTCAAGATCTCGACCCCGAAACTGCATGACGCCGGCGTGGTACGCGAGGTCGTCTGGTCAATGCCAGAGATGGTCGACAATGCCACCCTCGGCATCGTGCCAGGATGGCTGGTGATCGCCGCAGTCGCGATATTCTACATATGGGTTCTCGCCACGGCATTCCTGCCGAAGGCGTCGGACGCCCAATCGGAGTATGGCGACGTGCATGTTTGACCGATCGGCAATAGATCCGCAGTTGCGTAGCGGATAGCATCATAGACCGCCGCATGGATGATACGCGCGGCAGGCGCTGCCCTTCAGCAAAGCAGGCGCGCAAACGAGTGACAATCCACAGCCGGCGCAATCGGCTGGTTCACGCACGGAGAATCCGCCTATAATCGGCCCATGCCCATCCGTCAGCTCTCCGAAACAATGATCAATCAGATCGCGGCCGGCGAGGTCATCGAGCGCCCCGCAAGCGTGGTCAAGGAACTCGTCGAGAACGCCGTTGACGCCGGTGCCTCGCGCATCGAAGTAATGACCACCGGGGGCGGGCTCGGGCTGATCCGGGTGAGTGACGATGCTTGTGGCATCGCGCCCAATGAACTCGAACTGGCAATCGCCCGGCACTGCACCTCCAAACTGCCGAACGGCATAGGCGATATCCGCTCGCTCGGGTTTCGCGGCGAGGCGTTGCCGTCGATCGGCGCCGTCTCACGCCTGTCGATCCGCTCACGAACGGATGATGGCGAGGCGGCTGAAATTGTCGTCGAGGGCGGCCGTGTGTCGAATGTCAGGCCCGCCGGCGCCAATCGTGGAACCAGGGTGGAGGTGCGCGATCTTTTCTTCGCCACCCCTGCCCGGTTGAAGTTCATGAAGGGAGAGCGCGCTGAAGCCACGGCTATCGCCGATGTCGTACGCCGTATCGCGATCGCTTTTCCAAAGATCCGGTTCACGCTCTCAGCCACTGATCGTTCAATTCTGGATTTCACGGCGACAGACGACCGGCTGCGGCGCATCGCGCAGGTAATGGGGGCCGAGTTTCCGGAAAACTCGATCCTCATCGATGCGGCGCGCGAAGGCGTGCAGCTCGAGGGCCATGTGTCCGTCCCGTCCTACTCGCGAGCCAATGCGCTCCAACAGTATGTCTATGTGAATGGAAGGCCGGTGCGTGACCGCCTGATCGCTGCCGCCATACGTGGCGCCTTCAGCGATACGCTGGCGCGCGATCGGCATGCCGTTGCGGCGTTGTTCCTGACGCTCGATCCGATGCTTGTGGACGTCAACGTTCATCCTGCCAAGGCTGACGTACGTTTCCGCGATCCGGCATTGATACGCGGGCTGATCATCGGCGCGATCCGTGAAGCGCTGGCGGTTTCCGGTATCCGCCCGGCGTCGACCGGCGCGTCGGCGATGCTGGGCGCGTTCCGCGACCGGACCGACGACATATGGCCATCCCGGACCGACTGGCTCGCATCGCGGCTTCAATCCCGGGTTCCGGGGCGCGGTTCCGGGGGCGTTCGACACGGCGCGGTCCTTCCAGCGGCCGTTTGAGGGTGGATTCAGCGAACCTGAGCAAGCGGACTTCCAAGCCGGACCGCTCGACAGTGGTGACACGCGCGCCGCGAGCCCAGGACGTAGCGCCGGAGGGCGCAGGTCTGCGGCTGGGCGCGGTGCGCGCGCAGGTTCATGAGAACTACATCGTCGCCCAGACGAACGACTCGCTTGTCATCGTCGATCAGCATGCCGCCCACGAACGGCTCGTCTACGAAGCGCTGAAGAATGCGCTTGCGTCGCGGCCGATGCCGGCCCAGTTGCTGCTTCTACCCGCCATCGTGGACCTGCCCGAGGACGATGCCGAGCGCCTTGCCCTGCATGCGGAGACGTTGCGCAAATTCGGTCTCGGCATCGAACGCTTCGGACCGGGCGCGGTTGCAGTGCGCGAAACGCCGGCCATGCTCGGTGAAGCGAATGTCGAGCAACTGGTGCGCGATCTTGCGGACGAGATCGCCGAGAACGACACGGTGGATACGCTAAAGGGGCGCCTCAACGCCATCGCTGCTACCATGGCTTGCCACGGATCGGTGCGCTCGGGGCGCCGACTGTTGCCCGACGAGATGAATGCGCTGCTGCGCCAGATGGAAGCCACGCCGGGCTCGGGCACCTGCAACCACGGCCGCCCCACCTATATCGAATTGAAACTATCCGACATTGAGCGGCTGTTCGGGCGCAAGTAGTTTCCTACCCGATCGTGCGGGTGACCCTAGGCTTAAGTGCATCAGGGGCAAGGGTTGCCGAAACGCTGGTGCAAATCGTCCACCGCGGCCTGCATTTCCTTCGTCCAGACAACGTCGGCTGCCGCCAGCGCTGTTTCAAGTTGCGGCATGCTGGTGGCACCGATAATGCTCGAAGCCACGAAGGGCTGGTTCAGGACGAACGCGGCGGCGAACAGCGCCGCATCCAAGCCGAACGAAGCTGCCAGATCGGTGTAGGCGAGGATCGCTTCGGCCGCATAGGGCGTCTCGTAGCGCTGGCCGCGATTGAACAGCGTTGTCCGGGCGCCGGCCGGGCGGGCTCCGTGATTGTATTTGCCGGAAAGATAGCCTTGAGCGATCGGCGAGTATGCCAGCAGCCCGACGTCCTCGCGATCACAAACCTCGGCGAGGTTGACCTCAAACGTGCGGTTCACAAGATTGTACGCATTCTGCACGGAAACGACGCGCGGTCCGCCGCCCTGCTCCGAGGCGAACAAGTACCGCATCACGCCCCATGAACTTTCGTTCGAGAGACCCAGATGACGGATCTTGCCGGCTTTCACCAATTCATCGAATGCAGCGAGAGTCTCGGCGATGGGCGTCTCGTCCTCATCACGCTTTGCCGGCCATGGACCGACGCGGGACGGATTGGCGCCCCATAGAATGGAACGCTCGGGGAAATGAATCTGGTAGAGATCGATATGGTCGGTCCCCAGCCGCACCAGCGACTTGTCTATCGCATCGAATATGTCGGCCCGGACAAGGCGCGATGGACGTCCGTCCCGAAACCAGTCCATTGCTGTACGACCAACCACTTTCGTCGCCAGGATCACTTTGTCGCGATTCTTGCGAGCCCGCATCCATGCGCCGACGATCCGTTCGGTGCTGCCCTGCGTCTCACGCTTCGGTGGTATCGAATAGAGCTCCGCGGTATCGAGAAAATTCACCCCGCGCGCAAACGCCAAATCCATCTGCGCATGGCCCTCCGCTTCCGTGTTCTGCTGGCCCCATGTCATTGTCCCGAGGCAGATTCTTGAAACGTGCAAATCTGTGCGTCCAAGGCGGCGCTTTTCCATGATCAGGGTCTCCGGATTATCGATGCTGAGAAGGGAAATGGGATTTCCCGGGCGGAACCTATCGCGGATGCCCGAAATTCCCAATATGCAAGAAAGTGCCTGATTTCAGACAGCTTTTGGCCAATGTCCCACAATGGCTGCTGTCGGAAACGGTAATCGAATCAGATATTTGCGTTCTCACGCGGGTGAACGGCAGGGGGAACGGTTAAGATGCGGTAAAAATGTCGCTGCATGGCAGATTTGCGAAATGCTGCACTGCACAATTGTCACGAATCTCCTATATTGAAGATTGGGAGGACAACAGAAAGGAGCCGGACCATGGGTTTCTTTACAGAATTTTTCTCCCGGCCGCGGCCGCGATATGATGGCCGCGTGCGCGCCGCACAGGCGATACGGGACCAGATGAGCGAGACGGGACGCACCGACACGGACGTGCGCCCAGCCGATTTCCCGCGCCTACCTCGCAAGCTCTCGCTTGCATTCTGATGCTGAAAACTGGTGCGTTCGGGCCGCTTACGCGGCCCTAATGAAGTCGGGCTTGCCGAGCGGAACTCCGTTGTGGCGCAAGATGTCATAGGCGGTTGTTACGTGGAAATAGAAGTTCGGCATGGCGAAATGCAGCAGATACTGCATTCCTTCAAATGACAGATCATTTGAACCGATCTTCATGGAGATGGAGCGCGTCTCGCTGCCGTCGATTTCAGCCGGTTTGAACGTCTCCAGCAGTTCGATCGTCTTGGCGATCCGAGCCTGAAGATCGGCGAATGTACCCTCATTGTCTTCGAACCGGACATTTTCGCGTCCAGCTAGACGCGCCAGGGCGCCCTTTGCGTGATCGGTGGCGATCTGCACCTGCTTGGTCAGCGAAAGCATATCCGGCGCAAGGCGCGCATTTACGAATATGGCGGGGTCGATCTTGCGTTCCGCGGCGTTCGCCTCGGCCTTCTTCAGACAGTTCGACAACGCGGTGAGTCGCGCCTTGAAAACCGGCACGCTCGCTTGATACATTGAAATCGTCATGGAAAGTCCCCCTACTGACGCCGAAATGGCTGTGCTGCAGATAGGGTTGACCACACCCGCTTTGCAAGCGCCATCGCTGCGCCATAATCCGAGTTGATTCCTTGCAGCATCGGGGAAATTCGCGATGCGCAGTGCAGTTGTAGCGGCAGCCTTGGTGGCATTGAGCTGTAGCGTGTGTGCGGCGCAAAGCGAGCCGCCGGCCTACCTGGATGACCGCACCGACGCGTCGTCACTGGTGAAGTCGTTCTACAACGCCATCAGCCGCAAGGAATACGCGCGCGCCTGGGACTATTTCGGAGGCAGGAAGCCTTCCGTGAATTTCGAAGCCTTCGTTGAAGGCTATGAGGACACTGACACAGTCTCCGTGGTGACTGGTGTCGCCGGCGTAGAAGGTGCCGCGGGCAGCACCTTCTACGCACTGCCGGTCGCCTTTGCGGCCCTCAACAAGGATGGCAGCGAGCAGGTGTTCGCCGGGTGTTACACTGCACGCCTCGTCAATCCGCAGATCCAGGAACCGCCGTTTCGGTCGTTGATGATCGAAAGCGCTTCGCTCAAGCCTTCCGAACAGCCCTACGAGGAAAAGCTGCCGGAAAAATGCGGAAACGGCCCTGCTCCGCAACCGGGGCAGGCTCAGATGGAGCACGCCAAGAAAGTCTTTGCCGCGAGTTTCTACCCCGAGTGCTCGACGATAGCCGCGGATGGACGTGTCGCCGATCCGGAAACCCACGCTATCTCATTTCACTACAAGTCGGACGCCGAAAGCGAACCCGAACGCCAGGCCGAGCTTTTCCGATTCTATTGCGGTTCGGGAGCCTATAACGAGAGCCATATCTACTACCTGTTCGACAAAATCGGTGGGCTCCGCCAAGTACAATTTGCAACGCCAGAGCTGGACATCCGCTACGAAAACAACGATTCCGAAGGCGCAGTCGAAGGTATTTCGATTGTCGGCTACACAGCTGACTCTGAACTGGTAAACTCGGCTTACGACGACAATACGAAGACAATCACATCTGCCGCTAAATGGCGTGGTGTCGGCGATGCCTCTTCCTCCGGAACCTGGGTTTTCCGCAATGGCGCGTTCAGCCTGATCAAATATGAGGTCGATGCGTCCTACGACGACGAGGTGAACCCGGAAACGATCGTGGATTTCGACACTGCCCCTTGAGCCTCACGCCACACCGAGCTTCTTCTGCAAACTTGTAGACGATGTGGTGTACTGGAAAACCACCCGCTCGCCTGGGCTGACGATGCGTTTCGCAGCCTGCGACATCAGCGCCGCCTCGTGAAATCCCGAGAGGATCAGCTTAAGCTTGCCTGGGTAGGTGTTGATATCGCCAATCGCAAAAATGCCGGGCGCCGAAGTTTCGAATTTTTCCGTGTCGACCGGAATCAGATTTTCGTTTAGCTGCAGCCCCCACTCGGCGATCGGGCCCAGCTTCATCGTCAGGCCGAAGAAGGGAAGCAGGCGCGTGCACGGCACGTCGGATTCCCCTTCCGGCCCCTTGATCGTTGCATGCGACAGACGGGTTCCCTCCCCTTTCAGTCCCGTTACCTGTCCGATCAAAAACTCAAGCTGCTTCATTTCCTGCATTGCGAACATCTTGTTGACGCTGTCGGGGGCGGCGCGAAACTCAGGGCGCCGATGCACCAGTGTTACGCTCTTCGCAACAGGCTGGAGATTGAGTGTCCAATCAAGCGCGGAGTCGCCGCCCCCGACGATCAAGACATCATGGCCACGGAACTCCTCCATCCGGCGCACCGAATAGAAAACGCTTTCACTTTCGAAGTTTTCGATCCCAGGAATCGGTGGACGCTTCGGCTGGAACGAACCGCCGCCGGCGGCGATGACCACGACCTTCGCTTCGAAAATCTCGCTCTCATCGGTGGTGACACGAAAGACACCGTCAGTCAGCCGCTCCAGGCCCGTGACCATGCGATTGAATGTAAAGGTCGGCTTGAACGGCGAAATCTGTTCCATCAGCCGGTCGACCAAGCCCTGCGCGGTAATCAGCGGCCAGCCTGGAATGTCGTAGATGGGCTTTTCGGGATACAGCTCGGCGCATTGCCCGCCTGGGCGATCGAGAATGTCGATCAGGTGGCATTTCATATCGAATAAGCCGAGTTCGAAGACCGCGAACAGCCCCACCGGCCCGGCGCCTATGATCAGAACATCGGTTCGGGTCGGTTCTTGCATCGGATCTTCCTCCCCTGAGGGAAACAGCTTATCCCTGGCGCTCGGGAAGCATGACAATCAGCCCGTCCAGTTCGTTTCGGACCTTGATCTGGCACGACAGGCGCGAAGTCGGCCGAACGTCATACGCAAAATCGAGCATGTCCTCTTCCATCGGCGCGGGTTCACCGACGGCTGCCGTCCATGATTCATCGACGTAGACATGGCAAGTCGCGCAGGCGCAGGCACCGCCGCACTCGGCCTCTATACCGGGGACTGCGTGGCGGATGGCGTTTTCCATCACGGTCGAACCATTTTCGGCATCGACCTCGAAACGCGTGCCATCGAAGGCTACGTATGTCAGCTTGGTCATAATCAGTTCCGGAGTTTGTATCCAGCCGACATAACCACTGTTCTTGGCAAGTCAACAGCGGCGCGGCCTTGAGATCCGCCACGCCCGGTCGAGGCGATGGGCCAGTCAGCCTCTATCGCCCTATTGCTGCTACGAAATCCCGGGCCTCGTCTATAAGCCGTGTCAGCTTGCGCTTAGCATAGGCATCCTTGGGATTGGCCTCGAGCTCCTCGGCGCAGTCGGCGATTGCAAAGGCTCCGACCCTGCGTGCCGTACCCTTGAGACGGTGTGCAAGACGCTGGCATTCCTTCGCGTCGGCTTGTGCAAAATGGCGCCGAGCCTGTTTCGTCCGATGCACGAAGAGACAGAGAATTTCCTGCTCCAGCGCGCGATCGCCCATGGTCTGCCGTGCCAGATGCACAAGATCAATCGGTCGACTTCGCACCGTACACGAGCTTTCCCCGCCAGGCATCGAAAAAGCAACGATATTTTTGTCATTTGATAACATGGAGACCAGATTTCTGCAGATGTTTTCTCACAGGCTATGCGAATGGTGTGGATAAGCGGTTAATCGCCAAAAACCCAGAAATGGGCTATTTTGACGCCTAATTCTGTAGCGTCGTTAACCTTGTGTTTAAACTTTTACGCATCTGCGAGCTTTCGAGTTCACTTTATGCATGAGGATGGCTACGATAGCAGACGGTCATGGGGTCCCGCTCTTTCGGATTTTTCCTTAAGGGTGGGTTGGCATTGCAGCATTTGTACGAGGGTTTAGCGGCATGGCGAAGCGACCAACGACATCCAACAGCATCAGTGACGATGTTGCCAAGGATCTCGAGCAGGCCCTCGATATTGACCTTGCGGCCGCTGGTGAGGAATTGGAGATGGCTGCCTCCATGGAAGATCTGGAGGAGCAAATCTCCCGCGCCGCTGAGGAACTCTCACGCGAAAACACCGGAGACGAGCTTCCTGCCTTGCAGCCGGAAAACCGTATGCACCTGGCGCCTGTTCCCGATCCAACCGGCCAGCAGGACCCGCAGCCCGTGGGAGCACAAACTACAGCCTTCTCGCCTGCCAATGACGACTCGATGCGTGAATCTCGTCTGGTGCAGCAGAGCCTTTCTCGCAAGTCGTCAAACGCCATCTACTGGACGATCGGTCTTCTTTCGCTGCTTTGGATCGCGGGCGGTGCTGCCATTGCGTATCTGTTAGTCGGCGCGCAGGTTCTCATCAATTTGAAAGCGACAACGGTGCTCGATCATCCGTTGCTGCTGCTAGTCAGCGTCATCACTTTCGTGCCGCTTATCCTGTTCTGGGCATTCGCGGTCATGGTGCGCCGCGCACAGGATATGAGGCTTGCAGCGCAGGGCATGGCAGAGGTAGCTGCGCGCCTCGCAGATCCGGAAAATCTCGCGCAGAACCGCGTCATGAGTGTCGGACAAGCTATTCGCCGCGAGGTCGCGGCGATGGGTGAAGGCATCGAGCGCACCCTGGCTCGCGCCGTCGAACTCGAAACGCTCGTGCACAGCGAAGTCAACCAGCTCGAGCGCTCCTATTCGGACAATGAGGCCCGAATCCGCTCTCTGGTCGACGGCCTTGGCAGTGAGCGCGAGGCGGTTGTTGGCCATGCTGAGCGCGTGCGCGCCTCAATCACCGGCGCGAACGAGACATTGAAGGATCAGCTCAGCACGGCGAGCGACATCATACGCGAAAGCATTCTGGGTGCTTCGACCAAGCTATCGATGACGATCAACAGCTCCGGCGACGCGCTGATCGATCGCATTAACGAAAGCGGCAACTCTGTCTTCAACTCCATCGGCAGCCGGCTGGACAGCTTAAGCGATCGCATCACCACCTCCGGTGAGGCTTTCGCCAGTCTTCTCGATACCCGTATCGCAACATTGCAACAAACATCCGACAGCGTGACCCGCTCGCTCTCCGACATGCTTGAGCAGCGCACGTCCGGCATGGTTTCGCTGCTCGGCGGGGCGGCCCGTACCCTTAACGATGAGTTCGATACGAACCTCAAAGCTATCGAGCGCACATTGGCGGAGCGCGGTCAAAGTCTGATCAGCGAGTTTCAGACACGCGCTGAAGCCCTTGATAACGGTACAGAAAAGCTTAACGCCGCGCTTGAAGCCCGCGCCCGGCAAATCAATGACGGGCTAATCGAGCGGGCCCGCGAGATCGCCGACACCTTCAGCGACGGCCGGCAGCAGCTCACCAACCTAATCGAAGACCGTCAGGCGAAACTACACGACGAGATGGCCGGAATTGTCATTTCCACCTCGGCAATGCTGGAAGAGCGCGCCCTGGACTTCACCGGGCGCCTCGGCGCTGCGCGCATCAGTGCTGCGGAAGCGCTGGAAAGCGATCTCGGCAAGCTCGCGGAAGCGCGGAAGGGCATCGAAATCTATCTGAACGAGCACTCGCGCAAGCTCGCAGAAAGCGGCGATCGCGTGAGCGGCGTCATCCAGGCCGACCTGCAGCGCTTCGACGATACGCGCGGCGCGATGGAACTGGCGATCGATGCGCAGGTGCGCAAACTGGCCGACAGCCGCGATGCCATGGCTCAGGTATTTGCCGGCGATCTCCAGCGCCTCGATGAATCCCGCACGTTGATCGACCTTTCGCTGGGCGAACAATTGCGCAAGATCGCCGAAGCGCGAGATACTCTGCAGCAGACACTTCTGGCTGACGCCGAAAAGTTGACGGAAAGCCGTAACAGCATCGACGAAATGGTCTCGTCGCATGTCGCCAAGCTGTCTGAAGGCCGCAATATCCTCACTCGCGCGCTGGAAGCCGACGCGTCGGTTGTCGATGGCATGGTCGCCCATCAGGTTCAGAAGTTTGCCGAGGGTCGAACGGGGTTGTCTCATGCCTTTGACAAGGACCTCGAGCGCCTCGACGCGATGGTGACGGCCCAGACGGCTCGAATTGCCGAGACGCGGGGGGCGCTAAGCCGCGCGCTCGATGATGATATCGGGACTCTCGACACCATTGTCGGCCGTCAGGTCGAAAAGATCGATGGAAGCCGCCGCGCGCTGATGGATGCATTGGAAAGCGACCTCGGGTCAATCGAGGTGGCCGTTGCCGGGCAGATCGACCAGATCGCGGCAAGCGGCCGAGCAATCTCGAAGTCCTTGCTCAGTGAGTTTGAGGGTGTCGAGACGCTCGTCGGGACGCAGGTTGACCGCATCGCAGAGAGCCGCGCCGCGCTCAGCAAGGCACTGGAAGCTGACGTCGACACAATCGACGGACTGGTCGCCGGTCAGGTCGAGAAGATCGAGCTTGGACGCAGCGTGCTTGCCCGTGCTCTTGAGGCCGATATCGCCGGCATCAACTCGATGGTTTCGGGGCATCTCGACCGTCTGGCTGAAGGCCGCCGTATCCTGTCACGCGCCCTCGAAAGCGAGATGGCGGATATCGAGGGCATGCTGGCCACGCAAAGCGGCAAGCTTGGGGAAGGCCGTGAAGCGCTCAGCCGGGCCTTCGCATCGGATATGGATGCCATTGACGACATGATCGCCAACCACGTGGGTAAGCTTGTCGAGGGCCGAACCGTGCTGACTGGGGCGCTGGAAAGCGACCTGTCCGAAATACGCGCTGCCGGAGAAACGCAGGCGGAGAGATATGCGGAGGCACGCGGGTTGCTCTCGCAGCACCTTTCAGCTGATCTCGCCAGGCTCGACGAAAGCCGCTCAAGCATAGATGGACTGGTCGCGGCGCAAGTGGAAAAGCTGGCGGAAGGCCGCGACATTCTCCGCCGCGCGCTGGAATCCGATATGAACAAGCTGTCGGAAAGCAAGGCTGAAATAGACGGTATCGCAGCCATCCACGTCGGGAGGCTTGCCGAGGGCCGCGATGTTCTCAGCCGCGCGCTCGAAGCGGATCTGGAGAAGATCGCCGACAGCCGCGCCAGCATCGACGCTTTGGTGGCTGCCCAGGTCGAAAAACTTTCCGAGGGGCGCAACATCCTTCAACGTGCGCTTGAGGCTGATCTTGCGCGTATGATCGACAGCAAATCGGAAATCGACAGCATCGCCGCCGGTCATGTCGAGAAGCTCGCCGAGGGCCGCAACCTCCTCCGCGACGCCCTTGAGGCCGATCTTGCGCGTATGGTCGAAAGCAAATCGGAGATCGACAGCATCGCTGCCGGTCATGTCGAGAAGCTCGCCGAGGGCCGCAATATCCTTCAACGTGCGCTTGAGGCCGATCTTGCGCGTATGCTCGAAAGCAAATCGGAGATCGACAGCATCGCCGCCGGTCATGTCGAGAAGCTCGCCGAGGGTCGCAACCTCCTCCGCGACGCGCTTGAGGCCGACCTGTCCGAAATACGCGCTGCCGGAGAAATGCAAGCGCAAAAATATGCAGAGGCACGCGGTTTGCTCTCGCAGCACCTTTCAGTTGATCTCGCGAAGCTCGACGACAGCCGCGCAAGCATAGATGGACTGGTCGCAGCGCAAGTGGAAAAGCTTGCGGAGGGCCGCGACATTCTCCGCCGCGCGCTGGAATCCGACATGAACAAGCTGTCGGAAAGCAAGGCCGAAATCGACGGTATCGCAGCCATCCACGTCGGGAGGCTTGCCGAGGGCCGCGATGTTCTCAGCCGCGCGCTGGAAGCAGATCTCGAGAGGATCGCCGACAGCCGCGCCAGCATCGATGCTTTGGTCGCTGCCCATGTCGAAAAACTTTCCGAGGGCCGCAACATCCTTCAACGTGCGCTGGAGGCCGATCTTGCGCGTATGATCGAAAGCAAATCGGATATCGACAATATCGCCGCCGGTCATGTCGAGAAGCTCGCCGAGGGCCGCAACCTACTCCGCGACGCGCTTGAATCCGACCTGGCGCGGATGATCGGGGCAAAGGGCGATCTTGACAGCATTGCGGCAGATCACATCGAGAAACTCGCGGAGGGGCGTGCGCTTCTGCAGCAAGCGCTCGAAGGCGACCTTGCCAAGCTCGCGGACACCCGCATCGGCATCGACGGTCTAGTTGCGGCGCAAGTGGAGAAGCTCGCCGAGGGCCGCGACATTCTCAAGCGCGCACTCGAAGCCGATCTGGCAAGACTATCGGAGAGCAAGGCGGAGATCGACGGGATTGCCGCCATGCATGTTGAACGTCTGTCGGAGGGCCGTGCTGTTCTATCGCAAGCGCTGGAAGCTGACCTCGCAAAGCTTGCAGACAGCCGCGCCGGCATTGATGGACTGGTCGCCGCCCAGGTCGAGAAGCTGTCGGAAGGCCGCGACATCCTCAAGCGGGCTCTTGAGGCCGACATTATCAAGCTGTCGCAAAGCAAGGCGGAGATCGAAAGCCTCGCCGCAACACACATTCAGAAACTAGCCGAGGGCCGCGAGATCCTGAAGCATGCGCTTGAGTCCGATCTAGCAGCGCTCGACGAGGGGCGCGTCGCCATCGATGCACTTGTAGCGCACCAAGTGGAGAAGTTTGCCGAGGGCCGCAACACTTTGTCCCGCGCGCTGATGGACGATCTCGCGCATGTTCAATCTGCCCGCGCCGATATCGACAATGTGGTCTCTTCGCATTTCGAAAAGCTCACCCAGGGCCGCGATGCGCTTCGACTGGCGTTGGAAGCCGACCTAGACAAGATCGCGGAAGCCCGCGGCGATATCGATGGCCTGCTGCAAAGTCAGGTCAACCGCCTGGCTGAAGGGCGCAACGCCTTGACCATGGCTCTCGAGTCGGACCTGGCTAAACTTTCCGAGACCCGCGAAAGCATCGACGCCGGCATTGTCGGTCACGTGGCCAAGCTGGCAGAAGGCCGTAACCTGCTATCACGGGCGCTGGAGGCCGATCTGCGCAAGATTGGCGAGGATCGTACAGTTCTCGATCAGATCGTCACCAAGCAGCTTGAGAGGGTCTCACAAGGCCGCGATATGCTTGCGAAGGCTATCGAGACCGACATGTCCGGCCTCGAATCCATTATCCAGGGGCAGATCGGCAAGCTTGCCGATGGCCGTCAGCTTCTGTCACAGGCCCTCGAACAGGATATGTCGAATATCGGCAGCCTCGTGGATGCACATATTGGCAAGCTGGCTGAAAGCCGCGGATCGCTGACCGAAACGCTGCGCAGCGATCTGGAAATGATCGACGGCATCATCGCCAGTCAGGGCGGAAAGTTCGCCGAGGGCCGCGAACTGCTGAGCAAGGCTCTTAGCGATGATCTCGCCAAGCTGACCGAAACCCGCGCCAGTATCGACACCCTGGTCTCCTCGCAGGTGGAGAAGCTCGCGCAGGGCCGCGATATCCTGCGGCGGGCACTGGAAGCCGATCTGGCCAAGCTCACCAGCGCGCGGTCCGATATCGACCAATTGGTGGAGGGTCAGGTCGACAAGCTTATGGCCGGTCGCGACGCGTTGAAAGGCGTACTCCAGGCCGACCTGGCGCAACTTTCCGACGCGCGTGACAACATCGACGCGCTGGTGCAGTCGCAGGTTTCGGCAATCGCGGACGGACGCGATATTCTTGCCCGTGCTCTGGAGACGGACCTGCAGAAAGTCGCTGAGAGCCGAGCCGGCATCGATTCCATCGTTGGCGGGCACCTTGAGAAGATTGCCGAAAGCCGCGCCACGTTCGCGCGAGCTCTTGACACCGATCTGGGTAAGTTATCCGAGGCGCGCCGCACCATAGACCTGGAGATCTCGTCTCATATTGAGACAATTGCAGGAAAGCGCTCGCTGATCTCCGAAGCCATCGACGCGGACGTCAATAAAATTGCTCAGACGTTTGACCGCCAGACCGGCATCATCGAGGAGCGCACCGGAACGATGCAACGGGCACTGACGGCCGGCGTCGAAAACATCCGTACCGCCTTGGAGGGAAGCGCTGTGAGCGCAGCGACGTCGTTGCGTGATAAGGTGCTGGAAATCACGGCCGCGCTGCAAATGGAAGCAGGCAACGCATTTACCGATGCCGACCGAAGGATTGCCGAACGTGCGGAACTCACCGCCACTGCCCTCTTGGAGCGCGCGAACGACATTGCGGGCGTTTTCGCAAAGGCCGACGACCGCATCCGCATTCGTACCGCTGAGACAGCTGACACATTGCTGGCACGCGCCGACGACATTTCCCACACCTTCGACCAAGCGGACCAAAAGCTGGTTGAGCGCGCAGTCGCCACGGCGGAGACGCTTGCCGCCCGCGCCGGCGAGATTGGTAGAAGCTTCGACGGCATCGACGGCAAGCTGGGACTGCGCATCGCCGAGACCGCTGACGCGCTAAACGGTCGCGCCACGGAAATCAGTCGCCTCTTCGATGCCGTCGACGAGCGCCTTGTTGAGCGCTTTGCGAAGGGCGCGGACGCGATTAACGCACGCATCGGCGAACTTGGTGATGTCATTGACGGGGCAGACCGCAAATTCGCGGCGCGAATCGAGGATGGCTCGCAAGCCTTTGGGTCTCGCGCCAACGAAATCGTCGAAATCTTCGAAAATGCCGACCAACGCCTTACGGCGCGCGTCGGCGAAACGGCGGGTACGCTGGCGGGCCGCGCCAGCGAGATCGGCCGTGTCTTCCAGGAGGCCGATGAACGCATTGCCGCGAGCATCGAGAAGAACGGTGACGTTCTGGCCGGCCGTGCCGATCAGTTCGACCGCGTTTTCGAAGCCGCGGACCAGCGCATCGCCGCCCGAATGGACCAGACTACGGACTCGCTTGCCGCTCGCGCGGCAGAAATCGGGCGGGTCTTCGAGGCCGCCAACGAGCGCATCACCCTTGGTGCAAAAGCTGCGTCCGACGCTCTTGCGGAACGCGCCGTGGAAATGGGCGACGTTTTCAGGGGTGCGGATGAGCGACTTGCCGAGCGGATCGGGGAAAGCGCCACCACCATCGGCCAGAGTGCGGCGGAAGCTGCCAACGCCTTTGCTGCGGCCGAAGAGCGGGTAATTGCCCGCGTGTCGCAATCGGCCCAGGGCATGGAAGAGCAGGCGCGCATCATCGCCGATGCGCTGTCCGCCGCCGACGAACGCGTCCTTTCCGGCGCCAAGGCCGCCGCGGCTCACATGGATGCCAGACTGACACAAGCGGGATCGCGCCTTTCCAAGAGCGTCGAAGATGCAGCCGCTCTCGTTGACACCTCGATGGCCAACATGGAGGGGCGCATGACCAACAGCGCCGAGACGCTGGGCCGAACGGTAGGCGAGCACGTTGCCGCCGCTGAGCAGCAACTGGTTTCGCGGGCCGACGTCATCAGCAACACCTTCAGCGCTGTGGGCAAGCACATTGGTGAGAGCACAAATGATGCTGCGAGGGTGCTTGCCAACAACACGCGCGAACTGAGCGCATTGATGGCCGAGCGCACCGCTGAAATAACCAAGTTGCTCGACGACACCGCGCGGCCACTCGCTGGCAAGCTAAGCGATGCCCATATCGAACTCGAGCGTACGCTCGAGACTGCATCGGAACGTGCTGCAGAAAAGCTTCGCTCTGAGAATCAGGCACTCGCGGATGCTCTGGCAAGCCGTACGGCAGAAACGCTTGCGGCGGTCGACGGCGCGCGCAACAGCCTATCCACAGGCGTGAACGAACTGATCGGCCGCATGTCGGCCTCCAGTACCAAGCTTGGTCAGCTGATCGATGCAGCCAGCGATAACCTTACCAAGGTGGATACCGATCTCACGACAACCACGGACCGGTTCGCCGCCGCGACGGAAAAGGCCTCCCTGACCTTCTCTAGTTCCGCGAGGCTGGTCGAATCCAACACAAACCGGCTCACCGAACTGTCGTCGGGTACCTTGCGCGAGGTAGCGTCGATCGCGACCCGGTTCGAGGAACACAGCCGCCTGCTCACCAGCGCGTCTCAATTGCTCAGTTCGGCGCAGAACAATCTCGAGCACACGCTCGAGCGCCAGTCGGCGCTAGAAGATCTCGCGGTCGGCCTGGTCAAGAAATCGGAAGACCTAGAGAATATCCTCAAATCCTTTGAAAACCTCGTGGGCAACACGCTGGAGAAGGCGGAAGGACAAACCCTGGCCTCCACCGACAAGATACGCGCGGCAATAACTGAGGTGGTCGATTCGGCAACGAAGCGCTTCGCCGATGCTACGGAAGAGATGCGCCGAACCGCAAGCTCGATCAAAGGTGATCTGGACGAAACCCGAGCCGAGCTCAAGAAGGGCGTTCTCGACATGCCGCAGGAGGCCAAAGAGTTGACGACCGCCATACGCCGTGCCGTCGGCGAGCAGATAAAAGCCCTGAAGGAACTATCGGAAATTGTTGCAAAATCTGGTCGTACGATCGACGTTTCGGATCAAGGTGAGACACAGGTGCCGCGACGTTTGGTGCCGCAAGGACGTCCGCCTGAGCGCCCGCAAGAACCTGCCCCAAAGCCGGCACCTGCGGCAAAGAGCGAACGTCAGCCGGAACCGGCGCCAAAGGCCGAGGCGCCCCGCCCGCGCGAAGGTGACGTTCGTCCCAAGACAGGCGCCTGGGTTCGCGATCTGCTGAGCGGCGCCGCGCGCGCTGAGACTGAGGAAACCGATGTCGCCGTTGAGGCGCCGCACGCACCTGCGCGGGATGCCTCGCCGCTTGGCTCGCTGTCCGTCGATATTGCCCGCGCGGTCGATCATGAGGCTGCGTTGGACATCTGGCGGCGCTATCGTCAGGGCGAGCGCGGTGCATTCAGCCGCCGGCTCTACACGCTGAAAGGCCAGCAGACGTTCGAGGACATTCGGCGCCGCTATCAGTCGGATGCTACCTTCCGGGGCGCCGTCGATCGATATTGCGAGGATTTCGAAAGGCTGCTCACCGACATATCCCGCAGCGATCGCGATGGCGGTCTCACGGAAGGCTACCTCGGATCCGAGACCGGGAAAGTCTACACAATGCTCGGCCATGCCTCCGGTCGCCTTCGCTAGCGGTCGAGGCATCCGCCTGCACTGCTGCCGTAAAGACGAGAGGTCCGGCATTTTCCGGACCTGCTAATCCTGCCAATTGATGGAAGCGCTCGCGGGCTCCTGAATCACCGCCCGTGGCGATTTCGCCCATTGAGAATCTTGATATTGATTTCCCTTGGCGGAATTCAACGGGCCCCTTTTTCGGGCGCGGCCCCCTACCAGCAGCAGAAACCGCCGTCGACCAGCAGGTCCACGCCCGTAACGAAGCTCGCTGCGTCCGAAAGAAGGAAGACGGCGGGGCCGACGATCTCGTCAACCGTAGCCATTCGCTGCATCGGTGTCTGCTCTTCGAACAGCTTGGTTTGGTGCACCATTTCCGGACGCGTGTTCATAGGGGTGGCCGTGTAGCCAGGACTAATGGTGTTGACGCGAATGCCACGGCCAACCCACTCCATCGCCAGCGACTTCGAAAGATGAATGACGCCGGCTTTCGACGCGTTGTAGTGGCATTGGTTCAAGCCACGGTTCACGATCACACCTGACATCGAGGCGATGTTGATGATCGAGCCGCGTCCGTTCTTCATCATCGCGCGCGCTTCCGCCTGGCACGACAGGAAAACGCCCTTGAGGTTGATGTCGATCATCGTCTGAAACTGGGCTTCCTCCATGTCCTCAGCCGGATTGGCATTCGCGATGCCGGCTGCGTTGACGGCAAGCGTAAGCGGCCCAAGCTCAGCTTCGGCGCGCTCGACCGCCTCGTTCAGGGCAGCCCCGCTCGTCACATCCGCAGCAATCCGGATGCTCCGCCGTCCGGTGACCGCTATGAAATCGGAGGTTTTTCGCCAATCCATCATCAGTGCGACGATCAAGCAGTGCAACATCCGCCCCACATTGCGCCAGCCCCATTGCAATACGCTGGCCGATGCCGCTACCCGCGCCCGTCACCAGTGCGACGCTACCGGAAAGATCGAACATTTTCGGCGCGTTGAGTCGGATATCGGACATAAATGCTCACCTTGGTTAGATGGTCGCGAGTTCCATGACCGAGACGTCGGTTGCGTCCTTGCGATCAAGGATCCCCGCCTGTTTGCCTTGCGCCATGACCATGACGCGGTTCGAGACCCCGAGAACTTCCTCAAGATCCGAACTGACCACGATTACCGAGACACCTTCGCGGGCCAGATCGATAATCAGATCGTAGATCGAAGACCGGGCGCCCACATCGATGCCACGCGTCGGTTCGTCCAGGATCACGACCTGCGGCTTGCGGGCCAACCACTTCGCCAGAACCACTTTCTGTTGGTTGCCCCCAGAAAGCTCGCCCGCTTTCTGCCGGCCGCGGCCCTTGACTCCGAACTTCTTGATGTATCCGTCGGCGAACTGATGCAGACGGCGCGAAGAGATCCAGCCCTTTCGGGCAATCTCACCAAGGTTGGCGTAGCCGATATTCTCCGCAATCGAATGTTCGAGAACCACGCCCTGGAGCTTCCGATCCTCAGGCACGAGGACAATGCCGTTGCGAATCGCATCTATCGGCGATCGGGGTGTGACGGCCTTGCCACGCAGCAGGACCTCTCCGCGGGAGATGGGATCGGCTCCGGTCATCGCGCGGACAAGTTCAGTTCGCCCGGCACCCATGAGGCCCGCAATGCCAAGAATCTCTCCCTTGTGAACGGAGAAGCTGATGTCGCGAAACTCATTGGTAGGCGACGCGAGGTTGCGTACTTCAAGGGTCACCTCATCCGTGGGCGTGGGCAAGGAAGGAAACATTCGTTCGAGTGAGCGACCGACCATCGCTTCGACGATGGTGCGTACGGGAACGTTGCCACTGTCGAATTCCTGCACCTTGGCGCCGTCGCGCATCACGACGATCCGGTCGGCGATCTGCCTTATTTCCTCAAGCCGGTGCGAAATGTAGACGATGCCCACGCCTTCCGATTTCAGGCGTTCGATCTGCTGGAACAGCAACTGAGTTTCCTCGCCGCCCAAGGCAGCGGTAGGCTCGTCGAGGATCAGCAGCCGAGCATTGAGTGTAAGTGCCTTGGCGATCTCGATCAGTTGTTGTTTTCCGGTCGACAGCCCTTCGACCAGTCGGTCGGGCGAGATATCAAGTCCGAGGCGATGCAAGCCGGCGCGCGCGCGTTCTTCCATAGCCTCTGCGGTCTATCCGGCCGGCCTTCATTGGGTAGCGGCCAACGAAGATATTCTCCGCGATCGACAGCTTCGGGAGCAATTTCAGCTCCTGATGGATCATGCCGACGCCCTCGTCCATCGCGGCACGCGGGTTGGCAGGGGCATAGGGTGCCCCATGCCAAGTCATGTCACCTGCCGAAGGCTGGACAGTGCCGGAAATGACGTTTGACAGCGTCGATTTTCCGGCACCGTTTTCACCAAGCAGCGCCACAACCTCTCCCGGATACACGTCGAAATTGACGCCGTGCAACACCTTGATCGGACCGTAGGATTTCTGAATCCCTCGGAGCGACAGGATGGGAGACTGGGTGGTCATGGCACTGCTGCCTTTCCGTGTGGAACCGGATTACGGGTGGCTCTTCACGAATTCCGGAGCATTCTCGCAGGTCGTCAGCACGGCATTCGGGGTCTGGCGCTCTTCAACCTTCTGGCCAGCGGCCACCGCAAGCGCGGACTCGACTGCGAGCACGCCCATCTTCTGTGTGCTCTGCGTCGCGGTCGCGATGTAAGGTCCCTTGCACTTGGCCAGGTATTCGAGAGCCGAGACGTCGCCATCGTAACCGCCGATGATGACCTTGTCGGAGAGGTTGGCAACGTCAACCGCCTTGGCCGCACCCATCGCCAGGCCATCGGCCTGCCCGAAGATTATGGTGATGTCGGGATTGGCCTGCAACATGTTCTGCGCGATCGTAAAGCCCTCGTCGGCAGACCACATGGCGCTCCACTGTTGGTCGACCAGTTCCACGCCCTTGTTCTCGTCAATGGCGCGCTTGCATCCGGTGAAACGGTCGACTTCCGGGGTCGTGCCCTTCTGACCGTGGATGATCGCCATCTTGCCGGAACCGCCGGCCTTTTCGATGATATGTTTGCAGACTGCATAGGCGGATTCGACACTCTCGCCGGCGATGAATGTATCTCCTGGCGCGCCTTCTGGAACACGGTCCACGTTGATCACCGGAATACCGGCATCGCGGGCAAGCCGGGTAGGTACGGCAGCTGCCGCGGCACCGGCGGGGATATAGATGAAAGCGTCGATGCCCTGGGTCATCAGGTCCTGCACCTGGCTGACCTGCGTAGCCGTATCGTTCTTCGCGTCAACGACGATGACTTCGATGCCTTTCTCCTTTGCATACTTCTCGACGCCCAGCTTGATCTGGTTGAAGAAGTCGGCCTGAAGATTCGGAACGGCAAGGCCAATCTTCTTGACCTCTGCGGCGGACACGCCCAATGGCGACATCAAAACTGCAGCGGCAGTCGCCGCCATCAGCAGGTTGGAAAGTTTCATAGCTTGTTCCTCCAAGTTGACTAATGGGTCCTGCCTGGCAGGAGACCCTTTCGTATGCCGGCCCGCATTATTGCTGACCGTCTTCCGCACCCGGTGCCACCTTGGCCGCCGGGTGAAAATTCGCTACTTTGGCTTGCGATACGTTTCGGCTGTTACAGCGAGGACGATGACCGCGCCGATAATGACCTGCTGCATGAAAGGCGAAACGCTAAGCAGGTTGAGACCATTGCGCAGTACCCCGATAATGAGCACGCCGATGATGGTGCCGCCGATCCCGCCCGTGCCGCCGGAAAGCGACGTGCCTCCAATGACCACAGCAGCGATGGCGTCGAGTTCATAGGACATGCCCGATGATGGCTGAACCGAGTCCAGGCGTGCGGCCAGGACCATGCCGGCAAGGCCCGCCAGGAAGCTGCAGACGATATAGACAAGGATGGTCGCGCGTTGGACATCGATCCCGGCGAGCCGGGCGACTTCCGGGTTTCCGCCGATGGCGTAGAGGACACGCCCGCCGTGCCGATACCGCTGGAACAGCAGACCAATGACAAACACGACCAACATCACCGCGACCGTCAGCGTCAGGAAACCGCCAAAGCGCACGATAGCCATCGTGTTGAACCAGGCCGGAAAGCCGATGATTTGCTGGCCGTCTGTAATCATGTTGGCCAACCCGCGCGCAATCGACATCATGGCGAGCGTCGCGATAAATGCCGGCACCTTGAAGCGCGTTATGAGAATGCCGGCGATCAAGCCATTCGTTGAAGCAGCAAGCAGGGCCAACGGGATAGCAAACATCATCGGCACGCCCGCGGACACGTTCAGATAGCCCAGAACCATCATCGCCAGCGCCATGACCGAGCCGACTGCGAGGTCGATGCCACCAATCAGAATGACCATGGTCATTCCGACGGCCATCACGCCCAGTACGGTGATCTGATCAAGGATGTTGAGGAAGTTTCTGACAGAAAGGAACTTGTCCGTCGCGACGGTTAGGAACAGGCAAAGCAATATCAGGCCGATCAAAGGGCCAGTCGCGCCTCGCATCGATCCAAAAATTCCGCTGACCACGCTGCGCGGCGTTTCCATCGGTGTCGCAAGCATGGCGTCCTCCCTATCCCTGCTTCAGCCGATAAATAAGCATATTTATTCACTGGCGTCTGTAAATTCGTACATCATCAAAGTCCGCCATGTCAACCTTATTATGGCAGTCATTTGCCCAGCATCTAGCGAATTCGGCTTGACTCGCGGTGTCATTGTGCAACTATATGTGTAGTTGGATATTTATGCACGAGGGAATCATGCAACCGAACGATCTGGACCGTATCGCGCGTCAAATTCGCCGACGCGATCTGCAGGCAGTGTTCGAGGCAGGTGCCGGGCATATTGGCGGCGAGATGTCAGCCATCGACATTCTGACAGCACTGTATTTCCGCGTTCTGCGCATTTGGCCCGATCAGCCCAAGCATCCCGACCGCGACCGTTTCGTTCTTTCGAAGGGCCATGTCGCGCTGGCGCTCTACGTGACTCTTGCCAAGCGTGGCTTCTTTCCCGAGGAAGAGATCAGCACCTTCCTGAAGCCGTATTCACGGCTGAACGGACACCCAAACTGCAACAAAGTTCCCGGCGTGGAGACGAATACCGGCCCTCTCGGTCATGGCCTGCCGGTTTCCGTCGGTATCGCCAAGGCAGCCAAACTGACCGGTGCGCACTATCACACCTACGTCATGACCGGCGACGGGGAGATGCAGGAGGGGTCGAATTGGGAGGCGATTTCGGCGGCCGCACAGTTTGACCTCGACAATCTGACACTGATCATTGACCACAACCGCTTCCAGCAGGGCGCTGCTCTAAGGGACACCAACAATATGGCGCCCTTCCCCTCCAAGCTTGAAGCATTTGGTTGGGATGTCACCGAGATCAATGGCAACGACCTGGCGGAGATTGTTCCTGCGCTTGAGCGACGCGGAAAGCGTCCGCATTGCATCGTGGCTCATACCAACAAGGGCCAGGGCATCTCCTTTATGCAGGACAAAGTTGACTGGCACCACAAAGTGCCGAATGCCGAACAATACGAGCTCGCCGTGGCTGAGCTTTCGGAGGCCCTTTGATGAACGCCGTAACTCCGTCCACCAAACTGCACGATTGCCGTGACTCGTTCGTTTTCACGCTTGAACGCCTTGCCGCCGACAACGCCAGGATTGTGGCGGTCTGCAATGATTCGGTTGGTTCGTCGAAATTGGGCGCTTTCAAAGCCAAGTGGCCGGAGCGGTTGGTGAATGTGGGCATTGCAGAACAGAATTTGGTAGGAGTTGGTGCCGGACTTGCCAATGGGGGCCTCCTGCCCTTCGTCTGCGGCGCCGCCTGTTTCCTGACAGGGCGCGCGCTGGAGCAGATCAAGGCTGACATCGCCTATTCGAATGCCAATGTGAAGCTCGTGGGAATCTCGTCCGGAATGGCCTACGGGGAGCTTGGCCCGACGCATCATTCCATCGAGGATTTCGCCTGGTTGCGCGTGTTGCCGAACCTGCCGGTGATCGCACCATGTGATTCAATCGAGACGGCCGCCGCGGTCGAGTGGGCCGCATCCTACGATGGGCCTGTGTTCCTGCGCCTTTCGCGCGTGGGCGTACCGGACGTCCTTCCAGCCGGGCACAAATTCGAGGTGGGCAAGGCCAACCTATTGCGTGATGGCGATGCGATTACGCTGATCGCCAATGGTACTTTGACACATCGCATAAGCAAGGCGGCAGATCTGCTGGCCTTACGAGGGATCGAGGCACGCGTCTTGAACATGGCAACAGTCCGTCCGATCGATGTCGAGGCGGTAGTGTCGGCCGCTCGCGACACCGGCGCTATTCTTACCGCGGAAGAGCATTCCACGTTCGGTGGGCTAGGGTCGGCGATTGCTGAAGTGGTCGTGGCGGAAGCCCCGGTGCCGATGAAGATACTCGGTGTACCTGGCATCTTCGCGCCCACCGGTTCGGCAGAGTTCCTTCTGGACGAATTCGGCATGGCCCCTTCCGCCATCGCCGAAGCGGCCATCGCTCTGATTGCCCGGAAATCTTCTCGGGCATGATTTCGATGATCGGATGATGCTTCGGGGCGCGGCAAAAATTGGCCCCTGTGCTGCGCCCCAATTTTTCCGTCTGCCGGAGCTGCCATGACGACCGCAATTCTTGCCATTGACCAGGGCACCACCAACTCCAAGGCTGTTCTTGTCTCGACGACTGGGGAGATCCTGTCGCGTGGCTCGTCTCCGGTCGGCATCGAACATCCGCAGCCTGGCTGGGTTGAACAAAGTCCCCTCCGTATCTGGGAATCGGTGCAGGATTCGATTGCTGCTTGCCTGCAAGCCGGGACCGGCCGTCGACATCATCGGGATCGCGATTTCCAACCAACGCGAGTCGGTCACCGCATGGGACGCCATCACTGGGATGCCGCTTGGTCCGGTGGTAAGCTGGCAATGCCGCCGTACAGCGCCGGCCTGCGCCGAGTTGATTGCAGCGGGTCATGCGCCGAGGGTCCAGGCACTCACCGGCTTGCCTATCGACCCGATGTTTCCCGGCCCCAAGATGAAATGGCTGCTGGACCGCGTTCCGGCAGGACACCATGCCCGTCTTGGCACGATCGATGCCTGGTTGATCCATTGCCTGACGGACGGCGCCGTCCATGCCTGCGATGCCGCCAATGCAGCACGGAGCCAACTCTACGATCTCAATCGCCGGGTCTGGAGCGATGAACTCTGCCACCTCTTCGGCGTACCGAAAGCGATGTTGCCGGAGGTCCGCGACAGTGCTTCCCACTTCGGGGTTACAAAGAACGTGCCAGGTCTGCGAGACGGCATCCCTATCGCTTCTGCGATAGGCGACAGCCATGCCGCTCTCTTCGGTCATGGTGCATTCAGCCCCGGCGATGGCAAAGTAACCTTTGGAACCGGCTCGTCGATCATGACGACGCTGCCACGCTTCATCCCACCGGAACGCGGCATCACCACGACAATCGCCTGGTCCATTGAGGGCACGCCGACTTACGCCTTCGAGGGGAACATTCTTGTTTCGGCGGCGGCGCTGCCGTGGATGGCGGATATGCTTGGCTTGCCCGACGTGCAGGCCCTCACCGATCTTGCTGCAACGGCCGCCGCCGACGGCCCGGGCTTCGTGCCGGCCTTCGTTGGCCTGGGAGCACCCTATTGGCACGCCGACGCGCGCGCGCTGTTCTCAGGCATCACCTTCAACACCACCCGCGCCCAGTTGGCGCGTGCCGTAACGGACTCCATGGCCTTTCAGGTTCACGACGTCGTTACGGCGATGTCGGCTCAATCTCCCACGCCGCTGGGTCGCCTCTATGTGGACGGCGGGCCCAGCAAGAACACCTTCCTGATGCAGAGCGTTGCGGACATTCTTGACCGCACCATCATCCAATGTGACACGCCAGAGGCATCGGCGCTCGGCGCCGCTTATCTTGGCCGGACTTTCGCTAGGTGTCTGGTCAAATCTGGAAGCGATCGCTGCATTGCCGCGTGCCAGCAATCCATTGATTGCTCAAGCGTCCGACGCGGCGATGCGGCTTCTCGTTTGGCAGGACGCAATCCATCGCTCGACCATGGAACTTCCTTCATCTAAGGGTGAATAAAAATTCATCCGGAGTTGCGCATGGGACGGATCAACGAGCTACGACTGATTGCCCGCATCGCTCAGATGTATCATGTCGAAGGCAAGCGACAGGCGGAGATTGCCGATACCATGCATATGTCGCAGGCGACCGTGTCGCGCATGTTGAAGCGGGCGGAGCAGGAAGCCATCGTCCGCACGACCGTGATCCCGCCGCCGGGGACGTATGCGGAGCTTGAGACCGCATTGCGCGAACGCTACGGACTGACCGAGGCCATCGTCATCGACTGTTCGGAAGATCGCGTTGGTGCCATCATGGCCCGTATCGGCGAGGCGGCCGCCCATTTCCTCGAAGCCACCCTTCAGCAAGACGAGATCATCGGCGTTTCGAGCTGGAGCCAGACCCTTCTGCGCATGGTGGACAACATCCACCCATTCAGGAACGCCAAGGCGAAATACATCGTGCAGATCCTGGGTGGGATGGGCGATGCGTCCGTGCAGACGCATGCCACGGAGCTGACAGCGCGTCTCGCCAAGCTGACGGGAGGCGAACCGCGACTGCTTCTGGTGCAGGGTATTACGTCGTCGCGCGAGGCGAAACTCGTGATGCTGGCCGATCCGGTCGTGCGCGGAACCATGGATTTGTTCGGTCGCCTGAGCCTTGCGGTCGTGGGCATCGGCGCGGTGGAGCCGTCCGAGCTTCTCGCTCGCTCCGGCAACGTCTTCTCTCGCCAGGAGATGGCGATGCTGTACGAGGCAGGCGCCGTTGGCGAGATTTCCTTCAGATTCTACGACAAGGACGGAAAGCCGGTCGAAACACCGCTAAATGAACGGGTGATCGGCATATCGCTGGAAGATCTGCGAAGAGCTTCCCGTGTCATGGCGCTGGCCGGTGGCGAATCGAAGACCCAGGCTATCGCCGGCGCCTTGAGGCTGGGCGTCATCGATGTGCTTGTCACGGACAAGTTCACGGCAGCGAGGCTGACGGCCTGATTTCGCTCGAATCGTCGCGGCGTGCTGCGCATATGGAGGAGAGACCATGAAACGTTTTGCAGGCCGGGCGGTCTTCGTGACCGGGGGTAACAAGGGGATCGGCGCAGGCATCGCCAAACGCTTTGCCGAGGAAGGGGCAAGCATCGCCATCGCCGCGGTCGAGAAGGACACTTCGGACGCAGCGGACGCGCTTGCGCAGGCAACCGGCAGTCAAATAATTGGCCTCACGCTTGATGTGACCGATGCCAAGGCCGTTCAGGAGGCCTACGGTGAGGCCGAGGCAAAACTCGGCGCCATTTCCGTTTCCGTCCAGAACGCCGGCGTCATCACCATTGCCAAGGTCGAAAACCTGACCGAACGCGAGTGGGATTTGAACCTGGATGTGAACACCAAAGGCGTTTTCCTCTGTTGCCAGGAGGCGATTCGACGGTTCCGCACCAGCGGCACCAAAGGCCGCTTGATCAACACGGCGTCGGGTCAGGCTCGCCAGGGTTTCATATACACCCCACATTACGCCGCCTCGAAGTTCGGGGTGGTCGGCCTGACGCAGAGTCTCGCCAAGGAACTGGCTCGCGAAGGGATCACCGCGAATGCGATTTGCCCCGGCATTATCCACACCGAAATGTGGGACTATAACGACCGGGTCTGGGGACAGATGCTGGGCGAGTATGGGCCGGGCGAACTTATGGCGGAGTGGGTCCGTGGCATCCCGATGGGCCGGGCGGGAACACCTGCCGAGGTCGCTGCTCTCGTCGCCTTCCTGGCTTCGGAAGACGCAGCTTATATCACGGGACAGACGATCAACGTCGACGGCGGTTTGATCATGTCCTGACTTTGCCGGGGTAAGATCGGGACGCACAACCTCGCGTCTATCATTCGCGCTGCCAAGGATCCGCGACCATGGTCGCCTTACCGGTGGTCAGACCTCATGCTGAAGGACGTTGGCGCGAATAGAGGAATGGCGGCCGCCCCAATTGATGTCCTCACAGGTCCAAGATAGAGCTTTGCAGCTCGATCCCGTCCCGTTCCCATTCATGGTTGGCGGCGAGGGCTGCCAACATCTCGTTGAATGCGAGCCGCAGCATAGCTGGCGGGCCAGTTACGCCACGGACCAACGGATTGACGAAAACATCTGTTGGATAATAGCCGGGCGAGCCCACGGTCTGGAAGAATACGCGAATGCCCTCTGCGACCCATTCATCTATCAACTCGGCGAACATGTCGGATTGCAATGCGCCACTTTCGTCGAGGATCGTCACCGTAATTTCCGATTCCCGCAGGTCTTCGACGCGAAAAACCAAACCGCTGCAGTCGGGCCGCCAGTCGCGAGGTATGGAAGACAGGATTTTCCAGCCGCAGTTCCAGTCGCGGCATACATCCGGCCTGGTTTCATAGACCATGCAACCGTGCGAGCAATGCGGACAGAGCAGGTTCGTCGGCTTGTGAAGCCGCTCATGGATGATTGGCGCGAACTTGCAGCACGCAGTGCAATCGCCACACTCCCGTTCTGCAATCATCTCACTGACTGACGCCATGTTCGCGGATTCCACGCACACGCTGGGTGCGATAGTGGAACGAACGCATTTTCATCGCAATGACCGCTACGAAACCGCTCACGATGATGAGCGCGGCGCAGATGCAGTCTACTGATCATTTTTGCGTAATCTTGAACCCTTGTCCCTCTGGTTGGAACTGGGAGTCAAAGGCGGCGTTATTTTGATGGTGTTGGGCCTGCGATAAAAGGCATTGAGGGTCGGACCGAACTCGATCGACAGATTTAGCCGGTCGGGATCGTCGAACTCGGGCTTCAGCTTGAAGCTTACGTCCCGCAATATAATGGTCGCGGCAGAGCGCCGGCCAATGGCGTCCAGCAAGTCGGGCGGCGCATCAAAATCCGCCGCTCCAGCAAACGTACGCATGAATTCCTGCGCCTGGAGCAGCGTTTGCGCGCTGGCGTCAGGATCGGGAACGTTGATCTTCAGTCGCGCATATTTAATGCGGCGACTTCCAGTGCCCCGCAACAAATAGAAAATGCTGTTATCGTTGGCTTTTTCGGCAGCAGTCGCCTCATCCACCACCGCCATGCATTCCCATACGCCGAGAACCTCCGATGCGCGCCAACCCATGTTGCTGAACCCCGCCTCGTCAAGCCGATCGCAAACGCGCTCCGGGTTGGTGCCGATCCCAGGGCGGAACGGATAGGATGCGTCCGCGCGGAAGGACAGAAATCCAGGTTTCGGACCCTGCCGCTGCGTCGCTGCCCTAAGGGCCGCGATCTCGGGAACGCGCGTTCGATATGCGGTTTGCTCAGGCAGCACCAATGCCACGGCAAGCACGGCAGCAACAGCAATGCCTCGCGCCCTCACCTGCGGCTTTCCCTAGGTCTTGCTCGGTTCGCTGTCTGGTCGATCAATCGGCGTGAAGCTTTCGTGCGATTGCTGGACCGATGGTGATGTTGCGAAACCGCGCCTTGAACCCCTGCCGCTCAGGCGAGCACGCCATAACGCCGACCTGTGCATCGGCTGCGGTAAACGGCGCCAGCCTGGCCATTTGCCAACCCGCATCACCAATCGCATATTGCACCCGCACCGCACTGTCATGGCGTGTCAAGCGCACGTGCAGCTTGTCTGATGGTGACGCGTTAGGCAGGGGGATCACCGACCAATCGGAGTTCGCGTTGGTCACCACCACGCTGAAATGCATCATACCGTCCGTATATTCGATGCCCGTCTTGATCCAGTTGCGCTCATCGACCCGAAGCATGAGCCCCGCCTGGTCGTAGAGTTGCTCGTAGTCGCCGGTGACTATGGCAGACGCCGAGAAATTCCCGGCAACAGGTGCCAGAAACGCGTGACCGTTGTCGCGGACAAATCCGTAGAAGGTCTCGCACCAGAAGTCGGTGCCCATGCCTGTCGCGAGGCGGAGATCGGACGTATCGCCGGACCATTCAGCCGGTTCGTTCAGCCAGGTAAGTTTCACGCTACCCTCCCCCGTGCCAAGCTGTCAGCTGCGACCGTATACGTCATCAAAACGCATAATGTCATCTTCGCCGAGATAATCGCCGGTCTGCACCTCGATCATCACGAGACGAAGAATGCCCGGATTCTCGAGCCGGTGCTTCGTACTGGAGGGAATATAGGTCGACTGGTTGGTGGCAAGCAGCATCTCCGAATCGCCGTTGACGACGCGCGCCGTCCCCGAAACGACGACCCAATGCTCGGAGCGATGGTGGTGCATTTGCAGACTGAGACGACCGCCCGGCTTGACTTCGATACGCTTGATCTTGAAGCGCTCCCCCTCCTCCAGAACAGTATATGTGCCCCATGGGCGATGAACCGTGCGATGGAGCTTTGCGACCTCGTGGTTCTGAGCCTTGAGGCGGTTGTACAGAGCCTTTACGTTCTGAGCGTCGTTCCTGCTTGCGACCAGCAAAGCATCAGCAGTGTCGACGATAATCATATCGTGCACCCCAACCGCGCCGATCAGCCGATTGTTACCGCTGATGACCGTGTTCGTCGTATCGATCAATGCCACTTCGCCGCTTGTATGATTGCCGTCCTCGTCGCGGGGTAAAAGGTTGGCGTATGCGGTCCATGAGCCGATATCGCTCCAGCCTATGTCGCAAGGGACGACCGACACATTCGGCGCCTTCTCGAGCACCGCGTAGTCGATGGAGTCTTTTCGAACTGAAGCGAACTTCGTTTCATCAAGTTCGATGACAATGCTGCCGGAGCCGCTGGTTCGGGTCGCAGCGTTGAGACTGGCGCGGCATCCCTCCAGAATGTCCGAGCAGAATTGTTCCATAAGATCAACCATTGTCCCAGCCGCAAAGCAGAACATACCGGAATTCCAAAGAAATTTCCCGCTCTTCAAATAAGCTTGTGCATGTTCCAGGTTTGGTTTTTCGACGAACCGAACGACGTCCGTGCCATCTGCCTCAATATATCCGTAGCCGGTTTCCGGCCGGCTAGGGCGAATGCCGAAGGTCACCAGCCGCCCGCCGCGGGCAAGGGCCTCCGCCTGCGCGACGGCGTCCACGAAAGCGGGAACGTCTGAGATCATATGATCGGCCGGCAGGATGCACATCACCGTATCGCGGCCGTAGCTTTGCTCCACCGTGAGAGTCGCAGCCGCTATTGCCGCGGCCGTGTCACGGCCTTCTGGCTCCAGCAAAAACGTCAGTGCGGGAGCCTCGATCCCCGTATCGGAGTACTCATCTTCGCTGACGAATAGCAGCTGGCGGTTGGTTACAGTCACCACCTCGATGACGCCGGCGATCGACAGGGCTCTGCTAAAAGCGTGCTGCAGCAGGGATTGTCCGTCGCCGACATCGATCAGCGGCTTCGGGTAGCCCTCGCGCGATAAAGGCCAGAGACGCGCGCCCGCGCCTCCGCAGATGATGACGGGAACGATGCTCACACCTACTCCTGGAACGCGTGTCGTGACTGTTCGATTGCTGTCAGTCCACAGCAAAGCAATTCGGCGGCGCGCGCCGCAGTCAACGCCGAAACATAGCATCGCATTTCAGGGGCATTTCCCGATGGCCGAAGGTGGATCATGCTTTCGTCGTCCAGATAAATTTGCAGCCCGTCGATATCTACGCAGTGAGAGTATGTGCCGATCCCTTTAAGAAAGCTCTGTATACGCTGCGGCGAACTGCGCAGTGTGGCCATAAGTGAATCGCTGTCGGATCGCGGAAAGTTTTCCACACGCCCGCTGAGGCAGATCGGGAGGCCAAGACCCTCAACGAGCTTTGACAGTGGTACATTCGATTCAAACGCGGCAGCAAAGGCGCAGAGCATCGGCAACACACTGTCGCGCGTCGGAAGCGCATCGAGCGGTGCACCGCTGACTTCAAGCCGACTGCCCAGCAGCAATCCGCCATTCGCCTCGAACCCGACGACGCGGCTATGGTCGCGTGCTACGGCCGCCATCCCCGCGAGCACATATGGCGAGCCTATCTTGGTACGTACGACAAGCGATCGGAGTCGCTTCTCGATAGCTGGATTGGAGGACACCGGCGTCACCACGACATCGGCATTGAGAAAAATCGCACTGATTACCCCCAGCGCATCGCCCCTGATCACCCCACCGGTTTCGTCTGTGAGCAGGGGTCTGTCGCCATCGCCATCGGTAGACATGATGGCGTCGAGCCGATGCCGGCGCGCCCAGTCCGCAAGGCGTGTCGCGGTCTCTTCGTCGATTGCCTCGGTATCGATGGCAACAAATTCGCCGCTCGAGCCAAGCAATATGACCTCGGCGCCAAGAAAGGACGCGAGGTCGGCCAGAATTTCGGCTGCGACTGAGCTGTGCGTGTAGACGCCGATCCGCTTGCCGCGAAGCATTGGACCGGGGAACGCCGTCTTGTAACGGGATACATATCGATGCAGCGCCTCGGTATTCGGTACGGGCAACGGCCGCAAATCCGCGTGAGCGGGAGCAGGAAAGGCCGCCTTTCCTGCCAGAGCTGCGATCGCCTTTTCGTCGGCTTTATCGATTTCGCCATCTGCCCGATAGAACTTCAGTCCGTTGCGGTCGGCAGGAATGTGCGATCCTGTGACCATGATTGCAGGCGCACCAATTCTAAGCGCCTGATGGGCCAATGCCGGCGTCGGGAGCATTCCACAATAAACCGGCGAAAGCCCGGCGGAGCGCAATGCCGAAATAGCTTGCTTCGCCATATCCGGACTGCTTTCGCGCCTGTCACGTCCGAGAAGAATCAGGCGATTGGGCGTGGCTTGGCCGCTCGATCGCAAGTAGGTCGCGAAGGCCCAGACATATGCGTAACCCGGGCCTGCCAAGAGATCGGCGGCCAAGCCACGCAGCCCGCTCGTTCCAAAAGCCACCATCCGAAGTTCACCGAACCAGCATCCTGTCGCGATGCTTCGCCGCGATGTATCGCGATGTCAATGATGCGAGTTTCCACGCCCTAGCCACGACATAAGGTGGCTATTGGCCGTTTGCGCATTCTTTAACAAATAGCCGTAAAATTATACTCTGCACCTCGCGTAAACTCCTTCCATCAGAGAAAGCGGCCGAGTGTCGCAAGGAAACAACATAAACGGCTGTTCACGAAGAGTGATCGAATGAAAGGAAATTTCGCTTGTAAAACCTGTGTTAACGCCGAAAAGCAGGCCTAAAGCGTAGATCGAGAATCGTTTGTGCATGGCTACTTAATCGCATACCGTTTCATTGTAAGGTCCGACAACATCGGCTAACACAAACGTGGGGAGGCAGTGATCAGCCAGCAGAGGTATGGGCCAGCTAATGCAGCAACCGAATCCTTTCGTCATTCCGAGCAAGGCGGAGCTGATGTCTTTTGCCCGGCCCAGATACTTGCCAAAGGCTCATTGACCCTTGAACTCTTGGCTCAATTGCCGCTGCCTACGTCGCATCGACGCGCCAGCGGCCTCATTCCTGTTTATGATGGCGTAATCAAATATGTCGGTTGAAATTATCGGGCGATCCGTTCGCGCCCCAGGCGCAAATTCCCCCGAGCAGCTTTTTGAGCTCCTCAAGCAGCGTCGCTGCATGATTACTCAAGTACCCGCAGACCGCTGGGATCAATCTCGCTTTTGGCATCCCGAAATTGGAACGCGGGGCAAGACCTACACCTTCGCCGCCGGCATAGTGGACGATTGCTACAGCTTCGACGCTGGTGTTTTCGGGCTCTCGCAGCGCGAATCTCAGCTGATGGACCCTCAACAGAGGATGATTCTGCAGCTTGCCTGGCGAGCGCTTGAAAGCGCAAACCTTGATTTTACCGAACTTCAAGATCAGCGCGTCGGCGTCTATGTCGGTTCATCTTCCCTCGACAGCGCCAATCTTATCATCGAGGACACCGCCGCTGCCGGTCCGCACTTTATGACGGGCAACACGCTCTCGATCGTTTCCAATCGCATTTCGCACGTATTCGGCCTCAGCGGCCCCAGCCTGACCGTCGATACAGCGTGCTCTTCATCACTCGTGGCTCTCGATCTCGCGTCAAAGGCGTTGGAGGCGGGAGAGATTGACACAGCCATCGTCGGCGGCGTGCATGTATTGACGCATCCGCTCGCGTTCGTCGGATTTGCGCAGGCCCGCATGCTGTCGCCCGAGGGTCTTTGCCGAGCTTATGACAATGACGGCATCGGCTATGTCCGCGCCGAGGGTGGAGCTGTCGTTATTCTGCGGCGCAGCGACGTTGCCGCAAGCCAGGGCGACCGCAGCTACGGTCGAATTCTTGCATCCGCTGTGAATTCCGCGGGGCGTACGAACGGCATCTCTCTTCCTTCGGAAAAGGCTCAGGCGCGGCTGCTCCGATCGCTCTACGAAGGCAATGGAATCGATCCGAACAGCCTTGCCTTCGTCGAGGGACATGGCACCGGCACCAAGGTTGGCGATCCCGTCGGAGATCTGGTCGATCGGCACGGTCATCGGCGCCGCCCGCCGCGCACCGATACCGATCGGTTCGATCAAGACCAACATCGGTCATACCGAGCCGGCGTCCGGGCTGATGGGCCTGATGAAGGCGATGTTGGCGCTGGAGAACAACTACTTCCCGGCCTCGCTGCATTTCGAAACGCCCAATGAGGCCGTCGACTTCAACGCCCTCAATGTTCACGTTGCAGCCGAACCTATCGAACTGCTGCACGGAAAGCATCCGCGGCTCGCGGGCATTAACTCATTCGGCTTCGGCGGAACAAACGCCCACGTTATCATCAGCGATCCGCAGAACAGGCCGGATCGCGAAAAGCCGGAAGCCTCAGTGGGCAAGACGTTCATGGCAAGCGCTCACACTGCGAGCGCGCTTGATAACTTGCTCAAAGACTATCGTACCACGTTGAAGCAAGCATCGCCGAGCGCGCGCCGTTCGCTGATTGCCGCGGCTGGCGCGAACCGCCGCCATATGAAACACCGTTTCGTGGTGGCGGCCGATGACGCCGGACGCAATCGTCAAGGCGATCGACGCACGTACGCGCGATCGCGATGTTCGTGAGGCCGTTCAGGCCGAAGCCATTCACGATCAATCCAAAATTGCATTCGTCTTCTCCGGCAACGGGTCGCAATGGGCCGGCATGGCGGTTGACGCGTACCGCCGCAACACCGCGTTCCGCGACCGCTTCAACGTCATCCACGCCTTGTTTCAGGTTCGTACGCAGATCAGCCTGATCGATCTGCTTTTCGATCCCGAGTTGGATTCGAAGCTGCGCGATACCAAGATCGCGCAGCCGCTGCTGTTTGCAATACAGGCCGCGCTTGCCGACGTCCTTGCCTTGCTGGGCGTAAAGCCGGATGCTGTTTTCGGCCATTCGGTTGGGGAAGTTGCGGCGGCTTATGTCTCGGGTGCGATATCGCTCGTGGACGCCGTCTCGGTGGTGGCAAAGCGCTCGTATCACCAGGACCGGCTTGCCGGAATGGGCAAGATGGCTGCCGTTCAGCTCAGCCCGGACGATGCGATCAACTTCTTCGCCAACCACAAGCTCGACGAACTGACCGTTGCAGCCGTGAATGCCAAGGGATCGGTAACAGTCTCGGGCCCGAGCGAGCAGATTTTGACGCTGAAGGAGGTCATGAAGGCCGATCGCGTCGTCGGCCAGGTTCTGGATATTAACTATCCGTTCCATCATCCGCTCATCGAAATCGCCAAAGACGACTTTCTGGACGACATGTCCCAGATCGCACTCAGGCCCTCCCAGGTCCCATTCATCTCAACGGTGACGGGTGACGTTTTGGCGGGCGACAAGCTCGATCCTGCTTATTGGTGGAGCAACGTTCGCGAACCGGTGCATTTTCTCCAGGCAACCAATACTGCAATCGATCTTGGCTGCACGCTGTTCGTGGAGATCGGTCCGCGTCCGATCCTGACCTCCTATCTGAAGGACACAGTGAAGGATCGCTCAGTGGCGGTGGCCGCAATTTCTTCCCTGCTGCGCGAGGAGAGCAGTGCCGATCCGGTCTCCACGACATTCGCGCGCATTTTAGCCAATGGGGGTGCATTCGACAGGAAGAAGGTCTTCGGTGTACGCAACGCGCGCATTGAATTGCCCGCCCTACCCTTCGAGCCCATCGACATGCGGCACGAATTCACCAGCGATGCGATGGATATTTACGGGCGGCAGAATGTGCCGGTTACGCTCGCCGGCTGGCGGATTGATCCCGCATCCGGAAGCTGGAAGAGCCATATAGATGCGCGGTTGTTTCCCGATCTTGCCGAGCACGTCGTCGACCGCAAGCCTATCCTGCCGGGCAGCGCATATCTGGACATCGCCTTGTCGGCAGCCAGTGCGTTTTTGAAAACGGACAAGATTGAAATATCCAATCTCGAAATTTTCCGCCCGCTGGAGCTGTCTGAACACCAGTTGCGCGAGATATCGACCACCATCTCCGGCGACACCGGCGACATCGAGATCAAGTCGCGCGACCGGCTGAGCAATGATGACTGGACGCTTCATGCTATGGCGAGATGCCGGAAGCTGCCGGGCAGCGCACCTGAGTCTGTCCCGGCTGCGGAAAAAACGCCAAAAAAGGCTCCCATATCAGGCGCAGCCGCTTACGAGACCGCACGGCAGTTCGGGTTGGAGTACGGTCCATCGTTCCGGCTCTTAAAGGAAGCACGGCGCATCAGCGAACGGCAGATCGAGGTTTTCATCGACGCGCCGCAGCCAGCGAAGAACCCTTATATCACCTATAATCTGCACCCGATTTCGGTCGACGCGGTGTTCCACGGGCTGGTCGCACTCTATGCCGATATTTCAGGGGAATCGCGCGGCGCTCCGTATATTCCCGTGCGTTTCGGCGTGGCCCGCCTATTCCGGTCCAATGAGACAATCACGCGCGCACTGATTGACATCAAGCGCATTTCGAGCGGGTCGATCAAGGCGGACTTTACCTTCATCGATAAGGCCGGCGAAGTTGTTGCGGTGTTCGAGGACTGCCGCTTCAAGCGCACCTATCTGCGCCAACAGAAACCGCTCGGTGATGTGAGTTATCACCAAACGGTCGTGCCAAGCAAAATCTCGTTCGCCGAGGCCCACGCCACAGTTGCGCCAGCATCTGCGCTGTTTGGCGCAGCTATCGAAGAGGACGGGGACGGCTCGGCGCAGATGCTTGAAGCGGCGATCTACCGCGCCAGCTTCGAGATCGCCCGCAAGACGAGCCGTGGGACCGGCGTGGTGAGGACTGCTTCGCTGCCGGGTGATATCGGCCTCCAGCGCTTCCTCGCCAACTGCCTGATCCTTCTCGAAGAGGTCGACCTCGCTGAGCAGAGCGACGGCGGCTGGACTTTGGCCGGTGACTGTTCGTTGCCCTCGGTGCCGGCAATCCTCAATGCGATTTACCGGGAAAGGCCCGACCGCATTGCTGAAATCGTTGCGATAAATGATGTGTGGCTGGAAGCGCTCGATCGTCTGGACGTCATACATACGTCAGGTGAAGTCACCGAATCGGATGACGGAGCGGCTGTGAGGCCGCACGTTGTCAGCGATACAATGGCCGAAAGCCTGAGTGTCCACGCCCCGGGAAGTGTCGCTCGCGTTACCATGACAGAGGCAGCCTTGCGCGAGGCTGTGGCGGCTCGCGGAGAGCATCATCCTATTCGCCGTATCGTTGAGCTTGGCACGGTGTCGCGTCTCGTTACGTCCCGCTTTGCTGATATTGCTGCCAGGGCCGGTGCGGTGCTTGTGGTCGTCGAGACAAACGAGTCTGCGTTGAGCGAGCTTTCGATCGCGTTTGAAAGCAATCCCTACGTTTCAGTGATCAGGCCCTCGGAGTTGAAGCAAGCCGGACCTGCAGATCTGATCGTTAGCGCGGCAGACCATGTGTTTGCTGTCGCCGGCAGTGAGGGTGTGTCCGATGCCATCGAAGCCGTCCTTGCGCCCGGGTCACGCCTTGTGCTGTGCACACCTGCCCCAAGCGCTTTCGCCGACTTCGCCAATGGCCTCAGCGACGGCTGGTTCGATCGTGGCAAGAGTGTAGAATTCCCGCTGGGTCAGCTCGCCTCGGCGGAGGACTGGGAGGCGTTGTTGCGCCTTCTGCCGGTGGACGACATCAGGATTGTGCGTCACATGCTGGCGAACGGCCCTGTTATTTCCATCGAAGCGAATGCACGACGCGCGCCCGAAGAGATGGCGGCACCCGCTACCACAAGCGGCAACATTCTGGTCGTGACGGATGGAAAGGCGCCTCAAAAGAACGCTGCCCGCAGGAGGGAACTTAACAGGGTGCGTCTTGACGGTTCCGCCGAAAAGGATCGCGATGCGTTAGCCAATGCTTTGGCACAATTGGAAAACGGCGAGATCAATGTGGTGTACACGCCCGAGCCTATTCAGGGCGACGGGGTCGAGTGGCTGAGTTCGTGCGTCATGCGGCTCGGATTGATCGCCCACGCCCTTGGAGCGTTTGAGCCAGTCGACGGGCCGGCAACGAAACGGCTAGCTGTCATTCTCGACCCAAGCTCGCGGGCGAAAGCCAACGGGACGAGCGTGGCCGGAGAGATCCATGCCAACGCCGGAAACGAGGGTTTGCGTACGTTCCTGAGAGTGCTTCGCAACGAGTACGAGTCGATCGACCTGCACTCCGTCGTCCTGTCCGGAGCGTCCGCCGACCCTTCCGTCGACTTGGATCGCGTCGTAGCCCTGATGACGTCCGACAGCGACAACCGCGAATGGCGAGTCAGCCCAAATGGCGATGTGGCCGAAGTTCGGGCGGTGCCAGGCCCAATCGATCACATCGTCGCCAGCACAAGCGACTTCCGTGCAGCGACGGTCCGCCAGGGTTCGGCTTCGCAGGTCACGAGCATCGCATGGCAGACCACGACGCCTGCAGAGCCTGGCCCGGATGAAATCCGCATAGCGGTTACGGCGGCTGGCTTGAATTTCCGCGACGTGATGTGGGCGATGGGCATGCTGCCGGAGGAAGCGTTGGAAGACGGCTTCGCCGGACCGACGATCGGCATGGAGTGTGCAGGCTACGTCGAGGCTGTTGGCGCACGCGTGAAGGATCTGGCAATCGGCGATGCCGTCATGGCGGTCGCCCCGGCAGCATTCTCCACACATGTCTGCGTCAAGCGGAGCGGCGCTGCCAAACTTCCGGCCGGTCTCGATACGGTGGCGGGCGCAACGCTCCCTGTCGCGTTCCTGACCGCCTATTATTCCATTGTCGAGCTTGCACGCCTTCGTGCAGGCGAAACGATCCTGATCCACGGTGGTGCAGGCGGCGTGGGTCTGGCGGCACTGCAGATCGCCAAGGCGCGCGGCGCCAAGGTCATCGCAACGGCGGGCTCGATCGAAAAGCGCCGGCTGCTTGAGACGCTGGGTGCAGATCACGTCTTCAACTCGCGCACGCTGAGCTTCGTCGATGATGTAAACGCCGTGACCGACAAGCAAGGGGTGGACGTTGTCCTGAACTCGCTATTCTCCGAGGCGATGGAACGCAGCATCTCGTTGCTGAAGCCATTCGGTCGTTTCCTGGAACTCGGCAAGCGAGACTTTTACGGCGACACGAAAATCGGCTTGCGGCCGTTCCGGCGCAATGTCAGCTACTTCGGCATCGACGCCGACCAGTTGCTCAACACGTTGCCGGAACTCAGCACAAAACTGCTGGGAGAGATTGCGGTCATGTTCGAACGGGGCGAACTCTCGCCCCTGCCCTATCGCGCCTTCCATGCCGACGAGATCGTCGGGGCCTTCCGCCTGATGCAGGGTTCGGGTCACGTCGGAAAGATCGTCGTCAAAGTTCCCGTGCCCGGAGTGGATTCGGTTCTCGTTGCACCCCGGGCCAATACAAGGGTGGATGCAGAAGGCGTGCATCTCGTACTTGGCGGCATCGGGGGATTCGGTCTCGCGACGGCCGGCTGGCTTGTAGAGCGGGGCGCGCGCAAGATCGCACTTTGCTCGCGTCGCGGCGTTGCCGACGAGGAAACAGCGGCGGCGATCAAGAAATGGGCGGCGCGCGGTGTCACCACCAGCGTTTTTGCCTGCGACATCACCAATGAGGCGGCCGTCGCCGAAATGCTGCGGGCGCTTAGACTCGAAGGGCCCCTGAAGACCGTCGTCCACGCCGCGATGGTGCTGGACGATGCCCTTGTCGAGAATCTGACGGAAGAGCGGGTCCGCATTGTTGTCGAGCCAAAGGCGCGGGCGGCTGCGATATTCGACCGGATGACGCGGGAGGATGAACTCGACGAGTTCATCCTGTTCTCGTCCGCCACGACCTTGGTCGGAAATCCCGGCCAGGCGAACTATGTGGCAGCGAATGGCTATCTCGAAGGATTGGCCCGCGCCCGCCGCAAGCTTGGCTTGCCGGCACTCGCTGTTGGCTTCGGCGCGATCTCCGACACGGGATTTCTGGCCCGCAACACCGAAGTCAACGATATTTTGTCTAAGCGTATCGGCAAGACTGGCATGACCGCCGCGCAAGCCCTCGACTATGTCGAGGATCACTTGGCACGCGATCCCGGGACGGTCGATGCAGCGGTCGTTGCCATTGCCGAACTCGATATGGCCATGGCACGTCACTTGCGCACGGTGGCCTCGCCGCTTTTCGAAGTCGTGGCGCGTTCGGCGAGTTCGCAGGCAAGTGGAGCGGATGGCGACCAGATCGATCTGGCCGCGCTGGTCGCAGGAAAAACGCCCGAGGAAGGCGAGCAACTCATCTTCCAGCTCGTCGCAAGTGAGATCGCATCGATCTTGCGCATTCCGGTCGGCGATATTTCGCCGCTGAAGGTCATCAAGGATGTCGGTTTGGACAGTTTGATGGCGATGGAGCTCGGTATGAGTTTCCGGCAGAAAACCGGGTTCGAAATGCCGCTCAGCAGCGTGACGCAAAGCACGACGGTAGGCGATGTATCCCGCAAGCTTTATCTCAAGGTCACCCAACACTCCGGCGCTGATGGTGGAGACGACAAGCCCGCCGATACCTCGATCGTCGACACTCTTGCTTCACGGCACACAACGCCAACGGGAGCTGCTGCGCCTCAATGACAGACGGCCCAATCAGCAAGCAGCGCGCCTCGACCGAGGTTCGCGACCAGGTCCTGAGCTTCATGAAGGATCACGCCCGCTCGCCGGCGCCGAAACGCGCGGTTCGCGCGCCGACGCCGACCGAGGCCGAACCGGCGCCCACCTTTGCCGACTTGCCGGAACACAAGCAGATCGTTGCTCAGGCGGCGGCGGGTGACCAGCTGGGGATCGACAACCCGTTCTTCCGCAGCCATGCCGGAGCGGCTGGCGCGACGACCGTCGTCGACGGACGAACATTGATCAATTTTGCGTCTTACGACTATCTCGGCATGAACCAGCACCCGCTGGTGCGGGAGGCGAGCAAGCAGGCAATCGACCGCTACGGGATCTCCGCATCCGCCAGCCGCGTGGTTGCCGGCGAGCGCCCGATCCATGGCGATCTCGAGAAGAAATTCGCCTCGTTTTATGGCGTGGATGCAGCGATCGTTTTCGTCAGCGGATATCTGACCAACGTCACGACGCTGGGCACGCTTCTCGGCCAGCAGGACCTCATCATCCATGACGAATTCATTCACAACAGCGTCCTGACCGGCGCCAAGCTTTCCGGCGCTCACCGCCGGTTCTTCAAGCACAATGACTGTGAAGACCTGGAACGCGTCCTGCGATCGGTCGCCGGCCGGCACCGGCGCGTCCTGGTCGCGGTCGAAGGCGTCTATTCGATGGATGGCGACGTCACCGACCTGCCCAAGCTTCTCGAGCTGAAGGCCCAGTACGGATTCTGGCTGATGGTGGACGAGGCCCATTCGCTGGGCGTTATCGGCAAGACCGGTCGCGGCACGGCCGAATACCATGGATGCAATCCCCGCGACGTGGATATCTGGATGGGGACGCTGTCCAAGACGACCGCGAGCTGCGGCGGCTATATCGCCGGCAGCGAGGCGCTGGTCAATGTGCTCAAGTCCAGCGCCGGCGGCTTTGTCTACAGCGTCGGCCTGGCGCCGGCGCTTGCGGCCGCCGCGTACACCTCGCTCGATCTGATCGACCGCGAGCCTGAGCGCGTTGCCCGCATGCACCGCAACGGCAAGCTGTTCTTCGACCTCGCGCGCGAGCGCGCGCTGGATACGGGTGTCGGAGTCGGCTGCTCGGTGACGCCCGATTATCGTCGGCGACTCGCTTGCGCGCGGCGCAACTTTGCAACGATCTGCACGATGTCGGCATAAATGTCATGCCGATCATCCATCCGGCCGTGCCGGAAGGTCTGGCGCGGCTGCGCTTCTTCATCACCAGCGAGCACACGCCCGAACAGATCGAGTTCGCTGTTTCCAAGACGGCGGAGAAGCTCGAAGCGCTTGTCGAGCGGAATTTCGGTATCGGCTCGGTCGATGTCGAATCCATTCTGAAACGGATGGCTGCGGAAATGTAGCGAAGAGCCGATAGCTCTTGTCGGAATCAATGCTCGTCGACAACCAATTCCAGCCTGTGCCCAGAAACGCGCGACAGCTGCTGCAGCCGTCCCGCCGGGCGCTCGCCTGAAAGCGCGCCGAGCGACTTTGGAACAACCAAAGCGAGGCTGCCATCGAGGCGTGCTTCCCATCTCAGCAAGGGAATCACGCCGGGCATGGACGCGGAAAGCAAATACACCACGCGCATCATTGCGCCCAATAAGCGCGCCCGCTCAAGATAGCGCGGGGTCGCAAGCGATGCGATTTCCGCGACGCTGGAGTCGTTGAAAACGCCCTCGTGGCGGAAATAGTTGGTCAAGCGCCAGGAATGCACGGCCAGGATGGTCAACGCCGATAAACGAAGCGTGGGCGATGATGTTCAGCGACTGCCTGCCGCGATACTCAGGATGCGCCCGCCAACCGATGTCGGCGAGAAAGCACGCGGCCCTTCGATAGCGCGCTTCTTCCTCGGTCTCCCCAATACCGAAGACGGACAGCGAATAACCTGTCCAATCCGCGAGTTCGCGCGCATGCGTAACCGAACGGGCCCTCAGAAGCGCCAGTTCTTCCGATGCGGATATCAACGGGTCCTTGCGCTGTTCCTGCGGCGACAGCAGGGAATACAGGAACCCCTCGCGCACGCCGAGCGCTGAAACGACGATCTTCGCGGGCTTCATCGCCGCGATGATTTCGAGCAGCACCGTCGCACCGTATGGCAGTAGCGCGCGGCGGTTCTTGGACACGCCCTCGATACCCCTGATCTTCTCGACGTCGCCTCTCGCGACTTGCCTGAGAAAGCCGCAGTGAACTTTCGATGCCGAGTTCGTAGTGATGCATGACCGCAAGCGGATAGTCGGTTGCGTTCATGTGCAGCCGCGCGAGGTTTCGCCACGTGCCACCGACTGCATAAAAGACCCTACCCTGTCCATTCTTCAAAAGCTTAGCCCGCGCGAGCTCGTCGCGCGCAATCTTGGCGGCGGTAGGCAGCGAATTCTTCGCCATGTCCTGGAGCCGAAGGCCGCCGAGCGGCAAGGTAATCCCCTCGCCAAAGTCGTCGCTGTCGACATCCACCAGCTCGAGGCTGCCGCCCCCGAGGTCGCCTGCGATGCCTTGGGCCGGATGAAAACCGGAAATAATACCAAGGCCGGAATAGTAGGCCTCTTCACGCCCGCTGAGCACACGGATCTCGGTGCCGAGTATCTGTTCGGCGCGATGGATGAAATCGGGACCGTTGATCGCTTCGCGCGCCGCCGCTGTGGCGATCACGTAAAGCTCGCCGGCGCCCGCCTGTTCGGAAAGGGCCCTGAAGCGGCGAAACTCCTCGACAGCGCGGGTGACGCCCTCTGGATCGAGTTTACCGGTAGAGACAATACCCTTGCCAAGGCCCGCAAGCATCTTTTCGTTGAAAAGCACTGTGGGAGACCGGGCGATCCCCTCATAGACGACAAGGCGAATCGAGTTCGACCCGATGTCGATGATGGAGATCGGGCTGCGGTCCTGCAGCCGACCTTGAGATTGCGAAATCATCAGTGTGCGATCGCAGCAGGCTTCTTGCGACGACGGAACTGAGCGATCTGCTTCGGCGCGTGGCTCTTCAGCGCAACGCCTCGGCCCGAGAGGCTGGGATTGGTCATGAAGTATTCCTGAGCGTTGAACGGTTCCTCGCCCTCGTCAGGTGTTATGCGCCGCGAGGTACCGTCAGGCAATACTTCGAAACTTTGCCGGTTGTCCATTATGTTGCCGAGCATGATTTGGCCTAGCACCTGTTCATGCACGGTTGGGTTGGTGATCGGCACCAGCGTCTCGACGCGGCGGTCAAGATTGCGCGGCATCATGTCGGCGGAACCGATGTAAACGATTGCCTCGTCCGAAGGCAGTCCGTGGCCGTTGCCGAAGCAGAAGATGCGGCTGTGTTCGAGGAACCTGCCAATAATCGACTTGACGCGGATGTTGTCGGAAAGCCCCGGAACCTGCGGCCTCAGACAGCAAATACCGCGCACGACGAGATCAATCTCGACGCCGTTGCGGCTTGCCTCGTAGAGCGCGTCGATCACCGTGGGATCGACCAGCGAATTCATCTTCATCCAGATGCGCGCCGGCCGCCCTTCCCGAGCGTGATCGATCTCATCGGCGATGTGCTTGAGGATACGGCTGCGTAGGGTGAGCGGCGACATGCCGATCGACATTTCCTCGGCAGGCTCGGCGTAGCCGGTGATGTAGTTGAAGATCTGCGCCACGTCGCGGGCAATGCCCGGATCCGTCGTGAAAAACGACAGGTCGGTGTAGATGCGCGCGGTGATGGGATGATAATTGCCTGTGCCCAGATGGACGTAGTTGCGCAGCCTCCCATCCTCGCGCCGCACCACCAGCGACATCTTCGCGTGGGTCTTCAGTTCCAGGAAGCCGAACACCACCTGCACGCCCGCGCGTTCCAGATCGCGCGCCCAGCGGATATTCGCTTCTTCGTCGAAGCGCGCCTTCAACTCGACTAGAGCCGTTACCGATTTGCCGGCCTCGGCTGCATCGACAAGTGCCCGGACGATCGGGCTGTCATTCGACGTGCGGTAAAGCGTTTGCTTGATCGCAACCACGTCAGGGTCGATCGCGGCCTGGCGCAGAAACTGGACGACGACATCAAACGATTCGTATGGATGGTGAACGATGATGTCCTTTTCGCGGATTGCCGCCAAGCAATCGCCGCGATGATCACGAACGCGTTCGGGAAACCGCGGATTAAAAGGAACGAACTTCAGATCGTCACGCGCAACCGAAACAATTTCCGATATCTGATTGAGCGCCAGAGGACCGTCAATGACGCTAATGCGACTGGACGAGACGCCCAGCTCGCCCGCGACAAACTCGCGTAACTCACTCGGCATGGATGCGTCGAATTCGATACGGATAACCGAGCCCCGGCGGCGGCGCTTTAGCGCCGTCTCGAACAGCCGAACCAAATCCTCGGACTCCTCCTCGACTTCGATATCGCTGTCACGGATGAGGCGGAAGGTACCGGAGCCCTTCACTTCATAGCCAGGGAACAACCGCCCGATGAACAGAGCCACCACTTCCTCAAGCGGGATAAAGCGGACGTCCGGCTTTCGGTCGGGCAGTCGGATATAGCGCCTGAGCGCGACCGGCAGTCTCAGCAGTGCATTCATCTCCTCGCCATCCTTGCGGTGACGCAAGCGCAGCGCAATGGAAAAGCCGAGGTTGGGGATGAACGGGAATGGATGTGCAGGGTCGATGGAAAGCGGCGTCAGAACAGGAAATATCTGGCTCTGGAAATGGTCCTCCAGCCAGGTCTTCTCTTCACCTGAGAGCGTACCGGCGGAGATCGTTTCGATGCCCTTGGCCTTCAGCCGAGCCATCAGGTCGGCGAAACTGTCTTGTTGATCTTCCCGCAGTCTGCCGACTTCATGCAGCAATTGCTCCAACTGCTGCTCGGGCGTGCGACCGTCGGCGCTTCTCAGCGTAATGCGTTCCCGCACCTGCCCGGCAAGGCCGGCGACTCGAACCATGAAGAATTCGTCGAGATTGGCCGCGGAAATCGACAGGAAGCGCACGCGTTCAAGCAAAGGATGGTTGGTATTCTGTGATTCCTCCAGAACGCGCCGGTTGAACTGCAGCCAGGAGAATTCACGGTTGACGAACCGATCCGGGTTGCCCGTAACAGTCTCGGCCGGCACATCGTCGGATGTTCCAAACTCAGTCTTGAGCGGTCTAAGTTCGTTCATCGGACAATTCCCCCGGCGTCATTTATGGCAGGTCAGCAAATCTAACTCCTGGCAGGCTATTGCGACAGTGTGATTTCGGCCACGCAAACCAATTGGCGACACGGGGCCGGCCTGATATGAGGCGTAGAGCAAAGGAGAATTCTGATGGCCGGCGTTTCGATTCCTCATTTCCAGAACGACGCTGGCCACGCCTCGATTCAGATTGGCGTGAAGGAGTTCATGTGCGTGGGCGCCAATCCGCCATTCGACCATCCGCATGTGTTCCTCGACATGGGCTCAGACGACGAGAAGGTCTGCCCCTACTGTTCAACGCTTTTCCGCTACGACAGCAATCTAGGAGCCGACGAGACGGTTCCGGCGGGCAGCCTCTATCTAGATCGCGCCGCCTGAAGCCTCCCCCGGCATCGACCGGCCGTGACCGGCGCTGATGCCGCTCCCTTCCTAGTTGCCGGCGGCGGCATAGCCGGACTCACGGTCGCCCTTGCCTTGGCGGCACGGGGTCTCCCGGTCCATGTCTTCGAGCGGACCCCGGAGTTTCGAGAAATTGGCGCAGGGCTGCAACTGTCGCCGAATGCAACGCGCTTGCTCGACCGATTGGGCGTGCTGGACGATCTGCGACCAGTCAGCGTGACGCCCGAAGCAGTTGTCCTGCGCGACGCTTCGACACTGCGCGAACTCGCTCGCGTACCGCTCGGCGACTTCGCGGCCAGGCGCTGGCGTGCACCTTACCTTGTTGTCCATCGCGCCGGTCTGCAGAACGCCCTGCTTACCGCTGCCACTCGTCAACACGGCATTCAGATTTCGACAAATTGTGACCTGCATCACTTCTCGATTGACCAACACGGCATTGACGCCGAGGTCGATAGGGCATCCGGTATCGAGCAAGTCTCGGGCCGGATGGTGATTGGCGCAGACGGCGTCTGGTCGGCACTTCGGGCTAAATTCGGCGGCGGTCAGGCAGCTCGGTTCGCGGGATATGTGGCATGGCGACGGACGTTCAAAGCCAGCGATCCAATCGTGTTGGACCTGTTCCGCGAGTTGGTGGTAAGTGCGTTTCTACACCCCGGATTTCACCTCATCGCCTATCCAATTCGCGCTGGTTCGGAACTCAACGTTGTCGCGTTCACGCCTGCCGAAGACAACGGCGCGCAGGACTGGTCAATCGCCGCGCGCTTCGACGATCTCAAGCAAGCTCTCAGCGCGGCTGGCCCGCTGAAGGCCCTGGCCAACGATGAGCACACCTGGACCGCGTGGCCGGTTCACACTGTTGACCGACTTCCGTCCTGGGCGAGCGGAGGGCGCCTGGCGCTGATCGGCGATGCAGCGCATGCGATGACGCCGTTCGCCGCGCAGGGAGCGGCGATGGCAATCGAGGACGCCTATACGCTAGCGGAATACGTGGCGCGCGCACAGGGCGACTTGGACACCGCGCTCGGTGCATGGCAGGCACCGCGCCGCAGGCGCATTGCACGGGTAGCCGGGCGCGGGGCATTCAACCGCTTCGTCTGGCACGCCGGTGGTCCGGTCGCCTGGTCGCGCGACCTGGCTCTCAGGCTGCGATCACCTGCGCGGCTGGCAGCCGATCTTGACTGGCTCTATGGTTGGGAACCCTGAGACCAGTCGATGTTGCGTCTCGGCGGAGAGGCAAACTCAATTATAGAGACCGAGCGAAAGACGAAGCGTTGCTGGTGTTGGGTTCCACAAGCCAGTTCGCAGCCCTGCCTTGCGCAAGCCCGCCGCGGTCCAGGTGTTGCACCCGACCGCCGCATTGAAGTAGCCGTTTGCCTCGTAGAAAAGGTCATAGGGTCCATATTGCGCGCCGGGAATAAGCATGGGGTTGCGGCTATCTCTGCGAAAGCTGTCGAGAATGAACTCCAAAAGAGCTTCATAATGCGCGTCATCAACGTCGAAGCTCAGGACGTCGGAACTCGTGGCGGCAATATCCCCTGTGACACCGACATGCATGGCGGCTCGGTCTAGCGTGAGCCCTTTGAGCAAGGGCATCGGCCTAAGGTCGGTCCATCGAGGGGTCTCAATATAGAACTCGCGTCCTCCCCATCCGAATGCGAGGTAGCGGGCGTTGGGAGCGTCGATTGGCAAACCTTGCTGTTGCAGAAAGCCGAAACGCTCAATGATGTCATCGTCGATCGCGACCGCGATGTCCGTGTGTATGGGGTTGGACAAGACGAGAATTCGGTGCGCCTTCGGCGCATTGCCACGCGGGGCTACGAACAAGGGACGCGGCACCAAGGTGCCAAGCGCCACAGCGGCCGCCACCAGCAGAATGGCCAAAGCAGCGAAGCGAATGCACCGCCTCATAATCGACTTCCCATCTTTAAGAGCTCTGCAGACAATGTGTCCGCTTTCAGCAGAAGGTCGGGCTTCCGACAGCGCGCCTCGAGAAAGTTAGCTGCCTCCCCGCCGCACGAAAAAAGCCCGGCGGTTCGCGCCGGGCTTTGGAGAGATGCTGTCAAAATACCTAGTGCAGAATCTGACTAAGGAAGAGCTTTGTTCGCTCGTGCTGCGGGTGATCGAAGAACTCTTTCGGCGTGTTCTGTTCGACAATCTGGCCCTTGTCCATGAAGATGACACGGTTGGCGACCTTACGGGCAAAGCCCATCTCGTGGGTAACGCAGAGCATGGTCATACCCTCTTCTGCGAGGCCGACCATGGTCTCCAGCACTTCCTTGATCATCTCCGGATCGAGCGCCGAGGTCGGTTCGTCGAACAGCATGATGCGCGGGTTCATGCAGAGCGAGCGAGCGATCGCCACACGCTGCTGCTGACCGCCCGAAAGCTGTCCAGGATATTTATGCGCCTGCTCCGGGATTTTGACACGGCGCAGGAAATGCATCGCGGTCTCTTCCGCCTGCTTCTTCGGAATCTTGCGAACCCAGATCGGCGCCAGGGTGCAGTTCTCGATGATCGTCAGGTGCGGAAACAAATTGAAATGCTGGAACACCATGCCGACTTCGCGGCGAACTTCATCGATCTTCTTGAGGTCGTTGGTCAATTCCTTGCCGTCGACGACGATCTTGCCCTTCTGGTGCTCCTCCAGGCGGTTGATGCAGCGGATCATCGTCGATTTGCCGGACCCGGAGGGTCCGCAGATGACAATGCGTTCGCCGCGCATGACCCGCAGGTTGATGTCACGCAACACATGGAACTCGCCGTACCATTTGTGCATGCCGGCAATCTCAATCGCCACATCCGTATCTGAGATGTGCATTTTCTTGACGTCGACTTTCAGTTCGTCGGCGCTCACCGCGTTTTCGGTGCTCATTGTGTATTCCCCTTTATCGTTTATGTCCGGTGTCGAGCCGCCGTTCCATGAACAGCGAGTAGCGCGACATGCCGAAGCAGAAGATCCAGAAGACGAAACCGGCAAAGATCAGGCCCGTCATCGGAGTCTGCGGCGAAATCCAGGTCGGATCAGAGAAGTTTCGCCGAACCGCGCCCAACAGGTCGAACATGTTGACGATGTAGACCAGGCTAGTGTCCTTGAAGAGGCCGATGAAGGTGTTGACGATGCCCGGAATGACCAACTTCAACGCCTGCGGCAGGATGATCAGTCGGGTCTTCTGCCAATAGGTCAGACCGAGTGAATCCGCGCCCTCATATTGTCCCTTAGGCATTGCCTGCAGGCCACCCCGAATAACCTCAGCCATGTAGGCCGAAGCGAACAACGCGACGCCGATCAACACGCAAAGGAAGTCGTCGATCTTCATGCCGTTAGGCATGAAGAGCGGCAGCATCTTTGTTGCCATGAAAAGCACGGTAATGAACGGAACACCCCGCACCATCTCGATGAAGATGACGCATATCGTCTTGACGACAGGAAGCTTGGATCGCCGCCCCAAAGCCAGAATGACGCCAAGCGGCAGCGATACCATAATGCCGACATACGACAGAATGATCGTCACCATGAAGCCGCCCCAGTCGCGGGTGGGCACATATTGTAGGCCGAATATTCCGCCGACGAGCAGGATGTAGGCGACGATAGGCAGCACGACGAACAGCAGAAGCGCATTGATGCCCTTATAGGGAACCCGCGGCATCAGGAATGGCACCAGCAACGCAACGAGCAGCACGCCGGTAAGGATCACGCGCCAGCGCTCCGAAGCCGGGTAGACGTTGAACATAAACTGCTCGAATTTCGAGCCAACGAATGCCCAGCATGCTCCGGCCCAACCTTCCGGCTGGATGCCGCCCTGAGCGACGGTCGCGCAAACGCTGCGGTCCGTTCCAGTCCACTGAGCCGAGAAAAGCAGCCAGTTCAACAGTCCCGGCAGGAAGTAGAGGATGATTGCAAGGACGACCAAGGTGAGGACCGCATCCTTGGGCGTTGCGAACAGGTTTGTCCGGGCCCAGTGCAGGGAACCGCGCTGACTGCTTGGCGCCGGTTCCGCATCCGCCATGGTCTGGCGTACAAATGAGACATTAGAGGCAGCGGTCATGGCTCAACGCTCCACCAATGCGACGCGGGTGTTGAACCAGTTCATGAACATCGACGTAGCGATGCTGATCGTCAGGTAGACGACCATCCAGATCGCAACGATCTGAATCGAATTGCCGGTCTTGTTCAGGATGGTTCCGCCGAGGGAAACCAGGTCGGGATAACCGACTGCGATTGCCAGCGTCGAATTTTTTGTCAGGTTCAGGTACTGGCTGGTCAACGGCGGCACGATAATGCGCATGGCCTGCGGCACGATGACAAGGCGCGTCGCGGTGCCGGGGCGCAGGCCTAAAGCGGAGGCTGCTTCGGTCTGACCCTTGCTGACGCCGAGAATGCCGGCGCGGACGATTTCGGCAATGAACGAAGCCGTATAGAATGAAAGCGACAGGTAGAGCGCCAGGAACTCCGGCTTGACCGTGACGCCGCCCATGGCGCGGAATGCGCCGACCGTAGGCAAGTCAAAGCTGAGCGGGAACCCTGCCGCGGCCAATGCCAACAAAGGCAGCCCGATCAGCAGGCCGAGGCTCGTCCAGAATACCGGCCATTGCTGACCGGTGGCGGCCTGCCGGACCTTCGCCCAGCGGGCAACGAAGATGCTCATCACTATGGCCAGGATCAACGCCAGGCCAACCAGCCATGAACCCGGCCCCCATACCGGTTTCGGAATGGCCAAGCCTTGCACGGACAGGGATGAACTGAAGGGCAGCATGATAGCGTCCCGCGCCGATGGCAGAATCGCCAGAACGCCGAGGTACCAGAAGAAGATCACCAGCAGCGGCGGGATATTGCGGAAGACCTCGACGTAGACCGTGCAAACCTTGCGCACCAGCCAGTTGCGCGAGAGCCGGCCGATGCCGACGAGAAAACCAAGGATGGTGGCCGTGATGATGCCAACCACCGCTATCAACAGCGTGTTCAGCAGGCCGGTAACCAGCGCATCCCAATTGGTTGAATCGGCGGAATACGGGATCAGGCTTTGCCCGACGTCAAATCCGGCGCGTTCGTTGAGGAAATCGAACGAAACATTGCGGCCGGCGCGAGCGAGGTTGTCACGCGTATTGCTGACGATCCACCAGATAAACCCCGCAAGGCCAAAAAATACGAGAAACTGAAAAAGCATGCCCCGGAAAACGGGGTTGTAGAGCAGCGAATCGCCGCCTTCGCGGCTTCGCAGCGCGCTATCGGTACTAGCCATCGATATCCCCTAACTGCTGGCTTGCGGAGGGCGCCGACTACGTCTGCGCCCTCCAGCGAAGTTTTAAACCATCAGCGGATTGGGGGGGCGTACTGGAGGCCGCCCTTGTTCCACAAGGCATTGAGGCCGCGGGCAATCTTGAGATTGCTGCCAGAGCCGATATTGCGCTCGAAGACTTCGCCGTAATTGCCGACAGCCTTGATGACGTTGACCATCCAGTCTTCGCCGACGCCAAGGCTGGCGCCGTACTTCGAACCTTCCTCCATGCCAAGCACTCGCTTGATCTCAGGGTTCGTCGAACCCTTCATCTCTTCGACATTGGCCTGGGTGATGCCAAGCTCTTCTGCGATGACGAGCGAGTTCTGTACCCACTTCACAAGATCGAACCACTGGTCGTCGCCATGACGGACGGCTGGCCCAAGCGGCTCCTTGGAGATGATCTCCGGCAGGACGACATGGTCGTCCGGCGCTGCCAGCGAAAGGCGGATCGAATAGAGGCCCGACTGGTCGGTCGTGTAAACGTCGCAGCGGCCGGAATCATATGCCGCGTTCACTTCCTCAAGCTTTTCGAACACGACCGGATTGTATTCGAGGTTGTTGGCCTTGAAATAATCCGCGAGATTCAACTCGGTGGTTGTGCCGGTCTGCACGCAAACGGAAGCGCCGGAGAGCTGCAGCGCCGAAGTGATCCCGGGGATCTTCTTCGCGTTGATCATGAAGCCCTGGCCATCATAATAGTTGATGCCGGTAAAGTTGAACCCGAGCGTTGTTTCGCGGGTGAGCGAGATGGTGGTATTGCGCACCAGCACATCGACTGTTCCGTTGGCCAGAACCTCGAATCGGTCTTTCGCGGTGGTCGGCGTGAACTGCACCTTCGTCGGATCGCCGAAGATCGGCAGCGGCGATCGCGCGGCAATAGTCGACGTCAAAACCTGAATACTCACCCTTATCGTTCGGCGCGGCGAAGCCCGGCAGGCCGGTATTGACGGCGCACTTTACCACGCCGTTCTTCTTCACTTCGTCGAGCGTTCCTGCCGACGCAGCCGAAGCAGCCATTCCGAGCGCAGCGGCGCCGAGAACGACTTTCCACGTATTCTTCATTTTTACATACCCTTTTCTACGTTGACGGGAATTGATCCCGTTTTCCCCTAGAGCGGCGGTCTGTTTCGGCCCATTTCCGAAACACGGCACAACAAGCCGAAGCGCCATACTCCATTCACCCACACATCGAAGGCGATTATTCGAATGAGGTCAAGCGGAATGACTGATTGTGCCAGAGTTAAATTATCGCACTGCACGCGCGCAATGCTTCCGGGTTGAAGCACCGCCGGCAAAGGGTCGTACACATGACCCGGCAGCGGCGCGACAAGAAGTGACCCGGCTATTTCGTCTGGTTGCGCACATTGAAGCACGAGTCTAATCGACGTTCTTGGATGGAGATCGGACAAGCATGGGCGATAGTGGCAAAATGGGCATCAATACGCGCCTGGCGCATTCCGGGAACGATCCGCGAGATTTCTTCGGCTTCGTCAACCCGCCCGTCGTGCACGCCTCGACCGTGTTGTTTCCGGATGCAGCGTCGCTTGCGGCGCGAAAGCAGAAATACACCTACGGTACGCGAGGGACGCCCACTTCAGAGGCATTGACCTCCGCGATCGATGCGCTTGAGGGCTCCGCCGGTACGATCGCCGTTCCCTCGGGGCTCGCGGCCGTAACGGTGCCGCTGTTGGCGTTCCTTTCTGCCGGGGACCACCTGCTCGTCACTGATTCCGTCTACCACCCGACGCGGCACTTTGCGGATACGATGCTGAGACGCCTCGGTGTTGACGTGGAGTATTATGATCCGCTTGCAGGCGACGCTATCGAAGCGCTGATGAAGACGAATACGCGCGTGGTGTTCACAGAATCGCCGGGTTCCAACACGTTCGAGGTACAAGACATTCCAGCGATCTCAAGAGTTGCAAGGGCCCGCAAGGTCATCATCATGATGGATAACACCTGGGCAACACCCCTCTTTTTCCGGCCCCTGGATCACGGCGTCGATATCTCCATACAGGCGGCAACCAAATATCCAGCAGGCCATTCGGATATCGTCATCGGCACCGTCTCGGCCAACGAGGCTTGCTGGCCGGCGCTGATCGATACCTATTACGCGATGGGCTGTTGTTCGGGGCCGGACGATGTGTACCAGACGCTCCGCGGCCTCCGCACGATGGGCGTGCGCCTCGAGCGCCATGAACAAAGTGCGCTCGATATAGCGAGATGGCTGGAGCATCAGCCGGGTGTCGCCCGCGTGCTGCACCCGGCATTGGAAAGCAACCCCGGGCACAATCTGTGGAAGCGCGATTTCTCCGGTTCGAGCGGCATTTTCTCGATTGTACTCGCTGGCGGGGGTGTCCCTCAGTCGCATGCCTTCCTCGATGCCTTGCAGATATTTGGGCTGGGATACTCGTGGGGCGGCTTCGAGAGCCTGGCGGTGCCGGTCAACATCTCGGATCGCAAGATCGCCAAGGGCCCGTATGAAGGTCCGGTCCTGCGTCTTCAGATCGGTCTGGAAGACGCCGAGGACCTGAAGGATGACATCAGTCGCGGGCTGGCGGCTGCAAGGTCGCTCTGAGCGTCGGTTGCCGTTGCTGTGTTGGAGGCGGGTACGCGCGCATTATCCGAACGTCACCGGGTCGGAAATTTGATGGAGTGGCGATCCCGACAGGATTCGAACCTGTGACCATCGGCTTAGAAGGCCGGTGCTCTATCCAGCTGAGCTACGGGACCGAACGCCTTCGCCGCTACCAGCGGACAGATGAAGTTCAGTGTGTCCAGGGCGTCTTTCGGTCATAGCGGAAATTGTCGGAGTAGGAAATCTGACGGCGCTTGGTTTCCTTGGGTTCCTGGACCCGGAATTCGATGCCATGCTTCTCGGCGTAGGCTACCGCTTCCTCCTTGGAGTCGAACGTCAGGCGTATCTGGCTCCTCATATCCGACGAGGTCGTATAGCCCATCAACGGATCGATCTTTCGCGGCTGTTCCGGATCGAAATCGAGGACCCAATAGCCCGTTTTGCCTTTGCCGGACTGCATGGCGGTCTTGGCGGGGCTGTAAATTCGCGCTGACATGGGCACCTCGTCTGAACGTTCGCGGCACCAATGCCATTCGGGCGACTGTCCGTCAATCGCGTGCGCAACCGGCGTCAACCTGCGACCGACAAGACCTCGGTTGCCTGCGGCAGTTTGGACAACATGTCTATCGCATTTCTTTTGGCCTTGCCTTCGCCCCCATGACCCCCTAAGAGGCCCGGGCCTCGGAGTGTAGCGCAGCCTGGTAGCGCACCTGATTTGGGATCAGGGGGTCGCAGGTTCGAATCCTGCCACTCCGACCAACTTCTTAAATCGAGCTTCCAAAAACGAAAAACCCCGCTGGCGGCGGGGTTTTCTCACACAGCCGCTCGGAGTAAATCCTCGGCCGCTTCACACGACCGCTCAGATGATTATCCTCGGTCGCTGGATAAGTAGTACATGACGATCACGATTGATTCCACAAAAAAATGGAAGCTCCGTCGCTTTTTTTCATCGGCGACTGCGCTCTTGCGCAAGACAGCTTTTTTCGGCGTGTAACCGTTCTGCGCGGTCGCCAATAGCGGCGGTTGCTCCCGTACTTCTGTGCCCCATGCCTCTGCGGTCTATTTTGATGCCGCTAGCGCAGTGAGAGCTGTGGATCGATGACGCTTGAACTTTACCGATCTAGACGGAGCCCAACAGAGGATGGAAAACGCCTCCCTGGCTAGGAACTAGCCTGATACGCCTTGAGGGCTGCGGCAAGTTGCATGGCGAAACGGGCCGACGCAACAGGCAATGTGCGGCCACGCATTTGGCCAAGGATCAGATTGCCCGGCGGAAGGTCGCGCTCCGAGATCGGCCGGAACACCAGTTCAGGGTCGCCGAAATCATGCAGGCCGATCGGGATCTGAAAGCCGATGACCCGCTCGTGCAGCACATAGTGCCGGATCAGCTCGAAACTCTCCGTCTCCACCTGCGGGGCCAGACGTCTGGAACCGCGCCGGGCCGCGAAGTCCAGAAGGTGGCGAACGCCATATTTCGCCGACGGCGCGATATGCGCTGTGTCGAGACAGTCACGCAGCCTGACCTCAGTCTCTCGTGCCAGCGGGTGATCGGCGCGCATGACGACGTTGACCGCCTGCGGGATAACCTCGATCACCTGGAAATCGACGAGGTAGACCGGCTCAAAGACCAGGGCGAGGTCGCTGGAATAGGACGCCAGCTCCTGCTCCGCCTGCGAGCGGTCGCGCACATTGACCGAGAACGTAACGCCGGGATGTTCGGCACGATATCTGGCGATCTGTCGGGGCAGAAAATACGGCAGAAGCGCCTGTGAACAGGCGATCGACACATGGCCCCGCCGTTCACCTGCCAAGTCCGCAACCTGGCTTTGAACGCGCGTCAAATCCGACAAGGTCGCCTGGTAGTGATGCAGCAAGAGCTCGCCGGCTGGATTGAGCCGAACTCCGCCCGGCAGCCGCTCGAAGAGCTCTGTGCCGAACTCCTCCTCAAAGCGGTTGATGCGCCGGTTGAGCGCAGACGCCGTGATGTTCATGTCCTCGGCTGCCTTACGCATCGAGCCGGCGCGAGCCACGGCCTGGATCAGACGGAAGGTCTGGAGATGACGCATGGGACCCTACCTCGGGGGTGGTGCATTTTTTGCAACGTATTGGTGAATTCATAGCATTTTTCGCCAACGCAAAAAACTGCATTGTTGGACCGCCGTATGTGGGACGGCGGGGTCAGTAGCGGTCGATGATGATCACGGAACTGCCTTTCACTCTGACAGCATTGCGGCAGGCCTATGCCGAAGGCCTCCGTCCCGAACTCGTGGTGTCCGAGGCATTCCGTCGCCTTGAAGCTGCGTCCGACCCAGGCATCTTTATCTACACCGCAAAAGAGCAGGCGTTGCGAGGCGGCTTCAGCGCTTGGGGAGCCCGACGGCACGCCGCTGTGGGGCGTCCCGTTTGCAGTAAAGGACAACATAGACGTTGCCGGAATGCCGACGACGGCCGCGTGTCCGGATTTCAGCCACGAGGCTGTGGCTGATGCCTTCGTCGTCGCAAGGCTGCGCAAGCTCGGCGCAATCCCACTCGGAAAGACCAATCTCGACCAGTTCGCAACCGGCCTGGTCGGCGTGCGCACCCCGTATCCTATTCCGCTGAACGCGCTGGATCCGGCGATGGTGCCTGGCGGTTCCTCATCGGGCTCGGCAGTCGCGGTTGCACGCGGCATTGCCGCCTTTGCGCTCGGCACCGATACAGCCGGATCCGGCCGCGTACCGGCGGCCCTGAACGGGATTGTTGGATTGAAACCGACCCTCGGAGCCCTGTCTGCATCGGGCGTCGTCCCGGCCTGCCGCACGCTCGACACGATCTCGATTTTTGCGACGACGGTCGCCGATGCCTGGGAGATCTACAGTCTAGCGGCAGAGTACGATCCTGAAGACGCGTACTCTCGCCGGATGGCGCCGGATGCGCTTTTCGATGCTTCCAACATCCGCATTGGTGTGCCCAATGCCCGTACACTGCGTACCTTCGGCGACGTCACGCAGGCATCGAATTTCCGCAAGATCGTGGAAGAGTTGCGGGCGGCGGGCGCGACGATCCTTGAGTTGGACTTCTCTCCATTCTACGCGGTCGCATCCATGCTCTACGAGGGCGCTTGGCTCGCGGAGCGTGTTTCGGCCGTGGGCGCCCGCCTTAGCGAGAGGCCGCAAACCCTCCATCCGGTGACCTACGCGATCCTCGAACCGGGGCTAAGATTGTCCGCTGTCGATGCCTTCGAAGGCTTCTATCGGCTGAAGGCAGTGCAACGCGAATGCGAGGCTCTGCTGATGAAGGTCGACGCGCTGTGCGTGCCGACCATCCCGAACTTCGTGACCCTTGCCGAAACGGCAGCAGACCCGATCGGACCCAACGCGCGGCTCGGCACCTATACGAATTTCGTCAACCTGCTGGATCTGTGCGGCATGGCCGTGCCGACGGGAGACCGGGCGGATGGCCGCCCCGGCAGCGTCACCGTGCTTGCTCCGGCCGGGCACGATGCGCTTTGCGCCTCGGTCGCTGCCGCGCTTGAGGGTGGCCGTATGGGCGCGACCGATTGGCCGCGGCCCGCGAGGGCAAACCTGTCATCGCAGCCGATGTCCCGAGAGATCGCGATTGCCGTTTGCGGCGCGCATATGTCTGGCCTGCCGCTGAACCGGGAACTGACCGAACGCAGTGGGCGGCTGCTTCGCAACTGCCGTACCGCACCTGCCTATCGGCTGCATGCCTTGGCCGGCGGACCTCCCACCCGGCCCGGCCTCGTGAGAAGCATCGGCGGGGCTTCGATCGCGGTCGAGGTCTGGGCTTTGCCGCGTGAGCGGTTCGGTGATTTCATCGCCGGCGTGCCGGCCCCGCTCTGCATCGGAACAGTGGAATTGGAGGACGGATCGACGGTCAAGGGGTTCCTCTGCGAGGCGAGTGGCCTCGCCGGCGCTGCCGACGTCACCAGCTACGGCGGCTGGCGTGACCTATTTGTCAGCCGGTCACCGCCCGAAAACGGAGGCAGCCGCGTGAGCGCCATTCCGATCATCGACGTCTCGCCGCTGGCGCACGGCAACGAAATTGCCGATCGGACGGGTCGCCCGCGAGATCGGTACCGCCTGCCGTGAAACCGGCTTTTTCTATGTAACCGGTCATGGCGTTCGACCAACATTGATAAAGTCGGTCTTCGATGCTGCGGGTGCCTTCTTCGCCCAGAGCGCTGCAACAAAAATGCAGGTTCTTTACACCGCCGCCGGAAATCGCGGCTATGTGCCGATGAAGGGCGAGGCGCTGGATCCGACCCGGCCTGCGGATCTGAAGGAGGCCTTCAACATTGGCCTCGAATTGCCTTCGAACCACCCGGACCTATTGGCCGGTCGCATGTTCCGCGCTGCAAACCTTTGGCCTCCGATAGCCGGGTTCCGCGAGACGATGCTCGAATATTTCGCTGCCTGCCACCAGCTTGGCCAGCTGCTGCACAGGGCGTTTGCCATTGATCTCGATCTTTCGCCGGGCTTCTTTTCCGACAAAATCGACCGTCCGATGGCCGTATTGCGCCTGCTGCACTATCCATCCGCGCCGCACCTTCCTGAGGAAGGGCAACTCGGTGCGGGTGAGCACACCGATTATGGTTGCGTGACGCTTCTTGCGACAGACGGGGTCGGGGGGTTGGAGGTACGCACGCGGGGTGGTGACTGGCTGAAGGCGCCGCATGTCGAAGGCGCATTCGTCTGCAATATAGGCGACTGCCTTATGCGATGGACAAACGACATCTATGTCTCGACGCCGCATCGTGTCGTCAGCCCTGCTGGCAAGGAGCGCTATTCGATCGCCTTTTTCCTCGATCCCAACCCGGATGCAGACATCGCGTGCCTGCCCGGTTGTGCCACCGCGCAGCGTCCCGCGCGCTATGCGCCCATCAAGGGTGACGCGTTCCTGCTGAGCAGGCTTTCGCCAACCTACGAGAAATCCGGCCTGGCGCGGCCGGAAACCGCGGAGGCGTCGTGACATGACACCGCGCGCCCTACTGGCCTCGCACTTTCGTTTCTCAGTGCATGAACGGCTGCCGCTGGTGGCCGCCGCCGACCCTGCCAAAGCTGGAGCCGTCCCATGATCAATTCATCGTTGACCCGTCGTTCCCTGCTCAAGGCTGGCGCTGCCGGTCTTGCGGTCTCCGCCCTGCCCATTGGAATTGCCCGCGCTCAAACGCCGGTCGTGCTTGGCGCGGTCTATGTCGGCCCGCGCGACGATTTCGGCTGGAACCAGGCTCACGCGGTCGCCATGGATATCCTGAAGCAGGTGCCGGGCATCACGGTCGTCGAGGAAGAGAACGTTCCGGAGACCGATGCTGTGTCAAAGTCGATGGAGTCTGATGATCAATCTCGACGGAGCCAACCTCGTCCTGGCGACCTCCTTCGGCTACTACAAGCCGTTCGTTGTGGAGTCAGCCAAGAAATACCCGAATGTTCAGTTCCGCCATGCAGCTCCGCTATGGAACAAGGACACCGACCCGACGAATGCTGGCAGCTATTTCTGCTACCTGAATCAGGCGCACTACGTGGACGGTGTGGCCGCCGGCTTGTCGACGAAATCGAACAAGATCGGCTTCGTGGCGGCAAAGCCTATTCCGTCTGTGCTGTCCAATATCAATTCGGTGCTGCTCGGGGCCAAGAGCGTCAATCCGAACGCCACCGTTCAGGTCATTTTCACCGGCGAGTGGTCGCTTCCCGTGCGCGAGGCAGAAGCAGCAAATGCGCTGATCGACGCAGGCTGCGATGTCATCACCTGCCATGTGGATGGCCCTAAAGTGGTTATAGAAACCGCGGAAGCGCGTGGCGCAAAAAGCTGCGGACACAACGCAAGCCAGGCTCCTTTGGCGCCCAAAGGCTTCGTCACTGGCGCGGAATACAAGTGGGAGACCATCTACAAGATCTATGCCGATGCTCTGGCCAAGGGCGAGCCGCTGCCGAACTTCATCGCCGGCGGTTACCACAATGACATGATCCGTAATACGCCATTCGGCGCGGGCGCCACGCCTGAGGCCATCAAAGCCGCGGAAGCCGCGATCGAAGGCTTGAAGGCAAAGAAGCCGATCTATGTCGGGCCGCTCAAGGACAATACCGGGAAGGTGGTCATCGAGGGCTCGATGGACAATTACGATCCGTCCCTCGACGGCATGGGCTACCTGCTCGAGGGCGTCGTCGGCTCCACGACCTGAACCGGTGACGCCGATGACACATCCCCTTTCCCTCTCGGTTCGCGCTGCGCCTCCTCCAACGAGCAACACGCCAGGCGAATGCGGGGTAAAGGACGCTTGCATCGTCGACGCGACCTCTATTCGGGGAGTCCAGCCATGACCGCCGTCGCTACCTCCGTTCCAACTGTCGCTCGCAGCTTCGATCCGCGGATGATCCGCTCCATCGAGGCGATCTTGATACCGGTCGGCGCGTTGCTGGCGTCGGCTGTGCTGTTTTCCTTGTTCCTGCTGGCACTGGGCAAGTCGCCGCTAACCTTCTTCAGCCTCGTTTGGACGGGCGGTTTCGGCTCAGCTTTTTCGCTGCAGAACACGCTGCAGCGGTCCGCGCCGCTTATCCTTACCGGTCTCGCCTTCGCCATTCCTGCCCGCATCGGCCTGACGCTGATCGGCGCGGAAGGCGCGCTGGTGCTTGGCGGGTTTTCGGCTGCCGCGGTCGCCATCCCGCTGGTGACGGGCGGGTGGCCTGCTGTGGTCGGCTTGCCGATCATGGCGCTCGCCGCAATGGTGGTCGGCGGCTTCTGGATCGGGCTGGCGGGGTGGCTGCGCCACTATCGCGGCGTCAACGAAACGATCTCGTCGCTGCTCCTTTCCTACATTGCCATCGCCATCATGAACTTCTTCGTCGAGGGCGCGCTGCGCGATCCCGCTTCTGCCAACAAGCCGTCGACCATGCCGATTGGTGATGCCTATCGTGTGGGATCGATGCCCGGCACCTCCGTGCATTGGGGTCTGGCGGCCGGTATTGTGCTGGCGGCTGTGCTCTACATTCTGATGAGCCGCACCACTTTTGGCTTCGCGGCAAGGATGACGGGCGGAAACGTCCGTGCCGCCAAGGCTCAGGGCCTGCCGGTCGGTATGCTGATGGTGGCCTGCTGCGCTATCGCCGGCGCATGCGCTGGACTCGCGGGCTTCTATGAGGTCGCGGCCATCCATGGCCAGGCCAACGCCTCGCTCGTCGCTGGCTATGGCTTTACAGGCATCCTGGTTGCCTTCCTGGCCCGGCAGAACCCTCTGGCGATCGTACCGGTGGCGATCATGTTCGGGGCGCTGGATGCGGCAGGAGGGCTCGTACAGCGGCGCATGGCGATGCCTGACGCCACAGTACTTGTGCTGCAAGGCATAATCTTCGTGGTGCTGCTAGTCAGCGAGACTTTCTATGGCCGCATCCCCTTTCTGCAACCGCGCCGTTCCGGAGACGCGACATGAACGAAGCGGATCTATTTGTCGTTCTGATCGCGATGCTCGGCGGCGCAATCCGCGTGTCCACGCCTTTCATGTTCGTGGCGCTGGGCGAGTGCCTGACTGAGAAATCCGGCCGTATCAATCTCGGCCTGGAAGGCAATCTCGTGCTGGGCGCCATGGTTGCGTATGCGGGCTCCTACAACACCGGAAGCGCATGGCTCGGAGTGCTTTTTGCCGGGCTTGCCGGTCTCGTGCTCGGCGCCATGCATGGCTATATCTGCAAGCTACCGAAAGTGAACGATATTGCGGTCGGCATCGCCTTCATGAGCTTCGGCACCGGACTCGCCTTCTTCTTCGGCAAGCCCTACATCCAGCCGACCGCGCCGCGCCTTGAGGCTATCCCGCTTGGCGGCTGGTCAAGCAATCCTTCGGTCGAACAGGCACTGCAGGTCAACCCGCTGTTCTTCGTAGGCATTGCGCTTGCGGTGTTCATGTGGTGGGCGCTGCGCAACACGCGCTGGGGTCTGATCGTCCGCATGACCGGCGACAGCGCGGCCTCCGCCCGCGCCATGGGCGTTTCGATCGACCTTGTTCGCTTGCTTGCTACAGCGGCCGGCGGCTTTCTTGCCGGTGTCGGTGGAGCGTTCCTATCGCTCTACTATCCGGGCAGCTGGAATGAAGGCCTTTCGTCTGGCCAGGGTCTTATGGCCGTCGCGCTGGTGATCTTTGCCCGCTGGGACCCGGTGCGATGCGTTTGGGCGGCGTTGCTGTTCGGCGCGGCCGGTGCTCTCGGACCTTCGCTGCAATCCATCGGCATCAGCCAGGGCTACTACTTCTTCAACGCCGCCCCATACATCCTGACGCTTTTCATCATGATTGCCTCGGCCCGCTCCAAGGGCGCTGCGCGCGAAGCGCCGGGCGAACTCTCCATCGTCAAATGAGGACCGACCCATGAGCCTTGTCGACGAACGCATCGAAGCCGCCCAAATTGCTAACGCGGTTACCGTGGCATCCGACCCTTATCCTTGGCCCTTCGACGGTGACCTCGGTCCCCATAACACTTGCCTGATCGTTATCGACATGCAGACCGATTTCTGTGCCCCGGGCGGCTATGTCGATGTCATGGGCTACGATATTTCGCTGACGCGAGCGCCGATCACACCGATCCAGGCGCTGCTCACAGCAATGCGCGCCAAGGGCTACCCGATCATCCACACCCGTGAAGGGCATAAGCCCGACCTTTCCGACCTGCCGGCAAACAAGCGCTGGCGGTCGCAGCGCATCGGCGCCGGCATCGGCGACCAGGGGCCATGCGGACGGATATTGGTGCGCGGCGAGCCGGGCTGGGAGATCATCGCGGAATTGCAGCCGGAGTCTGGCGAAGCGATCATCGACAAGCCTGGCAAGGGATCCTTCATCGCCACCGACCTCGAACTCGTTCTGCAAACGAGACGCATCCGAAACATCATCCTGACCGGCGTCACGACCGACGTCTGCGTCCACACCACGATGCGCGACGCCAATGACCGCGGATATGAATGCCTGCTTCTGTCGGACTGTTGCGCCGCCACCAAGCTGGAGAACCACCTCGCGGCAATCGACATGATCAAGATGCAGGGCGGTGTATTCGGCGCGGTTGCCACTTCCGAAGCGCTGCTGGAGGCACTGCCATGAATGCCATCGCGCCCATCCCCAGCCGCAGCGAGATCCGTCGCGCACCCTCGCTCGAAACAGTAGGCATGACGAAGGTCTTCGGCCAGTTCACCGCGCTTGACGATGTTTCGATCAAGGTTGAGGCGGGCTCGTTTCACGCCTTGCTCGGGGAGAATGGAGCGGGCAAATCGACGCTGGTGAAATGCATTATGGGCTTCTACTCGGCCGACCGGGGCACAGTCGTGCTCGACGGGCAGGAAGCATCGGTCAAGACCCCGCGCGACGCACGCGACCTCGGCGTGGGGATGGTCTACCAACAGTTCACTTTGGTGCCCTGCCTCACCGCCGCCGAGAACCTTGTGATATCGAGTGCCGATGCGCCGGCGATCATCGATTGGAAAGCCGAAAAGCCCCGGCTTGAAGAGTTCATGGACCGCATGCCGTTTCGCGTGCGGCTCAATGAGCAGGTCTCCTCGTTGTCGGCCGGTGAAAAGCAAAAGCTTGAGATCCTCAAGTTGCTTTATCTGAAGCAGCGTTTTCTTATTCTTGATGAGCCAACGTCCGTTCTGACGCCCGGCGAAGCCGACGAGGTGCTGGGCCTGCTGGGCGATATGGCGCGGCGCGGCGAGGTAACCGTGCTGATGATCAGCCATAAGTTCCGGGAGGTAAAGGCGTTCTGTGATTCCTTCTCCGTGCTCCGGCGCGGCCGACTGACCGGCAGCGGTAACGCGCAGGCTGCCAGCGTCGCCGAGATGAGCCACATGATGATCGGCGACACGGAGATCCGCGAACGTGCCGAACGTCGCAAGCATAACGAGACACGGGCAGTTCTCGATTTGGCGGGGCTCTGCGCCGAGGATGGCGAAGGCCGCACGGTTATCAACGCGATCAACCTCAAGATTAGTTCCGGGGAAATCGTCGGCGTCGCAGGCGTTTCCGGCAATGGCCAGAGCGCACTCGTAGAAGTTCTTGCCGGACAGAGGGACCTCACTGACGGCCGCATCTTCATTCACGACAAGCCGTTCGAGCCAAAGCGCTCGGACTTCGACCGTTGCAAAGTTTTCGGACTGCCGGAAGAACCGTTGAAGAATGCGACTGTGCCCCGGATGAGCGTCGCCGAGAACATAGCTTTCCGATCTTTCGACAAGCCGCCTATCGCAAGTCTTCGCTGGTGGCTGTCCCCCGGTCCAATGCGAAAGAAAGGCGAGCAGTTGATCGCCCGGTACCGTGTCAAGACGACTTCGCCGGATGCACCGATCGAGGCGTTGTCGGGCGGCAATGTGCAGCGCGCCGTGCTGGCGCGCGAGCTCTCGGGTGATGTGGATGTGCTGATCGTCGCCAATCCATGCTTCGGTCTCGACTTCGCCTCCGTTGCGGAAATCCGCAGCCAGATCATGGAACAGCGCAACCGTGGCGCCGCCGTTCTGCTGGTCAGCGAAGACCTCGATGAAATCCTGGAACTCTCCGACCGCGTGGCGGTCATGTCCGGCGGCACCATCAGCTACGTCTCGCCGATCGGCAACACCGACCGAAATACAATCGGCCAATATATGGCAGGACACTGAGCATGGTGTTTCCTGTTCGCGCCCGACCCTACGATTTCAAGTTCGATGCGGCACGAGCGGCGTTGGTCGTCATCGACATGCAGCGTGACTTCATCGAGCACGGCGGCTTCGGCGATGCGCTCGGCAACGATGTTTCGCGCCTTACGACTATTGTTCCCACGGTGGCGGCTTTGATCGCGCTGTTCCGGAGACATAGATTGCCAATCGTTCATACTCGCGAGGCTCACCAGCCCGATCTGTCCGACTGCCCGCCGGCCAAGCGCCTGCGAGGCAAGCCGGGGCTGCGGATCGGCGACGAGGGCGCGATGGGCCGCATCCTGATCGCGGGCGAGCCCGGAAACCAGATCCTGCCGGAGCTTGCGCCCGTTGCCGACGAAATGATCATCGACAAGCCCGGAAAGGGCATGTTCTGGGCTACGGGCCTGAATGAGACGTTGACCCGCAGAGGTATTTCGCAGCTGGTCTTTGCCGGCGTGACAACCGAGGTTTGCGTTCAAACGTCCATGCGTGAGGCCAATGATCGTGGCTATGAGTGCCTGCTGATCGAGGACGCAACCGAAAGCTACTTCCCGCAATTCAAGGCGGCCGCCATCGAGATGATCGTCGCTCAAGGCGGAATTGTAGGCTGGACGACGCCGCTTTCAGCCCTGGAGGAGGCCTTCGCGGAGGCTGCCGTGCATGGCTGAGCATTGTTTTCGGATGCAGAAAGAACGCCGGGTGGCTGCTTGGGGTGGCGGCGTACGGCCATGATTATAAACGATCCTGAGACGCAAGCCGAGATCGGCGCGATATTCGCAGCGTATGAAAAAGCGCTGGTCGAGAACGACGCCCCCACCCTTGACGCCATGTTTCTGCACCATGACAGCACGGTGCGGTACGGCGTGTCCGAGGTACAATACGGCATCGACGAAGTTCGCCGCTTTCGCGCTGGGCAGCAACCCTTCGAACGCAGTCTGTCTCATACCGTCATTACCACCTACGGCCGCGACGTGGCCGTCGCCTCCACCCTGTTCCATCGCCCGGACTTTCCGGGGCATGTCGGGCGTCAGATGCAAACCTGGATCAGGATGTCCGAGGGTTGGAAGGTTGTGGCCGCACATGTCAGCATGGTTAGCGTAAAGTCCATCCTGGCTGCCTCCGTGACCATAGACAGCCAATCCCGTGCTCGCGGACCCAGCCGACAACAGCGGTAGAGTTGTCGGCACTCACTTCCGCTCGGCCGAGGATACCCCAGTCGCTTTCACACGGAACGAGGCCGGGCCGATCGGTGACACCGCTCGCCCAGTTGAGCACGTCGGTCGCATTGTTACGGCGCGTTCGACATCATCCAGTTCAGCGTCTCGCGCCAGTCGCTCATGCGGATCGGCGTGCCGTGCGAGCCGGTTTCGAACCTCACGAAACGCGCCGGATAGCCGGGGGACTTGGCTTTGATCGAGCGGAAGAAGGCTTCCTGTTTGTCCACGGGAAACACAGTATCGCCGCTGCCGTGTCCAAAGAATACCGGCACGTTGCGCTTGAACGCGGGGCTGGCGAAGAAGCTGTCGTCCCAATGCGAGCCGAGCAGCAGCAAACCGCCCAGCCGGCCCGAAACCGTCCTGTCGTTGGCAAGCAGCCAGCAGATGCTGCCGCCCATCGATCCGCAGGCCACGAAAACCCTTGCGGATGGCGATTGCTCTGCGTAGTGCGCAATCAGTGCAGATATCTGCAGCGCGCCCCCTTCCCCGAAATCAGGAAAATCCGGCGACAGATAAAGCCCGCCATTGGCCGCCATCAGGTTCTTGATGCGGTTGAAGTTGCCGCCGAAGGTAAAGTCGTCGACGCCCTGCTTGCGGCTGCCGCCCTGGCCGTGCAGGTAGACCGTGATGAAGCGAGCGTTCTCGGTTACACCCACGGCAACATGACGGATCGTGCCCACGTCGGATTTCAGCACGAGATCCTTCTGAACCTTGCGCACGCCGGTGGAAACATATTTGCCGCGCACGCGCCGCTCCGGAATTTCGTCCCGCTCGTTGATATCGCGCGCTTCGTTGTAGTCAATAACTGTGTAGGCGCCGCCATCTTCGGTTTTCAGGACTGCCGGATAGGCGAAGAGTTCGTCCTTGAAGGATTTTAGCGAGTCAGCGGAAGCCGGAAACGCCAGCACGGCAACGCTCATTGCGGCCATCGCAACGCTCAAAAACGAAGAACCGAACATTGATGCCTTTATCGCTGGAGGTGCTTTGCCGTAACTTTTTTTGCGGGCAGATCAATCCTGCATCACGCCACCCGCCTCGGCCATCGCCTCGGCGGTATCAATATCGACTGACGCGCCTTTCCCGATCTCGACATCGATCACGCCGACCAAGCCGGACTCCACAACATGGCGGGCACCGACATCGCCTTCGAGTCGCGCAACGTCCGGGAACAGCGACCTTGGTAGAATGACCGGATTGCCGCGCTTGCCATTGTGGGAGGCGCGCACAACCTGCTCGCCGCCCGACGCGACAAAAGTGGATATCAGCCGGTCGAGATCGCGCTGGCTTATTTCCGGCATGTCGCCGAGCACTATGAGGGCACCTGCTGCGTTCTCCGGCAGTGCTGCGATCCCCGCTTTCAGTGAACTGGCGAGACCGCTGGCAAAATCCGGATTCCTCGCAATCTTCAAATCGAGACCCGCAACCGCCTCAACAACGCGCGCGGCTTGATGGCCGGTCACCACCGTTGCCGAACTAGCCTTGCTTTCCAAGACGGCCTCCGCCACGCGGCGCACCAGCGGCTCTCCACCGAAGCGGGCAAGCAGTTTGTTCGGCCCGCCCATCCGCGTTGAACGGCCTGCCGCAAGCAGTATCGCATGGACCGTCACACCTTCGGGCCGCCGTTCCTCGCGTGGCTGTGGACGGCTGGCGATCTCCATCAACAACCCGCCGACGCCCATGCCGGCGATATCGCGTCCGGTGACGTCGAGGCCGGCCAGCAGCCGGTCCAGCACCCAGTCGAAGCCATTCTCCTTTGGGCTGCGGGCGCAGCCCGGAGCACCAATCACAATCTTGCCGCCGATCCTGCCCAGCACCATGAGGTTACCAGGATCGACCGGCATGCCGGCGCGCACAACTTCACCGCCCGCCAAGCGGATCGCCGCAGGTATTACATCGTTGAAGTCGCAGAGCGCCGACGCACCGAAGACGATCGCCATGTCGTTTTCATCAAGGACCGCGCTGATCGCGCGCGCCAGCTCATCTGCGGAGTGAGCCGTCCGCTGCTCGCTTGTGATCACACTGCCAGAGCGTTCAAGTCGCGCCTCGGTCACGCGTGTCGTCTTGGCGATGACGCCGTCCTTCAGTCCGGGAAGCATGGTGTGGATCAAGCCGACGCGCAGCCCGGCAAATGGGTGAACGTCGAACAAGGCGCCCTGCTCAAGGATGGCCCCCACCTGCGCGACAAGGTTTCCCGCGACCGCGAATGGGATGATCTTGACGGTCGCGACCATTTGCCCGCTCTGGACTGCAGCACGGTGGGCAAGAGTTGCCAGGGTGATTGCCGGATCGACGGCATTGATCGCGTCGACCATCGCAGCGTCAACGGTAAACACACCGGCAGCAGCCGCGTGCAAATTTACGCGGCCGGTTTTTGCAGGTTTCGCCTCAATGTTGCGACAGCGGATCGTCGCCGCAATCCGGCTCGCGGCGTCGTTCTCATCGAGATCACCTACGTCCAAAACGGCGGCAATTACCTCTGCGATGCCGGCTTGTCGAAAGCGCCGGACGTCCTCCGCGGTAACCCGGTGCGCCTTCGGCCAGCGATGATCGCCGGCGTGAACGGCATGCGCCAGCAGCGCGCCTTCCGCCTCGTCGATAGATATAGGGCCAAACCTCACGCGGCGTTGCTCCGCTCGCCCGCGGCCAATCCGCGGCTGCGGAAGATCTGGACGATTTGCGCCAGGATCGACACGGCAATTTCCGGTGGGCTGATCGCGCCGATTGCCAGGCCGATCGGGGCATGGATGCGCGCAATCTGCTCCTCGCTGACGCCGGCTTCCAGCAGGCGCTCTACACGGTTTGCATGGGTCTTTCGGCTGCCCAGCGCACCGACGTAGAAGCAGCCAGCCTCCAGCGCCGCCTTCAGGGCGAAATCATCGATCTTCGGATCGTGCGTCACCGCCGCCACCGCGGTGTAGGCATCGAGCGGGCGGCTCTGCAGTACCTGCTCCGGCCAATCCGCATGCAGAGCCACATCCGGGAACCGCTCGGATGTTGCAAATGCGGTGCGGGGGTCGATGATTTCCATATCGAAGCCCGCGACTTTCGCCATCGGCGCCAGCGCCTGGCTGATATGCACGGCACCAACGACGACGAGGCGCGGCGTGGGCAGCGCCACATTCAGAAACCACCCTGCGCCATCTGTCGTTACCGCCGTCGAAATACCGGTGCGGAAAGCCCTGCTTACCGCAGCGCCCAGTTCGCCCGCGATAGCCTCACCCTCGCGGATGATGCGATCCACGCCGCCCGTTAGTGGCGTAAGCAGGATCACCGCTCGACGGCGACGGCGCTCGTTGTTCAGCGCTTTCAGGGATAGCGGGTTCATCAGCCCAATCTCTCGACATAGACTTTGATCCGCCCGCCGCACGAGAGACCGACCCGCCACGCGGTTTCGTCGGCGACGCCGAACTCAAGCATGCGCGATTTGCCGTCGCTCAGCACATCCATCGCCTCGGTGACGACGGCACCCTCGACGCAGCCGCCGGAAACCGAGCCATGGAAATTGCCATCGGCATCGATCACCAGATGGCTACCGACCGGACGTGGAGCCGAGCCCCACGTTTCGATGACCGTAGCGATCGCCACATCGCGGCCTTGGTCATGCCAATCCTCGGCAATCGCCAGCGGATCACGGCTTTCGTCAATATGAGATGCGTCGGTCATGAAAACCTCCCTGTAAAGCTGCGCGCTTTTTGTTCGGCATGAGACGCTGCGGATCGACCCTGCTCCGACCATTGCTTCCAAGCGCTGCACACAGGTCCGCCAATGCATTCAGATTGTGCACGGGGCGAAATTCGTCAACGTAGGGCAGCATGGCCCGCACGCCGCGCGCCCTTGGCTCGAAACCGTCGAAGCGCAGCAGAGGATTCAGCCAGATCAGCCGTCGGCAGGACTTCTTGAGCCGCTCCATTTCGGCCTCCAGTCCGGCCACTTCGTCGCGTTCCAATCCGTCCGTGATGAGCAAGACGACCGCACCCTGCCCGAGAACGCGCCGTGACCACAGGCGGTTGAACTCGTTCAGCGTATCACCAATGCGCGTGCCACCGGACCAGTCTTTCACCGCGGCCGAACAGTCGGCAAGAGCCGCATCCGGATCGCGATGGCGCATCTGGCGCGTCAGATTGGTCAGGCGCGTACCGAAGACGAATGCATGGACCCGCCGCCGCTTCTCGGTGAGCGCATGCAGGAAGTGCAGGAAAATGCGGGTATACTGGCTCATCGAGCCGGAAATATCAGCGAGCACGATCAACGGCGGATGCATTTGCCTCGGCGAGCGGAACTTCGGCAGGATAAGTTCCCCTCCGGTACGGGCGGACGAGTTCATCATTGCGCGGGGATCGATTCTGCGGCCTCGCGGATCGGACTTGAAACGCCGCGTAGCGACCAAATCAAGTGGCAGGCGCAACGCTGCAATCTCACGGCGGGCATCACCAAGTTCGGTAGCGGACATCTGGGCGAAATCCTTGCCGCGCAGCATCTCGTTGCCGGACACGGTAAAGCGCGCATCCACCTCAATCTCGGGAATTTCGCGCTGCGGCTGGTTCTTCTCATGGCCTTCGAACATCGCGCGGCTGACGCGATTTTCGGCAGCGCGCGGCTTTTGCCTTTCGCGGCTCTCGGGCGCCACGGGGGAGAACATCGCAAGCATTTTTTCAATCAGCTCGCGGGACTTCCAGAAAAGCCGGAACGCCTCATCGAACACCTGGTGATCTTCGTGGCGCGTCACCAATACGGCGTGGAGCGTCCAGTAGAAATCATCGCGGCTGCCGATGCCGGCCGCCAACACCGCCGCGATCGCATCTATGACCGAAGCAGGCCCGACACGCATGCCGGCTTTGCGCAGTGCCCGGGCGAAAAAAACAATGTTGTCGGCGAGCCGCCCGTCGGTCGAGGCTTTCCGGTCGGAGTGCAATGCATCCATGGCGCTATTCAGCCGCCGCGAGTTCCGCCTTGACCTCGTTGAGGAGGCGGCGGCCTTCGCCCTGCTCAATGCGCGCAATGTCATCCTGGTATTTGAGCAGCACCCCGATGGTGTCGGAAATGGTTTCGGGATCGAGGGCAATCTTATCGAGTTCGGTCAGTGCGCCGGCCCAGTCGATCGTTTCTGCGACGCCTGGTACCTTGAAAAGCTCCAACTCGCGCAGCTTCTGTACGAAGCGGACCACCTCGGCCGAGAGCCGCCGGTTCGCCTGCGGCACCTTGCGCGCGATGATATCGAGCTCGCGCTGAGCGTCGGGATAATCGACCCAATGATAAAGGCAGCGGCGCTTCAGGGCGTCGTGGATCTCGCGCGTTCGATTGGTGGTGATGATGACGATGGGAGGCTCTTCAGCTTTGATTGTGCCGAGTTCCGGAACTGTCACCTGATAATCCGAGAGGATTTCCAGCAAAAATGCTTCGAACGCCTCGTCTGCCCGGTCGAGTTCGTCAATCAGGAACACCGGCGCCGCACCCCGCTTTCCCTCAAGCGCCTGCAAAACCGGCCGGCGGATAAGATACTTTTCGGAGAAGACATTCCGCTCCATCGCATTGCGATCGACCATGCCCTCCGCTTCTTCCATGCGGATCTCGATCATCTGCGCGGCATAATTCCACTCATAAACCGCCGACGAGACATCGAGCCCTTCATAGCACTGAAGGCGAATAAGCGGCCGGCCCAATGCGGACGCCAACACCTTTGCGATTTCGGTCTTGCCGACGCCCGCCTCGCCTTCGAGGAACAGCGGCCGTTTCATCCGCAGAGCCAAAAACAGGACGGTCGCCAGCGCGCGATCCGCGACATAATTCGCGTCGGAAAGGAGAGCGAGCGTTTCGTCGATGGTTTGCGGTGGCGGACTCGGTCTAGGGTTCATTCGATGTCCTTGAGCGCCGATCCCGCACTAAAGCGCGTGATAGCTGCGGTCGTGATAGATCAGCGGACGGAAATTATCGCCCAGTCGCAAGCCTGTCACCCTGCCAAATAGAACACGATGCGTCGCCATCTCCTTGGTATCGATCAGTTCGCAATCGAACACCGCGACCGCATCCTTCAAGGTAGGGGCCCCGGTCGAAATCACATCCCATTCGCCGAGGGCGAAACGATCTTCCGCCGACAGCCCCGTGACACCGGAAAATGCTACGGACAGCGGCTCGTGCCGTATGGCAAGCGTATTGAGCGCGAAATTTCCATTCAGAACAAAGGCTTCGTTGTTCACGTTCTCACGATTGAGACAAGCAAGGACCATGGGCGGACTGTCGGAAACCGAGCAGGCAGCGATAATCGTGGTTCCGCGACGGCCAGCGGCCGGACCGTCGCTGGTGATGACATGCACGGCGCCTGCGAAATGCGCCATTGCATCACGATAGGCCTGCGGTCCGATCTCGTATTTCTTAAGCACTGTGTTGATCCGGTTCAAAGCAGATATAGGTCGCGTATGCCACCTGCCGCAAGCGTCTGGCCGATCCAATGTATTGCTTGATGTTGCACCACTCACCGGGAGCGTTTACGAGTGCCGCGCGAGTTGAATGGGGCCGGATGCGTATCTCAAGTTTTCTCACGGTGATCCTGCTGATCCTCGGCACGAGCGGAGCCGTGGCGCAGAATACTGTGATTGGCGTTGCAGCACCTCTCAGCGGTCCATCGTCAATGCTGGGCCGGCAAGTCGCCGATGGCGCTCGAGCCGCTGCCGGCGATGCCAAGCTTGAGATTGTCGATGACGCCTGCACCGCCGATGGGGGCGCAGCGGCAGCGCGCAAGTTCGTCGAGGTCCATGCGCGCATCGTGGTGGGCTTTCTCTGTACGGAGGCTATCGAGGCGGCCCTGCCGATCCTGAAGGACGCCAACATTCCGGTGATAACGCCTGGGGTGCGTACCGCCAGCCTTACGGACCAGCGCGACAAGACCGGCTGGCCGATTTACCGCCTTGCACCCCGCGAGGATGCTGAAGCGCAAGCATTCGGAACGCTCCTGGTGACGCTCTGGCGAGACAGCCTTTTCGCAGTTGTCGACGATGGCACGATTTACGGCCGCGACCTCGCGGAGACTTTCCGCTCTGCGGCACAGCGAAAGGCGTTGAGACCGGCGTTTGTCGACACCTACAGGCCGCAGTCTGACAACCAGATCGGCCTGGTGGGGCGCTTGCGCAAAGCCGGAGCGGCCAACGTCATGGTTGGTGGTGATCGTGACGACATCGCCATAATGACTCGCGACGCTGCCGCGCTTGGCGCCGACATGGTTTTCGCCGGCGGCGAGACGCTTCGCTCGGGATCGAACGGTATCGCGCTGGCGGTCGGAACGCTGATGGTCGGTCTGCCCGAATGGGCGGATGTTGCGGATGCACAATCGCTTGATGTGCTGAAACAGCGCAATATTCTGGCTGAAGGCTATGTACTGCCGGCTTACGCCGCAACTCAGGTCGCTCTTGCCGCGATCAGTTCGGGAGATAGCGCCCAGCCGTTGGTCGGGCCGTATAAGACGGCGCTTGGCGAGGTTCGTTTCAACGCCAAAGGCGATCTACCCGATAATCCCTACCGCGTATTCCGCTATGACGGAAAGCGCTTCCTGCCCCTGGAAAGCCAATGACGTTCCGACCCGGACCACGTAACCTGATTACTGATGTGGGTGGGCTCAGGGTCGGCAATATCGAAGATGCAGCACTGAAATCCGGCGTGACCGTCGTCACCTGCGAAGAGCCGGCGGTGGCGGGCGTTCAGATCCTCGGAGGCGCGCCAGGGACGCGGGAAACCGACTTGCTCGAGCCGCACAACTCTGTGCAGACCATTCATGCAGTGGTTCTTTCAGGCGGCTCCGCATTCGGGCTCGATGCTGCGTCCGGCGTCCAGGCAGCTCTGCGTGAGAAAGGCATCGGCTTCGAAGTGCGCGGCGTGCGCGTGCCGATCGTGCCCGCGGCAATATTGTTCGATCTTACAAATGGTGGCGGCAAGGATTGGGGGCGCTACGCGCCTTACCGCGAGATGGGCTACGCTGCGGCGGTCTCCGCGTCCCCCGATTTCAAGATGGGTTCGGCCGGCGCGGGCACCGGCGCATTGACGGCCGGCTTGAAGGGCGGGTTAGGATCGGCATCAACGGCAATGGCTAATGGCGTGACGGTCGGCGCGCTGGTCGCGGTGAATGCGACAGGCTCGACTACGGTCGGCAGCTCCCGACATTTTTGGGCCGCTCCATGGGAGATTGGCCATGAGTTCGGCGGGTTGGGAATGCCCTCTCCGATGCCCAGCGACGCTCAGAAAATCCGCCTGAAATTTCGCGAAGAAGCGCAGAGCGGTGCCAACACCACTATCGCGATAATCGCCACGGACGCAGTGCTTACAAAGGCGGACGCCAAGCGGCTGGCAATTGCCGCGCATGACGGGTTTGCACGAGCCATCTGGCCTACACATACTCCCTTGGACGGGGATATCGTATTTTCGCTCGCTACCGGCAGCAGCGGCGTCAAACTCGATTTGGAGCAAGGCGTCGAACTCTACGCCGCAGCCGGCGCGACAATGGCGCGAGCGATTGCGCGGGGCGTCTATGCCGCGACCGCCACCGAGGGCGATCTGTTTCCGGTGTGGTCTTCGCTCGCGAAAGCCCGGTGAAAGAGAATCGCTCCAGGGCACACCGATGCGCAGGAGACCCTGTCTGCAAGCGCCACCGCTGAATCGAGGATGGTTTGCGCGCCGTCCGCGTTGAGGTTTGATCGGCTGGCTGTTAGTAGCGCTAGCGAAAGCAATCAGGACTAAGCCGACATGATCCCACGCTATTCCCGCCCGGAGATGGTTGCCATCTGGTCTCCCGAGACCCGCTTCCGCATCTGGTTCGAGATCGAGGCGCATGCCTGCGACGCGCTGGCCGAAATTGGCGTCATCCCGAAAGAGGCAGCAAAGACCATATGGGAAAAGGGTGGCGCGGCGACATTCGACGTCGACAAGATCGACGAGATCGAGCGCGTGACCAAGCATGATGTGATCGCCTTCCTAACCCACCTCGCGGAATTCGTAGGGCCGGATGCCCGCTTCATCCATCAGGGCATGACATCTTCCGACGTGCTGGACACTTGCCTTGCCGTGCAGCTCTCGCGCGCCGCCGACCTTTTGCTGGCCGATATCGATGCGCTGCTGGCCGCTTTGAAGCGCCGCGCTTTCGAACACAAGGATACCATCACGATCGGCCGCAGCCACGGCATCCACGCCGAACCGACCACCTTCGGGGTAAAGCTCGCACAAGCCTATGCAGAGTTCTCCCGATGCCGAGAGCGCTTGGTAAACGCGCGCGCTGAAATCGCCACCTGCGCGATTTCCGGCGCCGTCGGCACGTTCGCCAATATCGATCCCCGCGTTGAAGAGCACGTCGCGGCAAAGCTCGGCCTGAAACCGGAGCCGGTTTCGACACAGGTCATTCCGCGGGACCGGCACGCCATGTTCTTCGCGACGTTGGGAGTCATCGCCTCTTCGATAGAACGGCTGGCCATCGAAGTCCGTCACCTCCAGCGCACGGAGGTGCTGGAGGCCGAGGAGTATTTCTCGCCGGGCCAAAAGGGTTCGTCAGCGATGCCGCACAAGCGCAACCCGGTCTTGACCGAAAACCTCACCGGCCTTGCTCGGATGGTCCGCGCCTTTGCGATGCCGGCGATGGAGAATGTCGCGCTCTGGCATGAGCGCGATATCTCGCATTCCTCAGTCGAGCGCATGATCGGCCCGGATGCGACCATCACGCTTGATTTTGCGTTGTCGCGGATGACCTCGGTGATTGACAAGCTGCTCGTCTATCCGGACACCATGCTTAAGAACCTGAACAAGTTCAAAGGCCTGGTGCATTCGCAACGCGTACTGCTGGCCCTCACACAGGCCGGCGTCTCACGCGAGGACTCCTATCGCCTCGTCCAGCGAAACGCCATGAAGGTATGGGAACAAGGCTCTGATTTTCTTGAGGAACTGCTGGCTGACGCAGATGTCATGGCTGCACTGTCAGAGGCCGAAATCCGCGAGAAATTCGATCTAGGTTACCATACGGCCCATGTAGACACGATTTTCAATCGGGTGTTCGGCGAGGTTTAGGCCGGGACGATCCTGATCACATTGCCCCACGGATCCTCGTGAACCGTTTCCTGTTTCGCGTCTCCTTGACTTGAATTCGACAAAGGACAGCCCGCTTCGGTCGGGTTCACGATCCTTGGCGCCGGCGCTCTGCCAGGAGTTTGCGCCGACGTGATGATGGTAGCCGCCTGTCGACAGGAAGACGGCGCTTTCGCCATATTGGACCATCGTGTCAAAGCCGAGCTCGCTATTCCACCAGCGCTCCGCCTCCGCAGCATTGCCAACGCGAAGATGCACATGGCCGACCATGCTGTCGTCCGGCGCGCCAGTCCATTCCGGAACGCCGCCTTTGATCTCGCCAAGCAGGTTTTCAACATCGAGCGGCTGGGTGGTCATTTTCAGGGTTTTGCCCGCGATATCCCAGGTGTCTCGCGGACGGTCGGCATAGATTTCGATGCCGTTGCCTTCAGGGTCATTCAGATAGATCGCCTCGCTGACAAGGTGGTCCGAAGCGCCTGTCACCGCAAAGCGCCGATCGATCGCACGGCGTATCCAGCGCGCCAGATCGACACGCGACGGCATCAGGAAGGCCGTATGATAGAGGCCTGCCGAGCGCGGATCGTCCGGGCGCGCCGCCTTGAACTCCTCGATCTCCAGCAAGGTCCTGCCATCGACGCCAAGCGCTATCGAACCGGGGCGGCGTGACACTTCGGCGAGTCCGATCACATCCTTGTAGTAGTCCGCGACCGTGTTCACGTCGCGCGCCTTGATACCAACCGCAGCGACACTCACGGGCGCATCGGCTGCAAATGGAAGATTGCTCATGGTCGTCTCCGCACGGGTAAGGCCCGTCATTGCATCCAATGCCAGCAATCCGGCTGCGCTCGAAAAGCTTCGCCTTGAAACGCGCATTGTTGCCTCCGTTGTCGCCATAACATCGGAGCTAACAAGCGAGCGCACAAGCCGGGAATAATCGAACACGCTGTTCACTTTCTGTGACTATTTTCTCTGTTGTAGCTGGCTAACCGTTGACAATCCCCGCGGCAATAGACCCGTTGCACTCGGGAAACCGCGCAGCTAAATCGACTTCATGAAAGTCAAAGACGCCGACATCCTGATCGTTCCTGGCTACACCAATTCCGGGCCTGAACACTGGCAGAGCCGTTGGCAAGCGAAACTCTCGACCGCGCGCCGGGTCGAGCAGGCCGAATGGTCGAAGCCTGTCCGCGAGGATTGGACGCGGGTACTCGCATATGCGGTCAACGAGGCAGAGCGGCCCGTCGTCATCATCGCGCATTCCCTGGGCGTAGCGACAACCGTCCAAGCCTTGCCCTTGTTCGAAAAGCCCGTCGCAGGTGCGTTTCTCGTTGCGCCGCCGGATGTCGCCAATCCAGCGATCCGCCCCAAGCACCTTATGACCTTTGGCCCCTACCCGCGTGATCCGTTGCCGTTTCCGTCCATCGTGGTCGGGAGCAGCAATGATCCGTTCTGCGATCTTGATGTCGCCGAAGAAATTGCAGCCGCTTGGGGCTCTATGTTCGTGCATGCGGGGGACGCGGGACACATCAATGCCGATTCCGGATACGGCCCCTGGCCGGAAGGCAGCATGGCCTTTGCCAACTTCATGATCCGCCTTTAGAAGACGGCATAACCGATTGCGCTATTGATAAAGGGCGCCCGGATAACCCGGGCGCCCTCGAAGACGGTTGCGGTCGCGTCGCTTACTTCGGCAGCTTGTCGTCCACGCCCTTCACGTAGAAGTTCAGACCGAGCAGCGTGCCGTCGTCTGCAGCAACGCCCTTGGCAAGCCATTCAGTGCCGTCCTGCTTGGTCACGGGACCGGTGAATGGCTTCAACTCGCCCGATTTGATCTTGGCTTCGGTCTCCATCGCCATCGCCTTCACATCGTCAGGCATGTTGGTATAGGGCGCCATGGTCAGAATGCCGTCCTTGAGGCCGTCCCAGCTCGATTCGCCGCCCTTCCATGTGCCGTCCAGCACCATCTTGATGCGCTTTACATAGTAAGGACCCCAGGTGTCGGTGATCGCCGAAAGCTGCGCTTTCGGCCCGGCCTGAATCTGGTCGAACGCCTGGCCGAACGCATGGATGCCACGCTCTTCGGCAACCTGCATCGGGCCGGTCGAGTCGGTATGCTGGGTAATGATGTCCACGCCCTGATCGATCAGCGCCTTGGCCGCGTCGGCTTCCTTGCCGGCGTCGAACCACGAATTGACCCACACGACCTTGAGCTTGAAGTCCGGATTGACCGACTGCGCACCCAGAATGAACGAGTTGATCCCCTGCACGACTTCCGGAATTGGGAAGGACGCGATGTAGCCGGCGGTTCCGGTCTTCGACATCTTCGCGGCGATCTGGCCGATGATGTATCGTCCTTCATAGAAGCGCGAGTTGTAGGTGGTCAGATTCGGGCCTGTCTTGTAGCCAGTTGCATGCTCGAACTTCACGTCGGGGAACTTTGCAGCGACGGCCACTGTCGGATCCATGAAGCCGAAAGACGTGGTAAAGATGATGGCGCATTTGGATCGCGCCAAGCGCTCGATGGCGCGTTCGGCATCCGGGCCCTCGGCAACATTTTCGAGATACGAGGTCTCGACCTTGTCGCCAAGCTCCTTGTCGACCAACTGGCGGCCCAGTTCGTGAGCCTGCGTCCAGCCGCCGTCCGTCTTCGAGCCAACATAGACAAAGCAAGCTTTGATCTTCTCCTGCGCCACTGCCGGGAAGGCAACGCTGACGGCAAGCGCAGCGGCCAGTCCGAGTACAATTTTCTTCATTTCCGTTCGATCCTCTGTGGTTGATTTTTTTGTTCGGCTTACCCGTATTATTTTTGTATCAGGTATTTATCCTATCCCTACCCTATCTGTCAGGCACGAATGCACGGCCGAGCGAGGCTGGCGTGTTCATCATGGTAAGCCGCCTGTTTCTGGAAATTAGAACAAGAACGATGATCGTTGCCAGATAGGGCAGCGAAGAAAGCAGTTGAGAAGGTATACCGAAGCCCAAAGCCTGTGCGTGGAGTTGTCCAATTGTGACGGCGCCGAAAAGATAAGCTCCGGCCAGCACACGCAGGGGACGCCACGAGGCGAAGACCACCAGCGCGAGCGCGATCCAGCCGCGGCCTGCGGTCATATTCTCAACCCATTGCGGCGTATAGACTAGGGACAGATGTGCCCCGGCCAGGCCCGCGCACGCTCCGCCGAACATCACCGCGAGATAGCGGTAGCGGATGACTGGGATGCCGAGCGCATGCGCCGAGCCATGATTGTCGCCGATCGACCTCAGAGTAAGGCCGCTCCGGGTGCGGAACAGGAACCACATCACGCCAAACGTTAGAGCAATCGAGATGTAGAAAATCGGATCCTGGCCGAAAACGAGCTTGCCGATCAGCGGGATGTCCGTAAGTCCGGGAATATGCAGAGTTCGGTAGCCTTATGCCGGCCTGGCCCACGAAACTTTCACCGATCATGCCGGAAAGGCCAAGGCCGAGAATGGTCAGCGAAAGGCCGGTTGCGACCTGATTGGTGGCAACACTAAGCGTCAGGAATCCGAAAAGCAGCGAGAATGCCGCGCCTGCAATGATGCCGGCCAACATGCCGATCCACGGCGAACCGGTCGTCGCTGCAGCCGCAAAGCCGCAAACCGCACCCATCACCATCATGCCCTCGACGCCAAGATTGAGAACACCGGAGCGCTCCACGACAAGTTCGCCCAGAGCGGCGATCAGCAGCGGCGTAGCAGCTGTTGCGATGGTAAGGAGAATACTCTCAGCAATTTCCATGATCAGGCCCCCTGCCCGGCGTTGACGGCGCCAAAGCCGACGAGTCGAATGCGGTAGTGGATGAGCGTGTCGCAGCCCAACACGAAGAAAAGCAGCATACCCTGGAAGACGCGCGCCGCCTTGTCCGACAGGCCGAGCGAGATCTGCGCAGCCTCGCCACCGAGATAGGTCAGCGCAAGGACCAGTCCGGCTGCGATGATGCCCAGCGGATTGAGGCGTCCCAGAAAGGCGACGATGATGGCGGTAAACCCATAGCCGGGCGATACGACTTCACGCAATTGCCCGGTCGGGCCCGCGACTTCAATGATGCCAGCCAGTCCTGCCAGCGCGCCGGACAGCAGGAAGGCGAAGAACACCATGCGGCTGGCACTGAACCCTGCGAAGCGCCCTGCCCTCGGGCTGCCGCCCAGAACGCGCACCTCGAACCCCTTCATCGTCCGCGACAGCATGAACCACACGGCTACCGCGATGATCAGGGCTAGCACGAAACCCCAGTGCGCCCCACCGGCGGACGGATCGATCTCGGGAACGCGCGCGGCCGGCGGGAACCGCACCGAGCCTGGGAAATTATTCCCGTTCGGATCGCGAAAAACGCCACGCGCCAGCCAATCGACGAAGAGCTGGGCGATATAGACCAACATCAGGCTTGTCAGGATTTCATTGGTGTTGAAGCGGGTCTTCAGCAGCGCCGGGATCGCTCCATACAATGCCCCGCCCAACAGACCGAGGAAGAGCATCAGCGGCAGCGTAACAGCATTCTGAAAGCCGGGCATCAGAATCGGCACCAGCGATCCTGCTATGGCGCCCATGATAAGCTGGCCCTCCGCGCCGATGTTCCAGTTGTTGGACTGATAGCAAACGGAGAGGCCAACGGCGATCATGATCAGCGGGGTCGCCTTGATTGCCAGCTCATGCAGCGACCAGGTCTCGCGAAGCGGATCAATGAAGTAGTAGTATAGCGCGTCGATCGGATTGTTGCCGAGCAGCGAGAACATGATTGCGCCCGCGATTAGCGTCAGCCCGAGAGCAATAAGAGGCGAAAGCGCCGAGAACAGACCCGATTGCTGCGGCCGCTTGACGAGTTCGATGCGCATCAGACGGTCTCCATCGCATGATCGGCGTGACCGGGTTCAGCGCCGCCCATCAACAGCCCGATCTTTTCAAATGTCGCCTCCGCAATCGGCAGCGGCTTCGACAACTCGCCATTGTGCATGACGGCGATGGCGTCGGAGATCTCGAAGAGTTCGTCAAGATCCTGGCTGATCACAAGCACTGCGGATCCGGAGCGAGCGAGTTCGATCAAGGACTGCCGAATCTTTGCCGCGGCGCCGGCGTCGACGCCCCAGGTCGGTTGATTGACGATCATTACCAACGGCTTACGGTCAAGTTCGCGCCCGATGATGAATTTTTGCAGGTTGCCGCCGGAAAGCGCAGCCGCTTCTGGATCGCGCGCGCTCTTGCGAACGTCCATCTCCGCGATGATGCGTTGCGCGGCCGCATCCACCGCCCCGGTCTTGACCACTCCGCCCGCACCGACAAATGCCTTGCGGTCCGTGGCATAGCGCGACAGCAACAGGTTTTCGGATAGCTTCATGCGCGGTGCCGCGCCGTGGCCGAGCCGCTCCTCCGGCACAAACGCCGCCCCAATCAGCCGCCGGCCTGAGATGGATAACCGGCCGGCATCCTTGCCGCGAATCCGCACCGCCTTGGCTTCTGCCTGCATCGCCTCCCCAGACACAGCTTCGAAGAATTCGCCCTGCCCGTTTCCGGCAACGCCCGCGATACCGATGACTTCGCCAGCGCGCACATTGAGATTGATATTGCGCAGCGGAATAGAAAAAGGCGTTGCCGCGGCGCGCGACAGGCTTCTGATCTCGAGAAGCGGCGCGGCAGATCCCATATTCTCCGCAGGTTGGCGGATGACCGCCTGGACCTCGTTGCCCACCATCATGCGGGCAAGCGACGAAGCGGTCTCCTGTTGAGGGTCGCAATGTCCGACGACCTTGCCGTGCCGCAGGACGGTTGCTGCGTCGCACATCCGCTTCACTTCCTCGAGGCGATGAGAGATGTAGAGAATCGACTTGCCCTCGGCGCGCAGGCGGTCAAGCGTTTCGAACAGCTTGTCGGCCTCTTGAGGCGTCAACACCGAAGTCGGCTCGTCGAGGATGATCAGCTGCGGCGTCTGCAGCAGGCACCGGATGATCTCAATACGCTGGCGCTCGCCGACCGATAAGTCGCCTACCAGCGAATACGGATCCATCGGCAGCCCGTAGGCATGTGACAGCGCCTGAGCCTTGGCCGCGATCGTGACGATTGGCGTCTCATCCTCGAGCGACAGGGCGATATTTTCCGCGGCCGTCAGCGCGTCAAAGAGCGAAAAATGCTGGAACACCATGCCGATGCCAAGTTTCCGCGCCGCGCTTGGGCTGGAAATGCGCACCGGCTGGCCGTTCCAGCGGATTTCGCCCGCGTTCGGCTCGAGCGAGCCGAACAGCATCTTGACGAGGGTCGATTTGCCGGCGCCGTTTTCGCCAAGCAAAGAATGGATCTCGCCTTTGCGGACCGTCAGATCCACGTTGTCACAGGCTTTGAGTGACCCGAAGATCTTCGTCAGACCGCGAACCTCAAGCAGGTTCGCGGCGTCACCACCGGTTTGTGCACTCACAGTGCCTCCCATCCGACTTTGCAGATATGTTCTGTGTTCCCGATTGCATCGTAGGCGCGGTATGCGCCGAACGCAAAGCACTCACCGCTTGAAAGACCTTCAAGAAAATCAGGGGGTCAACACGGATGTGCCGGTCGTCTTGCGCGCCTCGAGATCTTCATGGGCACTGGGCAACGTCCGCCAGCTTGTAGCGCTGGTTGATGGGAACCTTTACCGCGCCCGAAGCAATTACGGCAAACAGCGCAGCGGCCGCAGTCTCGGTTTCAGCACGGTCGGCAGTGTAGCTGAAAAGCGTTGGCCGGGTCGCGTAGAGCGATCCCTTCTGCGCCAGCAGGCTCAAGCTGATGGGCGGTATGGGCCCCGACGATTGGCCGAAGGCAACAAACATGCCGCGCGGCCTCAGGCAATCGAGCGAACCTAGATACGTATCATTGCCGACCGAATCGTAGACAACGTCACAGCGCTTGCCGCCGGTGATCTCCTTCACGGCAGCAACGAAATCGGTGTCGTGATAATTGATGACATGGTCGTAGCCGCTGGCCTTGGCGAGCGCCACTTTCTCCGGCGACCCAGCAGTTCCGATGATCGTCACGCCGAGATGTTTTGCCCATTGCCCGGCAATCAAACCGACTCCACCAGCGGCCGCATGGAAAAGCACGATATCTCCCGGCTTGAGCGGATAGGTTCGGCGCAAGAGGAATTCCGCCGTCAACCCTTTCAGCAACGATGCGGCCGCCTGCTCGTCGGTAACCGAATCCGGGATAGCCACAAGGCGATCGGCCGAAATGACACGCTCCTCGGCGTAGGCACCCAGCGCTGTCGTATAGGCGACCCTGTCCCCAGGTTTCGGCCAGTTCACCCCTTCACCTACGGCGACGACGACGCCGGCTGCTTCGCTGCCCGGTATCAAGGGCAGGCCGTTAGGTGCTGCATATAGGCCCGTGCGGTAGTAGACGTCGAGGAAGTTCAGCCCGATTGCCGTTTGCCTCAAAAGTACATGGCCGGGGCCGGGATGCCCCGGATCGACATCCTCATAGGTCAGCACATCGGGGCCGCCATGAGCGTGGACACGGATTGCCTTGGACATAATCGAATTCCCGCTTAGTGATGCTGCAGAGCAGCGCTAATTTGAGGAGGGCGTAAGGTGCAACATGTATGACGGATCAGAGGGGATCACTCCGGTCGGAAACTGCCTCTTCCTTCGCGCCAAGGTTCGGGAATAGCTGCATTATTCCCCCGATGCACGCGAGATAGATCCCTGTGACGGAAATGCCGACCTTAGTAAAAAAACTAACGTTTTCAGTGAGAAGACCGATCTGATTGTACCATTCGGCGAGCGCGGCCTCAGCAAGCGCCAACCCGCCGAACGCACACCACAGCAAGGTCACGCCGAGATTGATGGTCCGCAGTCGCACGACGCGCACCGGATGGATAAAATACATCGGCACGAAGGTCATGATACCGAGGACCACCACAACCGCGAACGACGTCCACGGGCCGGGTTCGATCACGAACAAGGTGAAGACCACCATGTTCCACACGACGGGAAACCCCTTGAAGAAGTTCTCCTTCGTCTTCATGCCGGTGTCGGCGTAGTAGATCGCGCTGGATACGACTATGATTGCCGCAGACAGGAACGACAGCTTCTCGCCCATCAATCCGCGCTGATAGAGCGCAAAAGCCGGTATCAGCACGTAGGTCACATAGTCGATGATGTTGTCGAGCAGTTCGCCCGACCACGTCGGCAAGATTTCCTTGACCTCGAGCTTGCGCGCTATCGGACCGTCGATGCCATCGACGAATAGCGCCAAACCCAACCACCAGAACATTGCTGTCCACCGTTGCTCGCTCGCAGCCACCAGCGACAGGAAGGCCAGGAACGAGCCGGATGCCGTCAGCAGGTGAACGGAAAACGCCCTGGTCTGCGGCCACGTGACCTTTTTCGGCGTCAGCTTCGGTGGATTGATCGCCAGTTGCGGCTTCTTCAAAGCCATCTGCGGCTTCTTCTTCGCCCTCGACGCCACGGCTAGAAACCGCAAGCCGGTGCATGATTCTGCGCATGGCCGGCGCGTCTATGCGCACGACAAGGGAACCCGAACGAGCGTACACCCTTCATTGGCCGACCTTTGTTCCCCAACCTTGGAGCGCAGTTAATCGCAGCTACCCCTCCCATACAAGCGCGAACGTGCTCCCACTTCAGCGCGCGGAGGATTGAGGATAGATTTCTTATAGTCGATGCGACCTAAAGCGCGGCGTTGATCGGCAGCGGGGTGCAGCCTATACAGGCTGGGACAAATGGACGGAATGGATGAAATCTGAAAAGCACGAATGCGACATCACCGTCGCGGGAACAGGTCCGGCCGGTATGATCGCCGCGCTTGCCCTATCGCGGGCGGGCTTCTCGGTTCACCTTGCCGGCCCCGCACCGAACCTCCAGGATGGCCGCACGACTGCGCTGATGAGCCCGGCCTTGGCCTTTCTCGCCGAAATCGGTGTTTTGTCGGAAGTTGAAGCTGAATCCGCGCCATTGCGTATGATGCGCATTGTTGACGGCACACGTCGCATCCTACGCAGTCCGGTCGTGACATTCCATGCCAGTGAAATTGGCGAGGCGTATTTCGGCCTCAACATTCCGAACCGGGTGTTGAACAAGGCGCTCGAGACGGCAGTCCGCAACAGGCCGGATATCTGCTGGCACGAAACCATGGTTGAACGGTGGCGCATCGCTGACGACCACGTCACCGCCCATCTGAATGACGGCGGCGAACTCTCCGCTGCCCTGGCGGTAGCTGCTGACGGTCGCCATTCGCTGGCGCGTGAGGCTGCCGGGATCCGCACATCGACGCAGCCTTACGGCCAGTCTGCACTATCCCTCTCGTTCAGGCATACACGTGGGCATTCCTCTATTTCGACAGAATTTCACACAGAGTCAGGACCGTTTACGCAGGTTCCATTGCCCGGCAACCGCTCAAGCCTGGTTTGGGTTGTCGAGCAGAAGGAGGCGGAGCGCCTTTCTGCGCTTCCTCAAAAGTCGCTGTCGGCGGAGATTGAGGCCAGAATGCAGTCCATGCTCGGTCAGGTGACAGTGGATTCGCGTGTCCAGGTCTATCCTTTGTCTGTCAGCCTGCCCCGCACGTTCGGACAGAACCGGGTGGCACTTGTTGGCGAGGCCGCGCACATGTTCCCGCCGATCGGCGCCCAAGGCCTCAATCTAGGCGTAAGAGACGTTCAACACCTTGTTGAGATCGCGTCACTCTCTCGACGGGATCCGGGCGCCAAGATGGCTCTCGCCACGTACGACGCCAAGCGCCGCCCTGATATTCTGGCGCGTACGGGCGCGGTCAGCCTGCTCAACCGCTCCCTGCTTTCTGATATGCTCCCAGCTCAGTTCGCCCGCAGCGCGGGCCTGGGGCTGCTCGGTGCCTTCGCTCCGGTGCGAGCCTTCTTTATGCGCGAAGGCCTGCGCCCCGGCAGTGGCTTCTCATCCCTGCTTTCAGGGATTCGGGAACAGGTCCGGGGGTAGCATGCCACTGGTGATGAGGTAGAGCAGCCCGGTCACTGTCACGACAGACAAGCAGGTCGTGATGAGAACGCTCGCCGAAGCGCGTTCCACCCAGATGCCATATTGTTGCGCGATGACGAACACGTTGGTCGCAGTGGGCAGCGACGCCAGCAGCACGGCGGTGTAGACCCAGACCGGCGGGTAATCTCCGATCCAGCTTAGCAACAGATAGCAGACAATCGGGTGGACGATCAGCTTCAGCAAGACGATTGGGCCGATCTCCGCAGGCATTCTGCGCAAGGGGCGAAGCGCCAGCGTGACGCCCATGGCAAATAGCGCGCAAGGGGCCGCGGCTCTGGACAAATAGTCGAACAGGCGATCGATCGGCATCGGTGGACGAAGCTGCAATGCTGCGGCGGCGACGCCCAGCGACGTCGCAATGATGAATGGATGGAGGACGATCTTGCGAACAACCTCAGCGGCCTGGCCAGCGGCCGATCCGCGCGCACTCCCGGCGAGGGCCATCATCATAGGCGCTATTGTGAAGTGCATGATGTTTTCGAAGCAGAACACCAGCGCAACCGGAACAGCGGCTTCCTCGCCCAACGCCAGCAAGGCGATGCCCGGTCCCATGTAGCCGATATTGCCATAGGCAGCCGCAAGGGCTTTCATGGTCGATGCGGCGATCCCCTCGTGCGACAGGATCTGCGAACCGCCAAACATCGCCAAAAAAATCGTGAAGGTCGCGAACACCGCGCCGAAGATATAGCCCCAGGCGGTCAACTGTTCGATCGGCGTCTTCGATAGAAGCTGAAAAAACAGTGCCGGTAAAGCCAGATAAATGATGAATGTGTTCATCCATCCGAGTGCTTCAAGCGGCTGGCGGGTCAGGCGCGCAACCACGAAACCTGCAAGGATCAGCCCAAAGAACGGTATGACGAGACCGATAACGTCGTACATTCTGTCTGCCGGGGAGTTCGGTTCACACAACCTGCCGCAAGGGTAGCAGGCAGGCGGATTGAAATTGCGCGCTTGTTGCGCCACATATGCGGGCAGGGTTTGTAAACATGTCCAGTACCAAGGCAGCGAAGTTCACGATTGGGCAGGTGGTGCGCCACCGGTTGTTCCCATTTCGCGGCGTGATTTTCGATATCGACCCCGAATTCAACAACACCGAAGAATGGTATCAGTCGATTCCGACCGAGGTGCGTCCGGACAGAGATCAACCCTTCTACCATCTCTTTGCGGAAAACGCCGATTCCGAATACATCGCCTACGTGTCGGAGCAGAACCTGCTTGAGGACGAGACTGGCGAACCTGTTCGGCATCCCCAACTGGGCGAGATGTTCGATGTTACGTCGGATGGGCGCTATCAGCCAAAACCCCAGTTGATGCACTGACTTTCGTGCACATCCAAATGCAAAAAAGCGGAGCATTTGCTCCGCTTTTTCCTTAAGTGAGGGGCGCGCCGGTCAGTTGGCCGTCTTAGCGCTCTCCTGAGCTTCCTTCAGCTTTTTCGCTAGTTCTTCGCTGTTCTTATTCACGAAATCCTTGACGTCCTGCTGGCGCTTTTCGATGTCGGCCGGCTGCAGCGCAGGACCGTCGTAAGCCCCCGTGAAGCCCTGTAAGGACGCCTTCACGGGATTGGGCTGATTCTGAAAATTCACTGACGTGAGCGTCAAGTCCGCGCCCTTCTTCAGTGCAGCAACAAGTTTGTCGTCCAGAGGAGCCTCCGCGACGCAGCGGTCGGGGAAGCACACGACGTAGTCAAGCTTTTGAGCCTTCCCACCGTTGATCTGCACCCCGATGCCGGGCGGCACGAGACGACCGGTCGGAACCGTTACCTGAAACACTTTCCGGTTCACCTTGCCCTTGATCTCGATCAGACTGATTCCGGTTACGAGCTGTCCGTTCGAAGCCGTGATGATATTCTGAACGTTGCAGATATCGACCGCTTCCTGCTTGGTACAAGCCTTGAACCAGCCCTGCGGTGGCTGCTGCTGCTGTGCCGATGCCGGAGCAAGACCGGTAGCGAGCAATCCGACAACGCCTGCGGAGAGTACCGATAGGCGGAAACGGACCGTTTGCGAGCTCGTCATCTTGTCTTTGTCCTCTCAAATAATTCTTCAAAGGCGGATACTACCGCGTATGCCGCTACTGTTGCCCAAATGCGGCAACAGCATGACTCGGCCACGCGTGTTACATCGGGCAGATTTACAAATCCAGCCATCAAACGGCAAAAGTGGCTCGTCCCAGGCGCATCTTTCCGCAAGCATCATGATAGTGTGAAATCCGAATCAAAGCGAATTATTCGGATTTACGTCAATGCGCCGCACACCTCATGCGCTCTGCGCCGCAATCCTCGCAGCAACACTATGGCCGACCGCCGGTAACACGGAGCCGAAGCATGCCATCGCCATGCAGGGCGATCCTGCCCTGCCCGCCGACTTTACGCATTTTCCATATGCCAATCCCGACGCTCCCAAGGGTGGGGACGTCACATATTGCGTTGTCGGTAGTTTCGATAATCTCAACCCTTTCATTATCAAGAGCCTGCGCACTACGGCGCGCGGTGTCATCGACACGCGTTATGGAAATCTGGTGTTCGAACCACTGATGCAGCGCAATGCCGCCGAGGCGTTTTCGATCTACGGTCTGCTGGCGGAATTGGTCGATATGCCACCGGATCGGCATGAAGCGACGTTCAACCTGAACCCAAGCGCAAAGTGGTCGGACGGTCAGCCAGTCACCCCGGAAGACGTGCTCTTCACATACGAAGTGTTCACCGATAAGGGCCGCCCACCCTATAGCGATCGCATGAAAAACATCGCCCGCCTGGAAAAGACCGGGCCGCATTCGGTGCGTTTCGTTTTCAATGACCAGGCGGACCGCGAATTTCCGCTGATTATCGCGATGACGCCAATTCTACCGAAGCATGCGTTTAACAAGGATACGTTCGACCAGACCACTTTAAAGCCGGTGATCGGCAGCGGGCCTTATTTGATCGACAAGATTGAGCCGGGGGATAAGATCGTGTTCCGCCGCAACCCGGACTATTGGGCCCGCGACCTTCCGTCAAAGCGCGGCTTCGACAATTACGACCGCATAACTATCCAGTATTTCCTCAATGCCAATGCGATGTTCGAGGCGTTTAAGAAGGGCCTGTGTTCGGTCTATGATATCAGCGACCCGGTCCAGCTGGAGCGCGGCTTCGACTTCCCCGCGGTCAAGGACAAGCGCATTGCAGTTGGCGAGTTTCAGGTTGGCCTGCCGCCGGTAGTGTCGGGTTTCCTTTTCAACACCAGGCGGCCGATTTTTGCGGATGTGCGCGTTCGAAGGGCATTGTCGCTGCTCTACGACTTCGAATGGGTGAACAAGAACATCTATGACGGCAAGCTGCAGCGCACCGCCAGCTATTGGCAGAACTCCGAACTATCCGCGCTGGGTGTACCCGCCAGCGACAAGGAAAAGGCGTTGCTCGCGCCCTACCCCGACGCGGTGACGCCCGACGTCATGGAGGGAACCTGGAAGCCCGCTGCCACCGATGGTTCGGGTCGCGACCGGACAAATCTCAAGGCGGCGTTCGATCTGCTGAAATCGGCGGGGTACAAGCTGAACGATGGCGTCATGGTGGATGCGAACGGCAGTCCGCTTGCATTCGAAATCGTGACAGCGGGCGAGAACGAGGTCCGGCTTGCCTCAGCGTTTCAGCGGACGCTGGCCAAGCTCGGCGTCAATGTTTCGATCCGCCTGCTGGACGATTCGCAGATACAGCAGCGCAAACAGCGCAATGACTATGACATGCTAATCGCGGCACTGGGGTTCTCCGGCTCGCTATCGCCGGGTATCGAACAGATTGGCCGGTGGGGCTCTTCATCGGCAAACACGGTGGGGTCGTTCAATCTGGCGGGCGTGGCGAGCCCGGCGATCGATGCCGCGATCAGTGCGATGCTGAACGCGCGGGCCAAGGACGATTACATCGCAGCAGTGCGCGCGCTCGATCGACTTCTTGATATCAGGCGCCTACATGATCCCCATGCAACACAGCACGAAGCAGTATCTCGCATATTGGACCTATCTCGATCATCCTGCGGAAACCTCGCTTTACGGCTATCAACTTCCGGTTTGGTGGCGGAAGCCTCAGTAAGAACAGGCGGAGCAAGCAATGACGCAGCAGTCCATCAGCATCGATGTCGTGTCGGATGTTGTCTGCCCATGGTGCTATCTCGGCCAGAAGAGGCTTGAGAAGGCGTCGGCGACGCTCCCCGATATCGATGTCAGCGTCAGATGGCGGCCTTTCCAGCTTGATCCAACCGTCCCGGCTGGAGGCATGGACCGCCTGCAGTATATGATTGCCAAGTTTGGCAGCGCGGATCGTATCCGCCAGGCGCATGCCCGCATCGAACCGCTGGGAGAAGCCGACGGAATTGCCTTCGATTTCGATGCGATCAGGATCGCTCCAAACACTCTGGACGCTCATCGGGTCATCCGCTGGGCGTCGAGCGTTGACGCGAATGTTCAGAACAAGCTCGTCAAACTGTTGTTTTCACTTTATTTTGAACAGGGCTTTGATATTGGCGACCATGCTGTTCTGGCAGGTGCTGCAGAGAGTGCCGGCATGGATCGCGCAGTCGTCGAGGCCATGTTGGCAACCGACTCAGACCGTGACGCTGTTGCCAGCGAGGTCGCTACCGCGTCACGTATGGGTATTACCGGCGTTCCCTGCTTTCTGCTGGAAGGACGTTACGCGGTGATGGGCGCCCAAGAAACCGAAACACTGGCGGACGCGATCCGCCAAGTCGCAGCGGCCAAGGCCCGTGGCGAGTTGGACAAGGTAGGCTAGGGTTTACGCAGCCTTCGCCGCCATTCGTGCCAACTGGGTCATCACCACCGCCGATCCGGACAAGCGCTTTTCCGCATTGGGCCAATCGCGGATAAACACGACGCTCTGATCGGGCCGGATCTTCGCCATCGAGCCCTGCTCCCCAATATAACCCACCAGTCCAGCTGGATTGGCGAATTCGCGCTTGCGGAAATGGATGACCACGCCCTTCGGTCCGGCGTCAAGCTTCTCGACATTGGCCTTCTTGCACAAGCTCTTAATGAAAACGATCTTCATCAGATGCTCAACTTCTTGCGGTAGCGGACCAAAGCGGTCGATCATCTCCGCAGCGAAGGCATCGATCTCCTCTGTCGAGTCAAGGTCCGCCAGGCGCCGGTAGAGCGCCAACCGCAGGTGCAGGTCTGGCACATAGCCCTCGGGAATCATTACCGCAGTACCGATCGCAATCTGCGGTGACCAGTCGCCATCGGACACTTCGCCGCTGCCCTTGACCTCGGCGACCGCTTCCTCGAGCATCTGCTGATATAGCTCGAAACCGACCTCCTTGATGTGTCCGGACTGCTCCTCGCCCAGCAGATTGCCGGCGCCGCGAATATCGAGATCGTGGCTAGCCAGCTGGAATCCGGCGCCAAGCGTATCCAACGACTGCAGTACCTTGAGGCGACGTTCGGCGGTTTCCGTGAGCTTGCGGTTTGCCGGCAGCGTGAAGAGCGCGTAAGCGCGGGTCTTTGAGCGCCCAACCCGGCCGCGCAGCTGATAGAGCTGCGCAAGGCCAAACATGTCCGCGCGGTGGACGATCAGCGTGTTAGCGGTGGGGATGTCGAGGCCGGACTCGACAATGGTCGTCGACAGGAGCACGTCATATTGCCCGTCGTAGAAGGCGTTCATGATGTCATCCATTTCGCCGGGCGGGATCTGACCGTGGGCAGTCGCCACCTTGAGTTCAGGCACGGATGCATGCAGGAAATCTCGTACTTCGGCGAGATCGGAAATACGCGGCACGACATAGAAGCTCTGACCGCCGCGATAGCGTTCGCGCAGGAGCGTTTCGCGGATCACGAGCGGGTCGTGCGGCGAGATGAAAGTGCGCACTGCTAGCCGATCAACCGGCGGCGTGGCGATCAGCGACAGTTCGCGCACCCCGGTCAAAGCCAGTTGCATGGTGCGCGGGATCGGCGTGGCCGACAACGTCAGCACATGCACTTCGCTCTTTAACTCCTTCAGCCTCTCCTTGTGCTTTACGCCAAAGTGCTGCTCTTCGTCGATTATCAGCAGCCCGAGCCGTTTGAACGAAATCGCGCTACCCAGCAGCGCATGCGTGCCGACAACGATATCGACTGTTCCTTCCGCGATGCCCTTCTTGGTTTCGGCGAGATCCTTTGCCGGCACCATGCGCGATGCCTGGCGGACCACCAGCGGCAGGCCAGAGAACCGTTGTGTGAAGGTCTTAAAGTGCTGTCGCGAGAGCAAGGTCGTGGGGACGACGACCGCGACCTGAAAACCCTCCATTGCCGCCAGGAAGGCGGCGCGCAGTGCAACCTCCGTCTTGCCGAAGCCGACATCTCCGCAGATGAGCCGATCCATGGGCTTGCCGGCGGCGAGGTCGTCCATAATTGCGTCGATGGCGCGCTGCTGGTCATCGGTTTCTTCATACGGGAAGCGTGCGGCAAACTCGCCATAGACGCCTGGAGGTGGATTAAACGCTGGCGCGCTCCGCATCTGGCGCTCAGCGGCAATGCGGATCAACTGTCCTGCCATGTCGAGCAGCCGGCGCTTGAGCTTCGCCTTGCGTGCCTGCCAGGAGCCACCTCCGAGCTTGTCGAGGGTAGCCTCGGCAGTATCGGACCCGTAGCGTGAAAGCAGCTCGATGTTTTCAACCGGCAGGAACAGCCGGTCATCCCCCGCGTAGCGAATCTCAAGGCAGTCATGCGGCGCGCCTAGTGCCTCGATGGTCTTCAGCCCGACGAAACGACCAATGCCATGCTGTGTGTGAACGACGATGTCGCCCGCCGAAAGTGATGACGCTTCGGCGATGAAGTCTGCGGCGCGTTTGCGCTTCGTGCGGCGAACGAGACGGTCGCCAAGAATATCCTGCTCGGCGACGATGACGAATTCATCAGTCTCAAAGCCGGACTCCAGCGGCAGGACGGTCAACCCCGCCTGCCCGGCCGTCAGCTTTTCGACATCGGCGAGCGTGGCAACGGCCCTGAGATTAGACAGGCCATGTTCGCTGAGGATTTGTTTCAGGCGGTCGAGCGATCCTTCGGTCCAGCCCGCCACAATGACCTTGCGCTTTTCGGCACGCAGCGCGGCAATGTGATCGACTGCCGCCTGGAATACGTTTGCGTTAGGGTCGGCGCGCTCAAGTGCGAAGCCGCGCCCTTGCCGCGACGTTGCATGCAGGATCCTGCGCCCACTGGCCTCAGGAGCATGGAACGGAGTTAAGTCCACCGACAGCCGGTCCGGCAGGGCCGTGGCGATGTCGTCGGTAGAAAGATACATTCGGGCGGGCGGTACCGGACGGTACGGGACGGCGTCCTTGAGCGCCGCGCCAGCCTGTTGGCGCCGCGCTTCATAGTAGTCCTCAATCAGCGTGTACCGCTCGCCGATCGCTTCATGCGAGAGATGGTCGAAAACCATCGGCGCGTCCGGCAAGTAGTCGAAGACCGTTTCCAGCCCGTCGTAGAAAAACGGCAACCAGTGCTCCATACCGGCAAAACGCCGGCCTTCGCTCACTGCGGCGTAGAGCGCATCGTCGCGATTTGGCGCGCCAAACGCCTCGATATAGCTGCGGCGGAAACGGCTGATCGTTTCAGGCGTCAGCGCAACCTCGCTCATCGCCTGCAGGACGATCTCCTTGCGCTGGCCAGTTGTGCGCTGCGTGGCCACGTCGAAGGAGCGGATCGATTCAAGCGTGTCGCCGAAGAAGTCGAGGCGAAGCGCCTCCGTTGTGCCCGGCACGTAAAGATCGAGAATGCCGCCTCGCACAGCGAACTCGCCGACCTCGCGCACTGTTGCGACACGGTCGAAGCCGGAATTCTCCAGCCGCGCCGTCAACACCTTCATGTCGATCTGGTTGCCGGTCCTGGCGCGCAGGGTCTGGGCTTCTATGACGCTTCGCGGCGGCAGCCGCTGCAGCAACGCGTTTGCAGTAGTCAGGACCACCGCGCGGTGCGGTTTCCCGGCGAGGGCGGTCATCGCTACGAGCGCCTCGATGCGCCTCGCTACAGCATCTGCCGCCGGCGAAACGCGATCATAAGGTAGGCAATCCCAAGCCGGAAACTCCAACACCGGCAGGCCTGGGGCAGCGAAGGCCAGAGCCTCCGCTATTGCCGGCAGGCGCTGGCCATCGCGGGCGACGAATATCACCGGACCATGCGGAGCCGCTTCCGCTGATATCGTCGTCAGCACAAAGGCCTCAAAGCCTTCGGCAACGCCGTCGACGATTACCGCGCCGGTGCTTTGGCTGCGCAGGCCGAGAGAAGATATGAGGGACATTGTTTCGTTTCAGAATGCCATCGCCTGACGGAAGGCGATGATTTTTTTCAGTATTTCGGTTTCGTATCCATCTGGAACCGGCTGTTCGCCGGTCGCCCAAGGCAGAAGCACCGTGTCGGAAATGTCGAGAAGCCTTTCATATTGGTCGAGTTCCGCGTCGGTCAAGGCGTCGATGCGCGCGTCGGCGAAAGATCCAAGCATCAGGTCCATTTCGCGCATACCGCGATGCCAGGACCGGAAGAGCAGCTTGCGACGCCGGGCGTCGAGGCGGTTGTTCGATCGGGTCGTTCCGGTCATCGCAGCATTCCTCTGGAATGCGCGCATATAGCGTGGACAGAGGGTGGTGTCAGCCTTGCACTGTCGGCGGTGATGCCTAACATTCCATCGACGATGCGCCCCACCCTGCTTGATCCACTGTTCGTTTCGGTTACCGCGCTTGACGGCGTTGGGCCGAAGGTTGCAACGCTGATCGAAAATGTGATCCCGGCAGATTTGTCGAGCCGCGAAGCACGAGCCGGTGACCTTCTCTTCATCCTGCCGCATACTCTGATCGATCGACGCAACCGGCCGGGCATTGCCTTCTCGCCGCAAGGCGCGATCGTGACGCTTGATGTTCGCGTCGACCGGCATCAACCGCCACCGCGCGGCAACCGCTCCGTGCCTTACAGGGTATTCGTGCATGACGATACGGGCGAAGCGGCGCTCACCTTTTTCCATGCCAACGCCACCTGGCTGGAGCGTGGCCTGCCTGTCGGCGAACGGGTCGTCGTCAGCGGCAAGATGGACTGGTTTAACGGCAGGCCGTCGATGGTCCATCCGGACCACATCGCGCTGGCCGATAAGGCAGACGGACTGCCGCTGGTAGAGCCTGTGTATCCGCTCACGGCAGGACTGCACGCCAAAGTGTTGCGCCGCGCGATCGGTCAATCGTTGGGTCGCCTGCCGGCATTGCCGGAATGGCAGGACAAGGAGCTTTTGCGGCGGCAGACCTTTTCCTCCTTCGGCGATGCCCTGCGACGCATCCACAATCCCGCCGATCCAATCGACGTATCGCCGGAGTTGGCGGCCTGGCGACGGCTGGCGTATGACGAAATCCTGGCCGGACAGGTGTCGCTGGCGCTTGTCCGCGCCAATGTGCGCAAGCGCTCCGGGCGTTCGCTTGCGGGCGACGGTTCGCGGATCACGGCTTTGCGCGCGGCGCTGGCCTACCGCTTGACCGCATCGCAGGAGCAGGCGCTTGCAGAGATCGACGCCGACATGGCCAAGCCCGACTGCATGCTGCGTCTGCTGCAAGGCGATGTCGGCTCAGGCAAGACCGTCGTAGCGCTGCTCGCCATGGCGCGTGCCGTCGAAGCGGGAGGACAGGCGGCGCTGATGGCACCGACAGAAATTCTCGCGCGCCAGCATTTCGCGACAATCCATCCGCTCGCGGCAAAAGCCGGCATTTCGGTCGCTGTTCTCACCGGCCGCGAAAAAGGCCGCGAGCGCGCGGCAATCCTGGCCGGCCTCGAGAGCGGTTCTATCGACATCGTGCTCGGCACCCATGCATTGTTCCAGGAAATCGGTGACGTTTCATGACCTTGCCTTTGCTGTTGTCGACGAGCAGCACCGCTTTGGCGTGCATCAGCGGCTGGCGATCACGGCAAAGGGTGACGCGCCCGACATGCTGGTCATGACTGCAACGCCAATTCCGCGCACACTTGTTCTGACGGCCTTTGGCGATATGGATGTTTCACGGCTGACCGAAAAACCGGCGGGCCGCCAACCGATCCGCACGGTGACGCTGCCCCTGGAGCGGTATGGCGATCTTGTCGCTCGAATTGCGGAAGCGGTCGAGGAAGGCCAGAAAATCTATTGGATTTGTCCGCTGGTCGAGGATTCCGAGGAAGTCGAGCTGATATCCGCCGAGCAGCGGCACGCCGCCCTGCATCATCATTTCGGCAACAAGGTAGGGCTGGTGCATGGCCGCATGACCGGGCGAGAAAAAGACGAGGCAATGCGCGCGTTCAAGGAAGGTGAGACGCGCGTGCTGGTCGCGACGACCGTGGTCGAGGTTGGCGTTGATGTCCCCGACGCGACCATTATCGTCATAGAGCACGCCGAGCGGTTCGGCCTTGCGCAATTGCACCAATTGCGGGGTCGCGTCGGCCGAGGGTCCAAGGCATCGACCTGTGTGCTCCTTTATAAGCCGCCGCTGGGAGAAACCGCCACGAGCCGGCTATCAGTGCTGCGAGAGACCGAGGATGGCTTTCGCATTGCCGAGGAAGATCTGAAGCTGCGGGGCGAAGGCGAACTGCTCGGAACGCGGCAATCCGGAACGCCCGGGTTCCAGATCGCACGCATCGAACATCATTCCGACCTGCTGGAGATCGCCCGTGACGACGCGCGGCTGCTGTTGTCCCGCGATCCCGACCTGCAATCGGAGCGAGGACAAGCCATACGCGTGCTTCTCTATCTGTTCGGGCGGGACGAAGCTGTTCGGCTGCTGCGCGCCGGCTGAGAAATATCCTCAATCGCCGGATTTGCCAATGAGATGTCGATCGGTTTGCCGTCGGTCCCGACCACCTTCCGTTTGTACTCGGGCGCAACGAGACCGGCCGAAACGATCAGCTTGGCGCCATCCTCAATCGACATGTCGAGCATCACGATTTCGGACTTGTGAACATACATCAGGAAGCCGGTTGTCGGGTTGGGAGTGCAAGGCATGAAGACGCCAATCAACGGGTCGCCCGGTTTGTCCAGCTTTACGTTGATTTCGGTCTGCTTCTCGCCTCCCACAAACACCAGGGACCATACGCCCCTGCGCGGATATTCGACCAGCCCAACCATGCTGAACATTTCATTTTTGTGAGACAGAACCGTCTCGAATATCTGCTTCAGGGCCTTGTAAATGCCACGTACCAGCGGAGTGCGATGCAGCAGCCGCTCGCCGAAATGCACGATAGAACGACCGATGAAGTTGGCCGCAAGGAAGCCTATCAGAGTGATGATGATCAGCGCTACCAACAGCCCGAAACCCGGTACGGCGAATGGTAGATAGTTGTCGGGGTTATAGCGCGCCGGAATGTACGGCTTCACCCAGGAGTCCGCCCAGTGGATGAAAGTCCACGCAATATACGCGGTGATCGCCAGTGGCGCGCATACTACGACGCCGGTGAGGAAGAAATTCCGAAGCCGCGTCATGCCGGAGACCGATGGTGAAGCTTCAATTTAAGCCGCCTGAATTGTGCGCCGCAGCATGATTAGAGCATCCTTGGCCGGGCGACACAATGACAAACGTAGGAGAACGGGCAACGGTTCAACGGGTTCGAAACTTGTTTCTGGCGCAGGCCCCCGGAGGACCAGCCTGCGTATCTAACTTGGACGTCGCAATGATGGCGGCCGTATACAAGCGACACGCGAACAACGCCCTCGGCAGGGCGGTGCTCGTCACGGCACGGCTCGAACTGCCGAGTTCGCCCAAACCGCTTGTTATTTCAAGGTCTGAATGATCGCGATATATCTGGTTGGGTCAGCGGTCGGTTGTTGGATCAAACCGCTCGCCCTCAAGCGAACGATCTTATCGTCGACGGTGTTTGACTCGTTGCCGCCGACTGTGCGCACATATCGCCCAAACCCATCGATGCCTTCTTCGACGACGATTGCCGAATGCGACTTGTACGAAGAGTGAGACTTCGCGAATGCGTAGTCGAACGAGTTGGCGTTTCTATTGTTTTGGATGATGTCGCCGACCTTCGGGGCGTAATTGACAACGTCTCTTCCATGAAAGACACCCGATCCGCTAACGAAATCCTTGATTGCTTCAAACACAAATTCTGAGTGACGTTGGGAAAACGTAAACTCGGCGGATGTCGCGCCCGCATTCTTGACCATGAAAGACACAAAGACAGCAGACCAGGCCGTTCCTACGCCTGGAAACGTCAGCCCGATATCCGTCCAATACTTCTTGATCCGGGCCGCCATCTTAGGATCGGTTTCCGGCTTAGGGTTGAAGTTATTGAACTCCGTCTCCGCGAGCGCGGCCAGTTTCGCTGCAAAAGCAGTTGGCATGATCCCCTCCCAAGAAAGCTTGGGAAGATTAGGCGAACATCCAGATCACGCAACCAATCACATGCAATTACCGGTTGCAGACAATATGGCGCGCTTATTCAACCGTTACCGACTTGGCGAGATTGCGCGGCTGATCGACATCCGTACCCATGAACACGGCCGTGAAATAGGCCAGCATCTGGACGGGAAGCGCGTAGATGATCGGGGTAATGATCTCCGGGACATTCGGCAGGACAATCGTTTCCATCGTCTGAACCGTTGCCTGCGCAGCACCCCTCTCATCTGTAATGAGAATGATCTTGCCGCCGCGTGCCGCCACTTCCTGCATGTTCGACACCGTTTTTTCATAGATGCGATCATGAGGCGCGATGACGATCACCGGCATATTCTCGTCGATCAGCGCAATCGGTCCATGCTTGAGTTCGCCTGCCGCGTAACCTTCGGCATGAATGTATGAGATTTCCTTGAGCTTCAGCGCGCCTTCCATCGCCAGGGGATAGTTGGTGTCGCGGCCGAGATAGAGCACATGCTTGTAGTGCGCCAACTCGCGAGCCAGCTTCTCGATCTGCGCTTCGAGCTTCTGCAGCACCTGGTTGGCCAGGCGCGGCGCTTCGGCCAGCGCGCGCACCATCGCCTTTTCCTCGGACGGAGAAACCTTGCCGCGTTCCACGCCGGCTCGAATTGCGAGGGACGCCAGCACTGACAATTGGCATGTGAAGGCCTTGGTCGAAGCGACACCAATTTCCGGGCCCGCCAGGGTCGGTAGGGTCACATCGGACTCGCGCGCAATGGTCGAGCCGCGCACATTGACGATCGCACCGATCGGAATGCCCTCCTTGCGGCAATAGCGTAGCGAGGCAAGCGTATCGGCAGTCTCTCCCGACTGCGAAATGAACAGCGCTGCGCTGTTCTTCGAGATCGGCATCTCGCGATAGCGGAATTCAGATGCGACATCGATATCAACCGGCAGCCGCGCATGCCGCTCGAACCAGTATTTGCCAATCAAACCGCTGAGATATGCGGTGCCGCAGGCGGAAATCGCCAGTCGGTCGAGATCTTTGAAGCTGAACGGCAATTCGAGAGCGCGCGTCGTGCCGGAGACGAAATCGACATAGTGGGCAAGCGTATGAGAGATGACCTCCGGCTGTTCATGAATTTCCTTTTCCATGAAATGCCGGTGGTTTCCCTTGTCGACCAGGAAGCTGGTGCCGAGCGTCCGCTGCTGGGTGCGCTTAACCTCCTCGCCGTCCAGTCCATAGATCGTCACTTGGTCGCGACGGATCACGGCCCAATCGCCGTCCTCGAGATAGGTAATGGAATTCGTGAAGGGAGCGAGCGCGATGGCATCGGAGCCGAGGAACATTTCGCCATCGCCATGGCCCACCGCCAGTGGCGGCCCGTTGCGGGCGCCGATCAGAAGGTTCTCGTCGCTCTCGAACATGATTGCCAATGCGAACGCGCCCTGCAGGCGCTTGAGCGAATTGTGCGCGGCATCGACAGGCTTGGCTCCCTGCCTTAGTTCGCGGGCGATCAGATGCGCGACCACCTCTGTGTCGGTCTGGGAGACGAATTTGTAGCCGTCGGCGATCAGTTCCTGGCGCAGCTCCGCGAAATTCTCGATTATCCCGTTGTGGACGATTGCGACGCCGTGGGAAAAATGTGGATGCGCGTTGGTCTCGTTGGGCACGCCATGGGTCGCCCAGCGCGTGTGGCCGATACCGATCTTGCCTCCGAGCGGCTCCTCGCCGAGCCGGCGTTCCAGATTGATCAACTTGCCTTGCGAGCGGCGGCGAGCCAGCGTTCCTGCCTCAATGGTCGCGACCCCCGCCGAATCATAGCCACGATATTCCAAGCGTTTGAGCGCATCGACGATCAGCGGCGCCACCGCCGACCGGCCGACTATCCCGACAATTCCACACATGGACTACCCCAAATCAGACCCGAACCCGCAATCTGCATCATTAGTGGCAGTTCGCCGCCAGACCAAAATCAATCTCGGTATCATTCCGTGACAGGTGTAGCCAAGCCCTGCATCAGGCCGAACCTCCAAACCGCATCAACTTGAATCGTGCTATTTTTTGGTCGATGCGAAACGTTCGCGCAAGATGCGGCCCCGGTCCGGCAGGATCTTCTGGCGTGCGCGGCCAAACGCCAATGCGTCCGCCGGAACACTCTCGGTAATCACACTTCCGGACGCAATATACCCGCCATCGCCTATGCTGACTGGCGCAACCAGCGACGAGTTCGAGCCAATGAACGCGCCGGCGCCAATATCGGTGTGAAACTTGTTGAAACCGTCATAGTTGCAGGTGATCGTGCCTGCACCGATATTGGCATTGGCACCGATGCGGGCATCGCCGATGTAGGTCAGGTGGTTGATCTTGGCGCCTGCCTCGACCTTCGCCTTTTTCACTTCGCAGAAATTGCCGACCTTGACGCCCTCGCCGAGATCAGCGCCCGGCCGAAGCCGCGCGAAGGGTCCGACATGCGCGCTGGGACCGATCTCCGCGCCTTCGATGTGACTGAACGCGTGAATGATCGCGCCCTTGGCGATCTTCACGCCCGGACCGAAGAAGACATGGGGTTCGATGAAAACATCCGCGGCGACTTGCGTGTCGTGCGAAAAGAACACCGTATCCGGCGCGACCAGCGTCACCCCCGCCAGCATCGCCTCGTTGCGCCGCCGCCGCTGCCATATGGCCTCCGCTGCTGCCAGTTCGACAAGCGTGTTGACACCGAGCGCGTTCTCGAATGGCGTTTCCGTGGCGCCAACCCTGAGGCCTTTAAGCCTGGCAATCTCGACAATGTCCGTGAGGTAGAATTCGCCCTTGGCATTGGCGTTCCCGACCTGATCGAGCAAATCAAGCGCATATTCACCGGAAATTGCCATCAACCCGCTGTTGCAGAAATTGATGCCGAGTTCATCGGGCGAGCAGTCTTTCGCCTCGCGAATGGCGATAAGTTCGCCATCCTTTTCGATCAGACGTCCATAACCACCGGGATCGTCAGTGCGAAATCCCATAACCGAAACAGCAAATCCTTCGGCAAGTTTGGCGCGCGCCAGCATAAGAGCGCCGGCGTCTATCAGCGGTGTGTCACCGAACATCACCAGGACATCGGCGAAACCCGAAGCGATAGCGTCCCGCGCAGCCAATACGGCATGGGCAGTGCCCAACCTCTGCTCCTGGACGAAAACCTGCGCGCCCGGAATGGATGCCAGAGCCGCCTTTTGGACCGCCTCACCTCCATGCCCGACGACAACGGCTGTCTCATCGGCCCCCGCCGCTTGAGCCGCCTTCGCCACAAGGGCGAGCATCGGGAGGCCGGCGATTCTGTGCATCACCTTTGGCGTAGAGCTCTTCATGCGCGTGCCCTCGCCCGCGGCAAGGATAATCGACAGGCAGCTTCTCGATGACATGAATGGTTTCCGGCAGATGGAACTTTACTCGGGCGCCCTTCTAGCACTGCATGCGCACCAAGGCCAACGGGGGTCAGGAGAGCAGTACGCCCTCCAGCGTGTTCAATCCCGGAAAGGTTTCGAGGATCCAGTAGGATGTGCTTCTCATGCCCCCTGACATGAAAAATGCGCCGGCGACCACGAGCAGCACGCCGATGACCTTCTCCACCCGCCCAAGATGAACCCGGAAACCGGAGAGAAACTCCATGAACGCGCCTGAGAATAGGGCGGCAATCAAGAACGGAATGCCAAGGCCGAGCGAATAGGCGGCGAGCAGCAGAGCGCCCTCGCCCATGGTCGACTTGCCGCCCGCGAGCGTCAGGATCGGGCCTAGCACAGGCCCTATGCAAGGGGTCCAGCCGAAGGCGAAGGCGAGCCCCATGACATAGGCGGCCAGCGCACTCGCAGGCTCCCCGCGCGACTGAAACCGGGCTTCGCGCGATAGAAAGGGAATCCGCACGAGCCCGAGAAAATTGAGGCCCATCAGGATAATAAGCAATCCGGCGAATAACCCGAGCGGCTCTTGCCAGGCGCGAAGCACCCGGCCGATAGTTGAAGCGCCCGCGCCAAGCGCTACGAATACAGTGGTGAACCCAAGTACGAAAGCCAATGCCGTAAACGCGAGGAGCCGCCGTGACGACGACGAATGCGTCGCCTTTCCCGTGCCGCGAAAATCGTCGACCGATACCCCGGCCATGTAGCAGAGATAGGGAGGGACCAGTGGCAGCACGCAGGGCGAGAGGAATGAAATCGCCCCTGCCCCGACCGCCGTCAGATATCCCACGTCAATTGCCATGTGCATTCTTTCCTTGACCGCCCCGCATATAGACCGCAGGGCTGGCTGGCTCCAATCACCTTGCCGTGGCGTTTCACCGCTTTGTTTGGTCGCACGGCGAAATGCGGGAAAGCCCTATTTTGCGATTGACCGCCCGAGTCGCTGTGCCTATGGTCCGCCGCACTTTCAGGGGGCGGCAGCGCCGCCTCGGGGAGCGCGTAGCTCAGCCGGTAGAGCAACTGACTTTTAATCAGTAGGTCTCGGGTTCGAACCCCGACGCGCTCACCAGCAAATCAATATCATACAAGGAATATGGAACTGGCGCGCCTCCGTGAGCGCCATTTAGAGCGCCATTTAGACGCGCGCGGGTCCTCACATCCGGCGTGAAGCGCTGTTCAGCACGATCAGGCAAACCCAGCCTTGCTCGTGGAACATCCTGTGCACAAGTTCGTTTGCATGCCGAAGGGACCGAGTATCGGTTTTTCGAGGAGATCAAAATGCGAAAGATATTATCCAGCCTATGTGCCGCAGCACTTTCCGTGTCTGTGGCTGCGGCGGGGCTTTTTCCGGCTGTTGCTGCGCCGGCCTACGTCCCGCAAGCGTCTGTAAATAGCGCGGGCGATGTTGTACTGGTTCAAGATTCATGGAAAAAGCGTCGCTACAGCCGCGATCGGCGTGATTTCAGGCAGGACCGCCGCGAGGCGAGACGCGATGCTTACAGGGACCGTGAAGGTTATTACCGAGGTCACCGCGGATATCGCGACTACCGTCCGGGATACCGCCGCCAAGGCGAATATTGGTACCCAGCAGCAGCATTTCTAGCGGGCGCGATTGTATCTGGGGCGATCGTCAATTCCCAGCAGCCGCGCGTAGTTTATCGGCAGGGCGGGTCGCACACGCAATGGTGCGCCAATCGGTACCGGTCCTATCGAGCCTATGACAACACGTTCCAGCCGTATGGCGGTCCGCGTCAGCAGTGCGTTTCTCCCTATTGATCGCCAACGACTGTTTGGCTGAGAAATCCCGCGCTCCAAGCGCGGGATTTTTTTATGCGCGCGAAAGCGTGCGCCGTACTGACTCGTGCCAGCCCTTCAGTTTCCGAACTCGGGTCGCTTGATCCATCGCCGGTTCAAAGCGGCGGTCTAGCGCCCACTCCTTCGAGAACGCCTCCGCATCGGGCCACACCCCAACCTTCGAGCCAGCCAGCCAAGCAGCCCCAAGCGCGGTTGTCTCGAGTACTGTCGGCCGGTCAACGGGAGCATCGAGGATATCTGCCAGCCGCTGCATGGTCCAGTCGGACGCGACCATGCCGCCGTCGACGCGCAAAACTGTCTTCGCAGCGCCCTTCCAATCTTTCTTCATCGCGTCAAGAAGGTCGCGGGTTTGATAGGCTACCGACTCAAGAGCGGCCCGCGCGAACTCCGCTGGACCCGAATTGCGCGTCAGTCCGAAAATCGCGCCGCGGGCCTCGGCATCCCAGTGTGGCGCGCCTAGCCCGACGAAGGCGGGGACCAGATATACGTCCTGTGAGGGATCGGCCTTTGCGGCTAATTCACCACTGTGCTCAGCCTTGGCGATGGTCTTCAACCCATCGCGCAGCCACTGCACCGCAGCGCCGGCGACGAAAATCGAGCCCTCAAGTGCGTAAGTCGTCTTTCCATCGAGCCGATACGCTATCGTCGTAAGCAGCCTGTTTTTCGAGCGAACCATATCGGCGCCGGTGTTCAGCAGTGCGAAGCATCCAGTACCATAGGTCGATTTCATCATGCCCGGTTCAAAGCAAGCCTGACCGATCGTAGCCGCATGCTGATCTCCAGCAACACCGCGAATAGGAATCGCCGCGCCAAACAGAGATTCAATCGTAAATCCATAGTCATCCGCACAATTCTTCACAGACGGGAGAAGCTGCAGGGGAATGCCAAGGACCTTCAACAATTCATCATCCCAGACATTCCTAGCGATATTGTAGACCAGCGTGCGTGAAGCATTGGTGGCGTCCGTAGCGTGAATGCTGCCGGCGGTAAGGCGCCAGATCAGAAAAGTATCAATGGTACCCGCCAGCAGTTCTCCATTTACCGCGCGCTTGCGAGCGCCCTTTACATTGTCGAGCAACCAGGAAATCTTGGTTCCGGAAAAATATGGATCGAGCAACAGTCCGGTTTTGTTCGTGAATATCGGCTCGAGACCCCGCTTTTTCAGTTTGGCACAAAACCGCGCTGTGCGCCGGTCCTGCCAAACGATGGCGTTGTGGATCGGCTTGCCGGTGGCCTTGTCCCAAATGACGACAGTTTCACGCTGGTTGGTGATGCCAATCGCCGCGATGTCAGCAGCCTTAAGTTGTGCACTTTTCAGAGCCTCTTTGACCGACCAGACAACGCTTTCCCATATTTCTACGGGATCGTGCTCGACCCAGCCGGATGCCGGGTAAAGCTGAGTGAACTCCTTCTGTGCGGAGCCAACCGGCTTCATATCGCCGCCAAAAACGATGGCGCGAGTGGAAGTCGTGCCTTGATCGATGGCTAAGATGTGTCGGCTCATCGCGCTCCTCAATTTATTGTCTAGGCGTGACTAATGGTTGCCCCAGCGGAGCAAGATGGCCCTCTGCTCCTCAGGCGAGGCATAGATCAGGCGATAGTCGCCATAGTCCGCAATATTCATCCGCTTCCATCCTCTATTGTAATCAGCTGCGAGGATCAGTCTGTAGCGCGCTCCGGCTTTGCCGGAGAGTTTGTAGAGGCAGTCGTAGTGGATCGTAGCCGACGCCTTCGGACCTCGCTGTCGCAGCGTATTTCCCCATCGCCGAAACGTCCCGGTTTTCGATGGTCAGTCGTTGGCCATTGTCGGTGAAGGCTCTCAAGGGCCCGTTTGAAATGGAGGCTGCGCGCGGCAGGCCCTCAAGGTCTGAACGTGCCCGATATGCCCATCCAAACAGCCAGACCACCCAGAAAAAGAACAGAAGGGCCAATACCGACGTTGGTCCGCCCGTAACAAGCTTTTCCGGACGGCTTCCCACCTCCCCATTCCGCCCTCGAGCAGCACTCTATGGTGAAGGAGCCGGCGCGATTTCCGCCGGCTCCCACCGCACGACTGTTACTTCTGCCAGCTCTTCACCAGTTCATCATAGTTGATGGTGATTGGCTTGTCCTTCTCAGGCTCGATTTTGAGCTGCGGAGCGAGGTTGCCCTTGGAGACGGCATCCTTGTTCCAGTATTCGAGATCGTGCTCTTCGGCGAGCTTCGGTCCGATATCGCCCTGGACGCCAGCCTTTTCGAGACGGCCGAGAACCTTCTCCTGCTCGGCGCAGAGCGAGTCCATGGCCTCCTGCGGGGTCTTCGCACCCGAAGATGCGTCGCCGATCGCCTGCCACCACAGCTGCGCCAGCTTCGGATAGTCAGGTATGTTGGTGCCGGTAGGCGACCACTGCACTCGGGCCGGCGAGCGATAGAACTCGATCAGGCCGCCGAGTTTCGGAGCACGATCGGTAAAGCTCTTGTGCTGGATGGTCGATTCTCGGATCAGCGTCAGTCCGACATGGCTCTTCTTGACATCCACGGTTTTGGAGGTGACGAACTGCGCATAGAGCCAAGCCGCCTTTGCACGGTCATCGGGAGTGGACTTCAGTAGAGTCCAGGAACCCACATCCTGATAGCCGAGCTTCATGCCCTCCTTCCAGTAAACGCCATGCGGCGACGGCGCAAAACGCCATTTCGGCGTACCGTCCGCATTCACGACGGGCAGGCCTTCCTTGACGAATGAAGCTGTAAACGCGGTGTAGGTGAACATCTGCTGAGCCACCGTTCCTTGCGACGGAACCGGGCCAGATTCGCTGAAGGTCATGCCTTGGGCTTCCGGCGGTGCATAAGCTTTCATCCAGTCGAGATATTTCTGGATCGAATAGACGGACGCCGGGCCATTCGTGTCGCCGCCGCGTGCGACGCAGGAGCCTACCGGCTGCGATTTTTCGTTGACCTTGATGCCCCATTCGTCGACCGGCAGGCCGTTCGGCAGGCCCTTGTCGCCATTGCCGGCCATGGAAAGCCAGGCATCGGTAAACCGCCAGCCGAGTGACGGGTCCTTCTTGCCGTAGTCCATATGGCCGTAGACTTTCTTGCCGTCGATTTCACGACCGGTGAAGAACTCGGCAATGTCCTCGTAGGCCGACCAGTTGACCGGCACGCCAAGATCGTAGCCGTATTTAGCCTTGAAATCGGCCTTGTTCTTCTCGTCGCTGAACCAGTCGTAGCGGAACCAGTAGAGGTTCGCGAACTGCTGGTCGGGCAGCTGATAGAGGTCGCCGTCCGGAGCTGTCGTGAATTTGGTTCCTATGAAGTCGGCGAGATCGAGGTTCGGGTTGGTTACGTCCTTACCCTCGTTGGCCATCCACTTGGTCAGGCTGCGCGCCTGCTGGTATCGCCAATGGGTGCCGATCAGGTCGGAGTCGTTGACATAGGCGTCGTAGACGTTCTCGCCCGACTGCATCTGCGTTTGCAGCTTCTCGATGACATCGCCTTCGCCGATCTCATCATGCGTGATCTTAATTCCAGTGATGGCCGCAAAGGCCGGAGCGAGCACTTTCGCTTCGTAGTCGTGGGTGGCTATCGGCTCGGAAACGACTTTGATATCCATGCCCGCAAAGGGCTTGGCCGCGTCGATGAACCACTGCATTTCGGCTTCCTGGGCGGCGCGATCGAGCGTCGACATATCGCCGATCTCCGCGTCGAGGAAGGCCTTCGCCTCGTCCATGCCCGCAAGGGCCGGGCTGGCGCCTAATATAAGCGCAAGTACGCTTGTTGAAGCTAGTATTTGCCGTCGCATGTGTTTCCTCCTGCCACTGGTTTACATTCGATCGCCTTGACCGCTGGCAAGCGGTCACCGCGACAATTTCCCCCTCTATACGAACCGGAATACGCCAAGCGCGTACACCAGCGAGAGAGCGAGAGCCCACCACAGGTTGGGTCCGATTAGACCCAGCCAAGCGAGATGGATAAAAGCGCTGCCAAGCAGCGATACGAAGAGCCGGTCGCCGCGCGTCGTTTCGAAGCGCAGTATGCCGACACGCGGATTGCCGCCCGGCGATGCGTACTCCCACACCGCCATCAACGAGATCAGCGCGAATATGGAAAGGAAGAACAACGAGGTCGGGAAAGTCCATGCCATCCATCCGCCATCGATGAGCGGCGCATACCAATCGCGGGCTCCATCTTTCACGGGAACGGAGGCAACGAGCACAGCAGCTAGGATCGCGTATCCGGCGACCACCAACGCCAGCGCAACAGGCCAACGACGCGTCGCTGCCATTATACCCTCCCCAGGGCGAAGCCCTTGGCGATATAGTTTCGGACGAACCAGATCACGAGCGCACCGGGAACAATGGTCAGCACGCCGGCCGCTGCCAGCACACCCCAGTCCAGTCCCGAGGCTGAGACCGTGCGTGTCATGATTGCGGCGATCGGCTTCGCGTCCGTTGTCGTAAGCGTGCGCGCAATGAGCAGTTCCACCCAAGAGAACATGAAGCAGAAGAACGCCGCCACGCCGATGCCGCTTGCAATGAGCGGCGTGAATATCTTGAAGAAGAAGCGCGGAAACGAGTAGCCGTCGATATACGCGGTTTCATCGATCTCCTTCGGTACGCCCGACATGAAACCTTCCAATATCCACACCGCCAGCGGCACGTTGAACAGGCAGTGCGCCAACGCCACGGCAATATGCGTATCGATGAGGCCGAACGCCGAGTAAAGCTGGAAGAATGGCAGCGCGAACACGGCGGGCGGCGCCATCCGGTTGGTCAGCAGCCAGAAGAACAGATGCTTGTCGCCAAGGAAGCGATACCGTGAGAACGCATATGCCGCCGGCAGGGACACGGAGATCGAAATCACCGTGTTCATAACGACATAGATGATCGAATTGATGTAGCCCTTGTACCAGGACGGATCCGTGAAGATCACTGCGTAGTTGGCAATGGTCGGATGCTTCGGCCAAAGCGAGAAGGCGCCAAGGATCTCCTGGTTCGTCTTGAAGCTCATATTCACCAGCCAATAAACTGGTAGCATCAGGAACACGATGTAGATCGTTGGCACGAGCCACCAGAAGCGGGCCTCGTCGCCGCGCCGCCGCATTGCGCGGGCTATCCTGTCTTGACCCGCGCCGCTTGCCGCCGCGCTCACGGAGATGCTTTCGGTGCGTGCGGCGGTCGCGGCTTGCTTGCTTTCCGCCATTCTAGTTCTCCGCGTCATAGCTGGTCATTACGGTGTAGAACACCCACGACAGCAGCAGGACGATCAGGAAATAGATGATCGACATGGCTGCTGCAGGACCAAGATCGAATTGTCCCACCGCCATCTTCACAAGATCGATCGACAGATAGGTCGTCGAGTTTCCAGGGCCGCCGCCCGTGACGACGAACGGCTCGGTGTAGATCATGAAGGAGTCCATGAAGCGCAACAGCACTGCGATTAGCAGCACGCGGTTCATTTTCGGTAGTTGGATATAACGGAAGATCGACCAGCGCGACGCGCCATCGATCTTGGCCGCCTGGTAGTAAGCGTCGGGGATTGAAACCAGCCCGGCATAGCAGAGCAGAACGACCAGGCTGGTCCAGTGCCAGACATCCATGACGATGACCGTCACCCAAGCGTCGAATGGATCGTTGACGTAGTTGTAGTCGAAGCCCAGGGCGGAGAGCGAATAGCCGAGCAGGCCGATGTCTATGCGCCCGAACACCTGCCAGATCGTACCGACGACGTTCCACGGAATAAGAAGTGGCAGAGCCATCAGCACGAGGCAAACCGGTACCCCCCAACCGGATTTCGGCATATTGAGCGCTATGAAGATGCCCAGCGGAATTTCAATCGCCAGGATGATGGCGGAGAAGATGAGGTTTCGGCCCATCGCGTTCCAGAATCGGTCGGAATGAAGAATCTCGTCGAACCAATCCGCACCGGCCCAGAAGAACTGGTTGTTGCCGAACGTGTCCTGAACCGAATAGTTCACGACTGTCATCAGCGGGATGACCGCCGAGAAGGCCACCAGCAACAGTACCGGCAGGACCATGAACCAGGCTTTGTTGTTCCAGGTCTTGTTCATGTCGCTCAGGCTCCCATCTCGACACGCCACGAGTCGGCATAAATATTGATGCCGGCCGGGTCGAAGCTGACGCGTGGGTCTGCCGGGACTGCTTCGTTCTCGCCGAGAATGACTGCCAGCTCGCGGCCCTGCAGGCTGGCGCGTACCACCTTGTGGCGGCCGATATCCTCTACTTTGTTGATCGTTACGGGCATGCCCGCGACGCCGAGCCGCACATATTCCGGGCGTATGCCGAGTTCGATGCCGCCACTCGCCGATTTCGGCGCTCCGGGCAGTTCGATGACGTGCTCACCAAGGCGCGCCCTGCCCCCGTCGACCTCGACAGGCATCACATTCATGCCCGGAGAGCCGATAAAATAGCCGACGAAAGTGTGCTTTGGCCGCTCGAACAATTCGGCGGGCGTCCCGATCTGGACGATCTCACCATCAAACATGACGACAACCTTCTCGGCGAAAGTCAGCGCCTCAGTCTGATCGTGCGTAACGTAGACCATGGTATAGCCGAACCGCTTGTGCAGCAGTTTCAACTGCGATCGCAGCACCCATTTCATATGCGGGTCGATGACGGTCAGCGGCTCGTCGAACAGGATGGCGTTGACATCCGAGCGCACGAGCCCCCGGCCAAGCGATATTTTCTGCTTCTGGTCGGCGGTCAGCCCCCTCGCCTTCCGCTTTGCCCAATCGGCAAGATCGATCATCGTCAGCGTTTCGCGGACCTTCCGGTCAACCTCGGTTTCCGGGACGCCGCGATTGCGGAGAGGAAAGGCGAGATTGTCGTAGACGGTCATCGTGTCGTAGATGACTGGAAATTGGAAAACCTGGGCGATGTTGCGCTCTTGCGTCGACAGATTGTTGACGTCGCGGCCATCGAACAGCAGTCGGCCATGGGAGGCGTGGATCAGGCCGGAAATGATGTTGAGCAACGTGGTCTTGCCGCAGCCGGAGGGGCCAAGCAATGCATAGGCGCCTCCGTTCTCGAAGGTGTGGTGCACTTCCTTGAGTGCATAATCCTTCGGCGACTTGGGGTTCGGCCCATAAGCATGGCGGATGTGGTCTAGATCGATGCGCGCCATCCCGCTCTCCTATGCCGCAAGCTTCTGGCGCGCCGACACGGATTGACCATTCTGGTCGAAAACCATGATGTGGCGCGGATCGATGAACACTTCGACGGTTTCATCGGGTTCGAAACTTCTAATACCAGGGGCGAGCATCACCCAGCGTGCGTCGGCAAACTGCAGGTGCACAAAGCTCTCCGAACCGGTTATTTCGGTTACTGTCACCTTTGCCGGCACAGAGACGGCCTCGCCCGTCGGGCGGGCCAGGGAGAGGTGATGCGGCTGAAACCCGATTGTGTACGACCCATCCGCAATGTGTGCCGGTGCCGGCAGGTTTACGCCCCCATCAAGCAGGAAGCTGGCGCCCTGCTTGCGCAGCACGATGGTATTGAGTGGCGGATCGGAAAACGTCGTCGCCGTAATCAGATCTCTCGGTTGACGGAACACCTCAATCGTCGGACCGAACTGTGTGACGCGCCCTTCGGAAAGGGTCGCCGTGTTGCCGCCCAGCAGCAGCGCTTCATGCGGCTCCGTGGTTGCATAAACGAAGATCGTGCCGGCCTCGGCGAAAAGCCTTGGCAGCTCGGCACGCAATTCTTCACGCAGCTTATAGTCCAGATTGGCGAGCGGTTCGTCGAGGAGCACGAGGCTGGCGTTCTTGACGATGGCGCGGGCCAGCGCTGTGCGCTGCTGCTGCCCGCCGGAGAGGTTGAGCGGCGTGCGCGTCAGATACGGCGTAAGCTTTAGCATCTCCGCCGCGCGCTTCACCTCCCGGTCGATCGTCTTGAGATCGCTTGCCCGCCACCCGCAACGGCGACGCGATGTTCTCGTAGACAGTCATCGCCGGATAGTTGATGAACTGCTGGTACACCATCGCGACATTTCGCTTCTGCACCGGCACACCGCTGACATTCTTGCCATCGAACCAGACCGAACCTGACGTTGGTGCGTCCAGCCCGGCCATCAGGCGCATCAGGCTGGTCTTACCCGAGAGGGTTGGTCCCAGCAGGACGTTAAGCGAACCGTGATGCAAAGTCAGTGATACGTCGCGGATGTGATCCGCGCCCGCCACCGTCTTTGCCACGTTTTTCAGTTCAAGCATTCCGCCTCCTCCAGGTCAGTCGCTTTATTCTGCGGCGGCGCGATCCCCGTTTGTCGCGCCCATATACTGGTCAAGTGCCGCGACCTGCTCCTTACTTAGCCGCAGTCCGCGCTTCGTTCGGCGCCACAGCACGTCTTCCGCAGTCGTCGCCCATTCGTACTGCATCAGATATCGAACTTCCGCTTCCAAAAGGTCTGCGCCAAAATTCTGACCCAAATCCGCTTGCGAGCGGGCAAGGCCAAGCAGGGTGCGAGCGCGCGTACCATACAGCCGCATCAATCGCCGCGCATGCGTCAGATCAAGGAAAGGATAGGACGCCTTGAGCTTCGAAACTTCGGCATCGAAACCGGTAACCTCGAAATCGCCGCCAGGCAGCGTCGCGCCAGCAGTCCAAGGCCTACCGCGCTTGCCGAGATGCTCTTCGATCTTGTCCAGCATGGATTCCGCCAGCCGGCGGTACGTCGTTATCTTGCCGCCGAAAACATTGATGATGGGCGCCTCGCCGCCCGCGCCATCCGATTTCAACACGTAGTCCCGAGTTGCTTCCTGCGCCTTGGACGCGCCATCGTCATAAAGCGGGCGTACGGCTGAATAGGTCCAGACGATGTCGGCACGCTTGACCGGCTCAGCAAAGTATTCACTCGCAGCAGCACACAGATAGTCAATCTCGGCATCGGTGATACGCACCTGCCGCGGGTCGCCGTCGAAATCCTGATCGGTCGTACCGATGAGGGTAAACTCCTCTTCGTAGGGGATCGCAAATATGATGCGACCGTCTCGGTTCTGAAAGAAATAGGCGCGCGGATCCTCGAACTTTCTGGCGATGACGATATGGCTGCCGCCAACAAGACGCACGTTGTGCACGTCGTTCTGACCGACAGTACCCGCCAATACGCGATCCACCCAGGGACCGGCGGCGTTGACCAGCAGGCGGGCCTTAATCTCCTCGGTGGACCTAGTCCGAGTATCCTCGATCGTAACGGACCAGAGTCCGTTATCGCGGCGCGCTCGCGTCACCTTCGTCCGGGTGCGGATCGTCGCGCCACGATCGGCAGCGTCACGCGCATTGAGCACCACCAGACGCGCATCATTCACCCAGCCATCCGAATATTCGAAGGCTCGCTTGAACAATGGCTTGAGAGGCTTGCCAGCCGGGTCGCGCGTCATGTCCAGCGTCTTGGTGGCCGGCAGAAGCTTGCGGCCACCGAGATGATCGTAGATGAACAGCCCCAGGCGGATCAGCCACGCGGGACGCGGGCCACCACCGAAGAAAGGCAAGATAAAGCGCATTGGCCAGATGATGTGCGGCGCCATTTTCCACAGCACCTCGCGCTCCATAAGCGCCTCGCGAACCAACCTGAACTCATAGTGCTCCAGATAGCGCAGCCCGCCATGGATCAACTTTGTCGAGCCGGAAGAGGTGCCGCTCGCTAGATCGTTCATCTCCGCGAGGTAAACCGAAAAGCCTCGACCCACGGCGTCTCTGGCGATGCCGCATCCATTGACGCCACCGCCTATGACGAAAATATCGTGGACCGCGCTAGCGCCCAAATGCCCCTCCCCGGGCTTTCGCACTGCAGCATTATCTCTGCATACGAAAACATGGCGCGATTATTTCGAAATAAACTCGAATGTCAAACGAAAACACGACAACCCACGAAATCGGTTCAAGCCTTAGCTGTCGGCAACCGACGTTTCGACAAGTTCGACCTCGCTCTGCTCGCAAATCATGCGAATTGTCGACAGATCGCAGCGATCGGTAATGAAGGTGTTGACCTGCGAGAGATGTCCTATTCTCACCGGTGCAGTTCGCTCAAATTTCGTGGCGTCGGAAACCAGGATGACGTGGCGTGCGTTCGCAATGATAGCCTGCGCGACCTTGACTTCGCGAAAATCGAAATCGAGCAGCGCTCCGTCATGATCGATCGCGGAAGCGCCGATGACCGCATAATCGACTTTGAACTGCTTGATGAAATCCACCGCAGCTTCGCCGACAACGCCACCATCCGAACCGCGCACCACCCCGCCGGCGATTACCACCTCAATGCCAGGATAGACCCGCATCCTATTGGCAACATTTATGTTATTGGTAATCACCATGAGGCCGTTGTGATCGAGAAGCGCCTTGCTGACCTCCTCCGTCGTGGTGCCGATATTGATGAACAGCGAAGCATGGTGGGGGATGATCCGGGCCGCAGCACGGCCAATCGCCTCCTTCTCCGACGCCGCAATTTTTCGACGCGCCTCGTATTCGACGTTGGCAATGCCTGATGGAAACAGGGCGCCGCCGTGAATGCGGCTAAGCAGGCGTTGGTCGCACAGGTCGTTGAGATCCTTGCGGATCGTCTGCGGCGTCACGCCAAAATGCGTGGCGAGGTCCTCAACGAGGACTCTTCCCTGGTCCTTCGCCATCTGGATGATGTCGGAATGACGAGATGAAAGATACATAGTGGCTAACCGCTTTCGTTTTTTCAATTATCACTTGAAAACGAAAGCCGATAGATGTCCAGTCACATTTTGGCTAGACAAGTGCGAGCGTTGCGGTGAACTTCGCCGGGCGATAAACGGTCAGCCTTCAGGGAAGTCGGGCAGGCTGCGGAATGCGTTCTTCAATGCATTCGACCATCCATCAGAGACTGTGCGATAGTACGGATCGTCCTGACCGATGCGCTTCTGCACACCCACTTTGAAGCTGTCCTTCTCATAGAACAGCAGGTCCAGTGGCAATCCGACCGATAGATTGGATTTCAGTGTCGAATCGAATGATACGATCAACAGCTTGACTGTTTCGGCGAAGCTCATTTCGCGATCGTAGGCTCGAACGATGATCGGCTTTCCGTATTTCGTTTCGCCAACCTGGAAAAACGGCGTGTCTTCGGTGCATTCGATGAAGTTGCCTTCCGGATAAATCATGAAGAGCCGGGGCACTGATCCCTTGATCTGACCGCCGAGAATGAACGACGCGTTGAAATAGCTGTCGGCTTTCTGACCAGTTGGCGACGAGACCCGGATGACCTCCTTCACAGTTTCGCCAATTAGCCGCGCCGTCTGGTACATTGACGGGGTTTCGAGCACAGCAGGGCGGCGCTCCTCAAGAGGCTTGGCCCGCCCATTCAGCAGGCTCACAACATTCTGCGTGGTGGCCAGATTGCCGGCGGACATCAGAACAACGACGCGATCTCCGGGTTTTTCCCAAACATGCATCTTGCGAAAGGTGGATATGGAATCGATGCCGGCATTGGTGCGCGTATCCGACATGAATACGAGCCCACGATCAATCTTCAGACCAACACAATACGTCATGGAATCAGATCCGGCATCAAGCCCGGATTACTGCTCTACCGTGATGCTGACGGCAAGCGCTTCCGTCGCCTGTCCCAGTCTAATGCCAGAAACCGGGGTTGCATCCCTATAGTCACGTCCGATGGCAAGTCGCACATAGCGTTCGTCGGGGGAGATGCGATTGGCGACATCGAAGGAGACCCACCCCAACGCGCTCACATGGGCCTCGGCCCAGGCGTGGCTCGCCGCCTGATCGATGGCGCTGTCCATCATGAGATACCCGCTGACATAGCGGGCGGGGAATCCGAGGCACCGCGCCGCCGCGATGAAGATATGAGTGTGGTCCTGGCAAACACCGCTGGCCAGCGCCAGCGACTGCTCGGCGGTTGTGGCTGTATCAGTCGTACCCGGGACATAGGCCACCTTGTCCGCGATGCAGTTCATCAAATCATGGAGGCGATCCACCTCACCCGCCGGCTGGATCGACCTCGCCAATGCCTCTACGCCTTCACCTGGCGCCGTCAGCGCTGTTTCGCGGCTGAATAGCCACAGCGGCGCAAACCCCTGATGCTGGCCGGTAATGCCTGCCTTGTCATAGGTCTCAACGATGCCGCTGGCCTCCACCGAAACCAGATGCGGTTGGCCTTCAACACTCACGAGCCGCGTATCGTTACCAAATTGGTCGGCGAAGCTAACCTGCTCACGGGCTCCATCAATCTTGAGGACCCACGAGCTGACGGTCTGGGTCGACGAACTTTTCGGCATCAGCCGCAGCCGCTGCAATCCGTATTGGACCGGCGCGTCGTAGCGATACTCGGTGCGATGGGAGATCTTCAGGCGCATCAATAGAACCGATAGTTCCGCGCGACTTCCTCGCCGAGCCGATTGTTATCCTGAATGAAGCCGGACAGGAATTCGTGCAATCCCGAATTGAATATTTGCTTGACCGTCGAACTCTTCAGTTTCGCCATTGTCGCGTTAATCGTGTCATGACACTCGTGGCGCGTTCCATAGGCCTCTTCCAGCAGCTTTAGACTGTCGGCGAGATTTCGGTAGCAGAAGGCCAGCGAGCGCGGCATCCGCGCATCCAGGATGAGATATTCGGCAATATTGGTCGGTCGATAGTCCGCCTCGTACACCCAGCGATACGAGCGGTGCGCGGACACCGAACGCAGGATCGATTCCCATTGGTAGTTGTCCAGCGACGAACCTACCCAATGGATAGAAGGCAGCAGCACGTAGTATTTGACATCCAGAATGCGTGCCGTGTTGTCGGCGCGCTCGATGAACGTGCCGAGCTGGGAAAAGTCAAAAATTTCGTTGCGCAACATCGTCCCATAGAACGTTCCGCGGATCTGCGCCGTCTCGCGCTTGATCGTATCCAGAACACTTGGCAGGTCGCGTTCATCGATCGGCCGTGCAAGCACACGTTTGATCGACATCCACGCTTCGTTGATGCTTTCCCATGTTTCCCGCGTCAAAGCAGTGCGCACCATACGCGCATTGCTGCGCGCCGTATCGATCGAGGACAACACGCTGGACGAATTCGTGGTGTCGCGCAACAGGAAGTCCGCGACATTGATGGCCGAAACCTCGTCGTACCTGTTGTGGAACGCAATATCGCATCCGGCGCTGACGACCACGGAGCTCCACTCCTCCAAGGAACTCGATGTACGGGTCAGTGCCATACGCAAGCCGGCATCAAGAAGCCGCGCCATATTCTCAGCGCGCTCGATGTAGCGATTCATCCAGTAAAGGCCGTTGGCGGTGCGACCGAGAAGCATCAGGGTGTCCCGCGCAGGGGGAAGTGGGCAGTGGGCATTGGGCAGTAGCTGCCTCTAGGTAAGTCCATTCAAACCATCCTTTGGAGACTGCGGATCAATGCCCGAAGCATCTTACCCACCTCCTCACATTTCTGAAGTATCTCGCTTTCCGAAGACGATTGGAGATACCCAATCCGTCTCGCTACAACGATATGTGTTTCCAATTCTTTCAGTGACCCTTGCGCGACGCGAAGGAACTGGACGTATGAACCAGTATTGTCTCGACCGTAACCTTCGGCGATGTTGGCGGCAATCGAGCTGTCGCCTGCCTGATCTGCGATGTTAGTCCGTAGGTCTCGATAGTCGGAAAGCTTTCCGTTGTCTTGTAGCAGGCGACGGTCAATTCGATCGAGGATTCCCAGACGCGAAGATCGCGGTAGGATTCAATCGTCCTTTCAGGGCGTTTTGCCTCAATTTCTGCCATCGGGGCCACTGCCTATTGCCAACTGCCAACTGCCTTTCAATCATCCAACACCCAGGTATCCTTTGTTCCGCCCCCTTGGGAGGAGTTCACCACCAAAGATCCTTCTTTCAGCGCAACGCGGGTCAGTCCTCCTGGGACGATATCGATTCGGTCGGACACGAGCACGAACGGCCTGAGATCGACGTGGCGCGGGGCGAGACCTTTTTCCGTGAGGATCGGGCAGGTGGAAAGCGAAAGCGTCGGCTGCGCAATATAATTTGACGGGTTCGCGGCGAGCTTCTTGCTGAAGTCCTCCCGCTCTTTCTTCGAGGCGGCGGGGCCAACCAGCATGCCGTATCCGCCGGAGCCATGGACCTCTTTCACGACAAGCTCTGAAAGATGCTCCTGGACATATCTCAGGCTATCCGGTTCCGAGCAGCGCCACGTCGGAATATTGCCGAGGATTGCCTTGCGCCCGGTATAAAATTCCACGATGTCGGGCATATAGGAATAGATCGCTTTGTCGTCTGCTATTCCCGTGCCGGGAGCATTGGCGATCGTGATATTCCCCGCCCGGTAAACGTCCATGATACCTGGCACGCCGAGTGCCGAATCCGGATTGAAGGTCAGCGGATCCAGGAACGCATCATCGACGCGGCGATAGAGCACGTCGATCTGCTTGTAGCCTTGCGTCGTACGCATCGCCACGTGGCCATCCACGACGCGCAGGTCCTCGCCTTCCACCAATTCCACGCCCATCTGGTCGGCCAAGAACGCGTGCTCGAAATAGGCGGAATTGAAGAGGCCGGGCGTGAGCACAGCAATCGTCGGGTTGCCGCTGACATTCTGCGGACGGACGGCCGCCAGCGACTGACGAAGGAGCTTTGGATAGTCCTCGACGGGTCGAACCTTTACACGCTGGAACAGCTCCGGGAAGAGCTGCATCATCGTCTCGCGGTTTTCCAGCATATAGGAAACGCCAGACGGTGTGCGTGCGTTGTCTTCGAGCACAAAGAACTCGTCCTCACCTGTCCTAACAATATCGACGCCGATGATGTGCGTATAAACTCCCCCCGGTGGCCTAACGCCAATCATTTCCGGCAGGAAGGCAACATTGTTGGCAATGAGTTCCTTCGGCACGCGCCCTGCCTTGAGGATTTCCTGTCGATGGTAGATGTCATCCAGAAAGGCGTTGAGCGCTTGTACGCGCTGCTCGATGCCTTGGGTGAGGCGGCGCCATTCATTCCCGGAAATAATGCGCGGCACGATGTCGAACGGGATAAGCCGCTCGGCGGATTCGGCCTCGCCGTAGACGGCAAAGGTGATACCGGTCTTTCGGAATACCCGCTCTGCGTCCCGCATCTTCTGCGACAGGCGAGCAGTGTCCTGTTCCTTTAGCCAGCTGTCATAACCGAAATACGGCCTGCGAATGCCGGTTTTTTCCGGCGACATTTCATCAAACGCAACCAAGCGTGAACTCCCCTATGCGTGCATTTCAAAAGCGTCACGGGCAGAAAAGCAAGTGGAAACGGCATTTTAAGAGCTCGTAACGATCATAATCCGTCGATTGCATTACAGCAGGGCAGGATGCCACGCCCATTTGCGAATGCTTTGGGCAACGGCGCTCAAAATTGAAGTACGATTCGATGAAACCATCACCGTTGGAAGCGCGTATCATCTCCGTAACCAAGCACTGTGCTTAGGATGGCGTCCATGTCCCGCTGGGTTTTCGTTTTGATTCTGGTTCCACTTTTCACTGTCGAAGCATTTGCCGGTGATGCAGAAATCGAGAACGCGCAGAAGACTATCGACGCACAGATCAAGGCATTCTCGCGCGGCGACAACCGTACCGCATACAGCTACGCCGGGCCTAGCATTCAACGCATTTTCCCGACCGTCGATTCCTTTATGTCGATGGTCACCGGCGCGTATCAACCCGTGTACAAGCCGCGTAGCTATTCATTCGGCAAAGTCGAAGAGATGGGCGTCGCCCAGATCGTTCAGCAGGTTTTGGTCGTCGGCCCGGACGGCAAGGACTATGAGGCCATTTACACGTTGGAACTGCAACCTGACGGGCAGTACAAGATCACCGGCGTTAGCCTGCGCGCGTCGAACACGCTGAGCACGTGACGAGCTTTTCGCAATCGCGTTGGCCCGAGCGGAAAATGCGCGCATCAAACGCTAATGGGGTTTCGCCTTTCCGTTGATGCGGAAGAAGATGTACTTGGGATCGCGACTGAGGGAATTCGCGCGTTCGGCCCCCATCCAAGCGAGACGTTATCATGCCGAATTGTTTGCAATTTTGATCTGCTTGCGCGCAGTCCCAGGATGGCGCGAGAACGGCTGGAATTGTCGCCACCAATTCGGGTCCACCCTTTTAAAGCTCATCTCGTTGTCTACCGAATCAAAGCGATGGGAACATTTTGATAGTCCGCGTTCGCCATGGGCAAAGATTGGGCAGATTGAACGGGACGTGCAACGTTCGACAAGCAAGCTTGCGGTCCACCTACGGCCAGTCGCCCCTCGCCCATTCTTCCGCGATCTCAGACGAGCGTGCTGTGAATGTGCCGGTTCCGATCGCCGCACGCACATCCGCCATCAGGTTCTGATAGTAAGAGAGGTTGTTCCACGTCAGAAGCATCGCGCCGAGCGCTTCCTGTGACCGAACAAGGTGATGCAGGTAAGCTCGGGAATAGTCACGCGCGGCCGGGCAGTCGCTTTCTTCGTCCAGAGGACGGGGATCGTCGGCATGGCGCGCGTTGCGAAGGTTGACCTTGCCGCGCCTTGTGTAGGCGAGACCGTGGCGGCCGGCACGGGTCGGCATAACGCAGTCGAACATGTCGATTCCGCGCGCCACCGATTTGACAATATCGTCCGGCGTTCCGACGCCCATAAGGTAGCGTGGCTTTTCAGTCGGCAATTCCGGACAGGTGACCTCCAGCATGTCGAGCATGACGGCTTGCGGCTCCCCAACCGCCAGACCGCCGACCGCATAGCCCTTCAAATCCATCGCCTTTAGCGCTTGCGCCGAGCGGCGCCGAAAGAGAGGCTTGTCGCCGCCCTGTACAATCCCGAACATCGCTTTGGCTGGTTGGTCGCCAAAAGCGATGCGACATCGTTCCGCCCAGCGTAGCGACAGTTCCATTGCGCGCTCAATCTCCTCGTCCTTCGCAGGCAGGGCCACACATTCGTCCAGCTGCATCTGGATGTCGGAGCCGAGCAAACCTTGAATTTCAATTGAACGCTCGGGCGACATCTCGTAGGCGGCACCGTCGATATGCGAACGGAACGTCACACCAGCCTCGTTAAGCTTGCGCAGCTTGGCTAGCGACATCACCTGGAAGCCGCCGGAATCGGTCAGGATCGGATGAGGCCAGCGCGCGAAATGATGCAGTCCCCCAAGCCGCGCCACGCGTTCCGCGCCAGGTCGCAGCATCAGGTGATAGGTATTGCCGAGGATGATGTCCGCACCAAGCTCCCGGACCTGGTCCATATACATGGTCTTAACGGTGCCACCCGTCCCCACCGGCATGAACGCGGGCGTACGGATCGTGCCGCGCGGCATACAAATAGTGCCGCGCCGTGCATTGCCGTCAGTGGCGATTACAGAAAATGAGAAGGTTTCGCTCATGCTTCGCCAATAGCGGTCGCGACCGGGTTGTACAATCGGAATGGTTTGTCCGCCGCCGCTCTTGCCGGCCTTGAATAGGCTCGATATTTTCCCGGCGAGGAAGATGGCTACTCACCGAATATACGATCATGATCGAAGGTTCTTGCCATTGCGGAGGCGTTCACTGGCGCTTCGACGGAACTCCGGGCGGAGCAACCGCCTGCAACTGCACCGTCTGCCGCCGCTATGGCGCGCTTTGGATTTACGGGCATGAAGGCGAGGACATCAGCGTATCCGGCGAGACGCGCGCGTATGCACGCGGAGAAGCGCATCTCAGCTTCCATTTCTGTCCAGAGTGCGGTTGTGTGGCTTTCTGGCGCTCCAACCATTGCGACACCGAGGGGCGCAGACGTATCGCCGTGAATGTCCGGCTAGCAGAACCGGAGGCTGTCGCCGGCCTGCCGATCGATCATTTCGACGGTTTGCTGACATTCGCCGACTTGCCGCGCGACGGGCGCTGCGTGGCGGACTACTGGTTCTAACGTGCGGCGTTCTAAGCGCCGCTACGAAACAGCAAACCGGCATCGCCATAGGAGTAGAAGCGGTAGCCGCTGGCGATCGCATGCTGATAGGCGTTGCGCATGGTTTCCAGTCCGGCGAAGGCTGAAACCAGCATGAACAGGGTCGAGCGGGGCAGATGGAAGTTGGTTATGAGTATGTCGACGGCCTTGAAACGATAGCCTGGCGTGATGAAGATTGCGGTTTCGCCGGCCCATGCATCGACCTTGCCATCGTTTCGCGCGGCGCTTTCCAGCAGGCGAAGCGAGGTTGTGCCGACCGCCACGATCCGCCCTCCCCGTTCTCTGACGGCGTTGAGCGCCCCTGCGGTCTGCGCTGAGACTGTGCCACGTTCGGCATGCATCTTGTGGTCAGCTGTATCGTCAGCCTTCACCGGCAGGAATGTACCGGCGCCGACATGCAAGGTCACGAAATGCTGTTCAATGCCCCGGCGATCCAACGCCGCAAGAAGCTCGGGCGTAAAGTGCAGTCCTGCGGTCGGGGCCGCAACCGCGCCCTCCTCGCGCGCATAGACAGTCTGATAGTCGGTCAGGTCGCGCACGTCATCGTCGCGCTTCGACGCTATGTAGGGCGGCAATGGAATGTGACCGACCGCATGCAACGCTTCGTCCAGGAAAACGCCGGAGACATCAAAGGCAAGCAACACTTCGCCGGCATCGCGCTTCTCAGCCACCGTGGCGTTCAGAGCGCCAAGCAGGCACGCCGTTTCATCGTGACCAAAACTGATACGGTCGCCCTCGGAGACCCGCTTGGCGGGCCGAAGAAACGCCAGCCAGCGGTCGTCCGCGACACGCATATGCAGAGTGGCGTCGACATGAGCTTGCGCCTCGCCGCGGCGTCTGATGCCGCGTAACTGCGCGGGAATGACCTTTGTGTCGTTGAAGACCAGGGCATCGCCAGGCTGCAGCAGATGTGGCAGGTCGCGGACAGACATGTCTGCAGGCTTGGCATTGGGGCGCACAACCAGAAGCCGCGCAGAATCGCGCGGATCTGCCGGGCGCAGGGCAATCCGCTCTTCCGGAAGGTCGAAATCAAACAGATCAACCTTCATACGGTTCAGCTAAGTCCCAACGGCTGAACAGGTGCGCCCTTTTCCAGCGAGCGTCTTTGTATGAGCGATATCGCCGGTCGCAAGCGCAGGCGAAAGGGCGCACGCAAGTCCCGATGCAGCGAGCGCCCGTCTCATCACTTGACGTCCGCAGCGACTTTCATTGACACGATCTTGTCGGGATCCTGCACCGGCTCGCCGCGCTTGATTTTATCAACATTATCCATGCCTTCGATCACCTGGCCCCAAACCGTGTACTGCCGGTTCAGGAAGCCGGCGTCGTCGAAGCAGATAAAGAACTGCGAATTGGCCGAATTCGGGTTCTGCGAACGGGCCATCGAGCACGTGCCACGACCGTGGCTCATGTTGGAGAACTCCGCCTTCAGATCCGGCTTGTCCGATCCGCCCATGCCCGCCCGGCTGGGGTTGAACGAGGCGCCGCCCGATTTGCCAAACTTCACATCGCCGGTCTGCGCCATGAAACCATCGATAACGCGGTGGAACACCACGCCATCATAGGCACCTTCACGCGCCAGTTCCTTGATGCGTGCGACGTGCCCCGGCGCCAAATCCGGGAACAGTTCGATGACGACCTTCCCCTTGGTCGTTTCCATTATGAGCGCCTGCTCGCGATCCTTGATCTCGGCCATTCAACTTTCCTTTTTGATTGTCGGCTCCGACCCCATCGGCGGCCGAATGAGCATTACTTGTTGTCCGACGCGATGCGAACCTTGATCATCCGATCCGGGTCGGTGACTTCACCGTTTCCGCCATCGCCCTTCTTGACCTTGTCTACCAATTCCATGCCGCTCTCGACTTCGCCGACAATAGTGTACTGGCCGTCGAGTCCGGGGTTTGGTGCAAACATGATGAAGAACTGTGAGTTCGCAGAGTTAGGATCACTGGACCTCGCCATGCCGACGATGCCCCGCTTGTAGGTCTCCTGAGAAAACTCTGCCGGCAGATCGGGAAGTTGTGAGCTGCCGGTACCGGCCATCGCCGCGTTGTATCCGTCTTTCATATCCCCGTACTGAACGTCGCCAGTCTGCGCCATGAAACCATCGATAACGCGATGAAATGCAACATTGTCGTAGGCGCCTTCCCTTACCAGTTTCTTGATCTGTTCGACGTGCTTCGGTGCGATATCAGGCCGTAGTGCGATGGTGACGTCGCCATCTTTCAGCGTGATGATCATGGTGTTGTCAGGCGCAGCGGCCCAGAGCGGGAAGGATGCAAGCAATGCGCCGATCACGGCGAAGGCTGTGGCCATTTTCCTGAAAGACATAGAACTCTCCGCTAGGACTTGAACTTGCTGGTGAGCGCCGCGGCAACCGCCGGCGGCACGAAGGGACGAATATCTCCGCCCATTGACGCGATCTGGCGGACGAGTGTGGCAGTAATGGTGCGCACCGAAGGGCTCGCCGGCAGAAATACGGTTTGCAGGTCCGGAGCCATGGTCTCGTTCATTCCGGCCATCTGCATTTCATAGTCGAGGTCGGTGCCATCTCGCAGCCCGCGGATCATAATGGATGCACCGACGTGGCGGGCCGCTTGTATCACCAACCCGTCAAACGAAACGGCCTTGATCCGCTTCGCGTCGTTGCCGAACTCCGCACTGGCTGCCTCCTCAATGAGTTCGACGCGCTCCTCGAACGAGAATAGCGGCTTCTTGCCGGGGTGGATGCCGATGGCCGCGTAGACCACGTCTGCAACAGTCAGCGACGCCTTGAGCACGTCCAGATGCCCGTTGGTCAACGGGTCGAAGGAGCCGGCATAAATCGAGACGCGTTCTGTCATGGCCGGTGCTTCTACTGCATGTGGCCCGAAACTGTACAGGGGTTTCGAGACGAGACGGCTAGCATGTCCGAGCCCACAATGGTACGCGCGGCCCCGCCTCGCGGCACGAGTAGAGAATGCTCCGGTTGTTGCGAAGGGATGCGGTAACCATAAATCCGTTTTACGGAGCCGGTTCACCGCCGGCTCACGAAAGGTTCATGTGGGATTCATCACCATGACGACCATATATGAAACAAATTTTCGACATCTGCGTTTGAAAGCGCAGGAGACCGCGCCATGATGATTTATATGCTCGCCACCGCAATGACCCTCGTAATGCTTATCGGCACCGCACTCGGCCTGCGCGAGGAAGCCGAGAGGATCAAACTCCAGCAGAGAACCGATCAGGAGCGGGGCTTCGGGATACGTCGCCGGCAAAGCTTCTGAAGAGCCCGTCAAAACGACCTGGCACTGCGCATTCAGGTGCGCCGCGCGGTTATAAGCAAGCCGATAACAGGTTCGGCGTTCTCCATTCTCAGTTTCTCATGCTCGCAGGCGACGATCGAAAACCCGACATCTTCCAGACACTTGCGAACGTAGGCTTCGCTGTGCGTATAGCGGCCGTTCACTGAAAGCTTATAGTTTTCTGACGGTTCCACCATTTCCTCGACAGTGAAGACTAAGACGCCGCCTGGCTTTAGCGACATCGCTGCAGCTTGTGAAAACTCCTCCAGGCGACCAAAATAACAAAGGGTATCCGCCGAGGCGATGACGTCGTAGTCCACCTGCTTGGATAAAAGGAATGCCGTCAGTTCCCCCTTGGCCAAACCATCGTATAACCCAAGCTTCTTGGCCCTGGTGAGCATTCCGGCTGAAAGATCCACTCCGTTCAGAACGGCGGCATGCGGTTTCAAATATTTTGCGCATTTGCCGGTGCCGCATCCGGCATCAAGGATGGTCAACCCGGTCGTATCCCTACCCACGGCGTTACTTACTGCTTTGCTGACCAGTTCGGGTGCGCGGTACTCCAGGCTTTCGAGCTTTTGAGTCGAACGAACTGGCGAACTGGTCGAACAGTTTTGTCACATAGGTTTCTGATGCTCGGTCAGGCACATTTTCGCCGGTCATGGACGCCCGCATATGCTGGGCTTGCACATCATCCGGATGAGCATCGGCAAATTTCTTGACGAAGTCGATCGCGAGATCCTTCAGACCGGCGAACCAATACGCAAGCGCCAGAAAATGCGCAGGTACGGCTTTTTCGGGCAGGTAGACCGTTGCTTTCCAGAAATAGTCGATGGCTTCCTTAGCCCTGCCAGTCTCCAGCAGGATCGCCGCAAGGTTTTGATGCGCGATGCCGAACTCGGGATTGATGTCGATCGCCTTGCGCAGCAACTTCTCCGCGAACCCGTCATTGCCGGCGTACTTCACGATCGAAGCGAGGTTGCTATAGGGATCGGGAAGATTGGGATCGAGCTCGATCGCCTTGTCGTAGGCGGCGACCGCCGAGTCCATATCTCCGGTCTCGACATAGGCGTTGCCAAGATTGTTGCGGATCGATGCCTGGTCCGGCGCCGCCTCTACTGCCCGTTTGAGGATTTCGATGCTCTTTTCGGGCCCGTCCAGGTGGAAGCGGGCGACGCCAAGATAATGCAAGGCGTCGATGTGGTCAGGCTCGAATTCAAGGATGTCCTCAAGAATGCCGACGGCGGCCTTGACGTGCCTCTTGCGCAGAAGATCGAGGGCCACCTGGACAGCCTCGTCAACGCTGACCGCACCTTCCTCTTGTTCCAATTCGCGGGCTTCGTCGCTCATGGGCTGCTCCGATCGCAAGGATGTCCTTGGTGCGGGCACACTGGAGGTCAGACCGCGCCGCTCATATCGAGGACGCCTAGCTTAATGCCGGTAGCGCGCCGGCGATAGCTCCGAGCGCTTCTGTATTACCCGACGAAGTCACACCTCCGGCGACGGTTGATCCGGCTCCACGCCGTCCTCCTCGCCCTGCGGTTCGGAGATACGCTCGACCGAAACCACCTTCTCGCCTTCTGCGGTGTTGAAGATGGTCACGCCCTTAGTCGCGCGGCTGGCGATGCGGATGCCGCCGACGGGCACGCGGATGACCTGACCGCCGTCTGACACCAGCATAATCTGGTCGTCGGTTTCGACCGGGAAGGTCGCCACCAGCCGGCCGATCTCCGCAACCTTCGAGACATCGGTTGCGCGGATACCCTTGCCGCCGCGTCCAGTCAGGCGGAAATCATAGGACGAAGAGCGCTTGCCGTAGCCGTATTCGGTGACGGTGAGCACGAACTGCTCGTGCGCTCTCAGGAAGTCGTAGCGCTCGTCTGTGAGCTGCGCCTCTTCGCTAACCTCTTCATTGGTCAGCGCGATTTCTTCGTCTTCGCCCGTAGCCAGGCGGCGTTCGGCAACCGATCGTTTTAGATAGGCGGCGCGTTCAGATGCATCCGCATCGACATGCTCAAGGATCGTCATCGAAATGGCGCGATCGGCGTCGCCCATCGAGATACCACGAACACCTTGCGATGAGCGGCCGGCGAATACACGCACATCGGTGACCGGGAAGCGGATGCATTGGCCTGTGTCTGCCGTCAGCAGCACGTCATCATTCTCGGTGCAGGTCTCGACCGCGAGAATCTCGTCGCCCTCTTCGTCGAACTTCATCGCAATCTTGCCGTTGCGATTTACCTGGACGAAGTCGGATAGCTTATTGCGCCGCACGGTGCCCCTCGTGGTCGCGAACATCACGTCGAGATTGCTCCAGCTGTCCTCGTCCTCCGGCAACGGGAGGATAGCTGTTATGCGGTCGCCGGTCTCAATCGGCAGCATATTGATCAGCGCCTTGCCGCGCGACTGTGGATTGCTGATCGGAAGGCGCCAGACCTTTTCCTTGTAGACGATGCCGCGCGAGGAGAAGAACAAAACCGGCGTGTGTGTATTGGCGACGAATAGCCGCGTGACGAAATCCTCATCTTTGGTCGACATGCCCGAGCGGCCCTTGCCGCCTCGCGCCTGGGCTCGGTAGATCGATAGAGGCACGCGCTTGATGTAGCCGGCATGCGTGACCGTGACGACCATGTCCTCGCGCTGGATGAGGTCCTCGTCGTCCATATCGGCGCCGCCATCGACAAGCTCGGTTCGCCGAGGCGTGCCGAACTCATCTCGTACCGCAATCATCTCGTCCTTGACGATCTGCTGGATGCGGACGCGAGATGACAGAATATCAAGAAAATCAGATATTTCTGCGCCGATCTTATTAAGCTCGTCGGCGATCTCGTCGCGGCCGAGCGCGGTGAGGCGTTGCAACCTCAGTTCGAGGATAGCGCGCGCCTGCTCCTCCGACAGATTATAAGTACCGTCGTCGTTGATCCGGTGGCGGGGATCGTCGATAAGCTGGATCAGCGCCTCGACATCCGCGGACGGCCAGCGGCGCGTCATCAATTGTTCGCGCGCCGTCTGTGGATCGGGCGCGGCGCGGATCAGCTTGATCACCTCGTCGATGTTGGCGACAGCAATCGCCAGGCCGACCAGCACATGGGCGCGCTCGCGGCACTTGCGCAGGAGATATTTTGTGCGGCGGCTGATCACGTCTTCACGGAACGAAAGGAAGGCGCGCAGCATGTCGAGCAGTGTCAGCACCTCTGGCTTGCCGCCATTCAGCGCCACAACATTGACACCGAATGAGGTCTGCAGCGGCGTAAATCGATAAAGCTGATTGAGGATCACCTCGGCATTGGCGTCACGTTTCAGCTCGATGACAACCCTGTAGCCCTGCCGATCGCTCTCGTCCCGAATGTCGGAGATGCCCTCTATGCGCTTGTCGCGCACCAGCTCGGCCATCTTCTCCTGCATCGTCGCCTTGTTTACCTGGTACGGCACCTCGGTAACGATAATAGCCTCGCGATCCCCGCGAATCTCCTCCACGTGGACCCGACCGCGCATGATGACCGAGCCGCGACCGGTCGAATAGGCGTTGTAGATGCCCGCGCGGCCAAGAATGATGCCGCCCGTCGGGAAATCGGGACCCGGTATGATATCCATTAGATCCGGCAGATCGATCGCCGGATTGTCGATCAGCGCAATGCAGCCATTGATAACCTCGGTCAGATTGTGCGGCGGAATGTTGGTAGCCATGCCCACAGCGATGCCGCCGGAGCCGTTGACCAATAGGTTCGGGAAACGCGCCGGGAGAACGCGCGGCTCCTGCCCGGACGCGTCGTAGGTTTCCTGGAAATCGACGGTTTCCTTGTCGATATCCTCCAGCAATTCATGCGCGACTTTTTGGAGACGCGATTCCGTATAGCGCATCGCCGCCGGTGGATCGCCGTCGATGGAGCCGAAATTGCCCTGCCCGTCGATCAGCGGCACGCTCATCGACCAGTCCTGCGCCATGCGGACCAGCGCGTCATATATCGAGGCGTCGCCATGCGGGTGATACTTACCCATGACGTCGGCGACAGGGCGCGCCGACTTAACATATTTGCGGTTCCAGTGGTAACCGCTCTCGAACGAGGCGTAGAGGATGCGCCGGTGTACAGGCTTCAGCCCGTCACGCACGTCGGGCAACGCTCGGCTAACGATTACGCTCATCGCGTAATCGAGATAGGAGCGCTGCATCTCCTCAATGATCGAGATCGGCTCGATGCCGGATGGGCCGTCAGGCCCGCGCGGAATGTTCTGGTCGGTCAAAATGCGTCACGATCTGTTGGGAATCGATGGCATCTTATATAGGAAGCCGTAGCGAATCTCCAATCGTCCGCAACATTTTCCAAGGCTATTTCACTCAGCATTTCAATGCTTTATGAAGCACGGCGAAATTCGCTGCGAAAATCTCTGCCAATATGCGGCGGCCACCGCGCCCGATTGCCTGATTGACCTATGAAACAGCCCGCCGCAGGACTGGCGATGTGTCGTCCTTCCGGTTAGCTTGCAGTCATCGAGGGAATGGGCAATGCCGACCATTGACAGCCTTTTCAATGCCTTCGTCACCATCCTTGTGACGATCGACCCGCCAGGGCTGGCGCCGCTGTTCCTTGCCGTCACACGCGGCATGACCCGCGGCGAACGCCAGCAGGTTTCCATACGCGCCTCCATCATTGGCTTCGCGGTAATGGCGCTGTTCGCGATTGCCGGAGCCTCGATCCTTTCGGTGTTCGGCATCACGCTGCCCGCATTTCGTGTCGCTGGCGGCTTCCTGCTTTTCTTCATCGCTTTCGAGATGGTTTTCGAGAAACGTCAGGACCGGAAAGAGAAGATCTCCGATGTCGCGATCACAAAGGACATGATCCACAACATCGCGGCCTTTCCGCTGGCGATCCCGCTCATTGCCGGACCGGGCGCGATCTCCGCGACGGTCCTGCTTTCCGGCTCGTTTCCGGGCTGGGTCGGACAGGTAGCCCTTGTCGGCATCATCCTGATCTGCCTGCTGCTCACCTATCTCGTCTTCATCCTGGCCGAGCGCATCGACGGCATTCTCGGCCAGACCGGCCGCTCGATCCTGACACGTCTGCTTGGCGTAATCCTCGCCGCGCTCGCGGTGCAGTTCGTTGCTGACGGCATCAGAGAGCTTGTGGCAGCCTAGGGTCAGACCTAGGAACGCTCGAATTGCTTCGGCCACGCCGAAGCAATTGCACTGTTGGCGGCACTCACCTGCCGTCAATCACATTTTCCTCTCAGAACGGGATCTCGTCATCAAGGTCGCGCGATGATCCTCCGCCGCGTGGGGCACCGGTGCCGCCAGCACCGCCGCGCGGCGCATGGTCATCGCCCGCACCGGCGTAGCCGAAATCGGAACCACCGCCACGGCTTTGTCCGCCGCCTGAATAGCCAACCTGTCCGCCTTCACCACCCTGCCCGCGTGAGTCGAGCATCTGCAATTCACCGCGGAACTTCTGTAGTACGATTTCCGTGGTGTAGCGGTCGTTTCCGGTCTGGTCCTGCCACTTGCGTGTCTGCAGTTGCCCTTCGATGTAAACCTTCGCGCCCTTCTTGAGATACTGTTCGGCGACCTTGGCGAGGTTGTCATTGAAGATGACGACGCTGTGCCACTCTGTTTTTTCCTTGCGCTCCCCCGAGTTTTTATCGCGCCAGCTTTCCGACGTCGCGATGCGCAGGTTGACAACCGGCTCGCCTGAATTCAACCGCCGGATCTCGGGATCAGCGCCCAGATTTCCCACCAGAATGACCTTATTGACGCTACCCGCCATGATACTTCTCCACGCTTGTCCTAAACCCAATGAACTGTCGGCGCACATTATCTCAATGGCGCGCCCGCCGGGCATCGCTCCATAGATTGGCCCAACCTGTCCACAGTTGTTTTGTACTGGTTTTGTTCACAGTTGGCGAGTCGAAAATGTGTTGCGGTTCGCCAGTTGTCACACCGTCCACCAGCGCCTAGGGTATCGAAATGCACCACTTGAGCCGGATCATCGCCACTATCGCAGCTGTGCTTCTGGTCGGCGCGCTGGCGACCCCCGCCGTGGCGGGGGACAAGACCCCACTGAAAAAGGAGCTGCCTGGCGTCACCACGCCCGCGCCGATCGTGAAGCCGAAGCAAGAGAGCACTGAAAAGCCGTCAGCGAGTGACTACGGGGAAGGCTTTGTGAAGATGGGCAATTGGGACGTAAAGATATCGGGCTACACACGCGTGGATATCCGTAGCGGGAACGTTCCGAACAGCGGACGATAGAACTTCCAGCTCGTAAAAGACGAGCCCTGCCGCGTATTTCCAACAGCGGTCAGGGCTCTTTCGGATTGCAATCCGATGACTGGATTTTGTATCCAGCTGATATTCGGGCGCTTCGCGGTATCAGCCGACGACCCGACTATGGTTTCAAATTGTAGGGTTAAGCGGCGGTTTCAGCATACCGGATTTCATCCCAGTCGCGTTACTGCCGATGGCTCCGGCTCAGGCGCAGAGCCTTTGGTGACTATCCGGCGGGGTCATGCCTCACTCCTTTGCACCTTAGCCAATAAAGTGTGTGTCTGCGGCGTCTCGCAGGCAGGCCTTTCACCGTTCTCACAGCAGCACTGGCTAAACATTGTGCGACGATCAGAGTGTGCCAAGCCCTACCCGACCCGTCAACATATGATCGTCCGACCGCGGAAAAAGTGATCGAGCGTAACAGATTGGGCTTCCATCCCCGGAGTTTATGTCAGGAGGCTGTTCGGCCTTTGTTCTTTTTGCTTGCCCGCGGCTCGCAAAGGCGCGTAAATCCTAGCGAGCGCGTGCCTCGACATAGCGGCTCGTATACCTACATAAGCGGACGCGGCACGTTATGCCGCCCTGAACATCACCTACACAGGCGGCGGAGCGGCATGGCCGACCACAAATACATTTCGGTTCGCGGAGCACGCGAGCACAACCTTAAGAATATCGATCTCGACCTGCCGCGCGACAGCCTCGTTGTCATGACGGGCCTGTCGGGATCGGGAAAGTCGTCGCTCGCCTTTGATACGATCTATGCGGAGGGTCAGCGCCGGTACGTCGAAAGCCTTTCGGCCTATGCGCGCCAGTTCCTCGAAATGATGCAGAAGCCGGACGTTGATCAGATCGACGGCCTCTCGCCGGCCATTTCGATCGAGCAGAAGACAACCTCGAAGAACCCGAGATCCACGGTCGGTACCGTGACCGAAATCTATGATTATATGCGCCTTCTGTTCGCGCGCGTCGGTGTTCCCTACTCGCCGGCGACCGGCCTGCCGATTGAAAGCCAGACGGTCAGCCAGATGGTCGACCGGGTGTTGGCGCTTGACGAAGGCACGCGCCTCTATCTGCTTGCGCCGATCGTTCGCGGGCGCAAGGGCGAGTACAAGAAGGAGCTGCTGGAACTTCAGAAGAAGGGCTTTCAGCGCGTCAAGGTCGACGGCGCTTTTTACGAGATCGCAGACGCGCCGGCGCTCGACAAGAAATACAAGCATGACATTGACGTGGTCGTGGATCGCGTTGTCGTGCGCGCCGACCTGGCGTCGCGCCTAGCTGACTCCATCGAAACGGCTCTGAAGCTGGCTGACGGACTTTGCGTTGCCGAGTTTGCCGACAGGCCGCTTCCAGCAGACGAGACTGCCGAGGATTCTGCCAACAAATCGAAGAACGAGACGCATGAGCGCGTTCTGTTCTCGGAAAAGTTCGCATGCCCGGTTTCAGGCTTCACCATTCCGGAAATCGAACCGCGGTTGTTTTCTTTCAACAATCCGTTCGGCGCCTGTTCGACCTGCGATGGTCTCGGCAGCCAGCGCGCTATCGATCCGGACCTCATCGTGCCGGATGAGAACGTGTCGCTGCGCGGCGGCGCCGTCAGTCCGTGGGCAAAGTCAACCTCGCCATATTACGCGCAGACGCTGGACGCACTCGGCAAGGCCTATGGATTCAAGCTTGGCGACAAATTCAGCGCGTTGACCGAGGAAGCCAAGCAAGCGATCCTGCGTGGCACCGGCGAGCGCGAGATCACCTTCCAGTATGATGATGGACTGCGTTCCTACAAGACGACCAAGACCTTCGAGGGCGTGATCCCGAACCTCGAACGGCGTTGGAAGGAGACTGAAATCGGCGTGGATGCGCGAGGAGATTGAGCGCTTCATGTCGGCCACCCCCTGCCCGGCCTGCAATGGCTATCGTCTCAAGCCCGAGACGCTGGCGGTCAAGATCTCTGGGCTGCATATCGGGGAAGTCGCGGGCATGTCCATCCGCAAGGCAGATGAGTGGTTTACCGAGCTGCCGATGCGGCTCAATGCCAAGCAGAACGAAATCGCGGTGCGTATTCTCAAGGAGATTCGCGAGCGCCTTCGCTTTCTCAACGATGTCGGGCTCGACTACCTGACCATGTCGCGTAATTCCGGCACTCTTTCTGGCGGTGAGAGCCAGCGCATCCGGCTGGCGTCGCAGATCGGCTCCGGTCTCACCGGCGTGCTTTATGTGCTCGACGAGCCGTCAATCGGTCTTCACCAGCGTGACAATGCACGGCTGCTGGATACGCTGAAGCACCTGCGCGACATCGGCAACACGGTGATCGTGGTGGAGCATGACGAGGACGCGATCCTGACCGCCGATTATGTGGTCGACATCGGCCCTGCAGCCGGCATCCACGGCGGGCGCATCATCGCCCAAGGGTCGCCCAACGAGATCATGGCGAACCCGGCTTCGATCACCGGAAAATATCTGACCGGAGAGCTAGAGATCGCCACGCCGTCCGAGCGGCGCAAGATAAAGAAAGGTCGTCGCATCAAGGTGGTCGGCGCCCGCGGCAACAATTTGAAGGACGTGACGGCGGAAATCCCACTGAGCACATTCACAGCGGTCACGGGCGTTTCCGGCGGCGGCAAGTCGACCTTTTTGATCGAGACGCTTTTCAAGGCGGCTTCGCGGCGCATCATGGGATCGCGGGAGCATCCAGCCGAACACGACCGCATCGAGGGATTGGAGTTCCTCGACAAGGTTATCGACATTGACCAATCGCCGATCGGCCGCACGCCGCGATCCAATCCGGCGACTTATACCGGGGCCTTCACTCCGATCCGCGACTGGTTCGCGGGCCTGCCAGAAGCCAAGGCTCGCGGCTATCAGCCGGGCCGCTTCTCCTTCAACGTCAAGGGCGGTCGCTGCGAAGCGTGCCAGGGCGACGGCGTCATCAAGATCGAGATGCATTTCCTGCCGGATGTCTACGTCACATGCGATGTCTGCCACGGCAAGCGCTACAATCGAGAAACCCTGGATGTGACGTTCAAGGGGAAGTCGATCGCAGACGTGCTCGATATGACTGTCGAGGAAGGCGCCGAATTCTTCGCCGCCGTGCCTGCCGTCCGCGACAAGTTGCAGACGCTGGCCAAGGTTGGCCTGGGGTATATCCACGTGGGCCAACAGGCAAACACGCTATCGGGTGGCGAAGCTCAGCGCATCAAGCTGGCCAAGGAGCTGTCGCGCAAGGCGACCGGCAAGACGCTCTACATCCTCGACGAGCCGACGACCGGATTGCATTTCCACGATGTGGCGAAGCTTCTGGAAGTGCTCCACGAATTGGTTGACCAGGGCAATACTGTCATCGTGATCGAGCACAATCTCGAGGTGATCAAAACCGCCGATTGGGTTCTCGACCTCGGTCCCGAAGGCGGCGACGGCGGTGGCGAGCTCGTCGCCTCCGGTACGCCCGAGGAGATCGTCGACGAGCCGCGCAGCTATACGGGTCATTTCCTCAGGGAGCTGCTGGAGCGTCACCCGAAAGCGAGGAAGCGCGAGGCGGCGGAGTAGTTGATGGATTTTGCGGCGAGAATGGGTATTCCAGAGTGGGAGTTCCGATTGATATTCGGTCGGACGCGTATCGAGTACGATCCTAAACCGGAGGAAGCACAAGATCTCCCTGGAAAGCGCAGTGGCATTGCTTGAGCGGCTTATGATGCCGGGGTTTACGGGAAGGCGATTGCCTTTCGCGACATCAGACAGTTCAAAGAGAAGGGCGAAGTGCGCCAGATGCACCTCTGCGTCGATGACAACGGTCAACTTCTAGCCGTGGTTACGACAATGCGTGACGGCCAGGTTGTCCGACCTATGTCTATCCGGCAAGCAAGCAACAACGAACGGCGCGTGTTCCGAAGCCTTACTGGGTACTGTCAGCCGTGAGCATAGGGCTCTCGGCTTAACCGGAAACGCATGGCAGCTAATCGGCTTGCCTATCCACTCCAAAACTTTCCGTCAGCTACTCCCACACCGTCTCCGCTCCCAATCCCCTGAGGAATTTGTCCTTCGACACAAGCGCCAACCCTTCGACCGATGCCTGCGCCGCGAGCATCCGGTCAAAAGGGTCGCGATGCTCGATGCCGTAAGAGCCGGCGCGCGTCGCATGTCTCGCGCTGAGCGGCAGGAGTTCAAACTTTTCCGCCCTGACAACCTCTTCGAACGTGTCGACCAAGGGAGCAACTTCCGACCATCGCCCACGATGATGCTTGTACGACATTTCATAGGCGGACACCGCGCTCGCAAACAGCTGAACGTCGATGTCGCATAGCAATTCCCGAACCTTCTGCGGCAAAAGCTCGGGAAAGTAGACCCACCAAAACAGCGCATGGGTGTCGAGAAGGTACCTCATCTACCACCGTCGGACGAATACTTGCCTTCCCAGGCCTCCAATTCATCGTCAGACAGCGGCTGATCGAAAAGGTCCGGAGGCAGATTCCCGCGCAGGTGCGCAAAGCGACCGGGCGCGCGTGGCAGCTTCTCAACTGCCGGTATCACATGCGCAACTTCTTTCCCATGTTCCATGATCGCAAATTCCCTCCCCGCGGCGACCGCATCCCTTAGGCCTTCTATGTCAAACTCCGCCTGTTTGTCCTCGGCGAAGCCAACCATCCCGCGCATGTCATTCCATTCCTGCGGATACTTTCGATAGTACGCCGCTATGTCTTTCTTGCTGATGTAATCGTCGGGTGCGTGTTCGAACGGCTCCAGGGGGGTCGCAAATCCGCCAGGTATCCGCGGCTCCAGGGCAGGCGACACACTCACGGCAACAAACGTGTTGTCAGCAGACTTCACCGGTACCAGTTTGACAGCTGGCTTGTTGCGGCGGGCAATGACAATTTCTTCGCCTGCCTCGGCGCGGGCAACGAGGTCCGAAAGCGAAGTTTTGGCGTCGTGCATGTTGATTACGGTCATGCCCGGCAATATAGCTACATATCTAGCTAGATACAACAGGAGCGTTGCCTATGTCCACCTCCGGAAAAATCCGCGCTGGGATGGGCGGCTGGACTTTCGAACCCTGGGAGGGGACCTTCTATCCGGACAAGCTGCCGAAGAAGAAACAGCTCGAATATGCGTCGCAGCAGGTACCGACAATCGAAGTCAACGGCACCTATTACTCAGGATTCACGGCTGCAACCTATGCGAAATGGGCATCGGAAACACCGAGCGATTTTGTGTTCTCGATCAAGGGCAATCGCTTTGTCACCAACCGCAAGGTGCTAGCTGAGGCTGGCGAGTCGATGGCAAAGTTCTTTGCGCAAGGTTTGGAAGAGCTCGGGGATAAGCTGGGGCCGATCGTATGGCAATTTGCGCCGACAAAAAAGTTCGATCCGGACGATTTCGACGCGTTCTTGAAGCTGCTGCCGGAGAAGCACAACGGCCGCGCGTTGCGGCATGCGCTGGAGGTTCGGCACGGCTCGTTTGCAGTTCCGGAGTTTGTCGCTCTGGCGCGCAAATATAAGGTCGCGATCTGCTATGCGCATCATCACGAATATCCCGAGTTTGCCGATGTGACGTCGGATTTCGTCTATGCACGACTACAGAAAGGCGAGGATTTCGATCCCGACCGCTTATGATCCGAAAGCGCTCGAAAGTTGGGCGCAGCGCGCGAAGCTGTGGGCGGCCGGCGGCCAGCCGGACGATCTGCCTTTGGCGGATGCTTCCCAAGAGCCGGAGAAACGCGGCCGCGACGTTTTCGTCTACATCATTCACGAGGGCAAATTGCGCGCGCCGCAAGGTGCGATGGCTTTCATGGAGCGCTTGCGATAGGGCATGGCTCCCGCAAGTGGGCACCGGTCTCGGAAAGAGGCGTTAAAAAAACAAATGCTTAGCGGGTGGAGCAAACTGAATTATCGCGACTAGCTGCCCGCAGCGGGTAGGGAGCCGCAGATCTACCGCTTCGCGGTGAACGGTTGCGGTCGTGATCGCTGAGGCGTTGCGGTGTAGCCGCCTGGCTCGTTGACGGTGTTTTCCTGCAACCGTCGCGCTATCGATGCCGCGGCGGCAGAGGCGCCGTCGTCGGAATAAAAGTTTCCGCGAACGTGCAACGAGGCGGCGATCAGGCGGATGAAGGCGTCGACAAGCCCGGGATCCGGAACCGTTGCCTCGCGCCAGAACCGGTCGAGCGGCACCGAAGTGGTCATTCCCGGAATGTCATAGATAGCGATACCGAACACCTTGATCGGTCTCCCCTGCTGAAGCGCGACGATGCCGGCAGTCGAATTAATCGTCAGAACACCCTGTGATTGCTCGATCATCTTGGAGAGGTTTCCACCATCGACATAGTGTATCCGTTTTCCGAGCTTGCGCGCTCGCGCCCTCTCCCGGATGTATGCCCGCCAGTTGATCAAATTGTTGTCCAGCGGATGCACTTTGATAAGCAGGTGAGCCTTCTCATCAGCATTGTCTGCAAACGACTGAATCACCATGTCGATCGCGTCGCGTTGGGAGCGAAAGGTGGAATACGCGCGGATCTGGTAGTCGGTCTCAAGTTGCAACGGGAAGATAAAATAGGGGCGATCCCTCAATTCCATCCTGTTCGTAATCTTGAGGGTCCGCCTCACTTGACCTCGACTGCGCACGAGGCGACCGACCCAACCAGCATACTCAGCCAGGGGATGGAATACTGCATGCCATCGGTAGTGCGGATAGAAGAACCACAGAAAGACGTTCGGCAGGTTGAACATCAGGTCGTAGATCGCATCGGTGAAGAACGTATGGCGATACAGCTGCTCGAAATTCGGTTGGGGCAAATCGGCGGCGGCTCGCAGGATGGTGTCCGGATCGGTCGGGAAATGCGAATTGAACCCGCTGCCGCCCTTCTCGATCCGGACCCAATCGGGTCTGAGATAGCCCATTTCTACCGCGAATACCGGAATACCACGCTCCTTCGCCGCGGCAACGGCGAGGGAATGATGGGGGCGTTCTTCGCCAAGCAGGACTAGGTCGGTGACGCCTTCCTGGTCCATGAACGAAGCGACGAAGGCCTGCCAGTTTTCGAGGCGGCCGCGGTAGTTCACCGCACCTGGCCTGCGCCAGAAAATCCAGTCGCCCATGCACAGGTTGATTCGGATGCAGCGGTGTCCGACCTTCTCGAGATTGTCGGCAATCTTTGCAAACAAATATGATGATGGCCCTTGCAGAAAAAGGAACGTCCGTCGTGCCGGGTCGTGCTGCTCTCCGGTGACTCGCGACGAAGGCGTCATGCGGCCTCAGCGGTAATAATATGAAGTCCGGCGTGCCTTACGAGGTCCGAGACGAGGTTCCACGGAGCTTTCTCGGCCGGCTCTCGGGTCCCACCTGTGCGATTGGCGGCCCATGAGTTGGCAACGATGACATAGTCGGTTCGCGGGTCGGAAAACGGATCGGCGAACGATTTCAGAACGGGCGCGTGGTCTCCGTAGAACACCAGCCAGGCTGGGCGTTCCATCCGGTCCAGTTCGCCGGCAAGGTATCCGAGGGCCGTATCCGATCGCTGCAGGATGGCGAGATAAATCTCCACGGGGTCGATGCTGTCGCCGTGACGGCCAGGGCGCCACGGCCCGTGATTTTCCATGGATGCCGCAAACAGGAACTGTCCCTCCTTGCCGTGATCGCCGTCGCAATATTGAAGCAGGCGTTTCGACAGCGTCATATCTGAGACATATGGTCCATCATGCTCGCGGTCATGATCAAACGCGTCAAGCATTACCAGTTCCTCAAAACCGAGAAGCGGCAACGCCCTATCCCGCGAAAAGAACTGCCGGTCGTAGGGGTGCAGGAACCGCGTTGCCCATCCGGCTCGCCGGAACCGGGTCGGCCACGCTACGTCGGAGTAGGTGCCGGCATTTAGATACGGATACGTTGCGTCCGGACCCAGTTGGCTGGGCGGCAACCCCGAGATCACGGAAAACTCGGTACGCAGCGTGTAGCCGCCTTCGAATACGTTCGACATACGGCCCCATTCGGCGGCCCGCCGACGCAGGCGGTCCAGATTTGGCAGCGCCACAGACGATACGCCGAAATGCCGCATGTCCATGAAAGATTCCGACTGCCAAACGACCACAAGCGGTTTGCCGTCGCCCACACTCCTCGAAGCTGTAGTCCGGCCCGCCGGCTGATCCGTCGCCGCAATTTCGGTGACAATCGGGACAGGTCGCGTTCCTAGCCACTCCAGAAAGCCCGAAACGACCGCGGTGAATGCGCCCATTCGAACTGTCAACGTGTTGATATCGTCCCCGCCGATCAGCCTGGCAGCAATACGCGAAGCTGCCTCTCGAAAGCGATGATTGAATAGAAAAAGCCAGGGCGCTGCCATTAAAACAAGCAATGCCGCGATGGGCTGTAGGCCGGCACCGGCCGGCAAAACGGAGGGCTCGAACACGAAGAATAGCGCCGATGCGCCGAACACGTAGGTTAAGGACACCAGCCAGAACACGACGTTCAGCCACGTGGCGTAGAACATCTCCTTATGTCGAAATACCAGCGTGATCAGTGCAACATCCGAGAAAACCAGTGACTCACGGATGTACTCGAACTTGGCGCGCGAAATCAGCGTGAAAATGGCGAATGTGCTCACTGTTGCAGCAGCCGCGTAGATTGGGCGCCAGGAGATCGAAAGGAAGAGCATATAGGTCAGTGCTACAAGGACCAAGCGGGCAAGCCAATCGAGGGAGATCTCGAATGCCTTTCGGGGCGGCAGGATGGCTTCCCGCACTTTGACCGAAACTGCAAGACGGTCCACGGCGCCCGAAACGAGTCCGGCAGCTAGGAAAGTTGCCAGCACCAAGATCGACGAATATCCAAAAAGTGCCAACTAAAGCCAGTTCCCCTTTGGCGGCGAGTCGCACACCAGGATTTGCTGTTCTTGGATGACCCGTGCTTTCGACGTCCGCGTCACCGGGCGCGTGTTCGCAATTTTCGGGCATCAAATCAAGACGACCGGCGCTAATATCCGCTGAAATCCGAGGCACGCAAAATTGCCCTGCGAAAAAGCGCGTGATAACGACCGCTTTTTTGGGGTGCAGGCTCGTGGCGCATACGATTATTACCGGCGGATCAAGCGGCATCGGAGCAGCGCTGTGCAAAGCGAGCGCGGCTCGCGGAAGCGACGTATCCCTGATCGCTCGCAACGAGGCGCCGCTGAACACGCTGCGCAATGAGCTCGCCACGCGTTTTCCCGCACGGCGGTTTCATGTCGAAATGGCCGATGCCGGCGACAATGCGGCGATTCAATCCGCGGTGCAACGCTGCGAAGCAGCGCTTGGCGCTTGCGACACGCTGGTGACCTCCGCCGGGATCGTCATTCCAGGCGCGTTTCACGCGCATTCCGCGGAAGCCTTCGAAAGTCAAATCCGGACGAACCTGTTCGGCACTGTCAATGCAGTCCGCGCTGTTTATGCTGGCATGCAGCACCGGCGGCGCGGTCGGATCCTGATGCTCGGTTCCGGGGCGGGGCTGATCGGGATTTATGGATATACCGGCTACTGCGCCTCGAAATATGCCGTCGCAGGCTTCGCCGAAGCCCTGAGGGCTGAGGCGCGACCTATTGGTATAACGGTGTCGATCTGCTTTGCCCCCGACACTGAGACGCCGCAGTTGCAGGCCGAGTTGCCTCTGCGCCCTTTGGAGGCGCACGCGACCATCGGCGCTGGCAGGGTGTGGACGGCGGATGCGATCGCCAATGTCGCGCTCAACGGCCTCGAGCGTGGGCGCTTTGCGATCTATCCCGGCGCGCAGATGAAAATGCTCGGCACCTTCGGGTCAATCGCCATGCCGTTTCTTCGGCCATGGTTCGACCGCAAGATAGCGGCTGCGCGCACCGCGTCCGGCAAATAGTTCGCCAAACTATCTCGCAAGCAAAGCCTCCACCTCGGCCAGGCTCGGCATAGAGGGTGCGGTCCCGGGTCGCGTCACCGAAATGCCGGCAACGGCGCAGCCGAAACGGACCGCCTGCAATGGCTCCAGCCCGCGTGAGAGACCCGCGGCGAAGCCACCATTGAAAGCATCGCCTGCGCCGGTCGTCTCCACTACAGGTCCTGCTGAGAACGCCGGTATCAACTCGGAATGATGACCGTCGTGCAGCAAAGCACCCTTTTCACCCAAAGTGATGATCGCCGCGCCAACACCCTTGTCGAGGAGCTTCGCGGCCGCCCTGCGGGCGTCGGCTACGGTCTCGACCCTGATACCAGTCAGTTCCTCCGTCTCCGTTTCGTTGGGCGTGACATAGTCACATAATGCGAAGATGTCTTCGGGCAGTTTGGCGGCCGGCGCCGGGTTGAGGATCGTGCTGACGCCAGCCGACTTTGCAATCTGTAGCGCGCGCAACGCCGCGTCGATCGGTTGCTCCAACTGAGTCACGAAGACGCCGGCGGAGCGGATCAGCGGGGCATTACGATCAATGTCTGCGGGGGAGATAAGCATCGCGGCGCCGGGCGAGACGATGATCGCATTGTCGCCTGTCTGATCGTCGATGAAAATGTAGGCGGCGCCCGTGTAGCTCTCCGGCGTTTCGATGACCGCCGGCTTGACGCCCGCGTCTTTCCAGGTCGCCAGCGCCATATCAGCGAACGGATCCACGCCAAGCCGCGTGATGATGCTGACATCGGCGCCGAGACGCCCAGCGGCCACCGCCTGATTGGACCCCTTGCCGCCAGGACCCAGCTTGAAGCCACTGCCCAGCAGCGTCTCTCCCATGCGCGGCTGCCGCTCTGCGCGATAAGCAGTGTCGGCGACGAATACCCCCAAGATGACGATAGGCTTTCCTGCCATGGCGCTATGCTGCGTCTGGTGAAACGACGCCCTTGCGGAAGGCAAAGCATCCATAGAACCGGCGCTCGCCCGTCTGGATCACGCAATAGGATTGCTTGGCGCGCTCATAAAAGTCGTAGCGCTCGATCGAGATCATCGGCCATGATTTGCCTTCCGCCGCGTCGATCGCTTTCTGAACCTCGCTTTGGACCGGTGGGATTTCGTCCGGCCTGCCGACGATCTCCATGCGCGCGGCAGCATCATTTACAAAAGTGTCCAGCGGGTAGACCGACAGTACGGCCCGGGCGACTTCTGCAGCCGTGGCATCGATGCGGAGAAGTTTGCCGAGGCGGGTCTGACGCGCAACCGAATCGGAGGGAAAATTGGTGTCGGCGATGATAAGATCGTCACCATGACCCATCGCCCGCAGGGCGTAGAGCACATCGGCGTTGAGAAGCGGGTGGATACCCTTCAGCATCAAATTCCTCCGAGACTACTGAGCTACCCGCAACCGACTCAAATCCTCTTGCCAGTCAGCGGATCAAAGAGATGAACGAGTTCGGTGCGCGGACGAAGCGTCAGCGTGTCGCCGGGCTTGAAATTGTGTCGCTCACGGAAAAGAGCCACGATCTCGCTTTCACCGAAGCGCAGGAACACCATCGTCTCCGAACCTGTCGGCTCAACCACCTTGATCGTTGCGGGGATGCCTTCCATGGCCAGGTCAAAATGCTCGGGGCGCACGCCATAAATCACGTCCTGACCCTCAGCCACTCTTACGGCCGCAGGTATCCGCAGCCTGACGCCTTCCATGTCGACGCCGCCATTCTGCACCTTGGCTTTCAGCAGGTTCATGGACGGTGAGCCAATGAAGCCGGCGACGAAAATGTTGGCGGGCCGGTCAAAGAGTTCGAGCGGCGCGCCAACCTGTTCTATCCGCCCGGCCTGCATGACCACAATCTTGTCCGCCATGGTCATGGCTTCGACCTGATCGTGGGTGACATAGATTGTGGTGGTCTTCAGCCGCTGATGAAGTTCCTTTATCTCTGTGCGCATCTGCACGCGCAGTTTCGCATCGAGATTCGATAGCGGTTCGTCGAACAGGAACACCTGAGGATCGCGCACGATCGCGCGTCCCATAGCCACGCGCTGGCGCTGACCACCCGATAACTGGCGCGGATAGCGCTGCAAGTATGGAGCCAAATCAAGTATATCCGCGGCTTTCTTCACACGGTCGGCGATTTTTGCCGGATCCGTGTTCCGCAGTTTCAGGGCAAAAGCCATATTCTGCGCAACGGTCTTGTGCGGATAGAGCGCGTAGTTCTGGAAAACCATCGCGATGTCCCGCTTTGCAGGCGGCAGATTGTTCACGACGCGCTCGCCGATCGCGATCGTACCACCCGTTACGCTTTCCAGGCCCGCCACCATGCGCAGCAATGTGGACTTTCCACAACCCGATGGGCCAACCAGCACGACAAACGCGCCGTCGGGAATGTCGACGTTAACGCCATGCAGAACACTCACTGCCCCGAATGCCTTGGAAACGTCCCTTATTGCGACTTGAGCCATCGTCTTCCCATCGATACTCCCGCCAGTTCTGACTGCGAAGCTAAAGAACGAGGACGCACAAGTCCACTCTCAAACTGGCCCGACCAGAATGCTGCGGCTTCGTTGACAGCGGACGAGCTTCCGAGAATAGTAGCCAAATGCTGCGCGCATAAAAATTCAATGCGCAGGTGAACGAAAAGCGGGAGGCTTGTCCGATTGATTTGACGCCGGGAGTAGCACCACCGGGCAGCGATCGCCGATTGGCCGCACCGATTCCAATGAGTCTCTGGGAGGAAATGATATGAAGGTAGGTCTCTACAACCATCTTATGCGCATGGGCGCCACGCGCCGCGAATTGTTGAGAGGTGCGGCCAGCGTTGCTGCGCTCGCTGCTGCGTCGTCTGCGGGCCTTGGTTCGCTCACCGGCAAAGCGTCGGCGCAGGACAATCTGCGCGCCGAGCTTCTCAAAATTCCTGGCGTCGGCAAGGGTCAGCCGACGGACGCCGACTTCCAGAAGGTCGGTGAGATGTGCCTGGCCGCGACCAAGGCAAATGTGAAGGAAGGCGAATTCGCGGGCGTCGAGCTCGCCTTCATGGGCCTCAACAACCAGAATCTGCACAACGTGCTTTTCCGCGGCTTCCTGAAGCCGTGGGAGACCTATACCGGCGCCAAGATCAACTGGATCGACCTCGCGCAGGCCGACTACAATGCTCGTCTGCAGCAATCGATCGCCACCGGCACCGTCGATTTCGACATCATCGAAATGGGCGCACCGTTCGAGGGCGACGTCTGCGGCAAGGGCCTGACCTCCGAAATGCCGGACTGGGTCAAGGAGCAGATCGATATGAAGGATGTGGTCGGCTATCTGCAGGCGCCTGTTGGCACCTGGGACGGCAAGACCTATCGCATCACCGTCGATGGCGACGCCCACAATTTCAACTATCGCACCGATATCTTTTCCGACGCCGGCCTCGCCGAAGCGTGGAAGGCGGATGCCGGCGACAAAGCTGGATTGACCGAATGGGGCGTGCCGAAGACATGGCAGCAGGTTCAGGCGACGACCAAGTTTCTCAAAGGCAAGCAGGTCAACGGCCAGGATGTGTTCGGCTATCTGGATGCGCCAAAGCCATGGGGCGGGTTCGGCTTCTACTTCCTCGGGAGCCGCGCCAGCGCATACGCCAAGCATCCGGATGATAAGGCCTGGCTGTTCGACGCGGATACGATGAAGCCGCGCATCAACAATCCGGCCTGGGTTCGCGCCATCCAGGACGTGATAGATGCCCTTCCGTCGGAGCCTCAGGATCAGATCAACGCCGACCCGAACCAGACATGCTTCTCGCAATTCTTGGGCGGCACCGGATCGATGCTCGTTTGGTGGGGCGATGCCGGCTCCAACGCCAAGACCAACGACGCGTCGGTCGTCGGCGATGTAACCGGCTTCTCCATCTTGCCCGGCTCCGACGACGTCTACAACGCCAAGACCGGACAATGGGACAAGCTGGCCAGCGGGCCTAATTATGCTCCGAACTGCGCCTATCTGGGCTGGGGCGTCTACGTGATGGCACGCGTGGATTCAGACGAGAAAAAGAAGAAGGCGGCTTGGTCCGCTGCTGCCCATCTTGGCGGCAAGGACCTTTCGCTCTGGACGGCCGCTTATCCCTCAGGCTTCCAGCCTTACAGGAACAGCCACTTCAATATTCCGGAATGGGTAGAGGCCGGCTACGACGAAGCTTTCATCACGTCATATCTCAAGTCCGAAGCCGACTCCTACAATCATCCGAATGCGGCTGTAGAGCCACGCATACCCGGCATCTTCCAGTACTATTCGGTGGCAGAGGACGAACTCGCCAAGGTGTTCGCGGGCCAGGCCACTGCCCAGGCAGGTGCCGACGCGATTGCGGCGGCTTGGGAAAAGATCACCGATCAGATCGGACGCGACAAGCAGATCAAGCTCTACCAAGCGTCGCTTGGTATGTGAGCAGCGCCGAAAAAGGGCTTCAGACCCCCGGCGGCGTTGCCGCCGGGCTTTTTTTGACAGGCGAGACAAGCTACGCTCGCATCGTTGAAATCGTTGGAACGCTCGCGTGTCCGAACAAAGCACGGCCATTGCTCAGAATGCCTCGCTGGGGGCGGCGCTCGATCTGATCCCGCGAGAGCCGAAAGCGGCTCGGCCGGGTTATCATGTGGCTTGCAACGGCTGGACTGCTGGCCGTTCTCATTATCCAGATCCTCGATAAGTACGGCTCGATCAGCATCGGCTTCGGGAGCTGGCGGCCACTGCTTTACGCCTATGTGGTGTGGGGTGTGGCGCTGGGGATAGGTCAGGTTCTCCTCAGGGGCGAACAAGGGCATCGGGCGCTATTCCTGCTGCCCGCGGTGCTGTTCACAGTCGCAATGGTGGTCTTCCCGACACTTTTCGGCTTTTACATCGCGCTAACCGACTGGAACCTGAGTTCGTTCAGCGGCCGGAAATTCAACGGGCTCGACAATTTCTGGCAGATGCTGGCGGATCCATACTACCGCAACGCCTTGCTCAACATGGTGTTCTATGTGCTCGCGGTTTTCGTCGAGTACGTCGTCGCTTTTGGGCTGGCGCTCTTGCTGAACGCACAAATCAGAGCGCGCAAGTTCTTCCGCGTCGTCTTCCTGCTGCCGCTCATGCTCTCGCCGGTTGCGGTGTCCTGGATGATCGGCAAATCGCTGATGGAGTATCGCTTCGGTCCGGCGGCCACGCTGGCCCGCAAGCTCGGCTGGGAGAACCCTGCATTCTTTGCCAACCCATGGACTGCGAAGTTGTCGATCATGCTGATGGACGCGTGGACGTTCATCCCGTTTCTGATGATCATGCTGCTTGCCGGTCTTCAGGCGATGCCGCGGGACGTCCTGGAAGCGGCGAAGGTCGACGGCGCCAACGCCTGGCAAACATTCTGGGGCGTCACCTTCCCGCTGATGCTGCCGGTGTCGGTCACCGCGCTGATCCTCCGCATCATCTTCAAGCTGAAGCTTGCCGACATCGTCATCACCGTAACCTCGGGCGGGCCTGGTGGTGCAACCGATACGGTGACTAGCTTCATTTTCCGCGAGTATCGCGACCGGTCAAATGTCGGCTATGGCACCATGCTGGCGATGGCCTATCTTGTCATCATCACCGTTTTTGTGACGCTGCTGTTGAAGCTCGCGAACCGTTTCGTGCGGAACGTGACATGAGGAGTGCGGCATGAGCGAAGCGACCGAGCATGCCCCGTCGGAAGTCCGCTCGCCGGCGGCGTTCTACGCGAGCCGTTTATTTATCTACAGTGCGCTGCTCTTCTGGGCGTTCATCTGCCTTTTCCCGCTCTACTGGACGGTGTCGACGTCCTTCAAGGCGGCGGTCAACGTCACGCAGGGACATTTGATACCATGGGTCGACTTCCAGCCGGATTGGCGCGGCTGGCGCTCGCTTGGCCTGTCGCCCGATACGATCGGCACCACCTCGACCGTGCGCGACGAATTCCTGAAACGCTTCACCAATTCTGTCATTACCTCGATTGGCGCTTCGACGCTGGCAATCATCATCGGCAGTCTGGCCGCGTATGGATTGACGCGCTTCCGTTACAAGTTCTGGTGGATGAAGAACGAGGACATCTCCTTCTTTTTCCTGTCGCAGCTGATCCTGCCGCCGGTGGTGCTCGCGCTGCCTTTCCTGGTTCTCTACAAGGAACTCAATTTGCTCGATACGCGCGTCGGGCTGGTGCTGCTCTACACATTGATGGTGCTGCCGATCGTCATCTGGATCATGCGCGACCAGTTCAACTCGATCCCGATCGAGCTCGAGGAAGCCGCCCTTGTCGATGGCTTGTCGATCTGGGGCGCATTCTTCCAGATCGTGCTGCCCATCGCTCTGCCGGGCATGGTCGCGGCCTTCATCCTGTCGGTGGTGCTGTGCTGGAATGAGTATTTCTTTGCTGCGCTGCTCACATCGACAAACGCTAACACCATACCGGTGATGGTGGCCAGCCAGACCGGCTCGCAAGGCATCAACTGGTGGTCGATGGCAGCGCTCTCAACCGCAGCCATCGCTCCTCTGGCGATCATCGGGGTCTTCCTGGAGCGTTATCTGATCAAGGGAATGACGGCCGGGGCCGTGAAGTAGCTTCGGGCACCCACTTTACCAGTTTTGAGTTCAGGCGTACCGCGGTCGGAACAAGGCGCGCAGCCGCTTCAAGATCAAATCCCGGCCTTTTCGGCCAAGTTCCGGCGACGCATCTCTCGCGGTCGCCGTGTACCAGCTCTTATTGTCGCCGAACTTCTCCATGTCCACCGCCTCCGGGCAAAGCGCCATCATCAAAGATGTCTCGCCTTGCCCGGCATGGTCGAACGGATATTCTGCGATGATTTCGGGCGTCATCAGCGGATGCACCTGCACCCAGTTGAACGGATTGGCCCCCGCCGCATGGTCGGCGTAGTAAGCGGCGGAAGCCTCGTTGCCCCACCAGCCTTCGCCGAGCTCACGCTCCAGGAAGCGAAAGATCGCCTGGCGGCCGGCCGTCTTGAAGGCGAGATCGGTCGGCATGCCAGCCGCGAAGTTCTCGGTCTGATGGTGGATGATGGCGTGGATGTTGCGAAAACCAATCCTGAGCAGCGAATGGAAAAGGTCCTCGGCGAATGGCGCCAGATGCCGTCCCTCAACCTGCACGGAACCGTTGCCTTCCGGCGGCTCGACCACATAGCTGGCGGAGCCATAGTAAAACGGCGGCAGGACGACGATTGGCATCTCCTGCTCGATCAGGTCCAGCATCTTGATGACGGCCAGCGTGTCCATGCCGACCGCCATATGCTCGCCGTGATATTCGAGCACGCCGAGCGGCAGGGCAATCGGCCAGTTTTCAGCGATCGCGGTGCGGATCTGGTGCGGAAGCATCAGTTCATAGCGCATCCGCTACTCCATATTCGTATGGCGGGCGCGCATGGCTGCAGGCGAAGCATCAAGAAGCGTCTTCAGCCTCAGAACCATCACTTCGAACAAGACAAAAAGTGCGCCCTCGAAGGCGGAGCCCATCGGTAGCAGAGAGGTTGTGGCTGCGCCCTGGTCGCTGGCCATCGTCTGCGCGGGGATCACCAGTGTGAAATCCGCCAGCTTTGCCGCACTTCCCGCCGGCTCAGCGGTCATAAGCAGATTTGCAGCGCCAGCATCTTTCGCCACCTTCATCAGGGTGAGCACGGTCGTCGTCTCACCGGGTCCCGAGCTGGTCAGGAAGACGTCGCCCGGCCCCAGCGGCGGCATCGTCATATCGCCTACCACCGAAGCGGGCAGGCCGAGATGAAAGAGCCGCATGGCGAAGCCGTTGATCTGCAAGGCCTCGCGGCCGCAGCCGTAGATGCCGATGCGCCTGGCCCTTGCAAGCCGGTCGCAGATGGTATCCACGGCCGTCTCGTCTATCCTGGCCAAGACCGCGCCAAGTTCATCGAGCGCGATCTGAAATTCACTCTTAGCCTCGCTCACGACAACTCCGCCATCAGGATCTTCGTTTGCCCGTACAGGTCCTTGAAAACGCGATAAGTCCGTTCATAAACGGCGCGATGTTTGCGGTTGGGTGTGATCCGGCGCTCCTCAGGGTTCCAGCCGAGAATATCCTCTCTTCGTAACCGCGCCGATAGCCAGCGCCGCAAGGAAGGCGTCGCCATAGCAGGCGCCGATGGTTTTCGCGCAGACGCTTTGCGCCATCCCGGAGACGTCAGAGGTCGCCTGCGACCAAACCGTGTTCTTGGTGCCGCCGCCGACCGCCAGCAGCCTCTTCGGCACTTCGCCGATGTCGCGATAGGTTTCGATGATGTGGCTTGTGCCGCAGGCGATGCCTTCCAGCAAGGCCCGGTAAAGGTCCCCGCGCGTGTGTGTGAGGTTCAGTCCGAAGATCACGCCCTTGGCGTTCGGATCGTGGATCGGCGTCCGCTCTCCCGAAAAATACGGCAGCATCACCAAGCCGCCGGCACCGGGCGGCGAGGCGTCGGCTTCCTTGGCGAGAACTCCGAAAGCGGCTTCACGATCGACCTCGCGCGCCACGACATCGCGGAACCAGTGGGTCAGCGTACCGCTGGTGGAAGACCGGCCATCGATGCGTGCTCGCCAGGAAACAGCCAGGGCGCATACCACAGCCGCGAATCCTCGACGCGGTCCTTGGAAAGAAGGATCGTAAAGATGGTCGAACCATACATCACCATCATGTCCCCAGCCTTGGCGACACCGACGCTGATCGCTTCTGCCGCTGCGTCGATTGTGCCGGCGATCACTGGCGTTCCTGTCGCGAGGCCGGTGGCCTTAGACGCCGCCTTGGTGACGTATCCGGCAATCTCGGTCGACCACATCAATCTGGGCAAGCGATCCAAGCCAACGATGTCTCCGCAGAGTTCGTCGCTCCAACCCTTGCCGATAACATAAAGCGGCGAGAAATTTGCCGCGGAGTAATGATCGATCACGCATTCGCCCGTCAGCTTCTGCACGAGATATGTGGTGGACGTGACGATCTTTGCCGCCTTATCGAAGATCGCCGGTCGGTTCTTCTTAAGCCAGAGGATTTTCGGACCGACGGATTGTGATGTCAGCGCATTGCCGCAGGCGGCGAGGATCCGCTCCCGGCCGATTGCAGCGTTCAGTTCGTCGATCTCCTTAACTGCCCGACCATCGACGCCGTAGAGCGCGGCGTTGCTCAAAGCTTCACCTCTGGCGTCAACCGGCAGCATGCATGGACCGATGGCACTGGTGCCGATGCAGCGGATTTCTTCCGGCGGAATCTTCGAACTTTCCAGCATGGCATTGCAGATATGAACGAAATCGCCCCACCAGTCCTGCTTCGGTCGATGTTCTGCCCAGCCTGGCCGCGGCACCAGCATCTCGTGCGGGCGCGAAGCAGTCACCACAATCCGGCCCGCCCCATCGACAATGACCCCCTTGGATTCAAACGTGCCGATATCGATGCCGAGTGTATAGCTCATCCGATGTAGTCGTCCCGATCGAGGCTGAAACGCCGGTCGATTGAAGGGATGGCCGCGATGAGCAACTGGGTGAGTTGTTCAAGGTCAGCGAGGTCACAGACTTCCAGGGAGGAGTGCGAGTAGCGCATCGGAAAGCCTATATCGATCGAGGCGACACCGCCCCCGACAAGCTGCACATAAGACGAATCGGTCAGGACGCCGGTTTGGGCGCTGCGCTGCAACGGGATGGCCGCGTTTTGCGAGGCTGTATCGAACAATGCCACCAGAGCCGGATGCGGGATCGTGCCGTTCAGCGTGCCGCGCCCATGGAAGGAATAGAGGCTCATGGCCGGCCCGCCGCCAAGCTTCACGTCTCCGCGATACGTCATATCGGGTGTGTCGGTAGCGAGCATCAGGTCGAGTTGAATGGCGATGTCCGGCCTAAGCACTTGCGCGGCAGTCAGCGCGCCGCGCAAATTGAATTCCTCCTGCACGGAAAACACCAAATGCACGGTCGGTCGCCGCCTGGTCTCCGCGAGGGCTCGCGCTACCTCGATGATCACTGCGCAGCCGGCTCGGTCGTCGACCGACGTGCCGGCTATGCGCGCTTCCGAGAGTTCCAGCACCTGCGGACGATACACAATTGGCGTACCAATGCGTATTCCCGCAGCTTCCGCCTCGGCGCGATCGGAAAAGCCTGCATCGATATAAAGATCTTGGTAGGCGACAACCTTGTATTTTTCCTCCGGCGTCGTCGCATGATGGCTCTTGTTGGCGATTACGCCGATACGGTCCCTGCCCTCACCAATGCAGATCAGCACCGCCTGCGAGGGCAGCGCGCGCTCAGGCACACCTCCGAGGCGCTCGATTCGAATGAAGCCGTCAGCCTCGATTTTGCGCACGACGAAACCCAGCTGGTCCATATGCGTGAACAGCATGACGCTCGGTGAGCCGTCGTCGCCTTCCAGCGTAGCGATGAGATTGCCCAGCGCGTCGGTACGCGTCTCGATGCCGAGCAGGCTCAGCTCGCGCGCAATGTGCAGCCGCACGCGCCCCTCATGGCCGCTCAGACCGGGAATGAGCATCAGTTCGGTAAGCAGGGTCTTGAGACGGGCCTGGAGGGTGGGCTCTGCGTTAGGCATGGCGGAACGTCTCCCGAATGCCCGAATGTCCCCTGGAAACCATGCGCCTCAGCGCGCACCCCTTTGTCCGGCTCTGGGAATGCCCTGTGAGCAGAGCCATCAGCCGCCCCTGGCGGTGCGGACGAGCCGCATGAATTCTGCCGCGCGGTCTGGATCGACCGCGTTCCACGTATTGCCATCGACCTTCAGCGACGAGCCGACGATGACACCGTCGGCAATCTTCAGCACATCCGCTACAGTCGCGTGCTTGACGCCCGTGTTGGCCAGTACGGGCGTATCCGGCAGCGCCTTCTTGACGGCCGCCAGGTCGCTCATCGAGGCGGCTTCGCCGGTTATCTGCCCGGAAACCAGAATGGCGTCGGGAATGCTGGAAAACACCGCCGATCGCGCCCGGTCGGCCAGTGGCCGCTGGTCGAGGGAGTAAGCGAATTCCGCCGAAACATTGTAAAGCAGGGCAAGGTCGGAGCGCTGCAGGCGGTCCCGGTAGCGTGCCGCCTTGCCGGCGTCCGGTGTCCATGGCCCCATGTCGGACGCATAGGTGCCGGTGAAGATTTCCCGCACGAAGGCTGCTCCCGTCGCGGCGGCCAACGCCACGGACGACATCGCATCCCACAGAACATTGACGCCGAACGGTACCGTGATCTTGGGGCGGATCCGGCCGATGACATAGGCCATGGTTGCGGTCGAGGCTCGATCGACTTGGAACTCATATGGCCTGTCGTTCTCGTTGCCGAACATGATCGCGTCGAAGCCGGCCTTCTGCAATGCGTCCAAATCCTTGGTCACGCCGTCCAGCAAAGCGTCGATACCGCCATCCGCGTCATAGAGCGGCGAGCCCGGCAACGCGCCGAAATGCACCATGGCGATTACCGGCTTACCGGCACCGAAAACTTTCCGGAACTTTTGCGTCACACTACCCCCCTCGCCTGCTCCGGTTATGCTAGCAACCTGAAAAATGCCTGTCCAATAGCTGCTCGCACTTTTGGTCGTACCAGTTTGTGCTAGTCTCCGGCCGGAACGGTCCAAAGGGCTTCGTTTGGTTTGTCAAACCATCGTAGCCTTTTGAGGGACGCGCCGATGGGAGGAGCAGGCATGAAAGTTCGGCACTTTGACCGGATAGGCAATGGCGGGCTGGATTTCACCGAGCTTGGATTCGGCACGGCGCCGCTTGGCAATCTCTACCGTCCGGTGCCGGATGACGAAGCGCATGCGGTGCTGGAGGCTGCGTGGGCTGCGGGTATCCGGTATTACGACACAGCCCCATTCTATGGGCTGGGGTTGTCCGAAGTCCGCGTGAACCGGTTCCTGCGCGGCAAGCCGCGCGACAGCTACCTGCTTTCCACCAAGGTCGGACGGCTGATGCGGCACGCCCCGCCGGAAGAGCGGGCCGGCATCGGCAAGTTTTTCGACACGCCATCGCGCCGCGAAGTGTTCGACTACAGCCGCGACGGCATCCTGCGGTCGATCGACGACTCGCTGGAGAGGCTTGGTGTGGACCGTATCGACATTCTGTTCGTGCACGATCTCGACGTTTACACGCACCGCACCCAGGAAAAGGTCGACGGCTACCTGGAACAATTCATGAAATCGGGGCATGGCGCGCTGACGTCGCTGCGTGACCAAGGCGTCATCAAGGCGATCGGCGGCGGTATCAATGAATGGCAAATGGCGCAGGTGCTGGCAGAGCGCGGGGATTTTGACCTGTTCCTATTGGCCGGCCGCTATACGCTGCTGGAGCAGGAAGCGCTGGACAGTTTCCTGCCGCTTTGCCAGAAGCGCGGTATCGGCATCGTGTTGGGCGCTCCCTATAATTCGGGGATCCTCGCTACGGGCGCGAGGCCGGGCGCCTACTACAATTACGATCCGGCGCCGCAGCCTATCGTCGACCGCGTCAACCGTATCGAGGCGGTTTGCGAGCGACATGGTGTCCGTCTGATCGAAGCAGCTCTTCAGTTCCCATTGGCGCATCCGTCAGTCGTGGCGGTCATTCCAGGCGGGCAGCGCGTGAGCGAGGTCGAAAGCAATCGCGCGTTGCTCGACACCAATATACCTGCGTCTCTGTGGGCCGACCTCAAGGCCGAGGGCCTTCTGCGGGAGGATGCTCCAACCGGTTGAGCCAATCGCCGAGGCGCCTGAGAGAAGGATCGGGCAAATTGCACTGACACGCCGACGTCGCAAACCTGCGCTGGCCCAGGCATGCAATGCGATGATAGGGTGCCGGCTCAACTGTTTGGAGACATCATGCGCGCGGTTTTCGTTCAGCTGCAATGCGTTCCGGGCAAGACATATGAGGTGGCCGACGCGCTATACGAACGCGAAGTCGTCTCCGAACTCTATTCTACGAGCGGTGACTACGACCTGTTGATGAAAGTCTATGTCGACGAGGCCGTCGATATCGGCAAATTCATCAATGACAATGTCGCAAACGTTTCAGGAATTGTGCGCTCGCTGACGACACTGACCTTCAAGGCGTTTTGACCGCGCGGCGCTCGGCGCGCCTAGCCGCGATCTGTCGCATTGCTCGGACACGCCGGCGATAGATTTCGTTGCGCATTGCCATAAGGTGGAGAGCAAAGAATAGAACCGTGAAACCGACCGCCATGACAAGCAGCGGCCATAGCAGGCTGGGGTGGATCGTCGGACCGTCAAGCCTGAACACCGACGCGGGTTGATGCAGGGTGTTCCACCACTCCACAGAAAATTTAATGATCGGAATGTTGATGAAACCGACCAGCGTGATGATGGCCGCGGCTCTGGCTGAGCGCGCAGGATCGTCCAGCGCGCGCGTAAGCGAGATAATGCCGAGATACATCAGGAACAACACGAAAACCGAGGTGAGTCGCGCGTCCCACACCCACCAGGTGCCCCACATCGGCTTGCCCCAGATCGATCCCGTGAGCAGCGCAAGCCCGGTAAACACAGCGCCGATCGGTGCGGCTGATTTGAGAGCAACATCAGCGAGAGGATGACGCCAAACGAGCGTCCCAAGGGCTGAAAGCGCCATCAGCGAGTAGCACATCATCGACAGCCACGCGAACGGCACGTGGATATACATGATACGAACCGTCGAGCCTTGCTGGTAATCCTCGGGGGCCGCGAACGCGAGATACAGCCCAATGCTGAGAATAATCGCCGAGGCACCGGAAAGCCACGGTGCCAGACTGTCGACCAAAGCCAGAAACCGAGTGGGATTGGCGAGGTCGGTCAACCGTCCAAATCGGGAGGCGCTTGGTCGCGGCGTGCTGGTCTCACTCATCGCTGTCTAATAGCCGCGCCAAGCGAGGGCTGCAACGCGACCTGCGGGCACAGGCGCCCGCTCCGCGGCTCAAGCAGCGACAACTTCCGGCGTCGAAATACGGCTGATGCGACGGACTTCCTCGTCGTTGAGCAAGCCACCAGCACGCAACAGAGCAGCGAACCGACCGTTGGTCGTTGCAAGCTCGGCAAAGCCGCCCTGCTCGATAATGCGCCCCTTGTCCATGAAAATGACCTTGTCCGCATCGCGAACCGTCGTCAGGCGGTGGGCGATGATGAAAGTCGTGCGGCCCCGGCGCAATCCGTCGATCGCGTCCTTGACGCGCGCCTCTGTCTCGACGTCGAGCGCGCTGGTCGCCTCATCAAGCACCAGGATCGGCGCGTTCTTGAGAACGGCGCGGGCGATTGCAACACGCTGGCGTTCGCCACCCGACAGTCGACTTCCGCGTTCCCCAACGCGTGTGTCGTAGCCGTCGGTCTTGGATAGAATGAAGTCCTGTGCGGCGGCGGCCTCGGCTGCTGCATGCACTTCGTGGTTCTTCGCGCCATCACGCCCAATTCGAATGTTTTCCTCGATCGACCGATCGAACAGTCCCGCGTCCTGGAAGACCGAAGCAATCGATTGGCGCAGAGAGTGCTTCGTCACGGTGCGCGTGTCCACGCCATCAATCAGAATACGACCGTGAGTCGGCGTATGAACACGCTGCAGCATGTTGATGAGTGTGGTCTTGCCGGCACCGGTCGGGCCGACGATAGCGATCGTCTGGCCGGCCTTAACCTCGAACGAAACGTCATCCAGACCCGCACCGGAGTTCGGGAAGGCAAAGCTGACATCCTCGAAAACGATGTTGCCATCGACGTTGCTGAGATCGACAAGCCCCTCGGGCTCGATAGTTTCGGCGGAAGCATCTTCGAGTTCGTAGAATGACTTCAAGCTTCGCACGGGCTTCGAAAATCTGATTCACAAAGGCCGAGACCTGATCCAGGCGGCTGATCATCAACGTGGCGAACCCGGTGAAGGCGATAATGTCGCCGATGCGCAACTGCCCCTTCGAGACCATCCAGGCACCGATGAGTATGACGATCATCATCGATAGCGTCGACGCGAGCCGATGCAGAGCGCTAGCAAGCGCCCACCAGTCGAGAACCGGGAACTGCGCCGCCAACAAGCGGCCGGTGTATTCGCGCAGCGCCTGCGTCTCCTGGGTGACGCGATTGTAGCTCTGCAGAACGGTGACGTTGCTGACCGAATCCGTCACATGCGAGAACACGTCGTGATAGTGCTTTTCGACCCGGGACTGTCCGTCCTTGGTCTTGCGCATCACCAGGCGGCCGATCACCAGATAGGCGACCGCAAGAACGCCCAGAACAGCCGACATCCGCACGTCCATGGAAATCGCGGTCGGAACCAGAAGCACGAGGGCCACGGCGGTCGACAGATGCGTGCGCATGAATTCCAGCCAGAGGCCGAACAGGGTCTCCACCGCGCGCAGAAGTGTATGCAATGCGTTGGAGGTCCCCCGCTTCTGGTGCCACGATAGCGGCATTGAAATCACGCGCTCGAATGCATCGCACAGGACAGCGACACGCCGGGCATGCGCCAGCCGGTCGGCGCCGCGGGCAACCAGAACGAACGCGATGATATTGAAAATACCCAGCCCTGCCCACATGGCCACGGAGTCGAGGAGGTCATCCTTCTCGGCGATAGCGTCGATGATCTGGCCGAACAGAACAGGTTCGGCGATCGTAACGATACCCAGCGCGATGTTGGCCGCGCAGATGAGCGTCACTTTCTGCTTTTCCGCCGCGAGATATCGCAGCGCCCGCCAATAGACTTCGAGCAATGACACGCTACTTTCCTCGCCGGTGCAAATTGTGCGCTGCAGCATTTGGGTCACAAGTACCTGTTGCCAAGCCACACTTCAATGCCCCTCAATCGCGCTGGTTCCGAATTCTGAACAAAAATCGCAATCTTGTGCAACTTTGCGTGATCTTATAACGGATTGAGATATAAGGAAAAATGACGCCTCTGCGGCGAAATCATGGCAAAGCCGCGCTATTTTCGTGAACTCATTTACGTTTACTGCGCAACGGGACCACGTTCGGTGCGGCGCCGATCGGATCAGGTGCCTTGATCTCGAAAGCTAAGCCCTTCAATTTCCTGCCATTCACCTCGACCAGCGGGGTCTTCTCACTGCCGTTCCGGGACACGCCGATGCGATAGGTTCGGCCGTCAATAGTAAGCGTTGCGGTAAAACCCTGCCACTCATCCGGCATTGCGGGATCGACGATGATCTCGTTTCCTTTTCTGTGGATGCCAAGGATCGCTTCTACCGCAGCGCGATATAACCAGCCCGCGGACCCCGTATACCACGTCCAGCCCCCTCGCCCGCCCTTGTCGCCCGAATAGACGTCCGCGGCTACGACGTAGGGCTCGACACGGTAGCGTTGAGCGCCAGCCTCGTCTCCCGCGTGCGTGATCGGGTTGAGCATCTGAAAGCAGCGCCAAGCATCGTTGGCCCTGACCCATGCGCGCCAGGGCGATGACGAACCATGTCGCAGCGTGGGTGTATTGCCCGCCGTTTTCGCGAACGCCTGGCGGATAGCTCTTGATATAGCCGGGCTCGTTCTCCGTCTTCGAGAATGGAGGGGTAAACAGCTTGACGATGCCAAGGTCCGGATCGACCAGTCTCTTAAAGGCCGAATCCATTGCCTTTTCCGACTTCTCCTTGTCCCCGCCGGCAAGAACGCTCCAAGATTGTGCGATTGAGTCGATCTGGCATTCGTCGGAAAGATGAGACCCGAGCGGCGCGCCATTGTCGAAACTGCCGCGGCGATACCATTCGCCATCCCAGGCGTGTCCCTCCAGCGCCTTCTTTAGCATTTTGGCATGCACATCCCACTTTTTGGAGCGGACCGCGTCACCGCGCGCCTTTGCCAGCGGTGCGAAATCGCCAAGAGTCTTGAGCAGGAACCAGCCGAGCCAGACGCTTTCGCCCTTGCCGTGTTCGCCGACGCGGTTCATGCCGTCGTTCCAGTCTCCGCCGAGGATCAGCGGCAGGCCGCTCGGCGCCGAGCGAACGATTGCAAGGTCGAGGGCGCGCGCGCAGTGCTCGTAGACCGTTGCGGTTTCACGCGTTGGCTCGGGTGTAAAGAAGGCATCGTGTTCGCCTTCCTTGAGCAACGGCCCCGAAATGAAGGGCACGCTTCGGTTGAGGATGGAATCGTCGCCTGTAACCTCCACGAAATAGGCCGCGGCGTGGGCAAGCCAGACGACGTCGTCAGAGATCATCGTGCGGACGCCCGCGCCGGTGCGCGGCAGCCACCAATGCTGCACGTCTCCCTCAAGGAACTGACGACCGGCCGCGTTGAGGATCTGCTCCTGGGCAAGGTTCGGATTGTGCAGGACGAAGGCAAGAGTGTCTTGCAGCTGATCGCGGAAGCCGTACGCACCGCTGGCCTGGTAGAAGGCCGATCGGGCGCGGATGCGGCAGGCGATGCTCTGATAGGGAAGCCAATGGTTCACCATGGCGTCGAGCGCCTTGTCCGGCGTTTCGACCTGCAGGGTGCCCAGGAAGCTACGCCAGTTCTGCTCGTTCTCAGCCAAACGCTCGTCGAAACTCTTTGACTTGTTCCGGGCGACCAGGGTGCTCGCCTCCTGCACCGACCCGGCATCGCCCAGCAACCACAGCATGGTCTGCTCACCGCCAGCGGCCACCTCGATCTCGCGTGACATCGCTGCACAGGGATCGACACCGGCCTCAATCTTTCCGGAAAGCACGGCACCGCTGGCGACCGACGCTGGCCATTCGACAGACCCGTCGGAACCCAAAAACTCGGCGCGGTCGGTGGTGACCGACGCTGCCTTTTGGTCGCTAGCCAGGAACGACACGCGATCCGCGAAGTCCAGGCTGTAGGGATTGCGCGCGAGCAGCGCGCCAGTCTCGGCATCCAGCGCCGGCACGATGTTCGGGGCAGAGCGCGGCCGATTGTTGCCGAGCAGCCATTCCGCATAGGCATAGACAGTGAGCTTCGCCGGCAAGGAACCGGAATTGCGGATCTTCATCCGCATCACTTTCACTGGGTCGATAGGGTCGACAAGTTGCGTCAGTTCCAGGGTGAGTGAGCCGCGTCGCGCGGTAAATGTGCTGACGCCCTGGCTATGGCAAGCCTCGTAGTTGGCAGAGCCATCCCGGGCTACTGCAGCAAACGGCGAGAACACCCTGCGGTTCGCGTGATCGTAGACGTAAAACGCCTCACCCGGCCGATTGGAGACCGGATCATTCGACCACGGCGTTACCTGGAAGTCGCGGCTGTTGCGGCTCCAAGTAAAAGAAGCGCCTTCAGCCGAGGTATGGAAGCCGAAGGAGGCGTTCGAGATCACGTTGATCCAAGGATGCGGCGTCGAGCGCGTCCCCGTCAGGCGGACTACATAATCGGCGCCGCCCCGGGCGAACCCGCCGTAGCCGTTCCAATGGTCGAGGCCGGTGCCCTCGGCCGCAATGTCCCGCTTTTCGATGAGCTTTTGAACGGTGGCGCGAAGCGGCGACAGGATGGTGCTGTCAGCGGCGCCTCGGGTTGCATCGCGCGCCTGTATCTCGGAGGCTTCCGCGCGCTCGACCTGGTCGAACACCGGACCGTTGCGCGTGTGCAGCACGATGCGCGCCACAGACAACAGCGTGCGGTAGGAGTCCTCATCCATCAAGTCGCGTCGCACTGCGAATATATGCTGGCGGGGACCGAGCTCGCTGCCCCGCAGGCGGCTGTTATCGCACAGTGATTCGATAGCTTGTTGCAGATCCTGAACGTAGGACGATGCCTGCTCGTTGACGATAACGAGATCGGCAAGCATTCCCCTTGAGCGCATGTATTCCTGGTATCGCAGAGACTGTGCCACGATCTCCAGATCGGCGACATCGCCGATGCGCAACGCGAAAATCGGGAAATCGCCGGAGATCGCCATCGGCCATAGTGCCGATTGCTTGCCGAGACCCGCAGCGATGCTTTCGGGTGCGGCGCGAAGATTGTTATCCGGGTAGATCAGGTAGCGTGCAAGCCGCTGGATGTTGGCGGCGTCGGCAAGGCTGAGGCCCATATGGCGTGTCTGGACCTGAGAGCGCGTCCACGAAAGCATTGCCTGGCGCGCGAAGCTATCCGGATGGTCGAGCAGCGCGACTGCAGACTCAATCTCCGCCCGGTTTGCGCCAACGATCGTCCAAAATGTCAGCCGCACCTTCTTGTTGGCGGGTACCCGCACCCTGCGGCGAAGCGCCATGATCGGATCGAGCACAAATCCGGTATGGCCCCCGAGGGTCGCGCCACGGTCGAGAGCTGCTGGATCCGCGATTGTGCGGCCTCGGCCGATGAAGGCGCGGCGATCGGTCTCTGCCTCGGTGTCGCGAGCAACGCCTGAGGCATCGGTGACGAAATGAGCCGCTTCGATGTCTGGTTCACCGGGCGACCGCTTGTTACGCCGTGCAAAGATGACATTGCTTCCGCTGGAAATCTCCGTTTCCACGAACATCTTCGAGAATGCCGGGTGCGCGCTATCAGAAGCCTCCGGTGCAAGCGCTATTTCCGCGAATGATGTGACCTCGATGTGGCGGTCTGTATCGCCGTCATTGTGCAGGGTGACGCGGCGTCCTTCGCCATTTCCTTCGGAAACGACGATGCATTCCACCTCCGAGAGCAACGTGCCGACAGTCTTGGAGAAAGTCGCTTTCTCATCGGTGAAGTGGCTGAACGTGCGCTCGCCAAGAGCGCGGCGCGGGGCGGCCGTAGCGGACCACCATTCCTGCGTCGCAACGTCGCGCAGGAAAATGAATGTGCCATCGCGATCCTCGGTCGGATCACCACGCCAGCGCGTGACCGACAGGTCGTTCCAGCGGCTGTAGCCGGTGCCTGTCGCGGTCACCATGACGGAGTATCGACCGTTGGACATGACATTGGTGGCGCGCGATGCATGCGCCGGATTGAGAATGTTTCGGCTGTCCGGTGCCACCTCCTCCTTTTCGACGGCAACCGCGTCGTCGGCTTCGGTGCGGACCGTCGCGACGGGGATGTTGCGCGGCGCCTTTTCCTGAAGCAGCAACTCAGCCGCTTCGATTACCGGATCGCTGTGGAAGCGGTCGCGCATGCGACCTTCGAAAATCGCGTTGGCGACCGCAACGATCGACATACCGGAGTGATGCGCCATGTAGTTGAAGACCACCGCATGGTCCGTGCCTTCAGGAACGCGTTGCGGCGTGTAGTCAACCGCATCGTAGAAACCGTACCGTCCAAGCGCGCCGAGCGACTTCAGCCGTTCGAGATTGCGCGTCGCCTCGCGAGGCATGAACTGCGCCGCAAGAATGGTGGCGTATGGCGCAATCACCGTATTCTGCGCAAGTCCGCGCTTCAAGCCGAGGCCGGGCACGCCGAAATTGGTATACTGGTAGGTCATTTCGCGGTCGCGCGCGTTGTACGCTGCTTCTGAAATGCCCCACGGCACCTTCTTTGAGCGCGCATATTGCATCTGGCGCTCAATCACGAGGTTATTAGTCTGATTCAGGATACCGCCCTGAGGCTCCTTCATCACCAGCGGCGGCATCAGATACTCGAACATGGAGCCCGACCAGGAGAGCAGCGCTCCCTTGAAGCCGATCTCGACGATCGGCCGGCCCAGCCGGAACCAGTGCTCGGTCGTTATATCGCCCTTGGCTATCGCGAACAGGCTGGTGAGACGGGCTTCCGAAGCGAGCAAGTCGTAGCAGCTTTCGTCAAGCTGATGCTGTTCGACGCGGTAACCGATGGACAGAAGCTTGCGGTCCTGCCGAAGCAGGAACGAGAAATTCATCTCGAATGCGTACTTGCGGGTACGTTCGCGCAGTTCCAGCAGCTTGACGCGCAGGTCCTCGACCGTCTTGTCATCGCTGTGCGCGTCATGGACATGAGCCTCACAGGTGTCCTGCAGCTTCTCGGCCCAATCGGCGAGGATCTCGCTACGCTGGGAATTGACCTCAGTATGGATCGCTGCCGCCAGCTTGCGGATCTCACCGGCAAGCACACTGAGGTTGATCGTACGGATAGAGGCCATTTCAGGCTGGCCCTTTATCGTGTCAACAGCGCGGCGAACGCCCTCGATACGATCGCGCAAGCGTTGGCGCAGCGGCCGCAACTGCCTTCGATCATCCGGCAATTCGCCCAGGCTTTCCTCAAGGATCGTAACCGTATCGAGCAGCCCGTCGAATTCGCCCTGCAAATGCACCGAAGGCGCTTCCGCCCACTCGGAACACGCGGCAGCGACGGTGACGAGATGGCCGGCAAGGTTTCCGCTGTCGACCGCCGAAACATACAGCGGATAAAGAGGAAGCAAGGTCTGCGTGTCATACCAGTTGTAGAGATGACCCTTGAAGCGTTCCATCTTTTCAATGGTCGTCATCGTCTCGTCGATGCGCTTGACCGCCTCGGAGAGGCTGATCCAGCCGAAATCGCGCGCCGATACCACCGACAGGAGATAAACGCCGATATTGGTCGGCGATGTGCGCCGCGCTACAACAGGAATCGGCGTTTCCTGGTAGTTGTCGGGCGGCAGCATATTCTGCTGGGGGGTAACATGCGCCTCGAAATACGCCCACGTCCGACGCGCGATCACCCGCAATGTCTTGCGGTCGGCATTAGATACCCGCAGACGGTCCTCGGTTTCGGCGGAGCGGCTGATCAGCCAGGCAAACGCTGGCGAACCCGCCCAAAAGATCGCGAAGAAGAACGCGACGAAGGCACCGGTGGAATCGGCGGCGATCGGAATGACGAGGCCGATGGCAGCAACGACGATCGCTCCGTACATTATGCGGTAGTAAGACAGCAGCGTGTTGTTGCCGAACTTGTGCGCTTGCGAGGCGGTGCGCCACTCCAGCATGTGCCTGCGGCTGACGAACAGCCGATAGAGCGTTCGGATGATCGCGTCACCCATCATCCATGCGGTGTGCGCCATCAGCACGATCTTGAGCGCAACCATCGCTGTGCCGAACGCCGCATCTCGGAAAAGCGCGCTGAAATGGCCACGCGCGGTCGCGTCGGTGTTCTTCGGCAGGATCGAATTGACGATGTCGAAGGTCGGCGACATGAACAGACTGAAGATAAGCAACGCCTGCCATTGGGCGGCCTGTGTGAACGGCAGCAGAGTCCATCCGGCAATCGCCGCAAGCACACAGAATATCGGCGTGATCGAACGGCGCAAATTGTCGATCATCTTCCAGCGCGACAACGCCGGCACGCCTGACGCAGGGTCCAAAATAAAGCCCAACAGTTGCCAGTCACCGCGCGCCCAGCGATGTTGACGCGATGCGTCCACGGAATAGCGGGTCGGATAATCCTCGACGACTTCAACGTCCGTCACAAGTGCCGCACGGCTGTAGGCGCCTTCGATCAGGTCGTGGCTGAGCACCGTATTTTCGGGAATCTTGCCCTTCAGCGCGGCTTCGAACGCGTCGATGTGGTAGAGGCCCTTGCCGGTGAAGGTGCCTTCTGCATAGACGTCCTGGTAGAGATCCGAGACGGCAAAGACATACGGGTCGAGGCCCCGATTGGCCGAAAACACCCGCTGGAAGAAGGATGCTTCGTCGCCCGTCGTCAGTGATGCGGTGACGCGTGGCTGCAGGATCGAGTAGCCATGCGTGACCTTGCCAGCGGCGACGTCGAATTCCGGCCGGTTAAGCGGATGGCAGAGCTTGCCCACCAGACCGGTAACGACGTCGCGGGTCATTTTGGTGTCGGCGTCGAGCGTCATCACGTGGACGATATCGTTGGGCAACGGCTGTTCGGTCGGCAGGAACGTCGTGTCGGCATCGCCGCGCAGCAGCATGTTGAGTTCGTGAAGCTTGCCGCGCTTGCGCTCCCAGCCCATCCAGCAGCCTTCCGCCTCATTGTAGAGACGGCGGCGATGCAGGATGTAGAACCTGGGCAAGCCTTTCTTCGGATAGGTTTCATTGAGGCGCGCAATCTCGGCGCGGGCATAGCCGAGAATTTCGCTATCGGCCGCGCTTTGTTCGACTATCGCTGTCCGGCCAATCGGATAGCAGGGCGAAATGCAATGCGCCCTTCATATTCGCCAGGTGGTGAACCTCGAGCGTGCGGACGCTCTCCTCGACATCGTCGCGTGAATTGATCAGCGAAGGCACCACCACGAGTGTGCGCGCTTCCGCAGGGATGCCATCCTTGAACTCATATCCCGGCAGACGGGTCGGCTTCATGAACAGAAGCACCACGGTATTGAAGATGGAGAGCGCACCTTCGCTCGCCGGGACCGCGAAAAGGACCAGCATCAGAACTGATCGCCCAAATGGGCATTCCAATACCCGCCAGCGCATTGCCGGTCGCAGCCAAAAGAATCGAGCGTCAGCACCAGAACCGGCAGAACGATGCCAAGCCATGCCGCTGGCGCGGAAGGCGCGCAACAAACCGGCGATCGAAGCCAGGCTTGTAAGCCGATTGCCTTCTCAAGCTCCGGTCGCCGTTCTCCGACAAGGAAGAAGCCGACGTCGGTGCCGTCCGGTTTGCCGGGCAAATCCACGGATGTGCCGGGCGTTCCTGAGAAACCCGCGAGTTCGGTGGCGTGCTTGGCGACTTCGAATTCCGACAATTTGGAATGGCGCGCCAGTTCCTCGATCTCGCCGCGATATTGGTTGCGCGATTCGAAATCGAGTTCTGCGTAGTCGCTACGCTCGCGCAGCAGCTCGTCGATGCGGCTGACAGTCTCGAACCATGCCGACCACTCGACGTCGTTGATCAGTCGCAGGCCGCGGATGATATTGCCGGCAGTAACGTTGCCGCTGGACAGCGTCTGATGCTCGCGAAGTGTGATCTGCTCGGCGTCGGAGCCGGACCGCTCAAGTTCCTCCTCCAGCCAGACCAGAGCCTCGCCGGCATTCTGCGAGCCGTCCCGGAGGCGATAGAGCAGCTGCGTGGCGAATGTGGTGTCACGCGCATGTGTCAGGTAGCGCGACATGGTGCTGCGCCGGTCATCGCCATCGCCGGAAGCAAGCACGCGGTCGGCGACGTCGTTGGCGATCTGACGCATCTCGCGCGCCCGCTTCACGCGAACAGAAATGCGCCGCAGATTCTCCACCAGAACGAAGCGCAGCAGTGACGGAAGCGCCCAAAGTTCGCCGATCTTCAGCGGCTCAACGCTTTGGTACCCGTCGACAAGCGACTTCAACATCTGCGAGGAAACGGCGCTGTCGGAATGGGCAACATAAACCCAGGCGAGAGCCAGGGCGCGCGGAACTTCCCCGCCGCCGGGCAGCTTGATCACCGGCAATTGCCGGTAGAAGCGCTGAGGCAGGTCGCGCTTGATTTGGAATATGGTTTCTTCGACGAGGTAATTGTTGTCGAGCAGCCATTGCGCTGCCGGTGTTATCGGCTCGCCGCGCGCCTGCGCTGAATTTGTGGAGCGGTAAGTCTCAAGAATCTTGGCTGCGTTATCGCGATGACGCGCCTGGAAGTCGAAGGCTTCGAGACCGTTGAAATTCACTACCTCGTTGCAGGCGAGGCTGACGCCCAGCGCGTGCAAACGATCTTCTTGCAGGAAAATCGCACGGATAGGCTGCTCCGCAACGGCAGGAAACAAAGGTATCGCGGTCTTGGCCTCTCCGGGCCCGGCCTGAATATTCATAAAGTGACGGATTCCACTAGCACGAAAAGAGGCCCCGACGACGCCGTGACCCTACAGCTCGCGAAACCGTTTTGGATTGGAAAGGTTGCATTTGCAACACCTGCCGAGCCTCTATCAGTCGCGATGCGGTGACTGTAGAAATTCGGCGGCGGAAGCACAATGCCGATATCGTAAAACCTGTAAGGTGGAGGGCGCGCAGCGGTCAGTTTGTTTTTGGTGGCAGCCCGGCAATCGTGTATCGCAACGATAATGGCTAAGCCGATTGCAGCTTGAAAACGTAAATCAATGCCGTTTCCGAAGCCTCGAGCTTTGCCAGCCGAGGTCCGCCATTCCAGACCAGCGTGTCGTGAGACGCCAATCTGACGGCAGCGGCGCCTATATCGATTTCGGCAGCGCCCTCCGCGCAGAAAATCAGTGATGTCAATTTCGAGAATGCCAACTCGCCAAAGGTGCCGCCGCTCAGCCGAGTCACCGAATGCGCCACCCGGCGCCGCCGCGACATCATATTGAGGTCGAGCACCGGCCCATCGACCAGCATCGCCGAAACCTGTGCATCCGCGGCAAAGGTAAACGGCGCCGAGGTTGTGGTAAGCGTAACGGTGGGTTCGCCGTTCACCGATAGTCGGATCCCCTCGCCTTCGAGGATTGCAAGCGTGCGATCGACGCCGGGAAAGGCCGAAAACGGCCCGTCCTTCTCCACTTTTGCCATGGAAAGCCGCCAGTCGAACGCATCCAGCCCGGCGCCTGGCGGCCACACCGCGACCTCGGCCGTTTCGCCACCGCCGTTCTTCCAGCGCATGACTTTATGTTCATGCGCGCGGATGATTTCGATATCGCTCATCCCAGAATGCCCGGCAGGTCGAGCTGGTGTTCCTTTGCACAGGTGATGGCGATCTCGTACCCGGCATCCGCGTGACGCATGACGCCGGTCGCCGGATCGTTCCAAAGCACCCGCTCCAGCCGTCTCGCCGCATCCTTGGTGCCATCCGCGACGATCACCATGCCGGCGTGCTGCGAAAAGCCCATGCCGACACCGCCGCCATGATGCAGCGACACCCAGGTCGCGCCTGACGCGGTGTTGAGCAGCGCGTTGAGCAGCGGCCAGTCGGAGACCGCGTCCGAGCCGTCTTTCATGGATTCAGTTTCGCGATTCGGCGAAGCTACGGAGCCCGAGTCGAGATGATCGCGGCCGATGACCACCGGAGCCTTCAGCTCGCCATTGGCGACCATATCGTTGAAGGCAAGACCGAGACGGTGGCGGTCGCCGAGGCCGACCCAGCAGATGCGTGCCGGGAGGCCCTGGAAAGCGATGCGATCCCTTGCCATGTCGAGCCAGTTATGGAGATGCGTATTGCCCGGTGTCATCTCACGCACCTTGGCGTCGGTCTTGTAGATGTCCTCCGGATCGCCGGAGAGTGCGGCCCATCGGAACGGCCCAATGCCGCGGCAAAACAGCGGCCGGATATAGGCGGGAACGAAACCCGGGAAAGCGAAGGCGTTTTCGAACCCCTCTTCCTTCGCCACCTGGCGGATGTTGTTGCCGTAGTCGAGCGTTGGTACACCGGCGTTCCAGAACGCCACCATGGCTTCGACATGTTCGCGCATCGACGCCCGCGCCGCTTTTTCGACCGCCTTCGGATCGCTGATGCGCTTCTCCCGCCACTCAGCAATCGACCACCCTTTCGGTAGATAACCGTTGATCGGGTCATGCGCCGAGGTCTGGTCGGTGACCATGTCAGGGCGAATACCCCGCCTGAACATTTCCGTCACGATCTCCGCTGCGTTGCCGAGCAGGCCGACCGACTTCGCCTCCCCCGCCTTGGTCCAGCGCTCGATCATCGCCATCGCTTCGTCGAGTGACTCTGCCTTTTCGTCGAGATAGCGCGTGCGCAAACGGAAATCGATCGAGTCGGGATTGCACTCGATGGCAAGACAGCTCGCGCCGGCCATTACCGCCGCCAGCGGCTGGGCGCCCCCCATGCCACCGAGCCCCGCGGTGAGGATCCACTTGCCGCTGAGATTGCCCTGGTAGTGCTGACGTCCCGGCCTCGACGAAGGTCTCGTAGGTGCCCTGGACGATGCCCTGCGTGCCGATATAGATCCACGAGCCGGCGGTCATCTGGCCATACATCATCAGGCCCTTCTTATCGAGCTCGTTGAACTTGTCCCAGTTCGCCCAATGCGGCACGAGGTTGGAATTGGCGATAAGCACGCGCGGAGCATCGGCGTGGGTACGGAACACCCCGACCGGCTTGCCGGATTGCACCAGCAGCGTCTGATCGTTCTCCAGCGTCTTCAGCGAAGCGACGATGCGGTCGAAATCCTGCCAGGTGCGGGCGGCGCGGCCGATGCCGCCATAAACGACGAGTTCGTTCGGGTTCTCCGCCACATCCGGGTCGAGATTGTTCATCAGCATGCGCAGCGGCGCTTCGGTCGTCCAGTATTTCGCGTTCAGCCGGTCGCCCCGCGGGGCTCGGACCTCTCGGATGTTGTGGCGGGGATTGGTCATGGGCGATGTCCTTCGATCAGTGTGATCAAACCGGGAGCTGCTTCGCGACGCGGTCTATTTCGGCGAGTATTGCGGCCAGATGCGCCCGCAGGCGCGCGGCCTTGCCCTCGTCATAGGCAAAAGGCGGTTCCTCAGTCGCGAGATGGGTTTCTTGCGTCAGTTCCATCTGAATCGCATGAATGCCGTTGCGCGGCGTTCCGTAGTGTCGCGTCGTCCAGCCTCCCTTGAAGCGGCCGTTGACGATGTAAGTATAACCCACTGCTTTCGCGCATTTTTCTTGCGCCGCTGCTTCGATTTCGACAGCGCAGGTCTTGCCATTGTTGGTGCCAATATTGAAGTCCGGCAGGCGGCCTTCGAACAGGAACGGACACACCGAGCGGATGGAGTGGCAATCGTAGAGGATTGCGATGCCATGTTCTGCCTTCACACGCTCGATCTCGGCGGCAAGGGCGTCGTGATAGGGTTTGTGGAAAGCTGCCAGCCGCGCGGCGACATCGGCTTCGGTGGGCTTCGTTGCCCAGATCGGCTGGTCGTCGAAATCAGTCAGCGGCACCAGCCCGGTCGTATTCTGACCTGGATACAGGCTCTGGCCCGACGGATCGCGATTGGCGTCGATCACATAGCGGTGGAAGGTCGCGCGCACCATCGTCGCGCCGGGGAGCACCCCGTCATAGAGCCGGTCAACATGCCAGTCCGTATCACGAAGTTTCTTGCCCTCGTCGTTCAGTTGACGCCAGATATCTGCAGGCACATGCGTGCCGACGTGTGGAAAGCCCAGGATGATCGGCGAATTCCCGCGGGAGATCTCGACGGGGCTCACACCGTCAACTCCGGCAGCACGCCCTCGCTCACGCTCGCATTCAGCCGACCTGACATCACAAGTTCTGCACCGGCAGCCAAATCGTCGGCCATGTAACGATCGACCTCCAGTGCAGCCACAACCGTGCGAACCGTGGCGTGTGCCTTGAGCAACTCGGTGCCGGTCTTCAACGGGGCGCGGAAATCGACGCCTTGCGCAGCCGTTATCGCCTCGATGCCAATAATCCCGGCGAGGTTCGCTGTCATTTGCAGCAGGCGGCGCGCGCCATGGCAGGCCATCGACACGTGGTCTTCCTGGTTGGCGGAGGTCGGCGTCGAGTCCACCGAGGCAGGATGCGACATCTGCTTGTTCTCCGACATCAGCGCGGCGGACGTGACTTCTGCAATCATCAGGCCCGAATTCAATCCCGGCTTCTTCGCCAGGAACGCCGGCAGGCCGAAGGATAGCGCCGGATCGACTAACAACGCGATGCGGCGCTGGGCGATCGAACCGATCTCGCAAACGGCCATCGCGATTTGATCGGCAGCGAACGCCACAGGCTCCGCGTGAAAATTGCCGCCGGAAACCACGGTGCCATCCGTCAGCACGAGCGGATTATCGGTGACGGCATTTGCCTCGATCTCCAGTGTGCGGGCGGCCATTCGGAGAAGGTCGAGGCAGGCGCCATCCACCTGCGGCTGGCAGCGGATGCAATACGGGTCCTGCACGCGCTCGTCGCCTTCGAGATGGCTGTCGCGTATCTCCGACCCTTTCAACAGAGCCCGAAGCGACGATGCCGCGTCAATCTGCCCCCGATGGCCGCGCAACGTATGGATTTCAGGATGAAACGGCGCGGACGAGCCCATTGCAGCGTCAGTGGAAAGCGCGCCGGTGATCAAGCGCAGATTGCGCTGCGCGGTGGGCGCGGAACAGCCCGGCCAGGGCAAGCGCGGTTGAGACCTGCGTGCCGTTGATCAGCGCCAGGCCTTCCTTGGCGGCGAGAACGATCGGCTTTAGGCCGGCATTGGCGAGGGCGGTCTGCGCGGTCATGCGCTTGCCGCCGGCGAAAACCTCTCCAACGCCCATCATTGCCGCCGCCATATGCGCCAGTGGGGCAAGATCACCCGAAGCCCCAACCGAGCCCTTTTCCGGGATGACCGGCACAATGCCATGAGCGAGCATCGCCTCGATCAGCGCGATGGTCACCGGCCGTATGCCAGAAGCGCCGCGCCCCAGCGATGCAAGCTTCAGCGCCATGATCAATCGAACGATTTCCGGTGCCAGCGGCTCGCCCACGCCGCAACAGTGCGACAGGATGAGGTTGCGCTGCAGCGTCGCGGTATCCTCTGACGGGAATGCGGACGCTGGCGAGCTTTCCGAAGCCGGTGTTGATGCCGTAGACGGGATCGCCCTTTGCGATGATGCCGGCGATGACGTCCGCCGCGGCCGCGACCTTGGCGCTCCCCGCCGGGTCGAGCGCAGGCACGGCGCCTTCATAGACGGATCGCAATTCATCAAGGCGAATTGCGCCCGGCTTCAGGACGATATTGGTCATGCGCCTCTCCAGATGCGGGCGTGAAGTGGGTTGAAGCCCATGCGATAGACAAGCTCGGCCGGGCGCTCGACATCCCAAATCGCAAGGTCCGCCGACTTGCCGGCTTCCAGCGTGCCGGCTTCATTGACAAGGCCGAGTGCCGCGGCGGCATTGCGGGTGACGCCCAGCAGGCATTCGTCGACGGTCATGCCGAACAGCGTCGCCGCCATGTTGATGGTCAACAGCAGCGACGTCAGCGGCGATGTCCCGGGATTGCAGTCAGTGGCGATAGCCATGCTGACGCCGTGCTGGCGGAACCACTCAATCGGCGGCTTCTTGGTCTCGCGGATAAAATAGAAGGCGCCGGGCAGGATCACCGCCACCGTCCCGGCTTTCGCCATCGCTTCGGCGCCGGCCTCATCGGTGTATTCGAGATGATCCGCCGACAGCGCACCGTAGCGCGCGGCAAGTGCGGCGCCGTGCAGGTTGGACAGTTGATCGGCATGCAGCTTCACTGGCAGGCCAAGCTCCATGGCCTTGTCGAAAACCCGCGCGATCTGTTCTGTGGAAAAAGCGATACTCTCGCAGAAGCCATCGACGGCATCGGCGAGACCTTCGGCGGCAATGGCCGGCAGCATTTCTTCCACGACCTGGGTGATATAAGCGTCCTTGTCGCCATTGGCTTCCGGCGGCAATGCGTGCGCGCCCAGGAACGAGGTTCTGACCGACACCCGCCGCTCGCCTGCGAGGCGGCTGGCCGCCCTCAACGACTTCGCCTCGTTTTCCGCATCGAGTCCATAGCCGGACTTGATCTCGACCGTTGTCACGCCTTCGGAGATCAGTGCGTCAAGGCGTGGCATGCTCTGGCGCACCAACTCATCCTCGCTGGCGGCACGCAGTGCCTTCACCGACGAGACGATGCCGCCCCCTGCCCGGGCGACCTCCTCATAGGTAGCCCCGGCAAGTCGCATCTCGAATTCATTGGCGCGATTGCCCGCGTGGACGAGATGCGTGTGGCAATCGATCAGGCCGGGTGTGATCAGTCGGCCATCGCAGTCGATTATCTCTGCCTGAGCGGCGAGCGCGATGGACATGCCGGTTTGCGGTCCAGCATAAATGATTCTGCCACCCTCAACAGCGATGGCCCCACGCTCGACAATCCCCATGCCGGGCAAGGACGGCGACATCGTTGCAAGCCGGGCGTTACGCCACACGCGTACCGCTTGCGCGGATGCCTTTCTCGCTTCGGCCATCGTTTTTTCCGCTTCACTTGGATGCGAATATGTATATACATAATGGCGGATCATGCAAGCGATATGACGGCGTGGCATATCGTTTGCTCCGGATTGTTCGGAGCAGGAAATGACGGCGCTTTTCGCAGACCAAGCTCTTCTCCCGCCTGGCTGGGCATCAGATGTCCGCATCGCCATGCAGGGCGGCGTGATTCACGCCATCGAGCCCAACGTGACGCCGGCTCCTGAAGACGAGCGTGTCGCCATTCTCATTCCGGCGATGCCGAACCTGCACAGCCATGCCTTCCAGCGCGGCATGGCTGGACTTGCTGAAACGCGCGGACTCGGCGACGACAGTTTCTGGAGTTGGCGCGAGGTCATGTACCGCTTCGCTTTGGCGATGACGCCGGATCAAGTCGAGGCGGTCGCGGCGCAACTCTACGTCGAGATGCTGGAAGCCGGCTTTGGTCGCGTCGGCGAGTTCCACTACCTGCATCACGACAAGAATGGCGGCAAGTATGCCAACATCGCCGAAATGGCCGAGCGCATCGCCGCTGCCGCATCGCAGACCGGCATCGGTCTTACGCTGCTGCCCGTCTTCTACGCCCATTCCGGCTTCGGGGGTCTGGTACCAGATGCCGGCCAGCGCCGTTTCATCAACGATCTCACATCGTTCGATAAGCTGCTTTCCGCGAGCCGGAGCGCCGTTTCCGGCATCCATGATTCGGTAGTCGGAGTCGCGCCACACAGCCTCCGCGCGGTTACACCGGACGAACTTTCGGCCGTTGCCGCGCTTGGCAAGGCCGGGCCGATCCATATCCACGTCGCGGAGCAGACCCGCGAAGTCGAAGACTGCACTGCTTGGTCGGGCGCGCGTCCGGTCGAATGGCTGTTTGCCAACACTCCGGTTGGTGCAGACTGGTGCCTCATCCACGCTACCCATATGACCGAAGCCGAAACTTCCATGATGGCGAAGTCGGGCGCCGTCGCCGGTCTCTGCCCGGTCACGGAAGCCAATCTCGGCGATGGCACCTTCCCGGCCCGCCCCTACATGACGGATGGCGGGCATTTCGGCATCGGTTCGGATTCCAATGTGCTGATCGGCATATCGGATGAGTTGCGTCAGCTCGAATATTCGCAACGCATTCTCCACCGCCAGCGAAACGTGATCGTGCCAGCCGGTTGCTCGAACGGTCGCGCGCTGTTCGACGCTGCGCTTGCCGGCGGCAACCGGGCGCTTGGTGGCCAGCCCATGGGAATCGCAGCGGGCAACGCCGCCAGCTTCGTTACCCTTGATGCGAACTATCCATCGATTGCCGGCAAATCCGGCGACGCCATCCTCGATGCCTGGATCTTCGCCAACGGTACCCGCGCCGACACCGTGTGGATTGGAGGGCGCAAGGTCGTATCCGAAGGTCGCCATATTCGCCGCGAGGTCATCGCGGAACGGTTCAGAAAAGTCATGTCCGATCTGGCTGCCGCTTGAGGAAATCGCGATGACGTCCGCCGATGCAATCCAGCTTTCGGTGACCGAGGGAACACCGTCGCTGCATCAGCGCATCCTCACCGATATTTCCGAAAAGATCATGTCGGGCGAATGGGCTCCGGGCCATCGCATTCCCTTCGAACACGAGCTTTCCGTCGAGTACAAATGCTCGCGCATGACCGTAAATAAGGCGATGTCGCAACTTGCGCGTGCCGGGCTGATCGAACGGCGCAGACGATCCGGCAGCTTTGTGTCGCAACCCAAGTCGCAAGCGGCAATCCTCGAGATTCACGACATCAAGGCGGAGGTACAAGCTCTTGGCATGCATTACAGATTTGCGCTTATCGGAAGGCACGTCCGCGGTGCCAACGACGATGATCGCGAGCGGCTTGGGCTATCAGGATCCGCTGATGTTCTTGAAGTAAAGTGCCTGCATTTCGCCGGCGGCCGCCCGTTCTGCCACGAAAACCGCCTGATCAATCTGGCCATAGTGCCCGAAGCGGAAGCCGAAGCTTTTTCCACAACATCGCCTGGTCCGTGGCTGGTCGGGCATATTCCCTGGAGCGTCGCGGAACACCGCATCCGCGCGAATGGAGCGGATGCCGAGATCGCGACCGCACTTACGATCGCCAAGCGCAGTCCGTGCCTTGTGGTGGAACGCCAAACCTGGAGCGCCGACCAGCCGGTGACGCATGTTCGTTTCACCTATCCAGGCGACAGCCACACGCTGATCGCACGGTTCACGCCCTCGCAGGGCTAAAATGAGGACCAACTTGCTGTCTTCGATCAGCCCAGCTCTCCGTAGGCGCGGCGCTTCTCTTGGAAAATAGCTCTCCTCAGCTTCAGCCGCTAGACCGCAGCCGTGATGATGATCTCGACCTTGTAGTCGGCGGTCGCAAGCTTGGCTTCGCCTGTGGCGCGGGCGGGCGTGTTGCCCTGCGGCACCCAGGCGTCCCAGACCGCGTTCATCTCCTGGAAGGTCGACATGTCGGCCAGCCAGATGATCGCCTGAACGATTTGCGTTTTGTCGGTGCCAGCCTGCGCAAGAAGTGAATCGATGGTGGCGAGGATCGATTTGGTCTGCGATGTCACGCTTTCTCCCGGCGCGCCAACCTGGCCGGACAAATACACGGTATTGCCGTGTATGACGATGTCGCTCATGCGGGCTCCGGTCCCGATCCTGCGAATGCTCATTGGATTTCCTTCCTGATGCGGGGTGACGATTCCAGCCGCGATTAGCGAAAGCGATTAGGCGAAAGCTCGGGGACGATTGCTTCCATCTCCGCCGACAACGCGGCCTGTCTTATCAACGCTCCGGCCAGCCGTGACAAGCCGGGTGCTGTCTGGATTCCGTAGCCGCCCTGACCCGCCAGCCAGAAAAATCCGTCCGCGGTGCGGTCGAAGCCAGCGACCGGTGTGCGGTCAGGTGCGAAGGTGCGCAAACCAGCCCAACTGCGTTCCACATGGGTGACCGGAATGGTCACCGCCTGTTCGAACCGGTAAAGACCTTCCGCCAGCACCATATCATCGGGAAATGCGTCATGCGGATCGACTGGATCTTCGTCCCCCGGTGAAACGAACAGCCTGCCACCGTCGGGCTTTGCATACCAAGTCTCTGCGGCATCGTTAATTAACGGCCAGCGGCTGATGTCATAGCCGGCCGGCGCCGGCAGCACAGCCATCGAGCGGCGCAGCGGCTGCAAGCCGATCGGCGCGATACCGAGCGCTGCCGCCAGCCGATCAGCCCAGGCGCCCGCCGCATTCACGACCACTGGTGCCGAAATGGTGTGTGTCGATGTCTCCAGGTGCCAGCGGCCATTGGCGCGCTCACCCGAAATGACCGCGCTTCCCGTCAGCAGCTGCATGCCACCCGCCTTGGCGGCCTTCAGCCAACCCTGATGCAACGCCGCGACGTCGATATCCTGCGCGTCCGCCTCATAGGACGCTTCCGCGATGGTCTCCAATCTCAGGATCGGCACCATCGCATGCGCCTCGCCGGGCGAGATCTCGCGTAAACCTTCACCCTGGGCAAGCAGATCTCTGTGCAGGGCCGTCGCATCCGCCGCGGCGACATACAACATGCCGCGCGGCGTCAGCAATGGATGCGGAAACAACTCCCTGTCAGCGCTATGAAAAAGAGGGGCGCTGGCGCGGCTCAGCGTTCTTATAACGGCATTGCCGTAGTTCTGAATGAAGATCGCGGCCGAACGACCGGTCGAATGATAGCCAGGGCGGTCTTCCTGCTCCACGACCACGACCGAGAAATCGCGCGCGAGTTCCGCCGCAGCCCCAAAGCCGGCAATGCCGGCGCCGACCACGACAATATCGGCGTCAATTCGTTCAAGCATCCCCGGCACCCAAATGTCGCATGAAACTCGTGGGGACCGCCTATCCACGGTCAGGGATGAGCGCAAGGGGCCAGACGGCGCCCTTCATTGCCAGTCCAGTGTCGTACACATCATGTCGCCCTCCATGCCTGCATATACTCTGTTGCGCCGGCGTGGCGTTGACAGGCGCCGTGCTCAGCAGCGATGTGAGTAGGGTGTCGCAGGTTTTTTTGCGCGGGCGGCTAGGTTGCGTATCGCCGACACAGAAGCGTCAACGAGCCTCTCCGTAGCGGTTTGAGAATGAATTCGGACAGATCGCAATTGCCACTATTCCTTGCCCTGCGAGGCCGGGTAGGAAAGCATGTCGCGGAACCAAAGCGCTCGGAGGCCGTCATGAACAAAACCGTCGCTGAACTTGCCCATCGCTGGCTCACCAAGAAACCCGAGAACCTCACCGAAGCGCAGAGCGAGGTCTTGGAGAGCGCCATTCAACATCGAGCCATTACGCGAGACACCAATGACATTCACTCGAGTTCGATGTCGTCGGGCGACCGCCTTGCCGACGCGATCGCTCGCGTCGGCGGTTCGTGGACATTTATCGTCTCGTTCCTAGCCTTCCTTCTGCTGTGGACGGCGAGCAACGCGTTCGTGCTGTCGGCCCGGGCGTTCGATCCGTATCCCTTCATCTTCCTCAATCTGGTTCTGTCGATGATCGCAGCCCTTCAAGCGCCTATCATCATGATGTCGCAAAACCGGCAGACCCAGCGCGACCGGATTGAGGCCGGCCACGACTATGCCGTCAACCTTAAGGCTGAGATCGAGATCATGGCGCTGCACGAGAAGTTCGACGAAATCCGTCACCAGGACATCCTCAAGGTGCATGACGAAATAAGCGAGGTCCGTGAGGCGCTGGCGCGGATCGAAGGCAAGCTGGCTGGATTGCCGGCACGATGATTGAGAACATTCACGATCTTATCGTTCAGTACGGTCTCGTCGCGGTCTTCATCGGATGCATTTTCGAGGGAGAAACTGCGGCCATCGTGGCGGGCTTCTTCGCTCACCAATCGGTCTTCGTCCCCTGGCAAGCCTACGCGGCGACCGCCGTCGGCGCCTTCGGCGGAGATACGATGTTCTTCCTCATCGGCCGGTTTTTCTCGGACCATCCGCTGGTACAGCGAATACGCGCGCGACCTGGTTTTCGCCACGCATACGAGCTCGTTCAGTCGCACCCGAACACGTTCGTATTCTCCAACCGATATGTCTACGGGATGCGGCTCCTAGGCGGCGTCGTAGCGGGGCTGTCTAACATCGCACTCCCGCGATTTGTCTGCATCAATGCGGCGTCTTCCCTGCTATGGGCAGCTATATTTTGCGGCCTGGGCTATTTTTTCGGCTCTGGGTGCCGAAAAGCTGCTCGGTGAAGAGCTGCAGAAGCATCAGCACTTGCTGATTGCCTTGGCCATTGGCATCGCGACGCTGATTGTCGGGCATTTTGCCGCGCGGCAATGGCTAAGAAAACGAGGCGCAAAGGACATTTGAGCACTGCTCAGTGAACTTCCGGGCAGAAAACGCCGCCTTCGTCTCAAATTGCCGGCGTCACCCGATTACAGCTGCGGAGCCGCCGGAGACCGCATCGGCAATCGCAAAGCCCCAAACGCCAAGAACGAGGATGATCGCAATCAACACCGCAAGCGAGCCACAGTCCTTTGCAAGCTGTATCTCCCTGTTGAACTCGCGCGAGTAGGCGTCGCATGCCGCCTCAATGCCGGTGTTCAACACCTCGACCATCATCAGGACAAGGACAACACCGATGAGCGTGGCGTAGTTGGCCCACGAGTTGGAGATAAACCAGCCAGCCGGCAGGGACAGCGCCAAAAGGATCAGCTCCTGCTGGAACGCCTTTTCGGTCAAGGTAAGCCGGCGAAACGCCCGCATCGAATTCACAAAGGCTTTTACGATACGTTCCATAGCTTTCGGGCGACCCACGCTGGTGCTGCGGCAGACCGTTTAGCCGAAACGGGTTCCGACTGGAACAGGCGACAGTCGCCCTTGTGTCCGCACCTTTCAGTCGCCGGCGACTTTTACCGACGGTGTCGAGCGCTCGAATTGCGGCAGGTCGTCAGTGATGGCATAGAAATCGCCCTTGTCGGCAGTAAAGATGTGTACCGACGCTTTCAGACCCGTCGGGCTGTCGAACAGTCCGGCCATGACGGATGTGTACTCATGGTCGCGCGGCTTCCAGAATAGCGCCGAGCCGCAGATCTTACAGAAGCCGCGCTTGGCGAAATCCGATGCTGCATACCAAGTAATGTTGTCGGCGCCTTCGACCTCGAGCTCTAAATCCGCAATGTTGGTCGCGGCGTAGTAAAGGCCGGTCTGTTTGCGGCACTGCGAGCAGTGGCAGTAGATGACGTCTCGCAGCTTGCCTGCCGTGCGCAGTCTCACCGCACCGCAATTGCATGAGCCTGTATGAATGTCCGTCATTTCCCGCTGCTCTCGTCTGGCGTCACCTGTTCGTTCAAGGTGGCAGCGCCCTCGCCCATTCGCCATGCCTGAAGCGTCACGCGCTAGCGATTCCGCGAATATCCGGAAAAGAAAAAAGCGCCGGCCTGGCTCGGCGCCTTTGATCTGGATACGCTCGACCGCCTATTCGGCTGCTTGCGTATGCGTCTGTTTCGAATGGCTCTTCCTGAGCAGGTCCGAAACCAGAAACGCCAGTTCGATCGACTGATCGGCATTGAGGCGCGGGTCGCAATGCGTGTGATAGCGGTCGTGCAGATCCTCCGCGGTAATCGCACGCGCGCCGCCAGTGCATTCGGTGACGTTATTGCCGGTCATCTCGATGTGGATGCCGCCCGGATGCGTGCCTTCGGCGCGGTGAACGTCGAAGAACACCTGCACCTCCTTGAGGATGCGATCGAATGGCCGGGTCTTGTAGCTGTTCAGCGTAATCGTGTTGCCGTGCATGGGGTCGCATGACCAGACGACCTTGCGTCCCTCACGCTCGACAGCCCGAATCAGCTTCGGCAGATGATCGCCAACCTTGTCGGCGCCGAAGCGGTTGATGAGCGTCAGGCGCCCCGGCTCGTTTTCGGGGTTGAGCAGGTCGATCAATTGCAGCAGGCCGTCCGGCGTAAGCGACGGGCCGCATTTCAGGCCGAGCGGGTTTTTGATGCCCCGGCAATACTCGACGTGAGCGTGGTCTGGCTGGCGCGTGCGATCACCGATCCAGATCATGTGGCCGGACGTGGCATACCAGTCGCCCGACGTTGAATCGACGCGGGTCAGCGCCTCCTCGTAGCCAAGCAGCAGTGCCTCATGACTGGTGTAGAAATCCGTCTCGCGCAGTGCGTAATTCGACTCCGAGGTGATACCCACCGCCCGCATGAAGTCCATGGTTTCGGTGATGCGGTTCGCAAGAGCTCCATATTTCTCGCCCTGCGGGCTGTCGGCAACGAAGCCCATCATCCACTGATGAACATTCTCCAGGCTGGCATAGCCGCCCTGAGCGAAGGCGCGGAGCAGGTTCAAGGTCGCGGCCGACTGGCGATATGCCATCTCCTGGCGCGCCGGGTCCGGAATGCGGGAGATGGCATCGAATGTCGTGCCGTTGATGATGTCGCCCCGATAGCTCGGCAGGGTGACGCCGTCGATCGTCTCATTGTCAGACGAGCGTGGTTTCGCGAACTGTCCGGCGACACGCCCGATCTTCACCACCGGCTGTGCGCCGGCATACGTCATGACGATCGCCATCTGCAGGAACACGCGGAAGAAGTCGCGGATGTTGTCCGCGCCATGTTCGGCAAAACTTTCGGCGCAGTCGCCACCCTGAAGAAGGAATGCGTCACCGGCAGCGACGGTCGCAAGCTGCTTCTTCAGCTTGCGCGCCTCACCTGCAAAAACCAACGGCGGAAAGGTGGCGATGCGCGCTTCCGTATCCTTGAGCGCAGCCAGGTCCGGATAAGCCGGAACTTGTTGAATCGGCTTGGCTCTCCAGGAATTCGGGGACCATTTCGTCATCGTCGCACCCAATTATCGCTCGCAAAGCATTATGCTACCGTCCCGCCTCGCAGGAACGCGGCTCTATACAAGAATGATGCCGGCTATTCTACCGTGAATTTGGCAGGAGCGCGAACCTCGCCAACCCGTCACCGCCAATGCAAGGTTGTCGTCGGTGAGCACCGAGAATGCAGAATCCGCCATTTGCAGGCCCCTGGCGCGCGCCAACAGTCCCAAACCGCTAGCGCTCTGGGCGACATTAATGTCGGGAATGGTTTGGCTGCGAATGTGCCGTTTCAGGACGTGTCGGGGGTAATAACCGGGGTGAAAGCAAGCGGATGCAGCGCCAGTCGGCGGCTTTGATGCCAGGGTGTATGGGTATGCGCCTGTGAAGCACCGAATTGTTCCAGAACGGCGCTCAATGCCAGCACCATCGCACGAAGACACAAGGCGAGGCGAAGCGCGTCTTCCGGCCCGTCGCCATCGAACGCCGCTGGAAACGGCAAGCTCCGCAGACCGCGCCAATCGGTTTCGCAGGCAAGGAATTCGCGCACAATCGCCTCGGCGGGGCGCAGATAAAACAGGACCCGGCGGCGCATGCTGGCTGTAGTACCGACCAAACTCTCCGCCAGAGCTGCCATAGCGGACAGGGTGGCGATGATGCGCATCAGCATCATATGATCGTCACGCCTTGGCATCGCCCCTCCTTTCTTCCTTGCTTCCTGCGAAACATAACGGATTATTGAAACGTATCAAGAACAAACAAGATCAAATGATGAACTTCTAATCGAGCTTCTTGTTGGTGGCGGCCGATAAGGCACCATCGCAACACGCGCCGATCGAATTTGAACCGAACGCGCGATCTCAGAGGCACGCGCGACGCGCTGCGGCATGACCCGAAGAGTCAGACCTGCCTGACCCGTCACGGCCTAATCGGTTGCGGCAATGTCGCGCAGCGCGCGGGCGATCGCCTCACCGTCATGCTGGCCTCTTGTCCAGGCATCTTCGAAGTCGCCCGAGATGTGTGCGATGCCGTTCGCCGCGCAGTAGCGGTCAAGGTTGCCGAGCGGCAGGTACAGGAACTTACCGACGGTCTTTTCGAATGGAAAGAGTTCGCGGTTAGACAGAACGTGCGTTAGCAGCGGTTGCTTCAGTGCGAAACGCTGCTTGGCCGTCTGCTCGAACCTTGCGACCAACTCACCCAGCGCCACGTTCTTCGTTTCGGCGCAATTCAGGATGTTGCCGATGAAGATGCGGGGCGCAGTGTCGTTCGACGCAAGCGCCTCGCCGAGCCCGGCGACATGCAGATGCGGCAGAATGCTGGTGTAGAAGCTGCCCGGCCCGAAGACGATCGCGTCCGCCTGCTCCACGGCCGAGAGCGCCGCCCGATCCGCCTCCACCGGGGCGTCCGCCATCTCGCGATAGAGACGGATATGTTTTATGCCCGCTTCGGCGTCGGCGCCCTCCAGCCGCGTCACCAGATGCTGTTGCGCAAGCTCGCGGCCGTTGCGCAGCGTCGCGCGAAGCTGGACGTCGTTCTGCCTGGATGCCGGCCAGACATTGCCGGCAATCGAACAGAGTTCGCGAAACGCGTGGATCGCGGCGTCGATACTGTGCCCGTGGGCAAAATACGCCCCCGTGAGGATGAAATTCCCGATGCTGCCGTTGCGAAGGTCGAAGTCGGCGGGCATCCGCGATCTGAACAGGTTAAGGTAATTCAGGATGATGCTGTGCAGATCCGGATCCATGCGCTGCAGCAGCGGGTGAGCGCCGCCGACATAGTGCTCGAACTCGGTGAGCACTTCGGCAGTGCCAAGATGGTCCGAAAGTCGAGCGTTGCAGATCTTGACGACATCGCCGGCACGGCCTTCGCCATGCGCCATCGTCATCAGCGCTTGGCGGATGTCTCCAACCGGCAACATCGCGAATGTCTCGCGCAGAACTTTCGAACTGCCGCCGCTGTCCCATGCCGGCACGATGCGGGTCAGTTCGGCCGGATGCTTGCAGAGCGCGATATTGATGCTTCGGCACGCCGTGCCTCCAGAGAACAGTACCATCCGCAACGGGCGCGACACGCTGTGCGGAAGGGCCTGCAAAGCCACAGGGTTGCTCACGCGAACTCCATGATCACCGCGTCCACCGCCAGGCTGTCGCCCGGTTTGGCGTTGATCCTGGCGATTGTCAGGTCTCGCTCGGCGCGTAGCACATTCTCCATCTTCATCGCCTCCACGACGGCGAGCGTCTCGCCGGCCTTGACCTCCTGACCCTCGCTGACGGCCAGCGAAACCACCAGCCCCGGCATTGGGCATAGGAGCAGCTTCGACGTATCTGGCGGAACTTTTACCGGCATGATCCGGTCAAGCTCGGCAACCCGCGGCAGCATGACCTTGACGGCCACGGACATTCCTTGCCACGCAACCCGGACGCCGTTCTCGAAAGGGCGCAACTGTGCGGTGACTTTGGTTTCACCCACCTTGCCGTGCCACACCGGTTCGCCTGGACGCCAATCCGAGGCCACGGTGCAATGCGCCCTGCCGGCGACGCCCATGTCAATCTCCATCGGCACGGAGACGATCCCTTCGCCGAGCTGTACTGGCAGATAATGGTCACCAATGCGCACGACCCATTCCGTCCTCAGTACGCCTGAATGCGGTGCCAACCGGCCCGTCAGCCGATCCAGGCGGTCACGCCGCAGCAGTTCGACGGCAGTCGCGACGGCAGCAATCACTGCCCTCTCCTCGTCGTCCGGCTCCACTGGATGAAATCCATCCGGATATTCTTCTGCGATGAAACCCGTGGAAAGACGACCTTCCCGCCAGCGCGGGTGTCTCATTAATGCTGCGAGAAACGGTACATTGTGCTCAATTCCATCGACAACGAATTCGTCCAGCGCATCGGACATTGCATCGATCGCGCTCAACCGATCCGGCGCCCAGGTACAGAGCTTGGCAAGCATCGGATCGTAGTAGATCGAGATTTCCGAGCCTTCGGTGACACCGGTATCGGTGCGCACCACGCCCTGGCCTGACCAGCCTTCGGGAGGCGGCCGATAGCGCGTCAGCCGGCCGATCGACGGCAGGAAATCGCGATATGGGTCCTCTGCGTAGAGCCGGCTTTCCACGGCCCAGCCATTCAGCTTCACGTCCTGCTGGCGGATCAGCAACCTCTCGCCAGCAGCGATTCGAATCATCTGCTCGACAAGATCAACGCCCGTCACCAGTTCCGTAACAGGGTGCTCAACCTGCAAACGCGTATTCATTTCAAGGAAATAAAAGTTTTTCTGCGCATCGACGATGAACTCGACGGTCCCGGCGCTCTGATAGTCGACGGCTTTGGCCAAGGCGACCGCTTGCTCGCCCATGGCTGCTCGTGTTGGCTCATCCAAGAATGGCGACGGCGCCTCCTCGACGACCTTCTGGTTGCGGCGCTGGATCGAGCATTCCCGCTCGCCGAGATAAACTGCATTGCCATGCGCGTCCGCAAGAACCTGGATCTCGATGTGGCGCGGCTGAACCACAAACTTTTCGATGAAAACGCGGTCATCACCGAATGAGCTTTTCGCTTCGGAGCGCGCGCGGTCGAACCCGTCGCGCACTTCATCTTTCGACCAGGCGATGCGCATACCTTTGCCGCCACCTCCCGCCGAAGCCTTGATCATCACCGGATAGCCGACCTCGCCTGCGATTTTTTCCGCGTGATCCCCATTTTCGATCACTCCGAGATAGCCGGGTACCGTCGAGACGTTGGCGGCGTTCGCGAACTTCTTCGATTCGATCTTGTCGCCCATCGCACGGATGGCCTTCGGCTTCGGGCCGATGAATATGATGCCCTCCTCTTCCAGCGCAGCGCAGAAGGACGCCCGCTCGGATAGAAAGCCGTAGCCAGGATGCACTGCCTCGGCGCCGGTCGCCTTGCAGGCTTCAATGATCTTGCCGGCAACAAGGTAACTCTCGGCGGCGGGCGCCGGCCCGATACGCACGGCTTCATCCGCCATTTCCACATGCAAGGCATCGCGGTCCGCGTCGGAATAGACGGCCACGGTGGCGATCCCCATTTGCCTCGCGGTCTTGATGACCCGGCAGGCAATCTCGCCGCGATTGGCGATCAGGATCTTCTTGAACAAGGCGTCGCTCCCAAGTCTTTCGCCCTTTGTACGGGCAGGAAGCGGCCGGCTCAAGCAGAGCATTGTTTGTGGGTCGATTGAGGTTGGGATAGAGCGCAGATTTGTCACCGCACCTCGATTTGCGATGCGAGCGGCGGATCACTTGCGGCACGGACGGGGGCTTGCCCCCGGCCCAGATTCCTGAAACTTGTGCAGCTGACTTTGCATCTGGAGAAGCCACTTATGAAAACCCGTGCCGCCGTAGCCATTGCTGCGGGCAAACCGCTTGAGATCATGGAAGTCGATCTCGATGGACCGCGCGAAGGCGAGGTTCTGGTCGAGATCAAGGCGACCGGGATCTGCCATACGGACGAATTCACGCTGTCTGGCGCCGATCCGGAAGGCCTGTTTCCAGCCATTCTCGGACATGAGGGCGCAGGGGTGGTCGTCGATGTCGGCAGGGGCGTGACATCGGTAAAAAAGGGCGACCACGTCATCCCGCTTTACACGCCCGAATGCCGCTCATGCCCTTCCTGTCTGTCCCGCAAGACCAATCTGTGCACGGCCATCCGCGCTACCCAGGGCCAAGGCGTCATGCCCGACGGCTCCAGCCGATTCTCGATCGGCAAGGACAAGATCTTCCACTACATGGGCTGCTCCACGTTCTCGAACTTTACCGTCCTGCCCGAGATCGCCCTCGCCAAGGTCAATCCGGCAGCGCCCTTCGACAAGATCTGTTACATTGGCTGCGGCGTCACCACCGGCATCGGCGCGGTGATCCACACCGCCAATGTCGAAGCCGGCGCGACAGCGGTGGTGTTCGGCCTTGGTGGCATCGGCCTCAATGTCATTCAGGGACTGCGGCTCGCCGGAGCCGATATGATCATCGGCGTCGATTTGAACAACGACAAGAAGCACTGGGGCGAGCGCTTCGGCATGACGCATTTCGTCAACCCGAAAGAGATCGACGGCGACATCGTGCCGTACCTCGTCAACCTGACCAAGCGCGGTGCCGACCAGATCGGCGGCGCCGATTACACCTTCGATTGCACCGGCAACACCAAGGTGATGCGCCAGGCGCTGGAGGCCAGCCACCGCGGGTGGGGCCAGTCGATCGTTATCGGCGTCGCCGGCGCCGGACAGGAAATTTCGACGCGGCCGTTCCAGTTGGTCACGGGACGCGTCTGGAAAGGCACAGCCTTTGGCGGCGCTCGAGGTCGCACTGACGTGCCGAAGATTGTCGATTGGTATATGGACGGGAAAATCGAGATTGACCCGATGATCACACACACTCTGAAGCTCGAGGAGATCAACAAGGGGTTTGACCTCATGCACGCAGGCGAGAGCATCAGGAGTGTCGTGATCTACTAACGGAGGCGATGATGATTATCTCGCGGCTGCCGGTTGGACTGGCAGTCGGTAAGCGCTAGGACCGTGATGCCCCAAACAGCGATTTATGTGGATGCCGATGCCTGCCCCGTGAAGGACGAGGTGCTTAAGGTCGCCGAGCGGCTCGATTTGCACGTCACTTTCGTTGCCAACGGCTACTTGAAGCCTTCCCGCGATCCAATGATACGAAATATCGTGGTGCAGAAATCCGCAGACGCCGCCGACGACTGGATCGCCGACAACATCAAGGCAAACGACATCGTCATTACCGCCGACATTCCGCTGGCAGCGCGCGCGGTTGCCATTGGAGCCCACGTACTTGGACCTACGGGAAAGCCATTCACGCCGGACAATATCGGCATGGCCGTGGCGATGCGCGACTTCAAGCAGCATCTTCGAGAGACCGGTGAAAGTAAAGGATACAACGCCAGCTTCTCGAAACAGGACCGCTCGCGCTTTCTGGGTGAGTTGGATCAGATGGCACGCCGCGCCATCAAGACAGCGGAGCAGTCCTGACGGTGAACGGGCCTCAGCCGAACGGGTTTCCGAGTGTGGACTCAGTATGAAGCACGCATTTCCATTCGCCATTCGTGCGCTCCCAGGTGGTCGCGTCAGCGGCTTCGAACGAATAAGGCTTGCCGTCCATTGTCCCCTTTTGATCGACCTTGTACCCGATAACGGCAAGGCCATCGGCCGGGAACAACACGTGGACATCGCTCAGGTGATACTGCTCCAAGGTCCACTTGCTGCCCTTCATCATCTTGGCGAAATCGCCCTTCGAAATTTTCGCGACGCCCTGCGGACCTATCACGAGGCTTTCATCCGACATCATGGCGGTTGCGGCCTCGACGTCCTTCAACACCATAGTGTCCCAAAAGCTCTTTTCCAGGTCGATGATCGCTCGTTCGTCAAACATGGCCTTGCCTCCAATCAGAACTTCCGACCAACGCTGCCCCTTCAACATTGTTCCTGTCACACATCCCGCCGTCGCGCCTGTCTCTCGGATCCTGCGTTTCCAAGATCGCCAATGACAGCGCGCGAATATCGGCGCAGACTTCTCTGGTTGTGGGAGGGCTATGATGCTTACGGATGTCGCTGCCTTTATCGCGCGCCTGTTGCTGGCGTGCGTTTTCGTTCCGAACGGGTTCTGGAAGCTTTCGGATATTGAAGGCATCACCGGCTATTTCGCCGGCCTCGGGTTCCCCCAGCCAACCCTGGTTGCGTGGGGAACCGGTATCTTCGAACTGGCTGCCGGTATCTGCCTGGTGCTGGGGTTTCAGACGCGTCTCGTCGCGGTTCTCCTGGCCGGCTTCTGCATCGTCGCAGGCGCTACGGGAAACCTCGGGCAAGGCGGCGACGATCCGATGCTTGCCTTTCTCTACAAACAGGCCTTCTTGAAGGATGTCGGGCTTGCCGGCGGTTTCCTGGCGCTGGCGCTTTGCGGAGCGGGAAGGTTCTCGCTCGACGCCCAGCGCAAGCTGAACCTCACGGCTCGTCATCGCCAGTAACGTCAGATCTCGCAATCGCCGATGCCTAAATCACACCACCTCTCGCAGTCGTGCGGTTGTCCACGTGCATCTGAAGCTGCCGAAACACCTTCGGCAGCATGAGCGGCAGGTCTTCAGCGATCAGCCCGGCACCGAACCGGCGAGCCGCTTCGGCGTGGATCCAGACTGCGGCGCAGGCCGCCTCGAACGGCGGCATGTTTTGCGCCAGCAAGCCGGCGATAATGCCGGAGAGCACGTCCCCCGAACCCGCAGTCGCCAGCCACGGCACGCCGTTGGTATTGATGACGGCCCGGCCGTCCGGCCCGGCGACTACCGTATCCGGCCCCTTATAGACCAGCACGCCGTCGATCCGACGCGCGGCAAGTCGCGCCCGCTCGAGTTTTGACGGGTGCTCGTCTCTGTTGAGATCGGGAAAGAGCCGCGCGAACTCCCCTTCGTGCGGCGTTATCACCAAGCTGCTGGCACGGCCGCCAAACGGGGGAAGCAGCAAGTCGGGCTCCTTGGCAAGCGAGGTCAGCGCGCTCGCATCCACAACCGCAGGCGGAACGGGGGAAGCACGATCCAGCAGTTCGAGCAAGTGTTGACCGGTTTCAGCCTCAGGTGACAATCCCGGACCATAGACGATCGCCGCAGGCTGCCGTTCGGCGAAGAAGGCAATCGCTTCATCGACGGTATTGCACTTGCGCAGCATAATTGATGTGAGGTGCGCGGCATTTGCCGCCAGCGCGTCCTGCGGCGACAGCAGCGTAACCGCCCCTGCCCCCGTGCGCGCTGCCGCCATGGCGGACAGTCGCGCCGCCCCCGTTGCAGTCGCACCCCCGGAAAACACAGCGACATGGCCCCGCGCATATTTGTGGGCATCGATTGCCGGCTGAGGGATTAAGGGTAGCCAGAGTTCTGGACCGTTCTCGCAGCACCGGACCGCTATATCGTCGACGATACTGTCGGGGATGCCAATGTCGGCGACAACGACTTCGCCGCAGAGCAGCTTGCCAGGCAAGAGCAGGTGCCCGGGCTTCTTTCGCACGAAGGTGATCGTGACCTCCGCCTGAAAAGCCGCGCCACCCAGCACCTCCCCAGTCGTTCCCGATACGCCGCTCGGCAAATCCACCGCGACGACGGGCACGCCCCGTACAAGATCGATCACGCGTTTCACGTTTGCTGCCAGCGGCCGGGCCAGCCCGGCTCCATATATCGCATCGACGACCACGCTACCCTTGACCGGATTGAACGCACCCAGCGGCTGCGGCCAAACCGAGCAGCCCTTCGCGGCAAGTGCTGCATCGCTTCCGTCCCGCGGTGCGCCGTCCGAATAGATCGCAACCTCGACGCCAGACCGACGAAGCATCTCCGCCACGACATATCCATCGCCACCATTGTTGCCCGGCCCGCATAAAACGTCGAAGCGAGATGCATCGGCGTATCGTGCAAGGATAGCGGAAGCGACTGCCGCGCCAGCCCTGTGCATCAGGCCGAGCCCGTCGAACGGACCCTGTTGAATTGCGCGATGATCGCAGGCGGCCATCTCGTCCGGCGTTAGAATTTCAAGGCGGCTGGACAAGTGCGGACCCCTGCTGATTGCGAAGACGCTACGGATACCATGAGCTTCACTCGCGGCGAAACACGCCAGGCCATGCCTAGTAATTGTGCAATTAGCCCAACAAATAGGCTGCTGAAAAAATAATCACTTTCGCTTCCTGCTTGCCATGCGAACTTTACAATTCATTCGCCTCGACAACTCCCGTTCGTTTGAAAGACTTGCTAGAAGAAAAGCTCAGGCCGTGGAGGAACCCATGATTGGCATGGAACGTGCTTGATGTGCGGAGAAGACAGGCCACTACGCCTGAAACCCGCGACCGGAGGTCTTAGACCAAATGAAGAAGATCGAAGCGATCATCAAGCCGTTCAAGCTCGACGAAGTAAAAGAAGCTCTTCAGGAAGCCGGCTTACAAGGGATCACCGTCACTGAGGCCAAGGGGTTTGGCAGGCAGAAGGGGCATACGGAACTTTATCGCGGCGCCGAATACGTCGTCGACTTCCTCCCCAAAGTGAAAATTGAAGTGGTCCTGGGTGACGATGCCGTCGATGGCGCGATCGAGGCAATTCGCAAGGCCGCCCAGACCGGGCGGATTGGCGACGGCAAAATCTTTGTGTCCAACATCGAAGAAGTCATCCGCATCCGCACAGGCGAAACCGGCATCGACGCGGTCTGACGCAATCGCGAAAACCAAATCCGTAACAGGTCAAAGAACGTCACAAAGCGAGGAAACAGATGACGACAGCCAAAGACATCATGAAGCAGATCAAGGACAACGACATCAAGTTCGTTGACCTTCGCTTCACCGACCCCAAGGGCAAACTCCAGCACGTTACAATGGATGTGGCCGAAGTGGATGAAGACATGTTCGCCGACGGCGTCATGTTCGATGGGTCGTCGATCGCAGGCTGGAAGGCCATCAACGAGTCCGACATGGTGCTCATGCCGGACACGGATACGGTCCATATGGACCCGTTCTTCGCGCAGTCGACCATGGTCGTGCTCTGCGACATTCTCGATCCGGTTTCGGGCGAGGCCTACAACCGCGATCCGCGGGGCACGGCGAAGAAGGCCGAGGCCTATATGAAGGCGGAAGGCATCGGCGACACGATCTTCGTCGGCCCGGAAGCCGAATTCTTCGTGTTCGACGACGTGAAGTACAAGGCCGATCCCTACAATACGGGCTTCAAGGTCGACTCGACCGAACTGCCGTCCAACGACGACACCGACTACGAGACCGGAAACCTGGGACATCGTCCGCGTGTAAAGGGTGGCTATTTTCCTGTTCCGCCCGTCGATTCCTGCCAGGACATGCGCTCCGAAATGCTGACCGTGCTTGGCCAGATGGGCGTGCGCGTCGAAAAGCATCACCATGAGGTAGCAGCCGCGCAGCACGAACTGGGCGTCAAGTTCGACGCCTTGACCCGCAACGCCGACAAGATGATGCTCTACAAATATGTGGTGCATCAGGTCGCCAACGCCTATGGCAAGACGGCGACCTTCATGCCGAAGCCGATCTTTGGCGATAACGGCTCGGGCATGCATGTTCACATGTCGATCTGGAAGGATGGCAAGCCGACTTTCGCCGGCAACGAATATGCCGGATTGTCGGAGAACTGCTTGTTCTTCATCGGCGGGGTGATCAAACACGCCAAAGCGGTCAACGCATTTACCAACCCGCTGACCAACTCCTATAAACGTCTGGTACCGGGCTATGAAGCGCCGGTGCTGCTCGCCTATTCAGCGCGCAACCGCTCGGCCTCGTGCCGCATTCCATTCGGCTCGAACCCGAAGGCCAAGCGTGTCGAAGTCCGCTTCCCGGATCCAGGCGCAAACCCCTATCTCGGCTTTTCGGCCCTGCTGATGGCCGGCCTCGATGGCATCAAGAACAAGATCCATCCTGGCCAGCCGATGGACAAGGATCTGTACGACCTGCCGCCGAAGGAACTGAAGAAGATCCCGACTGTCTGTGGCTCGCTGCGCGAAGCGCTTCAGTCTCTTGACAGGGACCGGGGCTTCCTCAAGGCCGGCGGCGTGTTCGACGACGACCAGATCGATGCTTATATCGAACTGAAGATGGCCGAGGTGATGCGTTTCGAAATCATTCCGCATCCCGTCGAATACGACATGTATTATTCCGTTTAAGTATTGACCATAAGTCATTAAAGCCCGGCGGAAGCGCCGGGCTTTTTTCGATCTCACCGCCAAAGCCGGGGTCGAAATCTTCTGGAAGCGCGCCCAAGCGCGCCCATCACCAGCGTAACTGATAGCTCGCCTGGGCGGTCTTGTGGCTGAGTTGAAAGAGGCTCTTGGAAGCCTGGAAATGCCTTGATAGCCTGAGACGGGATAAGCGCTGCTCAATCGACCAGCCCCTCGGACCGGCATGCACCCGTTTACGCCCTCGAAATCCGTGTCGTAACGTCAGTCGACGGACAGAAGCGAAGTGAGGGCTTCATGCGCTTGTTATTGACGATCGGCTGCCTTGGTTGCCTGCTGGTCCTGCCTGTAGGCATCGCGACTGCCGAGCCGCTGACTCGCGAGCGGGTGATTGCAGCATTGCCGCCACTCGAAGCACTCGCCCAACAGACCATCAAGGATGGCGGCGTGCCCGGCCTGTCGATCGCGGTCGTCTACAAGGATGAGGTGGTATATCTCAAGGGATTTGGCCTGCGGGAGACCGGAAGGCCGGATACGGTCGATGCCGACACCGTTTTCCAGATCGCTTCACTGTCGAAACCTATCTCTTCAACAATCGTCGCAGCCTTGGTCAGCGAGGGTGTCCTCGACTGGGATTCGCGCATCGCCGATCTCGATCCGTCCTTCGCTTTGAGGGACCCGTATCCGACGCAACAGGTCACGGTGCGTGACTTGTTCAACCACCGCAGCGGCCTGCCCGGCAATGCCGGCGACGATCTCGAGGACATCGGTTACGACCGCGATACGGTGATGCATCGCTTGAGGCTCGTGCCTGCCGCGTCGAGTTTTCGCGCAGGCTATGCCTATTCCAATGCAGGGCTCACAGCGGGCGCGCTGGCGGCGGCTAAACCGACCGGTAAATCTTGGGAGGACGTTGCCCAGCAGCAATTGTACCAGCCACTTGGAATGACCTCCACGTCTTCGCGCTACGCCGACTTTCTCTCGCGTACAAATCGCTCAGCCCTGCATATCGGCATGGTCGGCAAGTGGGAGGCGAGGCTGAAGCGCGATGCCACGGTCCAGGCGCCGGCCGGAGGGGTAAGCGCCTCCGCGCGCGACCTTGCGCAGTGGCTACGGCTTGAACTTGCGGATGGCAGGTATGACGGCAAGCAGATGATCAGCGCCGAGGCGTTGGCCGCCACTCATGCGCCACTCATGGCGCGGGGCAACAATCCAATTACCGGCGCTGCCTCGTTCTACGGCCTTGGCTGGAATGTCGAGTTTGGCCGCTATGGATTGACTTGGGGGCATGCCGGCGCATTCAGCGTGGGCAGCCGGACCCTTGCGACGCTCTATCCCGACGAAGATCTCGGCATCGTCGTGCTGGCAAACGCCTTTCCCACGGGTGTACCCGAAGGCCTTGCCGATAGCTTCGCCGACCTTGCCTTCAAGGGCACCGTCGACAGAAACTGGACCGAAAGCTGGAATGCCGCCTATGGAAGCCTTTTCGGGCCGGCCGTCGACGCGTCGAAGGCGACCTACGGCACCAAGCCCTCCGCGGGAACCCCTGCACTGTCTCCAGCCGCCTATGCCGGCGCTTATGCCAATGATTACGTCGGATCGGCCACGGTGAAGGCCGACGGCGACGCGCTCACGTTGAGTGTTGGACCGAACGGCAAGACGACTTATCCGATGACGCATTTCGACCGCGATCTTTTCCTAATCTATCCCGATCCGGAAATGGCCGATACGCCTTCGCCGGTAACGTTCTCCATCGGACCGGACGGCAACGCTACGTCGCTCACGATCGAGAACCTCAATGCAAACGGGCTCGGGGTTTTGCATCGCTCGCAATGAGCAAGTCCTCATCGCCTGACAGTAGCAGAGACGCACACGGGGGAACGATCGGGCGGGCACCGTCGCAAGCGCGTGGTGCTCAATGCGTCAGGATCGGCGCGACAATGCGCTTATTGTGCAGCGCAGCAATTGTGTTAGTCTGCGGGCGATTGGTTTCGACATCACCTCGCAACGTCGCCGACTGGCCCAGAAATAGAGAGCTCACGCAAGAATGCGCTACTCAATTATCGATGGGTTCAGGGGCTTCTTTCTCTTCACCATGATGACAGCGCACCTGAACTACGTGCTCGGGGGAGTGCTGCCGACCTTGAACCATCATCGGCTTGGCTGGGTCGAAGATGCGCAGGGATTCGTGTTTGTTTCGGGTCTCGTCATCGGCATTGTCTACGGCAAGATGCTGCTGCACGGCACGTCGAGCAAAATGCTATCGGCGATCTGGCGGCGGATGATTTCGATATTTCGCCACCACGCCTTCCTCGTCATTGCAATCACCCTGCTGGCGATTTTCTTCGCCGACCGTGTGCCCGAGATCTATCACCGCTTCGGCGACATGCCCGTGCTTTACGGCGCGCTCACCCTGGCTCTGCTGGCTGGGCCGGAATATGTCGACATCCTGCCAATGTATCTGGTGTTCATAGCCTTAACTCCTGTTGCCCTGATCGCTTGTGCGCGTGGCTACTATCTCGGCGTGATTGCAGTCTCCGTAGCGACCTGGGCGCTTGCCCAGACAGGATTGGTTGGCCCGACGCTAAACATGTTTTGCCGCGCGGTGGGTTTGGCCGACCACGGCATCTGGCTTGGCCTGTTCTTCAACCGCTTCGCTTGGCAGATCCTTTACGTTGGAGGACTGGTAGCGGGAATGGCGTATGTCCAGAGCAAGCTGAAGGTCGAGTCTTTCGCCTCACCGGCCTGGAGGCCGGTTTTTCTAACAGCTCTCGCGGTCACGTTCGTCTTTCTGCTGCTCGCCCTTGTGCGGCAGCTGGCGCCCGAAATGCTTCCCCCAGCGTTCGATGTGGCGGCATCCCGGCCCAATCTCGCAGTCCTCCGGCTTGCCAATTTCGCAAGCGATCTGGTTGTCGTGGTCTGGCTGCTTACAGTGGGGGTCGTTTCCGCCTCGCCGCTTTGGCGCGGTTGCGGCAAAGCGCTGCGCGTTGCCTTTACCTGGCGCCCGCTGGTTTTCCTCGGGCAGCACTCCCTGCCCGTCTACACGTATCACGTAATCGCGGTATATCTCTTCCTGACTTTTATCGACTTCAGGTCCATGCCGCCGATTTGGAAGGAAATCGTACCGTTCCTGGGAGCGCTGTCACTGTTCCTGCCCGCATGGCTGCACGCTCGGTATCTGCGCGGGCAGACCGTGCGGAAAGCCGATCCGACCGTTACGGAAAGACGGGTTTCCGCCCCCGCCAGAGAGCACAGCTAGCACTGACGCCATGATAGTCGTTTGAAAGTGACTCTCGGTCGGTCCAAGAATCGCGTTTCCTGATTCGTCGCAACTGTGTTCGATAGACCTGCGTTGCGGATCACTACGACTACGATCGCCACGCCGCCGCAGGTCTCAGAATGCACCGAGGCCGGTCACCGAATGGCTACGCGGTCGCATCCAGCCCCACGAAAAAAGAGCCCGGCAGTTTCCCGCCGGGCTCTTGGAGTACATACCTGCACAACAGAATTATGCGGCGGCCTTTTTGGCGTCGGCGAGCGGCACTTCCGAGATCGTCTTCAGGACCTGAGACGCGATCTGGTAGGGGTCGCCCTGCGAGTTCGGGCGGCGATCTTCCAGATAGCCCTTGTAGTCGTTTTTGATGAACGAGTGCGGCACACGGATTGATGCACCGCGATCGGCAACGCCATAGCTGAACTTGTTCCAAGGCGCGGTCTCATGCTTGCCCGTCAGGCGCTTGTCGTTGTCCGGCCCATAGACGGCAATGTGGTCCATCAGGTTCTTGTCAAATGCCGCCATTAGCGCTTCGAAGTACTCCTTGCCGCCAACTTCGCGCATGTATTTGGTCGAGAAGTTGCAATGCATGCCCGAGCCGTTCCAGTCAGTGTCGCCCAGCGGCTTGCAGTGGTACTCGATATCGATTCCATATTTCTCCGTCAGGCGCTGCAGAAGGTAGCGGGCCATCCAGATTTCGTCGGCCGCCTTTTTGGAGCCCTTGCCGAATACCTGGAACTCCCACTGACCCTTCGCCACTTCGGCATTGATGCCTTCGTGGTTGATTCCAGCAGCAAGGCACAGGTCGAGATGTTCCTCGACGATCTTGCGGGCGACGTCGCCGACATTCGAATAGCCGACGCCTGTGTAGTAAGGCCCCTGCGGCGCAGGGTAACCTGTTTCCGGAAACCCGAGCGGACGACCGTTCTTGTAGAAGAAGTACTCTTGTTCGAAACCGAACCAGGTGCCTTCGTCGTCAAGAATAGTAGCGCGAGCGTTTGTTGAGTGCGGAGTGACGCCATCCGGCATCATGACTTCGCACATAACCAGCGCACCGTTGGTGCGGGCCGGGTCCGGGTAGACGGCGACCGGCTTCAGCACGCAGTCCGAGCTGCGGCCCTCAGCCTGCAGGGTCGACGAGCCGTCAAAACCCCAAAGCGGCAATTCTTCCAGCTTCGGGAATTCGGCGAAGTCCTTGATTTGCGTCTTCCCCCGAAAATTCGGGACCGGCGTGTAGCCGTCCAGCCAAATGTATTCGAGTTTGTATTTCGTCATACCGGCCTCTCAGAACCCATTCCTGTTTTGCGGGTGAGCACACACGCTCCGCCGACGCTCTGGCCGGCTCCCATTGTTAACAAAGCAATTAATATGCCACTCGGCCTAGAAACGCTTTGCTGGCGCAAAGCGATCAGGGAATAGCCAGAAAGCGCCATTCAGGAGGAACTTGCGCGTTCCAGAGGCGTTTCTGAATATCGTGACGGTATTAAGCCGCCTGTACGGTGCGTTGGAAATAGGCAGCCTGCCGCCCAAAGCAGCACAAGCATTTCAAGATTAAATTTTGGGCATATAGTGATAATTTTGGATGCATATTGCACAAATTACTGGCAGATACTATGTTGTTTGAACTCGGCGCTGCACAGCGACCCCCAATGGACAAAAGTGCAATGGCTACTGGCACGTATCGCGAATCTGCAACGATCATCGCTTTCCCCTCCGGACGGCGGACCGGCACGTTGGGATTGAATAATCATCGACAATCGGTGCTCAGTTTTCCGGCGAAACCGTTGCCTGTCGTGGATTACGACGCCTGGTATCATCGCGAAGCGATCGATGACGAAGCGAACGCGCAAGCCAAGCCGGTTAACTGATCTGCCTTCAGGAAAGTCCGTCAGAGCCAGCGATCGTTTCGCCAGCGCCGGCGCCTCTTTACCTCTATGTCTGACTAGAGTGTCGCGATAAGGCGCGCTGCGGCCAAGAAATCGCGTTTGCGTTGTGCCCGGCGAGCCATTGCCTCGGAATCCTGTCCCCAATGCTCAATCTGCCAATCCTCGTCGACATGCGCGGCGAGCCATGCGGTTTCGGCATCGCGTTCGCCGGCATCAACCGAGAGTGCCAAAAGAGCCGAACCGGTGATTGAGGTCATCAGATGGATTGCAGCCAGCCGGAACGGCTCCGCGCGCTGGCGCAGATGCAGGTTCAGCATGGCAATGGACTCCCGTGGCTGCTCGACATGGATGACACCCTCCGCAAGATTCAGCCGCGCGCCCAGTGCTGACTGCGCCCAATCGAGCACACCGTCCCAAGCTTCATTCTGCCGCTCTACCAGCCTTTCTGGCGCGTCCGCGCGATAACAGAGCAAGTCAGCGGAAGCGAAGCGCAGAATGTCCTCCAGAACCGCGTCCATTTCGCGCGACACGCCGTCAATCGCCGTATTGACCAGCCGCATCGTAGGCATTGTTACGGGATCAATGTTCTTCTGCTGCGCATCGAACTCTTCGGCAACCATTTGCGCCGCCGCTTCAGTCGGCAGCAGCATAGGCGCTCGGGCCGGCGTCCTTGCTGTCTTGTCGTCCAGCTTGACGATATACCCACCGTCGCCGGCCGCGACTGTGACAGTCGTGTAGAAACGCTTAGGCAGCGGTGTCTTCATCTGGATCTGCGCCCTGCGCACCGGATCCGGGTCCGACAGGTTCACGCTGGAGTCCAGATCGTTCAGTATGTCGCGCATCGGTCAGTCTTCCACTCGTTTCGCTGGGCGATTGACGATGATGAGGCCAGCGGCAATCAGTCCAAGCGCCAGGAATATGCGCAGAGATAGATGCTCGCCGAGCAAAATTCCACCGCACAACACGCCGAAAGCCGGCGTCAGGAAAGTGAAGCTGGCAAGCCCCGACGCGGGATAGCGCCTGAGTAGCCAGAACCAAAGCACGTAGGTGAATGCAACGATGTAGATCGACTGGAACAGCAGCGACAACACCGGCAGCGTGCTGACATTCCGGATCATCGGTCCGGCGAACGGAATCGCAATCGAACCGACGATTGCAGCACCGGCCAGTTGGTAGAGCAGGAGCTTTTCGGCGCTGGTGCTGGTAAGGTGTTTCGAGCGCTTTATGACGATATTGGTGAGCGCCCAGGCGAGGCCCGCCGCAAGGCTCAGCAGATCGCCTACCATCGTGTCGGCGCCGCCGGCATTCAGCTTGTCAGAGAACACCGCGACCAATCCCGCGAAGGCGAGAACCAATCCAACCAGCTTGCGCACGGTAATAGGCTCGCCGAGCAGGAAATGACCACCGACCAACACCCAGAACGGCATGGTGTTGACCAGCAGCGTGCTGCGCGCGACCGTCGTATGGTCAAGCCCAATGTAGAGCAGCAGGAACTCCACCCCGAATAAGAATCCAGCAAGAGCCCCGGCGACCCCTGTTCCGTCCAAAGTAAAGAGCGCGATGCCGCGAAGGCGGCACCAAGCGACAACAAAAGCGCCCCCGATCAGCGACCGGGCGATGGAGATGAAGACAGGATCGAAGCCCGAATAGGAAAGCTTGGCGGCGACGCCGTTTACGCCCCACGAAAAGGTGAGGCCGAGCATGATCGCGGCCGCCGCGAGATCGACGGAATGACGGCGATCAAGTGCTGCGGCGGTCACGTTCGGAGGTGCTTGAGCCGATCGCTCAAGCATTCGGTCGGGTAATCGTTGCGATGCAAGGCGTTATCTCCCTTCAGCAGCCCCCGTCACGACCCTTGAGAGCCAGTATTTGCTGCATATCTCACCGTCGCCCGCGCAGAGGCAAAGTCGCAGACTTCTCAATCGTCATCGTGGGGCAAAAGCAGGGAGTTGCAGGACCAAGATCCACTTTCAGGAATCTTCCGCCGCGCTCGACTCATCGAAACCGAGCAGGGCCCAGCTCTGGCGCATATGCGGCGGCAGCGGCGCGGTGACGTCGATCACGCCCCTGTCGGGGTGCGGGATGACAATGCGGCGCGCAAGAAGGTGAAGCCGGTTCTGCATGCCGCCGGGAAAATCCCAATTGGTGTCTGCTTCGAAATATTTCGGATCGCCGATGATCGGATGGCCGATGTGGGCCGCATGCACGCGCAACTGGTGCGTGCGGCCGGTATACGGCTCCATCTCAAGCCAGGCCAGCGCCTGTGCCGCCTGCTCGACGATCCTGTAGTAGGAGACGGCATGATCCGCGCCCTTCTCCCCATGCTTGGCGACGCGCATACGGTCGCCGTCCGGCGTGGACTCCTTGACCAGCCAGGTCGAGATCTTGTCCTCGCGTTTCGACGGCGCGCCTTTCACCAGCGACCAGTATGTCTTCTTGGCGTCTCTACCGCGAAACGCCTCCGCCAGCTTCATCGCCGCCAGCCGCGTGCGCGCCACGACAAGCACGCCCGATGTATCGCGGTCGAGCCGGTGAACCAGGCGCGGCTTCTCGCCCTTCTTGCTGCGAAACGCCTCCAGCATTGAATCGACGCTGCGCGTCACGCCCGAACCGCCCTGCACCGCAAGGCCGGAAGGCTTGTTGAAGACGTATACTTTCGGATCCTCGAACAGGATCATCTTCGACAAGGCCTCGCCGTCGTCGACGCCGCGCAGCGTGCGCTGGGTAAGCGGTGCGTCGCCCTTGCGGTCGACTTCGAGCGGCGGCACCCGGATCATCTGGCCCGGCTCGATGCGGGTGTCGGATTTGGCGCGCGAACCGTCCACGCGCACCTGGCCCGAACGCAGCAGCTTCTGCAGATGGCCGAAGCCGAGGCCGGGATAGTGCGACTTGAACCAGCGATCGAGGCGCATGCCCGCCTCACCGCCGTCCACTATGATTTGCTCTACGCCAGCCATCGTTCACCGTTCTTTCTGCGAACGGGCGAATAGCATCAACCGAAGCTTCTTGCGAGCCATAAGCCGAGAAACACGGCCATCAGCGAGCCAATAACGCTGGCGACCACGTAGCCGGCGGCGGGCAGCAGCGCTCCCCGTTCCCAAAGAACCGCGAAATCAAGCGAGAAAGCCGAGAATGTCGTAAAGCCACCGAGTACGCCCGTCGCGATGAAGAGGCGGAGTTCATTGGAAGCATTGAACCGGCGAGCCAGCAACTCGATGAAAACACCCATGGCGAAGCAGCCTGCGATGTTGATCGCCAGTGTTCCCCACGGAAAGGACATTCCCAACAGACGCACTGAAGCGAGATTGACGAGATGCCGGATCGCGGCGCCGATTCCGCCTCCGACAGCGACAATGAGAGTGTGCAAAATACCTGAGGTCATGCTCACCGTTTACAGCGAGTTGGTTGAAAACCACAGGTCGGGATAGGTCGCGGTTGCGCTCTCATCGGGCTGACGCTCTGAAGTCAGCACGATCGATCGCGAAAGCCACGCCTCGCTGCTTGAGGGCTGACGCAACGTGCGTCCCTGATCGGATGCTCCGATGCAGGGAATGAACCAGGCTCCCGAGAGCGGTCTGACGCTGTAGCCCTTGGCGGTTCTCGTCGCCAGCATAGCGATTGCAATGTCGTGCGATGGCCGCCATGGAAAGATCAGCCGGCCATGTGGCAGCAATGCCGTCACCCAAGAGAGCGGCGGCGCCACCACCCCCGCATTCACATAGATGATGTCCGCTGGCGGCAAGTCCGCCTGCACCGCATTCGCGTTGGCAACGGTGACGTTTTCGAACGGCTTCAGATTGCGCATCGCCGCTTTGGCAAGCGCCTCATCAATCTCGAGCGCCGTTACCGACCCTCCCTCCAGAACCAGCAGTGAGAGGATCGCTGTGTAATAGCCCGTGCCGGCGCCTATATGGACGACGGTTTCGCCGGGCTGTGGTGCGACAGCCGCAATCCAACCGGCATGCAGAAAGGGCTCGCCGTTGTTGATGCCCTTGCGCCGGTCGAGAACGACCAGCGAATTCTGGTAAAGGTATGAAGGGTCGGTCCCGGGCGTTTCAACGAAATGGCTGCCGACCATCACGTGCCATGGTGGCAGCGGCAGGAAGACCTCGCGCGGCACCATGCCGAAGGCCCGCTCCAGCCGCGGATCGGTCGAGCCGCTGATGACAGACATCTGCTTGGCGTAGAAAGCCCGCGCCTCTGCCACTCGATTGCTGATACCGCCCAACGCTCGCTCCCGCCGGCTGAGCGGAGTATGCGCGACTTCAATTGCTACCGCCAGAGCGTTCGTTCCTGAGCTTCGTCCAATAGTCGAGGCGCTTGCGGATCTCACGCTCGAAGCCTCGATCCGGCGGGTCGTAGAACCTATGCCGCCCCATCCTCTCCGGGAAGTAGTCCTGCCCGGAGAACGCGTCGGGCTGATCGTGGTCGTATTGATAGCCCGAGCCGTAGCTCTCGTCCTTCATCAGCTTGGTGGGAGCATTCAGAATATGCTTCGGCGGCAAAAGAGAGCCGTGTTCCTTGGCGGCGCGCGTCGCCGCCTTAAATGCGGTGTAGATGGCGTTCGATTTCGGCGCTGTGGCGAGATAGACGCAGGCCTGCGCGAAGGCCAGTTCACCCTCAGGCGAGCCGAGGTAATCGTAAGCGTCCTTTGCGGCGTTGGCGATCACCAATGCCTGCGGGTCGGCAAGCCCGATATCTTCAACCGCCATCCGCACAAGCCGGCGTCCGAGATAGAGCGGATCTTCGCCAGCATCGAACATACGGGCCAGGTAGTAGAGCGCAGCGTCCGGGTCAGAACCGCGCACCGATTTATGCAGCGCCGAAATCAGATTGTAGTGGCCGTCCTGGCCCTTGTCATAAACGGGAGCACGGCGCTGAACGATGCTCTGCAGCGCATCGGCGTTGAATACCTCGCCTGGCCGGGCGGCGCGCCACACCTCCTCTGCAAGCGTGAGCGCAGCGCGGCCATCCCCGTCGGCCATGCGCAGGAGCACCGCCCTTGCCTGCTCGTCGAGAGGCAACGGTCGACCTTCGATCTCCTCCGCGCGATGCAAGAGCAGCGACAAGCTTTCCTCGCCGAGCGTCCGGAATACCAGGACCCGTGCGCGCGACAGCAGCGCGGCATTGAGTTCGAATGACGGATTTTCAGTCGTCGCTCCGACGAGGATGACCGTGCCGTCCTCCATTACAGGCAGGAAGGAATCCTGCTGTGCACGGTTGAACCGGTGAATTTCATCGACGAATAGCAGTGTCTGGCGCCCGTTCGTACGGCGCATGCGCGCCGTCTCGAACACCTTCTTAAGGTCGGCGACACCGGAAAAGATCGCCGAAATCTGCTCGAAGGCTAGATCCGTCTCGCCGGCCAGCAGTCGCGCAACCGTCGTCTTGCCGGTGCCCGGCGGCCCCCAGAATATCATCGAGCCCAGCGAGCCAGAGCGGATCATCCGCGTCAGCGCGCCGTCCTCCCCCGTAAGGTGATCCTGCCCGACGACCTCGTCCAGGCGCGCCGGCCGCAGCCGGTCAGCGAGAGGCCGCCCCGTTTCGGGTTTTTGCGTGGTTTCCTGCGCAAACAGGTCCGTCATCAGAAGCGAAGCATCTGTTTCAGGATCTGCCCGTCGCGCTCCACCGTAAAGCGCCACCAGCGCGTTTTCTGAGCGGCGATTTCGGCGAGCTGCTTGGCGGTGGTGATCTGCGCGCCGTTCACCTCGCGTACGATGTCGCGTGGGCGCAGGCCGAGGCCCGCCGCCGGCGAGCCCCTGTCAATGTCGACGATCGTTACGCCGGTCGTCTCGGTCGGCATGCCGAGGCGTTGCGCAAGGCGCGGCGAAAGTTCCGATACCTTCGCGCCGGCAAACGGGCTGCGGCCATCGATCAGCATCGGTTCGGTCGCAGCACCTTCCGGTGCGCGCGCAAGAACGATCTCGATCGTCTTTTCCTCGCCTTTGGTCAGAACCTTGAGGCTAGCCTTGGCTCCGATCATCTGCGTTGCCAGCCGATACCCCAGCGCGTCGACATGCTCGATCGCGATGTCGTTCATTGCCAGCACGACATCGCCTGGCTTTAGCCCGGCCTTTTCGGCGGGGCCATCCTTGGTAACGTCGGCGATCAGCGCGCCGGTCGGCGTCTTCATGCCGAGCGATTTCAGCGATCTGCGCGGTCACCGGATCGAAGCTCGCACCGATAAACGGACGCTCAAAGAAATCCTGACCGTTCTTTGCCGCGTTGAGCACGGCCCGCACGATGTTTGAAGGAATGGCAAAGCCGATGCCGATGGACCCGCCGCTGCGGCTGTAGATCGCCGTATTGATTCCGACCAACTGTCCGGTCATGTTGATCAGCCCGCCGCCCGAATTGCCCGGATTGATTGCCGCGTCGGTCTGGATGAAGAAGCCGAAATCCGAGACGCCGATATGCGAGCGGGCAAGCGCTGAAACAATGCCGCTCGTCGTGGTCTGGCCGACGCCGAAGGGATTGCCGATCGCCAACACCAGGTCGCCAACCAGCAGAGCATCCGAGTCACCGATTTCAACCGTCGGGAAATTGCCGTCGCCTTCGACCTTGAGCACTGCGAGATCGATTGTTTCGTCCTTCAGCAGCACCTTGCTCTCGAATTCGCGGCCGTCCGACAGAGCAACCTTCACCTCGTCCGCATCGCGAATGACATGAAAGTTGGTGACGATAAGCCCGCTTTTGTCGACCAACACGCCGGAACCAAGGGCCGACCGGGCGCGTGGCGGACCACCACCTCCGAAAAAGCGTTCGAAAAATGGATCACCTTCGAACGGCGAACGCGCCCTCACCTGCTGCGAGGCATAGACATTGACAACAGCCGGGGCGACGTCCTTGACCAAAGGTGCAAAGGAAAGCTGGAGCTCCGTGCGTCCGAATGGCAAGCGGCGGCCCGGCGGCGCCGGCGGCGGAGGCGGCTCCTCCATGCTCTGCAGCAGATCGGTCAGCACATCCTTCAGCCCAGGCTCGACCTGCTTGTCAGTTGCCGGCTTTTCCTGCGCGAACGCTGCACCACCCACGGCCAGCCAAATTGAAACCAGAAGGGCCAGAAAGCCTTTCGTGGACATGCGAATCCTCCAACGGAACGTCCACCTATAAGCGCGATGATTGTGCAAAATGAAAGGCGTGCGGGCGCCGGCACCGCGAAAATGGATCGAACCTCCGCCGCCAGCGGGAAGCGAAGCGGGAGCCGGCCGATCCACAGGGTCGACGACCCTAAGCGCGTCCTTCGAGAATCTTGGCAATCTCTCCAAATCCCATGGCACGCGCGTGGTCGAGCGGTGTCCTTCCGTCCCGATCCGGGATTGGCCTCGCGCCGGCTCTTACCAGCATGCCGACGATTTCCTGGTACACTGGCCCGCCGTCGCCGAGGATCACCGCTTCCAGAATGGCCGTCCAGCCGAGATTGTTAACGTGATCGATATCGATCTCGGTGTCGAGCAACATGCGCACGGTTTCAACGTGACCATGATGCGAGGCTGGGATGAGCGCCACTCCGCCGTAGCGGTTGGTGTCCCTCAGATTGGCTCTGCCCGTGGAGAGAATGTGCCGCAGAATGTCGTTGCGCCCCTCTGCCGCCGCATACAGGAACGGGGTGTCCTGGATTGCGTCCTTGGCGTTGATGTCGGCACCTGCATCGATGAGAACCCGCGCGGCCTCGGCCTGGTTGGCTCGCGCGGCAATCAGCAGGGCGGTCCGGCCGGTGCCATCACGCGCATCGACGTTCTCGCCGGACTTCACCCACCTGCGCACCGCATCAACGTCGCCATCGTTAGCAGCATCGAGCAGCATGATGTCACCATTGTTTTGCGCCGGCGCGAGGGAGGTCGCTGAAACCACGGCAACCAGCGCTAACGTCAATAAGCGTGTCAGGATGAGCATGGGCAGACTCCCGAATATCTTCCGGAGCGAATCGATATCGCGAACGGTCGAGACCAATTCTTCGCCTATGAAATGCGACGTTTGTGCGGCTCGCGTCATCACAGCATGGGGAGCGATTGCAACGGGAACGGAGAAGCCGGCGTGGCTTTCGCCACGCCGGCTTCGCAAACCTCGATAGCGTTTGGCTTATGCCGCTTCGGCGGTCTCGGCTTCCGCCTCGACGCGCTCCTTGTCCGCGGCACCCTTAGCGGAAGCGTCTCGATCCACGAATTCAATGACGGCCATCGCGGCATTGTCGCCGTGGCGGAAACCCGCCTTCATGATGCGCAGATATCCGCCGTTCCGAGTGGCGTAGCGCGGTGCGATCGTGTCGAACAGGCGCTTGACCACGCCCTCGTTACCGATCTGTGCAATCACCTGGCGGCGCGCGTGCAGGTCGCCGCGCTTGCCGAGCGTGACCAGCTTCTCGACGATCGGACGAAGGTCCTTGGCCTTCGGCAAGGTGGTGACAATCTGCTCGTGCTCGATGAGCGAGACTGCGAGGTTGGCAAACATCGCCTTGCGGTGGCTAACGCTCCGGGCAAAGCGGCGGCCGGCAAATCCATGGCGCATGGTTTCTCCTTATTCTGGGCAAGAGCCCTGTTCATTTCGTCAGTCGTCAATGGTTATGTCGTGGTATCGACCTGGCAGCGAGACGACGACTTCCATTCACCATTTACCATTCGCTATTCACCGCTTAATATTGGTCTTCGTAACGCTTGGCGAGGTCCTCGATGTTCTCCGGCGGCCAATCCGTGACCTCCATACCGAGATGCAGACCCATCGCGGCCAGAACTTCCTTGATCTCGTTGAGCGACTTGCGGCCAAAATTCGGAGTGCGAAGCATTTCGGCTTCCGTCTTCTGGATCAGATCGCCGATATAGACGATGTTGTCGTTCTTCAAGCAGTTCGCCGAGCGAACCGACAGCTCCAGTTCGTCCACCTTTTTGAGCAGCGCTGGGTTGAAGGCGAGCTCGGTAACCGCCTCCGCAGCGACTTCCTTCTGCGGCTCATCGAAGTTGACGAACAGGCCAAGCTGGTCCTGGAGGATGCGTGCTGCGAAAGCGACAGCGTCTTCACCGCTGATGGAGCCGTTGGTTTCGAGCGACATGGTCAGCTTGTCCTTGTCGAGTTCCTCGCCATGGCGGGTGTTCTCGACCTTGTACGAGACCTTCTTGACCGGCGAGTAGAGGCTGTCGACCGGGATAAGGCCGATCGGAGCATCCTCAGCCCGATTGCGGTCGGCTGGCACATAGCCCTTGCCGGTATCGACGGTGAACTCCATGCGAATCTCGGCGCCTTCGTCGAGGGTGCAGATCACATGGTCGGGATTGAGAATTTCGACATCGCCGACAGTCTGAATGTCGCCGGCTAGCACGGCACCAGGACCCTGCTTGCGCACAACCATGCGCTTCGGCCCATCGCCTTCCATCTTGATGGCGATTTCCTTGATGTTCAGGACGATATCGGTCACGTCTTCGCGAACGCCGGCAATCGATGAGAACTCATGCAGCACGCCGTCTATCTGCACCGAAGTGACTGCAGCACCACGCAATGACGACAAGAGAACGCGGCGCAGCGCGTTGCCGAGCGTCAGGCCGAAGCCGCGCTCGAGAGGCTCGGCGACGAGCGTCGTCAACGTCTTGCCTTTCGACGAGAAGTCGATCTTGTTCGGCTTGATTAGTTCCTGCCAGTTTTTCTGAATCATAATATGGTCCTTCCAACACCCCGCCACCATCCAATCGTGACGGGCGATCTGGAAAATGCCGCACTGGCGCGTTGGCGCTGGCGCAGCGGTTAAGTCAAAACATCAGACGCGGCGCTTCTTGCGCGGACGGCAGCCATTGTGCGGGATCGGTGTCACATCGCGGATCGAGGTGATGGTGAACCCGCCCGCCTGGAGAGCGCGCAACGCCGATTCACGGCCGGAGCCAGGGCCACAGACCTCGACCTCGAGGGTGCGCATGCCATGTTCCTGCGCCTTCTTGCAAACGTCTTCAGCCGCCATCTGCGCGGCAAACGGGGTCGACTTGCGCGAACCCTTGAAGCCCTGAGCACCCGCGGACGACCAGGCAATCGCATTGCCTTGCGCGTCGGTGATGGTGATCATCGTGTTGTTGAAGGTGGAATTCACGTGGGCAACGCCCGACGAAATATTCTTGCGTTCGCGACGGCGAACGCGTCCGGCTTCCTTGGCCATTTTAGTCCTTTCGTTCGATCTCTACGCCGCCGTAATGCCAGCGGCTACACCAGAGGCAGTTGGTACTGGGCAGTCGGCAGTCGAATCCAAAAACGACTGCCTATTGCCGATTGCCTACTGCCCTAATTACTTCTTCTTACCGGCGATCGCCTTGGCGGGGCCCTTGCGGGTGCGCGCATTGGTATGCGTGCGCTGGCCGCGAACCGGCAGATTGCGGCGATGACGCAGACCGCGATAGCAGCCCAGGTCCATGAGACGCTTGATATTCATCGACACTTCGCGGCGAAGATCGCCTTCGACCTGATAGTCGCGGTCGATGGTCTCGCGGATTGCCAAGACTTCGGCGTCCGTCATCTGGCTGACGCGGCGCTCCGCAGGAATGCCGACCTTGTCGACGATCTCCTGAGCGAACTTCTTGCCGATGCCGTGAATGTACTGCAGCGCAATGATGACGCGCTTGTTGGTCGGTATGTTAACGCCGGCTATACGAGCCATTTTACACTCCATGTGAGGCCGGACGAACCGGCACTTGTGTTGACCCGCGTCCGGTGGAGGCCGGCCCTTGCGGGTATTCCTTCAAAGTGGCACGCGGGCCGAAAGACCCGAAACGCCTCGATTCCTTTGATGGGAGACGGGGCGCCATAATACAAAAGTCTTAACCAGTCAATAGCGAAGGGCTATTTTCTCTTGACGGCCTTGCTCAGAATACCTTCAATCGAAGCAGTGACCGCGTCGACATCGGCCATTCCGTCGATGGATTTGAGCTGGCCCTTGGCATAGTAGTAGCCGATCAGCGGAGCCGTCTTCTTGTAGTACTCGCGCAGCCGCTCATCGAACACCTGCGGATTATCGTCCTTGCGAACCTGCTGGCCAGCGGCCTCCGCATCCTTGGCGCGTTTCACGATACGGCCAATCAGGGCCTTGTCGTCCACGACAAACTCCACGACCGTGTCCAGCTTGAGGTCGCGATCACCGAGCATTGCCTCCACCGCATCCGCCTGAACGAGCGTACGCGGATAGCCATCGAGGATGAACCCCTTCGCGCAGTCCGGTTGATCGATCCGCTCGGCCACGATCGCGTTGACGATCGCGTCGGACACCAACTCTCCAGCATCCATGACGGCCTTGGCTTGCAGGCCTATCGGCGTCCTGGCCGCTACAGCGGCACGCAGCATGTCCCCCGTCGAAAGCTGCGGAATACCATGTTTGTCGACTAGTCTTTGTGCTTGCGTCCCCTTGCCCGCCCCTGGCGGCCCAAGCAATATTAACCTCATCGGCCCTTCTTCCCCCCACGAAGCTTCGACTTCTTGATTAGCCCCTCATACTGGTGCGCAATCAGGTGACCCTGGATCTGCGCGACCGTATCGAGCGTCACACTGACGACGATCAGCAGCGAAGTGCCGCCAAGATAGAATGTCAGATTGAACCATCTGATCAGATACTCGGGCAGCAAGCAGATTACCACCAGATAAAGTGCGCCGATCACGGTGATGCGCGTAAGCACATAGTCGATGTACTCGGCAGTTCGCTCGCCTGGCCGATAGCCGGGAATGAAGCCGGAATGCTTCTTGAGTTGGTCCGCCGTATCCTTCGGATTGAACACGATGGCCGTGTAGAAAAAGGCGAAGAAGGCGATCATCGCCGCGTAGAGGAACATGAACAGTGGCTGCCCGTGACCCAACGACGCCAGGATCGTACTGGCCCATCCCGGCAGGTTTTGCGTGTTGGAGAATCCGGCAATCGTTGCCGGCAGCAGCAGCAGCGACGAAGCAAAGATCGGTGGGATAACACCAGCGGTGTTGAGCTTCAGTGGCAGATGCGATGTGTCGCCCTGGAACATGCGGTTGCCCACTTGGCGCTTGGGGTACTGGATCAGCAGTCGGCGTTGCGCGCGTTCGAAGAACACGATGACCGCTATCACCACCACGGCCAGAACCATGATCGCCAGGATGACGCCCATCGATGTCGCACCGGTGCGCCCCTGTTCCAGGGTCTGCATAAGGTGTGAAGGCAGGCCGGCGACGATGCCGGAAAAGATGATCAGCGAAATGCCGTTACCGATGCCGCGCGCGGTGATCTGCTCGCCCAGCCACATCAGGAACATCGTGCCGCCGGTCAGCGTGATGACCGTGGAAATTCGGAAGAACAGGCCCGGATCGACGACGATACCGTTGCCCGATTCCAGGCTAGCGGCAATACCGTAGGCCTGAACCAGCGCCAGAAGCACCGTTCCGTAACGGGTATATTGGTTGATGATCTTGCGGCCCTGCTCGCCCTCTTTCTTGAGCGCTTCAAGGGCAGGAACCACCGATGTCATCAGCTGCATGATGATCGAGGCGGAAATGTAGGGCATGATGCCCAGCGCGAAGATCGCCATGTTGGCGAGCGCGCCGCCCGAAAACATGTTGAACATGCCGAGCACGCCGCGGCTCTGCTGCTCGAAAGCCTGGGCGAATGCGGTTGGATTGATGCCGGGAAGTGGAATGTAGGTTCCGAGACGGTATACCAACAGCGCACCGATGGTGAACCAGATACGCTTCTTGAGGTCTTCCGCCTTGGCAAAGGCAGCAAAATTCAGATTGGAGGCAAGTTGTTCGGCAGCCGATGCCATGAAAAAATCTCCGCTTCGTCACGCTGGAGGGCCGCAGCGGGCGGCACGACGACGAAGCCACGAGATAGGCGCGGGGCCCCGAAGTTGCAAGCGGCGGACTGTCGCCCGCCGCCGCGTCGAAAGACTACTTCTTGGCCTTGGCAGCCATCTTCTTGACCGGTTCGGGCTTCACCGGAAGCTTCACGGAGCCGCCGGCGTTCTCGATCTTCTCGATCGCCGCCTTGGAAGCACCCGCGATATCGAACGAAAGCTTCGCCTTCAGTTCTCCATCCGAGAGAATGCGAACGCCGTCGAGCGGACGGCGGATAACGCCGGCCTTGATCAGCGACTCAGCGGTTACCGTCTCTTCCGCGTCGAGCTTCTTGGCGTCGATCGCCGCCTGAATGCGGGCGAGCGAAACGGCGTTGAAGTTCTTCGTGAACGGATTGTTGAAGCCGCGCTTGGGCAGGCGCCGATAAAGCGGCATCTGGCCACCCTCGAAGCCGTTGATTGCGACGCCGGAGCGGGCCTTCTGGCCTTTCACGCCGCGTCCAGCGGTCTTGCCCGAACCCGAGCCGATACCGCGACCGAGACGCTTCTTGGCGTGCGTCGAGCCATCATTATCGCGCAGTTCGTTGAGTTTCATCGTTTTTCTCCTGGCGCGCCGGCTTACTTGTCGTCGACGACGCGAACGAGGTGCTGCACGGCCGCAATCATACCGCGAACCGAGGGCGTATCCTCAAGCGTGCGGCGCTTATGCATCTTGTTCAGGCCGAGGCCGATAAGCGTCGCGCGCTGTTCCTGCGGGCGGCGGATCGGGCTTCCGATCTGCTCGACCGTGATGGTCTTGGTGGCTTTCTGCGCCATGATCGTTCTCCTTCGCCGCGGTTATTCTTCAGCGGCGACCGCGTTACCGCGGCGAGCCTGGAGCGTCGAATATTTAATGCCGCGCTGCGCAGCTACATCCTTCGGATGCATCTGGTGCTTGAGGGCATCGAAAGTCGCGCGCACCATGTTGTACGGGTTCGACGAACCCATTGACTTGGCGACGACGTCATGCACGCCGAGGGTCTCGAAAACCGCGCGCATCGGACCGCCCGCGATGATGCCGGTACCTGCCTTGGCGGAGCGCAGCAGGACGCGGCCGGCGCCATGGCGGCCTTCGACGTCATGATGCAGCGTGCGGCCGGAGCGCAACGGCACGAAGATCAGTTCGCGCTTGGCGGATTCAGTCGCCTTGCGGATTGCCTCCGGCACTTCACGCGCCTTGCCGTGGCCAAAGCCAACGCGGCCCTTCTGATCGCCAACGACGACGAGCGCGGCGAAGCCGAAACGGCGTCCGCCCTTCACCACCTTGGCGACACGATTAATGTGGACGAGCTTGTCGACGAATTCGCTGTCACGCTCTTCGCGTTCGCGTCCGCGACCTTCCCTACGTTCCTGTGCCATATCCTGTTCCTTGTTTTTTTCCGGAAGCACGGGTTGCTGTTATGCGCCCAGCTTAGCTGGTCCGCGGCGAATGGTTGCTGCCATGCATGATCCCGGGCGAAATGTCTGCATGTTTTTGCAGGATTTCGGCTCTAGATCACGTTTAGAAGCTGAGACCGCCTTCGCGGGCGGCTTCGGCGAGCGCCTTGACGCGCCCGTGATAAATGTACGGTCCACGATCGAAGACGACTTCCTTGACGCCGGCCTTCGTGGCGCGCTCGGCAATCAGCTTGCCGATTGCAGCGGCAGCAGCCGTATCGGCGCCAGTCTTCAGGTCGCCCTTGACCGCCTTCTCGAGAGTGGAGGCAGCAGCCAGCGTGTGGCCCTTGCTGTCGTCGATGATCTGCACATAAATATTCTTCGACGTGCGATGCACGGACAGGCGCGGCCGGCCGCTCGAGACCTTCTTGATCTGGCGGCGAATGCGCTCCGCGCGCTTCTGCGTTTCTTCCTTGGAGGCCATGGCCCGAATTTCCTTTGCCTTGAAAAACGGAGGTGGCCATATGCGGTAAGCCCAGCTTCCCGCGGCCGCCAACCGTGGCGATGTTTGTCAGTCGTCGGTCGAAAGTCGTGGCTCGAACCACGACCAACGAAAAACGACCTGCGAACTACTTCTTCTTGCCTTCCTTGCGCACGATACGCTCGTTGGCATACTTCACGCCCTTACCCTTGTAGGGCTCAGGCGCGCGATATTCACGGATCTCTGCGGCAACCTGGCCTACGGCCTGCTTGTCGATCCCCGAAACCACGATCTCGGTCGGCTTCGGCACAGTGATCGTGATACCCTGCGGGGTCTCGTAGACAACGTCATGGCTGAACCCAAGCGCCAGCTGCAGGTTCTTGCCCTGCAGCGCCGCGCGGTAACCAACGCCGTTAATCTCAAGCTTTTTCTCGAAGCCCTTGGTGACGCCGTCGAGAATATTGACGATCTGCGTGCGCGACATGCCCCATTTGGAGCGTGCAGTCTTGGTCTGGTCGCGTGGCTCGACTGCAATCTCGCCGCCTTCCATTTTGACCAGAACCTCGTCGTTAACGACGAACTTGAGTTCGCCCTTCGGGCCCTTCGCAGTCACGGTCTGCCCGCTGACCGAAGCGGTCACGCCGGATGGCACCTGCACAGCCTTTTTACCAATACGAGACATGTTTGCGTCTCCTCTTTCTCATTCGTCGAGCGTTATTCGCAAGTCGCATTCGAGCCACGACCGACCACAAACGAACTACTTCTTGACTAGAACACCTGGCAGAGGATTTCCCCGCCGACGTTCTGCTCACGCGCCTCGTGGTCAGCCATCACACCTTTCGGGGTCGACAGGATCGAAATCCCGAGCCCGTTGGCGATCGACGGAATCGACTTGACCGACACGTAGACGCGGCGGCCAGGCTTCGACACGCGGGAAATCTCGCGGATCACCGGTGCGCCATCGAAATACTTCAACTCGATCTCGATTTCGGACTTGCCGTTATCGAAATCCGTCTGGCTGAAGTCGCGGATGTAGCCTTCCGACTTCAAAACTTCCAGCACACGGGAGCGCAGACGCGACGCCGGCGTCGAGACCTTCGCCTTCTTACGGCCATAGGCGTTGCGGATGCGGGTCAGCATATCGCCGAGAGGATCGTTCAGTGACATATCTTATCCTCCTTACCAGCTCGACTTGACAAGACCCGGCACAACGCCGAGCGAGCCAAGTTCGCGCAGCGCGATACGCGACATCTTGAGCTTGCGGTAATAGGCGCGCGGACGGCCTGTGATTTCGCAGCGGTTGCGGATGCGCACCTTCGCCGAATTCCGCGGCATGGCGGCGAGCTTGAGCTGCGCACGGAAGCGTTCCTCGATCGGAAGCTCCTTGTTCATGATGATCGCCTTCAGTTCCTTCCGCTTGCCGGCCTTGAGGCCAACGAGCTTGCGGCGGCGTTCGTTCTTCTCGACTGAGCTGGTCTTTGCCATTTCAGATTGTTCCTTTTCTCGCTGCCGTTACTGCCGGAACGGGAAGTTGAAGCCCTTGAGCAATGCCCTGGCTTCGTCGTCCGTCTTGGCAGTCGTACAAACGATGATGTCCATGCCCCAGATCTGATCAACCTTGTCGTAGTTGATCTCCGGAAACACGATGTGTTCCTTCACGCCCATCGCATAGTTGCCGCGCCCGTCGAAGCTCTTCGGGTTGAGTCCGCGGAAGTCTCGGACGCGCGGCAGCGCGATATTCACGAGGCGATCAAGAAACTCGTACATACGCTCCTTGCGAAGGGTCACCTTCGTGCCGATCGGCATCTTCTCGCGAACCTTGAAGGTCGCAATCGACTTGCGCGCATGCGTAATGACCGGCTTCTGGCCGGCGATCATCGCGAGGTCGGCTGCTGCAACCGACGGCTTTTTGGAGTCGGCCGTCGCTTCGCCGACGCCCATGTTCAACACAATCTTGTCGAGACGCGGAATTTGCATCTCGTTCTCGTAGCTGAACTGCTCGAGCAGTGCCTTGCGGATGGTCTCTTCATAGACCTTCTTCAGCCGGGGCTGATTAGCTGCCTTAGCCATTGATCACTTCTCCCGAGCGCTTCGCTACGCGCACCTTCTTGCCATCGGCCTGGATCTGGAAGCCGACGCGGGTCGGCTTGCCGTCCTTGGGATCAGCCAGCGCGACGTTGGACAGATGGATAGGGGCTTCCTTACGGATAAGCCCGCCTTCCTGCGCCTGCGACTGCCGCTGATGGCGCACGATGATGTTGATGCCGCGCACGATCGCCGTGTCTTCCTTCGGCTGAACCGAAAGAACCTCGCCGGAGCGGCCTTTGTCCTTGCCGGACAGGATGACGACCTTGTCGCCTTTACGGATCTTCTGCATTTCCCGGCTCCTTACAGCACTTCTGGCGCGAGCGAGATGATCTTCATGTGGTTCTTGGCGCGAAGCTCGCGCGGAACCGGCCCGAAGATACGCGTGCCGATCGGCTCTTTCTTATTGTCGACGAGAACAGCCGCGTTCTTGTCGAAACGGATCACGCTGCCGTCGGCGCGGCGGATGTCCTTGGCCGTGCGAACCACGACCGCCTTCATCACATCGCCCTTCTTTACGCGGCCGCGCGGAATGGCTTCCTTGATCGAGACGACAATGATGTCGCCGACCGAAGCATATTTCCGCTTCGAACCGCCCAGCACCTTGATGCACATGACACGACGGGCGCCGGAATTATCGGCGATGTCGAGGTTTGTTTGCATCTGAATCATGACTGGCCGCCTTCTTCATGTCCGAGGATAGGCAATGCGCCCTCCCCGGCCTGTCCAAATTTCATTCTTACTGCGAGGCCTGCGCCTCGGTCACGACGACCCAGCGCTTGTCCTTGGAGATCGGAGCCAACTCCTGGATGAACACCTGGTCGCCGACCTTGCATGCATTGTCTTCATCGTGCGCCTTGTACTTCTTCGACATACGCACGGTCTTCTTCATCACCGGGTGCGTGAAGCGACGCTCGACCTTGACCACGACGGTCTTCTCGTTCTTGTCGCTTACGACGACGCCCTGCAGGATGCGCTTTGGCATTTTCTTCGTCCTTAAGCCTTCTTGGCCGCTTTTTGAGCGGCAATGGTCTTTACGCGGGCGATGTCGCGACGAACCTGTCTTACGCGAGCCGTCTTCTCGAGTTGACCGGTCGCCTTCTGGAAGCGCAGGTTGAACTGCTCCTTCTTCAACGACACCAGATCGTCATCGAGCTGGTCGGGGGTCTTCGCCCTGATATCGGTAGCCTTCATAACGAGCCCCTTTCCTATTCCGCTATGCGCTGCACGAAGCGTGTCTTCACCGAGAGCTTGGCGGCACCGAGGCGCAGCGCCTCGCGGGCCGTCTCTTCGTTGACGCCGTCGATCTCGAACATGATGCGGCCCGGCTTGATGCGCGCCGCCCAATAGTCGACTGCGCCCTTGCCCTTGCCCATACGGACTTCGGTCGGCTTCGACGTGACCGGAAGGTCCGGGAAGATTCGGATCCAGACGCGGCCCTGGCGCTTCATTTCACGAGTGATCGCGCGGCGTGCCGCCTCGATCTCACGCGCGGTGACGCGGTTCGGCTCCAGCGCCTTCAGTCCGAAGCCACCGAAATCCAGATTGGTGCCGCCCTTGGCAACACCGTGGATACGGCCCTTGAACTGCTTGCGGAACTTTGTGCGCTTCGGCTGCAACATCGTTCTAACTCCAAATTCCTATGCTTAGGCGTTTTCGCGACGGCGATTGCGCTCTGCGCGATCACTGCGTTCGCCAGCGTGGCTGTGGTCACCCTCGGTGGCCCGGCGTTCGGATGCCATCGGGTCGTGCTCGAGGATCTCGCCCTTGAACACCCAAACCTTGACACCGCAGATGCCGTAGGCGGTCTTTGCCTCGGCCGTGCCGTAGTCAACGTCTGCGCGCAGCGTGTGCAGCGGAACGCGACCCTCGCGATACCACTCCATGCGGGCGATTTCAGCGCCGCCAAGACGGCCCGAGCAGTTGATACGAATGCCCTCGGCTCCGAGACGCATCGCCGACTGCACGGCGCGCTTCATGGCGCGACGGAAGGCGATACGGCGCTCGAGCTGCTGAGCTATCGACTGAGCGACCAGCGTGGCATCGATCTCCGGCTTGCGCACTTCAACGATGTTGAGGTGCGTCTCGGACTTCGTCATCTCGGTCAACTTCTTGCGGAGCTTCTCGATGTCGGCGCCCTTCTTGCCGATGATCAGGCCAGGACGCGCAGCGTGGATGGTAACGCGGCACTTCTTGTGCGGGCGCTCGATGACGACTTTCGAAACCGCTGCCTGCTTGAGTTCGTTCTTCAGGTATTCGCGGATCTTGATGTCTTCGTGCAGCAGTTTGCCGTACTCACCGGTGTTCGCGTACCAGCGCGAATCCCAGGTGCGGTTGATACCGAGGCGCAGACCGATCGGATTGATTTTCTGACCCATCAGGCGGCTTCCTTCTCTTCGACTTCGCGCACAACGATCGTCAGGTGCGAGAACGGCTTCTCGATGCGGCTTGCACGGCCACGGCCACGAGCGTGGAAACGCTTCATGACGATCGACTTGCCGACATAGGCCTCCGCAACGACGAGCGCGTCGACGTCGAGGTCATGATTGTTCTCCGCGTTGGCGATTGCCAATTCCAGCGTCTTCTTGACGGTGCCGGCGATGCGCTTGCGCGAAAATTCGAGATCCGAAAGCGCAGTCTGCACCTTCTTGCCGCGGATGAGCGCGGCAACCAGGTTCAGCTTCTGCGGGCTGACGCGGATGGTGCGGAGAACCGCACGCGCCTCGTTGTCAGCAAGCCTGCGCGGAGCTTTGGCCTTGCCCATGTTACTTCCTCTTCGCCTTCTTGTCCGCGCCGTGGCCGTAATAGGTCCGGGTCGGAGCGAATTCGCCGAACTTATGGCCGACCATGTCTTCCGACACGTTGACCGGAATGTGCTTCTGGCCGTTGTAAACGCCGAAGGTAAGGCCGACGAACTGAGGCAGGACGGTGGAGCGACGGCTCCACATCTTGATCACTTCGCTACGGCCGCCATCGCGTACTTTTTCGGCCTTCTTGAGAAGAAAGCCGTCAACGAACGGACCTTTCCAGACTGAACGGGTCACTTCGCGTTACCTCTTCTTAGCTCTTGCGCTGATGGCGCGAACGGACGATGAACTTATCGGTCGCCTTGTTCGACCGCGTCTTCTTGCCCTTGGTTGGCTTACCCCAAGGGGTAACCGGATGACGGCCGCCGGAAGTACGGCCTTCGCCGCCACCGTGCGGGTGATCGACCGGGTTCATGGTAACGCCGCGATTGTGCGGGCGCTTGCCTCTCCAACGCGACCGGCCGGCCTTACCATCATTGATGTTGCCGTGATCCGGATTGGACACGGCACCAACCGTGGCAAAGCACGAGCCGTGAACGATGCGCTGCTCTCCCGAGTTCAGGCGCAGGATCGCCATGCCCTGGTCGCGACCAACCAGCTGCGCATAGGCGCCAGCCGAACGAGCAACCTGGCCGCCCTTTCCGGGCTTCAGCTCGACATTATGCACGATCGTGCCGACCGGCATCGCGGAAAGCGGCATCGCATTGCCGGGCTTCACGTCGACCGACTCGCCGGAGACAACCTTGTCGCCAACCGCTAGACGCTGCGGCGCAAGGATGTACTGCAACTCGCCGTCCTCGTACTTCACCAGAGCGATGAAGGCGGTGCGGTTCGGATCATACTCGAGACGCTCGACCGTCGCAGTCATGTCGAACTTGCGGCGCTTGAAATCGATGATGCGGTAGGCGCGCTTATGGCCGCCACCGATGAAACGAGCGGTCACGCGACCGAGATTGTTGCGGCCACCCGACGACTTCAGGCCTTCCGTAAGACCCTTGACCGGCTTGCCCTTGTAGAGGGCCGAGCGGTCAACGATCACGAGCTGGCGAAGGCTCGGCGTTACTGGCTTATAATTCTTCAATGCCATCTTCTTGTCCTCGCGCCGCTCAGAGGCCCGTGGCGACGTCGATCGACTGACCGTCTGCCAGCGTGACCACCGCCTTCTTCACGTCGCTCTGCCGGCCAACCGTGCCGCGAAAGCGCTTTACCTTGCCCTTGCGGACCAGCGTATTCACCGCAGTCACCTTGACGCTGAACAGCGCCTCGACGGCTGCCTTGATTTCCGGCTTGGTCGCCTTCTTGGCGACATTGAAGACAACCTGGTTGCGTTCCGACGCAGTGGTCGTCTTCTCGGTGATCGCCGGGCTGACGATCACGTCATAGTGGCGAAGATCCGTCATTTAAAGCGCTCCTCGAGGGCCTCGACAGCGGCCTTTGAAAGGACCAGCGTGCCGCGGCGCAGAATGTCGTAGACGTTGATACCCTGAACAGGCAGCACGTCGATGTTCGGAATGTTGGCGACTGCCAACTTGAAGTTTGCGTCGAGCTCCGCGCCGCCGATCAGCAGCGCGTTCGACAGGCCCAGCGTCGCGAAATTCGCAATCAGCGCCTTGGTCTTGGCCTCGGCCAGCTTCAGTTCATCGATGATGATGATATTCGAAGCCTTTGCCTTGGCCGAAAGCGCATGCTTCAGGCCGAGTGCGCGAACCTTCTTCGGCAGAGCATGCTCGTGGCTGCGGGCGACCGGGCCATGAGCCTTGCCGCCGCCGCGGAACTGCGGAGCGCGAGCGGAGTGGTGGCGGGCGCGGCCCGTACCCTTTTGCTTGTACATCTTGGCACCGGTGCGCGCGATGTCGGCGCGGCCCTTGGCCTGATGCGTGCCCTGCTGCTTCTTGGCAAGTTGCCAGCGCACCACGCGCTGCAGGATGTCCTCGCGCGGATCGAGACCGAAGATCTCGTCGGAGAGGTTGACATTGCCGGCGTCCTTGCCGCCAAGCGTTGAAATCTTGATGTCCATTATTCCGCTCCCTCAGTGGCCGGAGCTTCGATCTTGGCCGCAGCGCGCAAACCGGCCGGCTTTGGTGCGCTGTCCGGGAGCGCCACCTTGACGGCGTCGCGAACCAGTATCCATGCGCCCTTGGTGCCCGGGACCGCGCCGCGGATCAGGATCAGGCCGCGATCCGCATCAGTCGAAACAACTTCGACGTTCTGCGTGGTCACGCGGGTAGCACCCATATGGCCGGCCATCTTCTTGCCCTTGAATACCTTGCCCGGATCCTGGCGTTGGCCGGTTGAGCCGTGCGTACGGTGCGATACGGAGTTACCATGGGTCGCGCGGCCACCACCGAAGTGATGGCGCTTGATGACGCCCTGGAAGCCTTTACCCGTCGAAGTACCGGTCACATCGACTTTCTGGCCGGCGACGAAATGATCTACAGTTATCTCGGCGCCGATATCGAGCAGGTTGTCGTCGGACACACGAAACTCGGCGAGCTTCGCCTTAGGCTCGACGGAAGCGCCGGCGAAATGACCGCGCAAGGCCTTCGAGGTGTTCTTGACCTTGGCGAGGCCGACACCGAGCTGAACGGCAGAATAGCCATTCTTCTCTTTCGTGCGCTGCGCCACGACCTGGCAGTTCTCCATGCGAAGAACGGTAACCGGGACATGCTCGCCGGCATCGTTGTAGATGCGGGTCATTCCCAACTTCTGTGCGATTACACCTGAACGCATCGGTTCATCTTCCTTCAGAGGAGCCGTTCGGACTTTCGCCCGGCCGGCTCATGTTCCCAGCTCTTAGAGCTTGATTTCGACGTCGACACCGGCAGCCAGATCGAGCTTCATCAGCGCATCGACCGTTTGCGGCGTCGGATCAACGATATCGAGCAGGCGCTTATGAGTGCGCATCTCGAACTGCTCGCGGCTCTTCTTGTCGATATGCGGCGAGCGGTTGACCGTGAATTTCTCGATCCGCGTCGGCAGCGGAATCGGACCCCGTACATTGGCACCGGTTCGCTTGGCGGTGGACACGATTTCGCGCGTCGAAGCATCAAGCACCCGATGATCAAACGCCTTGAGGCGAATGCGGATATTTTGGCCGTTCATGCGTCTTTATCCTTGTTCTGGCGCGGCGCGGGCGAATTCGCGCCCGCGACAGATCGGTTGCTTTTACTCTTTGATGCTGACGACGACGCCGGCGCCGACGGTACGGCCGCCTTCGCGGATAGCGAAGCGCAGCTTCTCTTCCATGGCGATCGGCACGATCAGTTCGACGTCAACCGTCACATTGTCGCCCGGCATCACCATTTCCGTGCCTTCGGCCAGCGTCACGATGCCGGTCACGTCGGTGGTGCGGAAGTAGAACTGCGGACGGTAGTTGGTGAAGAACGGCGTATGACGGCCGCCCTCTTCCTTGGTCAGGATGTAGGCTTCGGCAACGAACTTCTTGTGCGGCTTCACCGAGCCCGGCTTGGCCAGAACCTGGCCGCGCTCGACACCTTCACGGTCGACGCCGCGCAGCAGCGCGCCGATGTTGTCGCCGGCCTGGCCCTGATCGAGCAGCTTGCGGAACATCTCGACGCCCGTGCAGGTCGTCTTGGTGGTCGGACGGATGCCGATGATCTCGAGCTCCTCGCCGACCTTGACGATGCCACGCTCGACGCGGCCGGTCACAACCGTGCCGCGGCCCGAGATCGAGAACACGTCCTCGATCGGCATCAGGAACGGCTGGTCGATCGGACGCTCAGGCGTCGGGATGTAGTCGTCGACCGCAGCCATCAGCTTGCGGATCGCGTCCTCGCCGATCTCCTTGTTCGAATCCTCCAGCGCCGCAAGCGCCGAACCCGGGATGATCGGAATGTCGTCGCCCGGGAACTCGTTCTTCGACAGAAGCTCGCGAACTTCCAGCTCGACCAGCTCCAGCAGTTCCGGATCGTCGACCTGGTCGACCTTGTTCAGGAACACCACGATCGACGGAACGCCGACCTGGCGGGCCAGAAGGATGTGCTCGCGCGTCTGCGGCATCGGGCCGTCGGCAGCCGAAACAACCAGGATCGCGCCGTCCATCTGCGCAGCACCGGTGATCATGTTCTTCACATAGTCGGCGTGGCCGGGGCAGTCGACATGCGCATAGTGGCGCTTCGGCCGTCTCGTACTCGACGTGAGCCGTCGAAATGGTGATGCCGCGCGCCTTCTCTTCCGGCGCCGCGTCAATCTGGTCATAGCGCCTTGTACTCACCAAAATACTTGGTGATCGCTGCCGTCAACGACGTCTTGCCATGGTCAACATGGCCAATCGTCCCAATGTTCACATGCGGCTTCGTCCGCTCAAATTTGCTCTTGGCCATGTGAGGTCTCCGTACGTGCTAGCCCGTTAGGGCAATGGATCAAGTTGTCGCGCTAAACTCGTTGAGCTTACGCGAATTTCTTTTGGACTTCCTGAGCGACCGCAGTCGGCACAGGTTCATAATGGTCAAACTGCATCGTGTAAGCGGCGCGCCCCTGGCTCATCGAGCGCAGGTTGTCGACGTACTTGAACATGTTGGCGAGCGGCACCATGGCGTTGACGACAACGGCAACGCCGCGCGCCTCCTGTCCCTGGATCTGGCCCCGGCGGCTGTTCAAATCGCCGATGACGTTGCCGACGTAATCTTCAGGCGTCACAACCTCGACCTTCATGATCGGCTCCAACAACTGGACGCCGAGCTTCGGCGCTGCTTCACGGAAACAGGCGCGGCCCGCGATTTCGAAGGCGAGAACGGACGAGTCAACATCGTGATAAGCGCCGTCCATGAGGGTCGCCTTGACCCCGATCATCGGAAAGCCGGCGAACGGCCCCGACGACATGACACTGTTGATGCCCTTTTCGACACCCGGCAGATATTCCTTCGGCACCGCGCCGCCGACGATCTTCGATTCGAACTCGAATTCGCTGCTGTCCGGATTTGGCTCGAAGATGATCTTGACGCGGGCGAACTGGCCGGTACCGCCGGTCTGCTTCTTGTGGGTGTAGTCCTGCTCGTGCCTACGGGTAATAGTCTCGCGATAGGCCACCTGCGGCGCACCAACATTCGCCTCAACCTTGAACTCACGGCGCATGCGGTCGACGATGATATCGAGATGCAGTTCACCCATGCCGGCGATGATCGTCTGGCCGCTTTCCTCGTCGGTCTTGACGCGGAAGGACGGGTCCTCGGCAGCAAGACGATGCAGCGCGAGGCCCATCTTTTCCTGGTCGCCCTTGGTCTTCGGCTCGATCGCGATCTGAATGACCGGATCCGGGAACTCCATGCGCTCAAGGATGACCGGCTTGGCTGGATCGCAGAGTGTGTCGCCGGTCGTCGTGTCCTTCAAACCAGCAAGAGCAACGATGTCGCCGGCAAACGCCTCGTCAACATCGGCGCGTGAATTCGCATGCATCTGCAGCATGCGGTTGATGCGCTCTTTCTTGCCCTTCACGGTGTTGTCGACCGAGATGCCCTTGGTGAGCTTGCCTGAATAGATCCGTGCAAAGGTCAGCGAACCGACGAATGGGTCGTTCATGATCTTGAACGCCAGCATCGACAACGGCTCATTGTCATCGGCGTGACGTTCAATCTCTTCGTCGGTCTTGGCATCGACACCCTTGATCGGCGGCACGTCGGCCGGCGAAGGCAGATATTCGACCACGGCGTCAAGCAGCGGCTGTACGCCCTTGTTCTTGAACGCCGAGCCACAGAACATCGGGAAGAACTTGACCGCGATGGTGCCCTTGCGGATCAGCGCGCGGATTTCGTCATTGTCCGGCATCTTGCCTTCGAGATAGTTCTCAAGCGCCGTCTCATCCATTTCGACGGCGGCCTCGATCATCTTCTCGCGGAATTCAGCAGCACGTTCCTTGAGATCGTCAGGGATCTCGACGACATCCCAGGCAGCGCCCAGCGTCTCGTCGCGCCAAACCAGCGCGTTCATTTCAACGAGGTCGACGACGCCCTTGAACTCGGTCTCGGCGCCGATCGGCAGCTGCATGACGACAGCCTGCGCGCCGAGGCGGCTTCCGATCATCTCCACCGAACGGTAGAAATCGGCACCGATCTTGTCCATCTTGTTGCAGAAAATCATCCGCGGGACGTTGTACTTGTCGGCCTGGCGCCAGACGGTCTCCGTCTGCGGCTCGACGCCGGCATTGGCGTCCAGCAGCGCGATCGCACCGTCGAGAACACGCAGCGAACGCTCTACTTCAATGGTGAAGTCGACGTGGCCGGGGGTATCGATGATGTTGAAGCGGCGCAGTCTACCGTCGCGGCCTTTCCAGAAGGTCGTGGTCGCAGCCGACGTGATGGTGATGCCGCGCTCCTGCTCCTGCTCCATCCAGTCCATGGTCGCGGCGCCGTCGTGGACTTCGCCAATCTTGTGCGACTTGCCGGTGTAATAGAGGACGCGCTCGGTCGTCGTCGTCTTGCCAGCATCGATGTGGGCCATGATGCCGAAATTGCGGTAGTCTTCGATTTTATATTCGCGGGCCATGGGAGGTGCCTCTTTCGTTCTTTCGCGCCGTTACCAGCGGTAGTGCGCGAAGGCGCGGTTGGCTTCCGCCATCTTATGGGTGTCTTCACGCTTCTTGACGGCAGTGCCGCGATTGTTCGCGGCATCCATGAGTTCGCCGGAAAGGCGATCAACCATGGTCGTCTCGTTGCGGTTGCGGGCAGCAGTGATCAGCCAGCGGATTGCAAGAGCCTGACGGCGCTCCGGACGAACATCGACCGGAACCTGGTACGTCGCACCACCAACGCGGCGCGAGCGGACTTCGAGGTGCGGCGCGACATTGTCGAGCGCCTGCTTGAACACCACGACCGGCTCCTGCTTGGTCTTGGCGCGAACCTGATCGAGCGCGCCATAGACGATGGTCTCGGCGACCGACTTCTTGCCGTCGTACATGACGGCATTCATGAACTTGGTAACAACCAGATCACCGAACTTCGGATCGGGGTTGATTTCGCGCTTATCTGCACTGTGGCGTCGGGACATGTTCTTCGTCTCTCAATCTTCAACGGCCCGACACTTCCAAAAAAAGAAGCGCCGAAACCGGGAAAAACCCTTACTTCGGACGCTTCGCGCCGTATTTCGAACGGCGCTGCTTGCGGTTCTTCACGCCCTGCGTGTCGAGCACGCCTCGGATGATGTGGTAGCGGACGCCCGGAAGATCCTTGACGCGGCCGCCGCGGATCATGACAACCGAGTGCTCCTGAAGGTTATGACCTTCGCCAGGAATGTAGCCGATCACTTCGAAGCCATTGGTCAGGCGGATTTTCGCGACCTTGCGCAGCGCCGAGTTCGGCTTCTTCGGCGTCGTGGTGTAGACGCGCGTGCAGACGCCGCGTTTCTGCGGGTTCTGCTGCATGGCCGGAACCTTGTTACGCTTCACCGGCGCAATGCGCGGCTTGCGGATCAGCTGGTTGACGGTAGGCATTAAATCCTCTTGTCTCTCATAGTCCGTGTCTCGGGCCCTTTCGGGCGGTTTTCGAGCGTCATTTCCATACGCAAATTCGGGCAAGAAACCGCCTGGCGGTTTTGCCCGAAACAGAGCAGAGGAAGCGCTGAGCGCTTCGTGCATGCCGGAAATGTATTTCGCTCGTAGAACGAACCCTGTTTGAGGCGAACTCCAGGTCGAGACGACCCGAAACATCAGACCTCACATCGGTTCAGACGAGGCGGCTTCTACTCGCTGAGTCTGTTTGCGTCAACCCCGAAACGCGAAAACAGAATGCAGCGCCAGCAAGCCAGCTATGCGAACCCCGCAAGGTAATTCTCTTTCGCCTTCTCAGTGATTGGCGCAAGAATATGCCCGTCGTCGAAAGGATTGGTTCTCCGTGTAGGAAAATACGCTAGTTGATTCCTGGGCGGCATTGCCGAATCTGGCCCGGCCATGAGGAATCACGCCATGAACGATAATGAGGAAAAGCCGGTTACGATCATAACCGGCCGAGTTTTTCGCACCAAGGGTGGTGATTCCGAGGGCGTTCATATCTTCCTCGTAGCGCCGGATGACGACACGGCGGTGCGGACCGCGCTGGAAGCACTGGCGAAGGAAGGATACGCCGAAGCAGAACTCGACCAGATCGGCGATATGGACGGCACTCCGGCTGATGAACCGCACGCTTCGGCGTATCAGGGTGCACTGGAAGGAGAGGTTTCGATCGTTACTTTCCAGGAGTTCATCTGAAAGCTTCCGACGATCTATGCAGATTTGCGCCCATTGAGGTAGAAGAGCGACATAGGCCCCTTGCCCTTGATATCGACGGTCCCTCGCTCTTCGAAGGCGAATTGCTCACCAAGGATCTTTTCACCTCCGGCGTGATCTGTATGCGCCCAGGTACGCCAGCCGATTCCATGTGCGCGGCCACGTTGATGGTTCGCCTAAGGCGACCCGGCGACAACGCGGCAGGCTTTAGCGCTATGCCATGTCAACCCGCTTGCCACCCCTGACGCGATACGTCGGCTGGTACATCGTGACGAGTTCTTCCGCGGCGGTCGGATGCACCGCCATAGTCTGGTCGAATACCGCCTTTGTAAGCTGCCCCTTGATCGCCACGCCGATCAGCTGCGCCATCTCGCCGGCATCCGGCCCAAGGATGTGGGCACCGACGACGCGGTTGGTGGCGGCATCCACAACGAGCTTCATGATCATGCGCTCCTGGCGGCCCGGCAGGATGTTGCGCATCGGCCGGAATGCCGCGCGATAGATTTCCAGATCCTCGTGCTTCTTGGCCGCCGCCTCTTCAGACAGTCCAACCGTGCCGATCTCGGGTTGCGAGAAAACGGCCGTCGGCACGTTATCCAAGTCGGGCTTAGTCGGATTTCCCTTGAATGCCGTTTCTACGAAGCACATAGCCTCGTGAATCGCCACGGGCGTAAGCTGGATGCGGTCGGTCACATCGCCAAGCGCATAAATGTTGTCGACATTGGTGCGGGAATAGTCGTCGACCAGAACATCGCCGGTCCTTCCGAGAGCCACACCTGCCTTGTCCAGACCGATATTTTCGGTGTTCGGCTTGCGCCCGAGCGCGAGCATCACCTGGTCGGCTACGAGTTCCCTGCCCTTTGCAGTAAGCGCCACAAGTCTGCCATCGGACCGCTTTTCAATTTTCCCGAAGACGTCATGGCAGAGAATCTCTGATTCCCTTGTGCTCCATGGCCTCGTGTAGACCGCGCCGTACATCCATGTCGAAGCGGCCAAGAATCTCGGCGCCGCGATAGATCAGCGTGGTTTCGACGCCGAGCCCGTGGAAGATGTTTGCGAACTCGACAGCGATATACCCTCCGCCGGCAATTGCGATGGCTTTTGGAAGCTCCGGCAGGTGGAACGCCTCGTTGGAGGTGATGGTGAGTTCGTGACCGGGCAGCGCGGCGTGGGCGGAGGGCCGGCCCCCCGTTGCAATCAGGATCGTCTCCGCGGTCACTGTGCGGTTCTCGGCGACCAGCCGGATGGTGTTCCGATCAACCAGCTCGGCGCGGCTGTGAAACGCCGTCCCGCCGGCCTTCTCGACACCGGATCTGTATAGCCCTTCCAGCCGCGCGATTTCCTTGTCCTTGTTTGCGATCAGGGTAGGCCAGTCGAACCGGCTTTCGCCGACTGTCCACCCATAACCAGCGGCATCCTCAAACAATTCCGAGAATTGCGACGCATAGACGAGAAGCTTCTTGGGAACGCAGCCTCGTATCACGCAGGTGCCGCCAAAGCGGTACTCCTCGGCAATCGCCACGCGCTTGCCAAGCCCCGCCGTGACCCGAGCGGCGCGGACACCGCCCGAACCGCCACCGACGACGAACAGGTCATAGTCGAATTTTGACATCGGCGTTTCTCAGCTGCGGAGACCCACAGTTAGGCATGCGGCGTGAAAATGGAAAGCCCGGCGCAAGGCCGGGCTGTTGATCCAAACAAACCATACTGGGTTAGTTTGCGGGCTGCGCCTCGCCAGCGGCGGGCTCGCCGGCAGTTGCGGGAGCTGCCGGCTTCGGCTGTGCTGCCATGACTGCGTCGAGGCTCTTGCCGACTTCCACCTGCAGATCGCGCCCGATACCGTTTTGCCAGATTTGCGCCGCCTTGCCGACTTCGCGAAGGACGAGCGGTCCCTTTTCGAGCAGCGCCTTGCCGGCATCCGAATTGTAGAACGCCGCGATGGCGTCCAGCTGCTCCACCGTGAAATTCCTTGCATAAGCCGTCGCCGCTTCCTTCTCGAGGTCGGCGCGGCGGGGGGCGAGAGCAAGCGCCTTTTCATCGACGGTTTTCGAGATCACCGCCTGCATGTCCGGGTTCTTGTTGATCAGTTGCTGCTTCAAGAGCTCGGCGCCCTCGGGCAGGATAGCGTCGAAAGGATCGGTCGCTTTGATCGCTGCTACGGCCGCGCGCGCCGCGTTGAGCTGTTCTGGGGTAACATCCTGCGCCGATGCCGGCAGGGAAACAGCCACCAGAGCCGACCCAAGGGTGGCGAGAGCGAGGCGGCGGATTGAGGTCATCCGATTCATATCTAAGGCAACTCCTGCTTTCTAGTTCTGGGCGTGAATGGATTTCACGCCGTCGGTGGCCGCAATGATCGCCATCTGAGCCAAGCCGATAAACAAACCGTGCTCGACGACACCCGGCACGCAATGAAGACTGCTCGACAGCGCCCTTGGATCGGGAATGCGGCCAAAAGATGCATCGAGGATAAGATGTCCGCCGTCTGTAACAAATGGCGTGTCCTTCGTCATCCGCAATGTGATGGGCCCTGAGAGACCGAGTTCCGCAGCCGATTTGCTGATCGCGATCTCGGTTGCGCGCAGTCCATAGCGGTTGACTTCGATCGGCAGGGGAAACCGCCCAAGGACGCTCACCGCCTTGCTTTCGTCGGCGATGACGATCATCCGCTTCGACGCTGCGGCCACGATCTTCTCGCGCAAGAGCGCGCCGCCGCCCCCCTTAATGAGCCTGAGTTGCGGATCAAACTCGTCGGCGCCATCGACCGTCAGGTCGAGTTCCGGGGTCTGCTCCAGGGTCGTCAACGGAATGCCAAGCTCGCTGCATAAGCTGGCGGTTCGTTCCGAGGTAGGCACCCCGATGATCGAAAGGCCATCCTTCACGCGCTCGGCAAGCAGCCGGACGAATTCCTCGGCGGTCGAGCCGGTACCTATGCCCAACCGCATGCCGTTCTCGACATGCTCAAGGGCCGCACGCGCCGCTTCTATTTTCAACGTCCGTGCGTCCACGGGACCGATCCGCCTTCGATTTTGCTCCTGCGCTCTAGCATCTTTGTACCGAGGGTCAAACCCGTCTGGAGCCACGAAATTGCGGAGATAAACGGATTGCCTCGCGCCGAGGCGCAGGGTATCCGCAGTCAACCCCTTGTTTCATGCGAGCCCCAATGAAACGTCCCATCATTGTTTTCGACCTCGACGGAACGCTTGTCGACACCGCTCCGGACCTGCTGGATAGCCTCAATCACAGCCTCGCCGCCGGCGGCGCGCAACTCACCGATACGCGTGGCTTCCATCAGTTCGTCGGCCACGGTGGCCGTGTCATGATCGAGCGGGCCTATGCGGCACAAAAGCGGATGCTCGATACGGTGGAGCACGATCGGCTCTTTGCCCTGTTCCTCGATCATTATGGCGAGAACATCCCAGGCCGGTCCGAACCCTACCCCGGCGTTCCTGCCGCCCTTACGCGTCTTGCTGCGGCGGGTTATCTGCTCGCGGTTTGCACCAACAAACCCGAGGGGTTTTCGAAGCGCCTGTTGGAAGGAGTCGGCCTCGCCGGCGATTTCGCCGCGATCTGTGGTGCGGATAGCTTCGCGTTCCGAAAGCCCGACCCGCGCCATTTGCTCGACACGATCGCGCTCGCCGGCGGCGATCCGCATCGCGCCGTGATGGTCGGCGATTCGCAGACGGATATCGACACCGCCAAGGCAGCGCGTATCCCGGTGATAGCGGTGGATTTCGGCTATACTGACCGCCACGTCCGGGAATTCGGGCCGTCGCGCATCATCTCGCACTTCGATGAACTGACCGTGGCCATGTGTGAAGATCTCATGCAAGCCGCGCGAGCCTGACCGGCGCAGTGAAGACCGTCACGGCCCATCGGGCACGGCTCCACGATCCTTGCTGGCAGCGGGTTGACTTGCCCTGCCGCCGCACCTTATATCCGCGCGCGCTTCGGCCTTCGGGCCGCTGGCGGGCGATTAGCTCAGCGGGAGAGCACACCCTTCACACGGGTGGGGTCGCAGGTTCAATCCCTGCATCGCCCACCATGACGAATTCACTTACATTGGTGTCTAAGATTTGTGCCTGGCTACGGTCGAACGAGGCAATAAGCCCGGGCTGCGCCTCTGATAGGTGAACCTGCGTCTCCTAGCGATCCGCCGGCGCGGTTGATCCAGCTGACGACGGGAGGAAGAGTCATGGGTACGCAGGTTTTGATTGTCGGCGCTGGCCCCGTTGGCTTGACGGCAGCCATAGAGCTCGCCCGCCACAATGTCACAGTCCGCATCGTCGATATGGCATCGCACCCTACGGACAAATCCAAGGCCATCATCATCTGGCCGCGAACGCTGGAATTACTGGATCGGTCCGGCCCAGTCGACGGCTTCGTCGAAGCAGGGCTCATAATAGCAGGCGCGAATATCCATGCCGGCGACAAGCAGATCGGGCATGTCGATATGACAAAGGTCGAGAGCAAGTATCCGTTTGCGCTTTCGCTGCCGCAGTCGGAAACCGAGAGGCTTTTGGCGGATCGCCTCATGGGCTTTGGGGTCCAGGTGGAACGTCAGGTCGAACTGCTGACGTTCAACGACAATGGGACGGGCGTCAGCGCCACGCTACGCCATGCCGACGGTCGTGAAGAGCTCGTCGAAATCGACTGGCTTGTCGGCTGTGACGGTGCACACAGCACGGTCCGCCACGGGTTGAGTATGCAGTTTGAAGGCCACACTGTTCAAAATGACTTCGTCTTGGCAGACCTGCATATCGCGGGATTGCCCGGCGATTTATCCGAGATCAGTATCTTCTGGCATCTTGAGGGGATTCTGATTTTCTTTCCGATCTCCGGCGGCCGTTATCGCGTTATAGCTGACGTCGGAGCCTCAGATGATTCGCATCCGAACGAACCAACCCTGCAGGACATTCAGGCAATCATCGATCGTCGCGGCCCAAGCGGAGTGGTCGCGAAAGATCCGATCTGGCTATCGGCTTTCCGCATCAACGAACGCAAGGTCAGCGACTACCGCGCGGGGCGGGTCTTTTTGGCCGGCGATGCGGCTCACGTTCACAGTCCAGCCGGGGGTCAGGGGATGAACACCGGCATGCAGGACGCGTTCAATCTAGGCTGGAAGCTTGCCCTGGTTTGTCGTGGGACATGTTCGCAGACAATGCTCGACAGCTACAGCCCCGAGCGAAGCGCTGTCGGCACGAAGGTCTTAGCCGACGCAGGTCGCCTGACCACGATCGCCACGGTCCGGAACCCCGCACTGCAGGCGGTCCGCAATACAATCGGACATCTTCTGTTCGGGCTGCAGCCCATTCGCGAGGCCATGGCCGCAAATCTCGCGGAACTCACCATTGGGTATGCCAGAAGTCCGCTTAACGGGCCAGCCGCCAGGGGCCTCACGGGCCCTGCTCCTGGCGAACGCATGCCGCCGGTCGCTGGACAGCCCGCGTTTGACACCGCGCAAGGACCTCGCTTTGCATTGTTCGCGTCGCCGGGTGATGCCACGGATCGCCTGCTGCAGGATTTTCCGGTCCTTTTGGAGCGTTCGCTTCGTCCGCCCTTGCAAGCCGGGGGAATCTGGTTGGTCAGGCCGGATGGCTATGTTGCTGCGACTGCAACCACCGCAAATGCGGGTGAGATAGCCGCATACCTGGACGCATTGCGGCCTGCCGCTTGATCCATGAGCGGCGGTCCTTTCCGTGAGCGCCGGGCCATGCTACGCCGCCATGGGCGGGCAAATCCGCGGGATGTGACCGGTGCACCAGAAAAGACTCCGAACGACGTTGGCTTTTGTCGCATCCGGTGCGCCTGATGCCGAGCAGGCGGCGGCGGAACTGACCAGCGTCTATGGCCGAACCGCCCGCGACGACGCGGATGTCATCGTTGCACTCGGCGGCGATGGCTTCCTGCTGCAGGTTTTGCGCGAAACCATGGGAAGCGGCCAGCAGGTCTATGGCATGAACCGCGGCACCATCGGCTTCCTGATGAACGAATACAGGCTGCAGGGTTTGCCCGAACGCATTGCCGGGGCCGATGCCGAAACAATCCGCCCCCTCGAGATGGAGACCGTTTCGGCGGATGGCACGACGTCAACTGCGCTTGCCATCAACGAGGTGTCGCTGTTCCGCCAGTCCTACCAGGCGGCGAAGATCAGGATCAGCGTGGACGGCAAGATGCGGCTCGACGAGTTGATCTGCGACGGCGTCATGGTCGCTACGCCCGCAGGCTCCACCGCCTACAATCTGTCGGCGCAAGGGCCAATCGTACCCCTCGATGCGCCGCTGCTGGCTCTTACGGCAGTCAGCCCGTTCCGGCCCAGGCGGTGGCGGGGCGCGCTGCTATCCAACCGCTCGACGGTACGCTTCGATATTCTTGAGGAACCCAAGCGCCCTGTAAACGCTGTCGCCGATCACACTGAAATCAAGTCAGTGGTGACGGTCACGGTCGCGGAATCCGCCGTACTGACGGCCACGCTGCTGTTCGATGCGGGCCATTCGTGGGACGAACGGATTCTGGCGGAACAGTTTCGATATTGAGCATGTTGCAACGCAAAAACCCCAACACCATATGTTGAAGGCGTGGATGCGGGTAAAAGCCGCCTGATAATGTTGACAAAGTGGGATTCACCCCGTAACGCCACGGAAGATCGGCAATAGCGCGATCATTTTGCAGCGGCACAATGGCCGCTCCCTCAAAAAAGCTGAAGCAGCCAAACACTTGTCCACAGACGACATTTCCGCTCAAGAAGCGTTGACCTTCTCCGATCTCGGCCTCTCTCCCAAGGTTCTATCCGCGGTTAGCGATGCCGGCTACACAATTCCCACGCCCATACAGGCGGGCGCCATTCCGCACGCGCTCCAGGGCAAGGACGTTCTCGGCATCGCCCAGACCGGGACCGGCAAAACCGCAGCCTTCGTGCTGCCGATGATCACGCGCCTAGAGAAGGGCCGCGCACGCGCGCGCATGCCGCGTACACTGATCCTTGAGCCGACGCGCGAACTCGCTGCACAGGTCGAGGAAAATTTCATCCGCTACGGCAAGAATCACAAGCTTAACATTGCGCTGCTGATCGGCGGCGTCTCCTTCGACGAGCAGGACAAGAAGCTGGAGCGGGGTGCCGACGTCCTGATAGCCACGCCGGGCCGCCTCCTCGACCACCGCGAGCGCGGCAAACTGTTGCTCACCGGCGTCGAGATTCTCGTCATTGACGAAGCCGACCGCATGCTCGACATGGGCTTTATCCCAGATATCGAGCGTATCTGCGAGATGATCCCCTTCACCCGGCAGACGCTGTTCTTTTCGGCCACCATGCCGCCTGAGATCACGAAGCTGACGGAAAAGTTCCTGCACGCGCCGGTTCGCGTCGAAGTGTCGAAGGCGGCGAGCGCTGCGACCAATATCATACAGCGCCTGATCAAGTCCGGCGGCAAGCCCTGGGACAAACGTGAAGTTCTGCGCGATCTCATCAACGCTGAAGCCGACAGCCTCAAGAACGCGATCATTTTCTGCAATCGCAAGGTCGAAGTGTCGGAGTTGTTCCGCTCACTGGTCAAATATGATTTCGACGCCGGCGCATTGCATGGCGACATGGACCAGCGCGCCCGCATGCAGATGCTCGCCAACTTCCGCGACGGCAAGCTAAAGTTGCTCGTTGCTTCCGATGTAGCGGCGCGGGGACTCGACATTCCGGATGTCAGCCACGTCTTCAATTACGATGTGCCGATCCACGCCGAAGACTATGTCCACCGAATCGGTCGCACAGGCAGGGCCGGCCGCTCCGGCAAATCCTTCACCATCGCTACCAAGGGCGATATGAAATATCTCGATGCCATCGAAAAGCTGATCGGGACGAAGATCGAATGGCATGACGGCGACCTGTCGACCGTGATTCACAAGGATGATGGCGAGGACGCACCGCGCCGCGAACGTGAACGTGCTCGCGGTGGACGTGATCGGGACCGAAAGCCGCGTGAGGCCCGGGGGGCGCGCCGTTCCGGGGCATCGCCGGCTCCCATTGAGCCCGTTGGAGAGCCTCCGCTCCCGGTCGTGGCGGCAAATGACGATCGCGGCCAGCGCCGTGACCAGATCCGCAACGACAATAGCACACGCAAAGCGCAGCCATCGGACCGCAGGGATACGCGTCGTGAGGAACGCCGCCCGCAAAAGAAGGACGAAGATGATAACGTCCTCGGTTTTGGCAATGACATGCCGGCGTTCATGATGGTCGTCGGCAAGGTGTGAGTATCTGCAGGGCGGCCCGGTCGTTCCGAGGAGATCCCGCCGTCTTTCCGTCAACCAGCTTGAAGCGCCGCTGCATTCCGTTTCGCCGTGACGGCGCCGCGATCAGCGGTCGCCCTTCGCCTAGGCGCAGGGATGACGTTTGCGCTCCCTATTATTCCGTTAGCGGCGAGATCTGGATCTCGACACGGCGATTCTGCGCCCTGCCCGCTTCAGTTGCGTTCGACGCGATCGGCCTGGTCTTGCCGAAGCCGGTGACGGCAAAGCGGCGCTGATCGACACCTTGCGAGCTAAGGTAGTTCGCGACCGAAAGCGCGCGGCGCTGAGACAGATCGAAATTGTGTTGGTCTCCGCCCGTGGAATCGGTGTGGCCGTACACGTCGACGATCGTCGACTTGTAGCGCTGCAGCACCAGCGCGACTGAGTTCAGCACCGGATAGAAGCTTGCCTTAACCGCATCCTGGTCAACCCCGAAGGTGATATCCGATGGCATGTTAAGGATGATCTGGTCTCCGGTGCGTGTGACGCTGACACCAGTTCCCTGCAACTGGGCGCGCAGATCCGGTCTCGTTCCTGTCCATCACCGCGCCGATCGTGCCGCCGGCGAGCGCGCCCAGGCCTGCTCCAATAAGCACGGCGTTACGCTGCGCGTTCTTGCTGCCGCCGACGGCCATGCCCGCGAGTGCTCCCAGGCCAGCGCCGAGAACCGCGCCGCCCGCGGTGTTCGAAACTTTCTGCTGACCAGTATACGGATCTGTCGAGCATGCGCTGAGCATCGCCGCACCGGCGACAAGAGCAACGATCTTCTTCATGACTACTTCCCTCTCCGCCGCGACAGACTTGCTTGCTGTGCGAATCCCTATACGCCTTTCTATCACGAATACGGCAAAAACCCGTGCAATCAAGCTAAGTTTGGTTCGCATATGGCCTTAAGAGCGCCGTTACGCGTCGTGGCACTCGCAGCTGGCATTTGGCGTCCAGCGATAAACGCCACGATGAGCCATTGACTGGAATTCCTCATCGCCCGGGGTGAAATACGCCCACAGCATACGCCTTTTTGAGCAGGCCCGGCACGTGCAGCGGGTTGATATGCTTGGAGCCTCGGTCGTCTCGGACGCAATCTCGGCGAATACGCAGCTGTCCTCGAACATCGTCTTTGTCTCCCTCGTTCAACAGAGGAACAATAGCAGACACCTCCTGACAACTTTCTGTCAGCAGGTGGTGCCGATGGCGGCAATTTTGTGGATCAGTAGGAGCGAGGCGGTACGAAAAGACAGATCGTTCTGCCGTCATTCTTTCCGGCGACGGAACACCAATGGAACTCGCCGTCCGGCGAATCCTTCAGCCGCCGGTCCTGATACGCGACCACTTCGCCAGTGCCCTCGATAACATAGCCGTTCGGTCGCTCACTGATCGCTGCCTGCGGAACCTCCCGGCAATCGTAGCCGGAGCAGCAGGAGAACGGATATTTCCAGCCGTTGGGCTTCGCCGCTGTCGGTTTGGCGTCATGCGCGACCGAGGGCGCCACGGCGCCAACCACGACGATGCAGGAAACAAGGACAGCGGCGAAGATTGAAAGAGGTCCGCGACCGGACAGCAGGCGAACCGGCGCGTGGGGAGTGAAGGCTGGGACGGGCATGGCACATTCCTGTCAAACGAGGTCTCAAGCACTAGGCTTGCCCGTTCCCGAACGTGTCTTCCCTACGGCCGACCTGTCAGCGTTGGCCGCGACCGGCCATCAATGCTTTTCGTCCTCCAGCCTCTACAAGCTGGACCGATTCCTTGGCCGGCGCAACAGGAATGCTGCGTTGCACAATGCCGCAGGTAACTTCCATGTGGGCTGCCGAAAGAAAGACTGGTACGCCAAGGTTAATCATTGGTTACATTCTAAGAAGCGCGTTCCGGGCCCGGCAATGATAACGCGGACCTCCGGGCGGCAGCGATGCTCGATTTCGCTGACGGGCGTCAGAAAAGCTTGAAGGACTCACAAGAAGACCTTCAAGCTTCCTTCCGACGCATCGTCAAAGCCTATGCGATATCCGCGACCGCCTGCCCTGCCCCACCCTCGATGCGGTGCGACAGCGACGCCTCCATGAAGTCGTCGAGGTCGCCGTCGAGCACGTCCGAAGGGCTGGTGCTTTCGACGCCGGTGCGCAGATCCTTCACCAGCTGGTAGGGCTGCAGCACGTAGGAGCGGATCTGGTGGCCCCAGCCGATATCGGTCTTCGAGGCTTCGGTGGCGTTGGCCACCGCCTCGCGCTTCTTCAGTTCTTCCTCGTAGAGGCGCGAGCGCAGCATCTCCCAGGCCTTGGCCTTGTTCTTGTGCTGCGAGCGCTCGGCCTGGCAGGCAACCGCGATGCCGGTGGCGATATGCGTGATGCGCACAGCCGAAGTCGGTCGTGTTGACGTGCTGGCCGCCCGAGCCGGACGAACGGTAGGTGTCGATGCGCACATCGGACTCGTTGACGTCGATCTCGATCGTATCGTCGACCACCGGATAGACCCAGATGCTCGAGAACGACGTGTGGCGGCGCGCGTTGCTGTCATAGGGCGAGATGCGCACCAGCCGGTGCACGCCGGATTCGGTCTTCAGCCAGCCATAGGCGTTGTGGCCCTTGATCAGGATGGTCGCCGACTTGATGCCGGCTTCTTCGCCGTCATGGACTTCCAGCACCTCGACCTTGAAGCGACGGCGTTCGGCCCAGCGCGTATACATGCGCAACAGCATGTTCGCCCAGTCCTGGCTCTCGGTGCCGCCGGCGCCGGCATGGACTTCCAGATAGGTGTCGTTGGCGTCCGCCTCGCCCGAAAGCAGCGTCTCGATCTGCCGCTCGCTGCACCTCGCCGCGACATGATGCGGATGGAAGCCTCGGCCTCCTCGACGATGCCCTCGTCGCCTTCTTCCTCGCCCAGTTCGATCAGCTCGATATTGTCGTCCAGCGACTGCTGCAGCCTCTGCACAGCGCCGATGCCGTCATCCAGGTCCTGGCGCTCGCGCATCAGCTTCTGGGCTTCCTGCGGATCGTTCCAGAGGCTCGGGTCCTCGGCGCGATTGTTCAGATAGTCGAGACGTTTGACTGCCTGATCCCAGTCAAAGATGCCTCCTCAGCAGGGTTATCGCCTGCTTGATTTCATCGACAAGCTTTTCGGTCTCTGCGCGCATAGCAGCTCTTCAGCCTTCCAAATGGGCGGGATTTGAGGTGGCGCGGACCATAGGCACGCGCCTACGTGGTGTAAAGTGGAATAAGCCAGCTTTGCGCAGGCGTGTCAGCGGACGCGTCAGTACAACCCGCCGCCGCCGCCGCTCTCGATGACTTGCTTGGCCCTTGGCGAAAGCTGCTCAGCCGACATCGACTCGCTGCTGTCCATGCCGATCACCCAATAGCTGTCGGCCGGACCGGTGCCTGGCTTGAACGCCTCGATGATCGTGCCAGCGTCGCCTTCGTCGTGCTTCCATGCCGGTCTTGCGGTTGATCGGGATCAGCTTCATGCCTTCCGGAACCTGGAAGTCGACGATCGGCGTGTCCTTGAGCGCGTCGCCCATGAATTCCTTGAAGATCGGCGCCGACAAGCCGCCGCCGGTCGCGCCCTTGCCCAGCGATCTGCGGCTTGTCGAAGCCCATGTAGAGACCGACGACGAGATTTGGCGTAAAGCCGATGAACCAGGCGTCCTTCTCGTCATTGGTCGTACCGGTCTTGCCGGCAATCGGACGGCCAAGCTCCGAGATGGTCACTGCCGTGCCGCGCTGAACGACGCCTTCCATCATCGAGGTGATCTGGTAGGCGGTCATCGGGTCGAGCACCTGCTCGGCATTGTCGACCAGTTCCGGCTCCGGCTGGTTCTTCCACTCGTCCGCGACGCAGCCTTCGCAGCCGCGCTCGTCCTGCTTGAAGACCGTCTTGCCGTAGCGGTCCTGAATGCGGTCGATCAGCGATGGTTTGATCTGCCGTCCGCCATTGGCCATGATCGCATAGGCCGAAACCATGCGCATGACGGTTGTTTCGCCGGAACCAAGCGCCGCGGAGATATGCGGCGCCATCTTGTCGTAGACGCCGAAGCGCTCGGCATATTCGACCACGAGCTTCATGCCCATATCGTTGGCGAGCCGCACCGTCATCAAGTTGCGCGAACGCTCGATGCCGGAACGCAGCGTCGCCGGACCGGCGGCCTTGCCGTCATAGTTCTTCGGCGTCCAGACCTCGTTGCCGATGTGGATGGTGATCGGGCCGTCCATGATGACCGATGCCGGCGTGTAGCCATTGTCGAGCGCGGCGGCGTAGACGATCGGCTTGAACGAGGAACCGGGCTGGCGATAGGCCTGCGTGGCGCGGTTGAACTCGGATTCGGAGTAGGAGAAGCCGCCGACCATTGCCAGCACGCGGCCGGTATGCGGGTCCATCGCCACCAGGCCGCCCGAAACTTCCGGAACCTGGCGCAGCAAGTAGCCATCGCCATCGCTCTTCTTTTCGACGAAGACGACATCGCCGACGCTGAGCACATCGGCAGGCGAATTTGCCTTGAGACGCTTTCCGTCAACGACATGCCGCATGGCGAAGCTCATGTCCGCCTTGTCGATAATCCCGATTTCGCGGTCCGCCGACAGCGCGCCGGAAACCTCGCGCTTCGGCTGCAGGCCGATGATCAGGCCGGCATCGGTCGCGTCGGTGACGACGGCAAGCTTCCATTCGGGAACGTCATCGAGCCGCTTCACCTCGCCGAGTGCGACGCCCCAGTCATTGCCGATCTCGATATGCTTGTAGGGGCCGCGATAGCCACGCAGCGTGTCGTATTTCAGCAGGCCGTGCTGCATGGCCTTCCGGGCGATCAGCTGCAGCTTGGGATCAAGCGTCGTGCGAACCGAAAGGCCACCTTCGTACAACGCGTTCTCGCCGTAGCGGGCGATGATATCGCGGCGCACTTCCTCGGTGAAATACTCGCCCGCGAACAGATAGGTGCCTTTGCGGCGCGGCTGTCACACCGAGCGGCTCGGCTTTGGCCTTCGTGCCTTCGTCGGGCGAAACATAGCCGTTGGCGACCATCTGATCGATCACCCAGTTGCGGCGGTCGATCGCCTTTTGAGTGTAGCGGAACGGATGATAGTTGGAGGGGCCTTTCGGCAACGCGGCGAGATAGGCGGCTTCGGCAACCGTCAGTTCGTTGACCGATTTGTCGAAATAGGTAAGCGCCGCGCCGGCGATGCCATACGCGCCGAGGCCGAAGAAGATCTCGTTGACGTAAAGTTCGAGGATGCGATCCTTCGAGTAGGCCTGCTCGATGCGGAATGCCAGCAGCATCTCACGGATCTTGCGATCGTAAGTCTGGCTGGAGCTCAGCAGGAAGTTCTTCGCCACCTGCTGGGTGATTGTCGAGGCGCCGACCGGGCGCCGGCCCGAGCCCATATTCTTCAGATTGGTGATGACGGCCCGGCCGAGGCCCTGAACGTCGATGCCGGGATGATGGTAGAAGTTCTTGTCCTCCGCCGACAGGAACGCAGCCTTCACCCGGTCAGGCACCGCCTGGATCGGAAGATAGAGCCGTCGCTCCCGCGCGAACTCGCCCATTAGCGAGCCATCCACAGCATGGACGCGCGTCGTCACGGGCGGCTCGTATTTCGCGAGGACCTCGTAGTCGGGCAGATCCTTGGCAAGATTGCTTACGAAGATCGCCACCGCGCCGGCAGCAATAAGCGCCAGCATTGTGCCGATCCCAAAGAAATAGCCGATGAGACGAATCATTTCCGCACCAACTCCAGGCTCGGCGGTTTTTTACGGGGTACGCACGACCCGGCTGCTTTAGCCGAGCGACAACGCCAAGCATACACCCATGTCGCCCTGATGTGGACAAAATGCGGCAGCAAGTGCGCTAAGTTGCTCGAAAAGCGGCAGAGTGACGATCCGGCAACCGTGCCGCGTCGGCTGGCAGGAATTGATGCATCAACCGCCGGCGGCGGCCTTCGACGCGGCAAATGCCGCGATCGCATTGGAAATCGACGTCACCGCCTTGCTTCGCCATTCAGGGTTACGCAACTGCTCTTCATCCTTGGCGTTGGAGAGATAGCCCAGCTCGACCAGGACCGAGGGCACATCGGGTGCTTTAAGGACCTTGAAGCCGGCGAAACGGTGGGGATTGTTGATCAGGCCGACGCTGTCGGCCATCTCCCCCACCAATGTACGGGCGAAACGGATGGAAAACGTATGGGTCTCGCGCCGGATCAGATCGACGAGGATGTCGGCGACTTCATGATTCTCGGTTCCTACATCAACGCCCGCCAGCTGATCTGAAAGGTTCTCTCGATCGGCCAGGGCTTGCGCTTCGGCATCGGACGCCTTGTCGGAGACCGTATAGACGGTCGCACCTCGAATATCCTTGAAGCGGATCGTATCTGCATGGATCGAGATGAAAAGATCGGCACCCTTTTCGCGGGCGATACGCACCCGGTCGTCAAGCCGCAGGAACTCATCCGTCGTCCTGGTCATCTGAACGATGTATCGCTTGTCGAGCTGCAGCCGATCGCGAAGCTCCTTGGCAAATGCAAGCGTGACGTCTTTTTCGACGGTTCCGCCCACACCATTGGCGCCGCCATCTATGCCGCCGTGGCCAGCATCGATTACTATGGTGAATGGTTTTGCAGGGCCATCGACCGGAGCGGCTACGGGATCACCTTTCGGCAGTGCGGTCGACGCGGTCGTTGTCGCCTGATCGGCCAGCGCGGCTTCGAATTCCCTGTCGCTGACAGGCGCAAGGTCAATCGCCAGGCGAAAGCCCTTCCCGTTCTCGTTGGGGACGACATCCGATTGCGTGACCGAAAACGGGCCCTTCATGGTAAGGATCACGCGTGACCGGCCGCCGTCCAGACCGCCGTAACCCACCTTGCGGACCAGGCCGCGCGGCTTAAGCGCCCGCTTTTCGAACGCGAAGCGCGTATCCGGAAGGTCGATCACAAGCCGGTGCGGCCCCCGCAGGAGCATCCAGTGCAATTCCGGCTCAACATCGAAATTCATCACGACGCGGGTAGCGGTCGCATCGCCGGCCATGTTGAAGTTGTTCGCGGCGATTTTGGCGGCATAGCAGTACGTGGATGCGCCCGACACGATTATCAGTGCAGCCATCGCCAGACCGCAGCAATGCGCGACGGCAGACATGCCGCTCCATGCTTTGCAAATAGCCCAACGCGAACTCTGCATGACGGTACCCGCTAGAAACTTATCTCTTGAACGACGATGTCTTTTTTCGCCGTTGAACTGGCCACTTAACAATTGGTATTCAGATAAGGTTAACCAAGCCTTTTCAAACCGCCTTCCGTGGCGGTAACCATTTCGCCGGCAAGCAGATTCCGGGGTTGCCTAAAAGTCACGCAAATCATAAAAGCGGTACCGGCACACTGCAATGCCCGGAGTCCGTTGCCGATCTTAGCGAGGTTGCGGACTGGGAGCGCGTGGTAAATGCGGCCGGAAAGCTCTTTCCGTGCGTTGGTGTCCAGGACAGAATTCGTACCAGCGAGGCACGGCAGCCGCAGCCGGTACGTGAGGAAACGGCGTGAATGCCATTCGCGTCGGCTCAAAGTGAGCACATAGCTGGTCCGGGCTATCCGGGCTTGGTTGAAAAAGGATCCGCAGCGCACGCAATGGCCACAAGCGCAATCATGGAACGGTCCGCGACATTCCGCGCCAATATGGCTGCGGGCGGCACCACCATTGCGCGGCGGCGGCGTCCAGCGGACATCAATATGACCGAAACGATAACCCGAACCGCGCGGCGGCAGCGTCTCAAGCTGCCACCGGGCGGAGGGCAACGCGTGATCGGCAGGAAAAAATATAATGCCCAACAAAATGCTTATCGATGCCTCCCACCCGGAGGAAACACGGGTTGTCGTCGTTCACGGTAACCGTATCGAAGAATTTGATTTCGAATCGCAGGACAAGAAGCAGCTCAAAGGAAATATCTATCTCGCCCGTGTAACCCGGGTCGAACCTTCCCTTCAGGCCGCCTTTGTCGAATACGGCGGAAATCGTCACGGCTTCCTCGCATTCAGCGAAATTCATCCTGACTACTACCAAATTCCGGTCGCGGACCGTCAGGCGCTGCTCAAAGCCGAGGCCGAGGCCGCGGAAGACGAAGCCGACGAGGACGGCGGTGACGGTGAAGACCGCCAGGATCGCGGGCGAGGACGCCGGCGGCGTCGAGGTCGCGGGCGGGAGCGCACCGGAAATGAGGCGCGGGACGCCTCCGCCGAAGCTGGCAGCACGGATAGTGCGGGCGAAACTGCCGAGTCCGACGACGAGCACGAAACCACCGACATCGCAGCCGGTTCGGCTGGCGAGGCCGAAGCCGGCTCGGACGCCGACGGCGGCGATGCGAACACGTCTGAGGAAGCTCCGGCCGGCGCGTCCACCATCGCGGCATCCGTCGACGCTGATGTCGTCTCCGAACCTGTGGAGCACAGCGACGCGCCATCCGCCTCCGAAGATCGCGGCACGGTGGAAGAGCTTGCCGAGCCGCACGGCGACGACCATGAGATCGAATCGGTCGGCGCAGGCGACGCACTCGAAGAGTTCCAGGCGCGCCGTAGACCGATTCGCCGCCAGTACAAGATCCAGGAAGTGATCAAGCGCCGGCAGATTCTGCTTGTGCAGGTCGTCAAGGAAGAACGCGGCAACAAGGGCGCCGCGCTCACAACCTACCTGTCGCTTGCAGGCCGCTATTCGGTACTGATGCCGAATACGGCGCGTGGTGGCGGCATTTCGCGCAAGATCACCAACGCCCAGGATCGCAAGCGGCTGAAGGAAGTCGTACAGGATCTCGAGGTTCCGCAGGGCATGGGCGTAATCCTGCGCACGGCTGGCGAAAGCCGCACCAAGGCCGAGATCAAGCGGGACTATGAATATCTGATGCGGCTTTGGGAAAATGTCCGCACGCTGACGCTTCAATCCACGGCGCCCGCCCTCGTTTATGAGGAAGGCAGCCTGATCAAGCGCTCGGTGCGCGACCTCTACAACAAGGACATCGACGAAGTCGCCGTTTCCGGCGAGGAAGGTTATCGCGAGGCCAAGGACTTCATGCGCATGCTCATGCCGAGCCATGCGAAGGTTGTGCAGCCGTATCGCGATTCCGTGCCGATCTTTGTCCGCAATGGCATCGAAGCGCAGCTCGACCGAATGCTGCAGCCCCAAGTGACTTTGAAATCCGGCGGCTATCTTATCATCAACCAGACGGAAGCGCTGGTCGCCATCGACGTCAACTCCGGCCGCTCTACGCGAGAACATTCGATCGAGGAAACGGCCCTCCACACGAATCTGGAAGCCGCCGAGGAAGTTGCGCGCCAGCTTCGCCTGCGCGACCTTGCCGGGCTGATCGTCATCGACTTCATCGACATGGAGGAGAACCGCAACAACCGAGCGGTCGAAAAACGCCTCAAGGACCACCTGAAGAACGACCGCGCGCGCATCCAGCTTGGACGCATCTCGCATTTCGGGCTGATGGAGATGTCGCGCCAGCGCATTCGCGCCAGCGTTCTGGAATCGACGATGAAACCCTGCTCTCATTGCGGCGGCACGGGCCATGTCCGCTCGGATTCGTCCGTGGCGCTGCTGGTCGTGCGCGCGATCGAAGAATTCCTGATGAAGGACTCACGCAGCCACATCGTCGTAAAGACACCCGCCGCGACCGCAATGTATGTGTTCAATCACAAGCGCAGCACGCTCACCGAGATGGAAGCGCGTTTCGGTGTAACGATTACCCTTGAAGCCGACGAGACTCTCGGTTCGCAGCACCATGCGATCTTCCGCGGCGTGATCGCGGAAAAGCCGCTGACCCCGCTGGCAGCACCCGCGGCACTGATCATCGAACCGGACGAAGACGAAGAACCGTCGGTCGAGGAAGAGGTGGAGGAGAACGTACAGGCTGCGCCCGAGCCTTCACCACGCGATCATGTGCAGCCGGGGGCGGATGGCGAACCGCGAGGCGACCGCAAGCGGCGCAAGCGGCGGCGGCGGCGCGGCGGGCGCGACCGCGAACGCGAGCATAACGGGCAGCCGAATGCGGAGGCAGCCGAGGGCGACGCAGTCATCGCTCGCGGCGAGGACGACGATGACGCCGAGGAGGCCGCAACAGAGTCCGATGCGGTCGCCTCGGAAGTCGCCGCCGACGCGAACGCACAGAAGGACGATGCCGACCGCAAGAAGCGTCGTCGTGGCAAGCGCGGCGGTCGCCGCAACAAGGGCGATGAGGGCGTCGCTGGAGACGAAGACGGCAGCGTCGAAGATGCGGCGGAAACCTTGGCGATTGCCGAGACGGTCGAGGTGGTAGCCACTCCGGAGCCGGCCGAGATCGCTGAGGAGCCCCCTGCAAAGGCGCCGCGCAAGCGCCGCGCTTCCACGAAAAAAGCAGCGAATGACGATACGCCGGCCCCGGATGCAGCCCCTGAGGTCAAGAAGCCGGCAAAGCGCGCGCCACGCAGGAAAGCAGCAGCGACGGAAACAGTCGAAGCCGAAGCAATGACCTCCGCGGCCGATCCTGTCGCGGAAGCCAAGCCCGAACCGGCTAAGCCGGCGCTGGAAGCCGTGCGCAAAGATCAACCTGTCACTGCCGAACCGGACAAACCGAAGAAGGCGGGCTGGTGGCAGCGCAAGGGCTTCTTCTGAGCCGAACCATCGCAGTAACGCCTGCATATGAAAATCGCGCGGCATCGGCCGCGCGATTTTTTCTGATGGGCTTGGAAGTGCCCCGCGATAGAACAGCCGGCGCGTCTGTTCAGGGCGAGAAGATCGACCAGTTCATCGCGCGCGCCAGCTTCTCCAAGGCAATCGAGCCAAGCTTGGAATTGCCGTTGGAATTGAGTCCGGGCGACCAGACGGCGACGGATGCCACGCCTGGCACAATGCCCAAAATTCCGCCGCCAACGCCGCTCTTGCCGGGAATGCCGACACGAAATGCGAAATCGCCCGATCCGTCATAGTGCCCGCAGGTCAGCATCAGCGCGTTGATGCGCCGGGCGCGATCCGGTGAAACAACTGAGTGGCCGGTTGCCGGGTTGCGCCCGTCACAGGAGAGAAAACGCCCCGCAAGCGCCAGCTGCCTGCAACTCATCGCGATGGCGCACTGATGAAAGTACACGCCCAAAGCCAACTCGGCCGCGTGGTCTAGATTGCCGAATGAACGCATGTAGTTGGCGAGCGCGAAATTGCGGAAACCGGTTGCGCGTTCGGACCCGGCAACGTTGCTATCGATGAAGATCGTCTCGTCGTCGGCGAGAAACTGAATGAACCGCAGGATTTCGCCGATCGCCTCGCGCGGCTGATGACCTGCGAGCAGAACGTCGGAAACGATGATCGCGCCGGCGTTGATGAAAGGGTTACGCGGAATGCCGCGCTCTTGCTCCAACTGGACGATCGAATTGAACGGATTGCCGGAAGGCTCACGCCCTACCCGCTTCCACAAACTGTCGCCGACCTTTCCGAGCGCCAATGTCAGCGTGAACACTTTTGACACGCTCTGGATGGAGAACGGCTCCTCGGCGTCACCCGCCTCGATGATCCGCCCATCAGTCATGGCAAGCGCGATCCCGAACTTGCGCGGGCTCACCTTTCTGAGCTGCGGAATATAGCTCGCCACCTCGCCGCGATCGGTGCGCAGCGCCATTTCCGCGGCGAGTTCGTTGCAGCATTTCCTCGATGTCGGCCATAGCGCGCCTTATTTCAGCCAGCGTTCGATTCGGCCGAGCGCCTGCTCCATGTCGTCATAGCTGCCGGCATAGGAAAACCGCATAAATCGGCTGCCTTGTTGTGTGTCGAAATCGCGCCCAGGCGTTGCCGCGACATGCGCCTCGCCGAGCATGCGCCGGGCAAAGCTCATGCTGTCATTGGTCAACTTCGAGACGTCGCAAAAGGCGTAGAACGCGCCGTCCATGGGCGCGGCCAGCGCAAAGCCGAGCTCCGGCAACCGCCGCTGCAACAGGTCCCGGTTATGCGCATAGCGGGCCTTGACCACTTCCAGTTCGCCGGTCGCCCCGAACGCCTCGCAAGCAGCGATCTGCGACAACTCGGGTGGCGAGATATAGAGGCTTTGCTGGATGCGCTCGATTGGACGGACGAGTTTTTCAGGCAGCACCATCCAGCCGATTCGCCAGCCCGTCATGCAGTAGTATTTGGAGAATGAGTTTATGACCGTCACATCGCTATCGAACGATAGTGCCGTGATGTCAGGCCCGACATAATTTAGACGGTGATAGATCTCGTCGGAAATCACCGAGATCCCCAGCTGCCTCGCCGTTTCGAGCAGTTCCACCAAGTCGTCCCTGGGCACTTCGGCGCCGGTCGGATTGGCGGGGCTGGCGAACAGCAGCCCACGCAGCGGCTTCTTCGCATGGGTCGCCGCGAGCTGTGCAGCAGAAAGAAACGGCTTATCCTCGATCTCGATCTCGACGACGTCGAGCCCAAGCGCCCCCATGATGTTGCGGTAGGCGGGATAACCGGGAGACGCGATCGCTACCGAATCGCCGGCATCGAACATGGCTAGAAACGCCAGATTGAAAGCGGCTGAAGAGCCGGTGGTTACGGCAATTCGCTCAACCGCTACGTCAATACCGTAGTGATCGCCATAGTGATGTGCGATCGCCTGACGCAGCGCTGGCGTACCGAGCGCGTCGGTATAGCCGATCCTGCCGATCTTCAGCGCCCGCGACGCGGCCTCAAGCACCGCGGCCGGCGCAGGGTCGGACGGCTGCCCGACCGCCATCGAGATAACCGGCGCGCCCTCAGCGCGCAGCCGGTTGGCCTCAGCCAGAATATCCATGGCGTGGAACGGCTCGACATTGCCGCGCCGGGATATCGACACCATTGTTGTTCCTTTGCGCAGGTTCACTCAACGCCGCACAAATGCCTGATTGATATGGGGATCACAAGTTCATGAAATGCGTTCAGCCGCCTTTCCACCAGTGCGGCGCGCGGATACGACTGATACCGACATGAAGATATTCAAGCTCAACGCCTTCGTCATCCTTGCCCGCAAGGTCGCGATCGGCATGATCGGCGCCTTGATGGCGCTTGCGGCCTGTCTGCCTTCCCATGCGCAGAACGTCGCAGTCATTCGCGACGCTGAGATCGAGGCGCTGGTACGCGACTACGCCCGGCCCATCCTCAAGGCCGCCGGTCTGTCCAAATCCGGCGTTGAAATCGTCTTGATCAATGACCCGAGCTTCAACGCCTTCGTCGCGGGGCGGCGCATCTTCATCAACACCGGCGCGCTGCTGCAATCGGAGACGCCGAACCAGATCATCGGCGTTATCGCCCACGAGGCGGGCCACCTGGCTGGCGGCCATCAGAACCGCCTGCGCGAGCAGACTGGCGCGTGCGCAGACCATGATGGTCGTCGCGACCCTGCTCGGCGTCGGTGCCATCGCTGCGGGTGCAGCGACCGACCAGAAGGGCCTTGCGCAGGCCGGCGGCGGCATCATGGCGGGCGGCGGCGAGTTCGCGACCGCGTGGCATTCTCGGCTATCAGCGAAGCGAGGAAACGACGGCCGACCGCTCGGCTGTGAAATATCTCGAGGCGACCGGCCAGTCGGCCAAGGGCATGCTTGAAACCTTCGAGCGGTTCCAGGACGCCCTGGCGCTATCCGGCACCAAGCTTGATCCGTATCGCATCAGCCACCCGGCACCGCGCGACCGCATCGCCAACCTCGAGGAATTGGCCAAGAACAGTCCCTATTTCGACAAGAAGGACCCCGAGGCGCTGCAACTGCGGCATGACATGATGCGCGCCAAGATCGCCGCCTACACGCAGGGCCAGAGCGCGATATCGCGGCTCTTCCGCACGGCGCCGGACAGCCTGCCCGCAAAGTATGGAATGGCGATGGCCATCTACCTCACCGGCAACCTTTCCGATGCAGTGAAAAAGTCCGATGCGCTGGTGAAGGCACAGCCCAACAACCCTTACTTTCAGGAGTTGCGTGGAGACGTCCTGATGAAGGCCAATAAGCCCAAACAGGCGATCGAGGCGTATGGAAAGGCCGTCAAACTCGACCCAGCGAGGTCCGGGATACTTCGTATCGCGCTCGGCCAGGCGCTGATTGCAACGGGCGACCCGGCGTCGCTGAAAAGGGCAGTCAACGAAATCAATGACGGCCTCGAACGCGATCGCGAAAACTCCATGGGCTATCGCTACCTCGCCCAAGCATATGGCCAGCTCGGCGAGATCCCCGAGGCCGACCTGGCTACTGCCGAGGGAAATTTTTATTCTGGCAACTACAAGGATGCCAAGATTTTCGCTATGCGCGCTCAAGCCAAGATGAAGGTGGGTACGCCGGGCTGGGTTCGCGCGCAGGACATCGTTAATTTCAAAGCGCCGAAGAAGAAAAGCGGTTAGCCGCTCGTTGAGCAAACAGCAGCGGCAAACAAAGGTAAGACCATGAAGAAAGCATACCTCCTCGGTGGAACGGCCCTAGTCGCCGCAGCCGCTATGCTCGCAATCGGTTACATGGCGGGTAAACCGCAAGTCGCGGACGTCAGGGGCTGCAGCTCCCCAAGTCGCTGCGGCGCCTGCCGATCTCGATCGGCCCCAGATCGAGAAGATCGTCCGCGACTATCTGATGGCAAACCCCGAAGTCATTTCGGAAGCGCAGGCGGCGCTTGAGGTCAAGCAGCAGGAGCAGCAGCGCGTCGCCAACCTTCAGGTTATCCAGGACAACAAGAGTGAAATCTTTTCGGCGGCCGCGGACGGCGTGATTGGCAACCCGAAGGGAAACGTAACGATTGTCGAGTTCTATGACTACAACTGCGGGTATTGCAGACGGGCGCAAGCCGACATGCTGGCGCTGACCAAGGCCAATCCGGACCTGCGCTTCGTGCTCAAGGAATTCCCGATCCTCGGACCGGATTCGCAGAAGGCACACGTGGTTTCGCAGGCATTCCAGCACCTGCTGCCCGCCAGGTTCGAGGAATTCCACAATCAGCTCATCGAATCGAAGGGCCGCGCGACTGAAGAGGCAGCGATCAAGATTGCGGTCTCGCTTGGCGCCGATGAGGCCAAGCTGCGTGAGGAAATGAAGAACCCGGCAATCGCCGACATTTTCGGCAAGACCTACGAACTCGCAAACAAGCTGCAGATCACGGGTACGCCCTCATACGTTGTCGGTGACGAAGTGGTGTTCGGCGCCCTGGGCGCAGAAGCGCTCTCCGAGAAGATCGCAGCCGCGGCCGCCGCCTGCGCGCAGGACGCTTGTTGACCCGCCAGCCCGTGTAAAAAAAGGCTCGATTCGGCCGTCAGCGGCCCGAACTGACCCCATGCTACTGTGGAAAGCCTGATATGCCGCTTGCGCTCTTCCCGAGGCAGGCTATGCCGTCTATAGAGGGCGCCGCGCGACCGGATCGGGTTTGCGAGGCATGAGGTAGTTTGGTTGAAGACGGTGTTCGTCCTGAATGGTCCCAATCTGAACGCGCTGGGTAAGCGCGAGCCGGGGATCTATGGCGGAAAGACCCTCGCCGACATCGAAGCCGATTGCCATCAGACAGGCAAACAGCTCGGTCTGGCGGTCGACTTCCGCCAATCGAACCATGAGGGCGTCCTGGTCGACTGGCTGCACGAGGCGGGTGACAAGGCCGTCGGCGTCGCCCTCAACGCGGGTGCATACACGCACACTTCGATTGCCTTGCACGATGCGATCCGGGCGGTTGCGCCGCTTCCGGTTATTGAAGTGCATCTTTCAAATATTCATGCCCGTGAAGCATTTCGCCACCAATCGATGATTGCGCCGGTCGCGGTTGGAATGCTTTGCGGCTTCGGCCCACTCAGTTATACGCTCGCCCTTCACGCGCTTTCCGCCCGCCTCGAGAGTGCGAACGACAAGGAAAAGGACTAGTTATGTCGACTAAGAAAACGGATGTTGATCAGCAGTTTATCCGCGATCTCGCCGGGATCCTGAACGACACCAACCTAACGGAACTCGAGGTCGAGCTCGGCGAGCTCAAAGTGCGCGTCGCGCGCCATGCGGCTCCCGTTCACGCCTATGCGCAGGCGATGCCGGCGCCGATGATGCCTGCGCTCGCCGCTCCTGGGGTGGCAGCCGCGCCGGTTGCCGCGCCCGTTGATCCGTCCAAGAACGCCGTCACCTCACCGATGGTCGGCACCGCATATTTGTCGCCCTCGCCCGGATGCCAAGGCTTTCGTCGAGGTTGGCCAGTCGGTGCGTGAAGGGCAGACGTTGCTGATCATCGAAGCCATGAAGACGATGAACCAGATCCCTTCGCCGCGCGCCGGAACCGTTACGGCCATCCTCATCGAGGATTCCCAGCCGGTGGAATACGGAATGCCGCTGGTGGTGATCGAGTAGGTCGCAGAGCCGATGTTCCAGAAAATTCTCATCGCCAATCGCGGCGAAATCGCGCTCCGGGTGCTACGCGCGGCCAAGGAGCTCGGCATCAAGACCGTCGTCGTCCACTCGACAGCCGACGCCGAGGCAATGCATGTGCGCCTTGCCGACGAAAGTGTGTGCATCGGCCCGCCGGCTTCACGGGACAGCTACCTCAACATCCACCAGATCGTCGCCGCCTGCGAGATAACCGGCGCGGATGCCGTGCATCCCGGCTACGGCTTCCTGTCGGAGAATGCTCGCTTCGCCGACATCCTGGCTGCGCACAACATCACCTTCATCGGTCCGTCGGGCGACCATATTCGCATCATGGGCGACAAGATCGAGGCGAAACGCACCGCCAAGCGGCTGGGCATTCCCGTCGTGCCCGGGCTCGGATGGCGCGGTCTCCGACGAGAGCGAGGCAAAGAAGATCGCCGCCGCCATCGGCTACCCGGTTATCATCAAGGCGTCCGCCGGCGGCGGCGGGCGGGGCATGAAGGTCGCGCGCACCGAGGACGACCTGATCGAGGCGCTGCAAACCGCCAGATCCGAAGCTGGCGCAGCCTTTGGCGACGATGCCGTCTATATCGAGAAATATCTTGAGAAACCGCGTCACATCGAGCTCCAGGTATTTGGCGATGGCGCGGGCAAGGGCATTCATCTGGGTGAGCGCGACTGCTCGTTGCAGCGCCGACATCAGAAGGTGTGGGAGGAAGCCAATTCTCCCGCGCTCAATGCCGAGGAGCGCACGCGCATCGGCAACATATGTGCGAAAGCGGTCGCCGACCTGGGTTACTCCGGCGCCGGCACCATCGAATTCCTATATGAGAACGGTGAGTTCTATTTCATCGAAATGAACACCCGCCTTCAGGTCGAGCATCCGGTAACCGAGGCGATCACCGGCATGGACCTCGTGCATGAGCAGATCCGCGTCGCCTCGGGCGGCGGGCTGTCTGTCACCCAGGCGGAGGTGAAGTTCCAGGGCCACGCAATCGAGTGCCGTATCAATGCCGAAGATCCGCGCACCTTCGTGCCCTCGCCGGGCACGATCACGCATTTCCATACGCCGGGCGGCCTTGGCATCCGTGTCGATTCCGGTGTCTATTCCGGCTACAAGATCCCGCCCTACTATGACAGCCTGATCGGCAAGCTGATCGTGCACGGCCGCAACCGCGTCGAGTGCATGATGCGCCTGCGCCGCGCGCTGGACGAATTCGTGGTCGACGGCATCAAGACGACACTGCCGCTTTTCCGAGACCTCGTCGGCAACAGCGACATCGCCAACGGCGATTACGATATTCACTGGCTGGAAAAATACCTGGCGCAAGGCGCCTAGGTTGTGACCTAAAGCCGACCTCGAAAAATGAGGTTGCAGCTTTCTGGTTATGAAGCGCGATAAGCATGGATTGAGAGCGCGATCATCAATACTGTAAAACTGAACCGCTCCAGTGCTCAGGGTCAACAAGGCGGTAATGGCACGTCCTCTCGCTCCCGGCCAAAAGATACCGACCGATCTGCTCCTCAAAGCCTATGCTTCGGGTGTGTTTCCGATGGCCGAGACTGCAGATGACCCCGAGGTTTTCTGGGTTCGGCCGGAGGCGCGCGGCATTATTCCGCTCAATGACTTCCACGTCCCAAGAAGCCTCCGCAAGGTCGCCAGGCAGGGCCTTTTCGATATTCGCATCGACAGCAACTTCTGCGGGGTCATTGATGCATGCGCCGAGACCCGTGAAAACCGCCGCTCTACCTGGATCAACGCGCCAATCCGCGAAGCTTATCTGGAACTGTTCAGGGTTGGCCATGCGCACTCGGTCGAAGCCTGGCGCGACGGCGATCTTGTTGGCGGCCTCTACGGAGTGACGCTTGGGCGCGCCTTCTTCGGAGAGAGCATGTTTTCCCGCGAAACCGACGCCTCGAAAGTCTGCCTCGTCCATCTGGTGGAGCGGCTTCGCGAGCGTGAATTCATGCTTCTCGACACGCAGTTCACCACCGAACACCTTAAGCGGTTTGGCGCGATCGATGTGCCACGGCGAAAATATGAACTGATGCTGGCCGAAGCGCTGGAATCGAACGCGACATTCTCTCCTTAAGGCACTCGGCCTCAGTTCGTCTTGGGGGGTTGCGGGGCTGGGACATCCGACTTCGTTTTGCAGCTTTTCAGCCACACGTCATAGACCGCGTGCTCTACCGCATTCAGGCCAGGGCTTTCTGCGAACATCCAGCCGGTGAAGATGCGCCGTATCTTGCGGTCGAGCGTGATCTCATCAACTTCAACGAAAGAGTCCGTCTTCGGGTCTTCCTCCTTCGGCCGCGAGTAGCAGACGCGCGGCGTAACCTGCAGCGCACCGAACTGCACAGTCTCATTGATATAGACGTCAAAAGTGATGGTCCGGCCGGTAATCTTGTCGACCCCTGTGAACTCGGCAACTGCATTGCTGATGCGCTCGGCATGGGCTGGTGCGAGTGCGACCGTCAGCGCGGTGGCTACGCTTGCCGCGATCATCGTGTCGCGCATTTTCAGATTAAGCATCATGCGGATCATTCCGGAATGGGGTCGCCTAGTGGCCCGACAGGCATCGCCGCGAGAGGTCATCAACGCGTTAGTGCCGGATTGTGGCGAGAAAAGTCCGATGCTTAGCCGCCCGGCGTCCAGGCGTCATAATCGCCTGTAACCTGTGGACGGTGCGAGCCATGGGCCAGCGAACCCGGGGGACGGTATGCGGCGGCGCTGCCGGTTAGATTTGCCTCGTGAGGCTTCTGCCAAGCACGTGGCACGTAGCTTTCCTGGGAGGGCGCAACATCGACACGATGATGCATCCAGCCGTGCCAGCCCGGCGGAATACGCGAGGCTTCTGCGATGCCGTTGTAAACCACCCAACGCCGCGTGCGGCCTTCCGAATCGGTACCGCCCTCGTAGTAGACGTTGCCTTCCTCATCCGCGCCGACACGTCTCCCGTATCGCCAGGTATGGAAGCGGGTGCCAAGCGTCTGACCGTTCCACCAGGTAAAGAACTGAAGGAAGAAATTCTTCATCGAAGTACCTTATCGCCAGCTCATTTCCGGCATCCCGCTTATGGCGTCAGGCATTCGCGATGGCAAGGGCTTCAATCGCTGGGCCAGCAAACATCGGCCAATCCGCCGCAAATTCGACCAGAACTCAAACGAGTGTTCGCCGCTGCCCACAAGAGACCATTCATGATCATCGATTCCATTGTGCGCCAGGGAAGCTGGTTCTTCCGCTGGCGAAGCTACGTTTTGCTCGGCTTCTTCCCGCTTGGCCTGTTGGCAATCAATAAACCGGAGGTGATTGAAGCCAGCTTTGGCCAGACGGCTGATAGCCTCTATGAATCGGCCTGCATCGCCTTGGCTTTTCTTGGCCTCGGTTTGCGTGCGTTCACTGTGGCTTTCGTTCCAACCGGCACATCGGGTCGAAACACGCGGAGCCAGATCGCCGATACGCTGAACACGACGGGCATGTATTCGCTGACACGCAACCCGCTCTATCTCGGCAACGCCATCATCTACATGGCAATCGCGCTGTTCACGCAGGATGTCTACTTCTCGATGCTCATGCTTCTTTTCCTGATCATCTATCTGGAGCGCATCATTGCGACAGAGGAACGGTTTCTCGCCGAGAAGTTCGGCGGCACCTATCTTGCATGGGCAAGCGAGGTGCCGGCCTTCTTTCCGAAACTGAGCGGATGGAAAGCTTCGGAGCTAACCTTCTCGCTGCGAAATATCCTGCGGCGGGAATATTCCGGGCTGTTTGCCATCATCGTGGTTCTGTTCTCGATGGAGGCAGCCCGCGACCTGCTGGTCGAATACAAACCGGGGGTCGATACGGCCTGGCTTGTGACGTTCATTGCCGGAGCCGCCATTTATGTAGGCCTGCTATCCCTGAAGAAGTACACGCGCCTGTTGAAGGTGAAGGGCCGCTGACACGTCTTGCGAACTTTTCAGATTCGCCCGGCGACTAAATATTTGTTTCAACATGTTTTTCCGAAACCGGTGGAGAAGGTTCCAGGGTCAGGCCAACTGCTTTTCGAGAGTGAGTGCAGGAATGCCTGAGGCCGCGCCTCCGCAGTTCGCGACGCTGCCGACCTCCGCAAAGCCGTTCTGCGCGTAGAAGGCGACGGCAGCCGCATTCGCCGGCTCAACCTCCAGCCGGATGATCCGCGCTTCGGGGAAACTGTCCTCGATCTCGCGCAACAACATGCGTCCCAGCCCCGACCGCTGCAGGCCCGGGCTGACATAGAGCTGGTTCAGGATCACGATCGATGGATCCGTCGAGGCGGCGGCGTAAGCCATGCCGCCGATCCGAATGCCGTCGTCGGCGACCAGAAACTCGGAGTTCGGCCTGACCAGGCGCGCCTTGAGGGAGGCGATCGAATGCCAGTCGTCGGTGATGTCCGTGACCCGATCGACGCCATAGATCGAATCGTAGGTGACGTGCCATGTCTCGACCAGCAGCGCGCGCACCGCCGGGAGGTCGCGCTCGCTGGCAGTGCGGACGAACATCATTCGATCCCGAGCTTGGCCTTTACCAGGTCGTTGACCGCCTGCGGATTGGCCTTGCCACCGGTCGCCTTCATCACCTGACCGACGAACCAGCCCGCCAGCGTCGGCTTGGCTCTCGCCTGCGCCACTTTGTCTGGATTGGCGGCGATGACCTCGTCCACGGCCTTTTCGATTGCGCCGGTGTCGGTCACCTGTTTCATGCCGCGACTTTCAACCAGCGCCTTGGGATCGCCACCCTCGCTCCAGATGATCTCGAAAAGGTCTTTGGCGATCTTGCCGGAGATTGTTCCCTCCTTGATAAGATCGACTATCCCGCCCAGCTGATCGGGCGAAATGGGAGATTCTTCAATGGCTTTCCCGGCCTTGTTCAAGGCACCGAGAAGATCGTTGATGACCCAGTTCGCGGCCGTCTTGCCATCGCGGCCGGCAGCCACCTTCTCGAAATAGTCGGCAATTGCCTTTTCCGACACCAGGATCGATGCATCATATGGCGACAGCCCGAGGCCGGAGATCAGACGCAGACGCTTGTCATCCGGCAGTTCCGGCAGGTGCGCGGCGAGCGCATCGACATAGGCCTGGTCGAACTCAAGCGGCAGCAGGTCGGGGTCGGGGAAATAGCGGTAGTCATGCGCTTCTTCCTTGGAGCGCATCGACCGGGTCTCACCCTTGTTGGGGTCGAACAGGCGCGTTTCCTGGTCGATCTCCCCACCGTCTTCCAGGATCGCAATCTGCCGCCTTGCTTCGTATTCGATCGCTTGACCCATGAAGCGGATTGAATTGACATTCTTGATCTCACAGCGCGTTCCGAACGCCTCGCCCGGCCGTCGCACGGAAACATTGACGTCGGCGCGCATCGAACCTTCGTCCATGTTGCCGTCACAGGTGCCCAGGTAGCGGACGATGGTGCGCAGCTTGGTCATGTAGGCCTTGGCCTCGTCGGATGAACGCATGTCGGGCTTCGACACGATCTCCATCAGCGCCACGCCCGAACGATTCAGGTCGACATAGGACATCGTCGGATGCTGGTCGTGCATCGACTTGCCCGCGTCCTGCTCCAGATGCAGCCGTTCGACGCCGACTTCGATCTCCTCGAACTGTCCCTTCGAATCCGGGCCGACGGACACTGTTACCGTGCCCTCGCCGACGATCGGCTGCTTGAACTGCGAAATCTGGTAGCCCTGCGGCAGATCGGGATAGAAATAATTCTTCCGGTCAAAGACGGACTTGAAATTTATCTGCGCCTTCAGGCCGAGGCCGGTGCGAATTGCCTGGCGCACGCATTCCTCATTGATCACCGGCAGCATGCCGGGCATCGCCGCGTCGACGAGGCTGACATTGTCGTTGGGCGCCGCGCCGAACGAGGTCGATGCTCCCGAAAAAAGCTTTGCCTCGGATGTCACCTGCGCATGGACTTCCAGGCCGATGATCACCTCCCAGTCGCCGGATGCGCCGGGGATATAGCGTTTCGGATCTGGAGTGCGGGTGTCGATGATGGTCATGAGTTTGATGTATCCGGAAATCGAGAAGCGCGTCCTGATTTCGGCTACCGCAACCAGCACAGCGAGGCAAGCGTCCCGCATACTGGCGTGACGGCGAATTTCGGTGTATGTGCCGGCCCTCCCGATGGAGTGTGGATGTCTAAGACCGCTCAGACCCGCTGAAGCCCTGCCTTTATGGCAAGGCAGGGCATGAAAACCTAAACCCCCGTGCCGCGATCGTTCGCGGCGGCGGCTTTTTTGGTTGGCCATTCGGCCAGGTTTTCCGGGACCAATCTCAATGGACATTTCGCGCAATGAACAGCGCATTCTGCATCTGCTCGCGCAAGGCGGGTGCATCAAGATCGAAAAGAACGAAAGAAGGCGGATCGCGGAGGCCTATTGCCTGACGCGCGATGGCTGGCGGTATCCAGGTCTCGATCTGGCGCTGTTTCGCAAGCTGAAACGCAGAAAGGCGGTAGCCTCATCCGAGGGCGGTCCGTACCGTATCACTCGGCGCGGGCTTTCGCTCGTGCGTTCCGAACTCGATAACCGCTAGTGGACATAGACAGATCCGGGGACCTGCCACGGTCTCCGGCTCCCTTTCTTGGTCACGTGATGGTCGGCAGCAACTGCCTGATACTTGCGAGCAAGTCGGGGATGGCCTTGCGGTCTTCCGAGAGATGCCTCAACAGGTATTTCTGGAACAGTCCGTCGAACACGGCATAAAGCGCTTCCGGCGAAACTACCGGTCTGGTGCCGCCGAGTTCAGCGTAGCGGGAGGTTATCCGCCAAACCATGGTCTCCAGGTTCTTGTCGATTTCGAGTACATCGCTGCGGAACGAAGGCTCGAACAAAGCTTGCGAGCGCAGATCGTACCAAAGCCGATGCATGGCCGCATCCTCTCTGACTGTCTCCCCCAGTTTCGAAAGGAAGCCCTCCATCAGCTCAGCTCGCGTTCTTGCGGAGGCCGTAACCTCGTCGTACCGGGTTATGCATTTTGACTTGTAGTGCCTGACGCTGCAGCAGATCAGATCGACCTTGTCGCGGAAATAGTAATGGAACACGCCATGTGTGAACCCTGATTTCTGCGCAATCTCCCGCAGGCTTGTCCGCGCATAACCAAGCTCTCCCAATGTCATGAGAACAGCTTCAGCAAGTTCGATGCGCCGCGCTTCAACCTTGTCGAAAGGACGCTGTCTAAGCCGTCGGGATGTCTTTATCGTTCGCGCAGTCACATCGGCGAAATGATGCATATCCAAGATGTTTTTCTCCCAGAAACACTCGACGTTGCTTTGCCTCTTCCGAGACTGCCGTCTCATCTTGCGCGATACTGGCGCGCATGACTGCTTGATGCAATCCGTCCCTTAGTACGAGCCATCGATTTACAGTCTGCCCAAACTTTACGCAAAACAATTGCAAACTTAGCTCTTGACAACTGTACAGAAAAAACTAGACGTTTGACATGTGGAATCTCACTGAAGAATTTCAATCCCACATTGTGGTGATTGGGCATGAGGAGTGGTGCGCGTCATTTACTTTAGCGAATAACAAGACGAGCCGCTAGCCTGCCCCGCAGAAAACGCTCAATAAATTGAAGGAATTGCTTGCCTATATACTTCGCAGGCGGCAGCTGCTGTCGCGAATTACTTGAGTTTCAAACCCGACTTTGATGAATCCCCCGGTTCGTAATAGTCGGGCCCCAGGGCGATGCGGCTTCGGCCCCATCGCCCTTTTTTTCACTTTGGATGCCCATGCAGTTCACCTCGGCGGCGCGTTGCAGCCAACCCCGCCTGTCATGGGCTGGCGGTAATCAAACTGAACGGTGTTTCCGCCATTTGCGGCATGCGAATGCACCGGCGCCTTCGCCATTTACGGCATGCGCATTGGACCGCACTCCACGGGAGGCGCCAGCGCATCGTCCCGCCACGGGTGCCAGCGCTCGCGGCATCACCGCGACCGCGACCGCCTCAAGCGTGTGCGATATAGTCGCGGATCTGCGCTGCCTCGCGCTCGACATCCTCGATGCGCCGCTTGACTACGTCTCCAATCGAGACGATTCCGTCGAGTTGGCCATTCTTTTCTACGGGAAGATGCCGGAACCTGCCGCGCGTCATGATTTCCATGACTTCGTTAACAGTATGGTTCTCGTTGCAGATGTTGACTTTGGGCGTCATCACCTCCCGGACAGTTTTGCTCAGGGCAGCGGCACCGTCTCTTCCGATGACGCGCACGATATCGCGCTCCGATAGAATGCCGACGATCTTGCGATCGCCATTGGTAACGACGAGCGCGCCGATGCGCCGCTCACTCAGCATCTTGACCGCAGTGGATAGCATCTCATTCGGCCCGAGCGTAAACACGTCGTGACCCTTCAGCTCAAGAATTGCCTTGACCGTCATGGCGACCTCCCACAGTCCTTGGATGTGCCGGCGCGTGATGCCCTTGCGCACACTCCACATTCATCGTGCATCTCGCGAAGAGCCATTGCAAGTGTTTGAAATCGAGTGCGGGATCACTACCATTGCCGTCAAGGCGTCGGAACTCTCGGCACGAAGAGAGATATGCCGAAGAAGCCGACGACGAAGCCACCGACATGCGCTTCCCACGCGATCGTCATGCCAGACCCGACGCCCATTCCGTAGATACCTGTAACGAAATTGGAGATCATCCAGACCAGAAGGAATGTCGCTACCATTCGCATTTTTAGGACATGCAGGATCGGCAGAACCGGACCTGAAAACGACACCCTGTGACCGCTGCGATCGACGCGAAACGCAAATCGCGCGGCCGCACCCATCATCCCGGATATGGCGCCCGACGCACCGATCAAAGGCGCCTCGCTGTGCGGATGGATGGCGAAATGCAGCGCGACTGCCGCCAGCCCGGTAACCGCCCAGAACAGCGCGAACCGGCCGACGCCGAGCCGGTTTGCCAGAGGCGATCCGAATGCCGCGAGCCAGATGAGATTGACGATAAGGTGCGCGGCGCTGCCATGCAGGAACGCGTAGGTAAATGGTGTCGTGAACGCATAGACGTCGAGTTGATAAAAATAGCGGCCGGGAATGAACGCGGAGCGCAGGAGCAGTTCGACGTCCTGGTTGACATCCAGCAGATAGACACGAATCAAATGGATCGCGATACAGATCACGCACAGCGCGACGACGACCGGCGGAATGTTAAGGAGCGGCTCCCGCCGGGGCTCTTCCGGTTGCAAATCGCTTTCGAATGATGGTTCGCTCATCGGCGCAGTGTAAGTGCAAGTCGCACCGAGATTGGCAAGAGGAAATCCTGCCCTCGACACTGGCCGACGCATCGTGGTTCGCGCCTCCACGACGAAAAGAAAAGCCTGCTCAGGATCTTACCCGAACGGCCGGTCAAGCCCCATGCCTTCTGAAAATCTAGCCGGAAGGGCGGCAGTCGTGTCGCAACCGCTGTTTGGCGCGCCGTGCTTACGCCCGCCGGCATCAGCCGAATAAACTTCTGGGGTTTCAGGGCCGAACTCTTACCGCGATAGCCCCCTCATGAATGCCCAGCACCTCCCGACAAGCACGCGACCACAGGGGTTCGACAACGGGATTAATTCAAATTTGAGGCAATTTTTATTCTCAGTTTAAGACAAGATATGCTGTATTTGGCTTGATTTAATCTTCGCCGTTTCGCTTCAAATAAATCCACATCTGGCATTGTCTCCAGCACTAGGGGAGACGTGACTATGCTTTGCATTCATAACGGACGGTTGCTGTTCCTGGCGCTGGCCGGATTATTGGGCCTGACGACGGTCGTAAACGCAACCGGTTCCTTCATGGTGACGGGCGCGCGCGCCACGCAACCGGTCGGCCATTACGAGTTCTGCAAGCAGGTGCCTAAGGAATGCCAGCAGAAATCGCCCAAGCGTCCCCCCGTCGAACTGTCGCGCGGCCTGTGGGCCGCGCTGGTCAAGGTGAACGACACCGTGAACGCCATTGTTGAACCACGCACCGATTTGGAGATGTGGGGCCGCGAGGAGGTTTGGTCCTTCCCCGATGGCGAGGGAGATTGTGAAGACTACGCATTGGAGAAGCGCCGCCGGTTGATCGCAATCGGTGTGCCGGCAGGCAATCTGTTGATGACCGTGGTCCGCCAGCGGAATGGCGACGGTCATGCGGTGCTTACCGTCCGCACCGGCACGGGCGATTTCGTTCTCGACAACCTGGAGACGCGCGTCCTGGCGTGGAAGCAGACGGGATACACCTTCCTGAAGCGCCAGTCGGAAACGAATTCCGGCGTTTGGGTCAAGGTCAATGACGGCCACGCGGAAGCAGTTGCCAGCGTTCGGTAGAGTTTCTCGGGGAAAGCCCGGGCGAGTCCCCAGCCTCCCCGCCCCAACGACCGAGTTTCAGAAGCCGGCCTCCGCCCCGGGCCGGCTTCGCATTCTTGGACAACCGGTAAGCGCGACACTACCCGCAATCTGCGCCGCGCCTCATGAAAGAAGCTGCAGTCCCGCCTTAAATCTCCGGGCATTGTCGACATAGTGAGACGCGGAAAGCTCCAGCCGCTCTACCGCCTTCGAATCCAGCAACCGTATCGCCCTGGCAGGCCCTCCGACGATCAGCGAGTTGTCCTCAAAGACCTTGCCTTCCGTCACCAGCGCGCCAGCCCCGACGAGACAGTTCTTCCCGATCCTTGCGCCATTGAGCACAATGGCGCCCATTCCGATCAAGCTGTTGCCGCCGATCGAGCAGCCATGCAAAATCGCGCGGTGGCCAATCGTGCATCCATCGCCGACCGTAAGCGGAAACCCAGGATCAGTGTGCATGACGACATGCTCCTGCACGTTGGACCGCGCGCCTATGACAATGGGTTCATTATCCCCGCGGATGGACGCGCCGAACCAGATCCCGACATCCTTGCCAATCGAGACGCGGCCAATGAGGGTGGCGTCGGGCGCAAGCCAGACGCTCGCTTCATCCTCGAATTCGGGGCAAATTCCATCGATGGAATAGAGAGGCATCGGCAGCCCGGATCGTTCGCGTTGCAATTGCGCACGCTAGCACCAACAACGGTGAAATCCGAGAGCGATCAGACTTTGGCTCGGCGACGATCCGAAATTCTGTACCTGCCGTTTTTCATGGGAATGCTGTTCCCCGACGACTCACGAGCAAAAAATTTTGTCCCTTCCAGGCTCGTGCCGAAATCTTATACATCCCATGCTCGGGCCTGAACGGCAAAAGCGCAGAGGAATCGCTCGCCCCTGCGAGCGGGACGTCGACTTCGCCGAGAAACTCAGCCTTGACCTATTCCCACGCGAGTTGATAGCCGCAGAAGCTCGATGCGATGTTTGCCCAGAGCCTATGAAATGCTGAAATGCGGGCAGTGATCGGCGGCCCGCCGCGCCCCGGCGGAATCACGCCAGATCGATGTCGAGAATTGCCATCGAGAAATTATAGTCGCCGTCTTCCTCGTCCTTGTAGACGAGACCGAGGAACTCGTCGCCGACATAGACTTCCGCCGAATCGGTCTTGCGCGGGCGCGCCTTCACCTGCATCTCGGTGTTTTTGAAGGTGCGCTTGAAAAAGGCTTCAAGCTTCTTGATCTCGTCCGGCTTCAAGGCGCCTCTCCTGTCGTTTTGATTGGTTGGCGCTTCTGGCACGGAGATGGTTGGCATGTAAAGGCAAAGCGATCCGTCGGACGAAGTGACGAGGCGAACCTCTCGCGATTGAGACCCTACCATCTCCCCTTGGGAAGGATCGGTCCGGGCGAGCAAATTGTGATGGAGCGTCTCGCAATCATCGTTTTGTTCAGCTTGCGGACCAACCTCCCCATAGGGGATCGTTAAGCGGGCACAGCTCAAATGTCGAAGCTGACCACGTGATCCATCGCCTGCGACGGCAGGAACTGGTCCATCTGACGCGACGGCCGATCGCAGCCTGTCTCTCCCACGACACGAGCTGGAACGCCGGCAACCGTCTTGTTGTGCGGCACAGGCGAAAGAACGACCGAACCGGCCGCGATTTTCGAGCAATGGCCGACTTCAATATTGCCGAGGATTTTCGCACCGGCGCCGATAAGCACGCCATAGCGTATCTTTGGATGACGGTCGCCGCCGGCCTTGCCGGTGCCGCCAAGCGTCACGCCGTGCAGGATCGAGACATCATCCTCGATGACCGCCGTTTCACCGACGACAAGGCCGGTGGCATGATCGATGAATACGCCCTTGCCCATCTTCGAAGCGGGATGGATGTCGGTCTGAAATACTGAGGACGACCTGCTCTGCAGGTAGAGTGCGAAGTCACGGCGTCCCGTGATTCCAAAGCCAGCTCGCCAGCCGATGCGTCTGGATCGCGTGAAAGCCTTTGAAGTAAAGGATCGGCATGAAGAACCGGTCGCAGGCCGGGTCACGGTCGTAGTAGGCCTGGATGTCGGCACGAACCGAATTGCTCCATTCCGGCACGTCGATGACCATCGATTTGAACGTCTGGCGGATGAGGTCAGCACCGACATCCGCATGGTCGAGACGCTCGGCTATACGATGGATGACCGCGTCTTCCAGCGAGTCTTGATTGAGGATCGTGGAATAGATAAACGCCGAGAGCAGCGGATCGCGCGTTACGGCGTCAGTCGCCTCACTGCGCACGGAACTCCAGATCGGGTCGACAGGCTGAACAGCGCTCGGCTTGACCAGATTGACCGTATTCATTTCCTGCCTCCGTCGCGGCTCCTCACCGTCGCGCTGCTATATACTCTGAACGCCAGCGCACCGGAACTCAATTTTCTTTACCGCATGCTCAAATGGATTGGATTGTCGCAGTTTCAAGGTCCGCGAGCAGCCAATACCCCGATCGGCTTCAGATCGGGTGCGCGGCGAGAAATTCCAGCACGCGCTTCTTGAAGCTGCGATCGCCGACGGCGAGCATATGGTCCCTGCCCTCGATCTCGAACGCTTCGCCATGGGGCATGAGCGCGGCCAGAGCCTCCGGCGAACCGCCAATATCGTCCCTGGTGCCGACGGCAACCAGCGTCGGCTGGGTGATGCGCGCAATCTCGTCCTCGCTCAACAGCGTACGCGATGTCATGATGCAGGCGGCGAGCGCTAGCCGGTCGCTCCTGGTCTGGTCAGCAAAGGCGCGGAACGATCTTCCGCGCACGTCCTCGATCGTCTCCGGGTTGTCGGCGAGAAGCGCCGAGGCGATCGTGTCCCAATCGCCGACGCCATCCACCATGCCGATGCCAAGCCCGCCGAAAACAAGCGTTGCGACCAGAGCCGGCTCGGCAAGCGCCAGAAACGCGGAAATGCGCGCGCCCATCGAATAGCCCATCACATGCGCGCGCTCGATGCCCAGATGTCTAAGCAGCGCCGCCGCGTCGCCCGCCATCTTCTCGGGCGTGTAGTGCTGCGGCTCGTAGCTTTTGGAGGAATGCCCGTGGCCGCGATTGTCGAGGGCGATAACGCGGTATCCCGCCTCGTTCAGCACCTTGGCCCAACCGGGGACCACCCAGTTGACCTGCAGGCTGGAGGCAAAGCCATGGATCAGAAGAACCGCCTCGCCCGCTCCCTGCTCCGGCCTGCGGTCGACATAGGCAAGCTCGAAGCCTTCATGCGAAAAGAACGATGTCACTCTGCCCCCTGGCGATCCGACGTGATCCTTGGACTGGACCTATCCCGGATTGGCGGTCCCGGCCGGCGTATCGATCACCGGATGATGAAGATCGGTTCCCTCGACGATACCAGCTTTCGCAGCGGTTCCAGCCTTGAGCTCCAGTACGAAACGAACGGGCGCATTTGGCGATATCACCGCCTCCGACTGCGGCTCGCCCTGCCCGATGGCACGCACGACTCCGTCCGGTCCGATGAAGACGAGATCGAGCGGCATTGGCGTGTTCTTCATCCAGAAGCCCACCGGCTGCGTCTGCTCGAAGACGAACAGCATCCCGTGATCGTCCGCCATGGTCTGCCGAAACATCAGGCCGGTCGATCGCTCATCGACCTCGTCCGCGACTTCGATCGTGAACGATCTTTCGCCCGATGCAGTCTCCGCCGTCAGCGGCACGGGGTCGGTCGGCAATGTCTGCCCCTGACCGGTAGCCAAGGCTGCAGAGTGCGACAATGCACAAACGATAACCGCCGCGAAGCCAAGTTTCGCGGTCGAGCCTTCAATCCAGCGACTGAGAATCATATCGACTTCCCCATGCACCGCTTCAGTGCGAAGACGGCAGGGTCCCGATATCGGGGTGAATTTCGGCAGCCATAAGGCCTTTGTCGGCACGTCCGAAACGCACCAGCACCACCTGGCCAGGGCGAAGCTCTGTCAAACCATAGCGCCGCAGCGTTTCCATGTGCACGAAGATATCCTCTGTGCCCTCGCCGCGCGTCAGGAAGCCGAAGCCTTTGGTTCGGTTGAACCATTTCACCAGCGCACGTTCCAGCCCGCTCTCAGCGGTAACACTGACATGCGTACGCTGCTCCGGCATTTCCGCCGGGTGCACGGCCGTCGAGTTGTCCATGGAAATGACGCGGAACGTCTGCATGCCGCGCTCGCCGCGCCTGGCCAGGCACACGACGCGAGCGCCCTCGTGCGCTGTCTGGAAACCGTCCCGGCGCAAGCACGTCACATGAAGCAGAACATCGCCGGTACCATCATCGGGAGCGACGAAGCCATAGCCCTTGGCGACATCGAACCACTTGATTACGCCAGAAATCTCGACAACACCGGCGACATCGTCATGATCTGGCGCATCGCGATCCCCCAACCTCTGTCCGGCGGATGAGGTCTTATCCCCCATTGGTACGAACCCCTTGTTACCAAGCACTCGTGATTCTGTTTACAAGAATAACATTTCGTCATCGGAGCAGCGCAAGGGCCTGCCGCCCTTTTTAATGGGCAGACACCTTCATTCTCGCCAGAGATCACCTAGATGCAACACCCGGTGAAAGTCGCGATTGCGGTTGATGGCCCACTTGCCTAATTTGGCGCCAGTTCAAACAGGTTCTGACAGGACGGAGTAGAAGAATGCGCTATCTGCACACGATGGTTCGCGTGACCGACGTCGACGCCTCGCTCGACTTCTATTGCAACAAGCTGGGGCTTGAGGAAATCCGTCGCCACGAAAACGAGAAGGGCCGCTTCACGCTGATCTTCCTGGCTGCGCCGGACGACAAGCAGACATCCGTGGCCAAGCGCGCGCCGGAGCTCGAACTGACATTCAACTGGGACCCGGAGACCTATACCGGGGGACGCAATTTCGGCCACCTCGCCTACAAGGTTTCCAATATCTACCAGACCTGCCAGAGGCTGATGGATCAGGGCGTGACGATCAACCGTCCGCCGCGCGACGGCAATATGGCCTTCGTCAAGTCTCCCGACAACATCTCCATCGAACTGCTGCAGGAAGGCGACCCGCTGCCGCCACAGGAGCCATGGGTGTCGATGCCCAATACCGGAAACTGGTAGCCGAGCGCCCTCACCCGATCCAGGGTGAGGGCGTCGGACTCATTTTCACGAAGCATTGGTTGCGGCGGAATCCATCCAGAACACTTCCCAGGTGTGTCCATCCGGATCCGCGAAGCTGCGGCTGTACATGAAGCTGTGATCCTGCGGCGGGTTGGGATCGGCCATGCCGCCCGCCACAGCTGCCTTGTCGAGCACTCTGTCCACTGCGTCACGGCTATCTTCCGAGATCGCCAGCAAGACCTGGCTGGTCTTGTGCGCATCGGCGATCGGACGCGCTTCGAACACACGGTATTTGTCGTGGGTGAGCAGCATGACGAAGATTGTCTCCGAAATGACGATGCAGCTGCCCGTGTCGTCGGAGAATTGCGGGTTCTTCGTTCCGCCAATGGCCTCGTAGAACGAAGTCGACCGGCCGAGGTCGGCAACCGGCAGATTGACAAAAATCTTCTTCGGCATTTTTTGGCTTCCTCTCACTGCGCCCAGCGGGCGTAACGTCTCTTTGGTTTGCCGGACGGCCGACAACCCGGTGCTGCGCAAGGACGGGCAGGAAGGACGAAATCCGACACCACCCGCCACCGAAAGTCGCGAGGCAAGTTACTGGAGCAGATATTGCCTTGCCAATGTGCCATAGCTACACGCCAATGAGCGACGAGCGAGCGCTTCGTTTCGCCCTGCCCAGGGAGCCTGCGATGAAGGACGTATTGGTGGAATTGGAGCGCCGTCGCGAAGCCGCCCGCATGGGCGGCGGGCAGGTCCGCATAGACGCCCAGCACAAGCGCGGCAAGCTGACGGCGCGCGAACGCATCGGCGTTTTTCTGGACGAGGGCTCGTTTGAGGAATTCGACATGTTCGTCGAGCACCGCTCAACCGATTTCGGCATGGCAGGCCAGAAGATCGCGGGCGATGGCGTCGTCACCGGCTGGGGAACCGTCAACGGCCGCCCGGTCTACCTTTTCGCCAAGGATTTCACCGTATTCGGCGGCTCGCTGTCGGAAGCGCATGCCGAAAAGGTGATGAAGGTGCAGGATATGGCGCTTCGCAATCGCGCGCCGATCATCGGCATCTACGATGCGGGCGGCGCACGCATTCAGGAAGGCGTGGCGGCGCTCGGTGGCTACGCCGAGATATTCCAGCGCAACGTGCTGGCTTCCGGCGTGATACCGCAGATTTCGGTGATCATGGGACCGTGCGCCGGCGGCGACGTCTATTCGCCGGCGATGACCGATTTCATCTTCATGGTGCGCGACACCTCCTACATGTTCGTCACCGGGCCGGACGTGGTCAAGACGGTGACCAACGAGACCGTTACCGCCGAGCAGCTCGGCGGCGCGTCGATCCACACCACCAAATCCTCGATCGCCGACGGCGCCTACGACAACGACGTCGAGACACTGTTGCAGATGCGGCGGCTGGTCGACTTCCTGCCGGCGTCCAACACGGCAGACATCCCCGAAATCGAATTCTATCAGTCCGTCACCGATCATGACCCGTCGCTCGACCGGCTCATCCCCGACAATGCCAGCAAACCATACGATATCCGCGAACTGATCCTGAAGACCGCCGACGAGGGTGATTTCTTCGAGATCCAGTCGAGATTTGCGAAAAACATCGTCACCGGTTTTGGCCGCATCGAGGGGCGCACCGTCGGCTTCGTTGCCAATCAGCCGATGGTGCTGGCGGGGGTGCTGGACTCGGACGCCAGCCGCAAGGCGGCCCGGTTCGTGCGCTTCTGCGATTGCTTCAATATCCCGTTGGTCACCTTCGTCGATGTTCCGGGATTCCTGCCCGGCACGGCGCAGGAATATGGCGGGCTGATCAAGCATGGCGCCAAGCTTTTGTTCGCCTATGCCGAAGCCACCGTACCGAAGGTTACGGTGATAACACGCAAGGCCTTCGGCGGCGCCTATGACGTGATGGCGTCGAAGCATCTGCGCGGCGACATGAACTATGCCTGGCCGACCGCCCAGATCGCCGTGATGGGCGCCAGGGGCGCCGTCGAGATCATCTACCGCAAGGACATTGACGATGCGGCGAAGATTGCCGCGCACACAAAGGCTTACGAGGATCGCTTCCTGTCGCCTTTCGTCGCCGCGGAGCGCGGTTACGTGGACGAGGTGATCATGCCGCATTCCACCCGCCGGCGTGTTGCGCGCGCCTTGCGCATGCTGCGCAACAAAGACCTCCAGAACCCCTGGAAAAAACACGACAATATCCCGCTGTAGCCCGAGGCCGCATTTGGTCTTTCACCGTATTGCTCACCCTGTCTCGCAGAGCAATCGCATAGGGATTTGCCCCACCACCAAGCCCTTCTTGTACACGGCAATCGCATGTGGAAAATGCCGAGGGTGGAGGCTAGTTCTGGCCCTCCATCCCTGTCGTCATTCCCGGCCTCGTGAGTGAGCGAAGCGAACGCAGAGTGTCGGGAATCCAGGCCTCGGAATCAGTCCCACCAAAGCCGATGCAGAAGAAATAGAGACGCAAACTCAATCTGTTGCGAAGTTCTGCACCGAAGAAGCTCGGATGGGGGAGAGGCGTGGATCCCCGACACTCTCCGTTCGCTTCGCTCACGCATGAGGTCGAGGATGACGACAGGAATGGCCGTCTATCGCTAACCGCAAGATTGCAGGAGTAGCGGGCACCGCGAAGCTGCTGATCTCCCCCTTGCGGGGGTGCGAAGCGGCGCAAAGCTTACATCGTATCAACCGCGAAAAGCGCCAGCTTCGGTCGGGACACCTGTTGAGGCTCACAGCTCGATCGAGCGAAGGTTTGGTGAACAGTTCCCCACCGCGTCATCCCGGCCACCAGCGCAGCGAGGCGAGCCGGACCCAGCGACCAGTCTTTTGCCTTATCGCGCATATGCGCGAATGCACCTTCGCGCTTCGCTGCACTCAGTCGCCCCGGGACGACGTAGGGATGGTCGCGCCAACATCACGGCCTCCGTAAAGCAACGGCTTGGCAAGTATCGCCCTAGCGAAAAAAATGGTGTTGCGTTACTTGCGTGTTCTTTATATGTTCCGCCTCAATGTCATACCGGTAGTGAGCGGAAATGGACTGGACACTGGCGATCGAGAAAAACCGGGAAGCGCTAAAACGCATCCTGGCCATGCTCGTCGCCATGGTCACGGCTGCGAATGGCGGGAGCGCCGGGGCACAGTCTAGCGCAGGGGGACAGTTTACTTTCTTTCCGCGGTTAGACTCCCCTTCTCAGAACCCGGCGCTGGCGGAAAAAAGGAAACTGTCCCCGGCACCCATTGAGGGGGCCAGACGGTGGCGGTGGCTTCCAGCGATGACTTGCACATTCGGCTCTAGCTTGTGGCCAAGACTGCGCGACTGGGGGAGCAATTTCTCCCCGGGAGCGATCGGCACCTGCGCAATTAGTACCGTTGCACTCAAATTGGAATGTCACATAAAATGCGTCGACTACACGCCATCGTTTTCCCGCTACTCCACGGCTTAATCGGTGCATCCGCGGGCAGAAATCGTTATGATTTGAAGTATTTAGGAGGGTCTTCGAATGAATGCCAATGTCGACCTCTGGACAGCCGCGAGGGGCAGGCTGGGCGGTCTCGCGCTGGGCGGAGGACCATTCGGCAATCTGTTCGCCGCCGTCGCCGACCGCGATGTCCATGCCTGCGTCGCTGCGGCCTATGAAAGCGGTGTCCGCCTCTTCGACACCTCGCCCTATTACGGGTTCGGCCTCAGTGAGCGGCGCGTCGGCGACGCGCTTCGCCCTTATCAGGACAGCGGCTTCGTCCTATCCACGAAGGTCGGGAGAATTCTCGAACCGGTGCCGCAAGGGCCGTCGGGCCGTGATCCCGAACTGTTCGTCACCGATATGCCCTTCACCTATCGCTTCGACTACAGCTACGATGGCGTCATGCGGTCTTATGAAGCGAGCCTGCAGCGGCTTGGGCTGGGCAAGATCGATGTCCTGCTGTTCCACGACCTCTCCCGCGACATGCACAAGCCCGAAGTGCTCGAGAAATATTTCCGGGACGTTCTCGACAGCGGCATGAGGGCCGCGCACGAGCTGAAAAGCGCCGGCCTGATCCGGGCGATCGGTTTTGGCGTCAACTACCCGGATATCCCGCTGCGCACCTTCGGCCGAGCGGACTTCGACGTTGTGCTCCTGGCCAGCCGGTACACGCTTCTCGAACAAAACACCGACGGCCTTCTCGATGCCTGCCTTGAGCACAACGTTTCCGTCATCGCCGGTGCGCCTTTCAATTCGGGCATTCTCGTCGCCGGCTCGGAGGCGATGACAACCTACGACCATCTGCCGGCGCAGGCAGCCGTCCGCGCCAAGGTTCGGCGCCTCGAAGAGCTCTGCTCTGCGCATGGCGTGGCACTTCCGGCCGCGGCATTGCAATTCCCGCTGCGCCATCCAGCGGTTACCGCCGTCCTCCCCGGCGCCAGGACGAAGGCCGAGATCAGCCAGATCACTGAGTGGTTTGCCGCTGAGATCCCCGCTGCTTTCTGGGAAGCGGTAGGATGATCGCGCAACCTCCGGTAGGATGCTACGCCTCGCCTTCGAGCTTTATGCTGGGCGGTAGAAAATCTCCCCATTTCCTGCGCATCAGATCGCGCACGAGCCGGCGCGTTTCACTGTCGAACTTGTCGAGGCTCTGGATGCAGCCGAAAAGTTTCCTTTCGCTGCTGATGTCGGCGATGAGCCTCGCGCGGACGTTCCTGCCACCGGGTCTGGCATGCATCATCTTCGCCGGCGGGCGGAAAGTCGCGCCGTGGACGGCGATTTCGAGGTGATTGGCCAATGACACCGGCCAATATTGATGGATGTGGCGAAACCGGTAGCTGATATGAGCTCGAAGTATTTCGGGATGGGCGGTGTAGAACGCATCCTGGACCGATCGTCGCATTGGATGCGGATGATGGTCGACGAACAGGAAATGCTCGGGTACGCCAGCGTAAACGGCGCCCAGTTCCTGGGCACGATGATACGTCGCGGCCTGCAAGCGTCCCGAAGTGCCCAACCTCAGCTTGCTCAGCAGGCGGCGCACGCGGGTTCTAAACAACAGACGATCAGGCCGCACCCTGCGGCCTCGCAGAACGGGCTTGCCATCGACGAACCAATCTTCGGGACTAAGCGGCCGGTTCAGGAAAAAATCGTCGTTGAAATAGACGAACTGCTCGGTGAGGCCGGGTATGCGCCACAGCATTGCCTCGATGGAGCGGGAGTTGAAGTTAGGAAGCGCTTCCGGGTATCCTCTGAACAGTTCCGTGTGGTCCACGACGCGGATGAAATCCGGCTTGCAAAGGCCAGCTCGGGCAAAATCATTCACAAATCGGGGGCATTGCCCATCCGCGACAATCCATATCCGGTGGATGAAGGGCGCATATTTCAGGATCGAGGCGATGCAACAATAGATCTCGCCGCGGTCGGCGTAACGCGTCGCTCTCGCTTTTTCGCCGGGCTCCAGGAATTGTTGAAGCCTGGCCTGATGCTTAGGGTCAGAACCGTCGACCCAGGCTATCACGGCATCAATGTTTCGGGTAATGTCACGATCTACCGGGGCAGCAACAATCTGCCCGCCTCCCCCAGGCTTTGAGAAACGGATGCTATGCACCAAGGTGGTCCCTGCAGATTGCGTTGTGCAGGACTTATACCAGTGGTAGCCAGCTAAGTAAGCTGAAAAGGACTTTGGGAGCGGTGCTTGCGTCGATGGACACGGTCAAAACACTACACCTAGACTTCCTCCGCGATTCCCCGCGCGCCCGTAGCTACGGGACGCGATTGCGGGTGAAAATCCCAAATCCGTCGGCAGGGAGGAACCAATTCAGGCTCGGGTCATTTTTCGCTATGCATGATTGTCACCAAATTCATGCTGGATGGTGGGGTACGGTTTGACAATTTCCAGCAATTTTGCCGTCAGCGACCTGCTGGCCGCTATCCCCGTGGCGGTCTACATGACGGATACAGATGGTGTCATAACGTTCTTCAACGAGGCCGCTGCGGAGTTATGGGGGAACCGCCCGACGGTAGGCTCAACCAAATGGTGCGGCTCGTGGAGGCTTCGGCACCCCGACGGCAGCCCGATGCCGCTTGACAAATGCCCGATGGCACAGGCTATCCGCGCACAGCATCAGGTGGGTTGGGGCGAGGCTGTCGCGGAGCGGCCCGACGGCACACTCGTCCCTTTCCTGGCTCACCCGACTCCCCTGCGGGATGCATCCGGCACGACAGTTGCGATGGTCAATACGCTGGTGGACCTCCGCTCCCAGATGCAGGCGGACGAGGCCCGCATGCGCCTTGTTGCAATTGTCGAATCCTCGATGGACGCCATTGTCAGCAAGGACATCAACGGCATTATAACCAGCTGGAACGACGCCGCGGAAAATCTCTTCGGCTATACCGCAAGTGAGGCGATCGGCAGGCCCGTCACCATCCTGATCCCCGAGGATCACCTCAGCGAAGAAACGTCGATCATCAGCCGTATTCGCGCGGGTGAGCGGGTCCCCACATATGAAACAATTCGACGCCGGAGGGATGGTTCGCTCGTCCCCGTATCGCTGACGGTCTCTCCTATACGTGACGCTATCGGTCGCATCATCGGCGCATCGAAGATCGCGCGCGACATTTCCGGTTACAAGGAAAGCGAAGAGCGTATTCGCGTGTTGATGCGCGAGGTCAACCACCGCGTCAAGAACCAGTATTCGGTTATCATCTCCATGGTTCGGGAAACCCGGAAACGAGCCGTCAGTCCGGAAGATTTTGAGCGTCAGGTGCGCGAGCGCATCATGGCACTGGCCGCCTCACACGATCTGCTTGTGACCGTGGACTGGCGCGGAGCGACCGTTGGAGAATTGCTGCGAGCCCAGGTGAAAGCGTTCGTTGCCGACGAGCGGGTGGAGATCTCCGGGCCGCCGGTCGTGCTTCAACCAAACGCGATCCAGTATCTGGGCATCGCCTTTCATGAGCTGGCCACCAACTCGGTGAAATACGGAGCGTTGTCGAGTCGCAGCGGCTCGATCAAGGTCGCCTGGGAAACTTATCGTGAGCCTGACGGTTCTGAAGCGTTCAGGCTGCTCTGGCAGGAAATCGACGGACCCCGCGTTACAGACATCAGCGAGGGTGGCTTCGGCATGGTGGTCCTGGAACGCGTCACCCCGCAGTCCCTCAGCGGCAGCGGTCATCTAGACTCGAGTCCTCATGGGATCACTTGGACACTGCAGGCACCGCTGCGTTACGTGGAAGTGCCCACAGCAATGGACGTTACCAGCGAAATCACGAAGTAGTCTTTGCCCCCGCAACTCAGTCTGTGCACGCCGCTCGCCGCTGTCTCACCTGTTGCTAGGAAGCGCGCGGTTTTCGAGCGCTGGCGGCGCGTTCCAGCACCCGCTCTGGTCCCTTCTTCAATTCGCTACCCTTGTTGCGTTCAATCTTTCTTTCCTGACCCTTGTCTGCTGATTGCAGCTGCTCGGCGGATTCTTTTCCTGCAATTGCGCTTGGGCGTTTTGCGGTAGCGATGTGACTTCCTTTCCCAATATCTGAAGTCGTTAGTATCCGCCGATGATCGGCAATATCTCGCCGGTAATGTAACTTGAGCAGTGCGGGGAGGCGAGGAATACGTAGGCGGGCGCAATCTCCTCGGGTTGAGCAGGGCGTTTCATGGGGGTCTTCGCGCCAAACTTCGCCACATCCTCCGCTTCCTTCTCAGACGGATTCAACGGCGTCCAAACCGGTCCAGGCGCAACTGCATTCACGCGGATACCCTTCGGTATCAGGTTTGCCGACAAGGCGCGGGTAAAAGCGTGTATCCCGCCCTTCGTCATCGAGTAGTCGACCAGTTCCTTGGAGCCGTCGATGCCGGTGATCGACCCTGTATTGATGATGGCGGAACCGACGGCCATGTGCGGCACCGCTTCCTGCGCCATATGGAAATATCCGTAGAGATTGGTCTTCAGCGTCGTATCGAAATGCTCTTCATCCAGATCGAGGAAATCTCGTGAGTGGATCTGGAACGCCGCATTGTTGACGAGAACGTCGATGCGCCCGAACGCATCCACCGTGGCCGAGACTGCATCACGGCAATAGTCGCGTTTCGTTACGTCCCCGGGGAGCAAAACGCATCGCCGGCCTTCCGCTTCGACTGCAGATTTCGTCGCCTCCGCATCATCGTGTTCGGCCAGATAAGATATGGCGACGTCGGCCCCTTCGCGCGCAAACAACACGGCGACAGCGCGTCCAATGCCTGAATCTCCACCCGTGATCAAAGCCACCTTGCCATCCAGCTTTTTAGAGCCAATGTAAAATGGCGCGTCGAACATCGGAGCGGGTTTGATATTCTCCTCGACGCCCGGCTTCGCGTGATGCTGCTTTGGAAATGGCGGCTCGGGATAGTGGCGCGCACCAGCCTGCATAGCGCGCTCGGATGGCTTTGCGCGCGGCTTGCTCGCATCCTTGCTGTCGACCCGCTTCTGGATGCGCTGTTGCTTGCCAACAGTTGTTCTGGTGGAAGACGCGATTTTCTTCTCAGTCGCCATTCGCTAGGCTCCTTGGTACGATGGATCAATCAGGCCGGTCTCAACCCTCGATCAACGGAGTGGCCCCGCCCTGGTTCCAGCTTTGTCGCCTAACAGCGCGAGCCCGGTGCGATAGGCATCGCCAACTTCCAACCCGGTTCGATAGCCTCGGAACTTCCTACCCGCCCATGGGTTAGCAATCGAGTTGAGCGATAGTTCGCTAAACGATGGAGATAGCGATGTTGCGTTTGATTTGGTGGGCGCTGATGGGTGCAGCGACGTATCGGATAGCAAAGGAGAACGGCTGGGTTGGAAATAAACCTCTTCTGGAGCGTCTCGAAGGCGCATCCAGGCGGGCGCGTTCGAGGGCGGAGCGTAAGCTCTAGATGGTCCCTACCCGCTTCTGCTGGGACACCGACGTGTAATTTCCAAAGCCAGATGAAGCTATCCCGGTAATAGATCGGATGGGGCCCGCTCCGCTATAGTCGCCTCTTCGTGCTGTGCAAAGCCATCTTCAGCTTCAATTTCGCGTACGGCTTGATGCCAGTGCTTTTCGTGGTCGCCCTCAGGCCTGCCCGCCTGTTCCCAAAGCTCGAATGCGCGCTGGCGGATACGTTCTTGCCGGTCGTCTGTCACGGTTTCCTCCATCGTTGGCTCTGCTTAACCCAGATGTATGTTCGAACGGTGTATCTATGCGGGTTGTTCCCGGCCTACGAAAAACACCGCCTGTTCGAACAAGAAGGGGTGTTTAGCGGTAGGTCATGAACCTTGCACACGCAGGAATTTAGCGACAATGAAATGCTCAAGATGCTATCAGCATCAAGCGTCAACTCGATGAAGACCTCGGAGCAGGAATGCAGAGCTGGCGGAGCTTTTTCCGATCCGACCGGTCGGTCGCCCAGCGCGCTCGCCTCAATATCGATTTGAGCGGCACGGTCGTGTACGCGATCGGCGATGTTCACGGTTGCCTCAGCGAGCTCAAATCGCTGGAGAATGCCATCGTGACCGATGCACTCGCTTTCGATATGCCCAAGCTGATCATCATGCTCGGCGACTATATCGATCGTGGCCCCGAGTTGGCTCATGTGCTCGACCATGTGCTTCGCCCTCCCCCCAGCGGTTTCCAGCGCATCTGCCTCACCGGCAACCACGAAGTGGCGATGCTGCTCTATCTTGACGGAAGGATGCCGCGCGACGCGTGGCTTGGCGCGGGCGGACGAGAGACTTTGTTCTCCTACGGCTTGGACTTCGACTATTTGTCGAGCATGTATGGCGGGGATGACAAAGCTGACGACTTCGTCAGAAACGCCATACCCTCTGACCACCTTCAGTTCTTGCGGACGCTGCCTATCATGGTCTATTCGACCAAACTGGTCTTCGTCCACGCGGGCATCAGGCCGGGCATTGCGCTTGAAGATCAGGAGGACAACGATCTCCTCTTCATCCGCAGCGAGTTCTTCGACAATGTGGGCCTGCTCGACCGTTGGGTGGTCCACGGGCACACCCGCATCGATTTTCCCCGCGCTTCCGGGCGGCGAATTAATATCGACACTGGAGCCTTTCGCAGCGGCCGCCTGACTGCGATCAGGATCGTGGGAGACAAGGGCAGGCTGCTATTCTCCTGACAGCACCCATCAGGCCGCAACCTTCGGCTGAGGTTCCGATTTCTCAAGGTAGTAGCTTGAGTATTTGTCGAAGAACTGTTCCGAACGGCCAAAGCCACCGTATTTCGTGAGCTTTTTGAGATCGACCTTGTTCAGAATGACGCCAAGAATCTTCCGGGCAACATGCGGCTCCGCATGGAGAAGCGACCAGACCATGGCGCGGGGCGTGCTGCCCCATTCGGTGACAAGGATGAAACCGTCTGCCAGCGGTGCGAACGCCTTCGCATCCACCACGGGCCCCAACGGCGGGAGGTCCACAATGATGTACTCGAAATATTCCCGGCCCTCGTCAATGAAGCGCTTCATGCCGGCGGACGCCAGCAACTCGCTGGTATGACCGAATTGACCGCGCACGCGCGCCGGGACCACCGCAAGCTTCGTCTGCCGATCGATCTTGGCGACGGTCTGCCACGGTTGCTTGTTGATGACGGCCTCCATCAGGCCGGCTTTGCTCCGCATTCCAATGCTGCGGGTTAGACCCGGATTGCGCAGATCACCGTCGATCAGCAAGGTTTTCGACCCGGCCGCGGCCAGCAACTGTGCCAAATTCGCTGCAACGGTGGATTTCCCCTCGCCTGGCAGTGCGGAGATGATGCCTATCACCTTGCAGGCCAGACCCTGCAGGACGACATCGCTTGCTATATTCGCGCTTCTCAAAGTTTCAGCGAACATCGACGCCGGCGCATCGACGGAGACGCGCATGCGTGCCGCGGCGTCAGCCTTCTGGGAGGCAACGACCGGCGCTTTATCCTCATTTGGCTGCGTCTTGGTCTTGCCCGTGCTCTTCTCCGGAGCCTCAAACAGCGGAAGATATCCCAAAAACTTCAACCCGAGCGTATGCCTGACGTCCTCTGCGGTGCGGAAGAAGCGCTCGTTAAACTCGTTGAACGCTCCAAATGCGCCGCCCATCATCATCCCAAGAATAAGCGACAGTCCGAGAACGACAGCCTTTCGAGGGCTGGACGCATTCTCGGGTACTGTCGGCTCGGAGATGATCCGGACTTTGGACACGGGGAACGATCGCTGCTGCGACGCTTCTCCAAAGCGCGTCAGAAAGTTTTGATAGAGCGTGCTAAGCGCATCGGCCTTCTGCTCCAGCTCGCGCAGGCGAACTTGGGCCTGGTTGGCCTCGGTATTCTCTCCCGTGGCTTGCGACACGCTTGCCTGTAGGGTGGTTTCGCGCGAACGGGCGACTTCATAGTCGTTGCGGGTACTTGCCGTTAGTTGCCGCAGCTCTTCGAATACCTGATTGCGAATGTCCGCAAGTTCCTTGCGCAGCGCCACCGCTTGTGGATGGTTCTCGCCGAATTTGCCCGTGATCTCCTGCTCGCGCTTGGACGCCGCGAGATAGCGCAATTTGAGGGATGCCAAGATGGTGCCGGTGGCCTGGTCGCCCGAAATCGCGGCGTTTTCGACTGCGCCTTCCGCGCCGCTTTGCATAATGGCCTGATACTGCTCGTACCGCGCCAGCGCGCGGGCGCTGTCCGCCCGTGCCAGAACCAGCTGGCTGTTGAGATCGGAGAGCTGCTGCTCGGCAATAAGCTCGCCGCGCGCTGCGGTCAGCCCATTATCTGCCCGGAATTTCTCGGCCTCGAGGGCGGCTGCCTGCGAGCTTTTCTGCAACTCGCTGAGACGACCCTGCAGCCACAAAGCCGCACGTTCCGTCGCATCGAAATTGGCCTCAAGCTGATCGGCGAGATATGCGTCCGCAAACCCCTTGGTAATCGAATTGGCCAGAACGGGGTCGGGTGAGCGATAGCTGATCGAAATGACGTAGCTGCGGCCAATGCGCTCCGCAAGGACATTGGCCTGAAGCATTTCCACTGCCCGGTCTCTCGCCGCGGTCCTCGCATCCGTGACGGAGTCCTGGTCGGGCTGAGGCTTGGGACCGCCCAATAGATGGCGCACAAAGCTTCGCAGAAATGCTACGGACGTATTCAGCAGTGACGAAGGCGGATTGAGGAAGCTGTCGTTCTCGCCCAGCTTCAGCTTATCGACGACCACACCCGCCAAGCGCGCTGAACTCAGAATCTCGAGCTGGCTCATAATGGCTGACTCGGTCTGCATATTGGTCGGTGTCGCCGAAACCTCGTCGACCACCTTGTTCAGACCTTCGTCAATCAGGACCTTCGCCGAAGCCGTGTATATCGGCGGCGTCGTCTGCAGATAGAGAAAACCCAATATTAGGCCTACCCCGGCGCCGACCAGCACGACCACGAGTTGCCGTTTCGCTATCGAGAACAGATGCTCGATATCGATGAAGCCGTGGACTTCATGTTCCTGCGTCATTTGCGGCCCGGGTGAATTGGGCATTGGCGGGGGAAGATAGCTCATCGTTATTCCGTTTCGGATTTTTGTGCTGTCGATGAAACCGGCGTCCGCGATCCTCTTGCTGGAATCGAAAGATATTGCTGGAGTTCGCGGGCACCAAGCAGCCCGCTGATGGCGCCCGCGTGCATAATGCCGCGAAGGGCGTTCCGGTTTCTGGTGATTGGCCTGAATGCGGTCAGACCGGCGGCTCCCCATGAATAGGCAGCCTTTGACGCCGCGAGAAGGATTTCGCCTATGCGCCGAACAGCGTTTGTATCGGCAGCAAGGAGTTTGCCGTGGGTTTGCCCCATCCGGAAGCGCCGGTGCGCCAGCCACTCGAAAGTAGCACGGCCACGGGTCACGGGCTCATCAACCCACGCATCCGCGGCGTAAGCGATGCGGCCTCCGCCGCCATGGACCTGCCGAAAGAATTGCGTGTCCTCACCGCCGCTTCTGCCGCGCTCAAGCGCGAATCGGATGTTCCTAACGCTTCTTGCGCTCATTCGCAGCAAGGCGTTGCAAGTGTAGCCGGTGCGGATTTCGCCCTCTACCCAAACGGGTCTGGTGGAGTGAAAATCGCCACGCCGCATCCAGTCCGGGGCATCGGGACCATACACGGATCGAACGGGGCCTAGGACAGCGTCCGCCCCGGATGCCTGCGCGACTTCCACCAGGCGTTCCAGCCAACTCTCCGTGGCAGTCTCATCATCGTCGATGAACGCGACAAAATCCGCCGAACTCGCATCCAGGCACGCATTCCGCGCAATCGAGATATTTCTGGCCGGGCAATGCACGTATCGGATCGGTATGGGCCCCGACTGTGCGCGAACCTTCGCCAATAACGGCTTGGCAGTGGGGAAATCATCGTTGTCCGCCACAATGATCGAAACCGCAAAATCCCGTGGTATTTTGAGCGCCTCGAGCGACCGCAGCGTAGCCACAAGCTCCGGTCTGCGGAAAGTGCACACGCAAATGTCGATTTGTTGCACGTCTCGGTGGAAGGTCATTGTCCGGCCCTCTTGTGCACACGAAGCCCAAGAAGCTGAAGCCAGAAGCCTGCGGACCAGCCAAGGTGCATCACCATCGCGGAGACGCCTGCCATCGCAAGTTGCGGCCGTCGACGCATCGCAGCCAGCCAGAGCCCATATCCGAGGCAAACTGTCACCCAGATGGCGAGAGGAACCGCGGTTATCCCATTGAAAACCGATAGGAAAGCAAACAGTACCACGGGACACACCATAAGCGGTACGAGTTGCCGCAACTTCGGCATGGCGCGGTGTTTCAAGACGTTCTTCGCGCGTCCTCGGCCATAGTTCAGATATTGCAGATAGAGACTTTGAAGCGACGTGCGCGGATAGTAGATCATGTGGGTGCGGCCGCTCATCCAAATCCGAAAGCCGGCCTGCCGCAAGCGGTGATCAAGTTCGGCGTCCTCATTGTGCGTGAAGGTTTCGTCATAGCCGCCAACCCGGTTGAAGGCGTCAACCCGCATCAGCGCATGATGACCATGATCGACCCATCCGCCAGATGATGTATGACGATGCCTGGAGCCGCCGGTGCCCAGCCGGGAATTCTGCGCAGCCGCGGCCGCGAGCTGGATCATGCCGTTCCCGGCTGTCTCCATCGAAACGACCACGGAGGCCGCACCGGTGGCGCGCGCCTCATCCACAAGCTGGTCGCAATAATCGTTCGGGTATTTCCCATGTGCATCGATCCGCAGCAAGAATTCGGCGCCGCTGCCAAACCGGCTGACGGCGAGATTGACCGCCGCGCTCTGGATGCGCTTTGGATTGTCCAGCAGGACGACCCGCTTGTTCTTCAATGAGATCCTCCGGACAATCGCCTGGGTTCCGTCAGAGCTGCGCCCGTCAACAACGAGGATGCGCGCATCGAGACGTTCGGCTGATGGCGCCAACTGCTCCAGCAGAGCGCCGATATGCTCCGCTTCGTTGAGGCAAGGGATGATGAAAAGGCAACGAGCATCGGCGGAGTTCGTCATGTATCGCTCCTTTCCCATCTTGCTAGTTCTGTGCAACGAGCGCTTCAGACGGGGTCACGCTTGATATCTCACCCAGCCTCGCCACGAGCCTGCGGCAGTCCGATGCGTCGTAGGCCCAGGTTCTCCGACCGGAATTGGCCACCGCGCCCCGCAACCTCGCGAAGCGGTCTTCACTCATCGTGCCGAGTTCGTTCACCAACGCCTGGGGCGTGGCTTCATGCAAGAAAATGCCGACACGCCGCTCCGTCAAAAATCGCGCTGTCTCCGTGTCGGCCATGGCGATTGGGACGGCGCCGAAGCGGCACCCCTCATAGAGCCTGTTGGGCAGCAGCCATGTCGAGTTCTGGCCTTCCTCGAAGAAATCAATCGCCCACGTGAAATGCACCTCGCCGTAGATGCGCGCCATATCCTCGGGGTTTCGATATGGTCCACTATACGACATATGCGGCTGCTTTTCGACGAAAGCGTGAAAATCGGGAAATTCCGAGAGCGCCGGTCTGCCCCGCAAGATGATCTCGAACCGACCACCCATGCGTTGGGAGAATTCAGCAAGCAGTTCCAAGGAGCGCCGGCACCTCAGCGCGCCGAACCACCCAATCCGCCACGGTGGTGCTCCCAGTTGATCAGGCGCTTCGCCGCTATCCGATACGTTCTCGAAATACTTGTTCTCCACCAGTTCGATGGGCGCCGCAATTTGGCCGAAACGCTGAAAGTAATGCTTGATGAATGCGGGCGAGCTCGTGATCAACAAATCGATGCCGTGGCCAAGCAGCCGTTCAGCGAGCCGGAGCCCTTGCCCGACAAGGTCCTCCCGCAGCACCAGTCGGTGGATATCCAGGCATTCATAGACAATGGGCACGCGGCCGGAGAAGGCTGATCGCGCTCGGCGCGCAAGGAAAAGCATCTCCATATTGCGTGCAATGATGACGTCGGGGCTCGGCACTGCCCTCAGCTTTCGCGGTGCCGACAGTGCGGCACGCGCGACCGCGGCCATGCGCTGGGCGAAACGACCGTCCTGCGTCTGTCCGAGATCGACCGGAGCGACACCGTCTATGTCCGGGATGGGCTGCGGGGTACGACGAAAGCCGGCTAGCGTAACCTTGGCTCCGCCGGCCCTGAGCATGCTCACGCGGCGGCGGACAGCAGGGTCGGAAATATCATGCACTAGGTACAGCACTTGAAGCATTTCATGCTACCAGTTGGCTCTCCCCCGAAAGGATGGTAGTGCAGATCGTGCTGCACTGCAACATAATTGCTGCCCTGCAGCACTGGCGACCTACCACCTCAACGCGTGTGCGGGCGGAGTGTTGCTTGGTATTTATGAGGCATGCCCCATAGTAGCCCTATGCGGGGCAGACGCCCCACCATATGTTCACGGATAGCCGCCGGCGGCTGAGCGTGCATCTTCGCAGCGTTCTTACTTTGCCGCGCTTTCGGCGCTGGTTCTTACTCCTGTCCTGGGCCCGCTCGCCGTCGCCACATTCCTTCTGTGCGGTATATTGCTGATTACGACCAGCCTGGATCGCAACCTCCGGACCTTCTGAACTGCTGGTACATCCTGCTTATCCCTTTATTCTGCATAGCGTCGGTGCTGTGGTCGCCCGAGACGCTGCGTTATTCGCTGCAGCTTGCCATGACATTCCTGATCGCCATCGCCATCGGCGCATGCGTGGCGCCAGCTAGCACCTGTTGCGCTGCATGTTCGGCGCATACATGGTGGTAACGTCGCTGGTGTACGCGCGACGATTCGACATCGGGCAGCCAGGTAAGCGTGCGGGCCGTTTCCAGCGCTGGCGCCGGTCCCCGGACATAAGCTTTTCGAGCAGCGATGACGCTCGTCAAACTGCTCACGAAGTTCCCGCGGTTGACGAACTATCGGCTCCCAGACGGGACGAGTGAAAATTCCTCCGCAACATCGCGGTTCATTCTGCGGTATCTCAGCAAATTGGTGAGATACTGGGCCGGTGCGCGACGCAAAAGCCAGGCCGGGTTCATCTCCCGGAACAGTGTGCTTGCGCCACTGGTCGATTGGGGGTTTGCGATCCTGTAGACTGCGCCGGGGAATGGCAGCGGCTGCAACGCAGTGCCGGCTGCTTCGAGATCGTCGGCTATGAAGATATGGCTGCCCAACCATCGCTTTATCTTCACCTCGTCGGGCTGGCCGGTTGAGGTTTCCAGTGGTCCGAGGAAGTCGCGGCGGATGATCAGGGATGTTCCGCACAAATTGTGAAAACGATCCCGGATGAAATAGTGGCGCGACATTCCGAAGACATAGCCACGGTCGATGAACCATCCCGGTTCACTGCGGCGCTCTGCAGCCAAAGCTGCAACCCTGCGGCTCACATAGTCGTCGTAATCGACGACCATAACGTAGGTCATCGGTTCAACGTCCCGCACGCCCTCGTAAACGCGGAGCCCCTTGTCGCGGCGTACAGCGTCATAATAGCCCTCGGGATAGCTCTCCCGGTCTGGCAATTCCGGCAGAGGCAGGTCGACGAAACGGGCGAAACAGCGGGGGGGTAGAGTTGGAAGATCGGCCCCTTCATTGGCCACAACCCTGCATTCCCAATTGCCGGTGGTTTGCGCAGCGATGGAACGGAGCGTCTCCGACAGGTGCTGCTTGACCAGTTCCCACCTCTCTACCGACCGGTGATGCCTTACCGGGACGACGAAGACAATGTCGAGCGCCATTCCGCTACGCGACCCACAGTGCGTGGTGACATATCGAATCAATCAAACAGCGTAACCTTCTGTTTCTAATCATTATCTATTGGAACTCGCATCAAGGATGCGCTCTATGCAGCGACACCTTTCGATCTGCGGGCGATGAGTTGATCCACGGCGGCGCGAGCGCGTTCGGTAGCGTCGGTGATCTTATCGTCGCGGCTCAATTGGGGCTCACGTCGGGCAAGCCTGGTCAAGCGCTGCGCTGCAACATAGGTAAGAACGGCGTTTACCGGCCGCAGAATTGGACCGCGGTTCAGTTGGCCAGCGCGCCCGCCGGGATCGCCGCGACCGCCGGTGGCCCGCTGATAAACCTCCAGCGTGCTCGACGGCCACAAAGGATGCTGCCTCAACGGTATATCGAGAGCCTCGGACCAATCGTACCATTTCTGGTGGTGGGTCGTATCGATTGGTCTCACCGCTATCCATGGCGTTCTCATCGCATCGGCAACGATGGCACCGTGCATGGCCTCGGTGATCAGCACTCTGGCGCCCTTCACCTCTGCGATGATCGTTTCGACATCGCCGGTGGGATCGATCATGCGAATACCGGCCAGATTGCAGGCTTCCTTCCAAAATCCTCGGTCGAGGCTTTGGAAGTGCGGCATGAAGGCCACGCCGATATCGTTCGCAGGGCCGGGAAGCTGAATTGCCCGCAGCAGCACCGCGCTGTCACAAATTGCCGAACTCGCCGGCAAGCCGAGCAGCGCGGCGGTACGTGGCCCACGGACGAACGCGATCTCCCAGGATCCGTCATGAACGTCAGGGTACGCCGTATAGCCGGCATAGCCCGATCCGACGACGAACTTGCGTGGTGCCTTCGGCAGAAAATCCCAGAGAATCGAGCCGATGCCGAGAAACAGTTCGCTCTCGTCCTCATCGAGGAATCCCGGCGGCAGCAACTGCTTCCAGAGGTACGGATTGAGCTCGTCGCCGAAGTTCGGCACAGCGCCTTGATAATAGGTCAGTTTCATTCTGGGGGCGTCTTTCTCTCGAAGACCATGGCAAAAATTTCAAGCAGCCGCCGTCTCGCGAGGAACAGCAGCATCGCTGCGTAGACCAAGCCGCCGCCGCCGATTTCCAGGGCGAGGCGGGCCGCTGACGATAGGCCGCCTGCGTTGGCATCAATTGCAAGGACGGCCACAAGCATCGTCGCGCTGGCCAAGAGCGGGGCGACGAAAGATCCGAGATAGGCCAGCGGGCGCATGTCGAGCAATTGCAACGTCATTTTCACGCTCACAGGCCAAAGCAACCAGGTTTTGATGACAATCGCAAAAACCAGAAAGACGATGCCGTATCGATAGAACATAAGTATGACCAGCGCCGTCAGCACCTGCTGTGCCCCCTGGTAGTACATCCACCAGTCGGCGCGGCCCTGGCTATTGATCAGCGACGACTGAAGAATGCCGACGCAACTCGCGACGCCAATAAGGCAGAAGCCCTGCAGTGCTGGAACGGCCTCCGTCCAATGGGGCCCGAAGACGAGCGGCACCATATCTCCCGCGACGGCCGCAATCCCGAGGAAGACGGGGAAAGAAAGCGCGGACGACGCAAAGGTGGCGACGAGGAAAGCCTGCCGCAGCTTGGGCAGGTCGTTCTGCAGCGAGGCCAACAGGGAATAGGAGACCGAGGTCAGCGCACCGCTGATCAGCTCATTGATGATCTGGAAGATACGCCGTGCAAATCCGAACAAGCCCAGCGGCGCTACCCCGAGCAGGCTGCCCACCAGGATCTGGTCGATATTCAGCAACTGCATGAACCGGTTTCCCGAAGCGAAGAGGCCATAGCGCCTGAGCTCCGCAAGGGCCTTCCAGTCGAAGCTCATCGTCGGCCGCCAAGCCACTGAAAGCAAAGAGCCCGCGCAGGCGGCGACAGCCGACGCAAGCTGAGAAAAGGCCAACGCCCACACGCCGTAACCCAACCATAGCAACAACAGGCACACCGCTGCAGCGACCAGCGCCGAGACGGTGGTGCGAAGGGCGATAAGATGGAAGGACATTGACCGCGCCAGCAGCGCGTTGGGTACAGCCGCCAGAAGATCGAATACGATCTTTGCTCCGACAACGGGCACCATCGCCGCGAGACCGGGCTCGTTCATCGCGCGCGAGATTGGCCATGCAGCCGCCACGAGTGCGCCATACACGCAGACAGAAGCCGCTGCACACATCCAGAATACCGCATTCAGGTGCCGCGAATTGATATCGCGGCGCTGGATCAGCGCTTCTCCGAAACCAAGCGGGACAAGCGCTCCCGCGACGGCTGCCGCACTTGCCGAGAATGCAACAAGACCGAACTCCGCGGGCGTAACGAAGCGGGAGGCAGCCGCGAAAACGCCTGCGCCAACGAAAGCTGGTACGAAGCTGTTGAGCCCAGCCCACATTGTGCCGAACACGGCAGCTCGCGACCTGCCGCTGCGCAAATGCCGATATGCCCCCTCCCCTTCGTCCTCAGGCTGTGCCCTGGAATCCAATGCCTGTCTTTCTTGTTCTGTTAGCAGCACCAACAATAGATATCCGCGTCAGTTGGGTTCGAGTCATGGCATCGGACTACGGAGCTATTCCAATCCGCAGGCTACCGACCCCTCGAACTGGCAGGGCTGTCCAGGTGCGGTGTAGGCAACCCGGTCCACTTCGAAAATCAGCTTTCTGCCGGGATCCGTGAAAGGCCCCATCCATTCGTTGAGCTTCTCGGTACCCCAGAAGCTGAAGAAGATCTGTTGTGGGTGGCTTGGCAAGCTCGACTCGTCGCCCGTTGCGGTGTGCAGCAATTCGCCGTTGACGTACCACCGAAGCCGGTCCTTCTCCCAGACGAAGGCATAGTCGTTGAAGCCGGCATTGCTCTGCGTCTTGAGATTGAGGCTGGTCCCATTTTGAGGTTTCCCGCCGACATAGGTGTTGACGTCGACCTTCGAGGTGTTCTGCGTCAGCACTTCGAAATCGATTTCGTCATGAGGCACTTTTGACGGCGGGCCGACATAGGTGAAGAACGCCGCATTGAGGCCGGACCCTGCATCCGTCTTCAATCGGGCTTCATAAACTCCATAGGCGTAGCGACTCTTGGTGCGCACTTCCGCGCACACATAGGCACGATCCTTGGTCGGCCGCTTTTCGAAGCTGAGAGTCAATTTGCCGTCGGCCAGGCTGAGCTGCCGCTTTGACCAGGTGCAATTCTGGTGGTCGCCATTGGCCCAACCATCGGAAACATACCAACGTTTAAGATCGAAGCGGTCGAAATCGTCGAGGAACGACTGCGTCGACAGCTCCGCTGCGGAAAGCGGGGCGATCATCGAGACTGCCAGAACTGCCGCTACCGATACCGGTCCGGAGCAGCTTTCGAGAGGCCGACGACGCGGGCAATAGCGAATTGACGAAGAAGGGAAGCGGTCGGCCGGTCATGGTGGTCCTCAGATTCTCTACGTCCCGCCATGACCCCCACCCGAAGGAGGAAGATGGCAGGGTAAGCCTCAGATTCCCACCCAAACGATACCTTTTTAACCGCAATAATCGCTGCGGCGCGGCACGTCACCTAGTTGCGCCGCATTAAATTGTGCAGCGCAATACACAGTGGCATCCCTGGCCCGGCGATGCAACCACCTGTTTTTTCAAAGTCGCGCCGAATCGCGCGACAAGGCGTATATCGGAGGTCGCGCGGAGCAGCCTTTTAGCGGCCCTATTATAAAGGCGGCCTATTATAAAGAATGCATGGATTAGCCGGTGCGCGCCTTGCTTTTGGCGTCGGTCGTATCCGGAGCCTGCGCAGGCCGGCTTTGAGCCACGTCCGCTGTCTTTGGGGAGCCGGCAAAGATCATTCCCACGACAATTATGAAGTATCCGACCTGCAGCACAATTGCGCAAATGACCGCGCGAAGCAGCGTAACGCCAAGTGATGCGCGGTCAAAGTAAGACCATATCGCGACGCACGTAATCACGAAGATCATCCCAACAATAAACTTCGGCAATGTCATTTCGGATGCATTTCTTGCGATGCCTTACTACCCAGTGCCTGCGCTATGCGCAGTTGTCCAACAGCTGGCATCCTCCGAGATGGCCAGCTTTAAGTCGCCGCTGTCGAGAATTTGCCCAACGCCCAAGTCACAGCCCGAATACAGATTACGACATCGCCGCGCTAGAGGCAAACGGAACCCGCGTGCTGTCTAATCCTTCGTCGATTCCAGCGAAGCTTGACTCTCGAAATGGTGCAGCGCGGTATTCCTATCGTTGAATTGAGAAATATATTGAGCAATATTCTTGATGGATATTTGGCTCTTCATAAGCTTTACATGGCTTCCCCGGCGGCAATCGGAATACAAAATTCAAAGAAATCTCTATTTATCTGGAAAATTAGCGGAACGTTAACCCTTATCATTCGTTGCAATATTTACGTCGCATTTTGTATGGCCTGTGATATCTGCCATAAAATCGGCGCATATTGCCTATAATTTGAGCTTCGATCGAAGATATTGAATTTTCGCTTTGGCCTGTTCGCTTTTTTGTTGCAATGCAGCATTTTTTTGATAACCTCACGATTGAGGATTACTACTGCGTGGAGCTACCCCATGAGGTCTGTGATCAGATCGACAAGTCTGCAATACCCTCGAAATGATGCCGAGAATTTTCGCCCGATCGGCGGTTTGGCAAAGCGGGGCTTCGACGTCGCCGGTGCGTTTTTAGGAATTATCGCGCTTAGCCCCCTCCTGATACTTCTCGCTCTGCTCGTCAAATTGTCGACGAACGGCTCGGTGTTTTTCAGCCATAAACGGATCGGTCGAGGCGGTCGGATATTTCCGTGCCTCAAGTTCCGAACAATGGTTGAGAACGGAGATGCCGTGCTCGCCGAACACTTCAGGCGCAGACCTGAAGCCAAGCACGAGTGGGACGCAACGCGCAAACTCAGGGACGACCCGCGTGTGACACGTGTCGGCGTGGTCCTGCGCAAACTCAGCCTTGATGAACTGCCTCAGATATTCAACATTCTGCTTGGTGACATGAGTATCGTCGGACCGCGCCCAATCGTGCGCGACGAGCTGGAGATATATGGTGCTGCTGCTGTATTCTACCTGAAGTCTCGGCCCGGATTGACCGGATTGTGGCAGGTAAGCGGCCGTAGCGACGTATCGTATGACACACGCGTGGCTTTTGATCGCCATTACGTCGAGAACTGGTCGCTGGTGGAGGATATCCGGATTATCCTCAAGACGGTGCCGGCGGTGTGTCTGTCGCGCGGAAGCTATTAGGGCTGCCGCAACTCTCCGGAACGGAGTGGCCGATAATGACGGAAATTAAGACAAGCCGCCAACATTGCGCCAGCGCGACGGTCCTCTGGACAATGCTATCTTGCATGTTGCTTTGGCTCGGCGTCGGCGCGGCAGCCGCAGACGAATATTTTCTCGACGCTCAGGATAAGCTGAAGATCCGCGTGTCGGAGTGGCAAACCATCGAGGGAACATTTCGGGACTGGTCGGCCGTAACTGGAGATTACACGGTTGGGCCGACCGGAACGCTCTCTCTGCCCTTCATTGGGGAAACCCAGGCAGCTGGAAAAACGACCGCGGAGATCGCCACAACGATCGGGACCTCCCTGCAACAAAAGTTTGGTCTTTCCGACAGACCCGAGGCGTCGGTGGAATTGGCGGAGTATCGACCGTTCTTCATCGCCGGCGAAGTCCAGTCTCCGGGTCAATTCCCCTACGCTCCGGGTTTGACCGTGTTGAAGGCTGTCAGCATTGCCGGCGGCTTTCGGCGGGGCGCCGATTTGAGTCAGCGGTTCGAACGCGACATAATCACCGCTAAAGGGTCGCTCGATGTTCTCGCGGACGAACGGATGCGCCTGCTGGTCAAGAAGGCTCGTATTGACGCACAGTTGGTCAACAAGACCTCCTTCGATGTCCCCCCGGACGTCGCATCGGAACCAAAGCTGCCCGGCGTGGTGGCGGACGAGCTGGCGATCATGACCTCGGAGCAGAAGAGGCTCAGCCTGCGCCTGCAAGCTCTGGGGGACCTGAAGAATCTCTTGGAGCGCGAAATCGTTTCGCTTGAGAAGAAGGGCGCTACCCAGAAGCGTCAGGTCGAACTGGCGAAGCAGGAACTCGAGAGCGTCGGTTCCCTGGCCGGCAAGGGGCTTGTCGTCAGCACACGCGTGCTGGACGCCGAGCGCACAATTGCCGACATGGAGGGCAAGATACTCGACCTTGAGACCGCAATTTTGAGGGCCAAGCAGGACATCAGCAAAGCGACCCAAGACGCGGTGGACCTGGAAAATACTGCCAATTCGGACCTCGCAACGGAGCGCCAGACGGTCGAAGCCGCGCTGCAGGAAGCGACCTTGAAGGTCAAAATGCAGAGAGGATTGATATCCGAGGCGATGTCGCTTGGACCAGTACTGGGCCAAGGCGCAGACGAGTCGATCTCCTACGCGCTGGTACGCAACCAGGGAGGCAAGACCTCGGAAATCGAGGCAGGCGAATCCACTCTGGTGATGCCCGGCGACGTGATCAAGGTCAGGCACACTGGGTTGGCGGTGCAGTGAAAGCCGAACATTTTGCGACGAGCGACTGGCCAGGGTTTCTTACCATCCGCTTTGTCGCCACGACCTGCCATTCCGGTGCGCGGCGATGACGCCAGGCCAGGTCATCAGCCTAACCGGCTCTGATCGACGCCCGCTTATTTCGGTCATCATGGCGAACTATCGGGGTGCCGGACACCTTGCGGCAGCGCTCACATCTGTATTGTCGCAGAGTCTGGTGGATATGGAGGTTATCGTCTCCGATGATGCCTCCCCGGATAAAAGCGTGGAGGTTGTCCGGCGGGTTATGGCGACCGATCGGCGCGTTTCGTTGATCGAATCATCGCAAAATCGTGGACCGGCGGCCGCGCGCAACGCCGCGCTGCATGTCGCCCGGGGCGAATGGATCGCCATTGTCGACTCCGACGACCTGATTCACCCTCAACGGTTCGAGCGGCTGCTGGCCACAGCCCGCGACCTGGACGCCGACGCTATCGCTGACGATCTTCTGTTCTTCTCGGATACGCCCTCTGACGCGAAGACCTTGCTCGGAAATCATGCCGAGAACGCGCCTCTGCTAGTCTCTCCGGAACATTTCGTTCGTAGCGCGATGTCCGATCTGCCGTCGCTTGGCTATCTCAAGCCATTGTTACGGCGCTCGGCACTGGGTCGGATCACTTACGACGAGAGCGTACGGATCGGCGAGGACTACGACTTCCTGCTGCGGTTCCTGTTGCAGGGTAGCCGCTTTTATGTGGTGCCGGAGCCACTGTATCTTTATCGCCGTCACGCCGGCTCGGTTTCACATAGACTTTCGGAGGCCGACGTCGAGGCGATGATCGCCAACCACGAAGCGTTCGTGCGATCACATGGGCCGTTTGCCCCAGCGATGACGGCCATGCTCAAGCGCAGGCTGGAGTCTCTGCGAGGAAGCCTGGCCTTCACGCGTCTGGTCGCCGCCGCCAAGAAACGCAATCTCGTCGACACTTCGGTTCAGCTGGCGAGAAATCCGCCGCTGCTGCTGCCGCTGTTAAGCTCGGCATGGGCACATATGGGACGGCGCTGGGGTCCTGCCCCTAAACGATCTCGCAAAGTTGACGCTCAGCAGGTCGTGCTGACCCCTGCCGGTGCGGCCGCCAACGGCAACGCCACCTTGCATGCAGCGCTGGGTTTCAGTCGCGATGCTCGAGTGATCGAAGTCCCGCCGTACCGGTCGGCCGATGCTGCCGCGCAAGAGGTTGACGCCGCCAGGCGCGATCTTTGGGTCCAACTGGCGCGGGCAGGCTCTGGATCCGATCCGCATCTGGTATGCCATGGTTTGGCAGGTCTCTACGCGTCGTCATTCCTACCCGAAAAGACGATTAGCGGCGTTGTTGTGGACGAACCCTCGGAGGCGGCGGGCGCGCTCGACTGGACCCGGAGCTCCTCGGCGCCGCTCATCGTCTCGGACGGCGTGCTGTCCGCGCTTCCTCAAGGCGTATCCATATTGCCGTTTTGCGCCCGATATCATGCGGTGGAAGCTGCGGCAGTGGGAGAAGCGGTCGAGCACCCTCTCACTATGAAAGTGCGGGCGGCAAAAGGTGGGCACCGTCATGGCAAGTAAATCATTCGCGCCCCTCGTCCAGGTTCGCACGCCTACGTACAAACGGCCCGACGCGCTACGTCGCTGCCTGAAATCGCTGCAGGCCCAATCATGGCAAAACTGGGTTTGCGACGTCTTCGACGACGATCGGTCGGGCTCCGGGGAGACGGTCTCGCGCGGAATTGGCGGACTCCCGCATCGTCTACACCAAGAACCCGGTACAAAACTTCGCCTCGAAGAACATCGACAAATGCTTTTCAAGCGCCAACCCGCGAGACGCGGACTATTTTTGCGTTGTCGAGGACGACAACTTCCTCCTCCCGATGTTCATGGAAGAGAATATTCGGGTCTGCGCGAAAACCGGCGTGAAGCTCGTCCTGCGCAACCAACTGGTCGAGCACGGCAGCGGGACGGAAAATGCGCACCTCGGTACAGCCGGGGTTCTCGATGAGATGTTCCGCGAGGGTATCTATAAACCCGAGCAGGTGCGGCTCTCCCTGATGGCCGGCATCGGCGTATCCAATGGCGGCCTGTTCTGGTCGAAGCACGCGATCAGCGATCTCGAAATCGGCTTCACCTGTACTGCCACGATACAAGAATACATGCGGACCTTTTCGATTTTGGACGATCTTTACGTGGCCATGGAGCCGTTGGCCGTATGGGCCGAAAACGGCGAGCAGACCACTCGCGACCTTGGCGGCAGGGCCGGGTATCTGCGTCGCGAGCTCGATCTCAAACGCGCTATCCAGCTCTTGCAGAGAGAAGTGTGGAAGACCACTCCCGAAAGCGACCGCCAGACCTTTCTGAACAGCGATCTGCTTTCAGCGCCTGCAAAACTCAAAGCGCGCGCTTTGGCCAAAGCCCTTATTTTCATCGGCTTAGATAGAACACTTGGAGTGCGCGACTATGCTGAAATGGTCGCTCGTGGCTTGCTGATTCGCACCGTCGGAAGGGTGCCCGGCGACCTTGAGAGCTTTATAGCATCGCGCGGGAGGCCGATGACCCGTGCTATGGCCGATTCCGCCGGCGACCCTATCGCATTGAGGACCATGCCGTGAGCTTTTTAGGCTTCCGGGGACGGATCCGTCTCGCAAACGGAACGGATCAAGGCGCGGAACGAGGTCGCGCCGCATCATTCCGCCTTGCGTGTTTCGAGCACGCAATAAACGGACCGCGTCGGGATTAGACGCGGCGCGGTAAAACCAGCCTTGGTAAAGAGCTGCGAGAACTCGTCCAGTGTTCGCTCTTTTGCGCCGGGAAACATCACCATCATGTGCATATCGGCCAGGAAGTTGATCGGGTTGGTCCGGCCGGGCACCGTATCGAGAATGCCGTTCAATGACGAGGATGCGTCCTGAGTCATTCATGGCTGCGTGGCAATTGCGGAGTATTTGCAAGCATCGCTCGTCGCTCCAGTCGTGCAGGATCTGGGATAGCGTATAGATGTCGCCGCCCAGGGATACACGCTCGAAAAAGTTTCCCGGGTCGATCGCGCAGCGCTGCACGAAGCCATCAAGAAGTGCACCCGACACCACCGATTCCTGATCGAACAGGACGCCGCGAACATCTGGATGCGCGCCCAGGATGGCGCGCAGAAGCGCACCGTTGCCGCCGCCAACGTCCACCACCACTCTGGCGCCCGAGAAATCATAGGCTTGGGCCACCGCGGCATGCCGGTCGTCGGGGCTGTTCTGCATAAACGCGTCGAACAGCCCGGCTTCCTGCGGATGAGCTCCAAGATAGTCAAAATTCGGCATGCCGAAGACATCTTCAAAGGGAGCTTTGCCAGTTCGGATCGCATATTCAAGGTGACCCCATGCCGACCAGGTGCTCGGCATCCCCCAATAGCGAGCGGCGTGATGAAGCGTCGGGATCGCGCTACTCTTTAACCAACGTGACTTTTCAGTGTGGCCGACATTGCCGTCGCCATCGACGCTGAACACGCCAAATGCTGCAAGCGCACGGCAGAGTTGAAGCAGCGCCGTCGGGTGGGCGCCGCATTGGCGCGCCAGTTTGTCGAAAGGCATGGGTTCGCCGCCGATGCGATCGGCCACCTCCAGCGAAGCGGCGACCTCCAGCATCTTGCTGACCTGGAACGCCCGAATGAGAAAGGCGGTCTCAGTAAGGCCGGCTGTATCCGTTTCGGCGCTGCTCAAGCGAGTGCCCCCATTCTGTCTCCCCTGCTGCCTCGTTAACCTAACAGGGGGCCATTTCTGCCGCCAGCAAGGAGTTTCGGCAGATATACCCGCCTCGGCCGAAGGATCGCGACTAGCTCAGGGCGGCGAGCCGCAAAGCCTCTTGCCACCGGCATCAAACAGTGCTTGGCGGTTTCCACGCTCCTCTGATCTTAAAGGCAGAGACGAACCATGCAGATTGACCTGACCGGCCGGATTGCCCTCGTCACCGGCGCCTCGCGCGGTATCGGCTATTTCGCCGCCAAGCATCTGGCAGCAGCGGGCGCACATGTGATCGCGGTTGCCCGGTCAGTGGGAGGACTTGAGGAGTTGGACGACGAGATCAAGGCCGCCGGCGGGCAGGCGACGCTGGTGCCGCTGGACATTACCGATATGCCGGCGCTCGACCGTCTTGGCGGCGCCATCAATGATCGCTGGGGGAAGTTGGATATACTGGTCGCCAACGCAGCGATCCTCGGTGTCATATCGCCGATCGGTCATGTCGAAGCAAAGACGTTCGAGAAAGTGATGGCCATCAATGTCGTATCCACGTGGCGGCTGATCCGCTCGGTCGACCCCCTGTTGCGCAAGTCGGATGCCGGCCGCGCGATCATTCTTTCTTCCAACGCCGCGCATTCCGCGCGGGCATTCTGGGCGCCGTATGCGGCGTCAAAAGCGGCGGTGGAGACGCTTGCCCGCTCCTGGGCCGACGAGACGCGCAATATGGCGCTCCGCGTCAACGCCTTCGATCCTGGCCGGACCCGAACCGCCATGCGTGCGCAAGCCGTCCCCGGTGAGGATCCCAGCACGGTGCCGCATCCCTCCGAAGTCGCGGCGAAGATGTTGCTACTGGCAAGCCCATCGCTAACCGAAACAGGGCTCATCTATCAGGCGAGCCAGAATCGCTTCGTGGCGTACCGGCAGCCGGAATAATACAGCTTCATACATCGTTGTTGGTGGCAGGCGCAGGCGAACCTGTTCGGCGCTCCGCTCACTTGTCATATCAAACGATGGAGGAAAATGCATGACACGCACCGTGTATTTGTCTGCCGCCCTGGTTGCCGCAGGGATTGTTGCCGCCGCCGCCCAGGACACCAGTATGAGCTTTTTCGTAACCAGCGTCGGTCTCGGTAAGGGCGCCAATCTCGGCGGACTTGAGGGCGCGGACGCTCACTGCGGCAGCTTGGCGGAAGCTGCCGGCGTTACCGGCAAGACCTGGCATGCATACCTTTCCACCAGCGGAACCGATGCCAGGACTCGCATCGGCAGTGGCCCGTGGTTCAACGCAAAGGGAGCGAAAATTGCCGATGATGTGGCCTCGCTTCACGGCGATGCGAACGCGCTATCGAAGGAAACCGCGCTCGATGAAAAGGGCAACACGGTCAACGGGCGCGGCGACAAGCCAAACCGACATGACATGCTGACCGGTACGATGCCGGACGGCACCAAGGCTGCGCAGACCTGCGGCGACTGGACATTGGACGGCGCCGAAGACGCGGCGATGCTCGGCCACCACGACCGCATGGGTCTCAACGACACCCCGCCGGCAAAGTCGTGGAATTCATCGCATCCATCGCGTGGAGGCTGCAGTCAGGAAGCGTTGAAGGGCACAGGTGGAGACGGGCTCTTCTACTGCTTCGCCGTGAACTAGGATTTCCCATCCCGCGCGGGACCTTGCCCCAACGCTTCGCTGGGGTTGGGAGTAGATGACCACGGTCTGACATGCGATAAGCGCGAGCATGATCCCGCGCCGGTGGCGCAACGCGACCGGAACCTTCGGCATGGCTGACGCCAGCATTATCGACACGCGGGACAGGGTATTCGCCGGCATCCTGCTGACCAGCGTTGCATACGCGCTGTTCTCTTCTCAGGATGCGGCGATCAAGCTGCTGGTGGAAGGCATTTCGGTCTGGCAGGTGCTGTTTTTCCGCAGCGCCGTCATCCTAGCAGGGTGCGGCACTGCGGGCGGCCTGGCGCTGTTCCGCCAGACCGTGCGGTCCTCAATTGTCAAGCCTATGCTGCTACGCAGCTTCCTGATCCTTGCTGCATGGCTTTCCTACTACACCGCTGCAAAACACCTGCAGCTCGCCGAGATGACGACGATCTACTTTGCCGCCCCGGTGATTGTGACCATCCTTTCGGTGTTCATCCTGAAGGAAGAAGTTCCGCTGTTGCGGTGGGCGGCCGTAGCGATCGGCTTCGTTGGCGTCTTTATTGCCTGCGATCCCGCGCGCCTGGGCATTTCGCTGCCTATCGCCCTGGTGCTGGCTGCGGCTTTTCTTTGGGCGCTGTCGATCGTGCTGCTTCGCAAGATCGCGCTTCAGGAGCGGACGCTGATACAACTTGTGCTCAACAACGCGTTCTTTCTGGTGATCGCCGGCGTGCCAATGATCTTGTTCTGGAAGACACCGGATCTTGGAGAATTGGCGCTGCTCTTGATTGTCGGTTTCCTCGGCGGTCTTGCTCAGTTCACTCTCTTCGAGGGCATGAAACGTGCGCCGGCCTCGATAATCGCTCCGTTCGAATACACGTCGCTCGTCTGGGCGTTTATCTTCGGATATCTCATCTGGCAGGACGTTGCGCGTCCCGAAGTGTTCGTGGGCGCCGCACTGATTATTTCGGCCGGGTTGATCATCATCGGTAGCGAGCACTTTCGCCGCCGGAGATGAACAGGCCCTGCTGCCATGAGGCTGTCAGCAGCCGTTTGCTAGCATGCACCAAAGGTCTTTCGGGAAATTCGTATGATCGCGGCCAGCGGCCTGTCGGAACGCGCTTTCGGAGTGGTGCTGGTGAGCGCTTCGGCGGCCGTCTTTGGTCTCGCCGGCGTGTTGACAAAGTCCATCTCCGCGGATCCGCTTACGGTCAATTGCTGGCGCGGCCTTGTCGGCGGCGCTCTCGTGACGGCTTATGTGGTTTGGCGTCGTCGCGCCGAACATACGCCGCAGCCTCTGCGCCTTGGTTGGCCTGGCTGGTTGATTGCCGTGGTTGGTGCTGCCGCCAGCGTTGCCTTCATCTCGGCCTTCAAGAACACATATGTCGCCAATGTCGCGATCATCTACGCGATCGCACCTTTCATCGCGGCGTTTCTCGCCTGGCTGATCATCGGCGAGCGCGCGCGATCGCTGACAATGCGGGCCGCGACTCTCTCGTTGGGCGGCGTGGCAATCATGGTGCTTTCCGGGATCGGCACCGGCAGGCCATTCGGAGACGGTCTCGCACTCATGATGACGTGCGGCTCGGCGCTCTACATGGTTCTCATAAGGAAATTTCGCGACACGCCGGTGGTCTGGGCTGGCGCGGTGTCTTCCTTCCTGCTGTTTGGCCTCGGCTGGCTCGTCAGCGACCCGCTGGCAATAACGGCGCGCGATGGAGTTCTACTGGTGGCGTTTGGCGCTTCTTTTGCGCTCGCGCAGGTTATGTGGACGGAAGGCGCCCGGCTCATTCCTGCAGCCGAAGCCGGTTTGCTCGGGTCCGCGGAAGTTCCCTTCGGCATCTTTTTTGCTTGGCTGTTTCTCGACGAGATCCCGCCCGAGGCGAGCCTCATTGGCGGCGCGATCGTACTCACTGCCGTGTGCTGGCATGCCGGGCGGGATTTGCGAGAAAGCCGAACGCAACAAGCCCAGCCCTTTTAAAAAAACTTGCATCACGATGGAACAAACTCCGATATGTCCCGTTATCAGCTGAGACGGGCAATGCCCTAAGCCCCCCACCCCTACGCCCGTCACATCCTAGCCAGCCCTCGGGCTGGCTTTTTCTTCGTGACCGAAACCGGCGCAATTGACGCGCGCTACGGATGGGCTACCCTTGCACGAAGTGGCTTGAGCCTCGCCTGCGTTTGTATGGACGCCGATCAACAGCAAGTTGATAACACTGCTATAACGATTTGCTTTTGCAGCATGATCATATCCGGCAAACTATACGTCGCGGAACCAGGCTGATTGGGAGGCTGGCGGCATGGTCCTGATTGGCATTCTAGTCGGCTTCATTGTCGCCGCTTATGTGGCCGCTGCGGGTCTCCTCATTTTTCGCCTGGGTTTGTCTCTGCGTCAGGCGCTGCTCTACGTGCCGTTGAAGCTGCTTTACCGGATCGATGATCGCCGGATACGAAGCGCGCGCAATGCCGAAGCGCCGGTGGTGTACATCGTCACGCACCAATCGCGTCTCGATCCTGCAATGATGCTGTCGCTGCTCCCGGACGACACGCTGCATATTCTCGACGAATATTCGGCGAACGCGATATGGCTTGAGCCGTGGCGCGAGCTGGCGCGGACAATCGCTTTCAACACCGAGCATCTGTTCGTCAGCAGGCGGCTGGCGCGTGTTCTCCAGCGCAAAGGCCGGATCGCAGTCTATCTGCCCGACAATGTAGAGCCAGACACGCGCGGTCTGCGTCTCTATCGCGCGGTGGCGCGTATCGCGCTGCAGGGCAACGCGCGAATTGTGCCGATCTGCATCGATGGGTCGCGACACTTGCCCTTCTCGCTTCTGGATGAAGGCGATGCGCCGCGCAGGATGTTCTCACGGATACGGATCGGTACCCTCGACCCACTCACCGTCGATGAGATGATTGCACGTACCGGCCCGGCAACGACGACGGTGGCAAGCGCGCTGTTTGATCGGATCGCCGAGACGCGAGCGTCGACTACCTTTGCGGGCCGCACGCTCTTTCAGGCAGTCCGCGACGCGGCAAGCCGCTTCGGGCCCGACCGGCCTATCGTCGAGGACATCACGACCGGGGAAATGACATACCGGCGGTTGCTGATGGCGGCGCGAATATTTGCCGGCCGGTTTGCCCGCGTTACCGCGCCGGGCGAGACCGTCGGCGTGCTGCTGCCCAATGTCAACGGCATAGCGATCACCCTTCTAGGGCTGATGTCGGCTGGGCGGGTCGCCGCGATGATCAACTACACTGCCGGGCCAGCCAATGTGACATCGGCGACGCGCACGGCACTGATCCGAACAGTCGTGTCGTCGCGAACCTTCGTCGAGAAAGCCGGCATTGGGGATATCATCGAAGCGACGAAGGCAGGCGGCGCGCATGTCGTCTGGCTCGAGGATCTGCGCGACGGCATCACCCGCTTCGACAAGCTGGTCGCTGCGCTCTGCTGGCGTAGCCCAATCGGCCGCCAGTTCTCCGAAGGTCCTGCGGTCGTGATGTTCACATCAGGCTCCGAAGGTACGCCCAAGGCGGTCGTCCTTTCGCACGACAATCTCGTCTCCAATGCAATGCAGGTGGAAGCGCGCCTGGCCATTGGTCCACGCGACTTCCTGATGAATGTGTTGCCCGTATTCCATTCCTTCGGATTGCTCGGGGGACTGATCCTGCCGCTGCTCAGCGGCGTAAAGACGCTGCTTTATCCGTCTCCACTGCACTACAAACAGATCCCGCAGATAGCCGCGAAGAAGAAACCGACTATTCTGTTCAGCACCGACACCTTCCTTGCCGCCTACGCCAAGGCTGCGGGCGACGGCGATTTCGCCAGCCTGCGCTTTGCGGTCGGTGGCGCCGAGCCGCTACGTGCCGAGACCCGCCGTGTCTGGCAGCAGCGGTTCGGCACACGCCTGCTCGAAGGCTTTGGCTTGACCGAGGCCGCGCCGGTGGTCGCGGTCAATACCGCAACACACAACCGCGATGGCTCTGTCGGCCGCCTCCTGCCGGGCGTGCGCATCCGTCTCGATCCGGTCGAAGGGATATCGGAGGGCGGTCGCATGTGGATCACCGGCCCCAACGTGATGATGGGCTACATGTCGGCCGACAGGCCTGGCATCCTGCAACCGCTGCCAAGCGGATGGCACGACACGGGCGATATCGTTTCCATCGACCGCGAAGGATTCCTTACCATCCGCGGGCGCGCCAAGCGTTTTGCCAAGATCGCAGGCGAGATGGTTTCACTCGGCGCGATCGAGATGCTGGTGCAGTCGCTTTGGCCCGAACACCGCCACGCCATCGTCGCGATCCCGGACAAGCGGCGCGGCGAACGTATCGTCCTGATCACCACAGCCGAAGAAGCTGATGCAGGGGAGCTGCGGCTGGCAGGCAAACAGGCTGGTATCGCAGAACTCGCGCTGCCTCAGGACATCGTCGTGGTCGATGAGATTCCAATCCTGGGCACAGGCAAGGCGGACTACGTCACCACCAGGCAGTTGGCGATCGATCGCCTCGGTCAACCGGCTGCTGCCTGAAATTTAACGGATGACGCGACGCCTCGGAGCTTGCGAGCAAAGTGGTGACAAGCCTGTCGATGCGCAGCTACTGATCGTCCGATCCAGTTTCCGGCGGTTGCGGCTCTTTTGCCGCCTCGATCGCGGCACGGCGGGTATAGGCCCGGGCGCTGAGCGGCAGGAAGGCGAGATAGGCGACAACTGCGATGGACAATGTCTGCCAAGGATAGGTGAACAGCAGCAGTGCTACGAACACCACGCCCAGAATCATCGGCAAGACCTTATCTCGCGGCACACGCAATCGCTTGCCTGACCAGATCGGCAGGCGACTGACCAGCAGGAATGCGATGGCGATCGTATAGATCGCACTGGCCAGAGCGATCGTGCGGGTGGGTTCGATCACACCGTTGAACATCAGGTAGACCGGCAAGAGCACGACGACCGCACCCGCCGGTGCCGGGATGCCGACGAAGTATTCAGCCTGCCAGGCCGGGCGGCTCAAATCCTCGTCAAGCACATTGAAACGCGCCAGCCTCAATCCACAGGCGATGGCGAACAGCAGCGTGGCGATCCAGCCTGGGGAGCCACCTAGATCGAGCACATAGGCGTAGAGCACCAACGCCGGCGCCACGCCGAAATTGACAATGTCGGCGAGCGAATCCATTTGCGCGCCGAATTTCGATGTCGCCTTCAGCATGCGGGCGACGCGGCCGTCGATGCCATCGAGAAATGCCGCGATCAGCACCATGACCACCGCTGTTTCGAAGCGGTTCTCAAAGGCGAGCCGTATGCCCGACAGGCCAGCACAGATCGCCAGTACGGTGATCAGGTTGGGCAGGACCAGGCGCAGCGGGATTTCGCGGATGCGCGGACCACCACGGCCGTGCGGTTCGAAGCGCTGAAACGGCCCGGTCATTGGCTCACGAAACGCGCACAAGCGGCGTGCCGGTACTGCCACCGAACTCGGCGATGACGGTCTCGCCCGCCACAGCCGTCTGGCCGACCGCCACACGCGGCGTCGCTTCCAGTGGCAGGAAAACATCGACGCGCGATCCAAAGCGGATCAACCCGAAGCGCTCGCCAACGCCGATATTGCCGCCCTGCTCGGCCCAGCAGACAATGCGCCGCGCTACGAGGCCAGCGATCTGCACCGCAGCGACCGTGCCGTTCGGACTGTCGATGACGACGCCGTTGCGCTCGTTCTCATGGCTCGCCTTGTCGAGTTCGGCATTCAGAAATTTGCCCGGCCGATGCTCGATCTTGATGATCCTGCCGCGAACCGGAGCGCGGTTCACGTGGCAGGAAAACACATTCATGAAGACGGAGACGCGTGTCATCTCGCCATTGCCGAGGCCGAGTTCGCGCGGCGGCACCGCCGGACCTACCGCCGAAACCACACCGTCAGCCGGGCTTATCACCAGGCGGTCATCGGCGGGCGTCACGCGCTGGGGATCGCGGTAAAAGTAGGCGCACCAGCCCGTAATGATCAGTCCGATCCAGAACAGGTTGGTTGAGAACAGGCCAAGGATCAAAGTTGCGACACCGAAGCCCGCAATAAATGGCCAGCCCTCGCGATGGACAGGTACGAACGCATTCTTGATGGTATCGACGAGAGTCATTTGGGTTCAGCGCGTTGATGGGCTGGCGTGTATTTAGGGGAAACGGCGTTGCGCCGCAACGCGGCACTGTAGCTGCCTTCCGCTACGCCACCGGGTGCTCGCGCAAAATGATCGAACCGCCTATCTGGCAAGTGCAAATATCGCGTCACAATCGAGATGTTTTTCCAGATCAGCGGCGATGTCATCCAGCGCGCGGTTTAGTTCCGCACGATAGTCGGTGCCGGCACCGCTTATGCCGAGGCTTTGGAGGAACCGGAACCGAAACGCATCAGCTGTGAACAGCCCATGCAGATAGGTGCCGAACACCTTTCCATCCGCCGATGTCGCTCCGTCGTGGGCATTGTTGATCACCGTAGCGGGCCGCAGGCAGTCCGCGCCGGTCGTGCGCCCGAGGTGGATTTCATAGCCCTCCAATTGGGTGTCGAAAGCGAGTGACCTGGCCGTGACATTCCGCACCGTCTTTTCTGGCTCCATCACTGTCTGGATGTCGAGCAGACCAAGGCCTTCTACCTCGCGCACACTGCCCTCGATGCCATGCGGGTCGCGAACCATCGTGCCCAGCATCTGGTAGCCGCCACAAATACCGATCACATGCCCGCCGCGACGCCGATGCTCGGCAAGGTCGCGGTCCCAGCCATTGCGGCGAAACTCGAGAAGATCGCCGATCGTCGATTTCGAGCCCGGAATAACCACCAAACCGGCGTCGGCCGGCAGACGCTCGCCAGGTGGCACGAAGACGACCTCGACTTGCGGTTCCGCGCGCAGCGGATCGAGATCGTCGAAGTTGGCGATTCGTGCCAGCATCGGCACGGCGACCTTCAACGCCCGGCGTTCCCCGGACGTCAGGCGCTCGAGGATCACCGAGTCTTCGGACGGCAGCAGCGCTGCGGCGCGCAGCCACGGCACCACGCCAAAGCAGCGCCAGCCCGTAAACTTTTCGATCGCCGCGATGCCGTCGTCGAACAGCGTTACATCGCCCCGGAACTTATTGATGAGATAGCCTGCGACCATTGCGCGATCCTCGTCGGGCAGGATGAGATGCGTGCCGACGATCGAAGCGATTACCCCGCCCCGGTCGATGTCGCCGACGAGGACCACGGGTACGTTGGCACGGGTCGCGAAGCCCATATTGGCGATGTCGCGTGGCCTGAGGTTGATTTCGGCCGGCGATCCCGCGCCTTCGACGATGACGAGATCGGCGCCTTCGCCGACCTTGGTCCATGAATTCATGACAGCGTCCATCAGAGTTGCCTTCAGCGCCTGATAGTCGCGCGCCTTGGCCTGTCCATACACCTTGCCCTGAACGACGATCTGGGAACCCACGTCGCTCTGCGGCTTGAGCAGAACCGGGTTCATGTGGATAGAGGGGGCCACGCCGCAGGCAACCGCCTGCAGCCATTGCGCGCGGCCGATTTCGCCGCCGCCGGTCTCGCCTGGAATGTCGGCGACCGCCGCGTTGTTCGACATGTTCTGCGGTTTGAACGGCCGCACCTTCAGCCCGCGATTGCGCGCCGCGCGGCAGAGCCCGGCGACCAGTACTGTCTTGCCGACGTCGGAGCCAGTTCCTTGCAGCATGATAGCGCGGGTCACTCGCCGGCCCTCGCGATCACCGACTTTTGCGCCAGTGGGCCGCCATGCCACAGATACAACGCAAGCAGCGGTTCGCTGCCGGTACGCATCGCGTGGTTCACATCTGTAGGGTGATGGATCACCTCACCCGCCTGCCGCTCCACAAAGCCGCCCTCGCCTTTCCGCCACTCGGTGCCACCCGTCAGCGGAATGTAGATCTCCTCCGCCAAATGGTGATGATCCGGATAGATCAGATTCGGGCCGAGGATCAGAAACCCGGCAGCGACACGATCGTTCGCAAAATGCCCGCGCGTGCCAAAAACCTCCAGCCAGCCATAGTGATCGATGAAATTCTGGCCGAAATCCGCGGCGTCGTAAGTCTGGCCCCAATGCAGGTATTGCGCGTTAGCGGCAAGCTCGCTCGCCAGCACTTGCTCGGCCCCGTCCGTCAATCCGGCAATGCGGTCGAGGTGACGAAGGCATGCCAATGACCTTGGCGCCAGATCGCGTTCCTGTGGTGCAGCATCGGCCAGAAATCGTGCCGGGATGTCTCCGGCCTTGGTTGAAAGATACGCCTGAAAGGCGCTGAGCAGATGGGCGGCGGGGCTATTCATGGTTAGTCGCTTATGCCAGTCGGACCGCCATATTGCACGCCCCCGCCATTGGACTAGAGTGGAGAAAACACTATGCATGCGGGAGGAGCCCAATGGACGCGACTGTCGATCCTGCCCCCGCGCAATTCAGCCTCACCGAGGAGCAGCGCGCCATTCAGGAAATGGCAGAGGCATTTGCCGCCGAACGCGTGGCGCCGAACGCGCTGGAATGGGATAAGAACCGGCACTTTCCCAGCGATGTGATCCGCGAAACCGGCCCCCTCGGCCTCGGCGGCATTTATGTGCGCGACGATGTCGGCGGCTCCGGACTGACGCGGCTCGATGCAGTGCTGGTGTTCGAGGCGTTGTCAAGCGCATGCCCGGCCTTCGCCTCTTTTATCTCCATCCACAATATGGGCGCGTGGATGATCGACCGCTACGGCAGCGACGAACAGCGCCAGCGTTTCGTACCGAAACTGACATCAATGCAATGGCTCGCAAGCTATTGCCTTACCGAGCCCGGTTCCGGCTCGGATGCGGCAGCGCTAAAAACCCGTGCGGTCCTCGATGGCGATCATTACGTGGTTAACGGCACCAAGCAGTTCATTTCCGGAGCGGGAGACAGCGACATCTACATCGTCATGGTGCGCACCGGCGCCGATGGTCCGAAGGGCATCTCGACCCTGGTCGTTGAGAAGGACGCACCCGGTCTCAGCTTCGGCGCACTCGAAAACAAGATGGGATGGCACATGCAGTCGACCCGTCAGGTGGTCTTTTCCGATTGCCGCGTTCCGGTTGCGAACCGCCTATCGGAGGAAGGCGCAGGCTTTTCGATTGCCATGAGCGGACTCGATGGCGGTCGCCTGAACATCGCTGCCTGCTCGTTGGGGGGTGCCCAATCCGCACTCGACAAAGCGGTTGCCTACGCTGGCGAGCGCAAGGCATTCGGCAAGGCCTTGCGCGAGTTCCAGGCGCTGCAGTTCAAGCTGGCCGATATGGAGACCGGACTGCAGGCGGCGCGCATCTTCCTTTATGCAGCTGCCGCGCGCATCGACGCCAAAGACCCGGAGGCCGGCAAATGGTCGGCCATGGCAAAGCGCTTCGTCACCGATGTCGGCTTCGACGTCGCCAATGATGCGCTGCAGATCCATGGCGGCTATGGCTATTTGCACGACTATGGCGTCGAGAAACTGGTGCGGGACCTGCGTGTTCACCAGATTCTCGAGGGTACCAACGAGATCATGCGGATGATCGTGGCAAGGGCGTTGGTTGGGCGGTGAATGGTGAATGGTGAATGGTGAGATGCCTGGCGGCTACATATAAGGTCAGCCGTCAAGTCATCCGTTCCGGTTCGCATCGAAGATCTTCTCATCATTCACCATTCACCATTCACCATTCACAATCGAACCAAGGAGGCGGCTATGTCCACCATCGCTTTCATCGGCCTCGGCAACATGGGCAACCCGATGGCCGCGAACCTTGTAAAAGCCGGGCACAGCGTCCAGGGCTTCGACCTTGTGCCGGACAATCTCGCCAAGGCGCGCGACAATGGCGTCACCGTCATGGCCAATGCGAGCGCTGCGGCGAAAGACGCGGAGGCGGTGATCACCATGCTGCCGGCGGGCAAGCATGTCGTCTCCGTATATGAGGACATCGCGCCGAAGCTGCCGGCGCACACGTTGATGATCGACAGTTCGACCATCGATATCGAGTCCGCTCTCAAAGCGCACGCCATCGCCGCGCGTCACGAACTTCATTCCGTCGATGCGCCGGTCTCCGGAGGCACAGGCGGAGCTTCGGCAGGTACGCTGACTTTCATGGCTGGCGGCGGCAAGGAAGCCTTTGCTAAAGCCCAGCCAATATTGAAACCGATGGCCGGGCGCATCGTCCATTGCGGTGAGGGCGGCGCGGGACAGGCGGCGAAGATATGCAACAACATGATCCTCGGCATCTCCATGATCGGCGTGGCCGAGGCGTTCGTTCTAGCCGAAAAGATCGGGCTATCGCACCAGGCGCTGTTCGATGTTGCGTCGACATCGTCCGGCCAATGCTGGTCACTGACCAGCTATTGCCCCGTCCCCGGACCTGTACCGTCATCCCCCGCAAATCGTGACTATCATCCCGGCTTCGCAGCAAAGCTGATGTTAAAGGATTTGAATCTCGCGCAAGAAGCCGCGCTGTCGTCCGGCGCGGTTACGCCTCTCGGCGCGCAAGCAGCCCAGATCTATGCGCTCTTCAGCGGATCCGGTCACGATAATGATGATTTTTCCGGAATTATTCGATTTCTGCGAGGCGACTTTGGGTAATCTTTCCAACCTGGAAATTAACATACATCAAACAAAAACCTCCATCGATTTAGGTTTGCTTAAGCCTTCGCTAACCTCGCGGTAAGATTGTCGCGCTACAAAGAACCAAGAACGGTCGTCGCAGCCGCTCTCACGCTCCGGATCAGGTCTCGCGTACCGGAGCGATCAACTTCGCTGTGTATTGAGTTGCGAAGGCCATGCGTAATTTTGGCAAAGACCGCGCTCTCTCGTAAATCGAAGAGCGCGGTTTTCCATTTCAGCGGTTGATCATCCCGGGCGGGTTCGTGCGCTGAGCCTGCGGTAGTTTGCCTTGACCTCGCGGCCAGCGGGCCTCAGGGCAGCGTGAAAAGCATGTTCAGCCGCAGCTCCGTTGAAAAGCGCGGGCGTTTTTCCCGAAAGCACCTCCGGCCAGAACCGCATTGCCGAGCCGAACATCGAGACCTGCGCCGCGACTGCACCTTGAACGATTGCCGCACTCTTCTCGGTTACAGCCTTGACGGTCTCCGCACCGGGCAATCCAGTTGGCTGACGTGCTTCGGCCGCAAGCAGTGGAATTCGCATCCACATCACCATCGGCGCCAGCATAAGATCGGACGTGAGCGTTGCCGCCGTTTGGAGCCTGCGTAAAGCCATGACGAGTCCTTGCTTTCCAAATTTTAAAGGAGGTGGCACTGCCGGAGGCGGGGTTTAGAACTGCCGGTCGTTCGGCTGGAACTGCACATCCACTGGAGGACGTAACGCGTTCACCAGACGGTTAGTTTCATTGGCCATGCCGACGACCGAAATTAGCTCCATGAACTGCGCATCGGACATACCCTTGGCTCTTGCGGAAGCCGTGTGCGAATAGGTGCAATATTCACATCCATTGGTCGCCGACACGGCGATATAGATGAGCTCCTTGGTCAGCGGATCCAGCGCGCCTGGCGCCATGACTTGCTTGATCGAATCCCACGTTCGACTGAGCAGTGGCGGATCATGCGCAAGAACCTTCCAGAAATTGTTGATCCAATCAGACTTGCGCGTCTCCATAATGTCGTCATAGACGGCGCGGACCTCGTCAGTCGCCATCTCGTATTCGATCAGTGGCATCAAGGGTTTGCCTGTCATCGTAATCTCCGGTGAGAGTGCGCGGAACGCGCGCTCGAGCCAAGATGTTCCCTCAATGCGTCGAGCGCAGATCCGCCTCCGCAAGGTCGAGCGCCCTCACAATGCGGTCGCCGGCGAGGTCGATCTCACGTCGAGTCCACATGATCGGCGGCGAAAGGATCATCGTGTCGCCCGTCGCGCGCATCATCATACCCTGGGCGATCGCATGGTCGCGCACGACCACGCCCGCTCTGCCGGACGGCAGAAAGCGCTCGCGATTTTTCTTGTCCTTGACGATCTCGATCGCACCCATGAGACCGACACTGCGAGCCTCGCCGACGAGCGCATGACCGGAAATGCGTTCCCTGAGCATCTGGCCGAAATATGGGCCGGTGTCGTCGCGAACCCGCTCGACCAGACCTTCCTTTTCGATGATTTCCAGGTTCTTCAGCCCGACTGCGCAGGCAACGGGGTGCGCGGAGTAGGTATAGCCGTGATGGAACTCGCCGCCCTTTTCCTCCAGCGTCCTCGCGACGCGATCGCCGACCAGCAGCGCAGACAGCGGCTGATACCCGGAGGTGAGCGCCTTGGCGGTGGTGATGGTGTCCGGCTCGACACCGAATGTCTCGGCGGCAAACCAGTGGCCGGTGCGTCCGTAGCCGGTGATCACCTCGTCCAACATCAGCAGCACATCATATTTGCGGCAGATGCGCTGGACCTCCGGCCAATAGCTCTCCGGTGGGATCTTGACACCCCCTGCCCCCATGATCGGTTCGCCGATGAAGGCAGCGACCTTATCAGCGCCAGCCTCGAGGATCGCATCCTCAATGGCTTTCGCCGCACGGAGGCCGAAATCATGGTCGCTTTCGCCCGGCAGCGCCAATTCGAACGCGTAGGGCATCATGACATGAACGATGTTGGGAACAGCCCCGCCGAGCTGCTTGTGCATGCTCTCCATGCCTCCGAGCGACGTGCCCGCCACCGTTGATCCGTGGTAAGCGTTATTGCGCGAGATGATGCGATTCTTCTCTGGCATTCCTTCCAGAGCCCAGAAATGCCGAACCATGCGCAATGCGGTGTCGTTTGCCTCGGAGCCGGACGAGCCGAAGAACACTTGATTGAGGGTCTTCGGTGCAAGCTCTGCAATCTTCCTGGCCAGCAGCGATGATACGGGCGTGGTGCAGCGGAAGAACGAGTTATAGTACGGCAGCTCGCTCATCTGCTTATAGGCGGCCTCGGCAAGTTCGTTGCGACCGTAGCCGATATTCACGCACCACAAGCCGGCCATGCCGTCCAGGATCTGGTTGCCTTCGGAATCGTAGATATACGGCCCATCGGCCCGCACGATCATGCGACTGCCCGCGCCGCGCAAGTCCTTGTGGTCCGTGAACGGATGCAGATGATGTGCCGCATCAATCTGCTGCAGCTGCGCCAGCGAATAGTTCTGAAAAGTCATGACATTACCTCTCGTGTTGATCTACCTGGCATGCGCCAGGGCGTCGTCATCGAGAAGCGATGTGTGGCGAATAGCCTATGCGGGCACACAGGCGCAGCAATTCCGCGTGAATTGTCCGGCACGAGGGTGTCGGCGCGGGCTGATGGGCACTGGAACGACGGCGTTTCATAGGTTGATTGTAGTTGAACCCCGACTGCACGTTCAAGTCGACCGCAGCCTTCCGATCGCCACCAGAAGGCAGCTGCCGAGCACGCCGCACAGGAGCCCGAGCGCCAGCGGCAGGCCCTGAGGACCGATGGCGCTCATGAACGAGCCGGTGACAGGTGGTCCGACAATGCCGCCGACACCCCAGGCAAGCGCATACGTCGCATTGCCGGTAATCAGCATTGCACCCGAGAAGCGGTTGCCCAGTTCGATCAGCGCCATTGTATAGATGCCGAAGGCAGCGGCGCCCCAGATGAAGACGATCGGCCAGATAAGTGTCGACATGAAAAGAAGCGGCAGCAGCATGCACACGACAAGTGCCGTCGACGCACAGAGAAGCATCGTTCGGATCGCGCCGATCCGCTCCGACAGCGCACCCAGCGGTATCTGCAGCGCGACGTTGCCGGCGATGAAGACAGTGAGCAATGTCGAGATCCTGCCTTCGGCGCTGCCATAGCTGGCCCCATAGACCGAAATCAGAGCCAGCAGTCCCTGCTCGAACGCCGCCGCGGTGAACACCGCGAGCAGCAGCAGCGGTGCTAACAACGCAAAGCCCGCCACCGAAGTTGGATGCTTCCCGTCGTCCATCGACGGGAGGCGCGGCAAAACGGCGATCAGAACAAGACCGCACACGACAAAAGCACCAATGCCGACTAGAAAAGGCGGCCAGCCCTCGGTTCCGACGATCGCCAGCGTCAGCGGGCCCATACAGAATCCGGCGGACACGATGGAGGTGTAGACACCCATGATACGTCCGCGCTTGGCCGCTGGTACGATTGCCACCAGCCAAGTCTCGCTCAGGACATAGAGGGGATTGGCGAAGAAGCCGAGCAGGAAGCGCAATGGAAACCACGCCCAAAGGTCCTGCGTCCAGGCGATCAGCGAAAGGATGAACGCGGCCATGGCAGCGCAAACGATCGTCAGCGGTCCGGCGCCAAAACGCCGCGACATCCATGGAATGAGGGGCGCCGATACGATGAAGCCAATGGGCGTCATAGCCGCCGAAATACCAATTGTCGCGGGAGTCTCGCCCTGCCGCAGCAGGATGAAGGAGAGAAGTGGATAGCTCAGTCCCTGCGATATCGCGAAGACCGATACGGTCGCGATGATGCCGGCAATCGCCGCAAGGGGCATCGCCACCTTCTCCGGGTTTTGCGTATTTTCTGCCGTCATGAACTACGGCGAGCCTCCTACCGCCAGACCGTATGACACGGCGCGGCAGCGAACGCACTGCGGCAAGATCTAAAATTCGCCTTGCCAGCGGGTGGCATCAGCCGAACCGACCCATGCGGAAGCGCGAAATGTCATGCTGCGTCTCGCCCTCCGTCGCCAGGTCAGCCAGGACCTCGCCGATCACGCTGGCAAACTTGTAGCCATGCCCAGAACACGCCGACGCCACGACGACGCGATGATTGTCCGGCAGGCGGTCGATGATGAAATCCTCGTCCGGCGTCATCGTATACATGCAGGTCTTCATGCCGAGCAGCCTGCCGGCGCCCTCCGGTACATATCGTTCAAGAAACCGGCGTGTGCGCGCCTCGTCGTCTGGACCAGCGTCCTGTTTCGCCTCGTCGGCGCTGGCCAGCAAACCGCTGGCGTAATGCGAAGCGCATTTTAGCCCCGTGCCGGCAAAATCCGGAAAGCCGTAGACGATGTCGTCATCTCCATCGACGACGAATACAGGCAGTGCTCCCAATGCAAACAATTCCGGCCGCCTGGTTGCGTACCAGCACAGAACCTGCCGGCTGATCGTCAGATGCGTCCTGATCTGCGGGATGAGGTCCCCCATCCAGGCGCCGGCCGATAGGATCACCGCGCCCACATCGATTGTCCGGCCCTGCAGGACGATGCGGACCGAGCCTGCGCCCGGCTCGATGCCGAGAACCTGCGTCTCACCGAGCACCGTGGCGCCACTTTCCCGCGCCAGTTTCAGGTGCAGCGCGTTGCCCAGTTCGGGCCGGAGGAAGCCGCCCTCGGGCTGCCAAACCGCCGAATAGCCTTGCGGCAGGACAATCGCCGGAAACCTCCGGTGGATTTCATCCGCATCCAGCCTTTCATGAACCAGATCATGCAGTTCGCAGGCTTCTAGCGAGCCTTGCACAATCCTGCTGCCGGGCTTTCCCGCTTCCAGTATGCCGGTTGTCGTCAGGATCGTCTCGCCGGTCAGGCGTTCCAGTTCCCGCCAGTTGGCGAAAGCGCTGCGCACCAGCGGCACGTAGGACGGATGCTCGAAATAGCCGAGCCGAATCGCCCGCGATTCGCCGTGCGACGAGCCGCGATCGTGACCGGGCAAGAACCGCTCTATGCCGATGACGCCCTTGCCCCGCTGCGCCAGATGGAAAAGTGCTGCACTTCCCATCGCGCCGAGGCCAATCACGGCGACATCGAAGGTCGCGTCGCGTGGTCGTTGCGTCATGTCGCTTCCTTCGCGCTATTGGTCGTCGCCTCCGCAATGACCGGTTGGCGCGCAGTCCATTATGCGGCCCCCATACCACAATCGCGAGGACCAGCATGAACGCCGCCGTGCAGCCAGCCGAACCGGCCCTTGCCACCGACCGCGCGCGGCGCGGCGGGCGGGCGGGAAAGCGCGCTGGTAGCGGTGCCGCGTTCGAACAGCCGCCCATTGCGTCAGCTGAGGAACCCGCTGGCGCCGACCAGGCTGGTATCCGACGACGAACTCGAATTCGATCCACCTTGCCTCGCTTCGCGTGCTGAAGGAAATTGGCGTCGACGTTCTGCACGACGAAGCCCGCCGTATGATGAAAGCGCATGGCGCCGACGTGCGCGAAGGCAGCGAGCGGGTACGGTTCGATGCCGACATGATCGCGGAGCTGATCGCGCATTGCCCCTCCGAATTCACCATCCACGCCCGCAACCCGGCGCATAATGTCAGCTTCGGCGGTAATAATATCGTCAACGCAATGGTCGCCTCGGCGCCCAACTGCTCCGATTTGGACAACGGACGCCGCCCCGGCAACCAAGCCGACTACCGCAATTTCCTGCGGCTGGCGCAGATGCACAATGTCATCCACGTCAATGGCGGCTATCCGGTAGAGCCGACCGACATTCACCCATCGATCCGCCACCTCGAATGTATCCGCGACTTGAGCACGCTGACCGACAAGGTCTTCCACATCTATTCGCTCGGCAAGGAACGCAATGTCGACGGCATCGAGATCGCCCGCATTGCCCGCGGAATTTCTCGCGAGCAACTGCTTGAAGAGCCGTCGGTCTTCACCATCATCAATACCAACTCGCCATTGAAGCTCGACATTCCGATGATGGAAGGCATTATCCAGATGTCGTCCGCCGGGCAAGTGGTGGTGGTCACGCCTTTCACGCTGTCCGGCGCGATGGCGCCCGTGACGGTCGCCGGGGCGCTGGTGCAGCAGAATGCCGAGGCGCTGGCCGGCATTTCCTTCGCCCAGATGGTGCGCCGGGGTGCGCCGGTGGCTTATGGTGGCTTCACCTCCAACGTCGACATGAAGTCCGGAGCGCCGGCCTTCGGCACGCCGGAATACATGAAGGCGCAGATCGTCGGCGGCCAGCTGGCGCGGCGCTACGCCATTCCCTATCGTACTTCCAATACCTGCGCCGCCAATGCGGTCGACGCGCAGGCGGCCTATGAAAGCGTGTTTTCGCTGTGGGGCGCGATCCAGGCTGGCGGCAATTTCATCATGCACGCCGCCGGCTGGCTCGAAGGCGGGCTGCGCTGCTCCTACGAAAAAATCATACTCGATATCGACCTGCTGCAGATGGTGGCCGAGTTCCTGACGCCACTTGACCTTTCGCAAGACGCGCTGGCGGTGGAAGCCATTCGCGACGTCGGCCCGGGCGGACACTTCTTCGGTACGCCGCACACCCAGTCGCGCTACAAAACCGCTTTCTATTCGCCGGTCATCTCCGACTGGCGCAATTTCGAGACGTGGGCGGAAGCGGGCTCGCCGACTGCCGTCGACCGCGCCAATCGCGTGTGGAAGGAGCGCCTGGCTACGTATGAGGAGCCGTATATGGACCCTGCCATTCGCGAAGAACTCGACGCCTTCGTCGCAAAACGCAAAGCCGAAGGCGGCGCCCCGACGGATTTTTGAGGTAGCAGGGGCGGTGTGCACTGATCGACCCCCACTCCGGTCTGCTTCGCAGACCACCTCTCCCCCGTTCGACGGGGTAGAGGAAGGGTGCGAGCCCTCGAAGCCTGGCTCCCTTCCTCTCCCTCCGGAGGGGGAGAGGTGGCGCCGCGAAGCGGCGACGGAGTGGGGGAAGACCTTGCTACCACGCGCAGCCGCCGCAAAGCAGGCACTACGTCAAGAGCACGAAAACTTCGCCAAGGGGGTAATCAAGCGGAGGCGCTACTCTGGCTTGAAATCAAGGACAGCAAGTTAGGTGGACATAAGTTCACAAGACAGTTTGCAATCGAACCCTACTTCGCCGACTTTTGCTGCCGCAAGAAACGCCTCATCGTCGAGATTGACGGCTCTCAACACGCCGACAGCGCCTATGACCGCAGACGCGACGCGTTCATGCGTTGCGAAGGCTACTCGGTTCTCCGCTTGTGGAACCACGACGTCCTGAAGCATCGCACCCCGGTCTGCGAAACCATCCTTGCTGCCCTTGACGGCCGGCTAGCCGAAGATGTCACTACCTTCGATCTGCGTTTCGTCTTTGCGATCGCAAACAATGCTATCGAACATTCTGAGAACAAGAGACCAACCTTATGAAATCGCACGTAAAAGCAGTTGTGATCGGCGGCGGTGTTGTCGGCTGCTCGGTGCTCTATCACCTGGCCAAGGCGGGCTGGACCGACATAATGCTGATCGAGCGCTCGGAGCTCACCTCCGGCTCGTCCTGGCACGCAGCCGGCGGCTTCCACACGCTGAACGGTGATCCGAACGTTGCCAAGCTGCAGGCTTACACAGTGCAGCTCTACAAGGAACTGGAGGAGATTTCCGGCCAGTCATGCTCGCTGCATCTCACCGGCGGCGTCATGCTGGCAGATACGCCGGAACGCATGGATTTCCTGCGGCTGGCGCATGCCAAAGGCCGCTATCTCGGCATGGACACCGAGTTGATCACCCCATCGGAAGCCAAAGCGATGTTCCCGCTGATGGACGAGAGCAACTTCGTCGGCGCCATGTGGGATCCGGTCGAAGGCCATCTTGATCCGTCCGGCACGACTATCGCCTATTCCAAGGCCGCGAAGAAGCTCGGCGCCGAAATCGTCCTTCGCAACCGGGTTGTCGAACTGACGCAGGAGGTCGACGGCACCTGGAACGTCGTCACCGAGCAAGGCACGGTGAAGGCCGAGCATGTCGTCAACTGCGGCGGCCTGTGGGCGCGCGAGATCGGCCGCATGGTTGGGGTCGAGCTGCCCCTGCTCGCCATGGAGCACATGTACCTGCTCACGGAGCCGATGCCGGAAGTCGAGGCCTTCAATAAGGAAACCGGACGCGAGATGGTCGGCGTCCTCGACTTCAAGGGCGAGATCTACACCCGGCAGGAGCGCAACGGCATCCTGCTCGGCACGTACGAGAAGGCCTGCAAGCCCTGGTCGCCGGTCAATACGCCGTGGGATTTCGGCCACGAACTGCTGCAGCCCGACATCGACCGCATCGCGCCATCACTGGAAATCGGCTTCAAGCATTTTCCCGGCATCGAAAAGGCCGGCATCAAGCAGATCATCAACGGCCCCTTCACATTCGCGCCGGATGGCAATCCGCTGGTTGGGCCGGTGCAGGGCCTGACCAATTTCTGGTGTGCCTGTGCGGTCATGGCCGGCTTTTCGCAGGGCGGCGGCGTTGGTCTGGCGCTGTCGAACTGGATGGTCAATGGCGATCCCGGCTTCGATGTGTGGGGAATGGATGTTGCCCGCTGGGGAGAGTGGGCGAGCCTGCGCTACACCAACGCAAAGGTCCGCGAGAATTATTCGCGCCGTTTCTCCATCCGCTTCCCCAACGAGGAACTCCCAGGCGCACGACCGGCGCAGACCACCCCGCTCTACGACACGATGGTTGCCAACAACGCCGTCATGGGCGACTCCTGGGGCCTGGAAACACCGCTGTGGTTCGCGCCGAAGGGCACCGAGCCCAAGGATATCGTCTCCTTCCACCGCTCCAATGATTTCCAGCATATCGGCAATGAGGTGCGCGCAACGCGCGAGCGCGTCGGCGTCACCGAGATCGCGAATTTTGCGAAGTATGAAGTCGCGGGTTCGGGGGCCGAGGACTTCCTCAACCGGCTGATGACCAACCGCATGCCGAAGAAGGGCCGACTCGTGCTGACGCCGATGCTGAACGAATTCGGCAAGCTGATCGGCGACTTCACCATAGCCAAGACCGGCGATGACAGGTTCATGATCTGGGGCTCGTCAGCCGCGCAAAAATACCACATGCGCTGGTTCGAAAAGCACTTGCCGAAGGATGGGACGGTCAAGCTCCATCGCTACGACCAGACGCTGGTCGGCCTCTCAATCGCAGGCCCGAATAGCCAGGCATTGTTGCAGAAGCTGGTGGACGAGGATGTATCGTCGAGGGCCTTCCGCTTCATGGATTTTCGCGAGATGGCTGTGGGCGGCGCACCGTGCATGGTCAACAGGATCACCTATACGGGCGATCTCGGATACGAAATCTGGATGGCGCCGGCCTATCAGCGCCTCGTCTACAAGGCGATCAAGCATGCCGGCGAAGAATTCGGCATCGTCGATTTCGGCATGCGCGCTCTGCTTTCCATGCGCCTCGAGAAGAACTTCCCGACCTGGTTTCGAGAGTTGCGGCCGATCTACGGGCCGTTCGAGGGTGGCATGGAGCGCTTCATCAAAATGGAGAAAAATGACTTCATCGGCCGAGACGCCGCCGCGAAGGAACTGGCTGATGGGCCGAAGTTGCGCCGGGTCTCGCTGGTGGTAGATGCGGCGGATGCCGACGTGATGGGCGACGAGCCGATCTGGGCAAAGGTCAACGGCAAGGATTTCGGCGTCATCGACAAGCCGCATGGTTATGGCGCGCCGCGGTTCGATGCAAAAGGCGCCGAGGTCCGCACCTCCACCGCCGCTAGCGGCGCCTCCGCCGTGCGCGGCCTGCATGACGGCGAATGGTCCGTCGTCGGCTGGGTGACGTCGGGCGGCTATGCGCACTATGTCGAGAAGTCGCTGGCACAGGGCTATCTGCCTGCCGAATTGGCCGATGATGTCAGCGAAGGCATGTTCGAGATCGAAATCCTCGGCCACCGCCGCTCGGCTCGCATCAATGTCGAGCCACTGTTCGATCCAAGTGGCGGGAAGATGCGGGGATAGGCGCCTCACCCTCCCCCTTGTGGGGAGGGTCGGTCGGCGAAAGCCGACCGGGGTGGGGATCCCAGAATTCAAGCACCTGTCGCCAAGCGCATAGCGAGATTGATTTTGTTTACCCCCACCCCGCCTCGCAGCCGTCGCTACGCTCTGGCTGCTCGTCGACACTCCCCACATGGGGGAGGGTAAAGATGCGCCACCGCAAGATCATGCCCTTCACGCCGGGCGAGGAGGCCGTACTGCGCGCGCATTCGCGCGAAAAGGCGGCGTCACTCAATCAGCACGTGCTCGGCTACGGCGCTTTGGCAGAAGCGGAATGGGCAGCCGCCGGCACCCCCGCCCCCGATCTGCCCGCGATGCGCAAATACCGGCTGGAGCGCATTCGCGCCGAGCTGAAGCGTCGCGACTACGCCGGCGTTCTGCTCTACGATCCCGTCAACATCCGCTATGCCACCGAACTCGACCAACATGCAGCTCTGGGTCGCGCACAACCCGACCCGGCATTGCTTCGTCGCCGCAGACGGTCCGGTCGTGCTGTTCGACTATTTCTCATGCGAACATCTGTCCGATCATTCCGGCGTTGTCGACGAGGTGCGACCCGCCGTTTCGTGGATGTTCATGTATGGCGGCGACCTGACCGACATGAAGGTGCGCCGCTGGGCCGGACCCATCGCCGACCTGGTCAGCCACCATGGCGGCGGAAATATGCGCCTCGCAGTGGATCATCTCAATCCCGAAGGCGCTGGCGAACTCGCCCGCCTCGGTGTCTCGATCCACAATGGCGAGGCGGTGATGGAGAGCGCGCGGCTGATAAAATCGCCGGACGAGATCCGGGCGATGCGTCGCGCAATCGTCGCCTGCGAGGCCGCGATGGCGGAAATGCAGGCGGCGCTTAGGCCCGGCATATCCGAGAATGAACTTTGGGCCGAACTGCATCGTGGCAATATTGCGCGGGGTGGCGAATGGATCGAGACGCGGCTGCTTTCCTCGGGTCCGCGTACCAATCCGTGGTTCCAGGAATCCTCGTCGCGCATTGTCGAAGCCGGCGACCTCGTGGCTTTCGACACCGACCTTATCGGGCCATACGGCTTCTGCGCGGACTTGTCGCGCACGTGGTATTGCGGGGATGGCGAGCCCAAAGACGAACAGCGAGAGTTGTTCGCGATCGCGTCGGAGCAGATTGCGCGAAATACCGAGTTATTGCGCCCCGGGACAACCTTCCGTGATCTGGTCGAGCGCTCCGCAGTCCCACCGCCTGAGTGTTTCCCGACCCGATACGGCGTCCTCTATCATGGCGTCGGACTGGCCGATGAGTACCCAACCTTGCCACATGCCGCCGATTGGACGTCGGATACGCCAGACGGTGTGTTGGAGCAGGGCATGGTGCTGTGCGTGGAAAGCTACATCGGCCGGCTTGGGGGCCATGAAGGGGTTAAGATCGAAGAGCAAATCCTGGTAACCGAGGCAGGAAACGAAAAGCTTTCGACCTATCCCGTGGCGCTTCAGTGGTCCTCGGCGACGCCTCAATCGTCAAAATAATCGTCGAGGCCTCCCGCCTCGCGATAGTCGCGGCGCTCCTGCTGCGAGAGCTTGTGAGCAAATATTGCATAGGCGATAGCGGAAGCGATTATAGCGGGGCCGGCAATCGTCAAAACCACCCAGAGGGCTGAATCCAACATGGCGCGCTCCTGTTGTTCGGCGGGAAACGCCTAAGCCGGAAAGATGGTTCCGTCCCGCAGCCCGTGGTTCGGAGGGCATTTCTTGGCTTGAAATTCGTACCAGGATTGACAACTTTCCGCCTGATGTCGGAGCGTTGGGCTGCCTACTCCGCCAGCCCCATCACCGGCGAGCCAAGCGCGGCAATGTACGGCAATCCTAAACGCCGCGTGGTCCACCCGACGACGACAACATCCCGAGAGCGTGGCTCGAATCGCTGCGCCAGCGCCCAACTGCGGCAGTCGATCGTCGCGACATCCGCCCTGCCCTCGGCCACAGCGATGATCGATTGGCGGTGCCCGCCGCTTTCGACGCGTTCGGCGAAAATGTCGAGGCTTTCGCCCATCGCGGCCAGGTCGCGGGTCAGCGCGATGATCCCGGACATGGAGTCTTCGCTGTTGAAGGCAAAGCGCTTGTCGCGCAGAAGATCGAGGGGGATGCGCGGTTTGCCATCCGTCGGTGAGAGAACACCCCCCTCTGGCCTGCCGGCCATCTCCCCTTCAAGGGAGGAGATCGGCAGCTTCACGGCAAGCGCTTCGCCTGCACCGTTCGCGATTGGCGAAGCCCCAGCGGACGGCGTAATCTCCCCCCTTGAGGGGGAGATTGCCGGCAGCCCAGAGGGGGGCAACGTAGAGCGCGAATCCAGAAAACCCCGCGGCATCACGATCGCGCTGGAATACAACTCCCCGTCCCCACCCTCGAACGCCGAGTAATCCGGCTGGCCGACGACGCGGACATGCTTCGCAAGCCCCAATTCCATGGGGCCCCAGCAGGTTTGTGCGAACAGCAGCTTCGGGTGTCTCCACAGGGTGGAGAAGTCGAGCTCATCCGGCGGCAGCGTCGCCGGGTCCGGCGCAATAACGCCCGACGCATCGCGAATACCCCCCGGCACCGCCGGCATCTCCGCATTGCGCCGCACCAGCTTTTCCGGCGCATCGATGCCGGCGCCGGTCAACTTTACGCGCAGCTGTGCCCATTCGGCATCGACTTCGGAGCGGTTCTCCGGCCAGTCATACATCGGCAAGGCTGCAAAGAAACCGCTCATCGAGTTATCCGGAAAAGGCTATAAGCGTTAGCCACGCGGAAGCGGAATAGCAAATCTCGGGAGCAACAGATGAAGCGGCGCCAGGGCCCTTAGGAGAAGCACTGCCGCACCCGGCCTCACCGGAAATCCTGCAGCTATTCCTTCGGGGGCTCTGCCGGCACGGGCACTGAGCCCAGCCCATTCAGCGAGCGAACTGCCCGCACGCGAGGCGTGAACGCGCGGCCAAGCTCGGGTGCGCGCCGCAGAACCGGATGGGTAACCGGCTCTTTCGCTTTGAAGGCATAGCTCTTCAGCAGCGAAAAATAGTTGGGAAACACATAGCCGTGGTTGAGCGCCAGCCATTCGGCGCGGCGCGACTGGAATATTTCCGGCAGCCTGTACCAGGCAACGTTCGGGTTTTTATGGTGCACGAGGTGAAGATTGTTGTTGAGGAACAGCAAAGAAAAAGGCGAGCGCTCCACGATGATCGTTCGCCCGTCGGGCCGCTCCGACCACTGGTGCTCCGCAAAGGTACGCACGGAGATCAGTGATTGGCCGAGCCAGACAGCGAGCAAATAGTCCCACAACGGAATGCCAAAACCCACCAATACCAGCGGAAGCACGATTGCCAGGCCGATTGCGTGCAGGGCCCAGGCCTTGCGAACGGCATGGTCACCGGCGGCGATCAACTTTGCTTCCGCAAGCCAAAACCCGGCAGTGCCAACCACAGGGCCGATCACGAAACGGCCGACCATGGTGTTGTTCAAACGCAGCAGCACCTGCAACCCCACTGGAAGCTCCCGGTGCTTCCAGACGGCGCGGTAGTAGGATTCCGGATCGTCGAACGGATCGGTCAGGCTTTCGTCGCGGTGATGACGCAGATGCAGCGCCTTGAAACGCCGGAACGGATAGACGAGGCCGATCGGCAAGCCGACCAGAAGCTCGTTGACCCAGCTCTTGCGAGTCGGATGGCCGTGGGACGCTTCGTGCATCAGTGAAGATTGCAGCGCCAGCGCGACGCCGAGAGCCAGGATCGCGATGATCGGATAAGCAGGCCAGACATATACTGCCAGTAGGGCCCAAACCGCATAGGTGGCAAAAATCAGGAAAACCGTCGGCCATTCTACTCGCTGCCGATCAGTATGCTTTCTGCGGATACTTTCGCCCATAGACTCGACCACTGCCCCCAGTCGCCGGAATCACAATGATTCCTGACAGCATCCTGTCAGGAGATAGTAACCGCCTTCAATGCGAGAATGTGCAGAAAATGTTGTGATTGCGCATATTAGGCCTCAAATGTTATGGATAGTAAACATGTGTGGGATTCATTTACCTGCCAGTCGATGATTTTGTCAGGTTTTGGGTAAACCATTCCCTAGGGAGATTGCCTGTGGACAAACGCGATCTTTCAACCCTCTTTCGTGACCGGCTGCGCATTTTGCTGCAGCGTTTCGCCGGCAATCAGTCGGCTTTTGCCACCTCGATCGGCATCGACCGCTCGGCGCTGTCGCAGATGCTGTCCGAAGCCTCGACGCGCCTGCCGCGTGCCGAGACGCTGCTGACCATCGCCGCCGAGCACAAGGTGTCGCTCGACTGGCTGATGGGACTCAGTCACGACGAGGGCCTGACCGGTGAAATCCGCGAGAGTTTCGAGATCGAGGAAGGCGCCGACGATTTCAATGAGACGCTGCTCGCGCGTTGGCATGCGGAAGCTTCCGGGACCAAGATCCGCTATGTGCCGGCCGGCATCCCCGACCTGCTGCGGACCGAGGCGCTGGTCAACTACGAGGCGGAGATCACCAACCGCAGCCGCAAGGCGCAGGCGGGCGAGACCCAGTATCGCATCGACTACAATCGCCGCCCGGAGACCGACATGGAGGTCTGCATGCCGCGTCATACGCTTGAAATCTTCGCGCATGGTCTCGGCGTATGGAGCGGATTTCCTGAAGCGGCGCGCCGTGAGCAACTTCTCCACATGACGACGCTGCTTGACGAACTCTATCCAACTTTCCGGCTGTTTCTCTACGACGGTCGTATCCGCTACTCCGTCCCCTACACGATCTTTGGCCCCTACCGCGCCGCCGTCTATGCCGGCGACATGTATCTGGTGATGAACTCGACCTCCGCGGTTCGCACGCTAACCCGGCATTTTGACAATCTGATCCGCAGCGCCGAAATCAATCCGCACGAAGCGCCCGCCTTCGCCGCCACCCTCGCCGAGATGCGGTTGTGAGCGCCCGTCAGCCATAAGGTCGTTGACCTCATATAAAGACTTCTTTATATCTTTATCCAACCTCAGATGTCACCATACAGGGCAACTCCGATGACCAATCCGATCGACACGCTGCTCGCGGAAAAAGGCGTTCTGCTGGCCGATGGCGCGACCGGCACGAACCTGTTCGGCATGGGCCTTGAAGCCGGCGAGGCGCCGGAGCTATGGAACGAGACCGCGCCGGAGAAGATCGCCACGCTGCATCGGAAGTTCGTCGAGGCCGGCGCCGATATCATCCTGACCAATTCATTCGGCGGCACGCGTCACCGCCTGAAGCTGCACAATGCGCAGGATCGCGTGTTCGAACTGAACAAGCGCGCCGCCGAGATCGCGCGCACTGTAGCCGACAAGGCTGGCCGCAAGGTCATCGTCGCCGGCTCGATCGGTCCGACCGGCGAACTGCTGCAGCCGCTCGGCGCGCTGACCTATGAGGATGCGGTCGACGCTTTTGCCGAGCAGATAAAGGGACTGAAGGCAGGCGGCGCCGAGATTGCCTGGATCGAGACCATGTCCGCGCCGGCGGAAGCCCGCGCCGCCGCCGAAGCGGCGATCGCCGCCGGCATGCCCTACACCTATACGGTTTCATTCGACACTGCAGGCCGCTCGATGATGGGTCTTGCGCCGAAGGATATCCATAGCGTCAATGACGGGTTGACGGAACCTGCTGTCGCGGTTGGCGCCAATTGCGGCGTCGGCGCATCGGACATCCTCGCCTCGCTGCTTGACATGAGCGCGGCCAAGCCGGACGCCACCATCATCGTCAAAGGCAATTGCGGCATTCCGGAATTCCGCGGCACCGAGATCCACTATTCCGGAACGCCGGAGCTCATGTCGGACTATGTTCGGCTTGGCGGTCGATGCCGGTGCGAAGATCATTGGCGGGTGCTGTGGCACTTCCTTCGAGCATCTGGCCGCCATGCGCAAGGCGCTGGATGTGCACCAGAAGGCGAGCCGCCCGACGGTCGACGTGATCATCGAGCGCATCGGCCCGTTGCGCAACAAGACCGCCGACAAGAGCGGCGCGACCGGAGAGACCAGCGACGCCCGCCGCGAGCGCCGACGCAGCCGTGGATAGTATCAGCAGCGGCAAGTTGACATCATAGTAGGCTAAGCGATATCAGTGACGTCACATATCGCGATGTCTGCAATCACCGTCAGAAACTTGTCGGAAGAGACTCACCGCGAATTAAAGGTGCGCGCGGGCCAAGCACGGGCCGAAGTACCGAGGCCGAAATTCGTGACATCCTGGAATCCGCCGTCAAACCCCGAGACCGGATCAAACTTGGCTCACTGATAGCCGACATCGGCCGCGAGGCAAAACTTTCCTTTGAGGAATCAGCTGTCTTTGAGTCCGCGATTGGCCGCGACAATGCACCGAGTGAGCCGATCGAGTTCGACTGATGATTATCGTCGATACCAACGTTGTTTCGGAGCCGCTTCGGCAGGCTCCTGATAGCCGGGTCGTAGCGTGGCTCGACGCACAGACTGTCGAGACACTGTACCTGGCTGCGATCACGGTCGCGGAATTGCGCTTCGGCATCGCCGTGTTGCCGTCAGGACGGCGCAAGAACCAGCTCAGCGACCGCGTAGAGAACGAACTTTTGCCGGTGTTCTCCGGTCGCATTTTGCCATTTGACCTTGATGCGTCCAAAACCTTTGCGAAACTTATGTCTGAGGCTCGGGTCCAAGGCGCTTCTATTGGCAAAGCTGACGGGTACATCGCCGCAATTGCAGCATCGTGCAGCTTCTCCATTGCCACGCGCGATACGGCGCCTTTTCAGGCGGCTGGATTGCGGTCATCAACCCTTGGCAGGACGCAGCCAAGGGGTCTCCCGTGAAGCGGCGTCCGCGAACCTGAAATGTCAACCGCAACACGCGCAACTCGTACCGTTACCTACCTATCGATCTTGAACGCGAAGGGCTCGCCCTCATACGCATCGACCCCCCGGCCGATCGAATGGATGGCGTTAATCATGCGGTTGTTCCGCTTCAGCATCTGGTCGGCAAGCGCGATCATGCGCGCGTTCGGCGTGGCCGAAGGCGACAGCCGGCGCAGCGTCGAAGCAAGCTCGCCCTCGCTGCGGTTTGGCGACAGCGCTGCTGCGATGATATACGCAGACGCCGTCGAGCGGCTGATCCCGGCATAGCAGTGGATCAGCAGCGGCTTGCGCCGATCCCACGCCTTGGCGAAATCAAGAACCGCTTTCACATGTTGCTCGCCTGGCAGGGTCATGCCCTGCTGCGGCTCGGCAATGTCGTGCATCGATATATAAAGGTGACGATCGGCGTTGATCGATGCCGGACGTTTGACTTCAGTGCCGGCCGCGAGCAGCGACAGCATGTATTCCGCGCCGGTGAGCTGCGCGGTCTCGTCGATCCGGGACAAGCGGGCATACATAGATCACGAACCAACCTCCTGCGTTTCGGCTCCACATCCATTCTTCCACACAGCGAGCGCATGCTCCAGCCTGCGCCATGCCGCTTCATCCGCCGGCAGGCCTATGCGCAGCGCAGTGCGGCTCCAGCTGAAGTTGCGCACCAGCACACCGGCCTCGCCCAGCGCCGCAAAAAGCTCCTGCGCACATGCCAGCTCGACAAACCGATAGAGGCTTGTCCCACCCGTAAGCGGGATACCGCTGCGGCTCAGGACATCATCAAGCCGTGCCGCCTCGCCCGCAAGCCGCCGACGCATCGCCTCCTGCCACGGCGCGTCAGCAAGCGCGTGGATGCCGAGCTCCAATGCCGGCCCGCTGACCGCCCATGGCCCCAGTTCGCTTGAAATTCGCTCGGCGATATCCTGATGCGCCAGCACAAACCCAAGCCGGATACCGGCGAGGCCGAAGAATTTGCCGAATGAACGCAACACGACGAGCCCCGGCGTGCCCGCATCGGCCGAGACACTCGCGGCTGCGGGGCCCACATCCATGAAAGCCTCGTCGACTACCAGCATGCCGCCCCTTCGCGACAGCCTCCCGGCGAGCGCCAGCAACGCACCACGCTCTACGATCCGTCCGTCCGGGTTGTTCGGATTGACGACGATGGCAATGTCGGCGCCTTCCAGCCGCGCGACGTCTCGCACTTCGGAGACCTGGTGTCCGGCAAGGCGGGCCGCCCGCGCATGTTCGGCATAGGTCGGTCCTAGCACCAGAGCGCGGCCCGGGGGAATCAGCGCCATCACATGCGGCAGCAATATCTGCGTGCCCGGTGCGGCGGCGACATGTTCGGCGGATGGCGCGCCGTACACGCGCGCCGCGACGCCTGACAGTTCGGCGACCCGAGCGGGCTCGGGCAGGCGCGTGAAGGCGGTAGCGGGCAGGTCGAAAAGCGGATAGGAGTGCGGATTGATCCCGGTCGAAAGGTCGACGAAGGGTTCAGGCGCATGCGGAAACAGTCGGCGCGCGCGCCCAAGGCTGCCACCGTGATCTTCCACCTTACCGATCCGATCCACCAACTCCATGTCAGCTCCGCTCGCCTTCCTGTCGCTCCTGGTGGAACTTGCCTTCGGTTATCCCGACCGGCTGGTCCGCGCAATCGGCCACCCGGTTATCTGGATCGGCCATCTTATCTCTTTCCTCGATCGCTGGATGAACCGCGCAGCCGCATCCGACAGCGCACGCCGCATTTCGGGCGTTGTGGCGCTGGTCCTGTTGATCACTGTCTGCGCCGGGCCGATCTTCCTCCTCGAGAGGCTGATCGGCGACATGCCGCTCGCCGTCATCGCGCTCGCGCTGTTGGCAAGCAGCCTGCTTGCGCAGCGCAGCCTGGCCAGCCACGTCAAGGCGGTCGCAGACGCGCTTGAGCGCGAAGGGCTGGCCAGCGCACGCAAGGCCGTGTCGATGATCGTCGGGCGCGACCCCGATCAGCTTGATGAAGCCGCCGTGAGCCGCGCTGCGATCGAAAGCCTGGCCGAGAACTTTTCCGACGGTGTCGTTGCTCCGGCGTTCTGGCTTGGGCTCGGCGGGCTGGCCTTCGGTGTTGCCTACAAGGCGGTCAACACGGCCAATTCGATGATCGGACATCGCACGCCCAGGCACGAGGCGTTTGGCTGGGCAGCGGCGCGCTTCGACGACCTTATCAATGTGCCCGCTTCGCGCCTGACTGCGCTGCTGCTTGCCGTCGCCGCGTTTTTTGTTCCCGGCGCGGACGCCGGCGCTGCGTGGACCGCGATCTGGCGGGACGCGAAAAAGCATCGCTCACCGAATGCGGGCTGGCCGGAGGCGGCGATGGCGGGGGCGCTCGGCTTGGCGCTTGCCGGTCCGCGCGTCTATGGCGGGGTGATGACTGCGGATGGGTTCATGGGCGAAGGGGGTCGGCGCGAAGCAAACGCCGACGACATCCGCAAGGCGCTGAGACTGTATTGGACCGCAGATGTGCTTATGATCGGATCGTTTGGGGCGGTTGCGACCCTGTCGCTCCTTTAGTTCTCGCTACCGAACCATATCCAAAGGTGGAAACGAGATGACCGAACTTTCACGGCTCGACAAATTGTTCTACCGCGTGGAGGCGCAGCACATTTGCCTGCGTTGGGCGCTTGAGCAGATTGTCGGTCTGCCAGGTGTGGTGTTTGAACTGGGGCTGGGACACGGCCGCACCTACGATCATCTGCGCATCAATCTGCCGGAGCGCGACATTTACGTTTTCGACCGCGAGATCGACTGCATTCCCGATTGCACACCGCCCGACAACCGATTGTTTCTGGGCGATATTGCGGAAACGTTGAGTGACGCGGCGCAGCGCTTCCCGGGCCAGGTCATACTGGCTCACGCTGATATGGGATCCTACACGACGACGCACAACGCGGCGATGGCTGCCACGCTGAGCAGGCACCTTGCAGTCGCCCTCGCGCCGCACGCGATCGTGCTCTCCGATCTGCCGCTGGAGCTTGCCGGCGCAGTGCAGGTGCCACTTCCCGCGCCTGCCCGCGAGGGGCGCTATTTCCTCTACCGGAATGAGGCGCGGTAGTATCGATTGGGCAAATGGCTGGTGCGTCCCTCAAGCCTCTCGCTGTCTTCTCCCTTGAAGAAGACTTGGGTGCTACCGTCTAGAACTCGATCCCCTGCTGCGCTTTAACGCCTGCCGAGAAATGATGCTTCGTCGCGCCCATTTCGGTGACGAGATCGGCAGCCTCAACGAGGGCCGGTTTGGCATTGCGGCCCGGTGACAACGACGTGCAACCCGTCGCGGCGGGACTTTAGCGCGGCGACGACCGTGTCGAGGTCGAGGTAGTCGTAGCGTAGCGCGATGTTGAGCTCGTCGAGCACAATCAGGCTGATGCCCGGATCAGCCATCAGGTCCAGCGCCTTTGCCCAGGCGGCTTCTGCCGCTGCGACGTCGCGCTTCAGATCCTGAGTCTCCCACGTGAAACCCTCGCCCATAGAGTGCCAGACGATCCGGTCGCCGAATGCGGCGAATGCAGCCCGCTCGCCTGTGTTCCATGCGCCCTTGACGAACTGCACGACGCCGACGCGCTTTCCGTATCCCAGCACGCGCAACGCAAGACCGAAGGCGGCGGTGGTCTTGCCCTTGCCGGGTCCAGTGTTAACGATCAGCAAGCCTTTCTCGATCGTCTTGCCTGCAACTTCGGCATCCTGCACGGCCTTACGCTTGGCCATCTTGGCCTTGTGTCGGGCAGCCTCTTCCTCGCTGATCGTCTTCATCTCATTTGACCTGCATCGGCAGTCCGGCGACCATGAACAGCACGCGGTTCGCCACCGCCGCGACGGACTGGTTCAGCCGCCCTGCCGCATCGCGAAAACGCCGTGCGAGCGCGTTGTCCGGCACGATCCCCAGCCCGACCTCGTTCGCGACCACGAACCACGGTCCGCGCGGTCGCGAAAGAGCGTCGGCGAGACGCCGGCTTTCTGCGTCCACATCATTGCCGGCAAGCATGTGATTTGTCAGCCACAGCGTCAGGCAATCGACCAGCACCGGCTGGCTATCGGCAATGTCAGCCAGCGCACCGACCAGATCGAGCGGCGCATCCACAGTATTCCAGCTGGGTTCGCGGCGCGCCCGATGCTGCGCGATCCGCTCGGCCATTTCGTCATCGAAGATTTGCGCCGTCGCGATATATGTCCACGGCGCGGGATATGCTTTTGCCAGCATTTCGGCGTGCGCACTCTTGCCCGAGCGCGCGCCGCCCAACAACAGGGTCAGCGAGCCAACCGCAAATTGCTCTGGCTCAGGCAAGCTGGTCGCGCAACTGTTCCGACCCGCCGATGAACCGCGACCGCACCAAGCCGACCAGACCACCAAGAAGGCACCAGAACACCAGATTGGTGATCGTCGACGCCACCACGAACTGGTGATGGAGACCTTCCGGAATAGGCGTCTCGTAGCTGACCGGCTGCGGAGCGCCAACAACGTGCGGAGCAACGATCAGTGCAACGCCGATAATGGAAAGCACGCCTGCGCCCCGGAAGGCGATCAGCCAAAGCCCGGCGCTTGTCGCGACGACTGTTGATATCCACCAGATCTGACGCGGCAGAAGCTCGGCGGCAGGCATAGCCGGCAGTTCGGGCGGCAGGCCCAAGCCGGGCGCCAAGGTGAACGCGGCGAAGCCCGCAAAACCCCACAGCATACCAGAACGCCAATTCAGGATTCCGCCAGCAAATTCCGAAACGGCGACCAGTATCAGCGCAAAGCCGAAACCGCTGACAATATTGGCGAGTACGTTGAACGCAAACCGCTCGAAGCCGTCGGCGGGCGCCCAGCCATCTTCTTCATGCTCATGCACCGCTGTCGCAGCCGGTTCGCCGGCGCTACTTGCTGCCTCGGTCGCCGCCGTCGCGGCTGGGTCCGTCGCTGCCGCGCCGTGATCGTGGGGGGCAGCCTCACCCGCTGCGTTCTCGTAGACCTCGGCAGCGAGAATCAATGGATCGGTGGTGAATGTCTGCAAAGCGGCCATGACGAGGCTGGCGACTAGCCCCGCGACCGCCGCGGTGAGCACGACGTTGCGAAAAATGATCATGTCAGGATCTCGTCAGTGGCAGGGAAAGGCCATCGAATGGCGATAGTCGTGCGCGGCGTTATGCGCGGCTTCCAGATGCGAGAAGCCCACGACACCGACGAAAAACACGCCAAGACATATCGAAAGCACCAATTGCATGGTGCGCGACGACGCCGAAACCTTGGTGCCGAGAGTTGCGGTTGTATTCATTCCCCTGTCCTTTCGCCCTCCGCCCGAGGGCCCTTGATCCACACGCGTCGCCGGCAGGTCTCCTGGCTTGCGGGTTCTCGCCAATCCCCACCTTCCCGAGGCAAACCTCAGTGGTATTCGGGGCAGGCTCGCCGCTAACAGTTGCGGGGGCAGCCGCGGCATTGGGTCAAGCGACCCGCACCGCATTCCCTTTCGCTTCCTTGCGGAACCGACGACACGCGCACCATAAGCATAATCGCGGTTCTCGGCAAACCAATTCCCGGCGCATTTGGCGCTGAATGCGTCATCCGACATGCCGGATTCGGTTGACAAAGCGGGTTGGCAGGTGTCCGCTCGGCACATGGAAACCCGCCATGACCCCTGAATTGGCGACGCGCGATCCGTATAACGGCCTTGCCACTGCGGAAGCCACCTTGCCCGCGTCGGCCTATTGGGACACGCAGGAGTATCAGCGCGATCTGGACGCCATCTGGTATGCCGGCTGGATCATGGTCTGCCGCGAAGCGGATGTTGCCCAGCCGCTCGCCTATCGGGTTTTCACCATCGGGGACCAGCAGATTCTGGTGCTGCGGGACGACAAGGGTGAGTTGCGCGCATTCCACAACACCTGCCGTCACCGCGGTTCGCAACTGTGCCGCGAGTCCGAGGGTCGCCTGAACGCCCGGTTGCTTACCTGCCCGTATCACGCCTGGTCATATTCGCTGCGTGGCGACCTTGTGCGCGTCCCATCGAAGTCGGTGCCGCCGGGCTTCGACAAGGCGGACTATGCGCTTTACCCCATCGCAATCTCGTCATGGCGCGGCTTCGTTTTCATCAACCTGTCGCCCGAGCCGCAAGGCACCCCGGCCTCCACCTTCGACCGCGAATCGTCTGATCTTTCGAACTGGCCCCTTGAGGGCCTCGTGACCGGACATGTCTTAACGAAAGTCATGAACTGCAACTGGAAGATTTTCTGGGAGAACTTCAACGAATGCCTGCATTGTCCCGGCGTGCACAAGCACCTCTCCTCGCTGGTTCCCATCTATGGCCGAGGCCTGATGGCGCGCCATGACGATCCGGATTGGGGGCTGCACGCAGACAATGACGAACCACAATTCTCGGGTGCTCTTCGTGACGGCGCCGAAACCTGGTCGTCCGACGGCAAAGCGCTGAAGCATCAGTTCGTGGCACTGACCGATAGCGAGCGAGCCGCGGGCCAGAACTATGCAATGCACCTGCCATCCATGTTCGTTGTAGGGCATGTCGACTATGTGCGCACGGTGCGGCTGGTCCCGCTGGGCCCCGAACAGACGGAACTTACGGCGGAGTGGCTGTTCCTGCCGGAAGCGCTGGCGGAACCGGGTGAGGCGCTTGAGAACATCGTCAGCTTCGGCTCGACCGTGCTGGAGGAAGACGCGGCGATCTGCGAAATCAACCAGCGCGGCTTGCGAGCACGGCCGCACAAGGCCGGGGTCCTCATGCCCGAGGAATACGACCTGCACCGGTTTCATGAGTGGGTACGTTCGGCGCACCGGCGCACTTAGGGCGCTGTAGATCTATCCTTCATAAATCTACGACACGCCCTTTGTTAGCCGGACGCCTCGCACGGTTGTGCGCAACCGGCGCGCCGACCTTCAAGCAGCATCCGAGCCGCCTACTCACCTCACACTGTGTCCCATTGAGGTGAAAAGCCGTAATCGCACAGGCGTTTGTTGGCCTTCGACAGCGCCGAGATCGCGGCCATCTCTTCCATTCCAAGAGTGAAATCGAAGATGGCGATATTCTCTGCCAGCCGTTCCTTTTTCGTGGTTCGCGGAATGGCGGCCACACCGTCCTGCTGTACGTGCCAGCGCAGTACGATTTGCCCCGGCGTCTTGCCATGCCGGGCGGCGGCCTCGCGGATCGGCTGCGTGGAAAACAAATCACCACCCCGAAACAGCGGACAATAGGAGGTCATCGACATGCCGGCCTTGCGGCAAGCAGAGAGAACCTTCGTCTGGTCAAGATAGGGATGATATTCGACCTGATTGCAGACCAGCGGCGCTTCGGATGCGGCTATCGCCTTGGAAAGCAGGCTGGTCGTAAAATTAGAGACGCCGATATGGCGTGCAAGCCCACGGCGACGTACTGCGTTGAGCGCGCGGATAGAGCCTTCGAGCGGAATTGCCGGGTTCGGCCAGTGGATGAGCAGCAGATCGACGTAGCTGACACCCAGCCGCTGCAGGCTGGCCTCAGCGGAACGCTCCAGATCGCCGGGTGCAATCTCAGTGGGCCAAACCTTTGTCGTCAGGAAGATGTCCTCACGCGGCACGCTATGAGGCCGCGAGCCCATGCCCGACGTCGACCTCGTTTTCGTAAAGCGCTGCCGTGTCGACATGGCGGTATCCAAGCTCGAGAGCGTCCGATACCAATGCAGAGCATTCATTGCCCTTGAGCGTCCACGTGCCGAGGCCGAGAGCCGGAATGGCGGCACCGTTGGCATTGACCGTGTGCATGGCGTTCTCCAGCTTCTTCCAAGGTGCGGATACTCCATGCTAGCGCTGTGGCTACCGGCCATGGAATCCGTTTCGCATGCATCCTGACCCGAAAGCGGGCGAAGAACCAGCCACCCCACGCAGGCGGATCGAACTGCTCGATCTGGCGCGTGGAATCGCGCTCATTGCCATGGCAAGCTACCATTTCACCTGGGATCTTGAATTTTTCGGTTATGCGCCCCCTGGCATGACCGGCTTTGGCGGCTGGAAGCTCTACGCGCGCTGCATTGCGTCGAGCTTCCTGTTCCTCGTCGGCGTCAGCCTGGTTATCGCCCATTACAACGGAATTCGCTGGCCCGGCTTCTGGAAACGCCTGGCGATGGTTGCAGGCGCGGCCGCGGCCATCTCGGCCGCTACCTACATCTTCGTGCCGGAGAGCTTTATCTTTTTCGGCATTCTTCACGAAATCGCCCTGGCAAGCGTCCTCGGGCTGGCATTCCTGCGCCTGCCACCGCTGCTGACGCTGGCGATTGCAGCCGCCGTATCGCCCTGCCCCAATTCTTCCGCTCTCCACTCTTCGACCATCCGGCACTGTGGTGGATCGGCCTGCAAACGATCAAGCTGCACTCGAACGACTACGTGCCGCTGTTCCCGTGGTTCGGTGCGGTGCTGACCGGCATTGCAGTGGCGCGCATGGCCATGAGCGCCGGCCTCGTGAGCCGGATGGCCGCGTGGGGCCCAGGCACCTGGTCGAAGCCCCTGCAATTGCTGGGGCGGCACAGCCTGGCGTTCTACCTCATCCACCAGCTGGTATTGATCGGCGGCCTGTGGCTCGCGTCGCAGGTATTCCCCCCGGAGCCGCGAGCTCCCGAGGTTGGTTTCCGCTATGCCTGCGAGGCGACGTGCAAACAGAGCCGCGACGAAGTGTTCTGCTCGCGCTATTGTGCCTGCATGCTCGATGAGCTGGGCGCTTCCGGCGACCTGCCGAAAGTCATGGCCAGCGAGGACAACCAGGCCTTGCGCGATCGCGTGTCCGGCTTTGCCGGCATGTGCAGCGCGCGGACCGAAAGCGACAGCTTGGAGGACCCTGCGCCATGACTTCGGCTCTTTCCGCACCCAATCGTGGACCCTGGCCGGCGCTCATCTACATCGCCGCCATCGCCATCGGCATCGCGCTGACAGTCGTCTATCCCCTGCTATGGATCGAAGGACCCCTGCGCGATATCCTGGTCGCCGTCGGATGGTTGCTCGTCGCGGCCGGCATCGTTCTGGATATCACCGCGATCCGGGCATTGATGCGCGCAAAAACGACGATCATGCCAAGCGGAACGGCTCGAACATCTCGTCACGTCCGGCCCCTTCTCGTTCACCCGCAATCCGATCTATCTCGGGAACACCACCTTGACGATTGGCATCGGCTTAATCGCCGGGAGCATTTGGTTCCTCATGGCCGGGCTGCTCGCCGCATTCGTGACGCAGGCAGTCACCATCGTGCACGAGGAAAAGTACTTAAAGGCGCGTTTCGGCAGAAGATATCACGATTACGCACTGCGCGTTCGCCGCTGGATATGAGGCGACCAGCTCGATCTCAGGGAATCGCGTAGATCCGCACTTCCCGCTCGATCCCGCGCAAGCTCATATCCTGCGAGACAGGCTCAAGCTTATTTGCGGCGAGGATATTGACCGACTTCGCGTCATTCATCACCGCGCTTGTGACGTAAATCGACTGGGCGGTTGCAAGGCCCTGGACCCGCGACGCGATGTTTACCGTTTGACCGAAATAGTCCTGCCGGTCGTTCATCGTCACGGCGATGCACGGCCCTTCATGCACTCCGATCTTCAGCAGCAAGTCCTCGCGTCCGCTCTTCTCATTGAGCGCCCGCATCGCTTGCCGCATCCTGATCGCGGCAGCCACTGCCCTGTCCGGCGTCGGGAATGTGGCCATCACCGCGTCGCCGATCGTCTTGACGACGGCGCCGGCTTCCGATGCGACGATCTCCTGCAGAACTTGGAAATGCCCCCGCACCATATCAAATGCGTTGAGATCGCCGACCCGCTCATACAGCTCGGTTGAACCACGCAGATCGGTGAACAGAAAGGTCAGGCTGGTGATCTTCAAACGCTGGTCGACGTCGACGGTATCGGTTCGATAGAGATCGCGGAATGTCTGATTGGTCAAAAGCCGCTTGGCCGTCACGAACGGACGGCGTTTGGACATCAACTCGTGCAACGGATCTCCAGCGACGAAAACCGCAGGCAGCACGCGCACATCGGTTCGATTTTCGATCGCGATGCGAACCGGCCCGGGTCGCATTTGCAGCGTCTGGCTGTGCACATGCTCCCTATCGTAGACGAGAGAGATGTTTTGCCGCTCGCGCGTCGGTTCGCCTTGCACATCGATGAACTGCACGGCATGCGTAACGGCATCGAAGACAATAACGAACTCCGGTGGCAGTTGAAGAGATAGCACCACCTTTTCGGCCGGTGCGACCTCGACGGCGTCAAGGGTGATCTCTTCGATGATCTGCAGATAGTTGTCGCTGAGATCGAGGCCAGAGCCCCAATATATCTGCCGCAGGTACTCCGCGAGCGGAAGATCGTTCGGCGTATGCGCCGCGATCCGCCTGACGCGCGGGCTGACCGTAAATGTCACTTCCACCAGTTCGTCGAGCGTTGCCTGATAGCCCGCAGCGCAAAGCGCGCAGACATACTCGTCCTTGACCACGGTCTTCAGAGTGGCGTTGGAGTCGAGTACCCCGCCGCAACCGGGGCAAAGCACGTTCCAGGAAATGTCGAAAATGCCAAGCGATGCGGCATGCAGGAACCCCGCGACGGTCCGCTCCTCGTCCAATCCACGCTCTCCGGCGAACGCCAATGCATTCACGCGGCAGAGGTCGCGGTCCGATCCGTCCGCGACGAGCCGTTCGATCGCATCGGCAATTTTCGGATCGACCGAATTGCGCAGTACGTCGAAAAGGACACTGGCGTCGCTCATGGACCGTCTCCGTTGCTGACGGGAGCAGTTTGTTACCGGCTACTGATACACCTGCGGGATGTTCCCTGTCACGCAAGCTCTCCGCGCCACGCAAGCACAAGCTTGCGATCATGAAGCCCTGACAATCGAGAGGCCCTTGCCCGCCAGCGGTTCGAGGACGCTTTCGGGCGCCGTCGCCGGCACAACAAGTCGCGAAATCTGCTCGACAGGGGCGACGAGGAATGGCGAGACTGCCTGAAGCTTCTCAGCGGTCGCCAGCACGATGGTTTCCGCGGAACGGCTGATTAGAGCGCGTTTGACCGCCGCCTCCTCCACATCTCCCGTCGTGAACCCCTCTTCGGCATGCACGCCTGTAACCCCCAGAAAGAACAGATCGGCCCGCATTCGGGAGATCGCCTCCATAGCCAACGCGCCCACCGCGACCATCGAATGCCGGAATAGCTTTCCACCGATCAGGATGACCTCAACATCCGGGTGGAATTCGAGTTCTGCCGCAATTGTCGGACTATGGGTAATGGCCGTGAAGTGCACACCGGGTTCCAAGTGGCGAACGATTTCAACATTCGACGTTCCGCCATCCAGGATGACCGTCACCCCCGGCTCGATCATTTTCGCGGCGGCCCGGCCAAGCGCAACTTTGGCTTCCGTCGCTATTTCGCGACGCCCTTTCAGGGCGACAACCGTGGGCGATGCAGGCATCGCCCCACCATGGACGCGCAGCAGCAGACCTTCCGCCGCCAACTCCCGCAGATCGCGACGGATCGTATCCTCAGATAGATCCAGTTCGGCGCTTAGACGCTTGGCGACTACCTGCCCTTCCTTGCTGAGCACATCTAGAATCAGGCGCTTTCGCTGGCTGGTAAGCATAAAGTCTCCTGCACGAAAATTAATGCTATTGCATGTTATTGCACGATATAGTACCGGAAACTTCCATCACTCGTGCACATTCGGGATATAACATGAAACATCGTGCAAAACCATTGCTCATCCTGATAGCTGGTCCCTATCGCTCCGGGACCGGGGATGATCCCGCCAAAATGGCGGACAATCTCGATCGGCTGGAACGCGTCGGAGTGCCGCTGTTTCGCGCCGGGCATATTCCGATGATCGGCGAATGGGTCGCATTGCCGCTTGGCAAGCAGGCCGGCTCCACCGGCGTCACCGACCCAATCTATAGCGAATTCGCCTACCCGGTGGCGCAGCGCCTGCTCCAGCACTGCGATGCCGTTCTTCGGTTGCCGGGGGCCTCGAGCGGAGCGGACGAGGATGTCCGGCTGGCACGCGAGCGGGGGCTACCGGTCTATTTCGATATTTCGGAAGTGCCGGTCGTCGGTGAAAACTAATTGAGAAAAAATTCGCGGGGCTTGGAACCATCGCTGCGGTGGCGCATTATATTGGTGTTGAAGCGGTTTCGAAGAAGAAATTCAGAGAAAACGCATTCGACAAAAAGACGCCTCCAGCACTATTAAAAGGTGCGGGAGGCGTCTTCTTTTGTGCTCTGGGTCAATCCTGCTCATGAGGACCGGGCTCCGGCCATAGCTCGGCTGCAGCGCGTGGCAACTACCGCGTTGCTGCGTACCGAAACCGTAACAGGGCCAGCCGCTGAAAGCGGTGAACACCAAATATCAACTCGGTATTCATTTTAAGGAACCGTTGGCGCGCTGCCGCATTCCCCTGCCGTGCAAGGTATTTCGCGGAATATCCGAGGGATGCCGAAGCTACAGATCGCCTCGTCGGAGCCCTCACCGGCGAGGCGACTTTGTTCTGGCACCCGCGCTGCAAAAATGGACAAGGGGGCATCCCGTTCAGCTAACGCAAAGGAGAACCCCGATGGCGAACAAAGATCAAATTGCAGGCGTCGCAAAACAGGCCAAAGGCTCTGTCAAGGAAGCCGCCGGCAAGGTTACAGGCAACAAGAAGACTCAGGCGGAAGGCACCGCCGATAGGGTTGCCGGCAAGGTCCAGAAGGGCTATGGCGACCTCAAGGAGAAGGTGAAGAAGTCCACCTAACCCCAAGTCAATTCTCGCTGACGAAGCAATCCCATATAGGATGCATGGTCTCCATCCGGGCAGCTTCGAATCCCGGCGCTCAGCCTCTCGCCGAGGGTGGCGAGACCTTGGCAGTCCTGAAGCCCCGGCTTCGGTAAGCGCGTCCGCTAAGCTGGCAGCAGGAAGGTCGCCGGGCCGCGTAGTCATACTTCAGCATTGAATCGATTTGGAATGTCACGACCGGCAATCTCTACTTGAAGCCATTTGTGCGACGCGATACGCAAATGCCGCATAGAGCGGATTGCGGAGGCATCGTTGAGCGAACGGCAAATTCCCACTCGGACCGAAACCGACACGTTCGGACCGGTAGAGGTTGCCAGCGACCGTTATTGGGGTGCCCAGGCGCAACGCTCGCTCGGCAACTTCAAGATCGGCTGGGAAAAGCAGCCGACGTCCGTGGTGCGTGCGCTTGGCATCGTCAAGCGAGCTGCGGCCGAAGTGAATATGGCGCTCGGCAGGCTCGATCCGGCGATCGGTAACGCAATCGTTGCGGCAGCGCAGGAAGTCATCGATGGCGACCTCAACGCCCATTTTCCACTCGTCGTGTGGCAAACCGGCTCAGGCACACAGTCGAATATGAATGCCAATGAGGTCATCTCGAACCGGGCAATCGAAATGCTTGGCGGCGTAATGGGCTCGAAGAAGCCGGTCCACCCCAACGACCACGTCAATATGAGCCAATCGTCGAACGACACGTATCCGACGGCCATGCACATAGCGTGCGCCGAGCGCGTCATTCACGACCTGCTGCCGGCACTCACGCATCTGCACGCGGCCATCGACGCCAAGGCGAAGGAGTTCGCCCACATCATCAAGATCGGCCGCACGCACACGCAGGATGCCACCCCGCTCACTCTCGGCCAGGAATTTTCCGGCTATGCCGCGCAGATAGCCTCATCCATCAAGCGCATCGAAATGACGCTGCCGGGCCTTCAGGAACTGGCGCAGGGCGGAACGGCGGTTGGCACCGGCCTCAATGCGCCCATCGGTTTCGCCGAGAAAGTCGCCGAGCGCATCGCTGCGATAACCGGAATTGACTTCGTGACCGCTCCGAACAAGTTCGAAGCACTGGCCGCGCACGATTCCATGGTGTTTTCGCATGGCGCGATCAATTCGGCGGCAGCAGCCCTGTTCAAGATCGCCAACGACATTCGCCTGCTAGGGTCGGGGCCTCGATCGGGGCTGGGCGAATTATCACTGCCGGAGAACGAGCCGGGTTCGTCGATCATGCCTGGCAAGGTAAACCCGACGCAGTGCGAGGCGCTCACCCAGGTCTGCATCCAGGTCATGGGCAACCATTCCACGATCACCTTCGCCGGTAGTCAGGGGCATTTCGAGCTCAATGTCTACAACCCCCTGATGGCATACAACTTCCTGCAATCGGTGCAGCTGCTGTCCGATGCGGCGGTGTCCTTCACCGACAACTGCGTTGTCGGCATCGAGGCGCGCGAGGATAACATCAAGGCGGCGCTGGACCGTTCGCTGATGCTGGTGACGGCGCTGGCGCCCACCATCGGCTACGACAATGCCGCGAAGATCGCCAAGACCGCGCACAAGAACGGCACGACGCTTCGTGAGGAGGCTGTAGGCGGGGGCTATGTCACAGATGCCGACTTCGATCGGTTGGTGCGGCCCGAGGATATGACCCATCCTGGATAGAAAATTGTTCCAATAGTGAACGATCCGTCGCCCGTTTCGCATCTTTGGTGAACGACGTTGCTTGTGTATGGTGCGCGTCGACATCAACCTTTCGGAGACTCCACCATGTCCATCAACTCTTCCACTGCGGGTGTAATTGGCAATACCAGCAACTCCGCCGCCACCCTTGCCGGCCGCATCCTTCTTTCGGCCATCTTCCTGCTTTCCGGCTTTGGCAAGCTGACGGCAATCGCTGGCACCGCTGGTTACTTTGGAAGCCTTGGCCTGCCCCTGCCGACCGTGACGGCAGTCGTCGTCGGTTTGATCGAATTGCTGGGAGGTCTCGCCATCCTTGTGGGCTATCAAACTCGCATCGTTGCGTGGGTTTTGGCGATTTTCACAGTAGCCACCGGGCTGGTCGCTCATATGAACTGGGCCGATCAGATGCAGATGATCAGCTTCATGAAGAACCTGGCGATTGCCGGCGGATTCCTCGTGCTGGCCGCTTCGGGCGCCGGTGCCTTGTCGATCGACGCGAGGCGCGTCTGATCCACTCCCACTGAGCGAAAGGTCCGGCCTTGCCGGGCCTTTTTGCTGATCTACTTGCCATTGGGATCGAGCGAGGCAGACCAAAGCACCGGAATGAAGCGACACAGCCGCAACGCCTCGTTCTTTACCGCGCTCGGCGTGGGGGCGGCGGTGACCCTTGCCGCCTTTTGGCTGAAACCCCAATTCGCGGCTACTGCAGGCGCAAACGCGTTCTTCCTCACCTACCTCATTTTGAGCGCTTTCAAGTTGAAGCTGCTCACCCCTGACTATCTGCGCCAGCACGCAGCTGGCGCGGACATGCCGGCCTGGGTCATCTTCGCGGCAACCCTGGGGGCCGCGATCGTCGCCGTGGCGTCGCTGTTTCTGCTGATCAACACGAGCGCGCCCTATCACGGCATAGAGCTATCGCTCTCGCTGGCCTCCGTCGCGCTGGGTTGGGCCACCATTCATACGATGGCTGCCTTTCATTATGCGCATATCCTTTGGGATGTGTTGCGCAACACAGAAGCCGACGATTCGGCGCTTGCCGGGCTCGAATTCCCGCGAACTCCCGAGCCGGCGGGCTACGACTTCCTCTATTTCGCGTTTGTCGTCGGCATGACTGCACAGACATCGGATGTCGTTGTGACCAACACCCGCATGCGAAAGCTGGTTGTCCTGCACGGTGTCGTGTCGTTTCTATTCAACACGGTGCTGGTAGCTGCCGCCGTAAACGTGGCAGTGTCCCTGGCGAGTTGACTGCGATGGAGCGCGTGTCGGGCGATCATCCGACCTTGCGCGAAAAGCGATTCGGCTTCTGAGGCGCGAAACGGCGCCATCCTGGTAGACGCAATACGTCGTCGGCGCTCGCTTTATGTGTTGAAGCCCTGCGTCCGCCAGCAAGTTCACCGACCGTGATTCGCTCCCTCATTTCCCGCCTTCAGCCGCGCAAATACTGGCCGAATTGGCGGCATTCCTCACGAATCATCTTCGCTGCCGCAAATGAAACGTGGCTGGCAAAGCCCTCAATGGTCGCAGTGATGTCAGGCTTGCGGGGCCCGGCATGACCGGTTTCGCCTAGGTGACATTGCTGTCCAGTTCGAATAAGGTCCTCTCGTCCAAGGCTCGCAAGGGTCTTACCGTTTGTGGGAGAGAGCAGCGTTGCTGCCGCCGAAGGGGAAATCGCCCGAAATCTCTCAGGCAAAAGAACCGTAAACGGAACGGACACTCTGGAAAGTCGGGGCCGAAAACCCTGCGCCGAAGGTGTAAGCGTCGCTGACAGAGTTCCGGCTGCGCGAGTCTCTCAGGCTTCAGACAGAGGGGCACCATAGGGCCGCCGTGAGCGGCCGGATGCGTGCGCTCTGGAGAAGCAATGACCGACGTTGGCACGAAGAAACTTCCCCTCGAAGATTTGCATCAGGCGGCGCGTGCGCGTTTTGGCGCCTTCGCCGGCTGGTCGATGCCGTTGACCTATCCGGCCGGCGTGATGAAGGAGCACCTTCAGACACGCGAGCGCGCCGGCCTCTTCGACATCTCCCACATGAAGCTATTCAAGGTCGAGGGCGCCGAGGCGGCCGCACTCTTGTCCAGGGCATGCCCGCTCGATACGGCGGCACTGGAGGAGCGGCAGTCGAAATACACCTTCTTCCTGACCGACACCGCCACCATCATCGACGATCTGATCGTCACGCGCCTGGGCCCAACCCGCTTCATGGTCGTCGCAAACGCCGGTAATGCGGCAAAGGACGAGGCGCATTTGAGGACACTTGCCACCGGTTTCGATTGCACGGTTACGCCGCTAGACCGCGTCTTTCTGGCCCTCCAGGGGCCCGATGCATGGGCGGCACTTGCTCGCGCTGGGATTGAGACAGGCTCACTGACCTTCATGACCGGCTTCGAGCCGAAACCTGACTGGTTCATGAGCCGCTCCGGCTATACCGGTGAGGACGGGTTCGAGATTGGCCTGCCTGAAAGCGACGCACGGGAGCTCGTGGCTAAGCTGCTTGCCGATGACCGCGTGATGTGGATCGGGCTTGCCGCCCGCGACAGCCTGCGGCTTGAAGCCGGGCTCTGCCTTCACGGCCAGGATATTTCCGAGGAAACGACGCCAGTTGCCGCAGGTCTGCTTTGGGCAATCCCGAAGACGGTGCGGGCCAGCGGCGGGTTTGTCGGAGCGGACGCCTTCAACAGGGCGCTGGCGCTCGGCGCCGGGGAAAAGCGCGTCGGCCTGAAGCCGGACGGCAAGCTGCCGGTGCGCGCCGGCGCTGCGCTGACCGACGATGCCGGCAAGGTTGTCGGACGGGTCACAAGCGGCGGCTTCGGTCCGTCGGCAGGGCACCCCGTGGCGATGGGCTATGTGAGCACTTCGCTGGCGGCGCCAGGCAGCCGCGTCTTCGCTGACGTCCGCGGCACCCGCATACCCGTCGACGTCCATTCGCTCCCCTTCACTCCACATCGCTATCGCAAAGGATAAGCCCATGGCGCACCTCTACTACACCGAAGATCACGAATGGATACGCGTTGATGGCGATACCGCCACGGTTGGCATCACCAACTATGCGCAGGAGCAGCTCGGCGATCTCGTCTTCGTCGAGCTGCCCGAGGCTGGACGCCAGATGAAGAAGGGCGATGTCGCTGTTGTCGTGGAATCGGTCAAGGCGGCCTCCGATGTCTACGCACCGGTTGACGGCGAAGTGGTCGACGCCAATTCCGCGCTGTCATCCGATCCTGCGCTGGTCAACTCCTCGGCTGCCGGCGATGGCTGGCTCTGGAAGATGAAGCTTGCCGACAAGGCCCAGCTCGACGGGCTGATGGATGAAGCCGCCTACACGAAAATGATCGGCTGAGGTTTGCCAATGACCGAGAAATCTGAATTTGCGGGCCGCCATATCGGCCCTCGTGCTGCCGAAACGCGGGCCATGCTGGCGTCGCTCGGTGTGCCTTCGCTGGAAACGCTGATTTCGCAGACCGTGCCGAACAGGATCCGGCTGCAACGTCCGCTTGACCTGCCGGCTCCGGCAACCGAGGCCGAAGCGCTCTCCGAACTTGCCGATAAGATGGCGGCGAACAGGGTCCTCAAGAGCTTCGTCGGCCTCGGTTATCACGGCACGCATGTGCCGCCGGTCATCCTGCGCAACATGTTCGAGAACCCGGCGTGGTATACGGCGTATACGCCCTATCAGGCTGAGATCAGCCAGGGCCGCCTGGAGATGCTGTTCAATTTCCAGACATTCGTGACTGAATTGACCGGTCTTCCTGTCGCTTCGGCGTCCTTGCTGGATGAGGCGACAGCGCTCGCCGAAGCGGTCGGCATTGCCTTCCGCCATCACAGGGAAAAACGGACCCGCATCGCCTTCGCAAACCAGCCGCATCCGCAGACGCGCGACGTGGTGGAGACGCGCGCCGAGCCTCTCGGCCTCGATGTCGATGGCGATGTCATAGACGACAACACCGCCGCGCTGGTCGTTGCCTGGCCGGACACCTACGGCGTCTATGGCGACCACAGCGCCAAGATCGCCGAGGCCAAGGCTGTCGGCGCGGTCGTCATCTTCGTTGCCGATCCGCTGGCGCTGACCATCATGCAGACGCCGGCCAGCCTGGGCGCCGAGATCGCCGTCGGTTCGATGCAGCGGTTTGGCGTGCCGATCGGGTTCGGCGGACCGCATGCCGCCTATTGCGCGGTTTCGGACAAGCTGACCCGCCTGATGCCCGGCCGGCTTGTCGGCCAGTCGGTCGATACCAAGGGCCGCGCCGGTTACCGGCTGGCGTTGCAGACACGCGAGCAGCATATCCGCCGCGACAAGGCGACATCCAACATCTGCACCGCGCAGGCGCTGCTTGCCAACATGGCGACGGCCTACGCGATCTGGCACGGACCGGAAGGCTTGCAGGCGATCGCCAGCCGCGTGCACCAGCTGGCGTCGCGCCTTGCCGCCGCCCTGCACGACAAGGGCTTCAATGTGCTTGGCAAGGAGCGCTTCGATACGGTCACGGTCGAGCTAAAGGGGGCCGCGAAGGCGAAAGCCAAGGAAGCGCAGAAGGATGGCCGCCTGTTGCGCATGGTGGATGCCGATCGCGTGGGCATCTGCTTTGACGAAACCTCGACCGAGGCGGACCTTCATGCGATCGCCGCCCTGTTCGGCGCGACCGTCCCCGCAGAGGGAAAACGCCGCCTGCCGGGCAAGCCGCGTGAATTGAAGGGCTTCCTGTCGCAGCCGGCGTTCCACGAGAATCGCTCCGAGACCGAGATGATGCGCTATCTGCGCAAGCTTGCCGACAGGGATCTTGCGCTCGACCGCACCATGATCCCGCTCGGCTCCTGCACGATGAAGCTCAACGCAGCCGCCGAGATGATCCCGGTCTCATGGCCGAGCGTCGCCAACCTTCACCCCTTCGCGCCCAAAGCACAGTCCAGGGGCTATAAGTCGATGACGGACGATCTTGAGCGTTGGCTGGCCGAAATCACCGGCTTCCACGCGGTCTCGCTGCAGCCGAACGCCGGCAGCCAGGGCGAATATGCGGGTTTGCTGGCGATCCGTCGCTATCATCATTCGCGCGGCGAGGCGCACCGCACCATTTGCCTGATCCCCTCCTCGGCCCACGGCACCAATCCGGCCAGTGCGGCCATGGCCGGAATGGATGTCGTCGTGGTCCGATGCAGCGAGAGCGGCGACATCGACATGGATGACATGCGGGCGAAGGTCGATCAGCATGCGGCCAATCTTTCGGCGCTGATGATTACCTACCCGTCGACGCATGGCGTGTTCGAGGAAGGCGTCAAGGATCTGACCCAGTTGATCCATGACAATGGCGGCCAGGTCTATCTCGACGGCGCGAACCTCAACGCGCTGGTCGGCTTGGCGCGGCCCGGCGACATAGGCGGCGACGTCTGCCACATGAACCTGCACAAGACCTTCTGCATCCCGCATGGCGGTGGCGGGCCGGGCGTCGGCCCAATCGGCGTCGCCAGCCATTTGGCGCCGTTCCTGCCCGGTCATATCGACCATGGCAGCGAGCATCCGGTTTCGGCGGCTCCTTACGGCAGCGCGTCGATCCTGCCGATCACCTGGATGTATATTCGCATGATGGGTGCGGCTGGCCTCAAGCAGGCGACCGAAATGGCGATCCTCAATGCCAACTATGTCGCCGTCCGGCTGAAGGATCACTATCCGGTGCTCTACAAGGGCCGTGGCGACCGCGTGGCGCATGAGTGCATTCTCGACACCCGGGTGCTGAAGGACAGTGCGGGCATCAGCGTCGAGGACGTGGCAAAGCGCCTGATCGACTACGGCTTCCACGCGCCGACCATGTCGTGGCCGGTTTCAGGAACGCTGATGGTCGAGCCGACGGAATCCGAGCCGAAACGCGAGCTTGACCGCTTCTGCGACGCGATGATCGCTATTGCGCGGGAAGCCGGGAAGGTCGCCAGGGGCGAGTGGCCGAAGAACGACAATCCGCTGGTCAACGCGCCGCATACCGCGACCGAAACGCTCGCCGGGGAATGGGCGCATCCCTATTCCCGCCTCGAGGCCGCCTACCCCGCGTCCGATCCGGATCTTGCCGCCAAGTACTGGCCGCCGGTTTCGCGCATCGACAACGTCGCCGGGGACCGCAATCTCGTCTGCTCATGCCCTCCGGTGGAGGCCTATACCGACGCCGCGGAATAAGACCGCACCTCACGCCGGGCCGGATCGACCGTCCCGGCGCATACGTCGGACAGAGCGATAAGGTGACGATGATAGCTCTATGAAGTCGCATTCGGCATCTTGCGGTTATGTTCCCTCTATGTTCTAAATGACTTGCCGCAAGAGTGGGTAAGTGTTCGATGGACTGGACGCTGGCAATCGAGAAGAACCGCGAGGCGCTAAGGCGCATCCTGGGCATGCTCGTTGCCATGGTTACCTCGGCGAACGGCGGAAGCGCAGGGGGACAGTTTCCTTTCTTTCCGCAGGTTGACGCGCCTTCTCAGAACCCAGCGCTGGCGGAAAAAAGCAAACTGTCCCCGGCACCTACCCCGGCACCCACCCTCCCGCGCCATCTCCACCGCTTCGTGCTCAGGCTGCTGCGTCCGGCCGAAGCTGCAACGCGGCGGCTGATCATCATCGCGGCGCGCGGGCTGGTGGTCGAGCTTTCCCCGCCGCGCCTGCGTGCCGCCAAGCCGAAGCCGGTCCTCAACCGAAGCAACGGTTTCGGCACCGGTGTGGTGATCCGGCCCGGTCCGCTGCCGGAATGGGCCCGGGCGCTGGCCCCGAAGCGCTCTTCCACCGTCTCGCTTCCGCTGTTCGACCCGCTCAAACGGTTCGGCGTCCGCCGCAAGTCGGTGAAACCAAGCGCCATGCCGCGCATCAGCTTGCTCGGCGACCGCCCATTTAACCCGCTCTTCGCCCGGCCGCACCTGCCTGATCCTGTCCCGCAGCCATCATCCCCGACGATCCGCTCGATGCGGGCCGTCTGCATCGCCGCCTCGAAGCGATCGATCGCGCGTTGAATGACCTGCCCCGACAGGCGAAGCGTCTTGCTCGCTGGCAGGCACGGTGTGATTCCAGGTTGGCACGGGAAGGCGGCGAGGCGAGGCAATCGGATACAAACTTAACCCCACCCCTAACCCCTCCCCACAAGGGGGAGGGGGACCTGCCGCGCGTTGTATCGCCTCCAGGCGTTGACTGCTGGCGGCAGGCAGGGCACATCCGGAATCCCCCTCCCCCTTGTGGTGAGGGGTTAGGGGTGGGGGTTAGTGCGCGAAGTCACAGCTTTCAACGCCTCGCGCCGATGCGGCCCGGCCGTCCGCCTGGATGGCGCCGCAAGCCCGATCATCAGATATACGAAGTCCTGAGCGAACTTCACGGCCTGGCCATCTGGGCGCGGGAGCGGCCGGACAGTTCGTAGTTGGGGTCCGTCGAAATTCGTTCAGGCCGCGTAGTCGCGAGGCACGGCGAGCGTAATTTGCCAGCAGAAACGTGAACCACCGGGTAACCATAGTCAGCGCACATTGTCGTTGATAAGCGATGGGAACGAATCGCGAACCCTGTCGCACATCCTCTTTTCTGTGCAAGTATCCGCTTTGGTGTAGAATCACGTGACCGATGGCATGGACGACAGCAACGACCTTTTTGGCAATCTTGCAAAACCGACGGCGCCGCGCGCCGCGCGGCCGGCTGATCCCATCGTCCAGGCTTCACCGCGCAAGGCGTCCGTGATCAAGGACGGCAGTGAAGGCTACAGCGCCGCCGACATCGAAGTGCTGGAGGGGCTTGAGCCGGTGCGCCGCCGCCCCGGCATGTATATTGGCGGCACCGACGAAAAAGCGATGCACCACCTCTTCGCCGAGGTGATCGACAATTCGATGGACGAGGCGGTAGCCGGCCATGCGACTTTCATCGAGGTCGAGCTCGGCACGGATGGTTTTCTTACCGTCACCGATAATGGGCGCGGCATTCCGGTCGACCCGCATCCGAAGTTCAAGAACAAGTCGGCGCTGGAGGTCATCATGACCACGCTGCACGCCGGCGGCAAATTCAACTCCAAGGTCTACGAGACGTCGGGCGGCCTGCATGGCGTCGGCGTGTCGGTGGTGAACGCGCTGTCCGACCAACTCGAAGTCGAGGTTGCGCGCGGCCGAAAGCTTTATCGCCAGCGTTTTTCGCGGGGTGCGCCGCAGGGCGATCTGGAATCGCTGGGCGATGTGCAGAACCGGCGTGGCACCAGGGTGCGGTTTCATCCCGATGAGTTGATCTTCGGCAAAGGCGCGAAGTTCGAACCCGCGCGGCTCTATCGTATGGCACGATCGAAGGCCTACCTGTTCGGCGGCGTCGAAATCCGCTGGTCGTGCGCGCCCGAATTGATCGGCGACAAGGACAAGACGCCCGACAAGGCCGTTTTCCATTTTCCCGGCGGGCTGAAGGATTATCTGGTCGCCACGCTGGGCGACGAATTCCAGGTCACCCGCGAGGTGTTCGCCGGCAAGAGCGAAAAGCAGGGCGGGCACGGTTCGATCGAATGGGCCGTCACGTGGTATGGCGGCGACGGCTTCCTCAACTCCTACTGCAACACCATCCCGACGCCGGAAGGCGGCACACATGAGGCCGGCTTCCGCTCCGTGCTGACGCGCGGGCTGAAAGCCTATGCCGATCTCACGGGAAACAAGCGGGCGGCCGCCGTGACGCCGGAGGACGTGATGATCTCGGCGGCGGGCATGCTTTCGGTGTTCATCCGCGAGCCGGAATTCGTCGGCCAGACCAAGGATCGGCTGGCGACGGTGGAAGCCATCCGCATCGTCGAAACGGCAGTCCGCGACTCCTTCGACCATTGGCTCGCCGACAATCCGCAGGAAGCGTCGAAACTGCTCGAATGGGTCATCGCCCGCGCCGACGAGCGGGTGCGCCGCAGGCAGGAGAAGGAGGTCAGCCGCAAAAGTGCGGTTCGCAAACTGCGTTTGCCGGGCAAGCTGGCCGACTGCACGCAAGGCGCGGCGCAGGGCGCGGAAATCTTCATCGTCGAGGGCGACTCGGCTGGCGGCTCGGCAAAGCAGGCGCGCGACCGCGCCAGCCAGGCGGTCCTGCCGCTGCGCGGCAAGATCCTCAACGTCGCCAGCGCCGGCAACGACAAGCTCGCCGGCAACCAGCAGATCGCCGACCTGATCCAGGCGCTCGGCTGCGGGACACGCTCGAAATACCGGGACGACGACCTGCGTTACGACCGTGTGATTATCATGACGGACGCCGACGTGGACGGTGCGCATATCGCTTCGCTGCTGATCACCTTCTTCTACCAGGAGATGCCGCAGCTTATTCGCGACCGGCACCTTTTCCTCGCGGTTCCGCCGCTCTACCGCCTGAGCCAGGGCGGCAAGGTCATGTATGCGCGCGACGATCGCCACAAGGATGAACTGCTGAACAGCGAGTTCACCGGGCGCGGCAAGGTCGAGATCGGCCGCTTCAAGGGCCTCGGCGAAATGATGGCGGCGCAGCTCAAGGAAACCACCATGGACCCGAAGAAGCGCCTGTTGCTTCGGGTCGACGTTATCGACGACGCGGAATCCACCAAGGCCGCCGTGGACTCGCTGATGGGTACCAAGGCCGATGCGCGCTTCCGCTTCATACAGGAGCGGGCCGAGTTCGCGGAAACGGAAGAGCTGGATATTTAGGTCGTGGCGGGAGGATCGGTAATAGAAATCACGCGCGCGCAACCATGGAGATTACCCCCGGTACCTGGTATCCGCCCTCGCGGGGACCTTAAGAAATGTCTACGAAGCGTTCACCATGTTGATTAACCGTTTTTCGGTCTAATGGATAGGAGACGGGCATGGCGGGACTGTATCTGGAGGAGTTTCAGCCCGGAAAAATCATGCGTCACACGCTCACGAAGACGGTGACCGAGGGCGACAACATGATGTTCTCGACCATGACGCTGAACCCGCAGCCGCTGCATATCGATTTCGATTTCGCCGCCAAGAGCGAATGGGGCAAGCCGCTGGTCAACTCGCTTTTCACGCTGGGGCTGATGATCGGGATTTCCGTACACGACACCACCTTGGGGACGCTGGTCGGCAATCTCGGCATGAGCGACACCGTTTTTCCTCACCCGGTTTTTCATGGCGATACCCTCCGGGTCGAGACCGAAATCCTGTCGGCGCGCGAGTTGAAGTCAAAGCCCGATCGCGGCATCGTCGAGATGGAGCACCGCGCCTATAACCAGAACGGCATTCTGGTGGCGCGCTGCGTCCGCCAGGCGATGATGCTGAAGCGGCCAGCCTGATGCGCTCCCTGCTGTTCGCGCCTGCGGACTCGGCGCGCAAGCTCGAGAAGGCATTCGGCTCGGATGCCGACGCCGTCATCGTCGATCTTGAGGATTCCGTCGCTCCCGAGAACAAGGCCACGGCACGGTCGGCCGCCGCGGATTTCATAAGCAGCCACGGCAAGGCGGCGCGCGCGACGATCTATGTACGCGTCAACGATCTGGCTTCGGGTCTTGTGGACGACGATCTTGAGGCTGTCATGCCCGCTCGGCCCCATGGCATCATGCTGCCCAAGGCGGAAGGTATTGCCGATGTCGAGCGGCTGTCCGTAAAGCTCAGGGTACAGGAAGCGATGAACGGATTGGCAGACGGCGCCACCCAAATTCTGCCGATCATCACCGAGACAGCGGCCGGCGTATTCGCGGCGTCAAGTTTTGCCCGTCGCAGCGAGCGGCTCGCAGGCCTGACATGGGGCGCCGAAGATCTTTCAGCGGCAATCGGCGCAAACACTCCGCGCGATGCCACCGGCGCTTACACCGAAGTCTTCCGCCTTGCACGATCCGTGATCCTGCTTGCCGCGTCGGCAGCCCAGACGGCGGCGATTGACACGGTTTTCGTCAATTTCCGCGATTCGGATGGGCTGCACGCCGAGTGCATCGAGTCGGAACGCGACGGTTTCACCGGCAAGATGGCGGTTCATCCGGATCAGGTGCCGATCATCAATGCTGCGTTCACGCCGCCTCCCGGCGCGATCGAAGAGGCGCTCCTGATCGTCGCGACGTTCGAAGCGGCGGGCAATCCTGGCGTCGTGGGCATCGGCGGTAAGATGTATGACCGGCCGCATCTCAAGCGCGCACAGCGCCTGATTGCGCGAGCTGCCACAATTCACGGAGGTCAGAACCGTATTAACATGCCCTGACCCTGGTCACTCTTTCCAGGGCCCGGCATAGTCGGAATAAAGTGCAGCAACCTCCGGGCGCGGGCGTTCCGGCACCGGTCCATCATAGTTGCCGATGTGGACGAAACCGACAACACGCTCATGCGGGGCCAGACCAAGCAGTTTACGACCCTCCGGCACCTCGGAATACCAGTTGGTGATCCAGTTGGCGCCATAGCCGAGGCCATTGGCCGCGATCAGCAGGTTCATGGCAGCCGCGCCACCCGACAGGAACATTTCCCACTCCGGGATCTTCATGTTCGGCTTCGGGCTGGAAATCACGCCGATGACAAGAGGCGCGCGCGAGAAACGTTCGCGCTCCTTCTGCTTGCGGCCTTCGGGCTGCGGACCCTCCACTTTGTCGACCAGGTCCGCCAGCGCCTCGCCGATCTCCTCGCGCGCCTTGCCGCGATAGAGAATGAAGCGCCAGGGCTCCAGCCGCCCGTGGTCCGGCACGCGGGAGGCGATCTTCAGCATCAGCGCGATCTCGTCGTCGCTTGGGCCGGGAGCCTTGAGCTCGTGAATGGGCGCGGAGCCGCGCGCGAGCAGGAAGTCGATTATGGGCGACGCCATTTGATCCTCGATCTCGTTTTCGGCTGAAGCGAGCAGGCTGGCGGCTTGATTGCGTTGAGACTGCGCCGTGGCGGGCCTTGAAATTGCCACCGCCTTGCGCTTCAACGCAAGCCATGATCGTACGAAATTTTCGGTGCTTCGCTGCCGCAGCCAGTCTTGCCGTCGTTGCACTGGCGCCTGCCGGTGCTGCTGGCCAGGAATTGGGCGACCGCCTGCAGAAGCAACTGGAACTTCCTGGCCTGTCCACCTACGCTCCCGCCGCGCCGAGTTCATCGCTGGCTACGTCGGGCTTCGGGCGAATCACTCTGGTCGCCCAGCTTGCGCAGGGCGGCGCGGAAGTGACACGTGGCATGGTCTGGCGAGTCTTTGACACGGAACCAGGGCCGGACGGCAAATTGCGTATGGTGGCATCTGCTCAAGGCGGGGCGCAGGCCTTCGATCTGGCACCCGGAACATATCTCGTGCATGCCTCGTATGGCCGGGCCGGCGCCACCAAGCGCATTGCCGTCGGCAAGGACGCCAAACGAGAAGCGTTCGTCCTCGACGCCGGTGGGCTCAAGCTTGACGCGGAAAACTCGGGAGGCCAGAGCGTTCCGCCCGACAAGCTGCGGTTCTCCATTTATGAAGCGCGTGAAAAGCCCAACGGCGACCGCGCGCTTATCCTGCCCGACGTCAGTCCGAAGGCGGTGGTGAGGCTAAATGCCGGCACCTATCACGTGGTTTCGACCTATGGGAACGTGAATGCGGTGATCCGCTCCGACATCAAGGTCGAGGCCGGGAAGCTTACCGAGGCGACTGTCGAGCACAAGGCTGCGGAAATGACGATGAAACTGGTGCGCGAGCCGGGCGGCGAGGCGATTGCCGATACGTCGTGGTCCGTGTTGACCAATTCGGGCGATCCCGTACGCGAAAGCGTCGGCGCATACGCCTCAATGGTGTTGGCTGAAGGCGACTACACGATCGTCGCCAAGAACCGCGAGCACATATATCAGCGCGACTTTACGGTGGAAGCCGGCCACAACCAGGAAGTCGAGGTCATCGCCGACGAAAACGCGCCGACCGCAGCGGAAGGCGCGGATTGACCTTTCTTTGGGACCTATGCCGCCGAGCGAATATGCTGCCTGCGCACGATGGTTGCGAGCCGCCGCTTCGGTCGAACCTGCGCGTCCGGTTTTAGCTCCAGGACCGCGTGCTGCAAGCGAATGAGCAATTGCTTGCGGTCACGAAGAGGCTCCAAGGCGGGCCATTCGATTACCTTGCCGATGCGGGCGTCTATGGATCGGCCCGATAGCCTCGCAAACTCGCGCACCAAGAGTGAGAGCCGCAGTGTAAGCGAAAGACCACCGACAAATCGCGCAAGCTTATGGTCGCTCTCGACGAGATTCATGTATTTGCTGACAAGGTGAAACAGCCGGCCATTCTGCCCATCGAAATGGATAGGAAGGACCGACGCTTTCGCGTCCCGGACGAGACGGGCGACGAATATCTTCCAGGGCAGGTCTTCGGCCTGCCCGAGACCCTTGGGCGCGGTCGCCACCCCGCCCGCCGGAAAGATCACGACCGTCACGCCTTCCTTCAGGAGCCGCACCGTCTCGTGGCGAACCGCCATATTGCTCTTAAGCGCTTCCCTGGTGTCGGAGAAATCGATTGGCAGTGCATAGGGCCGGATCTCCGGCACTTTCAAAAGGTCGGCCGCGATCATAACACGGAAAGGCCGATCGAGCTTTTCAGCCAGGGACAGGATCGCAAGTCCGTCGCCGATTCCAAACGGATGGTTTGCGATCATTACCAGCGGTGTATTCGGCAGGTGCTCGGGCGGCCAATCCCCGGCGTGGCGCACCTCAACGTCGATCAGTTCGAGCACGCGCGTGAAGGCGCGCTTGCTCCCCTTCGCCAGGTCGGAACGCCAGATCTCATACAGCCCCGCGTAACGCCGGCGGCCGGACAACCCTTCGACGAGACGGATTACCCAGCGCTTTAGCCATGGCTGGCTGCTGTTGGCGTAGGAGAGCTCCGAAAAGCTCTCCCGGTTCTTGACGATGCTTGACTTCATGGTGTTCGGCTAAACCGAAGCCATGACATTGGTATGAATGCCGCCGGCTAAGCGGCCTTTGTCGCGGCCGATCTGCGTCGGCGATCCGGCGTGATCGCCTCGTCGACCAACTGAACGATCGCCTCCTCGAGCGTCAACGAGTGCTGATCGCGCGAGCCAAGGCGGCGAATGTTGACGGTTCCATCTTCCGCCTCGCGCTTGCCGCAGACAAGCATGACCGGAACCTTCGCCAGAGAGTGCTCACGGACCTTGTAGTTTATCTTCTCGTTGCGCTTGTCGGCGACTGCTGACAGGCCAGCCTGCTTCAGCCGTTCCACAACCTGATCGACATAGCCGTCCGCCTCTGAGGTGATCGTTGCAACCACTACCTGCTGCGGCGCGAACCATAGCGGGAAATGCCCCGCATAGTTTTCCATCAGGATGCCGAGGAAGCGCTCCATCGAGCCGCAAATGGCGCGGTGGATCATCACCGGCTGCTTCTTTTCCGAATCCGAGCCGATGTAGAACGCGCCGAAGCGTTCCGGCAGGTTGAAGTCCACCTGCGTGGTACCGCATTGCCACTCACGGCCGATGGCATCTTTCAACACATATTCAAACTTCGGTCCGTAGAAGGCGCCCTCGCCCGGATTGATCGACGTCTTGATCTTGCCGCCGGACTGCGCTTCGATCGTCTTGAGCACATTGCTCATGATCTCCTCGGCATGATCCCATGCTGCGTCCGAACCGACCCGCTTTTCCGGCCGCGTCGACAGCTTCACCTGAATTTCATCGAAGCCGAAATCGGCATAGGTCGTGAGAATCAGATCGTTGATCTTCAAGCACTCTTCCGCTAGTTGCTGTTCCGTGCAGAAGATATGGGCATCGTCCTGCGTGAAGCCCCGCACGCGCATCAGACCATGCAGTGCGCCCGACGGTTCATAGCGATGCACATTTCCAAATTCCGCAAGCTTTATCGGCAGATCGCGGTAGGACTTCAGGCCATGCTTGAATATTTGGACGTGACCCGGGCAGTTCATCGGCTTCAAGGCGAAGACGCGGTCATCGTCGGTGTCGTCCCCGGCGACGGTCACCTTGAACATCGCGTCGCGGTACCAGCCCCAGTGACCCGACGTCTCCCACAATGACTTGTCGAGTACCTGCGGCGCGTTGACCTCCTCGTAGTCGAGATCGTCGAGGCGCCGGCGCATGTAGCTGACGAGGTTCTGAAACATCTTCCAGCCCTTGGAATGCCAGAACACAACGCCCGGCCCCTCCTCCTGGAAGTGGAACAGATCCATCTCGCGGCCGAGCTTGCGGTGGTCGCGCTTCTCTGCTTCCTCCAGCATTGTGATGTAGGCATCAAGCTGCGCCTGGTCGGCCCATGCCGTACCGTAGATGCGCGTCAGCATGGGATTGTTGGAATCGCCTCGCCAATAGGCTCCCGCCACCTTCATCAGCTTGAAGGCGTTGCCAATTTGGCCCGTGGAGGCCATATGCGGCCCGCGGCACAGATCAAACCAGTCGCCCTGATAATATATCTTCAAGTCCTGGTCTTCGGCGATCGCGTCGATCAACTCGACCTTGTAGCTTTCGCCCTTGTCGCGGAACACTTTCCGCGCGCGGTCACGATACCAGATCTCTTTGGTGAACGGTTTGTTGCGCGCGATGATCTCGCGCATCTTCTTCTCGATCACCGGAAAATCCTCCGGCGTGAACGGCTCATTACGGGCAAAGTCGTAGTAGAAGCCGTTCTCGATCACTGGTCCGATGGTGACCTGCGTTCCCGGCCACAGCTCCTGCACCGCCTCGGCCAGCACGTGGGCTGCGTCGTGGCGGATAAGTTCCAGCGCCCTCGGATGTTCGCGTGTGACAATCTCGACATGGCCGGACTTGTGCAGTGGATCGCTGAGATCGCGCAGCTCGCCATCGATCGCGACCGCAACCGCCTTCTTGGCCAGCGACTTCGATATGGACTCGGCCAAGGCAGCACCGGTCGTCGCCGCGTCGTAGTCGCGAACGGAACCATCGGGAAATGTTAGGGAAACGGAATTCGACATATCGGCTCCTGCTATCCAGTCCCGCATACGAACGCGGGTGGTTGTGTGCCGGATGCGTCCGGCGGCGACGGGTCTAATAGTTGGAAGTTTCGGCAGGGTAAAGGGGCTATTACTCGACTTCGATGCTCTCGACTGCCCCACGAACCGCGGCAAGCGCTTCGTCGCTCAAGCTTATCATTCCATCACGCGTGACACCAATTTGCTTCGGCGCCCCACCGGAATTGTCATAAATCCAAGCTTCGTCCGCCTGTTGCAAGAACCAGGGCAACTGCTGCATCGAACGCGTGTAGCGCGCTCTAATCTTGTCTTCCGGCACATCGTGCCCGCCCTTGAGAACCCGCAATCTCACGCGCTCGATGTTTCTATCATGGGAGTCGAGGGCCACGTACGGCAAACCACATAAGGAAGCCCTTTTTCTTTGCTTTGATCACCAGACGACGGTATTTTCCCGTGGAAAGAACGGTCTCCACGCCTACCGTTTTGTGCACATCGATAGTTCTGTCTAACCAATCCTCGATTCGAACTACTGCTTCTCGATTCGCATCGGCAGGCTCCAAGCCCTCTCCCCAGTGGATTGTCCGCGCAAGAAGTCGGGATTAACGATCCAGACCGTGCGCCCATTCAGTTGGATGTCTGCTTGCTCATAAGCGCTGCTTTTGCCCGAGCCGTTTGGGCCTGCAACAATCAAGAACGCGGGCGGCTGATCACTTCGCTGGCTCAAAATCTACAGAACCAGTCACGCGTTTATTTTCACGCCTAGCGGCGGCAACGTTCTTGCCGAAGACGTATGTAAGATCGAGATCAAGCGTCTTGCTGCCTGCGTCAATCGTGCGTATCGAGTGAATTTTCCCATCCGACCCGCGGAAGCGCTTTAGCTTAACGGATGTGTCGCGTTCACGAATTTCACGAGCACTTTTTGGCTCCATCCGACCTATTTGAACCTTCGCCATCGGCCAGCCTCTGTTTCCGTCATACTACAATGATTCATTGGGAAGCGAAATTTGAATCTCAGCCAACGCGCCAATACCGCCACGGCATATACCATTGATATCGAGGTGCGAGTTCGACCGGCACATTGTCGATGCCGTTCGTCCCGCCCGGACCGCAGCGCATGAACCGGAACAGGCCCATCCACCCGCCAGCCCACAGGCCATGGCGCGCTACCGCTTCAAAGGCGTATTCGGAGCAGGTCGGCATATGGCGGCACGAATTGCCGACAAAGCCGGAGAGCGTCAGCTGGTAGAACCGCACCAGCGCCGTACCGACCAGCCGCCCCGGCGTCTTGCGCCACGGGCCCGGCCAGTTGCGGCTGCGGCCTGACGCTGCGTGGTTATGCAACTGGGGCATTCGGCAAAGCGGTCCTGCAATCGTTACCGCCGAAAGATGTCCATCTGCGCCGTCAACTGCAAGAGCCCTGACGTGAAACTCCGGTCCCTGCCGTGCTTATCGCGAGAATCGGTTGCCGGGGGCGCCATATCGACTTTCAATCCGGGCATCGTCTGGCCCGCAAAACGGGACGTGCTCCGCCGTCGTAGGCTGCTGAAACATTGCTATGGCGATTACGTCGGCGAGTATTTCAATGAACGACTTCATGGCCGTAACTCCTTCTTGATGAGAGTAGACCTCTGCTGGCGCCCAAGCTCAAACGAGGATAATTTCGAGCTCGAATGACTTGAGGTTATGCGGATGAAGCGCGGACGCCTGCCTCTGACTGCCTTGCGCAGCTTCGAAGCTGCCGGGCGTCACTTAAGCTTCAGCCGCGCAGCCGAAGAGCTTTTCGTGTCTCAGGCTGCGATCAGCCGGCAGATTCGGCAATTGGAGACGACGCTGAAAACGGCGCTGTTCCAGCGCCTGCACCGCAAGGTAGCACTGACCGAGACCGGCCATCATCTGCTGAGGCAGCTGACCAGCAGCTTCGACGCGATCGATGGCGCCCTATCCGAAATCCTAGCCCACGCCGCTCCGACCACGGTTACGGTCAGCGTCGAGCCGTCGATTGCACTCGAGTGGCTGATTCCGCGCCTGGACCAGTTCCGGAACCTGCACCCAGACATCGACATCCTGCTCGACGCCAATGTGCGCCCGATCGATTTTCATGCGGAAAAGGCTGACCTCGCGATACGCTACAGCGCCCGCAATACGTCGTGGCCCGACACGGACGCCGAAATGCTGTCTCCAGTGTTCGACACCCCGCTGCTTTCGCCCGCTTTGCTGAAGTCCGGCCCAGCTCTGTCTTCGCCCGACGACCTAAGGCGGTATCCGCTCCTGCACGAGGAGAACCGCCACTATTGGGACGAATGGTTCAGGGCAGCTGGCGGGCGAGAAAGCACCATGCCGGCGCGAGGCCCGCTGATGACGGAAATGTCGCTTGTCCTCCAATCGGCGCGCCGCGGCCATGGCGTGGCGTTGGGGTGCACGCTGATGGCCTACAAGGACATTGTCGACGGCACGCTCTTGCGACCTTTCAAAACGAGCCTCCCCGCGGGCGCCTATTGGCTTGTGTCGCGTGATCTCAAGGCAGTGAGCGAGCCGGCGGGACGTTTCGCGAACTGGCTTCGGTCGGAGTTCGCGAAAAGCCGCGCGGCGATGGCCGAGGTCAGCGAGGCTCCCTGAACTCAGACTGCCTGCTCCGCCTGCTTCTTCTCGATCTGGCCAATCGCATCGACCACCGCGTCGAAGGTTAGCATCGTGGAGGCGTGGCGCGCCTTATAGTCGCGCACAGGCTCCAGATACTTCAGGTCGGCGAAGCGACCTTCCGGCGGCGCGCCGTTTTCCTTGAGCATTTTGAGCATCGCCTTGCGTACCGTGCGCAGTTCCTCGGCGCTGGCCCCGACGACGTGTTCGGCCATGATCGATGACGACGCCTGTCCAAGCGCGCAAGCTTTCACATCATGGGCGAAATCGGTAACGACGCCATCGCGCATCGTCAGATCGACAACAACGGTGGAACCGCAGAGCTTCGAATGGGCCTTTGCGGTTGCGTCCGGATTCGCAAGCCTGCCAATTCGCGCGATATTGCCAGCGAAACCAAGAATTTTCGCGTTGTAGACGTCGTCGATCATAAATCTTCGCCACCTGCCCGCTTTGCGGAAAACTCATGCCGCAACGGCATCTTTCATTCGTCCCGAATGGCCATATATAATGATGCGAGCTTCATTGCGGCAAGGTGCTGTCACTCATCGAGCCGTTCTGGCACTCCATGCCGCTTTTCGGACACCGCAGGGTCAGGTGCCCGCGAAAGGAGCGGTCCGTTCAACTTGCCGTCCCGTGACGGCTACGGAGTTTCCTTTCATGGACGCCATCGTCAAGAAGATCATGCCGCGGTCCGACTATATGGACAAGCCGGCGACCCACCGCCCCAGCCAGGCCGAAGTCGAGGCGGCCGTGCTGACTTTGCTACGCTGGACCGGTGACAATCCGGACCGCGAGGGACTGAAGGATACGCCCAATCGCGTCGCCAAGGCCTATCTCGAAATGTTCAACGGCTACGACATGTGCCCGGCAGATGAGCTTGGCCGGACCTTCGAGGAGGTCGCCGGCTATGACGATCTGGTCATCGTCCGCGACATCCAGTTCCACTCACATTGCGAGCACCATATGGTGCCGATCATCGGCAAGGCGCATGTCGGCTATCTCCCCGACGGCAAGGTTGTCGGGCTGTCTAAGATCGCCCGCGTCGTGGATATCTTCGCACACCGGCTGCAGACACAGGAATCGATGACTGCGCAGATCGCCGGCGTCATCCAGGAAGTGCTGAACCCGCGCGGCGTGGCCGTGATGATCGAGGCAGAGCATATGTGCATGGCGATGCGCGGTATCCGCAAGCAGGGTTCGACAACGCTGACGTCGACCTTCACGGGCGTGTTCAAGGACAGCCCCGAAGAACAAATCCGTTTCGTCACCATGGTTCGGGGAGGCCATGGCAATTGAGCGGTTGACTTCCAAGTCCATCCAATACGCACCTCATTCAAGGAGCCGGTGATGCCGGAGACTTTTCCCGCACCGCCCTCGAACAAGGCAGAGCTCGAACAGGGCACCCTGCTGTCACCCCGCTTCGACGCGCAGGGCCTGATCACAGCAATCGTCACCGATGCGGATGACGGCGCACTGCTGATGGTCGCCCACATGAATGCCGAAGCGCTGGCGCTTACGGTCGACACCGGGATCGGTCATTTCTGGTCACGCTCCCGCGATTCATTGTGGAAGAAGGGGGAGACCTCCGGAAATTTCCTGACAGTCAAGGAGATGCGTGTTGATTGCGATCAGGATGCCATCTGGTTGCGCGTTAAAGTCGCTGGCGACGGTGCAACCTGCCACACTGGCGCGCGTTCCTGTTTTTACAGAATGGTTGAATTTACAGATGGAACAGCAAGACTTCGCCAGGCAGGCGCTACGGGTTTGTCACCTTAAACGGCAGTCTTCTGCAGTTAAGCCCGTCTAGCGCGCCGCCGCAATCCAAACCAAGCTTCACCCTTTCGATACGGACGCCGTCGTATAATGTCGCCGGGGAGAAGTGGGAGTAAATAATGCTCGACTGGGTGTCGATCAGAGGTAAGGCAAGCCTGGGTGAGCCGAACGGCTATTCCCCTGACATCCCTGTTGAAGCCAAACCCGAAAAGAAATCCGGAATTGCGCTGGCGCTTGGCGGGGGCGCCGCCCGCGGCTGGGCGCATATTGGTGTGCTCCGTGCGCTCGACGAAGCCGGCATCGAGATCAGCATGATCGCCGGCACATCGATCGGCGCGCTGGTCGGCGGCTGCTATCTGGCCGGCAAGCTCGATGAACTCGAGGAGTTTGCGCGAAGCCTAACGAAGCGCCGGATTTTCGGCCTGCTCGACTTCCATTTTGGCGGAAACGGGCTGTTCGGCGGCATGAAGCTTGACGCACGTATGCAGCAGCATCTCAACGGTACTACCTTTGCCGACCTTCCAAAGCCTTTTGTCTGCGTCGCCACCGAAATCCGCACCGGCCATGAAATCTGGCTCTCCAGCGGCGTGCTCATTACCGCCATGCGGGCGTCCTACGCCCTGCCGGGCGTATTCGAGCCCGTAAATGCGAACAAACGCGTTCTCGTCGATGGCGCTTTGGTCAATCCCGTTCCGGTTTCGGTCTGCCGGGCCTACGAACAGCCGCTCGTCGTCGCCGTCAACCTGCATTACGACCTGTTCGGTCGCGCGGCGGTCATCAAGCACAGCGCCGGAGATCTGGTCGTGGAAGCCGAGACCCACCGCAGCGAACGCGAGACGCGGCTGGGCATCAGTGGTGTCATGGTGGAGGCCTTCAACATTATTCAAGACCGAATTTCGCGAGCACGTCTGGCCGGCGACCCGCCGGATTTGGCATTGCAGCCGAAGCTCGGGCATATCGGACTGTCGGAGTTCTATCGCGCCGACGAAGCGATCCGTGTGGGATACGAGACCACCAAGGAACGCGTGGCCGACCTGACACGGCTGCAAACCGTTCTTAGATGACAGACCCGTCATTCAGAATCAAAGTTCCATTCCAAAATGTTTGTTTTTTCAGCATAAAAGATTCCTACCCTCCCTGTTTGTTTTGCGCGAACCTTTGGAATCACTTCACCGGTTTGCGCTGGGCGCGGCGTCGGTAATGCGAAACTGTACGCTGCGTGCGCCATTCCAGTAGTTTGCCTGCACCTGACCAGCAACGTGGACGCGGGCTCCGCGGCTTCTGCCCAGGAATTCGCCTAGATCGGAGCCAGCGGCACGGAACGCCATCGCCTGGATAGAACCGCCGGCATCGGAGCGCAGTTCCACACGCAGATGCGAACTGCCAACGGGACGCACATCGCGAACCTGATGGCGCGGCAGCACGAAGATCGGCGCGGGGTAGCCAGCGCCGAAAGGCCCGGCCTGTTCCAGGGAATCCAGCAATGCCTGGGTCGCGCCCTCAGCCGACAAAGCTCCGTCGATGAGCAACGTTTCCTCGTCGCGCAGGCGGGCAACTTCAATGGCGGCATTCTCCTCGAAATAGGCGCGCAGCTCTCCAAGCCGGTCGCGGCGCACTGTAATGCCCGCAGCCATCGCGTGGCCACCACCCTTATCGATCAGGCCCAGATCGAACGCGCCGCGTACCAGCCTTCCGAGATCGAAGCCCGTCACCGAGCGGCCCGATCCGGTTCCGACACCATTTGGGTTGAATGCAATGGCGAAGGCGGGACGGCGCGAATGATCCTTCAGTCGCGAGGCGAGCAAGCCGACAATGCCCGGGTGCCACTTGTCGTTGCCGGTCACCAAAATCGCGGGACCGGCACCGCCCACGAGTTCCGCGTCGGCTTCGGAGCGCGCTTCGTCAAGCATCGCCTGTTCCATCGCCTGACGTTCCTGGTTCAACCGCTCGAGCGTCTCGGCAATTTGCGTCGCCTCCGCAGGATCATCGGTGGCCAGAAGCCGACTGCCAAGCGCCGCATCGCCGATGCGCCCGCCGGCGTTGATGCGCGGTCCGATGAGGAAACCGAGGTGGAAGGCGTTTACAGGCTCGCCGATGCGGGCGCTACGCGCAAGCGCCGCGATGCCAGGGTTGCGCTGCTGGCGGATCGCCAGCAGCCCCTTGACGACGAAGGCGCGGTTGACGCCGGTTAAAGGGACTACATCGCAAACGGTCGCCAAAGCGACCAGATCGAGCAGGGCCAGCAGATCCGGTTGCGGCAAGTTCGGCTGCGTCGTCCTCAACACCCGCGCTGTCTGCACCAGTGTAAGGAAGACGACTCCCGCCGCGCAAAGATGACCTTGGCCAGAGAGATCGTCGTCGCGGTTTGGATTGACGATCGGAATACCGGTCGGAAGTGCACCGCCGACCTGATGGTGATCGATGACGACGACATCCGCCCCAGCTTCGCGTGCCGCGTCGATGGAGGTCGCGCTATTGGTTCCGCAATCAACCGTGACGATCAGGCTCGCGCCGCGCGCGGCGAGTTCGCGCATTGCCTCCGGATTGGGGCCGTAGCCCTCGAAAATCCGATCCGGAATATAGATCTCGGACTCGACGCCGAAGTGCCCCAGAAACCGCTTCATCAGCGCGGAAGACGCTGCACCGTCGACATCATAGTCACCAAAGATCGCAACTCTCTCGCGTTTTGTGATCGCCTTGGCAAGCCGCTCTGCTGCTGCTTCCATGTCGGTCAGCGTGGACGGGTCGGGAAGTAGTTCGCGGATCGTAGGATCGAGAAACCTCTCCACCGTTTCTGCCGCAACATTGCGGCCGGCAAGCACGCGGGCGACTATTTCCGGTACTCCGTGACCTTGCGCCATTGCGAGCGCCGTCATTTCCTGGCGCTGCGTAAGCCGGTGCGCCCAGGCGACGCCGGTGACGGAGAGCCGCACATCGAGGAAATAGCGTTTATCAAGGGGCATAGACGGAATACCGGCGCCTGAACCCGGTCCAGATGCTGTTGACGCGACTTGATTTCACGAGCGGATCGCGATCAACGCTACCGGACGGGCCCTGGGCCATCGTATTATATGCTCCTGCAACCGCGCGGCGGTGGCGCGATCCAGGACCGTTGTGGCAAAGCTGGTGATGCGGGGCAAGCGCCGATGTTGGTTCGCAAATGCGCCGGTCCGGATTGTCCCCAGAAGCACCGCCGGTTGGGTCGAGACAAAGTCAGGCCGGGCCGAAACTGCGAGCGGGAGGCTAATCGGCCCGCTCGATTCGGATGACCTGCGGCTTGTCGGTGAGATGGCCGTCCTTGGTAATGCCGTCCACCGCTTTGCGCACTGCGGCCTCCGTCGTCTCGTGCGTCACGAGAATGACCGTCTTGCGCTCCTCGCCATTGTGTTCGGCGGCGCGTTGCACGATAGACTCCAGCGAAATCTTGTTGTCGGCCATCCGCTTGGCGACGGCAGCGAACACGCCGACGCGGTCATGCACGGTCAGCCGGATGAAGTAGCCACCCTCATGCGAGCGCATTTTCGCCCGCTTATAGGGGCTCAGCTCCTTCGCCGGCCTTCCGAACACCGGACCATGCTGGAAGCCGGGGCGGCTCTTGGCGATGTCGGCGATGTCGCCGACAACCGCCGACGCGGTCGCGTTGCCACCCGCACCGGGACCGGACAACAGCAACTCACCGAGAATGTCGGTCTCGATCGCCACCGCATTGGTGACGCCATGCACCTGCGCAATCACCGAGGCGGTCGGCACCATCGTGGGATGCACACGCTGCTCGATGCCGCTATCCGTTCGCTGGGCGACACCCAGCAGCTTGATGCGGTAGCCGAGTTCTGCGGCGGCGCGTATATCGGCCTGGGTAATGTTCGAAATACCCTCGAGATAGATGTTGTCCGCTGCGATCTTCGTACCAAACGCCAGGCTGGTAAGAATCGACAGCTTGTGCGCGGTGTCGTTGCCCTCAATGTCGAAGGTGGGATCAGCCTCGGCATAGCCGAGACGCTGTGCGTCCTTGAGGCAGGCATCAAACGATATGCCCTCGGCTTCCATGCGCGTCAGTATGTAGTTGCAGGTGCCGTTGAGTATGCCGAAGACGCGCGACACGGTGTTGCCGGCAAGCGCCTCGCGCATGGTCTTGATGATCGGAATGCCGCCGGCCACCGCCGCCTCGTAGTTGAGCAGGACACCCTTTCTTTCGGCGATTTCCGCCAGGGCGACACCATGCTTTGCGAGCAGCGCCTTGTTTGCGGTCACGACATGCCGTCCGCCCTCGAGCGCGGCCTTGACGCAAGCCAGCGCCATGCCGTCGGCACCGCCGATCAGTTCGACGAAAACATCGATTCTCGTTCGACCGGGCGAGTTCAACCGGGTTATCCACCCACAGCACGTCGCCGAGGTCGACGCCGCGATCCTTCTTGCGGTCTCGCGCGGAAACGGCCGAAACGACGACGTCGCGACCGCATTGCCGGGTCAGTTCGGCGGCCTTTTCGATGAGCACACGCGCCACCGACGCACCAACCGTGCCGAGGCCGGCAATTCCAACACGCAATGCTTCAGCCATTTTTCAGCAGGTCCGATTCTCTATGCCGCTCTGTCCACCACGCCGCCACTTAGTGGACCGCCATACAACCTGGCAAGAGCATCAGCCGCCCCGCTCGTCGGCGGGTGCCGTATTCCCTTCGAAGACTGTGCTGATCGCAGGCTTTAAATCGAACTGTAACGCTATCGCTGCCAAAGCGTCGGCCGCATCCCGATTGTATCCTCGCTCTGTTATCATCCGGGCGAAAGCGCGAGTGCTCATCAATGTCATAGGTACCGTCGCTGCCGCCATCAGGCCGGGCACCATGTTGTCCTCGAAAAGAACCAGCACCGAATCCACCTCTGATGGACGGAAAAGCTCGACGTATCCGGAAAGCCCTCTCTCCGCTGTCACGCAGCGCGCGCTTCAGGGCCTGGGCGTGCTCCGATCAATTAGCCGCCAACTCCCGGCGCTTGACGATACCCAAGCCTTCAGTTGTGATCGCATGCTCGATCGCTTCTCCCATGCGACCCATCCAATCGGCAATCTCCTTCGCAAACGGCTTCGACAGGTCTCCGCAAGCTTCTTCTTCAACGCGGTCGACAACCACGATCCGGCGGTTGGTCAGCCGCATTGCATCCAGCAAGCCGGCGGCTGCCAGACGTATCAAGGGCTGGCGTCGGCTATGACGATGGGATCTCTTTCGATCATCGTCTAATGCGGGTCAGCGATGCGCGGCGAGCGGCACAACGTTGTTCGGCTGTTTGGTTGCAGTCGCCAGGAAGCGCTTGATGTTGCGCGCCGCCTGGCGGATGCGGTGCTCGTTTTCTACCAGAGCGATGCGCACATGATCGTCGCCATGTTCGCCAAAACCGATGCCCGGGGCAACCGCAACGTCTGCGTGCTCGATCAGCAGCTTGGAGTATTCCAGCGACCCGAGATGGCGGAACGGCTCCGGGATCGGCGCCCAGGCGAACATTGATGCCGCCGGCGCCGGTATCGCCCAACCGGCACGCGCGAACGTATCGACCATGACGTCACGGCGCCTGTGATAGATGTCGCGTACCTCGGCGATGTCGGAGCCGTCGCCGTTGAGGGCCGCTGCCGCTGCCACCTGGATCGGCGTGAATGCTCCATAGTCGAGGTAGGATTTCACGCGCGTCAGCGCCGCAATCAGCCGCGCATTGCCGACCGCGAAGCCCATGCGCCAGCCCGGCATCGAAAAGGTCTTCGACATCGATGTAAACTCGACGGTTACATCGATCGCTCCCGGTACCTGAAGCACCGAAGGCGGCGGGTTCCCATCGAAATAGATTTCCGAATAAGCGAGATCGGACAGGATGATGATGTCGTTCTTCTTGGCGAAAGCGACGACATCCTTGTAGAAATCGAGGCTCGCGACCAATGCTGTGGGGTTGGACGGATAGTTCAGGATCAGCGCCAGCGGCTTGGGGATGGAATGGCGGATACCGCGCTCCAGCGCGGGGATGAAACCGTCATCGGGTTCGACCTGAAGGGATCGGATGACGCCGCCAGACATGATGAAGCCGAAGGCATGGATCGGATAGGTCGGGTTCGGGCAAAGAATCACGTCGCCAGGCGCAGTAATGGCCTGCGCCATGTTGGCGAAGCCTTCCTTCGAACCCAAAGTCGCGACGACCTGCGTTTCCGGATCGAGTTTCACGCCGAAGCGGCGGGCATAGTAGCCAGCCTGTGCGCGGCGCAGGCCGGGGATGCCCCGGGATGACGAATAGCGGTGGGTGCGCGGATCGCGCACAACTTCGCACAGCTTGTCGACGATCGCTTTGGGTGTCGGAAGATCCGGATTGCCCATGCCGAGATCGACGATGTCGGCCCCCTTCGATCGGGCGCTGGCTTTCAGCCGGTTGACCTGTTCGAAGACATAGGGAGGAAGCCGGCGAACCTTGTGAAATTCTTCCATGATCGTTCCAACAGGCAGGTTTAAGGTGTTGCGCGCCTATATAGGCAAAGCGCGGCGCGGTCGAGTTATTGCTGGCCTTCGATCTGCTTCAGCGTATCGGGACCATGACTTTCGGCAAGCTTCCTGAGTTTGGCGGGATCACCGGTGGTGCCGGCACCTCTGCCGGCTACGGCCTGGCGCGAACGAGCGGACTGAACGCGGTTCTTCAGGCCGGCTGCTTCGTCGTCGGTCATCGGCTGTGCCGCGACCTGCGGAGCGACGTTGAGGTTCGGATAGGTTCCGGTGTTGACCGCACCGGCCGCACCTGCCGCCGCCATGGGATCCGGATTGCTCGACATGCAGCCGCTGGCAATTGCGATCCCCGCCAGAGCGGCAGCGAACAGACAATTGCGCGGCGAACCGGGCAACTGGAAAGAATTGCGAGCGATTGTCATGTTCATGCCCTAAAGGCTCCGCTAAACCGTCGCTTGAGTCCTATTGGACCCTTTCGAACGTGTCATGATAGTATGTCAAGAAAAAGCCTCGGGAGGATCGAGAGAGAATGACCAAAGCCGCCGATTCGGACGATACAAACGCCGATTCGAGCTCTGTTGAACAGTACCTCGTCAAGGATCCTGAGCGGCTCGCGCTCAATCTTGCCCGTATGATCGAACAGGCCGGTAAGGCTGCGGCAGCATGGGCCGAGCCGCGTGAAAAGGGCGCGGTGCGGGACAGCGTCGCCGAACCCGTCACCGACATGGTTAAAACCTTCTCGAAGCTTACTGAATACTGGCTTGCGGATCCGCAGCGCGCACTTGAGGCGCAAACCAAGCTATTTGCCGGTTACATGAATGTCTGGGCCAATGCGGTGCAGCGCGCCGGCGGCGAACAGACGGAAGACGCGGTCAAGCCGGAGAAGGGCGACAAGCGCTTTCAGGATCCCGAGTGGGGCCGCAACGCCTTTTTCGATTTCCTCAAGCAGGCCTACCTTGTCACGTCGCGATGGGCTGGCGATCTGGCGGAGCAGGCTGAGGGACTGGACGAACACACGCGCCACAAGGCGAGCTTCTACGTGAAACAGGTTGCCAACGCGATTTCGCCATCCAACTTCATTCTCACGAATCCGGAGCTTTTCCGCGAGACAGTCGCCAGCAACGGCGAAAACCTCGTCAAGGGCATGAAGATGTTGGCGGAGGATATCGCTGCCGGGGGCGGCGATTTGAGGCTGCGGCAGGCAGACTACAAGCCGTTCGCGATCGGCAAGAATGTCGCCATGACGCCCGGCAAGGTGGTTGGGCGCAGCGATGTAGCAGAAATCCTGCAATACGAGCCGTCGACCGATACGGTGTTGAAGCGGCCGCTGCTGATCTGTCCGCCCTGGATCAACAAGTTTTACATTCTCGACCTCAATCCGCAGAAATCATTCATCCGCTGGGCGGTCGAACAGGGCCATACGGTCTTCGTCATTTCCTGGATCAATCCGGACGAGCGCCACGGCATGAAGGGCTGGGAAGCCTATATCCGTGAGGGATTGCAGTATGCGCTCGATACGGTTCAGACGACGACGGGAGAAAAAGAGGTCAACGCTATCGGCTACTGTGTCGGCGGGACGCTTCTGGCCGCAGCTTTGGCGCTATTGTCGCAGGAAGGCGACGATCGGATCGCGTCGGTCACCTTTTTCACGACTCAGGTCGACTTTACCTATGCAGGCGACCTCAAGGTCTTCGTCGACGAGGACCAGATCGCCGCTGTCGAAAAGGCGATGGGCGAAAAGGGCTATCTCGACGGCACCAAGATGGCGACTGCCTTCAACATGCTTCGCTCGGGCGACCTGATCTGGCCGTATGTCGTCAACAATTATCTGCGCGGCAAGGACCCCCTGCCCTTCGACCTGCTCTACTGGAACGCCGATTCGACGCGCATGGCGGCGGCGAACCACTCCTTCTATCTGCGCAACTGCTATCTCGAGAACAATCTGGCCAAAGGCCGGATGGAAATTGCAGGCCACAATCTGTCGCTCGCTGACATCAAGATACCCGTCTACAACCTCTCGGCGAAAGAAGACCACATCGCGCCTGCGCGCTCAGTGTTCCTGGGATGCCGGTTCTTTGGCGGGCCGGTCGAGTTCGTGATGGCCGGCTCCGGCCACATTGCAGGCGTGGTAAACCCGCCGGCGGCGAACAAATATCAGTTCTGGACCGGTGGCCCTGCCGTTGGAGACTTCGACGGCTGGTTCGCAAAGGCAGTCGAGACACCGGGCTCATGGTGGCCGCACTGGCAGAAATGGATCGAAGCGCAAGATGCGAACCGCGTGCCTGCGCGCAAGCCGGGCAAGCTTGGCCAGGTGCTGGGCGACGCGCCCGGGACGTATGTGAAGATGCGGGTGTAGGCCGAATTTCCAAACTTGCGAGCCAACTGTGGAGCGATCCACCGTGAGGCGAGAGCCACAAGCATGCCGGCCACGCGATCGATCATATGGTGTCCACCTTCCACTTTTGTCGACAGCAACACAGCCCAGATTGAGAACAGCTTTGCGTTCCGCGGGTGGCATGGCTCAGAAGGAGAGCACCATCCCTGTGATCAGCACTGCTTCCGCAGCCGCTATCCCGACCAACACCCGCTTGCCCAGCAAGAGATAAGCGACAAACCCGACCGCAGCCGCACAGATCCGCAGCAGCAGCGGCGCCTGCGCCAGTGTCCCGCTAGGAAAGACGATGAGGTTGCCGATCACGGCTGCGACCAAGGCTGTCGCGATCGTGCGCACGAGCACGATGGCGTCCGAGGTCTCCGATATGCGCACGCCAAAATAGACGCCAAGGAAGCGCCACATGTCGGTCGCAAGCCACCCCGCGATGAGGATGAACAGGAAATGCCACCACCAGGCGTCGGTCGCGTGAAACGTCATGCGGCCCTGCTCCGTGTTGCGCCATATCGCTTGTGGAACAGGTAGGCGGCAAGGCCGCCGATGCACCCGGCCAGCAGCAGGTCGAACCCCGGAAACCACTGGTGAAGTACTGGGCCCAGGACGAGGCCGATGACCATTGCGACGTGCCCTGCCCTTTCACGCGCCGAACCCCACAGCGAGGTCAGGAAGTAGATCGGCGTCAGCAACAGGAGGGCGGCTGTCACCCAATCCGGCAGGCTGCCGACCAGAACGAAGACGAATGCGACCAGCGCCATGTTGAAGAGAACCAGCGTTGAGCCGAGGCCGGCGTAGTAGGCCGTGCGCATCGGCCGCGGTACGCCGCGTACGCGCTCCATGGCAAGCACCCAGGATGTCACCGCGACGAAGTGCGAAAGCAAGTACAGCACCCAATTCCGGGTCTTTGGCGCCCGCAGTTCCGGCATCAGCGCAACCACCATCGGCATCAACCGCACCGAGGAGAGCGCGACCGCGAAAGCCGCTGCCGGCAGCGAGGCGCCAGAGAGGATCGCGCCGATCAGCACCACCTTCGCCGGCAGCGCCCAGACGATGCCGGTCATGAAGACGGTTTCGAGAAGAGTGAAACCCAACTCCTTGGCGAGACTGGCGAAGCCGATGAAGGCGCTGGCAAGGATGAGCCCGGGCACCGAGAAAGCAGCACGTACACCGCGCAGATACCACTTGCGGGTCGAGTGTGGCGGGTGCTCTGGGATGGCGGCTTCGGGTAGCATAGTCAGCCGATAGCACACTCACGCGCCGCTGATGAACCGCAAATGGTTATGACAGTCCGTCAACTGCTGGCTTGCGCGGTGCCTTCGAAGCCGTAAAAACAAAGGCCCCCGGAAAGGGGGCCTTCGCAACTTCACTCGGACATTCCTGCCCGCGCTGTCAGACCTTGCGCGGCAATTGCGGCACCAGGCTGCGCTTGCCGCCGTCTTTTGCCGGTGGCAGCAGCTTCGGCTTCACCGCTGCAACCTTTTTCACGGGCGGCTTCTTGATCTTGCCCTTGCGAACGACGGGCTTCTCAGGCTCTTCCTTCTTCGGCTTGACCGGCACCTCATCGGTGATCGAGTCGAGCTTCAAACCCTTCTCGCCGCTCTCCTTTTCCTCGACGGTCACGCGAACGGTGCCGCCCTTCTTCAGCTTGCCGAACAGCACTTCGTCAGCCAACGGCTTCTTGATGTGCTCCTGAATGACGCGGGCGAGCGGGCGGGCGCCCATGCGCTCGTCATAACCCTTGTCAGCCAGCCAGGCGATCGCCTCCGGTGACAGGTCGAAGGTAACCCCACGTTCGGAAAGCTGGGCTTCCAGCTGCATGACGAATTTCTGCACGACCTGATGGATGACCGGTACCGGCAGCGAGCCGAACGGGATGATCGCGTCGAGACGGTTGCGGAACTCCGGCGTGAACAGCCGGTTGATCGCCTCCATGTCGTCGCCCTCACGCTTCGTCGAGCCGAAGCCGATCGCCGCGCGCTGCGCGTCCGACGCGCCTGCATTGGTGGTCATGATCAGGATGACATTGCGGAAGTCGATCTGCTTGCCGTTATGATCGGTCAGCTTGCCGTGATCCATGACCTGCAACAGAATGTTGAACAGATCCGGATGCGCCTTCTCGACCTCGTCGAGCAGAAGTACGCAGTGCGGGTGCTGATCGACACCGTCGGTCAGCAAGCCGCCCTGGTCGAAGCCGACATAGCCGGGCGGTGCCCCGATCAGCCGCGATACCGTATGGCGCTCCATGTATTCCGACATGTCGAAGCGCAACAGCTCGACACCAAGCGACGAAGCAAGCTGCTTGGCCACCTCGGTCTTGCCGACGCCCGTCGGGCCGGAGAACAGGTAGCAGCCGATCGGCTTTTCCGGTTCGCGCAGGCCGGCACGCGCCAGCTTGATTGCCGAGGCAAGCGCCGAGATAGCGGTGTCCTGACCATAGACAACCCGCCGCAACTCGGCATCGAGATTGGCCAGCACCTGCTCATCGTCGGCCGAAACCGTCTTTGGCGGTATCCTCGCCATCGTCGCAACAGTTGCCTCGATCTCCTTGATCGTAATCGTCTTCTTGCGCTTGGCTTCCGGCAGAAGCATCTGCGACGCGCCGGTTTCGTCAAGCACGTCGATCGCCTTGTCCGGCAGCTTGCGGTCGTTGATGTAGCGAGCCGAAAGCTCCACCGCTGCCTTGATGGCGTCGTTGGTGAACTTCACCTGATGGAAGTCCTCATAATAGGGCTTGAGGCCCTTCATGATTGCAATCGTATCTTCGATCGTCGGCTCCTTCACGTCGATCTTCTGGAACCGCCGCACCAACGCACGGTCCTTCTCGAAGAACTGGCGGAACTCCTTATAGGTGGTCGAGCCGATGCAGCGGATTGCCCCGGACGATAGCGCCGGCTTCAGCAGATTCGAAGCATCCATGGCGCCGCCGGAGGTGGCGCCCGCGCCGATCACCGTATGGATTTCATCGATGAAGAGGATTGCGCCGGGATATTCCTCGAGCTCTTTGACTACCTGCTTCAACCGCTCCTCGAAGTCGCCGCGATAGCGGGTGCCCGCGAGCAGCGTACCCATGTCGAGCGCGAAGATCGTTGCGTTGGAAAGCACTTTCGGCACATCGCCTTCGACGATGCGCTTGGCCAGGCCCTCGGCGATTGCAGTCTTGCCGACGCCCGGGTCACCCACATAGAGCGGATTGTTCTTCGACCGCCGGCACAGAATCTGGATGGTGCGGTTGATTTCGAGATCGCGGCCGATCAGCGGATCGATCTTGCCCGAGCGTGCCTTCTTGTTGAGATCGACACAGTACGCCGTCAGCGCATCCTGCTGCTTCTTCTTGGAGCTGCCGCTCTCCTCCGGCTCACCACCGCTTCCGCCGCCTCCTTGTGCGCCGTTCTGGTCGTCGTCAGCGCCGCGCGGGCTGCGCGACTCGCTGGCGCCGGGACGCTTGGCGATGCCATGCGAAATATAGTTGACCGCATCATAGCGCGTCATCTGCTGTTCCTGCAGGAAGTACGCCGCATGGCTCTCCCGCTCGGCGAAGATAGCGACAAGCACGTTGGCACCGGAAACTTCGTCGCGGCCCGACGACTGAACATGAATGACGGCACGCTGTATGACGCGCTGGAATCCGGCCGTCGGTTTGGAATCCTCATCATAACCGGTGACCAGATTGTCGAGTTCGGTATCGATGTAATTGAGCACTGTACGACGAAGTTCGTCGAGATCGACATTGCATGCACGCATGACTGCTGCAGCCTCGGCGTCGTCGATCAAAGCAAGGAGCAAATGCTCCAGAGTCGCATATTCGTGGTGACGCTCATTGGCGAAAGTGAGCGCCTGGTGGAGAGCCTTTTCAAGCCCGGGTGAGAAAGCCGGCATCTGACCTCACTTCTTTTCCATCACGCATTGCAGCGGATGCTGATTCTGACGGGCGAAATCCATGACTTGGGACACTTTGGTCTCAGCCACCTCAAATGTATATACCCCACATTCCCCGACACCGTGATGGTGGACGTGGAGCATGATGCGCGTTGCCGCCTCGCGGTCCTTCTGGAAAAAACGCTCCAGAATGTGGATCACGAACTCCATCGGCGTGTAGTCGTCGTTCAGGATCAGGACGCGATAAAGGCTGGGCTTCTTGGTTTTGGGTTTGGTGCGCGTAATTACGGCGGTTCCCCGTCCGGGCCCTTGCCCGTCCCGGTCGCCGCTCTGCATAGTCGACACCCGCCGTGCCCTGGTTTCCCCGCCTTGTACCACTGGTCCTTTCCTTCTGCGGGCTTTTGTCCCGCCCGTCACATGTAGGTCTTTGAACTCCAATTTTAAGCCCTTCTGGCGAGGAGACAATATGGCTATCGCGCAAGCCTGACAGGTAACTTGGGATTGATCGGCGGACGCCAACGAAATAAAAGCCCGGCCGCCTCTGGCGATCGGGCTTACTGGCGAACCGGCGATTTCGCTGAAGGCGCGCGCGCCCGCCCGTCACTTCGCCTTGGCGACAGCTGATTCGAAGGGTGTGTACGCCTGCTTGGCCATGTCAGCGTACATGCCGCCCAGCTTGCTCGATTTCAGCAACAAAGTCCTCGTAAGCCTTCTTGGCGTAATCGGTCTGGATTTCGACAGCAGTCTCGAGCGATTTGGCCGAGAACAGCTTCTCGAAGGCGGCCGCGCCGGATGCGTATGATTTCTTTGTGTAATCGCTGGTTTCAGTGACGATCGCCTGGGCTGTCTTGGAAAGAGAGCTGATGCTCTTCATGCCGTTGTCGACGAATTCCTTGCCGAACACGCCGGCGTCTTCAAACATCGTGGTCATTCAGACAGGTTCCTTGGATGTGTGGGTTCCGTAGCGTCATTTCGCTATGCAACATCTATTGTGCAATGCACAAGAAGTCAAGAATACCTTGAGTTGCAAGGCTCGCCGCCCGGACTTCTCGGTTGGCCAGTCTAAAGGTCGAGCAAAAATCTGAACGATCTGGTTACCATAAACGGATTGGTAACGCAGCGCACCTACTGTGGCTGTTCGAGGCTGGGGCCTTTGCCGCCTCCGTGCGACCGGATTTCCAAAGGGTGTAGATTTTGCTTCAATCAACAGCATCTCGATTCCAGCGTGCTTTAAAGATCAGTTCGGTCGATCCTGATCGGCCTTCTTGCAGTGACGATGAGTTTGAGCGTCGGTGCTGCTTCGGCCGCAGACTCTCGCTACGCCGCGATCGTGGTCGATGCCAACACCGGAAAGACGCTGTTCTCGGCCAATGCCGGAGCACGCCGCTATCCGGCCTCCTTGACCAAGATGATGACGCTCTACCTCACCTTCGAGGCAATGAAGCGCGGCAAGATCAAGAAATCGACAAGCGTCCCGTTTTCCGCGCAGGCCGCCGCCCAAGCGCCGACCAAACTCGGCGTCAAGGCCGGCGGTTCGGTTTCGGTCGAGACGGCGATCTACTCGCTGGTCACGCGCTCCGCCAATGATTCGTCCGTAGCGCTCGCCGAGCTCCTGGGCGGTTCGGAGACCAATTTCGCTGCCATGATGACCAAGAAGGCCCGTAGCCTGGGCATGACCGGCACCGTGTTCCGCAATCCCAACGGACTGCCGAACACGTCGCAGTTCACCACTGCGCGGGACATGGCGACGCTTGGTATCGCGCTGCGCGAGCACTTTCCGCAGTACTATTCCTACTTCTCCGTCCGCTCGTTCAAGTATGGCCGCCAGCGAATCGCCAACCATAACCGCCTGCTCGGCAAGGTGAAGGGCGTCGACGGCATCAAGACCGGCTACACCCGCGCATCCGGTTTCAACCTGGTTTCGTCGGTGACCGATGGCAACCGCCGCATCGTCGCCGTCGTCATGGGCGGCCAAAGTGGCTCGGCCCGCGACCGCCATATGGCAGAACTCATCGCCCGGTATATGCCGAAGGCGTCCGCCCGCAACGGCGGTCCGCTGATCGCCAAATCCGGCAGCGAGACCTTCGCCTCGCTGTCGGATGTGCTGCCTATGAAAAAGCAAGCCGAGCCGATCGTCAGCCTCGCCGAAGAAGAGCTGGATGGCTCTCAGCAGACGGAGGCCGACGAAGCCGCGCTGGAGCCGGTAAGGCGTGGAAATCAGCTCCAGGTGGCCAAGGCGCGCGGCGATGCAAAGGCGAAGAAGGCGATCATCGCGACCGAAACGGCACTCTCTGAGCAGGCCTATGCCGAGCCGGTGCTGCGTCCATCAGCCGAGCTCGACTCCGTGGCCACCGCATCCGTCGATAACCGGGCGGCATCCGAGCCGTCCGGCTGGGTAATCCAGATCGCTTCCTCACCAAGCAAGGCTGAAGCAAAGGCGGCGCTCGAAACCGCAAAGGGCAAGGCCTCAGGGATCCTGGCTTCCGCGTCGAGCTACACCGTGCCGTTCGACAAGGGCGGCGTAACCTACCACCGCGCCCGTTTCGGTGGATTCGATTCCAAAACGGTTGCGATGAAGACCTGCAACCAACTGAAGAAAAAGCGGATCGCCTGTTACGCGGTCCAGAACTAGGTAGACGAAGGCTCTGTTCGAGCCTCCGGTAAAATGACGACGTACCGACTTGTATTGTGTACCGGGAGAGCTCAGTGGTGATTGGCGAGAAGGACGTCCTTGGCCTCGTTGATGCGCGCCGCAAGGAAAGAGGTCCCTCCGAGGTCGGGGTGCAGGCGCTGCATCAAGCGGCGATGCGCCTTGCGGATATCCGCAGGGGAGGCCCCCGCTTCAAGACCAAGGACCTCGTAGGCCTCCTGCTTAGTCATGGGGCCCGAACCTGGCGCAACTCGTTCCCGGCTGCCAACGTCCGCCTTCGGGTCGTCACGCCAAATGGGAAAGCGGCCGTCAAGATACGTCTCAAGTAGCTGGCGGCTTTCGGGGTCGTCCTTCAAATCGGCGTAAAGCTCTCTAAGTTCCCGCAGCGACATGGTGCTTAGCACCCTCTGCTCATGCCGGCCGGCCAGCACCATCCCCTCCAGCCCGCCCGTGTCGTGTTCCAATTCCATTTCGAGAGCCGCCGTGCGCACGCTCGAGCGCTTTCCAGGCGTCTTCGGTTTTGCCGGCGCGCTCATTCTCGATGCGCCATACCAGGCGAGCGCGGTGGACAGCAGCAACCCGCCCACCCCTGCCCTGCCGACCAGGAGCAGAACAAGGCCGAAAAGCGCGAGCACGAAAGGGCCTGCGGCGCGCAGCGTCCGCGCGAGTTGTGCCGCATCCGATTTCAGGAATGACGTTACCAGCAAGAGCAGGACCAAAAGCGCCGCAAGCGCGCCAATCACATAGGTCATCTCGACGCACGCATGTGTTCGATCAACATCCGGTCCTCAGGCAGGTTGCGCGCCTCCAGCGCCTTCAAGCCGCCCGACGCGAAGATTGCCACCGACGACAACAGCTTCGCAAGTCTCGCCGCGGCGTTGCGGTCGAAGCGGAACCACGCGCCGTTGGACAATCGCGCAATCTCGCGGAACGCGGCTTCGGCCGTGGCGTTCGTGCCCTCCTGGAACACAAATACCGGGACGCGGAGAAGACCGAGCCGTCCCGCCTTTTCGGCCAGCGCGTCGACTTCTTCCTCCATCGCGTCGCCGATGTAGACCAATGCATTGACCTTCTGGCGCGCCGCTTCCTTGAGAGCATGTGTCAGAACCTTGCCGATCTGGGTGTTGCCGGCGCGGCAGTCTATGCGGCTCATCAAGTCTTTCAGCGACGCCGTATCGCGCACGAACTTCGATGCCCGGCACTCGGCGAATCCACGGAAATAGGTGAGTTGCACCTCCAGCCCGCCGCTGTTGCCGGCGGCGTCGAACATTTCGCCCTGCAGCCGGCAAGCCATGTCCCACGTCGGCTGGCGGCTCATCGTCGCGTCCAACGACAGGATGAGCCGGCCGGACGCCGATGCCTTTCGACACAATTGCGGTCTGCGCGAGGCGGACGAACTCGTCGATCTCGCCTGCCTTGGAGCGGTCCAACCGACCTACCGGAACTTGCCGGGCTGATTTCCTTCGCCATTGCCTAGAAATGTATCGCAGACTGGCCGCTTGCAAGTGCGCTCTGCAGTGGGCGGCCCAAATGTGCCTTTCTCGGCGAAACGGCGGTGACTTTATAGCAGGCCGAGTTCAGCGAGTTCCTGCCTCAGCTTTGGCGGCATCTCGATCAGGCCTGCCCTGCCCTTGCCCAGATCGGCAGGCGCGTCCGGCTGCTTCAGATACCGCCAGCCCTGAAATGCCCGGCGCGGCTGCCATTCAGTCCGTACAACGGTTGAGTCGAGGATAAGATGGCAGCGTCCCACTCCGTCGCCGTCGACGAACGGGCGGACCTCCAGCAAGCGTTGGCGGCACTGCACCTGGGCCTTGATAACCCAATAAAGCGATCCGCCGTCGACAAGCTCGGCGCTGCGCGTCGGCACCATGCGGGTTGTATGGAACTGCTCGATCGGTTCGCCGGCACGTCTGCGCTCATCAAGGCGGAACGCGATCCACTCTTCCAGATCCTCGACGCTATCGCAGCCCACGCAGAGCTTTATGAGATTGAGAGCCATATCTCAGAGCTTTAGCGAGCGGGCTCGCAACGTCAACGCCGAAGCCGGTTCTCCACAGGCGCCGCTGCCGCAGACTGCGCCGTCTGGGTGCAACGCGCGGTCAGCAACCCGACTGTTTCATCGTCCCGACCGCAAAGCGCCGAATGGTTACAGGGCAGTGCCAGTCTCGGAGCGCCTGGCGAACGCTCGCAATGCAACGCTTGCGAATTTTCGAGAAAGCGGATGCTACACGCGGAGCTATCCTTTTGATTTATAAATGGGAAACTGGAAATACGCGGCGTGCGCCGGTTTCAATTCTAGTCAAGCGCCCGCAGCATTGGCTTCTCGCCCAAGCCTTTCAAGCGCGGGCGTCGAATACCGGTCAGCACTCGACCACATTGACTGCGAGGCCGCCAAGGCTCGTTTCCTTGTATTTTTCCATCATGTCGATGCCCGTCTGGCGCATGGTCTCGATCGCCGCGTCGAGTGGCACAAAATGCTTGCCATCGCCCTTGATTGCCAGCGATGCTGCAGTAACGGCCTTGACCGCACCGAGCGCATTGCGCTCGATGCAAGGAACCTGAACCAGGCCACCCACCGGATCGCAGGTCATGCCAAGGTGATGCTCCAGCGCGATTTCCGCGGCGTTCTCCACTTGCTCCGGCGTACCGCCGAGTACGGCGGCGAGGCCGGCCGCCGCCATCGCCGACGCGGAACCGACCTCGCCCTGGCAACCCACTTCAGCACCCGAAATTGAGGCGTTGGATTTGATGATGCCGCCAACTGCAGCGGCCGTCAGCAGGAAATCCCGGATGCCGTCCTGGTCGGCATCGACGTGGAAGTGCAGCCAGTAGCGCAGCACAGCAGGGACCACGCCCGCCGCGCCATTGGTCGGCGCTGTCACGACACGCCCGCCGCCGGCGTTCTCCTCGTTCACTGCCATGGCGTAAATCGACAGCCAGTCGTTCGCGAGCAGCGGGTTGGGCCGGTTCTGGCGCCACTCTTCCTCCAACTTCTGATGCAAAGACTTCGCGCGGCGGCGCACCTTCAGCCCGCCCGGCATGATGCCTTCCTGTGACAATCCGCGCTCGATACAGCTGCGCATCGCGCCCCAGATCAAATCGAGGCCGGCATTCAGGTCCTCACGCGACATTTGCGTCTCTTCGTTGGCGCGCTTCATCTCGGCGATGCTGAGCCCGCTGTTCTGGGCCATCGCCAGCATTTCCTTGGCGTCGGCAAAGGGATACGGCACGCGCGGCCCGGATTTCGTGCCGGTTCCGCTCTTCATCCGCTGCAATTCCTCCTCCGAAACGACGAAGCCGCCGCCGATCGAGTAATAGACACGGCGCAGGATGAGATGATCGTCGGCGTCGTAGGCGAAGAAGGTCATGCCATTGGCGTGGCCCGGCAACTGGGTTTTGCGGTCCAGCATAAGGTCCGTCACCGGGTCGAACCGGTAAGATGGGTGGCCGGGTGGAGCAACACGCTTGTCGGCTTTGACCTGCTCAATCTGGGTTTCCGACTTGTCGGGGTCGACGGAGATCGGCGTTTCGCCGGCGAGCCCAAGGATGACTGCGCGATCGGAGCCGTGACCAATGCCGGTGTAGGCGAGTGATCCGTGCATGCTTGCGGCGAGACGGGCAACCTTGGTACCTGCTGGGCGCGGCCAATCGTCCCCGGCGAGTTCGTCGAGAAATCGGCGCGCGGCCGTCATCGGACCCATTGTGTGGGAACTCGACGGGCCGATGCCGATCTTGAACAGGTCGAATACCGACAGAAACAATCGCGCGCTCCCGAACCGGCGCAGATACCAACCATGCGCACGCCCTAATATCGGTCTTTCAGTGCGCTTTAGCTAGGCTGGCGCCGAAGTCCGGTATGCTCGCGGCGACATGGGCGGCTTTACACCTTGGCCGGATCACTTCCCCGCAATAAACTCCGCGCATGGCCGAAGCGACTCTCATCCTCACGCCCACCGATCTGTTCGCCCTCGCCGTCTTCATGGCGGTGTGGGTGTTCCATGCGCTTGCCGCGGGCGGCCATATTTTCAACCGCGTGTCGCTGACCACCGCCATGAACGCCCAGCGCGTCGCCTGGATGCACACAATGGGCAGGCGCGAATTGCGCATGATCGATACAAGCATCATGGTGGGCCTGCAGCAGGGCACGGCGTTCTTCGCTTCCAGCGCACTGTTTGCCATCGGCGGCTGCTTCGCGCTGCTCAACGCCTCGGACCACGTGCTGATGATCGTCGCGGAACTGCCGCTCGCGGCCGAGCATTCGCGCCAGGCGTTCGAACTGAAGATCATCGGGCTGATCGCGATCCTGGCCTACGCCTTTTTCAAGTTCGGCTGGTCCTACAGGTTGTTCAACTATTGCTCGATCCTGATCGGCGCTGTGCCGATGCATAAGGATGGAGCACATGATCCCGCGGAAATGGAAGCCGCAATCCAGCGTTCAGCACGCATGAACATGCTGGCGGGCACCCATTTCAACGCCGGACTGCGGGGTATCTTCTTTTCCATCGGCTATCTCGGCTGGTTCGTGAACCCTCTGGTCTTCATGCTCACGACATCCCTGCTGTTTGCAGTGCTGCTGCGGCGACAATTCTTCTCGGAGGCCCGCAACGTTGCCGTTTCCGGCGTACCTTACTTGGAATCGGCGAAAGGAGAGTCGATCCGCCCGGACAGCCAGTAGGCGACCAGGCCGATCCATTCCCGCACGGCCGTGGTGGTCGTCTGCAGGGAATCCAGCGGATTGTCCACGAAGACGCCAACACCCTCGCGGCCGCTGGTGCGATAGTCGACCGGCCACGCAAGGACCGGGAAGCCGGCCTTGCGGAAGATCGCCATCGACCGCGGCATATGATAGGCCGACGTAACCAGCAGCCATGTTTCACCGGTGCGCGGCGTGACCATGCGCTTGGTGAATATGGCATTCTCGTATGTGTCCCGAGACTTGGTTTCGGTGATTAGGCGGTCTGCGGAAACGCCGAGCGCTTCAAGCAGCCGTGGCGCGGTCTTGCCATCCCCTTCACCCTCCATGACGAGCTCCCCTACACCGCCCGTCACCACCACCTTCGCCTCAGGGTAGCGCCGCGCCAGCGATGCCGCCTCGATGAAGCGGTCTCCGCCGGCATTCACCTCGTAGCCCCCGCGCGCCAGATTGATCGCACCCTCCAGCCCGCCGCCTAGCACGACGATCCCGTCGACATGCTGGGGAGCGGGATCGGGCCGCGAATAGCGCTGCTCGAGCGGCGCGATCATAATGTGGCCGACAGACGTCCATGCCGACAGGATCAGGACGAGGAATCCGCCGAAGATGCCAAGCGTCATCAGCCGACGCCAGCGCAACAGTCCGGCGGCGATGCCAACGCCAAGCAGATGATCGCCAGGTTCAGCGGCTGGACAAAAAACCAGAAGACTTTGGCGAGGATGAAGAACAATGCGCAATCCCAAATCAGTCGGGGACAATGAGAGCATACGCAGCGACGCAGACTGCGCTTGCGTGCAGAAGGTGCCATGAAGGAACTGCAGCCGTCGATCCGAGGGAGCCTCGCTGGTCTGACGGCAGACGCTCGCCTACCACCACTTCTCCGGTTCGAACCTGCCTGCCGCCTGCTCGATGACATGAGCAGTCTGGAACAGCGTCTCTTCGTCGAACGGACGGCCGATCAACTGCAAGCCGAGCGGCAGGCCGTTGGCGTCGAGGCCGGCGGGAACCGCAATGCCCGGCAGGCCGGCCATGTTGACCGTCACCGTGAAGATGTCGTTGAGGTACATCTTCACCGGATCGGCGGCCATGTCCTCGTCGGCGATGCCGAAGGCGGCGGAAGGCGTTGCCGGGGTCAGTATGACATCGATACCCGCCTCGAACACCTTCTCGAAGTCTCGCTTGATCAGCGTACGCACCTTCTGCGCCTGCAGATAGTAGGCGTCGTAATAGCCGGCCGACAGCACATAGGTGCCGATCATGATGCGGCGCTTGACCTCGCGGCCGAAACCGGCGGCTCGGGTGTTTTCGTACATGTCGATGATGTCCTTGCCAGGGACGCGCAGGCCGTAGCGGACGCCGTCGTAGCGCGCCAGGTTGGACGAGGCTTCCGCAGGCGCCACGATGTAATAGGCGGGCAGCGCGTATTTGGTGTGCGGCAGCGAGATATCGACGATCTCGGCGCCGGCGTCCTTGAGCCAGGCGATGCCCTTCTGCCACAACGCCTCTATATCCTCCGGCATGCCCTCGACGCGGTATTCCTTCGGGATACCGACCTTCATTCCCTTGACCGGGCGGCCGATCGCCGCCTCGTAGTCCGGCACCGGCAGATCGACCGAGGTCGTGTCCTTGGCGTCCACCGAGGCCATTGACCTCAGCATAATCGCAGCGTCTCGCACGTCGCGCGCGATCGGCCCGGCCTGATCCAGCGAAGATGCGAAGGCGACGACGCCCCAGCGCGACACGCGGCCATAGGTAGGCTTTATGCCGACCGTGCCGGTGAACGCCGCCGGCTGGCGGATCGAGCCGCCGGTGTCTGTCGCGGTTGCGCCGGCGCAAAGGAAGGCCGAGACCGCCGCCGCCGATCCGCCCGACGAACCGCCGGGTACGAGGCGCATATTGTCGAGCGCGCGCGCCTGCCTGACGCCACCGCCGCCGGCAACGAAGCCGCCATCGCCCATATGCGTCGTGGGCGTCACGCGGGTCTCGGTTCGCTGACGACGCCATGGATTGACGACCGGGCCATAATGCGACGTTTCGTTGGACGAACCCATTGCGAACTCGTCCATGTTGAGCTTGCCAAGCATGACGGCGCCGTCCGCCCAGAGATTGGACGTCACCGTCGACTCGTATCGCGGCTTGAAGCCATCGAGGATATGGCTGCACGCCTGTGTGTGTACGCCTTCGGTCGAGAACAGATCCTTGATGCCGAGCGGGATGCCTTCGAGCGCCCCGCCCTCACCCCGTGCGAGCTTTGCGTCCGACGCCTTGGCCATGTCGCGCGCCTTGTCATGCGTGACGGCGACATAGGCGTTGAAGCTCGGATTGGCGGCGTCGATCGCGTTCAAGTAAGCATCGGTCAGCTCGGCCGAGCTAATCTCCCTGGCCTTAGTTTGGTGCGGGCATCGGCGATCGTCAGTCTGGTCAGGTCGGTCATCAGGCGAGTTTCTTTTCGTAAAAGCGGGAAAAGCCGGAATCGGGATAGTCGAGCACGGCGCGGCAGGTCGTGAAACCACCACGCTCATAGATGCGGTAGGCCGGCTCAAAGCCCGGCGCTTCACCGGTTTCCAGAACGAGCCGGGTGATGCCTTTTTGACGCGCAAGATCCTCTATTTGCTGCAGGATAGCCGCGCCAACGCGCTTGCCCCGCACTTCGGGCAGTGTGAACATGCGCTTTACCTCGCCGATGCCCTCTCCATGGTCCTTTAGCGCGCCCATGCCGAGTGCTTGTCCATTTTCGTTGCGCGCGACGAACAGCGTGACGGAAGGTTCGGCCATCTGCTCGACGGTGAGCTGGAACTGAAATTCACGCGGCGTCAGCGGGATGAGGTAGGCATTGAGGTTCGCGACCAAAACACGGATATCATCCTGCAGCGGCGTTTCCTGAGTTATCGTGACCGCCAAGGCGCGCTACTCCACGACCTTCGGTACAAGGAAGAAATTCTCCGCAGTTGCCGGCGCGTTGGCGACGATATCGGCGGCCTTGCCGCCATCGGTCACCTTGTCTTGCCGCTTCTTCATCGCCATCGGGGTCACCGACGTCATCGGCTCAACACCGGTCACATCAACCTCGTTGAGCTGCTCGACAAACCCCAGAATGGTGTTCAGTTCGCCGGTCATGCGCTCCGCGTCGGCATCCGAGACGGCAATGCGGGCAAGGTGCGCGACGCGTTTCACGGTCTTGAGATCGACGGACATGCAGTGCCTCGGATGGGTCGGGATATTCGCAAGCGGCTATAGCGGTGAGATGTTTTGCGCGCAACCATGATGACGACCTCTCGCCGCAGGGCGGCGTATCCCAGCGTCAGTCGTGTCTCTGCGACGCTCGCCTCAGTGGCCGCCCTTCGGTGAAGATGTTACGCGACCGGAACTCCGCCGGGCTGTGGTGCCAGAGGAACTCGTTTATTCCTGGGCCCGGCGACTCCGTCGTGAACCACGGATCGCGCAAGTAGCGTGGCGGTTTGGATACCCAAGCGGGAACGTCGGCGCGATATTTCTTGGCGAGATAAGCTGCGGCGGCGCCAGCCAGCGCGTCGAGCCGCGCATCGCCTGTCAGGGGCGGCTCATCGGTCAGCGCTTCGCCCTGGCGCGCCGTGTCCGGCAGCGTGTAGAACGTGTCAAGGAATTCCGCGAACGCTTTCTCGCGCGGCTCGCCGGCGATGATGCGCGTATAGGCCTCAGACAGGGTATTGGGCCGCATCCGCCGCCTCCGTTCCCTTCAAGACGTGATTCAGCAGAAATACTTGCTTGACGGGATCGGCAGCCGATCGAGGAAAATACCGTGACATGATATCGACCGCCTCCTCCGCTGTTTTCACGCCGGCTGCAGTCATGAGGTTTCGGATGTCCGCTGCCTCCTGCTCGCCTTTCAAAGGGTCGAGGACACGCACTGCCTTCACCTTCAGCGCAAGCATATACTGCGCTGTGGGAACGTAGACGATCAAACCTGTCTCACCGTCGCTACGGGGAAAAGTGCCGAACTCTTTATGATCGGTTTCCAAGGTGGCCGTGCGGCTCAAATGAAATTCGACAGCCTCGTTCAGCCAATCCACCGACCATCCCTTGTGGGAAGCGATCTCGGCGACCGTTGTCGACAGCCATTCCGGCCAAGGCTTTGGCAATTCAGCGATATCGACATCTTCGGATGCGAACCGAAAATTGCTGGCCAGCATCAGCGCCGAACCTCCGTATACCGCGATGTGCAGCACCACGCCGTTTGCTTGCGCTGCTCTGCCGATCGCATCGAATGCCTCGAGCAATTCATCGCGGTCAAATGTCCTTGCCATGGCAGCTACTCAGATGCCAACTTCCTCTCCCACCGTCGGCACGACAACATCGACACCACTCCCTTCCATGCCGGCAACGAATTTGTCGGCGTTCTGGTCGATGATGCCGAAGCTGGCATAGTGGCAAGGGATGACCTTTTTGAACTTGAAAAAGCGGCGGCAGGCGAGTGCGGCGACCGCGCCGCCCATGGTGAAGCGGTCGCCGATCGGCACAATGCCGATTTCCGGCTGGTGCAATTCGTTGATCAGCGCCATGTCGGAGAAGATGTCGGTGTCGCCCATGTGATACAGCGAGCGGCCGTCATCGAAATGCAGCACGAGCCCTAGCGGATTTCCGAGGTACACATTGGAGCCATCGCCGACGTTGAACGACGACGAGTGAAGCGCCTGAACGAAGGTCGTGGTGAAACCACCGCAATCGACCGTGCCGCCGGTGTTGCCCGGATTGATCTTGCCGCCGTCCACACCCTGCCCCACCAGGTACATGCAGATCTCGAAACTTGCGACGAGCATCGCACCGGATTTCTTCAGGATATTGGCCGCGTCGGCGCTATGGTCGTTGTGGCCGTGCGTGAGAAGGACGTGGGTGACGCCCTCCGCTGGTCCCTCCCAGCCGCCCGACCATGAAGGATTGTCCGACAGGAACGGATCGATCAGGATCGTGGCGTTGCCGGCTTCGATGCGAAACGCCGAATGTCCGTACCAGGTGATTTTCATGCGGGCGCCTCGCTTTCCGTTGGTTGGATAGATAGAACGCCTGACGAGGAAAAGGGAAGCCGGTGAGCATAATTCCGATTGAAGCGCTGCTCGGTGAATTGGCGGGCGGCAAGACTCTGGCTGGCCTGGATCTGGGCGACAAGACCATCGGCGTTGCCGTATCCGACATGGGCCTGTCGTTTGCGCATCCGCGGCCAGTTATTATCCGGAAGAAATTCACGCTGGATGCACAGGCGCTGCTCAAGCTTCTGGAACAAAATGGCGTGGGCGCGATCGCGATCGGACTGCCCGTAAACATGGATGGCAGCGAGGGGCCACGCGTGCAGGCGACGCGCGCATTCGTTCGCAACATGCAACGGCTTACTGACCTGCCGTTCGCGTTCTGGGATGAGCGGCTGTCGACCGTTGCGGCAGAGCGTGCACTGCTCGAAATGGATGTGTCGCGGGCGAAACGCCGAATGAGGATCGACTCAGCCGCCGCTGCCTTCATCCTGCAGGGTGTCCTGGACAGGCTTCACGCGCTTGGCACCGACGCCGGCTCCGCCGGCCGCGGCGCGCCCGAGTAGCACTCCCGCATTCTCGCCAGCCACGCCTTGATGTCGCGGCGTGTGGAAGGCGCTTATGCGGTGCTCCCGGACCCAGGGTCAGGACCCTGGTTCACGCCGCCGGGTAGAGCGTATCCAGGATGAGCATCGGGTCGTGGCGCGGTGCAAGCATTCCGTATGTACTGCGCCATTGCCCCGCCAACCGCGTCTCGAGAAAGGCGTCCGCGATGCGCCCGGCGCCTATGCGCTTCAATTCGGCAGCAGCTGCGGAAAGGGCCAGCTGTTCGGTCAGGACGCGCGCCGATCCCTCGTCGGATGCCGCAACCTGCATGGCCGCTCGCAGGACGCCGGCTGTGCCCGAGCCACCGGTGCCCAGGTCGCGTGAAATGTCCGTCAGAACGTCTTCGAACAGCGACGGCGCCTTGCCGAGAACCCGCAGCACGTCGAGTGCCATCACATTGCCCGAGCCTTCCCATATCGCGTTGACCGGCGCCTCGCGATAGTATCGCGCGAGCGGCCCCTCCTCCACATAGCCGTTACCGCCGACGCACTCCATCGCCTCGGCCAGCAGCGGCGGCGCGACTTTGCAGACCCAGTATTTCACCACCGGCGTCATGACGCGGGCGAAAGCGGCGTCGCCGCGATTCTTCGCTGCTTCGTCGAAGGAGCGCGCCAGCCGGAACGAGAGGGCGGTGGCGCCTGCAACATCCAGCGCCATATCGGCGAGCACCCTCTGCATCAGCTGCTTCTCGATAAGGTTCGATCCGAACGCCGAACGATGGCGAGCATGGTGGACGGCCTCCGCCAGGCCAGCGCGCATGATTCCGGCTGAAGCGACCGCGCAGTCGAGACGCGTCAGCGTCACCATATCCATGATCGTCTTGACGCCGGCGCCAGGATCTCCGACCGGCTCGCCGATCGCGCCCTCGAACTCGACCTCGGAGGATGCGTTCGACCGGTTGCCGAGCTTGTCCTTCAGGCGCTGGAAGCGAAAGCCGTTGCCCTTGCCGTCGCTGAGGATGCGCGGCACGAGAAAGCACGACGGCCCTTCGCTTGCCTGCGCCAGCACAAGAAAAGCATCCGACATCGGCGCAGACATGAACCATTTGTGCCCCGTGATCCGGTAGAACCCGCTGCCGACACGCTCCGCCCTGGTCGTATTCGTCCGAATGTCGGTGCCGCCTTGCTTCTCGGTCATACCCATGCCGAGCGTCAAGCCGGCCTTTTGAACCGGTGGCTTTTGCGCCTGATCGTATTTGCGGCTGGTCACCCGGGGCGCCCACTCACGGAAGAGTTTTGGATTGGCCATGAGGGCAGCGAGCGAGGCGTTGGTCATCGTCAGCGGGCACAGATGCCCTGCCTCGAGTTCAGCAGTCAGATAGAATCGCGCCGCCCGCACCTGATGGCGCTGGCCGGCCTCCTCGGCACCATTTTCCCAAACCGAGGAATGCAGGCCGTTTGCCACGCCGCGCCGCATCAGTGCGTGATAAGCGGGATGGAACTCGACGAGATCGAGACGTCTTCCCTGCCGGTCATGGGTCTTCAACTTCGGCGTTTCGCTATTCGCCAGCCGCGCCAACTCCTGAGCCTCGTGACTCATGACGAACCGGCCATGCGCGTCCAATTCCCGGCGGACAGTTTCCGAAAAATCCTCCGCCAGTTGCACCAGCAGCGGATCGCCACGCCATGCATTCGTGCCTGTCAACGCCGGCGCCTGATTTGTAACGTCGTCCGTCAAGCAGTGTCCCTCATATAGCAAAGCGCGGATAGCGGGTGCGGTCGCTCGCTATATAGCGCATGCGAAGTGTGGCGCGACGAAAATCCCGTGGAGAATCACAGCATTTGCCCGAGGCTGCTTGCCGCTGCGAGAGGCAGTGACTATAGCAGCCGCTTGAGATGACAGACACCTCGTTCCCGCCAATCTTCCCTCACCGCCACCTGCTCGGTATCCGCGATCTTTTGCCGAGTGACATCGAGATTCTTCTCGACAGGGCCGATGCCGCCGTAGCGATTTCGCGGCGGCATGAGAAGAAGACATCGAGCCTGCGCGGACGAACGCAGATCAACCTTTTCTACGAAGCATCGACCCGAACCCAATCGTCATTCGAACTGGCCGGCAAGCGGCTCGGCGCCGATGTCATGAACATGAGCGTTGCCAGCTCCTCGGTGAAGAAGGGCGAGACGCTTATCGATACCGCAATGACGCTGAATGCAATGCGGCCGGATATTCTGATCATTCGCCACTCTTCAGCCGGGGCCGCCGCGCTGCTCGCGCAAAAGGTCGGCTGCTCGGTCGTCAATGCCGGCGACGGTGCACATGAGCATCCGACGCAGGCGTTGCTGGACGCACTGACGATCCGCCGCGCAAAGGGGCAACTGCGCGGACTCACCGTGGCAATCTGCGGCGACATCCTGCATTCGCGGGTGGCGCGCTCCAACATTCTGCTGCTCAACGCGATGGGCGCTTTCGTCAAGGTCGCGGCACCCTCAACGCTGCTGCCATCGGGTATCGCGCAAATGTCCGTGGAGGTCTGCACGACAATGGCGGAGGCCCTTCGCGGTGCGGACGTGGTGATGATGCTGCGCTTGCAGCGCGAGCGCATGTCCGGCGCCTTCGTGCCATCGACGCGAGAATACTTCCGCTATTTCGGGCTCGATGCAGAAAAGCTCAGGGCGGCGAAGGAGGACGCCCTCGTCATGCATCCCGGGCCTATGAACCGCGGCGTTGAGATCGCCTCCGAGATCGCGGACGGTCCGCAGAGCGTGATCCAGGAGCAGGTGGAGATGGGCGTCGCTGTTCGCATGGCGGTCATGGAAGCGCTGCTCGACCAGCGTCGCAACCCGCAGGGACGCGCGGCATGAGCGTCACGGTCTTTCAGCAAGCGCGCGTCGTCGACCCCTCACGCAGACTCGACGAAGCCGGTTCGGTCATCGTCGACGGACGCGAGATCGTGGCTGCCGGGGCGGCAGCCTTGAACCAGGGCGCTCCGGAAGGTGCGATCATCGTCGATTGTTCGGGTAAAACCATCATTCCCGGTCTCATCGATGGACGTGTGTTCATCGGCGAACCGGGCGCCGAACATCGCGAGACGATCGCCTCCGCAAGCCGCGCGGCGGCGGCGGGCGGCGTGACGTCGATCGTCACGATGCCGGACACCGATCCGGTCATCGACTATGTAGCGCTCGTCGAGTTTGTGATGCGCACCGCGAAGGACACAGCGAAGATCAACGTGTTTCCGGCGGCGGCGATTACCAAGAACCTCGAAGGACGGGAGATGACGGAATTCGGCCTGCTGCGCGAGGCCGGCGCGGTGGCGTTTACCGACGGGCGGCACACGATCGCCAATTCGATGGTGATGCGCCGCGCGCTGACCTACGCCCGGGATTTCGACGCGGTGATTGCGCATGAAACGCAGGATCACAACCTCGCCGCGGGGGGAGTGATGAATGAAGGCCTGTTTGCGAGCTGGCTCGGCCTGCCGGGCATTCCACGCGAGGCCGAACTGATCCCGCTTGAACGCGACCTGTCGCTCGCCCGCCTGACCGGAGGCCGGTATCACGCCGCCAAAATCTCGACGGCGCTTTCGGCTGCGTCCGTCGCCCGCGCCAAGGCCGACGGCGCGAATGTCACTGCAGGGGTTTCGATCAACCACCTGTCGCTGAACGAGAACGATGTCGGCGAATACCGGACCTTCTTCCGGCTTTCGCCGCCGCTACGCGCCGAGGACGACCGGCAGGCAATGGTGGAAGCGCTGCGGGACGGCACAATCGACATCATCGTCTCGTCTCACGATCCGCAGGATGTCGACACGAAGCGTCTGCCCTTCGCCGACGCGGCGGACGGCGCGATCGGATTGGAAACATTGCTCGCGGCGGCGCTGCGGCTCTATCATAACGGCGATGTCCCGCTGCTTCGCCTGATCGAAGCCTTGTCCACCGCGCCCGCGAAACTGTTTGGGCTGGCGGGCGGGACATTGAAGGCCGGAGCCCTGGCCGACCTGGCGATCGTCGACCTTGAAGAGCCATGGATCGTCAGCGAAGCCGGTATCCTCTCGCGCTCCAAGAACACCTGCTTCGAGGGCGCGCGCATGCAGGGCCGCGTGCTTCGAACCATGGTTGCCGGCAAGACGGTTTTTGAGGCATAGTTTCGCTCGAAGCTTGGGGAGGCTCATGTCACCTGGATTGTTGGTTGCACTGGTGTTCGGCTATTTGCTGGGCTCGATCCCATTCGGGCTACTGCTGACGCGCGCCGCAGGCATGGGCGACGTCCGTAACATCGGATCGGGAAACATAGGCGCAACCAATGTCTTAAGAACCGGCAACAAGCTGCTGGCGGCGCTCACGCTTGCGCTTGACATGTTGAAGGGCACAGCGGCCGTCTCGATTGCCGGCATTTATGGCGCTGACTATGCATTTGCCGCGGGGGCCGCTGCCTTTGTCGGGCACCTCTATCCAGTTTGGCTGGGTTTCAAGGGCGGAAAGGGCGTGGCGACATATCTCGGCGTGCTTCTCGGTCTTGCCTGGAAAGTGGGCCTCTTGTTTGCGGTGGTTTGGATCGCCATTGCATACCTGCTGCGCTACTCCTCGCTTGCGGCGCTGCTCGCCACGTTCGCGGTCCCCATCGCACTGTACTTCATGGGCAATGTGCTGCTGGCCGCCCTTTTCGCCGTCATGTCGCTTATTGTCTGGATCAAGCACCACGCCAACATCACACGGCTGGTCGCCGGCACCGAATCGCGCATCGGCTCCAAGGGATGAGCAGGAATGCGCCAAAGCTTACCGACCGGCAGCGGCTGGCCTGGCTCCGGCTGATCCGGACTCCAAATGTCGGTCCTGCAACCTTTCGCGACCTGATCAACCGATTCGGCTCCGCCGACACCGCCCTTGAGCATCTGCCCGAGCTGGCGCGCAATGCCGGCGCAGCGCCGCCGCGCATTCCGACGATTGCCGCCGTGGAAGCGGAGATGGAGCTGGCTGACAGAAACAATGCTCGCTTCGTCTGCATCGGCGAGGCGGACTATCCACCTCTGCTCCGCGAGATCGACTACCCACCCCCTTTACTCGCGGTAAAAGGCAACGCGTCGGTGTTTGCGCTGCCCGCCGTGGCGATCGTCGGCGCGCGCAATGCCTCGCTGGCCGGCATGAAAATGGCACGTCGGCTGGCATTGCTGCTTGGCAAGGAAGGCTATGCAATCGTTTCGGGCCTCGCCCGCGGCATCGACACGGCAGCCCACGAGGGCAGCATGGCAACCGGCACGGTCGGCGTTCTCGCCGGCGGGCTGGACTGCCCCTACCCGCCTGAAAACGCCGCCTTGTCCGAGCAGATGCTGGAGACCGGCGCTGTGATCTCGGAAATGCCGTTTGGCTGGGAACCGCGCGCGCAGGATTTTCCCCGGCGTAACCGGCTGGTCGCGGGTTCGGCGCTGGGTCTGGTGGTGGTCGAAGCCGCCCAGCGCTCGGGCTCGCTGATCAGCGCCCGGCTTGCGGGAGAGATGGGCCGCTTGGTATTTGCCGTTCCCGGATCGCCGCTCGACCCGCGCGCTGAAGGCACGAACCGGCTGCTGAAGGACGGGGCGACCCTGGTGACCGGCGCCGATGACATCTTGCAAGCGCTTGCCCCGCTAACGTCAATCGAGCGGCCAAGCAATCTGCAGGCGGAAGAACCGCCAGATTTCACCGATGCCCCGATTACCGCGCAGAGCGACCGCGCAAGACTGTTGGAGGCGCTGGGGCCGGTTCCGACCAGTGTCGACGAATTGATCCGCCATACCGGCCTGCACCCCGCGCAAGTCTTTATGATCTTGCTCGAACTCGATCTCGCGGGACTGCTGGAGCGTCATCCTGGCGGCGCTGTTTCATTTCTGCCGGACCGCTAGATCGGTGCTCGTCACTCTGCTGGTCACTTGCTTCGAGATAAGCTACCTCAATCAGGTAGGCGAGCATGTCGCAGTTTTCAGACAACGCCATGGTCCTAAGTTCACCGAGCATCGATCTAATGAACTCTAGTGTGTCCGCCCGGTTGTTCGTGGGAGACGAATTCATAATATATCCGGCCTCTTCAACAATGTCGGGTCAAAGGGCCAACTTGGCACCTTCGAGTCTCAAAAAGCTTCGTTCGATCTACAATCAATAACTGATTTCAAGCTAGCATATACACCTGGAATTGCAAGAAATTTATACTTCTCTCCTGAGTTGCATAGCCGGTGTGCGAGCACCAATTTCCGCATTGCCCTTGACCGGGCGCAATTACGCAGCCATTTGACGGGCCCGACAAGATTGCGAGGCTATGGTTTTCCTCGCTTAAAACTTCAGTCGCCAAGCGGAAACACGGACATTCATGGACGTCGTCGTCGTCGAATCGCCTGCAAAGGCAAAGACAATCAACAAGTACCTTGGCCGCAACTACAAGGTCCTGGCCTCCTACGGACACGTGCGCGACCTACCCGCAAAGGATGGGTCAGTGCGTCCGGACGAGGACTTTGCAATGTCGTGGGAGGTTGACGGCCCCTCCTCCAAGCGGCTTGCCGAAATCGCCAACGCGGTCAAGGACGCTGACGGATTGATTCTTGCAACCGACCCGGATCGCGAGGGCGAGGCGATTTCGTGGCACGTACTCGAGGTGCTGCGCCAGAAGCGCGCGCTCAAGGACAAGCCGGTCAGCCGCGTCGTTTTCAACGCGATCACCAAACAGTCGGTGCTGGACGCAATGGCCAAGCCGCGTCAGATCGATGTGCCATTGGTCGATGCCTATCTGGCGCGGCGCGCGCTCGACTATCTCGTCGGATTTACGCTTTCCCCTGTGCTGTGGCGCAAGCTGCCTGGCGCGCGCTCGGCCGGACGCGTTCAGTCCGTGGCGTTGCGGCTGGTCTGCGACCGCGAGGCCGAGATCGAGCGGTTCGTCCGCCAGGAATACTGGCAGATCGCCGCCACCTTGGCGACGCCCCGCGCCGACACTTTCGAGGCGCGCCTGACCGCTTTCGAAGGAAAAAGGCTGCAGAAGCTCGATGTTTCCAACGCCGCCCAGGCAAACGACATCAAGGTGATGCTGGAAGGCGCGCGTTTCCGAACGCTTTCGGTCGATGCAAAGCCGACCAAGCGCAATCCGGGACCGCCCTTCACCACGTCGACACTGCAACAGGCGGCTTCGTCGCGCCTCGGCTTCTCCGCCGTGCGCACCATGCAGATCGCCCAAAGGCTCTACGAAGGCATGGACATTGGCGGCGAGGCAACTGGCCTTATCACATACATGCGCACCGACGGTGTCCAGATGGCTCCGGAGGCGATCTCGGGTGCACGCTCGTCGATCGCCAAGGAGTTCGGCGAGCGCTATTTGCCGGAGAAGCCGCGCTACTATACCGCCAAGGCCAAGAACGCACAGGAAGCCCACGAAGCGATCCGTCCGACTGATTTTTCGCGCACCCCGGCCTCCGTTCGCAAATTTCTCGATGCCGATCAGGCGCGGCTCTATGAAATGATTTGGAAGCGCGCCATCGCCAGCCAGATGCAGCCGGCCGAGATCGAGCGCACGACAGTCGAAATCGAGGCCACCAACGGCAGCCGCACCGCCGGCCTGCGCGCCGTCGGTTCGGTGATCCGGTTCGATGGCTTCATCGCCGCCTACACCGACCAGAAGGAAGACGATGCGTCGGATGACGAAGAAGGCGGCCGCCTGCCCGAGATTCGCGCCGACGAGCCGCTGGACCGCAAGTCGGTTCAGGCAACACAGCACTCGACCGAACCGCCGCCGCGCTATTCGGAAGCCACGCTGATCAAGAAGATGGAAGAGCTCGGCATCGGGCGTCCCTCCACCTACACGGCGATCCTGAAGACGCTGGAGGATCGCGAATACGTCACCATCGACAAGCGCCGGCTCATTCCGCATTCGCGCGGCCGGCTGTTGTCGGCGTTCCTCGAAAATTTCTTCAAGAAGTATGTCGAATACGACTTCACCGCGGATCTCGAAGAAAAGCTCGACGAGATTTCCGACGGCAAGCTCGCCTGGAAGGACGTCCTGAAGGACTTCTGGAAAGATTTTTCGGCGGCGGTTGGAGAAACCAAGGATCTGCGCGTCGGCGACGTGCTCGAAGCGCTGAACGAGGAACTCGCACCGCTGATCTTTCCGCAGCGCGAAGACGGCTCCAATCCGCGCATCTGCCAGAAATGCGGCGTTGGAACGCTGTCGCTGCGGCTTGGCAAGTATGGAGCCTTCATCGGCTGTTCGAACTATCCCGAGTGCAGTTACACACGCCAGTTGGGCGACGCAGCAAATGGCGACGGTGAAAACGGCGGGGGCGAGGACGGCACCAAGGTGCTTGGCAAGGATCCGTACACCAGTGAGGAAATCACGCTGCGCAATGGCCGTTTCGGCCCTTATGTTCAACGCGGCGATGGCAAGGAAGCCAAACGCTCCAGCCTGCCGAAGGGTTGGACCGTCGATGCGATGGATCACGAGAAGGCCCTGGCGCTTCTCTCGCTGCCGCGCGATGTCGGCAAGCATCCCGAAAGCGGCAAGATGATTTCCGCCGGGCTTGGCCGCTATGGCCCGTTCGTTCTGCACGACGGCACCTACGCCAATCTCGAGAGCATCGAGGATGTGTTTTCGATCGGCCTCAATCGAGCGGTCACCGTAATTGCCGAAAAGCAATCCAAGGGCAAAGCAGGCCGTGGCGGAGCGCCGGCGGCACTGAAGGCCCTGGGTGATCATCCGGACGGCGGCGGTGCCGTGACGGTTCGCGACGGCAAATACGGTCCATATGTCAACTTCGCCAAGGTCAATGCCACGCTGCCGAAGGGCAAGGACCCAATGTCGGTTACGCTTGAGGAAGCGCTGGTGCTGATTGCCGAGCGCGAAGCCAAGACGGGCGGCGGCAAGAAGACCGGCGGGGCCAGGAAATCGTCAGCCAGCAAGGCGAAAAAGCCAGCCGCGAAGAAGCCATCGGCAAAGAAAAAGAAGGAATGAGGCTGATTGCCTAGGAAAAAGCAGCCGTACACCCCCCGAGATGAACACGGCAGCCCCGCCTTCGGGCCCGGCGCACATCCGCGGACGGCGGGCGATTTCCGGCCCAGTCGCGAGGAACTTCTCGCCTTTATTGAGGAAAATCCAGACCGCAGCGGTAAGCGCGATCTGGCGCGGGCGTTTTCGCTGAAAGGCGCCGACCGGATTTGGCTGAAGGACACGCTCACCGACCTGCATGACGAAGGACTGGTCGAGAAGGACAAAAAGCGGCTGAAGCCTCCGGGCACGCTGCCTCACGTGGCAGTGCTCGACATCTTTTCGCGCGACGCCGACGGAACGTTGCTGGCGCGGCCCGCCGAGCGCGATGCATCCGACACACCGATCGTCGTTGCCATCAAGACCGCGAAAGCGGGACGCGGTCCGGCGCCGGGCGTCGGCGACCGCGTGCTCGCCAAGACCTTCCGCAACGAGGACCGCTCCGGGCCTGCCTACACGGCCCGGATCATGAAGGTGTTCGAGAAACGTGCGAACACCGCCCTTGGCGTCTTCCGCGCTGTTGCCGGCGGGTCATTCCGTGTCGTTCCGGTCGAGCGCGGCAAGCCGGAATTCGAAGTGCCCGACGAGTTCCGCAATGGCGCCCGGGAGGGCGATCTTGTCGAAGTCGAGACCGGGCGTTCGACCCGCTACGGCCTGCCGCAGGCCAAAATCGTCTCGGTCCTTGGCTCTCTGGCGAGCGAAAAGGCGGTCTCGATGATCGCCATTCACGCTCACGGCATCCCGCATATCTTTCCCAGGGAAGTGCTGGCCGAGGCGGAGGACGCCAAGCCGGCAGCACTGCAGGGCCGCGAGGACTGGCGCAGCCTGACGCTGGTCACCATCGATCCGGCCGATGCAAAGGATCACGACGACGCCGTCCACGCGACGCCCGACACCGACCCGGCCAACCCCGGCGGTGTTATCGCAACCGTCGCGATTGCTGATGTCGCAGCCTATATGCCGCTCCGGCTCGGCGCTCGACCGGGAGGCGCTGAACCGCGGCAATTCGGTTTATTTCCCGGATCGCGTCGTACCCATGCTGCCGGAGCGCATCTCCAATGACCTCTGCTCGTTGAAGGAAGGCGTGGACCGCCCCGCGCTCGCTGTGCGCATGACCTTTTCCGCAGACGGCCGCAAGCTACGCCACACGTTCCATCGCGTGATGATGCGCTCGGTCGCTCGCCTCTCCTATCCGCAGGCGCAGGCAGCGATAGACGGCAGGACAGACGAGGCTACCGCGCCGATCCTCGACACCGTCCTCAAGCCTTTGTGGGATGGCTATGCCCTGCTTAAGCGCGGCCGCGACAAGCGCCAGCCGCTCGACCTCGACCTGCCCGAGCGCAAGATCCTGTTGAAACCGGACGGCACGGTCGACCGCGTCATCGTGCCCGATCGCCTCGACGCGCATCGTCTGATCGAGGAATTCATGATCCAGGCGAATGTGGCGGCGGCGGAAACACTGGAGGCCAAGCGTCAGGCGCTGGTCTACCGCGTGCATGACTCGCCGTCGCTGGCCAAGCAGGAGTCGCTGCGCGAGTTCCTGCAGTCCATCGGCATCTCGCTGGCGCGCGGCGCTGAACTGCGCACGTCGAACTTTAACGGCATTCTCGATCGTGTCCGCGATGGTGAACACGAAGCGTTGGTCAACGAGGTCGTGCTGCGCACCCAGAGCCAGGCGGTCTATTCGCCTGACAATCTCGGCCATTTCGGGCTTAACCTGCGCCGCTATGCCCACTTCACCTCGCCGATCCGCCGTTACGCCGACCTGATCGTGCATCGCGCATTGATTTCCGCACTTTCGCTCGGCAAGGACGGATTGACGCCGGCAGAGGAAGCGCGGCTTGAGGATATCTCCGGGCTGATTTCGTCGACCGAACGCCGCGCCATGGCGGCGGAGCGCGAAACCGTAGACCGGCTGATTGCGGCCCATCTGGCGGAGCGGATCAACGGCGAATTCGACGGTCGCGTCTCGGGGGTGACGAAGTCGGGACTATTTGTCCAATTGCCGCAGTTCGGCACGGATGGCTTTGTTCCTGTCGCAACTCTCGACGGCGACTACTATGTATTCGACGAGACGGCGCGGGCTCTGGTTGGTGAACGGACCGGCAAGGGCTTCCAGCTGGCGGACCGCGTGATGGTCAAGCTGGTCGATGTTGCACCGCTTGCGGGGGCGCTGCGCTTCGAGATGCTTAGTGAACCGAAGCCCCTGCCGGGCGTAAAGCGTTCGTTCCACAAGGCCAAGGGGCGGGCAAGTCGAGGGCGCGCGTCGCAGCCACGGCCGGCAGGCCGGCGCAGGAGATGAACGGGCGCAAAGCCTAATTTCACGCCCGTGCGCGATCCTGTCCGAGAATCCTGCAACTTTTTCCTTTGCAGTTCTTTGTCCGGGAATGATCAGGAGATGACGATGCAGGATCAGGTGTTCGGCGGAGAAAATCACACGGGGCGTGTCGCGCGGCCGCTCTGGCCCGCGATCAAGCGGGGCTTCCTGTGCCGCTGCCCGAATTGCGGCGAAGGCCGTCTGTTCAGGTCTTTCCTGAAGATAGTCGATAGCTGCGAAAAGTGCGGCGAGGAAATGTATCATCATCGAGCCGATGACCTGCCGGCGTATCTGGTGGTCGTCGTTGTCGGCCACATCATCATCGGGGCTTTCATGGGCGTCGAGGCGACGAGCACGCTATCGACGTGGCAGCATCTGGCGATCTGGGTACCCTTGACGATCGCCTTGGCGCTTGGCCTCTTGCGACCGACCAAAGGCGCTGTCGTCGGGCTGCAATGGGCGCTCTATATGCATGGCTTCGGCGGTGAAGACGATCGCATCGAGAGCCATCCTGAGGCCTGAGGCATTGTCTCCTTAGCCTCCCCCAGCGGGAGACGGCGAGAGCTGATCAGTTATGTGTTCCATCGCCGTCCGCTCTCCGCTAAGGGAAGGCATGGACGGCATGACCCGGACGGAAGTCGACAAGCTTGAATCGCGCGACATGGCGCCCGGCAAGGGCCCGCTACGCCCGCGCGATGCCGCGACGCTGATGCTGCTCGACCGGAGCGGCGATGAAATCCGCGTGCTGATGGGCAGGCGCCACGCCAAGCACGTATTCATGCCTGGCAAGTTCGTTTTTCCTGGTGGCAGAACGGATCCCGATGACAGCCGCATCGCTGTCGCCGGCCGCCTTCATCCAGACGAAGAAGCCAGGATAACGGCATCTGGTCGCCTTGGCCCGGCCCGCGCCCGCGCGATCGCGCTTTCTGCCATCCGTGAGACCTATGAGGAAGCGGGCCTGCTCATCGGCCGCCGGGCTGCCTTCGAAACGACCAAACCGGGCTGGCGGGGGTTTGCGGCGCATGGCGTGTCGCCATCTCTCGAAGGCCTGCGCTATGTCGCCCGCGCGATAACGCCGCCCGGGCGAACGCGGCGCTTCGACACGCGTTTCTTCGCGACGTGGCGGGAAAGCGTGGCGGTGGAGTTGTGTGAGGGCGGACCGCACAAGGAACTGGAAGAGTTGATGTGGCTCCCGCTCGCCGAGGCCCGGTCGGCGGACATCCCGGGCATCACCCGCATCATCCTCGACGACCTGCAACAGCGGCTTGCCTTCGACCCGCTGCTGCGCCCTGGTGGGGTCCGCGCCGTTCTACCGGATGGTCGGCAACCGCTTCACCCGCGATCTAACCTAGAGCGTTCCATGGTTGGATTGAAGCATTCTGATTCCAACAGCAGTTTCGATATGACGCGGAAACGTCCCAATCCAAGACGAACATCGGCCGGTGCGCTGGCGCGCCATTACTGCGGCGATCGCCTCGATCAGCGTGGTCGGCATTGCCATCGGCCTGGGCATGCCTTTGCTCAGCGTCATCCTCGAGCGGCAGGGCTATTCCGCCAGCATGATCGGCCTGAATACGGCGGTCGCCGGTCTTGCCTCGATTGCAGGCGCACCGATGGCGACGCCGCTTGCCGTACGCTTCGGTACGGTCTGGACGATGGTCGCGATGATCATTCTTGGGGCATTTGCCTTTGTCGGCTTCTATTTCGCTACCGCGTTCTGGATGTGGTTTCCGCTGCGCGTCCTGCTGCACATAGCGCTTACCGTGCTCTTCATCCTGTCGGAATTCTGGATCTCGTCATCGGCGCCGCCGCATCGCCGCGGCTTCGTTCTCGGCATCTATGCGACCGTCCTTTCGCTCGGCTTCGCGCTTGGTCCATACCTGTTTGCGCGCATCGGAAGCGGCGGATTTGCGCCGTTCGCCACGGTCTTTGTACTGGTGACAATCGCCCTTGTGCCGGTCATCGCGGCCTGGCGCGAAAGCCCGGTGATCCAGGTCAACGACGAAGGCGGTCACCATTTCCTGCGCTATGTATGGTTGGTGCCGACCGCGACCGCAGCCGTTCTGGTGTTCGGCGCCGTCGAGACCGGCGGCTTCGCGTTGTTTCCCGTATATGGCGCGCGCAGCGGCTATTCCGAAGCCGATACGGCTTTGCTGCTTACCATGATCGGCCTCGGCAACGTGCTGATGCAGATCCCGATCGGCATGCTGAGTGATCGGGTCGGAGACCGGCGCTACCTTTTGCTTGGCTGCGCCGTGGTCGGCTTGATCGGCATGATTGCCTTGCCCTATGTGGTGACCGATTGGCACATCATGGCGATCCTGCTCTTCCTGTGGGGCGGTGTGGTTGCGGCGCTCTACACGGTCGGCCTGGCGCATCTTGGCTCGCGGCTCTCCGGACATGAGCTCGCCAACGCGAATGCCGCCTTTGTGCTGTGTTACGGGCTGGGCATGGTGCTTGGGCCGCAGATGATCGGGATCGGCATGGACCTGTTCGGCAAGGAGGGTTTCGCCGGAGCGCTTGGCTTGCTCTTTGCGCTGTACATTGCGCTGGCTATCAATCGCATCGCCACTTTCCGTAGCCACTCTTGACTTTCGCGCGCTGATCTTTATGTGTCGCGCCAGATTTCCGCGCCAGGGTACCGTCCCCTCTGAGCCGGTTTAACCCAGACACTCGAACGGAATGCACCATGGCAAAAGCCGCCAATATCAAGATCAAGCTGCTCTCGACCGCCGACACCGGCTTCTTCTACGTCACCAGCAAGAACAGCCGCACCAAGACGGACAAGTTTACGTTCCGCAAGTATGATCCGATTGCGAAGAAGCACGTCGAGTTCAAGGAAACGAAGATCAAGTAATAATCTTCGTTCCGACTGCCGTGACTGAAGCCGCCGCAAGGCGGCTTTTGTTTTTGATGCGCTGCGGCGGCGCAGCCATCCCCGCTGATCCAGAAAATGTGGGAGCCTCACGGACCCAGGATCATCCACGACGCGAATGCGGACAATCGCAATTGCGGACTCGCAGTCCCTACATACAGGGAGTGGCGCTCACATCCGGAAGCACGGGCGATCGGATCGATGCCCTGCATTTCGATTCCGTCCTCCTCGGGCTCGTCCTCCCGTCATCCTCGGGCTCGTCCCGAGGATCGCCGGCGCACCAGAATGCGCGGCAGCGCGGCACGTTCTATTGCATGCGCAGCAGATTCTCGGGACAAGCCCGAGAATGACGTCGGGACGAAGTGGGCTCCCATCCGCAACCCTCGGCCACATGAGAGATTGCCACGCGACCGGAGGTAGCGCTGATCATGTGTCGCCTAGATACGACTTGATCGTCTCGATGAAGCGGGGCACCGAAATCGGCTTGGATATGTAGGCTTCACATCCACCCTGGCGAATGCGCTCCTCATCGCCCTTCATGGCGAATGCAGTGACGGCGATCACCGGGATCCTGTGCAGGTCATCATCCTGTTTCAACCACTTGGTCACCTCAAGCCCGGAAACCTCCGGTAACTGGATATCCATCAGAATCAGATTGGGGCGGTGGGTGCGCGCAAGTTCGAGCGCTTCGAGGCCGTTGCGGGTGCGCACGGTCTCATAGCCGCTGGCCTCGATCAGGTCGCGAAAGAGCTTCATATTCAGCTCATTGTCCTCAACGATCATGACAGTCTTTGCCATCAACATTCTTTCCAGGACGGCGCCGCACACCGCGGCAGTCGCCAAATCGAGATTTGACATAGCTCAGGAACATTGACGAAACGCAAATCGGCAGCGTCGGACCGTCGGGATCGAGGCCGCTGCTTGCCGCATTCACGCATCATCGTTACTGGGAGCACAATAATATTATCCTGCTTCCAACGGTCAAATAAATGTCGGTGCAAAAATCCACCTTGGCAGATGCCGAAGCAATAGCGGTTTCGGGTCTGGTCTTCGTAGCAAACGATCCGGTGCTGCTGCCGCGCTTCCTCGCGATCACCGGCATCGATGCATCAGCAATCCGGGACGCGGCACGTGAGCCCGGCTTTCTGGCAGGCGTGCTCCATTTCATCCTTGCCCATGAACCGACCCTGCTCAGCTTCTGCGAGCAGGACGGCATTTCGCCGCCCGCTGTGATGACCGCCTCGAAACTTCTGCCCACCGGCGACGACCGGTATCTCGCCTCGACATGAGGCGCGTAACGGACGCGCCCTCTCGTCCGGAAAGACCTACGAAGAGCACGCAATCCCATGCTTGAGCAAAGCCTGTCTGATGCTTTCCGGCGTGATCCCCGTAAGCCCCTTGAGATGCCACGCCGAGACGCCATCGCGAAGGAGTCTGAAGCGTGAGGGATCTGTCTGTGCAAGGCGCACATCGGCATCGACTTGAGCAATCTCGGCGATCTTGATCAGCAATTCCCAATCTCTTGCCGCCATTACCCTGAAAACCGATTTTTCGATCAAAGCGGCCTCCGCTTCGATCCGCAGCTGGCGAACGCTACGGTGCGCAGGCGTCGTCATCGCTGCGACTCTTGTCGAATGTCGAGAAATACAAGATTTGCGGTCGCCTCTTCCCGATTGCTGCGCTGAGGGATCAGGTCGATAGCCCTTACGACGTCGCTCCGTTCGATCGAAGCGTTCTTCATCCACCAAGCGACGTCGGCCAGGTCACTCTCTGTGGCACGCGCAAGTTTGGTCGCGACCATCAGTGCGGCGGGCGGCATCGCAACGGTCAAGTTGCCGTATACGCCGAGGAATTGGGTCTCGAACTCGAGCGGGTACATTGTGATTCCTGGCCGCAGCAACTGTAAATAGATATCGCTTGCGGCGATTTCTCCGCGCGGGTCGTAACGCAATCCGGCCGCTTCCACCGCCTGCCTCATGTCGCCAGCATCAAAATCGGACATAGGAAACCACACGTCGATGTCAGGCGTCTGCCGGTCATCCTGCCCAGACAGCATACTGGCAGTGCTGCCGACAACGACAATGCTCGACCGCCGTCGCAAATGCCCGCCGATTGCGGTTAGTATCTCTTCAATCCTGCCCCTATCGATCATCGCGCATCCAAAAGATCACAATCCAACAAGCCAATTCGACCTTAGAGTGAGCCGAGGTAGCTCGCGCACCATATTCGTCCTCCGCCACCGAAAACACCGAGAAACATCGTTAACGCTCCTCATGAACAAGCCTTGGAACTGCAACCTTACCGCTTGTCCTTGTCATATGAAGTTGGCGGTTTCCGGGGCGCTCCGTCATATGGCTAGACCACCAGCCGCATCAATGGCCGGCCCGCCTTGCGTTCGGCGATCCGCGTAAACCCCGCCTTCTCGAACACGCGCGTCGAGCCGACAAAGAGGCCGATCGACCGAGAATCCCTCGACTCATCCATCGGACATGCTTCGAGCAGCCGCGCCCCGTTACGAGGCGCATAGTCGATGCCTGCCGAGACAAGCCGGTGCGAAAGCCCCTCGCCTCGTGCCGAACTGCGGATGAAAAAGCAGGAGATCGCCCAAACGCCTGGATCGGATTGATGCTCTGGGTCCAGCGGTGCCGACACACGGCCGGCATTGTTCCACTCAGGCACATCGCCGCGCGGTCCGATCTGCATCCAACCGATTGCCTTGGCCCCGTCGAATGCCAGCAAACCTGGAGGCGGGCCAGCCTCAATGCGCGCACGGATGAAATCCTTGTTGCGCTGACGATCATTCTCGCGCCGCACCGCCGGACGCAGCCGAAAATGCGTGCACCAGCAGCCGTAGCAGGCACCATGCCTGCCGAACAGGTCCTCGAAGGCCGGCCACAATTCCGGCTCCAGCGGCTTCACTGTCACCAGCATAACGCTCCTCCTGCGCCGCGCCTTGCGGGCTTCGCTACACTGTCCTATCATTCTGTTTGTTCTGTTTATGTTCGCATCCATGGCGCCGCCTGTCAACAATCCGGATCACGGTTTCTGCCGCGATTGCCTGGCGCTGCAGCCGGGACCGGGGTCGCGTTGCGTGCAATGCGGCAGTCCGCGAGTCATCCGCCACAAAGAGCTCTACCGGCTGCATTTTGCCCATATCGACTGTGACGCCTTCTATGCGGCGGTGGAGAAGCGAGACAATCCGGACCTGCGCGACAAGCCGGTAATCATCGGCGGCGGCAAGCGCGGCGTCGTCTCGACCTGCTGTTACATCGCCCGAATCCGGGGCGTGCGCTCAGCGATGCCGATGTTCAAGGCGCTCGAAGCCTGCCCCGAGGCAATCGTCATCAGTCCTGACATGGAAAAATATGTCCGCGTCGGGCGCGAAGTGCGCGCCATGATGCAGGCGCTGACGCCCCTGGTCGAACCGCTGTCGATCGATGAGGCTTTTCTCGACCTCAGCGGCACCGAGCGGCTGCACGGCAAGCCCCCTGCCCTTGTGCTCGCCGACTTCGCCCGGCGCGTCGAGAAAGAGGTTGGCATCACCGTTTCGGCGGGGCTCTCCTATTGCAAGTTCCTCGCCAAGATCGCCTCCGACATGCGAAAGCCGCGTGGCTTTGCGGTGATCGGCGAAGAGGAAGCGGTCTCCTTCCTCGCCGGCCAACCGGTCACGCTGATCTGGGGCGTCGGCAAGGCGTTCGCCGCTTCGCTCGAGCGCGACGGCATCCGAACTATCGGCCAATTGCAGGTCATGGATCAGGGCGACCTGCTGCGCCGATACGGCACGATGGGGAGCCGGCTCTACCGGCTGTCGCGGGGCCAGGACGACCGGCGCGTGCATCCCGATCACGAAGCCAAAAGCGTATCCGCCGAAACCACATTCGATGCCGACCTCGCCTCGATGGCCGATCTCGTACCGGTGCTGCGGGCACTCTCGGAGAAGGTGTCGGCGCGGCTGAAGAAGGCGGGAATCGCGGGACGCACCGTGGTGCTGAAGCTGAAGACGCAGGATTTCAAGCTCCGCACCCGCAACCGGCAGCTCGCCGATCCGACCAGACTGGCCGACCGCATTTTCCAGACCGGCCTGCAGCTGCTCGGCAAGGAAGCCGACGGCACGCGTTACCGCCTTCTCGGCATCGGCGTCAGTGATCTTTCCGACGATGGCAGAGCCGATCCGCCCGACCTGGTCGACGAAGGAGGCGCGCAAGCGGGCGCTTGCAGAGGGGGCGATCGACCAGCTTCGCGACAGGTTCGGGCGCAAGGCGGTCGAGACCGGCTACACCTTCGGCAAGGGACGCAGCGCGCATCCGCCCGAGCACCTGGATGAGTGAGGCCTAATCCCCGTCGTCCGGGATGTTGAGCAGGCCGCCGCAGGCCTTGCAGTGCACGGCGTCCGGTTCATGTCGCTGGAGCCCGCAGGCGTGGCAGGGGTAGAACACCTTGGCAGGCCGGAAGATCGCCTGTGCGAGCCGCACGAACAGCGAGATGCCGACGATCATGGCGACGATGGCCGTCAGCTTGCCTGCCACACCGGGCAGCACGATGTCGCCAAAGCCGGTGGTGGTCACGGTGGCGACTGTGAAGTACAGCGCGTCGACATAGCCTTCGATGCCCGGACGGCTGCGGAAGAAGAAAGTGTAGACAAAGCCCGCCAGCACGAACAGGAACGTCAGCAGGTTGATGACGGCGTTGCTTGCCTCGCGCCATTGATTGAAGCGCAGCACCCCGAAGTGCCGCCATAGCCCGCCGGTACGCGACAGCGACCACAGCCGAAGAATGCGCAGAAAAGCGAAATTGGCCAGCGCCTGCGGAAACAGCAGAGTCGCCAGGATGAACACGTCGATCCACGCGGCGGGTTGCTTCATCAGCCGCAGGATATTGTTCGAGGCCAGCAGCCGGGCGGCCATGTCGGCGCCCACCAGCGCCGCAACGGTATAGTCCAGCCAAAGGAAGGCGGGCTTGCCCTGGAGCAGCGGCGTGATGATGAAAAAGACGATGATGGCGAGATCGAGAATGACCGCGACGAGCTGGAAGCGCACCGCTGCGGGCTGCGCGCCGTGATAGAGCTTGCGCAGCTTGCTTCGCAGCCGCAGGAAAGCCGACTTTTCAGGTACGCTGCCGGTGTCGATGCTCATGCAATTGCGTTACAGCGGCTAGGCTGCCGACCGTCCAGCCAGATCATTGCGCGGTTGGAGAGAAAGGGAGAACCGCCCACGCTCAAACCAGCTCCACCTCGACAACACCCGGCACGGAGCGCATTGCTGACGCGACCTGCGGCGAGATGCGGTAGCCGCCGGGCAGCTCCACCTCGACCTCGCCGCGCCCTTCCGGCATGAGCACCACGAAACTCACCTGGCCGTCGCCCTTCATGCCAAGCTGGCCTGCCAGCGTCTGCAATGGGCCCGCGTCGCGCACATAGATGCGCAGCGCCTTCTGCACGCGGCTTGCCTCTTCCTCCAGCGAACTCACCGTCTGGATGCGCAGATTGACGCCTTCAGGCCGGTCTTCGGCCGCAACTGTGAGCACCACCGAGCGTCCCGGCTCCATCAGATCGCGATACTGCGCCAGCGTCTCGGAGAACATCACCGCCTCATACTGGCCGGTCTGGTCCGAGAACATCACGACGCCCATCTTGTTGCCGGTGCGCGTCTTGCGCTCCTGCTTCGAGGTCACGGTGCCGGCAAGACGTCCGGCAGTGGCGCCGCGTTTCACCGCAGCGGAAAACTCCGCCCAGTTCTGCACGCGCATCTTCTGCAAGGCGGCCTTGTATTCATCCAGCGGATGCGCGGAAAGATAGAAGCCGACGGCGAGGAACTCCTTGTGCAGCCGCTCCGCCGCCAGCCACGGCTCGGCGGCCGGCAGATGCAGCTTCTGCTGGCGGCTGACGGAACTCGCGCCGAACATGTCGGTGATGCCGAGTGCGGCATCCTCGTAAGCGCGGGAGGCAAGGCCCATCATGCGCTCGACGCCGGCCATCAGCGCTGCCCGGTCATGGCCGAAGCAATCCAGCGCGCCGGCGAGGATCAGGCTTTCGAACACCCGCTTGCCGATGATCTTCGGATCGACCCGCTCGCAGAAATCCTCGAGATCGGCGAACGGCTTTTCCCTGCGCTTCTCGACGATGTGCTCAACCGCGGCATCGCCGACGCCCTTGATGGCGGCAAGCGCATAGAAGATGCGGTTCTCCTCGACCTCGAAGTCGCGATACGACGTCCTTACCGAAGGCGGCACGACGTCGATGCCGAGCCGCAGCGCGTCCTGGCGGAAGTCGGCCAGCTTGTCGGTATTCGACATGTCCAGCGTCATCGACGCGGCCAGGAACTCCACCGGATAGTGCGCCTTGAGATAGGCCGTCTGGTACGACACCACCGCATAGGCGGCGGCGTGCGACTTGTTGAAGCCGTAGTCGGCGAATTTCGCCAGCAGGTCGAAGATGAAGTTGGATTGCGGCTTGCGTCAGCCCGTTCCTCACCGCGCCGTCGACGAAGCGCGCGCGCTGCGCATCCATCTCGGCGCGGATCTTCTTGCCCATGGCGCGGCGCAGCAGGTCGGCCTCGCCGAGCGAATAGCCGGAAAGCTCCTGCGCGATCTGCATCACCTGTTCCTGGTAGACGATGACGCCCTGCGTTTCGGCCACCAGATGGTCGATCATCGGATGGATCGACGCGATTTCCTCTTCCTTGTGCTTGCGCGCATTGTAGGTCGGGATGTTCTCCATCGGACCGGGGCGGTAGAGCGCCACCAGCGCGATGATGTCCTCGATGCGGTCCGGCTTCATGCCGATCAGCGCCTTGCGCATGCCCGCCGATTCCACCTGGAACACGCCGACGACCTCGCCGCGCGACAGCATCTCATAGGTCTTCGGGTCGTCCAGCGGCAGCCGTGCCAGATCGATATCGATGCCGCGCCGGCGGATCAGCTTCACGGCCGTTTCCAGGACGGTAAGCGTCTTCAGGCCGAGGAAGTCGAACTTCACCAGCCCGGCCTCTTCCACCAGCTTCATGTTGAACTGGGTGACCGGCATGTCGGAGCGCGGATCGCGATACATCGGCACCAGTTCGGACAGCGGCCGGTCGCCGATGACGATGCCCGCGGCGTGGGTCGAGGCGTGGCGGTAGAGCCCCTCCAGCTTCTGCGCCATGTCGAGCAGCGTGCCGACGATCGGCTCCTTCTCCATCTCCTCGGCGAAGCGCGGCTCGCCTTCGATCGCCTTGGCAAGCGTGACCGGATTGGCGGGGTTCTGCGGCACCATCTTGCAGAGCCGGTCGACCTGGCCATACGGCATCTGCAGGACGCGGCCGACGTCGCGCAGCACGGCGCGCGCCTGCAGCGATCCGAAGGTGATGATCTGCGCCACCTGGTCGCGCCCGTATTTGCCCTGCACATAGCGGATCACCTCGTCGCGGCGGTCCTGGCAGAAGTCGATGTCGAAGTCGGGCATCGACACGCGGTCCGGATTGAGGAAGCGCTCGAACAGCAGCGAGAAGCGCAGCGGGTCGATGTCGGTGATGGTCAGCGCATAGGCGACCAGCGAGCCGGCGCCAGAGCCGCGCCCCGGCCCGACCGGGATGCCGTGCGCCTTCGCCCATTTGATGAAGTCGGCCACGATGAGGAAGTAGCCGGGGAACTTCATGCGCTCGATGACGCCGAGCTCGAACTCCAGCCGCTCGCGATACTGCTCCTCGGTGTAGCCTTCGGTCAGCCCCGCCGTCTCGAAGCGCATCGCCAGGCCTTCGCGTGCCTGCCTGCGCAGTTCCTCCACCTCGGCCTTCTCGGCGTCGTCGCCGGCGCCGGTGAAGCGCGGCAGGATCGGCGAACGCTTCTTCGGATAGTAGGAGCAGCGCATGGCGATTTCGACGGTGTTGTCGATCGCCTCCGGCAGGTCGGCGAACAGCGCCGACATTTCAGCCTGGCTCTTCAGGTAATTGTCCGGCGTCAGCCGCCTGCGGTCGTCGGAGGCGACCACCGAGCCTTCGGCGATGGCGATCAGCGCGTCATGCGCATCGAAATCGTCGCGCGCCGGAAAGAACGCCTCGTTGGTGGCGACCAGCGGCAGTTCGTGGCGATAAGCGAGATCGACCGCCGCCGCCTCGATGCGGCGGTCCCAATTGCCGACACGCTCCAGCTCGACATAAAGCCGGTCGCCGAAGATCGCCTTCAGCTTGAGCAGCCGGCCCTCGGCGAGATCGTTGTGGTCGAATTTCAGCGCCGTGCCCACGGGGCCGCGCGGGCCGCCGGTGAGGCAGATCAGCCCCGGCGACAACTCACTGAGCCAGGTCGTCGAAACGCGGATCGCCTCGCCCGGCGGGTTGTCGAGATAGGCGCGGCTGACAAGCCGCACCAGATTGGCGTAACCCTCGGCGGTCGCGGCGATCACCACGACCGGACTGTGCTCGACGCCGCTGCGACGGTGGCTGGCGCTGCGGTTGCCATCTGTCGGCTCGCCGTCGAAGGCCAGGTCGAGCTGGCAGCCAATCACCGGCTGGATGCCATCCTTGGTGGTTTTGTTGGCGAATTCGAGCGCGCCGAACAGATTGTTGGTGTCGGTAATGGCAATAGCCGGCGCCTTGTCCTTCTGCGCAAGCGCGACGATCTTGCCGATCGGCAGCGCGCCCTCCAGCAACGAATAGGCCGAATGCACGCGCAGATGCACGAAAGGCCGCATGCCCGCCGGCGCCTTGGCTTTTGAATAGGCAGTGGCCGCACGGAGAATAGGGTCGCGCGGGGCTCGATCGTCAGGCATTGCGGCTCGGTTGCTTGGGGACTCGGGATCGTCGGTCATTGTCGCGCAGACGGCGTGAGGAAGCCAGAAGGAAGGGAGGCGGAAGTCACAGGAATGCATATAGGAATTGATTGCCGCGAGGCCACCGCGGGACTAGCTCCGGACCTCCAAGCCGTCGGAATGGGCGTCTGTCGCTGACCGCGCCAAACTATTCGCAATGTCTCCAGTCACCTGTCGGGGCAAATCGCCCCGGCAATCTTCCTAACGGTGAAGACAAGCGAGAGACTCCATCGCTGTCGTCATCCTCGACCTCGTGAGTGAGCGAAGCGAACGGAGAGTGTCGGGGATCCATGCCTCTTCTTGTTCGAGTTGCATGGGTGCAGAACGTGGCAACGGTCTCTATTTCTTCTGCATTGGCATTGTGTGTTGCGCGACAATATCCACAACACGGAGTTGATGACCGGTTGATGTAGATAAGACAACGCGGCCTCCGTAAAGCAACGGCTCGGCAAGTATCACTTGGCGACGATAAAAGGTCTTGCGTTACTCACATGTTCTTTATATGTTCCTTCTTAATGTCGTGTTACCGGTGATGAGCGGAAATGGACTGGAATCTGGCGATCGAGAAAAACCGGGAGGCGCTGAAGCGTGTCCTGGCGATGCTTGTTGCCATGGTTACCTCGGCGAACGGCGGAAGCGCAGGGGGACAGTTTACTTTCTTTCCGCAGGTAGACGCGCCGTTCTCAGAACCCGGCGCTGGCGGAAAAAAGTAAACTGTCCCCGGCACCCATCCCGGCGCCGACCCTCCCGCGCCATCTCCACCGCCTCGTGCTCAGGCTGCTGCGTCCGGCCGAAGCCGCAACACGGCGGCTGATCATCATTGCCGCGCGCGGGCTGGTGGTCGAGCTTGCACCGCCGCGCCTGCGTGCCGCCAAGCCGAAGCCGGTCCTCAACCGCAGCAACGGCTTCGGCACCGGTGTGGTGATCCGGCCCGGCCCGCTGCCGGAATGGGCCCGGGCGCTGGCCCCGAAGCGCTCGCCCACCCTCTCGCTGCCGTTGCTCGACCCGGTCAAACGGTTTGGCGTCCGCCGCAGATCAGTGAAGCTAAGCGCCATGCCGCGCATCAGCTTGCTCGGCGACCGCCCGTTCAACCCGCTCTTCGCCCGGCCGCACCTGCCTGATCCTGTCCCTCAGCCATCATCCCCTGACGATCCGCTCGATGCGGGCCGCCTGCATCGGCGGCTAGAAGCGATCGGACGCGCGCTTGATGACCTGCCGCGCCAGGCGAAGCGTCTTGCTCGCTGGCAGGCCCGGCGTGATGCGGCGATGGATTGGGAGGCAAACGGCACAGCGGGTCAAGCTGCTAATCTCCCCCCTTGCGGGGGAGATGTCCGGCAGGACAGAGGGGGGTGCGAAGGAGTTCGGCGCGATGAAACTGCCAGCCGCGCCAACAAGCACAGCTTTCAACGCCTCTCGCCGATGCGGCCCGGCCGGCCGCCTGGATGGCGCCGCAAGCCCGATCATCAGATATACGAAGTCCTGAACGAACTTCACGGCCTGGCCGTCTGGGCGCGGGAGCGCCCCAACACGTCCTAGTTATATCGCGACCCGGCCACACTCGGCCGAGCAACGCCTAAACCACCATCACCTCTGGAAATCCCCGACCCGCCGCGTACTATCGCAGCGATCAAGAGCGCGCGGGAGGCCATATTGCAGACCAAGAAAATCATCAATGACGGCGGCAAGGCTGTCGATGAAATGCTGGAGGGTGTGCTGGCGGCGCACGCGAAGCACCTCACCGCCGTCCCGGGTAGTCCGCGCTCCATCATTGCGAAAACGGGCCCGCGTCCGGGCAAGGTCGGCATCGTCATTGGCGGCGGCTCGGGCCACGAGCCAACCTTCCTCGGCTTCGTCGGCAAGGGGCTCGCAGACGGCTGTGCGGTCGGCAACGTCTTTGCTTCGCCGCCTCCGGATCCGATCCTCGAATGCGCCAAGGCGGTGAGTGGCGGCGCCGGCGTGCTGTTCCAGTACGGCAACTATGCGGGCGACGTCATGAACTTCGACATGGCCGCCGAAATGGCGGCGATGGATGACATCGAAGTGCGCACCGTGCTCACCACCGACGACGTGGCCACCAAGGATAAGGGCAAGCGGCGCGGCGTCGCCGGCAATTTCTTCGTCTTCAAAGCGGGCGGTGCCGCTGCCGACAAGATGTTGCCGCTGGATGAGGTGGAACGCATCGCGCGCAAGGCCAACGACCAGACATTCACCATGGGCGTCGCCCTGTCGGCCTGTTCGCTGCCGCAGACACGCAGGCCCAATTTCGAGATCGGACCGGACGAGATGGAGATCGGCATGGGTATCCATGGCGAGCCGGGCGTGGCGCGGGGCAAGCTCAAGACCGCCGACGAGATTGTCGACGACATGCTCGACCGCATCTTCGCAGAAATGTCGCTGTCGCGCGGCGATAAGGTCGCTGTGCTGGTCAATTCGCTGGGATCGACTCCGCCCATGGAACTTTACATCATGAACCGCCGGGTCAAGCAGCGGCTGGACGATGCGGGCGCCGACATCCACGCCACATGGGTCGGCAGCTATTGCACGTCGCTGGAGATGGCTGGCGCCTCGGTAACCCTGCATCGCCTTGACGGCGAATTGCAGGAGATGCTCGACCGGCCCTGCGATTGCGCAATGTTCCGTGCGGGCTGATGGAGATTGCCATGCCTGAAATCACCTCCGCCCGCCTCATTGCCATGTTCGGCAGGATTGCCGAACGGATCGAAGTTGAGAAAGACCGGCTCTGCGCGCTGGATGGCGTCATCGGCGATGCCGATCACGGGATCGCCATGGCCCTCGGCTTCGCCGCCGCGCGCGATGCGCTGGCGGGGCTCAACGCGGAGACGGCCGATCCCACAACCGTCTTCAACACCGCGGCAAAGTCGTTCCTCAATGCGGTGGGCGCATCATCGGGTCCGCTCTACGCCACCGCCTTCATGCGCGCAGCTGCTGCCGTGAAAGGTAAGCCGACGCTGACCGATGGCGATTTCGTAGTCGCTTTCCAATCTATGGCGAAGGGCATTCAGGATCGCGGCAAGGCCGATCGTGGCGAGAAAACGATGATCGACGCCTGGATTCCGGCGGCGGATGCGGCAGGCGAGCATTTTGCGACAAGCGGCGCTTTGTCGAAAGCGCTGGATGCTGCCGTTGATGCGGCGACGGCGGGCGCGGAGTCGACCAAGGCCATGATCGCTTCGAAGGGCCGCGCCGAGCGGTTGGGCGAGCGCTCGCTGGGTCATATAGACCCGGGCGCGGCCTCCGCCGTGATCCTGATCGAGGCGATGCGGGATCAGATGGCCGAGTAGCAATCATGGTGGGCATTCCTCGCACCGATGCAAGCCGCATTCGGCGGGAAGATCGGAACCGGCAAAAAAGGATGCCAGGACGCTTTGTTCGCACCAGTTTTTCCACTAAGGCGTCAAGGAAGCAGAACTTTGCAGATCGAGAGGAGAGACTTTGCATGGCCCGGATCACCCTTCGCCAGTTGCTGGACCACGCCGCCGAGCATAGCTACGGTGTGCCTGCCTTCAACATTAACAATATGGAACAGGCCCTGGCGATCATGGAGGCTGCGGACGCGGTCAGCGCGCCGGTGATTCTGCAGGCATCGCGCGGAGCGCGCACTTATGCCAACGACATCATGCTCAAGCACATGATGGACGCCCTTACCGAGATCTATCCGCATATTCCGGTCTGCGTTCACCTCGATCACGGCAACGAGCCCGGCACCTGCATGACCGCGATCCAGGCGGGCTTCACATCGGTGATGATGGACGGCTCGCTGAAGGCTGACGGCAAGACGCCGGGCGACTGGCAGTACAACGTCGATGTCACCAGGACGGTAACCGATATGGCGCATCTCGGCGGCATTTCGGTGGAAGGGGAACTCGGAGTGCTCGGCTCACTGGAGACCGGCATGGGCGACAAGGAAGACGGCCACGGCGCCGAGGGCACGCTCAGCCATGATCAGTTGCTGACCGATCCGGACGAGGCTGTGAAGTTTGTCGCCGAGACCAAGGTGGACGCGCTGGCGATCGCCATGGGCACCTCGCACGGCGCCTACAAGTTCAGCCGCAAGCCGGACGGCAAGGTGCTGGCGATGAACGTCATCGAGGAGATCCACCGCAAGCTGCCGAACACCCACCTTGTGATGCACGGCTCGTCGTCGGTACCGGAAGAGTTGCAGGAGATCATCAACAAGTTCGGCGGCAAGATGAAGCCCACCTGGGGCGTGCCGGTCGAGGAGATCCAGCGCGGCATCAAGAATGGCGTGCGCAAGATCAACATCGACACCGATAACCGCATGGCGCTCACCGGCGCCATTCGCAAAGTGCTGACCGAGGATCCGAGCGAGTTCGATCCGCGAAAATATCTCAAGCCGGCCATGGCGGCGATGACGAAGCTGTGCAAGCAGCGCTTCGAGGAATTCGGCACGGCCGGCCATGCGCAAAGCATCCGGCCCCTGCCGGTGTCCGAGATGGCCAAGCGCTACAAGGCCGGCAGCCTCGATCCGAAGTTCGGGTGAACCAACGGGTCGCCGCTTGGCGAAGTCCCGATAACGGAGGGCTCTTACGATGGAGATCGGTGGCGGCTCTCGCGACATCGTCATTCCGCCAATCCAGTGTCGCGAGGGGAGACCTCGGATAACGCTGTTGCCACGCTTGCGGCGAACGCTGGCGTCATGCGATTGCCTCAATAAGCCCGGAGAGATTCATGCCCATCATCGAAGTCTGCGTCGAAGGTATTGACGGGCTGATTGCGGCTCAGCAGGGCGGAGCGGATCGTGTGGAACTCTGCGCCTCGCTGGTCGAAGGCGGGATCACCCCGAGCTTCGGCACCGTGCGCGAGGCGCTTGCCGTCGCCAAGATCCCATTCCACGTTATCGTGCGCCCTCGCGGCGGCGATTTTCTCTACAGCGAAAACGAACACCGCTCCATGATCGAGGATATCGAGGCGCTGCGCGAGCTCGGCGTCGCCGGGGTCGTCGCTGGCTGCCTTCACCCCGACGGCAGTATCGACGAGCAGCGCATGGGTGAACTGGTGACGGCTGCGGGGCCGCTCAATGTGACCTGCCATCGCGCGTTCGACATGACCCGCGATCCGTCGGAAGCGCTCGAAGCGCTCGTCCGCTGCCGCGTCGGCCGGGTGCTCACCAGCGGCCAGCGCGATACCGCCGTGGAAGGGGCAGCGCTACTGGCAAGCCTGGTGACGCAGGCCGCCGAGCGTATCGTCATCATGGGCTGCGGCGGGCTGGACGCCACCAATATTGCGGAAGTCCATGCCAGGACCGGCCTGCGCGAAATGCACTTCGCTGCGCTCAAGGATGTCCCAAGCGCCATGGCCTATCGCAATCCGAATGTCGGCATGGGCGGCACAGATCTGGATCGCGAGTATCGCAACACGGTCACCGACGCGACTGCCGTGGCGGCAACGATCAAGGCGGCGCGCGGCGGCTAGGCTGGTCCGGTTTTTGGTTCGAAAACCTTGAAATCGCCCTTTCCGGTCACCCGCACTGTTTTGCCCGGCAGCCGCTTTGCGATACCTTTGGCGACAAACGACTCGACGTCGTCCAGCGCTTGCTCGGCATCGGAAAAATTCACACCCAACAGGCTCTCGGCGGTATAGTCCCACCAGCCTACGCGCAGCATTCGATTGATGATCTCATGCGAAAATCGGTAGCGGATGATCTTTGCCGGGACACCGCCCACAATTGCATATGGGGGGACATCTTTGGTGACGACGGCTCCCGCACCCACCACGGCGCCGTTTCCTACCGTCACGCCCCGCTTGATAACGGCCCCCGTGCCGATCCAGACATCATGGCCTATTCCAACCCCCGGCGGCGGTTCGGGCGGCTTTAGGTATCGAAACCCGTCGACCTCCGCGCGGCGGCGCACAACGGCGGAGTTTCCATGTTGAAAAGGATGGGTCGACAGCCAATTCGTGGGATGTTCTCCCGCGCCGATAACCACATTGGTAGCGATCGAGCAGTACCGCCCAATCCATTGGACGCTCGTCAAAATAGAACCATGACGCACATAGGAATAGGCGCCGATGAAGCCCTTCATGTAGATGTCGCAATCCAGTCGGACGGGGGACTCGCATTCGATGAATGACTTCGGCCGAATAATTGCCGTGGTTGCAAATTTGACGCCATGCTCAGCGCATTTGGCGATCAGTTTGACGTCCATTCCTTCCCCCAGCAGTCAGCAGGTCCGCGCCGCGCTTCCGCTCGGCGCACAACGACAACGGCGCCCGAAGGCGCCGCCAATTTCTATCCTGATTTGAGAATCAGGCGCTTACGCCCTTTTTTTCCTTCTGCTCGGAATAGATGTAAAGCGGCCGGGCACTACCGGTCACGACCTCTTCCGAAATAACAACTTCCTGCACGCCTTCGAGCGCCGGAAGCTCAAACATGGTGTCCAGCAATATGGCCTCCATGATGGAGCGGAGGCCGCGGGCACCGGTCTTGCGCTCAATGGCGCGTTTGGCGATCGCCGACAACGCGTTCTCATGGAACGTCAGTTCCACATTCTCCATCTCGAACAGCCGCTGATACTGCTTCACCAGAGCATTTTTCGGTTCGGTCAGGATCTGAATCAACGCGGGTTCGTCAAGGTCTTCCAGCGTTGCCAGAACAGGCAAGCGGCCGACAAACTCCGGGATAAGGCCGAACTTCAGCAGATCTTCGGGCTCGACCATGCGGAACAGATCGCCCGTGCGGCGATCCTCGGGAGACGCGACCGCAGCGCTGAAGCCAATCGATGTCTTGCGGCCACGGTCCGAGATAATCTTGTCCAGGCCGGCAAACGCGCCGCCACAGATGAATAGGATGTTGGCCGTGTCGACCTGCAGGAATTCCTGTTGCGGATGCTTGCGGCCGCCCTGCGGAGGAACGGACGCCACCGTGCCTTCCATGATCTTCAGCAGCGCCTGCTGGACTCCCTCGCCCGACACGTCCCGGGTGATCGACGGATTGTCGGACTTGCGCGAGATCTTGTCGATCTCGTCGATATAGACGATGCCGCGTTGCGCGCGCTCGACATTGTAGTCAGCCGATTGCAGCAACTTCAGGATGATGTTTTCGACGTCCTCACCGACATAACCGGCTTCTGTGAGTGTCGTTGCGTCAGCCATGGTGAATGGAACGTCGATGATGCGCGCCAGCGTCTGCGCCAGCAGCGTCTTGCCGCACCCGGTCGGACCGATCAGCAGGATGTTGGACTTTGCGAGTTCGACGTCGTTGTTCTTCGTCGCATGCGCAAGGCGCTTGTAGTGATTGTGTACCGCGACCGACAGCACGCGTTTGGCGTAAGGCTGGCCGATGACATAGTCGTCGAGAACCTTGAGGATTTCCTGCGGTGTCGGGACGCCCTCGCGCGACTTCACCATCGAGGTCTTGTTCTCCTCGCGGATAATGTCCATGCAGAGTTCGACACATTCGTCGCAGATGAAGACCGTCGGCCCGGCAATCAGCTTGCGAACTTCATGCTGGCTTTTTCCGCAGAACGAGCAGTAAAGCGTATTCTTGGAATCGCCGCCGCCAGTGCTGACTTTGCTCATCGTAACTTAGTCCTTTCAGTACCGCTCCAGCGACGGAACGGCCAGTCGCCAGTTTCGAGTATTAGCCGTGCAAACGCCCTAATGCCAGCGGTTTGGCACGCACAAACTCTTCACGCCAACACATTTCACAATTACGGCAGCACTAGCGAATTCAAGCCGGGAAGCTAAGCCGCCGAAAATCAACATAGACTTAACGTAGGCTGGCGCCTGCGTCGAGGAAACAGCAAACTGCGGCTGAATTGCCGCAGTGCCGGTAAAAAACCTGTCATTGCGCTGTCGGGATGCTCCCGACTCAGGCTTTTGGAGCCTCGCCTTCCTCGCGCGATGTCAAAACCTTGTCGATCAGCCCAAGCTTCAGCGCCTGGTCCGTCGTCAGGAAGTTATCGCGCTCCATGGCGTTGTGGATCGTTTCATAGTCCTGGCCGGTGTGCTGAACGTAAATCTCATTGAGCCGACGCTTCAACCGCTCCGTGAACTGAGCGTGGATCATGATATCCGTCGCCTGACCCTGGTATCCGCCTGACGGCTGGTGAACCATGATCTGCGCGTTCGGTGTGCAGAAGCGCATGCCCTTGGCGCCGGCTGTCAGCAACAGCGAACCAGCCGACATCGCCTGCCCGACGCAAAGCGTCGAGACCGGTGGCCGTATGAACTGCATCGTGTCGTACATCGCCAGGCCGCTGGTGACGACGCCACCCGGCGAGTTGATGTACATATTGATTTCCTTCTTCGGGTTCTCCGCCTCGAGAAAGAGCAGCTGTGCGCAGACCAGGGAGGCCATACCGTCTTCGATCGGCCCGGTGATGAAGATTATGCGTTCCTTTAGCAGGCGCGAGAAGATGTCATAGGCACGCTCGCCGCGATTTGTCTGCTCGACCACCATCGGTACGAGGTTCATATAGGTTTCGATAGGGCTCTTCATGAGTGGTCCTCATTGTACGGAATCCGGCGGCGCCGGCAGAATCGGGCGTGAGTGGTTATCCTGTAAATAGGATGCTGACTCCGCCTTGCGCAAGGCCGCGCTTTGCGTTGCCGCCGGCAACCGTGCGTGTTAGCCACCGCGGGAAATACTCCTTTCCAGCACGTCATGCATGGGTGCGGCAATCGAACTGCGGAAAGTTGCGGTTTTGAATCAATAGCGCGCCATCCTCATAGAGACCGAGCAGACACGCTACCAGACTGTCCCAACTGTGGTGCGAAACGCCCGTACGCAGTTTGCTGTGCGGTACGCATATCAAATTCAGGTTTGTGCTATGATCGTGTGGAAAGGTCCCTGCGAGAGAGAGGGTTAAGTCCTTGGAGAGATATCGGTGGCAACATTTAGACCTATAGAGTAATCACGTGATTCCGTGCGCCCGGCCTCAGAAGCTGGACTATCGAAATTCCGATCGAAATCCTTGGGAGTACCGCGACAACGAGGGATCTACGATTGAACTCAGGTGGGGGGGAACTGGGTTCGGTCCGGCCGGGCCGCCAATAGCGGCGCGGCTCTGGAGCGATTGACTTATCTTCACTATTTTCGCGGCATTACGATCATTCTGATTATGGTTCTGCACTCGGGACGCGCATTTATGCTGCGCGGCTTGCAAGAACCAATCGCCCCATCAAACGTAGTATTTGTTGCCAACGATATTCTCTTTCACGATGTGACGTTGTTTTTTGCGATAATCTCTGGTATTATATACTCTAGAAACTACCCACTTTCGCGGACGGGGGATTTCTACTATAAGAGACTTAGAAACGTGGCTCTGCCATACGCTGCGATGACTGTACTGTTTACGGCGCTCATGGGCCGCTTTCTTGTTTCCGGCGAGACTACATTAGAGACATTTTTGTCGTACTTCAATGAGACGTTGTACAATCTTTTGTTTGGGGAGGCGCAATACACTTACTGGTATATACCAGTAATTTTGACTCTATATTTTATAAGCCCTATGATTCGAGCGGTTATTTCTTCGAAATTCCGCGGTTTTTTCATCGTAGTGGCGATCTCATTGCCTATTTTCTTCTCCAGAACCGGGACCGACCTTAGTTTTTCGACGCTCGTCTATTTCCTTGGAGGCTACGTTGTGGGGATAGTCATTGGTGAGGCAATCGACGACCGCCTTACTCGAATTGCCCGGCAAGTTTGGCCGTTCGCGCTGCTCGCTGCATGCGCCACCCTCGCACTTTGCTACCTTTATGCTACAGGCTTCGACTACTGGGGACCGACGTCGCTTCGCGAGAGCGCATACTACTTGCAGAAAATGTCGCTCGCGATGCTGCTGCTGGTATGGCTCTGGCGCTCCTCAGACAGACTTCCGCATTTTCAAGCGCGTGTCCTCAGCCTGTTCGCATCAGCGGCATTCGCATTGTATTTCATTCATGGCTTTGTGTTCCGGAGATTCGTCGGCATCGCCGCTGAAGTGTCGCCGCTATCCGGCTCCAACTGGCACCTGATTATCGGCAGCGCGGTTACCTTTTTACTCGGCACAGCAGCATGTTGGATTATTATCTTACTGCTTCGCACAATACTCGGCGGGCGCGCAAGATTGCTGGTGGGCACATGAGGACCAAATGCGCCCTAATGACCGGTGCGACCGGCTATATCGGTGGGCGACTTGCAGAGCGCCTGGTCAGTCAGGGAGTTCACGTCGTGGCCGTCGTGAGAGCGGGGGGCGATTGCCGCATCGCTGGAGTACAAGCCGTTGAGTACACCGGCAATCCGACTGCTCTTGCCAAGGTGATCACAAAATTCGTTCCGGACGTCTTCTTCCATCTTGCCGCGCATGCAGATGCCGACAAGTCATCGGTCGATAAGACCGCGACCTTGATGACGAATGTGGTGTTCTCGGCTACCGTTCTGGAAGCTGCTGTTATCGCCGGCTGCCGCGTATTGGTCAACGCTGGCACGCAATCCCAGCATCGCGACGGTACTGCGAAATATGTTCCGACGAGCTTTTACGCCGCCAGCAAGCAGGCGTTTCAGGACGTCGTCCGTTACTATGAAATCTACGAGGGGCTTCGCACCCTTACACTGAAGCTTTCTGACATTTACGGACCGATGGACCCGCGTGGCAGGATCGTCGATCTTCTCCTCAACGCTCAGCTGAACCAGACCAGGATCGATCTTTCCCCCGGTTATCAGCACATAGATTTGCTGCACGTCGATGATGCCGTGGCCGCTTTTGAGTTTGCCGGAGCAGCGCTGGCGGAGAATGAAACGATGGCGTCCGAATATTGCGTGGCGACCGGCCGCCATATCACCTTGCGCCAACTAGCCAGGTTGCTCGAGCGGCTCAACAATGCGCCGATCGATGCACAGTGGGGTGCCAAGCCCTATGGTAGGGGCGCGATAATGCGCCCTTGGAAAGGACCGGTCTTGCCCGGTTGGCGTCCGGCGATACTGCTGGAGGACGGCCTGTCCGCCATGATGGCAGAGAGACGGCGCAGCGAGGTGGCTGTGGGATGAAATTCACTGCGCTGTCGGTAAGCGGGGCTTTCCTGATCGACCTTGATCTGCAGGTCGATTTGCGCGGCAGCTTCATGCAGCTTTTTGCTGCGAGCGTACTAGCCGAGCGGGGCCTCGAAGCCTCGGTCGCGCAGATCAACAACTCTTTCACACTCGCAGCAGGCACGATCCGCGGGCTGCACTATCAGACGGCACCCGCCGAGGAGGCGAAAGTAATACGCTGTATGCGAGGGCGCGTCTTCGACGTCATCGCCGATGTGCGCCGTGCTTCGCCAACCTTTGGTATGTGGGCGAGTGTCGAGCTTTCCGCCGAAGATGTTTCGTCAGTCTACGTTCCGCCCGGCTGCGCGCACGGGTTCATGTCACTGGTCGATGCGAGTGAAGTCATTTACACGACCTCCGCGCCCTATTCCCAACCATATGAGCGCGTACTCCGCTGGGATGATCCGTTTTTCGGGATTGCATGGCCCATGCCGGCCGCGCTCGTGTCGCAAAAGGATTCCAGTGCGGCTGACTTCGCTGACGCTGGCGCCGTAGTTACGAGGTAGGCGTGTCTCGGGGCTTACGCAGTTTCGGCGAGCAGCCACTGCTTCAAGCCGCCAGCATCTCCGCTGCCGATCGCTGCTGCAACGCGTCGCCCGACGGCCGCTCCGAACTTGTAGCCGTGCCCGGAGCACGCTGAAACGATAAGGCAATTGCCCTTCTCCGCAGCGAAGAAGCGCTCATCCGAGGTGAAGGTATATGCGCAGGTGACGACATCTGCGATGCGGTATTCACCGATGCGCGCGATCGGCGGCGAGAACAGGTTGCGAATCGCTTCCCCCTCACCTTCAACCGGCTCGCGGTTCCAGTCGGCATCGGAGGTGGGTACTTTGTGCAGCCCCGAGCCGAACTTCATACCTGCTCCCCCGCACGGTGGGATCGCGTAGCCGTCGGTTATGCCACCGACATCCAGAATAACGGGAGCTCTTTCCCATGCTTCAAGCAGATCGGCAGGCGGCTCGAGATACACTAGAGCGGTGCGATAGGTCTTCAGCGTTCCGGCCACTTCCGGGAACAGTTTCGAAACCCAGGCGCCCGCGGTGACGACGATGCGGTCACCTGCAATCCGGCTGCCGTCGGCCAGAACCACGCAGCCTGTTTCGACGTCCACAGACAAAACCTTGCTGTTTTCATAAACATTCACCTTTGAAGCGCGAAGCCACGCAAGCAATCCAGCGGCCACCCGGCGGCACAACAGGGCGCCGCCCTCCTTCGAAAAGTAGGCGTAGCGGAAAGTGCCCTTTTCCAGGAAAGGCCACTCGGCGACAGCATCTGCCGGCTGATAAACCTCGAACGGGTAGCCTCCATCCTCCAGGCCCTCGCGATAGACGTCCGCCTCATCGCCCGGCTCGCGCGAGATGCACATGAAGCCGCGCGGATCGAGATGGTTTTCGCCAAGGTCGGCCCACAGTTCGTCCCAGGCATCGTAGGCCTCGCTGATCAACCGGGCATACCCGGACGCCCTGCCATAGGCACGGCGGATTATGCGGTGATGATCGCCGGAAGCCGATAGCGGGTTCGGAATTGGGCCTTGTTCGATCAGCGTGACGGTTTGGCCGGCCTTGGCCAATGACCACGCGGTTGAGAGCCCCGCGATGCCTGCGCCGACAACAATGACGTTCATTCCGTGATTCCTGAGCATGGCTGCGCCGTCATGAGCGCACGAGGCCGACCATACGGGCTGGCGGAAAGCGGGCAAGGCGTTCTATTGGTCCACCATGCGACCGCTCGTAAAACCACCTTATCTCGACTTCGATCCCACCACACGCCGCCTGCAACTCGACCCGCATGAGCCGCGGTTCTACCAAAACCCTTATGAAGCCTATGAATGGCTGCACAGTGTCGACTCCATCTTCTTCTGGGAGGAGTTCGGATTCTGGTGTTTCGGCGGCTTTGACGACGTGCACCGGCTGCTGAGAGACCGCCGTTTCGGGCGGCAAAAGCCCGAAGGTGCGGCCGACAATCAAGGCGTTCGGGGCGACCGTAGCCACCTCGGGAATTTCGACCGGATCGATGCCAATTCGATGCTCGAACTCGAACCGCCGCTGCACACCCGCCTGCGCACGCTCGTCAACCGCGCCTTCGTCTCCCGTCAGGTCGAGCGTCTGCGTCCCCGCATCGAAGCACTGGCTCATAGCCTTATCGATCGGTTTCCGGCTGGTCAGCCTGTCGACCTCATTCCGGCCTACGCAACGCCCTTGCCGATCACCGTCATTGCGGAAATGCTCGGGGTTCCGGTCGAACACGGGCCGCAATTGCTTGATTGGTCGCACCGGATGGTGGCGCTTTATTCGCATGGGCGCACGCGCGAAACCGAACTGAACGCCGATGCCGCTGCGCGCGCGTTTTACGATTTCCTCCTTGGCCATGTGGCCGAGCGCAGGAAGCGGCCTGGGGATGATCTGTTATCACTGCTGATCGCCGCGCAGGATGGCGACCGGAAACTCAGCGAAGGCGAACTGATCTCGTCGACAATCCTGCTGTTGAACGCCGGCCACGAGGCGACTGTCCACCAGACCGGCAATGCGGTGCGCAGCATTCTCGCGCAAGGCGGTGACCCACTGCGCTTCTTTGCTGACGCAGACGCGACGACGGCAACCGTGGAGGAATGCCTGCGGTTCGATACGCCGCTGCATATGTTTACCCGCTATGCCTATGAGCAAATGGAAGTCGCGGAGGGTGTGACTGTCAAACCGACGGAGCAGATCGCATTGCTGCTCGGTATGGCAAACCATGATCCGCATGCCTTTGACGTGCCGGGATCGTTTCGCCCCAATCGAGCCAATCAAAAAAATGTGTCGTTTGGCGCAGGTATCCATTTCTGCATCGGCGCACCACTGGCGCGGTTGGAACTACAGGTCTCCCTGAAGACTCTGTTTGACCGGCTGCCAGGCATTGCTGCGGTGGACCCACCACAGTTTGCGGACACTTATCACTTCCACGGGCTGGGCAAGCTCAATGTGGAAGCAGACTGAAGCAAAGGCAGCGGGCGGAGACTTTCGTGGATATGTCCGGGCTTTTGTTCGGGGCGACTTGCCGCGAACTTGCGTGTCATCGTGGCCATGGCTACTGGATGAGCGGCATGGCCGCGCCTCCTTCGTGTCGGACATGATGAACCGGATGCCATTATCGGCCAACAGGGTTTGAAGTTGTAGGGCAGCGCCGTCAGCTGAAGCTCGCCAGACGTCGGATGGCGGCCTTTTCGCCTGCTTTCACTGGATGCTTCAATCCAGCCGTGAACCGCGCAAATCAACCATCCAGGAACGATCTCCCTCAATAATTCGCCAGCATCCCGTTGCCACGTCTCACTCTAATAAAGCCGGACGCCCCTCCTCCAAGCAGCAGTCAAGAAACGGCTGCCGAGCTTCGGTACCCTGCAGCAACTAAGAATCCGAAAGTAGCTAACTTTCTCATACGAACTACTGTAGCCTGCCGCGCAACACCCACACCGATTGACATTTCTTGGGATACAACTTACGGTATGTTGCTATTCTGATGTTAGACACTAAGCAACGATGACCCTATGAGTAACGTGAATGGAAATGTCGAAGAATTTGCGCTCTTAGCTGAGCAAAATCCTTTTCATCATTAAGCTAGAATTCATGCGCGGAGGCCGATTGAGCCTCTCCAGCTGTTTTTTCGCCTAAGTATTTTTAGGGCAGTCCTCAGGGCTGCCCCTGCGGAGCATAAGAATGGTCGGCGCGATCCAACCGGTTGGTGGTAAAGTTAGTGTGAGTGTTCCGCTTTCTGCGGTGGAAATTTCTGCGCCCAACCGCAGTGCAAGTTTCGAACTGCACGTGACGCGCTCGGCTGTTTCCAATTACGTGAAGGATGGAAGCGATCTCGTCATTGAGTTCGACGATGGCCGCGTTCTACGCATCCGTGGTTTCTTTGCTCATGGTGACAGCTACAATACTCTCGCCTTCCAGGCCGAGAGTGACGCTACTCAGGAAGGCTACTGGATCAGCGATTTTTCCAGTGCTGCAGATCAAGGCGCTGACGGTGTGCTGGATAGCCTCGTTTCGTATACTTTCGTGTCGGAAGGCGGCAATGGCGTCCTGCTCGGTCTTCTCGGAGCCGTAGCCCTGGGGGGCGTCGCACTCGCGGGCGCGGGGGGCGGCGATGACGGTGGCAAAGAGCAGCGGGGCGACACGAAGGCTCCCGGTACTCCGAAATTTACAGTCTCTGATCCCGACCATGACGGCCGCATCAACGCATCGGGCAAGGCGGAGCCGGGCTCGACGCTGACGGTCACGTGGCCGAACGGCTCGACCTCGACGACCACCGCCGATGCGTCCGGCAACTGGTCGGTGGAATCGCCGACGCCGCAGGGCTCCGGCACGGTGACGGCAACCGCCACCGATCCGTCGGGCAACAAGAGCCCGCCGGCAACCGTATCCGCCGACATGCAGGCACCCGCCGCCCCGACGCTCGCCATCAATGACGCCGACCATGACGGCCGCATCAATGCATCGGGCAAGGCGGAGCCGGGCTCGACGCTGACGGTCACGTGGCCGAACGGCTCGACCTCGACGACCACCGCCGATGCGTCCGGCAACTGGTCGGTGGAATCGCCGACGCCGCAGGGCTCCGGCACGGTGACGGCAACCGCCACCGATCCGTCGGGCAACAAGAGCCCGCCGGCAACCGTATCCGCCGACATGCAGGCACCCGCCGCCCCGACGCTCGCCATCAATGACGCCGACCATGACGGCCGCATCAATGCATCGGGCAAGGCGGAGCCGGGCTCGACGCTGACGGTCACGTGGCCGAACGGCTCGACCTCGACGACCACCGCCGATGCGTCCGGCAACTGGTCGGTGGAATTGCCGACGCCGCAGGGCTCCGGCACGGTGACGGCAACCGCCACCGATCCGTCGGGCAACAAGAGCCCGCCGGCAACCGTATCCGCCGACATGCAGGCACCCGCCGCCCCGACGCTCGCCATCAATGACGCCGACCATGACGGCCGCATCAATGCATCGGGCAAGGCGGAGCCGGGCTCGACGCTGACGGTCACGTGGCCGAACGGCTCGACCTCGACGACCACCGCCGATGCGTCCGGCAACTGGTCGGTGGAATCGCCGACGCCGCAGGGCTCCGGCACGGTGACGGCAACCGCCACCGATCCGTCGGGCAACAAGAGCCCGCCGGCAACCGTATCCGCCGACATGCAGGCACCCGCCGCCCCGACGCTCGCCATCAATGACGCCGACCATGACGGCCGCATCAACGCATCGGGCAAGGCGGAGCCGGGCTCGACGCTGACGGTCACGTGGCCGAACGGCTCGACCTCGACGACCACCGCCGATGCGTCCGGCAACTGGTCGGTGGAATCGCCGACGCCGCAGGGCTCCGGCACGGTGACGGCAACCGCCACCGATCCGTCGGGCAACAAGAGCCCGCCGGCAACCGTATCCGCCGACATGCAGGCACCCGCCGCCCCGACGCTCGCCATCGATGACGCCGACCATGACGGCCGCATCAATGCATCGGGCACGGCGGAGCCGGGCTCGACGCTGACGGTCACGTGGCCGAACGGCTCGACCTCGACGACCACCGCCGATGCGTCCGGCAACTGGTCGGTGGAATCGCCGACGCCGCAGGGCTCCGGCACGGTGACGGCAACCGCCACCGATCCGTCGGGCAATAAGAGCCCGCCGGCAACCGTATCCGCCGACATGCAGGCACCCGCCGCCCCGACGCTGAACGTCAGTGGGGACGACGGGAGCACGATCCTAGCATTCGGCACGGCGGAGCCAAATGCGACGGTGACCGTCACCTGGCTGGACGGCAGCACCTCGACAGTGACGGCGGATGGTTCGGGCAACTGGTCGGTGACCTCGGAAGGGCAGCGCACGCTCACGGGCACGGTGACGGCTACGGCGACAGATGCGGCTGGCAACGTCAGCGGTCCGTCGAGTGTCTTTTATGACGAGGAATCGCCCGCCGCCCCCGTGCTCACCGCCATCGGCGACGATGCCGGCACCGTCACCGCGCCGATCAGCGACGGCACCACAACCGACGACACAACCCCGACCTTCACCGGCAGCGCCGAGCCCGACGCCACCATCACCATCCGCGACGGCGCCGCCATCCTCGGCACCGCAATCGCCGACGCCGCCGGAACCTGGAGCTTCACCCCGGCAACGCCGCTCGGCGACGGCCCGCATGCCATCTCGCTGACCGCAACCGACGCCGCCGGCAACACCGGACCGGCCTCCGGCACGGTCACTTTCAGCGTCGATACCGGCGTCCCCGCCGCCCCCGTGCTCACCGCCATCGGCGACGATGCCGGCACCGTCACCGCGCCGATCAGCGACGGCACCACAACCGACGACACAACCCCGACCTTCACCGGCAGCGCCGAGCCCGACGCCACCATCACCATCCGCGACGGCGCCGCCATCCTCGGCACCGCAATCGCCGACGCCGCCGGAACCTGGAGCTTCACCCCGGCAACGCCGCTCGGCGACGGCCCGCATGCCATCTCGCTCACCGCAACCGACGCCGCCGGCAACACCGGACCGGCCTCCGGCACGGTCAGTTTCAGCGTCGATACCGGCGCCCCCGCCGCCCCCGTGCTCACCGCCATCGGCGACGATGCCGGCACCGTCACCGCGCCGATCAGCGACGGCACCACAACCGACGACACAACCCCGACCTTCACCGGCAGCGCCGAGCCCGACGCCACCATCACCATCCGCGACGGCGCCGCCATCCTCGGCACCGCAATCGCCGACGCCGCCGGAACCTGGAGCTTCACCCCGGCAACGCCGCTCGGCGACGGCCCGCATGCCATCTCGCTGACCGCAACCGACGCCGCCGGCAACACCGGACCGGCCTCCGGCACGGTCACTTTCAGCGTCGATACCGGCGCCCCCGCCGCCCCCGTGCTCACCGCCATCGGCGACGATGCCGGCACCGTCACCGCGCCGATCAGCGACGGCACCACAACCGACGACACAACCCCGACCTTCACCGGCAGCGCCGAGCCCGACGCCACCATCACCATCCGCGACGGCGCCGCCATCCTCGGCACCGCAATCGCCGACGCCGCCGGAACCTGGAGCTTCACCCCGGCAACGCCGCTCGGCGACGGCCCGCATGCCATCTCGCTGACCGCAACCGACGCCGCCGGCAACACCGGACCGGCCTCCGGCACGGTCAGTTTCAGCGTCGATACCGGCGTCCCCGCCGCCCCCGTGCTCACCGCCATCGGCGACGATGCCGGCACCGTCACCGCGCCGATCAGCGACGGCACCACAACCGACGACACAACCCCGACCTTCACCGGCAGCGCCGAGCCCGACGCCACCATCACCATCCGCGACGGCGCCGCCATCCTCGGCACCGCAATCGCCGACGCCGCCGGAACCTGGAGCTTCACCCCGGCAACGCCGCTCGGCGACGGCCCGCATGCCATCTCGCTCACCGCAACCGACGCCGCCGGCAACACCGGACCGGCCTCCGGCACGGTCAGTTTCAGCGTCGATACCGGCGTCCCCGCCGCCCCCGTGCTCACCGCCATCGGCGACGATGCCGGCACCGTCACCGCGCCGATCAGCGACGGCACCACAACCGACGACACAACCCCGACCTTCACCGGCAGCGCCGAGCCCGACGCCACCATCACCATCCTCGACGGCGCCGCCATCCTCGGCAACCGCAATCGCCGACGCCGCCGGAACCTGGAGCTTCACCCCGGCAACGCCGCTCGGCGACGGCCCGCATGCCATCTCGCTCACCGCAACCGACGCCGCCGGCAACACCGGACCGGCCTCCGGCACGGTCAGTTTCAGCGTCGATACCGGCGTCCCCGCCGCCCCCGTGCTCACCGCCATCGGCGACGATGCCGGCACCGTCACCGCGCCGATCAGCGACGGCACCACAACCGACGACACAACCCCGACCTTCACCGGCAGCGCCGAGCCCGACGCCACCATCACCATCCGCGACGGCGCCGCCATCCTCGGCACCGCAATCGCCGACGCCGCCGGAACCTGGAGCTTCACCCCGGCAACGCCGCTCGGCGACGGCCCGCATGCCATCTCGCTGACCGCAACCGACGCCGCCGGCAACACCGGACCGGCCTCCGGCACGGTCAGTTTCAGCGTCGATACCGGCGTCCCCGCCGCCCCCGTGCTCACCGCCATCGGCGACGATGCCGGCACCGTCACCGCGCCGATCAGCGACGGCACCACAACCGACGACACAACCCCGACCTTCACCGGCAGCGCCGAGCCCGACGCCACCATCACCATCCGCGACGGCGCCGCCATCCTCGGCACCGCAATCGCCGACGCCGCCGGAACCTGGAGCTTCACCCCGGCAACGCCGCTCGGCGACGGCCCGCATGCCATCTCGCTCACCGCAACCGACGCCGCCGGCAACACCGGACCGGCCTCCGGCACGGTCAGTTTCAGCGTCGATACCGGCGCCCCCGCCGCCCCCGTGCTCACCGCCATCGGCGACGATGCCGGCACCGTCACCGCGCCGATCAGCGACGGCACCACAACCGACGACACAACCCCGACCTTCACCGGCAGCGCCGAGCCCGACGCCACCATCACCATCCGCGACGGCGCCGCCATCCTCGGCACCGCAATCGCCGACGCCGCCGGAACCTGGAGCTTCACCCCGGCAACGCCGCTCGGCGACGGCCCGCATGCCATCTCGCTGACCGCAACCGACGCCGCCGGCAACACCGGACCGGCCTCCGGCACGGTCAGTTTCAGCGTCGATACCGGCGCCCCCGCCGCCCCCGTGCTCACCGCCATCGGCGACGATGCCGGCACCGTCACCGCGCCGATCAGCGACGGCACCACAACCGACGACACAACCCCGACCTTCACCGGCAGCGCCGAGCCCGACGCCACCATCACCATCCGCGACGGCGCCGCCATCCTCGGCACCGCAATCGCCGACGCCGCCGGAACCTGGAGCTTCACCCCGGCAACGCCGCTCGGCGACGGCCCGCATGCCATCTCGCTGACCGCAACCGACGCCGCCGGCAACACCGGACCGGCCTCCGGCACGGTCAGTTTCAGCGTCGATACCGGCGTGCCGACGCAGACGGTGACGATCGACACCTATACGGACGACGTGAATCCAGACCCGAGCGACTATGACACTGGTACACCGACCAACGACGTCACACCGATCTTGAACGGCACGCTGAGCGCGCCGCTCGCCGCGGGTGAGGTGGTGCGCATCTATGAAGGTTCCGATCCGATCGGCACCGCCACGGTCTCCGGCACGAGCTGGACACTCGCCCTACCCACACTGGAAAACGGCTCGACGCATTCCTACACCGCGCAAGTCGAGGATGCTGCCGGCAATGTGGGCACGGCATCGGATGCGTTCACGCTGAGCGTCGACACCTCGGCGCCCACGCAAACGGCGATGATCGACAGCTACACGGACGATGCGGGGCTTGCCGCGGACCAGGGCGACTTCTTCTCCGGCACCACGACAAACGACACGACGCCGCTTCTGAACGGCACGCTGAGCGCTGCACTCGGCCTGGGAGAGTCCTTGCGGGTCTACGACAACGGAAGCTATGTCGGCACGGCTTCGGTGAACGGCACAAGCTGGACATTGAGCGTCGCAGGCCTCGTCGACGGCTCGACGCACAACTACACCGCCCGCGTGCAGGATGGGGCTGGCAACCTGGGCACGGAATTGACGCCGTTTACGCTGACGGTCGACACCGCGGCGCCCACGCAAACGGCGACCATCGTCAACTATACGGACAATGTCGCGCCAGATACGGCCAACTACGGCTCCGGCACCACGACAAACGACACGACACCGCGGCTCAACGGCACGCTGAGCGCGGCGCTCGGCGGCGGCGAGGTGGTGCGTATCTATGAAGGTTCCGACGTGGTCGGCACCGCCTCCGTAACCGGGACGACCTGGACGTACGACCTGTCGGCCCTTGTGGGTGGCTCCACGCACACCTACACCGCGCGCGTCGAGGATGCGGCCGGCAACCACGGCACATGGTCCGCGGACTTCGTCTTGTCGGTCGACACGACAGCGCCGACGCAAGCGGCGACGATCGACAGCTACACGGACGATGCGGGGCTTGCCGCGGACCAGGGCGAGTTCTTCTCCGGCACCACGACAAACGACACAACGCCGCTGCTGAACGGAACGCTGACTGCGCCACTCGGTGCGGGCGAGGTTCTCAAAGTCTATGACGGGTTAGATCTGATCGGAACCGCCACTGTCACCGGCACGAACTGGAGCATTGCGCTTTCGGGTGTTACCGAGAGCGTCCACAACTACACTGCGCAGGTTGAGGATGCGGCGGGCAATGTCGGTCCGATGTCGGCCCCACTCACGCTGACGGTCGACATCACGGCGCCGACGCAGATCGCAACGATCCAAAGCTACACGGACAATGTCGCACCGAACCAGGACGATTATGGTTCGGGCACATCGACCAATGACCCAACGCCAGTGCTCAACGGCGTGCTCGATGCCCCGCTTGCCGCGGGCGAGGTGGTTCAGGTCTATCAGGACGGGGAATGGGTCGGCACAGCCAATATGATCACGGCAACGAGCTGGACGCTCGGGCTATCCGGCCTTACCGACAACTCGACCTATATCTATACCGCGAAGGTCGTGGATGCCGCAGGCAATGCGGGAGCGGTGTCGAGCGACTTCACCCTGACGGCTGATGCGCTGGCGCCTGACGCACCGTTCCTGCTGACCGTCATGGACAATCACGGGCCGGTGACGGGTCTCGTCGCCAACGGCGCCGCGACGGACGATCTTCGTCCGATCTTCGCCGGCAGCGGAGCCGAGCCGAACGCCGCCGTCACGCTTTATGACGGCGCCTCGGTGATCGGCTCCACGACTGCGGATTCCTCCGGAAACTGGTCGTATCAGCCGACTGTGGACCTGCCTGAAGGCTCTCACTCGATCTACGCGACGGTCACCGATGCCGCCGGCAATGAGGGCCCGGGATCGACCTGGTTCTCCATTGTCGTCGACACTGCAGCGCCGACGCAGACAGTGGTTATCGACAGCTATTTGGACAATGTCGATCCGAACCAGGCCAATTACGGCTCCGGCACGACGACCAACGATACGACTCCGCTGCTGAACGGAACGCTGAGCGCGCCGCTCGCCTCGGGTGAAGTCGTGCGCATCTATGAAGGCGCGAGCCTGATCGGCACCGCCACCGTGGCCGGCACGAGCTGGACGCTGGCACTGTCCACCCTGGCGGATGGGACGACGCACACCTACACGGCGTTCGTCGAGGATGCGGCGGGCAATGTCGGCCCCACTTCGAATGACTTCACGCTGAGCGTGGACACCAGCGCGCCGACGACGTTGATCGACATCACCAGTATCTACCACGATACCGGAACTGCAGGCGATTTCCTGACATATACCTACCTGGGCCTACAAGTGCGCGGGGTGAAGTCGGGCACGCTGAATGCCGGCGAAGTCGCGCAATTGTCGGCGGATGGCGGGACGACGTGGACGAACCTGACATTCACCGGCGACAACTGGACCTATACGGACCCTCGCCTGCTCACGTCGGGCAGCTATGTCTATGATGTGCGCATCATCGACCAGGCCGGAAATATCGGCGGGACGGACAGTCAAACCGTGGTCGTCGACCGAACCATTCCGCCAGAGATTCCCACACTTGACGGGTATACCGACAACGTAGGTCCGCAGACCGGGAATTTCGGCTGGACCGTGAACACCAACGACACGACACCGGTGTTCTATGGTCATCTTGATATGGCGCTTCTTGCCACAGATGTTCTCTATCTCTCCATCTCCAATAGTTCCGGATTTGAGCAGACGGTACAGGCTTTCGTAACCGGCACAAGTTGGACTGCAGCGGTTGGAACCCTGGCGGAGGGTCAGTACTCGATTGACATCTGGACACAATATCTTGCCGACCGGGCAGGAAGGCAGCGGCGCTAGCTATAGCGTTTTCACCATCGACCTCACCGCCCCGACCCAGCAGGCCTCTATCAATGGGGCGACGGACGATGTCATGCCCTATACGGGTAGCCTTGTATCCGGCAACATCACCGATGATACCGCGCCGCTACTCACCGGCGAGGTGAACGTCGCCCTCAATCCGGGCGATGTGGTGCGGATTTACGAAGGCTCTACGCTGCTGGGCACCGCGACCGTCATCAACCCGGACGGGGATTGGCAGTTTGCGCTCTCTGGACTCTCGAACGGCACACATACATTCACGGCGCGCGTCGAGGACGCGGCAGGCAATCGCGCCCCGGTGTCCAATGACTTCGTCCTGACGGTCGATACCGTCGCTCCGACCCAGACCGCGACGATCGTCGACTATACGGACGATGTGTCGCTGAATTTGGCCAACTACGGCACGGGCACGACGACCAACGACACGGCGCCGCGGCTCAACGGTACGATCAGCGCCGCGCTTGGCTCAGGCGAAGTCGTGCGGGTCTATGAGGGCAGCAGCCTGATCGGCACCGCCACGGTGACCGGCACCAGCTGGACCCTTGACGTCAGCGGATTGGCGAACGGCACGACGCACACCTACACGGCGCGTGTCGAGGATGCCGCGGGCAATGTCGGCGCCACCTCCGGCAGCTTCACGCTGAGCGTCGACACCACCGCGCCGACGCAGAGCGTGACGATTTCGAACTACACCGACGATTATGGCTCCAGCACCGGCACCTTCCCGTCGGCGACCGCGACGGACGACCGGACGCCTGTCTTGAATGGCACCATCAGTGCTGCCCTTGGCTCGGGCGAGGTCGTGCGCGTCTATGAAGGAACGACGCTGCTCGGTACTGCCAATGTGACCGGCACGAACTGGACGCTCAGCCTCTCCGGCATGTACGAAGGAACGCATAATCTCACGGCGCGAGTCGAGGATGCGGCCGGCAATGCGGCTACCTGGTCAGCCAATTTCCCGCTGACGGTTAATTTCAGCTGGACCGTAAACAGCCAGTCGACCATCGACACCACGCCGATCGTGACCGGCACATTGCCGTTCGAGCTGGGCGCGGGGGAATACATCACAGTTTTCGTCAACGGCGTGACTTATTCCTCGGCTACGGGCGCAGTGGTCGTCGATCCGGACAACAAGACCTGGTACGTGCAGATTCCCGCTGCCGACACGATGGTCGGCTCGGCTTCCGGCACCACCTTCAGCGTGGTTGCGCAGATCTACGACAGCAGCAACGTTCTGATCACGACTGACGATTTCGAGCAACGAACTGATCGTGTTCTCGCAGCCGGCAAGCAGCACGGTCTCGGGCGAGACCGCCAACATCTCCGGCGCGGGCATGGCGGTCGGCGACGTCAACAATGACGGTCTGTTCGACTATTTCAGCGGCAACCTGGCCACATCTGGCGGCGCCGACATCTACACGCAGAACGGGACGAATATTAGTTCAGTCGCCAGCTTCAGCGGCATCAATCTCTATAATTACGGCACGACTGACAGCTCTGGCACCGTGGGGCGGGTTAGTGCGGTGAGTTTGCTAGACATCCAACGGAATGGCAATTTGTCAGTGATGCTGGAGGATTCGGCCTCAGGAGGGAACTATCATTTCTACAGAAATGGTGGGGCCGCCAGTTTCACGCAGGTGGATTTGGCTCCTGGTACTGGTTTTTTTGGTTCCCCAGTTGCGTTGAGCGGCGCGATAATCGGTATCGATCTGGACAACGATGGCGACATCGATGTCGTTTACGGCGACAAGAAAGCCGGCGACAGCCAATACGCCATCAATTCCAGCGGTAATTTTACCGCTTACGACACTAAAAACACGATTGGCCCTGACTTCGGTTATGTGAGGACTTTCGGCGCTACTCTCGGTGCGTTCGATTTGAATCGGGATGGTCGCGTCGATCTTTTGGGCCAGATAATCGGCACGGACACCGACCTCACTACAGTGGTAGCAACCGGCAATAATATATTCGCAAGCAGCACTGGCAGTGGCTACGGAAACGTTATCCGAAACAGCACGAATAGTTCCACGACTAATTTTCAGGTTGGTACGCAGACCATGAACGTTGCCGATTTCAACGGCGACGGCAATCTGGATCTGTTCCTAGGCCAGACGACCTCCGGCAACGCAAGTTCCGTCTACGCCGGCAATGGCTCTGCTGGATTCGCGGTTACCAGTGGGGCGCCGACTGCCGGCACCGGCGTGACGCTCTCTGCCAGCACTATGGCCGGCGGGGTCAGCGTCAACACCGACTGGAACGGTGATGGCAAGCTCGATGTGTTCGAATTCGCCGACAATGGTACGGCCAGCGACACGCTGACGACCAATACGACCTATGAATACTGGCAGAACACGACAGCGGCAGCGACAGGGGCGATGAGCTTTACCCGCACCGCCATGAGTGTGACGGGTGTACCCACTGCCACCTCAATCATCGGCGCCGTGGCCGCCGACTTCGACTATGACGGCGCGCAGGACCTGATCATCAACAGCCAGGGCGCCGACGTCTTCAGCCGCAATACCAACGCGGTTGCCGACGGCACCAGCCTGCATTTGAAGATCCTCAACCCGAACGGCTACAACACCTATGTGTCGCAGACCGTCCTGCTCTATAACGAAGCGGGCACGCTGGTGGCGACGCGGGTGATCAACGGCCAGTATGGCTACGGCACGACGGACAGCCGCGGCATTGTCGACTTCTATGGCCTGAGCGCGGTTGAGAGCTACACGGCCGTACTGGTAAAGGGGGCAATCGGCAGCATCGACGGTGGCCTGGGCTCGATCGGCGGCGAGACGGGACTTTCCGTAAGTGTGGCGGCGGGCGCTGTGAACACGAGCTGGGACAACCTCAAGGCGGGGGCGGCGACCAGTGCCCATGTGCTGTCGGCGGAAGCGACGGCCGGCAACAATGCGGGCACGTTCGTCGGCACCGGCTACAACGATACGTTCTACGCCAGCGCCGGCAACGACAGTTACAATGGGTCGGGCGGCTCGGTCTTCGTCTCGGGTGCACGCACTTGGCACAACACCGGCGGCATGGACATCGTCGACATGTCGGGAAGCACTGCGGTCACCGTCAACCTGAGCACCACCACTGCCCAGGCCACCGGCTACGGGAATGACACGCTGACCAACATTGAGGGCCTGATCGGAGGCACTGCCGCTGACACGTTCACCGACAGCGCATCCGACAACCAGTTCGAAGGCCGTGGTGGCAATGACACATGCAACCTGACCAACGGCGGCCATGATGCGCTGCTGTACACGCTGCTTTCAGCCACGGCTGATGGCGGCAACGGCGCCGACACCGTCAACGGGTTCAAGATCGGCACGTGGGAGGCGACCGCGAACTCTGACCGGATCGACCTCAAGGCGCTGCTCACCGGCTACACCGCCGATGCTAACGGTGCTGCCCACTATATCAACGGCGTAGCAACAATGGACGCCGGCGAAACAATCGGCAACTACCTGACCGTCTCGCAAAGTGGAAGCAACACCATCCTGTCCATCGATCGCGACGGATCAGGCAGCACCTATGCCTCGACCCAGTTATTGACCCTCAACAACGTCACGACAGACCTGGAGAAGCTTATGGCCAACCATCAGATCGTGGTGGCGTAAGATTCGGTTCAGTGAGTTGGAACGTATTACCTGATTTTTATGGTTGGAATTTTCTATAAATGTGGATAAAGCAGAACCTGTATTGCGCAACCACGAATTATTAGGACTTCACCTGGGTCCGAAAGTCATAGATGTACGCAGTTTCAGGCAATAAAAACCTTTTAGTGGCAGCGCTTGCGCTGCCACTTCTTTATAGTTGCACCTCCACAGAAAGTCGCACGGAAGCATCTGCGACGAAATCCATTCCAACCGAGAGCGAGACCCGAGCGGCGGCGGCCGCGTTTGCTGCCGAACCGGTAAAAGTGTCGCTCGACCATCTGACGCTCCGCGATGCCGTCGGACTTGCCATCACGCGCCATCCCGACATCGGCCAGGCCGGCGCGGTGGTCGCACGCAGCAGCGCCGAGATCGTCGTCGCGCAAGCTGCGTGGTACCCTACCCTTTCCTATGGAGCAGGTCCGGGATCGGGCGATTCGGGCGCGACTGCCAACGTGTCTGCGAGCCAATTGATCTACGATTTCGGGCGCACGCCCGGTACGATCGCCAAGGCGAAAGCGGAAACCGAACAGAGCCGCCACGAATTGGACTTCGACGGCCGAGCGCGTCGCCGAGCAGACTGCCGTCAACCTCATCGAAGTCGCCAAGACGCAGGACCTGGCCGATGCCGCGAGACGGCAGGTGGCGGCCCTGAAGCATACGCGCGTTCTGATCGGCGACCGCGTCACCGCCGGAGCGGCGGATAATTCGGATGAAGTGCTGGCCGATGTCGCCATCCAGCGCGCCCAGGGCGACCTGCTCAAGGCAATGACGCAGCGCGATGTCGCCATGCGGGAACTGCTCGAGGTCATTGGCGTTGCGCCGCACGCTTCTGCCAGTCTCGCCGAACTGGCGAAGACGAGCGAGCGGCTTGAAACGACCGGAGACGTCGAACTGGCGCCTTCCGTCCTTGCTGCCGGAAGCGCCATTGATGCTGCCGAAGCCGACAGGAAGATCGCCCGCGCCGAAAGCCTGCCGGGGATCGGCGCGGAAGCCAGCTACAATGGCTACCGCCTGGGCGGGGACCGCGTTTCGGATGATGACGACATCTGGGTCGGCGTGAGGCTGCGCGGGAATTTTTCGACTGGGGGGCTGGCCCGCGGCAAAGTGGAGGCGGCTGATGCCGGACGTCTCGCTGCCGAGCAAGCGCGCGAAAGCGCAAGGCTGGCGACCAGGACGGCGCAGGTCACCTCAAGGGTGGAGTCCGAGGGCGCAGACGCCCGCATCGCCAACTATGGCACGATGATCAAGCTCGCGCGCAATGCACGCGAGCTCTATTGGCAGGAATACACCTTGAACAAGCGTTCGCTGAACGACGTGCTGAACGCCGATCGAGACGTCTTCCTCGCCGAAAGCGAGCGCATCAATGCGCAAGCTGACCGTATCACCGCGCGCGTCAGGGCATCAGCCGCCTCGGGCAAGCTGATCAGTTCGCTGCGCATCCAGAAGGAATAAAGGCCCTCTCTCATGGCCGTTACGGCAGATGGATCCAAAAAGCTGCCGCTTGAGCTTTGGGCTGGCGGGCTGGTGTATGTCGCGCGCCTGCTCAGTCTCAATCCGTCGCCCGAGCGCGTGCGCCAGGCGGCCAATCTAACCGCCGGGGGCGGCACTCAGGCCGCCGTCCTCGCCATCGCGCGCGCGGCGGGCTTGTCCGGCAGGTTTACGGCCATGAAACCCGCGCAATTGTCGGCATCGCTTATGCCGGCGATCGGTCAGCTGACAATCGGCCAGATATTCGTCATCACACGCATCCATGGCAAGGATGCCGAGGTCACGTTTGTGCTGGAAGGCGACCATGTCTTCAGCAAGGTCGTGCCCCTGGCCGATCTCGCCAAGCATATAAGCGGCCCCCTGCTGGTCGTCGCGGCGGTCGAACGCTCCAAGGATCCGCGGACCGATGATTTCCTGTCGCCTCGGGCGCGCTCCTGGTTCGCCCAGATCTTTACCGGCAATATGTTGCTTCTGTTCGAACTTTTCGCGGCGTCATTCGTCAGCAGCCTGATTGCAATCGCGACCTCGCTGTTTTCCATGCAGGTCTATGACCGCGTGGTGCCCTCGCAGTCCATTCCCACTCTATGGGTCCTGGCGTCCGGCGTGGCGGTGGCACTTCTGGTGGACATGGCGATCCGGATGCTGCGGACGACGATTACCGACCACTTCGGGAAGCGTGCCGATTTGCGGCTGTCGGCACTGTTCTTCGCGCGTACGCTCGACATCAAGAACGACGCGCGGCCGCGCTCGCCCGGCACGTTGATCTCGCAACTGCGCGACCTCGACCAGATCCGCGAATTCCTGACCTCGACCACCTTCAGCGCGGCGATGGATATCCCCTTCGTCCTCACCTTCCTTTTCATCATCTGGATGCTCGGCGGCAGCATCGTCTTCGTCCCGATGGCCGCGATACCGCTTGTCATCATACCGAGCCTGGCCGCGCAGGTGCCGCTTTCGCGCCTCTCCCAGGAGGGCCTGGCGGAGTTCGCGCTGCGCAACGCGATCCTGATGGAATTGATGTATCGCATCGAGGACATAAAATCGCTGCAGGCCGAATCCCGTTTCCGCCGGCTGTGGGAAGAAACCAACATTGTCGCGGCGGCGATCGGCATGCGCCAGCGCACAATCGCGGCGCTGCTGATGAACTGGACGCAGGTCTCCCAGCAACTCGCTTATACCGGAGTGATCGTCTACGGCGTCTATGGCGTGCTCGAAGGAAGCTTTGTCGTTCGGTTCCCTGCTCGCTTGTTCGATCCTGACGAGCCGCACGATCGCCCCGCTCGGTCAGATTGCCGCGATCTTCTCGCGCCTACAGAACGTACTCGTGGGCCGTCGCGGGCTGAATCAACTGCTGGCGCTTCCGCTCGATCATGCAACGGACAGAGACAGTTACCATCGGCCAACGATCGGCGGCAAATATGTGTTCGAGAATGTCGCCTATCTCTATGGTAAGGAATCCCGCCCGGCGATTGCGATTTCCTCGCTGAAGATCAATGCCGGAGAGAAAATTGCGGTCCTGGGCCGCGTCGGGGCGGGCAAGTCGACGCTGCTGCGGCTGATCGGCGGGTTGGCGTCTCCGTCGCACGGGCGCATCCTGCTCGACGACACCGATATGACGCTCATCGACATGGCCGATCTGCGGCGTGACATCGGCGCCCTGCTCCAGGAGTCCGGGCTTTTCTATGGTTCCGTGCGCGACAATCTGCTGATCGGAAATCCGCGCGCTTCCGATGAAGAGATCCTGACGGCGATGCGCATTTCCTGTGCCGACCAGCTTGTGCTGGGCCAGAGCCATGGGCTCGACCTGATGATCCGGGAAGGTGGCGTTGGGCTTTCCGGCGGCCAGAAGCAAGCCTTGCTGCTCGCCCGCACGATACTGCGCTCTCCAAACATCGTGCTGCTGGACGAGCCCACGGCGTCGCTGGATGAAGCCACTGAGCGCAATGTCATCCAGAACCTCAAGGAATGGTCGGCCGGCCGCACGATGGTCATCGCCACCCACAGGTATCCGGTGCTCGACCTGGTCGACCGTGTGATCGTCATCAACAACGGCGTCGTGGCGCTCGATGGACCAAAGGCGGAGGTCTTTGCCAAGATGGCCGAAGAGCAGCGCGGACGCTTCCAAAAGATCGCCTAGGTTTAGGACCAATTAATATGTTCGAAATGGCGCCGAAATGGCCAACAGATGCAAGGAGAAGTGCGAAGGTCGGGGTTTACCCCCCCCGGCCGAGCGGTTCGACGCCACAGGTCGCAGCCGTTTCGGCGCCATTTCGACCATATTAATAGGTCCCTACCTTAGATGACCCACAGCAGCATCTACCTCAACGACGCTCCTGACCGGCGATCGCATGCATTGCTCCTTACAGTCCTTGCGGCCATAGCGATATTCATCGGCTGGGCCTACTTCGCCGTGCTGGACGAGGTTGCGGTGGGGAATGGCAAGGTGATCCCCTCCTCCAAGGAGCAGGTCATCCAAAGCCTCGAGGGCGGCATCCTGTCGGAAATGTTTGTGCGCGAGGGCGACATTGTCGGGCAAGGTCAGGAACTCGCCGTCCTGGACCAGTCTGTCGTCAAATCGACGGTGGAGGAGGTGGCATCGAAGATCAGCGTCCTGCAGGCACGGGCCGCGCGGCTGCGCGCCGAGATGGAAGACAAGGAAGATGTCCAGTTCCCGACCGATACCGAACTGGACCAGACGATCAAGGATCGCGAGCTGGAGCTTTTCCATGCAAACCGCGATGCTTTCCGCGAGAATCGCGCCAGCCTTCAACAGCAGTTCGACCTGACGAACAAGGAACTGACGATCGTGACGCCGCTGTTGAAGCGCGGCGCCGCCAACGAGATCGAAGTTCTGAAATTGCAGCAGCGCGTCGCCGAGTTGCAGTCCAAGCTGCAAAGTCTCGAAAGCGAATATTATGTCCAGCTGAAGGAGGACTATTCTGAAACAATGGGCGAACTGGAGCCGCTGCTAAAGGTGCGCGAAGGCCGCGCAGACCAATTGCGCCGTACTGTCATCACGTCGCCGACGCGCGGCATTGTCAAGGAAGTCGCGGTGTCGACGATTGGCGGCGTGGTTGGCCCGGGCGGCGTTATCATGCAGATCATTCCTCTTGACGATCAGCTTCTGATCGAAGCGCAGCTGAGCCCGCGCGATATCGCTTTCATTCATCCGGACCAGAAGGCCATCATCAAGATCACGGCCTATGACTACGCCATTTACGGGACATTACAGGGGCGTGTGGAACGGATCTCGCCGGATACGATCGAGGACAAGGTGGAGCGCAACAGGGTTTACTACCGCGTTTACGTCGTCACCGACCATTCCTACCTCGAAACGAAAGACGGCAAGCGCCATCCGATCATTCCCGGCATGGTGGCCACCGCCGAAATACAGACGGGTTCGAAAACGGTTCTCGACTACCTGATCAAGCCGCTAGACCGGGCGGCGGAGGCTCTTCGGGAGCGTTAGACTAGCGCTGGACCTCCATCGCCGACTGCGCCGTTGGCGATCACCATGAGATCGTCCTAGGGTGCGAGAGGCGCAAACTGGATCGTAACCACCGAAACACCCTAGAGTTGGATTACATATTCCTTGCGGGTGGTTTCGAGCACCTCCCATGTACCCTTGAAGCCGGGGCGAAGCACGAAAGCGTCGCCTGCTTTGACAGTGCGAGCTACACCCCCATCCTCTTCAATGACCGAAACGCCCGACAGGATGTGGCAGAATTCCCATTCGTCGTACTGCACCCGCCATTTGCCGGCTGTCGCCTCCCAGATACCTGTGTAGAGGCCGTTTGGCTGCTCGTCAGCGTTCCAGCTGCGGAATCTCGGATCCCCGGAGATAATCCGATCGGGTGCAGGCGCTGCAGTTTCGGGTTGGGCTGCGCTTGTCGTGATCGACTGGAATAGAGATGCCACGGGTATCGCTCGCGCGTTCTGGGAGCCAACAACTATCAAGGTTCAGAGCGCGACCGCAAGTCGCAAAACTCTGCACCTCGTGAAGCGCGTTTCCCATGCACTCAAACGGCGAAATGTAGGTCGCCCTGTCGCGGATAGTCGGCGTGCAATTGCACACGCTCGCGCGTCGCGTTGATCGGCAGATTTTCGCGGCCGGCCAGCGCAGAGAGTTATCTTCTCCCAAGCCCTGAAGGCGACATGGATTTTAGATCAGGCGGTTGTCTTCAACCTTCTGCAGCGCGCGGCGGCGCGTGCCGTCCGTGTCAGCCTTGGTGTGTCGTGCTCTCGCTGTCTTGCGAACCTGCTCGGCCTGCTTGTCCTCGATCTCCTTGGACGAGAGCTGCGAGTCGGGTTTTTTTATGTAAGAGATCATTTGGTGCTGCTCCTGCCCTGGCGGATCGACGCGCATCAGACTCGAAAGCGAGTTCTGCGAAGTGAAGGCTGCGCTGAAGCGTCGACCACGATAGCCGCCCACGCGGCGTCGATAGTTGCCTATATCACCCTCGGCGCTCAAATGAAAATGCCGAATTGGTGTAAATCCGCACGGAAGAATTCAGGAAAATATCCGTCGATCAATATCCATGACCTGATGAAATTTATCCGAAAAAAATAATGTCGTTCGCAGAATTTTACCTGGCCCTGGTGTCAAGAATTATTTGACAAGCAACCAATCCCACCTTGATTTCATCTCAATCAACGCGTATTGGTGAAACTCGTTGATTTGGCCGATTTGGCTTTCGCGGTGTCAGAGACCTTCGACCCGCCATTCACCACCGAATTCTCGACAGCGAATGTCAGCGCCGTTCCGGCGCACATCGCTCTGTTCGAACCTGGATGAACCCTGCGCTGACCACGGATGTACCGGCAGCCTGGATCCTTCCGGTTCGGACGGAAATGATGCCCCAGGCGCCTCCGCGTGCTGCGGCGGAGATAGCGATCGTGACGACCCGCACCACGCAGACCGTCGCCCGATTCTCGGCCGAGTTTGAGCTGCCCGGTTTCGACGCACCGCTTCCTCCGGGAGACTACCGCGTCGAACACGACGAGGAGTCCATCGAGGGTGCCTCCTGGCTGGCTTGGATAGGCGTTGGCAGCTTTATTCACTTGCCCGCGATCACTACCCCGACATCTTCCCGGCAGATGCTGCCGATTAATCCAGCGGACCTGAAAGCCGCGCTCGAAAAGGACCACAAACTACCATGATCGCATCCAGCAATTTGCTTCGCAGAGCCCGCCCTCTCCGGCGGGAAGCGGAAACCCATCTTTTTGCAATGGGACAGGCCGTTCGGATGAGAGGTGGATTTGGCGCGTCGCTTAAGTCGGCCGATGTCTTTCATGTTACAGCCACGTTGCCGCCGCGGGGCGGCTCGCTCCAGTACCGCATCCGCAACGATGAGGAACGTTACGAGCGGGTTATGACGCAGGACGAACTCGAGGCCGTGACAGCGCCGCCGCTGAGTGACGGCGCGACACTGATCGAACGAACTTTTGGCAATGGCTAAGGGACAGAGGCGCTGGCAGCGGTGAAATCCGAAAGCTCGAAGCGGCTGAAGCTCCATCCGCCGGTCGCATCGAACCTACTACCGGCCCGCACGGCAAGGTCTCACATCGCGACGTTTCAGTGTCGCCAGATCGGAAGTTGATGAGAATCGTAATCGAGTTCTACCGCACCAGGACCCAGGACGAGGCACACGCCGTCGTCGGCCGGGAAACAGTGGAAGCGGCCAATCTGGGCGCTGCCATCCGGCTCGCACACGTCCTGGTCAAGACGCTGGACATGCCTCAGCAGCCCGACGCGATCACGATAACCGGAACGAGCGGCGGAATCCTATACTCCGGCGCCCTCGTTGGTGCGGGCAATCAATCAAGGAAGCTGATCACCATGAATGCGAACAACAACACGAACCTGCGACGATCGGCGAATTTTGCGCTGGGCGTCTGGGAGAACGAGGGCGGCGCGCCCGGTGGACGCCCCCCGGGGCGTATGTTTGGCCGCCGGATTGAAGCGGATCGTTCCTGGACGGTCTATCACGTATTCAGCGGCGTGCCGGCGCATATCGAGGGCCGGGCGATGGTCGGCCTCAGCCAGTCGGATGCAACCGATGGCATGACTTCGCTCAACCTTCACGACACCGGACGCCGAAACGAGCGCATCGACCTTTCAGCTGGCGCTCCCACGGAACTCATGGGGTGCCAAGGATGACCCTCGCTTTCCCAAATTCGAGCCGCAGCTTCGACGAAGTGCGGAATGCTGTCCGTTTCATTGGCCATGACGGCATGTTCCAGGTGCCGTTTTTTGTGGAGGCCGGTGCTCTGGCGAAAACCGCCAAGCCTTCGGAAGCCGAATGCCTGCGCGCTTTCGACGCGATGCGCGCCTCCATCCACACTGTGGCGCAGAAAGTCTACTCCAGCGCGCGCCGGACAGCCTATCTGCTGACCGCTGCCGATTTCAGGTAGGCGACGCGCGGCGCAGTTCCTGTGCAAACGGATAGCCGCGCCAGCCAAACGGCGGCAGCGCAATTCGACCCAGAATGGCCCTCAAGCCTTGGCCAGCGCCTGTTCCAGGTCGGCGATGATGTCGGCGATGTCTTCGATGCCGACGGAAAGCCGTACGACTTCCGGGCCCGGCGCCGGCCAGCGATCTTCTGCTCATCGGAAAGCTGGCGATGGGTGGTCGATGCCGGGTGAATCACCAGGACTTGGTGTCGCCGACATTGGCAAGATGCGAGAACAGCTTGACGCTTCGACCATCTTCATGCCTGCATCATAGCCGCCCTTCAGGCCGAAGGTGAAAACCGCCCCGCGCCCTTTGGGCAATATTTCTTCTGCAGGGCGCAGTTCTGGTCGTCTGCCAGCCCCGGATAAGTTCACCCAGCCCACCTTGGGATGCTTCGAGCCATTTCGGCGACCGTCAGGGCATTGTCGCAATGCCGCTGCATGCGCAACGGCAGCGTCTCGATGTCCGGTCAGCATCAGGAAGGCATTGATAGGCGACATAGCCGGGCCGAAGTCGCGCAGGCCAAGCACGCGCGCACGCGATGGCGAAAGCCAAATCGCCGAAGGTTTCGGCACAATTTATGCCGCCATATTCCGGGCACGGCTCGGACAGCATCGGGTAGCGGCCCGACTTCGACCAGTCGAACGTGCCGCCATCCACCATCACGCCGCCGATCGAATTGCCGTGGCCGCCAATGAACTTGGTCGCGAATGGACGACGATATCGGCGCCATGTCGATCGGCCGCACCAGATAGGGCGTTGCCAGCGTGTTGTCGACGATCAGCGGCATGCCGTGCTTGCGGGCGATCTTGCCAATCGGCTTCATGATCGACAAACTCACCGTCGGGATTGGCCAGGCTCTCGACAAACATCGCCTTGCGTCCTGCCGTCTATCGCCTTTTTGAAGGTTGGGATATCGTCGCGTATCGGCCCAGCGCACATCCCAGCCGAAGCTCTTGAACGCCTGGCCGAACTGGTTGATCGAGCCGCCATAGAGCCGGCGCGCCGCCACGAAATTGTCGCCCGGCCGCATGATGGTGTGGAACACCAGCATCTGCGCCGCATGGCCGGACGCCACAGCAAGCGCCGCCGTGCCGCCTTCAAGCGCGGCGACCCGCTCCTCCAGCACCGCCTGGGTGGGATTCATGATGCGCGTGTAAATGTTGCCGAAGGCCTTCAGGCCGAACAGCGACGCTGCGTGATCCGCATCGTCGAAGACATAGGACGTGGTCTGGTAGATCGGCGTAGCCCGGGCGCCGGTGGCCGGGTCCGGCTTGGCCCCGGCATGAATGGCGAGCGTGTTGAACCCCGGTGCGCGCTGGGACATTGAGGACCTCTAATCGAACGTGATATGGTGAATGGTGATGGTGAATGGTGAATGGTAACTCCGATAGCTCAATGCGGTTTGCAAGCTGTCAAAAACGCCAAGCGGATCGCCCATCAGGAAATTGTCGTCCATCACCGTTCAGCCTGGCGGGCGGCCCGCGCAAGAATTGGCCTCCACTATTCACTCATTCACTATTCACTATTTACCACTCACTTCGCCCGCACACCCCAACTGCCGAAGCCTTGCCGCATGATCGGTTTCCTCGAGGACAGCACCCGGCTGTTGACGCCGCTCCAGCTGATTTCGCCGGACAGCCGGCCATACTCGATCTTCGGGCATCGGTTCATGATGACCTTAATACCGGCGGCTTCCGCTTTTGCCGCCGCCTCCTCATGGCGCACGGTCAGCTGCATCCAGAGCACTTTCGGCAACGGATTCAGCGCCAGAACCTCACTCGAGGATCATTGGAACGGCGTTCGGATCCCCGGAAAATATCGACCATGTCGATCGGCTCGGGCACGTCGGCGAGCTTTGCGTAGGTCATCCGGCCAAGAATTTCCTTGCCTGCCTGCCCGGGATTGATCGGAAACACCGTGAATCCCTTGTCGATCAGATATTTGGTGACAAAAAAGCTCGGCCGGACGTCATTCGCCGACGCGCCGACGATGGCCACCGTTTTCACCGTGGTCAGAATCCCGGCTATGTAGTCGTTGGAATAGTCGTCGTGGGTCATTGCGGGAGGGATATCCTGCCTTCGGCGTCGATCGGAAAATCGGGATTGTGGGCGACCTCCCAGAGGTTGCCCTCGGTATCGGAGAAGTAGCCGTACCAGCCGCCCCAGAAGGCGCGGCCTGCCGGCTTTACGATCTTGCCCCCGGCTCGTTCCGCCTGTCCAAGAACCGCATCGACCTCTTCGTCGGAGCGCGTATTGTAAGCGAGATAGACGCGCGAAACACCCGCGCCAAACTGGATGCCCGCATCCTCCTCCGCGCTGGGGCGCGGAAAGAGGCCGAGAATCGCGCCGCCCATCTGGAAGAAGGCGACGCCATCGTTGATGTGGTGCCGCTTCAGGCCCATCGCCTCGTAGAAGGCCGTGGAGCGCTCGAGGTCTTCGACGGCGAGGGTAATGATGGATATGCGCGGTTCCATCACTCCCCCGTCCATTTCGGGTCGCGCTTGCCGATGAAGGCACCGATGCCTTCCTCGGCATCGCGCGCCAGCATGTTTTCCACCATCACCTGCGCTGTGTATTCATACGCCTGCGACAAGCCCATCTCGGCCTGCTTGTAGAAGGCTTCCTTGCCGATCTTCAACGTCAAAGGCGATTTGGAAGCAATGGTTTGCGCATATTTGGTAACAACCTGAGTCAAGTATTCGCGCGGCACGACGCGATTTACCAGGCCGAAGTCGCGGGCTGTCGAGGCGTCGATCGTTTCGCCGGTCAGAAGCATCTCCATCGCCTGCTTGCGCGAGACGTTGCGCGACAGCGCGACCATCGGCGTCGAGCAGAACAGGCCGATATTGACACCCGGCGTACAGAAGGTCGCCTCCTGCGAGGCGATGGCCAGATCGCAGCTCGCCACCAGTTGCAGCCCGGCGGCGGTCGCGAGACCGTCCACCTCGGCGATAACCGGCTTCGGGCAGTGCACGATCGACTGCATCAGTGTGGCGCAAGCCGCCATCGTGGTCTCGAAGAACGCCCTGCCCCGATCGGCATTGGCGCGATGCGCCGTCATCTCCTTGAGATCGTGCCCGGCGGAAAACGCCTTGCCCGTCGCGGCAATGACGACGACGCGGATGGCGGCATCGTCGCGAGCACGATCGAGCTCGGCTTGCAATGCGGCAATCACCGCGAGCGACAGAGCGTTGGCTGGCGGATTGGCGAGCGTGACGCGCAGGACGCCATTTTCGAGGCGCGCGCCGACCGGACTCTTCGGGCGCGCTGCGCTTCATTGCAACGATCTCGGCCATCGTATCAGCTCCAGAAATCGCGCCGGTTCGCGGCGTAGAAGCAAGAGATAGCAATCTGGCCGGTTGAATGACAGAGGCGCGCGGTGTTTTGTCATGCCATTCATGGCGCCAGAGACGACAGGCAAGGCGCAAGGGGAGACCGAATGCCGGCGCAGACGAACATCAAACCATTGCTGACGGTCGATGCGGTCAACACGCTCCTGGCAAGCGCCTATCCGCAACTCAACGAGGGACACGCATACTACGAGGCAATCGACATTTTCCCGGGGGGATGCACGGTGCGGCTCAATGCCGAGCGAGCGGCATTTGCGGCCCGGCGGCACCGTATCGGGACCTTCGCTGTTCACGCTGGCCGATATAGGCGGATATGTCTGCGTACTGTCGCATGCCGGGCCGGATGCGCTGTCCGTCACCACCAACCTGACAATCAATTTCATGCGCAAGGCGCCCGCCGGCCCGATCGACGGGCACTGCCGCATTCTGAAACTTGGCAAAAGCCTGATGGTCTTCGATATCGATATTGTGGCAGATGGCGAGACAGTCGCTCATGCTACCGGAACCTATTCGATACCACCGAAGAGGGAGTAGCTTGGCGCGCCATCGACCCTCCGAAGCCAAGGTTGCAACTCAGGACAGGAGCCCTTGGTTCCGCATCGCTTGCCAGGAGCATCCATGCTGACGCCCCTCTACTCTCCCGATTGCGAACTCGTCGGCTGGCTGCAGCCGGGGAAATTTCTTTTCGCCGCCGACATGTCCTACGTTGCATTCGTAGCCAACGGGCACCTCTGGTCGGCCCGCTCCGGAAGATGGATCGGACCGGTCGTCGGGCCGCATATCTTCGACGTTGATGGACGGCCGGTGGCCTGGAACCCCTCGGAGCCGCTGCGAAGCTCCGGCAGGCCGCTCCGTCCGATCAACGTGGTCCGGGCCGTCAGCCCGGTGCGTCCCCCAAGACCGGTGCCTCCGCTCAATCCGCTCACTGCGCCCAATATCCTTGGCGGGTGGTCGGTGTTCAGTTTCCAGGAATGGCTGGTTTCGAGCGATCCAGAACCCGTTGAGATCGTGGAGCTTGCTGAAACAGTCACCAACCGCGCAATCGAAACCTTGCCTACGGAAATGGTCAAAAAGGGAGAGTAGGCTCTAAGTAGATCAACAAATCTTATAACCGAAATTCCGCGAATTGGGAGAACCAGACTCGAGTTTTAAGATTCCTGGTGTATAGCGAGGCCATACGAGCTTGGGAGCTATTACCGTGTTTGAGCTAGTTAACCTACTTGCGGCGCTCGTCTCGGCGGTCGCAGTAGTCTTTATTGCCCATAGAGCTAACATAATCGCTAACAATGCCAACTCCCTTGCCAAACAGAATAACGACATTTCCGAGCGTGCTACCCGGCTGGAAGCTGATAGACACCTCCTGGAATGGGCGCAGCGAGTCCTCGTGTGCGCCTCTGCGCTGGTCGCGTTACGCACCTTGAAGAAGGATGATATTGACCCCAAGCACTTTGAACAAAAGCGCCGTGAACACCGGGCGAGCCTGTTCGCCCTCAAGGAGGAGGGACTGCTCTTTTTCCGGTTCAGCGGGAAGGCCGACGCACCCGACGCTCCGGCCGCACTCAAAGCACTTAATGGACTGACCAGCCTTTCTGACGGCAGGGTGTTTAAGATCCCCACCGCGACGTACGCGGATGACAGCGTGAAGGAATTGAGAACGCACGTGCGCGCCTTCATCAAGGACGTTCAAGCCCGCCTCGGTAGTCATTGGTCTCAGTGAAGCAAGCTCATCAACCATTGCGGATGTGGTAAAATATTACCTTATAAATAACTATCTGTTTTTGCTAATATATTTTCTAGAAGCGCGGCACATCGATCTGTTGACGCATTTGTTCGCCTCCCCTATAAGCCACCTCGAAACAGCGGCCCTCACCGGCCGTCTTTTCATTTTTGGCGTCGGGCACGCTTGCCGCCAAACCAAGCAACAAGAAACGCCTTCCTCGCGAAGGTCCAACGAAAGCAGAAACTCAATGAAAACCTTTTCGCAGAAGCCCGCGGAAGTGGTGAAGAAGTGGGTGCTGATCGACGCCGAAGGTCTCGTCGTCGGCCGCCTCGCTTCCATCGTCGCCAACCGCCTGCGCGGCAAGCACAAGCCCACTTTCACCCCGCACGTCGATGACGGCGACAACGTCATCATCGTCAATGCCGACAAGGTCGTGCTGACCGGCAAGAAGTTCACCGACAAGGTCTACTACTGGCACACCGGCCACCCGGGCGGCGTCAAGGAACGCACCGCGCGCCAGCTGCTTGAAGGCCGCTTCCCGGAGCGCGTCGTCGAGAAGGCCATCGAGCGTATGATCCCGCGCGGTCCGCTCGGTCGTCAGCAGATGAAGAACCTCCGCGTCTATGCCGGCACGGAGCACCCGCACGCAGCCCAGCAGCCCGTGTCGCTCGACATCGGCGCGCTGAACAGCAAGAACAAGAAGGTTTCCTGATCATGGTTGAGCTGAATTCGCTCGCAGACCTCGGCACGACGTCGGTTGCTCCGCAGGCCGCCGCCCCCGTATACGTGCAGAAGCTCGACAAGCAGGGTCGCGCCTATGCCACCGGCAAGCGCAAGGACGCGATCGCTCGCGTCTGGGTTAAGCCCGGCAGCGGCAAGATTACCGTCAACGGCAAGGAGTTCGTTGCCTATTTCGCCCGTCCGGTTCTGCAGATGATCCTGCAGCAGCCGATCGTCGCGACCAATCGCGGCGGGCAGTTCGACGTCGTCGCTACCGTCACCGGTGGCGGTCTCTCGGGCCAGGCAGGCGCCGTTCGTCACGGCATCTCCAAGGCGCTGACCTACTATGAGCCGGGACTGCGCGGCGTGCTCAAGAAGGGCGGCTTCCTGACCCGCGACAGCCGCACCGTCGAGCGCAAGAAGTACGGCAAGGCCAAGGCCCGCCGCAGCTTCCAGTTCTCGAAGCGCTGATTTTCTCTCCGGTTTCCGAGAGTGCGAAAGCGGGCCTTCTGGCCCGCTTTTTTGTTTGTGGTTTTTCAATGCCCCTACCCAGCCTCCTGCGGGGAGAGGGTCGGCCGAGCGAAGCGGAAGCCGGGTGGGAGGAAGCCACTTCACGAAAGACCTTCACGGTTGGGCCTTTAGCAATTAGCGCGCCGGTGCTCTCAATTCGTCAGGCCGTATGGAATGCGGTAGCCATTGTCGCTGAGCCACTTGATCGCGGCGGTCGGCTCGTCAGTCTGGATCATGGTCACGCCACGGTCGACCCAGAAGCCGTAGGCTTCCTCGGGTATGTCGGCGAGGGTGGCGAGTTCGTCGCCGCGGCCGCCGGCCAGCATCCCGCCCTGCTTGTTGACGATCGCGTAGGTGTTCACCCACAGGTGCCAATCGCCACGGATCGCGACGGCACGCGCCCGCGCCCCAAACAACGGCCCTCCGTCGCGCGTCATGCCCTCGGATGATGCGCGCCAGTTGATCAGTTCAACCGCGTCCGGTGAAAAGGCGCCGCTGAACTTTTCGAGGATTGCGGGGTCGCGCACGGCATCGTCGGCAATGATCGGCATGAAGAGGACCCCCTGCCCCGCCGCGGCGATGACGGATTGCATCTCCGACACGCGGGCCGGGCTCCAGAGATTGGCCTTGATGACAAGTTGATCGGCGATGCCGAGACGCCGGGCCACCGCAACGATGCCTGGAAGGGCATCGGGCTCAAGCTTGTTGTCGATGTTGACGAGGATTCGGTCCTTGGTCACCGTCAGCATTTCTTCCAGGGTCGGAATGGTTTCGTCGCTGGCGGCGCCGGTCCCCTCGACGACAAGGTGGCACGTCTTGAGTTCGGCGACGGTGCGCTCTGCGAGCGGCCCTGCGCAGTTCGAGCTGCGGTCCAGCCAGGTGTCATGGAAGACGACGTAGACGCCGTCGCGCGACTTCTGAATGTCGACCTCGATCATCTCCGCGCCGATCTCGATGGCATGGCGTACCGCGGAGATCGAGTTTTCCGGGAACTTCGTTCGCCCAGCCTCCATGCCGCCGCCGCGATGAGCGATGACCATCACATGATCCCGCCAGCGATTGGCGTGCTCCAGGCGGTCGCGAATTTCGCTTATGTGGCCGGACTCGGCATAGGCAAGGCCGGGCAGAAACAGCGCAAACATGGCGGCGCAGATCGCGAGAGCACGCATCCGAATCCCCCGATATCTTCAGGTGACCGCGGAATAACGAAGGTAGATGACAGCCAGATGAATCCGCAGCCATAGCGGCTGCTGTTGCGATTTCGCGTCAAGCGCGAAGCGCTCGCACTGGCAAGTTGCGTGCCGCTTCGCTATGTGTCGCGCTCAGGAAGCAAGGAGCCCTGCATGCCGGCGACGTCGATCGATCACGCCTTCACCGCGCGTTCCAATACCGGGGGCGCGGGCGACCCGACCTACGCAGGTGCGCTCTCCTTCATGCGGCGGCGCTACACGAAGAACGTGAAGGGTGCCGACGCCGTCGTCTGGGGCATACCGTTCGATGCCGCGGTGACCAACCGCCCCGGAGCGCGCTTTGGGCCGCAAGCGATCCGGCGCGCCTCGGCGATCTTTGACAGCGATCCGCAATATCCATTCCATCTGGACATTTTCGAGAAGCTCGCGGTGGTCGACTATGGCGATTGCCTGCTTGATAGCGGCAACCATCAGAAGACGCCGGCGACGATCGAGCGGGAGGCCAGGAAACTGCTATCATCAGGCGCCTTTCTGTTGACGCTCGGCGGCGATCACTTCATCACCTGGCCATTGCTGAAGGCGCATGCCGATATCCATGGGCCTCTGGCGCTCGTGCAGTTCGATGCACATCAGGACACGTGGGGCGACGACGGCAAGCGGATCGATCACGGCTCGTTCGTTACCCGTGCCGTAAAGGAAGGCATCATCGACCCCGAACGCTCAATCCAGATCGGCATCCGGACGCATGCTCCGGCGGACTACGGAATCAAGATCCTGTATGGCTATGATGTCGAGGAGATGCGCGCCTCCGACATTGCCTACGCGATCGTCGAGCGCACCGGCGGCAACAAGACCTATGTCACCTTCGACATAGACTGCCTTGATCCGGCCTACGCGCCGGGCACCGGTACGCCTGTCTCGGGCGGGCCATCGTCGGCGAAAATCTTCTCGGTGCTGCGACAGCTGACGCAAATCGACATGGTCGGCGCCGATATTGTCGAGGTTGCGCCGCCTTACGATCATGCCGATATAACCGCCATCGCCGGCTCGAATGTGGCGCAGCATTACCTCGGGCTGCTTGCCGAGCGAAAGGCTCGCGAAAGCACCTGAGGACGGCACCTGCGGATTATCCCGCAAGCACTTCCTAGTCATTAATAAATTACGCGATCCGGACGGACCCGAGCATGAAACCGAAAATCTTCATCGATGGCGAACATGGCACCACGGGATTGCAAATCCGTACGCGGCTTGCCGGACGCAACGACCTTGAAGTGATCTCCGTTCCGGCGGAGCGCCGCAAGGACCCGGCCGCACGCGCCGACTATCTCAACGCCGCCGATGTCGCGATCCTGTGCCTGCCGGACGACGCAGCGAAGGAGAGCGTTTCATTGATCACCAATGAGACGACGCGGGTGATCGATGCCTCCACTGCCTTTCGCGTGGCGGATGGCTGGACCTATGGCTTCGCCGAGATGGACAAGGACCAGGCGCGGGCAATCGCCGATTCGAAGCGAGTCGCCAATCCGGGGTGCTGGCCGCAAGGTCCGATCGCAACGCTGCGTCCATTGGTCAAAGCCGGCCTCTTGCCGGCAGAACTGCCCGTCAGCATGAACGGCATTTCCGGCTATTCGGGCGGTGGCCGCACCATGATCGAGGATTATGAAGCGCAGGGCGAAGACGCGCCGGAATTTCTGCCCTACGCGCTGAGCTTCAAGCACAAGCACGTGCCGGAACTGAAGAAGTATGCCGGCCTGTCACGCGACCCACTGATGCAGCCGGTCGTCGGCAATTTCGCGCAAGGTATGATCACCGACTGTGCCATTGCAGCTTGGCATGCTCGAGCGTGTTCCGACAGGCGCCGAATTGCACGCGGCAATCGCCGATCACTACGCTGGCCTGCATGGCGGGGATGTCGAAGTAGCGCCCTACTCCCAGGCCGAACGCGTGCCGGAGATCGATCCGGAACGCTACAACGGCACCAATACGATGAAGCTCTACGTCTTTGCCAATGATGCGAAGGCACAGGCGGTGCTGCTTGCGGTCTACGATAATCTCGGCAAGGGCGCCTCGGGCGCGGCGGTGCAAAATCTCGACCTGATGCTCGGCACTAAGGGCTAGCTCCTGACTTCGACATCCGTCGGCAACGGGAAACTGCCTTTTGTCCCGCGCCAATGCGCAGCAGCGAAGCCGAGCACAATCAGCGCCATGGCCTGATGGGTAAGTGCCGCGTGGAGATGCACCTGCGTCAGCAGCGTGACGACGCCGATCGCCGCCTGCAGCAGGACCAGATGAAACAGCACCAGCGCGCGGCGCGCGTGGGTGGTGCCCGGTTCTGCGCGGCGCGTCGCAATCATGTGCCAAAGTGCTGCGGCGAGCAGGATATAGGCGCCGCAGCGGTGGATGAACTGCACGGTCTTGGGATTCTCGAAGAGATTGCGCCAAGCCGGATCGATGGCGAACATGTCGCCGGGAATGACGCTGCCGTCCATCAACGGCCATGTGTTGTAGCTAAGGCCGGCATCGAGCCCAGCAACGAGGCCGCCGAGATAGATCTGGGCCAACACCAGCAGTACCAGGATTCCGGCGAAACGCTGCGTGGATCGTCCGGCGGCCGCACCGGAATGCGGAGCCAGCCCCCGCGCGACGACCATGGTCGACGTAAAGATTATTGCCGCAACGGTGAGGTGCAGAGCAAGCCAATAGGGGTTGACGCTTGTTCGTCCCACCAGACCGGAAGCCACCATCATCCAGCCAATGGCGCCCTGTAGCCCACCCAGCAGAAAAATACCGCCCAGCATTGCTGGCAGGCCGCGCTCCAGCCGCCCGGTCAGCCAAAAGAATGCGAAGGGCAGAGCGTAGAAGATCACGCCCGCCCAGCGCGCCAACAGGCGATGCGCCCACTCCCACCAAAAGATGCGCTTGAATCCTGTCAGGTCCATATCCGGGTTGAGCGCAGAGAATTGCGGGATCTGCTTGTATTTTGCAAACTCGTCCTGCCACTCAGCGTCGTTGAGCGGCGGGATAACGCCATGGATCGGCTTCCATTCGGTAATCGACAATCCCGACTCAGTGAGCCGGGTTGCGCCGCCGACAACGACGACAGCGAAGATCGTCAGCAGCACGATGTAGAGCCAACCGCGCACCAGCGCGCGATTGCGCAACAGCCGGTCACGCTGGGCGATTGGGGATTGGATGTCGGTGATGGCAGTCATTGGCGGAACAACCGGGCGTCAACGAAACGCGCCGCTCTTACGTGAGGTACGCCGCATGCTTGATTCCCTGATCCATACATACCTTCCCCCAAACTGCTGCGCACCTGCAGGCGACATGCATTGGCGGCGCGATTGATGGACCTGCGCGGCAAGGCTTGCAACCCGCCGGTACGCGACACGCCGTCGCGTGCGCTGTTGGGCGAGGAGAGGGTTGCGTCTGGCACGCGGGGAGACTATCGAACCGGCAAGGAGACGAAATGCCCATCCGCTTGAAGAAATTTATCGGGATGATCCTGCTGGTGGCGCTGGTCATCGTCTACGCGATTGCAGCCATGGTTTTCGCGGTGTCACAGTTAGCTGAAGCCAGCACAGCGATGCGGTTGCTCTTCTTCCTCGTTAGCGGATTGCTTTGGGTCTTGCCGGCCATGGGCATCATCAAGTGGATGATGGGTCGTCCGCAGAACCCGTCCTGACGTGCGGACCGTCACCATCGTCCTGTCAAATTCGCCGGGAGCACGTGAAGAGGGCTAATTCGGCAGCTGTCTCACGCCGCATTGCGATCCGGATAGGGCGCGTAGTCGGCCCGGGTCACCGGGGTCAATCCTTCGTAACCTCCGGCCAGATCTTCGCGAGCCGCCAACGCAGTTTCATCCGGCGCGATGACACTGACGAGCACTTCGCTACCTTCGGACACAAGCCGGCGGATGTTGTCCGCGCCTGCCGGGTCACACTCCACGATCACCACATCATACGCGGCGTTCAGGGTGTTCATGATAATTGGCAGGCGTTCATCAGCACGCATGGCCTTGTGCCGATCCGCATTGCCGACCGGTATTACGTGGCAATCGGAATAGTGATCGGCGTGTATCACATCGGTAAACCTTGCCGTTCCAGCAAGCAGGTCGTTTATTCCTGGGAGGCTTGCGCCGTCCAGCATTGGCGTCGTGGCTGCGCCGGCGGTGGTGAGATCGACCAAAAGGACCCGCAGTCCTGCGTCTGCAACATCGCGCGCAATCATGACGGCACTCGCTGCGGCCTCATCACCTTCCGGCGATATGAAAAGCGCGCGCGTGGTGCCTCCGGCGATCAGCATTTCGGCCGCAGCATATGCCGATATCTCTAATTCCGCATCTTCGGCGAACTCAGCCGCTTGGCCGGCTCGATTTGTGGTTTGGACTTCCGCTCCACAACCGGCTCGAATACGGGCATGTGGACCTGTTCTACAGGCTCCACATACGCGCCATGCGCGGGCCGCATCGCGCGCCTTGAGAACAGTCCGCGCAGCAGCATGCCTATGGACGTCAGCAGCATCCATGCTGCCAGTGCTGTTCCGGTGAGCGGCCAAACTTTCGGAAAGTACGGCTCCAGCGGCTCGACCGAATCCGATATCGTCAGTGCATCGACGGGCAGGTACTCATGGGTGCCGCGCGACTGCGCCTCCCGATAGCGCGAAAGGTCAGTCTCCAACCGCCCGGCTGCGGCATTCTTCGCCTCGGCAGTCTTTACCCTAGAGGTCAGGGTCTCCATTTCCGGCTCAAGCCCCTGGATCGCGGGTTGCTGCTTTGCCGCGAGGCTAAACTCCACATAAGTTTGTACGATATATCGAGGGACCTCAGCCGCAAGTTTCGGGCTCTCGGACGAGAATTCAATAACGATCGTGCGCGACCCTTCGCTGCGATAAACCCTGAGTTTCTCCCTGATCTTCGCCAGCACGCGTTCCTCAGATGCGATATCCGCAGGGTTGCCCTTCAGCCCCGTAACGATCAAAAGTCGCCTGATCAAAGACTGTGACTTGGTATCGTCGAATTCAGGGTAGCCAGCAAGATCGAGCTTATTTGCGACCTGCTGCAACAGATCGGTCGACGTCAAAATTTCGATCTGGGTTTTTATACTTTCTTGGTCGAACAGCCGGTAGCCCGACTCGGGATCGGCCTGGCGCGAGATTGGGTATTCGGTCCGCTCGATCGTTACCCGGGTTTGGGCCCGGTAGTTAGGCGTTGCAAGTGATGCCAGGACGAAGGCCGTGGCCGCGACTGAAACAGCGGCCAAGACAATCCGCAGCCAGTTCCGCAAAAGGCTGGAATACAAACTCGCCAGATCCACATCGACATCGCTCGAGGTCGATTTGACCGATGACATTAAGCCCGACTCCGACACTGCATAAAGCCGAACCGTAAAGAAATATGGTAACTCATGTGTTAAGATCGGCGGAACGAGCAGGCTTTGACGTTGATTGGGCAGATAGAAAAAAGCGACTGCCGCCTGCTGCGTTGAATTCATTAATGGTGGCTGGTTATCTTGGCAGGAACGTTAGATTGGTTCCAATATTCGCGACGCTCAAGGTCGTCGGTCAGGAGAGACGCGACGCTGGGAGTTCATTCATCAGGCAGCAAGGATTTGCTATGGCGACTTCACCACAGAGGACAAAGCGCTGGGAATCATGATTCTGATTGAGGAGCTGCTGCTGGCTATAGCAGAAATCGGGTGTGGTCTCTGAACGGAGAATCGCGGATGTGGTGCGCGCCACAGATCGCGCGTTTGGATACGACCGATCGTTTTGCTGCAGGGGCGGCAGTGGAGCACTACTTTGAGCATTGGCTGATCGAATAAGCGGTGTGTACAGCGAGCTAACAGTTGGTGGCGCGTGCGCGCTACGATCCTCGCACCAATCCCCGCCCGCCGCGCCGTTATCCAACGCCCCAAATTGCGAGCGCAGCGGGAATTTCTCCAGCACGGGACCGCGACAGCTTGCTATTGCGATCTATAGGTCTGTTCATGGTGGACCTGGTGGCAGGATTGCAACGCAATCGACCTTTGGGGTGAACCTGACAGAATGCGAGCCTCTGTTGAATACGATGGCTGAATTGATTGCGGTGCATACCGCCCGCAATAGCCTGTACCGGGGATTCATCAATATGAGCCTCGCGGCTCTGGGGAGTTTTGCGTGCCTCGTATCGGCTTGCACCAGCCCCTCTACAACCGGATTGAACAATCCTAATTCGCTTGTCTGCCCGACCGATGTTTCGGAAGCGGACCGCGCCAAGTATGAGGCGTGTCGTAGAAGACTTTCGATGAGAGGCCCCATTTGAGATGATCTTGCCCCACGCCAGAGGATTGCGGTGACGCCCTCGTGGCGCCCCGGAACCAACTCGTCTAAGAACGCGCCGCTTACTAGAGCGGCGGACGCTCAAATTAAATTGTTCTGGATTCCCTTGATGGATGGTTTGTGATTCCCTCGTTGTAGGAGGTGATTTGCGATGCCGAAAGCTTATTCACTCGATCTTCGTAAGCGTGTTGTGGGGTTTGTTGACGGTGGTCATTCACGCCATGCGGCTGCCTCGCATTTTGGGGTGTCGGTGTCTTTCGTGGTCAATCTGATGAGGGCCTGGCGCGCGACCGGAAGCCTCTCACCAAAGCCTGTGGGTGGACGTCGACACGGCAAGCTGGATGAGCACAGCGCCTTTCTGCTGGAGCGCGTTGCAGCGAAAGAAGACATCACCATGCCGGAGTTGGCGGCCGAGCTATTGGCAGCCAGTGGGCTGAGCGCCGCGCCGGCCTCGCTGTCGCGCTGGCTGATACGCAGAGGCTATCGCTTCAAAAAAAACACTGCTGGCCTCAGAGCAAGATCGGCCCGACGTGGCCGAGAAGCGCCGCGAATGGGTGAACAAACGCCAACCCGCGATGCGGCTCGAAGCGCACCGGCTTGTCTTCCTGGATGAGACGGGAACCAATACCAAGATGACGCGCCAGCGCGGGCGTTGCCTCAAGGGCCAACGTCTCAAGGCCAAGGCCCCGTTCGGACACTGGAAGACGCAGACCTTCATCGCCGGACTGCGCGCCAACGCGCTCACCGCTCCCTTCGTCATCGACGGGCCGATGAACCGGCGCATCTTCGATACCTATGTCGAGACCCAACTCGCCCCAACTCTGTCAAACGGTGATGTCGTCATCCTCGACAACCTGCCGGCCCACAAGAGCGCCGCTGCCGAAAAGGCGATCAGGGCTCGCGGTGCGTGGATGTTGTTCCTGCCGCCCTACAGTCCCGATCTCAATCCTATCGAAATGGCCTTCGCAAAGCTCAAAGCGCATCTGCGAAAGCTAGCCGTACGGTCCATCGGCGCTCTTTGGAGAGCTATCGGCAACATCTGCGATCTCTACTCCGAAACCGAATGCCAAAACTATCTCGAAGCAGCCGGATACGGATTCAAATGAACGTCCGATGCTCTAGTCGGTAAGTCTTTGAGTTTATTGGTCGGAGTGGCGGGATTCGAACCCACGACCCCTTGACCCCCAGCAGGGGGGCCGAGTTCTGAAATTTCCATTTTAAAACAAGGGCTTAATGCCAAAAATTTTCCACTGCAAGGGATTTTGCAAGGGATTTCTACGCCCATCCGGTTACGATTGTTCTCATGATTTGCAGACCACCTCGCGACAGAGCTAACCTATTGAAATCATGGTCGGAGTGGCGGGATTCGAACCCACGACCCCTTGACCCCCAGTCAAGTGCGCTACCGGGCTGCGCTACACTCCGGACCGTTTGCAGCCATATCCAACCGACGTTGCCGGCGCAAGCGAATAAGTTGCCTGCCGATTTACCCACGTGACATAACGTCAGTCTCTGTTTGCGACAGGTGCACACACTCTGTGCATTTGTCGATATTGCCGAATTGCTGTGCATGACATATGTTTGTTGTGCTGACGTTCTTCATCCTCCCTTGAACGGCAGCAGCGATGGCGGCTTTCCTCCTCCCTAGCCGCAATCGAAATCGAGCCCGCCCGGATGTTTCCTGGCGGGCTTTTTTTCGCCGCGGATGGTTGCGAAGAAAAATGGATGAAACCGGAACCCCGCCTCCGGCTCTTCGTTTGCTGATCGACTATCGGCGGGGCCTGGATTTCTTGTTACAGTAAATTACCAAACAACTGGTGCAGCTATCCGGGACGGGATGCGCCAATACGTTTGCGATAAGCCGCAAGGAGGAGCACAGCAATGAGTAAGGTTGTCTATCAAATAGTCGAGCATGACGGGGGCTGGGCTTACAAAGTCGATGGCGTTTTTTCTGAGACCTTTCCTTCCCATGGCGACGCCCTTGCGGCGGCGAAGATTGCCGCAAGCGAACAGCAGCTTGGTGGCTCGACTGAAGGCATCGCGTTTCAGGATGCAGCGGGGAAATGGCATGAGGAGATCGCGCAAGGCAAAGATCGGCCGAGCACCGAGGTTGAAGATCAAGGATAATCTAGATTGCTGCCTGTAGACACGGCTGGCTCCGTGGGGCGAGCTGCCAGCACAAAAGACCATTAAGGCGATTGATTGCGGGGGACCCCAGCTATCTGACCTGATCAAGCAACCGCTTACATTCGAGTAAATCGAAAAGCGCCTCCTGCAGCAGCGCGCGATTGTCCCGCGACAGCTTCGCCGAGTCCGGCTGTACCGGGCCTTCGTCGTCAGCTTTGCCGAGGCCAAAGAACCGGCGGCTCGGCTTGGCCTTGGCTTCGCCGACGAGCATTTCATCATCGCCATTCCGCGGCAATGGCTGCGCAGCGGGCGTAAGCGGAATGGCCGTAGCCGCCTGCTTTCGCTGTGCTATCGCTTCGATCGCCGCGACGTCGCCGCTGCCGACCGCCACCACGAACTGATTGCCGTTGTCACGCAGCAGCTTTTGCACGCCCTTGATGGTGTAGCCCTGGTCGTAGAGCATGTGACGGATGCCCTTGATAAGCTCGACATCCTGCGGCCTGTAGTAGCGCCGGCCGCCACCGCGCTTCATCGGCTTGATCTGATTGAAACGTGTCTCCCAGAATCGCAGGACGTGCTGGGGAAGATCCAGATCCTCCGCGACTTCAGATATCGTGCGAAACGCGTCCGGGCTCTTGTCCATGGGTCACCATTCGCCAGGCGGGTAACAATCGCAGGCATCGGGACGATGCTCCGATTCGGACCGTATTTCAAACCTTTGCGCGACTGATTTCAAGGCCGCCGAATTCGAGAGGCGGTGATCCGCCTGAACGATCGGCACGTTAGCGACTGGCTTTGGACTTTTGCTGATGGGCGCGCAGTATGCGGTTTTTCAGCACGTTGGAAGCCTTGAACGTCATCACCCTGCGCGGCAGGATCGGCACCTCCTCGCCTGTCTTGGGATTGCGGCCAACCCGCTCATTCTTGCCGCGCACCTGGAACGTAGCGAAGGATGACAGCTTTACGGTCTCTCCACGGACGATCGCTTCGCATATCTCGTCCAATACCGACTCGACCAACTCGGCCGACTTGGTGCGCGAAAGCCCGACCTTCTTATAGACGGCTTCAGCCAGATCGGCGCGCGTAAGTGTCTTTCCCGACATGGCTTTCCCGGCCTCCTCCTGCGCCAAACTTGGGCTGCTGGACGTTAGAAAATTGCCTAGATGAGGTCAAGAAGCGAACCGGGTAGTTCGTGCAAATGACGACAAATCGGTTGAGAAGAGGTCAAATAAAGGCCGAAAATATCAGCTCTTTTTTACAGTTGGCCAAATGTCGGACCATCCGACGCCAAAAACGGGCGCGACGAAGCCTAAGAAAACCCGCGTGCTACCAGCGCAGCAGAACGGCACCCCACGTAAATCCGCCGCCCATGGCTTCCAGCAGCACAAGGTCGCCCTTACGGATGCGTCCGTCGCGCACGGCGACATCGAGAGCCAGGGGAACCGATGCCGCGGAAGTGTTCCCGTGAAGGTCGACCGTTATCACAACCTTCTCCTCGGGAATTCCAAGCTTCCTTGCTGAAGCGTCGATGATGCGCTTGTTCGCCTGGTGCGGCACGAACCAGGACAGATCGGCCGCCGTGATGTTAGCCTGGCGGAACGTCGCCTCGATCACGTCGGTGATCATCCCGACGGCATGCTTGAAAACCTCGCGGCCTTCCATGCGCAGATGGCCGATGGTCTGCGTGGTTGACGGGCCGCCATCGACATAGAGCTTGCCTTTGTGCGCGCCGTCGGAACGGAGGCTCGCGGCCAGCACGCCACGGTCGGCCATGCTCCCCTCGCCTTCCTGTGCCTCGAGAACGATTGCGCCGGCGCCGTCGCCGAACAGGACGCAGGTGGTGCGGTCGTGCCAGTCGAGGATACGGGAGAATGTTTCCGCGCCGATCACCAGCGCACGCTTGCCCAACCCCGCCCGGAGGTGCGCATCCGCGGTAGCAACGGCATAGACGAAGCCTGTGCAAACAGCCTGCAAGTCGAAAGCAAACCCGTGGTGGATGCCGAGGCGGTCCTGAACCTCCACCGCGGTCGCTGGGAATGTGTTGTTCGGTGTGGACGTAGCGAGGACGATGAGATCGATGTCCGCGGGCTTCATCCCCGCGTTTGCCAAGGCGGCGCGCGCAGCCGCCTCGGCAAGAGATGCAGTGGTCTCGTCGTCTGACGCGATGTGGCGCTGCCGAATGCCGGTGCGCTGCACAATCCACTCGTCGGAGGTTTCGAGTTTGCTCTCGAAATCGGCATTCTTCATGATATGCCGCGGGAGAGCTGAGCCGACCCCGCGTATGACAGATCTGATCATTGTCTACCCTGTCAATTCGCTTCTTCCGCCTCGGGGGCGCCACGCGGAGTGGAATAGGGATGCCGCGCGTGGAAGAGGTCGAGATCTGCTTCGATCCGGTCAAGCAAGCGGTTGCGGATCATGTCGTATGCGAGTTCGATCGCCGCCGCAAAACCTTCATCATCTGCGCCGCCGTGGCTCTTTACGACTATACCGTTGAGGCCAAGAAATACACCGCCGTTTGACCTGCGAACGTCCATCTTCTCACGAAGCCGGTCGAATGCGCTCCTGGCGAAGAAATAGCCTATCCTGGCCATCCAGGTGCGGTTCATCGCCTCGCGGAGGTAGCTGCCGATCTGGCGGGCCGTTCCTTCCGCGGTTTTCAGAGCTATGTTTCCGGCGAAGCCCTCGGTAACCACGACATCGACGGTACCCTTGCCGATGTCGTCACCCTCGACGAAGCCATGATATGTCATGGACGACATGTTCGCGTCGCGCAGCAGCCTGCCGGCGTCCTTGACTTCTTCCTGGCCCTTGATTTCCTCGACACCGACATTGAGGAGGCCGACCGACGGCCGCTCGATGCCGAAAATGGCCCGAGCCATCGCCGTGCCCAGAATACTGAAATCCACCAATTGGTGCGAATCCGCTCCAATCGTCGCGCCGACGTCCAGTACGACGCTTTCGCCGCGCATATTGGGCCAAAGCGCCGCGATCGCCGGGCGATCGATGTTCGCCATGGTGCGCAGGCAGAATTTCGACATCGCCATCAGCGCGCCGGTATTGCCCGCGGAGACGCACGCTTCCGCATCGCCGGTCTTCACCGCCTCGATCGCCCGCCACATCGACGATTTCCACCGACCATGGCGCAAAGCCTGGCTCGGCTTGTCGTCCATCCGCACTGCGACGTCGCAATGGACGAACTGGGTAACATTGGAGAGGACCGGAAACTTGTCGAGTTCGGGGCGCACGGCTTCCGCACGCCCAAACACGACGAAGTTCACATCCGGCCGCCGCTTGGCTACCCTTGCCAGCGCCGGTATGACCACCGACGGCCCGTGATCGCCGCCCATGGCATCAATGGAGATTTTTATCACGCGGCTTTCGCTTCCTCACAAATCACCCTGGCGGGCGCCCGGGGAAAATAGCGATTTTATGCCACCGCACAACGCCATTCCGGTTGCGCCGACGACCAACTCAGGATTCCGGAAAGAGTTTGCGCATGTTTTGTTGCAGGGCGCCCTTTTCCTCAGGTTGTTCGAGGCCCCGCGTGGTTGCTGGGCCTGCGTCTTCCCTGCGAGGATAAGGATCGATGCCCAATCCAAAGAACTCCTCCGCCAGCGCACCCACATCAATAGAATCACCGGAAAATATCTCCGGACTGTCCGGGCCATCGAGATCAATCATGATCTCGCCGCCGACATCGAACGATTCGCGGCCCAGCTTGGAGTCTTCGGGCAGGAACACGGCCGCGACCGCCTCATCGACGGTGGCCGCCAACGGCTCCAATGTCACCACGCAAGACTGTATAATATCGGCCACAACGCTGCCCTGGACGCTTACTCCGTTACGCTTCCATGCCAAAACAGTCAGTTCCGCCCGAAACGTGTCGACCGCAACAAGATGGTGCGCCCTCGCGAGTTCAGCGCGCTCGGCTTCGGACGCTTCGATTACGACCGGCATGCCCTTCTTGGGAAGGCGTGCGACGTTCACTTTGAAACTAATAGGACTGGTATTCTGCTTCATCAGGCTATCCGTCGTTCAATCAGCTCTTGGCGGCGCAAATTCGATCAAACCAGCGCAGATGTCTTCGACGCGCTGCCGACCCAGCGCTTCGTAAGTTGCGACCACGTAGCTCGCAAGATCAGCCGCGTACGGCCAGGCGGCGACATCCGGCCGTATGTTGCGGGCCAGCGCGAGTTGGAGCTCATTGATGTCTCTGGCTTCGAGTGCAGCGCCATACGAGACGGTGCGGCCATAGAACATCCGAGCCAGCTTCCTCATTCGTTTCGGAACGCCCGCATCGCCGATGCCGAGTTCGCGCAGCGAATGATCGACCTCGGTAAAGAAGTCGTCGATGATTTCCTGCGCGATCTCGCGCGCCACGCCTGTTTCACGACGCAGCCGATGCTGAAACAGGAACATATGCAACGAAATCATCTCGAAGCGGCCAAGCGCGATATCCGGCACGCTCCACTCGGAAAAAAACACCTCCTGCCGCGCCGCCGCCACGATCTTCCCATAGAGCGCATCGACAATCTGGCGGTTTTGGGACTTCTCCCTGCCGAATAGACGCTGAAACATGTTCAATACTCCCAGGCGCCAGCCATAGTAGCAGCGTCTTTGTTGCATCGGCGACGAAGCTGGTTTACCGGATTTGCGTTGTCGCGCAAGGCTTGGCCGGGAGCGTGCATAGCAAGATGGAGTTGTGTGAGGCCGATGAAGTTCAGGAACGCGCTAATCTCACGCGACGTGAAAATCGCAAGTATTCTCACCGCGCTAGCAGCGGTCTCGGCATGTAACTCCCAGCCCGGTTTCGGGCTCTCACCAGGCGAAACGCTGACGCAGGGCTACGTCATAGACCAGCAGCAGATCGATTCTGTGCCCGTCGGCTCCAGCCGTGAGCAGGTGCTCCTGGCACTTGGCAGCCCGTCTACCACCGCAACCTTCGACAATGAGGTGTTCTACTACATCTCGCAAAAGCGCTACCGGCCAGTCGCTTTCGCCAAGCCGAAGCTGGTTGAGCAGCGCGTACTCGCTGTCTATTTCGGCGAGGACGGCCGCGTGACCAATATCGCCAACTACGGCATTCAGGATGGCAAAGTCTTCGACTTCATCTCCCGCACGACGCCGACAGCAGGCAAGGACCAGAACTTCATCGGACAGATCCTGGCCGGCGCTTCGGCGCGGCCCAGCTCGCTACCCGGCGGCCAATAGCAACACCGGGACTTGCGGGCTACAGGGAGTTGAGCGGGATTTTGAGGTAGCGGCGGCCATTGGCTTCGGGCTCGGGCAGGCGTCCGCCATTCATGTTCACCTGAAGCGCGTGCAGGATGAGTCGTGGCATGGGTAGGGTCTTGTCGCGCGCCTCGCGCAGCGCCACGAAATCTTCTTCGGTCTTGCAGGCAGAGACGTGGGTATTACCGCTCTTCTGCATGGCCACCGTCGCCTCCCACCGGGCTTCGCGCCCGCCCGGCTGGTAGTCATGGCCGGTAAAGAGCCGTGTCGTTTCGGGCAGGGCCAGAATGTTCTGGATCGAACGCCAAAGCCGCGCTGCGCTGCCACCCGGAAAATCGGTCCGCGCCGTGCCGCTGTCCGGCATGAACATCGTATCGTGTATGAAGGCCGCATCTCCCGCAAGATAAGTCACCGATGCAAGCGTGTGGCCCGGCGAATGCATCACCGATCCGGATATGCTGCCGATGGAAAACGTCTCGCCATCCGCAAACAACCGGTCCCACTGCGAACCGTCAGCCGGAAATTCCGGCCAGTTGTAAATCACCTTCCAGAGTTGCTGTACCTCCGTGATTTTCGCGCCGATTGCCGTCCAAGCGCCGGTTCGGCCTTTCAAATAGTGAGCCGCGGACAAATGGTCGGCGTGCGGGTGCGTATCAAGAATCCACTCAACATCAAATCTCTCCCTCGCAACGAAGTCGAGAATTGCATCGGCATTGGCAGTCGACGTGGCGCCTGATTTCTCGTCGAAATCGAGGACGGGATCGATGATGGCACAGCGCCGCGTCGCTTCGTCCGCCACAACGTATTGGATAGACCCGCTCGGCTTGTCATAGAAGCCAGTTACCCAAGGCCTGCCCGAAGTCGCCACGATTTACCCCCGCTACCCACAGCAACATGCAGAGGATGCGGTGGCGCGACACGACAATCAAGCCGGGCAAAGCGCACCCCGGCGCAGGCAATTCAAAACAGGTCAGGCCGATGGCTGCTTGGTCTTGCGCAAATACGGCAGGATCGTTTCGTACGCTCCAAAACGCTTGACCGCGTCATCGTTTGAAACTGCGGCGGTGATGATGACATCCTCGCCCTGCTTCCAGTTAGCCGGCGTCGCAACCTGATGCTTGGCGGTAAGCTGCATGAAATCGACAGCCCGCAAGATTTCGTCGAAGTTGCGGCCCGTAGTCATCGGATAGGTAAGGATCAACTTGATCTTCTTATCGGGGCCAACGACGAACACCGAGCGCACGGTGGCGTTGTCCGCCGGCGTCCGTCCCTCAGACGAATTGCCGGCCTCCGCCGGCAGCATATCGTAGAGTTGTGCGACTTTCAGGTCCTTGTCGCCGATCAGTGGGTAGCTCACTGATTGCCCGGTCGCCGTCTTAATATCGTCCTTCCACTTCGCGTGGCTATCGACCGGATCGACCGAGATGCCTATGATCTTCACATTGCGTTTCTTGAATTCCTCCTCCAGGCCCGCCATCGTTCCAAGCTCGGTCGTGCAGACTGGTGTGAAGTTCTTGGGGTGACTGAACAGTACCGCCCAGCCGTCACCGATCCATTCATGGAACCCGATCTGTCCTTGGGTTGTGTCGGCGGTAAAATCCGGCGCGATGTCGTTGATACGAAGGCCCATGGCTAGCTCCCGTTGTAGTCTTTTACCGTTCGATTGACCGCCATCGGCGACCATGGGTGCATGGTATTCTTCCATTGGCCAGCGTGTCGAGGGGCTACAATGGCAAGAAACTTCATCGTCGTTTTGCCTGACAATCGGTTTTTGGCGCAAATCGAGCGATTAAAAGAAAAGGCCCGCGAGATCGCTCTCGCGGGCCTTTTCGGTTCGTGTTGGTCAGCTCATGCGCCGTGCGCCAGCACCGCCAGCAGAAGCAGCGCGACGATGTTGGTGATCTTGATCGCTGGGTTGACGGCAGGACCGGCGGTATCCTTGTAGGGGTCGCCAACCGTGTCGCCGGTAACCGACGCCTTGTGGGCCTCGGAACCCTTGAGGTGTTTGGTGCCGTCCTTGTCGACAAACCCATCCTCGAAGCTCTTCTTCGCGTTGTCCCATGCACCGCCGCCGGAAGTCATTGAGATCGCCACAAACAGACCGTTGACGATAACGCCGAGCAACGAGGCGCCAAGCGCCGCAAAGGCGGAAGCCTTGGAGCCGGAGATCAGCAGCACGCCAAAGTAAACAACGAGCGGGGCCAGCACGGGCAGCAGCGACGGGATGATCATCTCCTTGATCGCCGCTTTGGTCAGAAGGTCGACAGCGCGGGCGTAGTCGGGCTTGGAGGTGCCCTTCATGATGCCCGGATCCTCGCGAAACTGCCGGCGAACTTCCTCGACGATCGAGCCCGCAGCACGGCCGACCGCGGTCATGGCGATGCCACCGAAGAGGTAAGGGATGAGGCCGCCAAAGATTAGGCCGGCGACGACATACGGGTTGGACAGGTCGAACGACACGGTACCGATATCCGCGAAGTACGGGAACTGGGTCGGGTTCGCTGCAAAATACTGAAGATCGTAACTGTAGGCCGCAAACAGCACCAATGCGCCGAGACCGGCTGAGCCGATCGCATAGCCCTTTGTGACCGCCTTGGTGGTGTTGCCGACCGCATCCAGCGCGTCGGTGGACTGGCGCACTTCCTTCGGCAGTCCGGCCATTTCGGCGATACCGCCAGCATTGTCCGTGACGGGGCCGAAGGCGTCGAGTGCAACGATCATCCCCGCGAGTCCAAGCATGGTGGTAACGGCAATCGCCGTACCGAAAAGACCCGCAAGCTGGAAGGTAGAGATGATCCCACCAACGATCACGAGCGCCGGCAGTGCCGTGGATTCCAACGAGACCGCCAGGCCTTGGATAACGTTGGTGCCGTGGCCGGTCACGGACGCCTGGGCGATCGAGACCACCGGGCGCTTCCCCGTGCCGGTGTAGTATTCGGTGATCACCACGATCAGGGCCGTCACCACAAGTCCGATCAGGCCGCAGATGAACAGGTTCAGGCCGGTGATCGACATGCCGTTGGCGGTGCCGACCACATCCCAGCCAATGGTCAGCGTTGTTGCAATGCCAAGTCCGAGGATCGACAGCAGGCCGGTGACAATAAGACCCTTGTACAGAGCGCCCATGATCGAACCGTTGGCGCCAAGCTTTACGAAGAAGGTGCCGACGATCGAGGTGACAATGCAGGTCCCGCAGATCATCAGCGGATAGAGCAGCACGCTAGAAAGGGCAGCATTGCCGGCAAAAAAGATGGCGCCAAGGACCATTGTGGCGACGACGGTCACGGCATAGGTCTCGAAGAGGTCAGCGGCCATGCCGGCGCAGTCACCGACATTATCGCCCACGTTGTCTGCAATGGTTGCCGGGTTGCGCGGATCGTCCTCCGGGATACCTGCCTCCACCTTACCTACCAGGTCGCCGCCGACGTCCGCGCCCTTGGTGAAGATGCCGCCGCCGAGGCGGGCGAAGATGGAGATCAACGAAGCGCCGAAACCCAGGGCGACCAGCGAATCGACAACCTCACGCGGCAGCCGGTTGTCGACAATGGCGTAGCCCATCGGACCGACGAGAATCCAATAGTAGACCGACACGCCGAGCAGGGCCAGGCCAGCCACCAGCATGCCGGTGATTGCGCCCGACTTGAAGGCGATATCCAAACCAGCCGCCAGGCTGTTGGATGCGGCCTGCGCCGTACGGACATTTGCGCGTACCGATACGTGCATTCCGATAAAGCCGGCAGCTCCGGACAACACTGCGCCAATCAGGAAGCCAATTGCCGCGCTCGCCGACAAAAGCCACCAGGCCAACAAGAACACCACGACGCCGACGACCGCAATCGTCGTGTATTGGCGGGCGAGATAGGCCTGCGCACCCTCGCGGATGGCACCGGCGATTTCCTGCATGCGTGCATTGCCCTGGTCGGACGCGAGGACCGACTGCGTTGCCCAAACGGCATAGAGGACTGAGAGCACGCCACAGGCAATGACGACATAAAGCATGGTCATTTGTAACTTTTTCCCTGATGGCTGGCCCGGAAACCCCTCCCCGGACCGTTGAGACGTGACTGCTGGCTGCTAGGCAAGTTCCGACATTTCGCAGCGGTGTATGCGAAAGTCGGCTCCTACCGTCAAGGTTTTGTTCCGCTTATAAGCCGGGATTCAACGCTAATCGATTTAGCCGAGACAATTTGAACATCGCCTCTCAAGTGTACTAGCGGGCGATCGCCCCCTGCTTGATCCCTAGGGCTAGGGCGGCCAACGCTGTAAGGCAAAGGATCGTTACGGGGAATATCATCCAGTTAAGCATCTCCCAACCCCAATTGTTGTAAACCGCGCCCGACATCAACGAGGCAAAGGCAACCGAGCTGAACAGGATCAGATCGTGCAGGCCCTGCACCTTGCCCTTCTCGGCGGGACGGTAAGTCCCCACCACCATTGCCGTTGCGCCAATGAAGGCAAAATTCCAGCCGAGTCCAAGCAGGACCAACGCCGACCAGAAATTCCACAGCGCGAGACCTGAGAGCGCAACGATACCGCATCCAACCAGAAGGAGCAGCCCGCAAGCGACGATGCGCTCCACCCCAAACCGATGAATCAGGTGCCCGGTGAAAAAGCTGGGGCCGAACATGGCCATGATGTGCCAGGATATGCCGAGGGTGGCATCATCCGGCGAGAAGCCGCAGCCCACCATGGCCAGCGGAGCACCGGTCATGACGAAGCTCATCAGCGCATACGAGCCGACGGCGCAGCCCAAACCGACAATAAAACGCGGTTGACTGGCGATTATCAAGAGCGAGCGTGGTGGCTCCTCGCTGTCCGCGGCTTTCGCTGAGGTCTGGCTGCCGACACGCAGGAACGACAGGAGGATCGCGCCAACGGCCGCCAGCACAAGGATCGATGCGAATGATCCGGCAAACATCACCGGTGCGAACATTTCCCGTGTGAAGATCACGATCTGCGGTCCGAGAACCGCGGTAAGGATGCCGCCCGCGAGCACAAAGGAAATTGCGCGCGCCTTGAATTCCGGCGGTGCGCTATCGGCGGCAGCGAAGCGGAATTGCTGCACGAAGGCGCCTCCGAGCCCGATAACCACGAGCGCTGCCGCAAACAACCAGAACGAACCCCGGAACAGGGCGAGCGTCGCCGACAAACCGCCGACAGCGGTGACAACGGTGCCAAGCTGGAAGCCGGCCCGTTGGCCAAGCGCCTTGATCAACGCTGCCGCCGGCAATGCGCCAAGGGCGACACCGACATTGAACCCGGTGATCGGCGCGGTCGCCAGCGACTTGTCTGCGCCAAGGAGATAGTAGCCCGCCAGTCCCCCGACTGAAATCGCAATCGGTGCGGCCGATCCGATGACAGCCTGGGACGTTGCAAGGATCAGCGCAGTGCGCCTTGCCTGTTTCTCCCTGGCGGCGTCACTCACAATGCGTCGCGCCCCCGACCCTCGCCGCGCAGGCGGCGGGCAACACGGTCGAGCACGGCGTTGACCAACTTCGGCTCTTCGTCCTCGTAGAATGCCTTGGCGATGTCGACATACTCGGAGACGATGACGGCCACCGGAACGTCCTTACGCTCCATGAGTTCGTAAACCCCGGCGCGCAGGATTGCGCGCAAGGTCGAATCAAGCCGCGACAGCGGCCAATCCTCCGTTAGCGCCTGGCGAATAACGGGATCGACGGTCTTCTGATTTTCAACGACGCCGGAGAGAATTGCCCGGAACCATTGCGCATCTGCCTCGCGGTAGGTGGCGCCATCGACCTCCTTGCCGAGACGGAATGCTTCGTATTCGGCGGCGATCTCCAGCAAGCCGGCGCCGGCCACATCCATCTGATACAGGGCCTGAACGGCCGCCAGCCTGGCTGCGCCACGCTTGTTGGCCTGGCGCACGGGTTGCGAGTTGGTTTCAGTCGATTTTGACACGGTCAGCGCACTCCGAACCGTTCTTTGAGTGCGATCATCGTGAGGGCGGCGCGCGCTGCAAAGCCGCCCTTGTCGCCCTCGTTGCGGCGTGCACGCACCCAGGCCTGCTCTTCGTTCTCTGTTGTGAGGATGCCGTTGCCTATGGCAAGCGATTCTTCGACCGACAGATCCGTTAGGCCGCGCGAGGACTCATTCGCCACCACATCAAAATGATAGGTGTCGCCGCGGATGATAACGCCGAGCGCGACAAAGCCATCATACGGCGTGCCATCTTCTTCGGCTCCATCCAGAGCGAAGGAGATGACTGCGGGAATTTCCAGCGCACCCGGGACGGTTACAATGTCATAGGTAGCGCCCGCTACGTCGAGCGCATTTGTCGCGCCATCAAGCAAAGCGTCCGAGATCGCGTCATGGTAGCGGGCCTCGATAATGAGCAGATGAGCCTTGTCCCTCGGCAGGATGAAGGCCTTGCCGTGTTGCGAAATGCCAGCCATGAAAGTCTCCGGGTCGCCGGTGACTTAGGCCGAACGGCACATGATCGCAAGCGGAAGATCACGTTAGGCTATCGATCTTCGCGCGTGTGCCATAGGCGGGTTATTAGCACTGTATCCTGCATACTTCGTGTAACGCATTTCATAGTCGCCAACGAAGATGCGCCGGACTTCACGCTCCTCAAAGCCTTCCAGCCGCTGGCCAAGACGCGGATACGGCATCAATTTTTCTGGTGCCGCAGTCAGGGATTGAACCATTTTACCCGCGGCGCGGGGGTTGACGATAGCCAAGAAATCTCGCAGCCGCCCAATGTCGCCAAGGGCGGCGTCACTCCATTGCAATTGCATCACCTAGCGCGCGGCAACGGCAGGGCATTGTCTGTATCTAGACTTTCCGCCCAGGCCTTGACCAGTTCGTGGTCTACCACGCGACCCGCATCGACATCGGCCAGCCCCTCCAAAGTCATTCGATGTCGCTCCTCCTCCAAATCCACCCATGCAGACAATTCCTGCTTGATGATCCAGCCGCGTGGCCGTTCGAGCCGCGCCGCCATGTCGTCGACTTCTCGGCAAGCGGCAACGGTACATGCGCCGTGATAACCTTCGTTTCCATCACAGAGCCCTCTTGGTCAGGTTAATCATGGTGATTAACTGACCAAGTCGAGGCTGATTACAAATCCTCCAGATCCTGCCGGGCTTTTTTGAGGATATCAGCGGCCTTCTTCGCCTGCGCGGCGTCGAGCCTGCCGCGCCGAACCAAGGCGAACACTGTCCAGCGCAGCGCGCGTATTTCGTCGCCAAGCGATACGCCCCCTGCCTCAACGGACGCCTCGTCGATCTGCGCGTTGATGCGGGCAAGTTCGTCCGCATGCTCGTCCAGATAGGCCTTGCCCTGCTCGGTTATCGAATAGAGCCGCTTGTTGCCGTTGGCTTGCGAGGCGACGAGGTCAGCCTCTTCGAGCATCTGCAGCATCGGATAGATCGCGCCGGGGCTCGGGCTGTAGGCGCCCTGGAATTTGGCTTCCAGCGCCTTGATGATGTCGTAACCGTGACGCGGTTCCTCGGCGATCAGGCCGAGCACGACCAAACGCAACGCGCCCGGATCGAACATCCGTGGCCCGCGGCCGCCAAACGGCCCGCCGCGATGCCGCCCAAACGGGCCACCCCGGCCCAGCCGGCCGCTGAATGGTCCACCGCCGCCCGCCGCCATCGACCAATCGCCGCAATGGGAGTGGGATTTGCGAAAACGATGAAACATCTCGGTTTTTCCTTTCGATATATCTTTCACGCGACATATCTATGCAAAGATATATCTTTTGCAAGGATGGAATTGGATGGAGAATGCATTTTCGCGGCTTGAAAAGGCCGGCGGAGAAGCTATCCTCCGGCCTCGCTTCACCCCGCGGAAAGCCAGATTCCAGCGGTGTGTGGCTCTCTGCGGTCTATCGCCTCCCGTCCTCCAGCGCCGAGGCAAGGCGCACGAGCGAAAGGAATTCCGACCTGTATCCGAAAGGATCGGCGCCGCGCGCGGCAGTGGCGATCGCCGCAATCTTGTCGAAGCCGAAATTGGCGGTCTGGTCTGTGTCGCGCAGCTTCTGGCCAAACGCGGCGACGGCGACAGAGAATCGCTGGTCGGCGCTGGCGGCGTCGAAGGATTGCACTTCGTTGGCATCGGTGACCGGCGTGGTAATCAGCTTGGAAACGTCACCGTCCGGAGCCTTGTAGCGGATCTTGACGAAGGCGTACTCGCCCGCGTTGGAGATGCCGCTGTTGTTGGTAGAGGCTTCGCCGTAGCGCAATGCGTCAACGGTGGCCGCCGGGCTGCCGACCGGCGTTATCTCGTATATCGCCGTTACCGAGTGGCCTGAGCCGATCTCGCCCGCATCGACGCGGTCGTTGTTGAAGTCCTCCCGCTTCAGCGCACGGGTCTCGTAGCCGACAAGCCGGTATTCAGCGACCTTCGCCGGATTGAATTCTACCTGGATCTTCACGTCCTTGGCGATGGGGAAGATTGTAGACGACGCATCTTGAACCAGTACCTTTTCCGCCTCCTGAAGCGTATCGATGTAGGCGGCTGTACCATTGCCGTTCTGGGCGATGGTCTGCATCATCTGGTCGTTGAGGTTGCCACGTCCAAAGCCGAACACCGACAGGAACACACCCGACTTGCGCTTGTCTTCGATCAGACGCTTCAATTGCTCGTCATCGGTCTGGCCGACGTTGAAGTCGCCATCGGTCGCCAGCATTACGCGGTTGATGCCATCCTTGACGAAAGACTTCTCTGCAAGGCGATAAGCCTCGTTGATGCCGGCCTCGCCGGCGGTGGAGCCGCCGGGCGTCAGCGTGTCGATGGCGGTGAGGATTTTGTCGCGTTCCGAAACTTTGGTCGGCTCAAGCACGGTGCCAGCATCGCCGGCATAGGTGACGATGGAAACCGTATCGTTCGGCTGCAGCGTGCCGACGAGCAGGCGAAAGGCGGATCGAAGCAGCGGCAGCTTGTCGGCCTCGTCCATCGAGCCAGAGACATCAATCAGGAAGACGAGGTTCGCTTTCGGCTTTTCCGTCGGGATGACGTCGTACCCCTTGATCGCGACATGCATGAGCTGGGTGTTCTGGTTCCATGGCGTCGGCATCACGGTCACGGTTGAGTTGAACGGAACGGCGGAGCTGTCAGGCCCCTTCCAGTCATAAGGGAAGTAGTTGACCATTTCCTCCACGCGCACCGTTTCCGGATCGGGCAGCATCCCCTGCTTCAGCGAACCGCGAACGAACGAATAGGACGCGGTGTCCACATCGATCGAAAAGGTGGAAACGGGATCGGTCTTGACCGAATGCACTGGATTGGTCTCGAAATCCTGGACCCGATCGCGGTTCGTCTCCTGGATCGTTGGGAAATCGGCCGGCGGCGTGGCGACGCTTGGAGCCATGAGCCTTGAATCCGCGCCTGCCGCAGACTGATCCACCCGTCCTCCAGCCAGCAAGTCGACCTGCCTACCCTTGCCGGCCGGCCCGGCTGCTGCGTCCGCCGCCTCAAACCCGGTGGTCGGAGCCGGAGCAGGTTCTGCAGCGAGGATACCCGTTTTGCCTCGAACGTGTGCGCCGCCCACGGCGACATTCGCCGAGGCGGACGAACCCGCCTCTGTCTTCGGCTTGGCTGGCTGCGCGGGTGCGTTGCTCGACGCATCGCGCAGGACCTCATCGCGCTCCGCCTTTTTCTCCGCACGCTGCAGAGCGGACGGAGTGGTCACATCCTTCCTGTCGCCCGCCGGTCCACCGGCCACTTGTCGGCCGGCGCCGAAGTCGAACGGCGACGCATTGAGCAGGTAATAGGTCGTATATCCTGCGATCGGCAGTGCCAGCATGGTCGCCAGCGCTGGCGTTGCGTAGAGCTTCTTTTGCATCATCCCACTCCAAAGCTTGATTGCTCTGTCGATGAGACGAAGCGGTTCAGCACTTCCTTGGGTAACTGTGGAAATTGTTTTCTTCGCCCGGCTTGCCTGGAACGCCGCAATGCCCGCTTTCATCGCCCGCGCCTTGGCGTCCACGTCGGGCTTCGGCGCCGAAATGCGGCGCAGGTTTTCAAGTTTGTTGTCGTCGACCATCGTCAACCTTCCCTGGCAAGGCGCATCAGCACCTTGAGCCGCTTCTTCGCTTCATGGATGTGCCACGAGACCGTGGCCTCCGAGATCGCCAACACGTCTGACGCCGCCGAATGGCTGAGCCCCTCGCCGTAAACCAGCAGCACCGCGTCGCGTTGCTTGTCCGGCAGTTGACGAACCGCCTCCCACAAAGCTTCCGCGTGGGTGTCGGACTCGGGCACAGCCTGTCCGTTGATAAGCGCGTGCACGCCATAGGCTTCGGTCTTGGCGGCCTCACGGGTATGCTTACGCATCATATCGCGAGCCGCATTGAGCGTCAGCGCATAGAGCCAGGTGGTGAAGGCCCCTGCTCCGCGGTAGAGGTCGATGGCCGAGCCGAGCCGCACGCATACATCCTGCGCAACGTCTTCGGCGTCCGCCTTCCGTCCGCACCACCGGTAAGCGACGCGATAGACAAATTCATAGTGTCTCTCGATCAATTGACCGAAAGCATCCTCATCACCGTTGCGCGCCCGGCCGATCAATTCGGCATCGGACACATCGGGCTCGTCCACCGTCATCGCCATCATCATGAGGTTAGACGACTGGCTTTGACGTTTCCTTGGTCCGTTGAAAAGCTTTTTTCTGTGCGACGCGCATTCACCCCGCCGCGCAAGGAAGATTGGCGGCGTGATCATCGTTGATCAGGCAAGGCCCGCGTCTCTGCGCGCCGAACCGAGGAGCAAAATCATGAAAATCATCGGAATTGGATTTGCCGCACTGTTGATTACCAGCGGCGCGGCTTTCGCCGCCGACCCCGCGAAAGTTATGGATAGTTCGGCCGGGAAGATCTGGGCCGATGCGAACGGCATGGCGCTCTACACCTTCGACAAGGATGAAGCCGGCAAGTCGAACTGCTACGACGATTGCGCCAAGAACTGGCCCCCGCTGATGGCCGCAGCCGACGCGAAGGCCATGGGCGAATGGACCGTCGTCGATCGCACCGACGGAACCAAGATGTGGGCCTATGAAGGCAAGCCGCTCTATACGTTCATTGGCGACAAGGCCGCCGGCGACGTTGCCGGTGAAGGAAAGGGCGGCGTCTGGCACCTGGCCAAGGAAGATTGAGCGGTCGGCGACATTGATGCGAGCCCGGCAGTCGCCGGGCTCAGGGCCGAGGGCGATCTATGGCCGCAGGCTTCAGAAGCCGTAACGTTGCCTCGTCCGGCAGGCCGTCAAAGTATTTTTCGAGCGATCGCAGGAATACTTCTTCACTGCAGGCCGTCGCGAAAAGCGTGAGGCTCGAGCGGAATTTCATGTCGTCCGGGCTGCCGAATATCGCGCGGGCGGATCTGCCCTCCACCTGAAGCACCAGTTCCACGCACTGGCGCAAGCGCTCGCCCAGAACCGGGTGAGCCAGATAGGCCCGCGCTTCCGTGATGGAGGCAATCGCGTATTTCTGCGACATGGCGCTGAAACCGAGGCCCGTGAACTGCGGAAAGATGAACCACATCCAGTGGCTCTGCTTGCGACCCTGTTCGAGTTCTGCCCGCACCGACTCGATAACGCGCGCCTGAGCCACGACAAAACGGTTCAAATCGAACGGATCTTCCGCCCTGCCATCCTCTGCCTCACCCGTGTTCAAGGAACGCCTCCGCAAAAAACATCGTCGATCGCTTCCAGTGGCGTTCGGCCCTTGCGTGTGAGGTCCTGATCTCGATCACACGTGACGACACGGAACTGTCTCCTGCAGCGAAACCAGCCGCGAAACTATACACCAACCCGCTGCTGCAAACGCCCCATCAGCGAAATTTTCCGGTCGCCGATCAATTCACCTCAATAGAAGCCTAATACAACTTATACGCGCTTCTCATGAGTGGATGCCCTCCCTGGCTGTGTATACTGTCAAAGCATTGGCCCTTTGCGGTCGCCCATCAGTAGGACTTGATGCGTCTCATCACCATGATTTCATTCATATTTGCGTTGGCCGTCGGCGCGGTTGCGCCCAGTCACGAGCGTGCGGTCCAACCGAAACCGGTCAACGCAATGACCCTCGCGCAAAGCTGGAGCTGCCAGCCCAGGCGCACTTGCTCGCAAATCCAGTCATGCGAGGAGGCCCAGTGGTACCTCTCCAATTGCTCGTGGGGTGGCAGACTGGACCGGGACAATGACGGGATTCCGTGCGAGAGCCTCTGCTAGGCGCGGGCAAATGCCTCAATATGAAATGCCTGGACGTCGGCGGAATAGCGATAAGCCATGCCATATGGACATGCGTTGCGATTAAAGCAGCCAAGCTCCATGCAGGCGCGTCCGTGGGCTGATCGCACATGATCAAGGCAAGCGGCGTAGTCGAATCCTATTTGCGAATGCGCGCCCACTGGGCACGCGTTCAGGCAGGGTTTTCCGACGCATTCGTCGCATAGATGGATCGGGGCCGCGGTTTCAGGAAACGCTATCGCGACATCGAACAGCAGCGCACCGCGATACGCGTGCCATAGCCCGTATTCGGGATGCATCAGGATACCGAGCGGCGACGGCTTTAGACCCTCGGCCCGCATAGCCCATTGCTGAAAAGGCATATGAGGTTTGTCGGATGGTGACACGGCCCTAGCACCGAACCGTTCGGCTACTCCGCCGATGACCTCACGGGACCAGGTATCGAGCGGGTTGTTGATCTCACCAACCTGACCTTCGCGCCACTTGCGGAAGTGAAGCCATGGCGCATCCCCCGCCTGGCCAACAAGAAGAACGGATTGCGACGGTCTGCCGGAGAGAGACACAGGTGTAACCTCGTATTCACGAAAGGCGAAGCCGCCGCGCAGGATCAGTCCGTTGACTGCCAGCGACGTAGCAATCTCCTCTAGCGGAATAACGTGGCTGGGCATCCTAGGCATCTCGACGAACGTCGTTCACATCACTGAGGAGAGGGTTAGCCCTTGTGAGAACCAACCCCCAACATCATCCCTTATCCGAGTCGGAGAAAGCGCTCCGCCAGACTTCCTTGTGGATGATGTTGGCCACTTTAGCCCGGCCTGAATCGGGCTCGCTTCAAGTGAAGGCGTCGGGCATCGAGTTCTTTTTTTGAGTGATGAAGTCGATCAGCGCCTCGTCGATTGCGGGATCGAGGTGCGGTGCCTCGTAGCTTTCCAGCCACCGCCGAGCCAATTCGTTGGCGCGCTGCGAAGCGGTTTTCTCGCCTTCGGCCAGCCACTGCTCGTACGAATTGTTGTCGGCAATCGCCGAACGGTAGAACGCCGTCTGGAAGTTCGCCTGCGTGTGATCGCAGCCAAGGTAGTGGCTGCCTGGACCTACCTGGCGGATCGCGTCCATCGCCTGGCCGTTCTCCGAAAGATCGACGCCCTCAGCGAATTTCTGCTGCATGCCGAGCTGGTCGATATCCATCATGAATTTTTCGTAGCAGGAGGCGAGACCCCCTTCGAGCCATCCCGCCGAATGCAGCACGAAATTGGCGCCGGCCAGAATGGTTGAGTTCAAAGTATTAGCGCTTTCGTAGGCTGCCTGCGCGTCGGGGATCTTGGAGGCGCAGAGAGACCCACCGGTGCGAAACGGCAGGCCGAGGCGACGCGCCAGCTGCGCGGCGCCATAGGAGACCAGCGACGGCTCGGGCGTTCCGAAGGTCGGCGCGCCCGATTGCATGGAGATCGACGACGCGAAGGTGCCGAACAGCACCGGAGCTCCCGGTCGGACGAGCTGCGTTACCGCAGCTCCTGCAAGCACTTCCGCCAAGACCTGCGTCAACGTACCGGCTACCGTCACCGGGCTCATGGCTCCAGCGAGGATGAACGGCGTCACGATGCAAGCCTGGTTGTGGCGCGCATAAACCTTGAGGGCACCGAGCATGGTGTCATCGAAAACCATCGGCGAATTGGCGTTGATCAGGCTGGTGAGAACCGTGTTGTTCTCGACAAAATCGTCGCCGAACACGATCTTGGCCATCGCCACCGTGTCTTCGGCACGCTCGGGCGCTGTCACCGACCCCATGAACGGCTTATCGGAATATTTGATGTGGCTGTAGATCATATCGAGGTGGCGCTTGTTCACCGGCACGTCGACCGGCTCGCAAACCGTACCGCCCGAATGATGGATTGACGGGGCCATGTAGGCCAGCTTCACGAAATTGCGGAAATCCTCGATCGTTGCGTAACGGCGATTGCCGTCCAGGTCGCGCACGAAGGGTGGCCCATAGACCGGCGCGAAAACCGTGCCTTTGCCGCCGATGTCGACGGAGCGAGCAGGATTGCGCGCGTGTTGCTTGTAGGTGGAAGGAGCCGTCTTGAGGAGCGAACGAGGCAGGCCCTTCGGGAAATGCACGCGGTCGCCCTTCACATCCGCACCCGCCTCCTTCCACAAGGACAGGGCCTCTGGGTCGTCGCGGAAGATGATGCCGATTTCTTCGAGAACCGTGTCGGCGTTCTTCTCGATGAGTTCGAGACCTTCTTCACCAAGCACCTCGAAAACATTGATATTGCGCTTGATATAGGTCAGCTGGGTGCCCGGCCCGCCACCCGAACGTGCCGCGCGACGCGCCGCCGCGCCGCCGCTTGCGCCGCGCCCTCGGCGTGCGTTTGACGCTTCCTGGTCGACTGGCGCGTTTTCGCTCATGCTCGTTCTTCCCTGAATCCATCTCGGCCGCTGCAGCACGGCATGTTTTCCTGATCGTAGCCAAGCACCTGTCGCAAAACGGCTCCAAAGCGCCAAGCCTTGTCGCAAAACAGACAAGAATTGCGCGTTGTTTTACAGTCGCTTTCCTTTTGCAGGAAGTCGCAAATCAGCTATGGATATACGCCGGTTGCACGATAGAAATCGTCGTCGCTGCCACCGCTGGCATTGTGCGCCGCATTGCACCTATGGAGCCTCCAACAATGTCCGACGACGAGATCATTCTGTCCGAGCTGTCCGACGAAGAGCTCGTGCAGCAGATGCATGACGACCTCTACGACGGTCTGAAGGAGGAGATCGAGGAAGGCACCAACATCCTGCTCGAGCGTGGTTGGGTTCCTTACAGGGTACTGACCGAGGCTTTGGTCGAGGGCATGCGGATCGTCGGTGAGGATTTCCGCGACGGCATTCTGTTCGTGCCGGAAGTGCTGCTGTCAGCCAATGCGATGAAGGCCGGCATGTTCATCCTCCGCCCGCTGCTCGCTGCCACCGGCGCGCCGAAGCAGGGCAAGATGGTCATCGGTACGGTCAAGGGCGACATCCACGACATCGGCAAAAACCTCGTCGGCATGATGATGGAGGGTGCCGGCTTCGACGTCATCGATCTCGGCATCAACAACCCGGTCGAGAAATATCTGGACGCCATGGAGCAGCATAAGCCGGACATCGTCGGCATGTCGGCGCTGCTGACGACGACGATGCCCTATATGAAAGTCGTCATCGACACGATGAAGGAAAAGGGCATTCGCGACGACTTCATCGTTCTGGTTGGCGGTGCACCCCTCAATGAGGAATTCGGCAAGGCCGTCGGCGCGGACGCCTATTGTCGCGATGCCGCAGTCGCAGTGGAAACTGCCAAGGAATTGGTCAAGCGCAAACACAATGTTCGCGCCTCTGCGTAGCCTGCCGTTATAAGCATAAAAGAAAAGCCCCGGTTCGGGGCTTTTTTCGTCCACTCAGTAACGGATACAAAGCTAGACTAATCCACGGTGTCTTCCACCGCGTTGACTGTACCCTTGATGTCCTTACCAGCGCCGCGCACTGTATTCGCGCATGCCGAAACGGACACTGCGCAGGCGAGGATTGCTGCAAGGATCGTGAAACGTGTAGCTGTCATGGATCAATCTCCCTCTCTCTGAAAAGTTTCAATCGATATCGCAGAACGTATGGACGCGCAGGTGGTTCCGCCTAAAGGATCGCGCAGACGAGGGATTCCGGCGGAGCGTTTAGCTGCATGGGCTCCTGCATCACTATTGCTCCGGACCTTGGGAGGACATGAATTCGAGTCGCAAAGGCATCATATCAAGACGACGTTATGGCAGAAAATGTCCACAACCTGCGCTATTGGATGATGATGACTGCTGAGCAACTGATTGAGATATCCATCGACCCGATCATGGTCGAGGAACAGGTTCCGGCAACCGGGCCGTTCGCCGAGCGCGTCCGGGTGATCGCGTGCGGTGCAATTGCTAGGGAGGTCGTCGCTGTCTGCAAGGCGAACCGGCTGGACCATGTGGATCTGGTCTGCTTGCCCGCAATATGGCACGTGTTTCCCGGCAAGATCGCTCCGGCCACCCGCGAAGCGATCCGCAAGGCGCGCGAGGAAGGCTACAGGCGGATATTCATCGGTTATGCCGAATGCGGCACGCAAGGTGAGCTTGACAAGATTTGCGCAGAGGAAGGCATTGAGCGCATAGCCGGGCCGCACTGCTATGCCTTCTTTACCGGCAATGCCGAGTTCGCAGCAAACACGGATACCGAGTTCACCGCCTTCTACCTGACCGATCTATTGGCTCGGCAGTTCGAGGCGTTCGTTATAGAACCGTTGAAGCTCGACAAGCATCCGGAAATTCGAGACATGGTGTTCGGCAACTACACCAAGATCGTCTATCTGGCCCAGACCGAAGACCGCGCCTTGCAGGAAAAGGCGAAGTGGGCAGCAGACTACCTCGGCCTCGACTACGAGTATCGATTTACCGGCTATGGCGATTTGACGCCCGCGATCCTTGAGGCGGCGGGTGCGCGCCGCTCGAACTGACCGCTTTTGCAGTCCTTGCGCGGACTCGTATTACACAGTCGGGCAAGGATGCGGAGTATCCGAGACGCCTCTTGACATGTCATCGACCGAAAGAAGCACGCATGAACAACATTCTGGCCGTTACAGCCGCTGCCGTTGGCATCTCATTCGCTCTCCCAGCATACGCAACAGGAGAGCTGGACTCGCTGATTACGCCCTCCGACAAAATGCGGTTGGAAAAGTATGAGGAGACGCGCAAAGCGGCACTCGCTCAGTCCATAAAGGGCGACGAGGGCGATCTGGCCGAACTGAACGCCGTAATCACCAGGCCGGCTGTTGCGTTTACCGGACAGGGCTTCGAAGGCGAGTGGAAGTGCAGGGTGTTAAAGATTGGCGGCGATCTCGGAGCGCTGGTCGTCTACAGCTGGTTCAAATGCAGGGTCACGGACGATGGTTCAGGTCTCTTGCTGGAAAAACTAACCGGATCGCAGCGCACCAAGGGCCGAATTTTCGACGACGGAGAGAAACGCGCCATCTATATCGGGGCAGGCTTCGTCAACAATGAAGAGGCTCCCGCATACGGCAGGGGACCGCAGACCGATCAAGCCGGCTATGCGTTCCGAACCGGCCCCGACGACTGGCGTATCGAATTTCCGGCGCCTTACTTCGAGTTGAAGCTCGATATCCTAGAGTTGAAGCGTTAGCCCTTGCACTTCGGCAACGCCAACCGCACATTGTGCGGGATGGCGAAGGCGGCATGAGAGCAGAGCTTGACAGTTCGGACGGGGGGCAGGCTGGCGGGGTCGCGGTTCGACGAAGGCCGCGCAGGCTGTCGCAGGTTTTCGCGAAGATCACGTCAGACGCAGGCGAGCGGGTAACCATTGCCAGCATCCTGGATGCGCTCGGCGACCGCAGCTTCGCGGCGCTGCTTGTAATGTTTGCAATTTTCAATCTCATCCCGCTGCCCCCGCCCTCCTCCGCGGTGCTTGGCCTGCCGCTGCTGGTTGTCGCCGGGCAACTGACGTGGGGCAGCAAGCGTGCATGGCTGCCAAAGTTTATGGCTGAGAAGTCGATTTCAGCGGAACAGTTTCGCGCGATCATGGATCGGGTCATCCCCCGCCTTGTGCAATTGGAAAAGCTCATCCGACCCCGCTACTGGCCATTTTGGCGCAAGCGAGGCGACCGGATTATCGGCACGATGTCGTTCCTGCTTGCTACCATCGTCACCTTGCCCATACCGCTTGGCAATTGGCTTCCCGCTTTCTCTGTGGCCTTGCTAGGGCTGGCGCTTTCCGAGCGTGACGGTATCCTGTTCGGTATTGGAAGCGCAGTGGCGATTGCGTCACTGGGCGTGGTCGTTGCCGTCATCGGCACGGCGACCGCCGCCACCGAGGCTGCGCTCGGCTGGATGTTCTGAAGCGTCCCGCTCTCTTCGATCTCCGCGTGAAGTGCGACTGATTGCGCTTAACACGTCCTCATCAGAAAACTAAGGTCTGGGCATCGCGTGGGAGCAAAGACCGCATGGAACCTCATGGCAGCATGGCGCCGGGATCGCCAGGCATTCCGGCGCGCTGGACGTCCAGCGCCAAGAGTGGCGTCGGCACCGCCTTGGCCGCGGAGTCCCGGGTCTGGTTCACGATAAGCCACGGAATTCTCAACGAAGTATACTATCCGAGCGTCGACCGCGCCTGCACCCGTGACTTCGGACTGATCATTTCCGGGCCGGATGGCTATTTCTCCGAGGAAAAGCGCCATGCCAACCACGCCATAAAGGCGATCGCCGACGGCGTGCCGGCGTATCATCTCGTCAATTCCGCCACTGACGGAAGTTACCGGATAACGAAGCGTATTCTCTCGGACCCGGCACGGCCGAGCGTGCTGCAAGAGATCACCTTCAGCCCGCTTATCCCAAGCGCCGAAGGCTATCGCGTTCACGCGTTGCTTTCCCCGCATCTGGTCAATGCAGGAATGGGCAACACGGCGTGGATCGACGAGTTTCGAGGCATTCCAATACTGGTCGCGGCCGGGCGCGGTACTTGCCTCGCGGTTGCGTCGTCGCTGGGCTGGGGCCCACGCACCGCCGGTTACGTGGGCTTCTCCGACGGCTGGCAGCAGTTGTGCCATCAAGGAATGCTTGATCTCGCATGTCAGCAAGCAGAGGACGGCAACGTCGCGCTTACCGGGCAGATTCCGTTTTCGGCGTTGGAACCGACAGCTTTGTTGGCGCTCAGCTTCGGCGAGACACCGGCAGCCGCTGCCGAAACCGCTCTGGCCAGCCTGAAGTCCGGGTTCAAAGCGGCGGAAAAGAGCTATGTCAGGGGCTGGCGCAACTGGCAGGACCGGCTGGAACCCCTTGATCGCGAAGCGGCGGCACGACCTAATGCATACCGGGTCAGCACGGCGGTGCTGGCAACCCATCGCTCGCGCGACATTCCGGGTGCGGCGGTCGCAAGTCTCTCGATCCCCTGGGGTTTCAACAAGGGTGACGACGATCTCGGCGGGTATCATCTCGTCTGGCCGCGCGACCTGGTCGAGACCGCGGGCGGATTTCTCGCTGCCGGCGACTGGGAAGAGGCCCTGCGCATCCTCTCTTACCTGCGGGATATCCAACAACCCGACGGCCATTGGCCGCAGAACGCATGGCTCGATGGACGCCCTTATTGGAACGGCATCCAGATGGACGAATGCGCTTTTCCGATGTTGCTTGCTGATATGCTGCGGCGTCAGGGGCATCTACCGCCGCCAGAACTCAAATCCTTCCTGCCAATGATCCTCAATGCGGCCGGCTATGTGGCGCGCAACGGTCCGGTCACGGGTGAAGATCGCTGGGAGGAGGATGCCGGCTACAGCCCGTTCACCCTGGCGGTAGAGATCTCGGCGCTACTGGCTGCGGCGGACATTATCGAAATAGCCGGCAAGCCTGCCGCCGCGCAATATCTACGAGAAACCGCCGACTGCTGGAACGATCAGATCGAACGATGGACATACGTGGACAATACGGAGTTGAGCCGTGCCGTCGGCGTCACCGGCTATTATGTACGCATTACCCCATCGGACACTGCCGACGCTGCATCGCCGAAAAACGGATTCGTGCCGATCAAGAACAAGCCGGCCGGTGACAACGCCAACCTTCCGGCTTTGCAAATCGTCAGTCCAGATGCGCTCGCGCTTGTGCGCTTCGGGCTGCGCGCGCCGGACGATCCACGCATCCTGGATACCGTCAAAGTGATCGACAGGCTTCTTCGCTGCGAGCTTCCAACTGGCTCGTTCTGGTATCGCTATCCCGATGACGGCTATGGCGAGCATGTCGATGGATCGCCCTTCGACGGCACCGGTGAGGGCCGGCCATGGCCTTTGCTGGCGGGGGAGCGCGCCCACTATGAGCTTGCCGCCGGACACCGGGACGAAGCGCTCCGCCTGTTGGATGGACTGGAAGCATCGGCCGGGGAAGGCCGCCTCATCCCAGAGCAGGTTTGGGATCGAGGCGGACCTGCCCGAACGAGAGTTGCGGCGCGGTGGACCGACCGGCAGCGCAATGCCCTTGGTCTGGGCGCACTCGGAACACATCAAGTTGCTACGGTCACTGCGTGACGGCGCGGTTTTCGACCTGCCACCGCAGAGCGTGAAGCGATACATTGAGGGCCGCAGCACAGCACAATTCCGCTCTTGGCGCTTCAACAATAAGATCCGCGCACTTCCCGCCGGCAAGCTGCTGCGCATCGAACTGCTGAGCGCGGCACAAATTCACTGGAGCTGCGATCATTGGCATACCATTCATGACAGCAACACGGTGATGAATGACTTCGGCATCCACGTCGTCGACCTTCCCGTGGCAGGTCTTTCGCCCGGCGGCGAAATCGCCTTCACATTCTTCTGGCTTGATGCAGGCACTTGGGAGAATGTCGATTTCGTCGTCGATGCATCCTGACCGGAACCCGCAAACACAGCTTAGCGCATCTCAATTCATCGGAGCAAACCATGCAGATTGGAATGATGGGACTGGGCCGAATGGGGGCCAACATGGTGCGCCGGTTGCTTCGCGCCGGCCATGAATGCGTTGTGTACGACATCAACCCTGCCGGGGTGGCGGCGCTGGTGCGGGAGGGCGCGATCGGCGCAGCGTCGCTTGAGGAGTTTGTCTCGAAGCTCTCGGCGCCCCGAACCGCGTGGCTGATGTTGCCGGCGGCAATCACCGGAAAGATCGCCAGTCAGGTGGCGGCTCTGCTGCAGGCGGGCGACATCGTCGTCGATGGCGGCAACTCCTTTTACCAGGATGCAGTCGATCAAGCGGCGGAACTCGCCAAGAAGGGCATCGACTTTGTCGATGTCGGAACGAGCGGCGGTGTATGGGGCCTCGACCGGGGCTACTGCCTGATGATCGGCGGTCCCGACCGGGCGGTCAAACACCTCGATCCTGTTTTCGCGACGCTGGCGCCCGGCGCCGATCCTTCAACGGCGCCGGACAAGGCTGCCGGGACCGCTCCCTACGGCTATCTCCACTGCGGACCGAGCGGAGCGGGACATTTCGTCAAGATGGTTCACAACGGCATCGAATATGGGATGATGGCGGCTTACGCCGAGGGGATCAACATTCTAAACGCCGCCAATGCCGGCACGCGCCCGCGCACCGCCGATGCGGAGACCAGCCCGTTACGGGACCCTAAATATTACCAGTTCGATATCGACCTCCCGGCGGTGACGGAGGTATGGCGGCACGGGAGCGTGATCGGCTCGTGGCTGCTCGACCTAACGGCCGGCGCGCTGGAAGACGATCCAACGCTGACGAAATTTGGGGGCCGCGTCTCGGACTCGGGCGAAGGCCGCTGGACGCTCAAGGCCGCGATCGACACCGGCGTTCCCGCGCCGGTTCTGGCCTCGGCACTTTTTGACCGGTTCGCTTCACAGGGTGAGTTTGCTTTCGCCGATAAGCTGCTATCGGCAATGCGTTTTGCATTTGGTGGCCATGTGGAGAAGCCTAAGGGTTAACGGAGACCCAGGGCGGCGGATGAAACCTGCCATCAGCGGTGGATCATGGAGGGGGTGATGAAGGCATCCAAAAAGCCGCCGAGCGGTGAAAAACCCATCGTGCTGGCGATCGATGTCGGCGGTTCGCATGTGAAGATTCTGGCGAGCTCCGGCGGCAAGGAGCAACGGGTCATCTCGGGACCGGACATGACGGCACAGCAGATGATCGACCACGTCAAGACGCTGGCGCGGGGGCTGACTTTCGATGTGATCTCAATCGGCTATCCGGGGCCGGTGGTGCACAACAGGGCAATCGTCGAGCCGCGCAATCTGGGCAACGGTTGGGTGGGTTGCGATTTTGCCAAAGCATTTGGCAAGCCGGTGAGGATCGTCAATGACGCTTTGATGCAGGCAATCGGCAGCTACGAAGGCGGGCGCATGCTGTTTCTCGGGTTAGGCACCGGGCTCGGTGCTGCGATGGTGGTCGACAAGATCGCCCAGCCGATGGAACTTGCCCATCTGCCCTACAAAAAGCGCCGCAGCTTCGAGGACTGCGTGAGCGAACATGCACTGGAGAAGCACGGCAAGAAGAAATGGCGCAAATACGTGTTCGACGTTGTCGAACGGCTAACGGCGGCTTTGGAACCGGACTATGTCGTGATCGGCGGCGGCAACGTTAGCAAGCTTGCTGTTCTGCCACCCAACGCGCGGCGCGGCGACAATGCGAATGCCTTTGAGGGGGGCTTCCGCCTATGGAAAGACAAGTCGCTGATCGTCTGATGTCCAAGAAGCCGGAAATTGCTGTTTGCGACATCGACGCGCGTCGCTTTTGAAGGCCAGAGCGTCGCCGGGTGAGAAGCGGCGGTTTGGGGGTTGCGGCAATGCTCGGCCTTTCGAGAAAGCGGGTTCCAATGGCCGATCTGATTGTCGTTTACTGGCGCGATATACCCGCACAGGTCATCGTGAAAAAGGGTCGGGCAAACGCCAAGCGCGAACTGCCGCTGCGCTTCACGGAAGCGATCGACATGGCAGCCATGCGCACCGGGGCCGGCGATACCGACGCCTATCTTGCTGAATGGCGCAAAGCCGATCCGATACCTGTCAGCGACGATCTGGAGGCTGAGGCCGAAAAGGCCGCAAAGGAATTCGACGAAGCATTTACGCGAGAGCGGCTGGTCGCTCTCGTCAAGGCAGGCGGCAAGGAAAATGACTGAAACCCAGCCGACACCCAACACTCCTCAACCAGCCAACAACAACGGCACGCCGCCGACTGCTTCGGGTGGTATGACACAAGCCACCGCAGTCAAGAAGGCTGCGCCAAAGAGTGACTACAAACCCGCCGACGTGTCGCCGCAGCGGCGCGTGCAGCGCTCCTACTCGGTCCGGCTCTGGGCGATCCGTCATTCGAAGATGCTCGAATGGTTTTACGCAAAGTTCGCCGACACCTTTCTGCTGTTGCATCCGCTCTGGAAGACGCTCGGCTACGGCCGCGTCGAGGCGCCAATCAAGTTCGTCGAGAAGCGCGTCAAGGGTTTCATGTTCGACTGCCGCATGTGCGGCCAGTGCGTACTCTCCTCCACAGGCATGTCTTGCCCGATGAACTGCCCCAAGCAGCTTCGCAACGGCCCCTGCGGAGGCGTGCGCGCCAACGGCAATTGCGAGGTCGAGCCGGATATGCCGTGCGTTTGGGTCAAGGCGTGGGAAGGCTCGCGCAACATGGTCAAGGGCGACGCCATTCTCAATGTGCAGAAGCCGGTTGATCAATCGCTTCGCGAGACATCCGCGTGGTTGCGTGTTACCGCGCAGGCTGCGGCCGTCCGCGAAGTCTGCGAAGCCGGGAGCCGCGGCATGAGCGATATCCGCATCCCCCAGCGCGACGAGAATCCGGCCGGCATCGACCTGCCGCTGGAACCCCTGCCCGGCCACACTTCGCGCGGTCGCCTGGAGCGGGTCCTTCGGCGCGGCGAGTTCGCGGTCACCACCGAACTCAACCCGCCGGACAGCGCCGATCCGGAAGATGTTTACAACCGGGCAAAAGTATTCGACGGCTGGGTCGATGGCATCAATGCCGTGGACGCGTCCGGCGCCAACTGCCACATGTCGTCGGTCGGCATCTGCGCGCTGCTGACGCGAATGGGCTATGCGCCGATTATGCAGATCGCCTGCCGCGATAAGAATCGCATCGCCATCCAGGGCGATGTGCTCGGCGGTGCGGCGATGGGCGTCGCGAACGTCCTCTGCCTCACAGGCGACGGTGTCCAGGCCGGCGACCAGCCAGGCGCAAAGCCTGTGTTCGACCTGGACTCCATGTCGCTGCTGGAAACTGTGCGAATCATGCGTGACAATGGCAAGTTCCTGTCCGGCCGGAAGCTGTCTACGCCGCCAAAGCTGTTCCTCGGCGCCGCCGTCAATCCCTTTGCCCCGCCCTTCGACTTCCGTCCGATCCATTTCGGCAAGAAGATCGCCGCCGGCGCGCAATTCGTCCAGAGCCAGTACTGCTTCGACGTGCCGATGTTCCGCTCCTTCATGCAAAGGGCCCGCGATCTCGGACATACCGAAAAGTGTTTCGTCCTTGTCGGCGTCGGACCGCTGGCCTCCGCCAAAACGGCCAAGTGGATCCGTTCCAATGTGCCGGGCATCCACATTCCCGAATCCATCATCGCACGGCTGGAAGGCGCGCAGGATCAGAAGAAGGAAGGCAAGCAGCTCTGCATCGACATCATCAACGAAGTGAAAGAAATTCCTGGCGTTTCCGGCGTGCATGTAATGGCCTACCGGCAGGAGGAATACGTCGCCGAGATCGTTGATGAATTGGGGGTGCTGAAGGGCCGCCAGCCCTGGAAGCGAGAAGTCCGGCGCGACGACCAGATGGTCGCAGACCGTCTTGGGCATCTCCTGCACGACAATGTCACCGAAACCCAAAGCGAAATGGTGAAGTCCGCGCACTGACCGCGTTACCGTCGCTTGAATAAAATCAGATAACGATATAAAGAAGTCTTTATATCATGTACGGAGAGCTTTATGACCCGGACGATTGTTGCCTCGGCCAAGCGAGAAATCGTAATTGGCTTCGACCAGCCCTTTTGCGTAATCGGCGAGCGTATCAATCCCACGGGGCGCAAGAAGCTTGCAGCTGAAATGGCGGCAGGCAATTTCGAGACCGTGATCAGGGATGCACTGGAACAGGCCGCCTGCGGCGCTACCATGCTTGACGTCAACGCTGGCGTCACCGCCGTTGATCCGAATGCCACCGAGCCGGCCTTGCTGGTGCAAACGCTGGAGATCGTCCAGAACACCGTCGACCTGCCGCTGTCGATCGACTCCTCCGTGAGCGCCGCGATCGAGGCCGCGTTGAGGGTCGCAAAGGGCAGACCGCTCGTGAATTCCGTCACCGGCGAGGAGGAGAAGCTCGAAGCCATCCTGCCGCTGATCAAGAAGTACAACGTACCGGTCGTCGCGATCTCCAACGACGAGACCGGCATTTCGATGGATCCGGACGTGCGCTTTGCCGTCGCCAAGAAGATCGTCGAGCGCTGCGCCGATTTCGGCATTCCGGCACATGATGTGGTCGTTGATCCATTGGTCATGCCAATCGGCGCCCTGGGCGACGCTGGCCGCCAAGTGTTCGCGCTGCTGCGCCGCTTGCGTGAAGAACTTAAGGTCAACACCACCTGCGGCTTGTCCAACATTTCCTTCGGCCTACCGCACCGCCACGGCATAAACGCCGGCTTCATCCCGATGGTGATCGGCGCTGGCATGACCTCGGCGATCATGAACCCTGTGCGTCCGCAGGAGATGGAGGCGGTTCGCGCCGCCAACGTGCTGAACGGCACCGACAAAGACTGCATGACCTGGATCAAGACCTACAAGGACTACAAGCCCGGCGAACACGCAGTCCCTGTTGCCGCTGCCGCTCCGGCGACGGGCGCGGGCGACACCGGTGGGCGCCGCCGCGGCGGCCGCGAAGCGCGGATGGGCCGGGGGTAAATTTATGGTGCGTCCTTCGAGGCTCGCCCATCAAAGGTGGCACCCAAATTTGCAATGGCGTGCGAGGCTCGCACCTCAGGATGAGGGAGGTAGGTGCCTCGTTCCGCTAATCCGAAAGATCTGCTTTGAGGATGAGGTGACCTCGACGGGAAAGTTCTGGCAAAGCCTCATGGGCCAGTGCAATAAGCGCTTCCTTCTTGCGCCTGGACCAGCCCTTGAGTTGCCTCTCTCTGGCAATCGCATCGATTCATTCTGTCGTGACGTCTCCGTAAAAACCAACTCGACAGGTCGTCGCCGCGCAGTGTAGCCGTCGATCGGGAGATTGTTGTGCTCCCACACGCGCGCCTCGACAGTTTGTTTGGTCGAACCAACATAGTAGCTGCCGTCAGAGCACGAAGCATGTAAATCGTCATCTCGAGCGGCATTCGCACGAGCTTTCTTCCACATGAAGGATCAGTAGGTAGCAGCTCTATCGATCGCTGGCGATTTGCGAAATGCAGCCGCGACCTCCCTCATCCTGAGGTGCGAGCGAAGCGAGCCTCGAAGGACGCATCAACTTGAACGCCCCTCTCAACACCACCGATCCGCTCGTGCTGTTCATGCCTTCCGGCAAACGCGGGCGGTTTCCGGTTGGCACGCCCGTGCTCGATGCTGCACGGCAGCTCGGCGTTTATGTGGAGAGCGTATGCGGCGGAAGGGCTACGTGCGGGCGCTGCCAGATCGAGGTGCAGGAAGGCAATTTTGCCAAGCACAAGATCACGTCTTCAAACGATCACATCTCCCCGCGGGGCGCCAAGGAAGAGCGCTACGACCGGGTGCGCGGGTTGCCAACGCAGCGCCGCCTTTCCTGCTCGGCGACGATCCTTGGCGACCTCGTCATCGACGTGCCGCAGGACACGGTGGTCAACGCGCAAGTGGTGCGCAAGCCGGCCAGCGACCGCGTCATCGAGCGCAACTCGGCGGTGCAGCTTTGCTATGTCGAGGTCGAGCAGCCCGACATGCATAAGCCGACCGGCGACCTGGAACGCCTGAAGGCGGTGCTCGAAAAAGACTGGGGCTGGAAGGAGTTGCGCGTCGCGCCGCACCTCATTCCCGAAGTTCAGAAAATCCTTCGCAAGGAAAACTGGTGCGTTACCGCCGTGATCCACAAGGACATGGACTTTTCTCGCGCTACGGTCATCGCGCTCTATCCCGGTCTGAAGAACGAGGCCTATGGCATCGCCTGCGATATCGGTTCGACGACGATCGCCATGCATCTCGTGTCATTGCTGTCCGGCCGCCTGGTAGCATCGTCTGGCTCGCAGAACCCGCAGATCCGGTTCGGAGAGGATCTGATGAGTCGCGTGTCCTATGTCATGATGAATCCGGACGGGCGCGAGGCCATGACCAAAGCGGTCAGGCAGGCCGTCAACGATCTGATCGGGAAGGTATGCGAAGAGGGCCAGGTCAGCCGCGAGGACATTTTTGATCTGGTGTTCGTCGGCAATCCGATCATGCACCATCTTTTCCTCGGCATCGATCCTACCGAGCTTGGACAGGCGCCTTTCGCGCTGGCCGTTTCCGGCGCCGTGCAGGGTTGGGCGAACGACATCGAGGTCAATGTGAGCCGCGGCGGACGCATTTACATGCTGCCTTGCATTGCCGGCCATGTCGGTGCCGACGCTGCGGGCGCGACGTTGTCGGAAGGGCCGCACCGGCAGGACAAGATGATGCTGCTGGTCGATGTGGGCACAAACGCCGAGATCGTGCTCGGCAACAGGAGCCGCGTTGTTGCCGCTTCCTCGCCGACCGGACCGGCTTTCGAGGGCGCAGAAATCTCCTCCGGCCAGCGCGCCGCACCCGGTGCGATCGAGCGCGTTCGCATCGACCCAGAAACGCTGGAACCGAAGTACCGCGTCATCGGCACGGACAAGTGGTCGGATGAGGACGGTTTCGAGGAAGCGTCCTGGACCACCGGCGTTACCGGTATCTGCGGCTCGGCGATTATCGAGGTCGTCGCCGAAATGTATCTCGCCGGCATCATTTCAGAGGACGGCGTCATTGACGGCGGCCTTGCGGCGCGAAGCCCGCGCATCTTCCAGAATGGCCGCACCTTTTCCTATCTCGTTCGTGAAGGCCGCGCAGGCGAACCGCGCATCACAGTGACGCAGAATGACATTCGGGCAATCCAGCTTGCCAAAGCAGCGCTTTATGCGGGTGTGAAGCTTCTGATGGAAAAGCAGGGCGTGACCGAGGTCGATACGATCCGCTTCGCCGGCGCGTTCGGTTCATTCATCGATCCGAAATACGCGATGGTGCTCGGGCTCATCCCGGACTGCGACCTCGCCGAGGTCAAGGCGGTCGGCAATGCCGCGGGCACAGGTGCGCTGATGGCGCTGCTAAACCGCGATCATCGCCGTGAGATCGAGCAGGAAGTTTCGCGCATCGAGAAGATCGAAACCGCGCTCGAACCGCATTTCCAGCAATTGTTCATCGACGCCATGGCCCTGCCCAACAAGGTCGATCCGTTCCTGAAGCTCTCCGCGCAGGTCAAGCTGCCGCCCCGAAAAGTGCTGGAACCAGGCAACAGCGACGGCGCGCCGCGTCGCCGCAGTCGCGAGGGGCACGCGGCACGGCGCGGACGGGAGTAAGGGCAGAGGACCGCTCCGCGCGAGAAAGCTTTGCCGCCGGGTGAATTTGAACTCATCGCACCCGCGCTCAGCTTGCCGACAAGGTCATCCCTTGTAGGAGTTGATCTGCTCGGCGAGCTCTTTGTATTCCTCGCAGGACGTACCGCAGCGCCTCTCGATTTCGCTGAGCTGTTCCTTTGCGGAAGCCACGTCGCCGCGCTGCAAATGCGCTTCGCCGAGATATTCACGCACCAGCGTGTAGTTTGGGTCGATACGGAGCGCTTCCTGATAGTAGCCAAGGCCGACAAGGATGCGGCCTGCCTTGCGGTGTGAATAGCCAAGATAGTTGAGGATACGCTTGTCGTTTTTGTTTTGCGCAAGGCTCAGCACCTTGATCGCTTCTTCGTAGTCACCCTTTTCCGCGAGCTTGCGGCCTGTGGCATAGAGGCTGTCGTCGTCCGTTGCGCCACTCTTTTGCACAACGCATTTTTTGGACTTCTTGTCGTAGACCTTGCCCTTGGCGCAACTCGGCACCGTAGTGGAACCAGAGCTACCGCCTCCGCTGCCTCCGCCTCCGCTGCCTCCACCGCCTGCCGCAAACGCAGCCAGGGGCGCCATGACAAGAGCTGAGGCAATCAGTGTCGCGAGTTGGTTGCGCATGGACTTCCTCCTCAAATAACCGTTTCCTTTTGCCAATGAACGCCAACGGACATGCGTTTCTTCCGCGGCTGCTTGGAACTACCCGGATGCCGAGGAGTCGATCATTCTGAAGTGTTCGCGCCGAATGGCGCATGGTCCCAAGCCTCTGAGCGCGGAGCTGATTTGCGCGCACCTAAAGCCCTTCGCGTCATGCATAATTCATTTGTATACAAATGTTTCTATGGCTGACATGCATTGGAAACGATCCCGCCGGCTGAGAGCAATGCAGCCGAAACATGGCGCTGCGATATAGCGTCCAGGTCGGCTTCCGGAATGAGTTCGGTCAGCTGCAACCCGCAACAGGAGATGGTTATGTCGATATTCGACGATATCAGCCGGTTTGGCGCCGCTCTCCGGAATGCGCGCCGCAACCGCATGGCAATCCGCGAAATGAATTCAATGCCGCCAGAACTGCAGAAAGACATTGGCTGGCCCGGCTCGGAAGAAGCCAGAGCAGCGTCAAGCGCACGCAATATGTACTGGAGGACGCTCGTCTAGTCGCGACATCCAAGGGCGGGGGCAACTCCGCCGTTGGACGGTCCAGCTAGAATTTGCCTGTATCCCGGAATGTCTCGAACGTTGCCCTGATGTGATCGGCCACTGCCTTGACCGGCGCACTCGCATCCGGCGGAACGACCATGGCGAGGCTGTAGTTGCCTATTTCCGGCATTCCGTCCTTCGCGCCAAGTTCCACCATATCGCTGCCGAGGAAAGATTTCGGCAGCGGCGCGACGGCCAGATCCGCCTGGATGGCGGCGCGCTGGCCCGCGGTGTGGGCGCTCATATAGGCAACGCGGTAATTGCGTCCGTCGCGCCCAAGCGCATCCAGCGCCCCGGCCCGCCAGACGCAGCCCTCTTCCCAGATCGAAACCGGCAAAGGTTCACGCAGATGTGCACATCCGCCTTTAGCGCCCGCCCAGACGATCGCCTCTGTCAGCAGCACTTCTGCGCCGATGGCGCTGGTACGGTAGGAATCCGTAAGCAGAGTTATGTCCAGCGCGCGATCGTCCATACGACGCCGCAGGTTGACGCTCTGGTCGATCGTGACATCGACGGCAATCGATGGATGCGATTGAGCGAAACGCTTCAGCACATGCGGCAAGATGCGTTCGCCATAGTCGTCCGGCGAACCAAGCCGTACCACGCCGACAATGTCCGGGATGATGAATTTCGAAACCGCCTCGCGATTGATCGCCAGAAGGCGCCGCGCGTAGCCGAGCAGCATTTCACCATCGTTGGTCAGCGAAACCGACCGCGCGTCGCGAGCGAAGACGGAGCGGCCGAGGATGTCCTCGAGCTTCTTGATCTGCATGGAAACGGCGGATGGGGTTCGGAACACGGCATTCGCCGCGCTGGTGAAGCTGCCGGTTTCGGCAATGGCCACAAAGGTGCGCAAAACATCGAGATCAAGCAACGGAAGAGGATGATTGAGCGGAGCATTCATCGCAGGGGTCCATTCAATAAAACTGATCCAAACGATCATTTGATTTCGTTTGATTGAACATCAGTTCGGAGCGATAGTCAACACTCTCGAAGGAAAGCAATGGCTCGCAGCCGAAGCCCTTCGCCCGATAGGATGAAACGAACAGAGTTGCAGCAAATGCGCGGCGGATGGTCCGTCGTGCTCACGATCCCGCTTGGGATCACCACAGGAGGAAGTCATGTCTATCTTCTCTGCCATCAGCCGGCTTGCCCATGAATATCAGGACGCCCGCAGCCGCCACCAGACAGAACGTCAGGTTCAGTCCTTGCCTTATGAGATTCAGAAGGACATCGGCTGGCCGGACGCTTACCAGCGCCGCTCCTCGCATCTTCGTCTTGGTGCCTGGGCTGGAGATCGCTGATCGTGTGTAAATCCATATAGCCCGCCGTCATGAGACAATGACGGCGGGCTTTTTGTTGGCGATAATCTTAAGCGGGCCGTGCCGGAATTTTCTGCACTGAGCTATGCAAACGCCGCATGACGCATATGAACAACTCGCATGGCCGATTACCAAACTGTTAACATCGTTGATTCTGTTGATTTTTCTATTTCCTCTTGCGTCGCATCGCTAGACATGATGTCGCTTTTCACATCAAGCACTTCGCTTTTCCTGCTTCATATCGTGCAACGACTGCCTATATCAGCGGCATCAAACGAGATGCCCCACTCCTAAGACCCTAGCGAAGGCACCCCGTGTAACAACGATGCATGGAGCCGTGTCATGAAGTTTCTGTCCCGCCTTTTTAACTCCCGCAGCGAATCCAACCTGACCACCGCCCTTGAGCGTCAGGCGCTTAATCGCTCTATGCCGGGCCAGACCGGCGCACTCGCGGGGGCGCGCCTCGGCTTTTTGGTTCGATAAGCAGTTTCGAGTTCAGGCCGCAATCTACCGTCGATATTTCAAACCGCGCTGGTCCTCCAGCGCGGTTTTGTGTTTGTCGATGCTCACCCTAGCATTATCAGCGCCACCTCAGTCGCAAATTTAATGTCTCGCGGGCCGCCCTCGCATTGACAGCTAACAACTTTCCTGATTGCCCTATGCTGATAGCGACATTGATGTCGCACTCAGGTTTTCGCGTGAGGCTGTCTTGAACGCTGTCAAACATCCGGTCAAACGGTCGCTTGTTTTCTTCCTGATCCCCGATTTCACGATGATTGCCTTTGCCACTGCATTGGAGCCCTTGCGTTCAGCCAATCGCATGCTCGGTTACGAGGCGTATAGATGGCGGCTGGCGAGTTATGACGGCAAGCCAGTTCACGCCTCCAACGGCGTCGAATGCGCAGTCAACACATCGCTGGAGGAAGAGCGGCGCAAAATGGCGGGGCCGGAACGCCCCTCCATGGTGGTGGTGTGCAGCGGCATCAATGTTGAAGCTTACTCGAACCGATCTGCGTTTGCCTGGCTCCGCGAGGAATACAATCGCGGCGTCGCCATCGGCGGCCTGTGCACTGGCGCGCATGTGCTGGCTGCGGCCGGCCTGCTGTCGGGCAAGCGCTGCGCAATTCATTGGGAAAACCTCCCTGGCTTTTCCGAGGCTTTCCCGAAGGCCAATGTCTTCGCCGATCTCTTCGAGGTCGATCAGAACATCTACACTTGCGCCGGGGGCACCGCCGCGCTCGACATGATGTTGAAGCTCATTGGCGACGATTTCGACGACAACCTTGTCAACCGCGTGTGCGAACAGGTTCTGACCGATCGCGTCCGCAGCCCGACTGACCGCCAGCGGCTGCCGCTGCGTGCGCGCCTCGGCGTCCAGAATTCCAAAGTGCTTTCGATTATCGAACTGATGGAGGCCAATCTGTCCGAGCCGCTGTCGCTGATCGAGATCGCTGATCATGTCGGCCTGTCGCGACGGCAGATAGAACGGCTGTTCCGCACCGAGATGGGCCGCTCTCCGGCACGCTACTATCTCGAAATCCGGCTCGATCGGGCCCGCCATCTGCTGCTGCAGTCGTCGATGCCAGTCGTCGAGGTCGCAGTTGCCTGCGGCTTCGTCTCGGCGTCGCATTTCTCAAAATGCTATCGCGAACTGTATTCCCGCTCTCCGCAGCAGGAGCGCGTCGACCGCAAGCAGCTGCTCGCCGCCTGAACGGCGCAGATCAGGTCGATCGAGACTTTGGCGCTGTCGCGCAGCGTGATCCAGCAGGATTTAGCGACGCCGGCCGATCATGCTGCCGCTTGCGATGTATCTAGCGGGAATCCCACATAAAAGACCGGTCGCGCCACATCTTCTCGCCGATGAGGCAGTCATAGTCTACGCGCGCCTGCGCCAGGATGACCGGCAACCGATGCTGCGTATCCCAGACTGGCTCGACCGGATTGTCCGCCAGTTCCAGCACAAGCTTGCGCCGGATCGCCTCCGGGAACTGCGACCAGTCGTTGACCGGGATCATGAAGGCGCCCTGCCCGCCGATGACGCAGTTGGTGTAGTAGTGATCGAGGTCCTTGACGTCATAGACGCTGGTGAACCCACCGCTCGTCATCAGCGGCAGTCCGTTGATGACAATGCCCTGACTGACCACGCTATCGCGCATCATCTGGACTGGCGCGCCTTGGTTGTTCGGGCCATCGCCGGAAATGTCGATGACGCGTTTCATGCCGCGGAACGGGCTTTCGGCAAACAGGTCGGCGCCAAATTCCAGCGCGCTCGAAATCGACGTACGACGCGCGCTGTTCGGTGGATTGGCGCTCAACGCGGCTGTCACTCGCTCGGCATCGCCGCGGGAAGCTACGACCGTCCAGGGGACGATCACGTGTTGCGAGGTGTTTCCAGCCCATTCAAAATAGGTAACGGCAATCTTACCATACGCCCCTTCCGCAATCGCCTTGATGACCTGAGGGTCGGTCAGTGCCGCTGCATAGCCGTGCCGCTGAATTTCGAGTTCCTGCGGCGACATGGAAAGCGACACGTCGACAGCAAGCACAAGCTCAACATCCACCTTCTCCTGTGCCAGCGCACCATTCGCGGTTAAACCCGCGAGGCCGCTAGCGCGGCGATCAGGCCATGTCTGGTACGACGCAAACGAGACATGGCCGTACGTTACGCGAAAGTTGATCCCTGGAAAGAAAGGCCGAGCCGAAGCACAGCACTTTCCCTTCACGATTTCGCGAACGGACGGCGTCGGCCATCCATCTATCGGACATTTTTTGCGGAGGCTGTGCGCGACACCCTGAAGGTGGCGACTGGCGTTGCCTCGCCAGCCGCACCAGGTCCGGCGGGCGCAGCCGGAGCCTGATCCTGCACTGTCCGTTCTGGTGTGACAATCTCGGCGATGCGCCTCGTGACATCGCGCGATGCTGTCAGCGACGCGACCGCTTGCGCCCAGAATGGCGCGCCAAGCCCGACCAGCAGACCGCCGACGATCAGCCAGAACGCGTTGACGAAAGACGGGATCGGGATCGTTGCACCAAGGAAATGCGCACCGCAGTCAACCGAGCCGAAGCGAGCCAGCCGAGCCAGCCGAGCCAGCCGAGCCAGCCGAGCCAGCCGAGCCAGCCTCGGCGTTGCAGTCTTTCAGATCAACCCATCCAACTGGCACGCCGAGCTTTTGCAAGTTCTCATTTTCGGCTTTCACTTCGCCAAGCGTTGTCTTGAGTTCGTCGACCGCCGCCCTGAGTTCGTCCGTGCCCTCCTCCTTGTCCACCTCGGCTCGAGCGGCATTCAGGGCTTCGGTGAGCGCCACATACTTAGCATGTGTCTCCGCAGCCTTGTCGGCAATGGCTTGCGCCACCTCGGGATTTTTGAAGTAAGTGACCGCAAGCTTATAGGGATGCACATAAAACATCCAGGCGACAAAGAACGCCACGATGACCGAGAGCAGGCGCGCGCGGCTTTCAAAATACAGGCTCACTTCCTTGCCGAAAGCCTCGTATTTCTGCGCGATGTCCTTGACCACATCGTCGGCAAAATTGTCGCCAGCACCAACTAGCCGGCTGTCGGCCAGCTTCTGCGTGAATATCTCCGTGGGAATATTCGTCACTACGGCCCAGTCAACAAATCTTCGCAGGATGCCGCTGACGATCCCCTCGGGCGGCTCGCCTTTCGTGACGGCGGCGCGATTCTCCATCATCAACGCCGCAAAATCCTTTGCCGAGAGCAATTTGGTTCTATCGCCACCCGGCGCAACGAGCTTGGGGAGAATGACGCGGACATAAAGGTTTTCGAGCATCATTTGCAGGCCTTTGGCCCGCATGTTCATGATACGATGGATCATCTCGACGAGCGTCGATACGACGATCGCAAACATAAGCATCGTCACCGCGAACGCGAGCAGTGCTGTCAGCCATTGCATGACTCCCCCTTTTTTACCCGTGTGGCCGATACCGTCCGAGCCTCCACAAGGATTCTTCGGTCTCACTTCAATTTCAAGGTGTATTTTTCACTACAGAGATCAATCCTAGATAGCATTCTCATGAGATCGATATCTCTACTGTTCGATGCAACCTGACGTCATTTCCGCCGGCCTTGCTGAGTTTCGGCAAGGCAACTTGCGAATAGAGGCTCTCCAGCATCAGCTGCATACCTTGGGCGCGAAGGTTCATGTCGCGATGGATCTCGACGAGGGTCGAACGACGATCGCAAACATAAGCATCGTCACCGCGAACGCGAGCAGTGCTGTCAGCCATTGCATGACCGGCCTCACATTCAAACAATATTGGAAAGCAGATGCAGTATAGATGAAAATCTAACTCAATGGCGGCGGCGGCTCAACGCTATTTTTCCTGACGGCTGTCCTTGGACCAAGACTAAGCGCCTCAACTAGTACGGGCGTCCGGCACGACCACGAGCTGTCGGACAGTTCCGACAAAGCGCAACCGGCGGCTCGAAAGCCACCAGTCGGATATTGCTTCAATCGTCAGCTGCGCGGCTTGAGGTTTTCCGGATCATACAGCGGCTTATAGCCGACACCGGCAACTTCTACCGGGTAGATCTCATTGAAATACGACACCAGCAGTTTGCGGCCTTCCTGGCAATAAGCATGCGGCAGATAGGCAAGCGCGATATTCTTGCCGATCGTCGGGCCATAAGCGACCGAAGTCGTGTAGGAGCGGCGGCCGAGTTCGTCCACAAGCACTTCCTTTGTGTCCGGATCCATGACCGGCATGGTGCCGACCGGATAGCGGGCGACCCCCTTGGCATCGATGTTGTCGGTCATGACCAGCGTGCAGAGCATTGCCGGCTGGTGGTCACGCGCCTTGTATTCGAGGTGCCTTGCCTTGCCGCGGAAATCGGACTCCTTGACCTTCGGACGGGCGAGATCGGCCTCGATGAGATTATACTGTGTCAGCAGGTCGGCGTTCTGCAAACGCAAGCTCTTTTCCATGCGGCGCGAGTTTGCATAGGTCTCGACGCCGAAGGCCATGACGCCAGTGGAGCGCAGCGCGTCCCATACAGCGAGACCATCCTCGTATTTCATGTGCAGTTCCCAACCCTGCTCGCCGACATAGGAGATGCGAAATGCGGTGACATTCTGCCCGCCGATCTCGATCTGCTTAATCTGCGCGAAGGCGAAACTTGCCGGGTCAAGTCCAGCCGGATCTTTGACCACCTTCTTGAGCGTGTCACGGGCGTTCGGACCCCATATGCCGATGGTGACAAACTTCTCGGTCACGTCGGTGATGGTTACATTCAGGCCGCGATCTTCCGCCACGCGCTTCATATAGTGGTAGTCGCGCGGGCCGGCATCGGCGCCGTTGATCAGGCGGCAACGATCGGCCATGCGGATGACGGTGAAGTCGGCTCGCACCATGCCCTCGTCGTCGAGGAAGTGGGTATAGATGCCCTTGCCAATATTGGCGTCCCCGCCGATCTTGGCGGCGCAAAGCCATTCCAGAAGCTCGACATGGTCGGGGCCCTCAATGTCCACCATGTGGAAATGCGAGAGATTGACGATGCCGCAATCCTCGCTCATGGCCAGATGCTCGGCATTGGAAACCCGCCAGAAATGGCGGCTGTCCCACTCGTTCTCGCGCACGGGAATGCGGTTGCCGTATTTTTCCAGCAGGTGCTCGTTTTCGGCGTAGCCATGGGCCCGTTCCCAGCCACCGAGTTCCATGAAATAGCCGCCCATCGCCTTCTCGCGCTCATAGAAGGGCGAGCGCTTGATATTGCGGCCGGTGCCATAAGGTTCGCGGGTGTGGACAGCCGGGAAATAGATCTTCTGTGCGGCTTCGAAGCAACGGCCCTCGATGAATTTTTCCGTCAGCTGGTGCGGGTAGAAGCGCGAATAGTCGATCGAGTTGTGATCGATCTCGGTGCGGCCGTCGGTCATCCAGTCGGCGATCAGCTTGCCGTAGCCCGGGCCCGTCCTTGACCCAGATGGCGACGCAATACCACAGGCCGCGCACCTTCTGGCTCTCCCCGCATGACGGGCCGCCCGCAGCCGAGACCTGCAGAAGGCCGTTGAAGGAATGGCCCTCGTTGTAGCCGATCTCGCCGAGGATCGGGGTCAGCTCGATCGCCTTTTCCAGCGGCTCCATGATCTGATCCATCTCGAGATCGCGCTGCGAGGGCGACAGGCGGGCCTGGTTCTTCTCAAGAATATCGCGGGGATGGCAGAGCCGCGGATTGGTCTGCTCGTAATAGCCCCATTCGATCTGGCCGCCCTCGGTCGTCTTCGGGTCGCCGGTGTCGCGCATATAGGCGGAGTTGCCCTGGTCGCGGAGCAGCGGGAAACCGATCTCCTTGCCCGTGCCTTCGAACTCATTATAGGGGCCGAAGAAGGTGAGCGGATGGTCGACCGGCATAACCGGCAGATCCTCGCCGACCATCTCGGCAATCAGGCGTCCCCAGATGCCGGCGCAGACGATCACGTAATCGGCCATGATGGTGCCGCGATGCGTGACGACGCCCCTGATGCGGCCGTTCTCAACGATCAGCGACGTGGCCGGCGTGTTGGAGAAAGCGCGGAGCTTGCCGGACTTCTCGCCGGCGTCGACCAGCTTGCCGGCGACGGTCTGCGAGCGTGGAATGACGAGGCCGGCGTCGGGATCGAACATGCCGCCCATCACCTGGTCCTGCTCGATCAGCGGGAACATGGCCTTGATCTCGGCGGGGCTTACATAATGGGCACGAGTGCCGAAGGCCTTGGCGGAGGAGAGCTTGCGCTTGATCTCTTCCATCCATGTGTCATCGCCGCTACGCGCCACTTCGAGACCGCCTATGCGGGCGTAGTGGCCCATCTTCTCGTAGAAATCGATCGAGTACTGCGTCGTCCAGACGGAGAGATAGTCATGGCTGGTGGTGTAGCAGAAGTCCGAGGCGTGCGCGGTCGAACCGATATCCGTTGGAATACCCGACTTGTCGATGCCGACGATGTCGTCCCAGCCGCGTTCGATCAGATGATGGGCAATCGAAGCGCCCACGATACCGCCAAGCCCGATGATGACGACTTTCGCCTTTTTCGGGAACTCTGCCATTGCCCACGACTCCGAGATTTGCTTGCGCGCGGACTATAGGCAGCGCAGCGCCGCATATGCAGCCTGTTTGCGACATTGCCAAAAAGCGGCGCGACCTGCCGGATACATATGGCAGCTATGCTGCCCTGCGAAACGTGGAAGCGTTGACGGCGCCTATCGCTTGCAACACGAAACGCCCGCAATTCGAGGGGCCTCAGCCTATGGCAGACAGCTACGAAGTCGTCATCAAACGCGGCAAAGAAAAAGGTACGCTGCACTTTCATTCGGCCGGCGTCACCGTCGAGACCACATGCTGGTGGGATCCAAAAGTAATGATCGACGCCGCTCCGGACGGGTATCTCTCCTGGAAGACGAATATGGCGACCAAGAAGGACAGTGTCACGGGCAAGCCCCGTCCCGGAATCTGGCTCGGAAAGGGCATAAAATATGCGAAGGGTACCAAGACCTCCGGTGCGATCTTCCTTCACGAGGGCAAGAACGCCGCATGGTCGGACGGATGCATCGTTTGCGACCGCACCGAATTCCTGAAAATGTGGAATGCTATCAGTCCGAACAGCCAGCCGCATGTGCTGGTCAAGGTATCGGATGAGTGATCTCCAAGCGTAGGACCTGCCAATGCGTCCACCGCGCACGATCCGGCGGCTCCTTGGGAAGCAAGGCTGATAGCCACCAATGAGTAACATAAAAGGCCGGACAGTTGCCCGGCCTCGCCTGCTTCGGAGGTCTATCGGCGTTTACTTGATCTTGCCGACGCCACCCGAGATTTCGATCTTCTCTGTGCCGGTCAGCGCCTCACGGTCACCATTGGGCATCGTAACGAAGCATCCGCCGCTGCAGAACTCGACCGTCTCGCCGGCGGCGATCGCGAGTTCCGACTTGCTGCCGTTTTCGGTGACGATCAGCGTGCGGGGCTCGGGGTCGAGATTGACTGCGGTAGCTGCATGTGCCGCGTTGCTCATCACCAGAAGAGCGAGGGCAGCTACGACATTGTTTTTCATTTCACTCCGGTGTTTCCACCGCCTCTATCGGGACAGGATATCTGCCCGTTTCGAGAAGCTTATAGCGGTCGGAAACTGAACGCCAACTGAATGAGGTGTTCATTCCACTATTGCCGCAAAGCCAGCCCTCGATGCGGCTGGAGGCAGGCGTCTGCGCTTATTCCGGCGCAAGTCTTCGTTGCCGACCCTTGCGTGCGGTGACCTGCTGCCGATGCTGCTCGCGGCGATGGACCGTGTCGGCGAGCTCCGCATCGGCTCTGTCGTCATCATCCGCAGACCAATCCGGCTTTGGCACGGGGGCCGCTATCGCCGCTTGCGCAGGAATGGCCATGCCGATGTTTTCCTTCTCAAACGCATCCAGAATACCGAAACGAAGATCGTTCTGGACAATGGCGCCATTGTTGACGTCGCCAAGGAAGATGCGAAATCTCGAAGTTCATCGATGTTGCTGCGAACGCCGTGAAGGCCACAAACGGTTCCGGGTTCTTGAGCACCAGCGGGTGGTTTGAGGCAAGATTCAGCAGGATCGCATGAATTTTCCGGGCATCGGTGCCAAAAGCGACGCTGATTGGTATCTCGACCCGTCCAAGCCGGTTGCGATGCGTCCAGTTTCCGACCGCGCCATTGATCAGCGTCGAATTCGGCATGATCACGCTTTGGCGTTGGAACGTCTCTATCTCGGTGGCCCGCACGCTGATCTTTTTGACCGTGCCGGAGATGTCGCCCGCCACAATCCAGTCGCCGGCCTTGAACGGACGCTCTGCCAGCAGGATCAAGCCCGAGACGAAGTTCGAAACGATGTTCTGGAGGCCGAAACCGATACCGAGGGACAGACCGCCGGCTATCAGCGCCAGATTGGAGAAGTCTATGCCGGCTGCCGAAAGCGCGACGAGCCCTGCAAGCGCCAGTCCGGCGTAGCCGATAATAGTGCGGATCGAGTTGCGTACCCCACTGTCGACGCGTCCCCGCGCCATCACGGAGCCATCCAGCCATCCCTGGAACCATCGGGTCAGGAAGAAGCCAACGACAAAGACGAGAATTCCCCAGAGGATACCGGTGATCGACAGCGTCAGGGAGCCGATGCGGATGCCGGTCGCTATATTGTACATCCAGGCGCTTATGTCGCCCGGCTGAAATCCCCACTGGAACAGGATGAACGGCAGGCCGACCACCACCACCACCACATTGATGAGAATGCTGATCAGCAGGCTGAATTGGTCAAGTGCGGCTTCATCGAGGTTGAACCATCGCTGCAGCCGCCGGCCGATCGTCGTGTGGCTGAAAGCGCCCTCCTCCGACACCGCCCGCGACGACAAAAAGCCGATATACATCGTCGCCAGGACGGCGCCGGTCCAGACGACCTGCTGGGTGATGAAGCGCGCAAGCCCGATATAGCCGAGCGCGGCCGCTATGATCGCCAGCGAACCGAGGAGATAGATGCAAGAGCGTACCCATAGCGGCCAAGGCCGAGGGTTGCCTTCATTGTCGGCGAACGGGCGTACCATACCGCTCGCGATGACCATGATGCCAATGAGAACGGTTGCGACAAGGGCTTCGACGACTGTCAGCGCCAAAGGTGCGTCGAGTGCTTCGTAGACTTCGCTGAGGAGGAAATCGACGCCGCTGAAGAACGCCGTGATCGACATGATCCACAGGAGCTTCGACGCCGCCCGCGATTCCACCGGAATGAGCCGCCAATTCGGCAAGCGTGGCGCCAGCACGGCATTGCCGAGCTGGTGGACGAAGAACACCAGGCCGATAACGCCGAAAAGCGCGGCAAGCATTGGCTTGATGTCGCCGCGCAAAACTTCGAAGTAATCGAACAGCGAATAGGTGACACCCAGGAAGACCGCCAGCGATGCCGAAGTTGCAAAAGTCGACCAGAACGCTACCGACAATCGACTGAGATATGTCGGGTTCGTGACGGTCGGGTCCGGCTCGAAAAGGTGGCCGAACAATCGGCGGCCACCCACGAGGATCACAAGAGCCGCAATAAGCGCCAGCGAGCCTGCTGTCAGAACCGCGGTGAGCTTGAAGTTGACGACGAAGCGAAGCCACGAGCCAAGTGTGCGCCGCACATTTCCCGAAGTCTGATGGATGCCGTCGACAACCTCGCCGGCCAACCCGATACCGATTTGATAGCGCTTCGTCAGCAGTCGCGCGAAGAGGTCGCGCCGCATCTCGGTGATGCGATTGATCAGATTGTTGACGCGGATGGACAGATCCTCGGCGCTGCCCAACGCAGCGTTGATTGCCGCCTTTTCCGCCGTCAGCGCGGCCCGTTCTTCTGCGACGATGTTGGCTTCCGGCGGCGCGCCGGCAGCCGGCGGATCGCCCAAAAGTGCCAGCCGGTCATTGATCTCCGTAAGGCGCGGCCGAAAGGAAACGCCGCTGTTGATGAGGGCCCGGGCAATTTCCTCGAGCTGCACCCTCGCATCGACCAACCTTGCATCATCGTCCGCAATGGCGTCGATCTTTTTCTCTATATCGCCGGTATCGACGGTCAGGGCCTGGATAACGCCGCGTTGCTGGTCGACCAGAGGGCTGCCGGTGTTGCCGACAGCCTGCGCAATGGCACTCAGCGGCTCGAGCGCGGTTGCTGCGAGCAATAGCAGAACGATCAGCAGTCTCTGAGCGGCTTTGTGCATACGGCGCGACGGACCCCTATCTATTGCGGGACTGTTACTTGCCCCTTGTGGCGGGAGCAAGCCGAAGTCGGTGTTGTGAAAAGCCGTGGCGTAAAACTCGCTTTCGCCCTTAAAGCCCGGCCTATAGTCTGCGCGTGTTCTGGAATCTCGGAAGACACTCACCTATGGCGGAATACTCTGCTTTTTCGATCCTGAAGAACGCGCTAACCGGCAACCAGAACTGGAAGCCTGCATGGCGCAAGCCGGATCCGAAGCCATCATACGACGTGATTATCATCGGCGGCGGTGGGCACGGACTTTCGACGGCCTATTACCTAGCCAAGGAGCACGGCATTACCAATGTCGCAGTACTGGAAAAAGGATATCTGGGTTCCGGCAATGTCGGACGCAACACGACGATCGTGCGATCCAACTATCTGCTGCCGCAGAACATCCGCTTCTATGAGCATTCGATGAAGTTGTGGGAGAACCTTTCTCACGATCTCAACTACAACGTCATGTTCTCGCAGCGCGGCATCCTCAACCTTGCTCACAATCCTTCGCAACTCGACGATTACGTCCGGCGCGGCAACGCCATGCGCCATGAGGGCGGCGACGCCGAATTGCTTTACCCTCACCAGATCGCCCGGCTCTATCCCGGCCTCGACGTCTCGGCCAAGGCGCGCTTTCCGGTCGTTGGGGGTCTGCTGCAGCCCCGCGCCGGAACCGCCCGCCACGATGCCGTTGCCTGGGGCTACGCGCGCGGCGCCGACCGGCGCGGCGTCGATCTGATCGAGAATTGCGAAGTGATCGGCTTTATCAAGGACGGCGACCGCGTCGTCGGCGTCCAAACCACACGCGGCGAAATCCGCGCCAAGAAGATCGGCGTCGCCGCCGCCGGCAGCACCGGCCGTGTGATGAAGCTCGCCGGCGTCGACAAGCTGCCGATCGAGAGCCACGTCCTGCAGGCTTTCGTGTCGGAATCGCTGAAGCCTATCCTTCCCGGCGTCATAACCTGGGGCGGCGGCCACCTCTACGTTTCGCAGTCGGACAAGGGCGGGCTCGTCTTCGGCGGCGACCTTGACGGTTACAACACCTACGCCCAACGCGGAAACCTGCCGCTGGTGGAGGAGGTTATGAGCGAGCTGCTCGCCATGTTCCCCGGCTTCGCCAAGGTACGGCTGCTGCGATCGTGGGGCGGCGTCATGGACATGTCGATGGACGGCTCGCCGATCATTACGACCGGCCCCCTGCCCGGCATGTATCTGAATTGCGGCTGGTGCTATGGCGGCTTCAAGGCGACGCCGGCCTCCGGCTGGTGCTTTGCCTGGACAATCGCCAAGAACAGCCCTCACGAATTCAACGCACCCTTCACCCTCGACCGCTTCCACCGCGGCATTCTCATCGACGAGAAGGCCCAGGGCGCGACGCCGAAACTGCATTGAGCTGCGACCCATCATGCTGATCACCTGCCCCTATTGCGGCCCGCGCGACGTGTCCGAATTCGCCTATCAAGGCGATGCCAATCGCACGCGCCCAGACCCAGCCTCGGCTGACACCGCCGCGTGGAATGCCTATATCTACGACCGGATAAACACGGCCGGCGACCATCGCGAGTTCTGGCAGCATTCCGGCGGGTGCCGCTCACACCTGGCGGTGACGCGAAATACGCTCACACACCAGATATCCGAGGTCGTGTTCGCGCGGCCGATCCATGAGCCGCACGCTGCCCGCAAGCGCGGAGGCAAGGCATGAGCCCTCGCCGCACCACCTCGGGCGGGCGTATCGACCGCCTGCGGACCATCCGCTTCACCTTCGACGGCAAGCCGATGACCGGCCACGCCGGCGACACGCTCGCATCGGCTCTGCTTGCAGCGGGTGTATCGGTATTCGGGCGCTCGTTCAAATATCATCGACCGCGCGGCGTACTCACTGCCGGCATCGATGAGCCGAATGCGCTTGTTACCGTGTTGAATGGAGAGGAGCGCGAGCCCAATATTCCTGCGACAATCCTCGAAATATACGATGGGCTTGTGGCAATCAGCCAGAACCGATTCCCGTCGCTCGCTTTCGATGTGGGTGCGGTGAATGGTCTGGCGGGAGGCGCGTTCTCGGCCGGCTTCTACTACAAGACCTTCATGGGTCCGGTGATCGGTCCGCTTAAAGGAACGCGCTTCTGGATGTTGTGCGAACATTTCATCCGCCGCGCTGCCGGCCTGGGCCACGCTGGCCACGCGGATTCGTCGCGTTACGAGCGCATGAACGCCTTTTGCGATGTGCTTGTCATCGGATCCGGCCCTGCCGGCCTTATGGCAGCCAAGGCCGCAGCCGACGGTGGCGCCAGCGTCATTGTCGCCGAAACGGAATCCCGTCTTGGCGGTTCTGCCAACTGGTCGGCGGAAACCATCGATGGTCTGCAGGCGGGTGAATGGGCGGCGGATGCGGTGGAAGACCTTAGATCGCGTGGTAGCGTCCGGCTTCTGCCGCGCACCACGATCTGGGGCTACTACGATTCCAATACTTTGGCGGGCCTCGAGCGCGTTACCGACCACAAGTCCGCGCCCGCCAGAGGGGAGCCGCGCCACCGGCACTGGTCGATACGCGCCACGTTCGTCGTGCTTGCGACCGGCGCGTATGAAAGGCCGCTGGTGTTCCCCGGCAATGACCGCCCCGGCGTGCTGCTCGCCTCGGCAGCACAGCGCTATGCCAGCGAGTTCGGCGTATTGCCGGGCGAAAGGGTCGTGCTATTCACCAATAACGATGGCGCATACGCTGCGGCGAAGGTTTTGCGCGACGCCGGCGCTTCGATCGCCGCACTGGTCGATGTGCGTGCCGAAGTTTCGGAGGAAGTTCGCGCGCTTGCTGCATCCATTGGCGGCCAGCATCTTACCGGACAAGCGATAGTCGGCACCGAAGGCAAGACTTTGTCCAGCGTGAAGATCCGACGCGTACGATCTGGCTTCCCATATATTGAAGGGCGAGTCTCGCCACATCGCTGCCGATTGCCTGATTGTATCGGGCGGATGGTCGCCGGTGATCCATCTTGCCAGTCAAGCCGGCCAGACGCCGAAATGGGACGGCACGCTGCAGGCATTCCTGCCTCCTGAGCCTATCCAGAACTGGACCGGTGCCGGCGCATTCAACGGCCGTTTCACCACGGCGGAGACGCTTGCTGAAGGCCTCTCCGCCGGACAGCGCGCCGTGGGCGGCTCCGGCCACCCTGCTGCCGTACCTGAAGTCGGCAACGAGGCTCCCTTCTCGCCGCCTGCTCCGGTCTTTGAAATCCCCGCCAAAGGCAAGGCGTTCGTCGACTACCAGCACGACGTTACCGCCGAGGACATCCGGCTCGCCCACCGCGAAGGCTTCGTCTCGGTCGAGCACCTGAAACGCTACACGACGCTCGGCATGGCGACCGACCAGGGCAAGACCTCCAACGTGCCCGGCCTCGCGATAATGGCCGAGGCGACCGGCAAGGCCATCCCTGAAGTCGGCACCACGCGCTTCCGCCCACCCTTCGCGCCGGTTTCCATAGGGGCGCTTGCGGCCGAACGGTTCGGTGACGTCAAGCCCGAACGGCTGACGCCCATGCATGACTGGCATGTTGCGCAAGGCGCCACCATGTATCCGGCCGGCCTGTGGTATCGTCCGCAGATCTACGGCAAGCCCGGCGAGACCGTGGAGCAAGCGTATGTGCGCGAGGCAAAGGCAGTGCGCGCCGATGCCGGCCTCGTCGACGTCTCGACCCTCGGCAAGATTGCCGTGCAAGGCCCGGACGCCGCCGAACTGCTCGACCGGGTCTACACCAACATGTTCTCCAGCCTGGCTGTGAACAGGGCGCGCTACGGTCTGATGCTGCGTGAGGAAGGCATCGCCTTCGACGACGGCACGACATGGCGGCTTGGCGAACACGACTTCCTGATGACCACCACCACGGCCAATGCCGGCAAGGTCATGCAGCATCTCGAATACTACCTGGATTGCGTCTGGCCCGACCTTAAGGTCCATCTCACCTCCGTCACCGATCAGTGGGCAGGCGCGGCAATCGGCGGGCCGAGAGCGCGCGACATACTCGCGGCCTGCGTCACCGGCACGAAGGTGGACAACGAGACCCTGCCGTTCATGGGCATCGTCAAGGGTGAGATCGCCGGCGTTCCGGTACTGATCTGCCGCCTGTCTTTCTCCGGAGAGATGGCCTACGAGGTCTATTCCGGCGCCGGCCACGGTACCCATGTCTGGGAAGCGTTGATGGAAGCCGGCAAGCCGTTCGGCATGGTGCCATACGGCCTTGAGGCGCTCGGCACCCTGCGCATCGAGAAAGGCCATGTCACCGGCGCCGAGATCGATGGCCGCACCACTGCGCACGACCTCCATCTCGACTGGATGCTATCGAAGAAGAAGCCGTTCATCGGTTCCAACATGCTTGGCCGCGAGGGTCTGGTCTCCGAGGACCGCATCGCTCTGGTCGGTGTCGTTTCGCTCGACAATCGCCCGCTCAATGGCGGCGCGCATATTGTCGACCGGCTGGACGAGGACAATCCGCGCCATTCGATCGGTCACATCACCGCAGTCTGCTACTCGCCTGCGCTGGGAAAATACATAGGGCTTGCACTGGTGCGTGGCGGCAAGTCACGGCACGGAACACGCGCCTACACATCCGATCCGCTGCGTAGGCGTTTCGGTCCGGTCGAAATCGTCAGCCATCATTTCTTCGATCCTCAAGGGAGCCGCATGCATGGTTGAATTGCTGTCGCCATTGCAGCCGGTCCTGCGCCCTGGATCGCATGGCAATTTCGCCGACGGCGTTGGCGTCATTCTGTCGGAAATCCAGCCGGGTTCCATCGTCCAGGCTGCCGCCTGGCCCCGTCATGAGAAGCAGTTGATCGCGGCGATCGAGACGGTAACCGGACTTGCCGTGCCTGACGGCGCCGGCGGCGGCGTCAGCATAAGCGGCAAAGCCGCCTTTGGCATCGCCCCCGGAAAGTTCCTGATTTCCACAGAAGAGGAAGGCCTCGCCGAAAACCTGCTTCGAACAGTTCCGATCGACGTCGGAACGGTGGTCGACCTGTCGCATGGCCGCACTGCGCTACGCATTTCCGGTGCCAAAGCCGAATGGGTGTTGGCAAAGTTTTTCGCCATCGATTTTTCGCTGCCGGCGCTCCCGGTCGGGTCGGGCATTTCGACCAACCATCACGATGTGTTTGCGCAGATCCAGCGCACCGGCGCGGACCAGTTCGACCTCACCATTTTCCGCTCCTTCGCGCGTGCCTTCTGGATTTCGCTTTGCCACGCCAGCGAGGAAGTCGGCTACGAAGTGCGCTGACGCCGCTGGCAATGATCAACCTTTAGTTGAGTTACAGGCCGCCCTTTGTGGATCACAGGCCGTCGGTGAATTTTTATTTTTTATCCGCCGTTGCCGCGCTGACAGATGCGACAAGCGAGGGCGCCGCTAAGCGATCAGATTTGGGGGATGTCATCAGAGCTTTTTGGCTGACCCGATGCGCTCCCAGGAGCTGCCATTCGACTGGGATTGGCGCGCGAAATAGCGAAGCGACGTCTGCGACCAGTTTCTGATAGCCGAAGTACGATTGTCGAGGATCAAATCACCCTCGCTGGTGCGCACGGTGAGCACGGTGTGCCCCTGCGAACCGAGCCAGCCAACTGTCAAGAGCAAAGCAGAACGGGGCCAGCCCCGCTTGATCAATTCGCTCTTTTTCAGGATTGCGAAGTCTTCGCAGTCACCCTGTTTGGCAGGGAGTCCCCACACATCTGCCCTTCCCGTCGTCGAAATATCGCTTCTCTCAGCGATACGGTGGTTCACCATGCTGTTGACGCGAGCCAGTTCCGCGCGCCGCGCCGGAGTCATTTGCACGACCCTCTTGCCGCCAGCGGTGCTGCACAGCGATGTCTGTGTCGCGCAGAAAGACTTAAAGGCGGGCGGCGCGAATGCGTAACCCTTTAATTGCATTGAGCTTCCACCGCCGCTGCCTTGACTGCAGGCGGAGGTCAAAATTGCACATGCAAGTAAGATTGCCGCGCGAATCAATACCGAAACCCCCCTAGGAATTGCAGTTGGATCACCCTCGCAAAGTCAGGCTTATGCCTTAACACAGGTTAAACAACCCTTACAGCGAATTTGTCAACCAGAAGAATTTGCCTATCGCTTTGTCGGATAACAACTGGTTGACGCAACATGCAACCATTGATGGAATTGCGCACGATCAAATTCATCCGTCAGCGGAGGCAGTTTATGCGCAGTATTTTTCGGGGACATAATCGAAAAACCTTGTTTTTTCTGTCCACCGCTTTGGCGTTGGCGTGGCCTGTACTTCCTGTGTCAGCCCAGGATGCTCAAAGGATTACGCGGGGCGCGCAACAATTCCAGCCACTCACTGAAGACAATTACGCAGCACTTTGTGCCTCGCCGAATATTGCGCAGATCCTGACGCCTTCACAAATCGAACTGTGCCCGCCGCTCACCACATCGGTGATCGGGGCTCAAAGCTCCGAATACAATGGCGACCGCGGCCGCGACCGGCCTGTTCCCGGTAGCGAGACGCCGAATGGCGATGGCGATGGCGACGGCGACGGCGACGGCGATGGCGACGGCGATGGCGATGGCGACGGCGACGGCGATGGCGATGGCGACGGCGATGGCGACGGCGACGGCGATGGCGATGGCGACGGCGACGGCGATGGCGACGGCGACGGCGATGGCGATGGCGACGGCGACGGCGACGGCGATGGCGATGGCGACGGCGATGGCGACGGCGACGGCGATGGCGACGGCGACGGCGACGGCGATGGCGATGGCGACGGCGATGGCGATGGCGATGGCGACGGCGACGGCGATGGCGACGGCGACGGCGATGGCGATGGCGACGGCGACGGCGATGGCGATGGCGATGGCGATGGCGACGGCGACGGCGACGGCGATGGCGATGGCGACGGCGACGGCGATGGCGATGGCGACGGCGATGGCGACGGCGACGGCGACGGCGACGGCGACGGCGATGGCGACGGCGATGGCGATGGCGACGGCGACGGCGATGGCGACGGCGACGGCGACGGCGAAGGTGGCGATGGCGACGGCGACGGCGACGGCGATGGCGATGGCGATGGCGACGGCGATGGCGACGGCGATGGCGACGGCGACGGCGATGGCGATGGCGATGGCGACGGCGACGGCGATGGCGATGGCGACGGCGATGGCGATGGCGACGGCGACGGCGATGGCGATGGCGATGGCGACGGCGAAGGTGGCGACGGCGACGGCGACGGCGATGGCGAAGGTGGCGACGGCGATGGCGACGGCGACGGCGATGGCGGCGGCGAAGGTGGCGACGGCGAAGGCTCCGGCGACGGCGATGGCGAAGGCTCCGGCGGCGGCGAAGGCTCGGCGGCGGCGAAGGCTCCGGCGGCGGCGAAGGCTCTGGCGGCGGCGAAGGCTCCGGCGGCGGCGAAGGCTCTGGCGGCGGCGAAGGCTCCGGCGGCGGCGAAGGCTCCGGCGGCGGCGAAGGCTCCGGCGGCGGCGAAGGCTCCGGCGGCGGCGAAGGCTCCGGCGGCGGCGAAGGCTCCGGCGGCGGCGAAGGCTCTGGCGGCGGCGAAGGCTCCGGCGGCGGCGAAGGCTCCGGCGGCGGCGAAGGCTCTGGCGGCGGCGAAGGCGCCGGTGGCGGCGAAGGCTCCGGTGGCGACAGCAAGGACGCTGGCGACAGCAAGGACGCTGGCGACAGCAAGGCCGCTGGCGACAGCAAGGCCGCTGGCGACAGCAAGGGCGCTGGCGACAGCAAGGGCGCTGGCGACAGCAAGGGCGCTGGCGACAGCAAGGGTGCTGGCGACAGCAAGGCCTCCGGCGACAGCAAGGGCGCTGGCGACAGCAAGGGCGCTGGCGAAAGCAAGGGCGCTGGCGACAGCAAGGGCGCTGGCGACAGCAAGGCCTCCGGCGACAGCAAGGGCGCTGGCGACAGCAAGGGCGCTGGCGACAGCAAGGGCGCTGGCGACAGCAAGGGCGCTGGCGACAGCAAGGGCGCTGGCGACAGCAAGGGCGCTGGCGACAGCAAGGGCGCTGGCGACAGCAAGGGCGCTGCCGGCGACAGCAAGGGCGCTGGCGAAAGCAAGGGCGCTGCCGAAAGTGATGCCACGAGCTCTGGCGATGCCAAGAGTTCAGGCGACGGCGTAAGCGCTGGTGCTGAAGGCGGGGTGGCTGCCGATGCTGGTCAATCCGGCGGGACGACGGGCGACACTCCTTCAGCGAACGGCGGCGTAACGAGCGAAGCGTCAAAAACGGACGAGGGGGGAGCGACGAAGGCCGCTGAGACCGATAGTAAGTCCTCGAAGTCAGAGAAAACTGCAGAGGACTCCGCGGCGAAGGATACAGCTGCAAAAGAGGCGTCTGCAAAAGAGGCGTCTGCCAAGGACACGGCTGCCGAGGATGCGGCTGCCAAGGACAAGGCCGCTAAAGACGCTGCTGCCAAGGATGCGGCTGCCAAGGACAAGGCTGCTAAGGCGTCTGCCAAGGACACGGCTGCCAAGGATGCGGCTGCCAAGGACAAGGCTGCTAAGGATGCGGCTGCCAAGGACAAGGCTGCTAAGGATGCGGCTGCAAGGATGCGGCTGCCAAGGACAAGGCTGCTAAGGACAAGGCTGCTAAGGATGCGGCTGCCAAGGACAAGGCTGCTAAGGACAAGGCTGCTAAGGATGCGGCCGCCAAGGACAAAGCTGCTAAGGACAAGGCTGCTAAGGACAAGGCCGCTAAGGACAAGGCCGCTAAGGACAAGGCTGCTGCCAAGGCCAAAGCCGCTAAGGACAAGGCCGCTAAGGACAAGGCTGCTGCCAAGGCCAAAGCCGCTAAGGACAAGGTCGAGGCCGGAAAGAAGTCGCGGAAAGGCGGGCGTGACGACAGGCAGAGCAACCATGGCCAGAAAGACCACAAGAGCGGCAAGGAACGTGGCCCGAACCGCTGGTAAATAAAGACCGCGTACATCATGCTGGCCCGCCGCTGATTTCAGCGGCGGGCTTTTCGCTTGAACGGCTACAATCCGCGCGTCAGATACAGCGCATACTCAATTTCGAGCAACGCATGAAAGTCACTTCTGTAGAATCTCTGGACCCTCAGGTAATCGCAGCGGCGATCCTGTCGGGCATCAGTGGTGCACCAGACGGACAGGCCGCTGTCTTTACTTGCTGTCGCCGGAACGGCACGCGGCTGGCAAGTCAGAGACATGAAGGGAGCAATTGGCGGCAAACGCTCGTTCGCGCCCTCAGCGAGGCCGATCTCGGCAAGGCAACCAGTGTCGAAATCGGGCTTTCCCACAATTGGCGCTCCGTAAGCAAATTCGAGAAATCCTTTGGCGAAGTCTTGAAGGGGGTTCGCGGGATAAGGCTGAGAGCGGGAAGCAACGAGCGAACCCTGTTTCCCTCGGAAATGGTCGCCTCCAACATCAGTTTCGAGCGCTTCCGCGAACAGTTTGCCGCGGAGAACCTGGGCAAACCCATCCGCTTGGAAGCGTTTGACGTCGTCCAGTTCATTCTGTTCCCGCAGCAACTGCTACTGGCAACGGTCTTTCGCGGCAACCAATTGGTTGGTCCTGATGACGTTACCCGGGAAAGCACGCTCGAAACCGCCCGCTTGATGGCGGAGTGGATGGCAAACAATGTCGATCGCGATGGCCGGCTGACCTACAAATATTGGCCGAGCAAGGGCGAGTATTCGGGCGCGAACAATATGATACGCCAGTTCATGGGGACCATCTGCCTGTACCAAAGCGCGGCTTTCTACGGCAGCGAGTTCGTGCGCAAGAGGGCCGAGCTCAATCTGGCCCACAACATTGCCCAGTTCTATCGATCCGATGACGGGATTGGCTATATTGACGACGTCGGCCGAGCGAAACTCGGTGCCGCTGCACTGGCAGGGCTGGCGATCCGGCTCGACGGCGACAGATTTGCCGATCAGGAAAGCAAGCTCTTCAAGCTGACCAAAAGGCTGCAGCAAAAGGACGGATCGTTCCTGACGTTCTACAAGTCGAAGTCGAGCAAGAATCAGAACTTTTATCCAGGCGAATGCCTGCTTTACTGGGCATACCTGCTGCGCGAAAAATGGTCTCCGTCGCTCAACGACAGGTTCCGAAGATCGTTTCGGTACTACCGGGCCTGGCACCTCGAAAATCGCAATCCGGCATTCGTGCCGTGGCACACGCAAGCGTATTTCATCCTCTACGGCATCACCAAAGACCCAGAGCTGAGGGACTGGATTTTCGAGATGAACGACTGGCTCCTGCCGTTCCAGCAGTGGGACGAGGTCAAGGTTGCGGATTGCAAGGGGCGCTTCTACGATCCCGACAAGCCCTATGGGCCGCCGCACGCTTCGGCGACCGGGGTGTATCTGGAAGGACTCGCCGATGCGTTCCAGCTGGCGATGGAGGTCGGTGATAGTGGGCGGGCGGAAGCCTATGCGCTGGTTATCAAGCGGGCGCTTCGCGATGTGATGCAGCTGCAGTTCCGCAACGACGTCGACATGTACTATATCAGCAAGCGCGAACGGGTTCTCGGCGGCATCCGCACTACCGAGTACAACAACGAGATTCGCGTCGACAACGTGCAGCACAATCTGATGGCATTGATGAAAATTCTCGCAATCCGCGATTTCCCTTGGGTAACCAGCGCAATGCCTTGAGCGGCGCTATTCTCTAAAGGTGACCCACTCTTCCAGCGGCGCGCGGTCGGTGCGCAGCTCGTTCTCTGGCTTGGAAGTGTCTTCGTAACCCATCGCCATGCCGCAGACCACCACCTCCTCAGGGGCAATGCCGAGCACCGGGCGAAGCTGGTTGTGATACGGCGCGAATGCTGCCTGCGGACATGTATGAAGGCCCCTTCCCCGCGCCGCAATCATGATGTTTTCGAGGAACATGCCGTAGTCGATCCACGACCCCTGGTTCAGCCGCCGATCAATGGTGAAGATCATTCCGACAGGCGCATCGAAGAACACGAAATTGCGGTCGTGCTGCTCGCGCATGCGGTCGACCTCGCGCTTGGCTATGCCGAGATGGCCGTAAAGGTCAAAGCCAACCTTGCGGCGGCGCGACAGGTACGGTTCGAAAAACTGATCGGGATAGTAGCGGTATTCGTCCCACTTCGCCTTCTCGGCGCGAATGCCCGAATTGAGGACCGCGTCGGCGATCTTCCGCTTGGTCTCGCCCTTGGCGACATAGACCCGCCAAGGCTGCATGTTGGTGCCGGATGGCGCACGCGCCGCAACGCCGAGGATTTCGCGTATCACGCTGTCATCGACAGGGGTGGGCAAAAAAGCGCGAACCGACCGGCGCGACAGGATAGCCTCATCAACGATAGCCGTTTCGTCCAGTCGCCAGGCATTATTGTCCGGAGCCAGCATCAGCAGCCTTTCCCATGTGGCGGGCACCCAATCAGCGACGCGAATCAAATTCGGCGGCTCGGCCCGCCGGATCGACAGAAATCCTGTCATGCAGCCTATTCGTGACAGGATGAACTCACGATTTGAGACGGACGAAACGATTTAGTTGAACGGACCTGCCACGCATCGACTAACATAGTTCCTCCAGAACAGTCCCCGGAGCTTGGAAACAACGGCCGCGCAGTTGATCTTCCACGCAAAATCTGCAGCCGCGCGAATCATGATCCGATAATCGCCGAGGCTGAGCGCAGGCAAGCACAAGACCTCCCCCGGCTGTACCGCGCGACTCTCAAATCCTGGCCCATGAAATTATCCTTGATTTTTTCATGTGGTCGCGCTCTATGAAATTATCCTGGATTTTTTCATGATCGCTTTGCTTCTTGAGTCAGAGCCGGAAAGCGGTTCGCTGCTTGCCCGTGATATCCGCGCCCTGCGCAAGTCGCGGGGCATGACGCTTTCTGAAACCGCACTGCGGCTCGCACGTTCGGTTGGCTGGCTCAGTCAGGTGGAGCGTGGCTTGTCGCAACCGTCGCTTGGCGACCTCAGAGCGATCGCCGACATGTTTTCCGTGCCGCTCAGCCTGTTCTTCTCGCATGACGTACCCCGCGAGGAAGAGAGGGGCGTTGTCGTGCGTGCCGGGAAGCGGCGGATACTTGGCACAAGCGAGACAGGGCTTGTGGAGGAACTTCTTTCGCCCGACCTCGGCGGTAGTTTTGAGCTCATCCGCTCCGAATTCGCGCCAGGCGCGACGATGGAGGTCGAAGCGCGGCGCGATACGGAGGATGCCGGCTACGTCGTGTCGGGCCGCCTCGACATCGAGATCGGAGGCGTCTGGCATTTACTCGGCGAGGGAGACAGCTTTCGCTTTTCCGGCAAGACCTACCGTTGGCGTAACCCGGGCAGCGTGCCTGCGGTCGTCATCTGGGTGGTCTCGCCGCCGGTGTATTGAGGCATTCCAATGCAATCGACACCCACTCCGTCCCGGCTTTGCTTCTACACCTCTCCGCCGATTGGCGAGGGAGAGGAGGTGCGCCAAGCGCGCGGCCGGTGTCTCCTCTCCCCTTGGCAGGGGGAGAGGTGTTTCGCGAATCCAACCGGAGTGGAGGCTCTGATTCAAGGGACTGATCTCCATGGCTGAGCTCCCCTCTCACGCGCGCGTGGTGATTATCGGTGGTGGCGCGGTGGGCGTGTCGTCGCTTTATCACCTGGCCAAGGCCGGCTGGACCGATTGCGTGCTGCTCGAAAAAAATGAGTTGACCTCGGGTTCAACATGGCACGCCGCCGGCAACGTACCGACCTTCTCGTCCTCGTGGTCGCTCATGAACATGCAGCGCTATTCGGCGACGCTTTATCGCGGGCTGGCGGACGAAGTCGGCTATCCGATGAACTATCATGTCACTGGCTCGCTGCGGCTGGCGCATGGCAAGGAGCGCATGCGCGAGTTCCAGCGTGCCAAGGGCATGGGCCGCTACCAGGGCATGGAGATTGATGTAATAGGTCCGGACGAGATCAAAGCGCGCTATCCGTTCATCGAGACACACGAGCTTGCCGGCGCGCTCTACGACCCCAACGACGGCGACATCGACCCGGCGCAGCTGACGCAAGCTCTGGCCAAGGGCGCGCGTGACCTGGGCGCCAGGATCATCCGCTTCTGCCCGGTCACTTGGCGTGCGCCGCGACAAGAACGAGTGGGTGGTCAGCACCACGCAGGGCGACATCCGCTGCGAAAAGCTCGTCAACGCCGCCGGCTACCGTGCGCAGGAGGTCGGCAGGATGTTCGGCCGCGACGTCCCGATGATGGTGATGAGCCACCAGTACATACTGTTCGAGGAAATCCCCGAACTCGCAGCCTGGTCGAAGGAGAACGGCAAGAAGCTGCCGCTTTTGCGAGACGTCGACACCTCCTACTACCTGCGGCAGGAAAAGAACGGCATGAATCTCGGCCCCTATGAGCGCAACTGCCGTGCGCACTGGGCGAGCCACAACGATCCGATGCCGGACGATTTCTCGTTCCAGCTTTTTCCCGACGATCTTGAGCGTCTGGAGCACTATCTGAATGATGCGATCGCCCGCGTACCGATCCTCGGCACTGCGGGTCTCAGCAAGGTCATCAACGGCCCGATTCCCTATGCGCCAGACGGCAACCCCCTTATCGGCCCGATGCCGGGTGTGCCTGACGCCTACGAGGCCTGCGTCTTCACCTTCGGCATCGCGCAAGCCGGCGGCGCCGGCAAGGTACTGGCCGAATGGGTCACGGAGGGCCAGACCGAATGGGACATGTGGTCCTGCGATCCGCGCCGGTTTACGAGCTTCGCCGCCGACAAGGACTACTGCGTCGCAAAGGGCATGGAGATCTACGGCCACGAATACGCGATCAGCTTTCCCCGTCATGCCTGGCCGGCGGGCCGCAACCAGAAGCTCTCACCTATCCATGATCGCATCGTCGCACTGGGCGCGCAGTTCAACGCCTACAATGGCTGGGAACGCGCGACATGGTACGCCAGGCCCGGCGACGACACTTCCGAGGGAGCCACGCAGACCTACGACCGCGCCGGCCCCTGGGAGCCGCGCATCCGCGAGGAGTGTGAAGCGGTTCGCGACGCCGCAGGTATCCTCGACCTGCCCGGCTTCTCGCGCTTCCGCCTGCAGGGTCCGGGCTCGCGCGACTGGCTATCGTCGCTGATTACCGGTTTGGTGCCAAAACCCGGCCGCATCGGCCTCGGATATTTCGCCGATGATAAGGGCCGCATCGTCACCGAAATGTCTATCATGGCGTTGGAAGAAGATTTCTTCTTCCTGATTACGGCGGCAGTGGCGCAGATGCATGACTTCGAGTGGCTGTCGAACCATCTGCCGCAAGACACGGAAATCACGCTGAACGATGCAACGTCAATGTTCACCTGCCAGATTCTGTCGGGACCGAAATCCCGGGACATTCTCGCGGAGGTAACCGATGCGGACCTGTCTCTGCCGTGGCTGTCGCATCAGCCCTGCCAGATCGCCGGACGCTGGCTGCAGCTTGTCCGCGTCTCCTTCGCCGGCGAGCTCGGCTGGGAATTGCACACCAAGGTCGAGGATACTGCGGTGATTTTCGATGCGGTCTGGGCCGCCGGCCAGAAGCACGGGATCAAGCCGTTCGGTATGTTTGCTTTGGATTCGTTGCGGCTGGAAAAGGGCTACCGCGCATGGAAGGGCGATCTCTCGACCGATTACACGGTGTTGCAAGGTGGCCTCGATCGTTTCGTGAGATGGGAGAAGCCGGAATTCATCGGCAAGATTGCACTTCAGAACGAGAAGCAGCAGGGCGTGACAAAGCGCTTCGTGACGCTGACGCTTGACGAGCCGGGTGCTTGCGACGCGCCCTATATGTCGACGCTCTGGCACGACGGCAGGATTGTCGGCGAAACGACCTCGGGCGGCTGGGGGTATCGTACCGGCAAATCGATCGCGCTCGGCATGCTGCGCGGTGATTTGACCGTGCCTGGCACAAAGATTGAAGTCGAAATCTTCGGGGAACGTTTCAAGGCGACCGTACAGCAGGATAAGCCGCTGTGGGATCCAGAGAATTTGAGGCTACGCGCGTAATGAGCACACTACCTTTCCCCAACCGCGCCTTCGGCGCCTTTCTGTTCGACATGGACGGCACGTTGCTGAGCTCCATCGCCGCCGCCGAGCGGGCGTGGAGCGCGTGGGCGATGCGGCACAAGCTGGACCTTGCAACGTTCCTGCCGACCATTCATGGCAGGCGGGCCCGCGAAACGATCGGGGCGCTCAACCTTCCGGATATAGACCTCCAAAACGAGGTCGATTTGCTCCTGCAAGCCGAGATGGACGACCTGGAAGGCATCGAGTCGATCGCCGGCGTGGCGGATTTTCTTGCAGCGCTGCCCAAAGACCGCTGGGCAATCGTCACGTCGGCGCCTCGGGAACTGGCTCGGCGGCGATTGCAGGCGGCAGGGCTCCCCATGCCACCGCTGATGGTTGCCGGCGAGGATATCACAAACGGCAAGCCGGCGCCCGATTGCTTTCTGCTAGCCGCGAAGAAGCTCGGCCAGCTGCCTCAGGATTGCCTCGTCTTCGAGGATGCACCGGCCGGCATCGCGGCCGCCGAGGCGGCGGGCGCCTCGGTGCTGGTGATCACTGCGACACACACGCACTCATATGAAACCACACATCCGAGCGTACCCGGCTATTCGGCCCTTAGGCCGCACATCAATAAGGCGGGAAGATTGGCGCTTGCCGACGCCACCCAGCCGCCTCCACGACAGAAATCACGATATTGACTATGCCAAAACCCTCTTCCCGCATCTCGGGCATTCTTCCTTCCGGAAAGGACGGGTGGGAGGTGCATTTTTCCGCCCTGGCCCGCAAGCAGGCCGGTGAACCGATCATTATGCTGTCGGTTGGCGATCATGATTTCGATACGCCGGCCGAGACTGTCGAGGCGTGCGTGACGGCGGTGCGCGGCGGCTTCCACCATTACACGCAGCTGGCCGGTATTCCGGCATTGCGCGCCGCCATGGCCAAGGTCTCGACGCGTTCGACCGGCGTTTCGACGACTGCCGACGAGGTGATCGCCACGCCGGGTGGCCAGGCCGCACTCTACGCGGCGGTGCAGGCTGTGCTCGATCCGGGCAGTCACGCGATTGTCGTTGCGCCATACTACGCGACCTACCCGGGCACGTTCCGGGCGGGCGGCGTCGACTACACGGTGGTGGAAACCCGGGCGGAGAGCGATTTCCAGCCGGATGCCGCAGCCGTGGAAAAGGCGCTGCGTCCGAATACCCGCGCCATTTTGATCAACACGCCGAACAATCCGACCGGCGCGATCTATACGAAGAAGTCGCTTGAGGGCCTTGCGGATATCTGCCGCCGCCAAGACCTCTGGATGCTGTCTGACGAGGTCTATTGGACGCTAGCGGGCGGTTCGCACATCTCGCCGCGCGCCCTGCCCGGCATGGCCGAGCGAACGTTGGTGATCAACTCCATGTCGAAGAGCCACGGCATGACCGGCTGGCGCATCGGGTGGCTGACTGGACCGGCCGAGATTGTCCGGCTGCTGATCAGCCTCAACCTCGTCACCACCTACGGCCTCACGGATTTCGTCTCGCGTGCGGCGACGGAAGCGCTTGAGAACAATTATGGCGTCGACGAGATCGCAGCCCGCTATGCAGCGCGTCGAGGAACTTTCATCGGCCAGTTGGAGGGACTGAACCACATTACCGTACGCGGCTCCGAAGGCGGCATGTACGTCATGCTTGACGTCCGTGACGTCGAGCCGGATTGCGAAGCCTTTGCCTGGGCTTTCCTGGAAGCCGAAAAGGTCGCGGTCATGCCCGGTGTCAGTTTCGGCGATGCCGCCGCGGGACACATCCGCATCAGCCTGACACAGCCGGACGCAGTGCTGGCCGACGCCGCCCATCGGCTGAAGCGGTTCGTTACGGGCTATCGCAGGAAGGCAGCGTGATTGCCGCCAACAAATCCTGCAACGAACCCTTGCCGCCGGAGCACGACGCTGGCGACCCCCCTCCCCTTGTGGGGAGGGATACAGGGTGGGGGTGGACATCGCGCCGGCCTTCGCTGATCAGACCATCATCATACCGACCCGAGTCCTACAACTACCCCCACCCTGTATCCCTCCCCACAAGGGGGAGGGGGTCGTCAGCGTACTGTTCATCCGGTCAAAAACCGACCTTGTCACGATCAACTGACTGTCCGAAAGGACACCGCGCATGAACGCCCTACCCACCAAAGCCCGTGCGGTGATTATCGGCGGCGGCGTGTCCGGCTGCTCGGTGGCATATCACCTGGCCAAGCTCGGCTGGACCGACATCGTGCTTCTCGAGCGCAAACAGCTTACATGCGGTACGACGTGGCATGCGGCAGGCCTGATCGGCCAGTTGCGCGCCTCGCAGAACATGACCCGGCTCGCCAAATATTCCGCGGATCTTTACGTCAAGCTTGAAGCCGAGACCGAGGTCGCCACAGGGATGCGGCAGGTCGGCTCGATCACAGTGGCGCTGACCGAGGAGCGCAAGCACGAGATCTACCGGCAGGCCTCGATGGCGCGCGCGTTCGATATCGATGTGCGCGAGATTTCGCCTGCCGAGGTCAAGGAGATGTACCCACATCTCAACACACACGGTGTAGTCGGCGCTGTCCACCTGCCGCTTGACGGCCAGTGCGACCCCGCCAACATCGCCATGGCGCTGGCAAAGGGCGCGCGCCAGCGAGGGGCGAAGATCGTCGAGGGTGTGAAGGTGACTTCGGTCAACCAGCGCGATGGCCGGGTTTGTGGCGTTTCATGGGAACAGAATGGCGAGCAAGGCACGATCGAAACCGATATCGTCGTCAACTGCGCCGGCATGTGGGCGCGCGAGCTGGGCAGCAGGAACGGCGTCACCATTCCACTGCATGCCTGCGAGCATTTCTACCTGATCACCGAGCCGATCCCGGGCCTTACGCGCCTGCCCGTCCTGCGGGTGCCCGACGAATGCGCGTATTACAAGGAAGACGCCGGCAAGATGATGCTCGGCGCCTTCGAGCCGGTGGCCAAGCCCTGGGGAATGCACGGCATTCCGGAAAGCTTCTGCTTCGACCAGTTGCCGGAGGACATGGATCATTTCGAGCCGATCCTGGAAATGGGCGTCAACCGCATGCCAATGCTCGGCACAGCGGGCATTCACACCTTCTTCAACGGCCCCGAGAGCTTTACTCCCGACGACCGCTACTACCTCGGCGAAGCGCCGGAACTCCGCGGCTATTGGGTCGCGGCCGGCTATAACTCCATCGGGATCGTTTCCTCCGGTGGCGCCGGCATGGCGCTGGCGCAGTGGATCAATGACGGCGAGGCGCCTTTCGACCTCTGGGAAGTCGATATCCGCCGCGCCCAGCCTTTCCAGAAGAACCGTCGCTATTTGAAAGAGCGTGTCACCGAAACGCTCGGCCTGCTCTATGCCGACCACTTCCCGTACCGGCAGATGGCATCGGCTCGCGGCGTTCGCCGTTCGCCGCTGCACGAACATCTGAAGGCGCGCGGCGCGGTATTCGGCGAGGTTGCTGGCTGGGAGCGCGCCAACTGGTTCGCGAAGCCCGGCCAGGAGCGCGAATACCGCTATTCGTGGAAGCGCCAGAACTGGTTCGACAACCAGCGCGACGAGCATCTCGGCGTGCGCAACAACGTCGGCCTGTTCGACATGACCTCGTTCGGCAAGATCCGGCATCGAGGGGCGTGACGCCTGCGCGCTTCCTGCAGCGGCTATGCGCCAACGATATGGACGTGCCGGTCGGTCGCATCGTCTACACGCAGATGCTGAACGAGCGCGGCGGCATCGAATGCGATCTGACCGTAACGCGTTTGTCGGAGACCGCTTTCCTCGCCGTGGTGCCGGGCGCGACGCTTGCAGCGTGATCTCGCCTGGCTTAGAAAGCATCTCGGCGACGAATTCGTAGTGATCACCGACATTACGGCAGCCGAAAGCGTGCTCTGCCTGATGGGGCCGGAGGCTCGCAAACTGATTCAACGGATCAGCCCAAACGATTTCAGCAACAGCGCTTTTCCCTTCGGCACATTCCGGGAAATCGAGATCGGCATGGGCCTCGCTCGCGCTCACCGGGTAACCTATGTCGGCGAGCTTGGCTGGGAACTGTATGTCTCGACCGACCAGACCGCCCATGTCTTCGAGGCTATAGACGAAGCGGGCAGCGATCTTGGCCTTAAGCTCTGCGGCCTGCATGCGCTGGATTCCTGCCGCATCGAAAAAGCGTTCCGGCATTTCGGCCACGACATCACCGACGAGGATCATGTGCTCGAAGCCGGCCTCGGTTTCGCGGTAAGAACGACCAAAAGCGCGTTCATCGGCCGCGATGCAGTACTGAGGAAACGCGACATGGGCCTCGGCCGCCGCATGTTGCAGTTCCGCTTGCGCGATCCGCAGCCGCTGCTTTTCCACAACGAGGCAATCCTGCGCGACGGCAAGATCGTGTCTACCGTTACTTCCGGCAATTACGGCCACTTCCTCGGCGGTGCCATCGGCATGGGCTACGTGCCCTGCGAGGGAGAGAGCGAGGCGGATGTGCTCTCTTCATCCTATGAGATCGATATAGCGGGCGAACGGTTTGACGCCGAGGTCTCGCTCAGGCCGATGTATGATCCCAAGGCCGAACGCGTGAGAATGTAGCGTTGCTTGCGCAAACTTCTTTGTGCCGAACGAAATACCACCGCTTGCTACGACTAACCTCTGAATGTACGGAGAATTAGAGGGCTAAAGCAGTGCGTCGAGGATTGAGGCCGGCGCGGCCAGGAGGATAAGCCACCTGGCCTGAGGCAGCGGCTCTGCCCTCGAACGGAGGTGAAAGCTATGTGGCGAAGGCCAATACGCTTCACCCTAGAAATACGAAAGACCCGGAGCGGCCTAACCATCCTCCTCCGGGTCCAGTTCGTACTATAGGAAAAGGGGGTCGGGCTTACGCCCGGCTCCCACTCCGGGAAAGAATATAGCGCCGAGCGGGCGGTAGTTCAATCATCAGATGAAAAGGGCGCCGGCGGCCCGTGTGTCGCGGCCGCAGCGTCTCGCCCCGGTTGGCACAAACAATTGTTCCACAGAATGATTCCGCAGCCTCGTTGAAAGCAGTATAGGGCGCGCATGTTCAGTGCCTGCCCCTCCCCTGCTCCAATCGCGCTCTCCATGGGCGAACCTGCCGGTATTGGCACGGAAATCACCCTGAAGGCGTGGAAGCAGCTCCGGCAATCCAGCCCGGGCTTCTTTCTGCTGCACGATCCTGACGAAGTTGCGAAAACCGCGGCGCGTGCTCGGTCTTGATGTACCGGTATGTATGATCGAAGGGCCGCGCGAAGCGGAGGCCGTTTTCCGTAAAGCGTTGCCTGTCATGCCGATCGTGCTGCCGCATCGTGTTACGCCCGGCCAGTTGGACCCCCGCAACGCAAGCGCGGTGATCGAAGCAATCGAGCGCGCCGTCGCCTTTGCAATACGTGGAGAAGTATCGGCGCTCGTCACCAATCCGATCCAGAAGGCCGCGCTCTATGCAGCCGGTTTCGTCTTTCCCGGCCACACCGAGTATCTCGAACACCTCGCTGGCGAACCTTACCGCGCAATCATGATGCTTGCCTGCGAGGGGTTGCGCGTGGTGCCGGTGACCATCCATGAGTCGCTGAGATCGGCAATCGACAAGCTATCCACCGACAGGATCGTTGAGATCGCCTTGGGCACCGCCACCGCGCTGCAACAGGGATTTCGGGATCGACAAGCCGCGCCTGGCGATTGCCGGGTTGAACCCGCATGCAGGGGAAGGCGGCTCGATGGGACGAGAGGACATCGACGTCGTCGCGCCGGCCGTCGAACGATTGAGGGAGCGCGGAATCATTGCGATCGGTCCGCTTCCGCCCGACACGATGTTCACCGCGCGGTCGCGGCTGAAATACGATGCCGCGATCTGCATGTATCACGACCAGGCGTTGATTCCGCTGAAGACGCTGGACGTCGACGGCGGCGTGAACGTTACGCTCGGCCTGCCCTTCGTGCGGACTTCGCCGGACCACGGCACGGCGCTCGACCTCGCCGGAAAGGGCGTCGCCGACCCGGGAAGCCTGGTTGCGGCATTGAAAATGGCAGCTGAAATCGCCGTGCATCGTGAGAAGAGAGGGAGTCCCGCGTGAGAAAAATCCGACTCGGTATCAACATCGACCATGTCGCAACGATCCGGAACGCGCGCGGCGGGACGCATCCCGACATTGTGCGGGCCGCCATTCTGGCGCTTGAGGCAGGGGGCGATGGCATCACCGTTCACTTGCGCGAAGATAGGCGACATATACGCGACGATGATGTCTTCCGGCTGAAGCAGGCTATCAGCGCCCCTATCAACCTCGAAATGGCGGCGACCGAGGAGATGACGGCAATTGCGCTGAAGCTCCGGCCGCACGCGGTTTGCCTGGTCCCCGAACGCCGGGAGGAGGTGACGACCGAGGGTGGACTGGATGCCGCCGGCCATCGTGTGCAGATGGCGCCGATCGTCGCCCGGCTGAGCGATGCCGGCATCCGTGTATCGCTTTTCATCGATCCGGACGAGAGGCAGGTCAACGCTGCGTCGCAGCTTGGCGCTCCGGTGGTCGAACTGCACACCGGCGCTTATGCGGAAGCCACGGACATGGATGCAGAGCTGCAGCGGCTGATCGGCGCGGCAGCAATGACGGAACGGCTCGGCATAGAGTGCCATGCCGGACATGGACTGAACTATGACAATGTCGGCGCCGTTGCGCGAATCCCACAAATCGCAGAGCTCAATATCGGCCATTACCTGATCGGCGAAGCGATTTTCGTCGGCCTTCACGCAAGCCTTGCGGAGATGAAGCGGCGGATCGAGATGGGTTTTGAGCTGCTGACCTAACTTAGCGCCCAGTCCACTGCCGCCAGCGCGTGCAGCGTAGTCGTATCGAACAGCGGCACGGCGCTGTCTTCCGGTTTGACCAAAAGCATGATCTCCGTGCAGCCGAGGATGACGGCCTCAGCGCCGCTTGCGACGAGACGGGAAATGACGTCGCGATAGGCAGCGCGCGAGGTCTCCAGAACCTTTCCGGCGACAAGTTCGTGATAGATGATCTGGTGCACGGTCTTGCGGTCGCCCGCATTGGGCACGAGCACATCCAGCCCATATTTCTCCGTCAGCCGGCCCTTGTAGAAATCCTGTTCCATGGTGAAGGCAGTGCCCAGCAAACCGACGCGGTTGACGCCCGCTGCGCGGATCTTCTCGGCGGTCGGATCGGCAATATGCAGCATCGGAATGGTAACCGCCGCGGCGACTTCTGCTGCCATTCGGTGCATGGTGTTGGTACAAAGCAGGAAGAAATCGGCGCCGCCGCGTTCGAGCCTGCTGGCCGCGTCGATCATCTCGCCGGTCAGCCTCGCCCATTCGCCCTTGTGCTGGAGGCGTTCGACCTCGCCAAAATCGACCGAAAACATGAGGCTCTTCGCCGAGTGCACTCCGCCCAGCCGGTCGCGCACCTCGCGATTGATGATGCGGTAATATTCAGCCGAGCTTTCCCAACTCATGCCGCCGATAAGCCCGATGGTTTTCATGGTGCAATCTCAATTTCGATTGAGATGGCAGAACTGCGACTTTTGGGCAAGAAGTAGCACAGCACTCCTACCCTTCCTGCACCTCCGGTGTGCGGCGCCGCACGACTACGCCAAACTCGTCGCCCTCGCGGGCAATGCGCAGCCGCTCCTCGGCTTCCGTCGCTTCGCGCTGGCGCGCCCACATCGAAGCATAGAGACCATCCTTGGCGAGCAGGTCAGCATGCGTGCCGCGCTCGGCGATGCGGCCTTCCTTCAGCACGATGATCTCGTCTGCCGAAATAACCGTCGACAACCGGTGGGCGATCACGATTGTGGTGCGGCCACGGCTAACCATGTCGAGCGCCGACTGGATCTCCTGCTCGGTATGCGAATCAAGCGCAGACGTCGCCTCGTCCAGCATCAGGATCGGCGGGCCTTTCAGAATGGTGCGGGCAATCGCTACGCGCTGCTTCTCGCCACCGGAGAGTTTCAAGCCGCGTTCTCCGACCATCGTTTTGTATCCTTCCGGCAGATGTTCGATGAACTTGCCTATCTGCGCCAGTTCCGCTGCCTGCCGCACATCGTCCTCCGAAGCATCCATGCGGCCGTAGCGGATATTGTAGGCGATAGTGTCATTGAACAGCACCGTATCCTGCGGCACCATTCCGATCGTGGCGCGCAGACTTTCCTGCGTTGAGTCGCGAATGTCGTGCCCGTCGATCAGGATCGCGCCCGACTGTATATCGTAGAATCGAAAAAGCAGGCGCGAGATGGTCGACTTGCCGGCGCCGGAGGGGCCGACAATCGCGACTGTCTTGCCCGCCGGCACTTCGAACGAGATCCCCTTGAGAATTTCGCGGGCGGGATCGTAGGCGAAGTGCACATCGCGGAACTCGACTTTGCCCGCTGCGACGACGAGTGGCTTCGCACCCGGTACGTCGGATATTTCGGCAGGCACGTCGAGCAGGTCGAACATCTGCTCGATGTCGGTAAGGCCCTGCCGGATTTCGCGGTAGATGAAGCCAATGAAGTTGAGCGGCACTGACAGCTGCATCAGCATCGCATTGAGGAAGACGAAGTCGCCGATGGTCTGCGTACCGGCCTGAACCTCGCGCGCCGACAGCAGCATAATCGCAAGCATGCCCGCGCCGAAGATCACGCCCTGCCCGAAGTTCAGCCAGCCGAGCGACGTCCATGTCTTGGTCGCTGCCGATTCGTAGCGTGCCATGGAGCGGTCGAAGCGTTCGGCCTCCATGCGTTCGTTGTTGAAATATTTCACCGTCTCGTAGTTGATCAGCGAGTTCGATCGCCTTGGTGTTGGCGTCGGTATCGCTGTCGTTCATCTCGCGGCGGATCTCGATGCGCCAATCGCTCGCCCAGACGGTGAACCAGGTGTAGAGCACGACCGTCACGGCGACCACCGCGACGTAGATCCATCCATAGGTAACTGCGAAGATCACTGCCGTCAGCGCGAATTCGAGGATGGTCGGCAGCGTGTTCAGGATGGTGAAGCGGACGATCGTCTCGATGCCTTTGACGCCGCGCTCGATGATGCGCGACAGGCCGCCGGTGCGACGCTCGAGGTGGAAGCGCAGAGACAGGTCATGCATGTGCACGAACGTTTTGTACGCGAGCTTGCGCACTGCATATTGCCCGACGCTGGCGAAAAGCGCGTCGCGCAGCTGGTTAAGCCCTCCCTGAAGCAGCCGCACCAAATTGTAGGCGATGACAAGTGCCGCAGGCACCAGCAGGAAATCCGGCAGCGGCGGTGGCGGCGCATGGTCGCCGGCCAATGCGTTGGTCGCCCATTTGAAGAAATAGGGTACGGCAATCAACACCAGCTTGGAAATGACGAGATAGATGGTCGCCCAGACGACACGCGCGCGCAGATCGCCGCGCTCCGCCGGCCACATATAGGGCTTCAAGTTGAGCAAAGTCCGCAATGTCGAGCCGGAGGCCGCGGAAACCGTTTTGTCAGGCAATGTTTTCTTCCCTGTGTCCCGCCATTGCCGCGATCTGCAGCCGGCGGAGATTTTGGTACTTACGGTTGTTGGGTAGTTCCCGCGCAGGCACCGGGAGCTTCGCCGGTTGTGCAGCAGGAGGCGGCGAGGTCCGTCAGGCGCCCGGCAGTCTCCGCCAGCGCACCATGATCGACTTCGTATAGGGACCGTTGGCGCTCAGTCTTGACGCGTACCAATCCCGCATCGACCAGCACCTTCAGATGTTGCGACACTGTCGATTGCGCAAGGTCCAGCTGGCCGACGACGTCCTTGCAGCAGGCGCAACCGCTTCCGGACAAATGGCGCAGTATCTCCAGCCGCGCCGGATGCGACAGTGCGCCAAGCCGGGAGGCAAGACTTTTCACCGAGGTTGGACTGCTGGTCATGCGGATCAATCTATAAATCGTTTATCGCCGATATACGATTAACGATTCAGAAGCAACTGCCGAGGCAATCAAACCAGGTCCCCGCCAACCTAACCCAAAGGGAGAGGCATGCCACGGCATAGCCTCCGTGGCACTTGTCAGTTCCGGACCGCTCGGTTCAAGGTGTGAGACATGGAGACAGTCATGTTGCTGATTACCGGAACATTCCGCATCCCACCTGAGAAGCTCGCCGAAGCGCGCGAGACGATGAACAACATGGTTCTGTCCAGCCGCAAGGAGGCCGGCTGCATCAGTTATTCATATGCAGAGGATATCTTGGAGGCTGGCCTTATTCACGTCAGCGAGGCCTGGAGCGACCTTCAGGTCCTGCAGGCGCATTTCGCCTCGGATCATCTCGCCCGCTGGCGCGCAATGTGGCCATCACTCAACATTACGGACCGCGACCTCACTCTCCATGACGTCAGTGCTTCGCGGCCGACCTGAACCTTCTCGGCTCAGTTCTGCTGGACCGCCGGTGTAACCGCCTGCTCGCCGAGCTTGGTCATATCGGCAGCCTCGCCCTCCGTCGTCTTGCTTGGAACCGTAAACACCTGCCCCGGCATGATAAGATCGGGATTGCGTATCTGCTCCTGGTTGGCAAGATAGATGTGCGAGTACCGCATGCCACGCCCGTAGACGCGCTTCGAGATGCGCCACAGCGAATCGCCGCGACGAATGATGACCGAGCCGTCGACGCTCTGCAGTTTCGGCGCAGTGGTCTCGGAAGCGGCAACTGCGGCATCGCCGCCTGCGACCGACGCAGACTTTTCCGTCGAGGCATCGGCTCCCGCAGCGGGTTTTTGCGCAGATGCATCCATCGAACCGGCAGCTGCATTGCCCGTCGCAGTCTGGCTGGTGGTGATTGTTGGATCCGCAGCCGAGTCCGCCGTCTGCTGCGATGCTGGCTCACCATCCGCATTCGCCGGCTCAGCAGCCTGCGGAGTCCCACTCGCTGTGGGAGTTGTTTTGGCAGCGGCTTGGGTGCCGTCAGGCGCAGGCGTGGCGCTAGCAGCCGGCGCTGCAACCGCCGCGACGTTTTCACCCTGCTCGCGCTCAAATGGCACTGCGGCACGCGCGACCACCTTGGCGCCATCCGGCGCCAGCGCATCGACACGTATGATGTAGTCGCCGACCGGCAGGTCGCGCTCGGCCTCGACGAGGAAGCGTCCGCCCTGCGAGGTTTTGGTTTCACCAAGCAAAATCTCGTTTGCGTAGGCGCGCACCAGACGACCGGCATCCGATGAACCGGCAACGAAGATCTTGCGGCCATCTATTTCCACCGCTTCGACATTGACCTTCGACCCATTCGGCTGTTCGGTGGCGAGTCTGCCGGGCTGCGTCTCCTTGGACGCCGTGGCGGCCTTCTGTTCAATCGTTGCCGGCTGCGGTTCGCCCGATGCGGCAGTCGTGGAACCGGCTGTCTGCCTAGCTTTCGGCTGCACGGGCGCCGGGACGGTGATAAGTTCGGACGGCTTGCCCGGTTCTTCAACAAGCGCCAGCACCTGGCCATCCGACGATTCAGGCACGGATACAATTGCCGTTTCCTGCGACATCGCCACGATGTTGTCAGGTGTCGTCGAGCGCAGCACTATCTGGTAGTCGCCCGCCTTCAGCGGGTCGTCGAGAATGATTGCGAATTCTCCTCCGGGACTGGCGGTGGCTGTGCCGATGACGCGTGAGCCGATGACAGCCTCGACCTTTGCGTTCGGAGCCGCACGGCCCGCAATCACGATGGAGCCGTCGGCCTCGACGCGAACAAGATCAAACGCCGGCGCCTGCACACCAGATTGCGACGCTGGATCATCGGCAGTCGCCGGCTGCGTGCCGTCCGCAGACGGAGCCGGCACCTCAGCCGCCGAGGCCGCGGATTTGCTCGGCGGCGGGGCCGCGGCTTTGCTCGGCGCCGACGCCCGGTCGCCCTTGGCGCCGGGAGGTGGCAGAGCTGCGAGCTTCTGCGTTTCAGGCACAGGCGCTTCAGCCGCTTGCGGCTGAGATTGAAAATACGGATCAAGCGCTCCAGCAATGTAAGCCGTGCCGCCTGCCGCAACAGTTCCTCCTCCCAGAAAGAGGAGTACTTTTAGCGGAGTAAGTGCCATGTTTACCTGCCCCTTAGGCCACCCAAAGGCGGTCTAACCTGTTTTCGCCCTATCGACAAGGAAATGCCCCTTTTGTTCCCTTGACGCCGCGGCGCATGCACTACCCAATCGGATACATGAATACGATTCGATCCGTCTGCGTCTACTGCGGTTCTTCGCCCGGCCGCAGCGAAATCTATGTAAAAGCCGGCCATATTCTCGGCCGATCCCTGGCCGAGACAGGCCTGCGTCTTGTCTATGGCGGCGGCACAAGAGGCATAATGGGTGCTGTCGCCGAAGGAGCGTTCCGCGCCGGCGGCAAAGTCACCGGCATAATCCCACGCTTCCTCCTCAATCGCGAGGCGACGGAGGCGGGTCTCGGCAAATTCGACGATATCGTCATCACCGAGAACATGCATGAACGCAAGCACAGGATGTTCGAGGAATCCGACGCCTTTGTGGCTTTGCCCGGCGGCATCGGCACAGTCGAGGAGATCGTCGAGATCATGACCTGGGCGCAGCTCGGACATCACCGCAAGCCCATGGTGTTTGCCAACATCGAAGGCTTCTGGGATCCGATGCTGGCCCTGCTCGACCATATGCGTGCCGAAGGGTTCATCCATACTGGCCATCTCGTGCAGCCGCTCGTTGTCGACAAGCCGGAGCAGATCGTCGCCGCGATCCTGGTGGAGGGCGCCAATGTCGATGCGCCGACAGAGGGCATGAAATCCGTCATCGACCGATTGTAGGCCGGGCGGCACCCGGAGGAAACAAGGGTTTCTAATCTATCCCCTTGTTTCAACGTCGGATTTATCCCCAAGCCGATCTAGGCCCGGCCACCATCGGTCCGCAACACGGTCACGCGCGATAGCTGCGGTTTCCGGTCGGCCCATCGCTCGGCCCTGGGCGTGGCCGAACTCAATTTTGTGGCTAGGTCGTGAGGTCGCACGGTCACACAACGATGCGCCGCATGCTATAGAGCAGCAGGTGAATATCGGACGACCTGCCATGGACGACATTGTACGAAACACTTCGATCCCCATGACCGGACACTTGCCGGACGAGCATGGGCTGTTCTTCACGTATCATTTCGACAGCGAAGGCTACGCTACCGATAGGCCGGAAGCTGAGTCGTGGTCTTGGCGCAGCTACGACATCAACGATTTGCGTGCGCGACGTGAGATCGCTTCGGAAGACAAGCTGCCGGCGACCGTTCGCGAGGCCTTCCTGTCATCGGGCCACGATTGCCACATCGATCTCGAGCAGACCTGGCTCTACGGCGATCTGCCCGACCTTCGTCATGACTACTCCCGCGAAGCCGGCGGCCTCGGCCATTTTCGCTTCGCCTTCGATGACACCATGCTGATCGGTGCCCGTAAGCAGCCGCTGCGCTCCGTGGATGCAATCCGCCGGATGATCGACAATCGCTCCCGTCCCTTCCGCTCGCCGGCCGAGCTCATCGAAGCGGTGATGACGCAGTCCTTGCAGGGGATAAGCTCCGAACTGGTCGAACATAGCGACCAGCTCGACGGGATCGAGGACAGGATTGTTTGCGACGCCTGGCACAATGAGCGGCAGGCGCTTGTCGATGTTCGCCGCAAGCTGGTTGTCATTCACCGTCAGATGGCTAGCCTGACCACCCTCTTTCGCCACCTCGACCACGCGCACCGCCACGATCTTTCCGGTCCGCTGAGCGATATGGTGGCGCGGCTTTCACACCACGCCTACACGCTGCATCATGACGGCGAGCAATCGCAGGCGCGTGCCCGTCTTTTGCAGGACGAGTTGATGGCCAAGCTGACCGCGCAGACAAACCGCCTGCTCTACCTGCTTTCGGTGATGACTGCCGTGCTGCTTCCGATGACGATCATCTCCGGCCTGTTCGGCATGAATGTCGGCGGCCTGCCGTTCTTCGGAGACAATTCCGGGTTCTGGATCGTTAGCGGCCTTTCGCTGATTGTTGCCGTCACGACACTTTTCTTCGTGCGCAGGCTGGGAGACGGGATGTAGCCAAGCGGCTTTCGTTAAGTCTAGCGGGCCCGCAAATCCTCGACGATCGTTCCGGCGGCTTCGGTCTCCGCCTCGTGGTTCGGCTCGCGCCAGGTTTCGGCAAGGCTGGAAGCATACCATTCTCGCATGGCCGGCAAATCAAGCAGGCGCTGCGGATAGTCGGCAGCCGGGCCGTCGAAGGTCAACCCGTAAGACTGCGCTCGGAACGCCACAGGGGCAAAGAAAGCGTCAACCGCGGTAAAGCGTTCGCCAGCCAGAAACGGCCCGCCGGATCGCTGCAAACCATCGTTCCATAGGTCGCCGAGACGAAACAGGTCGTGCTTCAGTGCATCCGACCTGGCGTTCAGGCGAACGCGTATCCCGCAACTCATCGGACAGTCGTTGCGTAGGGCCGTGAAGCTTGAATGCATTTCGGCAGCCGCGGAACGCGCCCACGCACGGGCCTGCGCGTCGGCCGGCCATACGCCGGGATGGCGCTCAGCAAGATATTCGACAATCGCCAGCGAATCCCAGACGGCCCAGCCCTCATCGGTCAGGCACGGCACTCTGCCGCTTGGCGAAAAGGAGCGGTAGAGCTCGAAGCTCGAGCCGGTAGGAAACGGTACCTGATGCTCCTCGAACGGAATGTCCAGCGTGCGCATCAGCACCCAGGGTCGCAGCGACCAGGACGAGTAGTTCTTGTTGGCGATATGCAGCGTATACATGAAATGCCCTCAGATCTTGCCGGCACCAGGGCGTGCGAAAAACATGGCTGACGTGTACAGCGCCAGCGCAGCCCAGATCAGGGCGAACGCGATGGCTTGCGCGGTTCCAAACGGCTCATCGAAGGCGAACACCGCTATGATGAACACCATGGTCGGCGCGATATATTGCATCAAGCCAATCGTCGAGAGGCGCAGCAGCCGTGCTCCGAAGGCAAACAACAGCAGCGGCACGGCTGTCACTGGGCCGCAGCCGAGCAGCAAGGCTGTATCGCCCTCCGCGCCGGTCAGAAAGTGCCCCTGACCGGTTGCCTGCAACCAGATGACGTAACCGATTGCCGGGATCGACAGCAGCAGCACCTCGAGCAGAAAGCCCTGGCTGGGGCCGATCGGTAGCGTCTTGCGGAAAAAACCGTAGGCAGCAAACGAGAAGGCGAGCGACAACGATACCCACGGCAGATTGCCCTGTTCGATGGTCAGAATGGTGACGGCGACCGCCGCCAGCAACACAGCGACGATCTGCAGCTTGCCCAGTCGTTCTCCCAGCAACAGTGCGCCGACGACAACGTTGACCAGCGGGTTGATATAATAGCCAAGCGCCGTCTCGACCGTGCGGTCGGCGGCAATCGCCCACACATAGATGCCCCAGTTGAAGGTGATCATTGCTGCGGTGAGCGCCGCCATGCCCAGCATACGGCGCGACCGAAGCGCCGCCTTGAAGTCAGCGGTGCGCCCGAGCGCCAGCAAAACCGCTCCCGCTATCGGCACCGACCAGATGATGCGATGTGCAATCACTTCAATCAGCGGCAGATGCGCCACCCATTTCATGTAAAACGGCAGCATTCCCCAAAGCAGGTAGGCAAACAGCGCCAGCGTGAAGCCGCGCCGAGCCTTGGTGGTCGCGTCGGCCGTATGTGGCGGGGTGGAAACCGTCATGGTCATGGACCAATGCTATGCGCCAGTGCTGCACCTTAGACCAACGCAAAGTGCTGATTGATTCATTCGCTTTTGCTGATGGAACGTCCCACGCTCGCGCTACAAGCGGCCTCGCGCTTTGAGATCGGTAGCGAAAGTCGCAAGGGAGACGGCAAAGGCCAACGGACGGTCACGCAAAGGCACCGCGCCATAGCCTGCGTACCAGTTCGCCGCGCGCTCATTCTTCGCGTTAATCACCAACAGAATGCCACCGCCCTCTCCCGCGATCCGCAAGCATCGAAGTGCCGCGGCGGCGAGAAGCTGTCCGCCAAGCCCGTTGCCCGCCACCCTGAGATCGGTAGCAATGCGTGCAAGTTTGAAACCCGGCACCTCATGGCGGGCGAGCCCTCTGGTTATGCCCGCCGAAATCTCGCCGTGAGCAACGGCGGTCGGCGCAATCGTATAGAATCCAATGATTCTGTTCGGTGTGGCGCTATCGACGGCGCAGAAGGTCTTCGACGCGTTCTGCTCGTGGCTCTGGCGCGAGAAGCGGCGCAAGAATTCGTTCATCCGTTGGTCGCCGCAATCGAAATATGCACGGTCGTGCGATTTCGCGATCGCTTCTTCATGCCATTGCGGAAGGATCATATGGAGCGAGGCAGCGCGGCGATTGCCGCACGCAGTTTCTCATTTGGGCGCGGCGGATTCTCAAGCAGCTTCAGAATCCGTGCGAAGTCCCGCTTGGAAACCTGCACTTCCTCGGCCCTTTCGATGATTGCACGTGCCTCGGGCATCACCTTGTCCAGAATGAACTCGGTCATGTCCTTGTTCGAAAGCGCCGCCGCGCGAGCGATCATCGCTTTCTGCGAAGCAGGAATACGGATGTTGAAACGGTCTGTCTTGTCACCAGCTAGTCTTGGCATGAGTGTGCTCCTGGCGCGAATATAGCGTATGTACGATATACGTACAACCTACTCCGCTGCCACCAACCCCGCCATGTCCCGGTTCTTCATCAGCTTGAAGACAATCGAATCCATCAGCGCCTGGAACGACGCGTCGATGATGTTGTCGGAAACGCCAACCGTCCACCACCGCGCGCCGGTGGCGTCGTGTGACTCGATCAGCACGCGTGTGATCGCCTCTGTACCGCCATTGAGGATCCGCACTTTATAATCGGCCAGTTCAAGGTCGCTGATTTCGTTCTGGAACTTTCCAAGATCCTTTCGCAACGCGATATCCAGCGCGTTTACCGGGCCGTGACCTTCGGCCACCGACATCTTTTCCTCGCCATCGACCAGAACCTTGACGATGGCCTCCGACACGGTCTTGAGCTGCCCGTTGGCATCGAACCGACGCTCGACCATGCAGCGGAACGAGGTGACGCGGAAAAACTCGGGCACGGTATGCAGCATCTTGCGCGCCAGCAGCTCGAAGCTCGCATCCGCGCCTTCATAGGCATAGCCCTCGGCCTCGCGCTCCTTCACCATCGAAATTAGCGCGTCGAGGCGGTGGTCGTCGCGCGGAACAACGATGCCCCGGCGCTTCAACTCGGCGATAAAGTTCGCCTTCCCGCCCTGATCCGAGACCATCACGCGGCGGCGATTTCCAACCGCCTCAGGCGGCACGTGTTCATAGGTCTTCGGCTCTTTCGCGAGTGCAGAAGCATGGATGCCCGCCTTCGTCGCAAATGCCGACGAGCCGACATAAGGCGCCTGCGCCTCCGGGGCGCGGTTCAGCAATTCATCGAAGGCGCGCGAAACCCGCGATATTCCTGCCAGTCCTTCCGGCGAGATGCCGAGTTCGAAACGGTGTGCATAGGCGGGCTTCAGCATAAGCGTCGGTATCAGGGTGATCAGATTGGCGTTGCCGCAGCGCTCACCGATCCCGTTCAGCGTGCCCTGAATCTGGCGCACTCCGGCCTCCACCGCCGCCAGCGAGTTGGCGACCGCCTGGCCGGTGTCGTCATGCGCGTGGATGCCGAGGCTTTCTCCCGGAATGTCAGACGCGATGACCTTGCCGACGATCTCGCGGATCTCCGAAGGCTGCGTGCCGCCATTGGTATCGCACAGCACGACCCAGCGCGCGCCTGCGTCATAGGCCGCTTTGGCGCAGGCCAGTGCATAATCGGGGTTGGCCTTGTAGCCGTCGAAGAAGTGCTCGCAGTCGACCAGCGCTTCCTTTCCCGCGCCGCGCGCTGCCTCGACCGAGGCGCGGATGGCGTCGAGGTTTTCGTCGTTGCTGCAGCCGAGCGCGAGGCGCACATGGTAATCCCAGCTCTTGGCGACGTAGCACACGGCGTCCGACTTTGCCTGCAGCAGCGCGGCAAGCCCCGGATCGTTCGAAGCCGAAACGCCGACGCGTTTCGTCATGCCGAAGGCGACGAACTTTGCCCGCGCAGTCCGCTTCTTCGAGAAGAACGCCGTGTCGGTCGGGTTGGCGCCCGGATAGCCGCCCTCGACATAATCGACGCCGAACTCGTCCAGCATCGCCGAAATCGCGATCTTGTCCTCGACGGAAAAGTCGATGCCCGGCGTCTGCTGGCCGTCGCGCAGTGTTGTGTCGAAGAGATAGAGGCGGTGTTTTCCCTCCCCCCTTGAGGGGGAGGTGCCGCCGAAGGCGGCGGTGGGGGTTACCTCCGCAGATAGATTGTTGGAGGTGCCTCCTGAGGCAACCCCCTCTGGCTGCTTCGCAGCCATCTCCCCCTCAAGGGGGGAGAAACCGCCGGCGCCCTTCATCAGCCCTTCCCCCCAAACTTGTCTGTCGCATAGATCAACCGATCGAGAATGCCAGGCTCGGAATAGGCGTGCCCCGCCCCTTCGATCAGGAAAAACTCCGCATCAGGCCAGGCCTTGTGCAACGCCCAGGCATATTTCGCCGGGCAGGGCATGTCGTAGCGCCCATGCACGATCACACCGGGAATGCCTTTCAGCTTATACGCATCGCGCAAAAGCTGCCCCTCCTCCATCCAGCCGGCATGGACGAAGAAATGGTTCTCGATGCGCGCGAAAGCGATAGCGAAATCGTCCTCGCCGAACTTGCCGCTGGTGGCGGGTTCCGGCAGAAGCGTGATCGTCTCTCCCTCCCAAAGGCTCCAGGCGCGCGCCGCTTCGATCTGCGCCTGCTTGTCCGAGCCGACGAGCCGCTTGCGGTAGGCGCCCATCATGTCACCGCGCTCGGCCACCGGTATTGGCTGCAGGAAGCGCTCCCACTTATCCGGAAACATCTCCGACACGCCGAACTGATAATACCAGTCAAGCTCCGCCTTGGTGAGCGTATAGATGCCGCGGACGACAAGTTCGCTGACCCGATCCCGGTGCGTCTCCGCATAGGCGAGCGCGAGTGTCGAGCCCCACGAGCCGCCGAACACCAGCCACTTGTCGAAGCCGGCCATCGTGCGCAACCGTTCGATGTCGGCAACAAGGTGCCATGTGGTATTCGCCTCGAGACTGGCATGCGGGGTGGATTTTCCGCAGCCCCGCTGGTCAAACAGGATGACGTCGTAAAGCTTCGGATCGAACACCTGCCTGTGTTTCGGAGAAATGCCGCCGCCCGGCCCGCCATGCAGAAAAACCGCGGGCTTGGCACCCTTGGTTCCGACGCGCTCCCAGTAAATGGCGTGGCCGTCGCCGACATCCAGAGTGCCGCTGTCGAACGGCTCGATCTCGGGGTATAGGGTGCGCAAAGCCTCAGTCACAGTTTCAACCCATGTTCCGGCCAGATCGGCGTTTCGTGGTCGGGGTGCTGGAACGAAATGATCAATTCTTGTCGCGAATAGAAGCCGGCATCCTCATGGATTTCGGCCTCGAAAATTTTCTCCACCCAAGGTAACCGCGATTTGTAGTTCACCTGGATTTGCGGGAGAAGGTCGGATCGGTCATCGAAGGCTCCAATTGCGATCTCCAGCCCGCTGGAATGGCGATAGGTCATCGGGGTGCCGCAACGCTGGCAGAAGCCGCGCTCGACGTTGACTGAGGACTGGTAGTAGCTCGGCTCTTCGCGAATCCACTCAACGCCCTCCTTGGGCGCTGTCACCAGCGCCGAGAAGAACGAGCCGAATTGCTTCTGGCACATGCGGCAATGGCAAATGGAGGGGCGGCCGAGTGCACCATGAATGCGGAAACGCACGGCGCCGCACTGGCAGCCACCGGTTCGTACAGTTTCGGTCATGACTTCGCCTCCAACGGCCACTGTTCAGTATCGTGATCCGGATGCTGCCGGTTTGTCACTTTGATGGCGGCTGCCCACGCTGCTGCATCGCCGTCCTCGGTCCGTCCGAGATCGGGTACCGATGTCAACTCGGCGAACCACGGCATGCGGCCTTCGATGCCATTTTGCGATTGCGGCCTCAGCCGGTCGGGATGGTCGAGCGAGCCGATGGTAAGGCTGATATGTCCGCCCTTCACGTCATGATAAAACAGCGGCGTGCCGCAAGCCGAGCAAAAACCGCGTTCGATATGGTCGGAGCTGCGGAACACAGAGGCTGTTCCGCGCGTCCAGGCGAAATCAGCCTTCGGCGCGCCGACGAGAGCAGCGAAGAAATTGCCGACCGCCTTCTGGCACATGCGACAGTGGCAGATATGCGCGCTTTCGGGTAGAACCGAGCACGCATAGCGCACCGCGCCGCATTGGCATCCGCCCGTAGCCCGTTCCGTCATTTCCGGTCCTCCGGAGGCCATTGATCCGTGTCATAGTCGGGATGCTGGTACGAAACGATCTCATGAACGAAGCTGGCGGCCTCGGGATCGTCCAGGGTCGCCTCCCCAGGCAGGTCTGGAATGCCGTCGGCATAAGGCAATTTCGCCTCGATGCCCCATTGTATGGTCGGGGCGATCTCTTCCGGTTTGTCAAAAGCGCCGATTGCCAACCCGATGCCGTCCGGCGCCTCGTAGGTCAACGGTGTGCCGCATTCGCCGCAGAAACCCCTGAGCGCGAAGTTGGACGATGGGAACCTCTTCGGCTCTCCCCGCGTCCAGATAAGCTTCGCCGGGTTGACTGACACCAACGGCATGTAGAACGAACCGTTCGCCTTCTGGCACATCCGGCAATGGCAGACCGAAGCGTCGCCCAGCGCTCCCTCGACGCGGAAGCGCACCGCGCCGCATTGGCAGCCGCCGGAATAAAGCGGGGCGTTGTCGAGGCTCATGGTTCCTCCCTCGGTGCCTTCTCAGCCCTTCGGCGGTTCGAACTCATGGCATACCGCCTCGACATTGTTGCCATCCGGATCAAAAACGAAGGCGCCGTAGTAGTTCGGATGGTAGTGCGGGCGAAGGCCCGGTCCGCCATTGTCCTGGCCGCCCGCCGCCAGGCCCGCAGCGTGAAATGCATCGACCTCGGCGCGGCTGCGCGCGGTAAAGGCGACGTGGGTCTTCACCGGCTCCCCGCGGTCAGCCAGCCAGAAGGTCGGGCGCTCGCGGCCGTAGCCACCGATATTGGCACCACCGGTGAACTCCTTGGGAATAACCGCAAGCAGGGAAGCGCCCAACGGCGCCATCGCCTTGTCGTAGAATGCCTTGGATTTTTCGAAATCCGCAACGTTGATGCCGAGATGGTCGATCATTGGTGGAGCTCCTTGTTTTCGTCTGGCAGTCGTCCGTCATCGCCCTTGAGGCGCGGGTGGCCGCTAAGCGTCCGGGTGGGGTCATCATCACGGCCTCTATGCGATCTGCCGGCAAACACCTGCGCTGCATACCAGGCGTTGGATGCAACGTCGGGTTCGTTCCAGAAGCGCAAGATGGTCCAGCCGAGCTCGCGTCAATTTGGCGTCGTCTGATCGGCATCCTTGGCTTCCCAGCTTCAACTCGTGTTGCGTAGCCATCAACTTCGACGATCAGTTTCGCCGCGGGACAGACAAAATCAACGATGTAAGGCCCGAATCGGGCTCTGACGCCGAAACGGCAAACCCATCAGACCTGTCGGTCCGCAGTTCATACCAGAAGTTTCAACTCCGCCTTCGTCATGACGAAGACGCATCTCACGGGACTTCAGCGTCGCATCTCGGGACAAAATAGTGGCTCATCGCGAGCAACCCCTCTTGCCCTCCGGGCATCTCCCCCTCAAAGGGGGAGATGCGGACGGCCGCAACGCAGCCCTGGCACTGCAACGTTGGAGATTGGCGAAATCCTCCGCGACAAGTGATCTCCCCCGAGGGGGAGATGCCCGGCAGGGCAGAGAGGGGTGATTGGCATCAGCGCCCTCACCGCTTCACCTCCCAGGTGGTGATGCGTTCGCCGGTGGCGGGGTCCTTGCCGTCCTTCAGCTGAATTCCCTGCGCCAGAAGCTCATCGCGGATGCGGTCGGCTTCGGCCCAGTTTTTGGCGGCGATGAGGGCGAGGCGCTCGGAACAGTTATCTTTATGTCGCTGATCTTGCAGATCCGAGCGATCCGCTCGACCGTGAGTTCCCATCAGTTCAACGACTGCCTGAACTCTGAAAGTCGACGATCGTGGTCCAAACTCTCGTTGCCTATTTCGGTCCAAGTCTTAGTGAACGCTCACCTGTCGAGCGATGTCCATGTGTTTGCATCTGTTCCAGCGATTCAAGTCATCGCAGTAAACGCTGGCGTGTGAAGGTCATCCATTTAGAGCCTTGTTGGCTCCGATAGTCTGGTTCAAAGTCATCCTGTCTGTCGTGTCCGAAAGCCCGCGTTGACCATTTACGACAGGAATCTTCTCCGGCCTCCTGCAATCGCCGCACACTGAAATCGATCGGCTCCCGATAATGCGTCATGAACATCGCCAGCCTTAGCACTTCGCCCGGCCAGCTCCGTCCCCCAAATTTCTCGGTATGCAGCAAATCGTGGATGGTGATGAAATTACCCTCGCTCTTCGACATCTTGCGGCCTTCGACCTGCAAGAAGCCGTTGTGCAGCCAGTAGTTGGCCATCACATCCGTGCCGTGGGCGCAGCGCGATTGCGCGATCTCGTTCTCATGGTGCGGGAAGATCAGGTCCAGCCCGCCGCCGTGAATGTCGAACACCTCGCCGAGATAGGCAGCCGACATTGCCGAGCACTCGATGTGCCAGCCGGGCCGGCCGCGGATGGCCACGTCACCTGCTTCAGTTCGGAATCGACCATCCCATCCGGGTTCATCCGCGGAAGATTCTTTCCACAGCACAAAGTCCGCAGGGTTCTTCTTGTGTGCGTCGACGGCTACGCGCGCGCCGGCCTGCTGCTCGTCAAGATTGCGCTTCGACAACTGGCCATAGTCGTCCATCGATTTCGTGTCGAAGAGGATCTCGCCGGCTGCATGATATGCATGCTTTCGGTCAAGCAGCCGCTGGATCAGGGTTACCATGTCGGACTTCTTGCCCTCAGCGGGCAGCACGAACTCCGTTGCGCGCGGCTCATGCGTCGGCTTCAGGCAGCCCAGCGCCTTCACATCGTCATGAAACTGGTTGGCGGTCTTTTCGGTAACGCGGCGGATCGCCTCGTTGAGCGACAGCGAGCCATCGGCAATCTCCTGGCCGAAGTCGCGCAGCGCCCGATCGTTGATCTTGTCGTCGACATCCGTGATGTTGCGGACATAGGTGACGTGATCCTCCCCGTAGAGGTGGCGCAGCAGCCGGAACAGCACGTCGAAGACGATGACCGGCCGCGCATTGCCGATATGCGCGAAGTCATAAACGGTCGGACCGCAGACATACATGCGGACATTCTTAGGATCGATCGGAGCGAATTCCTCCTTCGTCCTGGTCAGCGTGTTGGTCAGTCGCAGTTTCACGTCCGTCATCGTCGTTCCCGGTCGATTTTAATGGAGCCGCGAATGGCAGACTCCAGCCTGCTGGCCGGGACGGTTTTCGTGTCGGGGGAGAAAAGAGCGAAAACGACCGGACCAGCGTGAAGCGCTAGCCGATAATGCAAATGCCGCAAATGGCAAAAGTCGTTTTCATGGGCCGAACTTATCACGCCAACACAAGGAGTCGCGTCAAGCCCAACCTCGCGATATGCGACACATGTTGGTGAAATGTTACAACAATGCCGTTTTCACAGCACTCTTTCGTTGCATTTTCAGGCTATTGATTGATGCGAGGGCAGAGGCATCGAACACGCCAGCCGCCTCGGCAGTGATTAGAAAGCCACACCGGCAAGCTTTCGTTAATCATGTCTATACATAAATATCAGAGTTGTCGGAATATGTCGGTGTTGTGTCACGGATTCGTCTAATTCGATTCACATTTGATACAACACCACGCAATGACCAAGGGAAGTACAATGTCTATCCTCAAGAGCGACGCGGACCGAGCGCGGGCTCAAAACGCCAACCTGGTGAAGCACTATCGCGCGATCGGCCCTGCCGCCATCGCGGCGGCCGTCGCGGCCCTGAAAAACAAGCGGTCGCAGACGGCTGCTCTACCGGCCAAGGCCTGAATAACGGTGGACGGCGCTCCTGCCGGAAGGGTGGAGCGCACCGGCGATCCGACTTTTGAGCCCCTGGCTCAAGCGGGTCGCGCCTGACACTCAAGTTTGGTTTGACAGGCAGCGTGCGGCGCGCTGAGGTTTGTTGGCGTTCGTCTAAAACGGAACGGCTAAAGCAGGCTCAGTTGATCGTCATCCCTGGCCTTCGCTTTGGCTTGGGAGTTTTTCTGCGGTTGCAGCGGCACGCGTGCCTGGATTTCCGGGCCGGTGTTCGTGACCGTGTTGACCAGATCGGAAATCGGCAGCGCCTCGAAGAACCCCGGTTCCGCAGGCCGCAGCAGGTCGGCGACGTCGTGGGGCTCCTGACGCCGGCAATCAAGCCAGCGTGAGAAGTGCTCAGGCTGAATCACAACCGGCATGCGATCGTGAATTGGCGCAATGTCGGCGCTTGCCGCTGTTGTTAGGATTGCGCCGGTATCGACCTCCGAGCCGTTGGGGTTTGCGTAGGTTTCCATCAGACCCGCAAATGCGATCAAGCCACCATGGCGCGGCCTTATGAAATAGGGCTGTTTGGTCTTGCCGACGGTTTTCCATTCATAGAATCCGCTTGCCGGGATCAACGCACGGCGATGACGGAACGCCGCCTTGAAACTGTTCATCTCCATTGCGGTTTCGGACCGGGCATTGAAGAACAGCGGCAGGTTTTTTGGATCTTTCGCCCAGGCGGGAATAAAGCCCCACCGAACCAGAAGCGCGCGGCGATCCGGCAGATTGGAACCGGGCTCTCTCCCCTCTGCAGCAATCGTCATGAGGATCGGCTGCGTTGGCGCAATGTTGTATCGCGGCGGAAACGGCTCATCATTCGTGACCGACAGGAAGGCGTAGACCGTCTCCCAATCTGCCATCAACGTGAATCGTTTGCACATCGCGCCTTCCTTATTGATCGGTCTGGCAGATCGCGGCGCCATGCTGCGAACGCGGCAAGCCGGATTAACTCTATGTCTTGTCGCATGATCTTTTCCGAAAAGCCTGCAACCATTCGAGATCATGCCTTACTGTGGTGATGCCGCACTCTCTGCCGCAAGCGTCCGAACCAAGAGTTCATGATGGAAACACCGCCTGTTCCCGCTGTCTCGGTCGCACTGCTACGCGGCGACCGCGTGCTGCTGGTGAAGCGAGGCCGGCCGCCGTCACGCGGGCTCTATGCTTTTCCAGGGGGACGTGTCGAGCCGGGCGAAACGCTGGAAGCTGCCGCACGACGCGAACTGTTCGAGGAAACGGGACTTCAGGCGGGTCCATTGGCGCCGGTGGTGGCGCTGGTGATCGAGGCGGCAAAGGGTGATGCGCCGACGCGCTACCTGCTGCAGGTATTTTCGGGGGCGTATGTCGGGGGCGAACCGGTCAGCGCCGACGATGCCGAGGAAGCGGCGTTCGTCACGCTGGATGAACTGCGGCAACTGCCGCTGACCGGATCGATCGAGGCGATTGCAGAGCAATTGCTTGCCCCACCCAACAATGCCTTGCGTTCGTCAAAATGATCCGCCAACCCTCACGCCATGGAGCGAAAACGAATAGCCGCAACGATCCTGACGGCGCTGCTCAGCATGGCCGCCGTGCCGGGCCGAGCGGTCGAGGGACCATACGAGCCCGGCTTGCTGCGTCTCGCCGAAATTCTCGGTTCCCTGCATTTCCTGCGCAACCTTTGCGGTGACAAGGGCGACAAATGGCGGGGCGAGATGGAGAAGCTGCTTGCCAGCGAAAATCCCAGCGCTGAACGACGGGCGCAGTTTATCGCCAACTTCAATCGCGGATATCGTTCTTTCGAGGCGAATTACACCACTTGCACCGCCTCGGCGACCGAAGCCATCAGCCGCTACATCAAGGAAGGCGAGCAGCTTTCGAAGGAAATCGCAGTGCGTTTCGGAAATTAGCGCGCCATTAACTTTTCCAGCATTGTGCGCGTGCAGTGCGGGACGGATGTGATAGAAGGCTTAATGGGAGATTAAGAATTTAAATCAATTTGGCCGACCGCGGCGATGGTTCATTTGACTTGAAAGGTGCGATGTGGGTATCGAGCACAATACGAGTGATATCGACGCGCTGGTTCGCGAGGAGAAGCGCCTGACCGCTGTCGAGTGCCACAATGAGGCCTGGGCAGAGGGTCTTTCGGCCGGTATCGAGGCGGAAATCATCGCCGAAGCCGCGCTCACCACCGCGATCGGGGAGTTGTTTCGCAGCAACGGCGAACCTGCCGCAATGTCGCTGATCGACCGCATGCGCGAGCGAATCATGGCCGGAGATTTCGCGACTTCTCAATCGCGACATTGAGTTGTCCCGAAAAGTCCTCAATCCGTGCTATGCATGCTCCGAGCTTACCGGTATCGCGGCGCGGTGTCGCCCGGAGATCTTAAGATGAGCGTTAAGTCGACTGCGAGAAGGTGCTCTGCGATGAGCTCCCGTTTTTCCTCGTTGATTCGAATCGCTGCATTATGCCTCGGCACCGCCCTGGCGGGATCCTTGATCGTTCAGCCGGCGACAGCGCTCAGCGAGATCAAGCGCGAAGATCTTCCGGCGCCGGCGCAGACGACGCCGCCGGGTGACGGCAGCGAAACAACGGTTCCGGCGCCTGACGCTACGATGCCTCCCGCCGAAGTGCAGCCGGAGACGGATCCTGCCGCCCCCGGCGAAGTTACGGAGCCAGGCGACGAGGATGTGCCGGACAGGGACACGACATCGCCCAATGATGCGGAACCCGACGACGAGAATGCCCAGCAGCAGATTGATCCGAATGAACCCATCCCAGAAGTGCAGTACGATACTTCAAAGCTGCCTGCCGCTGTAAGCGCGCTGCGCGACCAGTTGCTCGCCGTGTCCAAGAGTGGCGATATCCAGAAGCTGCGGCCGCTGATCGGTTTGGGCGATGACCAGACCCAGCTTTCGCTGGCGGGTATCGATGGCGACCCGATCGACTATTTGAAGAGCCTTGCCGGCGATGAGGACGGGCAGGAGATTCTTGCGATACTCGAGGAAGTCCTGTCTGCCGGCTACGTACATCTCGACGTCGGTACGTCGGAAGAGCTTTACGTCTGGCCGTATTTCTTTGCCGTGCCGATCGACAAGCTGACGGGACCGCAGCGCGTCGAACTCTTCAAGATCGTTACCGCCGGCGACTACGAGGAAATGAAGACCTACGGGTCGTATATTTTCTACCGAGTCGGCATAACGCCTCAGGGTAAATGGGCGTTCTTCGTCGCGGGGGAATGAGGGTTCTTTCCTCCCCCGTAAACGGGGAGAAAGCGCATTTCACCGCAGCGTTTCCGAAAACCGCACGGGCTGGCCCGCGCCCGGCGTAACGATCTCGCCTTCCCACATCACCCGCATGCCGCGTACGAAGGTGCCAACCGGCCAGCCCGTTACCTGCCTGCCGTGATAGGGTGTCCAGCCAGCCTTGGAGCCGACCTGCGCATTGGTGATTGTCTCAACGCGCTTAAGGTCGACGATGGTGAGATCGGCGTCGTAGCCGGCGGCAATGCGGCCCTTTCCGGCCATGCCGAAAAGACGGTTCGGGCCGTGGCTGGTCAGGTCGACGAAGCGTTCGAGCGTCAGCCGGCCGGCGTTTACATGGTCAAGCATGATCGGCACCAGCGTCTGCACGCCGGTCATGCCGGACGGCGAGGCCGGATAGGGCCTGGCCTTTTCCTCCAGCGTGTGCGGTGCATGATCGGAACCGAGGACGTCGACCACGCCGTCGGAGATACCCAGCCAAATACCGTCGCGGTGACGGCGTTCCCGCACTGGCGGGTTCATCTGGATAAGCGTTCCCAGCCGTGCATAGTCCTCGGCGGTCAGCGTCAAATGATGCGGCGTCGCCTCGCAGGTTGCGACGTCCTTATGACCGCGCAGGAAAGCGATCTCCTCAGCAGTCGAGATATGCAGCACATGGATGCGAGCCCTAGCCCGCCTGGCAATGGATACCAGGCGCTCGGTGCATTTCAGCGCAGCGATCTCGTCCCGCCACACCGGATGCGAGGACGGATCGCCTTGCACCTTCAGCCCGGCACGCTCTCGCAACCGAAACTCATCCTCCGAATGGAAGGCGGCGCGTCGGCGCGTGTTCTTCAGGATGGAGTACACGCCACCATCGTCCTCGACCAGAAGATCGCCGGTCGAAGACCCCATGAATACCTTTATGCCAGCCGCACCGGGTAGCCGTTCGAGTTCGCCGACGTCTTTTGCATTGTCGCGGGTGCCGCCGACCCAGAAGGCGAAGTCGCAATGCATGCGGTTCGTGGCGCGCGCCACCTTGTCGGCAAGCGTCTGCTCGCTGGTCGTCAGCGGATTGGTGTTCGGCATTTCGAAAACAGCCGTGACGCCTCCGAGAACCGCTGAACGCGAGCCCAACTCGAGGTCCTCCTTGTGCTCAAGCCCAGGCTCACGGAAATGGACCTGACTGTCGACCACGCCGGGCAGGATGTGCAGGCCGGCGCAGTTGACGCGCTCCCCGGCAGACGCCTGAGAAAGGTCGCCGATCGCCACGATGCGCCCGCCAGTAACGCCGACATCACGTCGTCCGGTGCCGTCGTGGTTGACAACCGTGCCGCCTGTCAGGATCAGATCGTAAGTCGTCGCCATTTCGTCAGCCGCCCTTGCCCGCACGTCCCTGGCGGCTTACGTAATGGCCCTGCCGATTGCAAGTTGCCAGAATCGCCGATGCCCACCGCGTTCCTCACAGACCGAGCCCTTGTGTCCGTCTCCGGACCGGAGGCGGAGCATTTGCTGCAGAACATTGTCACCACCGATCTTGACCTGCTCGGGCTCGGTGAGGCCAAACCGGGCGCATTGTTATCGCCGCAAGGCAAGATCCTGTTCGATTTCCTGATCTCGCGAACCGGCTCCGATACCCTGCTGATCGACTGCCGCGCTGACATTGCCGGCGATCTCGTGCGCCGGCTGATGCTCTACCGCCTGCGTGCCAAGGCTGAAATTACGCAGCGCGATCAGATAGTAGTGCAGGTTTCCTGGCAGGATGATTCCGCCTCCTCACAAACAGATTCACCGTCAGCGGCTGCGTTACGCGACCGGCGCTTCCCCGAAACAGTACCGGTTTGGCGCAGCTATTCCACCACGCAAGGCGATGGCGGCGACGGCGCGGCGTGGCACGCCTTCCGAATTGCCAACGCTATCGCCGAGAGCGGTGACGACTACGCGCTGGGCGATGCATTCCCGCACGATGTTCTGCTCGACCAAATGGGCGGCGTCGGCTTCAAGAAGGGGTGCTATGTCGGTCAGGAAGTGGTTTCGCGCATGCAGCACCGCGGGACGGCAAGGCGGCGCGTGCTGATCGCCACTTCACTGGGAGCCCTGCCGCCGCCCGGCACAGAAGTGTTCGCAACGGGGCGTTCGATCGGTTCGCTTGGCTCGGCAGCCGGCCAGCAGGCACTGGCGCTGGTGCGCATCGATAAGGTCAAGGCGGCAATGGACGTGCGGGCGCCGATTACCGCCGGCGGCGCAAGGTTGACGCTTGCGATTCCATCCTGGGCGAAGTTCACGTTTCCGCAGGATTCACAGGCCGAGGACGCCTGATGACGGATCGAACGGGAGCGCCGGCGCGCGCCTGGCAACGGATGCTCTCAGGCCGGCGACTCGATCTGCTCGACCCCTCGCCGCTCGACATTGAGATAAACGACATTGCGCAGGGCCTCGCCCGCGTCGCCCGCTGGAACGGCCAGACTGAAGGTGATCATGCCTTCTCCGTTGCCCAGCACTCATTGCTCGTCGAGTCGATCTTCGGCCTTCAAGTGCCCGGCGCATCGCCGGACCAACGGCTCGCTGCGCTCCTGCATGACGGACCGGAATATGTGATCGGCGATATGATCTCGCCGTTCAAATCGGTTGTCGGCGGAGACTACAAGGCGGTGGAGGAGCGACTGCAACGCGCCATCCATTTGCGGTTCTCCCTACCGCCGAAGCTAGACGAGAAAACGCATAAGGCGATCAAGCTTGCCGATCATGTGGCGGCGTATTTCGAGGCGACGGTCCTTGCCGGGTTCGCCACCACCGAGGCTGCGCGTTACTTCGGACGTCCCAACGGCATCTCCGCCGATCGGCTCGACCTTGCCAGTAGATCGGCAAAAGCCGCGCAGGCGGCTTTCCTTAAGCGATTTGCCGCGATTGAAAAGATGCGCAACGTGTCATCGCTTCCGGCCGGCAGACGGCCGGCCGAATAGGAGCGCCACCTCGCGCGTTCGATTTGCCAGCCTCAGAACCGGGCTTCGTATTCCGATTCAAGCTGCGTATGCGTGCGCCAGAAGCCTTTGGGCTCCTTGCCAGCCAGGCGGTCGGCGAGGATGTCCAGATGGGTATGCCAGCCCGCGGAGAAGCCTATCAAGCCGCCGCGCGACCTCAGCCTGCTGTGCGTCACAACCAATCGCGTTTGTTCGCCAACCGGGGTCAGTTCATAGCGTACCTCTAAATCATCGTCCCAAGAATATGCGAGCAGGCGCATTGGTTCGTACTCGGTAATTTCACCAATCATTCGAAACTCCCCTGTCAGCGATTTGTATTTTTCGGGAGCCGGGTCGTCGTTGGTCGTCAACTGGCTGTTGCGAAAGACGTGCTCTACCCGCCCGCCAAGCTTCAATTCCATTTCGCCGGCGGCGAGCCATTGTGACCGCTTGTCGGAGCGGGTTATGTATTCCCAGACGCGATCCACATTGGCCGGCAACAGGCGCTCGACCCGCACCATTTCCGGTGAAATTTTTTGCACGTAGTCGCTTGCAGGCAAGGTATGAGCGTTCATCGTTCGTCTCCTTCTCGAGCGGTTACAATATTCAACCAATAGGTTTACTATCGCCTCTCGAGACGCGATTGTCAACCGATTGGTAAAATGTTTTCGAAGGGATCGTGAAATCGATTGCGAAGCTTGCGCCGGTGGTTGGAGGCTATGAAACCGTCCCCGCCAGATCCGGGCTATTTCTTCGCGAAATCGCGCTTGAAATCGCGGAAATCGTCGACGAGGTCGAACGGTATCTTGTAGCCCGCGCCGCCGTCGCGCATCAGCATGCGATAGTCCTCGTCCGACAGTTTGGGTTCGCGGCCCTTCTGGTACGGCTCGTAATCATGGGTGTGGGCGAACCCGTCCCAGATTCCCTTGTTGCGCTTCCCTCCAAAATAATGACCGAGTTCGTGCGCAAGTGTCGAGTGTGCGTTTACGGCAGACATGAAAATCATCCCATGCGGCGACTGCGTGTTGCCGTTGACGATCCGGCCATCGCTGCCCTTCACCTTGTCAACATAAAACACCGTGACATCGGCCCCGGGCACACGATGCGACGCAAAGAGCTGCGCAATCTTCGACGGTTCAACCACGGAATTGAAGTTAGCGAATTGCGGGTCCTTGATGTCCAGGCACTTGGCGATCAATGCCCGCACTTTTGGGTCGCGGTCGTCGATAGTAACCGGTTGGGCCGCTACCTGCTCGAAAACGATCTGTGTCTGCGGCGTCCAGATCCCGTTGACGATCTTCAACTCTTTCGTCGCGTCCACCGATTTCGAGCCATGAAGCCGGAATCCGCCTTTGCCGTCCGGCACTTTGACGTCGCAGATGGCAACTTTGAGCGGCATCGGGTCTAGCACGACCACCGGCATCTCCGCCTTCTTCTTGCCGTCCACTGCCACGATGATCTTGGCGCCGCTGTTGAAATCGAGGCGGCGGCTGGCCTTGACGCGAAACACCCTTGTGTCATTGAAGTAGGTGTCCGGCATGTAGGCATCCCGGTACCCCTTGTCGACGCTCGGCTGCGACAGATCGATGTTCAGGTTTATTCGTTGCCGCATGATCGGCTCGTAGGCCGGCTCGTCAACCGTAAGCGCCGATGTGTTGGCATAAACCTTGATCTTCAGGTTGTCGTGCACCACGCCGACTAAGTTCTCGCCCTTGTTGGCGATGACCATGCCAAGGTGGCGCGTGTCGTGATCGACACCCGCACAGCGGAAAACCTCCGAAAACCTGATCATCCACTTGCCTCCGGCCATCCATGTGATGACCGGTCACGCTATTCGCACCGCGAATGCGGACGATGTCGCTGACCGTAATGAATTGTACCGATTGTAACAGCGGTTTGGGAGTGGAGAGCCGTGGGAGCGGTTCTACCGCCCCTGTCGTTCCAGCCGGTCGAGGAACCATTGCGTCAACCGCACCCACACCTCGTCCTTCTCACCGGTGTCTTCGCATCCGTGATCCAGGTTGGGGTTGTCGTTGACCTCGATGACGAACACGCCATCCTTGGTTTCTTTCAGGTCGACACCATAAAGCCCGTCGCCGATGCAGCGCGCCGCCTTGACAGCTGTCTCCACGACATGCGCCGGTGCTTCCTTAAGGGTGAAGGTCTTGATGCCGCCCTGGTCCGGTTTGCCGTTGGCCTTGTGATTGACAATCTGCCAATGCTGCTTGGCCATGAGATAATGCACGGCGAACAGCGGCTGGCCGCCAAGCACGCCGACGCGCCAATCATATTGTGTCGGTATGAACTTCTGGGCGATCAACAGGTCCGAATCTTCCAGCCATTGCTCGGCAAGCGTCTTCAACTCCTCAAAATTCGACGCCTTCTTGACTTCCGCGCGAGAACGAACTGTCCGGGATCTTCAGCACCAGCGGAAAACCCAGCACATCGGCGGCGACCTGGAAATCCGACGGCCCGGCGATCATCACGGTGGGCGGCACCGGCACATTGTTGAAGGCCATCAACTCGTTCAGATAGACCTTGTTGGTGCAACGGATCATCGACAGTGGATCGTCGATTACCGGCATCCCTTCCTGCTGGGCACGCCGGGCAAAACGGTAGGTGTGGTTCGAGATCGTCGTCGTCTCGCGGATAAAGAGCGCATCGTAGTTTGCGAGCTTGGCCAGGTCGCGTCTAGTGATCGGTTCGACTTCCACGCCCATCTTCTCGGCAATGCGCGCCCAGTGGCGTAGCGAAGCGATCTCGGACGGCGGCAGTTCCTCGTTCGGATCGACCAGCGTAGCAAAACTGTATCGCGATGGCATGCGCGCCTTGGTGTCTCGCCATTCGCGGCTGGTATATGCTTCGAGGCTGGACAGAAACCGCGGCTTATCTTCCGGTTGTATCCGGCTGAGCGAAAACAATGCGATCTTCTGGATCGACGCCCAGTTCTGGCTGTCCTTTATCGACACTTCGAGCGCCGGGGCTCGAAACCAGTCGAACAGCAGCTTTGCGAAACGGTCCCAAGCCCTTGAAGGACCGATGCCGAAATAGAAAACGACCTTTACGGGGAACCCGCCGCCAAGCTCCTTGCGGCACTTGTTCAGTGCAACCTCGAGTTCCGGCAATGCATTTTCGTAGAGCTTGCGTTCCGACAGGTCGATCATCGTCTCGACCGTCGGCACGACCTTATGGCCGCGCGAGCCGGCCAGCAGCGACGCATAGTAGCCCCGGCTCTGGTAGGCGTAATTGCTGGACAAGTTGATCAGTTTCGGCCGCTGTCCGCGAAACAGCGCCGGGTGGGCGAGGTAATCGCGGTTGGTGATGATCTTGTGCGGCGTGTCGACCTGCCCAAGATCACTGTTGCGGCCGGTCAGGATGACCCAGGTCATCGGCAATTCCGTTTGCTTGCGCGCCGGTCAGCGCGTTGAGACAAGGCGACGAACAACATTTTCATTGCGGCGATGTTCCAGGCGGCCCGGCGGTCTCTTGGAACGCCTTCTCGAAGCGTATCGCTGCCGCGTCATCGGCGTAGTAGTGTGGCTTTCTGCCGAACACCCGATAACCGGCACTCTCGTAGAGGTGGATTGCGCGGAGATTGTCCTCGCGCACTTCGAGCCGCATTGCCGACGCGCCGCGCTGGCGCGCCGCCACTTCCGCACCCTCGAGCAGTAGACGGCCAACGCCTTTCCGGCCCGGTGCCGCGGCGATTGAATAGAGCCTCGCCTTGCGGCTCAGCGCCCGAAACAGAATAACCGCGCAGCCCGCAACAGCGCCGTTGTCGTCGGCGATGAGCACAGAGGCGCTGGAGCGGGCGATCAGCCGGCGATAGCCGGTACGCGACAGGCGATCCGCATGGAACACGGCATCTTCGATCGCCACAAGAGCGTCGAGGTCGGCGGTGCAGGCAAAGCGGATTTCGAGAGACATGCGAGCCGGGAGAACCTCTGTCGCGGTGTGGAGCGGGCGGCGCGCCGAGCACGATTCGACGGCCGCAGGAACGCGGTTTCGCGCCGCAAATCAGGCTGAATTGTGACTGGGTGCGGGACCCCCTCCCCCCTTGAGGGGAGGGTGCGGAGCGAAGCGAGGCGGGTGGGGTCGTCACGGCAGAACTCGACGCCTATTCTCTCACTCCGGGTTGACGCGCTGCCGCACCAACCCCACCCGGCCCTTCGGGCCACCCTCCCCTCAAGGGGGAGGGAAACCAGCGCCTACCCCTCAAACCCCTTGAGCAGCTGCCGGTACGCGTCATCCGCGAGCCCGGAGAGTGTGCTGTCGGCGACGGTGCCCGTGACTGCACAACCATAGTTTTGTTCGAGCCAGAAGACCGAGCGGGTGCCGCCTTCCTCGACAAAGCGGAAGCCGGTTTCGTGCTGGGCGCTCTCGCGCGCCACATAGAGCGACACACGATTCCCCGAGGCATCCTCATACATCAACTGCGCAGCTGACTTCGTACCGGAAGGCAAAAGCCGTCCACCGATCAGATGGTAGCCCTTCGCCGACAGATCGGGCGCAACCAGGGCCAGATCGAGCCGCTTCGACAGCCAGCGCTGCAGATGATCCCTCTGGTCAGCGCCGACCTCAACGACATGCAACTTCTCGGCGGCGTAGATATTGTGCGCGGCGATTGCACTGTCAGCGAGTTGGATCGATTGCGGATCGACCCGCAACCAGCCGGAAGCGCCGAGCAGATAGCCGCCCGCAACACCTACCGCGATCAACAGCGAAGCGGCGGCGGCCATCCACCAGCGGTTAGGAGGCACCGCTCTTGACCGAACTGCCACACGGGCATCAAGACTGCGGGTAAGTCTGTCGGGAATTGGCTCATTCGCGACATCCGACACCGAGTCGCGCAGTAGTGCAAGATCCTGAGAATAACGCGCTGCCCGCGCGTTCATCTCCGGGTGCGCCGCTAGCCAGGCCTCGTATGCGGCGCGGTCGTCCTCCGGCAACTCCCCATCGAGCGCCAGATGGATGTCACGTTCGTTGAAGTCGCGCGCGGTCATGGCTGGACCACCCGTATTGCCCGACGCCGTGCGCCGTCATCGAGGAGCGCCCGAAGATCGTCGCGCCCTCGCGCGATGCGCGACATCAACGTTCCGGCAGGAACCCCAAGGATCGCCGACGCCTCGGCATAAGAGAATCCTTCGACGGAAACCATCATGATGGCCGCGCGACGCTCCGGATTGATTGCCTGCAACGCCTGAAGAACTTCCCGCGAGGCGGCATCCTCGGTCTGCACGGAGGCAACCGACAGAGCCTCGTGGCTCTCCAGCGTCAGAATCGAGTTTTCACCACGCCTCTTTCCCTTCCGCATCTGGTCTACAAAAATGTGATGCATGATCGTGAACAGCCATTTGCGCGGACTTTCGCCCGTGCTCCAATTGTCGAGACGCAGCAGTGCGCGTTCGAGACAGTCCTGGACGAGATCGTCCGCGCGGTCGGGATCGCGCAGCAACCCGCGCGCATATCGCCGCAGCCGCGGAATTTCTTCCAGGATTGCCCTGCGCCTGTCATCCATGCGAGACGCCTGCGTGCTCCATGTCACACGGTAAACGATAGCGGGAGCTGGATTCTTCCTTTGGTTTCAAAAGAATGCGCAGGCTGCCGGACAACCGTCAATCGCCGCATCCCATATTGGAGCCGACCGGCACGGCCGAAAATCCTGGACCCAGGCGCGTTGCCTTATCTTGCAGCGGACCTGGTCAGCAGCCGTTGGTAGAACAGCCCGATACCGATCAGCACCGCGCCGAGGCCAATAAAGGATAGCGCCCGAAGCACGCCCTCCAGTTCGGACATGTCGAAGAGGAAGACCTTGGCCACAGTTGCGGCGATCACCACCGCCGATACGGTGCGGACAACGAACGAGCCGGATCGCACCCCAATGACCAGCAATCCGACACCCATTGCGAGCCAAAGTGCCGAGTATGAATAAGTCTCAAGCGGCTCGAGACCCTTCCAGGCCGCGATGTACTCGCCCTTGAACAGCCGCCGCACCGAGAAAGTCGCATATGTGAAAGCCAAGACCGAAGCCGTGATCGCCAGCATGGCCGAATACCATTGCGGACGCCTGCCGCGCGCATAAAGCGCCAGTGCCGCGGCGGCGATCGCCGGTAGCAGATAGGCAAGGAGCAGCAGGTTGAAGACCGGAATCTGGCCGGTCGATTCGTTGGTGAACAGCGGGTTCAGCACGGCAAAATGCTGCACGACGATTGCCGCGACCGACAGCACGCCGATCGCCAACGATCCGAAGCGCAGCACGGAACTCGGCGAGCGAAGATCGAGCGAAATCAGGATTGCGCCCGCGGCAAACCCGATCAGCGTATAGATTGCCTGTTCGGCGAGCGTCGGATCGCTTGAATCAATCACGCCGCCATGCATGGCGTGGCGTATCAGCATCGCGAGCGTCAGCAGTGCGAAGAAGACCGCCGATGCCTCCATGGCAAGTCGCGGTCGACCCGCTGTGGTTCGCGCAAGCTGCCAGGCCGAGAAAGCGAAAGCCAGCGCCGGGATGCCGTAGCCGGCCAGCAGCGCATTGAAAACGGGTGTTTTTCCGAGTTCCTGCGCGCCGACAATGGTCGGATCAATCGCGGCGCGGACAAGCACGACTACCACCGCAGCAACCGACAACCACCCAAGAGCCGGATAGCTGCGCCAACGCGTCGCCAGGGCCGGAATGATCGCTGCCGCGCCCACCAGGATCGTTGTCAGAGCAGGCCCGAACGTCATGTGGATCGCCGCGACGAGTGCCGCGCCCGCGCCCGCTAGCAGGATCGAAACCGCCGGTCCGCCCTTCAATGGTGGCTCTTCGACACGAGCGACTGCTTCGGCGCCAACGGCAAAAACAGCGGTGAGCGCAACGGCCGCAAACGCGTAGCGCAGGTCGATATTGGGATCGCCGAGCTGGAGCCACAGCGCGCAAACCACGACAAGCGGCACGATAACGGCGAACCCCGCCCAGCTTGTGGTACGGAAGCCTGCGGACGGTGCCAAGGCGCGCGCCTGCCAAAGTCCGACGACGAGGAAAGCAAGTGCCAGTGCGATTCCAGGGAAGAACAGGACATCGATGGACAAGGCGACCGGGACGCCGTCCACCGAAATCACCTCGCCCATCAGCGCGACATTAAATGCGCCGACGAAACCCAGCCGGACAAAGGCCAGGCTTGTGAAAATGCCGGCGCCGAACAACAGCGCCAGGGTTTCGGTTCGCCAGACCGCAATGGCGACCATGGCAATCATTAACGTTGTGCCGGGCCACGCACCGCCATCCATCTGGAACAACGGATCGACCAACAATGCGACCGCCACCAGACCGATGAAGAACGCCGGGATTGTTGACGGGAAAATCTCCGGCTCGGCCTCCCCGCTTCCAACGCACCACAGCAATGCGAGGCACGCGAGCGCGACCGCGCTTATGAAGGCCACGATGGTCAGATCGACGGCGTTCATCCCCACCATATAGACGAGCGTCCACGCTCCGATGCCGGCGAAAGCTGCGGAGGCCAGGAACCGCCACCTGCGAATACGCGAAATGCCGACAGTCGCGACCAGGACGATCGCCAGATAACCAAACAGCGCCCACGGTTTTGGCGATTCTGAGGATACCAGAACCGGTGTCACCAGGGAGCCGAGCAGGCCGATACCGGCTAGCGCCTGGCCATGGATCAGAGCCAGCGCCAAGGTTGCCAGCGCTATGGCCCCAAGCATGAGGAAGGCAGGCGTCTGCCCGATGAAGCCGTAGATGCCATGTGCTGCATACACCGTGCCGAACAGTGTGAACGCGCCGGCGGCGGTGAGGATCGCAGGGATATAGGCGCTTGCGGCGCCCTGAACCGGCACACGAAAACCCGTTCGGCGGATGAATTCGCCGACGGCGACCAACAGCAGGCCGAACGAGCCTGCGAGCGTAAGCCGCATCACCGGTCCGAAGAACCCCGCCTCGATGGTGTAGCGAACGAGGAAGATGCCACCCAGCGCCAGTGCGACGCCGCCAACCCAAACCGCCCAGCGCGTACCGAGCGCGGTTTCGATGTCGCCCCGCTTCGGCTGGACGCTCTCCGCAGCGGCGATCTCCGCGACCGTCTCAGCCGGACGGGCGGCCGCCGCCTCGCTTGAGGGCATGTCGAGATTTTGGTCGGCGATCAGCGGCGCGTCGATCGTTTCCAGTGCTGCCTCGGCCAGCAGACTGGTTTGGGCTTTCGGCAAGCCGGCGGGCCCGTTCGCAGCGTAGATCGGCTGCGGCCTCCGCGACCCGCTCGTCGACGATGCTGGCGGCTGGAGCAGTTTCTCAGGTGTGACAGCTTGCGTGAACCCCGGAATGGGGAACGACAGCACGAATGAGCGCAACGCGCCAAGCTCGCGTTCGAGCAATTTGATACGGTTTTCCTGCCGCACCAAAACCACGACCAGCACAACAATGCCGACCAGGCTAATGAGCTCGAATAAACCGTCAAACATTGACGCCCTGCCCCCACATTGGCTACCGGCTCGCCGGATTCGCCAATGGGAAGATGGAACACGTTTCCGTGCCGAAGGCCAGAAGCTTGCCGGAACCGTCCTTCAGCCTGGCTTCCGAGACCGCGAGCGTGCGGCCGCGATGGACGACGCGGCCCTCGCAAACAACCTCTCCGGTCCTCGGCGTTATTGGCCGGACGAGATTCACCTTGAACTCGGCGGTCGTATACGCTTCCCCGATCTCAAGCGTGGTTTGCACAGCGCATGCCAGCGCCGAATCCATGATCGCCGCGGCCCAGCCGCCATGGACCCCGCCCAACGGGTTAAGGTGGTTCTCGTTTGGCAGTCCGCGAAACACCGCCCTTCCAGGCCCGGCCTCGGTCAGCGTGAAATTCAGCACACCGGCAATCGGCGGCGCGGGGTATTCGCCGGCGATCAGCCGCCTCAACAGATCGAGGCCGGAGTAGCGCGCGAGTTCGCCAAACGGGATCGTGCCAAGCCCGAGACGCGAGACATGGCCGGGAAACAGTTCGACTTCGCTCATGCAGCATCTTCCCCGGGCGCAGAAGCGCCATTCATCTTTCGCAATGCCGCCAGGAAGCCGCCTCGCGCCTCGGGTTCGAAAATGCCCCGTGCTTCGTAGACATGCCTCGTCAGAAAGAAGCCGGTCAATCGAAACGCATCATCGATAGAAGCCGGATTGCCGCGGCGCATCGGACCGTCGACCAGAAAGTCGGGCAATGCCAACATCTTCTCGTGCCATCGCGACCCGGCTCCGCGCGATACCGCCCTGCCCGTCCTTGGCGATACATAAGCCAGATCGGTTCGCGTACCGGTCGCTGCGCATCGGCTAAGGTCGAGGCCGAAGCCCAGTTCGTCGAGGATCAGAAGCTCGAATCGCGCCACCAGCTCGCCGGCCAGCGAGGGCTCGTCCAGGTGCTCGACCAGCAGCCCAAGCGCCTCGTAGAGCCGCGCGTGAACATCACGCTCGGGGATCAGTCGCAGATGCGCGGCAATTGTCTGAAGGCCGAACACGGCGGCGGCGCTGTCGAACAGCCGCGCGGCGTTCGATTCGACGGCCTCCACCTGAAATGTGCCGAGATGCTCATCGAGCCGCGCCCGCCACAGAATATCCACGCGGTTGCCCGCCTGCAGAACGGGCTGTTGCTTGCGCGAACGCCCGCCGCGCACAAGGCCGAGATGGCGGCCATGCGCCGGTGTCATCACCTCAAGGATGACGCTGGTCTCGCCATGCCGGCGGGTGCCGAGGATAATGCCTTCGTCGCGCCATTCCATGATGGAGCTTTAGCTGGAACCTCAGCGATTTCAAGGAATACGGCGCGGAAGCAGCATCAAACCTGCGCCAACGATCAAGGACGCGCCAACAAACGTTGCGGCATCGGGGACCTCGTTGAACGCAACATACCCGATCAGCGCCGCGCCAATCAGCTCGACGTAAACCAGCGGCGACAGCGTCGAGGCATCGGCAAAGCGGAACGCAGAGATTGCGAGCATGTGGCCGATCGCCGACAAGAGGCCCAGGCTGGCGAACAAGGCAAGATCGCTCCACGCGGGCGTTGCCCAGGTCCACGCGGCCTGAGGGCTCAGCAGCAAAGCACCGATAACGCACTGGAAGGCCAGGGTTTTCACCGGGTCGCTCCGCAGCGCGGCCTGCCTGGTCGCGACGATGTAGAAAGCAAAGGAGACGCCGGCGCCCAGCGCCAGCAGCACACCGTTGTTTATCGATCCATCCGGACGCAAGATGACGACCGAACCGGCAAAGCCCAGCGCCAAGCTCACTGCCTTGCCTATTGTCATTCGCTCCTTAAGCAGAAACACCGACAAGGCAACGGCGATGATCGGGCCGACGAAAAAGGCGCAGATGGCTGTCGCCAGTGGAATCCGCGCGATGGCCAGAAAATAAAGCGTCATTGCGGTGACCAGGACAACGGTGCGCAGCACGTGCGCGGCGCGGTTCTCGCGCGGAAAGATTTGGCCCCTGCGCATGACCGCCACAAGAGGTACGACGACGATGCAGGCTGCCGCATAGCGCGCCCACCCAATGAACAGCGGCGAGTAGCTGGCGCTCAAATACTTGGCTATGCCATCCACAACCGGCAGGCAGAGACCCACCAGGGTCATCAGTGCTATGCCCTTGGCAGTGCTGGAAGGCGTTGTGGGAGTCACCTGGCAGTGATCTCCCTAGCGGTGCGGGAACTCCAATCCCATCTCGCGATACCGCTCCGGGTCGTCGCCCCAGTTTTCGCGTACCTTTACGAACAGGAAGAGGTGTACCGTCTGTTCAAGAATTGCGGAAAGGTCCTTTCGCGAAGCCTGGCCGATGGCCCGGATTGTCTCGCCTTTCGACCCAAGCACGATCTTCTTCTGGCTCTCGCGCTCGACGAAGATAACCTGCTCGATGCGCACCGAGCCGTCTTTCTTTTCCTCCCACGTTTCGGTCTCGACATGCGAGGAATAGGGCAGCTCCTGGTGCAGCCGCAGGAACAGCTTTTCACGCGTGATCTCAGCAGCGAGCTGGCGCATCGGCAAGTCCGATAGCTGGTCCTCCGGATAATACCAGGGCCCAGAGGGCAGCGACGCGGCCAGATAGTCCAGAATGTCGCTGCAGCCGGCCCCGGTCAGCGCTGACACCATGAAAGTACGCTCAAAGGCCACGTGATCATTGGCCTGCTTTGACAGGGCAAGCAGTGCTTCCGGTTTGACGCGATCAATCTTGTTGAGGATCAGAAGCTTCGGCTGGCGCACATTCTTGAGGTTTTCCAGCATGGCTTCGGCATCGCCGCGCAAGCCGCGCTCGGCATCGATCAGCACCATGATGACGTCGGCATCCTTCGCACCACCCCACGCGGTGGTTACCATCGCCTCGTCGAGACGGCGGCGCGGCTTGAAGATGCCGGGCGTGTCGACAAAAACGATCTGTGCTGCACCATGGGTCGCAATGCCACGCACGATGGCGCGAGTGGTTTGGACTTTGTGGGTGACGATCGACACTTTCGCACCGACCAGCCGGTTGACGAGTGTCGATTTGCCGGCGTTCGGTGCACCGATCAACGCGACAAAGCCGGAATGGGTATCGCCGGGCTGGGATTCGGTCATTATGCAGGTCTTTCTTCATGTCCAGACGCCCTCGCGAATGAGAAAGGCGGCGGCAGCGGCTTCTTCGGCACCTCGGCGGGATGGTCCGCTTGCGCGAGAAGGCGCATACCCGGAAACGGTCATGGCGACGGTGAATATGGGTTCATGATCGGGTCCCTCGCGCGATTCGATCGTGTATTCAGGCCGCATACCGTTTTTTTGCGCGATCCATTCCTGAAGTTCCGATTTCGGATTGCGCGGCTTATCCACCACGCTAAGCGAGCGCCGCTCCCAATAGCGCATGATGAAGGCCCGAGCTGGTTCCATCCCGCCGTCCAGATAGATCGCCGCGATCAACGCCTCGACCGCATCCGAGAGGTAGTTGCCCGTCCTTCCGCCCTTGAAGGCCTTCAAAGCGGCGTCGGCGCGGATCAGCACGTCGAGGCCGAGCTCCACCCCAACCGACCCGCACGTTCGCGCGTCGACCAGGGCATTGAAGCGCGGAGCAAGGTCTCCCTCACGCGAGTCCGGGAAAAGCCGAAAGAGCATTTCCGCCACGACCAATCCAAGCACCCGATCGCCGAGAAACTCGAGGCGTTCGTTGTTGCTCGTTGCCCGGACGGCGCTGGAATGGGTCAACGCCGTCTGCAGCAACTGATGATCGCGAAAGGCATAGCCAATGCGATCGCGCAGCGCCTCGGCGAGCGCAGCCCCGGTCGGCCGTTTGAGCGCCATGGCGAGTGTCGGCACCTAGTGAACGAAATTCAAGAAACGGCTCAACCGCACTGACGACGGCCATTTCCAGATTTCGAACGGGCTTGCCTTGTCTGCGATGGAGAAGAAAATCATGTTGGCGCGGCCCACCAGATTTTCATCGGGCACGAAACCCGAAAACGCGGCTGTCCGAAGAGTTGTCGCGATTGTCGCCCATCATGAAATAGTGGTCCGGCGGGACAATATACTCGCGGGTATCGTCGCTCATGCCGTTGGGCGTCAGATCCAGCGTGTCGTAGGACACACCGTTCGGCAGGGTTTCGCGGTACACATCGACAGGATGGTCAACTTCGGTAACGTCGGGATTGTCGATCTCGCCGACCTTTTCGCGCGGAACACCCTGATCGTTGATGAAAAGCTGTCCGTTCTTCATTTGAATTCGATCACCTGGCAGGCCGATCACGCGCTTGATGTAATCCAACGAAGGGTTAGGCGGAAACTTGAAGACGGCAACATCGCCGCGCTCCGGCGGGCTGCCCCAGATGCGCCCGGAGAACAGATTGGGCGAAAACGGCAAGGAAAAGTGCGAATAGCCATAGGCCCATTTGGTGACGAACAGATAGTCGCCCTCGAGCAGGGTCGGACGCATCGAGCCGGAAGGAATCGAAAAGGGCTGGAACAGCAGCGTGCGAATGACAAGCGCCAGAATCAGCGCCTGGACGATAACGTTGACGACTTCGCCAAGCCCGCCGGACTTCTTTTCGGTTTTTTCAGCCACGCTCATGTCGTCCTCGATATCCATCCCGATATACTTGCTAGCCGCGGGCGGGGCAACGCCACGCCGCAGCCTTCGATGCCATAATCATGGCTGTTGTTCGACGGGTAGTGCCTCGATGATCACAAATGCCTGAGCAAGCGGGTGATCGTCGGTAATCGTCAGGTGAATCTGAGCACTTGTGCCCCGCCGGCAGCATCGCCTCCAACCGTTGTGCCGCACCGCCGGTCAGCCGCATCGTCGGCTTGCCGCCCGGCAGGTTGACCACGCCCATGTCGCGCCAGAAGACACCATGCGACATGCCGGTGCCGAGCGCCTTCGAACACGCCTCCTTGGCGGCGAAGCGCTTTGCATAGGTGGCAGCGCGCTCGCGGCGCCCTTCGGCCTTGGACTGTTCAATGTCCGTGAAGATGCGCTTGACGAAGCGCTCGCCGTAGCGATCCAGAGAACTCGCAATGCGGCGTATGTCGATCAGATCGCTGCCAATGCCGATAATCATGGATAAGATGCTCCAAGGCATTCGGCAAAGTCTGTGTTCTCTCGCAACAGCATCAATCAGATATTCCTGCTGCCTGGCTTCACGGGAGGGATCGCTGCGAGTTCTGGCGGGAGGCTATCCGCCGGATAGGCAGGCACCTCATACTCGGCGAGGGCCACCAACGGCACGCCTACATCGGTCTTGCCGGCCGAACGGTCGATGATGCATGCCGCCGCCGCAACTTCCGCGCCAAGCGCGCGCAGGCAGGTGATGGTTTCACGGATGGACAGGCCGGTCGTAACGATGTCCTCGACGATCACGACGCGCGCGCCCTTTTCGATGTCGAAGCGGCGAAGCCTGAAGACGCCCTGCTCGCGCTCGACCCAGATCGCTGGCACGCCCAAATGACGGGATGTCTCGTAAGCCGGAATCAGCCCACCGACTGCGGGACCGACGACGTAGTCGATCCGGCCCGGTACGCCTTCGCGGATCCTGTCCGCCAGCGCACGGCAGAGGCGCTCGGTCTTGTCGGCATGCATGAAGACGCGCGCTTTCTGCAGGAACACCGGGCTGCGCAGTCCGGATGTCAGGATGAAATGCCCTTCGAGCACTGCACCGGCCTCGCGAAATATCTCCAGGACTTCGTTGGTGTCCATGCCCTCTCCCACCACCTCAGCCATTGACGCGTTTAGCTTCACTGACGGCGGCCGAATCCTTCAGTTGCGACAGCAGCCGGTTTAGATGCTTCAAATCCCAAACCTCAAGGTCGATTTGCATTTCCGTGAAATCGGGCGCCGTACGAAGCATCGATAGCGAATGTATGTTGGCGTCGTTGACGGCAACGACTTGCGCAATCTCCGCAAGCGAGCCCGGCGCATTGATCGCAGTCACCGAGATACGGGCGGGAAAGCGCTCGCGGTTACCCTCGTCGATATCCCAGCGCACGTCGATCCAACGCTCCGGCTGGTCGTCGAAGTCGGTCAGTGCAGGAGACTGGATAGGATAAATGGTGATGCCGACGCCAGGCTGCATGATGCCGACGATTCGGTCGCCCGGCACCGCGCCATCGGGCGCGAAACGCACCGGCAGATCGCCGCTGATGCCACGGATCGGCACGGCGCCGCTGGCTTTTTGCTCCTTTCGCTCCTTGCGGCTGCTGCGGCCGGGTATCTGAAACAGCATGCCTGCCGCATTGCGTATCTTTGACCAGCCTTCTTCGCGCGGTTGCGGCCGGCGGCGTGGTGATGCGCTCCTCCTTGTAGTCCGGATAGACCGCCTTCATGACGTCGGCGGAAGCCAATTCACCGCGACCCACTGCCGTAAGCACGTCCTCGATATCCTTGCGGGCCAGCCGCGCCAATACCGGCTTCAGGCTCTCCTTGGTGAACTCCTTTTTGCCGGCGCGCGCGAACACGCGCTCCAGAATGCGCACACCCAAGCCGGAATACTGCTTGCGGATCGCATTCTTCGTTGCGCGGCGGATGGCGGCCCGAGCCTTGCCGGTAACGACGATCGATTCCCACGCAGCAGGCGGAACCTGCGCCTTCGAGCGGATGATCTCGACTTCATCGCCATTCTTCAATTCGGTCATCAAGGGCATGACGCGGCCGTTGATTTTTGCCCCGACGCAGGTATCGCCAACCTCGGTGTGAACGGCATAGGCAAAATCTATCGGTGTTGCGCCGCGCGGCAGAGCAATCAGCGTGCCCTTGGGGGTGAAGCAGAACACCTGATCCTGGAAAAGGTCCAGCTTGGTATTTTCGAGGAAATCCTCTGGGTTGTCGCCTTCCGCCAGCTGTTCGATTGTCCTGCGCAGCCAGGCATAAGCATTGGTTTCCTTGGAAATCGCATGGCCAGCGCCGTTCACCTTGCGGCCGTCCTTGTAGAGCGCATGCGCCGCGACGCCATATTCGGCGACCGCGTTCATATCGCGCGGTGCGAATCTGGAGTTCGATGCGCTGTCGCGACGGACCGACAATGGTCGTATGGATCGAGCGGTAATCGTTCGACTTTGGCGTCGAGATGTAATCCTTGAAACGGCCCGGGACCATCGACCAGGTCGTATGGATCGCGCCGAGCGCGCGGTAGCAATCCTCAACGGAATCCACGACGACGCGAAAGCCGAAAATGTCCGACAGCTGCTCGAACGACAGCGCCTTGGCTTCCATCTTCCGGAACACCGACCAAGGCTTCTTCTGGCGGCTCTTCACCTTTGCCTTGATTGAGCGCTTGTCGAACAACTGGGACAGCGACTTTTCAATCTCGGCGACGACACCGCGATTGCGTTCGAAAATATCCGTAAGCCGCGCCGTCACCATCTTGAAGGCTTCGGGATTGACGTACTGGAACGCGAGTTCCTCAAGCTCCTCGCGCATGCCCTGCATGCCCATGCGGCCGGCGAGCGGCGCGTAGATCTCCATCGTCTCTTCGGCAATGCGCAGGCGCTTGTCCTCGCGCATATGGTCAAGCGTCCGCATATTGTGCAAACGGTCTGCGAGCTTCACCAGCAGGACGCGGACATCTTCCGAGATTGCCAGCAGAAGCTTGCGGAGATTTTCGGCCTGCTCCGCCTTGCGGGACACAAGATCGAGTTTCTTCAGCTTGGTCAGACCCTCGACGAGCTTGCCGATATCGGCGCCGAAAAGCTGATCGATCTCCTGGCGCGTGGCCGAGGTGTCCTCGATCGTGTCATGCAGCAAGGCGACGGCAACGGTCGATTCGTCCATATGCATGTCGGTGAGGATCGCGGCGACTTCCAACGGATGCGAAAAATACGGATCGCCGGACGCGCGCTTCTGATGGCCATGCTTCTGCATGGCATAGACATAGGCCTTGTTGAGCAGAGTCTCGTTGACGTCGGGCTTGTAGCGCTGCACGCGCTCGACAAGCTCGTATTGACGCATCATGACCTAGGGCTTCCCAAAAAAATTCATGCGCCGTGTCGGGGCGACACGGCGCATGAGATAGATAGCCACGAACGGCGGGCCACGGAAGCCCGTGGGCAACCGGTGGTCCTAGAAATCGTCGCTTTTTTCCGGCGCAACCAGGCCTTCGATGCCGGCCAGCAGCTCTTCTTCCGACATCCGGTCGAAGGTGACGTTGCTTTCGTCGTCACGCTCGGCCTCTTCGACCGTGGCGACAACGGTCTGATCGGTAATCTCGGCGCCATCGCCCTCGGGCTCGTCAACCTCAACATGCTTCTGCAGCGAATGGATGAGATCTTCCTTCAAATCGCCGGGCGAGAGCGTCTCGTCGGCGATTTCGCGTAGCGCGACAACCGGATTTTTGTCATTGTCGCGAGCAACGGTGATCGCTGCTCCCTGTGAAATCTGGCGGGCGCGGTGGCCGGCGAGGAGAACGAGTTCGAAGCGGTTGTCGACCTTGTCGATGCAGTCTTCAACGGTTACGCGGGCCATGAACTGCCCCTTTCATACCTGGAAGTGATGGAAAACAGGCGAGGTCCTTACCCCGACTGTCAGGTAAAAACAAGCTTTTCTGACCGCAACACTGCTCCATATGTTGGCACAAACAGGGCGCCTGTCGGTTCGTTCGTGAATCGATTGATTTGTCTATTGATCCCGGAATCCGGACATTCACCATTGCTCGCATATCAAAATGGTGCTTACCGCATTTGATACGCAGAAATCATTGTCAGAGAATTTATTGATGAAGGAATTCCGCAGAAATGTTTGACCCTCGCGAAAAGATCGCCTTGTTTATCGATGGCGCCAACCTCTATGCAACGTCAAGATCGTTGGGATTTGATATCGATTACAGAAAATTACTTAGCACTTTTCAAAAGCGCGGATATCTTCTGCGCGCTTATTATTATACCGCCCTGATCGAGGATCAGGAATATTCGTCGATTCGACCGTTGATCGACTGGCTGGATTACAATGGCTATAAGGTAGTCACCAAGCCGGCCAAGGAATTCACCGACTCTACCGGCCGCCGCAAGATAAAAGGCAACATGGACATCGAGTTGACCGTCGATGCGCTCGAACTGGCTGATACAGTTGACCACTATGTGATCTTTTCAGGTGACGGAGACTTCCGCACGCTGGTGGAGGCTTTGCAGCGGCGAGGACGCAAGGTCAGCATCATTTCGACCATGGCCTCGCAGCCGCCGATGATCTCGGACGATCTGCGCCGACAGGCCGACCACTTCATCGATCTCATCACGCTGAAGAGCGATGTGGGACGCGATCCTTCCGAGCGTCCGCTGCGCCGCACAGAACCTGCCCCAGCTGAGGAAGACTATTGATCGGCACGCGGGTTGAGCTCATTGCAACGCGCTCAAATCGCTCAAATCGCCCACCATTCGATGCACGGTCGGAGCCTGGCGCGTTTCGTCGCTGAATTGAAGCATCGCCATGGGCGCTCTAGCCGCGTTCCTTGAGCAGGCGTCCCTTCTCGCGAGACCAGTCACGCTGCTTTTCGCTTTCGCGCTTGTCGTGCAGCTTCTTGCCGCGGGCGACGCCGAGAAGCAGCTTGGCCCGGCCTTTGTCGTTGAAGTAGATCTTCAACGGCACCATGGTCATGCCCTCGCGCTCGACGCTTTGCGTCAACTTCGCCATTTCTCGTTTGTTGAGCAGGAGTTTGCGGCGGCGACGCGGCTCATGATTGAAGCGGTTCGCCTGCAGATATTCCGGCAAATACGAATTGATCAGCCAGATTTCGCCGCCTTCGTTGGAAGCGTAGGCATCCTGGATATTCGCCTGCCCCTGGCGCAGCGATTTTACCTCCGTGCCGTTCAGCACGAGACCAGCCTCCACCGTGTCCAGAATCTCATAAGAGAAACGGGCCTTGCGGTTTTCCGCGACGGTCTTGTTGTTCGGATCGGCTTTTCTGATCTGGTTCATCGTGCCGTCAGATGGGGCATTTGCCTCAATTGATCAACCCGGCATGCTTCATCGCGGCATCGATCTTCTCGGCGGTCGATTCTTCGACCGTCGTAAGCGGCGACCTCACCACGTTGTCCACGCGGCCCAGGCGCGAGAGCGCATACTTCGCGCCCGCCAGCCCCGGCTCCAGAAAAATCGCCTTGTGCAGCGGCATCAGCCGGTCCTGCAGGTCGAGCGCCTTCTGCTTGTCATTAGAGAGCGTCGCCTCCTGAAACTCCGCGCATAGACGTGGGGCGACGTTCGACGTCACCGAAATGCAGCCGACGCCGCCATGGGCGTTGAAGCCCAAGGCGGAAGCGTCCTCGCCTGACAGCTGGATGAAGTCCTTGCCGCAGGTCATGCGCTGCTCCGAAACGCGTTCGACCTTGCCTGTGGCATCCTTCACGCCGACGATGTTCTTAAAGTCATTCGCCAGCCGACCCATCGTCTCCGGCGTCATGTCGATGACCGAGCGTGGTGGGATGTTGTAAATGATGATCGGCAGCTTGGTTGCCTTTGCGACCGTGGCGAAATGCAGGTACAGGCCGCGCTGAGTCGGCTTGTTGTAGTAGGGCGTCACCACCAGAGCAGCGGCCGCGCCGATTTCCTCGGCATACTTGGCCAGGCCGACGGCCTCTTCGGTGTTGTTGGAACCGGCGCCGGCAACGACAGGCACTCTGCCCTTCGCGACCTCGACGCAGACCTTCACCACCTTGCGATGTTCCTCATGCGAAAGCGTCGGCGATTCTCCGGTGGTGCCGACGGGAACAAGGCCGGTCGTGCCTTCGGTAATCTGCCATTCGACCAGATCGCGAAAAGCTTTCTCGGCCAGCGCGCCATTCTTATCGAATGGGGTCACAAGCGCGGTCAACGAGCCTCTCAGCATCAGGTCAAACTCCTTCGCAACCTTTCGATTGCACTGTTCTTTTCGGTTGGCGCGCCTTCTAGCGGAAAGCAAGGCGGCGTACCATAGTCTTGACATGGACCAGCGGCAAGAATGCCAAGTATGCGATTGCGGCGCCGCTCATTCATACCCATTTCATGGCCTGATCCATGATGATGCATGCCACGTTCCTCACCCCGTGGACCTGGAAGCTGATGGACGGTTCCAACAGCTGGCGTGGTCCTGCCTTAGCGGCGGCGATGATCTGATTGCTGCGCCTGCCATGGGCTCCCCGTTGGACGGACACACGACGTCCGGGATCGTTCGAACGACAGCGAAGACCGATCGACTAAGCGTCTCCGACATCACGCTGCTGAAGTCCGGTCTGGATGCGTTTACCTCCGGCGATATTGACGGCGCTCGCGCATCGCGCGACCGCCTGCCGGTTTCGTCTCTCGATCGCCATATTCTCGCGTGGGTCATCGCACTCAAGGGTGGAGCGCGGGTATCCAGCGCCGAGATATCCGTCGTCGCCAAGACGTTGCCTGACTGGCCCGGCGCTGAAGCTTTGCGGCGCAATGGCCAACGCGCACTGCTGCGTGAAAACCCGGATGCGCAAGCCGTGATCCGATCGCTAGGCGGCTCCGAGCCCGAATCAGCACAAGGCGCGATTGTTCTGGCGACGAGCCTATGTGACACTCGGCGAGCAGCAGAACGCGCTCGCCGCCCTTTTGCCGTTGTGGCGCGTGCAAAAGCTCGAGCCGAATGAACAGGCTGCGATCCTCAGGGAGTTCGGCGATCTTATCCCTGCCGCAGATCACCGCATCCGTATGGAACGGATGCTCTACACCGGTCGCGTTGAACGCAGCCAGGCCGCTGGCGGAGCGCTCCGGCGCGACAACCGCTTTTCGACGCGTGGGTCGCTGTGGACAATAAGCAAAAGTCCGCAGGGAAACTGCTTGACGCCGTTCCAGCCGCACAGCGTTCGCCGGGCTATCTATTTGCCAAGGCTAAGTACCTCAGGCGAAACGAGAAATTTTCCGAGGCGGCGACAGTCGTGCTGGAGGCCACCAAAAACCCGACGGCGCTCATCGATCCCGATGCATGGTGGATCGAGCGGCGGGCCCTGTCGCGCGAACTGCTTGATCATGGCGATGCCAAGACCGCTTATGACCTGGCCGCGGGGCACTCCGCCGAAAGCCCGATCAATCAGGTCGACGCTGAATTTCACGCAGGGTGGTACGCGTTGCGTGGCCTGGGTGACGCGGCGACCGGCGCGAAGCACTTCACCCGCCTCGCCGAAATTGCCGATGGGCCAATCTCTCGGTCGCGGGCCTACTACTGGCTGGGCCGATGCGCCGAAGCAGGCGGCCCGGGTAAAGCCGAGGACTATTACCAGCGCGCTGCCGTCTTCAGCTCCACCTTCTATGGCCAGCTTGCCGCGGCAAGAAGCGGGCGGACCGCAATAAATCCTTCGACACCCTTGCCGAGCGATGCCGATCGGCAGGCTTTCCACGCGGCGTGAAAGCGTAGCCGCGATAAAGCGATTGGAGGCTGCCGGTATACAATGGTCTGGCGGATACGCTCTACCGGGAACTGGCCGCCCAGCTCACCAGCCCAGGGGAGCTAGCACTGCTGACGACGATGGCTGAATAACCGTGGAAACCACTATCTGGCATTGAGAATTGCCAAGGCCGCTGCCACGCGCGGCATTGAAACCGGGGCGCTGTTGCATCCGGTTGGAGCGATTCCTCAGTCCGCCGACATTTCGGCCTCGGGCAAAGCTCTCGCGTATGCAGTGGCCCGCCAGGAAAGCGAGTTCAATGTCGGCGCAGTCTCGCAGGCGGGAGCCCGCGGGCTTCTGCAACTGATGCCGACTACCGCCGCAGCCGTCGCGAAAGAAGCCGGTCTCAGCTTCTCGGCAATGCGGCTTACCTCCGACGCGGGATACAATGCGACGCTCGGCGCGACATTCCTGGGCGGCCAGCTCGATCGAGTTCAAGGGTTCGTATATACTTACCTTTGCTGCATACAATGCAGGCCCGAAGCGGGCGCAGGAATGGATCAGGCGGTATGGCGATCCGCGGGGTAAGGATATCGACACGGTCGTCGACTGGGTGGAACACATTCCCTTTGCGGAAACGCGGAGCTATGTACAGCGTGTCATGGAAAACTATCAGGTCTACAAAATGCGCCTGACCGGGACTTTCGATATCGAGCACGACCTTGTCGCCGGCCGCTGAAGGCAGGGTGACGATCGTTTGAGCTTGTCCCGGTCCATCTGCGCCTGGCCGAAGTGTCCTTGCGCCAGCCAGAAAGCAGGTCGTGGACACGGCGGTGCCCAGGCGGTTTGTAGAGGCCCGTTTCATGCAGTTCCCAGGCAGAACCTTCAAACCGGCGGCAGGCATGACCAATTCGGGTGATTTCAACAATTTTTTCTATACTTCAAAAGACGGACTTAAACTTCATGCCCGGGTCTACGGCAATCTGAATACCAAACGATTACCTGTCGTCTGCCTGCCCGGGCTGACGCGAAATGTTCGGGACTTTCACGAGCTTGCGCTGATTCTCGCGAATGACCTGCAACGCCCCGAGACAAGTGGTCGCTTTCGACTATCGGGGCCGCGGCAACTCCGACTACGATCCGCAATGGACGAACTACAACATCCTTACCGAGGCAGATGATATTCTGGCCGGGCTTGATGCCCTCGGCATAGCGGCCGCATCCTTCATCGGCACCTCACGCGGCGGGCTCATCATCCACTTGCTGGGCACACTCCGACCGAGTTCAATCAAGGCCATAGTGTTCAACGACATCGGGCCGGTCATCGAGGCGAGTGGCTTTGCGCATATCAAATCTTATCTCGAAACAGCTACGCCACCCGAAAATTTCGCTGAAGCGCTCCGGGTCCAGCGCAAAATCCATGGCGAAGCGTTTCCGGCGCTGAGCGAAGCGGACTGGAACACGATGGTCGCCGCGATCTATCGCGAAGAGAACGGTCGCCCGGTAGCAGACTACGACCCGAATCTGGTGAATACGCTCGCCAGCCTCGACCTATCGAAGCCGCTTCCCGCAATGTGGAAGCAATTCGAGGCGCTGAAGCAAATTCCGATGCTTGTGATTCGAGGCGAGCATTCGCGCTTGCTCTCACCCGAGACGGTCGCGACCATGCAGCTGCGGCATCCCCGTTTGAATGCGATAACGGTCCACGGCCAGGGCCACCCGCCGATGCTTGAAACCGGGGATCTGCCGAAAACGCTGGCGAGGTTTCTAGCGCTTGCCGATCCTGATTCTGAGACCTGATAGCTTCATAGCGGAAATTGCGCGAATCTGTTTCGGCAGGCCCGATGGGCGAAGGCGGACAACAAGGCCTCCGCCGTGTAACCATTCAAAGAAAAAACCCGGCGGTTGCCCGCCGGGTTTTCGCTATCAGCCTTGGTTGGGCCGATTAGAAGTTACGCTGGAAGCGGATGCGAGCGCCCCACTCGGCGTCATCGTTGTCGTCAAAGCCATCATCATCGTCGTTGAAGTTGTCAGCATAAACAACTTCCGGCGTGATGGTGAAGTTCGGCACCAGTTCGTAAGCGATGTTGGCAGCAACCGAGAAGTCTTCTTCCTCGTCATATCCAACTTCGGCGTTGAAGGTTGCCTTTTCGTTGAACTTGATGGCCGTGCCGCCCCAGATTGCCCAGTCGCCATTCCAAGGAGCATAGAAGTTCTGGCCGCCGCCGATACCGGCATTGGAGATCGGATCGTCGCTATCAGCCGAGTTCCAGGCGCCCATGACGAACACCGAAGCGGTTTCCGTCAGGTTGACGTCCAAGCGGCCCTTGATCGCGACTTCTTCCTGCCAGGTGTCGTAACCGACGACCACGCCGACCTTGCCCCAACCCTGGGTCAACGACACGCCGCCGACTACGTACGGAACGTAATCCTCGGAGATGCCGCCTTCGTCTTCGTCACCCTGTTCCATCGCGATCGCAGCCGAGAAGCCGTTCGCGCCGGTGTAGGTGTAGGCGATCTGCAGCGTGGCAAACGGGCCGTAAGGAACGATACCGTCTGTCATGACGCCCGACGAATAGTCGGTGAAGGTCGAGAACAGCGAGTCGGTCTTACCGATGCGGAAGCCGCCGAGTTCGATATAGGCGTGCTCGATGCCGAGGTTGTCTTCGTTGTCGTAACCGCCGTAACCCCTGCCGTTCGGCCCGCTGCCATCGAACTCAGCGTCGCCCGTGTCCTGATAGTTGAAATTGACAGCAGCGTAAGAACGCAGCGTGCCAAGTTCGGTCTCGGAGCGAGCGTCAACGCGCAGCTGGAAGCGAGCGAGGTTGCTGTAGCTCCAGTAGCTGTGGATGTCGCCATTGCCCTCAAGGTGCGTAGCGTTCGTGCGGTCTTCGAAGAAGTCACCGCCCTTGATGTCGACGCGGACGTAGCCGCTGACCTTCAGGCAGGTTTCAGTGCCCGGGATGTAGTAGAAACCCGTGCCGTACACGTCGCAGACGCGCACATATTCCATAGGCTCCGGCTCAGCGACGACAACTGCGTCGGCCGCACGAGCGCCGGAAACTGCGACCAGTGCCGCAGCGGAGCCGAGAAGCAGGCTCTTGATGTTCATTTTCTGACCTCCAGTCAAAAGTTTACAAAACGGGTCTGGGCTTTTTTGCTGAAGGACAGCGTTTCCCTGCCCCATCCCCTAAGATTGAAAAAGATCACGATCGCTCGCCGCTTTCTCTTGTTCGACATTACCCATCCGTTTCCCCGGTTCAACAGCGATTATGCCTGCGCGACCTGCGTTGGCAGTGCTATGGTTGGGCATGTGGCACAAATGACACGATTTGATACCCCGCGAAAAGGAACTGTTAACCATGCTGCCCTTGATGGCGTACCGTGCCGGACGAATTCAGCCTTCTCTATCGGATGAACGCTCGATAAGGGCCAGATTCCGACCTTTCCGGACCCGGTTAAGCGTCGCCGATTTGGGCCGCGCAGATTCGCAGTGCCGCCGCCCTGGAACTTTTGCGGCAGCGTGACGTCATATTCACTACACGGGCCTTAGCGAGATAAGCCGAGCGCCAGAAAGCGCTTGATACTCTTATTCTGCCGGGCTAGTGGGGCGGCACGGAGAGGTGGCCGAGTGGTCGAAGGCGCGCCCCTGCTAAGGGCGTAGAGGTGTAAGCTTCTCGAGGGTTCGAATCCCTTCCTCTCCGCCAGCCAACCTTGATTTAATTGCTGTTTTCGCCAAACAGAATTGCCGTTCCTTAAAGGCTCCCCAACAGCGCGTTCATTAGACGGAACCAAACTCAATCCTATCGAACGACCTGGCCGGCCTTCAGCCGTGATCCGAGAGCTTAGACTAAAAAGATGCCGAAACGATTAGCCCGCTCTTGTCCGCAGGAACCATGCACCGGATTTCGGCTTTAGCCTCAACGCCCCTTGTGGCGGCATAACGGAGGAGTGTGTCATGTCCGAAAATAGTTTGAACGAGTTGCATACCGCTCTGGTCGATGCTCAGGAGGGCTACGAGACGGCGATCAAGGACGCTGACGACGAGACCGTGCGTCGTCTGTTTGAGCGCGCGCGCGATACGCACGCCGAGGCGCACGCGGATATCCACGAAGCCCTTGCTGCCCGTCAGGGTGAAGTCGAAGGCGAAGGATCGTTCATGGGCACGGTGCACAAGACGGTAATTGCCGTTCGCGCGGCCGTTACCGGACTAGATGAAAAAGCGCTGGGTGCGTTCGCTGAAGGGGAGGAACGCATCCTCAAAGCCTACGACAAAGCCATCGCTGACGAACCCGATGGGCACGTCGCAGAAATGCTGGGGCGATATCGCGAGGAGGTCGTCGGGCTCATAGCAAGCTTCAAATCTTCCGAACGCGCTTGAGGAGATCTGGAACGCGCGGCGACGACGATGCCAAGAAAGCTGTGAATGTCACCCCTCCGCGACGTCCGCGCCCCTATGAGCGAGAGTTGAATGGCGGCGGGGTATGTTGAGACGATCCCGTGCAGAAGAAATTAAGTGCCCGCCGGCGACAAGCTATTTGGCTACCATCACGTAGATTGCAGCGATTAGCGGAACGGTTGCCGCGACGCCCCACACCAGCCAGAGCCGCGCATCGCGTCGGTAGCTGGCGGGTACGTCGCCGCTGGGGAGAAATCGCTTTGGCTTCTCGCGCCTGACGGATTTGCAGCGGTACCAAGATGCCCAGCCAGATTGCCCCTGAGACTGCAAAAAGCAGCTGCCCGGCGACGAGCCAATGCAGGCTCCAGGAGCGGCAAGCCCTGCACCAACGCAGCGCCATAGCCGCCGAACAAAATCAGAGTAATGCCCAGCCAGTGTGAAAATCCAGTCTGCAACGGTCACGCCATGCTGTGCATGGGCTATGATCTCCGTGCGGCCGGTACGATCCGCCAGGACTTTCCAGAAGGCCGTGATCGTCACATTGCCGACCAATATGACGACGCCGAGGATATGAGTGGCTTTGAGAACTTCGTACAGCTGCGGCTTCCCTTTGTCAATTTCGACGCCCGAGCTTTTAGCTGCGTGCCACTCACCGGTCCAGGCGTCTGCGTGAATGCGCCACTAACAACTTTTTAGGGAACCTGCCGGTAACCCTCAGATTAGCAGGATTTGTCGGAGCCCTTAGGCGCCTGCAGTTGTCGTCATTTCTAGCTCTGAATACTCGGCCTTGGAACATCCCGGATAGCTCCTCGTTCTTTCTGATCTCGCAACCTACGAAGGAGGAGTGCTATGTTGACGCGGTTTGCAACCTTGACCGCTTTTGCCGCGATGGTGGTGACGCCGGCATTTGCGGATTGCCGGGCGGAACTGACCAAGCTTGAGCAGGCGGCCGTTACCGCCGAGACCGGGGCGGCCACGAACCAATCTGGTATGCCGGTCACGAAGCACCAGGAGCAACTCTTAAAAGGCGATCAGGGAGGAGCGAGTGCGGAGACCACCGGTTCCGTAGACTCTAGCTCTCCCCACCAGGAGGAGGTCACCGGCGCGGCTCAAAACAAAGGCCCGAGAGTAGCAACAATTATGACCGACGCAAAAAACATGGCTGACTCCGGTGATGAAGCTGGATGCATGCAGAAGGTGAACGAACTGAAAGCCTTGATGGGCGCTAATTAACGCACTGGATGCTGGCCGTTGAAGGCGTCTCAACGGCTTAGCATCAACAGATAGCAGAGGTAGGGTTTATGGAGTGGATCGCGAATTGGTGGTGGGCCACTATCCTAGGCCCAATCATATTGGGAGCGGTCATGATCTATGCCCTCTCGACAAGGCGCAAACTCACGCCAACGGAAAAAAAGGATCAGGTCCGGGCAATCAATGAACTCTATGAGGACCCGCAAGGCTCAAGCAATCGCAATGCGACTGCGCCCAGCGTTGACAATAAAGACTAGAAGCCGAATGCCACTCTATGACTAGGCGGAGAGTGACCCTGCCTTCGTCGTGAAACATCACCACTTCGCCACTTCGGCCGCCATCCCACACAGTGTCGGCCTCGCCCAGTGTTCCTGCTGGTCCCCTTAGCTATTTTTCGCCTGCTTCTGATCACGAACACAGCGCCTAAGGTATTGGTCTTCCAGCATCGCGGCGTTGACGGGCGCTAATACGAGAACCGATCGACTTTTGTTACATGGCTCAGCGATCAACAATTCGTTTTTTTCAAACAGGAACATTTCGGTCAGCGGCGGCCTTGGGTGACCGTAAACCCAAGGAGACTTCCAAATGAATAAGATGAACATCGGCGCTCTTGCGCTGGCGATTGTGCTCGCCGGTCCTTCACTCAGCTGGGCTCAAACCAAAACGGGAACCGCCAACGAGGCGGCTACAACGGATGCCGGCGGAGATTTTTGGTCAGGCACATGGATGCGTGATTTCTACACGGACGACGCCATGACCACGATGAAGCCTTCGGCCGACGCGAAGGCGACCTTCATGAAAATGAATGCTGAGACCCAGACCAAGCTGAAGGCGGCATGTGCTGCAACCTACGACCGCAAGTTTTCTGACATTTGCTTAGCGGCGCAGGCGCAGTAACAAACACCTTCTAGTGCCTAGCACGGAACAGAGGGTCGGGTTCTGCCCGGCCTCTTACCGCCCCGCAGACTTTCATTGTCCATATAGGCTATCGGGGGGCGCGGCTTATGCAATCGGCTTTGCTCTCCAGTCGATTAGACCTCGCGTGCCGCAGTTTGTCGGCGCCACGCAGGTGCCGGACGGTCCCGACCGCGCCTGGCTGCAACCATTGTACGGTGCCGCTCGGTTTCCTGCCGAAACCACGCGGCGGCGATCCGAGGTTCGCTTCGACGAAGGTCTTGAACGCCTCGCCCTTCTGCCTGCCGAACATCACGAAGGCGCCGCCGACATATTCACGGCTGCCGGGCTCGCCCATGAGCGCCATGGTCGGCTTGCCCGGATCGCGCTGCACGCCAAGGATATCATATTCGGTCTCGGTATAGGCTTTCACCTTCACCCATAGGGTCGTCGAGCCGCTTACATAGGGCGCGTTCCGGCGCTTGCAGACGATGCCCTCAAGCTCCATGCGCTCGGCCAGCGCGAATAGCTCCGCAGGCGTGCCTGCGAGGCTCTCGGATAGCTGTATCCGGCCTCCGGGGTGGATCAGCCCGGCTAAGCAGGCCCTGCGCTCCTCTAGCGGCCACTGGCGCCAATCTTCGCCGTCCAGGTAGAGGAGATCGAACGCCATGAAGACCAGCTTGTCGGAATGCGATCGGATGACCTCTTGCAGCTTGTGAAAGTCGGAATGCCCCGTCTCGCGCGGGTAAACCAGTTCGCCGTCTAAGATGGCGCTGCCGATCCCGCGTAGCTCGACCGCGGCAGCCTCGGCGATCACCGTTAACTTGTCGGTCCAGTCGTGGCCGCGGCGGGTGAAGACGCGCACGCCGGCGCCATCAATGACGATCTGGCAGCGCCAGCCGTCGAACTTGATTTCCGTCGACCAGTCGTGGCCGATAGGCGGCCGATCGACCAGCGTGGGGGTCATGGGCGCAATGAAGCCGAGTCGCGGCAGATTGCCCTTCAAATCGCGCGCCAACTCTTCTCCTTTCGCCGTACGATGCGTCGTATACGTAGAAAGCGCGTAGTTGGTTTGTCCCACACTTGTTCAGCAATATAACTACTCCGACTACATAAGCGCGAGCGGGGGAACGGGCCTACCACACACCAAGGTTAGTTTCTCGGCGCCGGGTGATCCCCCTCAAGTCACTAGGTGCTAGGCCCGTCGCACTTGATACTCTTCGGGGGCGGCGGGCCACCCAATTGTCTAACGACCTTCCGGAGCGGCGGGCCTCTATCACTAAAATGCGAGCGAGGAACAGGCATTCGACCCATGTGTTGGGGTTTTGAGCGCCTCGTGCTTCCCCCTCAAAACACTTGGTGCCAGGACCCGTCGCTCTACCCCACCCATTCGGGCGGTGGGCGCCCTCTCTTCATCGGAAGCGTTCAGTTTTGCAAACCCCGGTCCCCATCCAAGGGCTTTCCTGCCACTGCTAGTTATGGCAGCAGTTCCTGTGCCTCCGCCCATAGTCGATGCGTCAGCCTTGCTGCGGGCTCGGCGCTTGCCAGTGCGGCTGACTGGCCCGCCCAGGCCTGCATTCTTCCGAGATTTCCTTCGGCCGTGCCCGTTGAACGCATGGCTGCGGTAAGTCCGCGTTGCACGGGATACGGCGCCGGTTCAGGCGCGTCGGGCCGGAGAGCTTCGAGAACATACTCGGTGGCAATGCTGCGACCGGGTCGGCCACTGAAAACACGACTGACAACTGTGTCCTCAGGCAACGTTTGAGAGATCGCTTCAGCCCACACGGGATGGATCTCAGCCTCAGGGCACCGGAGGAAGCCAGTTCCAATTTGAACGGCGCTCGCCCCAAGCGTGAGCGCCGCGGCGACGCCCCTTGCGTCCGCAATGCCGCCAGTAGCCACCACGGGCACGCTCAATGCGTCTACCAGCGCCGGTAAGCAGCGAGAAGAGACCGACCATCCTCCGCTCCGCTTCCGCTGGATCGAACGCGGCGCGATGTCCGCCTGCTTCGCTCCCTTGAGCGACGATCACATCCGCTCCAGCGGCCTCGGCGGCGCGAGCCTCGGCCAAGGTCGACACCACCGCGAACCAAGCCGCGCCGGAGCCCTTAATCTCTTGCACGAAGCTAGGCGGAAACAGGCCCATCACCGAGGAGAGTATCGGCGCGCCGCGTTTCGAGAAGCGCCCGGCACTGCGCATCAAAGTCAGGAGGGGAGGCGTCACCCGCACTTGCCGGCACTGGTGGTCCAAACCGTTCTAGGAAGCGTCGAACTACCGCCTCCTTCTCCAGTATCGCGCTGTGGAACCGGGTCAGGCACCCAGAGATTGAGCATGAACTGCCCGTTGCTCTGACTTCGAACGGTATCGGCCCAGTGCCGAATTTCCTCGGGCTTCATCAGCAGCGCACCGCACGCTCCAAGGCCACCCGCGTTTGCCACGGCGGCCGAAAGCTTTGGCGAACTAGCTCCAGCCATCGGCGCCAGTAGGATCGGCAGGCTCAAGCCAAAGCGGTCGCAAAATGCCTGGCTTCGCTTCCTCCACGTCATTTCGGCATCTCCTTCTTATCATCATGGCCCCGTAGCGTCCCCGGCACAAATGATGTATTCCGGGATCGGCTATCTGCAAACGAGATATCGGGACTTGAGGCGATGGACAGTGTCTCACTCCGCTTTTTCGAAGCCGTCGCTCGCCTGGGAGCGATGAATCGCGCGGCAGAAGCTCTCAACACGGTTCAGTCGAACGTCACCGCCCGCATGAAGTCGCTTGAAGAGGAGTTGGGTGTCGCGCTTTTCCGTCGACACAGCCGGGGCGTAGATCTGACGAGTGCCGGCGAACGTTTGTTGCCGTATGCACTCAAATCGGTTCACCTGCTGGCGGAAGCTCGCCGCGCGGTCCTGGACGAGGGCTTACCGAAAGGCCGATTGTCGCTCGGTTCGCTTGAGACAACGGCAGCGCTGCGCCTGTCACCTGTGCTTTCGCGATATGGCACAAAATATCCCGATGTCGACCTTAGCCTCAAAGTTGGTGCGAACGACGAACTCATCCGCCGGGTGCTTGATTACGAAATCGACGGCGCGTTTGTGTGCGGCCCCGTTGAACACCCGCAGCTCCTAAGCAGCGTCGCGTTCCAAGAAGAGCTGGTGATCGCTTCGCCAGCTAACGTCTCGCTTGCGGGACACCTCGCTGCTGGATGTAGGATTCTCGTCAAGGGGCACGGCTGTGCTTACCGCAACCGCTTGGATGCTCTTCTCGCTCAGATGGGGATTCAGGAGGTCACTCGCCTTGAGTTTGGTACGCTTGACGCGATCATTGGCTGTCTGGAGGGCGGGCTGGGAATAACACTCCTGCCCCGAAGCCTCCTCCAAGTCGCCGCTGACGCTGGACGAGTGCGGTTAACTGATCTGTCTCCGGAGGTAGCCCACGTCCAAACGCTCTTCATTCGCCGACGCGACACTGGGCAGTTTAGCGCTTTAAGCGCGCTCCTTGCGGAACTTTCCTCAGAAGCGCCCGTCAGCAAGGCTTCGCCGATAGATGTCCGCAGCCGCCATCGCAAATCGGCACCTTAGCACGACAGCTGTTGAAGGCGTGCCTGGTTTGGTTGCGCGCCAAAAAATGCCATTCCGCCATCGGCCAGATCTCTCATTCCGCGCGAGACTTGGACATGAATTTGATGACACTGCCGCCTCTACCGTTCATATTCATTGTGTTTGCAAGCCACTCGACCGATGCGGCCGATATCGTCCCCGACTTCAGTCTGTCCGACCTGCGACGCAAACTCCTTACTGGCGCTAGAGCCTTGTGATATTCTAATTACGCTACGCCGTGTCGTAAACGGTAGTGGTTGTCCCCGAAGGGCCGCCTATGGAGCGTCGTCTTGCTGCGATCCTCATAGCCGATGTGGTCGGCTATACTCGGCTGAGCCAGTTCGACGAAGAGGGCACTCGCGAAAGCTTCCAGTCTGCGATCAAAGAGAACTTCGAGCCTGCGATACGCATGCACCATGGCCGATTGGTGAAGACGATGGGCGACGGGGTGCTTGTGGAGTTCGGCAGTGTCGTCAATGCCCTACGGTGTGCGGTCGATATCCAGCGCACAATGGCCGACCGCAATGATGAGGCCGCGAATGACAAACGCATGGAGTTTCGGATCGCCATCAATTTGGGCGACGTGATCGTCGAAGGAGAGGATATTCACGGCACCGGGGTCAATATCGCGGACCGTCTGCAGACACTTGCCGGAGTGGGGCGTGTGGTCATTTCCGGCAGCGCCTATGACCAGATGCCAAAACTGACTGATATCGGTTACGAGTTTCTGGGCGAGCATTCTGTCAAGAATATCCTGGAGCCGGTGCGTGTCTACGATGTACTGACCGACGTCCCTGCGACTGGACGAGCAGACCCGAAACCTGCAGGCAGCAAAAGTCGCAGTCGGCACGGATTGCTCGCTGTCGGGATAGGATCGCTTGCTGCCATTGTGATCGGCCTCGGTGCCCTTTGGTATCTGCCCAGGCGGACGGCGGCTCCAACGCCCGTACAGACCTCATCGCTAGACAGGCCGTCCATCGTGGTTCTTCCCTTGGATAACCTGAGCGATGACAAGGAACAGGGCTATCTTGCCGACGGCATCACAGAGGATTTGACCACTGAACTTGCAAGGGTTCCTGGCCTGTTCGTTATTTCCCGAAATGCAGCCTTCGCATACAAGGACAAAGCGACAGAGCCGGCCGAAATCGCCAAGGCGCTTGGCGTGCGGTACTTGCTCGAAGGCAGTATCCGCCGCGTAGGCAACGACCTCCGCATTAGCGCGCAGCTGATCGATGGTACGACGGCGGGCCACCTTTGGGCAGAACGTTTCGACGGCCCGTGGGGCGATGTGTTCAGATTACAGGACAGGGTTGTTGGCAGCATCGCTGAAACCCTCAAGCTCAGGCTAGTTAGCGGCCAGGGCAGGGCCGGAACCCCCGGGGGCACAGGCAACCCAGCAGCCTACGACGCGTATCTCCGCGGGTCCGAACTCGAAAGTCGCAATACCCCCGAAGACGTCGCCAAGGCTGTGACGTACTACCAACAGGCGCTCCAGCTTGACCCCAATTTCGGCACGGCGATGGCCGCGCTCGCTTGGCTCTATTGGAACGCGGACGAACCGCGGCTGAAAGCCTTGGGCATCACTTGGGAGGAGCAGGAAGCAAAGCTCAACGAATTTTTAAGTGCAGCTGCCAAGCATCCTTCGCCGGCCTACTATCAGATCGCCGCCGAGTTGCTGGTTCGCCAGTCGCAATCCGACGAGGCGATTGCGATGCTACAGAAGGCAATCGCGCTAGATCCCAGCCATCCTTGGACCTATGAGGGGCTGAGCCAAGCCCTCATCTTCAATGGGCGTCCGATGGAGGGTCGTTCCTACCTCGACGCGGCCATGCAGGTCGATCCAGGTTGGACTGATTGGCGCTACTATCAGGCCGGATTGGCAGCCTTCGGTCAAAACAAATTCGAGGATGCGGCCGCATGGCTGGACAAGATCGACGTCAATTCTCCAGACCCTTGGGCAAAATTCTATGGACTGCAGGTTCTTCTTTCCGCCTACGGCCATTTAGGGCGCGATGACGAGATCGCAGCTGTAAAGGAGAAACTTGGGAGGGTCCTAAAAGAGAGGGGCGAAGGTGAATTGACGCAAGTATTTGCGCGAGCCTTTTTTGTTTACAAGAACGAACTCGACGGTGACCGGTTGTTTGGCGGTCTCGCAAAGGCGGGCGTCTCCGAGTTCCCTTCTGACGTTGATGTGAACCCGAATGATCGGCTGACCGGGTCGGAAATTCGGTCACTCATATTCGGGCACGAGATGCGCGGGCGAAGGGTCAGCCCCAACCCAACACAATTTACGCTGGTCGTCTCTGCCAAAGGCTCCGCCACATTAACAGTTGGCCAGGGCACGAGCGAAGGGACGGCTTGGGTGCAGGGGGATTTCCTATGCGACGTCTTTGGAGCCGGGTCTCCCGTCGGCTGTGCCGGGATATTCCGCAATTCCAACGGGACAACTGAGCACCTGAACGAGTATCAAACAATCGGCCGGATGAACCGCAACGAGTTCTCGATCGTCAGATAGGCAAGTTACCTATTTCCTTTGCGGGCCGCCCCTCCCTTGCCCTTGCCATTGTGTGTATCAGCGCATTTCCTTTCAAGTTCCGCGCCAACCTTCTCCTTTTCGCGGTCGGGGCCGACCTCCTTCAACAGCCTGCACTGGTCGTATTCATTTGTTTTGCAAGCCACTCGACCGAATTGGCCGAAATCGTAAAGTCGCCGTTAAACTCCAGGGCCGTGCCGTTCTGGTTGACGTGCAAGGTGGCGAACAGCGCACGGCTCTTAAGCAGCGGTGCATATAAACGCCCGGCCTCGAGGATCGGCGTCAGGTCGACAGTCTTATCAACGATGTCGTCCGGATAGCGAAGCACAAGATGCACGCGCCGCTCTGCGCCTGGATAGGCAGCGACGATCGTCGGCGACTTCTTCCGGACCATGGGACAATGATAGGCCGCGTTGCGGGCCGAACAAGAATGGGCATCTGTCCCTGCAATCGTCAGCCGAGCACGATTTAAGCGATCACCGTCCCCGCGCAAGGAGAAAAGGCTTCGACACGCGAGCTGTTTGAGTTTAGGTAAGCCGGCGAACGGGCCATCGGGATTTCGGAGAATTATCATGCCGACTGGAACAGTAAAGTTTTTCAACGCTACAAAAGGGTTTGGTTTTATTGAAGTTGGCAATGGCGAACCGGACGTTTTTGTCCATATCTCTGCAGTGGAACGCGCTGGAATGAGAAGTCTTGCTGAAGGGCAAAAAGTCACCTTCGATATCGAAAAAGACAGTCGAAGCGGTAAGAGCGCGGCAGCAAACTTACAATCGGCTTAGCGACCACGCATGACGCTTTCGCATCAATATTATGATCTCATAGCCCGAACGTCTTACGAATTTGACTAGCAGTTAAGAACTCTATCCCGGCGTTGACGCCGTTCACTGAAAGGTAGCTTGGGGACACCGTAGCGCAGGGCAGTGTGACATTCCTTCCTGCCCTGCACGGAGGCAACGTCAACCTAGGGTTCACTTCTTGCCCAGCTTGTCCTCGACCTTCTTGCGGCTGTTGCCGACCGACTTCACGGCCGACTTGACCTCGGCCTTGCTGGCGCCGGTCTTGCCCGCCTCGTATTTCACTTCATGATCCTGCCCAGCCAGCGACCTTTGCGCGGTCCTGATTGCGCCCACGAGTTGTTTCAGTAGTTTTCGCCATTTTTGCCTCCAAGTTTGTCGCTTCAGTCCCCAACAACGCAGCCGGACTTCGTCCGGTTCAATCCTCAACGCAGGGATTGGAACCGAATGCGCAGGACAGCGTATTGAATTCGGCCATGTATTCGAGTTCCGCATGTCGGCCGTAGAGGCCGCCCTCACCAAAAAGCGCACACGGCGCCGAGACTCAGAATCTACCCCTAAATATCCGCTGCCGGAGTTTCGTCCGTTCCAGCTCTGCACGCTGACCGACAACATACCGGTGGGCAGCGATTGGCTCTTCGAGATGAAGTTCGACGGCTATCGCGCCCAGGTCGCCATCTCCGGCTCCGAGGTCGTGGTCTACACCCGCAATGGCCACGACTGGACCCGGCAGTTCAAGGTGATCCTGCCGCCGCTTCAGGCTCTGACCAAGGGCTCTGCGCTGATCGACGGCGAGATCGTCGCCATCGACAGCCAGGGCCGCACCAACTTCTCCATGCTGAAAACCGGCATTGCCGCGGGCATGCCGCTCAAGTTCTATGCCTTCGATCTGCTCGAATTGAATGGCGACGATCTGTCGGGCCTGCCGCTGCTTGAGCGCAAGGAACGGCTTGAGGACCTTCTGGGCGACCGCGACCCCGGCGACAGCCTGCAGTTCTCCAGCCACATCGTCGACCAGGGCAAGAAGGTCTTCGATGCCATGTGCGAGGGCGGCCACGAGGGCGTCATCGCCAAGCGCGCGGACAGTCGCTACGTCGGCGACCGCACCGCCAGCTGGCTCAAGATCAAGTGCACGAAACGACAGGAGTTCGTGGTCGGCGGCTACCGCCCAAGCGACAGCGGCCGCGGCATGGCCTCGCTGATCCTCGGCACCTATGAAAACGGCAAGCTGATCTATCGAGGCCGCGTCGGCACCGGATTCACCCAGAAGATGCGCGATAGCATCCTCGCGCAGCTTGAGAAGCGCCGCGTGGAGAAACCGGCCTTCGCTTCCGTTCCGCGAGACATCGCGCGGCGTGCCCGGTGGGTGAAGCCCGAGCTTGTTGCCGAGGTTACCTATGCCGAAGTGACACCGGACGGCAGCCTGCGGCATCCAAGCTTTCAGGGCATGCGCGAAGACAAGCGCGCCGACCAGGTGGTGATGGAACTGCCGAAGGCGCTCCCGGCGTCTGCCAAAACGCATACCCTCGATCCCGCGATGGGCAAGGAGATCGCCGGTGCTGTGGGCGTGAGCTGACCCATCCCGACAAGGTCATGTACCCGGGCACCAAGGTGACCAAAGGCACGCTCGCCGCCTATTACGCCGCGGTCGCCGAAAAAATGCTGCCGCATATCCAGGATCGGCCCCTTTCGCTGGTGCGCGACACCGATGGCGACCTGCAGAAGACCTTCTTTCAGAAGCACAAGCTGCCGGGCATGCCCAAAGCCATCCATGACGGCCAATTGGAGAAGATGTCCGGCAAGGAAAGCCGCATCCTCTGGGTCGACGACCTGGCGGGACTGATCGGCGGCGTGCAGATGAATGTGCTCGAGTTCCACGTCTGGGGCAGTTCATGCCAAGAGCCGAACCTGCCGCACCGCATGATCTTCGACATCGATCCTGACGAGGGCCTGGGGTTCACTGACGTCAAGCAGGCAGCACTCGACATCCGCGGCGTTCTCGAGGCGCTTGGCCTAAAGTCCTGGCCGCTGCTGTCCGGCGGCAAGGGCGTTCATGTGGTCGTGCCGCTGGTCCCGCAGGCAGACTGGGACGAGGTAAAGAGCTTCTGCCAGAACTTCGCCGAACTGCTGGCGCGCACCGACCCTTCGCGCTTCATCGCCAACATGAGCAAGGCGAAGCGCAAGGGCCGCATGTTCATCGACTACCTGCGCAACGGCCAAGGCGCGACGGCAATCTGTCCCTGGTCGACCCGAGCGCGGGCGGGAGCCACCTGCGCTGTCCCCGTCACCTGGGACGAGTTGCCGAGCTTGAAAGCGCCACCGCCTTCGACGTTTTTGCCGCCGCCGCGCGAGCACAGGCCCCGACGCCTGGGACGGCTATTTCGACGTCGAGCAGACGCTGACGGACCGCATGCGCAAAGCGGTTCGATGAATTTGTCGCCACGCCGTTCAAGTGCTCAGGCCGTCACAGCATTGGCCTGCTCCCACCCCGTAACTTCATACAGCGCCCCTGTCGTGTAGCTGGAACCTTCAGAAGCAAGAAGGACGTAGGTTGCCGCGAGTTCCGCAGGTTGGCCGGGCCGCTTAAGCGGCGTGTTCATTCCGAAATTTTTCACTTTCTTCAGCCGGCATTGTGGAAGGGGTCCGCGGCGTCCACACTGGTCCTGGCGCAACTGCGTTGACGCGTATTCCCCGGTCAGCGACGAGACCAGCCAATCCAGCCGTGAAGTTAGCAATGGCGCCCTTGGTCGTAGCGTAAGCGAGCAGCGTCGGTGAAGGGCTAGTGGCGTTGATGGAGGAAGTGTTGATGATCGTGGCGCCGGGCTCCATGCGTTTGACCGCCTCCTGACACAGATAGAACATCGCATAGACATTGGTTCGGAAAGTCAGGTCCCATTCCTCAGAAGTGATATCCTCGAGCTGTTCAAAGGTTTGTTGATGCGCCGCATTGTTAACCAGGATGTCGAGGAGGCGTCCGCACTCGTCTATCGCCAGTTGCACTAACGAGCGAGCAAAGGTCTCGTCGCTTAGGTCACCGCGCGCCAGAACGGCTCTTCGGCCGGCTTCCCTTACCCACCTAGCAGTTTCCTGAGCATCCTCGTCCTCCTCAAGGTACGAGATCACTACGTCCGCACCTTCTCGTGCAAAGGCAATGGCCACCGCGCGTCCGATGCCGAAGTCCGCACCGGTTATAAGGGCGACCCGATCGGTGAGCTTGCCGCTGCCGCGATAGCTTTGCTCACCATGGTCAGGGCGAGGGTCCATCTGTTCTGTGTAACCTGGAACCTCTTGTTGCTGTTCGGGCATGGGAGACCGTGGGTATTCATGGCACGACTCGTGGGGGAATAGGAGCAGTTCCGGGATTGTTCGGCATTGTTGTCTCCCTAATTCAGTCTGCCGAACAAACGTCGCAAGGCGATGTTCCGTTCAATGATTGATAGGTAGCGACAAGGGACTTTGCGTGCTTTCGATTAAGCGGCCCGCGCCAGCTCGCTTACCCCTGTCTGTCGCCTGATCTCGCTAGCCAAGGAGTTGTCCAAACTCATGTCCTCACGGATCAGCCCGTGGTCCCAGCGGCGCCGATAGGGCGCATTCCAAGCGGGAGAGTTTACGATTGGGTAGAGGCAAACCCCCACGACATGAACACGCGATCGTTCCACGGCATCAAGAACGTGGCGCAGCCATTCGCCCTTGTCGTTTATCCCCTTCCACCGTCGGCGATGACCCAGATGCAAGCCGGTCTCCGCGATCATAACTGACTTAGCATAGCGGTGCGCGACATCTCGTAACATCCTGGCAATGTCCCGCTTCAATGCATGGGGATAAACGTTGACGCCTATCACGTTGGCAATGTCGGAAAGCGCATGTGCTTCTACATCGCGTGGCGTATGAGCTGGCTCCGCCGTGACGAGCCGGACATCTGCAATCGAACTGCGCAGTACATCAGTGATCGATCTCGCTTGTTCGATGACATAAGCGGTGCTTTCTCCGTGCACCATGCGCGGGTGCATAAGGGTCTCGTTGAAACAGCACCAGAAAGTTTCATGAGGCACCACCGCGTTTACCGCAGTGGCGACCCGCTCGGCGTACCCAATAGGGTCGGGATGACGCCAGTAGTGGTTCAAGTCCCAAATGACCTGGATATCCGCCTCATGTGCAGTGCGCAGGCGCGGCTCCACGGGAAGCCACCAAGGAAGACCATCACGAACGGTGTGTATTCCGTGGGCTTTGGCAATTTCGTAGTGAGCCCGCATCCGCAACTCGGGCAAATGCCCGGTGCCGGTAAGCAAGCAGAAATTCTTCTGCCACTCAAGCCGGCCACAATCGAAGCCGGCCTGAAGGAAGCTGCGGAACATGGTCAGCATTGTTCGGGTGGTAGAGGCTCCGCCGATTCAGCGCAAGCCGGACGAAACGTATGGAAGGGTTTCGAAAATGGAACCTACTATGGAGCCGCTAGTTCTTGCGGGGTCGGGAAATGCCATCCCCCGGCGCTTCGTGGCAAGGATTGCCCGCCCGCCGCTGGAGGTATTTTCCTCCCAAGCATGCCCCACCAGCGGCGGATTTTTTCTCGTTGATGCGATCCGATGCGATACTCCAAAAGAAACGAAGCTCTGGAGAGGCGAATGCGTTGATAAGGGTGCTATGAGGGAGCTTGTAACGGAGTAGGAGGTTCAGGCGACGACCGACCTTACTTGAGGATTCTGTCGTTGTTTGCGCACGGTTTTGACTTCACTTCCTCGTAAACGACACGAAAAAAGCGAGCGAAGATTCCCCTGCTGCCATGGCGCCGGCGATGGCTCGCGGCACAATAGATGCCGGTCATACTGGAGAAAAAGTTGCGGGCTTCGATCCCGCTACGGCATCTATGGAAACGGACACTAAGGCAGGGGGCACGCCCACTGTGCAGGCCGAAGTTACGCAGCCCGGAGCCACTTCGGGTGCGCACGGTGCCACGAGAAACTTCAACGCTGCTGCGAGTGGCTCTGCGATGCGAAGGGAGGACAATTTAGCTGCTGACTATCGGCGGTTTAAGGGTTGGTCAATAGCGATCATAGTGGCTGCAATGGCCATGCTTGCCGTTTTTGTCGGCGGAAGTTTGATGGTGCGATGAAAGGGAGAGTGATTTGGGTGCAAACGGGTTGTCGAGCGCTTCTGCTTTCAGCCACAGCCGCCCTCTCTTCTTGCCAATCCCAGGCCAATAAACCGCCTCCTGAGAACTGCGCGCTGGTGGGGTCATCCTGTGACTTAAATAAGCCCGAGCGGCGCCCGGATACTAACTAGGCCGTCACATCAACCCCTTCGGTGCCTTGGCGAAGCCTTACCGCCCTTGGCCCTCTGGACCAGCTCCTCTACGCGGACCGCAGCAAAATTGGGACGTGCAAAAAGCCGAGATATTGCTGACCAGTACGAAAGTGCACTCAACCGGCTCACCCGCACGTTCGCTGCCCAGATCGAAGCGCTCAAGCGCTATCGCAGCAAGGGCGAGCAACGCGTCTATGTCGAGCGCGTGAATGTCGGCGAGGGCGGACAGGCCATCGTTGGGCTTGTGGGGGAGGGGGGAGGCAGCGTGAAAAAAGAGCGAGTCAATCCGTTGGACCGTGCCAACGAAGCGCCAAGATATACGCCGGCCACGGTATGGCTTGCGCTTTCGGTCACGGCTCCAGTTGATGTGCGTACTGGCGTGGCCATGCGGGCGAAGCCTTCCGCCAATATGCCGTCACTTCACCGCTTCGGTGTCGCCGGGCTTCCATCTCTTGTCGATAGCCGCTTCGGTCCGCAGGCTAGGTTTCCGCTTTTCGCTGCGTTGCGAAGCATAGCAAGCGCAGCGGACTTTCTTGCCAAGCCCAGCGGTGAATCGGCAATTATCGACCCCATCGCCGACATTCCGTTCCCTTGTGTTAATCTCTGGACCTGCGGTCCCGCAGCGAATGGCTCTGGCCTCGACTTCTGGCGTGACTTCAGGTTTCAATCCCCTCAAGTAGCGTGACGAGAGCCGCGTCAAGCGGGTCCAGTCCGACTTTTTCGGCCCGGAAGAGCCCATCAATGGTCAGCATCGTGATGCCATGCAGTTGCGCCCAGCAGCCGGCCGCCTGACCGCGCACTTCGCGTTTGCGCACTACTCCATCTGCCTGGCCGCGCTCCAGGAGCTCCAGCAAGACACCGAACGTTGCCAGCGCGCGCTCGTTCAGGTGCACGTCTTCGATATTGACCGCATCTCCGCTGAGCATGAGACGGTACAGGGCCGGATTCAGGACGCCAAAGCGAACATAGGCCCGGGCCCCGGCGATAAACTCCTCACGCAGGGATTTTGGTTGTGTCGGCCGTGCCTTTAACATCGCCTCTCGCAGTCGGTCGAAGCCCAGCAGCGCCATCTCTGTGAGCAGCTCCGTCTTGTCGGGAAAGTGTTTGTAGGGCGCTGCGTGGCTTACGCCAGCGCGCCGCGCCACCTCCCTCATTGTAAACTGCCAGCCCTTCTCTTCGGGCAGCATATTCATGGCTGTTTCGATGATCGTGCGCCTCAGGTCACCGTGGTGATAGGGGCGGGCTTCAGTTTCTTGCATCAGTTTTCCATGTAGCCAGTGAAAACATATGTTGACATCGCCTACTTCAAAGCTTATGTCAACGAACGAAAGTTGTCATTGTCTACTCTACCAAGGAGAACCGACCATGAAAAGCCTCTCTTCAATCGCCCTGTCAGCCGCCCTCATCACGACCGCAATCGCGCCCACTCCGGCCAGCGCTGGATCAGTCACGCTGAATGCTCCGATGGCGGGCGTCACGCTGCAATCTCGCGATGTTGATATGTCGCTCTACTTCGTCGAGACCGCTGGCGGCAGGTTCGAAGTTGTCGCTACCTATGTCGGCGATACAACGCCGAACGACCCCGGCCGATTTGTTATGTCGCTAGCGGACGGGGATAGCACATCATTCGGACTACCTGGACATCCGGGCGTTCAGTACGGATTTTCGCGGACAGATAGCTCCGTCACGGTATCGGACATTCTTGTCTCAGGCGGTGGTTCCTGATGGCGGACCGCGCATGACGCCAAGTACTTCGGCATCACAGTGCCCCCCACAAGCCACGATGAAACTGCAGGAGCGCGCCTACACGTCGCCGATCTGGTGTCCGCCTTCGCCTTAGAATCGAGTCATCGAATTCGGCAGAATGTTTGTAGATCTCGGCGCAACATCATGGCGCGACTTCGGCGGCTGCCGCGTCGTCAGCGCCGGATTTTAAGAGTCGCCGAATGGCTGACTTGCGATCACTCGGATTGACGCAAGATAATTCGCCATAGCCATTGACCGGCGCATCATTTTTGCCGCTCCCAGCTTCAGTGATACGAACCGCCCCGTCTTGCTGGGGTGCCTCACAGTGCGCTGGGTCGCAAGGTAGGTGGTCCTGTCGCTTATTTGATGGACCCGCCGCCACCGGCGGGCATACTGTTCCATCTCGCTCCAAACTGTGTGCTCTTCGGAACCGCCTGCAAAGGCGGCGTAGAGAGGTCAGCAAAATGAAGAAGCCCATCAAGCCATGGCCGCGCGGAGGGATTGTCGCAAACGAGAGGTTGACGAAATGGCTTGAGGAGAAGGCAAGGGCATCTGAGGGGACACCGCCCCAGGATCCCAAGTTGCCTTCAGCAGGTGGCGAGGAAGTTTGAAAGGACACCTGAAACCGGACGCGGTTACCAAAATAACAGCTGCGAGGAGAGAGGCGCCCGCCGTCCGATGGGTGGACTGGAGCGACGGGCGGGGCACCAAGCGCTCTGAGGATCACCAGGTGCTCAAAACCCAACCGAGGCGCCGCCGGCCCGTTCCCCGCTCGCGCTTATGTGATGTCGAAGCACTTTTATTGCTGAACAAGCGTGGCACAAACCAACTACGCGCTTTCTACGTATACGACGCATCGTACGGCGAAAGGAGAAGAGTTGGCGCGCGATTTGAAAGGCAATGTGCCGCGGCTCGGCTTCATTGCGCCCATGACCCCCACGCTGGTCGATCGGCCGCCCATGGGCGAGGAATGGTCGACCGAAATCAAGTTCGACGGCTGGCGCTGCCAGATCGTCATTGACGGCGCCGGTGTACGCGTCTTCACCCGCCGCGGCCACGACTGGACTGACAAGTTAACGGTGATCGCCGAGGCTGCCGCAGTCGAGCTACGCAGGATCGCGCCATCATAGACGGCGAACTGGTTTACCCGCGCGAGACGGGGCATTCCGACTTTCACAAGTTGCAAGAGGTCATCCGATCGCATTCCGACAAGCTGGTCTTCATGGCGTTCGATCTCCTCTACCTGGACGGCGAAGATTGGCGCCAGTGGCCGCTAGAGGAGCGCAGGGCCTGCTTAGCTGGGCTGATCCACCCCGGAGGCCGGATACAGCTATCCGAGAGCCTCGCAGGTACGCCTGCGGAGCTTTTTGCGCTGGCCGAGCGCATGGAGCTTGAGGGCATCGTCTGCACGCGCCGGAACGCGCCCTATGTAAGCGGCTCGACGACCCTATGGGTGAAGGTGAAAGCCTATACCGAGACCGAATATGAAATCCTTGGCGTGCAGCGCGATCCGGGCAAGCCGACCATGGCGCTCATGGGCGAGCCCGGCAGCCGTGAATATATCGGCGGCGCCTTCGTGACGTTCGGCCGGCAGAAAGGCGAGGCGTTCAAGACCTTTGTCGAAGCAAACCTTGGATCGCCGCCGCGTGGTTTCGGCAGGAAACCGAGCGGCACCGTCCAATGGTTGCAGCCAGGCGCGGGGGGGACCGTCCGCCACCTGCGCGGCGCCGACAAGCTACGGCACGCAAGGCTCTGATCGACTGGAGAGCGAAACCGATTGCATAAGCCCGTCACCCCCGCGATGGCCTATATGGACAATGGCGCAGGGCGCGGAAGAAGGCCGGGCATAACCCGACCCTCCGTGTTAGGCACTAGCCCCGGTGTTTGTTACTGCGCCTGCGCCGCTAAGCAAATGTCAGAAAACTTGCGGTCGTAGGTTGCAGCACATGCCGCCTTCAGCTTGGTCTGGGTTGTCAATGACCGTGGAATCGGGACCCCTTCTTTTCGCCGAATAGGCCCCCCTTTGTGGGAGGTGACTGGCACGCCCATGAGCACCCGATCAGGCGGAGCTGGTCGGGGTTGCACAGCCTGACCGGTGCGGATGATTGGCTCTTCGGCTTTAGCTTTGAGATCGGCTTTTGAAGCGCCAGGATTCGTTTCCGGTCTCGACGATCTCGCAGTGTGGGTAAGGCGGTCGAGCAGCGCGGTGGTCATCTTGGCATCGCCGAAGACGCTCGGCCATTCACGGAATGCTAGGTTGGTGGTGATGATGATCGAGGTGCGCTCGTAGAGCTTTGAGACCAGATGGAAGAGCAACTGCCCGCCAGCCTGTGCGAAGGGCAGATACGCGAGGCGTTGGAGGCTGGGCAGTTTGAGGTCTATTACCAACCGCTGTTTGATATTGCCGCCGAAAGAATTTGTGGATTTGAAGCACTCTTGCGGTGGCATCATCCGACGCGCGGCATGGTTCCCCCGGACGAATTTATACCTCTGGCCGAGGAGACAGGTCATATAGTCCAGATTGGGGATTGGGTGCTGCGTCAAGCCTGCGCCGACGCTGCGAAATGGCCTGCCACCCTTAAGGTCGCAGTCAACCTTTCTCCGATCCAATTCAAGAGACCCGGTTTGCAAGAATCCGTGTTTGGGTGCCTTGGCAGCAGGTGGCATCTCTCCGGACAGATTAGAGTTGGAAATAACAGAGACCGTGCTGCTTCAAGAAAGCGAGATGACCCTGACAACGCTGCGCAAGCTTCGCACCATGGGTATCCGAATTTCCTTGGACGATTTTGGGACCGGTTATTCTAGCCTCAGCTATCTGCGAAACTTCCCCTTTGACAAGATCAAGATCGACCGATCCTTTACAAGGAATCTATCATCGGGCGGAGATGCGAGCGCGATCATTCGGGCGGTCACGAGACTGGCCAAAGACCTCGGTATGAGCACCACTGCAGAGGGTGTTGAGACCAAAGAGGATCTGGATTTCCTACGGAAGAACGAATGTATCGAAATTCAGGGATATCTGATAAGTCCAGCGATCCCAGCGCTTGACATTCCCGATCTGCTCAACCTCTGGGGCGGTGTCATTGGAAATCTTCCCCGAGCGGCCTAAAACAGCTGTGACGCCTCGGGACTGCGTCGCGGGCCGCGATCGAACCTGATCGGCGGCATCGCCGACGCCAACATCGATCCTGCCGTGCCGCTCGCTTCAGGGGCAGCGGCGATGAAATCTCATGGCGGCCCTGCCTTACCAGGCGCGCGGCTCGGGCGCCGCTATGCCATGTTCTGGCGCACGTCTTTACGTTCGATGTAGAGGCGATAGCGCTGAGCGATTATCTCGGCAGGACCGCGCAAAGTGTGATGGATCGCCCGCAAAAGGTAGGCATCATTTGCCGGCGATTTCTCGGCGGACAATGAGGCAGCCGCAGCCCGCTCTGAAAGAAGCAGCCCCGCTCTCCTCACTTGCTATCCAGTTTGTCCTCGATCTTCTTGCGGGTATTGCCCACCGACTTCACGGCTGACTTGACATCTGCCTTGGTGGCGCCAGTCTTGCCCGCCTCGTATTTTACTTCATGATCCTGCCCAACAGCGACCTTTGCGCGATCCTGGTTGCGCCCCGCGTGGTTCCAGTTTTTTGCCAATTTATCCTCCAAGGTTGCTGCTAGACCCTACAACGCAGATGGACTCTTTGGGTTCAACTGACCCGCGTTCCGGATTGAAATTCGCAGCAGGTGGTCAGATCTCCGCTCCCAGTGGCGCTTCCGAAGCACGCCCTGACGGCTATCCCGACAGCGCAGTGTCAACTTTGCCACAGAAGGTTGCAATTCTTGACCTCAATTTCGGTTGTGAACCCACGATTGATTGCAGGAATAAAATCTAGCTCACAATCTGAAGTGGGTATGCGGGTGTAGGCGAGTGTCTCAATGGAGCGCCGTGCGTGCGACTTTTCTCGTTAAAAATCTCATCCGCGCCGCTTTCGTTGTTTTTCTTATTGGTACCAGACCCTGTTCGTGCCGCGTGCCTGCTGGCACCCACGGTGGGTAACGATACTTTTGTCTGCGACAGCGGGCTTTCTGGCGGGGGTCTCTCCGATCTGGGCGGTAACAACACGCTAATTTTCCCTGCCGGCGGCACTGGAACAATCAACGGCAACGTCGCCTTTGGCGCTGGTGCCGACGTCATCGACATGCATTCCGGCACGATTGCCGGCTCGGTCAATCAAGGCGCGGGCGCCGACGCGTTTACGATCAGCGAGGGCACCGTCACAGGCAATGTCCAGCAGGGAGCAGGCATCGACCGGTTTGACATGACCGGTGGGCAGGTTCAGTCGCTTAGCCAGGGAGACAACCTAGACGACTTCTTCATGTCTGGCGGGCGCGTTGTGGATTTCTTCGAGGATGGCGACCGCGCGCAGATGACCGGTGGCCGTATTGGCCGTGTGGACATGAAACTTGATAACAATATCTTCGACATGTCGGGCGGCACCATCGATCGAAACCTGGTGACTGGCTTCGGCAATGACACTATCATCCTCACTGATGGCTTCATCGGAGGCAATATAAGCGTCAGCGGCGGTACTGACAGCGTGACGGTAACCGGCGGTGCAATCGGCGGAAATGTAACGCTCAGCTTCGGACCCGACACGTTCTCCTGGGATAGCGGTGGCATAATCTACGGAGCTGTCGATCTCGGCCCAGGCGATGACCGAGCCACGATGCGCAACATCAACAACGCCCATCTTGGCGCGACCACCGCTTTTGCCGGCAATCTCGGCGACGACCTTTTGACTCTGGATAATGTCTTCGGCTGACCGTGTCGGCCGCTTTCAGAATTGGGAAAACATCGCCGCGACCAACGACACCGAGCTTCTATTCGACGGTCCGCTTATACTTGGCGATACCGGTTCCGGAACGGGGACCCTTAGCGTCGACGCCAGGAGCACGCTTTTTGCCGGGCAAGGCGGTGGCGCAATCAACGCATTTGCTGCGGGGCAGTTGGTGGATGTCATCAACGCCGGCCGCATCGACTTGACGAATGGCGGAACCAGCCTTGCGGATCGATTCACGATCGGCGGTAACTATGTTGGAGACAACGGTCTGTTGTTGCTCGAAACAAATTTGGGTGATGATTCCTCTCCCTCGGATCGTCTCGTGATTGACGGCGGAAGCGCCTCGGGAACGAGCAGCATCAGCATCGTAAATATCAACGGCCCAGGCGACGTGACCGCAGTCGATGGGATTATGGTGGTCGAGGCGGCCGGCGGCGCAGTCACGACGCCCGGTGCGTTCTCCCTCAATGGCCCGGTGGCGGCTGGTGCCTTCGAATACTTCCTCTTCAAAGGAGGGGTGACTACCGACACAGGAGAGAATTGGTATCTCCGTTCAAACTTGGTTGCGCCACCTCCACCACCGCCGACACCACAAGTCCCCGATCCGCCCGCGCCACCGCCGCCGGCTCCGGCTCCGGCACCGTCGCCAACCCAACCTATTCCACCAGTCATCCCGCAGCCAGTGCCACCAGAGCCGGCACCGCCGCCTCCGCCGCCGGCACCGCCGCCCGCGCAGCCTAACGGTCCGGCCGCAGTGCCACCGCCAGCGCCTGCCGCGGCATCACCATCTGCGCCGCCGCCAGCCCCCCCGGTTCCACCAACCGCGTTGCCGATACCGCCAAGCCTTGCGGCACTTGAGCCAACTCCGATCTACCGCGTCGAGGTCGCAACCTATTCCGTCGTTCCGCCGCTTGCGTCATATCTCGGGACTGCCACACTCGGAACCTTCCATGAGAGGCGGGGCGAGCAGGACCTGCTCCAAGGCACCGGGCTGCTGCCTACGACGTGGAGCCGGGTTTTTGGACAAAGCGCCGACATCGGTTGGTCCGGCACGGTCTCGCCATCGTTTGACGGTTCGCTTGTCGGATTCCAGATTGGATCTGACGTTGCAGGTTTTGAGTTGCTGCCTGGCCACGAGGATCGGCTAGGCCTGTTTTTCGGATATGTTCGGGCCGATGGCGACGTTAAGGGCCAGGCGCTTGCCCAGGACCACTTCGCCGCTGGCGACGTGAAGCTCAATGGCACCAGCCTTGGCGGCTATTGGACGCATATCGGACCAGGAGGTTGGTATGTCGACGGGGTTGTAATGAACACCTGGTTCGATGGAGAGGCGACCTCAGTGCGCGATATCGGCGTCGACATCCAAGGGTCTGGGCTAACCGCATCGCTGGAAGGAGGCTACCCGTTCGCAATCGCCGATGGCTGGACGATCGAGCCTCAAGCGCAGCTTGTCTGGCAACATTTGTCCTTCGACGATAAGCAGGACCGCTTCTCAGACGTTTCCTTCAATGCCGATGATGGCCTCAACGGTCGGCTTGGCGTTCGCGTACAGGGTGAAATGATGTTGGGGAGTACCCAACTCATGCCTTACCTGAAGGCCAATATTTGGCGGCAGTTCGATTCAGATCAGAATGTCTCCTTCGCCGGCACTGACATTGTCACGGAACTCGGGGGTACATCGCTCGAAATCGGTGGCGGCATGATTGCAAAACTGAGCGACAGGCTCAGCCTCTACATGACAGGTGACTACACAACAAACATAAGCGGTGAAGATATCAGGGCTTGGGAGGGCAATGTCGGTCTATCGGTTAGCTGGTAGTACACGTCGCAGAAAGAGGTAGATGCAAACAGGGCGCTCATCGGCGCAGCGTTTCAACAATCAGGCCTATCCCCATAACACCTACGGCGGCGAGCAGACCCATCGCTATCGATCGGCCCATGCGGCAAACCACTGCTTGACCTTTTCAGCCGCGCGCATCTGTTTCGAAGTCTATGGGATCCACCATAGAAGACTCTGGTCTGAACAAACCCGAAGCGCTGTCGAAGAGAGTACGGGCCATCCCGCGCGGCGGGCTGGTGACCTGCCACTGAACTGTCATCCAGCGGCGATTAGAGCCTCGGCCGTTTTGCTCCGATACCATTGGCGCATGTCCTGGCGTGACGACCGCCGGGTCAGTCTCTTGCCGACGTTCACGTTAATGGCGCGTCTGCTTTGCGCCTGATTTGTTGAAGAAGTCGATGATCGGAGCAAGGTTTTGGGCGCTCGACGGTGACCGATCGACGCCTTGCCCCTCAGACGGGACCCGGCAGAGGCAATATGGTGATCAGCTTGGCCATTTTGCGGAGGTTTTGGGCGGTGGCAGCGAGGAGGAATTCGTCTTTGGCGCCGTTTGGACCTCGCAGGCGCAGGCGATCGAGCTTCAGTATGCGTTTGAGGTGCGCGAACAACATCTCGACCTTCTTTCGCTGCCTTCGTGAAGTGACGTAGGCGTCGGTCGTGGCGATATCACGCGCCATGTCGCGGGCGCCCTCATGGATTGATCGCATGATCTTGCGAGCCGGCATATTGGGCGTGCAGCGCTGGCGTAGAGCGCAGTCGCCGCAGTCCTGCTGGCGCGCACGATACCGAATGAAGCCGTCTTGATCGACATTGGACCGGGGGACGGTGAAGTTCCGGTTTCGAGGTCGCAGGCGCTTGCCACCGGGACAGATATAGCTGTCATCCTTCTGGTCGAAGGTGAAGGCCGATCGCTCGAATGTCCCGTCGGTGCGGGCGGATTTGTCGAACACCGGGATATGCGGCGCGATGCCCTTGTCTCTCGACCAGCCAGGCCAGGTTGGCGGCATCGCCATAGCTGGCGTCGGCAGCCAGCCGCTCGGGCCGCAGGCCGAACCGTGAATGCGCGCGGTCGATCATCCTGCGCTGGGCGGTCACCTCGGCCTGGCGTACCGAGGTGGTCGCCTCGACATCAACGATCACGGCATGTTCGAGGTCGATCAGATAGTTGGTGCTGTAGGCGTAGAAGGCGCGCTCGCGCGTTGCCGCTGTCCAGCGTGACGCCGGATCGGTGAGAGCGATACGCTTCGGCAGAACCGGTGTCGCGCCGCCGAACGCGGCATCGTCGAGCACATCCAGATACTCGCGCACGGCGCGACCGATCGCTTCAGGCGGCAGACCTTCATCGCCCGGAACCGAACGCTGCCGATGGACATCGGCGCGGATCAGGCTCGCATCGACCGCGAAGCCCTCGCCGCCGACCATTCGCGGTCATTCCGGCGCAGCCGATTGTTCACCAAAAGCGGTCTTAGGTAGGCCGCGTCTGCTGGCAGCGCGTTCAGCTAAATTAAGGTACCGGAACTTAAGGCGGGCATCGCGTGCCCTGCCTCCAATGAACGTCCGACTATATGATCGGCGAGGCGGGGAGCCTCTTCGGCGATCGCCAGTATTATTCCTGATTTGCGAGTTGAACCAAAGTCCACCCCGGCGAAATATATGCCGGGCAGGACCGTAACGCCGCCCTCCTGCAACGGTTGTCCCTCGGCATCCAGCACCCCTGGAAGCCGGACCCAACCATAGTCGCCCCGAAACCCGGCGCACCAAATTACTGTCGTAATGCCGCCCGCGGCGGGATCAAGCGAGCGGATGGGTGGGCTCTGCAGGTTGGGAGCGACGATCTCCCCAGGATCGGGCTCAGCCGTAGGAGCGTCGATACCGGCGCGCGCGATAAACTCGTCGATCTGTCGCTTGACGCTCGCAGAAGCCTCGTCCGCGAAGCGAAGATGGTCGTTCACATCATCGGCGAAAGCGAGATGCCCCCCCTTTTTGACGTCCGTCATCCGACCGAGCAGAATGATGCCCTGAGCACTGAGGGACTGAAGACTTATGGTCCGCGTCGAGCCAAGTACGCCCCTTGCCGGAATGCGGCCCAGCGTTTGAATGATTTGCTCCCGCCGAACATCGAGAAACCCGCTCTGGACGAGCCAGATCATGATATCTCGTCCGCGATAACGTCTCGGAAGGCGGCCGGTCCGGCTCGTGGAAAGGAAAACGGTTCGCCCAGCCTCCGCCAGGTCCTCGGCTATCTGACAGCCCGATTGGCCGCTTCCCACAACCAACACCGCCCCTTTTTGCAGATCGGCTGCGCTGCGGTAGTCGGAAGCGTCCATCTGATGAAGGCTGCGCGGCAATGCCGCGGCCCAGGGCGGACGCCGAGGAACATTCAGATTGCCACTGGCGACCACCACGTTACGCGCAGCAAAACTGCCGCACGAGGTGGTCAGACGGTACACTCCGTTTTCCAGTCCGGCGGCAAGTTCGGTCACGGGGCACTCTCGCTTGACCGGAAGCCTATTCCGCGCAGCGAAGGCCTCCAGAAGAGCTACAAAGGCATCACGTGTCAGAACACCGTCCGGATCGATGCCATCATAGCTGTCTCCGGGCATAACTGTTTGCACGTTTGGCGTGTTCATGTGGAACGAATTCCAGCGCTGGGTACGCCAAGTCTCGCCGATGCGACCTCGCTCCAACACGCAATGACTGAGGCCTCGCTGTTTCAGAGCATGGCTGACGCCGAGCCCTGCCCAGCCGGCACCAACCACGACGGCATCAAGAACATCGACCTCATTTGTCATCGGAGGCCTCCCGCGCACTGATCAAATGAGTACACGGCACGACGGTATCGCGATAGCCCTCCGGCTTGAACCCAAACTCATAAGGGCATTGTGCCGGGAGCGGTCGGGTGCCAAAGCTAACATCATCCGGTTTTCGCGCGAGGTTAACAATGGGCATTGATGAGTTCAGTGCGACCCTTCAGGGTGTCGAGCCCCCGGCGAGTCTCAGCTTCGCTCTCCAGGCTCTATGGTGGGATAGACATGGCGATTGGCAGCGAGCGCACGAGTGTGTGCAGGCCAACGAATCTGATCCGGCCTCCGCATTGGTTCACGCCTATCTGCACCGGAAAGAGGGGGATCTTTCCAATGCAGCCTACTGGTACCACCGCGCCAGGCAGGCTGTGGGGACTGGCGAACTTGACGCGGAGTGGACATCGATTACCGCATCGCTTCTAGCAGGATAGGTGACGGTGGCCGACGGCAGGCAGCTTTGCGCCTCACAGCTCTGCCGTGAGATGAGCATTTCCAATTTGCCGAAAGCAGACATCGTCGGCGATACACCCGCGCCTCGAAGTGCTCAGTCCCCGACTTAACGCCTGAGTATTAAGGCTCTAGCCCGAGCGAAAACTTTGCCGCGCCGTCGCCGTTAAAGACGCTAACCCGTCCCAATATCAACAGCGGATCTTAAGGAGCGTGATCACACTCGTGGCTATCTGTCGGACCTCCGCCAAGCGCTAGTCGCCGACCGCATCGACTTGGCCATTGCCCCCTCGACATCCTGGAAGAAGGATCGGGGTTAGGGTTCGAGCTTGTTCTGCCAGGCCGAACCGTGGTGGCGTGCCACACGCAACCGTGCTCTCCAGCGGCAGATCGATCTGGCCCGGCTGCTGCGCCGATATGAAAACATAGGATAATTCAAATTGACCTTTGTTCCAAAAAATGACTGTCTGGCGGCCGGTTTGGAGGAAACCCATGAGCGATGCGGAGGCCCGCGAGGGGCAGCACCCCGTGAGCACGTCGCCAAGCGCTCCGCCTCGCTCAACCGGCGGAGGGATAAAATCGACGTTACGCGCGATCAGTGGCATCGAAGGCTTCGGGGTCGTAGCCGCAATGCTCGCACTCTGCCTGTTCCTCACTCTTACGACCGACACCTTCATGACCCAGAATAATCTGGTCTCCGTCCTTCGCCAGTCTTCCTATATCGGCATCATGGCGGTCGGGATGGTCTTCGTGATTTCGATGGGTGACATAGACCTGTCGGTCGGCGCTCTGCTCATGTTCGCATCCGTTACAATGTCAGTAATGTTCCGTGAAGGATATCACCCCGCTCTCATCATCCCTGCCGGGATCCTGTTGGCGACCGTCTGCGGGCTGGTAAACGGGATTCTCGCGGTCGCACTGCGGATTCCAACAATCATCATCACACTTGGCACACTCAGCATCTATCGTGGCCTCGGCCTGTTCGTGTCTGGGGGCTCGCCCGTATCCGGGTACGACCAAACAGTTTGGTTTTTCAGCGTAATGGGCTCGCGCTTCCTCGGCATCTGGATGAGCGTCTGGGTCATGTTCGCCGTCGCCATCCTCGGCTGGTTCCTGTTTAACCAGACTGCATTCGGCCGCCGCGTCCAGGCCATCGGGAGCAATCGCCAAGCTGCGCACTATGCCGGAATCCGGGTCAACCGTTATCGGATCATGGTCATGGCGCTGATGGGGTTCATTGTCGGAATCGCGGCAGTCATGCTTCTCGCCTTTCAGCGTGGCGGCAATCCGGCGAGTGGGCCAGGACAGGAACTATACGTGATTGCCGCGACCATCATAGGCGGAACAGCGCTCACCGGTGGTTCGGGTTCCGTGATTGGTGCGGTTGTCGGAGCCATAATTGTCTGGCTGATCCAGAACGGCCTGGTGATGCTTGGCATCGACACGGCTTGGGCCACAGTGTCGACCGGGTCGGTGATCATTCTTGCCGTCGCACTCGACTATCTGATCAAACGCCGTCCAAGCTAGCCGTGTCACCGGCATGTCCATACTGAACTTTGCATTACATTGAAATTGATCGACACCGGAATGACGGAGAACGGTTGCTGGAGATACTGGCCGTTTGGTTTTTCAGGGAGGACCATTCATGACAAGCTGAAGCACGCAAGAGACGTGAATGAGATGAGGAACTCAGAAAACGCAGACCAGGAGGAGTTCGCATGAGACACAGATTGACTTTCAAGCTCGCCGTCATTGCCACGGTGTTGCTCTCCGCGATGCAGATATCGACCGGCCCAACGGCCGCACAGGACAAGAAGCTTAGGATCGCGTACGTTCTGCACGGCCTGAACGACTTCACCCAGACAATCAAGGAAGGCGCTTTGGATGCCGGCGCCGATCTCGGTGTCACAGTCGACGTCTTTGGCGAAGCCGGTTTCGACGTTCCAACCCATATCGCCTTCATGGAATCCGCAATTCAGGCCAAGTATGACGCAATCGCCCTCATCCCGAATGGTGGCGACCCATGGAACACGGTGATACAGACTGCGACCGAAGCCGGAATCCCTCTTGCCGCTTCCAACAACATTGCCATCGGTTCCAAGCTCGACATGTGGGTGGGCCAGGATGAATACAAGTCCGGTGTTCTGTTGGGGCAGGAAATTCTCAATCAACTGACTGCCAAGGATGTCAAATCGGGGAAGATCGTGATCGGCTCGTGCTTCCCCGGCAACCCGGTATTGGATGCACGCTCCAAGGGCCTCCACTCTGTTTTGGACCCGGCCGGCTATACGTTAACCGAGGACCGGGACACGAAGCTCGATAACACCGAAAACTACAATATCTGGGATAGTCTTGCGACGGCCAATCCTGATTCTATAGCCATGGTGGGTCTGTGTTCGCTCGACCCGCCCAATATCGGGCAGGTCAAGGAACGGGGCAGCTACGGGTGGATCGGGGCCGGATATGATCTTGAGACACCGACCCTCGAGGCGATCTCCAAAGGGTTCATAGGCGTATCTGCCGGTCAGCAGCCCTATCTGCAGGGTTACCTTCCAGTTCGCGCCTTGGTTGAAGAACTCAAGTCCGGTAAGAATATTTCGGGCTGGCTGGAGGTTCCGACTGATATCGTCACCGCCGCAAACGTCGAGGAATTCAAGCCGCGCGAGAGTGATGCCGCTGTCCAGAAGGCATTCTACGCAAAATACATGGCCGAGCACTTTGCCGATTTGGCCAAAGGCGCTCGTCCTTATGACGATCTGAAGCAGCCTCCCAAGTAAGCATAGCCATCAACGAAACTCTCCCTCCCGGGCCGGGAGGGAGAGAGCATTGCAGATCGCGATAGGCCAGATGTCACCCGCAACTACCGGCAAGCCCGAAATGATCCGTGTCGAAAACATCAGCAAGCGATTTGGCGGGGTCAATGCGTTGCGCAATGTCTCGGTTTCGATTGCGAAGGGCGAGATCCATGCTCTCGTCGGCGAAAACGGCGCCGGCAAATCAACTCTCATGAAAATCATGGCTGGGATCTACCAGCCCGACAGAGGACAAATATTTCTTCGCAACGAACCCGTATCGCTCAATTCCCCCCTGCAGGCCCGCCAAGCCGGCGTCAGCATCGTATCCCAGGAACTCGCGCTTTTCCCGCATCTTTCGATCACCGCTAACATCTTCGCAAATCGCGAACAATCGACGGCCGGCATCCTCAACAACCGTAAGATGAGTCAGGAAGCCCGTCAGGTCCTGACGGACATGGGCGTACATCTCGATCCGTCACGGACGGTCGGCTCTCTCGCAGTTGGGGAGCGGCAACTCGTGGAAATCGCCAGAACCTTCCACCAGAAGTCCGACATTATCATAATGGACGAGCCAAACTCTGCTCTGAATGCATACGAATCTGGGCGGCTTTTCGAAATACTGCGCGGTCTACGCGATCGCGGTCTTACCATCATATACGTCTCGCATCGCCTAGAGGAAGTATTCTCGATCTGCGACCGGATCACCGTCATTCGCGATGGCCAATACCAGGGCACCTGGGCGACCGGCGAAACCACCATTCCGAAGATAATTACTCAGATGGTCGGCCGGCGGATTGAGGAATCGTTTCCTGCCCGCCCTCCATTGGCGGGCGACGCACCAGCCGTCCTTAGCGTCAAAAATCTTGCCGCCGAGCCGGCCCTGAAGAACGTGAGTTTCGAACTCCGCGCCGGCGAGATCCTCGGATTTGCCGGACTTGAAGGCTCCGGCATAGATGACATTTTCGACGTCCTGTTCGGCCTTCGAACCGCAACCTCCGGATCGGTCGCATACTCCGATGGCCGGCCAGCACCGGCTTCACCATTTCAAGCGATCAAACAGAGGCTCGCCCTGGTGCCGGCCAATCGCCGCGACGAAGGTCTGCTGACCTCGTGGTCGATTCGATACAATGCAAGCTTGCCAGTTCTCGACCGGTTGCTTTTCGCTCTGGGAGTAATTGACCGTAAGGCCGAGGGGAAAATGGCCCGTGACTACGTCAAGCGCTTGAACATCGTCACGGACAGCGTCGACAAACGCGTCGTTAACCTCAGCGGCGGCAACCAGCAGAAAGTCGTACTCGCCAAATGGATGGCAACCGGACCGACCGTGCTGCTGCTGAACGACCCCACCCGCGGCGTGGACGTTGGGGCCAAGGCCGAGATCTATCACCTCTGCGCCGAACTTGCGGCGGGCGGAATGGCTTTACTGTTCACCTCATCGGAAATCGAGGAAACGATCGGGCTCTGCGATCGCGTCCGAATTATGTTCCGGGGCAAGTCTATCCGCGAATTCCAGAAGGGCGAAGCGACCAAGATCGATGTCGCATTGTGGGTCTCGGGAGGGGATCAGTCTCCAGCATGACGCTGTCTCCGGGGCCCGAACACAGAGGCTAAACGACGTGCGTTTCTGGCCGCAAGAACGAGTTTGAGATCACGACGATTCGCTGTCTCGAGTGACCGCTTCGACCATGGCGACAGAGCCGTTCGCATTTGATGCTTAAGGACCAGCCTGCGCCGTGAGGCAATCCTGCTTAGAGTGGACACTTACGCGCGACAATCCGATGTGCACTTTCTTAGTTGCGAAAATCGTCTAACCGCTTTTCGCGCTGATGATCTTGGCAGCCAGGGCCGAGATTTCGGGTTTTGTGCGGCACACGAAGCCGCGCAGATTTGAGACGGGAATATTTCGTCGATGATCGCGGCAAAATGGAAACCGTCGTGACGACACCTGAAAGTGGCGACCTTTGGTTGAAACTATATCGCGCGATCTGTTGCTGAGTCGAAGATCGAAGCGCGGCTCATATCTATGTCGATTGGAATGATTTCTCCGGGGCGGCTTACGTCGTTCGCCTGCAGTTCGGCGATTACCGGTATGCCCGCGAGCCGGAAGGTTGCATAAGTTCGCGAGCCTGTCGGTTGCAACAATTCTATTGCAGCATCGTATCGAACCACACGCGGAGCAGGCGTAGATGTTTGTGCGCGGCTCATATGCTCCGGCCTCAGACCAAGCACTATGGCGTTGCCGTGCGAGCCATCTTGGAAGGTCCGGCCGGCGGCGAATGGCAGCAGAGTGTCGCCCAACTTCACGACGGAAACGCCGCCTTCGAGTGCTAGCTTGCCCTGCAGGAAATTCATGCGGGGCGAGCCCAGGAAGCCGGCAACGAACGTAGAGACGGGATGCTCGAACAGGTCGAGCGGCGAGCCCTGCTGCTCGATTACACCATCGCGCATAAGCACGATGCGATCGGCCAGCGTCATCGCTTCGATCTGATCGTGGGTAACGTAGATCATTGTGGTCGCGATTTCCTGATGGAGTCGCTTGATCTCGCCGCGCATCTCGTCGCGCAGTTGTGCATCCAGATTGGAAAGTGGCTCATCAAACAGAAAGACCCGTGGATTCCGCACGATAGCCCGCCCGATCGCGACACGCTGACGCTGCCCGCCGGATAGCTGGCGTGGAAGTCGCCCAAGCAGTTGCGTGATCCCGAGCATGCGCGCAGCTTCGGCAACGCGGGCATCCATTTCAGGTTTCGGCATCTTCCTGGCTTTGAGACCGAAGCCAATGTTCTTTTGCACGCTCATATGCGGATAGAGTGCGTAATCCTGAAAAACCATCGCTACGTCGCGGTCACGCGGCCGGAAATCGTTGACCACTTCGCCACCGATTTCGATGGTGCCGTCGGAGATCTCCTCGAGCCCGGCTATGGTCCTGAGCAGCGTGCTCTTGCCACAACCCGATGGACCGACAAGCACTGTGAATTCGCCGTCGCGAATGTCCAAGTCGATGCCACGGACCGCGTGAAATGCACCGTACCGCTTGTGCAAGCCTGTAATCTTGACCTCGGCCATTCCAAACTTTCCTATCCGCGAACGGCGCCGAGCGTCAGCCCGCGCACCAGATGTCGTTGAGCCAGCACTCCGAGAGCGATCGAAGGCACGAGCGAGACGATGGCGAGGGCAGCCGCTTCGCCATACTGCGCTCCCTGGAAGCCGATGAAGGCGCGAAACACCGTCGGCAAGGTGAATGCGTGGCGGCTTGTGAGAATGAGCGCGAAGAAGAATTCGGTCCAACAGGCGATGAAGGCAAAGACCGCCGCCGCGACGATGCCTGGCGCAGCGAGGGGGACCGCCACACGCCAGAACGCCTCCCAGCGGGTGCATCCATCGACGAGCGCCGCTTCCTCCATAGATCTCGGCATGCCGCGGAAATAGGCGAACATCATCCAAACGGAAACCGGCAGGGTGAAGACAGTATATGCGATGATCAGGCCGATCCGCGTGTCGTAAAGGCCGACGCCTCTGTAGATGAGAAATACCGGCAGCACGATGCCGATTGGCGGCAGGAAGCGCTGCGACAGGACCCAGAATGAAAGGTGCTGGCCGCCTGTGTTGTAGCGCGCCAGGCTGTAGGCCATCAGCGTACCGAGCAGCGCTGAAAGGGCAGTCGCTGACAGCGAAATGATCAGGCTGTTGATGAGGCCATCCAGGCCGCGATACGTGAAAAGAGCCGCCTCGTAGTGGATCATCGTCGGCGCGGACGGGAACCAGACGGGTGGGACGGCGAGATAGTCGTCGCTCGGCTTTATGGATGTGTTGAACAGCCAGTACAGCGGCCACAGCACAAAGACGAGGAAGAAACCTAGCAACAGAAAGCGGCCTACCGGCACATTGCGGCGTCTGCGGCGTACGGGTGCGATCGTGGCCATCAAACCGGCTCCGACTTTAGCAGGCGGCGCACAAGCAGTGTCACGACGATGGCCGTAAAGAACAGGAACAGCCAGCTCCCGGCTGTTGCCTGCGAAAGGTGGAACTGCGTGAAGCCAACCGTGTAGAGATAGTACGATGCCGTGTAGGTCTGCGTGCCGGGGCCGCCGCCCGTCATGATGAAGATCGTGTCGAACATGCGGATCGCGTCGAGCAGGCGGAAGGTTATCGCCAGCATGATCATCGGACCCAGATGCGGCACGGTGATTGCCCAGAAAGCCTGCCAGGCACTGACGCCGTCCAGCTCCGCCGCTTCGTAGAGATTTGGGGGAATCGCGGTGAGTCCCGGCGAGCAGGATGACGAACATGAACGGCGTCCACTGCCAGACATCCGCGACGATAAGCGAGATAAAGAGCCACGGGCTTTGGGTCATCCAGCCGATCGTGACTTCGGTTCCGAGCAGCTGCGTCAGCATGTAGTTGGTGGGCCCGAACGGCCGTTGGAGAAGCAGGGTCCATAGCTGGCCAACGATGACTGGGCTGATGAAAAGCGGGACGATGAGGATCGACATGATGACGCCTCTGCCCGGAAAGCTCCGTACCATTGCGAGTGCCACCAACAATCCCAGGACGAACTCGATGGCGACGCTGACCGCCGACATCCACGCTGTAAGGAATAGCGACCAGCGGGCCACTGGATCGAATATGACGCGCTCGAAATTCTTGAGGCCGACGAAGGCGTGGCCCGGTACCTGAAAGTCATAGTTGATGAAGGAAACGACAAGCGAGAAGAGCAGCGGGTAGATCGACAGCGCGAGGATCAGCAACACTGCCGGCGCAACAAGCAGCCACTTGAAATGGCGGTCGGCCCACCGCGAAAATGCGGAGAGCTTGTGCGGGGTGCCGGCAGAACCGATCCGGCTGATGGCGGGCGCGTTTTGCATATAAATCGCCTTCGACCCTTCGCGTTGCATGGCTACCGACACAGCGCTGCGGGAGCCGCGCCGTCGAAAGAAACTGGGCCGGCGCATTCACGCCGGCCCAGTTCATTCACATCTTCGTCGCCAAGCCCAGCTTTTCCACCGTATTGTCGGCGGTCGCGCCAGGGAGCTTCAAGAACTCGATGTAGAAGGCCTTCTGCGAATCGACGCCGAGCCGGTCCGTGGTCTCGTCGATTTCCTTGGCGGCGGTTTCCAGCGCCGTCTTCGGATCCGTGCCGGCCCAGACCGACGTACACATCCGGTCCAGCGACTGGAAATAGTCCTGCGCGCCGGGAATGATTGGGTCGAGCAGGCCGACATTGGCCGAGTTGTTCAGGTTGGCCAGATAGTCCTTCGCGCCGGGGAAGAGATTGCCGTAGAGCTCCGACTTGAAGTGCGAGATGCGGTAAGGGTCACGCAACGCATACGGCAACATGACACGTGCCAGCGACACCGGTGGCGAAACCATCCACTGCATCAGCAGGTAGGCGGCTTCCGGATTTGCCGAATCCGCCGACAACGCCTTGTTGAAGCCGGTTGCGTGCTCCGGGTTGCCCGGAACGACCGCGTAGCCGACCTTGCCGGCGATCTGCGACTGCGGGATAAAGTTGATCGCAGCAGCAGACTGCGAGTAGTTGCCCGCCATGCGGCCCGACGGCGGCCAGGAGTAGATCATCGCTACCTTGCCCGTCAGGAACGCCGCCCACAGCGACACCGCATCGAGCTCGTTATTGCCGGGGATGGAGGCGTTGTTGGCAGCAATCATGTTCTGCAACGTCTTGACGCCGGCGTCCGAGGCGATCGCGGATTTCATGTTGTCGTCGAACAATTTTCCGCCATTCGCGCGGAACTGCTGCAGGAAGTCGAACTGGTTACCAGGGCTTCCCGCCTTACGGAAGTGGCCGGCGCCGTACACGTTCGGCGCGAGCTGGTCTGTCAGGAACTGCGCAACCTGCGTGTACTCCTCCCAGGTCTTGGGCGGCTCCAGCTTCGCATTGAACTTTGCCTGGTATGCCTCGACGAGCTTCGGGTCTTCGAAAATGTCCTTGCGGTAGTAGAGGGCGAAAATGTCGCCGTCGTCGAAAAAGCCCCAGATCTTGCCCTTGTAGGTCGGCAGCGCCTTGTAGAGCGGATGATAGTCCTCAAGGTCCTTTGGATCCATGTATTTGGCGATATAGTCGTCGAGCGGCGCGATAACGCCGCCATCCGCCAGCGATGGCGTCCACATCGGCGCCACATCGAGAATGTCATAGGCGCCGGAGCCTGCGATATGCTCGGCGACGGCCTTGGAATACAGATCCGGCCATGCCAGTTCGGCGACATTGGTCTTGATCCCCGTGAGCTGGTCCCACATCGGGCCGCTGAAGTTGCGCGGATCCAGTGCCTGCAGACCGACCTCCGACGTCATGTTGAGCGTTACGCCGGAGAACTGCTTCGCTGCCTCCGCCGCGCGGTAGGCAGAGCCGTCCTTCGGCCCCTCGGTCGAAGCCTTCAACGCCAGCTCCTGCGCCTGGCCAAGCGGTGAAGCCGGGTCGGCAAGCTCCAGCTTTTGCTGCGCCATAGCCCAGTCGGTCATCATCGACAGGATCGGGCCTGATGCCGCCAGCATGCCGGTCAGCTGTCCGAAACGGGTTATGAACGTACGGCGGGTCGGTTTGCCGCTTAGGAGTGCATCGACTTCCGCTTCGAGGCCTGCTTGAAAATCACGTCTTTCACGATCATTCATTATTCAGTTCCTCCCATTCAGTGGCTGTGTTTACTGTTGCTGAACGTTTCCGTTCCATCGACTCACCCGCAAGCGCAGCGGTTGAGCTTTCCTCCAAAGCCGTCCCCAATGAGCGACGGCGCGCCAAATCCATTCCTCCTAGGCTCCAAAGCGGGCAGAAAAGCCGGCTAGGCGCTGCTTCCAAACCTCCGTCGCGAGCACCTCCCGGTTGACAATACCGCGCGGCTCGCGTCCGTGCTGCAAATCGATAACCGCCTTCACGTCAGCTGCTCCGTTGCCGGCGAAGCATTGATCCGTCCAGCAAAGGGCGTGCGGCGACAGAACGACATTGTCGAGCCGGAGAATCGGATCGTTCACGTCCGGCGGTTCCTGTTCGAGCACATCGAGTCCGGCGCCCGCGATGCGCTTCTCCTGCAGCACCTTCGTAAGCGCCTTTTGATCGACGATGGGTCCCCGCGCGGTGTTGATGAGGTATGCGCTGGACTTCATCAGGGCGAGGCGCTCCGCAGTTGACGATGTGGCGCGATTTCGGGCGTTAGCGGGCAGTTGATGGAAAGCACATCAGAGCGTCGGAACAGCTCGTCCAATCCGACGAGTTCAACGCCGAGGTGGTCGGATATGTTTTTGTCGGCAAACGGGTCGTGGGCGATGTATTTCATGTCGAAGGGCTTGGCCATGCGGAACATTTCCGCGCCAATGTTGCCGATGCCAAGCGACCCGAGCGTGCGGCCGATCAGCCCGACGCCCATATGTGCCGAGCGCTGGTTGAAACCCTCCGGCCCGGCGCGGGTGAGACGATCCTTGATCAGCAGATTGCCAGTCAGCGCGAGCATTAGCGTGATGACGGAAACCGCCACAGGCCGCCTTATTCCGTCCGGGGTGATGACCAGCGCGATGCCGGCTTCCGTGCATGCCTTGGTATCCACCGTATCGTAGCCAACGCCGAAGCGAGCGACCATCGCAAGACGTCCGTTGCGCGGCACGCTGGTTGCGTCGAATTTGTGAGTGAGCAGGATAAGCGCGTCAAAGTCCTCCAGTTGCTCGCCGCGAACTGGATTGTGCGGCTGCAGATACTCGAACTCGATGCCCGGCGCGTCTCTCAATGGGGTGAGGTCGAAATCGGGATAGGTGGCGGTGCCATCCGCCTGGCGGAAATCTCCGGAAAGCGCCACCCGGAAGCTAGCTCCCACTAATTTTCCCTCCGCCTTCAATTGCAACCCGCGCGGATCTTGGCGATGGATTCGGTTAGCGCATCGTGGAACACCCAGACGTCCCCCGAGTAGCAGATAAAGTCGAATCCCTTGGCGTAGAAGTCCTGTCCCTGCTGCACGCTGGGTACCAGGCGCCCCAGTGACTTGTTGTGCTTCCCGGCAGCGGCAATGATGCGTTCCATTGCATCCTCGAACGCCGGATGGCCAAAGTCGCCAGGAATGCCGAGTGATACCGATAGGTCAAAGTGTCCGACCCAGAGGCAGTCGACTCCTTCAAGTGCCGCGATAGCGTCGATGTTCTTCACGCCATCCGCCGTCTCGATCAGACAGAAAAACGCAGAGCGGTTGTTCGCGCTTGCAAATTTATCGGCGACAGAGCCAGGGCGGTAGCGGTCATGCGCTATCTGCAGCGCTACGCCGCGACGACCGGCTGGATGATACTTCATCGCGTTGATGATGTGCCGCGCTTGTTCGACGCTGCCGACCATGGGCACCATCAGGCCTTCGGCGCCCCATATCCATTGCACGGGCAATAAAATGATAGTCCTGGGAAGGCACCCGGACGAACATTGGAAGATCGGCAGCCTCGAAATAGCGGATCGCACTCTTCAGCGTCTCCATGCCGAAGCCGGAATGCTCCATGTCGAAAAAAGCGAAGTCGCAACCGGCGGATTTGAGGATATGTCCAATCCCCGGAGTAGCAAACTCAGCGACGAGCGTGCCCAATTTGATGGCCCGGTGTGCGGTCATCTCCCTTAGCGCGCTCGAAGCACTGTCGTTCATAAAAATGTATTCTCCAATCTCGATAACCTCAGACTAGACGTCACGCACACCCTCGCAGACAAGCGCTGCGACTATCACGCTTTTTTCCGCGACCAACTGCTTGCTCTCGGAATCGAATTTTAGAAAGTGATCCGTGATGCGATGCCGTTCAAAAGCAGCGGCATCCTCATAGATCTCGTAGAGCAGAACGCGATCGGGCTCCCCCTCCGGCTCGATAACATCGAACCGGAAGCAACCCGGCTCGTTTCGCATAGAAGCCATCGCGTTGGCATCAATTATCGCCCGGAAGTTTGCGTATCCGCCTGGTTTGAGACGAAAATCCACAATGACGACGTACCCGCTCACAATTCCCCCGTTGAGCCTGTTAAACGAACCTGTCGCAAGGTGGACGAAGTCGGCGCTCAGATTACTTTTTATGTCATCATACCAGCGTATTTTGCCCGCCCTAGCCTGTCAAACCAATACCGCTTATCCACGAGAAGCAGTTCCGGGAGGCGCGTCGGCGAGGAACCGCGCGATTGCCACCACGTTGAGGGAGTGTCTAGGTCCTTTTCAAGATAAGCGAGCGCTTTCTTGCAGGCTGCTTCCTCTCTGGCGCGAAATCGAGAAGCACTGGGCTCTTGCGGTGCGACGGACCTGCTGTCGCGAAATGGCCTTGCCCGTCAATCGTTCATTAACCGGCAACCCTATTCGGGGCTCTTGCTTGGTATAGCGGCGGTCGCATCTTGACGTTCACCGGGAAGTGCTGGTTTGTCTCGCCACCGATGAACGACCTGAGGTTCGAGACCGTACGCGCAGAACCTCTAAACGTATGGCGATGATGCAGGTGGTCTCAAAGCCGAATGCGGAACCTCCCCAGTAGCCGGCGCCTTCTGGATCCTGAACGTCCGGTCCAACCATCCCAAATTCAGAAGCTGCCAGTCCGCTTCCGGCCAAAATCGGCCGATGGGCTTGGGGATCGCAATGTGGCGGCTTTGCGCCTCTAATCGGACATTGAACGCGGTTTTGTACTTGCCCGAAAGCAGACATGTTCTACAGCGAATTCGTGGGGGCCGTGACCATGACGTAGGCGCTCGAGAGTGGTCGCGTCGGCGTTCTCCGGCCGATTAGTCGCATCTAAAATGCCAAAATAGGTTCGCATCAAGGAAGCCCCACTGCTAAAAGTTCGTACTTCTCATGCATTCGTTGAATGGTGGCTGCTCGCGCAAAGTTGCAAGACAAGCCAGATCTGGGCTCGTGCAGAACTTCACCATTCCCGCTGTGTGTGTTCGCCCTTCGCTTCCGCTAATCACAGGGTTGTTCCACCAGCCCATTTTGCCCAAACCTATGGGCATATTTATACCCTTGGGCGGGCGTTGTCGGTGGCAATCGTAGCGGGGACCGGAAGTGAGTCTCCTCTACTCGACCAAGGATTTAGTAGTTTTTGCGCAGGCCGTTCGATCGTTCGGTACAGCAAAATCGAAAGAGCTATTGATAGTAAGCAACTTGCGAAAGCGACCAATGCCTGCGCTATCTGGCCTGCTCCCTCTGGAGCGACTTTGATCAGCGCCTGGATAATGTAGGGATGTGTGAGATACAGCGAGTAGGACGCGTCTCCAAGCAGCACTAGAAACAAGACTAATGGTGTCTTCCTCGGAACCCATGGAAGAACAGCTGCGACCAGTATCGCAGCGGGCACCCCATTGGCCACCAGCCATGGCAGATCAGGTATCAACCATCGAACCACAAGAGATGTCGCGAAGATACCAAAAACTACCGGGCCGTTTCCGGCGAAGAGCGAGGGGCGATGTGCATGCAATAGGTACAACCCGATCCCAAAAACAAACTCGAGCATTAGCGGGCTCGTGTAAAAGACCCAAGCTACATTGTCGATTTCGATGACTCTGCCTAACAGCACAAGAACTACGATGAGTGCAGCCGGTGCCAACGGGACACGCAGACCGACTGTCAAGCACATTGCATAGACAGAATAAAAAAACATTTCGTAGTTTAGCGTCCAGCCAAGGAAAAGAAGAGGTCGAACAGTGCCGTTGGTTTTCTCAAACGGAATGAAAAATAACGATTTGAATAACGTTTCGCCGCTGACGTAGGTGGAATTAAGTAGGTCGGGTTTGATCATAGCTATTGCGACAATGCCTAACGTCAGCGTCCAATAGAGTGGTATGATCCGCACCAGTCGACGTCGATAGAACAGCCACGCTCCTTTTGCGGCGTCGGTCGTGTAGGCAATGATAAAGCCGCTGATTATAAAAAAGATATCAACGCCGGCTGCTCCAAAACCAAAAATGTTCGATGCATATCCCCATTTCAACTGGAAGCCACTTCCTATGTGGAACAAAAACACACCGAGTGCAGCGACAAAACGTAGTACCTGAAGGCCAAGCAGCTTGGAGCGAGCGTCGCCTTGGGTGCGTACCATCGGCACCGAGGAAGCGATGGAAGTGGCTTTCATTCGACCTCCGCCCAAGCAAGGTCTGTACGGAGACGTTTGGCAAGTTGGTCAGCCATGTATCGCTGACCGGCTTCATTTGGATGCCAATCGCAACCACGCGATGGGACGCCGGGGGGGTCGGTGAACTGTATTTGCCCGACGCGGGCGTCGCCCGCCAAGTTCCGCGCCGCGACCACTTCATTTACCGCTGCCAGCGCTGACTCGAGATCGGCTTCGGCCAAGAGTGGACCAATACCTGCATAGATATACGCATCAGGCGCATTGGTACGCAGCTCTGTCAGAAAAGCGACGTATCGTTCTACAAAATCCGCAGGGCGCGCGCTTCCGCTGAAGTCGTTGCTGCCCAGATGAACGACAACGACGTCGGTCTTGGGGAGTGGTGCACGCATGTCTCGGGACGGCAGTAGACGATCAACGAAATCCAGCATCGTGGCCTTAGTGCTTCCGTCGTAGTTCCTTGCCAAACCTTTTCCCGAGATGGCGATCGTTGTAATGTCTGCATCAAAGCGGCGCGCCGCGACTGCGCCGAAGGTAAGATATTGGTTTTCTGTATCTGCGCTGAAGCCGCATGTTGTGTCCTCACCTTCGACGCCATAACCGGCCGAGATGGAATCGCCGATCACAAGCAGGCTTCTTTTGTTGGGCGACTGCGGCAAGAAAGATCCGTCAGTGCGGAAGCCCTTTAAAACTGTTGTTCCAAACCGGGATTCGGTGCGGCGTATTAGTCGGACCGTATGTGGGGTTTGTTCAGGAACCATCGCAAAATGATAGGTATTCAAGCCTTTCTTCAAATCGACGCGGGATATCGAACCATCGACATCAACGACCATGCTGTTCTCGCCCGAGTCAGAAAGCACGACATCGAGATAACTCCCATCGAACCGGAACTCGATGGCGCTGCCGGGCCAAGCGAAACCAGCTTCGGATTTGTTCACAAGAAAGCGTCCGATTAAACGAACCTTCTCGAACACAAATTCCTCGGCAACCGCAGGCTGCGAGATAATCATCGCTGTAGCAGCAATTGCCATGATGGCTTTAAGCATGAGGTTCCTTCTCAATGGAACCGCACTATAGCATTCTTTCGCAACTGCGAAAGGTATCTCGCGGATGCGAGGCAGCAAACATTGGGTTCGCAGCCCGCCTGTGCCGGCCATCTAATACTCCCAGATGCGATGCCGATTGAGGAACGGTGCACCCTCATCCCGCGCCGTTGTTGAATTAGACCCGCTGGTCCTCCTCCTCCCGAAGGCGGGCTTTTTCAAATCTTTACTGGCGGGCGTGAGCAAAACGGGTACCCGTCCGATCAAGATCGGCAACGAGACTTTGCGGTGAAAAGCGAATGGGAGATAACTAGATGCGGTCGCAATAGACGCTGCCCCAGTCGGGCTTATTTTAGCGTTCGTCAAATGAAATTCTATAATGAAGACCGTGGCCGCTACCGTTAGGTCGGTGCACTCGCTAATGAGCTGTAAAGGGCGAGATAGTCCTGCCCCGCTCGTTGCATGGAAAGCCGCTCGGACATGTATTCGCGAGGTCGGAAGCTAGCGAGCTGCTTCCAGAAAGCGGCATAGACGGTATCGAAATTCGCCCTTGCGAACGTCATGCCGCAGCGTTGGTCGAAATAAGGAACGCTGCTAACCTTCAGTTCCGGATTGGCGAAGGGAATGAGATTTGTGTCCACCAGCGCGCCTTCATCCCAAGCCAGTACCGGTACACCAGCGGCCATCGCCTCCTGATAAGCGATGCCTTGCGTTTCATGTTCACAAAGGAACAGCAGTGCCTTTGCCCGCTTAAGATCCCGGTAATACTCCGACTGGATGTGTCCGCCATAGCGAAGCGTTTTGACGGAGCGTCCGTCTGCTTTGAGACGGGCAACGATCGTGTTCAGCACGCTCGGTACGAGCTCCGAGCGATGCCAGCGGATCTTGTCATAAATCAGAAAGTCCAAGTCTCGATCTTCGGCCTTGCTTGGTGAAAAACTATCGACGTCAACGCCGACAGGCCAGACCCGCAGTTTGTCGCCGCAATAGGGGATGTTGTAGTCTCGGGCCCACTCGCATGGCTGGATAAGGATACGCATGCGGTCTTGTCGGGCGATTAGCCTCGCCTGCTCGGGATAGCCAATGTCACCGTGACCGAAGATGACTGGGTTGCGCAGGTCGACACGCGTCAATACGCTTGGATAGCCGCACAGGCCTATTGGGTAATGGGGTCTTGCGCGCGCAGCGGCAAAATCGTTAATGCGTACGTCGCAGCCCAGAAGTTTCAGCGAGCGGTGCAGCGATAGGAATGCGGTGTAGAAGCCTGTCCTAAGCTGGCGCCTTCGGATAAAGCGATAGGAGTATCGCGCTAATCGCCTGGCATGGGAGTAGATAGCTCCGCCAAGGCCCGGGCGAGCATAGCGCTCGTAGCCATCATAAAATAGCAGGACCAACGGCCCCTTGTCGGTCAGCTCCAACGCTTTTGTCGTTTCGGAAAGAGCGTTCATGCCCGGCCATCCTTCGCTGGAGGAATGTCGAAACCGAAAGGGTAATCTTCCGCCTCCGGTCCAAAGAGCAGCTGACGGCGTTTTCGCCTAGGTTGTGACGAACTAAAGTGGCGGGCGTAGACCAGCGACGTTATTACCATGATCGTGCTGACGCCGAACTGATAGAAAACTTCCACTTCGACGAAGCTGCGGAACACAATCAACACAAGCAGGGAGGCAAAGAAGGCGTTGGCGGGCTGCGGCGACCGCGCTGCCCAGATCAGAACCGAAAACAGAGCGGAATAGAGGATGAAAATCTCGAGAGCTAGGCCAATGAAGCCAATTTCGACAGCGTTTGAGATGTACGTGTTGTGAAAGTTAAACCCCATCCTGGCAGTTATGCCAAACTCATCCCATAGCGCCTCCGCCGGGTCGTAGCCTTGCACCCAGAAGGCCTGATACCCCAAACCGAATAGGGGGTTCTCGGCTATTGTCTGCCATCCGTATTCCCACAATTCGGTACGCCCCGTGAGGGTGACGTCCTTACCCGAATAGCTCAGCAGTGCATCGAACATCGCCGTACCGAAAATAAGCACTATTGCCAATCCAAACAGCAGAAAGACGCCGATAAGCGAAACCGTGAAAAGCTTCTGAAAGCTGCTTAGGCGCCGGCTCAGAAGCACAAGCATACTAATTAGCGCCGCAGGTATCAGCGGCAGCACTGCGCCGACCGACTGGCCTTTAACCAGCAGCGGGCCCGCCGCAAGCATGCCTAGCAGTGCGGCACGCCGCAACGACTGTGATGCGGATTTGTCGAACAACACGGCAAGTGCGGCCAGCGTGAAGACTGAGATATGCGAGGCAAAGGCATTCTTGCTGCCGAAGATACCTAGCCATGCGCCGATATCGTCGCGTACGCGTCCAAACAGAACGCTGCCGACCACGCCGATGCCGTAAGCGCCGAATATGCAGTGCAGAAGTCTAGCCGGGGTCACGGATGCACCAATTGCGATGGCAATCAGAAATGTGACAGTGAGTTGCAGTGAATAGCGGAGGGTTTCGGACGGAAATTGCGACCACAGGAGCGACACGATGCAGAAGAGTGGGATCAAGAGTATGTACCAGTAGCGCGTGAAGGCGCGCAGGCTGCTGTGAAGGGCAGCAGCGATTAGTAGGATACCGAATAGCAAAAACACCGAGGCGGCACGCGGGCCGAAGATGGGATTAAGAATAAGCGCCGAAAGAGCAACGAACGTCAGCAAGCTCGGAAAATTGACTTTGAGGTAGCGCCGGCCTCCTTGATAGACTGATCCGTGTCGCATATTCGGCATCATGACATAGTTTCCGGAATTAGCGACGTCTGTCGAAATACTCGGCCACTCGCCATGACTAGCTGACCAACGGACGAAGATACGAGATCCTTGAGATCAGATATGCGGTGGCAGCGCTCAGCCAAATGACGCATAGAACAAGCAGGAGTGCTTCACCCGGCTTCTGTGCATCGAACCAGTGGCCAAGCCAAAGCAGGAGGAGCGCATGGACGCAGTACATTCCGAGGCTTATGCGGCCAAGAAGCGCTAGAGCCCCCGACAGCGGGACTTGTTCAAGCTGCAGCGCCGCGAGCAGCATACCAACGCCAAAAAGCAAGGTGCCGAAATAGTAATCCGATGCAGGTGTTTGGCCGTCAGCAAGTAAGAGGGTTTCCGCCACCTGTATCGCAAAACCGGCGGCCGCGATGCCCAGCGACGTGCCAATCGAAGGCCGGAAGTCTATGCGTGCCAGAAGATATCCTAGCGTAACGAACGGGACGCCAAAGAATGGTCCGTTCCGGGTACTGATAGGCAAATCTGGCAGGGAAAGCACTCCTCGATAGGCTCCGAAAGCCAAGCCGATGAGAAACAACGCCGTCGCCACGCAAATCAGGCTGAGTGGATAGGCGCGCATAGCAACGACGATGGCAAGGCTGCAACCAAGCGCCGGAAGATACCACAAATGATAGGCCGGCCCCCCGGTAATGAGATAGCGTGCGAGCTGCTTGGGATTCGACAGCCAGGTAAAGTCGGCGCCCATCGCCAATACATAGATCAGCAGCCAGAACACGAATATCGGCACTAGTCGTTTCACAATGCGCCATATTGCCTGAGAATAGGTCGCACTTGTCGAAAGGAAGAAGCCGCTGATCAGAAAAAAGAAAGGCACGGCGAACCGTGTCGCTCCCGCAATTAACTGGTTAGCTACGCTGTCCTGCGGACCATGCGGAAGAGCATGCACCACGACCACCGCGATGAAGCACAGTAGGCGCATCGCGTCTATGCCGTCTATCCGCGATGAGCGGGTGCGGGCAGCGGGAACGCGATCGAATGCAACTGATGTCATGGATATTACTTCGCCAGATCAAGCTGTATCGGATCGTTGCCGCTCGATGTGCTTCGGTTTAGCATTTATACTCTACAGCAATTAATGCAACTCGGTCGGCCATTTTCAGGGCTCGGATACGCCACCTGTGTTTCCCGCGGCGAAACTTGCCGGTATTCTGCACGCTAGGGCTGAGAAGTGTCCGCGCACGGCTCCTGTGCGATGCTCGGTAAAACGCGCAAAGACATAAGCATAGAGCACTGGTGGTAGGGTCAATGCTAACACGATCAGCCAGGAAAGCGGTGCAACCGGGAGCCTAACGTCGGGGGCCAGAAATGCCGTCATCAGAATGACGAGTGGGAAATGCGTTACATAGAGCGAGTACGAACCATACGACCCAAACCGCGAGATGCACAAAGTGGCCTTGGGCAGTGTGAAGTCAGTCTGGACGACAAAAAATACCAGTAGCGCGAAGCTCGCACCGACTAGCAAGTCACCCATTCTCCAAGGCAGATCCAGCGAATGGCTGGCAACGATCGCTATCATAAAAGTCGCGATGGAGCCGATAACGGCCGAAAGTCCGAGCGTCTTGCTGATTCCCGCCAAGACCCCTCGTTTTGTCAGCCAGTGAACTACGCCGCCAAAGCACCAAATAAAAAAGCCGGGCAGAATCTGCGGAAAGACAACCACGATGCAGCAGGATAGCGGCAAGAACAACGATAGTCGGCGAAAGCGCAAGGCGAGCCATAGGCTGGGAAAAAGGATGTAGTACCAGAATTCGTAGGCAAGGCTCCAAAGCGGGCCATTAGACCCGAACGGTTGGCCAACCAGCGTTTCCAGAAACAGGATGCTGCTGCCGAAATTCTGCCACGTAAGTCGTGACGCCACGTCGTAGCCGACCGCCAAGTTGCCCTGCGTTCCCTTGTAGACGTCGGCTGACGTTAATCCGATCCCGATGAAATCGAGAAGGCCCCCAGCAATCACAGCCGGAACCAGTACGAGCCATAAGCGGCTTAACCGCGCAATCAAATATTCCCGCCAAGTAAAATTGGAGCCGGCTCGCACAACACTTCGAATAATCCAGAAACCGGAAATTACGAAGAACACAATAACGGCGTCCTGGCCTAGTGAAAGGAGGAAGTTTATCGCCCAGTCGATATGGCCGTCGCCATGGACATCCGCTACGATCATTTGCCTTACGTGGGAAATAAGAACCACATACGCCGCGACTGCCCGGAACAGGTCTATCACATCGTAGGGTGATGGCCCCGAACAGGACTTCTTCATCGGGATATCCATTAAGTTCTAACAACCGCGCCGCGACCTCGCGGGTGAGTTTCCCTGTCTTTGCCAGCGGCAGCAACTATGTTGCAGTGCAGCAGCAATCTCACTACCACGCTTTTCGGAGTGAGCCAACTGGTGGTCGTAACAACAACGACTCGGTAACCTCTTTGAAGCAGAAGACGGCGCATGATGGGCGAAATCGCAGTGCTAACTCCTATGGTGCATTGCATTAGGCCGATTTCTTGCCCGTTACCCAACGATCATTAATCAACCCAGTTGCGATGTCGACTGACATAACTCACTAGCCGGCATCGAGATGTCGCTTTGCAGTAAAGCTCCGCTTTCCAGAATTTCGAACTCAAAGCTGCCAGTCGGCTCCCCCGGCCAAGAGGTGCCATTGCGAGGCGGGTATAGCTAGAACGTCCGCAGTAGCGACCGATCCAAACAAAACCGACGGTCCGGTTGCGGCCAAAATCGGCCGATGGGCTTGGGGATCGCAATGTGGCGGCTTTGCGCCTCATTCTGGCTATTTTGGATTGCGCTGACATTTGCCAAAAGCGGACATCAACTCAGTGTGTGGCGTTGTCAGCTATTGAATTTACCCACCAAGCAAACGCGCAACAAATGATATTCCTAGTACTTACATTGTCCTGCCGCGTATGATCTCTGAATTTTTGATCTGCCACTCCTGCCCTTCAGGCGATATTGCTCGAAACTTGCTTTCGTTCTCACCGCCGCCGTAGTAGCCGTCCATGGCCCTCAGCCAAGCGTCCATTATCGTATTTTGGTCGGCGTGCTCACTTCGTATTTTTTTGAAGAACTCATTCAGCATCGCATTGTTCATCGAAATACCGGTGACCCCGGCAAAAGCGAGTATCAGTGGATTGTCGAAAAGTTGCCTTATGATCTTTAAGGTGGGTATGTCGCGAGCCACACTACAGGCTCCAAATATCAAAACGCTGGCGCTTTGGTGATGCTGAAATTCAGAAGGTATTTTTCTGAGTTCCTTGCGTCCATCCCCCGCTATCAGCTTTATTTTGTCGTCCACAAATTCGACATCGACAGTATCGCTAAAAAGCGACACATGTGAAAAATGACCGCTGAAATAAACCCAGTTCGGCCAGCCGTTGAAGAACTCTGTTAGCTCTGCGAGTGTTGGGGAGGGCTTAATCAACGAATTTGCCAACGTCATGCCAAGTTGAGCGCAACCTCGTTCCCAAATTCTGGCATCGGACGCAGCGCCCAAATCTAAGGTAGAATATCTGACCATAATATCCTCCCGTCTTTGCAGGATCATCATGTTCCCGGTCGGTAACCTAAATGTGCCGCTCGATTAGCTATTGGTTTCAGCAGTTGCGAGGCTAAGCGCAATACTGGCGCGATATGGCATCCTTTGGAGCGCGCCAGACATTTTCATTGCGATCGGCGAATAAAAGACATCCTGCGCGTTGCGGCACAGGCCCCGCGCTCACCCAGCCACTGGCGATTGTGGTGCAAGTTCAAATGCAAACCGTAAGTTTGCAATGCGCGTCATTCCAGTCGTACAGGCTAGATCCGCTAACGCGTGAAACCACACTTTGCCGTCGAAGGTCTAAGAGGCGATTGGGCGGCCATTTGGCGGACAAAGTGTTCTATCACCAGTCAAACGAATGCGCGCGTTGCGTGACAGTCTTCATATTCGGTAGAACCGTTCCGCGTTGGCGGCGAATAGCTTGTGCTGCTCTGTGTCCGAGAACTGTGACACAATCTCCTCAAACGCGCCGAACAGCGTCGAGAATGAGCTGTAAAGCTTATCGACAGGAAAGTTGCTGGCGAACATGCACCGATCGGTGCCGAAAACGTCGATGGTCTCGAGGACCAGCGGACGGATCGACGAAGTCGCCCACCCCCAGTCGACCATACCCAACCCTGAAATTTTCACTGAAGCATTGTCGCGCTCTGCGAGCAGTCGCATTCCATTTCTCCACGATTCAAGTCCCTTACCGCTTTGATGGAACGGCATACCAGCGTGGTTGAGGATAATTAACGTGTCCGGAAACCTGGCCGCCAGCTTGGCTGCCTCCGCCAACTGCCACGGGTAAACCTGCAGGTCGAAGCTCAGGCCGTGAGCAGAGAGAAGCCGGTAGCCGTCAAGCCATCGGCTATCCGTCATGTAGTCGGGGCGGTCAGTAAAGGTCAGTAAGGGATCCGGATCCCAGTTGAGGATCTGCCGGACGCCGCGGACCTGGGGGACGCTGGCCTGTCGCTCCAAGGCCTCGCCGATGGACGCGTTCTGGAGCCGAGTATTCGCAACAATCGCGTTGGGAAGCCCGCGCGACGAGGACGTCTCCGCCAACCATGTGGTCTCGCCCAGGAAGTCGCTGCAGCCGCCATCCACGTGAACTGTCTTGCGCACATCGTATCCCGAGGTGTCAGCGAGATAGTCATCAATCAAATAGGACGTCGCGATTGGAGATACGTCGCCGGCAACAGAACTCATAAAGGGCGGACCGCCGAGCCATGGATAGTCGCGCTCATGCAGATCCCACAAGTGATGATGAGCATCAACAATCGTCCGCTTGGCCATCTCCGTCACCATCCTGTTATCGTTACCAAATGCATTGAGTTAGGCGCTGCCACGCCATACGATCTCGTAGCCGACATCGACGATTTCTGGCTTCGAGGTCTCGCCGAGCAGTCGCCGGACCAAGATCGCGGCGGCGCGCTGGCCCATCTCGAATCCGCGGATTTTCACGGTTGTCAGGGCTGGGGTGATGATCGAGGCTGCTTCCACATCGCCGAAGCCGGCAATCGCAACATCCCTCGGCACGCTTACGCCACGTCTCGACAATGCAACGACCGCGGCGATTGCGATCAGCTCATTTGTGCAGAACAGACAATCAACTTCGGCATGGTCGCGCAGGAAGTCGGCGACCACGTCGCCGCCTTTCAGAGAACTTTCGAGGAAGTGATAGTAGGGCACCACGATGGATGCTCCCGCCACCATGCCTGCAGCCGTCATCGCGGCAATGTAGCCTTCGGAACGTTCGCCTGCCCGGTTCACCGGCACCACCGGTCCCGTAGCGAGGGCAAGGTGTTTGTACCCCTTCTCCAGCAAGCCTCGTGTCATATCGAATGCGGCCTGATAATTTGAAAATCCTACAACATTGTCAATTGGATGCGTCGTCTCATCCCAGATCTCCACAACCGGTACTCCGGCCGATTGCAGCAGGGTACGAGCCTGCGGCGTATGCCTGACACCGGCGATGACTACCGCATCGGGCCGGCGCTGAATCAGAGCGGCGATGACCTTTTCCTCGCGCTCGATGTCATAAGACGATTCCCCGATCATCAGCTGATAGTCGTGTGCCTCGAGGGTGTCGGTAATTCCTCGGATCGTCTCCGCGAAAACCGAACCTGTCAGCGTAGGAACTATCACTGCTATAATTCCGGAGCGCTGCGAACGCAGGCTCCCCGCAACCTGGTTAGGCACGTAGCCCAGCCGCGCCGCTGCCGCGAATACAGCGTCACGTGAGGCGATCGCTACGGATTGCTCGCCGCGCATGACGCGGCTTGCCGTCATCGTCGAGACACCAGCGGAGCGCGCCACGTCGATCAGCTTTGCCCGCGGCGGTCTGCCCCCAGTCACTCTCATTCGATTCCACTCAGTTCGATACAAGACCCACCCTAATCCACGCCGGCCCCCGTTGACAACCTCATTTGGTATCGATACCAAGATGCAAGGTAACGATACCACGGGAGGAGAAAGTGCCGCGCTTCGCATGGGTTCTTGAGGTTCGTCCGGGCTTTGAAGATGAGTACAAGAAGCGCCACGACGAGATCTGGCCGGAACTGATCGAGGAGATCCGAAAGGCCGGTCAGCGCGACTATGCGGTCTTTCGCCACGGCCTGACCCTGTTCGGCACATTCGAATGCGACGACATCGAAGATGTCTACACGGTCATGCGCGACAGCGAGGTCTTCAAGCGATGGGGTGCCTACAACGCCAATATCATGAAGGCGGAAATCAACTCTGAGACTGGCTACCCCTATCTGCTTCCGAAAGCATGGGAATTCGCCGGGTGAAGAGGCGCGCGACCCTCGGACGCTCGTCAGTCAGCGTCGACGCTGTCGGCTTTGGCGCAGTGCCGCTCGGAAACCTCTATCGGGCGATGTCTGAGGCGGAGGCAGCGGCTACAGTTGCCGCCGCCGTCGACGCCGGCATGCGGTATTTCGACACCGCCCCGCTCTATGGGTTCGGTTTGAGTGAACGGCGCCTTGGCCTGTACCTGCGGGGGTTGCCCCGCGACGACTATATCCTTTCTAGCAAGGTGGGACGAAGCCTGCACCCGAAGGGCGGCGCCTCGAACGGCAGCATTTTCGTTGAGGCGCCGCCGTTCGTGGACGCGTTTGATTTTTCCCGAGACGGGATCCTCCGGCAGGTCGAAGACAGCCTGCAGCGCCTGGGTGTCGATCGTCTCGACTGCGTGGTCATTCATGATCTTGGCCTCTGGCATATGCGCGAGACCGACGTTCTGGAGGGAAACTTCCAGACACTGCGCGACAGCGGGCTGACGGCCCTTCTCGACTTGAAAGCCGAGGGTGTCATCCGGGCGATTGGCGCCGGCGCCAATGAACTAACGCTGTGCGACCGTTTCCTCGATTTGAGCGCGCTCGACTTCATCCTGCTCGCCCTTCGCTACACGCTCCTTGATCAGACCGGCGGCGATTTTGTTGAGCAGGCTCGCCGCCAGGGCGTCAGCATTGTCGTCGGCGCGCCTTTCCAATCCGGGATACTGGCGACCGGCATCACACCGGGCGCGCACTACAACTACGATCACATTCCGCCCGAGATTATTGCCCGCGTGGAGAATCTCGAGGCCGTTTGTCGCGCCTACGACGTTCCGCTCAAGGCAGCTGCCCTGCAATTTCCTTTGCGCAACCCGGCGGTCGCTTCGGTTCTGGTCGGCATGGGTAGCACTGCGGAAGTGACGGAAAACTTGTCCATGACGGCTGCCGAGATACCCGAGGCGCTTTGGCAATCACTGGAGAATGAAGGGCTTATCGGTTGAGCCCCTGGCCTGCAAGCAATCCACATGAACGAATGGGAGGAATAGCATGAACAACAAACCAACTCTTTTGGCGGCATCAGTCATCGCGCTCTCCGTGTTGTCTGGTTCAGCCCACGCCGCCGACAAGAAACTCACGATGACCTTGCTGAATGCGTATTTCCAGGACGAGTTCTGGCAAGGCTGCAATGTTGGCGCCAAGCGCGCGGCCGCAGATGTCGGTGCCGACCTTACGCTGCTCGACGGCAACTACTCGATCGAAACGCAGGTCAACCAGATCGCCACGACGATCCAGAAAGCCCCGTTTGCGATGATGATCGCATCAATCGATTCCGCTGCGGTGGTGCCGGCCCTCAAGCGGGCAATCGATGCCAAGCTTGAAGTCTATGCGTTCAACACCGCCGTCCCCAATGCCACATTGACCGCGACCGTTGCCATGGATGAGACCGCCACTGGCGCGGCGGCGGCAAAGCGGATGATCGAACTTCTGCAAGCGCGCGCCAAGGAAACTGGCCAAAAGGCCTTCCGACTGGTTCACCTCGTCGGCGCAGTCGCAACGGAACCTGTACGCCTTAGAAGAGACGGGTTCAACAAGGTCATCCAGGCGCCGATCGACGGCATCACCGTAGAGATGGTGGAGGTTGTGACCAACTGGAAGCCTGAACCTGCAGTGAGCGGCTTGCAGGACGCGATTACCCGAGGCCCGATTGACGCAATCTTCACTGAGAGTGATTTCCTCACACCCTTCCTGATCCCCGTCCTCAAGCGCAACGGGTATACCGACAACAAAGGCGATAAGCATGTTCTGATCGGCGGGCTCGGTGGCATTCCAGGCGGCCTTAAGGCCATTCGGGAAGGTTGGCAGGAATTCTCGCTGAACTATCCGATCGACGGCATGTGCGCGAGCAACGTGTACCTCGCCAACGAGTCACTGAACGGCAAGCCTTTTGCAGAGGCCTGGCAGGGCGTCATGGAGAAGGCGAACGTCACCGAAAACGCCCCGCAGCTCATCGAAGACGAGGCAATTGGACCGACCATCCTGCTGACAGCCAATCCGATCGACGCGTCCAACGTCGACAGCAAGATCTTCTGGGCCAACACATACAAGGAGTAGGCAATGTCGTCGAAATCGGAGGCCCTTTTCCGGGGACCATCGCCTGGCGCTTCACCGGTCAAGGACTTCCTGGGGGCTACGGGCAAACTTATCCTGCTCAATCCTATCCTTCCGATTTTGGCGGTTGCGCTTCCCTTGTTCGCTGTGTTTGTGCCGTTCTATGCAACCGCCATAAACCTGCAAAACCTGCTGCTCGCCTCCTCGATCCTGCTATTGCTTTCATGTGGGGGCGCACTGGCGATGATCACCGGCAACATCGACTTGTCGGTCGAGGGAACGCTCTGCTTTTCCTCCATGTTCATCGCATGGTTGATGATACCGGCGCCGGTCGGCGCCGGTCTTGAACTGCCGCCATTACTGTGCATTCCGCTAGGCATCGCGATTGGTGTCTGCGTGGGCATGCTCAACGGCCTGCTCGTTCAGCGCCTCGGGGTCAATCCATTCATCGTAACGCTTGGAATGCTCCTTACGCTGAAGGGTGCAGCAGCGATCCCGACGCAGGCGACCACCGTCTACAGCCTTCCCGCCGTCTACAGCTGGGTTGGCTACAACGAAGTCGCAGGCATCAGCTGGATCGTCATCATCTCATTCAGTGTATGCCTTTTGCTCGCCTACTGGCTGAAAACCTCCATCATCGGCCGTCACATCTACGCGATCGGCGGCAATGTGGAGGCTGCGCGCGAGAACGGGATCTCGCCATTCAAGACCGTGACGATCGTCTATGCTCTCTCGGGCGGGTTGGCTGGGATGGCCGGCTGGCTCAACGCGGCAAGGCTGGACTCGGCGTCGGCGAATTCGGGTGACGGTATTACTTTCACCGTATTTGCCGCGATCATCATCGGCGGCATCGCGCTCTCCGGCGGAGCAGGTAGCCTGTGGGGAGTGCTCGGAGGGGTTATCCTGCTGTCATCCATAGACAATGTGCTCAACCTAGTCGCGATCAACCCGCTCTATCTCAACTTCGTGCGCGGCGCGGTCATCATCGTTGCGGTGCTGCTCATCGTCGCCCGGCAGAAGCTTGCAGCACGCTATGGGCTGCAGGAGTCGGCCGCATGACGTCGTTCCTGGAGATTCGAAACCTCAGCAAGTCTTTCGGCGGTATCGCCGCGCTGAAAGGCGTCAGCTTCGACGTCGATGCTGGCGAGGCCGTTGCGTTGATGGGAGGCAATGGCGCGGGAAAGTCGACGCTGGTCTCCCTTCTCGCTGGTCTGCAGCGGCCCGATAGCGGGACGATAAGTATCGAAGGCGAGGAGCGCGTGCTCACGGATCCCCAGCAGTCTCGGGACGCCGGAATTGAGACCGTGTTCCAGAATCTTGCGCTCTGCCCGAACCTCAATGCCCCCGGTAACCTTTTCCTTGGCCGCGAACTTTACCGTGGCTTCGGTCCATTCAAACTCCTTGATCGCAAGGCGATGGAGAAGGAAACGATCGCCACGCTGCAGGACCTGGGCGTCAACGTGCCGGACATGAAGGCCCCGACCAACCGCTTCAGCGGCGGCCAGCGCCAAGCGCTTGCGTTTGCGCGCGCGGTTCGGGGGAGATCGAAGCTTCTCATCCTCGACGAACCTACGGCAGCGCTCGGCGTCGAAGAAAGTGCCAATGTCGTCAAGACCGTCCAGCGCTTGCGCCGCGAGCGAAAAATCGCTGTTCTCCTTATCACGCACAATCTCGAAGAGATGCGCTCGATTGCGGACAGGGCTGTTGTCCTGCGACGTGGCCATCAGGTCGGGTCGGTGCTGCTCAACAATACCAGCGACGACGAGATCGTTGCTCGAATAACGGGCTCTTTCAGTGCCCAAGCAGGAGTAGCCGCCTGATGCTCGAAAAAGTCGATCTTGCAGATGATCACGCGCTGATCGTCGAGAGGGCACAGGTCCGATTGTTCAGGCTACCTCCGAGCGTTCCATGGGAAGACGCAACGCACCGTGTCCCCGCACTGGAAATCATACTTCTTGAACTCACCGTCAATGGACAGATCGCTCGCGGCTTCAGCTATACGGTTGGTGTCGGCGGTACCGCCATTCGTTCGCTGATCCAGGATTACTGCGTTGCCGAATTGGTCGGGCGGGATGCCCGCTATGTCATCGCCGCTTCGCACAGTCTCTTCAGTCACCTTCTGCGCACCGGCATGGGCGCCATCACGACGCTGGCACTCGCGGCCATCGATGTCGCCCTATGGGAAGTACGCGCCCAAGCCTCCGGGAGACCCATGTTCCTGGAACTCGGCGGCAACGCGCCTGCGATACCCGCCTACACGAGTGGTATCGATCTCTACATGACCCCCGAAGAACTGGGTGCCGCGCAAAGTGCGCTCAAGAAAGACGGCTATCAGTGGTTCAAGATCAAGGTCGGGCATACTGACATCGCCGTAGACATTGCCCGGGTTGCCGCGGCCCGCGAAGCGATCGGGCCAAACTGCAAACTTGTTGTCGACGCCAACCAGGCGTGGGACCTTGGTGAGGCAATAAATCGCTGCCGTGCCTTCGAGCCATACAATATCGGCTGGATGGAAGAGCCTCTTGGTACCAACGACGTGAACGATCATGCCACCCTGCGCAGCAAGACCGGCATCCCTATCGCACTCGGCGAAAGTCTCTACACGATCGAAGACTTTCGCAGGTTCCTCAGCGCTGATGCGATCGACATCGTCCAGGCTGACATAGCCCGAGTTGGCGGGTTCACCCCATGGCTGAAAATCGCAAACCTTGCTGCGGCGTGGAATCGACCGGTCGCGCCGCACTATTTTGTCGAACTGTCGGTTCACGCACTGTGCGCCGTCGACAACGGCCTAGTGCTCGAGAACGTACGGGGTGGATCGCTGTTTGAGCTAGGCCTCGCGCGCCATCCGGTGGAAATCACCAACGGTATCGCCAAACCTGTTCGAACCGCCGGGCACGGTGTCGGTTTCCAACTTGACCAAAATGCAGGCTATGAAGTCCCCACCACGGGCTATGATTTTGGAAGTGCGCGTACGCGAAAATGATGGGACACAACCTGTAGCTACGTCTATGCTTGCGCTACATCTCGCGTAATGTGCAACTCCAGGACGAAAGGAGTGAGACAGAGGATTTGCCACAACCGGTCCGTCGCAAAGCCGCTTTGGAAATGAGACTTTAACTTGCCAATCAGCGAAGTCAGTGTGAGCACGAGGCCGCGGGGGAGTGGCCGGCAAGCAGCCGGATTTGAAGGGAATCACGTGCATCCGCCTGGGTTTGCGAACGGCTTGTTCGCGAGAAACTGAAGCGGCCGACATGGTGAAATTCTGACGTTCGCTAAACAACGAAGGCCGTTGCGTAAAAACATATGCAGCCACTGACAAACAGATAGTCGGTATACTCGTCAAAATTCAACGTACTGCATTCAAACAGGGAGGAATTTCATGCGCATGCTCAATTCAATTGCGTCTGCCGTCCTGGCGTTGGCGCTCACGTCGTCGGTCGCGTCCGCGGAGGACTACAAGATCGGCTATTCCGTATTCTGGGGTACCAACCCGTTCCTCGTTACGATGGTAAACGGCGCGAAAAAGTCGGCAGAGGAATGGAAGGCGAAAGGCGTCAATGTTGATCTGATCGTCACCAATGGCGGCGACACAGACAAGGCCAAGCAGGTTTCCGACCTCGAGGATCTGAACGCACAGGGTGTCAATGGCGTGCTGATCTTCCCCGGCGACAGCGTGATGGTGGCCGAGCCGATCAAGAATACGTTCAATGCCCAGAACATCCCGGTGGTCATCACCGACATTGGCATTCGCTCGGGCAAATATGAGAGCCTGATCATCACCGACAACTACAAGGGCGGCCAGCAGGCTGCTGACTATATGGCGACCCTGCTTCCGAAGGGTTCGAAGGTGGTGACGCTTGACCATGCGCCGACCAACGACAACGGCCAGACCCGGCAGAAGGGCTTTGAGGATCGTGCCAAGGAACTCGGCATGGAGGTTCTCCCGGAACAACCCGTGGCATTCCTGACGCTCGACGCCGGACGGCAGTCGATGGAAGATCTGCTTGTTTCCGAACCCGACGTCAAAGGTGCGTTCGCATTCAACCAGCTCGTTATTCAGGGCGCCTACCAGGCACTCGAGCAGGCCAAGAAGGCTGGCGAAGTCAAGTTGATCGGCTTCGACCTCGACCCTGTGTCCTACAAGATGGTGCAGGACGGCAAGATCGATGCGCTGGTCGTGCAGGACCCCTACAAGATGGGCTACGAAGGCATGAACATCGTGCTGACGAAGCTCGGCGGCGGCGAGGTGCCACATGACATCGGCCTTGGCACAAAGCTGCTGACGAAGGCCAATGCGGCAGAGTTCGCGGAGGATCCGCAGGTCACCGGAAAGTAACATCACGTCACCCGGCCGGAGCCCCGTCGGGTTCCGGCCGATGGCTTCCCAAAACTCCGGACTGAGCCGTGCAATCATCGATCGATCGAGCTGGATTTCGAGCCGTGGGAACCGATACCGCGGCGGCCGAGCTTCTGCGTTGCCGCGGACTGGTAAAAAGCTTTGCCGCGGTCAGAGCCTTGCGCGGTGTCGATTTTTCGATCCATGCGGGCCGCGTCCGGGGTCTTGTCGGCGAGAATGGAGCCGGCAAGTCGACCCTGGTCAAGATTATCGCCGGTGTCTATGCGCCGGATGCCGGCACCATTGAACTCGACCGCAGTACTGTCCAGTTCTCGGGTGCAGACGACGCGCTGGCCAGGCGCATCGTGACGGTCCATCAGGACATCAATCTCATCCCGACGATGACTGTGGCGGAAAACCTGCTTCTCAACAACGAGCCGACCTACGGGTTCGGCATCATCAAGCGCCGCGCAATGACCGAGAAGGTTTCACAGCTGCTGCGGCTCTACGAAATCGACGTCGACCCCGACGCGGTCGTCTCCGAACTCCCGAACGACCTCAAGAAGATGGTCCAGATCGTCAAGGGCGTGTCGCTCGATCCAAAGATACTGATCCTCGACGAACCCACGTCATCACTGACAGACACCGAGGTCCAGGTCGCCCTTCGCCTGATCCGCCGCCTCGCCGAGAGCGGTGTGGGGGTGGTGCTGATCACTCACTACCTCAACGAGATATTCAACGTTTGCGACGACCTGACGGTGATGCGCGACGGCGAAGTCGTGGCGAACGGCCCGGTCAGCGAGACAAGTCTGGCGCAGGTCGTGACAGCTATGGTCGGTCACCATGTCGAGACCCGCCGAGAAGCGGCCGCCCCCCGCCAAATGGCAACGTCCGCTCCGTTGATGCGGATCGAAGGGTTGAACATTCCCGGACGCCTCGATGCTGTCAGTTTCGAACTTGGACGCGGCGAAGTCCTTGGTATCACCGGCCTTGCGGGATCAGGGCTCGGCGAACTCGCCAAGGCGATCTTCGGTGCGGGAGAAAGCGGACGGATCGGCGGGCGCGTTGTGCTCGAGCAGGTGCCGATCCCTCCGAGAGACCCGGCGGAGTCCCTGGCAGCCGGGTTGGCTTTGATCACCGGAGATCGCAGGCGTGAAGGCCTGCTGCTCGACTTCACACTGCTGGAGAACATCTGCCTGCCGATCCTCTCGCGGTTTACCGGCGCGGCCGGACGCCTCGACACGTCGGCCATGACCGAGACGACTACGCGCAACATCGCGCGGCTGAGAATCCGGGCGCCGGGACCAGAGGCCCTCGCATTGCAGCTTTCCGGCGGCAACCAGCAGAAGGTGCTGTTTGCCAAATGGCTGGAGACGAGGCCCAAAGTCTTCGTCATGGAGGATCCGACCATAGGCATTGATGTCGGTGCCAAGGCCGAGATCCGGGCAATTATCCACGAAATAGCCGCCGCCGGCGTAGGCATCGTTCTTATCACCACCGAATTGGAAGAACTGGTGACGCTGTGCGACCGGGTTTTGGTGATGTTCCGTGGCCAGTTGGTCACCGAGTTGATCGGCGCCGCGGTGCGTCGCGAATCCATCCTCCATGCCGCAACCTGCGGAGAAGAATTGGCGGTCCCTGCATGACAAGCGTCACCTCTCCTCCTTCCGCGCCCGTGCTGGAACCAAGACCGCTGATGAGCCGCCTGAGGCGATCCTACAGTCTGATCCAGGCGCTGGCTGTGCTGCTAGCGTTGATCATCCTGATGCAGATCGCAAATGACCGCTTCCTCTCACCCGTCAACATCGGCAACTTGCTCGGGCAGATGACGGTGATGCTGATCGTTGCCGCCGGCATGACGATCGCGATGATTGCGGGCGAATTCGACGTGGGCGTCGGCTCGGTGGTCGGGCTGTCGGCGGCGGTCGCCGGGTGGATCATGGTGCGCTGGAATCCAGTGCCGACGGCAGACGATCAGGTCTGGTGGGTCATCGCGGTGGGACTCTTGGTCCCACTATTCATTGGGCCGCTGATCGGATTTTTTGCCGGATTGATCGTCACCAAGGCACATATTCCGTCCTTCATCGTTACGCTCGGTACCTTGATGATGGCGCGCAGCCTGACACTGGTGGTGACGCAAGGCCAGCCGATCCCCGACATTCCCAATGTCATCCGAGCATTCGGACAAGGACGCTGGGTACAGATTCCGCTGCCTTTCAACATCAGCGGTTTGCTGGAAGGCGGCTCGCTTGCCGACCTGATTGTCTGGCTCCCCATCCAGAACATCGTCTGGGTCGCTGTCATTGTCTACGCAGTCGCGTGGTTTCTGATGGAGCGAATGTCGTTCGGCAAACGCGTCTACGCCGTCGGCTCGAACCGCACGGTCGCGATGCTTTCTGGAATTCGCGCCGACCGCGTCAAGATCACATGCCTGATGATCGTCGGCTTCACCGCCTCGCTCGGCGGACTTGTGAGCATCTCGCGGCTTGGTGCCGTTTCGCCTAACACCGGCGAGGGGCTGGAATTCGAAGTCATCGCCGCGGTCGTCATCGGCGGCACCAGCCTGTCCGGCGGCCAGGGGCGCGTCTTGCGGACGATCATCGGCGTGATGATCATCGCACTCACCCGCAATTTCCTGAATTTGGCGCGGATCGAAATCTTCTGGCAGGGCTTTGCAACCGGCGCGATCATTCTCACTGCCGTTCTCCTCGAGGCCGTGCAACGACGAATCTCGGGGCGATCCTGAAAACACAGAAGCGGAGACCAAGCATGGAACCCACGCAAAGACGTGTCCTCGGCAAATCGGGTGTATCGATCACCCAACTTGGATTCGGCGGGGCTGGGCTGGGTGAGCTTTTCTCGCGGGTCGACGAAGCGACTGCCGCCGCGACACTCGGGGCGGCATGGGACGCCGGCATCCGATATTTCGACACCGCACCGTATTATGGCAGTGGGCTCAGCGAAATCCGCACCGGCCGCCTCCTCGATAACAAGCCGCGCGGCGAATTTGTGGTATCGACGAAGGTTGGACGCTGGTTCTACCCACCAACGGACCCGGACAATTTCCGTGCACCAGGCTGGGCGGGCGGCCTGCGCTTCGCTCATGTCCATGACTACAGCTATGACGGGATCATGCGCGCGTATGAGCAGTCGCAGATGCGGCTGGGCATGAACCGTATCGACCTCATCGTCATCCACGACCTCGATTTCTGGTTCCATAAGACCGAGGAGAAAGTCTCGGCCTATCTTGCGCAACTGTTCACGTCGGGCTGGCGTGCGCTGGAGCAGTTGCGGTCGCAAGGACTGGTCCGCGGCATCGGCGCCGGTATCAACGAAATGGGCATGATGCCGCGCTTCCTCGATATGCTTGATCTCGACTTTTTCCTGGTCGCACTGCGCTACACCCTGCTGGAACAGGAGACGCTCAAGGCCGAGCTTCCTTATTGCGAGCGACGCAATGTTGGCGTCGTCATCGGCGGGGTTTACAATTCGGGGATACTGGCGACCGGCGCGGTCGAGGGCGCGAAATACAACTATGCGAACGCAACGCCCGAAATCATGCAGCGCGTCTCAAAGATCGAAGCCGTGTGTAAGGCCCATAACGTTCCACTCGCGGCCGCCGCGCTGCAATTCCCTCTCGGACACAAGTCGGTCGTCGCAGTCATCCCCGGCGCGATCCATCCTGACCAGGTGCGCCAAAACGTGGCCAATTTCCGGCATCCCATCCCCCCGGAATTATGGTCCGACCTGAAGGCAAAGGGGCTGTTGGCGGAAGATGCGCCTTGAATTTTCAGTGAAAGTGGGCGCCGGCGGCGGCGTTGATGCTTCTCGCATTTCCATCTGATCCAGCAATAGGTCCGCAGATTTACACAAGTCTCAAACCAACGGTCCGCTATTGACTATCAGGGGTCCGAAAAGCTGCCTGTCCGCTGGCGGCCAAAATCGGCCGATGGGCTTGGGGATCGCAATGTGGCGGCTATGCGCCTTCAGCTCGGCCATAGCGACAGTATGCGTGGTTTCCCAAAAGCAGACATCGACGTCGAATCCGAGTTCGCGCCCGTGGTGGATAAATTGTTCGGCGCGAACAGGTCGGCATCCCCTATACCTTTGCAGGCTCACCGTAGTATGCGCCTGCAAAGCGCTGACGGATATCAGCTCACCTTCTTGACGGGCGGAATGACCCAGGAACCGTCGATGATCGAGGGATTGCTTTCATTCGGCCAGTAGAGTCGCATCATCAGGATGAACTTGCCTTTGGGGGCAGGCAGCCAGTTCGATTCCTTGTCGGCCCCAGGCGATTTGTTCTGGATGAGAAGATCGATAGAACCATCCGCATTCGCTTTCAGCGGCTGGCGCGCACTGATGGAGTAGCGGTTGATCGGATTGTCGACGAAGAAGTACTCGGCATTGTACATGGTCAGCGACCAGAACCCCGACACTGGCGGCGTCAGACCCTTCTTGAAGGTCAGCACGTATTTTTCCGAACCGTTATAAGCTCTCTTGATAACGCCACTGTCGGCCTTCGTGGACGTAGGATAAATTGCATCCTGCGGCCGGTTTGCACCGAGGCCGATGGCCGTAACAAGAGCGCGCTGGATATAGTTGGTGCCGTAGATGCCGGTCTTGGTTGTATAGCCCCAGCCATTGATGTTCTGGATGTCGCCGTCGCTGAACTTGAAATGCAACATGATGCGGGCGAAGGCGATTTCCGGCACACGCTTGGCGAAGGCCGGATCAAACTTCGACTTGTCGAAGTCCTGCCCGGGCACGATGCCGATCTGCGCCAGCTTCTCCACCATCGGCGCGTCAGCCTCAGTCGGCGGATTGGTCTTCAAAAGGTCCGCAAGCAGCGTGAAATACTCGACCGCATCCATCTTGTTGACCTGGTCACGCACTGCGGTCTTCATGTCGATCGAGGGGTCCACCTTGCCGGCGGGTGGCGTGTAGTCCTTGCCGTAGAAGCTCAATGGATACAGCTTCACTTCATCCTGGATCTTGTGCACCTCCGCATAATCCTCGGGCGTGCCTGTGCAGTAGATCCGGCCGAGCAGCCAGACCAGGCTGGTGGGCGACTTGTACTGCCTGACGCCCTCCGGCAGCGTGCCTTCCCAGCCGGGGCCGGTCACGGCAAAGGTCTGGGGTCCAGTGCCTGTCGTTCGCTTGCCGGGAACATCGAACACCGTTGTCCAGCCATCGAGCATGGGGAAAAGGGCGTAGCGGTCCTTCAGATCGGGAATGCTGACGACCCATGGTTCCTTGCCGACGTCGAAGAACGCGGTCGTGTAGAGCGTGTCGGCGTTTGGAGCGGTAACGTCCTTGAATGAAGCGTTCGGATATTCCCGCACCTTGATCATGTGCCCCATCGGCGCCTTGGTGCCTATCGGCTCGGCGACGTTAGTGATGACACGCCGGGTCATTTCCATTGTGACCAGTGGGTAGCCGAACGTGTAAGCCTCGACCGCGAGGCCGAATTCATCCGATCCCTCCATCAGGTCGGATAGCAGGCCTTCGGCGCGAACGGCCGTCGAGCTAAGCGCCGTAGCGGCAAGCAGGCCTAGCCCACCAATCGTTACAGAACGACGTGATACATGCATTGCACTTCCTCCGTTTGCTGCGCGCCGGGATCATCAGTCCCCTAGGGCAGATGGACGCTAGCGCGGTTATGTGACGTTGGGGAATGTAGCTAACCGTAACTTACGTGGCGAATGACTTGACTGGATTCGGCCATAGCGCCGTTCCACTTGCGGTTGACGGGCGTAGGAACGCCGTTGGCGGTGGATCAGCCCTTGATGTCCAAGCCAGCTTTTTTCAGTGAACCTAGAAGGAGTTCAATGTCTTTTTCGCTGCCAAACCTCAATGCCAATTCCTGGTGCGCATTCGTTATCAGGCCAGGTGCGTTGTCTTGTAGCCAACGGCGCTCGCGAGCAGCATCAGCCTTCAATCCGCCCTCCGCAAATATTGCGGCAGCGATCGCGTGGTAATTCGCATTGCGCAAGGCAGGGGTCTTCTTGATCCAAGCAATTGCTTCGGGGTAATCGCCCTGAAAGTAGGAACAAAGCGCCAAGCCGCTTTCATAGTAAGCAGAGGATCCGGGGTTTCTTGCCTGTGCCTCAGCGACCAGCGGACAGCCTTCGACCCAGTTTCCAGACAACGCCAAGCGGTATCCGTATTCGCCCATCAGTTCCGTGTCATTGGGGTTAATTTCCAAGGCTCGCTTACCGACTGCCAGTGCCGCATCAACTTCCTTGCTGAGATAGAGTGCGAACATTTCCGCTTGCAGCCCGCGGACATTTAGCGGGTCGAGTACAACGGCTCGCCTCGCCGCCTCGAGCGCTCGATCAATCGACGTCTGTGATGAAACCGGATCGAAAGGATACCGGAACCGAACCTCGTCAATATAGGTCTGTGACAACAGCCCCCATCCCGTCGAATAGGTTGGGAAGCTTTCCACTGCCTGCTCCAGACACGCACGAACGCCCGGAAGGACATTCTGGTCGAGGCTTGCACGATAAGCGTAGTACGACAGAGTGCACGCATATGCGCTCCAGTCGTCGGGAGCGTTCGCGACATTCAGCGCAGCGTCCGCTTGAAAGATGGCGCCATAGGTTTGTGCTAGGTTAGTTGCCACGTTCTTTGCGATATCTTCTTGCGCGGCCACAACGTCTGAGACTCTCATTCCAGCATCGTAGCTGTTCGCCCACAGAATGGAGTTGTCGCTGCGGTTGATCAGCCGAACTCGAAGCCTGAAACTGTTCGCTGACAGGCCGACACTACCCGCCAGAACGAACCTTGGCGGAGGCCCCAACGCACCGGTTTCGACAGACTCGAGGACCACGATGTCCCGAAATTTTGAAAGTTGCCCGATGATCTCCTGAGTCAGTCCGGCTGCGATCGCTGCCGACCCTTCGTTCTTAGATAAAGCATCGAACCGTTCGACAAGAAGCCGTGGCAGTTCCGGCTTTGTCGGCCTTTGCTCAAATGGGGCGAACCGGACAAGGACAATAGTGGTCACCAGAACGAAACAGGTAGCGATCAGCGCCGACCAGCTCTTGCCACTCCAAGATGCTGCGCCAGATGTTACCAACGGAGCGAGAACCCGTGGCGCGTGTTCGTTATGCGCTGACATAGGTCGTGCGGAAAAGTTGGCTACGTATGCACCTTTGGGAATGCTGATCAGTATCGGATCCGACCGGCCTGCAGTTAGATAATATCGTTCGAGGAAGCGGCGAAGATGACCAGCTTCGATCCGCACAATCGGGTCGTTTTGTGGATCAAACGTCGCATCCCGGCCGAACACCTCAATTGCAACAGAATACGCCTTTATCCGCCCCCCACGCCCAGAAAGTGTCTCCTCAACAATGAAGCCGAGAAAACGCCGCTCGCGAGCTGACGCCTCAAAGTCCGGGCTCTTCAGAATACGATCCAGTTGCAGGCGGCAATCTTCCACCGACAGACCGGGCCCGGGATTGGCTTCAGGTTTCGCGTGGACCACAACGCACACTCCAAAAGCAGTAAGATCGCTATCAGGAAGCCTTGCGATACCTAACTGCGAATGAATTTTTCGTGCAATGGTTTAGCGGGCTTTGTCAGGAAATATCGAGCGAGCAACGCTGCCCAATGATACGGGCCAACCGTCTCGATACCACGTAACTTACATACCGCCACTTGGTCTCTGTCGCCGGTTCAGCCTACCCTGTTAGCGGATGGAAGGTGCGAATGGCAGAGAACCGTCATCCTGGTGGAAGAGAGGCTTTTTTGGCGGCGGTCCGGTGGTTTCCGCAATCCGAATTAGCCATCCGAAGACTCATGCTGCGCCTCGAGGCTTTTGTCGATATGTGCGAGGAGCTTGCGGACGCGGAGAAAGCTCTTTCGAAGGTATCCGAAATTCCGGCCGACTTGCGGGAAGCACGGCGAAATGAGTGGCAGGAAATTGTCGATGGCCTTGTCTGCGAGGTCGGAAAGGCTCTCCGCGAAAGTGAAGCAAGGCAACGCGGGGAGTATCACGAGTGAACGCGCCCTTGGAGGAAAAATCAATGTACCAGCGTCGCCTAATTAACTGCATAGCAATCGTCGTGTGTTCGGCACTGGCCTCGACGGCTTTTGCTCAAGAAGCGGCCAAGAAGCCCCACGTTCCCCTTGAGAAGACCATTGGCAAGGTAACGCCGACCGCTCCGGAGCCCTCTCTCGCCGTGATCAATTCGGCAGGAGCAGCACTTGACGGCGGCAAGCTCGTTCTGACAGGAGTTCTCGATGAACACTATTGTGTTTGCCGATCGTCCTGTCCGCGCCGCCGGCCACCAGAACACCGAGCAGTTCATAATGCAGTGGGACGAAGGCAAGGACAGCTTTGCCATCGACCCGCCGAACGCCACCATCTCCGTGCTTGGTGGTGATGGCTCGGATGTAAGCGATGCCGTGGTTATTTTGCAGAAGCCGAAGCTGGATGGAACGACGCTGACATTCGATGTCAAGATTTTTGAAGGCAACCTCGTAGACGCCAAAGGGCCAGCCGCGCTGTTCATCGACTTCTTTGCGGCGCGCTTCGGCGGCGGCGGTGTAGCAGTTGGCCGCGTCGGTGGCGCGTATTGGCATGCACCCGTCTATCGCGGCGCCTGGTACGGTGCGGCCGCCGGTGCGGCGGTGGGAGCTGCAGTCGGCGCCGCCGCAGCCAATGCCTATTATAATCCTTATCGCCCGTACTACCCACCACCCGCTTGCGGCTATTATCCTTATCCGCCTTGCTATTGAGCGCGCATGTCCAGGACGGCGGTTGCGGCGATGCAATCAGCATCTCATTTCGAGGCTGACTCTGACAACGAACGGAATTCAAATGAAGTCGATTTGCACTTCAATCATCGGCAAGCGGGTGATGAGTTTTATCGAGTTAGTCTCGCAGCCCTGATCCCGCTCGTACCGGCTACTGTCTTGGCGCAGAATTTGACGCGGGTTGGCACCTTGTCGTGTGAGTTTTCGCCAGATTGGGATTGTGTGTAGTTGAGAAGCAATAGCTAACCCTTTCGTTCACGCAAGACAGCGGAACTGAGAAGCACACCGGTTCGATCGACCAGTTTGGCGTGGCACTCGGTGAAGTTGCTGCCGGTCACCTCATCTGGGGCGTCCTCGCGGCGACAGCGCTCCTCCCGAAGGGAGCGCTCAACGGCAGCTATGCTGGCGTCGGTGCGAGCGCATCTCTTTGGGGGCGGCGCCGGCGCCAATATACTGGTCGGTGGAAGTGACCGCACCCTTTCATTGCAACCGATCTCGGTGGAGGGGCAAGAGGGTATCAATATAGCGGGAGGGTAACCACCGTGACGCTGACACAAGTTCCTCAATGCAATGTCGAGCGCTCGTTTTGCTGCTGAGTGACCAAACACTCAGATCGTTTGTCCGGTGTTCAAGCTTCTTGGTAAATATCAAAAGAAAAAAGGAGGACAACGTGAACAACCACTTTGCAAGTGCTGCCATTGTATTTTTGGCCCTGTCCGGGTGTCAGAGTGCGGGACAGTCGAATGTTCCCTCGCCCTCACCCAGCCAGCGTCTTGCTGCTGGGGAGATGGCTGACTTTTGCCGCTCCCAAGCATCGCAGCAGCTTGGTCCGGCTTTGGAAAACATGTCGACCGATTACCCGGTAAAAACCGCAAGTGGAACGAGAGTTCGCGGAACCTGGAATTCGACGGTAACCGGTGAAGTCGCAGGCACATTCCAGTGCAATTTTGGGCCAAACGGTCAGTTCCAGAGCGTGCGCCAGATTTAGCCGCTGAGGCCAACGTGGCAAGTCCCACAGATATGCATCGAGAGGCAAGGGCAGGTGATCCTTTCGCGGTCAACCTATTGAACTTCCGCTTTTGCCCGACAGACACCCAAAGCTGCCATTCCGCTTGCGGCCACAAGCAGTCAACTATCAGTTGATCGAGTCTTATGCACAGTCTTGCCCTGGCAATCGGCGTGGGTACCCAAACGAAATGCGGGGCTAGCGGCGCGATATACCGTTAGCAGTTCCAATTTGGTGAAGATCCAGGAAAAATACTGGACTGGCCGGTCTTGATGTATTACATTAACAAAATCAATAGCTTAGTTCCATAAGCTATCTTATGCGACTTTTGCTTATTGGCGCAAAGTTAAAATGTCCTGTTTCTGCAAAGTAGGAATGTCACACTCCCCTGTGCGTTTTGACTCGATGGCATGGGAGACTGCGGTTGGGACTGATTGCGATGAGCGAGCGCGATCTGCAGCGGATCGAGGTTCTGTCGAAGGTTTTGGAGCGGCCGCATGACGGTGGTGTCGGCGGCGCATGTGCTGGATCTGAGCGACGCGCCAGGTCCGCGTCTGCTGGAGCGTATCAGCACCGGCGGCGCGGCATCGATCCGGCACAAGGCGTCGCGGCCGGCCGTCGAACAACCGGATCAGCGACGGCGTTCGGGATTACGCCGTGACGTTGGTTCGCGAACGCTATGCCGATTTCGGGCCGACCCTGGCGGCCGAGAAGCTGGCCGAGCGCATGGCCTGCGGTGTCGCGCGAGACGTTGCGCAACTGGATGGCGGAAGCCGGCCTGTGGCTGTCGCGCAAGCAGCGCCGGACGTTTCATCAGCCGCGGTTGCGGCGCGAGGCCTATGGCGAGCTGGTGCAGATCGACGGCAGCGAGCATCGCTGGTTCGAGGATCGGGGCGATCCGTGCACGCTGCTGGTCTTCATCGACGATGCGACCGGCAGGCTGATGCAGCTTGCGCTTCGTGCGCTCGGAAAGCGCCTTCAGCTATTTCGAGGCCCTGGAGCTCTATCTGAAGGCATCATGGCTGCCCGGTCGCCTTCTACTCCGACAAGCATTCGGTGTTCCGGGTGGCCAGGAAGGATGCCAAGGGCGGCCAGGGCATGACCCAGTTCGGCCGGGCGCTTTGCGGAGCTCAACATCGAGATCCTGTGCGCCAATTCGAGCCAGGCCAAGGGCCGGGTCGAGCGGGTCAACCGGACGCTGCAGGATCGGCTGGTCAAGGAACTGCGGCTGGCCGGGATATCGGACATCGAGACTGGCAATGCGTTCCTGCCGGGCTTCATGGCCGCTTCAATGCCCGGTTCGCCATTGGTCCCTGCCCGCCGGACGATCTGCATCGGCCGCTGAACGTTGCGCCGGACCGGCTGCGGACGATCCTGTGCAAGCGCGAGCAGCGCTATGTCGGACCAGCAGCTGACGTTCTCCTACGAGCGCAAGCGGATCATGCTGGAGGAGAACGAGATGACGCGCGGGCTGGTCGGCCACTACGTCGAGACCTACGCCTTCGCCGATGGCCGGCTGGAGGTGCGCTGGAAGGGCCATTCCCTGCCCTACACGGTGTTCGACAAGGACCAGCGGGTGACCCATGCGGCGATCACCGAGAACAAGCGGCTCGGCGAAGTCCTGGCTTATATCAAGGAGCAGCAGGACCAGGCCGGCCGCCGCCGAAGTGAAGACCAACAGCGAGAAGACCGGCTACAAGAAGCGCGGACGAAACCGGGCCGCAGGACGGATTTCATGAACGATCCGGCTGTCATTGCACGGCGAGAACAGGCATTGGCGCGGTTGGCCGCTGCCGAGTGAAGCGGCTCTCAAAGCTAAAGCCGAGGGCGCCTACTGGAACGCACCCGATCGGGCTGCGCAACCCCGACCCGCTTACGCCCGAACGGGCGCTCTCGTCTGCGCCAAGAAGCGCCTCACCGTCGCATGCCTAACTCGCTGCGCCTTACACTCTGAAGCCCCAGATGCGACATTTCTACTTTGCAGAGCGAGCGACATTTCTACATCGCCGCCACATTGGATGTAGCCCTATAGAGATGCGACAGTCCCCGACTTTCACAGCTCTCCTCAGCTGCATGCAGTTAACGAGGAGTATTCCGGGGGCAGCGAGTCGTATCTTACCGCCCAAATCCGAGGCTGGAGGTGCGTCACATGCTTACCGTATCGCGTCTCACTGACATCCGCCTGTAATCGTGACAAATCGAGGGATGATCCCGGAGCAGTCATTTCAGGTTTTTAAGTGGGCTTTCTTGGCGGGTTTTTCTTCTTGAGAGCGTCGGATAAGTCGCTTTTTTCCGGGTCCTGCAGAGTCCACCAGCAGCGTCCTCGTCCGTTTCGGGATCATCCTTTGCAGGTAGATATCCGCGCGGTCGGTTCGCCTCAGGGCCCTCCCACCGAGGCCACTGATCAGTGGTTCCCGGCTTTCCGTCATGAGGTTCATTTTTCTTCGGCATGGCACACCTCCATAGCTTCGGAATGGCGAAACAGTAGGATGGTTCCCGCGCATGTCCCCAGGCCTGCAAGTTGCAACGGTGACAGTCGTACTTTATGATCGGTTAGACAGCGAGAAGCTGGAGAGCCGGGATGATAACAGTCAGCGGTCTTTTTGATGATAGGGACCAAGCTCAAAATGCGGTTCACGCGCTTGAGGCAGCAGAAATAACCAGCCAAAGCGTGTCCGTCTACATTCCGCCAACCATCGGCAGACCCTCAAATCGCAGAAGCGACTGAATGGGGGACTTGCGCGCCGAACTCCTCGGGTTGTTCGAGCACACCGCGACACTCGTTGCGGCATATGACAGTTTTGACCGTCTTCGGTATGCCAACCCCGCGTTTCGTTCAGCTTTTTGTTTGGATGTAGATGAAGAACCGCTATGGGCCGAGCTCATGCGCCGAAATTTTACTGCTGGGCGAGGAACGGTTATCTCAGCGCCGGATTTTGAGAACTGGCTGCATTGACGCTTTCGCGCCGCGGAAAGATTGGCTTTAGAGCGTTTGAGACCAATCTGCACGATGGTCGATGGCTTTGGATGACCGAAGCCGTTCGGTCTGATGGTTGGATGCTTTGCATTGCCACCGATGTCACGAAGTTACGGGAGAAAGGCCGCGCACTTCGCCAAGACCGTGACAACGCCATGAAGGCAGCCCAGACAGATGAGCTGACCGGTGTGGCCAACCGCCGCTTCGTCACGGCAAGGATAGAGGATCTGTTGGCCCAGTCGGCGACATCAGGCGATAGTTTGGGGTGCGTTTGCGTCCTCGACCTCGATAACTTCAAATATATAAACGACCGGTTCGGCCATCAGGCTGGCGACACAATACTGCGTGATTTTTCCGAACAGATTCAAAGGTTGGTGCGGAGGGCGGATTGCTTTGGCCGTGTTGGAGGCGAAGAGTTCGTGTTGGTCCTGCCGCAGGCAACATCCCAGGTAGCAGAACTGGTCATGGAACGCATGCTTTCAGCGATCCGCAAATCGCGACCGCTGAAGCAATGGCCGGACTTTGGCTACACTTTCTCGGCTGGTGTCGCAGAGGCTTGTGCCGGCGACAATGTGAATGACCTCTATTCACGCGCCGACAGCGCACTTTACGCTGCTAAACTTGCCGGCCGCGATCGCGTCCATCTCTACGCTGCCTGATAGTCGTTGAAGGACGAGTTGCGCGCGAACTTGTGTCCACAAAGTGTACTTAGTGGACATGCGAGAATTTACCGTACCCTTAGCGTACATTAATGGTGTGTCTGGTGATGCCTAAAGCAAATGGGTACGAATATGCTTATCGGATACGCTCGCGTCAGTTCGACTGGTCAGGACCACGATGTGCAAATCGACAAGTTGAAGGCGGCGGGGGCGGAGAAGCTCTTCAGCGAGAAACAGTCAGGTCTCGATCGGGATCGGCCCGAGTTGGCGAAGTGTCTGGAGTTTGCCCGCGAAGGCGACGTGGTGGTGGTGACGAAGCTTGATCGCCTTGCCCGCTCGGCAGCACACCTTCATCAGATCGTGGAGACGCTTCAAAGCAAGGGCGTGGGCTTTCGCGTTCTGGATGATGCGTCACTCGACACAACCACCCGAACTGGAAAGCTGGTCTTTGGCATTCTGGCCTCGATCGCAGAGTTCGAGACGGCCCTGCGCAAGGAACGGCAGATGGAAGGCATTGCAAAAGCGAAGGCGCTTGGAAAGACCGGAGGACGCCCGGCATTGGTCACGCCGGCGATCAAGGACGAGATCAGGACGCTGCGTTCTGACAAGGGCCTCAGCATCCGCAAGATTGCGGCTCAAGTCGGATTCAGCAAGGCGACCGTGCAGAAGGAGCTCGCACGGCAGGTGTGAACCTCGGAGCAGAGCATGCTGTCGTTTGCCAATCCCCATAGTGGTCACCCGTCGACTGTCTTCCTGACCTTATTCCCGAACCACGCTCGGCTGGGCCGCCCGACGAGTGAACAAGAAATCTGATGCGCTCAGCTGCTAGAGTTCACTACGCCGATGACTTCCCGCTTCTGCATAAGTCGGAAGCGCTGGCCGGCAGCGAAGTTGTCGGCAAACTCGCGAGCTTCGAAATTGTGCTGAAATGTTTGCCCATCTTCAACTACGAAGACCACCCAGTGTCCATCCACGTGCTCAACTCGGACGGGCTGCAGTCCTTCGTTAAGCTCGCCCATTACCTTTTATCGCGCTTGGCGATGAGGCTCAGGTGCTCAGCCCGGATGGTAAGTGGATATTCGTACCCCTGTACTCGGATGGTCACCTTGCCATCGTCGTGGGTGAGGCGCAGTGCGGACACTCTAACCTCCCGTTGACCCTCACCTGAAAATGCAGCGTCTGAATTGCGAGGTGGATTAGTTGCAAATCCCTTGGATGAGTATGAGACGGATGCGTGGCCGTCTAGATCGAAATCTGCCGACACCGGTTTCAGGCGGCCTGCATAGGCGGGTCACCCGCCCGTGCATTGTCTCGTCGACGTGTTTCGGCGACCACGATGGTGCCAGCTCTACGGCCGTTGATTTTCTGTGCGAGTGACGACCAACTTCTCCTTGGCACCAACGCCTAATCGCTCTACGCGATCGACGACCGTGACAAGTATTGTGTTCTCGGCAGGATCGTAGTCCTTCAGCGCATCCGTAGTAGCCAGCTCGATGCGCGACTTTAGTTCATCGACATTCGCCTCGGGCGCTACGGCTGAAATCACTTCCACGCCGTTTGATAGCTGTGCGAACTGGACCTGCCGCACTCCTGGAATTTTGAGGATTGGTGTTCGCAAGCGCAGCGCATGAACCCTAGCGATAGTCCCATCGTTCTTTAGAAACTCCAGAAGCTCCTCCCTGCGGCCTTCTATCGAGGCGAGACGCCAGAAAGGCAGCCCACAGCTGCAAGGCCCTGTGGCCTTTGTAACCAAGTCCGATATTTCGTAGCGAACGAGCGGCAGCGTCCTATTGGTAAGCGTCGTAAGAAGCAGCTTGGCGCCCTGAGTGCCGTCGGGCACGGGTTGATTTTCCTCGTCTACGACCTCCAATACGAACAGGTCTTCCGCTATATGAATGCCATCGCTCTCAGCACAATTGAGGCCAATGAAGCCGGCCTCCGTGCACGAGTAGCTATTGACTACCTTCGCTTTGAAAACGCTCTCTGCGAGTGCGCGTACGTCCTCCGTTAGGGTCTCCGCGCTTGTTCGGAAAAGCCGAGGGTTGATGGCAAGTCTGCCAGCCAATTGTTCAGAGGCGAGAGTTCGGACGAACGATGGGTATGTAGCCAGCACTTCCGGTTGGTAAGCGTTGAGGGCTTCTACGATCTCCGCAATCGGCATGAGAACGTTGAGTTTTGGCGCGGAACGGCGCACCGACCTCAGCTCCGCCGAAATGCGGTAGGAGAGATGAATAGGCGAGGATGCGAATACACTTACGAGGCGGGTATGCTCGTCAATGCCCAGGAATTTTTGAAAACGCAGCGCATTTGACACAACGGCCATCCAGGCGTCGTCATCGTAGAGAAACAGGCCACGCTCCCCGGTCGTACCGCCTGTTGCAAACACGCGGTAGCGGTCGAACAAGAGAGTGCCGGGCGCGGTGCCGTCGAGATGTTGCTCTACGGCGTTCCAGTCGACGCGAGGGTCGGTCACAATACGCTTATAGTTCTCGATCAGAGTTCGTTTGGTAAGGATAGGTAACGTGGCGAGCGGAGCACCGTTTTCGACCGGCGCGCCAAGCGTTTCTCGGTAATACGATGATGAGTTCACGGCATGCTCAGTGCAGTCTGCAATTGGTCGGCTTGATAGGTGAGCAATTGTTGCCTGGACCATCGGCACCGATCGGTGAACTCTCGCGCACGTTCTAACAGTGCCGCTGTGTTTAAAGTAGCGTTGCCATGATCGGGCATTGGTCCCCGCAAGGTATTGCGTGTGGTTTGAGCGGCCCGAGGCGCGAAACTGGCGACGCCTCGGGATACTCGAAGGTTTTACCCAGTCTATGGAGCGGACAGCACGCCGAGGTCGATAGCTGCGGCCATGGCGTTGTAGCCTGCCGCATTGGGGTGTAGGTGGTCGCCTTTGTCGAACTCCGCTTTAATGTGACCGGGCTTTGCCGGGTCGACTACTACCTTGTCGAAATCGATGACGGCGTCAAAGGCTCCCGAACGGATAAAGTCGTTCACGGCCAGACGGATCTTCTCTTTGTCGTCGCTGTAGTATCCTTCGAACGGCGAGCCGGCGAAAGCGTCGCCGAATGGTGTCAGGGTAGCGCCAACTATGCGCATGCCGTCGGCATGAGCGCGTGCGATCAACTGTTTGTAGCCGGCGATGATCTGCTCGGCTGTGGGCTGGTCTCTGACGGCGCAAGGCCGGTTCCCGGCCAGCCGATATCATTGATGCCCATCATCAGCACGACCGTGTCGGCTCGCGGCTGATTGAGCACATCGCGATCAAAGCGAGCAAGCGCGTTAACGCCCATCCGATCCGACAGGATCTTTGCCCCGGAGATCCCCTGGTTGAGCACAGCCACAGGAGCCCCGCCTGCCTCTTGCAGCCGCTTGGCTAGCGTGTCAGGCCAGCGGTCGTTGCCGTCGATGGTGGAGCCGTCTCCGTCGGTGATGGAGTTGCCGAAAAGGACCACAGCACGCGCGTCATCTGCTGCGTCAACCATTATGCCTGACAGGAATACGCGCTGGATCTGCGTTGAGTTCGCTTTTAAATTGGCCTCGCCGGTCTTGTCGCCGGCCGCGACATAGGCGGTCTGATGGCCATCCCAGTGCATGGTCGTGGCAGCGGCACTTTCGGGAAAGTATAGGCTGACGGCGAGTTCCGAAAGCGGCGCGACCTTCAGATCAACGGGATCGCTGATGGCCGGAGCTCCTGGGGGAATGATGATCGAGTTTTCGCCGCCGAAAGTCAGGACGCGGTCGGACTTCGGCTTGATCGCCGCTCCGTCGGTGACGATGGCGACACGTGCGGCACCAACCTTGAGCGGTTGTGTGCCGTACTCGTTGGAGAGGATGATACGCACTTTTTCGCCGCCTATGCTGACGCGCGCGACCTGCCGGATGGTGCTGCGGAAATAGTTGCTGGGAAACCCCAGCGGAAGCGGAAAGTCAGCCTGCCAAGCTGGCTGCGGGCTCGCGGTCCAGGTGCCAATCCACTCTGTCGAGTTTTGGGCAGTAGCGGGCAGCAATGATACATAGGATATTACAGTGCCCGCTAAAATTGCGGATACAAATCTGAACATGATGTCCTCCCTTCGCCGGTATGCTCACCGGGTGGTCACGCTCCCTTTTTGCCCGACGCGAGACTGAACTGGCGAGAAAACGCTGTCAACGATTCCTCAGTCCGATGCTGGAAGATAACACCTCAGGTTGCCGGGTGTAACTCAACGGCGGCTTTCGGGCTTGCCAAAACTACCATGAATGACCGACATGAGCACAACCTCGCCGGTCAGGCTAACGGTGTCGCCCTCGCCTAGAGACCCTGCTGCTTCCTTTGCCATGTGATGAGTCCCGCATCTCGTCACCAACACAGGATGCAGGGAGTTGGTTCCCAGCCTTGCGCGAGTGCCTTGCTTTCGGCACTCACATTCGGCTCATTCGTGCGACATGTAAAAGCTCGCGCTCAGACCGGTCTTAATATCCTGCACAGGCCCCCTAGGAACGAAGCAGGAACATTTTCCTTGCATGTCGGGCCGAGTTGGCTTTTCCTACCATGATGACGAATACTCCTAGAGGCGCAGTACTCCTGTCGCGCTATCCCCAGCCAAAGGTCATCGTAGCCTGCGACAAGTGCGGCATGCGGGCCAAGTGCGACAGGGATGAACTGTTGAAGCGGGTGGAGACCGGCCCTTGCCGCAGCTTAAGGACGATATCGCTTCACGCCACGGATGCACAAAACTGCACAACGTGAATATGTATGATCGCTGCGCTGCTCGGTACGACAATCTCAGGTGAGCTGAAAGATCACATAACCGCGAGGTAGGAACAGGCAGGCGGCGCATCTGTTGGGATAGTGAGCGCCTCGTGAAATCCCCTCTTAGCACTTGGCGCTGGCCCGTCGCCGTGTGTCCCACCCTGACTAGGCGGCGGGTCCCAAGGCCCGTCACTCTCGGTTGACAAATCCAGACGGCGGGCCGCCTGGGCCCCGCGCAGAGTACTTCGTCCCGATCCAAACACGGACAACACTACGTCCGATAGTTGATCCGCATGTGTTGAGCGTTGAGCCATTCGACTGCAAGCCACCCTTTGGTAATCTTAAAAGTTCGCCCGTGCCTCGACAAATCGCCTTCGACTGCGATATTTTTTCGAGCAACAAACATCCGACGCCGCCCTGCCCCACCCCGCCGCTTTCGCCAAGGTTTGAAGTCTATTGCGACCCGAGAGAATATGCGCAGAGCCTTCTTGGCTTGGCCGGAAAGACCGCGCCAATCTGTATCGTCAAACATGCCCAGCGTTCCGTTTACCTCATCGAACAGGGCACTTTCATCCAACAGACTCCAAATGGGGGAAATCCGAAAATCGCCGCGGATGAACGGAACCAGAGGCTCACTAATCGCAAAATACGCGCGAAGCACTGAGGTCGCCCCCTACGGTCGAGCGGCTTCACCTCGGTGGTTGTCACGATAACCGCATCCACTCGTACGGACTGGGGCGCTCATGCAATGATCCATGCCATGCCGACAGGCAGCTGCTCAGCGAGAACTATCGGTAGTGAGCAGCCTGACACGCTCGTCAAAACCCCCACAAAGGACGCGGGAACGATCCCTGTACGCGGAAGTTCACCGACCGAGGGAGTGTAGGAATGAAGACATGAGCGGCGAACATCTTTCCAGAACCGACCCCTTTGGCGGCGAATTTGTGCGACAAGCGCGTAGCGTAGAGATGCGACGTTACGTCGACACACTCACGGGTTTAACTGTGCAGGCCGACATACCAGGCCATCTGGCTCGTCTCCTGAAGCTGATCGAGGACGCGACTAAACGCTGATCGAATCCTGTTCAGCAGGCCGTGAAGCAGGGACGCAAAGCCAAAACCGCGGGCGGCTTTTTATAAGGCGCACAGGCGCACGCTAGCATAGTGTTCTAAAATAACGCCCAGAGCATCATGAGAGCACCCACCGCCATAAGTACGAAGCCTGGCCAGTTGGCCGATACTCCGAAGAACCGCAAGCCGCGGCGGTCGGGTTCAAGTGTCCCGGTCGGACTGTCAAGCGTGCGTGCAGGCGTCTTACTTAGGTCCC